>NZ_KB907511.1 GCF_000382065.1 Stenotrophomonas hibiscicola ATCC 19867 | reverse complement strand
TAAGACCGAGCACCGAGACGAGCCTTTATGGCGAAGTCACTGATACCACGCTTCCAGGAAAAGCTCCTAAGCTTCAGCTTACGCAGACCGTACCGTAAACCGACACAGGTGGGTAGGATGAGAATTCTCAGGCGCTTGAGAGAACTCGGGTGAAGGAACTAGGCAACATGGCACCGTAACTTCGGGAGAAGGTGCACCCTTTTTGGTGGCTCGTGCGAGCTATAGCTGAAGAGGGTCGCAGTAACCAGGCCGCTGCGACTGTTTATCAAAAACACAGCACTCTGCAAACACGAAAGTGGACGTATAGGGTGTGACGCCTGCCCGGTGCTGGAAGGTTAATTGATGGGGTCAGCCGCAAGGCGAAGCTCTTGATCGAAGCCCCAGTAAACGGCGGCCGTAACTATAACGGTCCTAAGGTAGCGAAATTCCTTGTCGGGTAAGTTCCGACCTGCACGAATGGCGTAACGACAGCGGCGCTGTCTCCACCCGAGACTCAGTGAAATTGAAATCGCTGTGAAGATGCAGCGTTCCCGTGGCAAGACGGAAAGACCCCGTGAACCTTTACTATAGCTTTACACTGAACGTTGAGTTCGTCTGTGTAGGATAGGTGGGAGGCTATGAAACTGTGGCGCCAGCTGCAGTGGAGCCATCCTTGAAATACCACCCTGTCGTGCTTGACGTTCTAACCTGGGCCCATTATCTGGGTCGGGGACCGTGTATGGTGGGTAGTTTGACTGGGGCGGTCTCCTCCTAAAGAGTAACGGAGGAGCTCGAAGGTACGCTCAGCGCGGTCGGACATCGCGCACTGTGTGCAAAGGCATAAGCGTGCTTGACTGCAAGATCGACGGATCAAGCAGGTAGGAAACTAGGACTTAGTGATCCGGTGGTTCTGTATGGAAGGGCCATCGCTCAACGGATAAAAGGTACTCCGGGGATAACAGGCTGATACCGCCCAAGAGTTCATATCGACGGCGGTGTTTGGCACCTCGATGTCGGCTCATCACATCCTGGGGCTGTAGTCGGTCCCAAGGGTATGGCTGTTCGCCATTTAAAGTGGTACGCGAGCTGGGTTCAGAACGTCGTGAGACAGTTCGGTCCCTATCTGCCATGGGCGTTGGAGATTTGAGAGGGGCTGCTCCTAGTACGAGAGGACCGGAGTGGACGAACCTCTGGTGTTCCGGTTGTCACGCCAGTGGCATTGCCGGGTAGCTATGTTCGGAAGCGATAACCGCTGAAAGCATCTAAGCGGGAAGCGCGCCTCAAGATGAGATCTCCCGGGGCACAAGCCCCCTGAAGGAACCATGTAGACTACGTGGTTGATAGGTCAGGTGTGTAAGTACAGCAATGTATTGAGCTAACTGATACTAATGATCCGTGCGGCTTGACCATATAACCTCAAGTTGCCTTGGCTTTACGACA
>NZ_KB907509.1 GCF_000382065.1 Stenotrophomonas hibiscicola ATCC 19867 | reverse complement strand
CGGACATACCGTCCTGGCTCATTTTTTCCAGGACAGCCAACTTGAACGGGAGGTCATAGAACCGGGCCTGGCGATGAAATCCGCGCCAACCATACAGCCGATAGGTCGCCACCCAGCGCCTGACCGTGGAGGCCTCCAGGCTGTGGCGACGAGCAACGGCTTTGACTGATGTGGAGGTCTTGCAGGCCTCTTTGGCGACCTGCAGTTTGAAACGAGCGTCGTATCTGTTCATGTATCCCTCGGGGTTGGATCTGGCGTCCAACTCCCGGGGGTCACTTCACCCTGGGGGCTTGGCCGCAGCATCCATGCCGCGGACACCCCCGCAATCCCACCCATCCCGTCCTTCGACAGTTTCCGGTGTGCCCACCACGGAAGAAAGAAAGTAGAGCAGGAGCGGGTCGCGCGCTGTGCGCGCTCTTCTGTAGAGCCGAGCCATGCTCGGCTGCTCTTCAACGTGATGACTGGAACCCCGCGCTGCGCGCGTCAGCCGAGCATCGGCTCGGCTCTACAGCAGCTGGTGCAGCATCGCTTTGAGGCGTCGCCCTTCCAGCTGGAAGTAGTCGCGCTGCTCGCGCCAGGCGGGGAAGCGTTGTTCCACTTCGTGCCAGAACGCGGGCGAGTGGTTGGGCTGGATCAGGTGGCAGAGTTCATGCACCAGCACGTATTCGAACGCTTCCGAGCGGCCCAGCACCAAGGCCAGGTCCAGTGCCATGCTGCCGTCGGGGGCCAGTGAGCCCCATTGCGAGGACATCACCTTCAGCCGCAGGCGGCTGGGTGCGCGCGGCAGGGTGGGCAGGTACTTCGGCAGCCAGCGCCCGACGTCGGCGCGGGTCTGGGCTTCGTAGAACTCGCGCAGCAGACGGCGCAGGGTGGCGTCACCACCACGGGTGGGCCACTGCACGAGGGCGCCGTGCGCGTCGATCTCCAGGCGCGCATAGCGGCCTTCCTGCCAGCGCAGTGGCAGCAGTTCGCCGCGCAGGGGCAGCACGCCGTCTTCGCCGGGCTGCAGCGGCGCCGGCAGGCCCTGGCCCTGGTACTGGCGCAGCTGCAGTGCAAGCCAGTCGCGGTGCTGTTCCAGGAAGCGTTCGCCCATCACCAGGCTTGCGCGCGGCGGCAGGGTCAGGCGCGCGCCGCGCTCGTCCACGCTCAGCTTGATGCGCCGTGCACGCGGATCACGCACGCGCAGTACCTCGATCTCGGCATCCTCCAGGCGCAGGCGAACGGTGTCGCGCTGTACGGTGGCGGGCGGGGTCGGGCTGATCAGGCGGCGCAGCAGACGGCTCATGCACCCAGCATAGCGCTGCTTCGGGCCGCCGGATGACCGGCGGCCGTCGGGCTGCCTGTTCAGTCAGCCTTGCTGAGCTTGAAGGCTTCTTCCAGCAACAGGAACAGGCGGCGGATCTCGGCGCTCTGCAGGGCGAAGCGGGCGTCGAACTCCGCGCGGCGGCCATCTTCGTCGGCATGCTCCAGCTGGTCCAGGGCACCGTCGAGGAACTTCAGCTTGCGCACGATCAGGTCGTCGCCGATCACGAAGGACAGGTTGTCCTCGAAGATCAGCGCCAGCTTGGTCACCTGCTTGCCGGCGTCCAGGTGCTTGTCGATCTCGTCGCAGCGCAGCTCCTGGTGCTGGCACTTGACTACCGCGCCACCTTCCACCGGGTCCTTCATCTCGCACTCTTCGCCCAGGCTCAGTCCGGTCGGCAGCGGCTCGCCGGCGATCCAGCCGGTCAGGATCGAGCGCGGCGCGACTTCGGCGTTCAGCGGCATCGCCGGGAAGCTGCCGAGCAGGCCGCGGATGTCGGACATGAAGTATTCGCCGGTCTTGCGGCTGGAGGTATCCACTGCCACGTAGCCGTGCTGCAGGTCGATGAAGGCGTCGTTGCGCGAGGACTTCACGAAGGCGCGCGGCAGCAGTTCATGCAGCAGGTCGTCCTTCATGCGCTTGCGCTCGCGGCCACCCGGGCGGCGGCCTTCCTTCTCCTCGATCTCCTCCAGCTTGCGCTCGAGCAGGTCGTTGACCACCGCCGCCGGCAGGATCTTGTCCTCCCCGCCCACGGTCAGCCACAGGTGCTCGGCGATGCGGTGGGAGAGCAGCTCCTTCTCCTCGCGGCCGAACGGTGAGATGAAACCGCGCGAGTTCATTTCCAGCGCGCCGACCGGCTTCAGCAGGGCGTGCGGCAGCAGGGTGTCGACTTCGGAAAAATCGGTGGTGGTCGGGAAACGGAAGAACGTCAGGTTGCGAAAGAACATGGAATTCCGGATGGCAAAGAGGAAGGGCGGCCGACCTTAAACGGCGGGCGTCTCGGGATCTGCGTCGGCGTCGGCCGGGGAACCGGCCAGCCAGGCATGGGCGTCGGGCAGCGGCGCGTCGTCGCGACGGCCCAGCGCCATGAAATCGAACAGGGTGGTGTCAGCCAGCTGCGAGGGCCGGACTTCACTCATGGCGCGCGCGATCTGCTCGATGCGGCCCGGGTGGTC
Source organism: Stenotrophomonas hibiscicola ATCC 19867 (assembly GCF_000382065.1). GTDB lineage: Bacteria > Pseudomonadota > Gammaproteobacteria > Xanthomonadales > Xanthomonadaceae > Stenotrophomonas > Stenotrophomonas hibiscicola. Next base: position 11,676 of record NZ_KB907509.1, on the reverse strand, counting down.
CTTCTCCCACTGCTTCAGCATCAGGCCGACCTGGCGGCGCTGCAGGTTCTCCTGGCTGCCACACAGGTTGCAGGGAATGATCGGGAACTGGCGCGCCTGCGCGTACTCGACGATGTCACTCTCGCGCACGTAGGCCAGCGGCCGGATCACCACATGCTTGCCGTCGTCGCTGCGCAGCTTCGGCGGCATGCCCGACAGCTTGGCGTGGTGGAACAGGTTCATGAAGAACGTGGCCACCATGTCGTCGCGGTGGTGGCCCAGCGCGATCTTGGTGAAGCCATGGCTTTCGGCGTAGTTGTACAGCGCACCACGACGCAGCCGCGAGCACAGCGAGCACATCGTCTTGCCTTCCGGAATGACCCGGCTGACCACCGAATAGGTGTCCTGTTCGATGATGTGGTACGGCACGCCCAGCCCTGCCAGGTACTCCGGCAGCACGTGCTCGGGGAAGTCCGGCTGCTTCTGGTCCAGGTTCACCGCCACCAGCTCGAACGGCACCGGCGCCTTCTTCTGCAGCTGCAGCAGCACGTCCAGCAGGGTGTAGCTGTCCTTGCCGCCGGACAGGCAGACCATGACCTTGTCGCCGGCCTCGATCATGCCGAAGTCGGCAATCGCCTCACCGACCTGGCGGCGCAGGCGCTTGGCCAGCTTGTGCTGTTCGCGCTCGGCCACGCGCGGATCGCGGGCGGCGGGCGGCTGGGAACGCGGCAGGGGATCGGGAAGGGAAATCACGGCACTCATGGGTTCCATTCTAACGGCTCGGAGCGGCCACGGCCGGGGGTCGGGATTCCCCTCTCCCGGCAGTCATCATCGCTGTGTATGCTCGGAGGCTGTGGACACTTACAGCCCCGCCGAGATCGTCGAGCACCTCGCCGCCCTGCGCGCCGAGCACCGCCTGCTGGATGAACAGATCACCCGCATGGCCGCCAATGGCGAGGACGAACTGGAAGCCAAGCGCCTGAAGCGGCGCAAGCTGCAGTTGAAGGACTGCATCGCCAGGCTGGAAAGCCTGCAGATTCCCGACGAGCCGGCCTGAGCGGTGGCCCATCCACGCATGGCGTGGATCTACTGCTTCGCCCCTGGTAGATGCCAACCTTGGTTGGCATGCCGTTCGCCGGGCATGGCCATGCCCGGCGCTACCTTCAATCCTGCGGCGCCGGCTCGTCCGGGCGTGCCGCTTCCGGGCTGACCCGTTCGATGGTGTGGCGCAGCTCGCGGCCGAGGATGAACTTGGCGTCCTTGGCCCAGGCATCCAGGCGCTCGTCGAACAGCAGCTTGCTGTTCTCGTCCGGCCACACCAGGCGCAGCTCGCGCAGCTTCTGGATGAAGCCACGGAACAGGGCCTTGTCGAAGAACTCCGGCGCCGCCGGCGCATAGAGCAGGCTCAGGCGCTGCGCGGCCTGCTGGCACAGGCTTTCCAGTTCGGCGGCGCCAAGCACGCCGGGGCCGTTCTTCACCAGCACCGAAATGGCGATGTAGTAGCGCTCGAACGCCTGCTGCAGCGAGTGCCCGATGGCGCGCAGGCGGAACACCTCGTCGGTCTGCCCGGTGTTGCGCGCCAGAATGCCGCCGTCGTCGTCATTGACGTTCTGCAGCAACCCCTCACGCACGAACACGTTGATGGTCTGGTCGATGCGCTGGGCGAACTCGTCCTCGCTCCACGGCAGGAACAGCTCGGCCTGCAGGAACGGGTACACCGTACGGCCCAGCTGGACCAGGCCGGCGCGGCTCATGCGGCGGTTGTTCTGGAAGCAGCAGGCCACCCACGACGAGGCGGTGAACAGGTGCAGCACATTGTTGCGGAAGTAGCTCAGCAGCACCGCGGTATCGCCGCTGACGCTGAGCACATCGCCCAGCGGGTGCTTGATGCGGGTGAGGACGTTGATTTCCTCGGCGTGGGCGATGATCCGCTCCGGCGAGTGCGGGGTCACCGTCACCCGGTCCGAATATGGCATCTCGACCAGCAGGGTCTTGCACAGCTCGATCTGCGCGATCAGGTCGGCCTCGCCCATCGCGTGCTTCGGCGTGGACAGCAGCGCCAGCGCCAGCAGGTTGATCGGGTTGACGTCGGCGGCGCCGTTGATGCGCACCTGGATGCGTTCGGCCAGCGTATCCACCGTGGTCGACAGCCAGGCCGGCTTCTCGTCCTCGGACACCGCCTCGCCCTTCCACTCCGGCGCCTTCTCGGCCAGCACGTCGTTCAGTGCGATCGGTTCGCCAAAGTTCACCACCACCTGGCCGTAGTTCTGCTTGAGCACCTTGGGGATGCCCCACAGCAGCGACCAGATCGATTCCTTTTCCTTCGGCCGGCCGGACAGTTCGTCCAGATAGCTGCCGCCTTCCATCAGTTTCTCGTAGCCGATGTAGACGGGCTGGAACAGCACCGGCTTGCGCGGCTGGCGCAGGAACGCACGCAGCGTCATCGAGATCATGCCGCCCTTGGGCTGCAGCAGGCGGCCGGTGCGCGACCGGCCGCCCTCAACGAAATACTCCAGCGAATAGCCACCGGCCACCAGCTGCGCGACGTACTCGCTGAGCACCGCCGAGTACAGCGCGTTGCCGCGGATCGAGCGGCGGATGAAGAACGCACCGCCCTTGCGCAGCAGGGTACCCACCACCGGCAGGTTCAGGTTGATGCCGGCCACGATGTGCGGCGGCACGATGCCACGGTCGTACAGCAGGTAGGACAGCAGCAGGTAGTCCATGTGGCTGCGGTGGCTGGGCACGTACACCACTTCGTGGCCCGGCGCGGCAGCCTTGAACTTGTCCAGGTGGTGCACCAGCACGCCCGCATAGATGCGGTTCCACACGTGGCTGAGCATGAAGCTGGCCGAGCGCACGACCGGGCTGGAATAGTCCGCGGCGATTTCCCAGGCGTAGGCGTGTGCCTTCTTCCAGGCATCGGCCGGCTTCGAATTGTCGCGCTTGGCCTGTGCGGCGATCGCCTCGCGCACCGGTTCGGCAGCCAATACCTGGTCCACCAGCAGGCGCCGCGTCGACAGGTCCGGGCCGATCACCGATTCACGGATGCGCCGGAAGTGCGTACGCAGCACGCGCTGCAGCTTGCGCACCGTGCGCTCCGGCTCCAGGCCTTCGTCCACGGTGCTGCGCAGCGAGATCGGCGGGGCGAAGCGCACGATGGTATTGCGCCCGTTCAGCAGCAGGCCCAGCAGGCGGCGGAAGCGACCGACCAGCGCCCAGTTTTCCGAGAACAGCACCGCGAACCAGCCGCTCTGCTTGTCCGGCGCGCGGCCGACGAAGATAGACACCGGCACCAGGTGCACATCCAGGTCGTCGCGCACGCGGTGCGCCTGCAGGACCTTGGCCAGCGAATCGGAGTGGGTCTTGGCGCCGCGCTGCTCGGGAATCAGCGAGTTGCTGGAGCTGCGCCGCGACAGCGCCAGGTAGGCGCGCTTGCGCCCGGTCGGGTCACCGGCCAGCGGCACCAGCGGCGAGGGCAGCCCGGCCTGGCGGCAGGCCTTGTCCAGGATCAGCGCGTTGGACAGGCCGTAGTCTTCCAGCACGTACACGACCGGACGGCCATCGTTGTACTGGCCTGGGTCTTCCGGCTCGATCTTCAGCGACAGCCACGGCTCGACCAGGCGGCCCAGCAGGCGAGCCCACAGCGGGCGGCGGCCGGCCGGACGCGCGTGCACGGGCGGCGGTACCGGGTTCGGGCCGGTGCCGGTCGAGGGGGACGCCGGCACCGTATCGGCGGGCGTCGACTGGGATTCTTCGCCGGGAAACGGCAGCGGGTTCTGTTTCGACATCGGCGCCATTATGGCTTAGGCGGCGGCGTTGCTGCTTCCCCACCCCCAGCAGGGGCTTCAGCCGGTGATGGCGAGGCCGCAGCGCGGGCCGCGTCGGCCTTGCGCAGCAGCGCATCGGTGTCGGCCAGGGTGCGGGTCAGGTACCAGTGGCCCTCGCGGCGGCTCAGCGGCAGCTGCAGGATCATTTCGCGGCCAGCCAGGTCGTAGTGCAGGCGTACCAGCGCATTGTCACCCTCCACCGAGAGCAGCTCACCGCGCACGCTGCGCAGCGCCTCGTCCACGCCCAGTCCGTAGCTGCCCAGCACGGCCTTGAGGGTGTGGATGAACGGCGCCAGCTGCTGCAGGCTGCCTTCCATGCCGGCGGCCTGCAGGCCGGCCTCATCATCGAACCCAACCTTGCCGGCCGCGCCAACCAGTGCGGCGATGGTGCTGCGCGCGCGGGCGCGGTCACTGATCGGTGCGCCCTGCGCCCAGCTGGCGAGGGTTTCCACCAGGGCGATGTAGTGCGCCTGTTGGCCGGGCGTATAGCCCTTCTGGTGGCGCAGATACTGCACGCCGAAGTTGCCCATCGACTGCGCGGCCTGGCGAACGGCGCCGGCCTGTCCGGCCAGCTGGCGATCGAAGCTGCGCTGCAGTTCGGCGCTGGCGTTGGGCTTGCGCAGCGCGGCCAGCATCGGCAGCAGCTGGTCACCCAGCGGCAGTTCGGTCAGCGGCCACTGGCTGTGGCCTTCGGTCCAGGCCTGTTGCAGGCGCTGGTACTGGCTGGGCGGCACCGACAGCTTCGCGTAGCCGACCAGATCGTCCTCGGCCAGGCGCAGGGCCATCGCCTGCACCGCCGCGACCGGTTCGGCTGCCGGCTTGGCCGGATCATCGGCTGATTCGCGGCACGCGGCCACCGCCAGCAGCAGCATGGCTGCCAGCCCCCATCCACGCGCAGACCTTCCTCGCACCGCCACGCTCATGCAATCGGACTCCCCGGACCGGTCCGCATCTTGCGGCCTGCGACGTGACAGCGGCAAGCCGGGACGTCACGGTTTCCGCTGTTGCCTGTGCAAGTCACTGACGGGAATAAAAAAAGAGCCGGGATCACGGGGATCACAGGCTCTTCAAACCGGCGCAGGGCCGGTGGACAGTGTTGTGGCACATGTCCGGTCCGAGGACCGGATGGCGGCGATCCTACGCTGCCGCTCAAGTTAAGGCAACACTTCACGTAGTGCGCCTTAAACTATTGATTTTATTGATCCACCTGATGATGGGGTGGAAGCAATGAAATCTACGGCAGGTTTTGCGGCGATTCGGGCACAACCGCTCGGTAGACAGATGCAAAAACGCCATCCCGCGCGGGCCGGGATGGCGTTCGGGCCTGCAGCCTTCGCAACGGAACCTCAGCGCGCACCCAGTGCCGACGCGATTTCCTGCTGGATGGCCCGGGCCGCGGCCTGCGGATCGGTGGCCAGGCGGATCGGACGGCCAACCACGATGGCATCGGCACCATCGGCAAACGCCTGGGCCACGCCAACGGTACGCTTCTGGTCATCGCCGACCGGGCCACCGGGGCGGATGCCCGGGCAGACGATCGAGAACCCGGCGCCGGTCGCGGCGCGAATCGGGCCGGCCTCCTGGCCCGAGGCGATCACGCCATCGATGCCGGCCGCCTGCGCGGCCATCGCGCGTTCGACCACCACCTCCACCGGTTCACGGTCGATGCCCATCTGCGCCAGGTCCGGGCGGCCCATCGAGGTCAGCACGGTCACCGCCAGCAGGCGCATGTCGCTGCTGTTGGCGGCGGCGCAGGCTTCCATCATCGCCGGGTGCCAGCCGTGGATGGTGGCGTAGCTGACCGGCCACTGCGAAAGGCGCTTGATCACCGCCGCGGCGGTGGCCGGGATATCGAAGAACTTCAGGTCGACGAACACGCGCTTGTCGCGGCGGGCCAGCTCGTCCAGCACCTGGAAGTACTCGCCCGACGCCAGCAGTTCCATGCCGATCTTGTAGAACGCCACGCTGTCGCCGAGGCGGTCGACCCACTCCAGCGCCTGCGCGCGGTCAGGCACGTCCAGCGCGAAGATCAGGCGCTCGTCGTCGCGCAGCGGCAGTGGCGCGCGGCTCATGGTGCGTAGTCCAGGGCGGCGCGCTTGGCGTCGTGGCGGGCCTGGCGCGACTGGCTGTAATCGTTGTTGAACTGCGCCGGCTCGAAGCCACCGTAGGTCGGGTTGGGCAGCATCCACCAGCGCTCGCCGAACCAGTCGTGGTACTGCTGCAGCAGTGCGTCACGGCCTTCGTTGGTGTTGGCGGTCACTTCCACGAAATCGCCCAGCTGGTCGCCGAACTGCATCAGCACACGGTACTTCTGCCCGGCCAGGCGGCGGCGGCAGTTCTTCTCGCTACCGGCCTGCTCGCACCCTTCGACCACGGTGCCCAGGCCCAGGAACACGCTGTCATCGGCCACCGGCAGGCCCTGCTCGCGCAGGTTGGCCAGGGTCGCGTCCTTCAGGTGCACGGCGCGGTTGGAGATGTACAGCAGGGTCACGCCCTTGGCGTTGGCAGCCTTGGCGAAATCCACCACGCCCGGAATGGCCTTGGCCTTCTTCTCGGCCACCCACTGGTCCCAGCTCAGCTCGTCGTATTCCTTGCCGTCGCGCACCAGGCGCGCCTGGTAGGGCGAGTTGTCCAGCACGGTCTCGTCCACGTCCAGTACCACGGCCGGCTTCAGGCCCTTGGCCTCGTTGCCGCGTTCTTCCGGCACCAGTGCGTCCCAGTGGGCTTCCTTCAACGCGACATCCAGGTGGTCGGCGGCGGCACGGTAGGTCTGCTCGGTGATGGCCTTGTACTCCTGCGCGCGCTGCATCCACAGCACTGCGTTGAGATTGTCGTTGGCGGTCGCATCAAGCGCGCCATCAGCCTTGGCAGCGGCGGCCGGGGCCTCCGGGGCAACGGCTTCGGCAGCAGGCGCATCCACGCGCTTGCAGGCGGACAGGCCCAGCGCCGCAGTGGCGAGCAGGGTCAGGGACAGGGAAACGGGACGACGCATGGATTCACCGGCAATCAGATATACCGGCGCATTTTACCGGCAAAGGCGGCCCCGGGACGGCTATGCTTGGCGGTTGACCCGTTGCCCTTCCGGAGGCCGCCATGACCGATTCCACCCAGACCCCCGACGTCCCCCTGCTCGACGCCGTGCAGGCACGCCTGCTGGGCTGCCTGGTGGAAAAGGAGGCGACCACACCGGACACCTACCCGCTGACGGTCAACGCCGCCCAATCGGCCGCCAACCAGAAGACCGCGCGCGAGCCGGTGATGAACGTCGATGCCGGCAGCGTGCAGCACGCGCTGCGCCAGCTGGAAACGATGGGCCTGGCCCGCCAGCACTTCTCCTCGCGCGCGGACCGCTACGAGCACCGCCTGCAGGCCGCGCTGGACCTGACCCGACAGCAGACCGTGCTGCTGGCGCTGCTGCTGCTGCGTGGGCCGCAAACCCTGGGCGAGCTGGTGTCGCGCAGCGAGCGTCTGTACCGTTTTGCCGACACCGACGAAGCCCGCCACGCCATCGAGCGCCTGCAGCAGCGCGCGCTGCTGGTGGTGCTGCCGCGCGCCAGCGGCCAGCGCGAAGACCGCTACATGCACCTGCTGTGCGGCGAAGTGGACGGCGCGGCACTGGCAGCGAAGTACGCCAGCGGCGGCGGTGGCAGCAGCGATGCGGCCGATCCGGGCCTGGCCGAGCGCGTGGCCCGGCTGGAAGCGGCCGTGGCCGAGCTGCAGGCGCAGCTGGACGAACTGCGCGGCTGAGGGGGCGGGTGCCGACCGTTGGTCGGCACTGCATCTGAATCGTGCCGACCAACATCAGGGGTCAGACCTGCGCCGCACCCGGCGTGGCATACAACCGGCTCGGGCTGTCCACGCCCGGCAACTGGATCACCCCGCGCTCCTGCATGCCCAAGCCCAGCAGGATCTTCCCGGACGCCACGTTGTCCAGGTCGGTGATGCCATACAGATCGTGCAGGCCCAGCGCTCCGCGTGCATGCGCGAACACCGCCCGCGCCGCCTCACCGGCATAGCCCTGCCCGGCGAATTGCGAAAGCACCGCATAGCCGATATCCGGCCCCGGCAGGCCATCCCGCCGCACCAGCCCGGCATTACCCACCCAGGCACCATCGGACAGCCGCTCGATGGCATACATGCCGAAGCCATTCAACGCATAACTGTGCAGCACCCGCAGCGCGATGTACTCGCGTGCCTGTTCTTCGTCGCGCACGTTGCGGTCACCGATGAAACGCACGAAGCCCGGATCGTTGAGCAGGGCCAGCATCGGTGCCGCATCACGGTCAGGTTCAATGGCCCGCAGCCGCAGGCGCTCACTCTCGATCGGTTGCACAGGCAGACCTCCAGCCGAAACCCCGATTCTGCCTCAACCGCCGGCTGTTGCTTTTGATTTCCTCTGCATTGCCGTGGAAGGAAGCGCCCGGAATCTGTCAGAGGCCGGTCGAGGTGGGTTCGCGGGGGTATCCGCGCCATGGATGGCGCGGCTAAGCCCCCAAGGACGGGTTCACGGCGTCCCCCGCGAACCCACCCCGACCGGCCACACTGCGGAACCAACGCGTGCTCCACCACGGAGGGGCGGCGCCGTTGGAGCGCCCTAGTCGAACAACGCCTCGATCGCGGCCAACCCCGCCGTCGCGCGCTCCTTCTTGCGCGCCGCATCGGCCACCGGATCGGCGCCATCGCGCTGGATCTCCTCGGCCGGAATCTCCTCGAAGAACCGGCTCGGCTTCAGGCGTACGTGTTCGCCGAACTTGCGCGTCAGCTTGCTGTAGCTCATCCACAGCTGGATCTTGGCGCGGGTGATGCCCACGTACAGCAGGCGCCGTTCTTCCTGCAGGTTGCCCTCGTCCAGGCTGACCTGGTGCGGCAGCACGCCGTCCTCGCAGCCGACGATGAACACGTACGGGAATTCCAGGCCCTTGGAAGCGTGCAGGGTCATCATGCGCACCTGGTTGCCGCCCTCGTCCTTGTCGCTGCGCGACAGCAGCGCCAGCTGGCCGGCCAGGTCGGCGGCGGTTGCACCGCGCGGGCCGCCCTCGAACCACTGCGCCAGTTCCTCGATGTTGTTTGCGCGGCGCTGGTAGCTGGCCTCTTCCTTGGCCTGCTGGCGCAGCTCGCTCAGCAACCCGGATTCCTTGGCCACCTTGCGGATCATGTCGCCGGACGTCACCTGGCGCATCTGTGCACGCAGGTCGCGCAGGATGTCGGTGAAGCGCGCCAGGCTGTTGGCCGCGCGCGGTGGGAGCTGCTGCAGGGCACCGATGGTTTCTGCCACATGCGCCATCGGCATGTCCTTTTCCTGGGCCAGCTCGGCCAGCTTGGCCAGCGTGCCGGCACCGACGTCGCGCTTGGGCGACTGCACCGCACGCATGAACGCGGTGTCGTCATCCGGGTTCACCAGCAGGCGCAGCCAGGCCAGGGTGTCCTTCACTTCCTGGCGTTCCAGGAACATGGTGCCGCCGGTCAGGTGATAGGGAATGCGCAGCAGCTGCATCGCCTTTTCCAGCGGGCGCGACTGGAAGTTGCCACGGAACAGGATGCAGAAGTCACTCCACGGCACGTTGCGCGATTGCGCCACGAAGGCGATCTCGGCGGCGACCTTCTCCGCTTCATGTTCGCTGTTGCGGCATTCCCAAACACGGATGCGTTCGCCGTCGGCCTGGTCGCTCCACAGCTTCTTCAGGTGCTCATGCGGATTGTTGGCGATCAGCGCGTTGGCGGCGCGCAGCACGCGGTTGGAGCAGCGGTAGTTCTGCTCCAGCTTGATGATTTCCAGCGTGGGGTAATCGCGCCCCATCTGCTGCAGGTTTTCGGGATTGGCGCCACGCCAGGCGTAGATCGACTGGTCATCGTCGCCGACGCAGGTGAAGTTGCCCTTCTCGCCGGCCAGCTGCTTGAGCAGGCGGTACTGCGCGTCGTTGGTGTCCTGGCATTCGTCCACCAGCAGGTAGCCGATGCGCTCGCGCCAGGCCAGGGCGATGTCCGGATTCTCTTCCAGGATCTGCACCGGCAGACGGATCAGGTCATCGAAGTCGACCGCATTGAACGCGGTCAGCCTCAGCTGGTAGCGCTCGTAGACGCTGGCCGCTTCCTTCTCGCGGTTGCTGCGTGCGGCGGCCATCGCCTGTTCGGGCGACAGGCCGGCGTTCTTTGCGCGCGACACCAGGTTCTTCATGTCCTCGATGTCGTCGGGCTTGGCCCCGTGCATCAGGTCCTTGATCTGCGCAGCGGCATCGTCGGCGTCGAAGATCGAGAATCCACGCTTCAGGCCCACCGCCGCGTGCTCGATCTGCAGGAACTTCAGGCCCAGCGCATGGAAGGTGCAGATCGTCACCTCGTCGGCATCCTGCTCGCGCAGGCGCTTGGCCACACGCTCGCGCATTTCCTTGGCCGACTTGTTGGTGAAGGTGATCGCCGCGATGCGGCGTGCCGGGTAGCGGCCACAGCTGATCAGGTGGGCGATCTTTTCCACGATCACGCGCGTCTTGCCGCTGCCCGCGCCGGCGAGCACCAGCAGCGGACCTTCGATGTGCAGGACGGCGGCGGCTTGGGGGGGATTGAGACCGTGCATGGGATGGGGATTGTAGCGGGGCGGGGTGACGACCACAGCGGCCTGCCGGCGGGGTTGCTGAACGGCTTCGGCGAAGCGGGGTCGCGGCGTACAATCCGTCGATGGCCAAGCTCTACTTCTACTATTCGGCGATGAACGCCGGCAAGACCACCACCCTGCTGCAGAGCGCCCACAACTACCGCGAGCGCGGCATGCGGGTGGCGATCCTGACCCCGCGCCTGGACGATCGTGCCGGCGCCGGCGTGGTTGCCTCGCGGATCGGCCTGCGCGCCGAGGGCATGGCCTTCGACCGTGATACCGACCTGCAGCGCTGGGTAGAGCGGGACCTGGCGGCGAACGGGCCGATGGGCTGCGTGCTGGTGGACGAAGCGCAGTTCCTCACCCGCGCCCAGGTCTGGCAGCTCAGCGAGGTGGTCGACCAGCTGCGCATTCCGGTGCTGTGCTACGGGCTGCGCACCGACTTCCGCGGCGAACTGTTCGAGGGCAGCCAGTACCTTCTGGCCTGGGCCGACGAGATGCAGGAGATCAAGACCATCTGCCACAGCGGCAAGAAGGCAACGATGACGGTACGCGTGGATGAGCATGGCCACGCAGTACAGGACGGCCCGCAGGTGGAGATCGGCGGCAACGACCGCTACGTGTCGGTCAGCCGCGCCGAGTTCAAGAAGATCACCCGCGGCGAAGGGCGGATCGATCCGGCGCAGGCGCCCCTGCCGCTGTAAGGGGTGTTCTTTTGCAGGGCTTGCAGCCCTGCACCTGCTTCAAGCCGAAGCAACGGCAACAGCGGGCATTCCGTGGGATGGCGGGGCGGTGTCGGAGTGCGGGGACGCTGCAAGTACGTCCCTGTAAGCTTGGCAGCCGCATCCATGCGGCTGACACCCCGCACTCCGACACCACCCCACCTCTGACAGATTTCTGCGGCTGTTGGTAGGTGTCGACCTTGGTCGACACATCTGTTGTCAGATATCGAATGAAATTCTGTGGGGTCAGATCCGTTTTCCTTCGGAAAACGGATCTGACCCCATGAGCTGTTCCGACAGATCGCGGAGGTCTGTCGAAGGCGGGGTGGGTCCGGTTGCGGGGGGGTGAGCCGCATGGATGCGGCGACCGAGCTTACAGGGACGTACTTGCAGCGTCCCCCGCAGCCGGACCCACCCCGCCATCCCACGGAATGCACGCATTTGACGTTGCCTTGGCTTGAAGCGGGTGCAGGGCTGCAAGCCCTGCAATCCCAAACCACTCAGTACAGCGTGCGCTCCGGCGCTCCGGCCGGCGGCGGGGTGTACTGGTACAGCC
>NZ_KB907508.1 GCF_000382065.1 Stenotrophomonas hibiscicola ATCC 19867 | reverse complement strand
GCGTAGTGACGGATCGGGGATTCGTATTCGACGTGCGCGGTCGAGATCGTGATGCCACGCGCCTTTTCTTCCGGCGCGGCGTCGATCGAGGAGTAATCCTTGAACTCGCCACCGAAGCGCTCGGCACCGATCTTGGTCAGTGCAGCGGTCAGCGTGGTCTTGCCGTGGTCGACGTGACCGATGGTGCCGACGTTGACGTGCGGCTTGGTGCGCTCGAACTTACCCTTTGCCATTGTTCTATACCTTGATTGTTCGTAAATGGTTTCAAGAGAGGCTGAGCGAGGCTCAGCCCTTCTTCATGACGGCTTCGGCGATGTTGGTCGGAGCCGGCTCGTAGTGATCGAATTCCATGGTGAAGGTGGCGCGGCCCTGGGTCTGCGAACGCAGCGCAGTGGCGTAGCCGAACATTTCACCCAGCGGGATCATCGCGTTGATGATGCTGGCCGAACCGTCACCGGTGGTGTCGGAACCCTGCAGCACGCCGCGACGACGGCTGACGTCGCCCATCACGTCACCCTGGTAATCCTCCGGGGTCACGATCTCGACCTTCATGATCGGCTCCAGCAGCACCGGCTTGGCCTTGGCGAAGCCCTGCTTGAAGGCCATCGACGAAGCCAGCTTGAACGCCATTTCCGAGGAGTCGACGTCGTGGTACGAACCGAACACCAGCTTCACCTTGACGTCCACGACCGGGAAGCCAGCCAGCGGGCCGCTGGTGATGGTTTCGCGCAGGCCCTTTTCAACCGACGGAATGAATTCCTTCGGGATCACGCCGCCGGTGATGTCGTTGATGAACAGGAAATCGTCCTTGATCATCGGAGCGATCTTCGGATCGGCACGATCTTCAGCGGTGATCGGCGACAGCTCGATCACGACGTGACCGTACTGACCCTTACCACCGGACTGCTTGGCGTGCTTGTAGTCCGACTTGACGTCAGCCAGGGTGATGGTTTCGCGGTAGGCCACCTGCGGCGCGCCGACGTTGGCTTCAACGTTGAACTCGCGCTTCAGGCGGTCGACGATGATGTCCAGGTGCAGCTCGCCCATGCCCGAGATGATGGTCTGGCCGGATTCTTCGTCGGTCTTGACGCGGAACGACGGATCTTCCTGCGCCAGGCGACCCAGCGCCAGACCCATCTTTTCCTGGTCCGACTTGGTCTTCGGCTCGACGGCCATCGAGATCACCGGCTCCGGGAACGTCATGCGCTCCAGGATGATCGGCGCATCCACGGCGCACAGGGTGTCACCGGTGGTGGTGTCCTTCAGGCCCACGGCAGCAGCGATGTCACCAGCCAGAACTTCCTTGATTTCCTCGCGGTTGTTCGAGTGCATCTGCAGGATGCGGCCGATGCGCTCCTTCTTGCCCTTCACCGAGTTCAGCACGGTGTCGCCACCGTTCAGGGTGCCCGAGTAGACACGGAAGAAGGTCAGCGCGCCGACGAACGGGTCGGTGATGATCTTGAAGGCCAGCGACGAGAACGGCGCCTTGTCGTCCGACTTGCGGGTCATTTCGACGGTGTCGTCGTCAACGTCCACGCCCTTCACGTCCGGCACGTCGACCGGCGACGGCAGCAGCTGGATCACGCCGTCCAGCATGGCCTGCACGCCCTTGTTCTTGAAGGCCGAGCCGCAGTACATCGGCACGATCTCGGTGGCCAGGGTACGGGTACGCAGCGCGTTGATGATTTCGGCCTCGGCCAGCTCTTCGCCGCCCAGGTACTTTTCCATCAGCTCTTCGCTGGCTTCGGCAGCGGTCTCGACCATGAACTGGCGAGCTTCTTCCGCAGCCGCCTGCAGATCGGCCGGGATGTCGCTGTACTCGAACTTCATGCCCTGCGAGGCTTCATCCCAGTGGATGGCCTTCATCTTCAGCAGGTCGACAACGCCCTTGAAGTTGTCTTCAGCGCCGATCGGCAGCTGCATCGGCACGGCAACCGCGCCCAGCTTGGCCTTCAGCTGGCCGACGACCTTCTGGAAGTTGGCACCGGTGCGGTCCATCTTGTTGACGAACGCGATGCGCGGCACGTGGTACTTGTTGGCCTGGCGCCACACGGTTTCCGACTGCGGCTGCACGCCACCGACGGCGCACAGGACGAAGACGGCACCGTCGAGCACGCGCAGCGAGCGCTCCACTTCGATGGTGAAGTCGACGTGCCCCGGGGTGTCGATGATGTTGAAGCGGTGCTCCGGCAGGGACTTGTCCATGCCCTTCCAGAACGCGGTGGTGGCAGCGGACTGGATCGTGATGCCACGCTCCTGCTCCTGCTCCATCCAGTCCATGGTGGCGGCGCCGTCGTGCACTTCACCGATCTTGTGGCTCTTGCCGGTGTAGAACAGGATGCGCTCGGACGTGGTGGTCTTGCCGGCATCGATGTGAGCCATGATGCCGAAGTTACGGTAACGCTCGATGGGAGTGGAACGGGCCACGGGAGCCTCTCAGATTTCTTGGATTTCGGATGGCCGAACGCCGCCTTTCGGCGGCCTTCGGATTGGCGCAGTCTTTCTGGGACCGCGAGGCAGCACGCACCGAAGTGGTGCTGCCCTGCCTGTTTTACAAGGCCGTCAAACTCACCAGCGGTAGTGGGCGAATGCCTTGTTGGCTTCGGCCATGCGGTGGGTTTCTTCGCGCTTCTTGATGGCGCCGCCACGGTTTTCCGAGGCGTCGATCAGTTCAGCAGCCAGCTTCTTCGGCATGGTGTTCTCGCCGCGCTTGCGCGCGGAGTCGATCAGCCAGCGCATGGCCAGGGCCATCTTGCGCGACGAACGCACTTCGACCGGCACCTGGTAGGTGGCACCACCGACGCGGCGCGACTTGACTTCGACCGCCGGAGCGACGTTGTCCAGAGCCTTCTGCACCAGTTCAATGGCGTTGGCGCTGCTGTTCTTCTCGGTGATCACGTCCATGGCGCCGTACACGATCTTCTCGGCGACGGACTTCTTGCCGCTCTGCATGACCATGTTGATGAAACGGGCGATGGTTTCGCTTCCGTGCTTCGGATCGGGCAGGACGGAACGCTGCGGAGTATTACCCTTACGCGACATTGTGCTCTCTCCTTATGCCTTCGGACGCTTGGCGCCGTACTTGGAACGGGCCTGGCGACGCTTGGCAACGCCGGCGGCGTCGAGCGAGCCACGAACGGTGTGGTAACGCACACCCGGCAGGTCCTTGACGCGACCGCCGCGGATCAGGACCACGGAGTGCTCCTGCAGGTTGTGGCCTTCACCACCGATGTAGGAAATCACTTCTTCCTGGTTGGTCAGGCGGACCTTGGCAACCTTGCGCAGAGCCGAGTTCGGCTTCTTCGGAGTGGTGGTGTAGACACGGGTGCAGACGCCACGGCGCTGCGGGCACTTGTCGAGCGCCGGCGAGGCACTCTTGTAGGTGGTCGCTTGCCGCGGCTTGCGGACCAGCTGGTTGATCGTCGCCATCAGTAGGTTCTTCTGATTGGTGGCCGGAAAATCCGGCCAGAGATGCGGAAATGTTAAAGCAGGCCAAAATTCTGGCCTGCTGAGACAGACGATTGTAGCAACCTGCCAGGAAAGCAGTCAAACGCCTCCTGTCAAGCCCGCTCCTGATCCCGGAACGTTACTGGGGGGCCTCCATGTACCCCGTTCAGGTTGGCGGGGTGAACCACGAGGTCCATCCTGCCCTGCGCCGGTAGAGTCGACTGTTAGCCGACTCTCGATGGCAGTCGACCAACAGTCGACTCTACCGCCCGGGTGGTCCGGCCTTGCGGCCGGACCGGATGCATCATTCTTCGCCCGAGGCCTGTTCAGCTTCGGCTTCAACCACCGCTGCCTCGACCGCAGCCGGAGTGCCGGCCAGGGTCTGCATTTCCGACTCGGTAAGGCCGGAGGCGCCGCGGCGGCGGTTGCTGTGGTACGCCAGGCCGGTACCGGCCGGAATCAGGCGACCCACGATGACGTTTTCCTTCAGGCCGCGCAGGTTGTCCGAGGTGCCGCGGACGGCCGCTTCGGTCAACACACGGGTGGTTTCCTGGAACGACGCGGCCGAGATGAACGATTCAGTCGCCAGCGAGGCCTTGGTGATACCCAGCAGCACCGGATCGAAACGAGCCGGCAGCTCGTTGCGGGCCGCGAGGCGCGCATTCTCCTCGATAACGCGCTGGCGCTCCACCTGTTCGCCGTTCAGGAACTTGCTGCTGCCCTGGTCGGTGATCTCGACCTTGCGCAGCATCTGGCGGGTGATCACCTCGATGTGCTTGTCGTTGATCTTCACGCCCTGCAGGCGATACACGTCCTGGATTTCCTTCACCAGGTAGGCAGCCAGCGGTTCGACACCCAGCAGGCGCAGGATGTCCTGCGGGCTCGGCTCGCCGTCCACGATGGTTTCACCCTTGGTGACATGCTCGCCTTCGAACACGATGACCTGGCGGTACTTCGGGATCAGCTCTTCGTGCTCCGAACCATCGGTGTCCTTGATGATCAGGCGCTGCTTGCCCTTGGTGTCCTTGCCGAAGCTGATGATGCCCGAACGCTCGGCCAGCACCGCCGGATCCTTCGGCTTGCGGGCTTCGAACAGATCGGCCACGCGCGGCAGACCACCGGTGATGTCGCGGGTCTTCGACGCTTCCTGCGGAATCTTGGCGACCACGTCACCCACGCCGACGGCAGCGCCGTCCTGCAGGTTGACGATCGAGCGCGGCGGCAGCAGGTACTGCGCCGGCAGATCGGTGCCCGGGATCGACAGGTCATTGCCCTTGGCGTCGACGATGCGCACGATCGGGCGCAGGTCCTTGGCCTGGGTACCACGACGCTTCGGATCGGTGATTTCGCGCGAGGCAAGGCCGGTCAGCTCGTCGGTCTTCTCGATGACGGTGATGCCGTCGACGAAGTCGATGAAGCGGATGAAGCCGGCCACTTCCGACACGATCGGGTGGTTATGCGGATCCCAGTTGGCCACGGTCTGGCCAGCCTTGATCGCATCACCGTCCTTGGACGTGATGGTCGCACCGTACGGCAGCTTGTAACGCTCACGCTCACGACCGTGGGCATCGAGCACCGAGATTTCGCCCGAGCGCGACACCGCCACCAGCGAGCCGTTGGCGTGCTCGACCGACTTGAGGTTGCTGAACTTGACCGAGCCGGTGGTCTTGACGGTGATGTTGTCGACCGCAGCAGCTCGCGACGCCGCACCACCGATGTGGAACGTACGCATGGTCAGCTGGGTACCCGGCTCACCGATGGACTGGGCGGCGATGACGCCGACCGCTTCACCGATGTTGACCAGGTGGCCGCGGGCCAGATCGCGGCCGTAGCAGCGCGAGCAGACACCGAAGGCCGATTCGCAGGAGATGGTCGAGCGGACCTTGATGGTCTGCACGCCGGCATCTTCCAGCTTGGCC
Organism: Stenotrophomonas hibiscicola ATCC 19867; assembly: GCF_000382065.1. GTDB lineage: Bacteria > Pseudomonadota > Gammaproteobacteria > Xanthomonadales > Xanthomonadaceae > Stenotrophomonas > Stenotrophomonas hibiscicola. The sequence continues at coordinate 11,346 of NZ_KB907508.1, read as the reverse complement.
ACCCAGGCTTCGTCCAGCAGGGTGTTGCGGGTGACGATCGGATCTTCATCGTTGCCCGGCAGGAACACGTCCTCGGCCACCACGCGACCCAGCACGCGGTCCTTCAGCGGCTCGACCACGTCGCCGCCTTCCACGATCGGGGTCATGATCAGGCCTTCGGTGGTACCGCAATCCACCTCGGTGATCACCACGTCCTGCGCGACGTCGACCAGACGACGGGTCAGGTAACCCGAGTTCGCGGTCTTCAGCGCGGTATCGGCCAGACCCTTACGGGCACCGTGGGTGGAGTTGAAGTACTCCTGCACGTTCAGGCCTTCGCGGAAGTTCGCCTTGATGGGCGTCTCGATGATCGAGCCGTCCGGGCGGGCCATCAGGCCGCGCATGCCGGCCAGCTGACGGATCTGCGCCTGCGAACCACGCGCACCGGAGTCGGCCATGATGTACAGCGAGTTCATCGACTTCTGGTCGATGGTCTCACCCTTGGCATTGACCACCTTCTCGGTACCGATGGTGTCCATCATCGCCTTGGCGATGCGCTCGTTGGTGCGCGACCAGATGTCGACCACCTTGTTGTAGCGCTCGCCGGCGGTGACCAGGCCCGACTGGTACTGCTCCTGGATTTCCAGCACTTCGGCTTCGGCCTCGGTGAGGATGCCCTTCTTCTCGTCCGGGATCAGCATGTCGTCGATGCCGATCGAGACGCCGGCACGGGTCGCGTAGGCGAAGCCGGTGTACATCAGCTTGTCAGCGAACACGACCGTGTCCTTCAGGCCCAGCTGGCGGTAGCTGGAGTTGATCAGGCGGCTGATGTTCTTCTTGGTCAGTTCGACATTGGCCAGCGCGAACGGCAGGCCTTCCGGCAGGATTTCAGCCAGCAGGGCGCGACCGATCGTGGTGTCCACGATCGAGGTCTTGTTCTGCTTGTTGCCATCTTCGTCGGTCACCACCTCGGTGATGCGGACCTTGACCTTGGCGTGCAGTTCCACCACGCGGTTGTCGTAGGCGCGCTTGACTTCGGCGATGTTGGCGAAGGCCATGCCCTCGCCCTTCTTGTTCTCCAGCGAGCGGGTCATGTAGTACAGACCCAGCACGACGTCCTGCGACGGCACGATGATCGGCTCGCCGTTGGCCGGCGACAGGATGTTGTTGGTCGACATCATCAGCGCACGCGCTTCCAGCTGGGCTTCCAGCGAGAGCGGCACGTGGACGGCCATCTGGTCACCGTCGAAGTCGGCGTTGAACGCGGTGCAGACCAGCGGGTGCAGCTGGATGGCCTTGCCTTCGATCAGCACCGGCTCGAACGCCTGGATACCCAGACGGTGCAGGGTCGGCGCACGGTTCAGCATCACCGGATGCTCGCGGATGACCTCTTCCAGGATGTCCCAGACTTCGGCTTCTTCGCGCTCGACCAGCTTCTTGGCGGCCTTGATGGTGGTGGCCAGGCCACGACGCTGCAGCTTGGCGAAGACGAACGGCTTGAACAGCTCGAGCGCCATCTTCTTCGGCAGGCCGCACTGGTGCAGGCGCAGGTACGGGCCGACCACGATGACCGAACGGCCCGAGTAGTCGACGCGCTTGCCGAGCAGGTTCTGGCGGAAGCGACCCTGCTTGCCCTTGATCATGTCGGCCAGCGACTTCAGCGGGCGCTTGTTGGTGCCGGTGATGGCACGGCCACGACGGCCGTTGTCCAGCAGCGCATCGACCGACTCCTGCAGCATGCGCTTTTCATTGCGCACGATGATGTCCGGCGCGCTCAGTTCGAGCAGGCGGCGCAGGCGGTTGTTGCGGTTGATGACGCGGCGGTACAGGTCGTTCAGGTCGGAAGTCGCGAAGCGGCCGCCATCCAGCGGGACCAGCGGACGCAGGTCCGGCGGCAGCACCGGCAGCACGGTCATGACCATCCATTCCGGACGGTTGCCCGATTCCAGGAAGGCTTCGATCAGCTTGATGCGCTTGGTGAGGCGCTTGAGCTTGGTTTCCGAACCGGTAGCGGCGATTTCCTCGCGCAGGCGGGTCATTTCCGACTGCAGGTCGATCGTGCGCAGCAGTTCGTACACGGCCTCGGCGCCCATGGCGGCGTCGAAGTCGTCACCGTGCTCCTGGCGGGCCTGCAGGTACTGTTCTTCGGTCAGCAGCTGGCGGCGTTCCAGGGCGGTCAGGCCCGGCTCGGTCACCACGTAGGCTTCGAAATACAGCACGCGCTCGATGTCGCGCAGGGTCATGTCCAGCATCAGGCCGATGCGCGACGGCAGCGACTTGAGGAACCAGATGTGGGCGACCGGCGAAGCCAGGTCGATATGGCCCATGCGCTCGCGGCGCACCTTGGCCAGGGTCACTTCGGTGCCGCACTTTTCGCAGACCACACCGCGGTGCTTCATGCGCTTGTACTTGCCGCACAGGCACTCGTAGTCCTTCACCGGTCCGAAGATGGCGGCGCAGAACAGGCCGTCACGTTCCGGCTTGAAGGTGCGGTAGTTGATGGTTTCCGGCTTCTTCACTTCGCCGAAGGACCACGAACGGATCAGGTCCGGCGAGGCCAGCGCGATCTTGATCGCGTCGAAGTCCAGCGTCTGGCGCTGCTGGTTGAAGAGGTTGAGCAGGTCTTTCATGGTGTTCTCCAGAAGGAGGAATGCTGTGTCGATGGGCTTTCAGTTCACTGCCAGCGGCGCGGCGGTGGAGGCCGCCGCGCCGGCATGGATCAGTTGTCTTCCAGTTCCATGTTGATGGCCAGCGAGCGGATTTCCTTCACGAGCACGTTGAAGGATTCCGGCATGCCCGCGACCATCTCGTGCTCACCGTCGACGATGTTCTTGTACATCTGGTTGCGGCCCTGCACGTCGTCGGACTTAACCGTCAACATTTCCTGCAGGGTGTAGGCCGCGCCGTAGGCTTCGAGCGCCCAGACTTCCATTTCACCGAAGCGCTGGCCGCCGAACTGCGCCTTGCCGCCCAGCGGCTGCTGGGTGACGAGCGAGTACGGGCCGGTCGAACGGGCGTGCATCTTGTCGTCGACCAGGTGGTTCAGCTTCAGGTAGTGCATGTAACCAACCGTGGTGTGGCGATCGAATGCTTCACCGGTGCGGCCGTCGTACAGCTGGGTCTGGCCACTGCTCGGCAGGTCGGCCAGTTCCAGCATGCGCTTGATTTCCGCTTCGGTGGCGCCGTCGAACACCGGGGTGGCCATCGGCACGCCGTCGGTCAGGTTGCGGGCCAGGCGCAGCAGCTCCTCGTCGCTGAACTGCGACAGGTCGACACGGTTGGCCACGTTGGTATCGTCGTGGTTGTAGATGTCGTCCAGGAACTTGCGCAGGTCGGCCACCGCCGCCTGGGCTTCCAGCATCGCCTGGATCTTGCGACCCAGGCCCTTGGCGGCCCAGCCCAGGTGCACTTCCAGGATCTGGCCGATGTTCATGCGCGACGGCACGCCCAGCGGGTTCAGCACGATATCCACGGTTTCGCCCGAGGCCATGTACGGCATGTCCTCGACCGGCACCACGTTGGAGACCACACCCTTGTTGCCGTGGCGGCCGGCCATCTTGTCGCCCGGCTGGATGCGGCGCTTCACGGCCAGGAACACCTTGACCATCTTCAGCACGCCCGGGGCGAGGTCGTCACCGGCGGTGATCTTGCCGCGCTTGTCGGCGAAGCGACGCTCGAATTCCTTCTCGTGCGCCTGGATCTGCTTCTGTGCGCGCTCGATGGCTTCCGAAGCGTCTTCGTCCTTCATGCGCAGGGCGAACCAGTCAGCCTTCTTCAGGCCATCCAGGAACGCGTCGGTGATCACGTCACCCTTCTTCAGGCCAGCGCCACCGTTGACCACCTTGCCCACGATCTGCGAACGCAGACGCATGTAGATGGCGGCCTCCAGGATGCGGAACTGGTCGTCGAAGTCCTTCTTGACGCGCTTGATTTCAGACTCTTCGATCTGGCGGGCGCGCTTGTCCTTCTCGATGCCGTCGCGGGTGAAGACCTGCACGTCGATGACGGTGCCGTCCATGCCCGGCGGAACGCGCAGCGAGCTATCCTTCACGTCCGAAGCCTTCTCGCCGAAGATCGCGCGCAGCAGCTTCTCTTCCGGAGTCAGCTGGCTCTCGCCCTTCGGGGTGACCTTGCCGACCAGGATGTCGCCGGCACGGACTTCCGCACCGATGTACACCACGCCGCTCTCGTCCAGGCGGTTCAGCGCCTGCTCGGAGACGTTCGGGATGTCGGCGGAGATTTCCTCCGGCCCCAGCTTGGTGTCACGCGCGACGCAGGTCAGCTCTTCGATGTGGATCGTGGTGTAACGATCTTCTTCCACCACGCGCTCGGAGAGCAGGATGGAGTCTTCGAAGTTGTAGCCGTTCCACGGCATGAACGCGATCAGCATGTTCTGGCCCAGGGCCAGTTCGCCGATGTCGGTGGACGGACCGTCGGCCAGCACGTCACCGCGGGCGATGACGTCACCCACCTGGACCAGCGGACGCTGGTTGATGCAGGTGTTCTGGTTCGAACGGGTGTACTTGACCAGGTTGTAGATGTCCACGCCCGCGTCGGTGGCGCCAACGATCTCTTCCTCGTTGACCTTGACCACGATGCGGGCTGCGTCGATCTGCACGATCTCGCCACCACGGCGGGCGTTCACGGTCACGCCGGAGTCACGCGCCACGGCGCGCTCGATGCCTGTACCCACCAGCGGCTTCTGCGCGCGCAGGGTCGGCACGGCCTGACGCTGCATGTTGGCGCCCATCAGTGCGCGGTTGGCGTCATCGTGCTCCAGGAACGGAACCAGCGCGGCCGCGATCGACACGGTCTGCATCGGCGAGACGTCCATGAAGTGCACTTCCGCCGGCGGCTTCAGCAGCGATTCGCCCTGGAAGCGGCACGGCACGAACTGCTCGGTCAGGGTGCCCTTGGCGTCGGTCAGCGCGTTGGCCTGCGCAATGACGTACTCGTTTTCTTCGATCGCCGACAGGAACTCGACTTCGTCATAGACCTTGCCGTCCACGACCTTTCGGTACGGGGTCTCGAGGAAACCGTACTGGTTGGTGCGGGCGTACACGGCCAGCGAGTTGATCAGGCCGATGTTCGGGCCTTCCGGGGTTTCGATGGTGCAGACGCGGCCGTAATGGGTCGGGTGCACGTCGCGCACTTCGAAGCCGGCGCGCTCGCGGGTCAGGCCGCCCGGGCCCAGGGCCGAGACGCGACGCTTGTGCGTTACTTCCGACAGCGGGTTGTTCTGATCCATGAACTGCGACAGCTGCGAGGAGCCGAAGAACTCCTTGATGGCAGCGGCGACCGGCTTGGCGTTGATCAGCTCCTGAGGGGTCAGGCCTTCCGACTCGGCCATCGACAGGCGCTCCTTGACCGCGCGCTCGACGCGGACCAGGCCCACGCGGAACACGTTCTCGGCCATTTCACCGACCGAACGCACGCGACGATTGCCCAGGTGATCGATGTCGTCGACCACGCCGCGACCGTTGCGGATCTCGGTCAGGACCTTGATCACGTCGAGGATGTCGGAGCTGTCGCCGTGGGCGGCGACCAGGCGCTTGGACTCTTCGTCGTTGCGCTCACCGAAGTACTTGCTGTCGTACAGCACGGCTTCGCCGGTGGTTTCCTTGCGGCCCACGCGACGGTTGAACTTCATGCGGCCGACCGCGGACAGGTCGTAGCGCTCGAAGGTGAAGAACAGGTTGTGGAACAGGTTCTGCGCGGCATCCTTGGTCGGCGGCTCGCCCGGACGCATCATGCGGTAGATCTCGACCAGCGCTTCCAGCTGGGTCTTGGTCGGGTCGATGCGCAGGGTGTTGGACAGGTACGGACCACGATCCAGGTCGTTCACCCACAGGGTGCCGACCGCGTCCACGCCGGCCTTGCGGAAGGCCTGCAGCTGTTCGTCGGTGATCTCGTCGTTGGCCTGGGCCAGCAGTTCGCCGGTCGAGGCATCGACCACGTCGTGCGACAGGATGCGGCCGACGATGTAGTCGTCCGGCACGGCCAGGGCGGCGATGCCCGAGGCTTCCAGCTGCTTGATGTGGCGCGCGGTGATGCGCTTGCCGGCTTCCACGATGACCTTGTCGCCGTCGGCGAGGTCGAAGCCCAGGGTTTCGCCACGCAGGCGCTCGGGCACCAGCTCCAGCTGGACGCCTTCATCCGGGTTGATGTGGAAGGTGTTGATCTCGAAGAACTCGGCCAGCATCTCTTCGTTGCTGTAACCAAGCGCGCGCAGCAGGATCGACACCGGCAGCTTGCGGCGGCGGTCGATACGGGTGAACAGCGCATCCTTCGGGTCGAACTCGAAGTCCAGCCAGGAACCGCGGTAAGGAATGATGCGGGCGCTGTACAGCAGCTTGCCCGAGCTGTGGGTCTTGCCGCGGTCGTGGTCGAAGAACACGCCCGGCGAGCGGTGCAGCTGCGAGACGATGACGCGCTCGGTACCGTTGACGATGAAGGTGCCGTTCTCGGTCATCAGCGGGATTTCGCCCAGATAGACCTCCTGCTCCTTCACATACTTGATGGCCTTGGTCGACGACTCACGGTCGTAGATCACCAGGCGCACGGTCACGCGCAGCGGGGCGCCGTAGCTCATGCCACGCTGGCGGCACTCACGCTCGTCGAAGACCGGTTCGCCCAGCTTGTAGCCGACGTATTCCAGGGCAGCGTTGCCGCTGTAGCTGGCGATCGGGAAGACCGACTTCAGCGCAGCGTGCAGGCCGTGGTCCGTGCGCTTGGCCGGATCGACGTTCTCCTGCAGGAATTCACGATAGGAATCCACCTGGATGGCGAGCAGGAACGGCACTTCGAGAATCGAGCGCTGCTTGCCGAAATCCTTGCGGATACGCTTTTTTTCGGTGAACGAATAGGACGTCATGAGGTCTTCCACCTTGTTGTGCGGATCGTGCGCCCACGATCCGAAGGGAACTTGAAATTGTCAGTTGGAAGTCGCTGGTATTGCCGGCACCAGCACGCCTTCTCCCGCTACTTCCAACTGCCAACTCGTCTGCTTCCACTCCCCCGCTGCCGCGCCATGCGCTGGCCTGCCGGGGTTTGACTGCAGCCCGTGTTGGGCTTTTTTCCTGCATTTGAAAAGGTAGAGTCGACTGTTAGTCGACTTCCTTCACAGCAGTCGACTAACAGTCGACTCTACACCACCGCAACAACGACCAAAGGCCGGGGGCTTACGCCCCCAGCCTTGGCTGCATCGCCGCGAATCGATGACGATGCAAGGTAACTGCTTACTTGACTTCGACAGTCGCGCCAGCAGCTTCCAGGTCCTTCTTCATCTTCTCGGCGTCTTCCTTCGAAGCGCCTTCCTTCAGGACGCCACCGGCTTCGGCCAGGTCCTTCGCTTCCTTCAGGCCCAGGCCGGTGATGGCGCGGACGGCCTTGATGACTTCGACCTTCTTGTCGCCGGCCGACTTCAGGGTGACGGTGAACTCGGTCTGCTCTTCAACAGCAGCGGCCGGGCCAGCGGCGGCAGCCACGGCAACCGGAGCAGCGGCGGAGACGCCGAACTTCTCTTCGATGGCCTTGACCAGCTCCATCACTTCCATCAGGGACTTCTCGGCGATGGCGTCGACGATCTGTTCGTTGGTAAGGGACATGATTAATACCTTTGGATGATTTTCTGGGTTGAGGTTCCGTCAGGAACCACGATAAGTCGAAACTCAGGCGGTCTCGGCGGCCGGCTCGGCAGCGTCGGCAGCGACGTCGCCACCACCCTGCTTCTCGCCAACGGCCTTGATGGCGCGGGCAAACATCGTGACCGGCTCGGTCAGGACGCGGGCCAGCATGGCCAGGGCCTGGTCGCGGGTCGGCAGCGAGGCCAGCACTTCGACGTGGCTTGCCGGGAACACTTCGCCACCGATGGCGACGACCTTAGCCTTCAGCTTGTCGTTGCCCTTGGCGGCTTCCTTGATCAGGCGACCGGCAGCGCCGGGCTCCTCGAGCGAGAACGCGTACAGCAGCGGACCAACCATCTGGTCTTGGGCGACTGCGAACTCGGTGCCTTCAACGGCGCGCGAAGCCAGGGTGTTCTTGACAACCTTCAAGAAAACACCGGTTTCACGAGCCTGCTTGCGCATCGCGGTCATCTGGGCGACCGTGGTGCCAGCGTATTCGGCTGCGATCAAGGAGTGGGCCTTGGCGGCGACGTCTGCCAGCTCGGCGACTACTTCTTGCTTCTGGGACAGATTGAGAGCCATTGCACTCCTCCTATTGAACTCCGCTTACGGCTCCTGCCGTGTGCGGTCCTGTGCGGCATCCGTCCTGGACGCCGGGAACATCGGGATGATGTTCCGGGGGTGGGCCGTTCTAGACCTGGAGTGGGCCAACCTGGGGAAACCCAGACGTGCGTGAACCAGAAAAACTCCAGAAGGGCACCATCTACGCAGGGTGATTCCGGGGAATCGATTAAGCGTTCATGACTGCTCCGGCGGCGACTCCTTGCCAGGTCGAGCTTCCCTGCCCGTCGCCGGTATTGCCACGACCGCGCCTGCGGTCTTTGACGGCTACCGCGGGCGATGCACTGCCAGCGATGCCTTCAAATGTCACGGTCACGGCACCGAAGGTACCGTGACCGCTTGAAACAATTACTTCAGGGTCAGCGACGACTGGTCGACGGTGACGCCCGGGCCCATCGTCGAGCTGACCGAAACCTTCTGCAGGTAGGTGCCCTTGGAGGTGGCCGGCTTGGCCTTGATCAGGTCCAGCAGCAGCGCGGTCAGGTTCGACTTCAGCGCGTCTTCGGCGAAGTCGGCCTTGCCGATGGTGCAGTGGATGATGCCGGCCTTGTCGGTACGGTAACGGACCTGGCCCGACTTGGCGTTCTTCACGGCTTCACCCGGGTTCGGGGAAACGGTGCCGACCTTCGGGTTCGGCATCAGGCCACGCGGGCCCAGCACGGTGCCCAGCTTGCCGACGACGCGCATGGCGTCCGGGGTCGCGATGACGACGTCGTAGTTCAGATCGCCGGCCTGCATCTTCTCGGCCAGATCATCCATGCCGACGGCTTCGGCGCCAGCGGCCAGGGCTTCGTCAGCCTTGGCACCGGCCGGAGCGAACACGGCGACGCGGACCGACTTGCCGGTACCGGCCGGCAGCACGGTGGAGCCACGGACCTGCTGGTCGGACTTCTTCGCATCGACGCCCAGGCGCACAGCGACGTCGATCGACTCGACGAACTTGGCCTTGGTGGCGGTCTTCAGGATGTTGATCGCGTCCTCGAAGGCGTATGCCTTGCCCGGGACGACGGCGGCCTTGATGGCCTTCTCACGCTTGGTCTGTGCCATCTTATTAACCCTCCACCACGAGGCCCATGGAACGGGCAGAGCCAGCGATGGTACGCACGGCGGCGTCCAGATCGGCGGCAGTCAGATCCGGTTCCTTCGCCTTGGCGATCTCTTCCAGCTGCTTACGGGTGACCTTGCCGACCTTCTCGGTGTTCGGGCGCTTGGAGCCCGACGAGATGCCAGCAGCCTTCTTCAGCAGGGTGGTGGCCGGGGTGCTCTTGGTGATGAAGGTGAACGTACGGTCCGAATAGGCCGTGATGATCACCGGAACCGGCAGGCCCGGCTCGAGCTTCTGCGTGGCAGCGTTGAACGCCTTGCAGAATTCCATGATGTTCAGACCGCGCTGACCCAGCGCAGGGCCGACCGGCGGCGAGGGGTTGGCCTGACCGGCCTTCACCTGCAGCTTGATGTAACCGACAACTTTCTTTGCCATGTGAGTACTCTCCGGGTGCTAGCGCCTTTCGACAACAGGCTCCCCATCGGACCGGGAATCACGCGTCCCGGCATCGCGTTTTGAAATCATGCTGAAGGCCGCCTTGCGGCGGCCTCATCCTGCTGGCTTCCCAGCGGGGAGCCGCGCACTATATCAGGTTTTTTCTTCACATGCCTGAAGTGGCACATAAACGAGAGAAACCGGGCCAAGCCCGGTTTCTGTTCAGGAGCCGAGCATGGCTCGACTCTGCAGCTGGATCAGACGGCTTTTTCGACCTGGCCGAACTCGAGTTCGACCGGAGTAGCGCGACCGAAGATCAGCACGGAAACGCGCAGACGGCTCTTCTCGTAGTTGACTTCTTCGACGACGCCATTGAAATCGTTGAACGGGCCATCGGTGACGCGGACCATCTGGCCCGGCTCGAACAGCACCTTCGGACGCGGCTTCTCGACACCTTCCTGAACGCGGTTCAGGATGGCCTCGGCCTCGGAATCGGCGATCGGCAGCGGACGGTCGGCGGTGCCGCCGATGAAGCCCATGACGCGCGGGGTTTCCTTGACCAGATGCCAGCTTTCGTTGTCGATGCGCGGAATGCCGGCTTCTTCGTGGGTCTCGATCTGGACCAGCACATAACCCGGGAAGAACTTGCGCTCGGAGCGGCGCTTCTGGCCAGCGCGCATCTCGACCACTTCTTCGGTCGGGACCAGGACATCGCCGAAGCGCTCTTCCATGCCGTCACGGACGATGCGATCGCGCAGGGCCTGCGCCACCGACTTCTCGAAGCCCGAATAGGCGTGAACGACGTACCAACGCTTCATGCAATTCTCCTTAGCGGCTCAGGAACAACTGAACCAGCCACTGAATGACGTAATCGAACCCACCCAGCAACAGACTGAGAATGGTCACCACCACCATCACGACCCAGGTCATGCGGATGGCTTCCTGGCGCGTCGGCCAGACCACCTTGCGCAGTTCGAAGCGCGACTCGGAGAGGAATTCGCGGGTGTCGCGCCCCTTGCCGGTCAGCATGAACACGCCGATACCGCCAACCAGACCGACCACAACCGCCAACGCACGCAGCTGACCCGCCCACGCACCCAGCTGGGTGGCGCGACCGGAATCGGCGGAGAACCAGAACCAGACGAACAGACCGGCCAGCACCAGCAGCGATGCGGCGACGTACTTGACGATATCCCCGCCATTGGCGGAGTTGTCCTTGGAGTGTTCGATCTTGCTATTCATCCGGCTGTGTCTGCTTTAGCGGCCCAGGCCGCTGGATAAGGTGGGCAGATGGCACGCCAGGAGGGACTCGAACCCCCAACCTGCGGTTTTGGAGACCGCTGCTCTGCCAATTGAGCTACTGGCGTACGTGTTGAAACTTGCCTTCCCTTAGACGGCGAAGGCGGACCGAGGTTCCCGGCCCGCCATTCGCGTAACCGGCGGCGCTATGCAACCACCGGCACTGCAGGCTTACTCGATGATCTTCGAGACCACGCCGGCGCCGACGGTGCGGCCGCCTTCGCGGATGGCGAAGCGCAGGCCTTCGTCCATCGCCACCGGGTTGATCAGGGTGACGACCATCTTGACGTTGTCACCCGGCATCACCATTTCGACGCCTTCCGGCAGTGCAGCTGCGCCGGT
>NZ_KB907507.1 GCF_000382065.1 Stenotrophomonas hibiscicola ATCC 19867 | reverse complement strand
TGCTCCTAGTACGAGAGGACCGGAGTGGACGAACCTCTGGTGTTCCGGTTGTCACGCCAGTGGCATTGCCGGGTAGCTATGTTCGGAAGCGATAACCGCTGAAAGCATCTAAGCGGGAAGCGCGCCTCAAGATGAGATCTCCCGGGGCACAAGCCCCCTGAAGGAACCATGTAGACTACGTGGTTGATAGGTCAGGTGTGTAAGTACAGCAATGTATTGAGCTAACTGATACTAATGATCCGTGCGGCTTGACCATATAACCTCAAGTTGCCTTGGCTTTACGACAGCGTCGTAAGAGCATCCAAGTGCACGCTACGTCACAAGATCTATGAGAGGCAGGCGCCTTATCCAGCTGTACCGGATGGCGACGCTCCAACCGCCTCCCTGGTGAAATTAGCGCTGTGGAACCACCCGATCCCATCCCGAACTCGGAAGTGAAACGCAGCTGCGCCGATGGTAGTGTGGCTCAAGCCATGCGAGAGTAGGTCATCGCCAGGGTTTACACCCAAAACCCCGCTGCTTACGCAGCGGGGTTTTTCTTTATAAGTGAAGGCACTGCGTTTTCCGGGTTCCTTCCGCCCCAAGGGCAAGATCGCGAGCTGGCGCTGCAAGCGCTGCTGCAACCGTCTCCCTGGTGAAATTAGCGCTGTGGCACCACCCGATCCCATCCCGAACTCGGAAGTGAAACGCAGCTGCGCCGATGGTAGTGTGGCTCAAGCCATGCGAGAGTAGGTCATCGCCAGGGTTTACACCCAAAACCCCGCTGCTTACGCAGCGGGGTTTTTCTTTATAAGTGAAGGCACTGCGTTTTCCGGGTTCCTTCCGCCCCAAGGGCAAGATCGCGAGCTGGCGCTGCAAGCGCTGCTGCAACCGTCTCCCTGGTGAAATTAGCGCTGTGGCACCACCCGATCCCATCCCGAACTCGGAAGTGAAACGCAGCTGCGCCGATGGTAGTGTGGCTCAAGCCATGCGAGAGTAGGTCATCGCCAGGGTTTACACCCAAAACCCCGCTGCTTACGCAGCGGGGTTTTTCTTTATAAGTGAAGGCACTGCGTTTTCCGGGTTCCTTCCGCCCCAAGGGCAAGATCGCGAGCTGGCGCTGCAAGCGCTGCTGCAACCGTCTCCCTGGTGAAATTAGCGCTGTGGCACCACCCGATCCCATCCCGAACTCGGAAGTGAAACGCAGCTGCGCCGATGGTAGTGTGGCTCAAGCCATGCGAGAGTAGGTCATCGCCAGGGTTTACACCCAAAACCCCGCTGCTTACGCAGCGGGGTTTTTCTTTGTGCGTAGCAAACGCCGGTAGTGCCGGCCGCTGGCCGGCAACCCGATGGCGTTACATCGCCCGGTAGATTCATGCCATGCGTGGGCGAGATGGTCCCCACGGAAGGCGGTGCCAACCGAGGTTGGCACCCACCAATGGCAGAGCGTACAAAAAAAGCGGCGCCCCACGGGGCGCCGCTTTGACCTCAACGATGTTCAGTCGAGCATGGCTCGACCCTACTTTGCAGCGGCCGCAGCCTTGTCCTTCATCATCGCGTCGCGGGCAGCCTTGAACGGGTTGCCTTCGTACCAGTTCGGCCAACGATCGCCACCGGCCAGTTCCTTGCCCACGCCGTACATCAACTGAAGGTCTTCGACGGTACCGTCCAGCTTCCAGGTGGCCGCGTCGAACTCGTCCTTCGGGCCGTGGTAACGGTTGGCGCCGTAGTCGGCTGCGGCCTTGCGGCCAGCGTCAACGCCGCCCTCGCGCAGGTCCTCGCCGCCATCGGCGTACAGGGCCGGCACGCCGGCTTTGGCGAAGTTGAAGTGGTCCGAGCGGAAGTAGAAGCCGCTCTGCACCGACGTCTCACCATGCAGCGTGCGGTCCTGGGCAGCGGCCAGCGGCTTGAGAATGTCCTCCAGCTCCGAACTGCCGAAGCCGGTGACGGTCACGTCCTTGGCACGGCCGGCCACTGACATCGCGTCGATGTTGATCACGCCAGCAATCTTGTCCAGCGGGAAAGTCGGATGGGCAACGTAGTACTTCGAACCCAGCAGGCCGGATTCTTCCAGGGTCACCGCCAGGAACACCACCGAGCGCTCCGGCTTCGGATCCTGGTGCGCCATGGCTTCGGCCACTTCGAGAATACCGGCGACGCCGGTCGCATTATCGACGGCGCCGTTGTAGATGTTGTCGCCGGTCTCGCCCTCATGCTTGCCCAGGTGATCCCAGTGCGCCATGTACAGCACCGCCTCGGCAGCGCGCTTGCTACCCGGCAGCACACCCACCACGTTGCGCGACTGCTTCTGTGCGATCTGGCTCTTCAGGTCGACCGCAGCGGTGGCCTTCAGCGGCACCGGCTTGAAACCGCGCTTGCTGGCATCCTTGTAGGCCTGCGCCAGGTCCAGGCCGGCTCCGGCAAACAGCGCCTTGGCCGCGTCGGCACTCAGCCAGCCCTGCACCGGAATACGGGCTTCCGGGTCATCCTTGGCTGGCAGGTCGTACTGCGGGCCAGCCCAGGAATTCTTCACCACGTCCCAGCCGTAGGACGCGCCGGCGGTGTCGTGCACGATCAGCGCGGCAGCGGCCCCCTTGCGGGCAGCCTCCTCGAACTTGTAGGTCCAGCGCCCGTAGTAGGTCATGCGCTTGCCGTCGAACAGCTTCTCGTCGTCGATATGGAAGCCCGGATCGTTGACGAACATCACGACGGTCTTGCCCTTCCAGTCCTGGCCGGCGTAGTCGTTCCACTTCTGCTCCGGCGCATCGACGCCATAGCCGACGAACACCAGATCGCTGGCATCGACCTTCACCTCGGCCTGGCCGGTACGGGTGCCGACCACCATGTCGGTGCCGAACTTCAGTTCGGTGGTCTTGCCACCCTGGGTGATCTTCAGCACGGTCGATTCGTCGGCCGTGGTCTCGGTCATCGGTACATCCTGGAACCAGCTGTCGCCGTTGCCGGGCTGCAGGCCGATGCGCTGCATCTGGTCGCGGATGTAGTTGACCGTCAGTTCTTCGCCCTTGCTGCCCGGCGCGCGGCCTTCGAACTCATCCGAAGCCAGGGTCTTGACCATCTCGGCGAAGTCGCCGGCATTGATCTCCGGGGAGAACGCATGCGCAGCCGGCTTGGCAGCTGTGGTGTCGGTGGCCGGCGCGGGCGCCGGAGTGTCTTCGCCTTTGCAGGCACTGAGCGCGGCCGCAGCGGCCAGGCACAGGAGGAGTTTGCGGGGCATCGTCGATTCCTGGGTAACAAAGGGCGGCCGCGCGTCGTGCACGACCGGTGTCAGCGAGTATCACCGAACCCGAAGGCGCGGTGCGCTCAGTCCGCGGGAGCGGTTTCGGTGTCGAACGGGATCGGCTCGGCGCCGGTGACCGGGCCGATGCGCGCAGTGCGATGCACGTACAGCACCACCTCGCGTTCGAACTGCAGTGGACCCTTGACCACGGCATTCGGGCCGATGATCACACGCGGCTTGCGGCTGGCGGTCAGCGAGACACTGAAGTTCGGCTTGCGCACATGCACGCCGCCGTTGACCTGCGAACCGATACCGACGGTGATGTCACCGTTGACGGTCTCCACATCCTTGCCGACGCGGCTTTCGACCAGGCCGATGCCACCATTGACGGTCTCGACACCGCCTTCGACCTGGCTGCCGCGATCGGTGAAGATGCTGCCGTTGACGGTGCTGACGCCGCCGCTGGCGATCACTTCGCGGCCCAGGCGTACGCCGCCGTTGACCGTTTCGATCTTGCCGGTGCGCGCGCCGTCGGCGACCTTGACCCCGCCGTTGACGGTGTCGATGCTGCCGGTCTCGACGCCTTCGCCGACGCGGATGCCACCGTTGACGGTGTCCAGCTTGCCGTAGCGCTGGCCGGGTTCGGCGCTGATGCTGCCGTTGACCTTGCTGATGTTCTCCTGCGCACAGACCGGCCCGGTGGCCAGCAGTACGCCCAACAGCAGCGGAATGGAAAGAATTTTCATGGCGACCTCGATGGATGTGCGGCTGGCAGGCCGCGTGCGGAGATGTCACCATTCCCCGGTAACCCCCGCAACTGCCTGAAGTCACTGGAAAGCCCTTGCGCGACAATGCCTTCCCATCACGCCGACATCACATCGCCGCTGCCCGCGGCGGGCGCTGCCTGCTGCTGGGGCTGGCCCTGGCGCTGGCCTTGCCGCTGCCAGGTGCCGCACAGACTACGCGCGAGACCGAGCGCAAGCTGCAGAAACTGCGCAGTGAGCTGAAGGGCGTGGCGCAGGAGCGACGGCAGATCGAGGGCCAGCGCGGGCAGGCGTCGCAGCAGCTGCGCGAGGCCGACGAGAAGGTGGCACGCACCGGCCGCGCGCTCGCGCAGACCGAAGCCGCGCTGCGCGAGCAGGCCCAGGCCCTGGCCGAAGCCGAGCAGCGCCGCAGTACCCTGCAGGGCAACCTCGCCCAGCAGCACCGCGAACTGGCCGGGCTGCTGCGTGCGGCCTATCAGCTGGGCAACCACGCACCGCTGAAACTACTGCTGTCGCAGGATACCGCGGCCGATGCGAATCGTGCCCTGGCCTACCATCGCTACCTGCAGCGCGAGCGTGCGCAGCGGATCACCACGCTGACCGCCGACCTGAAGGAACTGGAAGCACTGCAGGCGCAGATCGCCGAGCGCAAGCAGAAGCTGCAGGGGACGCAGCAGGACCAGAAACAGCAGGCAGCCGCTCTGGAAGCGGACCGCCGCGATCGCGCAAAGACCGTTGCCTCGCTGGAAGAGCGGTTCAAGGACCAGCGCGAGAAGGAACAGGCGCTGGGCCAGGACGCCAAGGCGCTGGAAACATTGCTGGCCAACCTGCGAGCGGCCGCTGCCCGTGCCGAGGCCGAGCGCCGCGCGGCTGCACGCCGTGCGGCAGCGGAGAAGGCCGCCGCCGAACGTGCTGCACGCCAAGCCGCCGCACAGGGCCGGCCGCCACCGCCACCGACCAAGGTGCCGCCTGCGGTCGCATCGGCACCGGCGCCGAAGGTGGGCGGCCTGGGCTGGCCGTTGTCCGGCAACCTGCTGGCCCGCTATGGCGGCAAGCTGCCCGATGGCCGCACCAGCAGTGGCGTGCTGATCGGCGCACCGGCTGGCAGCACGGTCACCGCCGTGGCCGATGGCACCGTGGTGTTCTCCGACTGGATGACCGGCTACGGCATGATCCTGATCGTCGACCACGGCAACGGCTACATGAGCCTGTACGCGCACAACGACACCCTGCTGAAGGATGCCGGTGCGCGGGTCAGCCGCGGTGATGCAGTGGCCAAGGTCGGCAATTCGGGTGGCCAAGGTGTCACCGCGCTGTACTTCGAGCTGCGTCGTGGCGGGCAGCCGGTCAACCCGGACAGCTGGCTGCAGCGGCGCTGAACCCGGCTCGTTACGCACGGGCCGGATTCAACGGGAATTTAGCTGTGCTTCGCGCATAATCGGTGCATGTGCCTTGGGCACCATGCCACCGTCGACAGGAGTGATCCATGCGCGCAGCCCGTACCGCCACCCTCTTGCTGGCCCTGTTGCCAGCGCTGTCCTGGGCGCAGCAGACCGCGCCTGCCCCAAGCCAGGAAACCAGCGGGCAGGCAGCGAACAGCGAGGAGGCGGTGACCTCGAAGGTGCCGCTGGAGGAAATCCGCCGGTTCGTGGCCGTGTACAACGCGGTGCGCGCCGCCTATGTCGACCCGGTCGATGACAAGAAGCTGATGCAGTCAGCCGTGCGTGGCCTGCTGCTCGACCTTGATCCGCACAGCACCTACTTCAACAAGGAAGACGCGCAGGCTTTCGACGAGCAGGCCAACGGTGCCTACGAGGGCATCGGCGTGGAGCTGCAGCAGCAGCCGGACAACGCCAGCATGAAGGTGATCGCGCCGATCGACGACACGCCGGCAGCCAAGGCCGGCATCCTTGCCGGCGATTTGATCATCGCCATCGACGGCAAGCCGATCAGCGCCATCGATGCGAGTGAACCGCTGCGCGGCCCAGCCGGCAGCAAGGTGGTGCTGACCATCGTGCGCGAAGGCAAGCCGAAGCCGTTCGATGTCAGCCTCACCCGCCAGACCATCCGCGTGACCAGCGTGCGCAGCCGCCTGCTGGAACCCGGCTATGGCTACATCCGCCTGAGCACCTTCCAGGCCGATACCGGCTCGGACTTCCAGAAGCACGTGCAGCAGCTGCAGAAGCAGTCCGGTGGCCAGCTCAAGGGCCTGGTGCTGGATCTGCGCAGCAATCCGGGTGGCCTGCTGACGGCCGCCGTGCAGGTAGCCGACGATCTGCTCGACAAGGGCAACATCGTCAGCACCCGTGGCCGCATCAGCATCAGCGATGCCCGATTCGACGCGACCCCAGGCGACCTGCTGAAGGGTGCACCGGTGGTGGTACTGGCCGATGCCGGTTCGGCCAGTGCCTCGGAAGTGCTCGCCGGCGCGCTGCGCGACAACAAGCGCGCCCGCGTGGTTGGCAGCCGCACCTTTGGCAAGGGCTCGGTGCAGACCGTGCTGCCGCTGGACAACGGCGATTCGGTGAAGCTGACCACCGCGCGCTATTACACGCCCAGCGGCAAGTCGATCCAGGCCACCGGCATCGTGCCGGACGTCGAGTTGAAGCCCGCCGCCACCCCGGCGGAGGATGCCCTGCCGGCCAGCCTGAGCGACTACAGCGAAGCGACCCTGCCGGGCCATCTGCGTGGCGACGACGAAGGCACCGAGGGCTACCACGCCGGTGCGGTGCTGCCGGGCGATGGCCCGATCAACGACGCGCTGGCCGAGCTGAAGAACCCAGGCTCGGTGGCCGCACGGTTGAAGGCCGAGGCCGCCAAGGCGGATGCGGCCAAGGCCGCGAAGGCCGCTGCGGCGAAGCCGGAAGCGAAGGTCGAACCTAAGCCGGAAGCAAAGCCGGAAGCAAAGCCCGCACCGGCCCCAGCGAAGCCGTGAGGTAGCGCCGGGCCATGCCCGGCGTCGGCTCAAGGGCGGAAGAAGAAAACAAATGCCGGCCAGCGGCCGGCACTACCCGGGCGGTCAGAAGCCGTGGCGCTTGCGCAGGCGGCGGGCGATGGCCGCCCGCACGTAGACTCCGTACACCACGCCGAACACGAAGCCACCGATGTGCGCCCACCAGGCCACCATGCCGAAGCTGGGGCCGATGTGGGCGAACACCACCTGCAGTGCCGCCCAGACGCCGATCAACAGATAGGCCGGCGCGCGCACGAACTCCAGGAACAGGCCGAGCGGGATCACCACGCCCAGCCGCGCGCCAGGGAACAGGGCCAGATACGCACCGATCAGGGCCGACACCGCGCCACTGGCGCCGATGATGATCTGGTCCGGGCTGCCCATGGTGTAGATCGCCACCAGGTTCGACACTGCGCCGCCGACCAGGAACAGCAGCAGCAGCCGCCACGGCCCCAGCACCCGCTCGGCGGGCAGGCCGAAGATCAGCAGGAACACCAGGTTGCCCAGCAGGTGTGACCAGTCGGCGTGCAGGAACAGCGCGGTGAACAGGCGCAGCACGCTGCCGTCCTGCAGGGTCGCCCACCAGTCCAGCGGGTGGGTCAGGCCGGTGGACAGGGCGCCCCAGTCCAGCCAGAGGCTGCCGCGGGCATCGTCCGGCCGCGAGATCGACCACAGGAACGCCAACCACAGTGCCGCAAACAGCACGGGCGTGGCCCAGCGCAGGGCCGCCTTCTTGCGGGACGGGAGGGAGACGAACATGGCACTAGCCTAGCGTGCGGGCGCTTGCGGCGGGGATTGTCCTGTTCAGCTTTCGAGACGAGAAAACCGACCGCACCGTTATTGTTTCATTAACGGCTCTGGGTAATACTCGCATACGGCGTCGTATGTCGGGAGGGGAATCCGGCGCGCTCCGATGGGTCCCAGGACTTGGCGGGCGCAGGCGCACTCAGAGCACCATCACCGCTTACCGGAGAGAGAGAACTACGATGCAAACCGCTTCCACCATTGCCCGACTGACCCTGCTGGCCGTCGGCGTTGCCGGTGCGCTGGCCGCCGCCGATGCCAATGCTGCCGCCTTCCAGCTGAAGGAAAACAGCGCCAAGGGCCTGGGCCGCGCGTTCGCCGGCTCCACCTCGACCGAAGGTGACGCCTCGGTCATCGCCACCAACCCGGCCTCCATGCGCCTGCTCGACGGCACCCTGGTCCAGGGCGACGTCAGCGCCATCAGCTTCGGCGCCAAGTTCCGCGGCCAGGGACAGTACGGCAACGGCGCGCCGATTTCCGGTGGCAACGGCGGCGACGCCGGCATGATCGCCCCGGTTCCGGCCGCGTACTTCCACGTGCCGTTCGGCGAGAACGACAACATGCACTTCGGTGCATCGCTGACCGTGCCGTTCGGCTTCAAGACCGAATACGACCGCGACTGGGTCGGCCGCTACAATGGCGTCAAGACCGAGCTGCAGGCGATCGACCTGGGCGTGGCGTTCTCCTATGACGTCAACCCGTACCTGTCGTTCGGTGCTTCGGTGTTCGCTGAGCGCCTGAACGTCGACCTGACCAGCGCTGTCGATACCGGCACCGCGATCAACGCCACGGCCCAGCGCACCGCTGCGGCGCGTGTGCTGGCTGCCGGCGGCACTGCGGCCCAGGCTGCGGCGGCGTCGCAGGCGGCTGCACGCCAGGCCGCCCAGCTCGGCTTCTCGCCGGGCACCGCCGATGGCTACCTGCGCATCAAGGGCGACGAAGTGTCGGTCGGCTACACCCTGGGCATGACGGTTACCCCGGTGGAAGGCACCAACATCGCCTTCAGCTACCGCTCGAAGGTCGAGCACAAGATCACCGACGGCAAGGCCGACTTCACCATCCCGCAGAACGCTGCCGCCTTCCTGGCCACTGCCGCCCCGGGTACCTTCATCGACAGCAACGGCCGCGCCACCATCACCCTGCCGGCCAGCGCCACCATGGGCTTCACCCACCGCGTGAACGACCAGTGGCAGATCATGGCCGAGGTCACGCGCACGGCGTGGAGCAAGTTCGACCAGGTCACCGTCGACTATGACTCCAACCAGCCGGACAGCGTGCTGCCGTTCCACTACCGCGACACCACCTTCGCGTCGATCGGTACCGATTTCCGCGTGAACGACAAGCTGACCCTGCGTGGCGGCCTGGCCTACGACCAGACCCCGACCACCGACGCCCACCGTGACGTGCGCGTGCCGGACACCACCCGCAAGTGGCTGTCGCTGGGCCTGACCTACGCCGCTTCGGACAAGATGGAATACAGCGTGGGTTACACCCACCTGTTCACCAAGGATCCGAACATCACCTCGACCTCGGCCACTGCCAACACCGTGACCGGCAAGTACAAGGTGAGCGGCGACGTGCTGGCGGCGTCGATGCAGTACAAGTTCTGATTCGGGCGATTGCCTGAAGCAGTACGAGGAGAGCCCCGCGCAAGCGGGGCTTTCTTTTTGCGGAGGGTATCCACGCATGGCATGGATCTACTGGTCCGACGACGCAGGGCGCGGATCTACGCGACAATGGTGCGATGAACCTGTCCGACCCGAGCTTCCAGCTGGAGCTGGCCGCCAACATCGCCGTCGCCGGCTCGATCCTGTTGGCCGGCCGCAACAACGTGCACACCTGGTGGCTGGGCATCGTCGGCTGTGCATTGTTTGCTGCCGTGTTCGAACGCTCGCACCTGTACGCGGACATGGTGCTGCAGTTCTTCTTCATCGCGATCAGCGTGCTGGGCTGGTGGCAGTGGCTGCGCGGCGATCATGGTGCGCCGTTGCCGATTACTTCATTGCGGCCGCGTGCCTGGGCCTGGCTGGCGCCGCTGGCGGTAGTGGCCACCTTCGGCTACGGCTGGATGCTGACCCGACTGACCAATGCCTATGCGCCGTACATCGATTCGGCGGTACTGGTGCTGAGCGTGATCGCGCAGATCCTGATGATGCGGCGCAAGCTGGAGTCGTGGTGGGTCTGGCTGCTGGTAAACACCGTTGCAGTGCCGCTGTACTACAGCCGTGGCCTGCACCTGACCTCGATCCTGTACATCGGTTTCTGGGTCAATGCACTTGTTGCTCTCGGGCACTGGCGCAATCTGATGCGGGCCGAGGCCACGACGGCACCTGAATTCCTGTAGAGCCGAGCCCACGCTCGGCTGCGCCGGAAAAGCCGAGCATGGGCCCGGCGCTACAGGAAGCAAAACACAAGAAACCCCGCATTCGCGGGGTTTCTTGTTTACCGCACCAAGCAGGCGATCAGTCGCCCAGGGTCAGCAGCGAGGCGTTGCCGCCGGCGGCGGTGGTGTTCACCGTCACCGTCTTTTCGGTGGCAAAGCGCAGCAGGTAGTGCGGGCCGCCGGCCTTCGGGCCGGTGCCGGACAGGCCCTGGCCGCCGAACGGCTGCACGCCGACCACTGCACCGATCTGGTTGCGGTTGACGTACACGTTGCCGACGTGGACGCCGTTGCTGATGCGGTCAACGGTTTCGTCGATGCGCGAATGCACGCCCAGGGTCAGGCCGTAGCCGGTAGCGTTGATCTGGTCGATCACCGCGTCGAGCTGGTCGCCCTTCCAGCGGATCACGTGCAGGACCGGCCCGAACACTTCCTTCTGCAGCTGGCCCAGATCCTTCAGTTCGTATGCGCGCGGCGCGAAGAAGGTGCCGTGCGCCGTTTCGGCGGACAGCTCGGCGGCGGCGATCAGGCGTGCTTCGCGGTCCATGCGCTCAGCGTGGTCCTGCAGGATCTTCAGCGCATCTGCGTCGATCACCGGGCCGACGTCGGTGGACAGCAGGCCCGGGTTGCCGACCTTCAGCTCCTTCATCGCACCGGCCAGCATGGTCATCACCTTGTCAGCGATGTCGTCCTGCACGAACAGCACGCGCGCGGCCGAGCAGCGCTGGCCGGCGGAGGTGAAGGCCGAACCGATCGCGTCCTTGACCAGCTGTTCCGGCAGCGCCGACGAATCGGCGATGAAGGCGTTCTGGCCGCCGGTCTCGGCAATCAGCACACCGATGGCGGCGTCACGCGCGGCCATCGCGCGGTTGATCGCACGGGCGGTGTCGGTGGAGCCGGTGAAGGCCACGCCGGCCACGCGCGGGTCGGCGGTCAGCGCGGCACCGACGGTAGCACCGTCGCCCGGCAGGAACTGCACCACCTCGGCC
This sequence comes from Stenotrophomonas hibiscicola ATCC 19867, assembly GCF_000382065.1. Taxonomy (GTDB): domain Bacteria; phylum Pseudomonadota; class Gammaproteobacteria; order Xanthomonadales; family Xanthomonadaceae; genus Stenotrophomonas; species Stenotrophomonas hibiscicola. Next base: position 54,867 of record NZ_KB907507.1, on the reverse strand, counting down.
GGCACGCCGGCGTCGTGCAGCAGCTTCACCGCGTAGTAGCCGATCAGGTTGGTCTGCTCGGCCGGCTTGGCGATGACGCTGTTGCCGGCGGCCAGGGCGGCAGCGACCTGGCCCAGGAAGATCGCCAGCGGGAAGTTCCACGGGCTGATGCAGACGAACACGCCCCGGCCGTGCAACTGCAGCTCGTTGGTTTCACCAGTTGGGCTCGGCAGCTTCTCGGCGTGGCTGAACTGCTCGCGCGCCTGCTTGGCGTAGTAGCGCAGGAAATCCACGGCTTCGCGCACTTCGGCGATGCTGTCGGGCAGGCTCTTGCCGGCTTCCTTCACGCACAGCGCCATGAACTCCGGCATGCGCGCTTCCAGCTGGTCGGCGGCGTGTTCGAGGATGGCGGCGCGGCTGGCGGCCGGGGTGCGGTTCCAGGCCGGCTGTGCGGCCACGGCGTTGGCCAGGGCCTTCTGCACGGTGGCGGCATCGGCGGCCAGCCACTGGCCGACCACTTCGCGGGTGTCGGCCGGGTTGGTCACCGGCAGCGTGGCGCCGGCCGGGTTGGCACCCGGTACCAGCGGCGAGGCCTGCCACGGCTTCACGGCGGCGTTGAGCTGCTCGGCCAGGGCGCGCAGTTCGTTGTCGTTGGCGAGGTTGGCGCCCATGGAGTTCTTCCTGTCGTGGTTCTGGCTGCGCAGCAGGTCAACCGGCAGCGGGATCTTGGGATGCGGAATCGATTCGAACGAGGCGACCATCTCGACCGGATCGCGGATCAGGTCGGCGATCGGCACGCGCTCGTCGGTGATGCGGTTGACGAAGCTGGAGTTGGCGCCGTTTTCCAGCAGGCGGCGCACCAGGTACGGCAGCAGGTCTTCATGCGAACCGACCGGGGCGTACACGCGGCAGGGCAGGCCCAGGCGGTCGGCCGGCACCACTTCGGCGTACAGGTCGTCGCCCATGCCATGCAGCTTCTGGTGCTCGTACACGCCGCCGTTGGCGATGCTGCGCACCGCCGCGATGGTGTGCGCGTTGTGCGTGGCGAACATCGGGTAGATCGCATCGGCATGGGTGAACAGCCGCTTGGCGCAGGCCAGGTAGGACACGTCGGTGTTCTGCTTGCGGGTGAACACCGGGTAGCCCGGATAGCCTTCGATCTGCGCGCGCTTGATCTCGGCGTCCCAGTAGGCGCCCTTGACCAGGCGCACCTGCAGGCGGCGACCGGCGCGGCGTGCCATGTCGGCCAGGTGTTCGATCGTGTACGGCGTGCGCTTCTGGTAGGCCTGCACGACCACGCCGAAGCCATCCCAGCCGGCCAGCGAGGCGTCGGAGAACACCTGCTCGATGATGTCCAGCGACAGTTCCAGGCGATCGGACTCTTCGGCGTCGACGGTGCAGCCGATGCCGTAGCTCTTGGCCAGCTGCGCCAGTTCCAGCACGCCCGGCACCAGGTCCTTCAGCACGCGCTCGCGCTTGGCGTGCTCGTAGCGCGGGTACAGCGCCGACAGCTTGATCGAGATGCCCGGCGCGTTGTTGACGTCGCCATCCGGACGGCCGCCGCGTGCCTTGTGATCGCCCCCAATGGCGTGGATCGCACGACGGTAGTCTTCCAGGTAGCGCAGCGCGTCCTTCATGGTCAGCGCGCCTTCGCCCAGCATGTCGAACGAGTAGCGGTAGCTGGCGTTGTCGCCCTTGTGCGAGCGCGCCAGCGCTTCGCTGATGGTGCGGCCCATGACGAACTGGTGGCCCATGATCTTCATGGCCTGGCGCACGGCCAGGCGCACCACCGGCTCACCGACGCGGCCGACCAGGCGCTTGAACGCGCTGGGGGCATCGGCGCGGGTGGCGTCGTTCATCTGCACCAGCTTGCCGGTCAGCATCAGGCCCCAGGTGGAGGCGTTGACCAGCACCGAGTCGCTGCCGCCCAGGTGCTTTTCCCAGTCGGCATCGGCCAGCTTGTCGCGGATCAGCTTGTCGGCGGTGTCCTGGTCCGGAATACGCAGCAGTGCCTCGGCCACGCACATCAGCAGCACGCCTTCCTCGCTGCCCAGGTCGTACTGGCGCATGAAGGCTTCGATCGCGCCCTGGTCCTTGGCGCGCACGCGCACGCGGCCGACCAGGTCGGCGGCCAGTGCCTGCACCCGGGCCTGCTCGTCGGCGGGCAGGCGGGCCTGCGCCAGCAGTTCACGCACGTGGCTCGCCTCGTCCTTCAACCAGGCATCGGTGATGGCCTGGCGGAACGGGTTGGGGGGCGCCGGCAGTTCCGGCGACAGCAGCGCGCCGGGACGCGGAGCGTCGTGGGCGGCAGGGGAGGAGGAAGGTGCGTTCATGCCGGTCCGGCCAGTGGAAAACTTGGCGATTTTAATCATTTTTGAGCCCATCGGAAGTGCCGCGGAGACACCTTCATGACGCGCTGATAGTCCCTAGCTGCGGTGCATTCAGCGTGTTCAGCAAGCTCGGCAATATTTGTGCTGAATTCGTCATCCGTGCCGCCGACCTCATGCTGTGTTGCAGCATCGGAAAATGTGTGAATGCACCCTTGCTACCGGCGAGAGGGCGGGGCTACCATCGAGACGTTTCCCGCGGCAGGAACGCGGTTGCGACATGATCGAGGTGCTTCCAGCTCCGGATGGGTCAGGTACGCAGCTGCGGCTGCGTCCCCCACGGGCGCTCGATGCCCGGCAGTTCGTCCTGTTGTTCACCGTGTTGTCGGGTGCGATGTGGCTGGTGTCCGCCCTCGGGTGGTTGGCCGGCAATGCGTTCGCCCCCCTGTTCGCGCTGCTGTACAGCCTGGTGCTGGCGGCGGCGCTGTGTGCCTTGTGGCGCAGCGGTGAACGGCAGGAGGAGATCCGGGTAGTGCCGGCGTACGTGGAGGTCATCCCCGTACCCGGTGGATCGCCGGTGTTCCGGGCCCACCCCCATTGGGTGCGCCTGCTCACCGACGATGAGAGGGTCCGGCTGGCGTCCAGCGGCCGGCAGGTGGAGGTGGGGAGTTTCCTCGCGCCGGCCGAACGTCAGACGCTTGCAGAGACACTTGAAAGCTTGCTCGCCGCCAGCGATGGCGGCAACCGACGACGCTAAGGGTCTAGGCAATGAAGCAAAGCAGCAGGTGGGGCACGAAGTGCGTGAACGCGGTTGCCGCAGTGCTGGCGACCGGGGGACTGATGCCGGCGTTGGCCTGGGCCCAGGCGGCCGATCCGAAGCCGTGGCAGCTGAACATGGGCAAGGGGGTGACCCAGACCTCGCGCCTGGCCTGGGAATCGAACAATCTCTCGTTGATCATCTGCACGGTGATCGGCGTCATCGTGTTCGGCGCGATGGCCTATGCCATCTTCAAGTTCCGCAAATCCAAGGGCGCGGTCGCCGCCACCTTCAGCCACAACACCAAGGCCGAAGTAATCTGGACGGTGATCCCGGTGATCATCCTGATCGTGATGGCCTGGCCGGCCACCGCCAACCTGATCAAGATGTACGACACCCGCGATGCCGAGATGACGGTGAAGGTCACCGGCTACCAGTGGATGTGGAAATACGAATACCTCGGCGAGAACGTCACCTTCACCAGCCGCCTGGACCGCGAGTCCGACCGCGTGCGGCAGAGTGGCATCGTGCCGACCCGCGAAAGCCATCCGCACTACCTGCTGGATGTCGACAACCGCCTGGTGCTGCCGGTCGATACCAAGGTGCGTTTCGTCATCACCTCCGACGACGTGATCCACGCCTGGTGGGTGCCGGCGCTGGGCTGGAAGCAGGACGCCATCCCCGGCTTCATCAACGAAGCCTGGACCCGCATCGAGCAGCCCGGTGTCTACCGCGGCCAGTGCGCCGAGCTGTGCGGCAAGGACCACGGCTTCATGCCGATCGTGGTCGAGGCGGTGTCCAAGGAGGACTTCAGGAAGTGGCTGGCGCAGCGCAAGCCGGCGCCGCCCGCCGAGCCCGCCACGCCTGCGGCACCTGCCGAACCGGCTGCACCGGCGGGCGAGGCACCGGCTGCGCCTGCTGCTGCCGAAGCGGGCAGCGCGCCTGCCAGCGCGGCCAGCGGAGCGTGATGTAAAGCCCGCGGCCGCTCGCGGCCGTGGTGACAACCGATTCTGAGAGGTGTTTTGCAATGGCGCACTCGGCAGTTGGGCACGACGATCACCATCACCACCAGAGCTTCTTCGAGCGTTGGTTCTTCTCGACCAACCACAAGGACATCGGCACGCTGTACCTCGGTTTCAGCTTCATCATGTTCATCATCGGCGCGGCGATGAGCGTGGTGATCCGCGCCGAGCTGGCGCAGCCGGGCCTGCAGTTCGTCAAGCCCGAGTTCTTCAACCAGATGACCACCGTGCATGCGCTGGTGATGATCTTCGGTGGCGTGATGCCGGCCTTCGTCGGCCTGGCCAACTGGATGATCCCGCTGCAGATCGGCGCGCCGGACATGGCGCTGCCGCGCATGAACAACTGGTCGTTCTGGTTGCTGCCGGTGGCTTTCAGCCTGCTGCTGCTGACCCTGTTCCTACCCGGTGGTGCGCCGGCGGGTGGCTGGACGCTGTATCCGCCGCTGTCGCTGCAGGGCGGCTACAACGTGGCCTTCAGCGTGTTCGCCATCCACGTGGCCGGCATCAGTTCGATCATGGGTGCGATCAACATCATCGCCACTGTGCTGAACATGCGCGCGCCGGGCATCGACCTGCTGAAGATGCCGATCTTCTGCTGGGCCTGGCTGATCACCGCCTTCCTGCTGATCGCGGTGATGCCGGTGCTGGCCGGTGCGGTGACCATGCTGCTGACCGACAAGTTCTTCGGCACCAGCTTCTTCAACGCCGCCGGTGGCGGTGACCCGGTGATGTACCAGCACATCTTCTGGTTCTTCGGGCACCCCGAGGTCTACATCATGATCCTGCCCGCCTTCGGCGTGGTCAGCGAGATCATCCCGACCTTCAGCCGCAAGCCGCTGTTCGGCTACCAGGCGATGGTGTACGCCACCGCCGCGATCGCGTTCCTGTCGTTCATCGTCTGGGCCCACCACATGTTCACCGTGGGCATGCCGCTGGGCGGCGAGATCTACTTCATGTTCGCCACCATGCTGATCTCGATCCCGACCGGCGTGAAGGTGTTCAACTGGGTCAGCACCATGTGGCGTGGCTCGCTGACGTTCGAGGCACCGATGCTGTGGTCGGTGGCCTTCGTCATCCTGTTCACCATCGGTGGCTTCTCCGGCCTGATGCTGGCGATCGTCGCCGCCGACTTCCAGTACCACGACACCTACTTCGTGGTCGCCCACTTCCACTACGTGCTGGTGACCGGTGCGGTGTTCGCGCTGATCGCCGCGGTGTACTACTGGTGGCCGAAGTGGACCGGGCGGATGTACAGCGAGAAGTGGGCCAAGGTGCACTTCTGGTGGTCGATCGTATTCGTCAACCTGTTGTTCTTCCCGCAGCATTTCCTCGGCCTGGCCGGCATGCCGCGGCGCATTCCCGACTACAGCGTGGCGTTTGCCGACTGGAACCTGATCAGCTCGATCGGTGCGTTCGGCATGTTCGTCACCCCGTTCATGATGGCCGCGATCCTGCTGTCGTCGCTGCGCAACGGCGAGAAGGCCGAGGCCCGTTCCTGGGAGGGTGCGCGCGGCCTGGAGTGGACGCTGCCGTCGCCGGCACCGGCGCACACCTTCACCACGCCGCCGACCATCCGCCCGGGGGATCTGGCGCATGACGACATCACGCATTGAGGTGGGGTATGCATAGCGAGAGCCCACTGCAGACCTGTAGAGCCGAGCCATGCTCGGCTGACGTGGAGCAGCCGAGCATGGCTCGGCTCTACAACAGCCCGGGCGACGCCCCGGAAAACGGCATCGAACAGCAGCGCCAGCGCGCCAGGCGCACGGCGATGTGGGTCGGCGCCATCGCGGTGCTGGTCTACGTCGGCTTCATCCTCAGCGGGGTGATCGGCCGATGAGCGAGGCGCCAGCCAGCACACCGTCTCGCAGTGCCGGGCTGCCGCGCCTGATCGGCGTGGCGGTGGCGGTGTTCCTGCTGACCTTCTCGCTGGTGCCGCTGTACCGCATTGCCTGCGAAAAGGTATTCGGCGTGCGCCTGGAACGCGGCCCGGGTGGTGAAGCCAGTACGGGTGCTGCAGCTGGCAAGCGCACCGTGCGGGTGGAGTTCGATGGCGGCGTCAATTCGCGCCTGCCGTGGTCGTTCCATCCCGAACAGCTGACCATGGACGTGGTGCCGGGCGAACTCAACGAAGCGCTGTACTTCGCCCGCAACGACAGCCAGCAGGCGGTGGTCGGCAGTGCGGTGCCTTCGGTGGCGCCGGCGCGTGCCTCGGGCTTCTTCAGCAAGACCGAATGTTTCTGTTTCACCGCGCAGACGCTGCAGGCCGGCGAGAAGCGCGACATGCCGGTGCGTTTCATCGTCGATCCGGACCTGCCGCCGGAGATCAAGACGATCACCTTGTCCTACACCTTCTACCGCAACGACGCGTTGTCCGATCGGCTGGCCCCGGCCGCCACCTCGGACGGCGCGCACGCCGCACCCTGACCCGGATACCGACATGGCCCAGACACCGACCGACGCCAACGTGTACTTCGTCCCGGCCCAGAGCAAATGGCCGTTCGTGGGCTCCATCGCGATGATGGTGACCATGGTGGGCGTGGCCAGCTGGCTCAACGATGCCAGCTGGGGGCGCTGGACGTTCTACATCGGTATCGCGATGCTGGTGCTGACGTTGTTCTGGTGGTTCAGCGACGTGGTGCGCGAATCGCAGGCGGGCAACTACAACCACCAGGTCGATGGCTCGTTCCGGATGGGGATGATCTGGTTCATCTTCTCCGAAGTGATGTTCTTCGGCGCCTTCTTTGGCGCGCTGTTCTACACCCGCAACCTGGGCCTGTCGTGGCTGAGCGGCGAAGGCCGCGGGGTGATGACCAACGAGCTGCTCTGGCAGGGTTATTCCGCCGGCTGGCCGACCAACGGGCCGGCGGCGATCGGCGGTGCGTTCCAGACCATCCCGGCCTGGGGCCTGCCGCTGATCAACACGCTGATCCTGCTCACCTCCGGCGTGACCCTGACCATCGCCCACCATGCACTGAAGGCCGGCAACCGCCGCCAGCTGCTGATCTGGCTGGGCCTGACCGTGGTGCTCGGCCTCGGCTTCCTGACCCTGCAGGCGGAAGAGTACATCCACGCCTACAAGGAACTGAACCTGACGCTCGGCTCGGGTATCTATGGTTCGACGTTCTTCATGCTGACCGGCTTCCACGGCGCGCACGTGCTGCTGGGCACGATCATGCTGATCGTGATGTGGCTGCGTTCGGCCAAGGGACACTTCACCCGCGACAACCATTTCGGTTTCGAAGCCGCCGCATGGTACTGGCACTTCGTCGACGTGGTGTGGCTGATGCTCTTCATGTTCGTCTACGTGCTTTGACCGCGCACGCATCGGTGGCCTCAGCCGCCGATGCCGTGCGGCTTGATCCAGCCCATGTAGATGCTCACGATCACCAGTACGATCAAGGCCACCGACACCCCGATGCGGCGTGTCAGTGCGTTGACCGTGCGCTTGGTCTGGCCGCGGTCGACCAGCAGGTAATACAGGCCGGCGCCCAGATTCCAGACGATGACGATCAGAAACGCGATTACCAGCAGGGTCTTCAGCGAATCACTCATGCGCGGCTCGAGGGCAGGGTGGATGTGCCTATCTGACCGCGTTTGCGCGGACTTGTCATGATGCGCCAGCACACGCGCGTGCTCGGATGGCTGCTGGCCGTGCTGGCAATGGCCGGTTTCACCGCATTGGGGCTGTGGCAGCTGCAGCGCATGCATGCCAAACAGGCAATGTTGGATGCACAGGGTCCAGCCGCAGCGCAGGTACTGTCGTTGGCGCAGGCGCTGGCAGCGCCCGGTGCGTTGCATGGCGTGGCCGACCACGGCCGCTTCCTGCCCGGCGTGGTGCTGCTGGACAACCAGACCCGGCACGGCCGTGCCGGCGTGAAGATCTACCGCCCGTTCCGCAGTGACGAGGGCAGTGTGTTGCTGGTCGATCTGGGATGGCGCGCGCTGCCGCCTGATCGCACCCTGCCGGATGTGCCGTCGCCACCTTCGCCGGTGGCCGTGCGCGGGCTGCTCGCGCCGCCACCGTCGGCGGGACTGGCCTTGGGCCCGGCGTTCTCCGCTACCGATGAGGCCGGGCGCTGGCTGGCCAGCCGCTTGCCCGCCGAGGGCCTGGCGGCGGCGCTTGGCCTGTCGGCATTGCCCGATCGCGTCCTGCGGCTGGACCCGGCGCTGCCCTTCGGCGACGAACGCGACCTGGACCTGCTGCCGAACACGCTGCCGCCGCAACGCCACCTGGGCTACGCCGTGCAGTGGTTCGGCCTGGCCCTGACCGTGCTGGTGGTGGCGCTGGTGCTGGAGTGGCGCAGGCGACGTGCTGCCCGGTAGTGCCGGCCGCTGGCCGGCAACCCCCGCATTCCTGGATGCCGGCCAGCGGCCGGCACTACCGCGGCGTCACACCCGCATCCCTCACCCAACCATGAGAAAATGCCCCGCATGAACACTGCTACGTCCCCGCAGGCGCGCGGCTCCGGCCGCCGGACCCTGGTGCTGCTGTTTGCCGTGTTCTTCGGGGCGATGGCGCTGGCCGCCGTGCTGCGCTTCTCTGGCTGGCAGCCCACCGGGCACCGCAATGCCGGCCAGCTGCTGAAGCCGCCGGTGGACCTGCGCCAGCAGGCGCCGACCCTGGCCAGCGGCCAGCCTTATCCGTGGAATCCCGAGGCCCGTACCTGGCGCCTGCTGGTGGCGCCGGCCGGAGTCTGCGACGCGCAGTGCGTCACTTTGTCGCAGGGACTGGGCAAGGTGTGGCAGCTGTTCGGCCATAACGCCGATAATGTCGAGATCCTGTGGCTGGGAACGCCACCGGCGTCGATCGCCTCGCTGCCCGCGCTGCGGCCGCTGGCTCCGTCGCCAGCCCTGCGCGCGGCGCTGCCCGGCGTCGATGATCCGGCTGGACTGCCGGTCTACGTGATCGATCCGAACGGCTTCGTGATCATGCGCCATGCCCCCGGTAGTGATCTGGGCGGCCTGCGCAAGGACATGGCCACGTTGCTGAAACTGAAGTGAGTCCCGTTTGATGAGCCTTTCCGCGCGTCCGGCGCTGCACCGCAATTTCCACCGCCTGGCGTGGTTCGCCATGATCATGACGGCGAGCACGATCATGTTCGGCGCCTTCGTGCGCCTGTCCGATGCCGGCCTGAGCTGCCCGGACTGGCCGACCTGCTATGGCCAGGCCACCTGGCCGCAGCACGTGGAAGAGACCATCGGCCACCCGGCGGCGGAGATCCGCCCGCTGGAGACCCACAAGGCCTGGCGTGAACAGGTGCACCGGTTCCTGGCCGGCGCACTGGGCATCGAGATCCTGACCCTGGCGCTGCTGGCCACGCGCAAGCGGCGATTCGGAAGCACGGCGGTGGTGACCGCCTGCGTGCTGGTGGCCGCCGGCATACCGCTGTACATGATGGGCTGGCATGGCACCGCCAGTACCTTGGCTCTGATCGGCGAGGCGATCCTGCTGATCGCCGCGCTGCGCTGGAGCAACATCGACCTGGCGCGCGCTGCACTGCTGACCCTGGCCGTGGTGATCTTCCAGGCCCTGCTGGGCATGTGGACGGTGACCCTGCTGCTCAAGCCCATCGTGGTGATGGGGCACCTGCTGGGCGGCATGCTGATGTTCGCGCTGCTGGCCTGGATGGCGTGGCGTGCCACGCACATGCCGATCACCCTGGCCGAGGCGCCGAAGCTGAAGTGGCTGCTGCGCATCGGCCTGGCCGTGCTGGTCACCCAGATCGCCCTGGGCGGCTGGGTCAGCGCCAACTACGCGGCGCTGGCCTGCGGCGGTGGCAGCGCCTCGCTGGACAACTTCCCGCGCTGCGCCAACCAGTGGTGGCCGCAGCACAACTTCGTCGAAGGCTTCACGCTGTGGCGTGGCATCGGCGTGGATTACGAAGGCGGCGTGCTCGATGGCGCCTCGCGTATCGCCATCCAGATGGCCCATCGCCTGTTCGCCGTGGTGGTGGCCGTCTACCTGCTGTGGCTGGGCGTGCGCCTGTTCCGTTTGCCGAGCATGCGCGGCTGGGCCAGCGCGCTGATCGCGCTGCTGGTGCTGCAGGTCACCCTCGGCATCCTCAATGTGAAGCTGGCGCTGCCGCTGGAAGTGGCGGTGGCCCACAACGGCGTGGCCGTTGCCCTGTTGTTCGTGCTGGTCAGCCTGCTGGCCCGCCTGCGCGCCCCGGACTGACTCCATGTTTTCCAATTACCGCCAGTACTGGGACCTGACCAAGCCCAAGGTCGTCGCGCTGATCGTCTTCACTGCCCTGGTCGGCATGGTCCTGGCCATCCCCGGCGTGCCCAGCTGGGAGCAGGTACGCGCCGGCGTGCTCGGTTTCCTCGGCATCTGGCTGGCCGCTTCGGCCGCCGCCGCGATCAACCAGCTGCTGGATGCGCACATCGATGCGCAGATGGCGCGCACTTCGTGGCGTCCGCTGGTGGTGGGCAAGGTCAAGCCGTGGCAGGTGCTGGTGTTCGCCGGCGTACTGATCGTGCTGTCGATGACCCTCCTGGTGCTGTGGGTGAACCTGATCACTGCGGTGCTGACCTTCGCCTCGCTGATCGGTTATGCGGTGATCTACACCGTGTACCTCAAGCGCGCGACCTCGCAGAACATCGTCATCGGCGGCCTGGCCGGCGCGATGCCACCGATGCTGGGCTGGGCCGCGGTGACCGGCATGCAGGGTTCGTCGGACTGGGCGTACTCGTCGCTACTGGTGCTGATCATCTTCATCTGGACCCCGCCGCACTTCTGGGCGCTGGCGATCTTCCGCCGCGAGGACTACGCCAAGGCGGAGATCCCGATGCTGCCAGTGACCCACGGCGTGGTGCACACCCGCAAGCAGATCATGGTGTATTCGGTGGTGCTGGCGCTGGTCTGCCTGTTGCCATACCTGGTGGGCATGAGCGGTGCGTTCTACCTGGGCGGCGCGATCGTGCTCAACGCCGTGTTCCTCTGGTACGCCTGGCGCATGCTCAACCCGCCGGATGAGCTGTTCTCGATGAAGATGTTCTATTACTCCATCGTCTACCTGATGGCGCTGTTCGCCTTCCTGCTGGTCGACCACTGGATCCTGCCCTGGTTGTGAAGCACCACCTGTAGAGCCGAGCCCATGCTCCGCTGAGGGGGATTGGAAGAGCAGCCGAGCGTGGGCTCGGCTCTGCACTTGATCTCTTCCAGCGGCGTCGCCATTGCTGTTCCTGACCCCAAGGAAAGGAGTGAGCAGGGATGCATACGATCGTCCGTTGGACCACCGCGCTGATTCTGGCGCTGGGCATGGCCGTGACCGCGCATGCCGACGACACCGCCGCGCAGATCCACCAGCACGCCGGTGATCACCGCCTGCTGGTGCTGGGCGAATTCCATGGAACCCGCGAGACGCCGCTGCTGGTGCGGCAGCTGGTGGACGGCTACAGCCGCACCGGGCCGGTCCTGCTGGCGCTGGAACTGCCACGCGGGGAAACCCCCACGCTGCGCGATTACCTGGCTTCCGATGGCGGGGAGAAGGCACGCCAGCATCTGCGCGGGCGTGCGTTCTGGACCCTGCGCGATGACCAGCATGACGGCCGTCGCAGCCGCGACATGCTGGCAATGATCGAAAGCCTGCGCGTGCTGAAGTCGCAGGGACGTGTGATCGACGTCGTTGGCTATGACGTCAACGCCAGCAAAGGCGGCAACCAGGTACGCGATGACCTCATGGCAGCCGAGTTGCGGCGGCTCTATCGAGGCCTACCGGCCAATGCGCGCATGCTGGTGCTGACTGGTAACGTGCACGCGATGCTGCAAAGGCCGCAAGGTATGCCGCCAGAAATGCAGATGCATCCGATGGCGTCGCAGCTGCGGGACCTGGATATCTACAGCGTACGGTTGGGCGCGCAACGTGGTCAGACGTGGGGATGCGCGGGCGGTTGCATGGCGCGGCCACTTCGAGAGCAGGTTGCCACGGGGCCGCGGGTCGCTGCCGGTGCGGAACGGCCGTACGACCTATGGGTATGGATGCCGGAACTGAGCGTCGGGACGCTGGTGGATCCGTAGCGTCAGGCAAACCATCCACGCATGGCGTGGATCTACTCCGGATCACAGGTGTTAGCCGAGCGCGGGCTCGGCTCTACAGCAGATCCACGCCATGCGTGGATGTCCTCCCGTCGGGTCAGGGCGCGCGCTTCGCGTACCGCTGCGCGATCACGCCGCAGACGATGAGCTGGATCTGGTGGTAGATCATCACCGGTAGCACGATCGCGCCGAGGCTGCCGCCGGCGAACAGCACCTTGGCGATTGGCACGCCGGTGGCCAGGCTCTTCTTCGAGCCGCAGAACACGATGGCGATCTCGTCCTCGCGGTTGAAACGCAGGCGACGCGCGATGAAGGTGATCAGCGGCATGGCGATGCCGAGCAGCACGGCAGCCACCACGGCCACGGCCAGCAACGAAAGCAGCGGCGTCTTGCTCCACAACCCTTCGGTCACCGCTTCGCCGAAGGCCGAGTACACCACCAGCAGGATCGTGCCCTGGTCGGTGTAACGCAGCAGCGCGCGCTGCTTTTCCACCCAGCCGGCAATCCACGGCCGCAGCAGGTGGCCGGCCACGAACGGCACCAGCAGCTGCAGCATGATGCCGCCGATCGCATGCAGCGGGTCGTGCACGCCACCGGAGGTGCCCGCCAGCGCGGTCAGCAGCAGTGGAGTCAGGAATACGCCGAGGATGCTCGACAGTGAGGCACTGCACACCGCTGCCGGTACATTGCCGCGCGCCATCGAGGTGAACGCGATGGACGACTGCACGGTGGAGGGCAGGGTGCACAGGAACAGCACGCCCAGGTATAGCTCCGGCGTCAGCAGCCAGCCCGACAGTGGCTTGAACATCAGCCCCAGCAGCGGGAACAGGAGGAAGGTGCAGGCGAGGATGGTCAGGTGCAGCCGCCAGTGCAGCATGCCGCCGATGATCGACTCGCGCGGCAGGCGTGCGCCATGCAGGAAGAACAACGCCGCGATGGCGACCGTGGTGACATCGTCGAGGACGATGGCGGCGGCGCCCTTCATCGGCAGCAGGGAGGCCAGGCCGACGGTGCACAGCAGGGCGAGGGTGAAGTTGTCCGGTCGCAGGCGCGACCACCAGCGGGTCATGGTGGGCAGAGTCCTTGGTGCGGTGGAGTCAGGGCGAAATGGATGGCGTGGCCAGGCGCTGGCGGGTGGCGGCTTCCAGCGACTTCAGGCCGGCACGCTGGCCGAGCTGCAGGGCCTGTTCCGGGCTGGCGTGTTCGTAACGTGCATTGACCAGGCCGAGCACGGCACCGGCACGGTTGCCGGAGGCGCAGTGCAGCAGCACCGGTCCCTGGCTTTGCCGCAGGGCCTGATGCACGGCGCGCACATTGGCCGCATCCAGCCCCTCTGCGCCGGCCACCGGAATGCGCACATAGCGCAGGCCCAGCGATTCGGCCACGTGGGTTTCATCGAAACCGCGGTCTTCGTCGGGCTGACGCAGGTCGATCACCGTGCGCACACCCTGTGCAGCCAGTTCGCGCAGTTGTGCGGCACTGGGCTGGCCGGCGGCATACAGGCCGGGGCGGACTTCATTGAGCGGGCCATCTGCGGCCAGGGCCGCCAGTGGCAGGCAGAGCGACAGCAACAGCAGGCAGGTCAGGCGCAGCAGCATGGTCCTCTCCGTGAAAGCGTCCTGCCCCTCTACAGGCGCAGCCCGGCGCGGGCCTTCAACAGCTCGCGCAGTTCGTATTTGTCAGTATCGTCCAGGCCCTGCTGGCGCTGCTTTGCCAACAACTCCTCCAGGCGTTGCACCAGCAGCTGTTTCTCCAACTGGGCCACAGCATCGTGCAGTTCCTGGGTCCAGCTGGCCTCGGTGCCGGGCAGCGTCTGAGCGGCCAGCGTATGCAGCGACGCCTGTTCCTCGCGGCCGTCGAAGTGTTCCAGCAGGGCGCCGGTGCTGATGTCCGGGCGCTGTTCGACCAGCCCCAGCAGTTCCAGCAGCAGTTCCACACCGGGCAGGCGAAGGCCCTGGAAGTGGTGCTGGCCGCCCAGGGTCAGCGCCAGTGAGGGCTGCTGCAGCAGCACAGCGATCGCGCCTCGCACCAGGCTGCGCCTGGCCACCGGCTGGATCGCCCGCTGTGGCTGGCGTTGCGGCATCGGTGCGCGCACAGACGGGGCGTTGCCGCCGAGCCCGGTCAGCTGCGCCAGCTGCTGCTTCATCAGGTCGCCGAAGGCACCGTCGGGAATCTGCGCCAGCATCGGCTTTGCGCGTTCGGCCAGGCGCGCCTTGCCGTCCAGCGTGCCCAGGTTGATCTCGCGGGTCAGTTCATCGAAGAAGAACTGCGACAGCGGCGTGGCCTGCTTCAGGCGCTCGTTGAAGGCCCCGGCGCCTTCCTTGCGCACGATGGTGTCGGGGTCTTCGCCATCGGGCAGGAACAGGAAGAAGGCCTGGCGGCCATCCTTCATGCGCGGCAGCACCGACTCCAGCGCCTTCCAGCCGGCGCGGCGGCCGGCGGCATCGCCGTCGAAGCAGAAGAACACGTCCGGTGCGTTGCGGAACAGCAGCTCGGCGTGGTCCGGCGTGGTCGCCGTACCCAGCGTGGCCACCGCCTGGGTGACCCCGAACTGGAACAGCGAGACCACGTCCATGTAGCCCTCGACCACGATCAACCGCTCGATCTTCTGGTTGGCCTGGCGCACCTGCCACAGGCCGTACAGTTCGCGGCCCTTGTGGAAGAGCGCGGTTTCGGGCGAGTTGAGGTACTTGGGGCCGTCGTCCTTCTCGAACACGCGCCCGCCGAAGGCGATCACCCGGCCACGACGGTCGAAGATCGGGAACATCACCCGGTCGCGGAACTTGTCGTAGACGTGGCCGCGATCATTCTTGGAGAACAGGCCTGCGCGGTCGAGCAGCTTCATGCGGCGCTCGTCCTTGCCCAGCGCATCGCGCAGGCCGCTGTAGCCATCCGGTGCGTAGCCGATCTGGAAGCGCGCGCGGTTCGCTTCGTCCACGCCACGGCTTTCCAGATACGCGCGTGCCTTCTCGCTGCCTTCCAGATTCTTCTGGAAGAACTTGGTGGCGGCGTCCAGCGCCGAGTACAGCTCGCGGCTGTCGTCCTGCTGCTGGGGGCTGCGCGGGTTTTCGTTGCGCGGTACTTCCATGCCGGCACGCTTGGCCAGCTCATCCACCGCGTCGAGGAACTCGAGGCGGTCGTAGTTCATCAGGAAGCTGATCGCGGTGCCGTGCGCGCCGCAGCCGAAGCAGTGATAGAACTGCTTGGTGGGCGAGACCGTGAACGAGGCCGAGCGCTCGTCATGGAACGGGCAGCGCGCGGCGTACTCCTTGCCCTGGCGCTTCAACGGCACGCGGCTGCCCACCACCTCGACGATGTCGGTGCGGGCGAGCAGGTCGTCGATGAAAGCGTCGGGGATACGGGCCATGGGCAACAGGGCAGGGCGCGGTGCAGGACCACGCGACGGAACCGGGGGCGGTCGGCCTAGTTTACCCCCTGTCGGGCACCTGGCTGGCGGTTGCCGGATCGATGCCGGCTGCGGCCAGGTGATGGCGCGCGCGCAGGCGCTCATCGATCACCGCCGTCATCAGGGCGCCAACGAAGAACACGACGGTGGCGTAGTAGATCCAGACCAGCGAGATCACCAGCGCACCCATCGAGCCGTAGGCACTGCCGGGGGCCACGGTGGCGATGTAGACGCCGATGCCGTAGCGGCCCAGTGCGAACAACGCCGAGGTGATGGCACCGCCGATGAAGGCCTGGCGCCAAGCCACGCGGCGGTCGGGCAGGTAGTGGTACATGAAAGCGAACCCCACCGCGTACAGCAGCAGGCTGGTGACGTAACCCAGCGCGGGGAGGATCGAGGGCAGTTGCGCGAAGGCCACCTGCAGTACCGTGGTGGCAGTCATCGACAGGATCAGCAGGAAGCCCAGGGCCAGCACCACGCCGAACGAGAACACGCGCTTGCGCAGCCAGGCCTTGAGGCCCTCCAGGCGCTCGCCGCTGGTGCGGAAGATGAGGTTCAGTGCGTTCTGCAGCTGCGCGAACACGGCGGTGGCGCCCACGAACAGCAGCAGCGTGCTCCACAGCCCTGCCAACGAGCCGACGTCGGGCTGGTTGTCGGCGTTCTTCAGGACGGTCTCGGCCACGATCGCAGCACTGCTGCCGGCCACCGAGCTGATCTGGTCGACCAGCGCCTGCTGTGCCGGCGGGTACAGCGAAGCGGTCAACCACAGCAGCAGCACCAGCAGCGGTGCCATCGACAGCAGGGCGTAGAACGAGACGGAGGCGGCCTGGGTCAGCACGTCGACGTCGATGAAGCGCTTGGCCACCGCCATCGGAAAGCTGTCCTGCAGGCGCTTGAGATACTTGTGCAGGGACACGGGAACGTTGAGCTCGGGTTCAACCATGTGTGCGGTTGTAGCAGGCGACCGACGAAGGTGCGGTGAAACGGGTACATCAATGGGGTCAGAGCCCTTTCGCGTTGCGAAAGGGATCCGACCCCGTTGCCGGATTACGCCAGCTGCTGCTTGACCAGCTTGGACACCAGGCCCATGTCGGCCTGGCCAGCGAGCTTGGGCTTCAGGGCGCCCATCAGCTTGCCCATGTCGGCCGGGCCGGAGGCGCCGGTCTCGGCGATGGCGGCCTGGATGGCGGCCACGATCTCGGCTTCGCCCATCTTGGCCGGCAGGTAGGCTTCGATGACCACGATCTCGGCGCGCTCGATCTCGGCGAGGTCTTCGCGGTTGGCGGCTTCGTACTGGCTGACCGAGTCCTTGCGCTGCTTGACCATCTTGTCGAGCACGGCGATCACGGCGGTGTCGTCCAGCTCGATGCGCTCGTCCACTTCGCGCTGCTTGATGGCGGCATTGATCAGGCGGATCACGCCCAGCTTGTGCTTCTCGCCCGCCTTCATGGCGGCCTTCATGTCTTCGGTGAGCTGCTGCTTCATGCTCATGAGGAACCTCGTGGTGGTAGGTGGGGCGGGGCGGATGCCCGAACCCGGAAACGCAAAAAGCCGGCGACGCTCGCGCGTGCCGGCTTCGGCTCCATCGCAACGGGCAGGCCCGCCGCAATGAAGATGCGTCCGATCAGTACAGGCGCTGACGCTTGGTGACGTCGCGCGACGAGCGGCGCAGCTGACGCTTCACAGCAGCGGCGGCCTTGCGCTTGCGCTCCTGGGTCGGCTTTTCGTAGAACTCGCGCTTGCGGGTTTCGGCCAGCACACCGGCCTTTTCGCAAGTGCGCTTGAAGCGGCGAAGAGCAAACTCGAAGGGCTCGTTCTCGCGGACTTTGACGCTGGGCATGGAATCTCCGGGACACAGTAGAACCGGGTCACGCCCGGCGAGCCGCACATTATAGCGGCGAATCGACAAACTGCAAGCGGCCAACCCTGAATACGGGCCGGCGGTTCGAAAGCAGTGAGATCTGCACGCTCCCCGAGGGGACGGCAGGGGCGTCATAATAGCAGGCATGCGAGTCCTTGGCATCGAATCTTCCTGTGATGAGACCGGCGTGGCGGTGTATGACACCGACCTGGCCGGCAGCGCAGCCCTGCGCGCCCATGCGGTCTACAGCCAGATCGCCCTGCACGCCGAATACGGTGGCGTGGTGCCCGAGCTGGCCAGCCGCGACCACGTCCGCAAGCTGCTGCCGCTGGTGCGCCAGACCTTGGCCGACGCCGGTCTGGGTGTAGGCGATATCGATGGCGTCGCCTATACGGCCGGTCCCGGCCTGGTCGGCGCGCTGCTGGTGGGTGCGGGCGTGGCCCGATCACTGGCTTGGGCGCTGGAGGTCCCGGCCGTCGGCGTACACCATATGGAGGGGCACCTGCTGGCACCGCTGATGGAAGACGACCCGCCGCAGGCCCCGTTCGTTGCGCTGCTGGTGTCCGGTGGCCATACCCAGCTGGTGGCGGTGGATGCGATCGGCCAGTACCGGCTGCTGGGCGAAACCCTGGACGATGCGGCTGGCGAGGCCTTCGACAAGACCGCCAAGCTGATGGGCCTGCCGTACCCGGGCGGCCCGCAGCTGGCCAGGCTGGCCGAGCAGGGCACGCCGGGCGCGTACCGCTTCGCGCGGCCGATGACCGACCGCCCGGGGCTGGATTTCAGCTTCTCCGGCCTGAAGACCCAGGTCCTGATGGCCTGGCGCGACAGCGACCAGAGCGACCAGACCCGCGCCGATATTGCCCGGGGCTTTGAGGACGCGGTGGTCGAGACCCTGTCGATCAAGTGCGAGCGCGCGCTGGAAGCGGCCGGGACGAACGTGATCGTGGTTGCCGGCGGTGTAGGTGCCAACAAGCGCCTGCGCGCCCGCCTGCAGCAGATGGCCGAGCGCCTCGGCGGCCGCGCCTGCTTCCCGCGGCCTGCACTGTGCACCGACAACGGCGCGATGATCGCCTTCGCTGGCGCGCTGCGGCTGCAGGCTGGCCAGCACAGCCCGCCGAAGGTGGATGTGACCCCGCGCTGGGACATGGCGACCCTGCCGGCGGTGTGAACCGATAGCGTCGGGCCATGCCCGGCGGACGCATTACCGATGCACTGCCAACGGCGACGCCGCCAGCACGGTTGTCGCCCGCTCATGGCGCTGCAGCCAGCCCAGGGTGTGTGGGCAGCGGGCATGGATCAGCCGCCCGATCGCGGCCAGGTCGGCGCCGATGTCGCGCTCGAGGATGGGCTCGTGATGGGCGATGCGGTTGCGCAGGTGGCGGATGCGGCCAATATCCGCGTGGATGACTTTCCGGATGACACTGGGGTGGGCGCAAGGCGCATGGCGCAGGACTCCGCTGAGTGCCGGTATCCACAGCGTGGAATCGAAGCGACATGTGAATAGCTGCTGCCAGAACACCATAGGCAGGTTGGCGACGATTTCAGGTGTATCGCTTGCGCGACTGGCAAGTTGTTCCAGTGCCGTGCGTGGAGAAGTACTGGACGAAGTTGGCAGCCTGCGTCTGAAGGCATCATTCCAGGGCCAACGTGGACCGTGCTGCCGAACAAGAACCATTGCCGCGGCGTTGCGGGTGACCACCTCGCACAGATGGACCGGCATCATCAGTGCACTGCACAGCCGCATGTTCCAGAGGTAGAGGGATTCGGCTGTGACGTCGGGGCCGCAGGTCGATGCGATTCTCTCGTAAGTAGACAGACGCTCCGCTGACAACGCGCGCCGCAGTACATCGTATGGAGCCATCGTCATGTGCGGTGGTGAAGGAGGGATCGATGTTCGCGAGAGTGGGCGGCGGCGACCATCAGGGAACGTCCTTGTCCGCGCGGCTGATTTTCTGCGTTTTGCCTCGGACGAATACCTGACCTGTCCTGTCGGATTTGGCCTTGACCGGCGATCTGGTCCTTGCCTAATCTGCGTGCCTGCGCCACCGGGACTCGCGGCTGGATTCCAGCTCCCCCTGGGGACAAACGGTAGTACCAAAGGGCCCCGCTAGCAGGGCCCTTTGTTTTTTCCGGGCCGCCCCACGCCGGTGGCCCACCGCCCGTTCCGGGCAGGCTCACCGCCGTGCCGTTACCATGGCCGCCTGTATTCGTGCCGGTAAGCGCAATGGACAAGGTTTTCATCGAAGGGCTGACGATCGACGCCCTGATCGGTATCTACGATTGGGAACGACGGATCCGCCAGGACCTGGTGTTCGACCTGGAAATGGGTTTCGACAACCGTCGCCCCGCAGCCACCGATGACATCGCCCACACCCTGAACTACAAGGCGGTGAGCAAGCGCCTGGAACAGTTCGTGCGCGAGTCGGAGTTCGGCCTGGTCGAGACGCTGGCCGAGCGCTGCGCGCAGATCGTGCTGGACGAATTCGACGTGAAGTGGCTGCGCCTGAAGCTGAGCAAGCCGGGCGCAGTGCGCGGCGCGCGTGCGGTGGGCGTGATCATCGAACGCATGCGGGACTGACCCGGTCGTGCCGGCCGTTGGCCGACGACCCCGGTAGTGCCGGCCGCTGGCCGGCAACCTTGGCAACAACGAAACAGACAGGAGACAACCGATGGTGGACGCGGTGGTGGCGGTACAGTGGCTGGAACGGCTGCAGAACACACTGGAACCCTATCCCGGCGCCTACCTGGCGTTGATGATCTCGGCGCTGCTGATCGCCGCTGGCCTGGCCAACTGGGTGACCAAACGCATCCTGTTACGTGGCCTGCGGCGCCTGCTCAGCCGCCTCCCCGGCGCTGACACCGGCCGCGGCAGCCACCTGATGCGGGTGATCTCGCGCCTGTCCAACGTGGTGCCCAGCCAGGTGATCGCCTCGGGCATCCGCATCGTGCCGGACCTGCCGCCGGGCCTGGTCAGCTTCATCATCGGCGCCTGCCAGGCGTGGGCGATCCTGACCGTGGTGCTGGCCATCTCGCATGCGCTGGATGCGGCCAACGATTTGTACGAGCGCCGCCCCGAGGCACGCAACAAGCCGATCAAGGGCTACCTGCAGGTCGCCAAGATCGTCCTCTTCGTGATCGCCGGCCTGTCGATCGTTGCCACCCTGGCGGGCGTCGACCTGCGCTATCTGGTCACCGGCCTGGGCGCAGCCACGGCGGTGCTGATGCTGATCTTCCAGGACACCATCCTGTCGCTGGTGGCCAGCGTGCAGATCAGTGGCGATGGCCGCGTGCGCATTGGCGACTGGATCGAGATGCCCAGCCAGAACGCCGACGGCGACGTCATCGACATCGCGCTGCACACCATCACCGTACAGAACTTCGACAAGACCATCACCACCATCCCGACCAAGAAGCTGGTGACCGAGTCGTTCAAGAACTGGCGCGGCATGCAGGAAGCCGGTGGCCGCCGGATCAAGCGCGCGCTGTACCTGGACCAGCACAGCGTCGGTTTCCTGGACCAGGGCGACCTGGCCTTCCTCGGCCAGTTCGCGCTGCTGCGCGACTACCTGCAGGAGAAGGAACAGGAACTGGGGCAGTGGAACGGGCGCCTGCGCGAGCAGGGCATGGCCGAGGTCAACAGCCGCCGGGTGACCAACCTGGGCACGTTCCGCGCGTATGTGGAGCGCTACCTGCGCAGCCATCCGGGCATCCATACCGACATGACCCTGCTGGTGCGGCAGCTGCAGCCGACCACCGAGGGCCTGCCGCTGGAGCTGTACTGCTTCACCCGCAGCACCGCCTGGGGCGAGTACGAGGCCGTGCAGTCGGACATCTTCGACCACCTGCTGGCGATCCTGCCAGCCTTCGGGCTGCGCGTGTTCCAGGCGTCCAGCGACGCCATGTTGATGGCCGGGCAGCGCCAGCTGGCCGGCTCGGAGTAAGCTGCGGTGGCCCCGACGGAGCCATACGGACCCCGCTGGTGGCTGAAACTGAATGAAGAAACCTCTCGCCAAATGGCTCGGGATCGCTAGAATGCCGGGCTTGTAAACGTTTTCATCAAGGACTGCCGGTGGCCTCCGAACGCATCGAATCCCTCATTGCCCAGATGACCGTCGAGGAAAAGGTCGGCCAGCTGGGTGTCTTCGCGGACATGGTCCGCCCGTTCGCCCCGGACGTGAACCCGGAAGCCAACGTGCGCAATGCCGACCAGGTGCTGCAGCAGGTGCGCGAGGGCAAGGTCGGCTCGCTGTTCAATGGCGTGGGCGCCGAGCTGGGCCGTCGCATCCAGCAGGTCGCCACCGAGGAGAGCCGCCTGGGCATCCCGGTGATCCTGGCCGCCGACGTCATCCACGGCATGCGCACCGTGTTCCCGATTCCGCTGGGCGAGGCCGCCAGCTTCGAGCCGGACCTGGCCGAGCGCACCGCGCGCGCCACCGCCATCGAGGCCACGGCCGCTGGCCTGCACTGGACCTACGCCCCGGCCGTGGATATCGCCCGCGACCAGCGCTGGGGCCGTGGCGCCGAAGGGGCCGGTGAGGACGTGGTGCTGGGCTGTGCGTTCGCCGCCGCCCGCGTGCGCGGCTTCCAGGGCAGCGACCTGCGCGCCGCCGATTCGCTGCTGGCCACGCCGAAGCACTTCGCCGCCTACGGCGCGGTGATGGCCGGCATGGAATACAACATGGTGGACATCTCGCCGCAGACCCTGCGCGACGTGCACCTGCCACCGTTCAAGGCCGCCTTCGATGCCGGCGCGATCACCGTGATGTCCTCGTTCAATGACATCAATGGTGTGCCGGCCAGTGCCAACGCTGAACTGCTGACCGACATCCTGCGCGGCGAATGGAAGTTCCCGGGCGTGGTGATCTCCGACTACACCGCCGACATGGAGCTGGTCGCCCACGGCTATGCCGCCGACGACCGCGATGCCACCGCCAAGGCGTTCACCGCCGGCCTGGACCTGAGCATGCAGAGCGGCTTCTATGCTGAGCACCTGCCGGGCCTGGTCGAGAGCGGCGAGGTGCCGATGGCGGTGCTGGATGAGGGCGTGCGGCGCATCCTGTGGCTGAAGGAAACCATCGGCTTGTTCGACGACCCGTACCGTTCGCTTGACCCGGCACGCGAAGCCGATACCTCGTACCTCGACGCGCATGACCAACTGTCGCGCGACGCCGCGCGGCGTTCGATCGTGCTGCTGAACAACCGCGACAACGTGCTGCCGTTGCAGAAGACCGGGCAGAAGATCGCGCTGATCGGCCCGTTCGTGCAGGACCGCGAGAACATCGAAGGCTGCTGGACGCTGTTCGGCGACAAGCAGCGTTACGTGGACCTGGAGACGGGCGTGCGTGCCGCCATCGGCGACGAAGCGCTGCTGGAAATCGTGCCGGGCTGCGAACTGGAAGCGGCCATTCCAGGCGGTACCGAAGCGGCGGTGGCTGCCGCGCTGCGAGCCGATGTGGTGGTGTTGGCGCTGGGCGAACCGCAGCGTTACAGCGGTGAAGCACAGTCGCGCGTGGAGATTACCCTGCCGCCGGCACAGCAGGCGCTGGCCGAGGCCGTGGCGATGACCGGCAAGCCGCTGGTGGTGCTGCTGCGCAATGGCCGCGCGCTGGCGCTGCAGGGCGCGGTGCGCAATGCACAGGCTGTGGCGGTGACCTGGTACCTGGGCACGCAGACCGGCCATGCCGTGGCCGATGTGCTGTTCGGCGACTACAGCCCGTCCGGCCGCCTGCCGGTCAGCTTCCCGCAGGTGTCCGGCCAGCAGCCGTACTTCTACAACCACCCGCGCACCGGTCGCCCGGAACTGCCGACGATGTCGGAGTTCAAGGCCCGCTGGCGCGAGATTCCGAACGAACCGCTGTACCCGTTCGGCCATGGCATCGGCTACACCACCTTCGCCTACGGCGTGCCGCAGCTGAGCACTGCACAGCTCGGCTGGGACGACACCCTGACCATCACCACCACGCTGACCAACACCGGCAGCGTTGCTGGCGAGGAAGTCGTGCAGCTGTACATCCACGACCGTGTGGCCAGCCGCGTGCGTCCGGTGCGCGAACTGAAGGACTTCCGCAAGGTGGCACTGCAGCCGGGCGAGTCGACCGACGTGGTGTTCACCCTGACCCGCGAGCAGCTGGCGTTTACCGGCCGCGACGGCGTGCTGCGTGCCGAGCCGGGCCTGTTCGACCTGTGGGTGTGCGCGTCCTCGGCGGCTGGCGAAGCGGTGCAGTTCGAACTGCTGAAGGCCTGATTGAAGAAAAAGGGGACGGAGGGGATTAAGTCGTTAGTGGCACAAACGACTTAATCCCCTCCGTCCCCTTTTTGTTGCCGTCACTGTGGCGGCGCTACCATCGGGCTTCCTGTTTCGATGGAGTGCGCGCATGCGCCGGATGGCCTACCTGATTCCCGCCCTGATGCTGGCCGCCTGTTCGCAGCCGGCGGCACCGCCGGCCGAGCCTGCGGCGGATGCGCCGCCGCCGATGGAGGCCAGCGCGGCAGCGACGCGTTCCGCTGAACCGACAGCGCCGGCTGCTGGACCCGCCGACTTAGCACCGCCCGCACCAGCAGCCGAGGCGCCCGCCGAGGATGCGCGTGCGCGCATCGAGTCGCTGCTTGGCGATGCCGCGCAGTTCGAGAAGGTCTTCAATGCGTTCAAGACCGCCGTAGTTGGCGGTGATCGCGCTGCGGTGGTCGAAGAAGTGCGATTCCCCTTGAACATCAGCGGCGGAAAGAAGATCTCCGGCCCCGGAGAGTTCCAGCGCAACTACGAGAAGATCATCACGCCGGAGGTGGTCAAGGCAGTGTCCGAGCAGGACTTCGGCAAGGTGTTCGTCAACCAGCAGGGCGTGATGATCGGCAGCGGCCAGGTGTGGTTGAGCGGCCAGTGCCTGGACCAGGCCTGCACGAAGACCGAGGTGAAGGTCATCACCATCCAGTAAACGCAGACGGCCCCGCGTGCGGGGCCGTTTGGCAGGGTAGTGCCGGCCGCTGGCCGGCAACCGCCGGGTGCCGGAAGGATCCAGGTGCCGGCCAGCGGCCGGCACTACCGGGGCATCAGGTCTTCGGGGTGAGCTTCAGCAGGCGCGCCTTGCTGCCGTCTTCCAGCAGCCACAGGGCGCCATCCGGACCCTGTTCCACTTCGCGGATGCGCTCGCCCATGCTGAAGCGCTCAGCTTCGCGCGCGCCGTCGCCATCAAAGGCCACACGCACCAGCGAGGTCGACGACAGGCCACCGATGAAGCCGCTGCCCTTCCACTGCGGGAACAGGTTGCCGCTGTAGATCACGAAGCCGGCCGGCGAGATCACCGGCGTCCAGGTCACCTTCGGCGCGGCGAATTCCGGGCGCGTGTCGTGGTCGGGAATCGGCCGGCCGTCGTAATGGTCACCATTGGAAACGATCGGGTAGCCGTAGTTGGCGCCGCGCACGATCAGGTTCAGTTCGTCGCCGCCGGCCGGGCCCATCTCGTGTGCCCACAGCTTGCCGTTCGCGTCGAAGGCCATGCCCAGAATGTTGCGGTGGCCCAGCGACCACACCTGCGCGGCAACGCCGCCCTGTGAGGCGAACGGGTTGTCGGCGGGCAGGCTGCCATCGTCGTTGAGGCGGATGATCTTGCCGAGGTTGCCGCCCATGTCCTGCGCCGGATCGAACTTCTGGCGCTCGCTGGAGCTGATCCACAGCTTGCCGTCCGGGCCGAAAGCAAGGCGATGGCCGTAGTGACCTTCACCACTCACCTTCGGGCTCTGTCGCCAGATCACCTTCAGGTCCTTCAGCTGGCCGGCACCGTTGGCGTCCAGCGCCAGCGTGGCACGGGCCACGGCAGCGCCGCGGGTGTCCAGCGTGCCTTCCTCGGCATAGCTGAGGTAGATCACGTGGTTGCTCGCGAATTGCGGGTGCAGGATCACGTCACCGAAGCCACCCTGGCCGCCGTAAGCGACCTTCGGAACGCCGGTGATCTCATGCTTCTGGCCGCTGGCCAGGTCCAGGTGCTGCAGCTTGCCGCGCTTTTCGGTGACCAGCAGGCCGCCGTCCGGCAGGAAGGTCATCGCCCACGGCTGGTCGAACCGGCTGATTTCGGTGGCGGTGAACGGGCGCTGGTCGGCAGTGGTGGAGGCAGCGGGCGCTGCGGTCTGGGCGCCGTTGGCGGCGGGGTCAGCGGCATTGCAGGCGGAGGTGGCAAGGATCGGCACAAGGCCGAGGGCGAGCAGCAGGGGCGTGCGGGTCATGGGTATCTCCAGTGCGGGGATGCGGATGGCCGGGCTGTCCCTTGTATACCACTGGCGCCGTGAGCGTCGTGGCCCGAAGGTCCTGCGACCCCTGTGCGAGCGCGGCGGGATCGTCTAGGGTGGGCACGCCCGGGCAAAGCGTGCCCGTCTGCCTGCCAAGGACCTGCAATGAACACTGCCATGCCCCACAAGCCCTCCACCGCCTTCATCGCCGCCTCATGGGTGGCGCTGCTGCTGGGTGCGGCGGCCTACCTGATCGGCCTGTTCAACGCCACGATGGCGCTCAACGAGAAGGGCTACTACCTGACCCTGCTGCTGTTCGGCCTGTTCGCGGCGGTGTCGCTGCAGAAGAGCGTGCGCGATCGCGTGGAAGGCATTCCGGTGAGTGGCCTGTACTACGCGCTGTGCTGGTTCGCGTTGCTGTCGGCGCTGATGCTGCTGCTGGTTGGCCTGTGGAATGCCACGCTGGCACCGAGCGAGAAGGGCTTCTACGGGATGGCGTATGCACTGTCGCTGTTCGGCGCGGTGGCCGTGCAGAAGAACACCCGCGACCTGATCGCCGCCGGTGGTGGCGGGAGCAAGCACAGCGCGATCGTGCCGCCGCTGCCGGAACAGGAGTGATCGATCCGGTGTAGAGCCGAGCCATGCTCGGCTCAGTCGAGCATGGCTCGACGTTACAGACGTGGTGCGAGAGCCGAGCGTAGGCTCGGCTCTACAGAAGCATGGCGCTATCGCTTCAACAGCGGGTCCGCCAGGTGCGCTTCGTCCCAGCCACGGCGCACGGCATTGCGTGCCTGCGCCCATTCCAGCCGGCTGCGGCCACGCTCGCTGGCCCAGCGCGACTCCAGTTCAGCTTCGACCTGTTCGTAGGCGCGGATCATGTCCTGCGCACGCGCGGCGTGGCCGATGCGGTAGGCCGGCTCGTAGTCCTCGAAGAACAGCTGGTCGTCGTAGTACGGCTCGGCCGTGTAGCGCTCGCGCCAGTAATTGCTGACCGCATCGCGCGGCGTGCTGTCGTCCGGTACGCGGCCGGGGATCTGGTACTCGGTCATGGAAGGCTCCGTTGTGGACGAAGCCTGATCCTGCCTGCGTGGCGGTTAACGGCCCGGTCCGGCAGCGTGATCACCAGATCAATCCGCCGGGCATGGCCCGGCGCTATCGGTCATCCGGCGTCGGCATCCTTGCGCGGCAGCTTGTAGATCACCGCGCCGATGGCGAACGCCACCAGCGCAGCAGCGATGTTCTGCCAGCTGGCACTGGCGAACAGGGCCAGGCACAGCAGCAGCGCCAGTACCGGAATCAGCGGGCCACCCGGCAGCTTCAACGCGCCCGGGCGGTCGGCGTAGCGCTTGGCCAGTACCAGGACTGCTGCTGCAGTGCCGATGTAGGCGAACAGGCGCGTGGTCATCGACAGCAGGGCCAGCTGCACGAACGAACCGGACAGGGCCAGGCCCAGCGCGATCAGGCCTTGGCACAGGATCGACGCGGCCGGCGTGTGGAAGCGCGGATGCACCTGCGCCAGGATCTTCGGCCCATAGCCATCGCGGGCCAGTGCGAACAGGAAGCGTGGGCCCATCATCATCGTGTTGCTGTTGGTGCCGAGGATGGAGATGGTGGCGCCGACCGTCAGGATCAGCGCCAGTGCTTCGCCGCCGAAGCCGGCAGCAGCATCGGCCAGCGGCGTGGCCGAGCTGGCCAGGCCGGCCAGCGTGCCCTGTGCCACCACCTGCACCGCGCCGTAGATGACGGTGACGGTGATGATCATGGTGATCAGCGCGAACGGAATATCGCGACGCGGATTGCGGTACTCGCCGGCGGCGGCCGGGATGTTCTCGAAGCCGGCATAGGCGTACAGCAGCAGCAAGGCGGCCTCGCCCATGCGCTGCAGGTCATGCGGGTCCGGACGCTGGCCGGAGAAGGCCAGCTGTGGGTCGATGTAGAACGCACCGATGGCCACGAACAGCAGCAGCGGCAGCATCTTGCCGATCACCAGCACCACGCCGGTACGCGCGGCCGAGCGCACGCCGATGATGTTGACGCCGGTCAGGAAGCCCAGTGACACCACGATCACCGCGATGCGCCCCATGCCGGCACCGGCCCACGGCCAGAAACGCGCGACGGCATCGGCCAGCGCGTTGCTGAGTGCGGCCGCCGAGCTGATGCGGGTCAGCCAGATCATCCAGCCGATCTCGAAACCGGCGAAGCGCCCGAACGCCTCGCGTGCATACAGGTAGCTGCCGCCGGGTTCATCGAAGTAGCTGGCGGCCTGCGCATAGCACAGCACCAGCAAGGCCACGACGATGCCGGCGGCGACCACGCCCCACAGGCTGAAGGGGCCGAGCAGGGCGACGGTGGCGGCCGGCAGCAGGTAGATGCCGCTGCCGATCACATCATTGATCGACAGGCCGACGATCTGCCAGCGGCTGACCGCGCGTTGCAGCTGCGGTTCGTCCTGTGCGCTCAATGGCCGTCTCCATTCAATGAAGGCAGCTCCCATTGCGCCTGCAGTCGCCTGTACTCGGCGCGCGGCAGCAGCACGAAACGCGGCGCGTCCTGCGGCCGCAGCCAGTCCAGCAGTGCCTGCATGCGTTCCTGCGGCATGGCCGTGCAGCCGGCGGTGGCCTCGCCGGGCTGGCGCCACAGATGGGCGAAGATGCAGCTGCCCTTGCCGGGCTGGTTGTCCGGGTTGTGGGTGATCACGAAGCCCTCCCGGTAGCGCACGTCGCCCTTGTTGTGCAGATCCAGCCGCATCGGCTCGGTGGAGCCCTTGACCGCTGCATTGCCGACCTTCTTTTCATCAACGATGCGGTTGTAGAACGGCGAACCGGGCACGTCCATGCAGTAGCTGCTGTCCAGCATCGGCTGGTAGGGCATGGCGGTGCCGCGGCGGGTGACGGCATAGCCGAACGCACTGCCGAGCGCGAATATGCCGGCCGGGCTGCGGCCATCGCCTTCCTGCTTCTGCGGGCCGTCGGCCTGCGCCGGGTGCAGGCCCAGGCCCCAGGCACTGCCGGTGCGGCCGAGCGCCACCGGGAACGCCTGTCCATGCGCGTGCCAGCCCTTGCCGTCGCGCACATAGGCCTGCAGTTGCCCCTGGGTGCTGTCCCAGCCTTCGCTGGTGACCACGATCAGCTGGCGCGCGCCATCCAGCGGCGCCGCGTGAACGGACACCGCCGTAGCAAGCAGCAGTGCAGCGGTAGCGAGACGGACCAGTGATTTCATCAACAGGTGCTCCGGTCAGGAATCCAGCAGGTGGTCGATCCGCTCCAGGTTCACCGCAAGCTGCTGCTGGCGGTCCGGATTGGTGTGGCAGAGCAGCACGAACAGGAAATCGAGCAGGGCGTGCATGGCGCTACGGTACAGCAGCTGCGCGACCTGCGGCGTGCGATCGTGCGCGCACACCACCAGCGCTGCGTCAGCATGCGCGCGCAGCGGGTTGGCGGTATGGCGGGTGATGGAAATCATCTTGCCACCCATGTCCTGGAACTGGCGCGACAGCTGCGATAGCTGCGGCAGGTTGCCGAATTCGGAGAACACCAGCAGCGCATCGCCCGGGCGCGCGGCCGAGAGGTTGGCCAGCATCAGGATCGGGTCGGTGTGGGGTACCACCAGCAGCCCGAGCAGCGACAGCCGCATGGCAAACTCGCGGGCGAACAGGCCGTCGTCTCCCAGGCCGTACACGAACAGCTTGGGCGCACCGTCGAGCAGCTGCACGATGCGCTCGATCTCCGCGCGTGGATTGGCCTGGCGTGTTTCCTCCTCGGCCTGCGCCTTGCTGCGGCGCAGCGCCTCGCCCAGGCGCAGGTAGTCATCGCCGCTGTCGGGTTCGTCGGGCGCCTGCTGCGGATCGGCACCGGCGCGGGCGACGTCCTGGCCGATGGAGTACTTCAGGTCCGGGTAGCCCTTGAAGCCGAGCTTCTGGCTGAACTTCACCACGCTGGACTGGCTGATGCCGAGCGCACTGGCCAGCTGCTGTGACGAGTAGTCGCGCAGCAGGTGGGCGTTGTCGAGGATGAAGTCGGCGATGCGGCGCTCGATGGCCGACATCTGCCCGCGCTCGGTGCGGATCTTCAGCAGGGGCGGCATGCGGGGTGTCCGGGCATGTGTGGGCGCGTTGCGGCTGGCAGCGTAGAGCGTGTCATGGAATGGGTCGAGCGGGTTCCAGCCTCGAAGAGGTTACGGAGCGCAGTTGTTGCTTTTGACGTTGAGTCCGCCTTCAAGCGAGCCGGGCACCGCAGGTCCGGCGAGGGCGAAGAGGCGCGGGTGTCTGAGCGTAGCGAGTTCCCGCGCCGTCCCTCGACGGGCCGAGGAGCGCAGGGAACCGGTGCGTAGCACCGGCTAGCGGCCGGCGGAGCGTTTCTCTTGGTTACTTTTCTTTTCGCGAAAAGAAAAGTAACGCGCGACCCAGCGCCAGTGGCACGCAACGTCAGCCGCAAGGCAGAAATCAACCCAGCATCTCCAGCCCACGCACTTCGGTGATGCCCAACCCCGGCACGTCGCTGATGCTGATCTCCGATTCGTTGAAATGCACGCCGCCGCTGACCGGGTCGAACTGGCCCAGCGAGGGACCGTCGAGGTCAACCTTGGTGATCACATCACTCTTGGCCACGGCCAGGTGCACGGCTGCGGCCACGCTGATGCTCGACTCGATCATGCAGCCGATCATGCACGGCACGCCGTAGATGCCGGCGATGTCGGCGATGCGGATCGCGTTGGACAGGCCGCCGGTCTTCATCAGCTTGATGTTGATGATGTCGGCCGCGCGCTGCTGGATCAGGTCCATCACCTGGCTGGGGCTGAACACGCTTTCGTCGGCCATCACCGGCGTGTTGACGCGGTCGGTGACGTACTTCAGGCCACTGATGTCCGCGGCCTTCACCGGCTGCTCCAGCAGCTCCAGCACCACGCCGGCTTCCTCCAGCGTGCGCATCGCATGCACCGCCTGCTTGGCGGTCCAGCCCTGGTTGGCATCCAGGCGCAGCAGGGCGCGGCCTTCCACGGCGGCATGGATCGCCTTGACCCGTTCGATGTCCAGCCCGATGTCCTTGCCGACCTTGATCTTCAACGACTCGAAGCCGCGTTCGATCGCCGACAACGAGTCGGCCACCATCTTGTCGATGTAGTCCACGCTGATGGTGATGTCGGTGGTGATCACCGGGTCACCGCCACCGAGCATCTGGTACAGCGGCGCACCGTGCAGCTGCGCCCACAGGTCGTACAGCGCGATCTCCACCGCCGCCTTGGCGCTGGTGTTGCGCTCCATGGCGGTCTGCACCAGCGTGCACAGATGGTTGAGGTTGACCACGTCCTGGCCGATCAGGCGCGGGGCGATGAAGTGGCGGATCGCTTCGATGATCGAGCCGTGCGTATCGCCGGTGATCACGGCGGTGGCCGGGGCTTCACCGTAACCGGTGTTACCGCTGTCGGTGCGGATCAGTACGACCACGTCTTCCACGGTTTCCACCGTGCGCAGCGCGGTCTTGAACGGTGTCTTCAACGGCACGCGCAGCATGCCCAGTTCGATGGCGGTGATCTTCATTCGGGAGTCTTGGCCCGCAGGCGCTGGATGTTGGTGATGCGGTCGATGTAGCGGACGGTGTCGCTGGCCATCATCGGCTCCAGCGGCGTGACCGAAACACCATTGAGATGGGCCTGCACGCGCGTGCCGTCGGCACCGAACCAGCTGCCGCCCGCCGTATCGTGGATCACCCAGGTGCGGCCGTCGACGTGGCCGATGGCCATCATCACGTGGCCGGGGATGTAGACCAGATCGCCGACCTTCAGGTCGGTGACGGCACGGTCGCGCAGTGCCTTGCCGACCTTGTCGGTGAACGGCAGGCGATCCAGTGCCGGGCTGACCGCCTGTGCACTGGTATTGCGCGGCAGCAGCACGCCGAAGCTGCGGTAGATCTCGGAAACGAAACCGCTGCAGTCGCGCGTGTCGTAGTCGTGGCCCCAACCGTAGCGCTCGCCGAGGAACTTGAAGGCCTGCTGCAGCAGCAGGCGCGGGGTCAGTGGCAGGTAGTCGGCGGCGGTGTCCTGCGAGCGCGGCAGCAGCGCTGGTACCAGCTTCAGGCGGCCATCGGCTTCGCGCACCGGCAACTGCACCACCCACGAGGCGTGCGCCTGCTGGCCGTTCACCGGTTCTGAAGCGGGCCAGTCGGCCAGCACCGGCAGGCGCACGCCCATGTCCAGCTGCAGGCGCGATACGCGCGGTTCCTCCGGGGTGTAGGCGGTTTGCGCGGTCGCGCCGGTGACGATGCGGTAAGGGCCCTTCGTGCCATAACCGAGCACCGTGGCCTTGTCGCCGCCGGCGATGGTGTCGGCTTCGATCCACGCGCTGTAGCGCTCGCTGTGCACGAACAGCCAACGGCCGTCGGCGCTGCGGTGGACCACGGCGACCTTGTCGCCGGGGAACAGTGCCGATTCCTGGAAGCGGTCGATGTCGGTGTCACCGGCAGTGCTGAAGACCCGCTCGCGGGTGGGGAAGGTACGCAGTGCCGCGCGCTTCACCACCAGCCCGTAGGCCGGTGCCACCTTGGCAGGGATCGCATCGAGACCGAGGGTGGCTTCGATCGCGCTGCGCAGCGCGGGTGCGATCGCCTGGCCCTTGTCGTTGTAGAGGGCGCGGGTGGGCCAGCTCGACAGCGCGGTGATGCTGGCGCGAACCGTCGCCGCATCAAGCTGGGCGGGCAGTGCGGCGATGTCCTGGATGTGGCTGTCCTGCGCCCGCATCCGCGCGTTCTGTGCTTCGATCTGCGCGCGATCCAGAATCGGCGCATCGGCGTTGTCCAGGCGCGCGGCCCAGTACTGCGGGGTCAGATAGGCCTCGTGCAGGCCGATCACATAGGGCAGCGGCGCACCCGGGTCGGGCGGTGGGGCCGCCTGTGCAAAGGCCGGAGCGGCCAGCAGGCACAGGGCCAGGGTCAAGCGGCGCGGCCAATGCCGGTGCCGTTCGCGGAAAGCCAGGCTCATGCGGTGCACACCCTCCTCGAATGCCTGTTGGAATATTTATTCCTTTTGGCCCCGAAAGCAAGAATAAATTATTGACCAACATCCCGGCCCGTGTTACACAGCCGTTACCACCCGCGCTGGGGAAGTGTCGCTGTGGATCCTGCCGTTCGCAAACCGCGTCTGACTGCCGCCGCCGGCCTGGGTGCCGTGTTGCTGCTGTGGGTGTCGGCCACGCAGGCGACCGATGGGCATAGCAGCCAGCAGCGGGCGCGCCAGACGCAGGTGATCGACCTGATCGACAGCGGTCGCTTCAGCGATGCCGAAGCGCTGCTGGCAACGGCAGGCGATACCACCGAGGGGACCTTCCAGCGCGAGCGCATGCGCCGCATCCGCCTGGATTTTTCCCTCGACGAGGCCGCGGCCAAGGCGGCCGTGCGCCGCTGGATTCCCGATCTGACCGACGAGGAATTCGCGCGCTGGGACCAACTCGGCCTGATCGAGCATCTCGATATCGATGGCGAGCGTTGGTACTTCAAGCGCGCACCGTCGAACCTGTTCCTGCTCAGCGACGAAGCACGCGCGCGCCGCCGCACGGATGCACCGATGCCGCCTCCGGGCCCCAACGAAGTGCTCAACGCCCACCACGCAGGCGTGGTTGCCGCGGCCGAACAGGGTGGCCAGGCGTCGGTACTGCCGCAGCGCTACGAATTCACCCAGTCGCTCACGGTGAAATCCGATGTGGTGCCCGCCGGTGAAACGATCCGCGCGTGGATTCCGTACCCGCGCGAGATCCCCGGGCAGCAGGAACAGGTGCAGTGGCTGGGCAGCACCCCGGGCAAGGCGCGGGTGGCACCGGCCAGTACCCTGCAGCGCACCGTGTACCTGGAAGCCAAGGCAGTGGCTGGGCAGCCGACGCGCTTCGAGATCCGCTACGCGGTCACGATCCTCGCCCGGCATACCGCGATCGACCCGGCCAAGGTACAGCCAACCCCGGCTGATCCGGCCTTGAAGCCCTATCTGGCCGAGCAGCTGCCGCATGTGCGCTTCACCCCGGCGCTGAAGCTGTTCTCCGACCAGGTACTGCAGGGCGAGACACGTCCGTATGAAGTGCTGCGCAAGCTGTTTGCTGCCGTGGATCGCATTCCCTGGGCCGGTGCGCGCGAATACTCCACGCTCAGCAACATCAGCGATTACGCGCTGCATGCCGGCCATGCCGACTGCGGCCAACAGACCCTGCTGCTGATCGCGCTGCTGCGCATGAACGGCATTCCCGCGCGCTGGCAGTCGGGCATGGTGTTCTCCGGCGATGGCAGCGGCTACAACAACCTGCATGACTGGGGGCAGGTCTACCTGGCGCCGTATGGCTGGCTGCCGATGGACGTGACCACCGGCGCGCTTGCCAGCGATGTGCCTGCACTGCGCGATTTCTACCTGGGTGGCCTCGACGGCTACCGCATCGCCTTCAACGACGATTTCGGCCAGCCCTTCGTGCCGGCCAAGCAGCACTTCCGCTCGGAAACGGTCGACTCGCAGCGCGGCGAGGCCGAGTGGGCAGGCGGCAACCTGTACTTCGACCAATGGAGCTACGACTTCCAGTGGCGGGTACTGCCAGCCAGGCAACGCTAGCGCGACACACCGCATTCCACACCATTCAATTCTTGCAGGAGAGAGCAGGGGATGAAGGCTTACAGCATCAAGCGGGCGGCGTTGTGCGTCGCCCTTGGGGCGTGTCTGGGCGTAGTGCTGCCCGGCATCGCGATGGCACAGAACGTGAGCGGCGCAGTTGCCGGCCGTGCAACCGCGGGCGACCAGGTGACCGTGGTCAGCAACAGTACGGGTCTGACCCGTACCGTCACCGTCGGCGCCGACGGCAGCTACCGCCTCGGCCAGCTGCCGGTAGGTGACTACCAGCTGCAGCTCAGCCGCGATGGCCAGAAGCTGGGCGATCAGATTGCTGTCAGTGTGGCAGTAGGCGGAACCACCACAGTCAACCTGGCCAGTGGCGGCGGCGTCACCAATCTCGATGCGCTGCAGGTGGTCGGCACCCGCGTGGTCAACCGCGTGGATGTCTACTCCACCGAGACATCCTTCAACATCAACCGCCAGGAGATCTCGCGGCTGCCGGTGGCGCAGGACCTGTCTGCGGTCGCGCTGATGGCGCCGGGCGTGGTCGGCGGCAACTCGTCATTCGGCGGCCTGTCATTCGCTGGTTCATCGGTGGCCGAGAATGCGGTCTTCATCAATGGCCTGAATGTCACCGACATGTATACCCGTCGCGGCTTCAGCACCGCGCCGTTCGCCTTCTTCAAGGAGTTCCAGGTCAAGACCGGTGGCTACTCGGTCGAGTTCGGCCGCTCCACCGGTGGCGTGATCAATGCGGTGACCCGTTCGGGCAGCAACGAATTCGAGGGCGGTGTTGAAGTCACCGCCGAGCCCAGTGCGTGGCGCGCCAGTGGCGGCGATCATTTCCACCGCGACGGCACCCCGCATTCCTATGGCAGCCGCGACAACAACTCCTTCCTGAAGACCAACGTGTGGGGCTCCGGCCCGATCGTCAAGGACAAGCTGTTCCTGTTCGCGATGTACGAAGACCGCAGCGACAAGGGACACAACACCTCGTCTGATGGCAGTACCTGGTTCAAGAACGACTCCGGCAACGGCTTCTGGGGCACCAAGCTGGACTGGAACATCAACGACAACCACAGCCTGGCGCTGCTGGCGTTCTCGGATGAGGGCGATGTCACCAATGCGTCGTACGGTTACAACTGGAACGCCGACCAGCTCGGCGCCTGGGGCGGCGATTCGGTCACCGAGACCGGCGGCCGCAACTGGTCGGCCACCTACACCGGCCACTTCGGACAGAACTTCACCGCGCGCGCCATGGTCGGCCAGAACAACCAGCGTGCGTTCACCAATTCATCGCTGGATCAGGCCTGCAGCCCCGTGTTCACCGACAGTACCTACGGCCCGCGCCTGGGCAAGCTGCGGGGCCTGCGCGCAGGCTGCCACCCCACGGGCACGGCAGTGGCCGAGCGTGACGATACCCGTGACGTGGCGCGACTGGATTTCGAATGGCAGCTGGGTGACCACCTGCTGCGCTTCGGTGTCGACCGTGAGCTGATGACCACAAAGCAGTCCACCCGCTACCCCGGCCCGACCGAACTGAGCTACACCGCCTACGTGGCGCGCCCCGGCGATGAAGTCTGGGACGGTGCCAATGCCTACGTACCGGCTGGCGTTACCGAAATGCTGCGTGCGCGCAACCGCAAGTCGGGCGGCACGTTCGAGACCGAAGCCAATGCGCTGTACGTGGAAGACATCTGGAACATCACCCCGAACCTGATGCTGAACCTGGGCGTGCGCTGGGACCGTTTCGAGAACCGTACCGCCGCCGGCAAGGCGTTCATCAAGATGGATGACCTGATCGCACCTCGCGTCGGCTTCTCGTGGGACATGCGCGGTGATGGCAGCACCAAGCTGTTCGGCAACGCCGGCCGCTACTACCTGCCTGTCACCAACAACATCAACGTGAATTTCGCAGGTGGCCTGACCGACGAGTACAGCTACTACGTGCTCAATGGCTGGGAGCGGAAAACCTCGCCGACCGGCTCACCGTACATGGCACCGGTCGTCGGCCAGCAGATCGGGCCGACCGACACCCGCATGAACACCGGCGGTGCCGACCTGCGCCAGAGTGTGGATCGCGACCTCAAGGCGGTCTACCAGGACGAGTACATCCTGGGCTTCCAGAACATGATCAACCAGGCATGGTCGTGGGGCGTCAACGCCACCTATCGACGCATGACCCGTGCGCTGGACGACATCCGCATCAATTACACCCCATGCGGCCCGACCCCCAGCACGCTGTGGCCGATCGCCAACCCGGGCGAGAGCCTGACGATCTGGGGCGACAAGAGCATCGGCTGCGCCAACGAAGGCTGGATCACCATTGATACCGCCAACAGCGGCTATCGGAAGGGCGGCAGCGGCGAGGTGATCGGTTACTCCAAGCCCAAGCGCACCTACAAGGCACTGGAGTTCCAGATCGACCGTGCCTGGGACGAGAAGTGGATGTTCAACGCGTCCTACCTGTGGTCGAAGAGCGAGGGCAATTTCGAAGGCCCGGTGAATTCCGATACCAACTACGGCGACACCGGCATGGTCCAGTTCTGGGACCATCCGGCCACCAACGAGCGCTATGGCGTGCTGTTCAACGACTTCCGCCACCAGTTCAAGCTGCGTGCCGCTTACGCGCTGAACAAGCAATGGTCGTTCGGTACCACGCTGCAGGTGCAGTCCGGTGGCCCGATCACTGCCTACGGCGTGATGTGGCCAAACGATTCCATCGCCGGTGGCAGTACTTCCAGCGAGGGAAGCGGCGGTGGTACCGGCTGGCTGTGCGTGGCCAACTGTTCCGGCCCGTACAACCAGCGGCAGTTCGAGTACAGCCCACGCGGTGCGTTCGGTCGCCTGCCGTGGACCTGGACCATGGGCGCCAACGTGACCTGGCGTTTGCCGGTGGAGGGCATCGATCTCAGTGCACGGCTGTCGGTGTACAACCTGTTCAACAACCAGAAGACCATCAACGTGCACCAGCGCTATGAAGCGCAGCCCGGCCAGTACCGCGAGGCGACGTTCGGCACCGGGACGCGCTGGCAGGCCCCTCGCTATACACAGCTGGTGGTGACCTGGAACTTCTGAGGCCACGATCCGCGCCGCCCACCGTGACGGCGCGGGCAATGGAGGGGCTGCTCGCATGTACCACCTGTTGATCGTCGCGGCGGCACTGGCCGCACCGTCCGCTTCGCCGACCGATATCGCCTCCCTCGATGCCGACGTCGCCGCCGTGGTCCAGCACGAGCACCTGCCCGGGCTGGCCATGGCGGTGGTCGACAACGGGCAGGTGGTCTATCGCCACGCCGAAGGCGCGCGTGGCGACGGCGGCCGCATCGACCAGGACACGCTGTTCAAGATCGCCTCCAACAGCAAGGCGATGACCGCCGCGCTGCTGGCGCGGCTGGTGCAGCAGGGCAAGCTGCGCTGGGAGGATCCGGTGCAGCAATATCTGCCGGGCTTCCGCATGCACGATGCGTGGGTGGGCGAGCAGATGCAGGTGCGCGACCTGCTGATCCACAACAGCGGCCTGGGCCTGGGCGCCGGT
The DNA here is from genome assembly GCF_000382065.1 of Stenotrophomonas hibiscicola ATCC 19867. Classification (GTDB taxonomy): domain Bacteria; phylum Pseudomonadota; class Gammaproteobacteria; order Xanthomonadales; family Xanthomonadaceae; genus Stenotrophomonas; species Stenotrophomonas hibiscicola. Next base: position 17,139 of record NZ_KB907507.1, on the reverse strand, counting down.
GACCTGATGCTGTGGCCGGAACCGAACGCGTTCACCCGTGCGGACATCATCGCGGGGCTGGCGCACCTGAAACCGGTCAGCAGCTTCCGCAGCCGCTACGCCTACGACAACCTGATGTACGTGGTGGCCGGGGAAGTGGCGGCGGCAGCGGGTGGCAAGCCGTACGACCAGCTGATGCGCGAGCAGGTGTTCGAACCACTGGGCATGACGCGCTGCCAGGTGGGGGCGTGGTCGGTGAAGCGCGTGGGCAACGTGGCGCAGCCGCATGCCTGGCGCGGTGATCGCAACGCGGTAGTGAACGCGGATGGAGCGATCAGCCCGGACCTGCCGTCGATGGCGGCCGGCGGCATCCGTTGTTCGCTGCGCGACATGACGCGCTGGATGCAGGTGCTGCTCGATCCCGCCCTGGCACCTGGCTGGTTGGACGCTGAGCAGCGCCGTACGCTGTGGACCCTGCACATGCCGATGGCGCTGGGTGAACGCCAGCGGCGTTGGGACAACGCGCATTTCTATGGCTACGGCTATGGCTGGCGGGTGTCGGACATGGATGGGCAGTGGAAGGTGGCGCACACCGGCACCCTGTCGGGCATGTACTCGTCGCTGGCGCTGTTGCCTGACCGCAAGGTGGGCGTGGTGATGCTGATCAACGGTGAAGGCGAGGATGCGCGCACCGCATTGATGCAGGCCGCACTGAAACGCTTCACCGCCCCCAATGATGCGCGCCCGGCGATGGAATACCTGGCCGAACTGAAGGCGGACCAGGCCGCTCGTGCGGCAACCGGGCACCAGCGGCCGCCGACGTCGGATGCGCGGCAGGCGTCGGCTTCCGATCTGCCGCGTTGGCAGGGACGCTACAGCGATCCCTGGCTGGGGCCCGCATCGCTGTGCCCAGGCAAGGACGGCCTGCGCTTCAGCGTGGACAAGTCGCCCCGCCTGCAGGGAGCCGTGCTGCAGCTGCAGGGGCGCTGGCTGCTGCGCTGGGATACGCTGGGTGACGATGCACAGGCGTGGCTGCGGCCGGGCGAGGGCCCGGCACCGACACTGGACCTGCGCGCCATCGATCCGGACATCGACTTCAGCTATGACTTCCAGGACCTGCATTTCACTCGTACTGGCGATTGCCCTGGCGGCGACCACCGGCGCCGCTGAGCCACCGCGCGTTTCACCGGCCACCGACGCGGCCAGCGCCGGACTGGTGGAGATCCGCACTTTGTCGCCGCGCATCGAGCTCGATATCCGCTATGCGAGTGCCAACAACTTCACCGGTGCGCGCGTGCCCGGCTACGAGGCGCCATCGTGCTATCTGCTGGCGCCGGTGGCAAAGGCACTGGCACAGGTGGAACAGGACCTGCGCGCCGATGGCTTCGGCCTGCGCCTCTACGACTGCTACCGGCCGGTGCGTTCGGTGCAGGCGTTCATGGCCTGGGTGAACGATCCGCGCGAGCTCTCGCGCAAGGCGCAGCAGTACCCGGATCTGGACAAGCCACGCCTGCTGGCTGACGGCTACATCGCCGAGCGCTCCGGCCACAGCCGCGGTGCCACGGTGGATCTGGGCCTGCTGGATTGCCGCAGCGGTGCATGTGCGCCGTTGGACATGGGCACTGACTTCGACTTCTTCGGGCCACGTGCGCATACGCAGACGAGCGGGCTGAGCACTGTGCAGCAGGCGAACCGCCAGCAGCTGGTGCAGGCGATGGCGCGCCGTGGCTTCGTCAACTATCCGCAGGAGTGGTGGCATTACACCCTGCAGCCCGAACCGGATTCCGGCACCGCGTACGACGTGCCAGTGCTTTAGGCGGTATCGGCAGGGCACCGCCCCGCCTCTGACAGTTTCCCGCGTGGTCCGTTGTAGAGCCGAGCCCATGCTCGGCTGCTCCTTGTTCAATCGTCGAGATATTCGATTTGGATGGAGATTCATCCACGCATGGCGTGGATCTACTGTGGCTACCGGATCGGGTCCGGGGCAGATCCCTTACACTGGCCGCCTCTTCATCCCTGCCCACCCGATGAACCTTCCTCTGCACTTCGGCCTGCTCGGTACCCTGGAAGCTGGCGCCATCGCCATGCTGGTCGGGCTGCTGGTGTACTTCCTGTGGTCGCAGCTGTGCCGGCTCCTGCACTGGACAGCGGGGCATGCGATCGGCTGGTCCTGCGTCATCGCCGTGATCATCTCCGCCGGCATCGATGCATGGAAGCTGTTCTACATGGGCATCGTGCGGCTGGAATCGCCGCTGTACGCGCGCATCTTCCTGGCCACCATCCACGATCCCAACGAGCTCGGCAGCCGTGTGGTGCTGGAAATCGCCGGTGCGCTCGCCGGTGTTGCTCTTGCATGGGTGTTGTTCAGTTCGCGGTCATCGGAAAAAACCGTCGACTGACGCAGGTTTTTCGTTGCCTGCCGGTTAAATGCAGAGGCGCTGAATGCGCATCTTATGAGCCACTCACTTCACCCTAACCACCGCGCTAAAGCATGCGTGGAGGCCAGTGGTTAATCGCGCGTGTGGGCGCCGATCGCGGCGCAAAATCGATTCAGAAACGCGGTGGCAGGGTAGGTGCCGTGCGGAATCAACACGCCGCGCAACACCACCCAATCGGTAGGAGACACCCCTGATGACTATTCGCAACCGCAAGCCCCTGATCGCCCTGATCGTCGCCGCCGGCAGCGTGCTGGCCATCCCGGCGATGGCCCAGTCGGCCAAGCAGCAGGCCGCGCAGGCACAGAACGAGGCCGCCCAGGCGCAGCAGGCAGCGGCACAGGCGGGCCAGGCGGCTGACCAGGCAACCAATGCGGCCGCAGCGGCCTCGGCCCAGGCCAACGGCGGTGGCCAGACCTGGGCCAGCATCGATACCGATGGCAACGGCACCATCAGCAAGACCGAGGCGCAGGTGAACGCCGGCCTGGCCCAGGTGTTCGACCAGGCCGATACCAACAAGGACGGTGAGCTGAGCGCCGATGAGTACAAGGCCTATGTGGCCGCCCAGCAGGCCGGCGCCGGCGGCGCAGCGCAGGGTGCGCAGGGCAGGTAAGACCTGTATCGGGGCGTATGGGAACCCGGGCGGCTTCGGCCGCCCGGGTTTTTTTCGTCACCACGGCCCCTGTATCCTTGCACGATGAACACCTCCACGCCTGCGCCGTCGCGCGCCATCGGCCTGGTCGGTTTTGACGGTGACGATACGCTGTGGAAGAGCGAGGACTACTACCGCAAGGCCGAGCAGGATTATCTTGACCTGCTGTCGCGCTACGTCGACGTGCATGACACCCAGACCGCGCGCCACCTGCTGGAAGTGCAGCAGCGCCACCTGGGCACCTTCGGCTACGGCGTCAAGAGCATGACCCTGTCGATGATCGAAGCGGCCATCGACATCACCGGCCAGCGCATCGAGGCCAAGGACATCCAGCGCATCCTGGAGATTGGCCACGACACCCTGCGCCACCCGGTCGAGCTGATCGACGGTGTGCGCGAAGCGGTGGCGGCCATCGCCGAGCACTACCCGGTGGTGCTGATCACCAAGGGCGACCTGTTCCACCAGGAATCGAAGATCAAGGTCGCCAACCTGGCCGAGCTCTTCCCGCGCATCGAGATCGTTTCCGAGAAGGACCCGGAGACCTACGCCCGCGTGCTGGCCGAATTCGACCTGCCGATGCAGCGCTTCGTGATGGTCGGCAACTCGCTGCGCTCGGACATCGAGCCGGTGGTCACCCTGGGTGGCTGGGGCGTGCATACCCCGTACGCAGTGACCTGGGCCCACGAGACCCAGCATGGCGTGGCCGACGACGAACCGCGCATGGTCACTGCCGATACCGCCCACGACTGGCCGGCCGCACTGGCGGCGATCGAGGCCAAGGCCGCTGCGGCCTGACAGGGCCCGTCGGCTGCGGCAGAATCGGGGCATGAACCACCGACTGCGCGCGCTGATGTTGTCCCTGCTGTTGGCGCCGGCCACCGTGCTGGCCCAGCAGACCGCCGAGCGCTCAAGCGCCTACGAAGTGGACACCGGCGACAGCTGGGTCGATGCCCAGCTGCGGGACATCAACCATTACGCCGAACGCTACCCCGACGCTTTCCTCGACGAAGTGTCGCGCTATGCCGACGTGCCGCGCGGCTACATCAGCGCGCTGTTCACCACCCACGGCTGGCAGGCCGGAGACATCTATTTCGCCTGCTTCTGGGCCAAGGCCAGTGGCCAGACCTGCCGCGACAGCGTGCGTGCCTTCAGCCAGGACCCGGAGGGCGGCTGGGAGGCGTTGGTCAAGCGCATGCCCACCAAGCCGGACAATCTGCACTACCGGGCTGTGCGCCATGCCATCGTGGCCAGCTACCAGCACTGGGACCGGCCGATCACGCTGGATGCCACCCTGAAGCGCCAGCTCAAGCGGTAGTGCCGGCCGCTGGCCGGCGCCTGCACCATTCCAGGCATCCGGAGGTTGCCGGCCAGCGGCCGGCACTACCGGTTTCCTTATGTTGCTCTGCGTATCGCCGCCGCCGGGCGCTCCGGCGACAATACGGTTCCGAGCTGTTCCCCGTTTCCGTAATCGAGTGACTGATGAGCGCCTCTTTCGTTTCGCCTGATGTGATCCGCCGCCTGTTTGCGCAGGCCATGTCCCGCATGTACCGCACCGAAGTTCCGCTGTATGGCACGCTGGTGGAACTGGTGGAGCGGATCAACGCGCAGGTGCTTGCCAATGACCCGGCGCTGGCCGCGCAGCTGCAGCGCAACGACGAGCGTGCGCGGCTGGATGAAGAGCGTCATGGCGCGATCCGCGTCGGCACCGCGCAGGAGCTGGCGACGCTGCGCCGCCTGTTCGCGGTGATGGGCATGTACCCCGTCGGCTACTACGACCTGTCGGTGGCCGGCGTGCCGGTGCACTCCACCGCGTTCCGCCCACTCACCGGCGCGGCGCTGGCACAGAATCCGTTCCGCGTGTTCACCTCGCTGCTGCGCCTGGAACTGATCGAGGATGAAGCGCTGCGTGCCGAGTCGGCGAAGATCCTGTCACGCCGCCGCATCTTTACCGACGGCGCACTGGCACTGATCGAGCAGGCCGAGCGTGACGGCGGCCTGTCGCAGGCCGATGCCGAGCGCTTCGTCGATGAAGCACTGGAAACCTTCCGCTGGCATGGTGACGCCACGGTCGACCTGCCGACCTACCGCGCGCTGCACAACGCGCACCGGCTGGTGGCCGACGTGGTCAGCTTCCGTGGCCCGCACATCAACCACCTGACCCCGCGAACGCTGGACATCGACGCGGCGCAGGCGGCAATGATCGAGCACGGCATGGCGGCCAAGGCGGTCATCGAAGGTCCGCCGCGCCGTGCCTGCCCGATCCTGCTGCGCCAGACCAGCTTCAAGGCCCTGGAAGAAGCCGTTCATTTCCCGGATGCCGAAGGTGGTGACGCCGGCACGCATACTGCGCGCTTCGGCGAGATCGAACAACGCGGCCTGGCGCTGACCCCGAAGGGCCGCGCGCTGTACGACCAACTGTTGTCGCAGGCCCGCGACGCCGGTGGCGAAGGCAGCACCGGCGGCGACTACGGCCAGCGCCTGCAGGCGGTGTTCGCCAGCTTCCCGGATGACCATGACACGCTGCGCCAGGAAGGCCTGGGGTATTACCGCTACCAGCTGACCGACGCCGGCCGCGCCGCGCCGGAGCGCGTGGCCGATCTGCCCGCTGAAGTGCTGGTGGCCGCCGGCCTGGCGACGGCTGACCCGATCGTCTACGAGGATTTCCTGCCGGTCAGCGCCGCGGGCATCTTCCAGTCGAACCTGGGTGGCGAAGAACAGCGCGCCTATGCCGCGCATGCCAACCGCGAGGCCTTCGAGCAGGCATTGGGCGTGGCGGTGAACGACGAGTTCGAGATCTACGAGCGGCTGCAGGCCGAATCGCTGGCGGCGCTGCGCGGGTAAACCGCTTGCCGTGGAGCCGAGCGTGGGCTCGGCTCTACAGGGATTCTGCGGAGCGGCCCCTTTGTAGAGCCGAGCCATGCTCGGCTGCACTGGGCTGTAGAGTCGAGCATGGCTCGACTCTACAGCCGCGGGCGTCAGCCCTTCATCGTGCCGGTATCCAGCCAGCGCTGGTGCCACGACAGCGCTTCCGGCAGCAGGTGCGGGGTGTGCTTGCCGTAGCTCTCGCGGCTGGCACGGTCGAAGTAATCCTGCAACTGCGGCCGGAAATCCGGGTGCGCGCAGTTGTCGATCAGTACCTGCGCGCGCTTGCGCGGGGTCAGCCCGCGCAGGTCGGCCAGGCCCTGTTCGGTGACGATCACCGACACATCGTGCTCGGTGTGATCGACATGGCTGGCCATCGGCACGATCGCCGAGATGGTGCCGTTCTTGGCGGTGGACGGGCTCAGGAACGCTGACAGGAAACCATTGCGGGCAAAGTCACCCGAACCGCCGATGCCGTTCATGATGCGCGTGCCCATCACGTGCGTCGAATTGACGTTGCCGTAGATGTCCACCTCGATCATGCCGTTCATGCCGATGCAGCCCAGGCGGCGCACCAGTTCCGGATGGTTGGAGATTTCCTGCGTACGCATGATGATGCGCTCGCGGTAGAAATCGATGTTCTCCTTGAACGTCTCGTTGGCCTGCGGGCTCAGCGCGAAGCCGGTGCACGAGGCGTAGCTCAGCACGCCATCGCGCAGCAGGTCGAGCATGCCGTCCTGGATCACTTCGGTGAACGCGGCCAGGTCGCGGAAACCACTCTTGGCCAGGCCGGCCAGCACGGCATTGGGGATGTTGCCCACGCCCGACTGCAGCGGCAGCAGGTTCGGCGGCAGGCGGCCCTTCTTCACCTCGTGCTGCAGGAACTCGATCAGGTGCGAGGCGATCTGCTCGCTGGTCGCATCGATCGGGCTGAACGGGCTGTTGCGGTCCGGGCCGTTGGTGCGCACCACCGCCACGATCTTGTCCGGGTCGCAGCGCAGCGCGGTGTCGCCGATGCGGTCGTTGGCGTTCACCAGCGGAATCGGCTTGCGGTGCGGCGGCAGCGCGGTGCCGTAGTAGATGTCATGCATGCCGTCGACGCCGGCCGGCTGCCATTCGTTGACCTCGACGATCACCTTCTTGGCCAGGTCCAGCCAGGTCTTGTTGTTGCCGACCGAAGTGGAGGGCACCAGCGAACCGTCCTCGCGGATGGCCGAGACTTCGATCACGGCGGTGTCGATCTCGCCGTAGAAACCGAACCACACGTGCTGGGCAACGTGGCTGAGGTGGATGTCGATGTAATCCAGCTTGCCCTCGTTGATGCGGTTGCGCGCGTCCGGGTCGCTCTGGAACGGCATGCGCATGGCGATGCCATCGGCCTTGGCCAGCGCGCCATCGAGTTCCGGCGCGGTCGACGCGCCGGTCATCAGCTTGATCTGGAAGGGATTGCCCTGGGCGTGCACCGCTTCGATGCGGCGGGCCAGTTCCACGGGAACGGCCTTGGGATACCCGGAGCCGGTAAAGCCGCTCATGGCCACGGTTTCACCGGGCTGGATCAGCGCGGCTGCGGCCTCGGCGGAGACCACGCGGTCACGGAGACGCGCGTTGGCGATGCGATCAACAGACATGACGACAGTGTTTCTGGGGGGAATCCCGATTATCGGCCATCCTCATCCGTACGGGGGGTTCTACCTTCGTGGAATGGCTTTTCCCCCAGGGGGCTCACCCATACCCGCCGGTTCTGTTTTGCAGTGCAGCGTGCAAAGTGCTTTCGCAGCCCGCACGATGGCCCTGCATCCCGACGTGGGGGAGGGAGCAGAGCCCGCTGGCAGTTCGCTGCAAGCGGGCTTTTTTATTGCCTGTCGCCCAGTATGAATGCGCGGCCTCCATTATCGGTAGTGCCGGCCGCTGGCCGGCAACTGCAGCAACCTTCGGCAGGATCATGGGATCTGCCGGCCAGCGGCCGGCCCTACCGGGTCCGTCGCGTCCCGACCGGGTCGATACAATCCGCCCATGACCCTCGCCCCCGCTGACCTGCCCGCCTCCCTGCAGCCCCTTGTCGACCGCGCCCTGGCGCGCCTGGCCCAGGTCCTGCCCGAGCCCGTTCCTGCCGAACTGCTGCCGCTGCTGACCCGACTGGCGGTGGCCAGCGACTTCGCGCTGGACACCCTGGTGCGGCAACCGGCGCTGCTGGCGCAGCTGGCTACCCCCGGCTGCCCGCCGATCCCACCACCGGTGCTCGATCCGCTGCAGCCCAGCGACTGGCCGGCGCAGATCCGGCGCTGGCGTACTGCCATGTCGACGCGGCTGATCTGGCGCGACCTGGCTGGGCTGGACGACGTGGCGCAGACGCTGGCTGGCGCCACCACCCTGGCCGAGGACTGCCTGCGGCTGGCGCTGGACGCGCTGCAGCAGGAATTCGCCCAACGCCACGGTGTGGTCCGCGATGGCGAAGGCGCCGCGCAGCAGCTGGTGGTGTTCGGCCTCGGCAAGCTCGGCGGCGGCGAGCTCAACTTCAGTTCCGATATCGACCTGGTCTACGCCTACCCGCACGGCGGCGAATCTGATGGCGCGCGCGCGTTGGCCGCGGAGGAGTACTTCGCCCGCCTCGGCCAGCGCCTGGCCAAGCTGCTGGACGAAACCACCGTCGATGGCTTCAGCCACCGCGTTGACCTGCGCCTGCGGCCGTTCGGCAGCGCCGGCCGCGTCGCGCTGTCGTTCGCGGCGATGGACCAGTATTTCCAGCGCGAAGGCCGCGACTGGGAGCGCTACGCATGGCTGAAGGCGCGCGCGGTAGCCGGCGACATCGCCGCCGGTGAGGCGTGGCTGCAGACCCTGCGCCCGTTCGTGTACCGCCGCTACCTCGATTTCACCGCGCTCGACGGCCTGCGCGAGATGAAGGCGGCGATCACCGCCGAAGTCGCGCGCCGCGAGCTGCACGAAGACATCAAGCGCGGCGCCGGTGGCATCCGCGAGATCGAGTTCCTGTGCCAGGCGCTGCAGCTGATCCGCGGTGGCCGCGAACCTGCGCTGCGCGAGCGCCGCCTGCTGGTGGCGCTGGACGCGCTGGTGGCTGCGGGGCAGATCGCGCCCGAGGACGGCAGTGCGCTGCGCGAGGCCTACCTGTTCCTGCGCCGGCTTGAGAACCGCCTGCAGATGCTGCGCGATGCGCAGACCCACGTGCTGCCCAGCGATGCACTGGACCGCGAGCGCATCGCCGTCGGCCTCGGCTACCCGGACTGGGACGTGCTGCGCGCGGCATTGGCCGAACAGCAGCAGCGGGTCAGTACTGAATTCGCCGCGCTGCTGGCGCCGCGCAAGGGCCAGGCTGCGCCCGACGCGCTGGCCAACTACTGGCGCAGCCTGCCCGAGGGCAGCGACGCGCCGTTGCTGGCGGAAGCCGGTTTCCTCGATGCCAATGGCGCCGATCAGTCGCTGCGCGATTTCGCCCAGGGCACCGGCGTGAAGTCCCTGTCCGACGCCGCACGTGCACGGCTGGATCGCGTACTGCCGGCGCTGCTGCATGCGGCCACGCGCTCGCCGCAACCCGATGCCGCGCTCAAGCGCGTGCTTGGCCTGCTGCAGGCGGTGCTGCGCCGGACCAGCTATCTCGCGCTGCTGGACGAACAACCGAGCGCGTTGGCGCGGCTGGTGGATGTGCTGGCGCGCAGCGCGCTGCTGGCCGAGCGGCTGGCCGCGTACCCGCTGCTGCTGGACGAACTGCTGGACGTGCGCGTGTCCGGGCCGATGCCCGATGCGGCCGGCATGCTGGCCGAGTGCCAGCAGGTGCTGGCGGTGGAAGACCCCGAATTCGCACTGCGCTGGCTCAACGAGACGCGGCTGGCGCTCAGCTTCCGCATGGCGATGGCCACGCTGGACGGTCGCCAGGGCGCAGTGGACAGCACGCGGCAACTGGCCGAGCTGGCCCAGGCGGTGGTCACCACCGTGCTGGCGATGGCCGAAGCGGACATGCGCGCGGCACACGGCGTGATTCCTGGTGGGCGCTTCGCGATCATCGGCTACGGCAGCCTCGGAGGGCTTGAGCTGGGCTTCGGTTCCGACCTGGACCTGGTATTCCTGCACGACAATCCGGCCGGCGTGGAGGCCAGCGATGGCGCACGTCCGCTGGAACCGGGGCGCTGGTATGCGCGGCTGGCGCAGAAGGTGATGGCGCTGCTCGGTGCGGTCACCGCCGCCGGCCGTCTGTACGACATCGACGTGCGCCTGCGCCCGGATGGCGGCAAGGGTTCACTGGTGTCTTCGTTGGCCAGCTACACCGAATACCAGCGCGAACGCGCGTGGACATGGGAACACCAGGCCTTGGTACGTGCACGCGGCGTGGCCGGTGATGCCAGCCTGCTGGCCGATTTCGAACAGGTGCGTGCGCAGACGCTGGGCCGCGAACGCGATCCGGCCACGCTGTATGCCGATGTGTTGAAGATGCGTGGCCGCATGCGCACCGAACTGGACCGCAGCGATGCTGCGCGACTGGACCTGAAGCAGGGTGCCGGTGGCGTGGTGGACCTGGAGTTCCTGCTGCAGACCGGCGTGCTGGCGCGTAGTGCGCAGCATCCCGCGCTGCTGCAGCCGCGCGATACACCGTCGTTGATAGATGCGCTGGCGGTTGCGGGCTTCCTGCCCGGTGCCACCGCGCAGGCACTGCATACCGCGCATGCCACGCTGCTCGACGTAGGCCTGGCCTGCACGCTGGACCGGCGCCCGCGACTGGCACCGACCACGCCCGCGATTGAAGACGCGTGTGCGGCGATTACGGCGGCGTGCAGAGCGGCGGCATTGCCGTTCGGGTGAGTGGGTGCACCCATTAGAGCAATTGCCCGGGGATGATCCGCTGTTGGTAGGTGCCGACCGTTGGTCGGCACAATCTGTCAGCGGTGATGAACTCTGATGGAGCGTGCCGACCAACGGTCGGCACCTACCGTGCTCATGTGCCATCCAAGGTTGGCACCTACCAGGGCAATGGCGGTCAGCTGGTGGCGCGCAGCGGCGCCATCTTCCACAGCAGCGCGCGGAACGGGGCCAGCAGGCACACGCCGATCGCCAGCTTCACTGCCAGGTCGCCGGCGGCCCAGCTCACCCACGGTAGCGCGGAGCCGGCAAACGCGATCGACCAGAAAATGGTGGTATCCACCGTCGCACTGCAGGTCGTGGCCACCATCGGTGCGCGCCACCAGCTGCCGCGGCGCAGGCGGTCGAACACGGTGATGTCCAGCAGCTGGGCCACGATGAAGGCCGAGCAGGAGGCAATGGCGATGCGCGGGGTGGCCACCCAGATCGACAACAACACCGCCACCGCGAAGCCGATCCACGCCACGCGGCGCGCCGGGCCCGGGCCGAAGCGGCGGTTGATCAGGTTGCTGACCAGGAACGCGACCGGATAGCTGAAGGCACCCCAGGTCAGCCAATCGTTGATCGGGTACTGCACCAGCACGTTGGACAGCAGCACCACCGCGCCCATCGCCAGTACCGCCAGCACCAGGGCGCGCGGGGTCAGCGGGGCAAACAGAGGGGCAGGACGCACGGACATGGCGAGCCAGGGGGAGAAAGGGGATCACCCATTATCCGCCCGGGCCGTGGCAAAACCAAAAACGGTCGTTCAGCTTTACAGCGCTTCACTCATCACGTCACCGGCGGCGTAGGCGGTGGGGACGTAAGCCAGGGCCTGGCCCTGCGCGCTCTTCACGGTCCAGCCGGCACCGGCCTCGGTGGGCTCGAAATGCACCCGCTGGCCGACCACGAAGGCCGCCGTCTGGTCTTCATGTACGCGCGCCGGCCAGCGCAGGGTGGCGGTCTGATCGGCCTTGTCGGGCACCTGCAGCTGTACCTGGCGCTCGCCCTCCGGCGTGGTCTCCACCTTCTTCACCTCCATCGGCGGCAGCGGCACTGCCTTGGTGCGCGTGGCCCGGCCGTTGCGTTCGCTGGCCTTGAACGGCGCCTTGGACAGTTCGGACAGGCCCGCCGATGCAGCGAGCGGCACCGAGACCACGATCAGCGAGGTGATCAGCACGCTGGCCTCGCTGCTGTTCAACTGCGGCGCGGCGCCGGCATGGACGGTGGGCACCAGCAGCGCGGAGAGCAGCAATGCAGAAGCGGGAACGCGCAGGCAACGGAACATGGAGACCTCCTGGTCAGGGGGGAGACGGCGGCTCAGCGCCGGGTATCGAAGATATCGCGCGGGCCGGTGGCCTCGGGCAGGTACTCCAGCGGGCGGCCCTGGTTGTCCGTCAGCTGCCAGCCCTGGTCGTTGCCGGTTGGCTCGAAATTCACGGTCTGGCCCACGGTGAACTGCACGGCCGGGTCGCCGACGCCGCGCGGATACTGCATCGATGCGGTGTTCTGCGGATCGTTGGCATCACGCAGCAGCACTTCGCGGCGGCCATCCACGGTAGTGGAGATGGCACTCACCTCCATCTGCGGCAGCTTGATCTGCTGCGGGCGGGCCAGCGGCTGGCCGGCGTCGGCGGCATCCTGGGCTTCCTTGGCCGCTGCAGCGCGGGCCGAGGCCACCATCTGCGTGGACATTTCCAGGCTTGGTCCCTGCGGGCCCGGGTCGTGGATGATCACGATGCGGCGTTCGGCGTGGGCGGCCGTGGACCAGGCCAGGCCGGTGACGATCACCATCGACAACACAGAGGCAAGCAGCGGACGCATATCGTTCTCCTAGCGGAATTCAGGGGGCGGCGGCAGTGGCACCGGCCACCGGCACGTGGGGGATCACCAGTTCCTGCTGCAGCTGGCTGCGCTGGTGCAGGAAGTCGAACACCGATTCCACCGTCACCACCGAATAGTTGCCGGAGATGCGTTCGCCGGCTGGATGGTCGGTGGTGGTGGCGTTGGCTACGAACAGGCGCGCACCCACGCGCTTGCCGAGGCCGATATGCAGCACGCTGGGCTGGTACTTCTGCTGGCGCAGCCACTGCTGTGCCTGTTCGCGCTTGACGATGGCCGGCGCGCCTTCGGCCTGCGCCATCGCCGCCGCCAGCACTTCCAGCACCCACTGGTTGGAGTTCTGGTAGTCGGTGGCGAACGGGTAGGCGACCACGTTGTACCTGGTTTCGTGCAGCGCCTTGGGCTGGATCGAGGGCGGCACCAGCATCGCGCGCAGCGCTGCACGCAACGGTGCCGACGGCACGCCGATGCGCAGGTCGGTATGGCCGCCGCTCTCGCCGACGAAGTTGCCCAGCCCTTCGTGGTACAGCTGCGAGCGGTCGGTCTTGCAGCGGTTGAGCAGGTGCATCGCGCGCCAGCGGCCGTCGTCCTCGCGCAGCAGGAAGGCCAGGTGGCTGTGGCGCAGGCCGTAGCGGCTCAGATCCTGGCCACCGCGTGCGGCGACCACCACGTCCACATCGGGCAGCGCATCCAGGCGCTCGGCGGTGGTCCAGGCCACGTCCAGCATCGCCGCCTGCGACGCCACGCTCGGGTAGCGCTCGCGGCAGGCGGTGCTGTCGGCCCAGGCCGGTGCGGTCGCCAGCAGGCTGGCGATCAGCAGCGCGGCCCGGGGCAGGCGGGCAAAACGATCCATGTCGGTACCTTCAGCGGCGGGCAGGCCCGCGCGCCGATCATACGCTGCTCAGCGCAGCGGGCGATCCACGCCCTTGCGCTGGAGTTCCCTGTCGCAGGCATCGCTGATCGGGGCGATCGGCAGCGGCGGGCGCTCGCCCGTCTTCGGATCGCGCAGCGCCGGCTGCTCGCGGTACGCGTCCAGCTGCTGCTGGCACTGATAGGAGATCGGGTCCAGCTCGGTGGGCGCGGTCGAACACGCGGCGAGCAGGGCCAGGGGCAGCAGGAGCAGGGTGCGCATGAAGGCATTCGGTCCGGTGGGGGGCACCGGACTCTAACGGTATGGGCAGATTGAAATGTTCAGAAATCGCTGTGCATCCCGGTAGTGCCGGCCACTGGCCGGCATCGGCGGTGTTCGGTAATGCGCACAGCGTTGCCGGCCAGCGGCCGGCACTACCCCAATGCCAGGCGCTGCTTCACTTCCGCCGCTACCCGAGCGGTCTCGCGCAGTGGCTCGATGCGGTCGTACTGCCAGTCCAGCCAGTGCGGCTGCAGGCGCCCGCGCTCGCGCAGCTGCTGCTGGAAGCGGGCCAGCCGGCCCTGCGCGGTCTCGGCCAGCGCCACCATCACCGGCATGCGCGTGGCGCAGGCCTCAGAGAGCAGGTTCACCGAATCGGGCGAGACCACCACGCGGTTGGCCCAGCCGAGCAGGCCACCATAGGGATTGGTACCGTCGCCACCATCGCCCCAGATCACGTGCGGCAGGTCGGCGAACTTCGCGCGCAGGATCTCGGCCAATGCCGGCGGCGTGCGTCGCGAGGTGGTCGCCAGCAGGCTGCCGCCTTCGCTGCGGATCTGCTCGGCCAGCGCCTGGAATACGCCGACCATCGCCGTCTCGTCCCACGGCGCCAGCGGCGTCGGCCCGCCGACCAGCAGTGCGGTGCGCGGGCCGGGCAGGGTGCTGAAGCCGGCGAACGCGGCGCGGCCCCAGGCCAGCCAGTCGTCGTCCACCGGGTTGAGGCTGCCGAGCAGGGTGAGCACGTTGCTGCCACGCAGGGCATCGTGTTCGGGCACCACCACCACGTCCCAATGGCGGGCGCTGATGCGGGGGTCGAGGATCTGCACCACCTGGCTGCCGCGTGCGCGTAGCACGCGCAGCGCGCCTGCGGCCTGGCGCCCGCAGCCGATGGCCAGCGCCGGCGCCTCGTTGGCCAGTGACGCAAAGGCCTCGCCGTAGCCGTTGACATCGCCGGGCAGGCGCCGCGGCGCCAGCCAGCGCCAGGGCGCGCGCGGTTGCAGGAGCAGCGGTCGGTGGGTGCCCTGGCGCAGTGCCGAGGCCAGCGCGACCGCTTGGCGGACATTGCCCGCACGGCCGTCGGTGACCGTCCATGGCGCGCTCGATCGTTTCACCATTGGCATTAATTCGTTTCAGCCCTGCTGGGTGTTGCAACAGTCGCGACACTCTACACTGCGGCTCGTCGTTTCGCCCCGCGCCGCCCGCGGGCACTGACTTCCTTTCGCCGCCCTGGAGATCCACCGATGTCCCACGCGCTCGACGCTGCTGCCCTCGATCAGCTGTTCCGTACTGCCCGTACCCAGAACGCCTTCCTCGACAAGCCGGTTCCTGAGAGCCTGTTGAAGGAACTGTACGACTTGGTGAAGTGGGGCCCGACCGCCGCCAACACCACGCCGGCCCGCTTCGTCTTCGTCACCTCGAAGGAGGCCAAGGACAAGCTGGCCCCGGCGCTGTCCGAAGGCAACTTGGCCAAGACCATGGCTGCGCCGGTCACCGTCATCATCGGTTTCGACCTGGACTTCCACGAGAAGCTGCCGTACCTGTTCCCGCACACCGATGCCAAGGCCTGGTTCGATGGCCCGCAGGAAGGCCGCCACGAAGCCGCCATCCGCAACGGCAGCCTGCAGGGTGCCTACCTGATCCTGGCTGCGCGCGCGCTGGGCCTGGATGCCGGCCCGATGTCCGGCTTCGACCCGGCCAAGGTCGACGAAGCCTTCTTCGCCGGCACCTCCATCAAGTCGAATTTCCTGGTCAACCTGGGTTACGGTGATCCGGCGGGCCTGTTCCCGCGCCTGCCGCGCCTGTCGTTCGACGAAGCGGCGCGCATCGCGTAAGTCGCTGTATCGGTTTCGGGCCCGCTGTTCCGCGGCGGGCCATTGCTGCACCGTGTACCCACCCTACGATCCGGAGAGTTCCTCAGATGAGCGCCACCCGTAAACTGCTGCTGCCGCTGGCCCTGACCCTGGCCATCGTCGCCTGCTCCAAGCCGGCCGATACCGCTGCCCCGGCGGCCGATGCCGCCGCCCCGGCGACCACCGAGCAGGCTGCCACCCCGGCCGCCGATGCCGCTGCTGCCGCGCCGGCTGCCGAAGCGATCAAGATCGCCTCGGGCACCTACAAGCTGGACCCGAGCCACACCGATGTGCTGGCGCAGTGGAGCCACTTCGGCTTCTCCAACCCCAGCGCGCACTTCGGCAACGTCGAAGGCACCCTGGTGTACAACGCCGAAGACGTGACCAAGTCCACCGTGGAAGTGAAGCTGCCGCTGAGCGGCCTGAACAGCTTCACCGCCAAGTTCGACGAGCACCTGAAGAGCGCCGACTTCTTCGACGCCGCCAAGTTCGCCGATGCCACCTTCAAGAGCACCAAGGTGGAAGCGGCCGGCACCAACAAGCTGACCGTCACCGGCGACCTGACCATCAAGGGCATCACCAAGCCGGTCACCCTGGACGTCACCGTCAACGGCGGCGGCGAGCACCCGATGGCCAAGGTTCCGGCGGCTGGCTTCGATGCCACCACCACCCTGAAGCGCAGCGATTTCGGCGTCGGCGCCTACGCCCCGAACGTCAGCGATGAAGTGAAGATCCGCATCACCACCGAAGCCACCGGCGAAAAGCCGGCGGCCTGATGCACCCCACTCACTCGTCGTGAGAAGGCAGAAGGCCCGCTGAAAAGCGGGCCTTCTTTTTGGGCTCTGCATGCGAGGTGCCCGATGCCGATGGGGTTGCCGGCCAGCGGCCGGCACTACCCGGTAGGTGCCAACCGGCATCTGGTGGGTGCGGACCGTTGGTCCGCACGATCCCTCAGCGCAACGCGCCCAACCATGCCACGCACGCTTCGCTCGGGCTCTGCTTGGCCTTCACCGCCAGCCCGCTCACCCGCACGAACGTCTGCGCGGCCTGCGCCACCACCTGGCGGGCGATCAACGCCGCCTGCTTGGTGGCAGCCTGCTGCTTGCGCAGCTGCACGATGTGCACCGAAGGCCGGCCCACCGGTGCGTACTTCTGGTCGCGGCGCAGCACGTCGGCCACCTGCGCCACTTCGAATTCGGCCTGCAGGTAGCGGTGCTGTGCTTCCACCAGTTCGCGCAGCGGCGTGCGCAGTGCAGCGGTATCGGCGAAGGCGGCCAGGGCCGCATCGCAGGCAGCGTCATCAGCGAAGCGGGCACGCAGCGCATCCACGCTGGCCAGGGTCAGTTTGGCCATGTGGGCCTCGTTGCTGCAGGAAAGGAGCGCGATTGTCGCATTGCTTGGCGGCTGATGCGTTGAACCGGGCGGCGGATTACCTGTAGAGCCGAGCCCACGCTCGGCTCATCGCGCGCAGCTCGAGGGTTCGCCGATCGCGGAACGAAGAGCAGCCGAGCATGGGCTCGGCTCTACACAGTCAAAGGCGTGCGG
>NZ_KB907506.1 GCF_000382065.1 Stenotrophomonas hibiscicola ATCC 19867 | reverse complement strand
GCCGACAAACCCTCAACTCTCGCAGTTGGCGAACACGTCGCGATCGCGCTCGTACAGCGCCGTCTTCACCTGCATCAGGCCCAGCACCGACGGGAACAGGTTGTCATGGTCGGTATATGCCGTCGAGCGCTTGCGCACGCATTGCAGGTCCAACCCGCGGCTGCTCGCGAAGCCCGGCGAGAACCACATCGTCATCGGTACCCGGGTCTGCTCGGCCGGGGCGATGGCGTAGGGCACGCCGTGCAGGAACAGGCCTTTTTCGCCCAGCGACTCGCCATGGTCGGACAGGTAGATCATCGCCGTGTCGTAGTCCTGCATGCCCTGCAGCGTGCCGATGGTCTTGCTCAGGAAGTGATCGGTGTACAGCACGGCATTGTCGTAGCTGTTGGTGATCTCTTCGCGCGAGCAGCGGCCGATGTCACGGGTGTCGCAGGTTGGCTTGAAGCGAGCAAAGGCGGCCGGATAACGCTCGAAGTACGCAGGGCCATGGTTGCCCAGCTGGTGCAGCACCACCACCCGGTCGCCGGGCCTGGCCCGCACCTGGGTGGCCAGGTCCTGCAGCAGGATCTCATCCATGCAGCGGCCATCGGCGCACAGGCCCGGCGTGGTGGCATCGGACAGCGACTGGAAGTCCAGGCCTTCGCACACGCCCTTGCAGCCGGACTGGTTGTCACGCCACAACGGCACGATGCCGGCGCGGTCCAGGACGTGCAGCAGCGACTGGTGCGCACGGATCTTCTTTTCGTCGTAGTCGTGACGACCCCATGGCGAGAACAGGCACGGTAGCGAAACCTCGGTGCTGGTGCCGCACGAGTGCATGTCCGGGAAATTGATCACGCTGGCCTGCGCCAGTTCCGGGGTGGTGTTGCGGCCACCGTTGAGCCCCCAGTTCTGCGCACGCACGGTCTCGCCCATGACGATCACCAGCAGGCGCGGCTTGCTGGCCGGCGCGCGCGGGGTGGCCTTGGCATCGGTACCGATCGGCAGCTTCGGCGCGCGCTGCACCGGATTGTCGCCACGCAATGCACGCGGCATGCCCAACAGGACATTGGCCGGTGTCGCGAGATAGCGCACTTCACGCTGGTTGCGCATCAGTGCCGAGACATCCTGGAACGAGATCAGGGCACCGCCGATGGCGGTCACTGCGGCCACCGCCAGGAAGCCCAGCCGCGACATCAGGCTGCGGCCCCAGCTGCGGCGGCGCAGCTGCACGCGCCACAGCACCAGCATCGGCAGCACCGCCAGCAGCAGTACCGGCCACAGCAGCGACACGGTCATCAGCTCGCGGCTTTCCTTGGGGTCGGTCGCCAGCACGTTGCGCAGCATGTCCGCATCCAGGTAGATGTGGTAGCGGCCCATGTAGTGCGCGGCGAACGCGGTCACCAGCAGCAGCAGGCTGATCACCACCTTGGCATTCCAGCGCCAGACCAGGATGCCGAGCAGCACGCCGTGCGCACCCAGCAGCAACAGCAGCAGCGACAGCGCGTAGCGCAGGCTGCCCGGATGGCTGGCCATCGCGCTGTGCCAGAACAGGCCATTGCCGGCCACCGCGAAGAACAGGCTGGTCAGCGCGATCAGCGCTTCGGTGGACAGCTGCGGCCGCCAGTGGCGTAGACCCGCAAGGGCGGGGAGGCGGGCGGGCCGTTGGACCGATGCGCTCATGCGTTTGCCTCCTGGCGGTTGGCATGGTTCGGTTGACGGTGTGTCAGGACGCGCTTGACGATGAGATACAGGCCCAGCGAAAGCAACCAGCAGATCAATGCAGTGGCAACGTCATGCGAAAGGAAATGTGCACCGCGCAGCTGCTGGCTGATGCCGAACACCAGGCCGGCGCCGAGGCCGATCCACAACCCGGTCCAGCGCCACGACGGGCGCCATAGCAGGGCGAAATAGTACAGACACAGCCAGGCGTAGCCAGCACTGGCGTGACCGGCCGGGAAGCAGGCCTGCGCGGCCATGCCAGCGGGGCGCGCCGTGAAAAGCCCGATGAAAGGCTGGTGGCCACCGTAGCGCAGCAGGTCCCACGGGCATTCCATCGGCACCAGCGACTTCAGCAGGGAGATCGCGCCGGTGCCCAGTGCCATGGCAATCACGACATAAAGCAGCGCCCATTGCAGGGTGCGATCGCGACCCTTACGCCAGTGGTGGAAGCACAGCAGGATCACGACCAGCGCCGCCGCCGTGCTCAACCATTTGCCGGCCTTGTGCACGACGCTGCGGGTGATCCAGGCGTCCTGCAGCGCCCAGTGGCTGCCTTCAAGACGGAACAGGTGATCGGCCACCCATTGATCACCGCCGAAGTCCATCAGCAGCGTAAACAATGGCAGACCGATTGCGACAGGCAGCCAGAGGTGAGTTACGGCAAATCGAGACGCCAGTGGTGTCGCAAGCGGCGCTACCGAATCAAGGGGACGGACGGGCATGCTGGGGGAGGGCGGTTTGGGAATCCGCAGTCATGCTCGTCACCTGCATGTCGGAGAAGGGTCGGACGCCCGTTCGCACCGGGTTAATGATTCCCCGGCACGAGTCAACGTTCAGTCTTCTTCGGCGGTCGAGCCGGCCCGTTCGGCGTGGCATTGCGGGTCCCAGGCCGTACCGGGAAGCAGTTGCCAACGATTCCTGTTGGCCATGCCGATGTCGATCACTTTGGCCGGGTCCACGCAGGGACTCATTGCATCGTCCAGCACCAGCAGCCAGCGCTTGTCCGGCGCTTCGGCGAGCCAGGGGCCGGCATCGTGCCATTGCTCGGCCCAGGGCCGCTTGAAGCCGAACTCACGCACCGCGCGGTCGGCCTGCAGCAGGTTCTGCTCGCGCCAGGCGACCAGCGCCAGTTCGGCGTCCGGCCCGATCCGTGCGCCGACCCGGCGCATCAGCGCCGACGCCGAAGCGTAGGGATCCAGCGCCGGAATCAACACCAGGCCGTAGAGCATCCACAGCATGCCGTGGGTCAGCAGCACCAGCGTTGCGGCGCGGCGCACCCGCAGCCACACGATCAGCGTGGCCAGGGCGATGGCGAAGGTCAGCAGGCCATCGCCCAGCACCGGCAGCAGCGTATCGGGCATTGCCCGGCGCTCAAGCTGCGCAAGGGCCCAAGGGTGCTCGGTCAACAGCATGACGCCGAGCACGCCGGTGGCCAGCATCAGCACCACGCTGTAGCCGAACAGGTAGCGGCGCACGCACAGCCGGCGCAGCAGGCCCGGCAGCAGTGGCGCCGCCGCCAGTGCCATTGCCGGCAGCATCGGCAGCACATACACCTCACGCTTGCCCGGGCTGGCGCTGAAGAACACCAGCACCAGAATGGCCCAGCCGAGCAGCAGCCACTGCCGGCGGTCGCCTCGGCGGAGGCGGCGCCACCAGGGTCTGAACAGCATCGGCAGCAACAGGCTGCCGGGCAGCCACAGGGTCAGGATCACCTGCAGGTAGTACCAGACCGGTTGGCGGTGGTGCCAGGCGTTGGCATAGCGGGTACCGGTCTGCTTGAACAACAGCTCATGCGCGTAGGCCTGCAGTTCGGCGCTGGGCGTGTGCAGCAGGGCCCAGCCCAGCGGCGCAAGCCACACCGACACGCCCAGCAGGAAGGCCGGGATCAGCCACAGCAGCGTTGCCGGGTGCGGACCATCCCCCCTGAGGCCGCGGCAACGCTGGTACAGCCACCAGCCGAACCATGGCAGCACCATCAACAGCGGCAGGAAACCCACACCCTTGGTCACTGTCCCCAGGCCGGCCGCGAAACCCGCCAGCCACAGTGCGGGCAGGTTGCGGCGCTCGCAGAGATGGCGCATCAGGCCCCACAGGGCCACCGTGGTCATGCCCACCAGCACCATGTCGATCTGCGCGCGCTTGGCCATCAGCCCGAACTGCAGGGTGCAGAACAGCGCCGCCAAGGCATACAGGGAATGCCGCGGTGACCACAGCCGGCGTGCCAGATCCGACACCAGCCACAGGCTGAGCAGGGCGCCCAGCAGCGACGGCAGCAGGAACGACCACTGCCAGCTGCCGACGATCTCGTAGGCCGCCGCCTGCAGCCACATGAAGACCGGCGGCTTCTCCGCATACAGCTCCACGCCCCGGTGCGGCAGCAGCCATTGCCCGCTTTCGACCATGGTCCGGGCCGCCAGCACGAAGCGCGGCTCGTCCGGCGGCTGCGGCTGCCGAAGGCCGATCCCCGCTGCCAGCGCAGCAACGATCAACAGCCACAACAGGGGCAGGCGCCAACGGCGGGGCAGGGCTACGGGCACGGCAGGCTCCGGGAGCAAAACGGCCATTCTGAGGTGGCAGGGGTGGGAAAAGCGTCAGAGCGGGGCCGGGGCGACCGCATTCCGACATGCGCGGCGCTACCATGGTACGAACTTCCGTGGGTGTTTCGTGCATGCGTCTGTTGGTGATCGAGGACAACCGCCAGCTGGTAGCCAACCTGTTCGACTATTTCGAGTCGCGCGGGCATGTGCTTGACGTGGCCCCGGATGGCATCACCGGCCTGCACCTGGCCGGCAGCCACCCTTACGACGCCGTGATCCTGGACTGGATGCTGCCGCGCATGGAGGGCCCGGAGGTGCTGCGCCGGCTGCGCGCCGAGCAAGCATCGGAAGTGCCGGTGATCATGCTGACCGCGCGTGACGAGCTGCCGGACAAGATTGCCGGCTTCCGCGCCGGTGCCGACGACTACCTGACCAAGCCGTTCGCGCTGCCAGAACTGGAGGTGCGGCTGGAGGCGCTGTTGCTGCGTGCGCAGGGCCGCAACCCGCGCAAGCGCCTGCAGGTGGGCGACCTGGTACTGGATCTGGCAACGCTGGAGGCCCAGCGTGGGGGCCAGCTGCTGCACCTGTACCCGGCCTGCCGCAAATTGCTGGAAGTGCTGATGCGGGCCAGCCCGGGGGCGGTGACACGACAGCAGCTGGAGTTCGCCCTGTGGGGCGATGAGCCGCCGGATGGTGACCTGCTGCGCTCGCACGTCTACGAGTTGCGTCGCAGCGTCGACGGCCCGTTCGCCAAGAAACTGATCCACACGCTGCCGCGGGTGGGCTACCGGTTGGCGGTGAGTTCCACCAGCGATGCCGGCAAGGATGACGATGAAGGCGCGTAAGCCGGGCCCGTTGTACCGTCGGGTCGTGTGGTGGTTGCTGGGCTATCTGGCGCTGCTTTCACTTGCGGTGTTCAGCGTTGGCAACTATGTGCACGAGCATGCCGAGCACGCCGCCTGGCGCGCACTGCTCAACTCCGAACTGGACAGCATCGTCGAGCACGTCGAGCATGAGCCGCATTACCGCTGGCAGGATTCGGACACGCTCAGCCTGTATCGCTTCGATGCGGTCAACCTGCCCGACGCTCTGCGTACGTTGCATCCGGGGCTGCATGACGGCGTAATGATCAAGGGCCGTGAGACGGCGGTGATGGTGCGCGAAACCGAGTCGATGGGCCGGGTCGCGCTGGTTCTGGACATTTCCGATTTTCATGACCTGGAACAGTTCGCCACGCGCTGGGTGATGCTGGCCGGGGTGATCATGATCTTCGTCACCGTACTGATGGCGTCGTTCGGCATGGAACGCATGGTGCGCCCGCTGAGCCTGCTGGCACAGCACATCGCCGCGTTGCGGCCGGGCGTGCAGGGCCAGCGAATCGAGGTCGATCCACGCGGCAGTTCCGAACTGCATACCATCGCCGATGCACTGAACGATTACCTTGACCGCAATGAGCAGTTCGTCGAGCGTGAGCGGGTCTTCATCAGCACCGCCAGCCACGAACTGCGCACGCCGATCGCCGTGATGACCGGTGCCGCCGAACTGGCACTGGAGCAACCGGGCCTGCCCGAGCGCGCCCGCCAGCAGATGCAGCGGGTGTTGCGCACGGCGCAGAGCGTGGAGCAGTTGATCGAGCTGCTGCTGGTGCTGGCGCGCGATCCGGCGCGCCTGGCGGCGCGTGCCGAGCGCATCGCGCTGGACCAGCTGCTGCCGGAGATCGTCGACGACCATCGCCACCTCCTCGGCGACAAGGACCTGAGCATCGGTATCCAGGCCGCGCCGGTGGATATCGTCGCGCCGATGGCGGTGGTGCAGGCGGCGATCGGCAACCTGCTGCGCAATGCCATCGAGAACAGCGGTCGCGGCCATATCGAACTGCAGCTGAGTCCGTCGGCGGTGCTGACCCTGCAGGACCCCGGGCACGGCATGAGCCCGGAGGAGATCGCGGCGATCCATGCACGCATGGCCCGCGGCGGGCGTGCCGACCGTGGCAGCGGCATCGGCCTGGAC
Source organism: Stenotrophomonas hibiscicola ATCC 19867 (assembly GCF_000382065.1). Taxonomy (GTDB): domain Bacteria; phylum Pseudomonadota; class Gammaproteobacteria; order Xanthomonadales; family Xanthomonadaceae; genus Stenotrophomonas; species Stenotrophomonas hibiscicola. The sequence goes on along the minus strand of NZ_KB907506.1, from coordinate 102,738 downwards.
CTGATCGCGCGGCTGTGTGAACACCTGGGCTGGACACTGCAGTTGCAGCCCTGCGAGCCGCGCGGGACACGCGTCACCTTGGACTTTGGCGCTTCGCGCCCCGCCTGATCAAACGGCCGACCTGCTCCGCGCTGCGGCATGACCCGGCGTGAAGACAGTGTTAATCTGGAACTGCGCCGCTTTATGCGGCGCTTTTTTTTCCGCTCTTTCGATCGACAGAGGATCCCATGCCGACCGAACCCGCTACCGCCCTGATCAGCAACGATATCGTTGGACTGGGCCTGATCGCCGCCACCCTCGCCCTGATCTTCTGGGCTGCCAGTGGTCCGACCCCCTTGTTGAAGAAGATCTTCGCCTGGGTGCCGGCGCTGCTGCTGTGCTACTTCATTCCCGCCATCTACAACACCGCCGGTGTCATCGATGGCCACAACACCTCGCTGTACAACCCGGTCGCGCGTGACGTGCTGCTGCCGGCTGCACTGGTCCTGCTGACCCTGTCGATCGATCTGAAGGGCGTCATCAAGCTCGGCCCGAAGCTGTTGCTCGTGTTCTGTGCCGGTACCGCTGGCATCATGCTCGGCGCAATCGTCTCGTTCCAGCTGATGAAGCTGATCCACCCGGAAACCGTGGCCGGTGATACCTGGGCCGGCATGGCCGCGCTGGCCGGCAGCTGGATCGGTGGCGGCGCCAACATGGTGGCCATGCGCGAGGTGTTCGGCACCGACGCCACCACCTTCGGCCAGTTCGCCGTGGTCGACGTGGCCTGTGCCAGCCTGTGGATGGCGATCCTGCTGTTCCTGGCCAACCGCGCGCAGCAGATCGATACCCGCAACGGGGCCGACACCCGCGCCATCGACGAGATGAAGGCACGAATCAGCGCCTACGAGGCACAGAACGCGCGCATCCCCAGCATGACCGACCTGATGGTGATCGTCGGCGTGGCACTGGGTGGCGTCGGCCTGGCCCACGCCATCGCCGCGCCGCTGTCGGGCTGGTTCAAGGCCAATATCAGCTGGGCCAGCCAGTTCAGCCTGGACAGCCAGTTCGTGTGGGTGATCCTGCTGTCCACGGCGATGGGCCTGGGCCTGAGCTTCACCCGTGCGCGCCGGCTGGAAGCGGCAGGCGCTTCGCGGCTGGGCACGGTGTTCCTTTACTTCCTGATTGCCTGCATCGGCATGCAGATGAACCTGCTGTCGCTGCTGGACAGGCCGTGGCTGTTCCTGCTCGGTGCGATCTGGATGGCCACCCACGTGCTGGTGCTGTGGGTGGTGGCCAAGCTGCTGCGCGCGCCGCTGTTCTTCTTCGCCATTGGTTCGCAGGGCAACATCGGCGCAGCCGCTTCGGCTCCCGTGGTGGCAGCAGCGTTCCACCCGACGCTGGCGCCGGTGGGCGTGCTGCTGGGTACGGTCGGCTATGCCACCGGCACCGGGCTGGCGTATGTCACCGGCCTGATCCTGAAGTGGATGGCCGGCGCCTGAGTCCTGAGCTGACGATCATGTTGCGTGTTCACGGCAATTGCCGTGGACACGCTTTCCCCGTGCAGAGCCGAGCCCACGCTCGGCTTTCTTTTTGCCTGCCACCGGATAGATCCACGTCATGCGTGGATGCACTTCATGGGTATCCATGAACAAAGAAAGGACAGATCCGTTTCCCCGCGGAAACGGATCTGCCCCCTGATGCTTCTTGCCGTCAACGGAAATCTGTCGAAGGTGGGGTGGTGTCGGATGGCGGGGTGTCCGCGGCATGGATGCTGCGGCCAAGCCCCCAAGGACGGGTTTACGGCGTCCCCGCCATCCGACACCACCCCGCCAAATTCACGGAAAACCAGAGCCGACGCTTTCGCCGTTGCCGTTGCAGTTGCCTCTGCGGGCGCCGGGCTGCAAGCCCGGCACCCAACCCTCAACAGCAGCGGCCACCATTGCGCCCACCGTAGCGCGCTTCCTGGCGTTCGCGGAAGAACGTCTTGTAGTCCATTGGCTCCTGGTCCGGGTGCTTTTCCAGCATGTGCCGGACATAGTTGTCGTAATCGGGAATGCCACAGCACAGACGTGCGGTCTGCACCAGGCGCCGCCAGATGCGGCGGTGCGCCTGGTACTGGCCGGCGGGAACCAGTTGCGTGCTCATCACAGATCCACCATTTCGTGCGGCTTCAGTGCCACGTAAGGGGTCTCGCGGTCGCTGCGCTGCGGATTGCGGCGTGCCGCCAGGATGGTCTTGATCGAATACACCAGCACAGCGCCCACCACCAGCAGGAACAGCGCGGTCAGGCCGGTGTTGACGTAGGCGTTGACCACGATCTGCTTCATCTGCGCCACCGATTTGGCCGGTGCGGTGATGGTGTCGCTGGCAATGGCAGCCTGGAACTTGTGTGCCTGGGCCAGGAACCCCTGTGCCGGGTTGCTGTCGAAGATCTTGATGAAGCCGGCATAGGTGGTGCAAATCAGCAGCCACACCGCCGGTACCGCAGTGACCCATGCATAGCGGTCACGCTTCATCTTGAACAGCACCACCGTGCCCAGCATCAGCGCGATGCCAGCCAGCATCTGGTTGGAGATGCCGAACAGCGGCCACAGCGTCTGGATGCCGCCGAACGGATCGACCACGCCGGTGTAGAGCAGGTAGCCCCACAGCGCCACGCAGCCGGCGGTACCGATGATGTTGGCGGTCCACGACTCGGTCTTCTTCAGGGCCGGCACGAAGTTGCCCAGCAGGTCCTGCAGCATGAAGCGCCCGGCGCGGGTACCGGCGTCCACCGCGGTCAGGATGAACAAGGCTTCGAACAGGATCGCGAAGTGGTACCAGAACGCCATCATCGCGTCGCTGCCACTGGGAATCGCTTCGTGCAGGATCTGCGCGATGCCCACCGCCAGCGTTGGCGCACCACCGGCGCGATGCAGGATGGTCGGTTCACCGATCGCCGCCGCGGTCGCGGTCAGTTGTTCGGGCGTGATGGTGAAGCCCCAGGTGTTGGTGATGTAGTGCGCCGCCGAGGCCGCATCGGCACCGATCACGGCGGCCGGGCTGTTCATCGCGAAGTAGATGCCCGGGTCGATGATCGAGGCCGCCACCAGCGCCATCACCGCCACGAACGATTCCATCAGCATGCCGCCGTAGCCGATGTAGCGCATGTGCGCTTCATTGGCCAGCAGCTTCGGCGTGGTGCCGGACGAAATCAGCGCATGGAAACCGGAGACCGCGCCGCAGGCGATGGTGATGAACAGGAACGGGAACATGCCGCCCTTCCACACTGGGCCATCACCGCTGGCGGCGAACTGGGTCAGCGCCGGCATCTTCAGTTCCGGCATCACGATGAGGATGCCGACGGCCAGCGCGATGATGGTACCGATCTTGAGGAAGGTCGACAGGTAGTCGCGCGGGGCCAGCAGCAGCCACACCGGCAGCACCGAGGCGACGAAGCCGTAGCCGATCAGCATCCAGGTGATCTGGGTGCCGGTGAAGGTGAACGCCGGGCCCCACACCGGGTCGGCGGCGACCTTGCCGCCGTACCAGATCGCAGCCAGCAGCAGGATCAGGCCGACCACCGAGATCTCGCCGATCCTGCCAGGGCGGATATAGCGCATGTAGACGCCCATCAGGATCGCGATGGGCATCGTCGCGATCACCGTGAACATGCCCCACGGGCTTTCGGCCAGCGCCTTGACCACCACCATCGCCAGCACCGCCAGGATGATGATCATGATCAGGAACGCACCGAACAGGGCGATGGTGCCGGGTACCTGGCCCATCTCCTCGCGCACCAGGTCACCCAGCGAGCGGCCGTTGCGACGGCTGGACAGGAACAGGACCATGAAGTCCTGCACCGCGCCGGCCAGCACCACGCCCACCACCAGCCACAGCAGGCCGGGCAGGTAGCCCATCTGTGCGGCCAGGACGGGGCCGACCAGCGGACCGGCGCCGGCGATGGCGGCGAAATGATGGCCGAACAGCACGTGCTTGTTGGTCGGCACGTAGTCCAGGCCATCGTTGTTGATCACCGCCGGGGTGGCCCGGGTCGGATCCAGCTGCATCACCTTGTTGGCGATGAACAGGCTGTAGAAGCGGTAGGCGACCAGGTACAGCGAAACCGCGGCGACGACGATCCACAGCGCATTGATGTGCTCGCCGCGGCGCAGTGCCACGGTGCCCAGACAGAATGCGCCGAGCAGGGCGAGTACCGCCCAGCCCAGTTTTGAAAACCCTTTCATGAGGTGCTCTCTCCCGGAAAGACAGTCAAAGAGTCCCGCTTGCCTTCGACAGGGTCAATTGGCGCAGGACGAATCGGCGGTAGTACTTTGGTCGTACGTTCGTTGTGCTGACGTGCAGCGAACATCAGGGATGGAACAATCGGTTGCGGCGCCATCCATTGGCGTACGGCCGTATGGCGTCCATCTTCACTGGCATCCATCCAACAGGAGTCGCCATGAGCCTTCCCGAACCGGCCCGCGTGCTGCGCACCATCCGTGGCCTGCCCACCTCCGACGGTGCTGGCGTGCGCCTGACCCGCGTCATCGGCGGCCCCACGCTGCCCGATCTGGATCCGTTCCTGCTGCTCGATGAATTCGGAACCGACCGCGCCGAGGATTACATCGCCGGCTTCCCGGAACATCCGCACCGCGGTTTCGAGACCGTCACCTACATGCTCGACGGGCGCATGCGGCATCGCGACAACCACGGCAACGAAGGCCTGCTGACCCCGGGCAGCGTGCAGTGGATGACCGCTGGGCGTGGCCTGGTGCATTCGGAGATGCCCGAGCAGGAAAGCGGGCAGATGCGCGGCTTCCAGCTGTGGGTGAACCTGCCGGCAAAGGAGAAGATGACTGACCCGAAGTACCAGGAATTCGCGCCCGAGCGGATTCCGGTGGTGCAGCCGGAGCCGGGTGTGACAGTGAAGGTGATTGCCGGCAGCGTGGACGGCACCCGGGGTCCGATCGTGCAACCGGCCACCGATCCGCTCTACCTCGACATCACCTTGGCGCCTGATCGGGCCTGGACCTACACGCTGCCGGAAGGGCACAACGCCTTTGCCTACGTGTTCGAGGGCGGGCTGACGGTGGGCGAGCAGGACGCTGCGCGCGACGTTGCACGCCAGGAACTGGCGGTGTTGGGCGGAGGCGAGCAACTGCACCTCTCGGCGGGCAGTGAAGGCGCACGGTTGATCCTGGTTGCCGGCCGTCCGCTGCGCGAACCGGTGATGCGCCATGGCCCCTTCGTGATGAACACGCGGCAGGAACTGATGCAGGCCTTCGTCGATTTCCAGGAAGGCAAGTTCTGATGGATTGCGCCGGGCATGGCCCGTCGAAAGGGGCCGGCAACGCCGCCGGGCCACGCCCGGCGGACGTCCCGCGAGTCGGATCCTGCGGGGATGCTGCCAGGCAGTCATCCCCGTCACCTTCAGCGCCCCGCGGCCACGGCTGACGGGGTCAGGCTCATGCCCTGCGCCAACTGCTGCAGCGAGCCCAGCTCCTGGGCGCTGTCCGGGTACAGCGAAATCTGCGCGTAGCGCTTCTTGTCCAGCTTGACCACGCTGATGCGGCGCTCGGCATAGCCGGGCGGCTGCTGGCCACCGAGATCGGGCTGGTACCAGTAAAGCGGTTCACCGCCGAAGCTGCCTTTTTCCTGGCGCAGTGCCCGGTTCAACGGAATATCAGGGTCACGCGCGCTGAGCATCAGGCTCAGTACCTCGCGTCCATCCCCGGTGCTGGCGCGGCAGACCAGAAGGTCGGCCAACACCTGCTGCTGCCACTGCAGGCCACTGCTGGCCGGCAACGAAGGACATTCCGCGGGAGCCTGCGCGGCAGCCTGGGCCGCGGCGAACAGCAGGCTCGACAACACTACAGGCGCGAACTTCATGCATCCCCCAAGGTGGTCGGTCGTGTGGCTCCACCAGATGGACTGGCGGCTGTGGCATCCCATCCCCGGATGCCGCCCCGCCCGGCGTGTGCACGGACGGTCAACTCAACCTTAACGGAACGTGAGCGATCGCACAAATCGAAGTTGCAGACGTAACCATTGCGGCCGATGGTCGGCCGCAATGGTGCGCACAGGCCTCAGCGGTCGTTGCCGATCCACTTGTAGATGATGCCGCCGATCGCGCCGCCCAGCAGCGGGGCGACCCAGAACAGCCACAACTGGCTTACTGCGCCGCTGCCGGCGAAGAAGGCCACGGCGGTGGAACGGGCCGGGTTCACCGAGGTGTTGGTGACCGGGATGCTGATCAGGTGGATCAGGGTCAGCGACAGGCCGATCGCCAGTGGCGCAAAGCCAGTCGGCGCCTTGCCATGGGTGGCGCCCATGATCACGATCAGGAACACGGCGGTCAGCACCACTTCGCACAGGAAGGCCGCTGCCACGCTGTAACCGCCAGGCGACAGCGCGCCATACCCATTGCTGGCGAACGCACCGGCCTGGCTGCCATCGATGGCGAAGCCGCTGGCCCCCGACGCGATCTGCAGCAGGATGAAGCCGGCCAGCAGGCCGCCAGCCACCTGGGCGATGATGTACGGCACGAGGTCCTTGGTCGGGAAGCGGCCGCCGGCCCACAGGCCGACGCTGACTGCCGGATTGAAGTGCGCGCCGGAGATATGGCCGAACGCATAGGCGCCGGTCACCACGGTCAGGCCAAAGGCCAGGGCGACGCCGAGGAACCCGATACCCAGCGGATTGCCGTCGCCACCGAACTTGGCGGCCAGCACCGCGCTGCCACAGCCGCCCAACACCAGCCAGAACGTGCCGAGGAATTCGGCGGACAAGCGTTTACCCATGCTCATGTGTTGCACTCCTTTGAGGGCGAAAGTGTGATTTATGTCACATTTCAGTGATCAGCAGGTGACTGTAGCGTCAACGCCGGGTGCAGGGATACACCCTCGGATGTGTGCAACACGCGATGTTCAATACTGCGGCAGCGGAATGAACTCCTTGTCGTCGCCCGGAATGGTGCCGAATCGGCCGGCCTCCCAATCGTGCTTGGCCTGCTCGATGCGCTCCTTCGAGCTGGATACGAAGTTCCACCACAGGTGGCGCGGGCCATCCAGCGGCTCGCCACCGAACAGCATCGCCTTCACCGGCGTCTTCGCGCGCAGGCGGCCGCGTGCGCCGGCCTCGGGAATCACCAGATGCTGTGCAGGGATGTCCACGCCATCCAGCTGTGCGTCGCCTTCGAGGATGTACAGCGCGCGCTCGCGGTGGCCGTCATCGATATCGATCTCCGCATCCGGGTCGAGATCGATCGCCACGTTGAGGGTATCGGCGAACACCTTCACCGGCGATTCCTCGCCATAGGCGCGGCCGGCGATCACCCGCAGCCAGGCACCGTTGCGGCGCTGCTCGGGCAGCGTAGCCGCGGCATGGTGGTAGAAGGCCGGTTCGATTTCCTCGTGCGATTTCGGCAGCGCCACCCAGGTCTGCATGCCGTGGATCGGGTTGTCGTGGGCGCGGTCCGGTTGCGGTGTCCGCTCGGAATGGGCAATGCCGCGACCAGCGGTCATCCAGTTGACGTCGCCGGGACGGATCACCTGGTCCGACCCCAGCGTGTCGCGGTGGCCGATCGCGCCCGACCACAGGTAGGTCACGGTGGCCAGGCCGATATGTGGATGCGGGCGCACGTCGATGGCGGTGCCGGGGTGCATGAGTGCCGGGCCCATCTGGTCGACGAACACGAACGAGCCGATGCTGCGCGCCTGCAGGGTGGGGACGGCGCGACGGACTTCGAGGCCGCCGATGTCGTGCACGCGCGGGGCGATGATGGTGGTCATGCGGGCGTTCTCGCTGGCAGGGATCAGGTGGTCAGCATCGCATGCAGCTGTGACGGGCACATGCCCCGTATGGGTAACAGGTTGTTCCAGCCAACGGCGCAGCCCCTCGTGGCTGTGGGGTTGGTCGCTGAAGGCAGAAGCAAAAGCAGAAGCCGCGCGTGGCCGGGCGGGTGGGTGGCGCAGGGGACGCTGCAAGTACGTCCATGTAAGCTCGATCGCCGCATCCATGCGGCTCACGCCCCTGCGCCACCCACCCGCCCGACCTCTGACAGTTTCCGTGTGCTGTCCAGCCACGGAGAAAAAAAAGAAAATCAAAGTCAAAATCAAACGCCGGTCGCTTCGCTCCTGGTGGCGACCCAGGTAGCCACCCACCAGTTCGTAGTGATCCACACCGGAATCGAGATTCACCGACCGTCACCGGGAAACTGTCAGGGGTGGGGCGGTGTGGGCAGGCAGGACCGTTGGCGCCATGGATGGCGCCATCGAGCCCCCATGGGTGAGGGCGCTTTGCTTGCGAAGCACTGCTTTGCAAGCGCCCGAACGCACAGCCGCCAGCGGCTGGGCCGGACCGCGGAGCGGGGTTTACGGCGTGTCCTGCCTGCCCACACCGCCCCACCCAACAAACAGAAAAGCCAGAGCCGGCTGTTGCTCCGGCTCTGGCTTCGGCGGTTGCCTCTGCAGGTGCCGGGCCGCAGGCCCGGCCGATCAACTCAAACCACTGGTTCGCGCAGGGCCGGATTGTCCCAGCCAGGGCGCGGGGCGAAGCGGTCGCCATGCCGCTGCTGCAGCGCCTTCAACCGCTCGACGATCGCATCGGCACCCACCGCACGGATGTGCTGGATCGGGCCGCCACGGAACGGCGCGAAACCGGTACCGAAGATCACGCCCGCATCCAACAGGTCCGCATCGGCCACTACACCTTCGTGCAGGCACGCCACCGCCTCGTTCAACAGCGGCAGGATCAGGCGGTCCTCCAGATCGGCCGGGGCCTGGTAATCGCTGGCCACGTCCGGCTTCTTCGGCTTGCCGTTCTCCCAGGTGTAGATGCCTTGGCCATCCTTCTTGCCGCGCTTGTCCTGTTCCACCGTCTGCAGGGCCGCCGGAATCTGCAGGCCGAGGAACGGCGCCAGTTCGCGGCCCACGCCCGCAGCCACGTCCAGCCCCACGGTGTCGATCAGTTCGATCGGTCCCATCGGCATGCCGAACTTCACGGCGGCCTTGTCGATCACCGGGCCCGGAATGCCTTCGGCATACGCGGTGGCCGCTTCCAGCATGTAAGGGAACAGCACGCGGTTGACCAGGAAGCCCGGGCTGCCGGCCACCGGCACCGGGAACTTGCCCAGTGCCTTGCAGAACGCGGCCAGGCGGCGTTCGGTTTCCGGCGCCATGCCGTCGTGATGGATGATCTCCACCAACGGCATCTGCGCGACCGGGTTGAAATAGTGCAGGCCGGCGAACTGCGCCGGGCGCTGGATGTGATCGCGCAGTTCCACCAGCGGGATCGACGAAGTGTTGGTGGTCAGCAGCGCGTCCTGCTTCATCTTCGGTTCCAGCGTCTGGTACAGCGCACGCTTGGCCTCGGGGTTCTCGATGATGGCCTCGATCACCAGATCGGCTTCGGCCACGCCGTTGCCTTCCAGATCGGCACGCAGGCGCGCGGCCACGGCAGGGCGCTTGCTCTCGTCGCGCACCTTCTTGGCGAACAGCGACTGCGCGCGTTCCATGGCCGGGTCGATGAAGCGCTGCTCACGGTCCTGCAGGGTCACGTCGAAGCCCTTGTAGGCGGCCCACGCGGCGATGTCGCCGCCCATCACGCCGGCGCCGACCACGTGCACGTGACGGATGCCGGAATCACCACCGCCCAGGCCCTTCAGTCGCTCGGTCAGGAAGAAGATACGGATCAGGTTGCGCGCGGTCGGTGTACTGGCCAGCTTCACCACGGCGCGCCGCTCGGCATCCAAACGCGCCTGGATCGGCTTGCCGCCACTGCGTTGCCAGGTGCTGATCAGCGCGTACGGCGCCGGGTACTGGTCCTTCTTCGCCTTGCGTGCGACCTGCTTGACCATCTGCGGCGCCAGCAGCCGGCGTGCCAGCCAGGTGTTGGTGGCCCATGCCATCGCGCGCTGCTTGAACGGGCGGCTGGTGCCGGACAGCGCCAGCGCGACGGCGGTGTCGAGCACCACCGCCGGCGCCACCACCTTGTCGACCAGGCCGATCCCCCGCGCGGCCGACGCCGACAGGGTGCGGCCGGTCAGCATCATGTCCATCGCCGCCGGTGCACCCACCAGTTGCGGCAGGCGGGCGCTGCCGCCCCAGCCCGGGAAGATGCCCAGCTGGGTTTCCGGCAGGCCGATGCGGGTGCTGCTGTCGTTGGAGGCCACGCGGTAGCGGCAGGCCAGCGCCAGTTCGGTGCCGCCTCCCAGGCAGTGGCCATGGATCGCCGCCACGGTCGGGCAGGGCAGTTCGGCCAGCTTCTGGTAGGTGGCCTGGCCACGCCGGATCGCGTCGTTGACAGTGCCGCGACGGTCGAACTCCTGGAACTCCTTCAGGTCGGCACCGGCAATGAAGCCGGCCTTCTTCAGCGACTGGATCACCACGCCCTTGGGCGGATCCAGCGCGATGCGCTCAAGCAGGTCGCCCAGCTCCAGCAGCACGTCCTGCGACATGGCGTTGACGCTGCTGTCCTGACGATCCAGGGAGAGAACCACCACGCCGTCGTCGCGGATCTCGGGGTGCCAGTGGCTGAAGCGGAGACCATCGAAGCCTGAGAGCATGGACGTTCCATCCGGTTGTGTATGGAGAAGCGGCTATGATCCAGAGGTTGTTTCCCCCGCGTCAAATCCCAATAGCAGGGGAGTGGCGCCCCCGGATCCATGGCCGTGGACCGGGACGCTAACGGAACGGTGGTTAAAAGCTGGTGCGGCGCCAGGTGATCGGCGACTGAACTTTTCCCGGGATTGGCAGTCTCATTGCCCGACGTCGGTTGGGCTGACAGGAGTGCGGCCCCTCATGGCCGAGGTTGATACACCACAGGAGCTGGATCTGGAACTGGTCCGGCGCGTGCAGCACGGCGAGAGTGCCGCCTTCGATGTCCTGGTGCGCAAGTACCAGCATCGGGTGGTGGCCCTGGTCGGTCGCTACATCGCCGACTGGAGCGAATGTCAGGACGTCGCCCAGGACACTTTCATCCGCGCCTACCGCGCGATCGGGAGTTTCCGTGGCGACGCCCAGTTCTCAACCTGGTTGCATCGAATCGCCGTGAATACCGCCAAAAACTACCTGGCTTCACACAATCGACGGCCGCCGACCGATGACATCGACATCGGCGACGCCGAACAGTTCGACACCGGTACCCGCCTGCGCGACACCGACACGCCCGAACGCGAGTTGATGCGCCAGGAGCTGGAACAGACGGTAATGAAGGCCGTCAACGCGCTGCCGGAAGAACTCCGGTCGGCAATCACCCTGCGCGAGGTGGAAGGCCTGAGCTACGAGGATATCGCGCAGAAGATGGGGTGCCCGATCGGCACGGTGCGTTCACGGATATTCCGGGCGCGCGAGGCGATCGACACCGAACTCCGGCCGCTGCTGGACATCGGCAGCGCCACCCGTGAGAAGAGCCGCGTATGACCAGTAAACCGTTCAACGAATCGCAGAACCACCAATCGCCCGCCGGACAGCGCGTGGACCAGCGCCATCGCGAGCAGCTGTCGGCCCTGGTCGATGGTGAGCTGGGCGCCGACGAAGCGCGCTTCCTGCTGCGCCGGATGGAGCACGACCCCGAGCTGGCCGGATGCCAGGAACGCTGGCAGCTGCTGGGCGACGTGATGCGCGGGCAGGCGTCGGCGCTGGCGCCGGCCGGCTTCAGCGCGGCCGTGGCCGCCGCCATCGCGGCCGAACCGGCGCCGCAGGTCGAGCCGCGGCGCCAGGTACGCCGCAGTGGCTGGCGGGCCTGGGGCGGCGGCGCCGCCCTGGCCGCGTCGGTGGCCGCCGTCGCGCTGTTCATCGGCGGCGAGAAGCTGAAGGAGGCCACGCCGGGTGAACCGCTGGCGCCGCAGGTGATCGCCAGCCAGGCGGAGCTGGCGCCGGCGACCACCACGCCGGCCCCGGTGACCGAGGCTTCGGTGGAGACGGCCGCGATGGCCGTGGCTGCTGCGCCGGCTGTGGCGATGGCCGCTTCCAGCCGTCGTCAGGACGCCCGCCGTGCCAGCGCCACGCGTACCCAGCAGGCTGCGCGTGCCGCCCAGCGCGACGAGGCCCCGCAACGGGCCGTCGCCGCAGCGCCGGCGCCGTTGACCCCGACCGTGCCGGCCAACGCCAGCCGCAACCTGCCGTTCGGCGAGGTGGGCGGACTGCAGGCCCGGCCGTGGCCGCGCTCCAGCCTGGCGCCCGCTGCCGGTGGCGCACTCAATGCCAGCTTCCCGGCCCATGCCGGCGGCGCGGCGTTCTATCCGTTCGAGCCGCGCCTGCAGGACGACCTGCCGGTGCCGCCGCGCCCGCGCGACTGAGCCGGGCGCCTTCACGCCCCGCCGCCGGCGGGGTCCGTATTCCTCTTTCCATCCGATCCGGAGGTTGCCGTCCGATGACTCCCCGACTCCGCACGCAGGCCATGGGTCTGCTGGCCCTGACCCTTCCCCTGGTGGCCTGCGCACAGGCCCCCGCGCCTGCCGCGCAGACCCAGCCTGCGCCAGCTGCAGCAGCGCGGGCACCGGCGCAGCCGCTGGTCAGCGGCCTGCCCGACTTCACCAATCTGGTCGAACAGGTCGGCCCGGGCGTGGTCAACGTCGACACCACCATCGTCCGCAACAACCGCCAGGTCGCCCGCGGCCCGATGGGCGACGATGACATGCCGGAGTTCTTCCGCCGCTTCTTCGGCCCGGACTTCCCGATGCCCGGGCAGGGGCCGGGTGGGCCGGATGGCGGCCCCAGCATCAAGGGCCGTGGCATGGGCTCGGGCTTCATCATCTCGCCCGATGGCTATGTACTGACCAACTACCACGTGGTGGCCGATGCCAGCGAGGTGAAGGTCAAGCTGGGCGACCGCCGTGAGTTCACCGCGAAAGTGGTGGGCAGCGACCAGCAGTACGACGTCGCGTTGTTGAAGATCGACGGCAAGAACCTGCCGACCGTGCGCGTTGGCGACTCCAACTCCCTCAAGCCGGGCCAATGGGTGGTCGCGATCGGCTCGCCGTTCGGCCTCGATCACTCGGTCACTGCCGGCGTGGTCAGTGCCCTTGGCCGCAGCACCGGCGGGCCGGACCAGCGCTACGTGCCCTTCATCCAGACCGACGTGGCGATCAACCAGGGCAACTCCGGTGGCCCGCTGCTGAACACGCGTGGCGAAGTGGTCGGCATCAACTCGCAGATCTTCTCTGCTTCGGGCGGCTACATGGGCATCAGCTTCGCGATCCCGATCGACCTGGCGATGAGCGCGGTCGAGCAGATCAAGAAGACCGGCAAAGTCACCCGTGGCCAGCTCGGCGCGGTGGTGCAGGAAATCGACGGCCTGAAAGCGCAGGCGATGGGCCTGCCGGACAGCCGCGGCGCCCTGGTCAACCAGATCGTGCCGGACTCGGCTGCAGCCCGGGCCGGGGTGAAGATCGGCGATGTGATCCGTTCGGTGAACGGCGCGCCGGTCAACAGCTGGTCCGACCTGCCCCCGCTGATCGGCGCGATGGCACCGGGCAGCCGGGTCACCCTGGGCGTGATCCGCGATGGCAAGCCGCGCGACCTCAGCGCCACCCTGACCGCACTGACCGAAGATGCGCAGGCCAGTTCGCGTGGCCCGGCTGCCGGCAACAGCGATGCGGCTCCACAGGCCGGCGCCAACGCCCTGCTGGGGCTGGACGTCAGTGACCTGACCGCGCCGCAGCGCAAGCAGCTGGGCCTGGAATCGGGCGAGGGCGTGCGCATCACCGGGGTCAAGGGCCAGGGCGCGCGCGATGCGGGCCTGTCTCCGGGCATGGTGATCCTGCAGGTAGCCAGCACCCAGGTCGGCAGCGTGGACGCGCTGAACCGTGCGCTGTCCAGCTACAAGAAGGGCGACGTGGTGATGCTGCTGGTGCGCACCGGCAGCGGCAACAGCGCGTTCGTAGCGGTCAAGGCTGGCCAATAAGGCCGGTGCAAGGCCGCCCCGGCGGCCACGTGGTTCCCCCGAAGCCCCGCCCCGGCGGGGCTTCGGCCATTCCGGGCCCGGCTCGATGAGGCCGTTTTCGCGGGCGGGCGCCGGGCATGCGATAATCGACCGTTACCCTGACGACGCCGCGCGCCGCCGCCACCTATGTCTTCTGATTCGATGCGGAACATCCGCAACTTCTCCATCATCGCCCATGTCGACCACGGCAAGTCCACGCTGGCCGACCGCATCATCCAGCTCTGTGGTGGCCTGCAGGCCCGCGAGATGGAAGCGCAGGTGCTCGACTCCAACCCGATCGAGCGCGAGCGAGGCATCACGATCAAGGCGCAGTCGGTGTCGCTGCCCTACCTGGCCAAGGACGGGCAGACCTACCACCTGAACTTCATCGACACCCCCGGCCACGTCGACTTCTCCTATGAAGTCAGCCGCTCGCTGGCCGCCTGCGAAGGCGCGCTGCTGGTGGTCGATGCGGCGCAGGGCGTGGAAGCCCAGTCGGTGGCCAACTGCTACACCGCCGTGGAGCAGGGCCTGGAAGTGGTGCCGGTGATCAACAAGATCGACCTGCCCACCGCCGACATCGAGCGCGCCAAGGCCGAGATCGAGGCCGTGATCGGCATCGATGCCTCCGACGCCGTGCCGGTCAGCGCCAAGACCGGCTTGAACGTGCAGGATGTGCTGGAAGCGATCGTGCACCGCATCCCGCCGCCGGCGCCGCGCGACACCGACAAGCTGCAGGCGCTGATCATCGATTCGTGGTTCGACAATTACCTGGGCGTGGTGTCGCTGGTGCGCGTGATGCAGGGCGAGATCAAGGCCGGTGACAAGCTGCAGGTGATGTCCACCGGCCGCAACCACCAGGTCGACAACGTTGGCGTGTTCACCCCGAAGCGCAAGGTGCTGCCGGCGCTGAAGGCCGGTGAAGTGGGTTGGGTCACCGCCAGCATCAAGGACGTGCACGGTGCGCCGGTCGGCGACACGCTGACCCTGGCCGGCGACCCGGCCCCGAAGCCGCTGCCGGGCTTCCAGGAAATGCAGCCGCGCGTGTTCGCCGGCCTGTTCCCGGTCGACGCCGAGGACTACCCGGACCTGCGCGAAGCGCTGGACAAGCTGCGCCTGAACGACGCCGCGCTGCGTTTTGAGCCGGAAAGCTCCGAGGCGATGGGCTTCGGCTTCCGCTGCGGCTTCCTGGGCATGCTGCACATGGAGATCGTGCAGGAGCGCCTGGAGCGCGAATACAACCTGGACCTGATCAGCACCGCGCCGACGGTGGTGTACGAGGTCCTGAAGACCGATGGCTCGATCATCAACATGGACAATCCGGCCAAGCTGCCGCCGGTGAACCAGGTCGAGGAGATCCGCGAGCCGATCATCCGTGCCAACGTGCTCACTCCCGAGGAGTACATCGGCAACATCATCAAGCTGTGCGAAGAAAAGCGCGGCAGCCAGATCGGCATCAATTACCTGGGCAGCCAGGTGCAGATCAGCTATGAATTGCCGATGGCCGAGGTGGTGCTGGACTTCTTCGACAAGCTGAAGTCGGTCAGCCGTGGCTATGCCTCGCTGGACTACCACTTCGTGCGCTTCGACGCGGGCCCGTTCGTGCGCGTGGACGTGCTGATCAACGGTGACAAGGTCGATGCCCTGTCGCTGATCGTGCACCGCAGCCATGCCGACCGCCGCGGCCGCGAGCTGTGCGAAAAGATGAAGGACCTGATCCCGCGCCAGATGTTCGACGTGGCCATCCAGGCCGCCGTTGGCTCGCAGATCATCGCCCGCACCACGGTCAAGGCCATGCGCAAGAACGTGCTGGCCAAGTGCTATGGTGGCGACGTTTCGCGCAAGAAGAAGCTTCTGGAAAAGCAGAAGGAAGGCAAGAAGCGCATGAAGCAGGTCGGCCGCGTGGAGATCCCGCAGGAAGCGTTCCTGGCCGTGCTGCAGATGGACAACAAGTAAGCCCGCACCGGCCCTGCGGGGCCGGTCGTCTGGTGACGTTGCAAAGGACCCTGAATGAAACTGTTTGAGATCCTCCTGGTCGTGCTGACCCTGGCCTCGGGCCTGATCCTGCTTGCGGACAAGCTGTACCTCGCCAAGCGTCGCGCCCAGCGCGCGGGCCTGCTCGATTCCGAGCCGGTGCTGGTGGATTACTCGCGTGCGTTCTTCCCGGTGCTGGCGATCGTGCTGGTCGTGCGCAGCTTCATTGCGGAGCCGTACAAGATTCCATCCAGTTCGATGATGCCGAACCTGCTGATCGGCGATTTCATCCTGGTCAACAAGTTCTCCTATGGCCTGCGCCTGCCGATCAGCAACACCAAGATAGTGCCGTTTGGCGAGCCGTCGCGTGGTGACGTGGTGGTGTTCCACTTCCCCGGCCATGGCGAGAACGATCCGGCCAAGGGCGAGAACTTCATCAAGCGCGTGATCGGCGTGCCGGGTGACACCGTGGTCTTTGAAGGCGACGGCGTGATCCTCAACGGCGAGCCGCTGAAGTATGACAACAAGGGTATCTACGCCGGCCACAAGGGCCAGGGCGAGGGCGCCAACCTGCTGCTCGAGCACCTGCCGGGCCGCACCCACACGGTGCTGGAGACCGACTATCCGCGCGGCCAGGGCCAGTGGACCGTGCCGGCGGGCAAGTACCTGGTGATGGGCGACAACCGCGACAACAGCGATGATGGCCGGTTCTGGGGCCTGCTGCCGGAAGAAAACCTGCGCGGCAAGGCGTTCCTGATCTGGCTGAACTGCCAAGGCTGGTTGTGCAAGGATGGCTTCGAGCCGTCGCGGATCGGCTCGAGCATCAACTGAGTACCTTCACATCCAACGCGTATCTGGGGAGAACGCAATGAAGACGATGAACACGCAGCGTGGCATGACCTTGACCTCGTTCCTGACGGTCCTGATCGTGGTGGGCTTCTTCCTCTACATCGGCATGAAGCTGTTCCCGATGTATCAGGAGTACTACGCTGTGCGCTCGGCGATGAAGAGCCTGGCCAACGAGCCGGGCGTGGGCAGCATGGAGCCGGCGCGCATCCAGGACCTGTTCTTCAAGCGCCTGTACATCAACTACTCGGACAACGTGAAGCCGGCCAACGTGAAGTTCGACCGTCGCGACAATGGCTGGACCCTCAAGGTCAACTACGAAGTGCGCCGTCAGCTGATCGGCAACCTCGATGTGGTTGGCAAATTCGATTCTTCCCAGGACCTGACACGAAGCGGTGCCCAGTAAATTCATCCAACGTGGCGACCTGATCGGTCATGCCTTCAGCGACCCGGCGCTGCTCAAGCAGGCGCTGACGCATCGCAGTGCCGGTGCGCCGCACAATGAGCGGCTGGAGTTCCTTGGCGACAGCATCGTCAACATGATGGCGGCCGAGGCGTTGTACCGGCGCTGGCCCAAGGCCGACGAAGGGGCGATGACCCGTGCCCGCGCAGAGCTGGTGCGTGAAGGCGCGCTTGCGGTGATCGGGCGCAGCCTGGAACTGGGCGAGCGGCTGACCTTGGGCCCGGGCGAAATGAAGTCCGGTGGTCATCGCCGCGACTCGATCCTGGCCGATGCGGTGGAAGCCGTGGTGGCTGCGATCTACCTGGATGCCGGCTTCGAGGCCTGCCGGGCAGTGGTGCTGCCCTGGTTCAGTGCTTCGATCGAGGCGCTGCCGGCCTCGGGCCGGCCTGAGAAGGATCCCAAGACCCGCCTGCAGGAATGGCTGCAGGCCCGACAGAAGGCGTTGCCGCAGTACGAGCTGGTGTCAGAATCCGGTGACGACCACGCCAAGCACTTCCGGGTACGCTGCAACGTAGCCGACCCGGCCGCCAGCACCGAGGGCGAAGGCGCCTCGCGGCGGCTTGCCGAACAACAGGCGGCTGCGGCCGTCCTAGAACAACTGGATTCCAAGTGAGCGAACAAACTTCCCATCATTGCGGCAGCGTGGCCGTCATCGGCCGCCCGAACGTGGGCAAATCGACCCTGACCAATGCCCTGGTCGGCGCCAAGGTCAGCATCGTTTCCAACCGCCCGCAGACCACGCGCCATCGCCTGCTGGGCATCGCCACCTATCCGGAAGGACAGCTGGTGCTGGTCGACACCCCCGGCCTGCACAAGGTGCAGAAGCGGGCGATGAACCGGGTGATGAACCGCGCTGCGCGCGGCTCGCTGGAAGGCGTCGACGCCGGCCTGCTGGTGATCGAAGCCGGCCGCTGGGATGAAGAGGACAGCCTGGCTTTCAATGTGCTGCGCGACGCTGGCATTCCGGTGGTGCTGGTGGTCAACAAGATCGATCGCCTGAAGGAGAAGGGCGCGCTGCTGCCGTTCCTGCAGCAGGTGACCGAAGGTCGCGACTTCGCCGCCGTGCATCCGATCTCCGCGCAGAAGCGCAACGGCCTGGAAGCGCTGGTGCGCGATGTGCTGAAGCTGCTGCCGGAAGCCCCGCCAATGTTCGGCGAGGACGAGATCACCGACCGCAGCCAGCGTTTCCTGGCCGGTGAACTGGTGCGCGAGCAGCTGATGCGCCAGCTCGGTGAGGAGCTGCCGTATGCCACCACGGTGGAAATCGAGCGTTTCACCGAAGATGGCAACCTGCTGCGCATCGGTGCGGTTATCTGGGTCGAACGTGAAGGCCAGAAGGCGATCGTGATCGGCAAGGGTGGCACCCGGCTGAAGGAGATCGGCGCCAAGTCCCGCCTGCAGATGGAACGTTTGTTCGGGGCCAAGGTGTTCCTGGAGACCTGGGTGCGCGTGCGTGAAGGCTGGTCCGACGACGAGGCCGCACTGAAGGCCTTCGGTTACGAGTAAGTCGTTGCGGTCGCTTCGATGCTGATCGAGGACGACACCGGCTTCGTGCTGCATGCACGGGCCTACCGCGAGACCAGCCTGCTGGTCGAAGTGCTGAGCGCGCAGCATGGCCGTATCGGCCTGCTCGCGCGTGGTGTGTCAACCGCCAAGGGCCAGGTGCTGCGCGCTGCCCTGCAGCCATTGCAATGGATACGCTTCAGTGCCCAGCAGCGCGGTGAACTGGCCCAGCTGCGCGGTGCCGAGGCGCTGGATGCCGCGCCACGCCTGGTCGGCCAGGCGATGTTGGCCGGCTTCTACCTGAGTGAACTGACCCTGCGCCTGGCCCCGCGCCAGGACCCGCTGCCCGGGTTGTACCTGGCCTACGGCGAGGCACGTGCGCGGCTGGCTGTGGGCGCCGGCCTGGCCTGGACCCTGCGTCGCTTCGAACGCGAGCTGCTGTCCGCGCTGGGCCTGGGTTTCGATCTGGACAGCGCCAGCGATGGCCAGCCGATCGACCCGGCGGCGCGCTACGAACTGGATCCTCAGGAAGGCGCGCAGCGACTGCTGAGCGAGCGCGGCGGGGAGCGCCGGGCGGCGGCCACTGGCTCGGCGCTGCTGGCGTTGGCGGCCGACGAAGAGCCCGCTGCCGCCGACCTGGCCAGCCTGCGCCTGCCGATGCGGCGGGTGCTGGCCCATCACCTCGGGCCGCGCGGCCTGAAGTCCTGGGAAATGCTCGAGCAGCTCGCACCCCGCAGATAGGGGGTGTTCGGCAGGGCTTGCAGCCCTGCACCTGCCGAATCAACGGCAACGGCAAAAGCTGGCTACTCGTGGGTAGGCGGGGTGGGTCCGGTTGCGGGAGACGCCGTAAACCCATCCATGGGGGCTTGGCCGCGGCATCCATGCCGCGGACACTCCCGCAACCGGACCCACCCCGCCTTCGACAGTTTTCCGCGAGCTGTCGGAATGGCAATGGGGTCAGATCCGTTTTCCTTCGGAAAACGGATCTGACCCCCAGTTTGAATTTCGATATCTGACAGAAATTCATCCACGCATGGCGTGGATCTACCCGATCGCGGCAAACTGTCAGAGGTGGGGGGTGTCGGAGTGCGGGGTGTCAGCCGCATGGATGCGGCTGCCAAGCCCCCATGGACGGGTTTACGGCGTCCCCGCACTCCGACACCGCCCCGCCACCCCACGGAATGCCAGCTGTTGCTGTTGCTGTTGCCTTGGCTTGAAGCCTCTGCATGTGCAGGGCGCAGCCCTGCCGACCAACCCTCAATGCAGCAGGGCCGCCACCGCCGCGCGGAACCCATCCTGGGCCTGCCCGGACTCCGGCGCATGATGCAGTTGGCGCACCGCCCGGGCCAAGCGTGCCGCGCCCACGAACCCACAGCTCGCCTGCAACCGGTGCAACTGGCTGCGCAGCTGACGCTCATCATGCTGGTCCACCGCCTGCTCGACCGCGTCACGCACCCCCGGCAGCTCGGCCAGGAACAGTTCGCGCAGGGCGATCAAGTGGTTGCGCTGGCCATTGAGCGCGGCCAGTGCCGCTGTCTCGTCCCAGTCCTGCACCTGCAGCTCGACCGCTGCCGGGGCCGGGGCAACGGAGATCCCCGCCGGGCTGTTCACCAGTGCGCGGCGCACCGCCTTCAGCAACTGGTCGCGGCCCAGCGGCTTGACCAGGGTGTCGCTGAAGCCAGCTTCGCGCAGGCGGGCATGGATGGACGTGTCACCGTCAGCGGTATGTGCCAACGCCGGGGTGTCGGGATGTGAACGGCGCAGTTCGCGCAGCAGCTGCGCGCCATTGCCGTCAGGCAGGTTGACGTCGATCAGCCACAGGTCGTGCGCGCCGGGTTCGGCGCTGGCCAAAGCGCTGGCCAGCGAATCTGCGGTGTCCACATCCGCCGGTAACGTTTCCAACGCCGCCTTGAAAAAACCGCGGCTGATGATGTCGTCCTCGACAAGCAGGAAGCGGGGCCGGCCGGCCCGCGGGGTCATCTGCATCAGGGCTGCCTCCATGTCAGCTGCTGCAATCATCAAGCACGGCGGCGGCGGGCGCAAGCGGGTCCGGACCCTGCCGGTCAGGATCTGCGACAATACGCCCCCATTTTTGCCCGCAGCCTGTTGCCACGTGGCCCGATCCCGCTCCCGCATCGACCGTACCCCGTTCCAGACCGAAATCCTCGACCTCAGCCATGATGGTCGCGGCGTCGCCCGCCGTGAAGGCGAGGGCGGCAAGGTCACCTTCGTCAGCGGTGCCCTGCCGGGTGAGGTGGTGACGGCCGAACAGACGGCCCGCAGCCGCCATTTCGACGAAGCGCGCACTCTGGAAGTTCTGCAGGCCTCGCCGCAGCGCGTGACCCCGAAGTGCCCGCATTTCGGCACCTGCGCCGGCTGCGTGCTGCAGCACCTGGACGAAGACCAGCAGATCGTCGCCAAGCAGCGCGTGCTGATGGACAACCTGGAGCGGATCGGCCATGTGAAGCCGGGCACCGTGCTTGCGCCGCTGGTCGGCGATAGCTGGGGTTACCGTCGCAAGGGCCGCTTCTCCGTGCGCCGGGTCGAGAAGAAGGACAAGACCCTGGTCGGCTTCCGTGAACAGGATCCGCGTTTCGTCGCCGACCTCAGCCAGTGCCTGACCGTGATCCCGGAGATCGGCACCAAGGTCGAGGCGCTGTCCACCTTCATCGAATCGCTCGATGGCAAGCGCGATATCCCGCAGATTGAGTTCATCGCCGGCGACCAGGCCGTGGTCCTGACCGTGCGCCACCTGCAGCCACTCAGCGATGCGGACCGTGCGGCCTGGGCTGCCTTCGGCCAGCAGCATGGCTTTGCCATCTACCTGCAGCCGGGCGGGGTGGACACCGTACATCCGCTGGACGGGCAGGGCGTGCCGCTGTCGTTCCGGCTGGCGCCGTGGGATGTCGAACTGGCGTTCCGCCCGCTGGACTTCATCCAGGTCAACGCCAAGCTGAACGAGAAGATGATCGCCCATGCCCTGGATCTGCTGGAGCCGGGTGAGGACGAGCGCGTGCTGGACCTGTTCTGCGGCCTGGGCAATTTCACTCTGCCGCTGGCCCGCCGCGTGCGCGAGGTCGTTGGCGTGGAAGGCGATGCCGGCCTCGTCGCGCGCGCCCGTGAGAATGCTGAGCGCAATGGCCTGGCCAACGCCCAGTTCTTCAGCGCCGACCTGACCCAGGACCAGCGCAGCACCCCGTGGATGCGCCAGGGCTTCGACAAGCTGCTGCTGGATCCGCCGCGCTCGGGCGCGATCGAGGTGCTGCAGCAGCTGCCGCTGAAGCAGTTCAAGCGCATTGTCTACGTGAGCTGCCACCCGGGCTCACTGGCACGCGATGCCGGCTATCTGGTCAACGAACAGGGCTTCACCCTGGTCAGCGCCGGTGCCATGGACATGTTCCCGCACACCGCGCATGTGGAAAGCATCGCGGTCTTCGAGAAGCGCTGAGCGGTTGTCATCACCCGTGGCGCATAATTGCGCCATGGGCATCGAAATCGAACGCAAATTCCTAGTCAGCAGTGATGGCTGGCGCTCCGCCGCGCATCGGGTGATCCCGATGGCGCAGGGCTACATCAACGATATGGGCGCGCTCGACCGCGGGACCCAGAATGCCTCGGTGCGCGTGCGCATCGAAGGCGAGCATGCCGCGCTGAACCTGAAGTCGCGCACCCTCGGGCATACCCGGCAGGAGTTCGACTACCCGATCCCGGTGGAAGACGCGCGCGCGTTGCTTGCACTGTGCGTAGGCGGGCTGATCGACAAGCGCCGCCATCTGGTCGAACACGCCGGGCTGACCTGGGAAGTGGACGAGTTCCTCGGTGACAACGCCGGCCTGGTGGTGGCCGAGGTCGAGCTGGAAAGCGCCGACCAAGCCATCGACCTGCCGGACTGGGTCGGTGCCGAAGTGACCGATGACGCCCGTTACTACAACGTTGCCCTGGCCAGCCGCCCGTATTCACAGTGGTGAACCCCCAAAAAGGGGACGGAGGGGATTAAGTCGTCTTTACCCCGCCTGTGCGGAAAGCGACTTGATCCCCTCCGTCCCCTTTTATCGAGGAAGGCGGTCCCCATGTCGTGGGGATGAGAATCGACATCTACTCCGACGTGGTCTGCCCCTGGTGCTGGATTGGCAAGCATCGTTTCCAGCAGGGCGTGCAGTTGCTGGGCGCCAATGCGCCTGACCTCGATATCCACTGGCAGCCGTTCCAGCTGGACCCGGATGCGGACGACACCCCGGTGCCGCTGCGCGAGGCCTATGCGCGCAAGTTCGGGGGCGTCGAGCGCACCGAGCAGATCCTCGGCCAGACCCAGACCACCGCACGCGCGGAGGGGCTGCCGATGGATTTCAACCAGCGCCAGGTGCGGGTGACCACGCTGCCGGCGCACCGGCTGCTGTGGCTGGCCGGCGAGCACGGCGTGCAGGACGCGGTGGGTGAAGCGCTGTTCCGCGCCCACTTCGAGCAAGGCCAGAATCTGGCCGATACCGCCGTGCTGGTGAACGCCGGCGTGGCTGGCGGCCTGGACGATGGTGAAATCACGCAGATGCTGGCCTCCGATCGCGGCCTGGCCGAGGTGGAGGCCAAGCTGGCGCAGGCCCATGCATTGGGCATTTCCTCGGTGCCGACCTTCGTGATCGATGGGAAGTGGGCCATTTCCGGGGCGCAGCCGCCCGAAGCCTTTGCCAACGCGCTGCGCCAGATCGCGGCCGAACAGGGGGCCCCGGCCACTCCGGCTGGCGACGAGGCCTGCGGCCCGGACGGCTGCAAGGTCTGAGCAGATCGGGTCGGAGCCCCTGCGGGGATCCGACCCCACACTCCCCTTCGTCTGACCACTGCGCCTGTCGGCCGGTTCTGCGACAATGCGGCACTGCGCCATGAGGCGCGCGCTGTGGAGATCAACCATGCTGCTGATCGGCGTTGCCGGCACCGAACTGACCACCCAGGAACGTGACTGGCTGCAGCACGATGCCGTGGCCGGGGTGGTACTGTTCAAGCGCAACTTCGCCTCGCGCCAGCAGGTAACCGATCTGAGCGCGGCGATCCGCGCCGCTGCGCCGCGCCCGCAGCTGATCTGCGTGGACCAGGAAGGCGGCCGCGTACAGCGCTTCCGCGAAGGTTACAGTGATCTGCCGCCACTGCAGGACATCGGTGCCCTGTACGCCACCGACCCGCAGCAGGCCCTGTCGCTGGCCGAGCAGCACGCCTGGCTGATGGCCAGTGAAGTCCGCGCCAGCGGGCTGGACCTCAGCTTCGCGCCGGTGGTCGATCTTGGCCGCGGCAACCGCGCCATCGGCAACCGCGCCTTCAGCGAAGACCCGCAGGTGGTTGCGGCGTTCACCGCAGCCTATGTGCGTGGCATGCATGCGGTCGGCATGGCCGCCACGCTCAAGCATTTCCCCGGCCACGGCACCGTGCTGGAAGACACCCACGTGGATACCGCGATCGATCCGCGCGCGCTGGACGAGCTGCGCGCGCAGGACCTGGTGCCATTCCAGGCCGGCATCGCCGCCGGTGCCGACGCGGTGATGATGGCGCACGTGATCTACCCGCAGATTGCGCCTGAACCGGCTGGCTATTCGCCGCGCTGGATCCAGGACATCCTGCGTGGCGAGCTCGGCTTCCGCGGCGTGGTGTTCTCCGATGACATCGGCATGGCCGCCTCGCACAGTGCCGGTGGCGTGCCCGCGCGCGTGCACGCACACCTGGACGCCGGCTGCGACGTGGTGCTGGTCTGCCACCCGGAGCTGGTTGATGAAGCCCTGCACGCGGTGCAGGGGCGCTCCCTCAATACTGCTGCGCTGCTGGGCCTGCTCGGCCGCGGCGCGCTTGGCTGGGATGGCCTGCTGGCCGATGCCCGCCATGGCCACACCCAATCCCGTCTGATTGAAACCCTTGGAAGAACCGTCTGATGCCCAACCTCACCATTTCCCAGGCCCTGGCCCAGGCTGACCTGCTGGTCGACCGCCCCACCATCGACAAGGCCATCGCTGGTATCGCCGACGCCATCGCGCGCGATTACAAGGGCGAGGTGCCGCTGTTCCTGTCAATCATGCACGGCGCGCTGCCGTTCGCCGGCCAGCTGGCGCTGGAGCTGGGCGCGCGCGGCCAGGACGTGCAGTTCGATTACCTGCACGCTACCCGTTACCGCGGTGAAACCACCGGCGGCGACCTGGTCTGGAAGCACAAGCCGGCCACTTCGCTGTTCGGCCGCCGCGTGCTGCTGGTCGACGACATCCTGGACGAGGGCTACACCCTGCAGGGCGTGCGCACCTGGTGCCTGGAACAGGGCGCGACCGACGTGCGCATCGCCGCGATGACGGTGAAGAAGCACGACCGCGCGCTGCCGGACGTGACCGCCGACTACGCCGGCATCGAACTGCCGGACCGCTACGTGTTCGGCTTCGGCATGGACGTCAATGAAACCCTGCGCTGCGTGCCGGCCATCTACGCGATGAAGGAATAACGGCGCAGCCGCCCGCGGCGCGTTTTCTTCTGCCGCCGGCATCCTCGGGTGCCGGCGTTGGTCGTTTCATGGAGTGCTTTGAATGCAACAGATCGCCCTGGCCGTGATCGGCGGTACCGGTGTCTACAACCTGGCCAAGCTTGACGACGTGCAGACCCACGAGGTCGACACCCGCTTCGGCCGCCCGTCCGGCCCGGTACGCGTCGGTACGCTGCTTGGACACCGCGTGGCGTTCCTGGCGCGGCATGGCGAGGGCCATTCGCTGCCGCCGCACAAGATCAACTACCGCGCCAACCTGGCCGCACTGCAGCAACTGGGCGCGCAGCGCGTGCTGGCGTTGAACACGGTGGGGGGCATCACCGAACACTTTGGTCCGCGCGTGCTGGCCTGCCCGGATCAGATCATCGACTACACCTGGGGCCGCATCAGCACGATCTGTGAAGAAGAAGGCACCGACGTGGTCCACGTCGATTTCGGCCACCCCTATACGCCGATGCTGCGCAGCAAGATCCTGGCCGCTGCGAAAGTGACCGGTGTCACGGTCCAGGACGGCGGCTGCTACGGCGCAACGCAGGGCCCGCGCCTGGAAACCATCGCCGAGATCGCCCGCATGCGCCGCGACGGCTGCGATCTGGTGGGCATGACCGGGATGCCGGAAGCCGCACTGGCACGGGAGCTGGGGCTGGATTACGCCTGCCTGGCGATCATCGCCAACTGGGCTGCCGGCTGTGGCGATGGTGAAGAGATCACGATGGCTGAAGTACTTGCCAACGTGCAGGCCGCCAGCAACGGACTTCCGGAACTGGTAGGTGAATTGGCACGGGGGTGATTGTCTTCGCCGAGCAAGCTTTGCATACTCAGCTTGTGCGCGGGTTCAGCGTACACCACCCATTCATTGCATAAGGTCTCGCATCACCATGCCGAACGGTACCGTCAAGTGGTTCAACGACGCCAAGGGATTTGGCTTCATCTCGCCGGAGGATGGCAGCGCCGACGTGTTCGCGCACTTCTCCGCCATCAACTCCAAGGGCTTCCGCAGCCTGCAGGAAGGCCAGCGTGTCACCTATGACGTGACCCAGGGCCCGAAGGGTGCCCAGGCTTCGAACATCACGCCGGCCGAGTGATCCACTCGACAGTGCGTTGAAAACCCCGCTCCGGCGGGGTTTTTTTTGCGCGGCACGCTCGCGGCCCGTTCGCGATCCACCCACCTCGGGCACAATGCGCCCATGAAGGAACGACTGCGCATCGCCGTGATCGGCTACGGCACCGCTGGACAGGCAGTGTCCATCCTGCTCACCCGTGACGGCCACGAGGTGGAGATCTTCGAACGCGTGCCCACGCCGGGACCGGTTGGCGCCGGCTTCCTGCTGCAGCCCAGCGGCCTGCAGGTACTGTGGCAGATGGGCCTGCTTGATTCCGTGCGTGCACATGCCGCGCCGGTGCACCGCCTGTATGGCGACACGCCGTGCGAGCGCGCGGTGATGGACATGGCCTATGCCGGGCTGGATGCACGCCTGCATGGGCTGGGCATGCAGCGCGGGGCGCTGTTTTCGCTGCTGGACCAGGCCCGCGATGGCGCCGGCCAGCTGCATGTCGGCACCACCATCGTTTCCGTCGACGCCGCACAGGGGCGTTTGCGCGACAGCGAGGGGCGCCAGCACGGACCGTTCGACCTTGTGGTGGCTGCCGATGGTGCAGCTTCAACGCTGCGCGGCGGCGTCGAGCGGGGCATCGCGCTGGACAGGGTTTATCCGTGGGGCGCGCTGTGGTGCCTGCTGCCGGCCGAGGACTGGCCGCACATGAGCGAGCTGCGCCAGCGCTACGTGGCCGCGCGCAAGATGATCGGGCTGCTGCCGGTCGGTACCCGCCCCGGTGATGACACGCCGCGCCTGAGCTTCTTCTGGAGCCTGCCACGCGCCGATTTCGATCGGTGGCAGGCCGAAGGTATGGCGCCCTGGCTGGATGAACTGCATGCGCTGTGGCCGCAGGCCAGTGCGCGCTTCGCCCATCTGCGCGATGCCGGCCAGATGGCGCGCGCCGTTTACCGTGATGCGGTGATGACACGTTGGCACCAAGGCCGCATGGTGCTGGCCGGTGATGCGGCGCATGCGATGAGCCCCCAGCTGGGGCAGGGTGTGAACATGGCGTTGCTCGATGCACTGGCACTGCGCGATGCCGTGCGCAGCCATGGCGGCAGTGCGGCGGCATTGCAGGCCTACCAAGCGCAGCGGCGCGCGCATGTGGCCGTGTACCAGCGCTGGAGCCGCTGGCTGACGCCACTGTTCCAGTCCGACCGCGACGCTTGGGCGAAAGCGCGTGATGTGCTGCTTGGCCCGATGGGGCGCCTGCCCGGTGGCCGTGGGCATATGCTGCGCATACTCAGTGGCACGCAGCATGGCTGGCTTGGCTCGATCCAACTGGACCCGGCATTCGTCAACGAACTGGGCACGTCGATGGCAATGCCTCCCAGCAACGCGATCACGGCCAGTGCGTGAGGCGCGTCGTCACGTGAATTAACGGCTGCGTCACTACAGATATGCGAGAAGTGGGTTGCACGCGATTGCGCGTCGCCCGTTTTCCTTTCCGTGATCGACATCGCGCGTGGCCCGGGCGGCGCTGCCGTTGCGGCCTGTTGCGGCCCGGACGCGCCGCCTGTTGTTGAAGAGGAGGACGCCATGTTGTTCGCGGTCGAGGAGCTGGAATCGGAAATCTGCAAGCTGCGTGGTCTGCTGCAGATGCTGCACGAGGACCAGCCCGACGTACTGGAGGACGTGTTTGAATTCCATGTGGGCAGCCTGATCAGCCACGCGTCGCCGGAACACCATGCACGCATCCGCGCCTGCGCGCAGGAAATGCTGGCGAGGATCCAGGCCTTGCCGCGGCGGCGTGAAGGGGACACGCCCGAGTTCCAGTTGATGCCGCAGCTGGAGATCCGCCCCGCCTGATTCACGTCACGGGCAGTTCGACCAGGCTGCCCTCGACGCAGGCGACCCTCTGCTCGCCGGGAGCGGGAACAGGCACGATTCCCGCAGTGAACGCAGAGAAGGCCGGCAGGACCGTCATCCCGTCACGCAGCCAGAATACGGGGAAGCGCCGACGCAACGGCGACAGGGCGACCTGCGGATGCAGATGCCCAGCGATCACATGCCGTCCTGCATCGGCCACTGGCTCATGGCGAAGCATGAACGGATGCAGGTGTGCTTCATCGTGGATCTGTACCAGCAGCTGGGCGTGCGGCAGGTGGCGGTCGTGATTTCCGCGCAGGACATGCACGTCCAGCGCCGCGTTGCGTTCGCGCCATGCCAACCATTGCTGGTACCACGCGGCGCGATGCGCCGGTCCATGCAGGATGTCGCCCAGGATCCACAGCTCGCGGCATGCATACCTGTCCAGCAGCGCCTGCAGGCGATTGAGGTCTTCCCCGGTGCCACCACTGGGGAGCGCGATGCCGGCACGGCGGAATACGTCGGCCTTGCCCAAGTGCAGGTCGGCGATCAACAGCGCCTGCCGTGTGGGCCAGTACAGCGCGCGCTCGCCAAGCAGCACAAGCGATTCGCCCGCGCGCAGCAGCAGCAGTTCATCGGCCATGGCGGCGCTCCAGCTGCTTGGCCGCGCGTTGCACGCGGGTACGCCAGTCCTCGTTGCTGAACTGCCCACGCAGGCGTTCGGCCCACAGCGGGAAGCCCAGGGGCGTCAGCGACGCCGGGCATTGCACCGACAGCGCCTGCGTGCCGATCCTTGCCAGTACCTGCCGCAAGCCCGGCAGGTCAAGGCTGTCGTGCAGCACTTCGCGTTCGGCCAACGCCAGCAGCAGATGGCCCGGATCGTGCTCGCGCAGTACATCGAAGAGCAGGCCCGCCGACGCCTGCAACTGCCGCAGCGATCGCGGCATGCCACCGGGCAGGCTGGGCACCAGCAGGCCGGCCACACGTGCGATGCCGCGGAACTGGCGCCGCGCCAGCTCGCCCAGGTTCACTGCGGCACGCAGATCATCCAGCAGCTGATCGGGGGTGAACAATGCTCGCCATTGCGCTGCGTCCAGATCGATCGCCTGGGCCGGTGCCAGCACCAGGCCATGGTCGTTCACCGCGTAGCCGATGCTGTTGCGCTGCAGGCGGGTACAGCGCAAGGCCAGCAGGGCGGCCAGCGCCTCATGCACGTGGCGGCCGGCAAAGGGATAGACGAACAGGAACTGGCCTTCGCGACGCCGCACCTGTTCCACCAGCAGGTGGTCCGCGCCGGGAAGCGCCGACAACTGTTGCTGCAGTGCCAGCAAGGGCGACAGCCAGCGTGATTCGGCACTGTTGTCGGCGCCGGACAGTACCCACTCCAGCTCGCGACCGAGTGGCATCGACAGCGGCAACTGGCCTCCCTGCCAGCGTGGCACGACGCCGTCTCCGCGCCCTCGTGCCAACCGCACGAAGGCGGTCATGTCGCGCAGCTGCACCAGCTCCAGCAGGCGCCCGGCGAACTGGAAACGATCGCCACGTCGCAGCCGGCTGGCGAACTGCTCCTCCACGGCGCCCAGGCTGCCGCCGCGCAGGAACTGCACGCGCACGCTGCCATCGCTGCTGATGGTGCCGATCGAAAGCCGATGACGCAGCGCCTGGCGGCGGTCATGCATGCGGTACCACCCATCGGCATCACGCACGACCTTGTGGAAATCGGGGTACTGGGCCAAGGCCTGCCCGCCCTGCACGATGAACGTGAGCACGGCCTGCCATTGGTCGTTGCCGAGCGACGCGAAGGCATGGGTACGCCGGACCTGTTCCAGCAGCGCAGTGCTGTCGAAGCCGCCCGCCAGCGCACGGCTGACCGCGTGCTGGGCCAGCACATCCAGCGACAGCGTCGGCGGCCTGCGCGCTTCGACCACGCCTTCAGCCAATGCACGGCGCACCGCAGCGTACTCGGCCAGTTCCAGCGCATGGCTGGGCACGCACAGGATGGCGCCGCTGGCACCCGGGCGGTGGCGTGCGCGTCCGGCGCGCTGGCGCAGGCGCGCCACGCCCTTCGGGCTGCCCAGCTGCAGGACCTGTTCTACTTCGGGGAAGTCCACGCCGAGGTCAAGGCTGGAAGTGGCAACCACGCAGCGCAGCGCGCCCGCGCGCAGTCCGTCTTCCACCTGCTGGCGCAGGGCCGGATCCAGCGAGCCATGGTGCAGCGCAAGCGTGTCCAGTTCCTCCGGCCACACCGCGGCCAGCGCCTGATGCCACAGTTCTGCCTGTGCACGGGTGTTGGTGAACAGCAGGCTACTGCGTGCCTGCATCAGCGCCTCCAGCACGCGTGGCAGCTGTGCCAGGCCCAGATGCCCCGCCCATGGGAAGCGTTCGCCGGGGTCTGGCAGCAGGCTGCGCACGCTGAGTGTGCGCGGCCGTACGCCCTGCACGATTGGTGCTTCCGGTTGACGGGGCAGCAGCACGTCGCGCGCCTCCCGCAGATTGCCCAGCGTGGCCGACAGACCCCACAGCTGCAATGCCGGCCTGGCATCGCGCAACACCGCCAGGTTCAACTGCAGCAGGACGCCGCGCTTGTTGCCCAGCAGTTCGTGCCATTCATCCACCACCACGCAGCGCAGCTGGCGCATGCGCGGCAGCGTGTCGGGATAGCTCAACAACAGCGCCAGCGATTCGGGCGTGGTCACCAGTACGTCGACGCGGCCCTCGCGCGCCTGTCGTCGTTCGCGGTTGCTGGCGTCGCCACTACGCAGGCCGACACGCCATCCCAGCCCCAGCCCATCGACCACGTCCTGCAGTGCGCGTGCGGTATCACTGGCCAACGCGCGCAAGGGCGTCACCCACAGCACCTGCAGTGGGCGCACCGCGCTGGCCCGACGGGGCAAGGGTGGCGGATCGATCATGGCCTGCAGCAGGGGCCCGCCGAACATCGCCAGTGTCTTGCCGCTGCCCGTGGGCGTATGCAGCAACCCGGATTCGCCCGCCAGGTAGTGGCGCCACATTGCGCGCTGGAACGGCAGTGAGCGCCAGCCTCTGGACCCAAACCAGTCTTCCAGCCGGCGCAGCGCCTGGCTGCGGGTCATCGCGCCAGCGCCTTCAGGCTGGCCAGCTGATCGGCCTCGCTGGCGGGCTTGTCGTGGCGCCAGCGCAGGATGCGCGGGAAGCGCACGGCGATGCCGGACTTGTGCCGGCTGCTGCGGTTGACTGCTTCAAAGCCCAGCTCGAACACCTGTTCGGCGCGTACGCTGCGCACCGGCCCGAAGCGCTCGCGGGTGTTGGCGCGGATCCAGCGGTCGAGCGCGAGGATCTCCTTGTCGTCCAGGCCGGAATACGCCTTGGCCACCGGCACCAGCGTGTCGCCGTCCCACACGCCAAAGGTGTAGTCGGTGTACAGCGTGCTGCGTCGGCCGTGCCCGGCCTGTGCGTACAGCAGCACCGCGTCTATCGTGAGTGGATCGACCTTCCATTTCCACCAGTCGCCGCGTCGTCGCCCCGCCTGGTAGGAGGACGTGCGCCGCTTCAGCATCAACCCCTCCACACCGCGTTCGCGCGCCACATCGCGCATCGCCGCGGCCTGCGGCCAGTCGCCGGCGGCAACGTCGGGCGACAGCTGGATGCGCGCATCGCCCAGTGCACCGACGACCTCGGTGAGCCGCGCGCGCCGTTGCTGCAATGGAAGTTCGCGCAGGTCCGCGCCATCGAGTTCCAGCAGGTCGTAGGCGAGCACGCGCACCGGCGTGTTGCGCAGGGTGGCCGCGCCGGGTTTGCGGCGCTGGATGCGGGTCTGCAGCGCGGTGAAGGCACGTGGCAGGTCCGCGGCTTCGTCCCAGGCCAGCAGCTCGCCATCCAGCACGCAGCCATCGGGAAGCGCCATCGCCGCCTGTTCGATTTCGGGGAAGCGACCATCCAGCCGCTCTTCGCCACGTGACCACAAGGCGACCTCGCCGCGCCGGCGCAGCAGCTGCACGCGGATGCCATCCCACTTCCATTCCAGCAGCCAGTCGTCGATCGCACCGAGTCGTTCGGCAGGGCTGCCCTCCAGTGGCGAGGCGAGGAAAAAGGGGTAGGGCTGCTGCCGGTCCAGCGGCAGCTCATCCGGCGACAGCAGCTGGGCCAGCAGCCCGGGCGAGGGCACCCACTCGCCCAGCATGCGCTGGGCGATGCGGGCAATATCCAGGCCGGACCACTCGGCCAGCGCCTGCTGCACCAGCCGTTGCGAGACGCCAACGCGCAGGGCTCCGGTCAGCAGCTTGTTGAACACCAGGCGTTCGCTGCTGCACAGCTGCCGCCAGCCGGCGACGACCGCCGCACGGCGCACCGCCTCGGGTTGGTTGGCCACCGCCAGCAGGTGCTGTTCGATCCATTCGGCCAGGGGGCGGTCAGGCGAGGGGTTTGGTGGGTCGTCCAGCAGCAGGGTCAGCGTTTCGGCCAGGTCACCGACCTGCGCATAGCTGTCGTCCACCAGCCACGGTGGCAACCCTGATTCCTCGGCGATCCAGGCGCGCAGTTCGCCACTGGCGGCGATCTTCCGGCGTGCGCCGCCCACCTTGCCACCACTGAGGAGGTACAGCGCCCACGCCGCATCGTGCGCGCCTGCCTGGCCGAAGTAATCGACCAGCGCCGCTCGCTTGTCCAGCGTGGCAGTGCTGCGGTCCAGGCGTTGGTAGAGCGCTGCGAAGGCTTTCATTCCTCGCTCCCGAAATCGGTACGGAAGGCTTCGGCAGCCACGCCGCGCTCACGCAGGTAGGGAATCAGCGCATCGGTATTGCCATGGGTGGCGATCACCCTCTGCGCGCCGGTCTGTTCGATCGTCGTCAGCAGTGCTGGCCAATCGGCGTGATCGGAAATGACGAAGCCACGATCGACGTTGCGTCGGCGCCGGTTGCCGCGCAATTGCATCCAGCCCGAGGCGAAGCCCAGCTGGTGGCGCCCGAAGCGGCGCATCCAGGGCGTGCCCGCAGCCGAGGGCGGGGCGAGGATCAACTGGCCGGCGGCATCGGGTTGACGGCCCTGTTCGGCCACGGTGAGCGTCTCCAGCATCGGTACGCCGGCCTGCCGGTACACCGCTACGCCATTGGCGATGGCGCCATGCAGCCAGGCCGGGCGATCATCCAGCGGCCGCAGCTCGGCCAGCACCCGTTGTGCCTTGCCCAGTGCATAGCACAGCAGGATCGCCGCCTCGCCGCGCTGTTCGCATTCGCGGCGCCACGCCACGATCTCCGCAGCGACTGCCGGCGTGTCCGGCCAGCGGTAGATCGGCAGGGCGAAGGTTGCCTCGGTGATGAACGTATCGCAGGGCACCACTTCGAACGGCGCGCAGGTCGGGTCTGGCTGGCGCTTGTAGTCGCCGGAGGCCACCCAGACCTGCCGCCCGTCGTCGATGCGCACCTGCGAGGACCCCAGCACGTGGCCGGCTGGATGCAGTGATACTTGCACCCGGCCCAGGCGGAACGGGGTGCCCTCGGCATGCGCCTGCACCGGCACGTCGCCCAGGCGCCAACGCAGGATCGGCAGGCTGCCGTCGCTGCAGTGGTATTCGCCCATGCCCGGGCGAGCATGGTCACCGTGGCCATGGGTGATGACCGCGCGCGGCACCGGCCGCCAGGGATCGATGTGGAAGTCGCCCGCAGCGCAGTACAGCCCCTCGGGGCGCAACACCACCAGATCGTCATTGCCTGCCATGCCATCACTGTGGCCTGCGGCTCGTGCACGGGGTGAGAACCGGCCTGAACACGGGCTTGGCAGGTCATGCGGCACAATCGGGCCGCACACTTCTTGCCGCCAGGATGGACCGGATGAGTGGACCGAGCTTCAGCAGCAACGCGCCCTACGAAACCCATGTGGTACTGAACCAGCCGCCGCCGTTCGCGGGGCGGCAGTTGTGGACCGACGACGCGGCGCTGATGGAAGCCGTTCAGCGCGAAGGCGCTGGCAGCTTCGCGCCACGATTGGCGGTGTATGGCGCGCTGGCGGGTGATGAGCTGTACCGGGTCGGCTTCGATGCCAACCGCGATCGGCCACGCCTGCGCACGCATGATGCGCAGGGCCATCGCATCGACACGGTGGAGTTCCATCCGGCCTATCACCAGTTGATGGACACGGCCAAATCGCACGGGGTCGCAGGCTTGTCCTGGCATGAGCCGCAGCCCGGCGCGCACGTGGCACGTGCGGTGTTGAGCTACCTGCATCACCAGGCCGAGGCGGGCACCAGTTGCCCATTGACGATGACCCATGCAGCAGTAGCGGTGCTGCGCACGCAGCCGCACCTGGCCGAGTGGGCACGCAAGGCCGCAGCGCCGGTCTATGACCCGCGCGACGTGCCGGTGGCGGACAAGGCCGGCATCACCCTGGGCATGGGCATGACCGAGAAGCAGGGCGGCTCGGATGTACGTGCCAACAGTACCCGCGCCGAACCGATCGATGGCGAGCGCTATCGCCTGGTCGGCCACAAGTGGTTCTTTTCCGCGCCGATGTGCGACGGCTTCCTGGTGCTGGCGCAGGCGCCGGGAGGACTGACCTGCCTGCTGTTGCCGCGCCGCCTGGCAGACGGTGACCGCAACGCGTTCCGCCTGATGCGGTTGAAGGACAAGCTTGGGGATTGGGCCAATGCCTCCAGCGAGGTCGAGTTCTGCGGCGCGCAGGCGTGGCGGGTGGGTGAAGAGGGCCGCGGCGTGGCCACCATCATCGGCATGGTGATGATGACCCGCCTGGACTGCATGCTGGGCGCCGCAGCGGAGATGCGCATGGCGCTGGCGCAGGCGCTGCATCACGCACGGCATCGCCGCACCTTTGGCAAGCTGCTGGTCGAGCACCCGTTGATGACCAACGTGCTGGCTGATCTGGCGATGGAGTCGGAAGCGGCCACGGTGTTGGCGATCCGCATCGCACGCGCGGTGGATCGTGCCGGTGTGGATGCCAATGAAGCCGCGATGGCACGGTTGGGGACGGCACTAGGCAAGTACTGGCTGTGCAAGCGTGCGCCGGCCTTCGTCAATGAAGCGCAGGAATGCCTGGGCGGCGCGGGCTATGTGGAGGAGTCGATGCTGCCGCGCCTGTACCGGCAGGCACCGTTGAATTCGATCTGGGAAGGCAGCGGCAACATCCAGTGTCTGGATGTGCTGCGTGCATTGGCCCGTGAACCGGAGGCGATGGCGGCATTGCGCGGCGAGCTGGCGGCGGTGGCCGACCGTGATGCGCGCTACGCAGCGGCATTGCAGCGCTGGGCAGCGGCACCGGCACCGGAGGAATCACAGGCGCGACTGTTCTGCGAGCGCACTGCGCTGTTGTTGCAGGCAGCGCTGCTGCTGCGTGCGCGCAGCCCGATCGCCGAGGCGTTCGTGCGCAGCCGGCTGGAAGGAGAGCACGGGCTGGCATTCGGGACGCTGCCGGCGGGCCTGGAGCTGACCGCGATGCTGGCGCGCGCGCTGCCGTAGGCAATGGCCAACGGCGGTGCCCCTCGTGGTGGGCGGCGCGGAGCCTGCATCGTGAGCGGGCCGCGCGGGTGGGTTGCGCAGGGGGCGCTGCAAGTCCTCCTCCGGGGCCTGGCCCAGCCGCAGGCGGCTGGGCGTTCGGTCGCTTGCGAAGCAGTGCTTCGCAAGCAAGGCGCCCTTACCCATGTAAGCTTGGTCGCCGCCTTCTCGTGTGCGCAGTCCTGCGCACACGGCAAGACCGGGGTTGGGCGTCCTGCCCAACCCGCCCGAGGCATGCCTCGGGCCCATGCGGCTCACGCCCCTGCGCAACCCACCCGCGCGGCCGCGGACAATTTCCGTGGCCGCACACTACGGAATCAACAGCAAAGGCAGGGAGCGAAAAACAGTAAAGCCGCGGCCATGCCGCGGCTTTACTGTAGCGCCGAGCCGGTGCTCGGCTGCCGGCAAGGCTCAGTGCTTGGCTTCTTCCTTGGCGGCGTTGGCCTTGGCGTCATTGGCGACATCGCGCGCCTTGTCGGCGACCTTCTGCGCGGCGTCGGCAGTGGCGTCGCTGGCGTGCGCGGCCGCGTCGGTGGCGGCGACCTTGGCCTGGTCAGCGGCATTGGCGGTGGCGTCGGCGGCCTTGTCCAGCGCCTGCTGGGTATCGGCGGCGGCCTGCTCGGAAGCAGCAGCGGTCTTGTCGGCGGCGTCGCGGGTTGCGGCAGCGGCCCGGTCGACGGCATCGCGGGCAGCGACGCCAGCGCTGTCGGCGGCCTGCTGCGCGTCCTGCTTGGCCTGTTCGGCCTCCGGGCCCTTGCAGGCGGCCAGGGCCAGCAGCAGGGAGCCGGCCAGCAGGGTGGTGGTGATCGGACGAATCTTCATGGCGGTCTCCGGTACTGCAATGGATGGGGACGCCAGCCTATTCATGCCGTTGTGAAGACGGGGTCGCGGAGCGCGCTCAGTCGCGATCCACGGGCGCAAAGAAAAAGCCGCTGGCGAACCAGCGGCTTTTCCGGAACAGCGTGAAGAAAGAAGTGATTACTTCTTGGCTTCTTCAGCAGCGTCCTTGGCCTGCTCAGCGGTAGCTTCGGCAGCCTTGGCGGCGTCCTTGGCTTCGCCAGCAGCGGCGTCGGTGGCAGCAGCGGCGGTGTTGGCAGCAGCGTCGGTCGCAGCGTCGGCAGCGGTGGCGGCGGTGTCAGCGGCCTGCTGGGCAGCGTCGGCGGTCTGGGCGCCAGCAGCGGCGGCCTGGTCGGCAGCAGCCTGGGCTTCGGTGGCGGCTTCGTTGGCCGAAGCAGCGGCGTCCTGGGCAGCTTCCTGCTTCGAGCAGGCGGCCAGGGCCAGAGCCAGGGACATCGCGACCAGCAGCTTGTTGATGCTCATTGTGTAAATCCTCGTCGTTAGAATTAGGCAACGCGCATGCTGCGCGCCGACAACATGATGACAAGCCAAGATTGGGTGTCAAGCGATCCCGCATTCATTTTTGCGAAATCATCGTTAAATCCATTTAAATCAATTCGATGGCGATCGCGGTTGCTTCGCCACCGCCGATGCACAGGGTGGCAATGCCGCGCTTGCCACCGCGCGTGCGCAGGGCATTGACCAGGGTCACCACCAGGCGTGCGCCGGAGGCACCGATCGGATGGCCCAGTGCACAGGCGCCGCCATTCACGTTGAGCTTGTCGTGCGGAATGCCCAGTTCGCGCATCGGCGCCATCGCCACCACAGCGAAGGCTTCATTGATTTCGAACAGATCGACCTGGTCCAGCGACCAGCCGGTCTTGTCCAGCAGCTTGCGCAGCGCGCCGATCGGGGCAGTGGTGAACCACTCCGGTTCCTGCGAATGGGTGGCGTGGCCGACGATTCGGGCCAACGGCTTGATGCCGCGCGCAGCCGCATCTTCCTCGGTCAGCAGGACCACTGCGGCAGCGCCGTCGGAAATGCTGGAAGAGCTGGCGGCGGTCACACTGCCGTCCTTCTTGAAGGCCGGGCGCAGGGTCGGGATCTTGGCGATGTCCGAACGGCCGGGCTGCTCGTCGGTGGTGATCTCGACCTCGCCCTTGCGGGTGGCGACCTTCACCGCGACGATTTCATCGGCGAACGCGCCGTTGGCCTGGGCTGCCTGCGCGCGCTTGACCGATTCGATGGCGTAGGCGTCCTGCTCTTCGCGGCTGAACTGGTACTTGTCCACGGCGCATTCGGCGAATTCACCCATCGCCTTGCCGTCATAAGCGTTGACCAGGCCGTCGTGGGCCATGTGATCGACCGCCTGGAAGTTGCCGAAGCGGTTGCCGGTGCGCGAGTTGGGCAGCATGTGCGGCGCGTTGGACATCGATTCCATGCCGCCGGCGACAACGATGCTGGCCGAACCGGCCTTGATCAGGTCATGACCGAGCATGATGGTCTTCATGCCGGAGCCGCAGACCTTGTTCAGCGTGGTGGCACCGGTCGACAGCGGAATGCCGGCAGCGATCGCCGCCTGGCGGGCGGGCGCCTGGCCGAGGTTGGCCGGCAGCACGCAGCCCATGAGGACTTCGGAAACGTCGCTGGCCGGGATGCCCGACTGCTCCAGTGCGGCGGCGATGGCGGCCGCGCCCAGGGTCGGGGTCGGCACGCCGTTGAACTGGCCGAGGAAGGAGCCGATGGCGGTGCGCTTGGCGGCGGCGATGACGATGTTGGACATGGCAATCTCGTTGATGCGTAAGCAATGTTCGGAAAGGAGACCGTGGGCCGTTGGAAGCGCCCCGGTTTCCCGGCAGACTGCGTGGGGGTCGGCCCAAGTATAGAGGGTCGGGGAGGGCCGCCGCTGGACGGCGCCGCATGCCTGCCGGGACAACGGCGGACCAATGTTCATGGGAAGGAATCGATGGAACGCACGACGACGGTGAAATCTGCCCTGGCAACCGCGCTGGCACTGGCGCTGACAGCCTGTGGCGGAGGTGGCGGGGGCGGCAACGTGCGCATTGACACACCGCCACCACCGCCGCCACCCACGACCCCGCCACCGACGCCGCCGCCGCCGGCAAAACCGCAGGAGCCGGCCTTCGACGCGCATCTGTCGGTCACCAATGCGCGTGCCGCACAGGCCGCCGGCCTGAGCGGCCAGAACGTGCGCATCGGTATCGTCGATTCGGGCGTGCAGCGCGACGCGGTGGCACTGAACGGGCGGGTGGTGGCCAACCTCAACTACATCGATCCGTCGCGCAACAACCTGCAGGTGGACGACGTGGTGGGCCACGGCACGGCGGTAGCCAGCCTGGCTGCCGGCGCGCCGGTTGGGTCCTGGCCAGGCGGCATCGCCCCTGGTGCGCAGATCGTTTCGGCGCGGATCATCGCCGACAAGCCGCCCGCCGACGATGGCAGCGGCAAGGGCAATTCCTTCAGCGGACCGCTGGGCGTGGCCCAGGTGCACCAGGACCTGATCAGCTACAACGTAAAGGTGATGAACAACTCGTGGGGCGGCCTGTACTGGACCGACCTGCCGACCACCGCGCAGGTGGCCGCCGAGTATCGCCCCTTCGTGGTCAACCACGGCGGGCTGGTGGTGTTCGCAGCGGGCAATGACGGCCGCAGTGAACCGAGCAGCCTGGCCGCGCTGCCCAGCCAGCTGGGCGTTGCCGGCTCGCTGCCGGCGGCAGATCTGGAGCGCGGCTGGCTGGTGGCGACCGCGGTGGATCCCTATGCACCGGGCACGTTGGCCAGCTACGCCAATGGCTGCGGCCAGGCCGCGCGCTACTGCCTGGCAGCGCCGGGCAGCGCGGTCTATCCCGATGCAAACGGGGGCAGCTACTACTGGAACTACGGCACGTCATTCGCGGCGCCGCTGGTGTCCGGCGCCGCTGCGCTGGTCTGGCAGCGCTATCCGTATTTCAGCAACGACCTGGTGCGGCAGACCCTGCTGGGCACTGCCAAGGACATCGGCGCCCCGGGCGTGGATCCGGTGTTCGGCTACGGCCTGCTCGACATCGGTCGTGCGATCAACGGTCCGGGTCGCTTCGACTGGGGGGATGTGGTTGCCAACGTGGATGTGGCCTCCAGCGGTTCGGCGTGGCGCAACAACATCGTCGGCAGCGGCGGCCTGGTCAAGCAGGGCGGGGGCACTCTGGTGCTGGCCGGCAACAACAGCTATACCGGTTCCACCCGCATCGAACGCGGCATCCTGGCACTGCAGGACGGTGGCGTGATCCGTTCCAACGTGACCATCCTCGGCCAGTCCGATCCGGATTCGACCGGCCTGCAGTTCAATGGCGGCGCGCCGCGCGTGATCGGCAACGTGGTCAACGGCAGCAGCGTATTCCTCACCACCGGCAACACCACCGGCACCATCGAGGGCGACTACGCCCAGCAGGCGGGCGCACAGTTGATGATCGCACTCGGCGCCAATGCGCTGCAGGTCACCGGCAAGGCCACCCTCGACGGTGGCGTGCGCGTGCATGGCTTCGTCTCCGGCTACGTGCCACAGAGCGGCACCCGGCAGGACCTGATCCATGCGGACGGCGGACTCAGTGGTGCCTTCAGTACGCCGGCCACCTCCAGCGGCCTGCAGGGACTGTCGCTGTTGCAGAGCAGCTATGGCTACGACAGCAACAACGCCTGGTTGAACCTGACCCAGGTCAGTGTCACCGGGGCAGCCAGCGGCCTGGGGGCTTCCGCCCAGGCGGCAGCACAGCGGCTGGAGGGTGCATTTGCCGCGCTCGACAAGAATGCAGGACTGCAGGGATCGGCCTTCGGTACGGCCGCCGGGGCGCTGCAGTGGACCGGCGGTGGCAGCAACGGCCTCGAGGCTAGTCTGCAGAGCCTGTCCGGGCAGGCGCACGCGCGGGCCGAAGCGGTCACCTTCGACAGCATCGACATGTCACGCCGTGCCATCGCAGAGCGCTTTGATCGCGTGCAGGCGGCGCCGCGCCTGCGCGGGGCCTGGCAGAGTGCGCTCGGCCAGGCCGGGCAGGGCAGCTTTGCCGGCAGCGCCGCCGACAGCCGCGGTTGGATGGCCGGCCAGGACCAGCCGCTGGGCAGCACCGGGCTGATGGGTGTGGCCTTCGGCGAGACCCGCAGCAACGGTGGCAGCAGCTTCGGCGGCGATCGCGGGCGTGATCGCCAGGCGCAGGCACAGCTTTACGCGGGCTGGAATCTGGGCCGGGGCTATGCGCTGGCCCAGATCGGCAGCGGGCAGTTCACCCGGGCGCTGGATCGCCAACTGCTGCTGGGCGCGGGTAGTTACGGTGTTTCGGCCCGCTATGGCGGGCGCTTCAGCAGTGCCAGTGTCGAAGGCGGCTATCGCTTCGGCCGCGCGGGTGCCTCGTTGACACCGTATCTGGGCGCCAGCACCACGCGCGTGGATACCGATGCGTTCAACGAACTGGGCGGGTTCGGCTTCGGCCTGCGTGGCGATGCCAACCGCGTGCAGCGCAGCCAGATGCTGGCCGGCATCCGCGGCGAGCGTGGCTGGGGGCGCTGGACCCTGCGCGGGCATGCCGAGTGGCAGCAGCGGCTCGAGGGTGCCGATGCGGCGTGGCAGGCCAGTTTCGTCGGCGTCGATGCCTGGGCACCACTGGCGGGCTGGAATGCGCCGCGCGGCAGTGCGCTGATCGGCATGGCGCTGGAATCGTGGTGGGGTCGCAGTGGCCGCCTGAGCCTGGGCTTCGACCAGCGCGTCGGGGGCGAGGGCGCGCGCCAGGCGGCGTTGCGCTACAGCACCGGGTTCTGAGTGACAGTCGCGCCGGGACGCCAGCCCCGGCGCGACATCGACGCGCTCAGCCGCCGCGCAGGTTGCCCAGGCGCGGGGTGCTGCGGCCCAGCGGCATCTTCAATTTGCCGATCGACAGGATGCGGCTTTCGGCGATGCGGTCAGCCGCTCGCTGCGGCGCGATGTTCTCGCGCTGCGACAGTTCGAAGATGCGGGTGAGGTTGTGATAGATGCTGCGGATCAGGCGCATCGCGCGTTCGCGGTTGTAGCCGTCGATCTCCAGCGACACGTTCATCACGCCACCAGCATTGACCGCATAGTCCGGCGCATACAGGATGCCGCGCGCATGCAGTTCGTCGCCGATTTCCAGGCTCGACAACTGGTTGTTGGCGGTGCCGCAGATGATCTTTGCCTTGATCCGCGGCAGGGTGTCGGCGTTGATCGCGCCTTCCAGCGCACACGGTGCGAACACATCGGCATTCACTTCATGGATCTCGTCCGGCTTGACCGCTTCAGCGCCGAAGTCGCTGACCGCGCGGTCAACCAGTGCGCTGTCCAGGTCGGTGACATACAGCTTGGCACCGCGGTCACGCAGCAGCTTCACCAGTTCCATCCCGATGTGACCCAGGCCCTGCACCGCGATGCTGGTCTTGCCCACTTCCTCATGGCCGAACTTGAAGCGCATCGACGCCATCAACGCCTGAAGCGCGCCGTAGGCGGTGAACGGGGCCGGATCA
This sequence comes from Stenotrophomonas hibiscicola ATCC 19867, assembly GCF_000382065.1. Lineage (GTDB taxonomy): Bacteria > Pseudomonadota > Gammaproteobacteria > Xanthomonadales > Xanthomonadaceae > Stenotrophomonas > Stenotrophomonas hibiscicola. The sequence goes on along the minus strand of NZ_KB907506.1, from coordinate 60,822 downwards.
CCGGAGCCGCCATGGACCTGGTGCACGCCGGTTACGAACTGGCTCTCCAGGTAGATGTTCTCCATGTCGTTGACATCGGTGCCGACGTCCTCGGCGGTGATGTAGCGTCCGCCCAGCGAATCGACATAGCGACCGAAGGCACGGAACAGCACCTCGGTCTTGTCCGCTTTGGGGTCGCCGATGATCACCGCCTTGCCGCCACCGACGTTGAGGCCGGCCAGTGCATTCTTGTAGGTCATCGTCCGGCTCAGGCGCAGCGCATCGGCCAGCGCCTCGTCGGTGCTGGCGTAAGGACGCATGCGCACGCCGCCCAGGGCCGGGCCAAGGGTGGTGTTGTGGATGGCGATGATCGCCTTCAGGCCGGCGTCGTGGTTGTGGCAGAACACCACCTGTTCGTGGCCGGTGGTGGCGAGGGTTTCGAATAGCATGGCGTCTCCGATGGCGCGATCAGCGGCGAACTGCAGCGAACGGCCAGTGAACGGTAGGGTCCCAAAACAAAAAAAGCGACGTCGTCGGTGCAGGGGGACGGGTCGCGCGGCGCCATTCTAGTCCATTCCCCCGGCCGGTGCCGTCGACATCGCATGCCTTCCGGTTAAAGAAGATGAAAGTGCGGCCGATGCTGCGACGACGGCGGGTGGCCGGATTCGCGTGAAGAGGCAGGCGGTCAGTGACGGCAAGGGCACCACAACGACAGGGCAGGCGGCGATGACAGCGGCCTGGTGGCGATCACTGCGCGGCTGGCTGGCGCGCTCGACCGGGGCTGCGCCGTCCCGCTTGGCGGCGGTATCGCGACAGGCAGTGGCGGCAGCGGCTGCGAGCCTGCAGGGTGAGGCCCTGCCGTCTGCGGAGATCGCCGCACATCTGCAGCGCGGCCTGCACGCGCTGGCGTTGTACCCACGACTGGCCGGTGAGCCGGCGCCTGTACAGGATCCGGCGTTGGGGGAAGCGGTGGCACGCGCGCTGCAGGACCGCGACTGGGCTACCCGGCAGTTGCCGCGCCGTCCGCAGCTGCTGCCGCAGCTGATCCAGACCGTCAACGACGATGCCGCCTCCGCGCGGGTGATGGCCGCGATCATCGGCCAGGACCCGGTGCTGACCGGCAACCTGCTGCGCATCGCCAACAGCCCCGCCTACAAGGTGCACGAGCGGCCCGTGGAAAGCCTGCAGCGGGCAGTGACCCTGGTCGGTACTGAAGGCGTTCGGCAGATCATCAGCGCGGTACTGGTACAGCCGGTGATGCAGATGCAGTGCGATGCGTTCCCGCAGTTCAGCACGATCATCTGGGAGCACGCACTGCTGGCCTCGCGCGCGGCTGCAGACCACGCACGCACGGTTACCTTCGGTGATGCTTTCGCCGCGCAGTGGCTGGGCCTGGTGCAGGGCCTGGGCGCGGCGCTGGTGATGCGCCAGCTGCTGCAGGAAGCCCAGGCACGTGGTGAAACCGTGGAGCCGGCGCTGGCACTGCAGCTGCTTCAGCAGTGGTCGTTACCGCTGGCACAACGGGTGGCGGCTGCCTGGGAGCTGCCCGAGCCGGTGCATCAGGCGCTGTTGCCGGAGGCCGAGGGCCCGCTGGCCGACAGCCTGCGCCTGGCCAGCGCCGCTGCGGCGGCCAGCCTGCTGTGCCGCCATGGGCATGCCAGCCAGAGCCGCATGCTGGCCCTGCTGGAACAGCTGCCTTCGGCACCGCCGCATGCATTGCGCTGGATCTGGCGGCGACTGCATGGGCGCAGTGTGGAAACGCTGGATGATGCCGGGCAGGAAGCCACCGATCCGGGGCGCTGAGCGTTACAGCTGCGATTCCAGCGGTAGCCAGCTGATCACCCGCGACAACCAGCGTTTGCGCGCCGTTGCCCCTGGCTCTTCCTCCGCCCAGTGCGGTGGTGGTTCGCGCTCCAGCCAGCGCAACCGGCGACGGTCGTCCAGCGCCAGCCACCAGCTCTGCCTGGGATCCGCCAGGCGCAGGTACTCGCCGCGCAGCTGTGCACCCAGCAACGGATCGTCGAACAGCACACCCATTTCAGTGTTCAGGTAGGCCGAGCGCGGATCGAGGTTGAATGAGCCGACGAAGCCGCGGCGGTCATCGACCAGGAACGCCTTGGTGTGCAGGCTGGCGCCGCTGCTGCCGAACACGCCCGCATCGCCGGACTGTCCTTGTGCCTTCAGCTCATAGAGGTGGACGCCGGCTTCGAGCAACGGCACGCGGTAGCCCATGTAGCCGCCGTGCACCGCGGCGACGTCATTGGCAGCCAGTGAGTTGGTGACCACGCCGACCTGCACGCCCCGCCGGGCCATGGCCGAAAAGCCATCCAGGCCCTCGTTGCCGGGCACGAAGTAGGGCGAGATCAACAGGGCCTTGTGCCGGGCGGCCTGCAGCTCGCTGGTCAGCGTCGAAACCAGCCACGCGCCGCGATCATCGCCGCGGTGCTTCATCGGCGGGTCCGAGACGATGCGCACTGCACGGCTCCAGCGCAATGGCTCGGGACTTGGGCGCTGCCGCCTGCGCGATTCGGCCACGCGCGCAAGGTAGGGCTGGGCCACGTCACGCTGGGCCTCATGGTCCGATTCGCGTATCAGCAGGCGCAGCTGGGCATCGGTATGGAAGGCAAGCGCCGATACCGGAATGGCGGCCTCGCTGTTCCAGTAGTCGTCGAAGATCCGGCTGGCCTGGTCCACGGCAGGGCCGGCGACCAGCAGGTCCAGGTCTTGAAAGTTCACGTCGGTGCGCGCGCTGAAGTATTCCTCGCCGATGTTGCGGCCGCCGACGATCGCGACGCGGCCGTCGGCAATCCAGCTCTTGTTGTGCATGCGGTGGTTCACGCTGAAGAACCGTTGCACCATCTCCACCATGCGCAGCAGGCCGGTCCGGTTGCGGAACGGGTTGTAGAGGCGGATTTCAATGTTGGGGTGCCGGTCCAGCGCCATCATCAGGGCGTCCTTGTCCTTGGCGTTCATGTCGTCGAGCAGGATGCGCACGCGCACGCCGCGTTCGGCGGCGTCGTACAACGCCTTGGCCATCAGGTGGCCGATCAGGTCGTCGTGCCAGATGTAGTACTGCAGGTCCAGGCTGCGCCCGGCGTGGGTGGTGATCATCGCGCGCGCGGCGAAGGCATCCATGCCATCGCTGAGGAAGGCCACGCCGGACTGGCCGGGATGGGCCTCCTGCAACGGAACGATCTGCCGGTCGATCCGCGTCTGTGCCGGCTGCAGCGGCAGCACGTGCGAGGGCGTGCCCCGTGCCTGCGGGGTGAGATGGTCGGCCAGCAGCAGCCCGGACAGGACCAGCAGCACCAGTGTGGCGAGGATGATTGCAGCAACGCGAAGCAGACGTCGCCACAGGGGCTTGGGCAGGCTCATGCGCCGATGGTAGATCCACGCCACGCGTGGATCAAAGGCAGACCGTGCATCGCAGAAGATCCACGCCATGCGTGGATGACAGGGACTTCCCTGTCAGAACCGCTCGTCGCTGCCCAGGTAACGCCACTGCCCCGCAGGCAGCGGTCCCAGTGCCACGCGGCCAATACGCAGTCGACGCACGGCCGTCACCTGCAGGCCGGCCGCGGTGACCGCCACGCGCAGGCCCTTGGCGGTCAGGCCCTTGCCCGCGAAGCGCAGGCGCTGCTCGCTCTGCCAGCTGACCTTGGCACCGCCGGATTCCTGCTGCAGGCGCGCCAGCAGCCATGGGCCACGCTCGGGGCCGCCTTCGGCGACCTCGATCAGGTATTCCTGCTCGGTGCGTCCCAGGTTGCGCTGAAGATGGGCCAGCGTGGCCGGGTCCTGGCTGACCACCACCAGGCCGCTGTCGCTGGCCGGAAGGGCGGCCGCCAGCTGCAGTCCGTGGAAGTGGCGCTGCAGCGGACGGATGTCGCTGGCGTCCAGCTCGCTGCGGCTGTCACTGCTGACCAGCGCGCACAGGGTTTCGGCGGCAACGCCAGCCGGTTTGTGCAGCAGCATGCTGACCCGCTCGGCCTTTTCATCGCTGGCCTGCTCGGCCACCACGATCACCGCGCTGTCATCGACCGGACGCTGCGGCTGTTCCACCACCTCGCCATTGACCGTGACCCAGCCGCCTTCGATGTAGCGCCGCGCTTCGCCGCGCGGGATGCCGAGCAGGGCGGACAGGCGTTTGTCGAGACGGATCGGTTCCATGGCAGGCAGGTCGGGCAGTGGGCGCGCAGTGTAGCTGCTGCGGCCGGTCAGCGCTGGCCGCGGTTGGCCAGCTCGGTCAGGTACAGGCGGGTATCGAATTCCAGCTGCAGGTAATCCGGCTCCATGTGCTGGCACAGCTGATAGAAGGCCTTGTTGTGGTCGGCTTCCTTCAGGTGGGCCAGCTCATGCACCACGATCATGCGCAGGAACGCTGCCGGTGCCTGGCGGAACACGGTGGCGATGCGGATCTCGCGGCTGGCCTTGAGGCGGCCACCGTGCACGCGGGAGATGGCGGTGTGGGTGCCGAGCGCGTGCTTGATCACTTCCAGCGTGTTGTCGTAGCAGACCTTGTTGAGCGGCACCGACTTGCGCAGGTAGCGGTCCTTCAGCTCCTGCGTGTAGTCGTACAGCTGGCGGTCGCTGCGCACCGTGTGCGGGTCGGGGTAGCGCTGCTGCAGCCATTGGCCGAGCTTGCCCTGTGCCAGCAGGTCGCTGACCTGGGCGACCAGGGGTTCGGGATAGCCGGTGAGGTACTTCAGGACTGCCATGCAGGGGTGGCGGGGCGTCGGTAGAATGGGGACATCCAAGATTACACGCGGTACACACCGACCATGGCAAAGCCCAACGCGCTGCAGGAACAATTGCTCAAGGCCGGCCTGGCCAAGAAGTCGCAGGCCAGCGCCGCCGCGCGCGAGCAGGCCAAGGCGCGGCAAGGCAAGGCCGAATCGATGTCGGCCGAGGTCCAGCGCGAGGCTGAGCGTGCCCGCGCCGAGAAGGTCGAGCGCGACCGCGCGCTGGCCGCCGAGCGCAATGCCCAGGCCAGGCAAGCTGAACAGAAGGCGCAGGCGAAGCAGATCATCGCGGCCCATGCCGTGCCCCACAAGGGCGATGACGAGTACCGCTTCAGCGATGGCACGGCGATCCGCACCCTGCTGATCGACCCCAAGCTGCGCAAGGCGCTGTCGGTGGGCGTTCTGGTCATCGTTGCCCATGGTGACGGTTACGCCGTGTTGCCGCGTGCTGCCGCCGAAAAGGTGCGTGAACGCGCGCCCGAAGCGATCATCGTCGACCACGGCCAGCCGGGCTCGACCGCCGAGATCTCCACCGGCAACGCCGAGGACGACGCCTACTATGCGCAGTTCCAGGTACCGGACGACCTGATCTGGTAAACAAAAAGGGGACGGAGGGGATTAAGTCGCAATCGGATTGATCGAACCCGTGCGCGTTCCACTTGCTGAAGCCCCGCCGAGCATGGCTCGGCGCTACAGGAAGGCATTCCTTTTACCGGGGTGTATCGTCCCCATATCAGGCGACACACCTGCGGGGGACGGCCATGGCCACCGGTTGGGCGGGAGACGGCGCGGTCCAGGACCAGATCGACGCCACCGTTGATGATGCGATCGCCCGCGCGCGGCGCCAGCTGCGCGAGGGACCCGGTCTGGAACACTGTGAGGAATGCGACGCGCCGATTCCGTTGGCGCGGCGCCAGGCCGTGCCTGGTGTGCGGCTGTGCGTTGCGTGCCAGCAGGCGCGGGATGACGAAGAGCAGGCGCATGCCGGGTACAACCGGCGTGGCAGCAAGGACAGCCAGTTGAGGTAAAGGTTGTTCGGCAGGGCTGCCCCCTGCACCCGCCGAAGCCTTCAAGCCAAGGCAGCAGCAACAGCAAAAGCTGGCATTCCGGTGGGCTGGCGGGGCGGTGTCGGCGTGCGGGGACGCCGCAAGTACGTCCTTGTAGGCTTGGCAGCCGCATCCATGCGGCTGACACCCCGCACTCCGACACCGCCCCGCCATCCCACGGAATGCCGCTCTTGATCTTGCTTCGGCTTCGGCCTCTGCAGGTGCAGGGCGCAGCCCTGCCGAAAACTCCACCCTCAACCGTCGCCCTGGATGCCGCCAGGCGCCTGTGCCGGGTCGCGCCAGCGGCGCACGGTGCGCTGGAAGAACAGGTTGTTCGGCAACTGCAGCACCGTGCCCTCGTGGCCGTCGCCGGTTTCCTGCAGCGTGGTGTAGATCAGGTTCACATCGATCACCCGGCCCTTCAGGCCCGGCTTCTCGCCGTTCTCCAGCACCTCGATGTAGTCATGCAGGCGGAACGGGCGCGTGGTGAAGATCAGCAGCGTGCAGAAGATGTTGGAGAGCACGCTCCACGCCGCGAAAAAGGCCACCGCACCCACGGCGGCAAAGCCGGTGAACGCCGTCCACAGTACCGAAGGCGACGCGCCCAGCAGGCTGAGGATGTACAGCAGGGCGCTGAAATAGACCACGAAACTGGTGATCCGACGGGCGCCCATCGCCATCTCCGGTGGCAGTGTGTAGTGCTCGGCGAAACGCCGGATGAGGCGCCGTGCCAGCACCCGCAGCAGCCACGCGGCCAGCAGGGTCAGCAGGATCTTCACGGCGATACCCACGTCATGCAGCCAGGGGTGGGTCCAGGCGGGGAGATGATCCTTCAGCGACAACATCATGGCGCGACAACAGGTGGCAATAACGGCCCTTGATGTTACCCGGCGCCTGCCGTGGATTCGACTGCCGGTGCCCAGGCCAGGCACACCAGTTCCTGGCGATGCTGCTGCAGGCAGGCGCGGCCACTGTCCGTGCGCAGCTGCAGGGACAGGCCCAATGCCTGCAGCACGACGCAGGCGGCGATCACCAGCACGGCGGCGCAGGCGGGGCTGGACATGACTGGACTCCCGGAGGTGTTTTCTCGAAGACCTTTCATGGATGCAGCCATCGTCGAAAAGGTTGCATGTCCCTGATCGCCGATCACCTCTAAACCTTTTTCCGGGCCGCCGCATCCAAGCGATATGCTCGACACCACCATGCCAGCGCTGCCTGCCGCCAACGACCCCGTCGACGAACCCGCCCTGGTGCGGGCGGCCGCTGCGGGAGACACTGCTGCCTACGAACTGCTGTACCGGCGTCACGCGCCGCGTGTATTCGCTGTGCTGTGGCGGTTGTGTGGCGGCCAGCAGGCACGTGCCGAGGATGCGCTGCAGGAGGCCTTCCTGCAGGCCTGGAAAGCGCTGCCGGGGTTCCGCTTCGAGAGCAGCCTGTCGACCTGGCTGCATCGACTGGGCGTCAACGCCGCGCTCATGGAGCTGCGTGGCCGGGCGGGCGGGCAGGATCACGACAGTCTGGACGACGTCGACGGGGGCCTGCAGGAACTGGCGGTGCGTGACCGCTGCGCCGGCACCGAGCGCGACCTGGAGCGCGCGCTGTCGACACTGCCACCACGGGCGCGTGCGGTACTGGTGCTGCACGACATCGAAGGCTGGAAACACCAGGAAATCGCCGAGCAGCTGCAGATGGCCGTCGGCAGTTCCAAGGCACAGCTGCATCGTGCGCGCGGCCTGTTGCGCGCACGGCTGGGAGACATGACATGAGTACGCACGAACACGATTTCGATCACGACCTGCTGGCCCGGCTGCGTGCGCTGCCGAATGAGCGCGAAGTGCCCACTGATGGTTGGGCACGCCTGTCTGCCCGGCTGCCGCCGCGTGAACCACAGGCAGCACCTGCGCCAACGGGCAACGTGGTGGCCCTGGCAACGCGTTCGCGGCGCCGCTGGTGGTTGCCGGCCGGCGCTGCCCTGGCTGCCAGCCTGGCGATCTACGCGGTGGCCCCTTGGTGGCATGCGCAGCCGGATACACCGGTGCCGTCCACGCTGCAGTTGCAGGCGGCTGCGATGACCGAGCAGTACCAGCAGGCCGTGGCCTCGCTGCCCGATGGGCGCGCGCCGGAATGGCAGCCGGCCCTGCACGAACTGGATGAAAGCGCGGCGCAGATCCGTGCCGCACTGGCGCAGGACCCGCGCGCGCCGCACCTGCTTGGCCAGCTCAAGCGCACCTATGCGCTGCGGCTGGAACTGACCCGGCAGGCGGCCTATGCCGCCGAGTCCGGCCTGACGACCTGAGGAGACCCCCATGACCCGAACCCTGATTTCCTGCTGTGTCGCACTGCTGCTGTCCCCTGCCGTGGCGCTGGCCGACACCCGCATCGACGAGCGCCACACCTTGGCTGCGGGCGGTCGCATCGAACTGAGCAACGTGGCCGGCAAGGTGACCGTGCGTGGCTGGGACCGCAATGATGTGCAACTCACCGGCACGCTCAGCGATGGCCTGCAGCTGCGCCAGGAAAAGAGCGCCAACCGGGTGCGCTGGGAGATTGAATACCCGCGCCGCAGCAACAATGGTGGCGCGACGCTGGTGCTGAACGTGCCGCGCTCGGTGGAACTGCTGTTGAGCACGGTCAGCGCCAGCCAGGACATCAGTGGCATCGATGTGCGACGGCTGCAGGCCGACACCGTCAGCGGCAGCCTCAGCGCGGCTGGCCGCAGCGGCGACAGCAAACTCAACACGGTCAGTGGCAGTGTCAGCGCACGCCTGCAGACGCCGAAGCTGGACGTAAATACGGTCAGTGGCCGGATCGAGGCCGGCGGCGGCGTGTCCGGTGATATCGGTGCGCAGACGGTATCCGGCCGGGTTGCGGTGGAGGCCGGACGCGTGCAGCGGTTGGCGGTGGAGACCGTCTCGGGCAGCATCGATCTGGCAGCAGCCGGGTTGGCGCCCGGTGGCCGCATCAATGTCGAATCGGTCAGTGCCCCGGTCACGCTGAGCCTGCCGCGCACGGTGTCGGCACAGCTGTCGGTGAACAGCTTCAGCGGCTCGATCAACAGCGATGCCGGGCAGGTGGAGCGGCCGCGCTATGGGCCGGGCAGCCATCTCGACACGCGTCTGGGCGGCGGTGATGGAGACATCCGCATCCAGTCGCACTCGGGCAGTGTGAGGGTACGCCTGGATCGCTGAGCGCGGTCCGGCAGGCCGCGGCGGCAGCGCCGCCGCGGTCGGTGCTGGGTCAGCTGGCTTTCTTCAGCGCCCAGGTGGTGCCGAGGACTTCGATCTTGCCACCGGCCTTGCGGAACGCTGCCAGGTCCGAAGCGATCGAATCGCTGCTGACCACGGTGCTGGCGGCCGCGCCCTTGCGTTCGCTGCGGATGCTGTTGCTGGCCTTCGCGGGGGTCTTTGCCTTGCGGGGCATGGTTGCTCCTGTCAGGTGGAAGGGGAGGAAAGCGACCAGGCATCAGCCTGGCGCAGGTAGTCCTGCCGCTCGCGGCGGCAGTCATCGCCGCCCATCGAAAACTGGCGGCAGATCGCCGGGCGCTGCGAATAGATCGTGCAGCGCAGGTGATAGGGATCGATCGCCGCGCACCAGCCTTCCTCGTTGCGCGCCATCACGGCACGGCCGTGGGAGTCGCGTGACAGGAACTGGCCAGGCACGTGGTCGCCGGGCTGCAGCAGCACGGGCAGCCGACAACAGACCGCGTCACAACGGCGGCAGTCGATGGGTGCAGGTGCTGCGTCAGGTTGTAAGGCCACAGGGGCCTGGCGGGTGCCCAAAGCGGGTCTCGATGGCGGCTCAGGTGCTGCGCGGACCATGAACGAGCCAGGAAGGCATGGCCGCTAGGCCCGCAGGCGGGCCAGGCTGCACCGTGGACACACACCGGCGTGGCCAGTGGAAGGTGCAGCGGGGTTCTAGCCGACCAAGAGTAACTTAGACCGCGTAACGTTTTGTTAATCCGGGCTGGCTGCCGCCAGTGCCAGGCCCTGGACCACGCCCAGCGAGGGCTCGCCGTGGACCATGCGGGCGCCCGGGAAGGCCTCGGCCACGGCCTGGCGCAGGTAGCCGGCGCGGGACATGCCGCCGGTCAGGAACACCGCATCCGGGTCGCCGCCAATGTCGCTGCGGACCTGGGCCAGCAGTTCCCGGATCTGTTCCAGGTAGCCGTGAGCGGCAGCGGCCAGGCCGGCGGCGCTGCTGTCGGCATGCAGGTCGCGGGCAATGTAGTCCAGCGTGCTGCGGTGCTCGCTGGCGGCACTGAGGGCGATCTTCGCGCGTTCCACATCGCGGTACAGGCGGGCGGTATTGCCGGTGTCCTGCAGGGCCTGCAGGCGCGCGCGCCACGGATCGTCGACGTGATCGTATTTGTGCTGGCGGAAGTCACGCTGGCGGGTCATGTCCTGCACCGTGGCCGCTTCCACGTAGTGGTGGGCGGGCACGCGGGTGATGCCGCGGCCGAACAGCGGCATGTAGCTGGACAGGCTCAGCGCCAGGTCGATGTCGGTACCGCCGCGGGCAATACCCCACGCGCGGTGGATGCGTGGCGCAGCATCGCCGCCGACTTCGGCATGCGCGATGTCGGTGGTACCGCCACCGATGTCGACGATCACCGCCTGGTGCCGCTCGCGGCTTTCGGCGTGGTAATGCATGGCCGCCGCGGCCGGTTCCTCGAGGAAATCGATCTGGTCGAAGCCGGCCTGGGTGGCGGCCTCGCGCAGGATGTCCAGCGCCTGGTCGTTGCCGGCCGCGCCGATCGAACTGCGGAACTGCACCGGGCGCCCGAGCAGGGCGGCGCGCAGCGGCTGGCCGAGCTGGGCACTGGCGGTCAGGCGGATGTGCTCGAGGATGTGTGCGGCGATGCCGGTGATGGTCTGCTTCGCGCGCGGGTGCAGGTTGTAGCCGAGCATCGACTTCGGGCTCTGCACCAGGTTGCCTTCGTGTTCCTCGAAATAGGCTTCCAGCGCGTCATCGCCGTAGACCGCGTTCTGCAGCAGGTCGCTGGCGCTGCGTTCCTTGCCGGCGCGGGCTTCCATCCATTCCCGGCGCAGTGCGCGCAGGGCTTCGCGGCGCAGTGCCTGTGGCGTGCGTTCCTGGCCGGCGGCACGGGCTGCGCGCGCGGCACTGTCGATCATCTGCTGCAGCTGGTGTTCCTGGCCGTCATCGAGCTGGAAGTCGTCCGGATCGGGCACCACGCCGGGGAAGTACACGCTGGTGCGGAACTGCTCGGCATCGCCGAAGCGGATCGGCAGCAGTTTTCCCTCATGCACGATGGCGGCGGCGGAGTTGCTGGTACCGAAGTCGATGCCGAGGCGCATGGGGAGTTCCGGGGGCGATCAGGGGCCGCGCACTCTGCTGCAGTTCGCCGCCGACTGCAAGGTCCAGGGGCGTGCTGTTCTGGTCCGGGTCCAGTGGGCAGCCCGGAGCCCGCCCGGAAAAGGGCCGGGGAAGCCGGCCGGTTACAATGGCGGCTGTTGATTCACTTTGAGGTATTTGCTGATGTCTTCTGCCCCCGCCTGCCCGCAGTGCACCCTGGAAAACACCTACGCCGATGGTGCGCTGTGGATCTGCGCCGACTGCGGTTTCGAATGGACCGCCGAGGAAAGCGCCGGGTCCGCCCTGGTCGTGCGTGACAGCAACGGCAATACCCTGCAGGCCGGCGACACCGTCACCGTTATCAAGGACCTGAAGGTCAAGGGCTCCTCGATCCCGCTCAAGCAGGGCACCGTGATCCGCAACATCCGCCTGGTCGAGGATGATGCCGAGCACATCGAAGGCAACTCGGACAAGATCAAGGGCCTGGTCCTGAAGACCTGCTTCCTCAAGAAGGCCTGACCGCCTTCAGCGCCTGGCCTGCTGCTGCGCGCGCCAGCGGGCCAGGCTGTCCAGCTTGGCCTGGTAGCGCGCCTGCTCCGGCGCGCCCCCCAGTTCCTGTGCACGCAGCAGTTCGCGATCGGCGCGCTTGAGCTGGCCAGCCAGGAAATAGACCCGCGCCAGCCCGAAGTGGAACTGATGCGCGGTGTCATACAGGCGCACGGCCTGCCGGTAATAGCGGATCGCCTGGTCCAGCTGGCCGGCCCGTTCGGCCTTGGCGCCGAACATGTACTGCGCGAACGGGTCTTCGCGCTGCACCGATTTCAACCGGCGCTCAAGTGACTGCGCCTGCGCGGTCAAGCCCAGGCTGCGGAACAGCGCGGAGGCATTGGTCAGTGCGGCATCCTGGCGGCCGTCCAGCTGCAGCGACCGGTCCAGCGCCTGCCGCGCCGCCTCGTTGTTGCCTTCGCGGTGGTCGAGCACGCCGAGGTTGTTCCACACTGGAGCGAACCCGCTGTCCTGAGCCACGGATGCGTCGAAGAATGCACGGGCGCCGCCGAAGTCACCGTCGGCGAGGCGCTCCGCACCCCGGTTGTTGTAGAAATGCGCCAATGCCCGCGCACGGCTGACGGGAACCGGCCCGCGGCGGTCATAGAGCACATTGCGATCCAGATCAACGGTACCGAAACGCCCGCCGACATCGACGCCGGCATTGACGTGGCCGACGCTGTAGACCACGCCCGCGTCCTGGTCCTGGTACCAGGACACCACCTGCCCGACTTCCTGCACGCGGGCCTGGATGCCCGCCTCCCGCGCAAGCGTCACGAACAGAAGGGTGAAGGCCAGGCAGTTGGCGCGGCGGTGCTGCCAGATATCGCTGACGGTGTAGGTCGCATTGGCGTCGTACTGCAGGTCCAGCCCGTGCTGGTCGAAGATCATCTCCACGAGCGCCTGCAGGCGCTGGTCGCGGGAGTAGCTGCGCTGGATCACCTGCTTCTGGAGCATCGCACGCAGGTCCGCGGGAATGGCGAACACTTCTTCCGGGGTCGGCACGCGTGCGGCCGACACGGTGATGGTCGGGGTCGTCACCACATCGGCGGGCGGTGCCTGGCCTGCGCCGAAGGCAGGAGCACAGAAGGCCAGCAGCGAAAGGGTGAGGCAATGGGCGGCAGAACGGTACATGACGGTTCCCGGCAGCGGCGGGCGCTCCCGCCTGGGGCGAGTGTATTCCCATGGATGCCCAGCTGCAGCGACCGTTGGTCGGCGCCGCGTTCATCCACAACCGATGTGGACCAGCGCGCGACAAAGCTGTGGACAACTGGCTCCGGGCCTCGCCTGGCAAGCGTTGTGAGTGTGTGGTGAAAAAACCGCCAGCTTGCCCGGCGCCGGCACAGGCGGGATGATCCGGGCATGGACTTCTCACCGCTGACGCTTGCCCCGGCGCAGTGGCAGGCGCTGCAGGACAGCTATGCCACGCCGCCACGCGCCTACCACCACTTCGGCCATGTGCGCGCGGTGCTGCAGCACTGCCAGGAGGTGGCCGACGGCCCCGGCTGGCAGCAGCCGGCCGAGGTCTACCTGGCCGTGCTCTACCACGATGCGATCTACGTGGCGGGGCGAAAGGACAACGAAGCACGTTCGGCGCAGATGGCCCTGCAGGCGATCGCACAGGCGCCGGCGCTTGCCGGTGTCGACGCTGCTCGCGTGGAGCAGTTGATCCTGCTGACCGCCCGCCATGGCGCGCTGGGTCCGGAGGATGTGGATGCCGAGGCGGCGCTGTTCCTGGACTGCGACATGGCGATCCTGGCTGCACCGGAGCCGGTGTTCGCCGCCTATGACCGTGGCGTGGCCGAAGAATACAAGGGCGTGGTGCCCGGCTTCCTGTACCGTGCCGGCCGTCGCCGATTCCTGCAGGGCCTGCTGCGCGCACCGCGGATCTTCCTCAGTGAGTTCTTCCACCAGCGCCTGGACGCGGCCGCCCGTGACAACCTGCGTCGCCAACTGGGTGGTTGAGCCGGCCCGGTACACTGGTGTCCTGTTTCCAATGATTGTTGTTTCCGACCGTGTCCGTTCCTGATCCCGATCCCCGCCCGCTGCCACCGGAAGAGCCCGGTCCCAACGAGTGCTGCGGCAGTGGCTGCCCGCTATGCGTGCTGGACCTGTATTCCGATGAGCTGCAGCGCTACCGCAAGGCGTTGGCCGAATGGAAGACGCGGCATCCTGAGGACGCAGCATGAGCCGTGCGCGTCCGATGGCGGTGCTGGCACTGGTGGCGCTGCTGCTGTTCGTGGCAACCGCGCTGTGGACCCAGGTTGCGCGCAGTGATCTGGACTGGGTGCGGGCGACGTTGAGCCTGTATCTGCACGGGCCGTGGGGGCTGGCGTTGCGCGCTGCCTACTGCGTGCTGGCGCTGGCCATTGCGGCACTCGGCGTTGCGCTGTATCGCGGCAGCATCGGCCCACGGCGCAGTGCGGCCGCACCGCTGTTGTTCACGGTTTCCGCCCTGGGCCTGGCGACGGTGGCGATCGGCGACAGTTGGCTACCTGAAGCGACCCCGTTGCTGGCGCCGTTCATCCACGGGCTGGCAGCCAACACGGCGTTCCTGTGTGCCAGCGTCGGCATGCTGCTGCAGGCGTGGTACCTGCGCCGGGAACCGGGTTGGCAGCCCGCCGCTGACCTGCTCTGGGGCTGGGCATGGCTGGCCTTCGTGCTGCTGTGGCTGCACGTGCTGTGGCGCGCTGGGCCACCGCGCGGGCTCGGACAGAAAGTGGTGATCGCAGTGATCGTCGGCTGGCTTTTGTACCTGGCGACGGCCCTGTACCGTCGCAGCCGCCAGGCCGCAGCCGACTGAATCCCCAACGGCCTGCGCCGGTACGTGCCGTGCACGCGGCGGCGGCGTATCGTGTGCGCATTCCATCGGGGATGCGACATGAAGCGTGCAGGGCTGGGCAGGGCAATGGGTGTGGTATTGGCGCTGGCCACGCTGCCGGCAACGGCGGCGGTGACCCCGCAGCAGTTCAGCCATGGGCGGTTCGAGCAGATTCCGGTGCACATGCCGGCCGGCACGCCGCAACGGGTGGTGATCTGGTTCCACGAACCCACTGCCGGCGGTGACACCAGCCGCCTGCCGATCGAGGCCCTGCGTGCCGACGGCGCGCTGGTGGCGGCAGTGGACATTGCGCATCTGCGCGGTGTGCTCAAGCGCGAGGGTGACCCGACCTGTTCGTTCGGTTCCGGTGACGTCGAGAATTTCTCGCGCTGGCTGCAGGCCTCGCTGCATCTGCCCGGCTACCACCTGCCGCTGGTCGGCGGTGATGGCGAAGGTGCCGAAATGGCCTACGCGCTGGCAGCGCAGGCCGACACCCAGGTTTTCGCCGGTGTGCTGACCACCGGCTTCTGCCCGGACCACAGCCACCAGCGCATGGTCTGCGGCGATGGCGTGAAGCGCGACAGGCTGCAGCCGGCCGAACTGAATTTTCCGTGGTTGAGTGCGGCAGGTGACAACGGCTGCAGGGCGGGCCAGGCCAGCCGGTTCGTACAGCAGGTGGCCATGGCGCGTGAGTTCAAGCGCACTGCGCGCGGTGATGCATCACCGGGCCTGGTGGCGGCGGCGCGGGTGATTGGCGCGCAGGCCGGCGTCAGCCTGGCACCGCCGCCTGCTGCACTGAAGGGCCTGCCGGTGGTGGAAATGCCGGCGGCCACCAGCGGCGATACGCTGGCGGTGTTCGTCTCCGGTGACGGTGGCTGGGCGGGCCTGGACAAGAACGTGGCGTCGTCACTCAACGCGCATGGCGTGGCGGTGGTGGGCATCGACTCGCTGCGCTACTTCTGGAGCCAGCGCACACCGAAGGGCTTTGCCGGCGACCTGCAGAAGATCATCGACCACTACCGCCAGCAGTGGCACCGAGACAAGGTGATGCTGATTGGTTTCTCGCAGGGTGCCGATGTGTTGCCTGCCACCATCAACCAGCTCGATGCCGGTACCCGTGAGGGGCTGGAGCGCATCGTGCTGCTATCGGTGGGCAGGAAGGCCGACTTCGAATTCCATGTCAGCAACTGGCTGGGCGGTGGCGGCGATGGCTTGCCGATCGCCCCGGAAGTGGCCAGGCTGCCGGCAGAAAAAACGCTGTGCGTGTTCGGCGACAAGGATGAGGACGCATTGTGCCCGGACCTGCCGGCCAATGACGGGGTGAGGAAGGTGAAGCTGCCGGGTGATCACCATTTCGGGGGGGACTACGATCGCTTGGCCGAAGTGATCCTCAAGGGCGGGGCGTAGCGTCAAGCCATGCCCGACGCATCGCGGCTTCAGTTCCGCCGCGGATCCAGCGAGATCAGGCGCGTGGCATCCAGCAGCGCGGCCGGCAGATGCATGCCGCCGGGCGCCGCGAGATAGCGTGGCCGCCACTGCGGATCGAACTTCGACTTGAAGCGGCGCAGGCCACTGAAGCCATAGAAGCGTTCGCCATGCCGCGCCAGCAGGCCGGCCAGGCGGTTCCAGCGACCGGCCAGCCGATGCTGGGCCAGCCCGGACAACGGCGCCATGCCCAGCGAGAACCGCGCATAGCCCTGCGCGCGGCCCCACAGGAACAATTCGATGAAGAGAAAGTCCATCGTCCCCTTCGGCGCTTCGTTGACGTGGCGCATCAGGTCCACCGACAGCTCGGCACCGGCCGGTGCCTGCCACAGGTTGGCGAATGCCACGATCTGGCCCTCGGCTTCGACCAGTGCCACCGGGAAGCGCATTAGGTAATCCGGGTCGTAGCTGCCCAGCGAAAAGCCCTTCTCATCGCCGGCCTTGTCCTCCAGCCATGCGTTGGAGATCGCATGCAGACGTGGCAGCAGGCCGGGAACCTCCTCCTCCGGTGCCACGCGGAACGACAGGCCGCCGCGCCTGCCGCGGTTCCAGGCCTGGCGCAGATCGGCGCGTTCGCGGCCTTCCAGCCCGAAATCGTGCAGCGGCACGATCGCTTCCTCGCCCAACTTGACCAGGCCCAGGCCGAGGTCGAGATAGGTCTGCCAGTAGGTCTCGCCCACCTGGTAGAACACCGGGCGCAGGCCGAGCCGGTCGGCTTCTTCGCGGAAGCGCCAGATGAGTGCACGGGCCACGTCCGGCGGGCCGACCGGATCACCCATCGCGATCAGCGAACCGCCATAGCGCTGCATCATCACGAAGCCCTGTTTCGCATCATCGCGCAGCACCGCCTTGTCGGCGGTCAGTACCAGGCAGGCCTGGGTATCAGTGGCCCCGGCCAGCACCGGTGCCAGCGACTGCAACGTGGCCTCGTCAGCGGCCGGCAGCGGGCTGCGCGTACTGTGCAGCAGGCGGGCCAGGCCGAACATCACCAGCGCGATCGCCACCACCAGCAACGCACGCAGCGCGCGCGGTGCGTTGCCGGACAACGCGAACTGCCACCACAGCTCGTTCTGGTATTCGACATGGCTGTAGGTGAAGAACAGCAGCCAGGTGACCGCGACCAGCACCAGACCCAGATTGCGCAGCCACGGCCACGACCAGGCTTCATCCAGCAGCGCGCCCTGGCGGTAGAACTCGCGGCGTGCAGCCCACAAGGCCATCGCCACCAGCACCGCCGAGACGGCGATCAATGGTTGCCCGCCGCGCAGCCACAGCGGCAACGGGGTGACAACGCACACCGCCATCGCCAGCATCCACGCGGCGTGGCTGCGCCGGGCCAGGCCCTGGCCGATCAGCAGCAGCGCGACGCCACTGAGGCTGCCGATCAGGTGTGAGGTTTCCAGGATCGGCAGCGAGGCGTTCACCAGGTGACGGCGTGGCGTCGGCAGCGTGCCGTCGATGACCAGCGCGGCGCCGACGCTGAACACCGCCAGCGCGATGATCTGCGGCAGCCACGGGCGCAGCGCGTTCCAGCCGGCACGGGTTGCTCCGGCGCTGGCCTGCAGCGGCTGACGCAGGGCCGGCGCAAGGGCGAGCAGGGTGGCCAGCACCAGCGGCAGCACGTAGTAGGTGACGCGGTAGATCAGCGCTGCCGCCAGCACCGCTGCCGGTGGCACCTGCGGCAACAGCTTCAGCAGGCTCCACTCGAACACACCCAGGCCTGCGGGCACGGTGGAGACCAGACCGGCCAGTACTGCCACCAGGTAGAGGCCGACGAAGCCTGGCAGGCCGGTCGGCGTGGAGTCCGGCAGCAGCACGTAGAACGCGGCACTGGCCAGCACCAGCTCGATGACGCTGAGTACGGTGACACCGATCATGGTGCGGCGGTCGGGCAGCCACAAGGCATGGCCGAACACGCTGAACTGCCGTCCATCGCGGCCGACCAGCAGCACGGTGCCGAGATAGGCGAGCAGGGCGACGATGCCGACGATGCGCACGGCATCGGGATTCAATGGCAATGCCAACGCTGCCGCCGCCGGTTCCATGCACAGGGCCACGCTGATCAACAGCCATGCACCGAATACGAAACCGAGCGTGCTCATCAGCACCACCTGGCCAATCTGAGCCAGGTCCAGGCCGGCGCTGCGGTAGCCGCGCAGGCGTACCGCGCCACCGGTCAACGCGGCAAAGCCCACGGTCTGGCCCAGCGTGTGCGCAAGGAACGCAGTGATGCCGACGCGCGCGGGGTGCACGCGGATGCCGCTGCGTCGCAGGCCGATGGCATCGAAGCCGATCAGGCAAGCGTAACTGGCCAGGCCGAGTACCACGGTGAGCGTGATCTGCGTGCCGCTGAGCTGCCGGAACGCCTGGCGGATCGCACGATAGCCGTGCTCGTCGAACTCATTGGCCAGGCCGTGCAGGGCCAGGGCGAGGATCAGCAGCGGGATGACGATGGTAGCAACCCGCTTCCAGGTTGGCGTGGAAGGGGCAGTGGTGGAATCGACGGGGGTGGTCATCGGCGCAAGGGTGCGGCAGGAGGGGCGAGGGCGGTGTCAACGCGGGCGTGGCGCATCGTGCGCCTGTCATCGTCATTTGACCAGTGGGACCGTCGGAGCCCGGTAGTGACATGTCGCGGAGGGTACCCGTGCACCCACCGTCGACCGGTTTGGAGGACAATGCAGGCCTGATCAACCGCAGGAGCCACGCCCATGATGGAGCGTTACGACGTCGGACCGCGCATGTCCGAAATGACCGTATACAACAAGGTCGCCTACCTCTCCGGCCAGATTCCGGAGGACACCAGCCAGGACATCACCGGCCAGACCCGGCAGGTGCTGGCGGAGATCGACAAGCTGCTGGCGCTGGTCGCCAGTGACCGCCAGCACGTGCTGCGTGCGGAGATCTTCCTGGCCGACATGGCCGACTTCGACGGCATGAACAAGGCATGGGACGAATGGGTGGTTGAAGGCGCGACCCCGGCACGTGCCACGGTCGAGGCCAAGCTGGCCCACGCCGACTGGAAGGTCGAGATCGTGGTGACGGCGGCAGTACCGTAACGGCAGGCAAGGTCACCTCCCACCAGGGAGGGGGTAGAGTCGACTGTTGGCCGACTATCGCGCGCAGCGCGCGGTTTTGCGCCGCCGGAACGAAGAGCAGTCGACTAACAGTCGACTCTACCCCGCCGCTCCACTGCCGGTTGGTCCGGTGGCTACGCTGGCACCAGCTCGATGCAGTCCACCGGGCATGGCGGGATGCACAGCTCGCAGCCGGTGCACAGGTCGGCGATGACCGTGTGCATGTACTTGGCGCCACCGACGATGGCATCCACCGGGCAGGCCTGGATGCATTTGGTACAGCCGATGCAGTCGGCTTCCACGATCACTGCCACCTGCGGTGCCTTGTGCTGGCCGCGCGAACGATCGAACGGAATCGCCGGTACGCCCAGCACCTGCGCCAGCGCACGCGCACCGGCATCTCCGCCCGGCGGGCAGCGGTCCACGCCCGCGTCGCCGCGCGCCATGGCCTGAGCATACGGGCGGCAGCCGTCGTAGCCGCATTGCCCGCATTGGGTCTGCGGCAGCAGGCGGTCGAGGCGTTCGGTCAGGGGCGGAATCAGGCTCATGCGTGGCGAAGGCTGCGCGTCAAGTTCACTTCAAGGGTTTCCCACGGAACCAGCGCTCGTGGGCCAGCGCCAGCATCGGCCTGTCTTCGGCACTGTCACCGTAGGCATGGATGCGCACGTAGCGCGACAGATCGAACCGGCGTCGAATGTGCTCGGCCTTGCGCGGGCCGCAGTCGCCGCCGACGTAACGTCCGGTCAGGCGTCCGTCCCGGCTCTCCAACCGGTTGCAGATCAGCTGCAGGCCCAGCTGCTCGCACCATGGCCGCAGGTACAGGTCCAGCGAACCGGACACGATCACCACGGTGTGCTGCTGTTCCTTGTGCCAGCGGATCTGCTCCAGCATTTCCGGGCGTACCACGTCGGGCAGGAACTCACGCGAGAAGCCGGCCGCCAGCGTGGCGATGTCATCGCTGTGGCGGTCACTGAAGGTCAAACGGGTGACGCGTGCGCGGATGCGTTCGGCCGAGATCAGTTTCAGCCTGTACGCGGCCAGCCACGGGCCGACCTTCCACCACGCCTGTGCCAGCTGTTCGGCGGTGGCCACGCGGCGCAGGAAACGGCCGTAGGTATCGCAGGTGGTCACGGTGTGGTCGAAGTCGAACAGCGCCAGTTCCATTCCGTTGCCTCCCATCGCGTTGCCTCCGGTGGCCGGTGCTGCCGGCGGGCGCGGCGGTGGCCGCGCCCGCTGCAGGCATCAGCGCACCGGCATGCCCGGCTGCGCGCCGCTGTCGGCGTCCAGCAGCGCCAGCGCGCCACCGTCGAAACCGGCCGACAGGATCATGCCTTCGCTCAGGCCGAAGCGCATCTTGCGCGGGGCCAGGTTGGCGATGAACACCACGTTGCGGCCCACCAGCTGCTCCGGCTCGCCGTAGCTGCCACGAATGCCGGAGAAGATCTGGCGCTTGCCCAGTTCACCTGCGTCCAGTTCGAAGCGCAGCAGCTTGTCCGAGCCTTCCACGAACTCGCAGACCAGCACCTTGCCGATGCGCAGGTCGAGCTTGGCGAAATCGTCGATGCCGATGTAGGCCGGGGCGTCGGCGCTCTTTGCGTCGTCCTTGGCCGGGGCCGAGGCGGCCGGCTTGACCGCTTCGGTCTTGGCGGCGGGGGCGGCAGCAGCGGCCGGCTGCAGGGTGTCCTTGGAGGCGTCGATCATGGCGTCAATCTTCTTCGGGTCGATACGGGTGAACAGCGGGGTGTAGTCGGTGATGCGGTGGCCCAGCAGCGGTTGCGCCAGTTCGGTCCAGTCGTTGACCGGCGCGGCCAGGAAGGCCTCGGCCTGCGCGGCGGTGGCCGGCAGCACCGGCTTCAATGCGGTGACCAGCACGCGGAACAGGTTCAGGCCCTGGCTGCACACGGCCTGCAGCTGCGCGTCGGCGCCCTCCTGCTTGGCGATGACCCACGGCTTGACGTCGTCGATGTAGCGGTTGGCTTCGTCGGCCAGGGCCATGGTCAGGCGGATCGCCGCAGCCGGGTCGTTGCGCTCGTAGGCTTCACGGATCGGTGCCAGGCCGTCGACGAAGCGCTGGTACTGCGCGGCATCAGGCAGCTGCGCGGCCAGCTGGCCTTCGAAGCGCTTGCTGATGAAGCCGGCGCAGCGGCTGGCCAGGTTGACGAACTTGCCCACCAGGTCGGCGTTGACGCGGGCGATGAAGTCACCCAGGTTCAGGTCGAGATCGTCGACGCCACCGCTGGACTTGGCGGCGTAGTAGTAGCGCAGTGCCTCCGGTTCCAGGCCCGCGTCGAGGAAGGTACGGGCCATCACGAAGGTGCCGCGCGACTTGCTCATCTTGGCGCCGTCCACGGTCAGGTAGCCGTTCACGTGCAGGCGCGTCGGCGCACGATGGCCGGTGCCATGCAGCACGGCCGGCCAGAACAGGCCGTGGAAATTGACGATGTCCTTACCGATGAAATGGTGCAGCTCGGTGGCGGTGCCGGCGCGCAGGTGCGCGTCGAAGTCCTCGCCGATCCTGCCGCACAGAGTCTGGAAGCTGGACAGGTAGCCGATCGGCGCGTCCAACCAGACGTAGAAGTACTTGCCCGGCTGGCCGGGAATCTGGAAACCGAAGTACGGTGCATCGCGCGAGATGTCCCACGCGCGCAGGCCACCTTCGGCATTGAGCCACTCACCGAGCTTGGCCTTCACGCCCGGCAGGGCGACGTCGCCGGCCAACCATTCGCGCAGGAACGCGTCGAAGTGGCCCACCTCGAAGAAGAAGTGCTCCGAATCGCGCATTTCCGGCGTGGCACCGGAGATCACCGAACGCGGTTCCTTCAGGTCGGTCGGCGCATAGGTCGCGCCACAGACTTCGCAGTTGTCGCCGTACTGGTCGGGGCTGCCGCAGTTCGGGCAGATGCCCTTGACGTAGCGGTCGGGCAGGAACATGCCCTTGGCCGGGTCGTAGAACTGCGCCACCGAACGGCGGCTGATGTGACCGGCCGCTTCCAGCTTCAGGTAGAACTGCTCGGTCAGCGCCTTGTTGGCCGCCGAATTGGTCGAGTCGTAGTGGTCGAAGGCCACGCCGAAGGCGGCGAAGTCACGTTCGTGGCTGGCCTGGATGTTGGCGATGAAAGTTTCCGGGGTGACCCCGGCCTTTTCCGCGGCCAGCATGATCGGCGTGCCGTGGGTGTCGTCGGCGCAGACGAACCAGGCCTTGCCGCCGCTCATTCGCCGCGCACGCACCCAGATGTCGGCCTGGATGTAGCCGACCAGGTGGCCCAGGTGCAGCGGGCCGTTGGCGTAGGGCAGGGCGGTGGTGACGAGCGCGGTACGGGTCATGGTCGCGGGGTGAAGCCGAGGGGAACCGCAGAGTATCGCATGCCCGCAACGAGGTGACCCGGCCGGGGCCGGGTCACGGGGGTGAAGCAGGGGGGGCGCTTATTCGCGCTGCCAGGTCTGCGCGCGGCAGATGAAGGCGATGCAGCCGGACACGTCAAGCCTGGTTCCGCCGGGCTGCAGTTCCATCTTCGACTTGTAGGTCTTGCCATTGGCCGGATCGAGGATGGTGCCGCCGGACCACTTGTTGGCGCCGTCGGCCTTCAGGTTCCAGAGGATGGTCATGCCCTTCACCGGCTTGTTCCTGTTGGCGCCTTCACAGCCGTCACAGACCGGGTTCGGGCCCTTGTCCGAGTGCAGGATGTCGACCACCTTGCCGGTCAGGGTGCCGTTGGCGGCCTGGGTGATCTCGACGATCGACTTCACCTTGCCGGTCTTGTCGTCGATGGTCTTCCAGCGGCCGGCGGCGCCATCGGCGGCCTGCGCCGAGAGCGCGGCCAGGCACAGCGGCAGTGCCAGCAGCAGGGTCTTGAAGGTGTTGCGCATGGTCCCCTCCCAGGGTTCATTCCGGCACGGTGCCGGCATGGGTCGACTGTATACCCATTCGGCGGGGTATGGGGAAGGGGGGCTTTGCAGGGCTGCGCCCTGCACCCGCAGAGGCAACAGCAACGGCAACGGCAAAAGCGGCCATTCCGTGGATGGCGGGGTGGGTCCGGTTGCGGGGGGCGCTGCAAGTACGTCCCTGTAAGCTCGGTCGCCGCATCCATGCGGCTCACGCCCCCGCAACCGGACCCACCCCGCCTTCGACAGAGTCCTGCGATCTGCCGGAATGGAACGGCCTGCTCTTGGTGGGTGTCGACCTTGGTCGACACGTAGATCCATGCCATGCATGGATGAATCACGATTGAAATACGCTCAACCGGCTTCGTACAGCTCCAGCGGCAGGCCATCCGGATCGGCGAAGAAGGTGAAGCGGCGGCCGGTGTATTCGTCCACGCGGATCGGTTCGCAGGCGACGCCATGCGCGGCCAGGCGCTGGATGAAGGGTTCCAGTGCAGCCACCCGGAACGCGAGGTGGCGCAGGCCCTGGGCTTCGGGGCGGCTGGGGCGCGGTGGTGGTGAGGGGAAGGAGAACAGCTCCAGCTGGCCGCCGTCGGGCAGGGCCAGGTCCAGCTTCCAGGAGTCGCGCGCGGCGCGATGGTTCTCGGCCAGCACGCGCAGGCCGAGGATGCGCACGTAGAAGTCCTTCGAGCGTGCGTAGTCGCTGCAGATCAGCGCAGCGTGGTGGATGCCCAGCAGGGCGTCGGAACCGGGGGTCATTGCAGGGTGTCCAGCCAGCGCTGGGCGATCTTCTGCGCCAGCGGATAGGGTTCGGGATCGTTGCGGTTGGTCAACACGATCACGGTCAGGTGCTTTTCCGGGTGGCGCACGATCACGTTGCGGAAGCCGATGCTCTCGCCGCTGTGCCATTGCACCGGGCCGTTCAGGCGCCAACCGAAGCCGTAGTGCGGCACGTCGGCTTCGGGCGTCGATGTGGCCGGGCTGAACATCGCCTGGCGCGAGGCCTTCGACAGCAGGCGGTCGTCGTACAGCGACGCATCCCAGCGGGCGAGGTCGTCCAGCGAGGAATAGATCCCGCCGTCTCCCAGTACGGCGCTGGTGGTGCTCTGGTCGGTGCGCTGCCAGCGGCCGTCGATCCGGCTGTAGCCATAGGCGCGTGCGGCGACCGTGTCCACGCCGTCCTGGTGGGCCACGGTATGCGCCATGCCCAGCGGGCGGAAGATGCGCTCCTGCAGGAAGGTCGCGTAATCTTTCCCGGACGCGCGGCCGACGATCAGTGCCAACAGCGCGTAGCCGCTGTTGCTGTAGCGGTACTGCGTGCCGGGTGCGAAATTCAGGCGGTCCTCGCGCGACAGCAGGGTCAGCACGTCGGCGTCATGCACCTGCCGCGTGTCAGCCGGGTCCATCAGGTCTTCGTAATCGAGCAGGCCGCTGGTGTGCGAGAGCAGTTGGCGGATCGTGATGGCCGCTGCAGCCGGCGGCAGTTCGGGCAGCCACTGTCGTGCAGGCTGATTCAACCCCAGCCGTCCATCCTCCACCAGCAGCAGCACCGCCGCAGCGGTGAACTGCTTGCTGACCGAGGCCAGCCGGAAGTTGCTGGCGGCAGTGACCGCAGTACCGTCCTCCACCACTGCCAGGCCGTAGCCACGGCGGAACACCGGCTGCCCGTCATGCAGCACCAGCACGGCGGCGCCGGGCACCCGGCCATCGTAGGCCTGCATCAGGCCGTCGATGCCCGCATCCGGTGGGGTCAGCACCGGCGCGGCGGAGCCCGCCACTGGCAGCAGGCCCAGCACGACGGCGAACAGGGCGACGGCAGGGCGCATGGCGGCTCCGGAGGGGTCAGGGTGAAGGGGCTGGTGTGGCGCTGGCGGGCTGCGCCATCCAGCGTTCCATCTTGCGGTCCAGCACGTCCAGCGGCATCGATCCGTCCTTCAGCAGTTCGGCGTGGAAGCGGCGCAGGTCGAAGGCGGCGCCCTGGCGTGCCTTGGCCTTGTCGCGCAGGGCGACAATGGTGGTCAGGCCGGCCACGTTGGACAGCGCCTGGCCGGGCTGGGCCATGATCCGCTCGACTTCGGCGTTGGCGTCGTCGCTGCTCATGTCCACGGTCTTCTGCAGGTAGGTGACGGCCTGCTGCTTGCTCCAGCCCTGTGCGTTCACGCCGGTGTCGGCCACTACGCGGGCGGCGCGCAGCAGGCGCGAATACAGGTAGCCGATGCGGTCGTAGGGATCGGTGTAGATGCCCAGGTTCTCACCCAGCGTTTCGGCATACAGGCCCCAGCCTTCGACGAAGGCGAGATCGCCACCGAGGCGGCGGAAGCGTGGCAGCTTGGCCAGTTCCTGCTGCAGGCCCAGCTGCACGTGGTGGCCGGGAATCGCTTCATGCAGGTACTGCACCGGCACGTTCCAGCGCTTGCGGGTGGGCAGGTCGCGGGTGTTCACGTACAACACGGCCGGTTGTCCGGCCGCGGACGGCTGATAGGCCGCTGCCGCGGCGGTGAGCGCACGCTCCGGTTCCACCGCACGGACGTCCAGTGCGGACTTCGGCAGCGTATCGAGCACCTGCGGCAGGCGTGCGTTGACCTGCTGCTGCACCTGGCGGTAGCGGTTGATCAATGCGTTGGCGTCACCGTACTGGAACTGGCGGTCGTTGCGCATGCTGCGCAGCAGCTTGGTCGGCGTGCCGCGCAGCTTGGCATCCTTCATCACGGTGGCAATCTGCGCCTGCAGCTCCTGCACGCGTTGCTCGCCCAGCGCGTGCAGTTGCGCGGCGCTCTGGTCGCTGGCGGTGGTCTGCACGATCAGGCTGGCGTACCAGGCCTGGCCATCGGGCAGCGCGCCCAGGCCGCTGCTGGTGCGCGTGGCCGGCAGGTATTCGGTGGCAATGAAGCCGCGCAGGGCGCGGTAGGCCGGCATGATGCGCAGCTCGATCATGCGCTTGTACTCGGCGCTGATGCGCGCCTTGTCCTCCGCCCCGATGGTGTTGGGCATGGTGCGGATCGGCGACCAGAAGATGCTCTCTTCGGCAGTCGGCTTGATCACCGCATCCAGCTGCGGCAGCACCTTCTCCATCAGGTCGCGCGGCTGCACCACGCCGGCCTTCATGCCCTGGCGCATGTTGTCGATGGCCTGGTCGAACAGTTCGGGAATGCCCAGCGAGCGGCGCGACCAGGTGTCGTAGTCCTGCACGGTGTTGAACGGCTGTGCGCCGGCGCCCGCGCCGAGGATCGCCATGATGCTGCCGACGTTGTAGTACTGGCTGATCGGCATCATCCAGCTCGGATAGCGTTCGGCGGCCAGCGAGGCGCGCGCATCGCGCACGAAGATCTCGTAGCTGAGCAGGTCCTGGCCCTGCAGGCCGTCGCTGCCGAGTTTCTCGACCTTGCCCAGCCACTCGGTGGTGAAGTCGTGCGATTGCTGGCGCCACGCGGCGGACAGGATGTTGGGCAGCTGGTCGTTGTAGCGGGCCTCGCCCTGGAAGGTTGCCTGCAGCGGATTCAACCGCATCGAGGCATCCCAGTATTCGTCGTACAGGCGCTCCAGCTGCACCTGCTTGGGCACGGCCCGGGCCGCTGCGGCCGGACGCGGCGCGGCGCGGCGCGCCGAACTGCCACGGGCCGGCGCGGTGGCGCGGGCGGGCCGGGCCTTGGGCTTGGCGGCCTGGCGGGTCTGCGCGGCGGCAGGGCGGCTGGCCTTCTTTTTCGCTGCTTCGGCCGACGGTACGGCGCTGAACAGGAACAACGCGGCAATGGCGGCGGCCAGTACGCGGGGGGAATACGGCATCAAGAAGCTTCCGTGGAACACAGACCGTGGAGCTTGCACGATCCGGCCGCGTACGGCCAGCGTGAAGGCGCAGTCAGCTTTCCGCTGCTGGGGCTTCAGTCAGCCGCGGCGGCGGCCCGCAGCGCGGCCGCCCTGTCTGCGCCCAGATAGCGGGTGATCGCACGCCGCATCAGGTACAGCAGCGGAATCAAGGCAATCGCAAAACCCATCTTGTAGATGTAGTTGACGCTGCTGACGGCCAGGAACAGCGAGGTCGGCCAGTGCTGCGGGCCGAGCACGAAGGCGATCCAGATCACCACGAAGCTGTCCACCACCTGCGAGATCGCGGTGGATCCGGTCGCACGCAGCCACACGTGGCGCTCGCCGGTGGCCTGGCGGATGCGGTGGAACACTGCCACGTCGATCAGCTGGCCGAGCAGGAAGGCCACCAGCGAACCGGCGATGGTCCACATGCCCTGGCCGAACACGGCTGCGAACGCGGCCTGGTAATCGGGCACGCCGTGGCCATCCATCGACGTGACCCACCAGCTGGCCGGCGCCAGTGAAATGGCGGCGAAGGCGAACAGGAAGCCGTAGCCGATCAGCACCACCGCCAGCCACGAGATGAAGCGCACGCCGCGCTTGCCGAAAAACTCGTTGATGGTGTCGGTCATGATGAACACCACCGGCCAAAGCAGGGTGCCGGCGGTGAAGCTGAGCGAGCCGGTCTGGCCGAACAGGTTCCAGTTCAGCGGAGCGATGCCGAGGGTGTCTTCCAGCGCGAAGATCTTCACCCCGATCAGCTCGGCCAGCACCGCATTGCCGCAGAAGAACGCGGCCAGCACGATGAACAACAGGACCGCGCGGTCCTGCAGCGGGCGCTCGATCGGCGCCGGGGTCATTCGGTGCGTTCGCCGGTGCGTTCGCCGGCGCGGGTGAACGGCACGCTGGACGGCGCCACGGCTCCGCCGGAAATGATGAAGCTCATGGCCTGGTCGACGGTCCAGTCGGTCGGGGTCAGCAGTTCCACCGGCACGATTTCCAGGTAGCCCGAGGTCGGGTTCGGCGTGGTGGGCACGTACACCGCGGCCAGCTCACGGTCGGTGCCGTGTTCCTTGATCACGCGGGTGACCAGGCCGACCGATTTCATGTCGCGGTGCGGGAAGTCGATCAGCACCACGCGCTGGGTGCTGCCCGGCTCGGTCTGCAGCATGTCCAGCAGCTTCTTGGCACTGTCGTAGATGATGCTGGCCAGGGGGATGCGCTTGATGACCGCGCCGACCCAGCGCAGCAGGCGCTGGCCAAGCACGCGGCGACTGGCCACGCCCACCGCCAGGATCACCAGCAGGGTGGCCAGCAGGGCGATGGTGTCCTGGATCCACTCGGCGCGGACCCAGCCCAGATAGTGCGGGAAGCTGGTTGCGATCTGTTCGGACAGCGGCACCACCAGCGGGCTGGAAATACCCGACAGCAGCACGAACACGAACTTGACCACGACCCAGGTCAGCCAGATCGGCAGCAGGGTCAGCAGGCCGGTCAGGAACAGGCGCTGCAGGGAGGGGCGGGGGACCAGGGCGGGGGCTTCGAGCGACATGCGCGCATTGTAGCGGTCACAGCCGGTCGATTACGCTGGGGAATCGACTGCGGCAACGGCACATGGAAGGGAAGCTGTGTTGAAGATTCTGCGCGGACTGGGCTGGACCCTGGCAGGCCTGCTGGTGCTGGCCATCGTGGTGTGGTGCGCCTCGCGCATGTGGCCGGTGCCCGAATCGCGCCTGCAGGCGCAGCAGCGACTGGAAGCACGCCTGCAGGTGAGCGGCCGCAATGGATATGCACTGTTGTGGACGCTGCCGTTCGACGATCTGGATGCCCAGCAGCGCGAGCAGGCGCTGGCCGAGGATGTACGGCGCTGGGAAGCCGATGCACATGGCGGAAGCAGCGGCCGGACACACCTGGTAGCCAACCATGCCGAGCTGCACTCGCGGCCCGAGGCCAGTTGCGGGCCGGCCGCCAGCGGCTGTCTCGCCCAGGTCCGCGCGGACCCGCAACGCTTCGTGGAGGCCCACGCCGGGCACCAGCAGTTGCATGCGCGGCTGGATCAGCTGGCCGACGCCGACTACTTCGCGTCGCCGTTCCCGCCGAAGGGCGAGGGCATTCTGGTCCCGTTGCCGGCCTATGGCGTAGTGATGGACGCCACCAGTGCACGCGCGCTGGCCTATGTGCAGGGTGACATTGACGGTGCCCTGCGTGGTGCCTGCCGTGGCCTGCAGCTGGGCCGGCGGCTGGTGCCCGGCAGCAGTTATCTGGTCGAGAGCATCATCGGTGCCAGCCTGGTGCAGGCCAATGCCCAGCTGCTGGCCGACATGCTGGTTGAACTGCCTGCCGACCACCCCCTGCCGGCCGAGTGCGAACAGGCCATGCAGCCGTTGCGGGCCGAGGAACAGAGCCTGTGCCGTGCTATGCAGGGCGAGTACGCGATGAGCCGGGCGGCGATCGAGTCCTCGGCCCGGGAATTTGGTGGCGTCCTGGTGCTTGACCGGCGCAGCACGTTGGCGCGCGTGGCCGGCAATCTTGGCTGGGCCTGTGGCGCAGCCGCCACGGCCGCGCTGGAGGCCGATCGGCCGCTGCCGTTACAAGCGCCGCCGCAGCGGGATTTCGGTTGCCTGTCCAATGTGATGGGGTGCGTGCTGACCGAGATTGCCGCGCCCGTCTATCCTGCGTATTCGTCACGGTCCCAGGACGCGGCGGCGATGCTGCGCCTGCTTGGCGCCAAGCGCTGGTTGCGGCAGCAGGCGCAAGACCCGGCTGAGGCGCTGCAGCGGTTGCCTGCGGAGTTCCGGTCGCCGGTGCGGTCGCCGCGGCTGTCCGTCGATGGCCGCCATCTGCTGGTGCCGCGTCGTTCTCCAGCGCGCAGCGCTGATGAGAACCCGTGGCTGACGGTACCGCTGCAGGCGGAGCCAGCTTCGGCTGCGTTGGCGCGCGATTGAGGCGCGCTCAGCGTGCGTGTGGCTTCAACCGCAGGTAGACCTGCTTGCGCACTTGGGCGACCACTTCGCCGCTCTCATCGACCACGTCGTTGCTGAACCAGCGCAGCACCTTCTCACCACTGGCTGCTTCCGTGCGCAGTTCATCCAGCAGCGCGTCGTCGATGCGGAATGACGTGCGTACGGTGCCGCGGCCGGGCTTGAGGAAGTCGATGGCGCCTGCTCGGTCCCACACGTAGTAGTCGCGCCCGAGGATGTGCAGCAGGCCCAGCATCCAGAATGGATCGGTCATCGCGAACAGGCTGCCGCCAAAGTGCGTGCCGACGTAGTTGCGGTTCCATGGCCGCAGGCGCAGCTCGACATCTATCTGCCGGTAGTCCGGCGTGATGCGGGTGACATGGATGCCGGTGAACAGGAACGGTGGCCAGAGATTGATACCGAAGCGGAACAGGTGGGCATTCATGCGGGTGCGGGGACGCAGGGCGAGGCGCCCAGTCTAGCCATTCGCATGCGTATGTTGCACCCCGGCGGCGGCGAGGGTCACGCCTTGTCGTCGATCACATACCCGTCGCGGCCGTTGGCCTTGGCCTGGTACAACGCGGCGTCGGCGCCTTCGACGAAATGATGCGGTTGCAGCGTGCCGTCAGGCACGCGGGTGAACACGCCGATGGTGAGGGTGACGGCACCGTCGCTGCCATCACCGGGGGCCGGTAGTACACGCACGCAGGCGATCAGGTCCTCGACGACCTGGCGTGCGCCTTCGGCCGGGGTATCCGGAAGCACCAGTGCGAACTCATCGCCACCGTAGCGCGCGGCCATGTCGCGTGGGCGCCGTGCATGCGCACCGATCAGCCGTGCAACATCGCGCAGCACGCGGTCGCCGACCTGATGCCCGTGGCGGTCGTTGTGGCGCTTGAAATGGTCGACGTCGATCAGTGCCAGGCTCAAGGACCTGCCACTGCGGCGCGCGGCATCGCATTCCTGCTGCAGTGACTGCTCGAAACGCAGGCGATTGCCGAGGCCGGTCAGCGCATCACGGTTGGCCTGGCGGTGCCAGGCCGAGATCCGCCAGATCGCCCAGGACAGCAACACCAGCAGGATGCCCAGCATTGCGCTTGCCGGTGCCCACCACAGGTCACCGGCACGCAACAGCAACCAGCTCAGCAGCGGTGGAAGCGGCAGCGAGCACAGTGCGGCAAGCCATGGCAGGCGCAGGCCGAGCAGGAGCACGCACAACGCGGCCAGCACGCCGCTGATGGCGTGCTGCCAGAGGCGTGGCAGCAGATCGATCTGCTTGTGCTGCAGCAGCATCGACGCGATGTTGGCCTGGTATTCGCTGCCGCTCATCCAGTACTCGCGGGTGGTCGGGGTCAACAGCCGCGGTGCGATGCCGCTGGCCGTCATGCCCACCACGATGCGGCGGCCATGCAGCATCGCCGTGTCCACGTGACCATCAAGTACGTCGGCATAGGACACCTGCGGCAGGCGCTCGGGCGGCCCCGCATAGCGCACGCGCACGTAGTCGTCGCGTCGCCACTGATAGGGCGAACCGATCTGCGGATCGGGATCGGGCAGGCCGTGCACCGTGCCCGGCGGCAGGTCGGCCAGCGCCAGGCCCAATGCCGGCCAATGGGCCTTGCCGATGCCCGCATGCAGATACACACCGCGCGCGACGCCATCGCCGTCCACTTCCACATCGGTATGGCCGATTGCCGCAGCACTGCTCGCGATCTGCGGAATCGGCAGCATTTCCTCGGCCATGCGGTCGCCGGCGGCCGGCGCCGCCAGCACTGGCAGCACCACCCGGCCACTGCGGCGGATCGCTGTGGCCAGTTCATCGTCCTGCTGGCTGTCGCGTCGATCCGGCTCAGACAGCATCAGGTCCAGTGCGATGCGCTCGGCGCCGGCGTCGGTCAGCCGGTCCAGCAGGCGCGCATGGACCGAACGGGGCCAGGGCCATTGGCCGATGCGCTGCAGGCTGCCCTCGTCGATGGCCACGATCAGCACGCTGGGGTCGGGGCGGTACTCCCAATTCCCAACCATGGCGTCATAGGCGGCTTCGTCCTGGCGCCACAGCCACTGGCCGTGGCTGGCGATCACCGTCAGCACGCCGGCCAGCAGTGCCAGCAGAATCCGCTTCGACCACGGCAGCGGCGAGCGCCTCATAACAACAGCAACAGCAGCAGGGCGCCGCCACCAGCGCCGTAGCACAGACGGCAAGGCAGCTTGATCTGCTGGGCCGGCGAGTACTCGCCCGCATGCCCGTCGTCGTCGATGTACTGCACGCGCACATGCAGGGTGCCGCTCCACGGCTGCTTGAAGCTGACCTGCGGCTCGCTTACGGTCTGGTCGACCAGGGGGGCCCGGAAGTCGCCTCGACGGTCCACCTGCACCCGGTACCGCTGGCCTTCGCTGCCGGCCTGCCAGCGGAGGGTCAGTTCGCCACGCGTGACCTCAGGCGGCTGCAGGGCCGGGTCGACCGGTTCATTGCTCAGTTGCAAGGGCAGGGCCTGGCCATAGCGGCCCTGGTGGCCGTTGCCATCGCGCGAGGCCACCCGCCAGAAGTACTGGCCGGGCGGCAGCGGCTGCGCCAGGCGCAGGTCGGTGACCGGGGTGCTTTGTTCCTGCAGCGGTTGCTCGAAGTTCGGCTCGGCGGCAATCTGCAGCACGCTGCTGCGCGCACCGGGCGCCTGGCTCCAACGGAAGCGCGGTCGGTCGCTGTTGATGGTCTGCCCGTGCAGCGGGGCCACCGTCAGTGGCGGCGGGGGCTGGTCGCCGAGTTCGAAATCGGCGCTGGCGTCGAGGCCTTCCACACCCTGCGCATCCACGGCGCGCAACAGGATGCGCAACTGGCCGGGGGGCAGGTCGCCGATCGCCAGCCGGGTATCGGTGGTGGTGGCGGCAAACAGCAGGATTTCCGGCGTTGCCGACAGCACCACTTCAACGCGGTAGCGGGCGGCGCCGTCGACGGGGTCCCAGGCGAGGAGGGCCGGCAAGGGCGCCAGGCGCATGCCGTCGCTGCGCAGCTGCGGTGCTGGAAGAAGCGCGGAGACAGCATCCGGCGCCGTATCGGCGCTGCTGCTGAGGCTGGCCTGTCCAGGCTGGACCAGGCGCTTGCCGTGGATGTTGCCGACCTGCACCTTGCCCTGCAGCACTTCGGTGGCAGCCACGTGGCCGGCGTCACCGGCGCTGACCCGGAATACGGTACCGCGTACGCTGCTGGTCGCCGTAGGTGCATCGATGATGTAGCGCGAGGCGGGGCCACGGGCAGGCGTCACCCGGTTGCTGGCGCGGCCCTGCTGGAGGCGCACGCGGGTATCGACCATGCCGGTGTGGCCGTAACGGCTGAGCTGGTCCAGGCGCAGCCGGGAATGCTCGCGCAGCTGCAGGCGGGAAGCGTCGGCGAATTCAAGCGTGACGCTGGAGTCGCCCTCGGTCTGCACCGTGTCACCGATGCGAAGCTGTTCCCCGGCCAGTAGCGCGCGCGTGGCGCTGCCATCGGCGCCGGACAGTTCGACCTTGCCCCTTACCGACAGCACGCGGGCGGGGGCTGGTTCGATGCGCAGCCAGCTGATCGGGAAGCGCAGCAGCTGCCCCGGCGGCAGCTGGTAGGGGTTGTCGATGCGGTTGTGCTGTTGCAGCTGCTGCCAGCGTACCGAGGGCTTGAGATACAGGCCACCCAGGTCCCACAGGGTATCGCCGGGACGGACCCGGTAGTTCCAGTCCTGGGCCGCGGCAATGGCCGGCAGGAAGAGAAGAGCGCAGAGCAGCGCGCCCTGGAAGCGCATGGCGAACGACAGCGAGCGGACGAAGGTCACAGTTTGCAATCCCGGCAATGCGGGGGCGCAGCTGCAAGACCCCATGGCCCCGACCTCATCCCCCCGAACGGATCGTGGCGGCCGCACGGCCGCCATCCAGTGCATTATTGCCCGCGTTCAGTGCAGGGATTCTGAACGAGGACGGCTCCCGTTCAGAACAGCAGCGAGGCCATCCGGCGACGGTACTGGCCGACCAGGTCCTCGTCGGAGATCACATTGAAGGCGTCGATCAGGGCCTTGCGCGGCAGCCCTTCCTCGAACGTGCGGTCGATCCGCAGCATTTCCAGGAACTGGGCCAACGCAGCTTCGTCATGGCCCCCGAGCAACAGTTGCACGCCGCGCAGATGGCGGGCCTTGAGGTCCTTGCCATCGGCGGCGATGCGGGCGTCCAGCACTTCAGCGGCCGGGGCATCCTTCAGCGCGGCGGCGAAGGCCAGGCGGGCGCGGGCACGCACGGCGCGGTCGTCGGTGGCCAGATTGGCGGGCAGGCCGTCGATCAGGGTGCCGGCTTCGTCCACGCCACCGATCTGCAGCAGGGCCAGGGCCAGGTCGAGCTTCAGTTCGTCCTTGTCCGGCTCGGCGGCGATCTGGGCACGCAGCACATCGACCTGCGCCTGCGGGTCCAGCGGGGCGTCATCTTCGGGCGCGGCGTCGCCGACATCGGCCGGCACGATGCCGTGCTGGGCCAGGAACTCACGCAGCTGGCCTTCCGGAATCGCGCCCGGGAAGCCATCCACCAGCTGGCCGCCCTTGACCAGGAACACGGTCGGCACCGAGCGGATCTGGAAGGCCGCTGCGATCTGCTGTTCCTTGTCGACATCGACCTTGGCCAGTTCGAAGGCGCCGTTGTACTCGGCGGCCAGTTTTTCCAGCATTGGCCCCAGGGTCTTGCACGGCCCGCACCAGGTGGCCCAGAAGTCGACCAGCACCGGCGTCTGCAGCGACTTCTGCAGGACTTCGGCCTCGAAGGTCGCAGTGGTGGCGTCGAATACGTAGGTCGTCTCGGTCATGGGGGGAGGCATCGTTTGGCGTCTGGAGTCCGATTCTATGGTGACGATCGATGCCGGTCTCAACCCGGGTTGTGGTAAATGCCTGACAATGCAGTCTTCCTCTCGCCGTACTTTCCGGAGTCTGCATGTCGTCCCTGTCCCCGTTGCTGCGCCTGCCTGGCCTGGTCGCCGCGCTGCTGTTTGTACTGGCGGTGATCGGTTTCGGCGCCGGCCTGGACGGCTACGCACAAGCCCGTCATCCGGTGGCACTGCTGGGCGCGCAGGGGGTGCCGCATGCGCTGGCCTTCAATCTGCTGGGCTTCGTGCTGCCGGGCCTGCTGGCGGCGATCGTGGCCGAGTGCCTGCGCCGCGGGCTGCCGGCAACCGCCGGCTGGGCGCCACGGGTGGGCAGCCAGATGCTGCTGCTGGCCGGGTTGGCCTTCGCCGCGATGGGGTTGCTGCCGCTGGATGTGGATGACCTGCACGGGCCGGCCAGCCAACTGCATGCCAGCGCCTGGATGATCTGGGTGCTGGGTTTTGTCGCCGGAACCCTGC
Source organism: Stenotrophomonas hibiscicola ATCC 19867 (assembly GCF_000382065.1). Lineage (GTDB taxonomy): Bacteria > Pseudomonadota > Gammaproteobacteria > Xanthomonadales > Xanthomonadaceae > Stenotrophomonas > Stenotrophomonas hibiscicola. Next base: position 25,829 of record NZ_KB907506.1, on the reverse strand, counting down.
TGCTGGCCGTATCCGGTCTGCGCCAGGTGCATGGCCGCGCGCTGGGCGTACTGGCGCTGGGCTGCGGCATGCTGGCCGCGCTGGCCGCGTTTGCCCTGCAGGGCGTACTGCCGGCGCCGCTGGCACAACGGCTGGCGTTTGCGTGCTGGGCAGTCTGGCTGGGGGCGGCCCTGCCGCTGTCGCGCCCACGCTGAGACGCCTCCCAGGGCGTCGCGGCGCCTGCCTCCGGCGGGCAGGATTGGAGACGTTTGCCGCACTGCGGTACGCTGTACCGCTTTGCCGCCGCATCCGCGTGTTCCATGACCAGCGCTGAAACCAACGCCTACGACCCGCAGCAGGTTGAATCCGCCGCCCAGCAATACTGGGACGCTACCCGTGCCTTCGAGGTCGACGAGACTTCGGACAAGCCGAAGTACTACTGCCTGTCGATGCTTCCGTACCCGTCCGGTGCGCTGCACATGGGCCACGTGCGCAATTACACGATTGGCGACGTGATCAGCCGCTACAAGCGCATGACCGGCCACAACGTGCTGCAGCCGATGGGCTGGGACGCGTTCGGCCTGCCGGCGGAAAACGCCGCGATCAAGAACAAGACCGCGCCGGCGGCGTGGACCTACAAGAACATCGACCACATGCGCAGCCAGCTGAAGTCGCTGGGCTACGCCATCGACTGGTCGCGCGAGTTCGCCACCTGCCGCCCGGACTATTACGTCCACGAGCAGCGCATGTTCACCCGCCTGATGCGCAAGGGCCTGGCCTATCGCCGCAATGCGGTGGTGAACTGGGACCCGGTCGACCAGACCGTGCTGGCCAACGAGCAGGTCATCGACGGCCGCGGCTGGCGCTCGGGTGCCCTGGTCGAGAAGCGCGAGATCCCGCAGTGGTTCCTGCGCATCACCGACTATGCCCAGGAGCTGCTGGATGGCCTGGACGAGCTGGACGGCTGGCCGGAATCGGTCAAGACCATGCAGCGTAACTGGATCGGCCGTTCCGAAGGCCTGGAAATCCAGTTCGACGTGCGCGATGTCGACGGCAGCGCGCTGGACCCGCTGCGTGTGTTCACCACCCGCCCGGACACGGTGATGGGCGTGACCTTCGTGTCGATTGCCGCCGAACACCCGCTGGCGCTGCACGCGGCGAAGAACAATCCGGAACTGGCCGCGCTGCTGGTCGACCTGAAGCAGGGGGGGGTGTCCGAAGCCGAGCTGGAAACCCAGGAAAAGCGCGGCATGGATACCGGCCTGCGCGCGCTGCACCCGGTGACCGGCGAGCCGGTCCCGGTGTGGGTCGCCAACTTCGTGCTGATGGGCTACGGCACCGGCGCGGTGATGGCGGTGCCGGGCCATGACCAGCGCGACAATGAAGTGGCCAACAAGTACGGGCTGCCGATCAAGCAGGTCATCGCGCTGAAGGATCCGCGCACCGACGAAGAGCGCACCTGGGACGGCAGCCGCTGGCAGGACTGGTACAGCGACAAGAGCCGTGCCTTCGAGCTGGTCAACTCGGCCGAATTCGACGGCCTGGACTTCCAGGGCGCGTTCGAAGCGCTGGCCGAACGCTTCGAGCGCAAGGCCCAGGGCCAGCGCCGCGTCAACTACCGCCTGCGCGACTGGGGCGTGAGCCGCCAGCGCTACTGGGGCTGCCCGATTCCGGTGATCTACTGCGCCAAGTGCGGCGCGGTGCCGGTGCCGGAAGAACAACTGCCGGTGGTGCTGCCGGAGGACGTGGCGTTCTCGGGTACCGGTTCGCCGATCAAGACCGACCCGGAATGGCGCAAGACCACCTGCCCGGACTGCGGCGGTGCGGCCGAGCGCGAGACCGATACCTTCGACACCTTCATGGAGTCGAGCTGGTATTACGCCCGCTACACCTCGCCGGGTGCCCGTGACGCTGTCGACAAGCGCGGCAACTACTGGCTGCCGGTGGACCAGTACATCGGTGGCATCGAGCACGCGATCCTGCACCTGATGTATTTCCGCTTCTACCACAAGCTGCTGCGCGACGCGCGGATGGTGGACAGCAACGAACCGGCGCGCAACCTGCTGTGCCAGGGCATGGTGATCGCCGAAACCTATTACCGCCCGAACCCGGACGGCTCGAAGGACTGGATCAATCCGGCCGATGTGGAAGTGCAGCGCGACGAGCGCGGCCGCATCACCGGCGCCACCCTGATCGCCGACGGCCAGCCGGTGGTGGTCGGTGGCACCGAGAAGATGTCCAAGTCGAAGAACAACGGCGTGGACCCGCAGGCGATGGTCGGCAAGTACGGCGCCGACACCGTGCGCCTGTTCTCGATGTTCGCCGCGCCGCCGGAGCAGTCGCTGGAGTGGAACGAGGCCGGCGTGGACGGGATGGCCCGCTTCCTGCGCCGCCTCTGGGCCCAGGTGCAGAAGCATGCCGCCGACGGCGCCGCCCCGGCGCTGGATGTTGCAGCACTGGACGCCAACCAGAAGGCGCTGCGCCGCAAGACCCACGAAACCATCGGCAAGGTCGGTGACGACTACGGCCGCCGCCACAGCTTCAACACCGCGATCGCTGCGGTGATGGAGTTGATGAACGCACTGGCCAAGTTCGAGGACGGCAGTGAGCAGGGCCGTGCGGTGCGCCAGGAAGCGCTGCAGGCCATCGTGCTGCTGCTGAACCCGATCACCCCGCATGCCAGCCACGCCCTGTGGCAGGTGCTGGGTCACGCGGAGACGCTGCTGGAAGACCAACCGTTCCCGCAGGCCGATGCCAGTGCGCTGGTGCGCGACGCGCTGACCCTGGCGGTGCAGGTCAACGGCAAGCTGCGTGGCACCATCGACGTGGCGGCCGACGCCGCGCGCGAGCAGGTGGAGGCACTGGCGCTGGCCGAGCCCAACGCGGCCAAGTTCCTGGAAGGCCTGACGGTGCGCAAGATCATCATCGTGCCGGGCAAGATCGTGAACATCGTCGCCGCCTGATGTATCCGCACCGGCGCCCGCGAGGTGGCCGGTGCCATTCCGGTGCAGGGCCAGGCGTCTGATGGCCCTGCATTCACGCGGCTTCGGGCAGGCTGTGTGTTGCCGTGATCGCCCGGCTCCGCCAGACTGTCTCCATGACCCGAATCCTGCTTGCCCTCGTTCTTGTCCTCGGCCTTGCCGGCTGCGGCTTCCATCTGCGCAACAAGCTGATGCTGCCCACCGACACCGCCCCGGTGAAGGTGGTATCCACCGCCCCGTACAGTGAACTGGTCAAGCTGCTCAACCGCAGCCTGCTGGCTTCCGGTGCCAGGCTGGCTGATGAGGACAGCAACGAACCCAGTACCCAGTTGCAGGTGCTGTCCGAGCGCTGGGGCGACCTGCCGATCGCCATCGACTCGCAGGGCCGCGCCCAGGAGTACAGCCTGCGCTATGCGGTGATCTTCATCTTCCGTCGCGAGGATGGCAGCGAACTGGTGCCGCAGCAGGTGATCGAGCTCTCGCGTGACTACGTGTCGCCACCGACCGACGCCACCGGTACCACCACCGAACGCGAGATCCTGGCCAACGAGCTGCGCCGGGAAATGTCCGCCTCGATCATCCGCCGCATCGACAGCGTGGTGCGTGCCGAGCTCGAGAAGGGCGGCAGCCTGTCGGCGCCGAAAGCCAAGCCGATTGAAGGCGCGGTACCGGCCGAGCCGGTCCCCGCAGCCAAGCACTGAGCCGCGGCCATGGAACTGCGTCCGGAGCAGCTGGCCAGCCAGGGCGCTGATACCGCGCTGGCGCCGGTCTACCTGATTGCCGGCCCGGAAACCCTGCGTGTGCTGGAGGCAGCTGACGCCATCCGCGCACGCGCACGCGCCGCCGGCATCGGCGAACGTGAAGTGTTCGACGCCGATGGCCGTGATTTCGACTGGAACCAGCTCGACGCCAGCTTCAACGCGCCCAGCCTGTTCAGTGCCCGCCGCCTGGTTGAGGTGCGCCTGCCCAGCGGCAAGCCTGGCAAGGACGGGGCCGAAGTGATCAGCCAGTTCTGTGCCAACCCGGCGCCGGACGTGGTGCTGATGATCACCGCAAGTGAATGGAGCAAGGCCCACCAGGGCAAGTGGGCCGAAGCGATCAACCGCATCGGCGTGCTGTCGGTGGCCTGGGCGGTCAAGCCGCATGAATTGCCGGACTGGATCGAGCGCCGCCTGCGTGGCAAGGGACTGCGTGCCGATCCTGCCGCCGTGCAGCGCCTGGCCGAGCGGGTGGAAGGCAATCTGCTGGCTGCTGCCCAGGAAATCGACAAGCTGGCGTTGCTGGCCGATGGCCAGCCGCTGGACGTGGAGCGCATGGAGTCGCTGGTGGCCGATGCCGCCCGCTATGACGTGTTCCGGCTGGTGGAAGCGGCCTTTTCCGGCCAACCGCCGGCGGTGCTGCGCATGCTGGCCGGACTGCGCGGCGAGGGCGAGGCGGTGGCTGCGCTGATGCCGATGGTGATCCGCGAGCTGCTGGCGGGCGCTGGCCTGGCCCGGGTGCAGGCCCGTGGCGGCAACCTGGCGGCTGAAATGAAATCGCGCGGTATCTGGGAATCGCGGCAGGCCCCGTACAAGCGCGCGCTGCAGCGGCATCCGGAAAGCAAGCGTTGGGAACGCTTCGTGGCCGAAGCCGGGCTGGTTGACCGCATCGCCAAGGGCCGCGCCGAGGGTGATGCCTGGCTGGCGCTGGAGCGCCTGCTGGTGGTGGTGGCCGAACCGCGTGCCGTGCGCCTGTTGGCGCGGGCCTGAGCAATGAGCCTGCGGATCTATTACGGGGGCACCTTCGATCCGGTGCACCTGGGGCACCTGGCGATCGCGCGTGCGGCCCGTGATGAACTGCAGGTCGCCGTGCGCCTGCTGCCGGCCGCCGATCCGCCGCACCGCGCGGTGCCCGGTGCCACCGCTGAGCAGCGCTGCACGATGTTGTCGCTGGCCATCGGCGACGAGCCGGGGCTGTTGTTGGACCGCCGCGAACTGGATCGTGCCGCCCGCTGCCCCGGTCGTCCGTCGTACACTGTCGACACCCTGCGCGAGCTGCGTGGCGAGCTGGGCCCGAGCCGGCCGCTGGCCTGGCTGGTGGGCGCCGACAGCCTGCTGGGCCTGTCCGGCTGGCACGAATGGGAGGCCCTGTTCGACCTGGCCCACTTCGTGGTGGCCGAACGGCCGGGCAGTCCGTTGCAGGCGTCGATCGATGGCGAGCTGGGGCGTGCCCTGCAAGGGCGCTGGGCCGACAATGAGCAGGCCCTGTTCGCCAGCCCGGCCGGGCGCGTCCTGCGCCTGCACCACCCGCTGCGCGAGGAATCAGCCAGCGCCGTGCGCTCGCAGATTGCCGCTGGCGGCCCCTGGCGCGCACTGCTGCCACCGGCCGTGGCCGACTATGTCGCTGCACACGGGCTGTACCGCCCGGCCACGGCGTGAATGGCGCGGCCGCGCCATCCCCGTATAATCGCCCCCACGTTTATCGAGTCGATCCACTTTGAGCAACCAGACCCAGCCCCAGACCATCAAGGTCGATCTTCCCAGCCCGCCGCCGTCCGTGCCGGAACTGCTGGCCAGCGTCCGCCAAGCCACCGAAGACCTGAAGGCCAAGGACCTGGTCGAGATCGACGTGCGCGGCCGGTCCAGCGTTGCCGATTACATGATCGTCGTTTCGGGCACCTCGACCCGCCACGTCAAGTCGATTGCCGATGAAGTCGTGCGCTTCGCCAAGAACCTGGACGTGATGCCACTGGGCGTGGAAGGCGAGCGCGAGGCCGAGTGGGTGCTGGTCGACCTGGGCGACGTGATCGTCCACGTGATGCTGCCGCGCGTGCGTGAGTTCTACGCCCTCGAGCGCCTGTGGACCGTCGGCGACCAGCCGCCGTCCAGCGACGACGAAGTGGCCTGAGCCACACGATGATGCATCCCTTCGACGGCGCCGATGGCGCCGTCGACGTTTTGGAGGACCGCTGATGAAAGCCCGCCTGATCGCCACCGGTGAACGCGCCCCCAGCTGGGTCGCGCAGGGCTTCGCCGAGTACCAGAAGCGGCTGTCGCACTGGCTGCCGTTCGAGCTGGTCGAAATCGAGCCTGGCCTGCGCGGCAAGGGCCGCGATCCGCGTCGCGCCACGGAGGATGAAGGCAGGCGGGTAATCGCTGCGCTGCCGAAGAACGCTTATGTGGTGGCGCTGGATGTGCCGGGCCGCCAGCTCAGCTCCGAACAGCTGGCACAACGCCTGGAGCATTGGCGCGGGCAGGGCAGGGACCTGGCGTTCCTGATCGGTGGCCCGGAAGGGCATTCGCCGGAAGTATCCGCGTTGGCCGATGAGAAGTGGTCGATTGGACCATTGACGCTGCCGCACATGCTGGTGCGGCTGGTGGTGGCCGAGCAGCTGTATCGGGCTGCCGCAATGATCGCCAATCACCCCTACCATCGCGCGTGAAGAATGGTTATACTAGTCGTCTGCCCGAATAGCTCAGCCGGTTAGAGCACTTGACTGTTAATCAGGGGGTCGTTGGTTCGAGTCCAACTTCGGGCGCCACCTTGAGAAACCTGCATCGCAAGATGCAGGTTTTTTTTTTTTTGCGTCTTTGTGGAGTCGAGCTTGCTCGACTGCTGTTGCGGAGCCGAGCCGTGCTCGGCTGCCTGTGCGAAGCCGAGCGTGGGCTCGGCTCTACAGTGCCAGCGCTCCTCGCCAGAACGCCACCAGCGTGGCGATCGCCACGATCAGGATCGCACCGAACAGCACCCATTCCCAACGCGTGAATACCCGCTCGCCGCGTTGGCGCCGGGTCAGTGCGAACAACACCACGCCGGGCACGTACAGCAATACCGACAGCAGCAGGTTGTCCAGGCCACCGGCATACACCAGCCACAGCGCATACGCACTGGCCAGCACTGCCACCCCGAAATCACGCCAGCGCACACCCGGCTCACCGGCATAGGCCTGCCCGCGCCAGGCCAGCTGCACGCCGAATGCCGTGGACAGGAAGTAGGGCACCAGGCTCATCGACGCAGCGAGCAGCACCAGCCCGGTGTAGCTGCCCGAACTGACCAGCACCAGCAGCAGGAACAACTGGATCAGGCCATTGCTCAACCACAGTGCATTGGCCGGCACACCACGCGCGTTCTCGCGGCCGAGGAAGGCGGGCATGGTGCCGTCGCCTGCGGCGGCATAGAGCACTTCGGCGCACAGCAGCACCCAGGCCAGCAATGCACCGAGGACGGAGATGATCGAACCGATGATGATTACCGTCGCGCCCCATTCGCCGACGATGGCGCGCAGCACATAGGCCATCGACGGATTGGGCAGCCCGGCCAGTTCGGCCTGCGACAGCACGCCCATCGACAGCAGGCTGACCAGCACCAGCAGCAGCCAGACCCCCAGGAAACCGATCACCGTGGCGCGGCCAACGTCGGCGCGGCGCGCCGCACGCCGTGAATAGATGCTGGCGCCCTCGATGCCGATGAATACCCACACGGTCACCAGCATCATGCCGCGCAGCTGCTGGCCGAGATCGCCGAGCGCGGGTGTGCCAAGGAAATCGGCACGGAACACCTCCATGCGGAACGCACCTGCTGCCAGGATCAGGAACAGCGTGATCGGCAGCAGCTTGGCCACCGTCACCAGGCCATTGACGATGGCCGCCGTACGCAGGCCACGCAGCACCAGCAGGTGCACGGTCCACAGCAGCACTGACGACGCCGCCACGGCGGCAGGCGTGTTGCCTTCGCCGAACACTGGCAGGAAATGGCCGAGGCCGCTGAAGATCAGCACGAAGAAGCTGGCATTGCCAAGCACCGAGGCGACCCAGTAGCCCCAGGCCGCAGAGAACCCGATGTAGTTGCCGAAGCCCTCACGCGCGTATGCGTAGATGCCGGTATCAAGATCCGGCCGGCGGTTGGCCAGGGCCTGGAACACGAAGGCCAGCATCAGCATGCCGGCGCCGCTGACCGCCCAGCCGAGCAGCGCCGCCGCCGGACCGGCGCTGCGCGCTACGTTCTGCGGCAATGAGAAGATGCCGGCGCCTACCATCGAGCCAACTACCAGTGCAGTCAACGCGGGCAGGCCCAGGCGTTGCGATGTCGTGGCCATGGTGATCCCCTGCGGCGGTAGTGCCGCTTGCACACGGTAGCCACGTGCCTGTGAACATGCATGCAAGGCGTGCAACGACGAAGGCCCGGGCTGCTGCCCGGGCCTCCGAAGTTGATGCGTTGAACGGTATTACTTGAAGGTGTACTTGGCGCCGACGGTGAAGTAGCGACCGATGGCGCCGCTGAAGTGCAGCGGGTTGTAGTTCACGCCACCGTAGGTGGTCGGATCGAGCGGAGCAATGCGATCGAACACGTTCTGCACCGAGGCGTTCAGTTCGAAGGCTTCGGTGATGTTCCAGCGGCCGGACAGATCGAAGGTGGTGAACGAGGAGATCTTGGTGACGTCGGTACCGTCGGCGTAGGAGAACTGGTACGAACCCTCCGGACCACGGAAATCCTTGTTGTCCATCTTGGAGATGTAGTTGGCGACGCCGCTCACGCTCCACGGCCCCTGACGCCAGGTGGTACCGAAGTTGATCCGATCCTTTGGCGTACCGATGCAGTTGGTCACGTCGCAGTTGCCGTGGGTGCCTGCATAGTCGAAGGTCTCGTCGGAGTCGGTGCGCTCGTACTTCAGCACATGGCTCCACTGCAGGTCCATTTCCAGCTGGCCCGGGCCGATATCGAAGGTCTGGCGGATATCGGTATCGATACCGCGCACGCGCGTGGATGCCGCATTGATGTACGCGGTGTTGACCGCCAGGATGCTGCCGGTGCCAGCGATGCCGTTGATCAGGTCGATATCACGCAGCACGTTGCCGGCGGCGATGGCATCGGCCGTGGAGCCTTGGGCGATTTCGTTGGTGCGCTTGATCTGCCAGGCATCCACGGTCATCGAAGTGGTGGAGGTCGGCTGCAGCACGATGCCCACCGAGTAGCTCTTGGACTCTTCCGGCTTCAGGTCCTTGTTGGGGCGGGTGATGATCGCGACCGGGCGCGAGCTGCAGTTGGTGCCGACATCGGCCGGCGGGCTGACGGCGCAGCGCACCGGATCGCGGGCGTTGGAGAAGGCGGCCAAGCCACCATCGCCGTTCTCGGCCGGGTTGGGGGCGCGGAAGCCTTCGGCGTAGCTGGCACGCAGAGCGATCCAGTCGGCTGGGGTCCACTTGATGCCCAGCTTCGGCGTGGCCTTGCCTTCGCCGCTTTCGTACTTGTCGTAACGCAGCGCGCCGGAAAGTTCCAGTTGCTCCAGCACCGGTGCCGACAGTTCGACGTAGCCGGCGTAGACATTCTGCGTACCGTCATAGGCCGAATAGCCCAGGCCAATGATGTCACCCTGGTCGGTGTAAGTCTGCGGGGTCAGGCTGTTGCTGGTCTTGCGCCACTCGGTACCGATTGCCAGGCCCAGCGGACCACCTTTCAGGTCCATCAGGCTGCGCGACACGGTGAAGTCGAACATGTCCAGGCTGGACTTGGCGCGTGCGCTGATGGTCGGCGAGATGTAGTCGTACAGCGCCTGCGAGTTGAGGTTGGCATTGTCGCCAATACGCCACACGCCGCCGGCACAGTTCGGGTTGCCCAGCGCGCACTGTACAGCGCTGTAGCGCAGGAACCCGGTGCGCTTGTTCACCAGATCGGTACCGGAGTGCAGGTAGGCGGTGTCGTAGCTCCAGTCACCCCAGTTGCCCTTGACGCCGACCAGGAAGCGGTTGAACTCATTGGTGTTGTTGGTCACGCGCGGGCCGACATCCCAGGCCGAGTAGCGCAGGCGCGAGGCCTGGCCCTGGATCGGATTGTCGGGATGGGTCGGCGACAGCACCACGGCGCCCGGGCCGCTGCTGGCATTGCGCGGGCCAAGGGGATAGCCCCAGCTGCCGGAGACGCCGGACGGTGTGTTGCTGAAGATCGTTTCCTTCTTCGAGTAGCCGATCTCGGTGTAGACCTCGCCGCCTTCGCCGAAGGCGAAGCTGGCGCGGCCGAACACGTTGACGTACTTCTCTTCAGGCGTGAGATCACGGAACTGCTGCGCCGGATCCCACAGGCAGCCCTGGGCCGCCACTGACGCGTCGGTCTGGCCCGGGATGGTGGTCAGGCCTTGGCAGCCGGGCAGTGGCACGAGCCTTGCCGGATTGGTCGCCGTGACATTGCGGTCGTCATACACCGAGCCATTCGGACCGACGCCTCCGCTGGTGCGGCCATTGAGGTAGGCGCCGCCGAGGAACTGGGCATTGTTGCCATAGCCCCAAGGACGGATGTCGCCGGTGCCGATCCACTTGCGGTTCTTGCGATCGCTGATCTTGATCGCGTCGGTCTTGCCGACGTCCAGGCTGAAGAAGGCATTCCAGCCGTCAGTGGCCAGGTCGCCGGTGCCGGCGGTCAGGGTCGCCTTCTTCGCGTCGCCATCGCTGTCACCGGACAGGCCATAGGAGCCACGCAGGATGGCGCCCTGGAAGTCGCTGCGCAGGATGATGTTGACCACGCCGGCGATGGCATCGGAGCCATAGATTGCCGAGGCGCCGTCCTTGAGCACTTCCACGCGCTCGACGGCATCGAGCGGAATGGTGCTCAGGTCGGTGAAGACCTTCTGGCCGTCGTCGGCCAGGCCGTAGGTGGCCATGCGGCGGCCGTTCAACAGGACCAGGGTCGAGCCCGCGCCCAGGCCGCGCAGCGAAATGCCGGCGCCACCACCGGCAAAGCCGTTGCCGAAGGTCTTGGGGATGGAGCCGGAGCCATCAGCGGTCAGGGTCTGCAGGTATTCGGCAACCGTGGTCTTGCCGGTGCGGTCGATTTCCTGGCGGGTTACTACCTGCACCGGCGACGGCGTTTCAGTGTTGGTGCGCGGAATGTTCGAACCGGTGACCGTGATGCGGTCCAGGTTGGTGGCCTTGTCCTGCGCGAAGGCGGAGGTGGAAGCCGCGGCGCCAACCAGCAACAGGGTGCTGCCGGTAAGGATATGGGTGATGGACGATGCCAGAGTGCTGCGGCGGCGGCTGGCGGGCCGTTGGATCAGGTGTTTCACAGCTTCTCTCCTAACTGGAAAACCGTAGCGTTGAGGGCTGTCTCCGGAAGATTCCGGGACGGATCAATCTAGGTTTCCGGTAGGTGACGAAGTCGTGAATTTTTGCTTAATCGGTAACGGTTGATCCGGTTCCGTCCGTTGGCACGTGCAGGGAAGCGCCGGCCCGGCAGGTGGCCGGGCCGGCGATCACTTCACTCCGGCAGCGAGAACTGCACCGGCACCATGCCGATGGCCGGTACCGCCACGCCATCACGCTGGGCCGGCTCGAAGCGCCAGTGCCGGAGCACCTGCAGGCGCGCGGCCTGGTCCAGGCTGCGCGAACCGCTGCTGCGCTCGATGCTGACCCCCGTCGGCTGCCCGCGGGTGTCCACCTCTACCCGCAACAGCACAGTGCCCTGTTCGCGGTTGCGCAATGCCGCCAGCGGATAGGCCGGCGGCGGGGCGCTGCGGTACTGCAGCTGGGCACCGGCCAGTGGTGCGGAGGTATCGATGCTCGGTGCAAGCTGGGGCGGGGCCGGTTCGGCGGCCGGCAGCGCGATGCCCTGGGCTTCTTCCACGGTTGCGGTAGGAGCTGGAAGCGGCGGCGCGGCCGGCTGCGTCTGTGGCTTCGGTACGACCCGGGCGACCTCCCTGGGCTGTTCCAGCACCGGGGGCGGCGGCGTTGGCGGGATCTTCTCGATCAGCCTGACCGTGGTCTTTTCACGCGGGGCCTGCACGGCCTGGTAGGTCGCAGGGATGAGCAACAACAGGAAGGCCAGCAGGTGCAGGGCGATCGCCGCGCTCCAGGCGGCAACGCGGGCGGGGTCGAAGTGCAGGGATGCAACGGGATACGTACGAACCATGGTCCACCTCCATGCCAGTGACGAAGTCCTCAACGCACCAGGGCCCGTGGCGGGGTTGCCGCACGCGGCTGGCAGTGCATCAGTAGCGCGCCCGGGCGGCCACTGCATAGAGGCAGGGGCACCCGTGTTGGGCTGGCCTTCAGCCACTGCCGTCGGAATGCACGAAAAAAGGCGGGTCCCCTGGGGAACCCGCCTCTGTCGGCAATGACCAACGGCTCAGCGACCCAGTTCGAACACCACGTCCAGGTTGACCGAGACGGTGGATTCACCCGGCGCGACCGGGGTGGCCTTGTCCATCGCCGCACCGGCCGCCATGGTGCGCATCATCGGCATCGGGCGGAAACCGCCATTGCTGTTCTCGGAGATGCTGACGATGCGGCGCACCTGCAGGCCCAGTGACTTGGCATAGGTCTGGGCGCGGGCCTGGGCCTTCCTCAGCGCAGCCAGGCGGGCTTCGTCATACACTGGTTCCGGCTGGTCGATCTCGAAGCTCGGGCCGTTGATCTGGTTGGCGCCCTGCGCGGCCAGCGCGTCCAGCACCTTGCCGAGCTTGGCGATGTCGCGCACCTTGAGGCTGACCGTGTTGCTGGCCTGGTAACCGGTGATCTTCGGCGCTTCGTTGTCGGCGTAGCGGTACTGCGGGTTGAGGCTGACGCCGCTGGTCTGCACGTCGCGCTCGGCGATGCCGGCGGCCTTGATCGCGGCCAGCACCTTGTCCATCTGCTGGGCGTTCTGGCGCATGGCGCTGTTGCCATCGGCAGCCTGGCTCACCACGCCGGCCGACAGCGTGGCCACGTCAGGCACGCGGGTGGCCTCGGCATTGGCCGAGATGTTCAGCAGCGTGCCCTCGGCCGGTGCGGCGATCGATGGCGAGGACGGAGCGGCATGGGCGGTCATCGAGGTTCCAAGGGCGAGGGACAGGGCGAGCAGCAGCGGGGTGGCAGTCAGGCGCATGGGATCTCCTTGTTGTGCCGTTGAGGGTGGTGTCGTAGCGATGAACGCGTTGTGAGTCCGTTCGGGGTTGAACGCGTTCCGGGACGGGTTGCCGACGATTCAGGTGGCGGCCTCAGGTTATGCTGTGCCGATGCTCTACCTAGCTTCCCGCTCCCCCCGACGCAACCAGCTGCTGGCCCGACTCGGACGCCCCTTCCAGGCATTGGATCTGGAGGTCGTCGAGCAGCGTGCGCCCGCTGAAAGCGCCGAACAGTACGTCTGCCGGGTCGCCGCCGAAAAGGCACGCGCCGGCCTGGCCCGGGTGCTGGCCAATGACCCGCAGGCGAGGGTGCTTGGTTCGGACACCGAGGTGGTGCTGCATGGCGAGGTGTTTGGAAAGCCCGCCGACGCTGCCGATGCCCGGGGGATGCTGGCGCGTCTTGCCGGGCGTACCCACCAGGTGATGACGGCCGTAGTGGTGGTCGGCGCGGACGGGCTGGACAGCGAACTGGTCATTTCCGAAGTGACCTTCGCCCCGATCGACGCTGCCGACATCGCCGCCTATGTCGCCACCGGCGAACCGCTGGACAAAGCCGGTGCCTACGCCATCCAGGGCGGGGCCGAGCGCTGGATCGAGCACCTGTCCGGCAGCTACTCCGGCGTCATGGGGCTGCCGTTGCTGCACACCGATCGTTTGCTGGCGCGCTGCGGCGTGCCGGCCCCCACCGCCGATGCCGCCAGGGAGGCTGCAGATGTCTGAGGAAATCCTGGTCAACGTGACCCCGCGCGAGACCCGGGTCGCGGTGATCGAAAATGGCATGCTGCAGGAACTGCACATCGAGCGTGGCTGGCGCCGGGGTGTGGTCGGCAACATCTACAAGGGCAAGGTGCAGCGGGTCATGCCCGGCATGCAGGCCGCCTTCGTCGAAGTCGGGCTGGAGCGCGCCGCGTTCCTGCACGCCAATGACGTGGTGCGGCCGGCGCCGGTGGCCAGTGCCGATACCGAGAACACCACCCTGCCGCCGCCGGCCAGCGTGCCGATTGTCGAGCTGCTGCGTGACGGCCAGGACATCGTCGTGCAGGTGGTGAAGGACCCGATCGGCACCAAGGGCGCACGCCTGACCACGCAGATCAGCATTCCCTCGCGCTACATGGTGCTGCTGCCGCAGTCCAAGGTGGTGGGCGTGTCGGCGCGCATCGAGGACGAAGCCGAGCGCGCCCGCCTGAAGGCGCTGGTGACCGAGCTGTCGGCGCAGCACGGCGGCTACGGCTACATCGTGCGCACCAACGCCGAAGGCCAGCCGGCCGAGGCCATCGCCGAGGACATCGCCTACCTGTCGCGCGTGTGGAACGTGGTCGAGCGCCGTGGCCGCGAAGCGCCCTCGTGCAGCATCATCTATGAAGACCTGAGCCTGCCGCTGCGTTCGGTGCGCGACCTGATCCGCAAGGATGTGGACAAGGTGAAGGTGGACTCGAAGGAGACCTTCGGCCAGCTGCAGGCCTTCGTCGCCAAGTACATGCCGGTGCTGGCCGAGAAGCTGGAGCTGTATTCCGGCGATCGCCCGATCTTCGACATGTTCGGGGTGGAGGACGAGATCGGCCGCGCGCTGGACAAGCAGGTGCCGTTGAAATCCGGTGGCTACCTGGTGATCGACCAGACCGAGGCGATGACCACCATCGACGTCAATACCGGTTCGTTCCTCGGCCAGCGCAACCTGGAAGAAACGGTGTTCCGCACCAACCTGGAGGCTGCGCAGGCGGTGGCGCGGCAGCTGCGGCTGCGCAACCTGGGCGGCATCATCATCATCGACTTCATCGACATGGATGATGCCGAGCACCGCCGCCAGGTGCTGCGCACGCTGGAAAAGGCGCTTGCGCGCGACCATGCCAAGACAACAGTCTATGACTTCTCGCCGCTGGGCCTGGTGGAGATGACCCGCAAGCGCACGGTGGAAAGCCTGGAGCGCCAGCTGTCGGAAACCTGCCCGCAGTGCAGCGGCCGCGGCAGCATCAAGACCACCGAGACGGTGACCTACGAGATCTTCCGCGAGATCACCCGCGCGGTGCGCCAGTTCGACGCCGCGCGCCTGCTGGTGATCGCCTCGACCAAGGTGGTCGCGCGCATCACCGACGAGGAATCGGCGGCGGTGGCCGAGCTGGAGGAATTCCTCGGCAAGAGCATCCGCTTCCAGGCGGACGAGCAATACCTGCAGGAGCAGTTCGATGTCGTTCTGCTCTGATCCTCGCCGGCTGCAGGCCGGCGGTGGCCGATGAGCGCGCCGCCGCGCCTGCGACTGCGAAGGATCCGCCGTCATCTCATTGCCGCCTGCGCGGTGGGCCTGGTCGGGCTGGCACTGCTGGTGGGCACCCTCAGCCAGCTGCTGCCGCTGGCCGAGCGCCACCCCGACAGGATTGCGGCCTGGCTGAGCGAACGTGCCGGCCAGCCGGTGCGTTTCGACCAGCTGCAGACGGCCTGGACCCGTCGTGGCCCGTTGCTGCAGCTCAAAGGCCTGCATATCGGCGCGGGCCGCGGCCTGGCCATTGGCGAGGCCGAGGTGCTGGTATCGATGTACAGCGGCCTGTTGCCTGGCCGTTCGCTGACCGAGTTGCGCCTGCGTGGGCTGGCGCTGGATCTGCAGCAGGATGCAAGCGGTCGCTGGTCGGTGCGTGGGCTGCCACAGTCCGCCGACGGTGGAGATCCGCTGGATGCGCTGCGCCGGCTGGGCGAGCTGCAGGTGATCGGGGGGCGCCTGGGCGTGCACTCGCCGACGTTGGGCATCGACACCACGCTGCCGCGCATCGACCTGCGCCTGCGGGTCAATGGCGATCGCCTGCGCGTGGGCGTGCGCGCCTGGGCCCAGGCCGAAGCGCTGCCATTGACTGCGGTGCTGGATGTGGACCGCACGCGTGGCAACGGCGAGGCCTGGCTGGGCGCCGATCCGGTCGATTTCCATGCCTGGTCTCCGCTGTTGGCGGCCGGCGGTGTGCGCCTGCGCGAGGGCAAGGGCGAACTCAACCTGTGGTTGACCCTGCGCGAATTCGTGCCGGTGGCGGTGACCACGGATTCGGACCTGCGCGACGTGCGCATCGATGGCGCACCGATACCCGGCATGGCGGCGCCGCAGCTGCAGCTGCAGCGACTGCAGGCCCGCCTGCGCTGGCAGCGCCAGGCCGAGGGCTGGGCGCTGCAGGTACCGCGCCTGCGGCTGAAGAATGAAGACGGCGAGCAGCGCCTCGATGGCCTGCAGCTGCAGGTCGGCAAACAGCTGCGGGTGCGTTCCGGTGAAGTGCAGGCCGGCATCGCGCTGCGTGCGCTGGCCCTGAGCGATCGCCTTGAGCCGGGCCTGCGTCGCTGGCTGTTCCTGTCCAGGCCGCAGCTGGACGTGCGCGCGTTGCAGCTGGCCGGCGAACGCGATGGCCCATTGTGGGCGCAGGGTGAACTGCAGTCGCTGGGCTTTGCAAGCGTCGGCAATTCACCGGGGCTGCGCGGCCTTGGCGGGCGTTTCGAAGGCGATGCCAATGGCTTCAGCCTGCAGCTGCAGCCGCAACGGCAGCTGCAGTTCGATTGGCCCACCGGCTTCGGCGTGCGCCACGACCTGCAGCTGGCCGGGCAGATCGTGGGCTGGCGCGACGAGGGCGGTGGTTGGCGGATCGGGACGCCGGCGATGCGTGTGGAAGGTACCGACTATGCGGCCGACGTGCGCGGCGGTGTGTGGTTCCAGGGCGACGGTACGCGGCCGTGGCTGCAGCTGGCCGCCAAGCTGGACGACGTGCCGATGACGGCGGCCAAGCGCTTCTGGATCCACTCCAAGATGAGCAAGGGCGCCACCGACTGGCTGGACATGGCACTGGCCGGCGGCCAGGTACGTGGCGGCGTCGGCCTGGTCACCGGTGACCTGGACGACTGGCCGTTCGACAACAACGATGGCCGCTTCGAGGCCACCGGCCACATCACCAATGGCGACATCCGCTTCCAGCACGATTGGCCGCTGATGAGCCAGGTCGATGCCGATATCGCCTTCATCGGCCCCGGCTTCGACATGCATGGGCGCGGCGACCTGGCCGGCGTGGCGGTGCAGAAGTTCGAGGCGGGCATCCAGGATTTCGGGCAGCAGCCGCTGTACGTGCGCGCCGATGCACAGAGCGAGGCCGGCAGACTGCTGGCCATGCTGCGGCAGAGCCCGCTGCACAAGGACTATGGCGATACCCTGGACAACCTCACCGCAGCGGGCCCGGCGCATGTGACCTTCGATCTGCTGCAACCGCTGCACCACGATAAAGGCGGTGGCCATCTGCAGGGGACGGTTGACCTGGCCGGCGTGAAGCTGGTCGACAAGCGTTTCCAGCTCGCCTTCGACAACATGCACGGGCAGGCGCGCTACAGCAATGGCGGTTTCGATGCCGAGGAACTGTCGGTGCGCCACCTCGGCCAGGACGGCCGCCTGAGCCTGCGTGCTGGTGGCTACGTGCACGACAGCAGACTGGCCTTCGAATCGAAGCTGTCGGCCACGCTTGACGCCGGCGTGCTGATCGACCGCGCACCGGAGATGGCCTGGCTCAAGCCCTACATCACCGGGACCTCGCCGTGGACCATCGCGGTCAACCTGCCCAAGGTGGCGCCAGGTGCTCCTGCGCCGCCCAGCGAGCTGCGCTTGAGCTCCGATCTGGTCGGCACCCGGCTGGATCTGCCGGCGCCGCTGGACAAACCGGCTGCCGAGCCGCTGGCGACCACCGTGGCCGCACAGCTGCCGATGGGTGCCGGCCGCATCGATGTGGCGTTCGGCCAGCGCCTGGCGCTGGCCGCGCGCAGCCACAACAACCAGACCGGCGTGCAGGTGACGCTGGGCAGCGACCATGTCGATCGCGAGCCGCCGCCCAGCGGATTGACCGTCAACGGCCGCAGCCCGACCTTGGACGCATTGGAGTGGATCGGCCTGGCGCGGGGCGGCAGCGATGACAACACGATGCCGCTGCGTGCGGTGGACGTGCAGGTCGGTCAATTGAAGCTGATCGGTGGCGTTTTCGAGCAGACCCGGTTGCAGCTGCATCCGGGCGCGCAGGCGCTGGACGTGCGCCTGGCGGGCCCGTCGCTGGCCGGGCGCCTGACTGTCCCCAATGCTGACGGCGGCACCATCAGCGGCCAGCTCGACCGTGTGCACTGGCAATCGCTGCCGGCAGCTCCGGATGCACCGGCCGCACCGGCCCGGGTCCAGGCCGGCGCCAACGATATGGACCCGGCCAAGCTGCCGCCGTTCGCGCTGGACATCGCCGACCTCAAGTTCGGCAAGGTGGTGCTGGGCCAGGCGGTGCTGCGCACACGACCGTTGGCCAATGGCCTGAACGTGGACGAGCTGCGCTTCCGCGCGCCGGACCAGGAGATCGACATCAGCGGTCGCTGGCTGGGCCGTGCCGGCGGAGCCCGCACCGAGCTGACCGCCCAGGTGCGCAGCGAGGATCTGGGCGGACTGATGCAGAACCTGGACTACGGCGGCCAGCTGCGTGGTGGCTCCGGCCAGGCCCAGCTGCAGGCCACCTGGAGCGGGGGGCCGTCGGACTTCCAGCTGGGCAACCTGCAGGGCCGCCTGGACCTGCACGCACGCAACGGCCAGCTGCTGGAGCTGGAGCCGGGTGCTGGCCGCGTGCTGGGCCTGCTCAGCGTGACCCAGCTGCCGCGGCGCCTGATGTTCGACTTCCGCGACTTCTTCTCCAAGGGCTTCGCGTTCAACCAGATCGACGGCAGCATGCAGTTCGGCCAGGGCATGGCGCGCACCGACAAGGTGCTGATCGAAGGCCCGGCAGCCAACATCACCATCCGCGGCCAGGCCGACCTGCGCAACCAGCAGTTCGACCAGACCATCGACGTCAACCCGCGTGCCGGCAACCTGCTGACCGTGGTGGGGGCAGTGGCCGGTGGCCCGGTGGGAGCGGCGTTGGGCGCGGCCACCAATGCGGTATTGTCCAAGCCGTTGGGCGAGATTGGCGCCCGTACCTACAAGGTGACCGGTCCATGGAAGGAGCCCAAGGTGGAAGTGATCGAACGCAGCCGCGACAAGGCTCCACCACCCGCGCCGGCACCGGCGCCGGCCATTCCACCGACCGTCACCGGCCTGCCGCGCCCGCGGTGAGCGCGGCCTTCCTGTTCACGGGGCTTGCCTGAGCGCCCCCGCATCCCCAGATCGAGAACCATGACTGACATCGCCCTGACGCTTGCCCAAGACCGCCTGCTGCGCCCCGGCGGCCTGGATACCGCTGGCCTGGAGCGCACCTTCGGCCAGTTGCTTGGCCCCGGTGTGGACTTCGGTGATCTTTACTTCCAGCATGCCCGCCGCGAGAGCTGGAGCGTGGAAGACGGCATCGTCAAGGATGGCGCCCATTCCATCGAACAGGGCGTGGGCGTGCGGGCAATTTCCGGCGAAAAGACCGGCTTCGCCTATTCCGATGACATCCACGCCGACGCGCTGCTGGCGGCGGCGCAGTCGGCACGTGCGATCTCACGCGAAGGCGGTGCCCAATCCGGGCGATCGCTACTGCGTGGCAACGCGCGCGCGCTGTACCCGGCGCTGGACCCGATCGATGGTATCGGCAACGAGGCCAAGGTCGAGGTGCTCAAGCGCCTGGATGGCTACCTGCGTGCCGCCGACCCGCGCGTGAAGCAGGTGATGGTGAGCCTGTCCGGCGGCGTCGACACGGTGCTGATCGCACGCAGCGACGGTGTGCTGGGTGCTGATGTGCGGCCGCTGGTGCGCCTGAACGTACAGGTGATCGTCGAGCACCACGGTCGCCGCGAGTCCGGCTATGCAGGCGGCGGTGGCCGCTACGGGTATGAAGAACTGTTTGCGGACGGGCGCCCCGAGGCCTTCGCCCGCGAGGCGCTGCGCCAGGCGCTGGTGAACCTGGACGCCGTTCCGGCTCCGGCCGGGGTGATGCCGGTGGTGCTCGGTCCGGGCTGGCCGGGCGTGCTGCTGCATGAAGCGGTTGGCCACGGGTTGGAAGGCGACTTCAACCGCAAGGGCACCAGCGTCTACGCGGGCCGCATCGGTGAGCGCGTTGCCGCCCCGGGCGTGACCATCGTCGATGACGGCACGCTGGACGGACGCCGCGGTTCGTTGAACATCGACGACGAGGGCCATCCCAGCCAGTGCACCACGCTGATCGAGGACGGCATCCTGGTCGGCTACATGCAGGACAGCCTCAATGCGCGCCTGATGGGCGTGGCGCCTACCGGCAATGGCCGCCGCGAATCATTCGCGCACATGACCATGCCGCGCATGACCAACACCTACATGCGTGCCGGCCAGCACGACCCGCAGGAGATGATCCGTTCGGTGAAGAAGGGCCTGTACGCGGTCAACTTCGGCGGCGGCCAGGTCGACATCACCAGCGGCAAGTACGTGTTCTCGGCGACCGAGGCCTACCTGATCGAGGATGGCCGCGTCACCACGCCGGTGAAGGGCGCGACCCTGATCGGGAACGGTCCGGAAACCATGCAGAAGGTGCGCATGGTCGGCAATGACCTGGCCTTGGACGAGGGCGTGGGCGTCTGCGGCAAGGACGGGCAGAGCGTGCCCGTGGGTGTCGGCCAGCCCTCGCTGCTGATCGAGGGCATCACCGTCGGCGGTACCCAGGCCTGAGCCGGGCGATGGCCAGCGCCACCGCCCCGACCGGCGCGGACTCAGTCCTCGTCGGCTTCGTCGGTCTCGACGTGGCCGGCGTCTTCGTCGCCCGCCGTCTTCAGGCCAAGCGCGGCCGGCAGCATCAGGCCGCGCAGCACCTGGAAAATCTCACGGTAGGCGCGCGGCGGCTTGTTCCTAGCCTTTTCGGCCTGCGCGTTGCGCACCAGCGTGCGCAGCTGCTGGCGATCGGCCTGCGGATAATCGTCGAGAAGGGCCGCCAGTGCCTTGTCACCCTCGGCCAGCAGGCGGTCGCGCCAGTCCTCAACGCGATGCATCATTGCCACTTCGCGGCGGCCGGTCTCGCTGTTGGCGTCCAGCGCGTCGCGGATCGCATCCAGCGTGGCCTCTTCTTCGCGCCGCATGTGCTTGGCCAGGAACGCCAGCTGGCGCTTGTGGGCGATGTGGGCGGTGATGCGCTTGCACTCGGCGATATGCGGCAGCAGGTCTTCCGGGATCGGCAGGCGCGCCAGCTGGGCCGGGGTCAACGACACCAGCTTCTCGCCCAGGGCCAGGACGTCGAGCGCGTCGCGCCGGTTCTGGCTGCGGCTCTTGTCGTGGAATTCACCGGTTTCTTCGTCGCGTCCGCGCATCGTCCATACCTGATTTCAAAAAAGTCGCCCGGCGTGATGCCGGGCCCAACCCGTACAGGATAAAGCATTGAACGTGATCGCCCCTGAAGTGGCCGTCGGCGACGACAGCGCGGCCCGGCTGGAACGGCTGGCCGACCTCTCCCAGCAGCTGCTCGACCGTGCCCGCGCGCTGGGCGCCAGCCAGGCCGAGGTCAGCTGCAGCGAGGATCGTGGCCTGGAGGTCAATGTCCGCCTTGGCGAGGTTGAGACCGTGCAGTCCACCCGTGACCGCGGTATCGCCGTCACCGTCTATTTCGGGCAACGCAAGGGCAGTGCCAGCACTGGCGACCTGAACGAGGCCAGCCTTGCCGCCACGGTCGAACAGGCCTGTGCGATCGCCCGGCATACCGAAGATGACCCGGCTGCCGGCTTGGCCGAGGCCGCGTTGATGGCCACCGACTTCCCGGATCTGGATGCCTGGCACCCGTGGGCGCTGCAGGCCGACGAGGCGGTGGACCTGGCCCTGGCCTGTGAGAACGCAGGCCGCGAGGCCGATGCGCAGATCCGCAATTCCGACGGCGCTTCGGTGTCAAGCATGCAGAGCCTGTCGGTCTATGCCAATTCGCATGGTTTCATCGGCCGTGAGCGCGGCACCCATCATTCGGTGGGCTGTGCGCTGATTGCCGGCCAGGGCGATGGCATGCAGCGCGATGGCTGGTACACCAGTGCGCTGGCCCGCGAGGATCTGGAGGAGGTGGGCCTGGTCGGTCGTCGTGCTGCCGAGCGCACCGTCGCCCGCCTGCAGCCTCGCTCGATGGCCACCGGCAGCATGCCGGTGTTGTTCGCCCCGGAAGTGGCGCGCAGCCTGGTCGGCCACCTGTTGTCGGCGGTGTCCGGCGGTGCCCTGTACCGCCAGGCCAGCTTCCTGCTGGACAGCGTCGGCCTGCAGTTGTTCCCCGGCTGGATGCAGATCGAGGAACTGCCTCACCTGCGCCGTGGCCTGCGTTCGGCCGCCTTCGATGGCGATGGCGTGGCCACCCGAGCTTCGGCGCTGGTCCGTGACGGCGTCCTGCAGCGCTACGTGCTGGGCAGCTACTCGGCACGCAAGCTGGGCCTGCAGACCACCGCCAATGCCGGTGGCGTGCACAACCTGCAGTTGGCCGCCAATGCTGGCGCGCTGCAGGACATCGCCCGGCAGATGGGCAATGGCCTGCTGGTGACCGAGCTGATGGGGCAGGGCGTCAACGGGGTGACCGGCGACTATTCGCGGGGCGCCGGTGGCTTCCGGGTCGAGAATGGCGAGATCCAGTATCCGGTGGATGGCATCACCATCGCCGGCAACCTGCGCGAGATGTTCAGCAGCATCGAAGCGGTGGGCAGTGATGTTGACCCGCGCTCGCACATCCGCACCGGCTCGATCCTGGTGGGGCGGATGACCATTGCCGGTAATGATTGATGGCGTCGATGGCGTAAGCTATGCCCGCCTGACGCAGCCAGCTTGGTGCTGGTGGGTCAAGACCACCCAATGAAAAGGAGTTTTGTCGTGAGCGAATTCGATAACGTCCCGCCGCCGCCGGCGACCACCGAGGCCCCGGCCGACCAGCGCACGATGGCGCTGGCTGCGCACCTGCTGGGCATCTTCACCGGCTTCATCGGCGCGCTGATCATCTGGTTGATCAACAAGGATGATGCGGGCAAGGCCTTTGTGACCGACCAGGCCAAGGAAGCGCTGAACTTCCAGATCACCGTGGCCATCGCCATGGTCATCTGCATGATCCTGACCATCGTCGTCATCGGCGCGATCCTGATGCCGATCGTTGGTCTGGTCAGCCTGGTGTTCTGCATCATTGCCGCCGTCAAGGCCAACAACGGCGAAGCCTATCGCTACCCGTTCGCGCTGCGCCTGATCAAGTAAGTTCGTCCGCACGCGGATACATGCAACGCCCGGCATTGCCGGGCGTTGTTGTTTGGCGCTCGTGCCGGGCCAAGCGCGGTGAGCGCAGTGCGGCAGCGTCGCCGCCAGCAATCAGTGATTGCGCTCCACCGCCAGCGTTGCCAGCGCGCGCAGCGGATCGGCTTCCTCGCCATGGCCGGCCAGGGTTGCCTGCATGCGCGCTGCCAGTTCGCGCAGCTGTGCTTTGGCGCCGTCCATGCCCAGCAGCGCCGGGAAGGTGCTCTTTTCCTGTGCCTCGTCCTTGCCGGCGGTCTTGCCCAGTTGTTCAGAACTGGCTTCCACATCCAGGATGTCATCGCGGACCTGGAAGGCCAGGCCGAGTGCATCGGCGAAACTGTCGAGCTGGGCCAGCTGCGGTTCGTGGGCCTGGCCGCACAGCGCACCCATGCGCACCGCCGCGCGGATCAGTGCGCCGGTCTTCAGTGCATGCATGCGGGTCAGTGCCGCCAGGGTCTGTTGCTGGCCGGTGGCATCGATGTCCAGCGCCTGGCCGCCGCACATGCCGGAGGCACCGGAGGCGTGGGCCAGGGTCTGCAGGCAGGCCACGCGCAGCGTGGCCGTCAGCGGCGCATCGGCCAGCAGGCCAAAGGCACGGGTCTGCAGGGCGTCACCGGCGAGGATGGCGGTAGCTTCGTCGAAGGCGATGTGGGTGGTCGGCTTGCCGCGGCGCAGCGCGTCATCGTCCATGGCCGGCAGGTCGTCGTGCACCAGCGAATAGGCGTGGATGAGCTCGACGGCCATCGCCGCCGCGTCCAGCTGTTCCGGCTGCGCGCCGAACAGGTGGCCACTGGCGTACACCAGCAGCGGCCGCATGCGCTTGCCGCCACCCAGCACCGAGTAGCGCATGGCCTGGTGCAGCCGTTGCGGGGCCTCGGCGGGCGAGGGCAGGGCGGCGTCGAGCTGGCTCTCGATGCGGTCGCGCCAGCGCGCGAACAGAACCTCAGCCGTCATGGCTGGGCGGATCGAACGGCTCGGATGCTTCCGGCTGCGCCGGATCGCTGAGCAGGCGCACGCGCAGTTCGGCCTGTTCCAGCGCCTGCTGGCACTGGCGATACAGACCGACGCCACGTTCGTAAGCACTGAGCGAGGCTTCCAGGCTCAGCTCGCCGGTTTCCATCTGCTCCACCAGCTGTTCCAGCGATTCAAGCGACTGCTCGAACTGGGCGACCGGGGAGGCGTTTTCGGGGGACTTCTTGGCCATGCGGCAAGTGTGGACGGGCTGCGCGCGGGGGTCAATTCACCAGCCGCCGGGACGCCAACGCAGCTGTGCCCCGTTCGCCTGCAACCAGGCCTGCAGGGGCGCGGCGATGACCACGTCGGCGGCGGCCAGCAACTGCGGGCCATCGAAGATCAACGGCAGCTGCGCGCGGCGCCACGGGGCAAGACGCTCACGTTGCAGGCAGTCCTTCAGCGCGTGCGAATGCTGGCGACCGGGTAGCAGGATGCGCTCACCGCCCGCGCGCGCACGTACCTGCAATGGGCGTTCGAAGGCCGGGGCGCCCTGCAGGCGCAGTTGTCCGCCATTGGGCAGCGCCAATGGCGCGCGTCCGTCCCATTCGGCCTGCCACGCGGGGGGGAGCGCAGGTAGCCGGGCTGGCAGCAGGTAGGCGTGGTCGCGCCATTGCTGGATCGCGTGATCGTGCCAGCGCACACGGGCCTGGCGATCGTTGCCGGCCGGCAGCAGTTCGTCCAGCGCCTGTTTCAGCACCGTGGCCGGCAACGGTGCTGCAGCATGGCCCAGCACCCAGGCGCGCAGCACGCGTGCGGCGCGGCCCGGCGACACTTGGCGCAGAAGTTCCAATGACAGCACGCGCGGTGCCACTTCCAGATGCGCGATCAGCTCGGCGTCTTCCTCGTCCAGCAGTTCGCGGGTCTGCCGGCAATGCGTCGCGCTGCCGGCCAATGCCGACGCCGCGTGCGGCCAGCGCTGGCGCAGCAACGGCAACACCTGCAGGCGCAGGAAGTTGCGATCGGCGTGGTCTTCCGCGTTGCTGGGGTCTTCAATCCATTGAAGCGCGTGCTGCCGGGCGTAGTGGAGCAGCGCGTCGCGCGACGTCGACAGCAGTGGTCGCCACAGGGGATGTTCGCCAAGATGGCTGTGTGCAGACATCGCTGCAAGGCCGTCGACGCCTGAACCGCGCAGCGCGCGCAGCAGGAAGGTCTCGGCCTGGTCGTCCTGGTGCTGCGCAAGTGCCAGCGTTTCGCCCTCGCGCAACTCGGCCGCGAACGCGGCGCGTCGCGCCTGCCGCGCCGCGCCTTCAAGGCCGAGGCCCGCACGGTTGTCGACCTGCACGCGATGCACGGCCAGTTGGATGCCCAGCGCGGCGCATTGCTGCCGGCAATGCAGCGCCCAGGCGTCCGCATCGGGTTGCAGGCCGTGGTGCACGTGCACCGCACGCAGTGCCGTGCCGGTGGGCTGGGCGCAGCGCCACAGCCAGTGCAGCAGCACGGTGGAGTCGGCACCGCCGCTGTAGCCCACCAGCAGCGGCGCATCCAGCGGAACGAGGGCAGGGAAGGCGGTCACGGCGGCAAGTATAGGGTGGGGTTTGCTTGGCAGGGCTGCGCCCTGCACCTGCTACGAGCCAGAGCAACAGCAACAGCTGGTCTGCTGAGGGATGGCGGGGTGGGTCCGGTTGCGGGGGACGCTGCAAGTACGTCCATGTAAGCTCGGTCGCCGCATCCATGCGGCTCACGCCCCCGCAACCGGACCCACCCCGCCTTCGACAGATTGCCGCGATCTGTCGGAACGGCGTCTTGCACCGCTTTGGTAGGTGTCGACCTTGGTGGACACAGTAGATCCACGCCATGCGTGGATGACTCATTCGATATCTGACAGATGTGTCGACCAAGGTCGACACCTACCAAC
>NZ_KB907505.1 GCF_000382065.1 Stenotrophomonas hibiscicola ATCC 19867 | reverse complement strand
TCCGTGGGATGGCGGGGTGGGTCCGGTTGCGGGGGCCGCTGCAAGTACGTCCCTGTAAGCTCGGTCGCCGCATCCATGCGGCTCACGCCCCCGCAACCGGACCCACCCCGCCTTCGACAGTTTTCCGCGATCTGTTGGAACGACGTATTGCCTCGGTGGGTGTCGACCTTGGTCGATACAGTAGATCCACGCCATGCGTGGATGACTCATTCGATATCTGACAGATGTGTCGACCAAGGTCGACACCTACCAACAGCCGCGCGGAACAAAGCCGCAGTTGCCAACAGCCGAGTGAACCTGTCGAAGGTGGGGCGGTGTGGGTGGGCAGGACCGTTGGCGCCATGGATGGCGCCATCGAGCCCCCAGGGACGGGTTTACGGCGTGTCCTGCCCACCCACACCGCCCCGCCATCCCACGGAATGCACGCTGTTGCTGTTGCTGTTGCTCCGGCTCTTGCTCTCGCTTCGGCGGGTGCAGGGCGCAGCCCTGCCGAACCCCCTTAAATGTCTGTGGGAGCCAGTCCGTACTGCTCGGCGAAGCGCTTGCTGAAACTCGCCGCAGACCGGTAGCCCGCGCGCGCTGCCACGGTCTTCAACGGCAGGTCGGTGGTGTAGAGCAGCTGCATGCCATGCGCCAGCCGGGCCTCGGTGAGCAGCTGGCGCAGGCTGGTGTCCTCGGCCGCCAGGCGACGGCGCAGGGTCGCGCCGCTCAGCGCGAACAGCGCTTCCACATCACGCGATTGCCAGTCGCGGGCCGGTTCGGCGGCGATGCGGTCGCGGATCTGTTCGCCCAGGCTCGGCGCCTGCGGCAGCAGCAGGTTGCCGTGGCCCTGCCGGCACAGGGTCAGTACCAACGAGGCCAGGGCCAGCCGCGCTTCGCTGTAACGGCCGTCCTGCAGCGATTGCCGCCACTGGCGCAGCACCGCGCCATGATCGATCAACGGCAGTCGCGCCATCGCATGACCAGCGGCGGGAAGCTCCCCGCTCCACAGCGTGCGTGCGGCCGCCAGCACTTCGGCACACAGCGGCACGATGGCGCTGAGGTAGCGGCCACTGCGTGGGTCGGGGGTGTTGACTACATCGATGCGGCAGCGCTGGGTCAGCAGCAGGATGTCGCCGGGGATGAACTCCAGCGACTGGTGCGCGGTACGCACCTGCTTGCGGCCTTCCAGCAGGATCGCGAACTGGGGTTGCGGAATCTCCACCGAGCTGGCGCCATGTTCGCGCCGAGCGGTGATGCACGCATAACCTTCGGCGCGTGCGCAGCCGGCCAGACTGGCCATCTCGGCCAGCAGTGCGGTAACTGGCGGCAGCATGCCGGTCATGTCACCTGGGCGCCGAACAGGCGACCGACGCCTGCAGCGGCGGCCATTGCCAGTGCACCCCAGAACATCACACGCATTGCGCCGCGTACCGGCGGGGCGCCGCCGGCCTGGGCTGCCACCGCGCCGGTCAGGCACAGGCCGAGCAGGGTACTGGCCGTGGTCATCAGTGCGACCTTGTCGACCGGCGCCAGCAGGGCGGCCAGCACTGGCAGCGCCGCACCGCAGGTGAACGCACCGGCCGAGGCCAGCGCTGCCTGCAGCGGGCGGGCGCGCAGGGTATCGGTGATGCCCAGTTCGTCGCGCGCATGCGCGCCCAGCGCATCGTGGGCGGTGAGCTGTTCGGCTACCTGCCGGGCCAATGCAGGTTCCAGGCCACGGTGGCGGTAGATCGCGGCCAGCTCTTCCAGCTCGCTGTGCGGGTTGTCGCGCAGTTCGCGCTTCTCCATCGCCAGGTCGGCTGCTTCGGTGTCGGCCTGGGTCTGCACCGACACATACTCGCCGGCAGCCATGGACATCGCGCCGGCTACGGTGCCGGCCACGCCGGTGGCCAGAATGGTTGCAGCCGAGGCGCCGCTGGCCGCCACGCCAACCACCAGCCCGGCCACCGAGACGATGCCATCGTTGGCGCCCAGCACGGCGGCGCGCAGCCAGCCGACGCGTTCGGAGCGGTGCAGTTCGGGGTGTCGTGAATGGCGGCTCATGACGTTGAGTGTACGAGGGTCAAGAGGGCGTCGGTAGGATGCTGAAACCCGTCACCGTCGCATGACGCGACGGGGTGCCACGCTATAGTGCGCCCTTGCGATGGAAGGCCGCGAGCCCCACATCCCCCGCCACCGTCCAGCGAGCCTCTCCCTTGTCGAGCCCCAGCCACGTCGCCGATACCCCCATTACCGACCGCTCGCAGCTGGTGGAGGTGATCGCCTCCGGCGAGAAGCCCCGCGCGCAGTGGCGCATCGGCACCGAGCACGAGAAGTTCGGGTTCCGCCTGGATGACCTGCGCCCGCCGACCTTCGAGGGCGAGCGCGGCATCGAAGCGCTGCTCAACGGCCTGGTCCGCTTCGGCTGGGAGCCCGTGCAGGAGAACGGCAGCACGATTGCCCTGCTGCGCGATGGCGCCTCGGTGACGCTGGAACCGGCCGGCCAGCTGGAACTGTCCGGTGCGGCGCTGGAAACCATCCACCAGACCTGCGTGGAGACCGGCACCCACCTCAATGAAGTGGCGCAGGTGGCCGGCGAACTGCAGCTGGGTTTCCTCGGCATGGGCTTCCAGCCGAAGTGGAAGCGCGATGAAATGCCGTGGATGCCCAAGGGGCGCTACAAGATCATGCGCTCGTACATGCCCAAGGTCGGTTCGCTGGGCCTGGACATGATGACCCGCACCTGCACGGTGCAGGTGAACCTGGACTACGCCACCGAAGCGGACATGGTGAAGAAGTTCCGCGTGTCGCTGGCGCTGCAGCCGATAGCCACCGCGCTGTTCGCCGATTCGCCGTTCACCGAAGGCAAGCCGAACGGCTACCTGAGCTACCGCTCGCACATCTGGACCGACACCGACGCCGACCGCACCGGCATGCTCGACTTCGTGTTCGAGGATGGTTTTGGTTACGAGCGCTATGTCGACTACCTGCTCGACGTGCCGATGTATTTCTCCTACCGCGATGGCATCTACCACGACGCCAGCGGGCAGAGCTTCCGCGATTTCATGCAGGCCAGGCTGCCGGTGCTGCCGGGTGCGCTGCCGACGCTGCGCGACTGGTCGGACCACATGACCACCGCGTTCCCGGAAGTGCGCCTGAAGAAGTACCTGGAAATGCGTGGTGCCGATGGTGGCCCGTGGAGCCGCCTGTGTGCGCTGCCGGCATTCTGGGTGGGCCTGTTGTATGACGACACCGCACTGGATGCCGCCTGGGACCTGGTGCGTGACTTCACCCTGGCCGAGCGCCATGCGCTGCGTGACGGCGTGCCGAAGCATGCGATGAACCTGCCGTTCCGCAATGGCACCGTGCGTGACCTCGCCGGCGAGGCGGTCAAGATCTCGGTGGAAGGGCTCAAGCGTCGCGCCGCACGTAATGCCGATGGCCAGGACGAGAGCAAGTTCCTGGACGTGCTGCAGGAGATCGTCGAATCCGGCCTGACCCCGGCCGAGCGCAAGCTGGCGCTGTTCCATGGCCGCTGGCATGGTGACGTCGATCCGGTGTTCCGCGAGTTCGCGTACTGACCGTCATGCGGGATTGCCGGCCAGCGGCCGGCACTACCCAAAAGAAAAACCCCGGCATTGCCGGGGTTTTTCATTTCCAGATCCGTCTTGGCTCAGGCCGCGTTCTTCAACGTCGCCATGTCGATCACGAAGCGGTAGCGCACATCGTTCTTCGCCATGCGCTCCCAGGCTTCGTTGACGTTCCTGATGTCGATCATCTCCACATCGCTGACGATGCCGTGCTCGGCACAGAAGTCCATCATTTCCTGGGTTTCGGCCATGCCGCCGATCGCCGAGCCGGTCAGGTGCTTGCGGCCGAAGATCACGCTGCCACCGGTCAACGGCGGGTCCAGTTCGGTCAGCACGCCGACCAGGCACATGGTGGCTTCGCGCTTGAGCAGGCCCATGTACGGATTGGTGTCATGGCTGACCGGGATGGTATTGAGCAGGAAGTCGAAGCTGCCGGCGTGCGCCTTCATCTGCGCCGCATCGCGCGAGACCAGCACCTCATCGGCGCCTAGGCGCTTGGCATCGGCGCCCTTTTCCGGGGTGGTGGTGATCATCACCACGTGCGCACCGAGCGCCTTGGCGAACTTCACGCCCATGTGGCCGAGGCCGCCGAGGCCGATCACGCCGACCTTCTGGCCCGGGCCGACCTTCCAATGGCGCAGCGGCGACCACGTGGTGATGCCGGCGCACAGCAGCGGTGCGGCCGCCTTCAGGTCGAGGGTGTCGGACACCTTCACCACGAAGCGCTGCTCGACCACCACGTGGTCGGAATAGCCGCCGTAGGTCGGTGCGCCGGTTTCGCGTTCACGGCCGTTGTAGGTCCAGGTCGCGCCCTCGGCGCAGTACTGCTCCAGGTCATGCTGGCAGGCGTCGCAGTGGCGGCAGGAGTCGACCATGCAACCCACGCCGGCGTGGTCGCCGACCTTGAAGCGGGTGACGTTGCTGCCGACCTCGGTGACGCGGCCGATGATCTCGTGACCCGGCACCATCGGGTAGATCGAGCCACCCCAGTCGTCGCGGGCCTGGTGCAGGTCGGAGTGGCAGATGCCGCTGTAGAGGATCTCGATGCGCACATCGTCCGGGCCGACCGCGCGGCGTTCGAACTCGTACGGAATCAGCGGGTCGGTATGTGAATGGGCGGCGTAACCACGGGCGAGGGACATGGGGAATCCTTGGCAGGGTTTATCGAAAGGCGTTTTACAATACGCCCCGTTCCCAGCGGCAGGAATCGCGGATATCGGCATGATTCATCAAGTGGAACTGCACAATCATGGCCACTGACAACCTCACCCACCTGGCCGCGTTTGCCGCGGTCGCCCGCCACCGCAGCTTCCGCCGCGCCGGTGCCGAGCTGGCGCTGTCGACCTCGGCAGTGAGCTATGCGATCCGCGCGCTGGAAGAACGGTTGGGGGTTGGCCTGTTCCATCGCACCACCCGCAGCGTGGCCCTGACTGAGGCCGGGCAGCGCCTGCTGGAGCGCCTGCAGCCGGCGCTGGGCCAGGTGCATGACGCGCTGGAAGAGATGAACCAGTTCCGTGCCGCCCCGGCCGGCCTGCTGCGCATCAACGCCACCCGCGCGGCGGTACCGACCCAGTTGGGGCCGCGACTGGCGCGCTTCCTGCACGCTCACCCCGACGTGCGGGTGGAGCTCACCGAGAACGATGGCCTGGTCGACATCGTCGCCGAGGGCTACGACGCCGGCGTGCGCCTGCACGAGTTCGTGCCCGAGGACATGGTGGCGGTGCCGATGGGGCCACCGTTGCGCGGGCTGATTGTCGGCTCGCCGGACTACCTGCGGCGACACCCGGCACCACAGCATCCGCGGGACCTGGCGGCACACGAATGCATCCGCTTCCGCTTCGCCAGCGGGCATCTCTACAAGTGGCAGTTCGAGCGTAGCGGGCAAGCGCTGGAGATCGATGTGCCGGGCCGGCTCACGTTGAGTGAGCAGGGCACCGTCGTGGGTGCAGTGCTTGATGGCATCGGCCTGGCCTACGTGCTGGAAGACACGGCGCGGCCGTATATCGAATCCGGCCAGATGGTGGCAGTGCTGGAAGACTGGAGCGAACCGTTCGCCGGCTTCGCGCTGTACTACCCGAAGCAGCGGCAGATGCCCGGTGCGCTGCGCGCGTTCGTGGATATGCTGCGCGAGTGAATCGTGGTGGATCGCATCCACGCATGGCGTGGATCTACTGACCAACGCCTCATGCATATGTTGACCCCCGCAACGCATGGATGTCGTGGTAGATCCACGCCATGCGTGGATGGCTATCCAGAAGTCTCCGCACAGCGCGTGGATACCGTGGATGCCGATGAACACTTGGACTTCTACGACAGTTCAGAACTCGCGGAGAGGTTGTCCACCATCTTTCTATACATTGCTGTGAGCTGGACGGCCCGGCGGCGGCTTACTTCTGTCTGAAGCCCTGTCAGAAGGTAGTCATTCCAGCGTGCGTCCAACATCTCTGAGAACTGGTGAAACAGCTGCCATTCGTCGTCTACGTTGGGGCCCCCGCACTTGGACAGGTAGTCCATCACTGCGCTCAGGTCATCGTTGGGATGGCACCTGTCCGGTCTTCCAATTCCAGGATGTGCTGAGTTGCGATTGCAGAGGGCATGAAAGTAGATGTAGGAAAAATGGCGCACGGGTTCGCGGATATCCCAGCTCCACAGTTCGCCTTCAAAACAGTTTTCACGGATGTAATCCACCACGGACATGCGGTGTTGATTTAAGTCCTGGATTTCTTCACTGTGATCACGAGTGTGGCGTTCGCTTGCGAAGCCTCTGAGAATGCACCAGTAGAGAAAAAACGCAGTAGCTTGATCCCAGTACTTCCACCTGTCTGAATTGTCATTCTGCTCTGGACGATCATTTCCGACGGCAGCATGGCTTGGCAAGGAGTAGCGGTGCATCTGTGCAAGCTTGATCTGCCACCGCCGGGGAGTGCTTGGGAGAACAAGCATGCAGTCTGGACGAGATGTGAGCATCGCCGCCGTTCTCTTGGGCATATCCTCGACAATGAGTTGAGGAGCCACTTCAACCAGATCCTCAGCGACGGAGGTCGGAGACAACTGCAATGGCAGGTTGTCTACTGTTGACGGGTCAAACCAGATTGAATCCACCCAGCAGACGAAGTTGCGGCCTGATTTCCGGGGTGGGTAGTACGCGGGTGCGAGAATCTCGTGATTCCAGCTGATTTCCAGATCCGTGGGGCGGTGAGACATTTCGCCAATAGAGTTGGAGTATGCGAAGGAGGTTGGTTTCGGTGTCTTCGCGCCAATACGTTCGGCGATGGAGAGGACCGGATCGCTATCGATTCGTTGTCCCAGGAGATTACAGAGTTCGGAAAAGAGAAATCGCATGTGATCGCGCCGAAGAGATCGATCATGGATAGTCCCTTCAGTCTTTCCAGTAGGCCATACAAGAAATTGCAAAGAGCCCCGCGAGGCCACTTCGTCTGAATGCGTGGTACACAGCTGCGGCTTACTGGTTGACTACGGCACCTGAAACACCGGCGCCAACAACGCCACGCAATCAAGCAGGTGCACGTCTACCGGTGCATCCTCGGCCACTACACCGATCACGCGTTCGCGCAGCGGCTCGGCCACGGCCATTGCCAGGATCAGTCGCGCCATGCGTGCGGAATCCCCCTCACGCAGCAGCCCACGCTGCTGCTGCCGTTCCAGCCAGTCAGCCAGCAGCGCTCGGCCGCGTTCGATGCCATTGTCCAGATAGGCCTGCAGCAGCGCATCCTTGCCGGGAAAATCGGTAGCCAGCAGCCGGAACACCTGCACCGCCTGCGCCGACAGTGCCTGCGTGCACACCGCCTGCAGGATGTCCTGCAGCAACGGCAGCACCTCGTCGGCACCGTGCGCATCGCGCTGCAGCTGCGGCGCGAAGCCGTCGGTCCATTCGCGCACCGCAAGCCCAACCAGTTCCTCGCGATTGCTGGCGTGGCGATACACCGTCTTCTTCGCCACCCCGGCATGGGTCGCCACCGCTTCGATCGTGGTCGCCTCGTAGCCCTGTGCCAGCAGCAGCTCCAGCGTGGCCTGCAGCACGGCGTGGCGGACCTCGGCTTCCGGTCGAGCGGGGCGGCCGCGGCGGCGGCTCGGTGTTGTGGGCTCGGGCAGGGGGGGGCTGTTCATTACCCCCATCTTACCGCATCCGGCTAATTGCGAAACGACGTGCGTTTCCGTATTGTCGGATCTCCCAACACCGCAGGAGACCCCGATGGATACCGCTGTGAACGCACGCGCCTGGCTGGACCACCACGATCTGCTCGACCCGGCGCCGATGCACCTGGAGACCGGCATCCAGCGCCGCGAAGACGGCACCCTGCTGGTGGCGGTGCGTACCGATCTGCACGGCTGCAAGGGCCGCATGCTGGACTGGTGGTTCACCTTCTTCGAGACCACCCAGCACATCCGCTGGTGGCATCCGGTCGATCATGTCGAGCATCGCGGCTGGGACGCGGCGTGGCAGCGCGGGCGCAGCTACCACGGTGCCAGCATCCATGCGGTGGAATCGCTGGCCGACATTCCGCCGGTGGCGGCACGCCTGAAGTTCCATGACCCGCGCACGCTGCTGGTGCCCCAGCGCCTGCAGGCGGCACAGGATGCAGGCGATGTATCGGCGGTGATTGCCGCGCGCATCGGCTTCGGCGACCACGTCCGCCTGGATGCAAACGGTGATCCCTGCGACGGGCAGATGCTGCACGTGGCGCGTGATACGCCGTTTGGCTGTGTGCTGCGCAGCCGCTTCGTGCTCGGCCTGGACAGCGCCGATCCGCACCGCGAGGCCGGCGATGCGGTCGGCCTGGGCCTGCTCAAGCACTGCTATACGGAGTTCAGTTTCCTCTCGCGCTTGCTGCCGTCGCTGTACTACGGCGAGCGTGCCAATGGCGAGGCAGTGCCTTTGCCGTGGTGAGTGGTGCAACGGTCATTCGACCAGCGCGTCGTAGCCTTCAGCACTGAACTGGATCAGGCAGAAGCCGTGGCCGAACGGATCGGCCAGCACGGCGATGCGTCCCCAGCGACGCTCGCGCAAGGACTGCTCGAGCGTCGCTCCGGCTGCGACTGCACGTACCAGCGCGGCGTCGATGTCATCCACTACCCAATCCAGGTGCAGCGGCGTCCAATGGCGCTCGTAGTCGCGCACGTCGCCGTCTTCGGTGGCGGCGCTGCCGGCGTCGTTGTGCAGCAGGTAGAGCGGCGTTGGCCCACCGAGCAGCTCCACGGCACCCGGGCCGAGACGGCGGCCGATGCGCAGGCCGAAGGCCCGGATGTAGAAGTCTTCGGCGGCGGCCAGGTCGGGGACGTCGAGGTTGACGATGAAGCTGTGGGCAGTGGCGTTCATGGCAGCGATGGGTGGCATCCGGTGGTCGCAGTCTAGTCCTGCCGCGTGCTGTGGCCGGTTCATCTCCTGCGCGGATTCGGGCAAGCTGGGCGGTCTCTATCGACAAGGACATCCATGAGCGCGCTATCCGGCATCGAACAGGCCACCGGCCAGTCCTTCCCGCCCCTGTTCAAGCAGTTGCATGCAGCGGGTCGGTTGAGTTGGGGTGCTCCCCATCCGGAATGGTCCGAGGTGGTATTCCCGACGCTGCAGGCGGATCCGCCGGTGCTGCTGTACGCCCAGGACTACGAGCCGTTGGAACACGACGAGCTGCTGGAGGCGTGGCAGGAGCTGACCGCCGAGGACCACTACAATCCCCTGCGCACAGACCTGCAACTGCTGCCTTTTGCGCGGACCGGCGCGGGTGACAGCTACTGCTTCTGGAGCAACGCGCCCGGCTTTGCCGAGCCCCCCGTCGTGCTGGTGTGGCATGACGATGATCGTGCCGATGTGCTGGCCGCCAACTACCAGGATTTCCTGTTCCGCAAGATGGTCGAAGCCGTTGCCGACTACCAAGCGCCGTATACGCTGCTGTCGCACGGCGAGCTGGCCGGCAATCTGCAGCGCTGGTTGCAGTCCCACCACTCCTTCCTTCGCGACGACCAGTACGCGGCGTTGCAGCAGCTGTTTGCCCGCGTTGACGATATTGAAGAAGGAAACATCAGCGAAGACGACGCACAGGCCATCGTCGTTGAAGTGATCGGCTGCGAGCGGTTGGACGAGTCGTTCGCGTACGTGCGCGAGGATGCCTGAGGACATGGGTCGGAGCCCCGCCGGCGGCGGGGATCCGACACCGTGCGGGATCAGCCTGCGGCCGGGTAATCGAGGTAGCCTGCCTCGCCGCCCCCGTAATAGGTGCTGCGGTCCGGCGTGGCCAGCGCGACGTTGCGCTGCAGGCGCTCGACCAGATCCGGGTTGGCGATGAACGGCTGGCCAAACGCGGCCAGGTCGATGGTGCCCGCTTCGACCAGCTGCAGGGCGCGTTCGCGGGTCATGCCACCTGCCAGGATGACGGTGCCGCCGTGGGCCTGCTTGAACTGCCGCAGGAACACCTCGCCCAGCACCGACTGGCCCGCCTGCAGGTTGTCGTTGAGATGCACATAGGCTAGGCCGCGCGTGCCCAGCTCCTCGGCCAGGTACAGGTAGGTGGCCTCGTTGTCGGGGTAGAACGGCATGTCGAAGGTGAGGTTGTTCGGCGCCAGGCGCACGCCGATCCGCTGCGCACCAATGCGCTGGGTCATCGCATCGACGGTCTCCAGGATCAAGCGCGCACGATTGGGCAGCGAGCCGCCATAGCGGTCCTCGCGCTGGTTGATGAGCGGGTTGAGGAACTGTTCGAACAGGTAGCCGTTGGCGGCATGCAGTTCGATGCCATCGAAGCCGGCGGCGATGGCGTTGTCGGCGCCGCGCGCGAAGTCGTCGACGATGCCGGGGATCTCTTCGGTGGCCAGCGCACGTGCCGGGGTGGGATCGGCGTGGCCGCGGCTGCCGTCGTCCAGATAGACGAACGAGGTGTTCTTCGGTGCGCTGGCGACCGGCCGGGTACCGGCGCTTACCGGTTGACCACCGTCGGGCTGCAGCGAGTAATGCGACATGCGGCCGACGTGCCAGAGCTGGGCGAAGATCGTGCCCTGTGCGGCATGCACCGCCTCGGTGACGAGCTTCCACCCGGCAACCTGCTGGGCCGACCAGATACCCGGCACGTCGATGTAACCCTGGCCCTGCGGCGAGACCGGGGTGCCTTCACTGATGATCAGGCCGGCGCTGGCGCGCTGCCGGTAGTACTGCGCGGTGAGTTCATTGGCCACCGCGCCGGGGTTGCGGGCGCGGGTCATCGGGGCCATCACGATGCGGTTGCGCAGGGCGATGCCTGCCAGATCGAAGGGGCGGAACAGGGCGGCGGTCATGTCGGTCATCTTGGTGCGGGGAGGAGGCGCCAGCGGCGCGATGCACACAGAATGGAGTTGACATGCAGGCGCATAAAGCGCTTCGATCTCCCTGGGTGCGGGACTATTTGTCCCCAATGGAGCGCGATAGATGCTGCCGCTGGAATCATTGAATGGCCTGGTCACGTTCGTTACCACGGCCCGCTCAGGCAGCTTCACCGAGGCTGCCGACGCGCTGGGCATCTCACGCTCGGCGGTGGGCAAGGCCATCGCCCGGCTGGAAGCGCGGCTGGGCGTGCGCCTGTTCCACCGCACCACGCGGCGCATCGCGCTGACCACCGACGGCGAGGCGTACTACGCATCGTGTGCGGCGGCGCTGGAAGAAATCTCCGCCGCCGAGGCCTGCCTGGGGTCGGCCGGCCTGCCCAGCGGACGGCTGCGCATCGACATGCCATCCTCGTTCGGGCGCCTGGTGGTGCTGCCGGTGCTGCTGCGCCT
Organism: Stenotrophomonas hibiscicola ATCC 19867; assembly: GCF_000382065.1. Lineage (GTDB taxonomy): Bacteria > Pseudomonadota > Gammaproteobacteria > Xanthomonadales > Xanthomonadaceae > Stenotrophomonas > Stenotrophomonas hibiscicola. The sequence goes on along the minus strand of NZ_KB907505.1, from coordinate 149,344 downwards.
GTGCCGGCAATACCCGGACCTGCAACTGACGATGACCTTCACCGATCACTTCGTCGATCCGGTCGAAGAGGGCATCGACCTGCTGATCCGCTTCGGCGGATTGCACCAGGCCGAGCATCTGGTCGCGCGCCGGCTGGGTCGCCAACGACTGGTCACCTGCGCATCGCCGGAGTACCTGCAGGCGCATGGCGTGCCGGCCATCGTGGAGGATCTGGCGCAGCACCGCAGCGTCGTTGGTTTCCGCCACGGCCAGCCGGTGGCGTGGCGGATCGGCAGGGACGATGTCGAGGGAACGTTCATCCCGAATGCGACCTACCAGCTCAACGATGGTGACGCGGTGATCGATGCGGCCATCGCTGGGCTGGGCATCTGCCAGATGCCCGTTTCACTGGTACGCCGTCATCTGGAATCCGGGGCGCTGCAATCGGTGCTGGATGCGCACATGCAGCGGCATATCGACATCCATGCGCTGTGGCCACCGACCCGCCACCTGCGGCCCAAGGTGCGCTACGTGGTGGATGAGCTGGCGCGGTTGGCGGCTCAGGGCGTGTTTGATTGAGCGTAGGGCATCAGTAGTTGATGATCCGGGCGGACGTGTCTTCGCCTTCCTGAAGTGCTTCAAACACCTCGGCCAGAAGCGCGATCAGATCGTGCCCATGTGAGGTGACGAAGTAGGTCGCCAGGCTGTCGATGTCGCCAGCGATATCGTCTCCCCACGGTGGACGCTGGGTTCTATCCTCGAACGACCATATGACACGGGCTGGCGCAAGCTCGGCCAGCTCTCGGCGGACCCTATGTAGTTCGGCCAGCGCGGCGGCAGCATCTGATTGCTGCAGTCTGCCGGCGTATAGCTGATTCAAGAGGATTGGGAATCGACTTCCCCAGCCATTCGGCTCCAGGTTGCCGGATATGGTCGAGAAGAAGGCATGGAGAAACGCGCCACTGCCGATCTCATCGGTGATGCGCCCGAGTTGGATGCCAACACCCATTGTCTGGTTCCTGATTCTGCCGATCCTACAGCATGCCCCGATGCATGAACGGTAGAAGCGAAATTGCTGTAATTGATTGATATGAAAAGATTCAACGGCACTATTGCGGAGGCGGGAGATGCCATTTCCGTCACTTTGCCAATACGCATGTATACTATCCCCCAGTATAGTTCCGAACTGGCCCGCCATGCCGCACTCCCCCGAAGAGAAGAAGAAGGTCCTGGCCCGCGTGCGCCGCATCCGCGGCCAGTGCGATGCGCTTGACCGCGCGCTGGAAGCCGGCGCCGACTGCGGGCCGGTGCTGCAGCAGATCGCCGCCATCCGTGGCGCGGTCAACGGCCTGATGTCCGAGGTGATGGAGGCCCATCTGCGCGAGGAATTCGGCCAGCCCGCCGCCTCCGACGAACAACGCGCCGAACGCGTGCGCGACATGAGCGCGTTGATCCGCTCGTACCTGAAGTAAACGACGGCGCAACATGGCGCCGCCCATCCTGTCATTGCCTGTCTCTGGAGAGTCCACCCATGAAATCCCGTGCCGCCGTCGCCTTTGGTCCCGGCCAGCCGCTGCAGATCGTCGAGATCGACGTCGCCCCGCCGAAGAAGGGCGAAGTGCTGGTGAAGATTACCCACACCGGTGTCTGCCACACCGATGCGTTCACCCTGTCCGGTGATGACCCGGAAGGCCTGTTCCCGGTGGTGCTGGGCCATGAAGGCGCCGGCATCGTGGTGGAAGTGGGCGAGGGCGTGACCAGCGTCAAGCCGGGCGACCATGTGATTCCGCTGTATACCGCCGAGTGTGGCGAATGCCTGTTCTGCAAGAGCGGCAAGACCAACCTGTGCGTGGCCGTGCGCGCCACCCAGGGCAAGGGCGTGATGCCCGACGGCACCAGCCGCTTCAGCTACAACGGCGAGCCGCTGTACCACTACATGGGCTGCTCGACCTTCAGCGAGTACACCGTTGTGGCCGAAGTCTCGCTGGCGAAGATCAACCCGGACGCCAACCCGGAACACGTCTGCCTGCTCGGCTGTGGCGTCACCACTGGCATCGGCGCGGTGCACAACACCGCCAAGGTGCAGGAAGGCGACAGCGTGGCGGTGTTCGGCCTGGGTGGCATCGGCCTGGCGGTGATCCAGGGTGCGCGCCAGGCCAAGGCCGGCCGCATCATCGCGGTGGACACCAATCCGTCCAAGTTCGAACTGGCGCGCGAATTCGGCGCCACCGACTGCATCAACCCGAAGGACTTCGACAAGCCGATCCAGCAGGTCATCGTGGAAATGACCACCTGGGGTGTGGACCACAGCTTCGAGTGCATCGGCAACGTCAACGTGATGCGCGCGGCGCTGGAATGCGCGCATCGTGGCTGGGGCCAGAGCGTGGTGATCGGCGTGGCCGGTGCCGGGCAGGAGATCTCCACCCGCCCGTTCCAGCTGGTGACCGGGCGCAAGTGGATGGGTACCGCCTTCGGTGGCGTCAAGGGTCGCAGCCAGCTGCCGGGCATGGTCGAGGACGCGATGAAGGGCGATATCGAACTGGCGCCGTTCGTCACCCACACCATGGACCTGGACAGGATCAACGACGCCTTCGACCTCATGCATGAAGGCAAGTCGATCCGTTCGGTGGTCCATTACTGAGCCGCGTCATGGGCTGGTTCGATGCCCTGCGCCGGCCGCGTGCGGAAGACCCGCGCGCGGCCTTGGTGGCGCCGATCGAGCAGGCGTTGCGCGCGCTGGGCTGGGTCGACGGCGAGGTGGGGCCACCGCGTGCGGTGACTTCGGCCTTCGGCAGCGACGATGGCATGCCGTTCGAGCAGTGGCTTGCGCAGGTATTTCTGCCGCGCCTCTACGAGGCCCGCGCCGACGGTCAGTGGCCACCGCGCAGCGACGTGGCGGTGGCGGCGTATCGCAACCTGGACGGCCAGCCTGGCGTCGAATCGTTGCTGCGCCTGCTGGCACAGCTGGATGAACTGATCAGCCAAGGCATCCACGCCGGGCGTGGATAAGCCGACCAAGGTCGGCATCTACCAGAAGCACGCGTGCGCTGACGCGCCGCGCAGGAGAGCACCATGGAACGCATTGAACACCGCGCCTGTTTCGGCGGCTGGCAGGACGTGTACCGCCATCATTCGACCACGCTGGGCTGCGACATGCAGTTCGCCGTGTACCTGCCACCGCAAGTGGAAACACAGAAGCTGCCGGTGCTGTACTGGCTGAGCGGCCTGACCTGCACCGAGCAGAATTTCATCACCAAGGCCGGTGCGCAGCGCTATGCAGCCGAGCACGGAGTAATCATCGTTGCGCCGGATACCAGCCCGCGCGGCGATGATGTGGCCGATGCCGAAGGCTACGACCTCGGCAAGGGAGCGGGGTTCTACCTCAACGCCACCCGTGCGCCCTGGGCGGAGCACTACCGCATGCATGATTACGTGGCGCAGGAGCTGCCGGCGCTGATCGAGGCGAACTTCGCGGTCACCGATGCGCGCGCGATCAGTGGCCATTCGATGGGCGGCCATGGCGCGCTGCTGATCGCGCTGCGCAACCCCGGGCGCTATCGCAGCGTGTCGGCGTTTTCGCCGATCGTCGCGCCCAGCCACGTGCCGTGGGGGCAGAAGGCCTTCCATGCCTATCTGGGCGACAACCCGGCCGACTGGGCGCAATGGGATGCCTGCGAGCTGATCGCTATGGCTGACGAGCGCCTGCCGCTGCTGGTCGACCAGGGCGAGGCGGACGAGTTCCTGCAGACCCAGCTGCAGCCGCAGCGCCTGCAGCAGGCCTGCGCGGCCGCCGGCCATCCGCTGACCCTGCGTCTGCAGCCGGGCTACGACCACAGCTACTACTTCATCGCCAGCTTCATCGGCGAGCACATCGCCCACCACGCCCGCGCCCTGCAGGGCTGAGCGCGTTCCGGTGGTGCCGGCCAGCGGCCGGCACTACCATGGTGGCGCACGCGGAGTGTCGTTTTGCCGCAGTGGATCACGCCGCTGTGGCATGCCGGCGCGCTATGGTGCGGCCATACGGCCTTGCGGATCGGGGGGATGCATGCCGGTAGTGATGGCGCTGCTGTACGTGCTTTGCCATGGGCTGGCCGTGGCGTTCTGGCCGAGCCCGGCGGGCGTGGGCTCTTTCCTGTTCCTGACCGGCGCACCGCTGCTGGCCGCCGCCGCGTGCCTGGTGCGGGCGCAACGTGACCGCGCCGCTCTGGGCTGGCGTTCTACCGCGATGGCACTGCTGCTGTGGGCCGGTGGCATGACGTCCAACATGGTGGATGCGCTGGGCGCCGGCCGGGCTGACTTCACCCCACGCATCAGCCTGTTGTTGTACGTGCTGTATGGCGTGCCGCTGGTGTTCATCCTGGCCCGGGCACGCCGCGAGCGCCCGAGCATCAGCCTGATCGACGCGGCGATGGCGGCGCTGCTGGGTGTGCTGTTCTTCGTGCACACCGCATCGTTCGCCGCCCGTGTCGAGGTCGACGCCCATGCCATGTCCAACATGCAGCGCATGTTCGACATCCAGAACCTGTGTATCGCCGCGTTCGCCGTGGTGCGATGGCTGGCCGGCGACGTGCCCGAACGGCGCAGGTTCTTCCGCGCACTGGCGCTGTACGCACTGGCCTATCTGCTGGTGGCCTACTACATCAACCACTACACCTCCGATGATGCATTCGGTGCGTTCAACGATCTGCTGATCGACGTACCTTTTCTGCTGATCGCCTGCCTGGCGCTGGAAACGGCGCCGCACACAGGCACTGCGGCACACCCGCGGCTGGCGAGGACGGTGCAGGCCGCTGGTCCGATGATCCTGCCATTGCTGCTGCTGGTGGTCGGCACGCTGGTGGTCGATCATGCGCGGCCGTTGGCTGTTGCGGGCTTCGTCGTAGCCACCCTTGGCTTCGGCCTGCGCAGCGTCCTGCTGCAGACTGATCTTCTGGAACGCCAGGCAGCACTGGATCAACTGGCGCGGCAGGATGGCCTGACCGGCGTGGCCAACCGCCGTGAATTCGACGCACGGCTGACGTCCGAGTGGAATCGCGCACGGCGCAGCGGCACCGAGCTTGGCCTGCTGCTGGTGGATATCGACCACTTCAAGGCCTTCAACGACCAGCACGGCCATCCGGCCGGTGATCGTTGCCTGCAGGCGGTGGCCGGGGTGCTGAAGGCCATAGCCGGTCGCGGCGGTGACAGCGTTGCGCGTTATGGCGGTGAAGAGTTCGCCGTCATTGTGCCCGGAAGCCCGTTGTCGGGCGTGCTGGCGCTGGCCGAGCGGCTGCGCGAAGCGGTCGAAGCGCTGCCATTGCCGGAAGGCCCGGTCAGCATCAGCGTCGGCGTGGGTTACCTGCATCCGCCGGCGCTGGCCAGTGCCGATCAGTTGCTGGCAGACGCCGATGCCGGCCTGTATGCCGCCAAGCGGGCTGGCCGCAACCAGGTGGTCCTGCACGCACACGTGCTGGATGACGAGGGCAACGCGCACGGAACGATGGACTGCTGAGCGGACCCGCCCGTCACGCGCTGCTGCCCATTGCCGCCAAACCGCCTCATCCTGTTCGGCCAGGCCAATCCGGTTCGCCGCTGGTCGTACAGAACCAGCCTGTTGGGCGTGCCACCCGTCCAGCGACATCGCGCTGGGTAGTGCCGGCGTGGCCTCACCGCACGTCGCGCAGTTCCCAGTGGCTGCCGGCCAGCAGGCGCAGGCGCTGCTTGAACACATCGCTGTCGATGCGGGTGGTGGCCACCAGGTTGATGCGCAGGTCCTTCTGCTCGCCGGTCACGGTGGCGTCCGGATCGGTCACGCCCCACTGCGGTTCCACCGCGTCCGGGTCGGGCTGCTTGGCCTTCCAGCGCTCGAACAGCGTGCCGCTGCGCAGGGCATCCTGCAGCTCTTCGGCGAAACCGGCGGCGCCCTGCGAGTGGAAGGACAGGTCAGGGTCGTTGCCGCGGGCTTTGGACGGGTCGGGCAGGCTGATGTGGTACTGCGCAGGCATGAAGTTCTCCTTGAAGTGCGGCAAGACTGGCACAACCGCGGTGGAATCGATGTGCAGATTCCAGCCACGGTCGGCCTTCATTCAAACCGATGTGGCCCATCGGCGAAACCCACCGTGACCGCGCCCTTGCCGACATTGACCATGCCGGTCAGGCTCATCACCGATTCGTACACGGTCACGCCATGGCCGGCGCAGACCTCTTTCAGCTGCGCGTAGCCGGGCAGGGCACGCAGCTCGTCCAGTTCTCCGCCGTAGCTGACGCACACCGTCGGCGTCATCAGCCCGGCACGCACGCGCTGGCCGACCACCGCGAACAGCTTCTGCACGGCGCTGTCGAAGCCCTTGATCTTGGCGACCGGCCCGGTTTCGCCGCGGTAGCCGTGCAGCACCGGCTTGATGTCCAGTGCGCTGCCCAGCGCCGCACTGAGCAGGCCGACGCTGCGGTCGCCCTTGTGCCGGGCGCGCGCACGCATGTAGTACAGATCACGGGTGACCATGTAGCCGTGCACGTTGCCGGCCAGTTCTTCCAGCCGCTCGCGGATCTGCTGCACGCTGGCGCCACTGTCACGCAGGCGAACCGCCTCCACCGCAGTCACCGCCTGCGCAGCGAACAGGTTCTGGGTATCGAGCACGCGCAGCGCGAACGGCGAGTTGTAGCCCGCTGCCTGCCGAACCGGCTTGTAGTCGTTGAGGATGGCGAAGCTGGCCTGCAGCGCGTTGTCATGGATCGGGCTGCGGGTCTTGGTGATGGTCATGCAGAACACGTGGTCGTAATCGATGACCAGCTGCTGCAGGAACAGGTCGCGGATCTGGTTGACGCTGAAGGGAATGGTTTCCGCCTCGGCGCCGTGTTCGGCCACGTGCGCGTGCAGGAAGCTCAGCGTGGCCTGCTCATCGCGGTGATCGGCCAGCACGGCTTCGCCGATGCGGACGGTGATCGGCAGCAGCACGATGTTGTGCTCGGCAATGAAGTCCTGCGGCAGGTCGCAGGCCGAGTCGACGACGATTCCGATGCGCATCCGCGGCTCCCCCTCCAGGGCGGTTGTAGGTTCGGAAACGTGAAATCTATCTCAAATTCTGGCGTGGCGCGCGAGGGAAATGCGCCAGGCCCTGTTCAGCGACTGCGCTGCACGGCCACCGGAAGTTCGGCCAGGCGCTGCCACTCGGGCTGCTGCAGCAGGGCGGGATCGGCCAGCACGGCGGCCATCAACGGATGGGCGTCGTTGCCCCAGAACAGTTCGTCATCGATGGCCAGGGTTGGTACGCCGAACACGCCGGCAGCAATGGCGGCCTCGGTGTTCCTCCGCAGCTGCTCCTTGGCCGCGGGGGCCGCGATGGCGCTGGCGACATCCTCGATCCCCAGCCGCGCAGCCGGCTCGCGCAGGGCCTCGGCGCTATCGGCGGCATTGCCGTCGCGCCAGATCCAGTCGAACAGCACGTCCACCGCCTGCACGCTGCCACCGGCGGCCAGGCACAGCCGCAGGGCAGACAACGGGTTGAACGGGTGGCCCGGCGGGAACCGCAGCGGTGTTCCTTCGGCCTGCGCAGTCCACAGCAGCTGGCGGTACATGAAGCGGCGCTTGGCCGGAATCTCGGCCGGCCCGAGGTTGCCCAGGTGATGCAGCACGGCACCGAAGGCGATCGGCACGGTCTGGATCTGTGCGAACTGGGGCAACTGCTTCAGCTTCTGCCAATGCAGGTAGGAATAGGGCGAGACGAAGTCGAAGTACCAGCGCAGGGTGGCCATGCAGGTTTCCTTGAATAACTGGAGGTCAGGGCTGCGCGTTGCGCTGCAGGTAGCGGTCGCGCAGTTCGGTCTGGCGCGAGCGCATCGGCATCGCCCGGCCGCCCAGCCAGACCTGTTCGGCATAGTGCGCCACGTCCAGCGGGTCGCCCTCCCACAGCACCAGGTCGGCACGCTTGCCCGGCTCGATGCTGCCGATCTGGTCGGCCACGCCGAACGCCTGCGCCGGCACCCGGGTCAGGCCGGCCAGGCCGTCGGCCCAGGGCAAACCGTTGGCCACGGCATTGCCGGCCAGCTGGCGCATCTTGCGGGCGTTGTGCGAGGCGTCGCCACGCTGCACGAACGAGACCGCCACGCCGGAACGTTGCAGGCGTGCCGCATTTTCCAGCGTGGCGCCGATCTGGTCGAAGCTGGCCGGCAGGTTGGACAACACATCGACGAACACCGGTACCTGTGCGGCGGCCAGCTCCGGCGCCAGCTGCCAGGCTTCGCTGCCACCGGCGATGGCGATCTTCACCTTTTCGCGGGCGGCCCAGCGCAGCAGCTGGCGAATGTCCGCCGCGCGGTCCACCTCCACCACGATGCGGCCGTGCCCGGCCAGGTAGCGGCTGAGCGTGCGGCGCCCGGCCGGCGTCAGCAGCGCGTGCGGTGAGTCCGCGGCAACCTGGCCACGCGCCTCGTCCACCATCTGCTGCAGCAGCATCCATTGCGCCGCACGCGACTGCCCGGTCAGCTCCACTGCGGCCGACCCCAGGCGCAGGAACAGCGCGCGCGGCCCGAGGGGATCGGCGCTGCCGTCCAGCCGCATCACGCCACCCTGGCCTGCAACGAAGCCGCCGCCGGTGGCCGCCCCCAGGGCGGTGAAGCCGATGCCGTCCAGGCGTGCCACCGGGATCAGCACCGAGGCCGGGTTGTACGCCAGGGTGACATCGAACTCGGGGCGCAACGGTTGTTCGCCGATCTTCAACGTGCTGTCGACCGTGCTCGCTTCACCGGAGACCTCTTCGATGCCGATCTCGGTGATGCCCCCGAACAGCGCCGGTGTCAGCGGGCGGCCATCGGCCTCGACCACGCTGGCCCCGGCCGGGGCGGACAGCCCGCTGCCGACTGCGCGGATGATCCCGCCCTGCACCAGCACATCGGCGTGCTGCAGGCTGCCGCGCGTGCTGGCCGTATGCACGGTCGCGTTGCGCACCAGCAGGTCCTGCGCCTGCGCGGATGCGGAGAGGCAGGCCAGCACCATGACCGTAGCGCCGAGCCATGCCCGGCGACGCTTGTTCAACGCGCCCATCAGTGCACCTCCTGGCCAAGCTGGAAGTCGGAACGTGGCGTGGCCGCAGGTGCGCTGCGGTCGTACAGGCGGCGGCCGTCGATGAAGACCTGCTCGGCCAGCGCGTAGGAACTGAAGGGGTTGCCGTTCCAGACCACCACATCGGCCATCTTGCCCGCCTCCAGAGTGCCGGTCTGGCCTTCAATCCCCAGCGCCCTGGCGGCGTTGGCAGTCATCCAGGTGATGGCGTGCTCGGGGGTGATCTCCGGCATGTGGGCGCGGCGTGCGGCGGCGATCACCTTGGCTGCTTCCTGGTTCAGGCGCTGGATGCCTTCCGGTGAATCGGAATGGACGACGGCGCAGCTGTTCTTCGGCCGGTCGACCAGCGCGATGTTCTCGGGAATGCCGTCGAAGGCTTCCATCTTGAAGCCCCACCAATCGGCCCAGAGTGCACCGCAGACGCCGTCGGCGGCCAGCCGGTCGGCCAGCTTGTAGGCCTCCACGCCGTGGTGGAAAGCGGCCACCTTGAAGCCGAATTCCTTGGCCAGGTCGAGCATGGTGGCCATCTCGTCGGCGCGATAGCAGTGGATGTGCACGCGGATGTCGCCTTCGATCGCGCCGGCCAGCGTGTCCAGCTTGAGATCGCGCTTGCCGCCGGCATCACCGGCGCTGTCGCCCTTGTCGCTGCCGAACCAGCTCTTGCGCTTGGCCGGCTTGGGCTTGTTCCTGGCGATGTAGTCGGCGGCATCGATGAAGGCGGCACGATAGCCGGCCACGTTGCCCATGCGCGTGGCCGGGGTCACGCCCTTGCCCTCGCCATAGACCCGCTTGGGGTTCTCGCCGCACGCCATTTTCAGGCCCCAGGGCGCACCGGGAAACTTCATCGCCTGGTAGGTGATGGCGGGGACGTTCTTCAAGGTCACGCCGCGGCCACCGACCAGGTTGGCCGAGCCCGGCAGCACCTGCATGCTGGTCACGCCGCCGGCCAGCGCGGTGGCGAAGCCCGGGTCCTGCGGCCACACCGAATGTTCGGCCCAGACGTTGGCGGTGACCGGTGCGGTCATCTCGTTGCCGTCGCTGTGCGCACCGACACCCGGGCTGGGATACACGCCCAGGTGCGAATGCACGTCGATCAGGCCCGGAGTGACCCACTTGCCCTGTGCATCAATGCGGGTGACAGCGGCATCGGCCTGCAGCTGGCGGCCGACGGCAACGATGCGGCCGTCGCGCAGCAGCACGTCGGCGTTGTCCAGGCGCTGGCCGGTGCCGGTCAGCACGGTGGCGTTCTGGATCAGTACCGGCGCATCGGGATGGGCCTGGTAGGTGCTGGGGTAGGGATCGGTGACAAAGCGCGACGCCCCCACCGCAGGCGCCGTGCTCAATGAAAGCAGTGCCAGTGCCACTCCGGCGCGCAACAACGACGATGCCATGCAGTTCCCCTCGCAACGTGATCCAGTCGCCGACGCTAGCCGGGCGGTGGTAGGCTTGCCAAGTGACCTTCTTCACAGGTGCATCGGCAGTGCCTCGACGGGGCCGCCCGGCTGGCTGAAAATAGCCGGTTCCCACGTCGTGCACCGGACCACCGCCCATGAAGAGCAAGCAGGAAATCGTCGACAACTGGCTGCCCCGGTACACCGGCGTGCCCTTGGACCAGTTCGGACAGCACATCCTGCTAACCAATTTCGGCGGTTACCTGCACACCTTTTCCGAGTTGACCGGCGCGCCGGTCATCGGCCTGGACCGGCCGATGGCCAGTGCCACCATCGACGGCATCACCATGATCAACTTCGGCATGGGCAGCCCCAATGCCGCGATCATCATGGATCTGCTGTCGGCAGTGATGCCCAAGGCGGTGCTGTTTTTGGGCAAGTGCGGTGGCCTCAAGCGCAAGAACCAGCTGGGCGACCTGGTGCTGCCGATCGCAGCGATCCGTGGCGAGGGTACCTCGGGCGATTACCTGCCGCCGGAAGTCCCGGCGTTGCCGGCGTTCGCGCTGCAGCGTGCAGTCTCGACCATGATCCGCGACCTCGGCCACGACTACTGGACCGGCACCGTCTACACCACCAACCGCCGGGTCTGGGAGCACGACGAGGCCTTCAAGGAGCGGCTGCGGGCGATGCGCTGCATGGCCATCGACATGGAAACCGCCACGGTGTTCGCGGCCGGTTTCGCCAACCACATTCCCAGTGGCGCGCTGCTGCTGGTCTCGGACCAGCCGATGATCCCCGACGGGGTCAAGACCGAGGCTTCCGATGCCAAGGTCAGCTCCCAGTTCGTGGAAAATCATATCCAGATCGGTATCGAGGCGCTTAAGCTTATCCGGCGCAACGGCAAGTCGGTCCGCCACCTGCGCTTCGATGAATGATGATGATGGCCTGGCGCGGCGCGCCGGCCCTGGGGAGTAGGTGATGGACGTTGCCGCGCAAGTGGTGGATTTCTGGAAAGAAGCGGGCCCTGCGAAGTGGTTCGCCCGCGACGATGCGTTCGACGCGCAGTTCCGCCAGTTGTTCCTGGATGAGCATTTCGCCGCCGCTTCGCGTGGGCGTGAACACTGGCTGGGCAGTGCCGAGGGCGCACTGGCGCTGATGCTGCTGCTGGACCAGTTCCCGCGCAACTGCTTCCGCGGTACTGCCCATTCCTATGCCACCGATGGCCTGGCCCGGCACTACGCCATGCGCGCCATCGAGGAAGGCCTGGACCTGCAGCTGGTGCCGAAGCTGCGCGCCTTCATCTACCTGCCGTTCGAGCACTCCGAGGACCCGTTGGACCAGGACCGTTCGGTGGCGATGTTCGACGTGCTGGGTGACAAGGAATACCTGCAGTACGCCGAACTGCACCGCGACATCATCCGTCGCTTCGGGCGCTTTCCGCACCGTAATGCCGTGCTGGGCCGCATCCCCACCCCGGAAGAACTGGATTACCTGGCCGAAGGCGGTTTCGCCGGCTGAAAAAAGGGGACGGAGGGGATTAAGTCGTTTATGCCGCAAACGACTTAATCCCCTCCGTCCCCTTTTTAGGGGTCAGATCGCCTTTCCGCAGGAAAGGGCGCTGACCCCGGGCCTTCAATCAGTACTTCGGCACGCCGTTGTCGACATCTTCCGACCAGGCATTGATGCCGCCGGTGACGTTGAACACCTTGGTGAAGCCCAGCGCACGGAACTGTTCGGCGGCCTGCGCGCTGCGGCCACCGTGGTGGCACATGAAGGCCAGTGCGGTGTCCTTGGGCAGGGCTTCCAGCTCGGCACGGCCGTTGCCGTCGAAGGTCTTGAACGGCACGCCCACCGCAGCGATCTCGCGCTCGTCGGCCGGGCGCACGTCCACCAGGGTGATGTTGCCGGCACGCACCAGGTCGTCGGCATCGCGCACGCTGATTTCCTGCACCGGCTTGGGCGCATTCGGGTTGTCGATGGCCAGGCCCTTGCCGCGGATGTCGTCCACCCAGTCGATGGTGATGCCGTTGGCGCGACGCGCGCTGGCCAGGTCGAACTGCACGCGCAGGCCGTTGGACTCGGCGGCGATGGCGCTTTCGTCGTGGGGGGCCAGCTGGAAGTTGGGCTGGAAGCGGGCGTCGATGGTCAGCTGCAGGGCCGCGCCCGGGGCATCGGCCAGCGCGCCCTTGAGCATTTCCACGGCCGCCGGCGTGACGGTGATGCTCGGCGGGGTACGGTCCGGTGCCGGCAGCCCCAGCACGCTGCTCAGCTCGCCGCTGGCGGCCATCTGCAGCACGATGTCGCTGCCGCCGACCAGTTCGCCGTCGATGTACAGCTGCGGAATGGTCGGCCAGTCGCCATAGGCCTTGATGCCTTCACGGATTTCCTGGTCGGCCAGCACGTTGACGTGGGCGAACTCGACGCCCAGGTCCTGCAGGGCGCCGACGGCCTTGGCCGAGAAACCACACTGCGGCATCGACGGCTGGCCCTTCATGAACAGCACGACGCGGTTGGCGTTGAGGATGGATTCGATGCGCGAACGCAGGGCGGGATCGAGGGACATGGACGTCGGGGTTCCGGGAATTCGAATCATCAATTCTACCCCTCATGGCATCATGGGGGATGAGCAACGCAGGAACATTGCATCGCATCCCGACCCGGCCCTGGCGCTGGCTGCCCTGGCTGGTGGCGTCGCAGCTGGCCGTGATCCTGGTCTGGTCGCTGGCGGGCTGGCGGTGGGGCCTGCCGCTGATGGTGACCAGCCACGCGCTCTTTCTGGTGCCGGTGTTCCTGCCCAACTGCCACTTCTACGCACCGGTGCTGAGCCGGGTACCGGAGGCCGGCAACAGCGTCTGGTTGACCATCGATGACGGTCCCGGCCCGGAGACCCGGGCCGTGCTCGATCTGCTGGATCGCCACCAGGCACGTGCCACGTTCTTCCTGGTCGGCGAGCGGGCGCTGGCGCAGCCGGAGCTGGTGCAGGAGATCCTGCGCCGGGGCCACGACCTGGGCAACCACAGCCACAGTCATCCACAGGCGCGCTTCTGGCGGCTGGGCCCGGCAGCGATGCGTGCCGAGATCGAGGGCTGCCAGCATGCGCTGCAGGCGGTGGGCGGTCGCCCGGTGCGCTGGTACCGCTCGGTGGTGGGCATGACCAATCCGTTCGTGGCGCCGGTGTTGAAGGCGCTGGGACTTGTGCGCGTGGGCTGGAGCGCCCGTGGCTACGACGGTGTCGGCTGCACGCCGGAGGGCGTGCTGTCGCGGCTGCTGCCGGACCTGCGCCCGGGCGCCATCGTGCTGCTGCATGAGGGGGCCGCCCACGGCCACAACCTGGCGATCATCGAACGCGTGCTGCAGGCGCTGGACGAGCGGGGGCTGAAGGCGCGGCTGCCGGTTCCGTAACGCCGGGCCCTGGTGGTGTAGAGCAGCCGAGCATGGGCTCGGCGCTACAAGGGTTGGCGATCATCCTGTAGCGCAGCGCCTGCACATGCTGCACTCGGCGCTACAACGCGGGGCGTTCGGCCACCAGCAACCAGCTGTTGAACGGCGTGCGCCCATGCAGGGGACGCGGGGGCGTCACCTGTAATCCGGCTTCGACCAGCGTTGCCTGCAGCGCCTGCGGATCCGGGTAATGACGGGGGCGGGTGCCCATCCAGCCGACCAGCCAGGCCAGCCGGTCCGCCACACGGGTAGTGCGGTCGCGGCCATCGCCGGTAGCGAGCGGCGTGCGCAGCAGCAGGCGGCCACCGCGGGCTACCCGTGCACTGGCCTCACGCAGCAGTGCCTGCTGTGGGCCCGCGTCCAGGTACTGCAGCACATCCAGCAGCAGCACATGCCCGGCCTGCGCCGGCAGCGGCGCCTGCACGTCCTGGCAGTCGAAGCGCACAGCGGGCAGGCCGGTGGCGGCACGCTGAGCGCGGGCGATCTTGCCGGCATCCACGTCCACGCCCAGGTAGGGCTGGGAGCCACCGCGCTGGCGCAGCACGTGGGCGAACAGGCCCAGCCCGCAGCCCAGGTCCAGCACGGGTTGCCCGTCGCCAGGCAGGTGCTGCAGCACGCCGTCATACAGCGGGTCGCTGCCCAGCTTGCTGCGGGTGTAGTAGTAGTCGCGGCGGCTGGCCCAAGCGTGCGCGGGGCGGAATGCCTCGGCGATCGCACGGGCCTGCGGTGCGGCCAGGGGAGTGCAGGGCAGGGGCGGGCCGTTCCGTGGCGTGCCGTCCATCGCCTCAGTCCGTTCCGCCGAGCAGGTGGGCGGCGACCGGCAGCGCGCGCGCGCTCCACAGCGCGTACATCCGTGCTGAAGGGTGCAGGCCGTCGTCGGCGATCATCGCCGGGTTGTCGCCCTGGTCACGGCTGATATCGGTGATGTCGACGAAGGCCACGCCCTGCTGGGTGCTGATCACTTCGGCAGCGGCATTGAACTCGTCGGTCTCGATCTCGATCGCGGCCAGGTCACGGCCGCTGCCGATACCAAACGGGGTTGCACCCCAGTCGGGGAAGGACAGCACCAGCACGCGCCCGGCATCACCGCCGGCGAAGCCGATCGCCCGCTCCAACAGGGCCCGGAACTGGCTGCGGTACTCGTCCAGCGGACGCCCGCGGTACTGGTTGTTGACGCCGATCAGCAGGCTGACGAAATCGAACGGCCCCTGCGGCGCGGCCGCATCGATGCCGGCATCGAGTTCGTCGGTGGTCCAGCCGGTGGTTGCAATGGTCTGCGGATCGGACAGCTCAATGCCCTGCGCACGCAGGGCGGCGGCAAGCTGGTGCGGCCAGCGGCCTTCGACGGCAACCGCTTCTCCGATGGTGTACGAGTCGCCCAGCGCCAGGTAGGACAACGCCACGGCTCAGGCCACCGAACGGCGCGGCTTCAGCGGCACGACCTTGGTGGCGTCCTCGGCACGGCGGGCCAGCACGCGGTCGATGCGTGCGAACACATCGCGCATGACCGAGGCTTCCGGCAGCAGGGTCACGCGGAAGTGATGGCGGTAAGGCACGTTGAAGCTTGAGCCCGGTACGACCAGCACGCCTTCGTTGTTCATCAGGTCCAGGGCGAAGGTGTGGTCGTCGAAGCCCTTGGCGGCGGCACCGACCACGGCCGGGAACGCGTACAGCGCGCCGGCCGGGGCAACCAGCGACAGGTGTTCGCTGGCCTCGCAGGCCTCGATCACCGCGCGCCGGGTTTCATACAGACGGCCGCCGGGGGCGCACAGCTCGGAAATGGTGTCCGGGCCGTTCACTGCCGCGTCGATGGCGTACTGGCCCGGCACGTTGGCACACAGGCGCAGCGCGCTCAGCAGGTCCAGCGCGGCGCGGAAATCGCCCAGGCGTGCGTCATCGCCACTGAGGTGCGCCCAGCCCACGCGCCAGCCGCAGGCGCGGTGCACCTTGCTCAGGCCGCTGAAGGTCAGGCACGGATGGTCGCCGGCCAGCGGCGCGACCGGCTGGAACACCGCGTCGTCGTACAGGATCTGGTCGTAGATCTCGTCGACCAGCAGCAACAGGTTGTGGCGGCGCGCGATCTCGACCACGCGCTCCAGCAGTTCGCGCGGGTAGCTGGCGCCGCTGGGGTTGTTCGGGTTGATCAGCACGATGGCGCGGGTGCGCGAGGACACCAGCGTCTCGATCTCGGTCGGGTCGGGCTGGAAGCCGTTTTCCGGCGCGCAGCGGTAATACACCGGGCGGCCGTCGTTGAGGATGGCCGCGGCCGACCACAGCGGGTAGTCCGGCGAGGGCACCAGCACTTCATCGCCCGGGTTCAACAGCGCCCGCAGCGACAGATCGATCAGTTCGCTCACGCCGTTGCCGACGAACACCCGGTCCGGATGCGCATCGGGCGCACCGCGGCGCGCATAGGCGGCGGCAATGGCTTCGCGTGCGACCGGCAGGCCCTGCTGGTGGGTGTAAGGGTCGGTACGGCCCATGTCATCGGCAATCGCGCGCTGCAGGTGCTCGGGCGCACGGAAACCGAAGTTGCCCGGGTTGCCGATGTTGAGCTTGATCAGCTTGCGGCCCTGCGCCTCCAGTTCCCGGGCTCGCCGCGCCAGTTCTCCGCGGATTTCGTAGCGCACTTCGGAAAGGCGCTCGCGGATGGCCAGGGGCTTGGGCGAAGGGGTGGACATGGGGAATGGGCCGTCAAAAGGCATGGGGCTTCCATCCTACCGGAATTGCTGCACTGCATGGCAAGGGCTCCGGGCCCGCCATTGCTGGGCTGGCAGGGCGTCGGCACAGGTAGAATGGCCGCGATGACCCAGACCCCCGATTTCATCGCCCTGCAGACCATTGGCTGGCCCTGGCCGGGCCCGGCGCAGCAGGCCGACTGGCAGGCCGCGATGGCCACGCATCCGCAGGCCCGCCCGGCGCGGGTGATCGAGCAGCACCGCACCCACTACGTGGTGGCCGATGGCCCGGATGCGTCGATCAAGGCCGAGTCGCTGCCGGAATGGCAGCGCCCGCGCTTCCCCAGCCACGAGCGGCCTGCGGTGGGTGACTGGGTGCTGCTGGACGGCATCCGCATCGTCGCCCTGCTGCCACGTCGTTCCGCGATCAAGCGAGGCGCGGCAGGCGAGCATTACCACCAGCAGGTGATCGCGGCCAACATCGACACGGTGTTCATCGTCTGTGGCCTGGATGCCGACTTCAATCCGCGCCGCATCGAGCGCTACCTGCTGCTGGTCGGCGGTGGCGGTGCCGAACCGGTGGTGGTGCTGACCAAGGCCGACCAGACCGAATACAGCGAGGACGCGCTGGCGGTGCTGGAAGAACTGGAGATGCAGGGCATCGCGCTGCATGCGATCAATGGCCTGGATGCCGACAGCGTTGCCGTGCTGCAACCGTGGCTGGGCCCGGGCCGCACCGTGGTGCTGGTTGGCTCGTCCGGTGCCGGCAAGTCCACGTTGACCAACACGCTGCTCGGCGAGCAGCGGATGAAGACCAACGCGGTGCGTGCCAACGATTCGCGCGGACGACACACCACCACCCATCGCGCGCTGATGCCGCTGCCGACGGGCGCCTGCCTGATCGACACCCCCGGCATGCGCGAGCTGAAGCCGACCGGTGAAGAGACGCTGTCGGAAGGTGGCTTCGCCGATATCGAAGCGTTGGCCGCACAGTGCCGTTTCAACGACTGCAAGCACCAGCAGGAACCGGGCTGTGCGGTGCGTGCCGCGATCGAGGCCGGCGAGATCGAAGAGAGCCGCCTGCTGAACTACTTCAAGTTGAAGGAAGAAGTGGCCGCCGCCGCGGCCAAGCTGGCGGTTCGCCAGGCCGAGACCGCGCAGGAGCGTGGTGGCAGGAAGGGCAAGGGCCAGCAGTTCCGCCCGGCGGGCAAGAACCGCCGGCGGTAGCACAGCAGCCGAGCGTGGGCTCGGCTCTACAGTGGGTCCGCGGCGGAGTCATTTCCTGTAGCGCCCGAGCCGATGCTCGGGCGGCGGCGCACGGCGCCGGACACGGCAGGGCGTTATAGTCCGCGCATGGAACTGACTGCGACGCTGGACCGTGACGTGGCCCACCATGCAGCGCTCGATGCGCGCCTGGTCGAGGCCGTGGGGTGCATCCGCCTGCTGGGGCTGACCAGCTGGCCGGCCACGCTGCAGGCACCGTTCCTGGACAGCGTGGCACGTGGGCAACCAGTGCTGCCGAAGGTGGACTACCCGAGGCTGGATTTCAGCGAGGAGCGCCGCGCGCTGGCCGCGATCGCCGCCGACTGCGATGACACTCATCCGCTGGGCCACTACGTGCGGCAGTCGGCACAGAGCTGGGACCTGGCCGCGCAGCTGCTGGAAGGGTTGGGCACGGCGGCGGTCGATACCTGTTCGGTGCAGTTGTTCGGCGCGCCCGAGCAGCCGTTGCCAGGCAATGGCCCGAGCACGCGCGAAGCGGCGCGTCACTTCATCCAGATTGCTGCCGAACTCGATCACGAACTGCTGGCGCCGGAAGAGCAGGTGCCGGTCTCGGCCATTGCCCTGCAGCTGCAGCTGCAGAATGACCTGGATGCGTTCTTCGAATCGCGCATCATCCAGGTGCAGCTCGATCCAGAGCTGGTGTCCAAGGCCGCTGCCGGACCGACCCGCATCCGCCTGCGCACCAGTGCGCGCTTCAGTGCCTACGACCGCGCGCAGCTGTTCCACCACGAAGCGCTGGTGCATTCGCTGACCGCCTTGAATGGCCGCGAACAACCGGTGCTGCCCAGCCTGGCGTTGTCCTCGCCGCGGGTGACGGCCACCCAGGAAGGGCTGGCTACCTTCGCCGAACAGATCACCGGCAGCATCGACATCGAGCGCCTGAAGCGAATCAGTCTGCGCACCGAAGCGATCGCGATGGCCCGCGAAGGCGCCGACTTCATCGAGGTGTTCCGCTACTTCTGCGATGCCGGGCAGAACGCCGAAGAGAGCTTTGCGTCGGCACAGCGCGTGTTCCGTGGGGTGCCGCCGAGTGGCGGCCTGGCCTTCACCAAGGACACGGTGTACCTGCGCGGCCTGGTGTCGGTGCATACCTTCTTCCGCCACATGCTGGCCGAGGACCGCCTGCAGGTCTGCCGCTGGTTGTTCGCCGGCAAGATGAGCCTGGCCGATGCGATCGCGTTCGCGCCGCTGTTCGAAGCGGGTGTGCTGAAGCCGCCGCGCTGGCTGCCGCATTGGGTGAGCCGGGCGAACGGGCTGGCCGGGATGCTGGCGTTCTCGCTGTTCGCCAACCGGATACGGATGGACCAGCTGGCGCCGGAATGAAAGGCGTTGGCGGAACCACCAGCGCCTGCCTGCTATCGGTGGGGAGGAGGCGGGGCACCCTGGCCAGGACGCGCAAAAGCCCCTCCATGGTGCTCGATGGCGCCTTGCTCGTGTGCGCTGTCCTGCGCACACGGCAAGACCGGGGTTGGGCGTCCTGCCCAACCCGCCCGAGGCATGCCTCGGGCCCATGGCGCCAACGGTCCTGGCCAGGGTGCCCCGCCTCCTCCAGACAGATTCCTGCGGGCGCGGTAGCAGGTCCACCAGAGGGATTGCGCTTGAAAAGCAAAGAGCCGGGCATTGCCCGGCTCTTTGCTTTTGCTCTTGCTTTCCATTGCCTCCGCGCCGGCGCGGGGAACTGTCCAGCGGGGGTAGGCAGGCCCATGCAGGACCGTGAGGCGCATGGATGCGCCGATCGAGCCCCCAAGGACGGGTTTACGGCGTGTCCTGCATGGGCCTGCCTACCCACGCCATGCAGGAACAATCAACGCGCCGCAGCGCCCGCTTCTGACTTAGAACTCCGCCGCCACCGTCATGAACAGCTGCCGCGGCGCGCTCGCATGGATCGCATACCGCGTGCCCTTCGGATCGGTCGGCGCGAACGAACTCAGCTGGCCGGCATAGCGCTTGTTGGTCAGGTTGGTCGCGTTCAACGACACCCGCACGTTGCGCAGGCCAAGGCCCGGGCCGAAGTCGTAGCCCGCACCGGCGTCGAAGGTGGTCACGCCCGGCACCGACTGGTCGTTGGTGTAGGTGTAGTAGCGCTTGCCGGTGTACTTGGCACGCAGGCTGGCGAAGAAGCCGTCGCGGTTCCAGCTGATCTCGCTGGAGGCCATGCGCTGCGGCGTATCCACCGTGATCTTGCCGGCCACCGGTACGATCGCACCGCCCGAGGTGTAGTCATCCTCGTAGGTGGTCTTGTTCCAGGACAGCGCGTTGTACCACTGCAGGCCATCAATCGGCTTGAGGATGAAGGTCAGTTCCGCGCCATGGCTCTTCACCGAACCGACGTTGATGAAGCGCGTCACGCACTCCGGGCGCGTGCCGACTTCGATGCTCGAACACGGGTTCAGCGACAGCAGGCGGTTGTCGAACTTGACGTTGTATGCAGCGATCGAGGCCTGGTACTTCTCACCGAAAGTGCGGAAGCCGGCTTCCAGGCTCTTGGACTTCTCCGGCTCCAGCCCGGCGCTGGCCGCGAACGATTCCGGCGACACCTGCAGCGGGCCGCCGCTGCCACCGCCGACGAAGGCGGCGATGTTCTCGGCGTAGGAGGCGAACAGCTCGTTGTTGGCGTTGAGCTTGAAGCCCAGGCCTACCTGCGGCAGCACCGATTCCTTGGCGGTCAGTGTGCCCGACGCAATGTTGGTTTCAACGCCGGGCTGCGCGGTGGCGCGCATGCGGGTGTTGGGGCTCTTGATGCCCACGTCTACGGTCAGCCGTTGGTCCAGGAAGCGCATGCGGTCCTGCACGTAGAACTGGCGCGTGCGGATGTCGAAGTCCTGGTTGAACAGCAGGCGGTCGGGGTTCTTCAGGTACAGGTCGTCCAGGAACGGGCCGCTGATGTAGTAGAAGTTGCGCGAGACGTTGTGGTCGTTCTGCTCGTACCACAGGCCGGCTTCCAGTTCGTGGATGCCCACCGTCCACGACAATGCGGCGGTCAGGCCATCGCGGTTGATCGTGTAGTTGGTGCTGCGGATCGAGATCGGCAGCATCCTGTCGGTGCCCGGGTAGGATGGCTGGCCCGGTGCCCACCAGTGGCCCTGGCCACGGTTTTCGTGGTGGTAGGCCAGCAGCTTCAGGCGGCCCTGCTCGCCCAGGCGAAGGTCGGCATCGACCGAATAGAGATTGTCGTCGCGCAATGCGCGGCTCTGGTAGTAGGCATCGTCGATGCTGTTGACGCCGCCGCTGAACTTGCAGCGTGCCTTGTTGTAGGTGCCCGGCGCGCAGTACGCAGCGGCCACGGCGCGATCCCAGTCCGGCGCGTAGATGTTCCAATCCCAGCCCAGGCCACGCGCCAGCATGTCCTTGGACAGGTAGGCGTAGTTGGCCTGGCTGGCGCGCGAGGTGGCCACGAACGCACCGAAGCGGTGGTCGCCGACATTCCACACTGCCTTGGCGTTGAACTGGCGGGTGGTCTGGTTCTGGTAGGGCGCGGCCCACATGTCCTGGTCCTGGTGCACGCCGGACACATAGGCCGAGAAGCCGTTGATGTCGCCGGTATCCACGCGCAGGTAGCCACGGCGCTGGTTGTTGTCGCCGACGGTGACGCTGGCACGTCCACCGAATTCAGTGGACGGGTCCATCGAGAAATACTGGATGGTGCCGCCCAGGTTGCTGGTCGAAGCCACGCCCAGCGAACCGATGCCCTGCGACAGCTCGGCACCGGCCAGGTTCTCGGCAATGATCGCGCGGGCAATGCTCAGGCCGTTGTAGTTGCCGTAGCTGTTGTCGCCCAGCGGGATGCCGTCCAGCGTATAGCCGAGGCGGCTCTTGTCGAAGCCGCGCAGGCTGATGGTCTGCGATTCTTCGTTCGCGCCGAAGGCATCGTTGGACTGCACCGACACGCCCGGCAGGCGGTCGAGGATCTTCTGGCCACTGGTACCTGGAGGCAGCACCTGCTTGTCGACGGTGGTGATGCGCTGCACCTGGCGGGTCTCGCCCTGGCCGATCACGGAGACGGTGTCCAGCGTCTGCGCGCTCAGCGCGGCATCGGTGCTGGCGCCGGTGTCGGCAGCGGTGGCGGCATGGGCGCTGGCGGCGGCGGAGAGCGCGATCGCCACGGCGATCGTCAGGTGTCGGGTCTGCATGGTGGTCCGTTGCATTGGGGGTGGTCACCGGCACGCGTGCGCGGTGCATGGCCACTATGCGAACGGAACATGAAACCTTCTTTACGAAAAACCAACGAACGATGCAGGTCAGTGGTGCGTGTCCTGCAACATGTTCGTCATGGTGGTAGGCCGGTGGGAATCAGAAGCGCTCCCCAGGCCAGCTCAATTTGAGCTGGTCCATGCAGTCAGGGTCATGTTCGGAGAATGAGAACCCGATCTGGATGCCGTTCACTACTGTGCCGAACACCGTGGACTCGTCCAGGCTATGCCCTGACGGCACGGAAAGGACATTGAAGTCGGGGTAGCGACGACCCATCTGCTTTCGCGAGATGCAGGCGCCGCTCAGCCGCAGCGTAATGCCTTTGATGATTCGCCCCGACGCGTCGGTGTAGATCTGGCCAGAGGGCCCCCTTGATGCTCCCAGCGACCGCGAATGGCGCCAGATCGATGGTGGCGCTGTCGCCCCGGCCCATTCTTGCTTCCGAACGCGAGCCGGCCGGAGCCAAGGGTGATAGCTGCGCGACAAGGTCAGAGCGTGACAGCTGCAAGGACCAGCGCTCCACGAGCCGCCAGGTTGCATCCGCCTCTTCCGCAGTGGCAGCAGGTGGGGTGGCCGCCAGTGGCGGGGTGGCGACCACGAGAAGCGCAATCAGCAATGCACGCATGCCAACCTCCTTGATCCGCGATTCCAGCCGTTCATCCATCGGGCTCGGCGAGCGCTGGCAGGTATAGCACCGGTTCTGCCGTTGTATCGGGCAATGCGTCCCGAAAATGCGGAAACAAAAAGGGGCCGGATCCCCCTCGCAAGCGAAGGTTCACCGGCCCCGCGCACTCCGTGGGGGAGGCGTTCCACGCCTTGCGTGGAGACGGGCTCAACCCATGTACAGGCCACCGTTGACCGGATAGTCGGCGCCGGTCACGTACGAAGCTTCATCCGACGCCAACCACGCACACAGGCCAGCTACTTCCTCCGGCCGACCCAAGCGGCGCACCGGCACCGAGGCGGCCAGCCGGTCCAGCACATCCGGCGGGAAGCTGCTGATCGCCTGGCTGGCGATGTAGCCCGGCGACAGCGTGTTGACGGTGACCCCGCGCGACGCAACTTCGGCAGCCAGTGCACGGCTGAAGCCATGCATCGCGGCCTTGGCGGTGGCGTAGTTGACCTGGCCGATCTGGCCCTTGTGGGCGCTGACCGAGCCGATGTTGATGATGCGGCCCCAGCCGCGCGTGGCCATGCCGTCGACCACCTGCTTGGTGAGGTTGAACAGCGCGTTGAGGTTGGAGGCGATCACCGCGTTCCAGTCCTCCACCGTCATCTGGCGGA
The DNA here is from genome assembly GCF_000382065.1 of Stenotrophomonas hibiscicola ATCC 19867. GTDB lineage: Bacteria > Pseudomonadota > Gammaproteobacteria > Xanthomonadales > Xanthomonadaceae > Stenotrophomonas > Stenotrophomonas hibiscicola. The sequence goes on along the minus strand of NZ_KB907505.1, from coordinate 126,058 downwards.
ACAGCAGGTCGCGGCTGCCGCCGGAGTTGTTGACCAGTACATCGACCTCACCGACTTCGGCGCGGACCTTGGCGAACGCCGCGCTGGTCGAGGCCCAGTCGGTCGCGTTGCCTTCGGAGGCGATGAAGTCGAAGCCCTGTTCGCGCTGCTCGCGCAGCCAGTTGGCCTTGCGCGGCGAGTTCGGCGCGCAGCCGGCAACCACGGTGTGGCCGCTGCGGGCCAGGCTCTGGCAGATGGCAGTGCCGACACTGCCCATTCCACTGGTGACGTAAGCGATTCGAAGCGTCATTGCAGAAGGCTCCTTGGCAAAGGGTCAGGCGGCAAGGGGATACAGGCCGAACAGCAGGCTGCCGATCATCAGCAGCATCGAGATGGCGATGGCCCACTTCAGGGTGAACTTCTGGTGGTCGGCGAATTCGACCTTGGCCAGGCCCACCAGCAGGTAGGTGGACGGCACCAGCGGGCTGAGCAGGTGCACCGGCTGGCCGGCCAGCGAGGCGCGCGCCATTTCCACCGGGGTGATGCCGTAATTGCCGGCGGCCTCGGACAGGATTGGCAGCACGCCGAAGTAGAACGCGTCGTTGGACATGAAGAAGGTGAACGGCATCGACGCCACCGCCGTGATCACCGCCAGGTACGGGCCCCACGATTCCGGAATCACGGCCAGGAAGCTGTGCGACATCGCCTCCACCATGCCGGTGTTGTTGAGGATGCCGGTGAAAATGCCTGCGGCGAAGATCAGTGACACCACCGACAGCACGTTGCCGGCGTGGTTGACCACGCGGCGGCGCTGCTCGGCCAGGTTCGGATAGTTGATGACCAGGGCGATGGCGAAGCCGACCATGAACAGCACCGGCATCGGCAGCACGCCAATGATCAGCGCGGTCATCAGCGCCACGGTCAGCGCAAGGTTCACCCACAGCAGCTTCGGACGCTTGATGTCCTCGGCGTCTTCCACAGTCGGCAGCGGGTTGCTGTCATCGGACACGCTGTTGTCCATCCAGCTGCCGCCCTTGGGCAGGGTCACCACGCCGAGGCGACGGCGTTCCTTCAGGCCCAGGTACCAGGCCAGCAGCAGCACGCCGGCACAGGCGATCACCATCGACGGGATCAGCGGCACGAACACGTCGGCCGGGTCCACGTGCAGCGCGGTGGCCGCGCGTGCGGTCGGGCCGCCCCACGGGGTCAGGTTCATCACGCCGCCGGCAAGGATGGTCACGCAGGTCATGTTCAGCGCGTTCATGCCCAACCGCTGGTACAGCGGCAGCATCGCCGAGACGGTGATCATGTAGGTGGTCGAGCCATCGCCATCGAGCGAGATCAGCATCGCCAGCACCGCGGTGCCAAGCACGATCTTCATCGGGTCGCCCTTGACGAAGCGCAGGATCACCCGCACCAGCGGATCGAACAGGCCGGCGTCGATCATCACCCCGAAGTAGAGGATGGCGAACATCAGCATCACGCCGGTCGGCGCGATCTTCTTGATGCCCTCCAGCATCATCTCGTCGATGCCGGCGCCGAAGCCACCGATCAGCGCGAACAGGATGGGGATGGTAATCAGGGCGACGAGCGGCGACAGGCGCTTGCTCATGATCAAGTACATGAACGTAATGACCATGCCAAAGCCGAGGATGCTCAGCATCATCTGCGGACTCCTTGCGAAAACAGGACGTGGGGAGTGGAAGGGGCCCGGGCGGAATGCCCGGAATGTCGGGCCTAGAAGTCGTACTGCAGGCGGCCGGTGACCGCGCGCGTGCGGTCCACCGTCACCCCGGCCAGGCGATCACGGTTGCGGCTTTCGATCACGTTGAGCATGAAGCGCAGGTTGTCGCGCAGGTACCAGTTGCCACCCAGCGTCCAGGCTTCGGTGCTGCCGCGACGCAGGTCCGGCGCACCGTCGAGATGCTGCGCGCCCCACATCTGGTCGTAGCGCAGCGCCACTTCGAAGGCCCCGGCCTTGTGGCGGATGTCCTTCACCCGCGCGAAGCGGCCGGTCTTGCGGTCGTAGGCACGGCTTTCGCCGGTGACGAACCAGCTGAGCATGCCGTAGGCCGCCATTACATCGCCACGCTGGGCGCCGTCGTCGAAGGTGGCGCCACTGAACTCGCCCTGCCACGACAGCGGGCCGCGCACCTGCGCGTATTCCAGCGACCACTTGTTGACGTCGGTATCGCGGCCGGCGGAGAAGTCGACCAGGGTCAGGCGGCTGTTGTCGGACAGATGGCCGGCCGGGCGCGGGCGGATACGCAGGCCGGGCACGCCGTTGGCGCCGGGATTGTCGTAGGCCTCGCGGGCCAGCGACAGGCCCAGGTGCAACACGTCGCCATCACTGGGCGAGGGCGCCCAGGTGACGCGGCCACCGGCAGCGCGACCCTTCACCTGCCAGGCGTCGATGCTCTCCAGGCTGTAGAGGCTGGCCGCCCAGGTGAAGTCACCGGGATTGGCCTGCCAGGACGCACCCAGGCGGTACAGCGGCGCCAGCGTGGTGCCGGCGTTGCCGCGCTCCAGGAAGCTGCCGTAGTTGGAGCTGGTACGGTCATCCAGCGAGAAGTACTGCTTGAACTGGCCGACGGTGAGCTTGCCGGCCTTGCCGAAGCTGCGCGCCAGGTACACGTCCTTGGCCTCGACGCGGTCGCCGGAGAAATCGGCTTCCAGCTTGTAGTCGACCACGAAGAACTTGCCGGACACGTCAACCCACGCACGGCGGATTTCGGTGTCGTCCTTGTTCGGGGTGCCGCGGTTGTCGTTGTCGAAGGTGGCGAAGTCCAGGTGCAGGCGGCCACCGAGAGTGGCCGTGACCGGGCGGTCGTCTTCGGCAGCGAAGGCCGGCGCCGACAGGGCAGCCAGCGCCATCATGGCGGCAGGACGCCGCCAGGCAAACGTGAATTCCACAAACCCTCCCAGGTGCGCGCCAGGCGCGCGGCAATCGTGGGCACCGGACGGTGCGCGGCCGCAGTCTGGGTCGCCGTAGCTGTCATCGTCCTGTCAGCGGTTTGTGCGGTGCAGCGTAAATGGTCGCCAGGCATGGCCCGGCGGGCGGCCCCGGCGTCATGCGGTAGCATTCGCTTCCCCTCCCACCGTCGTGCCCATGCGCCTGCTGCTGGTCGAAGACAACCCGGATCTGGCCGATGCGATCATCCGTCGCATGCGTCGCAGTGGCCATGCCGTGGACTGGCAGGCCGACGGCCTGGCCGCTGCCAGCGTGCTGCGCTACCAGAGCTTCGACCTGGTGGTGCTGGATATCGGCCTGCCCAAGCTGGACGGCCTGCGCGTGCTGGCCGGCATGCGCGAGCGCGGTGACAGCACGCCGGTGCTGATGCTGACCGCGCGCGATGGCATCGAGGATCGCGTGCAGGCGCTGGATGTGGGCGCCGACGACTACCTGGGCAAGCCCTTTGACTTCCGCGAGTTCGAAGCACGCTGCCGCGTACTGCTGCGGCGCGCGCGTGGGCAGGCCAGCGAAGTGGTGCAGATTGGCGGCTTCCAGTTCGACAACGCTGCGCACCGGGTCAGCCTCGACGGGGAGCCGATCGAACTGCCCAATCGCGAGTACCGCCTGCTGGAAATCCTGGTCGGGCGCCTCGGTCAGGTGGTCGGCAAGGACGAGATCGGCAACGGCCTGTTCGGTTTCGATGACGAAGCGGGCCCGAATGCCATCGAGTTGTATGTTGGCCGCCTGAGAAAGAAGCTGGCGGGCGCACCGCTGCGCATCACCACGGTGCGCGGTGTCGGCTACCTGCTGGAAGCCAGCGATGGCAGCGCCGACGCCGATGGCTGACGCACGCGCTGCGAACGCGGCGCCAGGTTCGTTGCGGCGCACGCTGCTGCTCTACCTCGGCTTGCTGCTGGCGGTGTTCGCGGTGGCCCTCCTGTTCGCCGCGCGCGACTATGGCCAGCGTGCGGCAAACCGTTCCTACGATCACCTGCTGGTGTCTTCGGCGCTGTCCATCGCCGATTCGGTGGCGCTGGTCGACGGCCAGTGGCAGGTCGATCTTCCCTATGCGGCGCTGGACCTCCTGGCGATGGCCCCGGAAGACCGCGTGTTCTATCGGGTGGCCGACAGCCGCGGCAACCTGATCACAGGTTATGGCGATCTGCCGTCGCCGCCGCGCCGTCCGGGCACGCAGCCGCAACTGTTTGATGCGGCGTACAGCGGCGAGACCGTGCGCTTCGTGGTGGTCGGCCGCAGTTTCGCCGCGGCCTCGGCGCAGGGCGAGGTGCAGGTGCAGGTGGGCCAGACCCGGCGTGCGCGCGAAGCCGTCGCGCAGGACATGGTCAATCGCGCACTGCTGGCGATCGGCGTGCTGTCCGGCCTGCTGCTGGCGCTGGTGGCGTTTGGCGTGCACCGCGCGTTCCGCCCACTGGTGCGGGTGGAACGCGAGCTGTCGCGCCGCGAACCGTCCGACCTGAAGCCCCTCGACGCGCGCGTGCCGCGCGAGATGGACCAGATGGTGGCGGCGTTGAACCGCTTCATGGAGCGCCTGTCCAGCAGCAACGAGACACTGCGCGCATTCATGGCCGAGGCCGCGCACCAGATGCGCACGCCGTTGGCTGCCCTGCGCGCGCAGGCACAGCTTGCGCTGGACGGCGACGACCCCGAAGACATGCGGCGCAGCCTGCAGGCGATCGAGCGCAATGCCACCCACATGAGCCGGTTGCTGAACCAGCTGCTCAGCGATGCCAGCGTGATCCATCGCTCGCACCTGCAGCGCTTTGCGGCGGTGGACCTGGCCGAGACCGTGCACCAGGCCCTGCATGAAGCCCTGCCGCAGGCCGGCCCGGCACCGCGCGTGCAACTTGCGATGACCGCCGAGCCGGTGCAGGTGCACGGCGACGCGCTGCTGCTGCGCGAGGCGATCAAGAACCTGGTCGACAACGCACTGAAGTACGGCGGCGAGGGCCCGTTGCAGATCGCGCTGACCGTGGAAGGCGGTCAGGCGGTGCTGACCATTGCCGACCATGGCGCAGGCATCGCACCCGCTGATGCCGAACGCGTGTTCGAGCGCTTCGCCCGTGGCGAAGGCGCGCCGTCCGGCGGCGCCGGGCTGGGCCTTGCCATCGTCAAGCGCGTGGTCGACAGCCATGGCGGCCGCATCGACCTCAGCAACCGCCCGCAGGGCGGGCTGATCGCCACCATCCGCCTGCCACGGAGCAGTCCATGATCCGCCTGTTCGCTGCTGCCGTTGCCTTGCTGCTGGCCCTGCCGGTACTGGCCGCGCCCGGCGACGTACGCCGTTTCCCGGCCCAGGCAAAGGCCACTGCGCAGCTGCGCATTCACGGCACCACCGACATCGAAGTGTTCGCGGTGGTGATCGCCGATTACCAGCGCCTGCATCCCGGCACCGAGGTGGTGTACGAGGACATCATCACCCAGGACCTGTACGCGCGTTACCTGCACGACCGCGCCGGACCGGCATCGCCGGACCTGCTGATCTCCAGCGGCATGGATCTGCAGACCAAGCTGGTCAACGATGGCCACGCGCTGCCACACCGTTCGGCGCAGACCGCCGCACTGCCGGCCTGGGCACAGTGGCGCAACGAGGCGTTCGGTATCAGCTACGAGCCGGTGGTGATGGTCTACAACACCCGCATGCTGCCGGCCGCGAAGGTGCCGCACACGCGTCGGCAGCTGCTGGACCGGCTGCGCGCTGAAGGTGCACCCCTGCGCGGCAGGGTCGGCACCTATGACATCGAGCGCAGCAGCGTCGGCTACCTGTTGGCGACCCAGGACGCGCAGCGCGGCAGCATTGCCGGCGCGCTGCTGGGCGCGCTGGGCGACAACGACGTGGTGCGCGAGGAGCGCACCGGCGTGCTGCTGGACCAGGTGGCCAGTGGCCAGCTGTCGCTGGTCTACAACGTGCTCGGCTCCTACGCGCAGGCACGTGTCGATGCGGGCGCGCCACTGGCCATCATCGAGCCCGAGGACTACACGCTGGTGGTGCTGCGCACCGCAGTCATCCCGCGCACCGGCCCACACCCGGAAGAAGCCCGGCGCTTCCTCGACTACCTGCTGTCGCCACGCGGCCAGCAGGTGCTGTCGCGCGAGGCACGGCTGATGCCGATCGTGACCGGCAACGCGCGCGGCGATGATGCGCCGGGCCGCAGCCGCCGCCCGATCCAGCTCGGCCCGGGCGTGCTGGTGTACCTGGACGCGCTCAAGCGTCGCCAGTTCCTCGATGCCTGGCGCAGCAGCGTGGAGCCGGCAGGGCGCTGAGGCTCCGGCCTGCCCGTACAATGGCCGCATGAGCGAATACACCATCCTGATCGCCGATGACCACCCGCTGCTGCGTTCGGCGGTGGTGCAGTCATTGCGGCAGAGCCTGCCGCTGGCGCAGGTGCGCGAGGTCGCCAGCGCCGAGGCATTGGCCGAAGCACTCGACGCACACCCGGATGTGGACCTGGTGCTGCTCGACCTGACCATGCCAGGCGCGCACGGTTTTTCCGCGCTGCTGCACGTGCGTGGCTCGCATCCGGACATCCCGGTGGTGATCCTCTCGTCCAACGACCATCCGCGGGTGATCCGCCGTGCCCAGCAGTTCGGCGCGGCCGGGTTCATCCCGAAGTCGGCCCCGGCCGAGACCATCGGCGAGGCCGTGCAGGCGGTGCTCGATGGTGGCCTGTGGTTCCCGGCGATGGCCGCCGAGCGTTCGGAGGCCGATGCACTGCTGGCCAGCCGCCTGGCGCAGCTGACCCCGCAGCAGTTCCGTGTGCTGCTGTGCCTGGCCGATGGCCTGCTCAACAAGCAGATCGCCTACACGCTGGGGTTGGCCGAGAACACGGTGAAGGTACATGTCACTGCGATCCTGAAGAAGCTCGAATGCCACAGCCGCACACAGGCAGCGGTACTGGTGAAGGCGCTGGAGCCTGAGGGCGACGCCGGCATCGGGTTGTAGTTTCCGGCCAACGGCGCAGCCCCTCGTGGGTGGGTTTGGGTTGGTCGCTGAAAGCAGAAGCTGCGACCGGCCTCTGACAGATTTCGGTGGCCTGCCACCCACGGAGAAGAAAAAAGATCAAAAGCAAAAGCAGGCTGTCAGGCCGCCTTTTGTAGAGCCGAGCCCACGCTCGGCTTCGCGGACCGGCCGGAAAGCAGCCGAGCATGGGCTCGGCTCTACACGAGCAAGCGCAGCGCGACCCGCTTTTGATCTTTTTTCTTCTCCGAGGGTGGACGCGCACGGAACGTGTCCGTGGCCGGGTAGATGGGCTGCACAGGGGCGTGAGCCGCATGGATGCGGCGACCGAGCTTACAGGGACGTACTTGCAGCGCCCCCTGTGCAGCCCATCTACCCGGCCCCACCGATGAACTGCTTTGCGCGACCACCCACGAGGGGCTGCGCCGTTGGCTGGAAACTACCCGCGATGCCGGATCAGCAACTGACTCATCAGCGCCCGCAGCGCCGGCGGCTTCACCGGCTTGGCCATCATTCCCCAACCGCGTTCGGCAGCCATCTCACGCAATCCCGCATCGCGCTCGGCGGTGACCAGCACCACCGGCGGACGGGCCTGCCACAGCTCTGCCAATGTCTCGTACAGCACCGGGCCATGGTGATCGCCCATGCGCACATCCAGCAGCACCAGCTCCGGTACCGCGCCTGTCGCTGCCAGCTGCAACGCGGCCTGCGGGCCATCGGCCAGCATCACCTCGCAGCCCCAGCGTTCCAGCAGCGCGCGGCTGGCGGCGCAGACGTGCGGATCATCATCGATCACCCACACCCGGCGCCCGCGCAGCGGATTGTCCGCGGCCGGTTCCTGCACCAGCACCGGCGCAGGTGCCGTAGCAGGAATCGCACTGGCGTCGCCGAACGGTACGCCCACCGCGAACACGCTGCCCTGGCCCAGCTGCGAGCGCAGGCGGATCGGATGGCCGAGCAGACGACCGATGCGATCGACGATCGCCAGGCCAAGGCCAGCGCCGCGCTGCTGGCCGTCGTGAAGGCGGCGGAACTCCTCGAAGATCTCGCCCTGCAGCGCATCCGGAATACCCGGGCCCTGGTCGTGCACTTCGATCCACAGCAGGCCTTCGCGGCGGCGGCAACCCAGCAGCACGCGGCCGCGTTCGCTGTAGCGCAGCGCGTTGGACAGGAAGTTCTGCAGGATGCGGCGCAGCAGGGCTTCATCGCTGACCACCACCGCATCGGTATCGACCCAGTCGACCACCAGCCCGCGTGACTGTGCGGCGATGCCGAACTCGCGCGCCAGCGTCTGCAGCAGCGGCCCGAGCCGGAACGCCTGCACGCGCGTGGGCAGGCTGCCCGATTCCAGCCGCGCGATATCCAGCAGGCTGTTGAGAATCGCGTCCTGCGCGGCCAGCGCAGCGTCGATGTGGTCGCTGGTCTGCTGCTGCGCCGGGTCGCTCAGTTTGCCGCGCAGCACCGAGACGAACATGCGTGCAGCGTTGAGTGGCTGCAGCAGGTCGTGCACGGCCGAGGCGACGAAGCGGGTCTTGTAGCGGTTGGCCTGCTCGGCTTCGCGGCGTGCTTCGTCCAGGTCGCGGGTGCGTTCGGCGATGCGGTGTTCCAGCGCATCGGCCAGGGAGCGCAGTTCGCGCGCGGCGTTCTTGTAGCTGGTGATGTCGGCATAGCTGGTGACGAAGCCGCCGTCAGGCAGCGGATTGCCACGGATCTCCAGCACCGTGCCGTCGTCCTTCTCGCTCTCGCGCATGTGCGGGCGGCCGCTGCGCAGGTGGTTCAGGCGACGCTCGATTGCTTCATCGACGGGGCCCGGACCGAGCAGGCCACGGCGTGCGTTGAAGCGGAACAGTTCCTCGATCGGCCGGCCCACGCGGACCAGGTCTGCCGGGAACCGGAACAGTTCCAGATAGCGCGAATTCCACGCGACCAGGCGCAGTTCGCGGTCGATCACCACCACGCCCTGCGGCAGGTGTTCGAGGCTGCGGCTGAGTCCGCTGTCGGCGTCGGTGGCCGCCTGCAGCAGGCCATCCTGTGCGGTGCGCAGTTCCTGTGCGTGCTGCTTGAGCAGGGTTTCCAGTTCGCGGCGGCTGCGCAGGCAATGCTTGGCCAGGCGTCGGCGCTGCTGCACGAACAGCACCAGGAAGCCCAGCGCCAGCCACGCGGCACCGCCGGTGAGTGCGGCCGCGCGTCCGGCGGCGGTGGCGGCGCTGGCGTCGTGCAGCAGATGCAGGTTCCAGCCTTCGGCGGGCAGCTGCAGGCTTTGCCACAGCATCGGCTGCGGCAGTACGGGATCGAGCAGGCGCACCATGCGGCCACCATCGGCAAGCACGTCTTCAGTACGCGCGCGCAACGGTTGCAACGCGCGGTCGGCGTATTGGCGGGCGTCCAGCATTTCGCGGCGCTCATCGGCGCCCAGCGGACGCAGCAGGCGGTAGCGCCAGCTGTCACGGTTGGCCAGGAACACCACGTCATGGTCGTCGCTGGCCAGCACCACGTCCGGGCTGCTCAACCATTCCTGTTCCAGCGCCGACAGCTCGACCTTGATCACCACCACGCCGAGCCGCTTGCCACCTTCCTCGATGGCCTGCGACAGGTAGTAGCCGGGTACGCCGGTGGTCATGCCGATGCCGTAGAAGCGGCCGCGGCCCTGCGCCAGTGCCTGCCGGTAGTAGGGGCGGTAGCTGTAGTTCTCGCCGACGTTGCTGGTCGGCTGGTCCCAGTTGCTGGCCGCCACTGCCACGCCGTCGTGGCCGACCAGGGTCAGGGTCGAGGCACGGGTGACTTCATTGGCGCGTTGCAGCTTGAGGTTCAGCCGCTGCTGTTCGGTGGGCGAGGGCGGCACACGCAGGGCGTGCAGCAGATCCGGATCCAGCGCCAGTACCTGCGGCAACGTGCCGAAGCGGTCGATGCGCTGCTGCAGGCCCTGGCCGTACAGCTGCAGCTGGCGTTGCACCTGGCTGCTTTCCTCGCCGAGGGCGCGCCGCCAGGCGTAGTGGCCGGCGGTGACCGCACACAGCACGGTGCCACCGACCATCACCAGGAGGGTCAGCAACAGCATCCGGTGGCGGCTGAGCCGGTACATGGCGGCAGTCTACGCAGGGCCGGCGGGCGTGACGTGCACGCCCGCCGGGGTCTGACGTGGAAGGGGTCAGAAGTGCATCTGCGCGCGCAGTTCGAAGATCTCCGGCGTGCTGTGCACACCGCGACGGCTGGCGTCGACCTTCACATAGTTGGCCTGGAACTTGAAGTGGCTGGTCAGGTACCAGTTCGCGCCCAGGGTCAGGTCGTGCTGGCGGCCACCAAGGATGTTGCCATCGTCGAGGTCCAAGCGGCTGTAACGGGCCACCAGTTCCACCGCGCCGTAGTCGTGCGCCGGCTTGATGTTGGCCACGGCACCTGCGTTGTACGGGCGCGACTCGCCGGTCAGCACCCAGCTGGCCATCGCGTACTGGCCGCTGCCGGTGTAGTCGGGCTTGCCGTCATGGCGGGTGACCGTGGCACGCAGGGCTTCGGCCTGCAGCGAGAACGGACCGCGGATCCAGATGCCTTCCAGGCCGGTGCGGCGGATCTGGTCGGCGGTGACCAGCGCGCCGGAATCGACATAGCGGATGTCGGTCAGGCCGGCTTCCGGGCGTGCACGCAGGCGCGCGCTGGCCTCGTGGTGCACGTCACGGCCATCGCTGTAGCCGCGCGGATTCTCCTGCGAATAGGCCAGGCCCAGGTGAATCACGTCACCCGGCGCCTTCACCGGGGTCCACACCGCACGCACGGCCTGGGTGGTGCCGGGGTTGTCACCCTGCAGGTCCTTGCCGCCATAGGCGCCGGCCTGCAGCAGGTACTGCGGGCGCTCCAGCACCCATTCCACGCCGGTGCGGCGGCCGGCGTAGAAGGCCTGCACGGGCAGCGCGGTTTCCAGGAAGCTGCCGGCGCGCGAAGAGGTGTTCGCGTCCAGGCCGACCGGGGTCTTCATGTAGCCGAAGCGGAAGCGGCCGATGTCGCGGCCGAAGAAGGCCTTGCTTTCAAAGCGCACGAACACGTCCAGCCAAGTATCGGACTGGAAGTCGTAGTAGACCATCGCGTCGTAAACGCCCTTCTTCTTCAGCGTCGCACCGAACTCCTTGCGACGCACCGCGTCGTCATCCTCCAGGCCACTGCCCGAGGAGAAATCGTTGTAGTCGTAGGCGATGTTGGCGGTAGCGGCCAGTTCGGTGCCGTCGCCGAAGGCGTACTTGGTCGGCCAGTTGTCGAAATCGGCGGCCGAGGCGAAGGCGGGAAGGGCGGCCAGCGACAGGGCCAGCAAGGTGGGATTCGGGCGCATGTTGGGTGCGGCTCTCTCGGATTGCGTGTGGACAGGACAACAACGGCCGCAGGGGCCGAAACTTTCGCAAGGACGCGCCCGGCCGTTCAGCCCGGGCCACCGGCCTTCCCGTGTCTGGGCGGTGTGGCGCCAGTGTAGGCACCTGCGCCACCTGAACCGGGGGGCTAGTACCAATAGGTTATCTGCGCCGACGTGCCCAGCGCGTACAAAGGCGTCCATTGGTCGCACCTCCTGCGCGTGCAGCACAGGGCGATCAGTTTCCACGGTAGCGGTTCCCGTGCAGTCCCGGGGCCGTACGTGCCTGAAAACGCCCCTTCCGGAGTCCGCCATGCACATCCCGACCGCAGTCCCGGCGCCTGCAAAGCCGTTGCCGATCTATCGCCAGTTGTACTTCCAGGTGATCGTGGCGATCGTCCTCGGCGCCATCCTCGGCCACTACGAACCGTTGGTGGGCGAAAAGATGAAGCCGCTGGGCGATGCCTTCATCAACCTGGTGAAGATGATCATCGCACCGGTGATCTTCCTGACCATCGTCACCGGCATCGCCGGCATGACCCACCTGCGCACGGTGGGCCGGGTGTTTGCCAAGGCGATGGCGTACTTCCTGTTCTTCTCCACGCTGGCGCTGATCGTCGGCATGATCGTGGCGCACGTGGTGCAGCCCGGCGCCGGCATGAACATCAACCCGGCCGAGCTGGACCAGACCGCGGTGCACAGCTACGTCGAAAAGTCGCATGACCTGACCCTGGTCGGCTTCCTGATGGACATCATCCCGAAGACGCTGGTGAGCGCCTTCGTCGATGGCAACATCCTGCAGGTGTTGTTCATCGCGGTGCTGTTCGGCATCGCGCTGGCCTCGGTGGGCGAGAAAGGCAGGCCGATCGTGAACTTCCTGGAGGCGCTGGTCGCCCCGGTGTTCAAGCTGGTGCACATCCTGATGAAGGCCGCCCCGATCGGTGCCTTCGGCGCGATCGCCTTCACCATCGGCAAGTATGGCGTCGGCTCACTGATCAACCTGGCCTGGCTGGTGGGCTCGTTCTACCTCACCGCCTTCCTGTTCGTGGCGGTGATCCTGGGCCTGGTCTGCCGACTGTGTGGCTTCTCGGTGTTCAAGCTGGCGCGCTACCTGAAGGCCGAGCTGCTGCTGGTGCTGGGCACCTCTTCGTCGGAGTCGGCGCTGCCGTCGCTGATGGAGAAGATGGAACGCGCCGGCTGCAGCAAGTCGGTGGTGGGCCTGGTGGTCCCGACCGGCTACTCGTTCAACCTGGACGGCACCAACATCTACATGACCCTGGCGGCACTGTTCATCGCCCAGGCCACCAACACCGAACTGACCCTGGGACACCAGATCGCCCTGCTGCTGGTCGCGATGCTCAGCTCCAAGGGCGCGGCCGGTGTCACCGGCGCCGGTTTCATCACCCTGGCCGCCACCCTGGCCGTGGTTCCGGAGGTGCCGGTGGCCGGCATGGCGCTGATCCTGGGCGTGGACCGCTTCATGAGCGAATGCCGCTCGCTGACCAATTTCATCGGCAATGCAGTGGCCACCGTGGTGGTCTCGCGCTGGGAAGGCGCGCTGGACCGCAACCGCCTGCAGCTGGCGCTGGACGGCCGCGAGAGCGAACTGCCGCCGCCGGTCGATGCGCTGCCCGAGGCGCTGCCGGCCAAGGGCTGATCCAGGTGTGTGGTACCGCGGGGCCGGCCACGACAGTGGTACGGCCCCGCGGCGTTTCAAGGCGTCCCATGACTGTCATGGGCAACGCCGATGCTGGTCTGGGGCCCCCCCGCATACGGCACAGAATTGTGCGGTCGCAGCATGGCTGCGACAGGATAGCGACAGGTCCAGACGCTCCAACGGGGGTATGATCCCCTGTCCCTTCTGCCCATTCATGTAACCCACATCGATGTCCAACGAAGATTTCAAACAGGCCGCCCTCGATTACCACCGGATGTCCCCCCCGGGAAAGATCAAGGTTTCCGCTACCAAGCCCATGCTGACGCAGCGCGACCTGTCGCTGGCGTATTCGCCGGGCGTGGCGTATGCCTGTGAAGCGATCAAGGCCGACCCGCAGCAGGCCAGCGAGCTGACCGCCCGCGGCAACCTGGTGGCGGTGATCTCCAACGGCACCGCGGTGCTGGGCCTGGGCAACATCGGCGCGCTGGCCGGCAAGCCGGTGATGGAAGGCAAGGGCGTGCTGTTCCAGAAGTTCGCCGGCATCGATGTGTTCGACATCGAAGTGGATGAAACCGACCCGGACAAGCTGGTCGACATCATCGCCTCGCTGGAGCCGACCTTCGGCGGCATCAACCTGGAAGACATCAAGGCGCCGGAGTGCTTCGTGGTCGAGCGCAAGCTCCGCGAGCGCATGAAGATTCCGGTCTTCCATGACGACCAGCACGGCACGGCGATCATCGTCGGCGCGGCCGTGCTCAACGCCATGGCGATCACCGGCAAGAAGATCGAGGAAGTGAAGCTGGCGACCACGGGCATGGGCGCAGCCGGCATTTCCTGCGTGAACATGCTGGTGCAGCTGGGCCTGAAGCCGGAGAACATCCTGGCCTTCGACCGCGAGGGCGTGATCCATACCGGCCGTACCGACCTGGACCCGGAAAAGCAGCGCTATGCGCGCGACACCGACAAGCGCACCCTGGCCGAGATCGTCGACGGCGCGGACATCTTCCTGGGCCTGTCGGCACCGGGCATCCTGACCGCCGAGATGGTCAAGACCATGGCGCCGGATCCGGTGATCTTCGCGCTGGCCAACCCGACCCCGGAAATCATGCCGGAGGTGGCGCGCGCTGCGCGTCCGGACGCGATCATCGGCACCGGCCGTTCGGACTATCCGAACCAGGTCAACAACGTGCTGTGCTTCCCGTACCTGTTCCGCGGTGCGCTGGACGTGGGCGCGACCGCGATCAACGAAGAAATGAAGATCGCCTGCGTGCGCGCCATCGCCGCGCTGGCGCGCCGTGCGGCCACCGACATGGGCTCGGCCTACGGCGGTGAGACCCCGAGCTTCGGCCGTGAATACCTGATCCCGCGCCCGTTCGACCGCCGCCTGCTGGTGGAGCTGTCGGCCGCCGTGGCCCAGGCCGCGATGGACTCGGGCGTGGCTTCGCGCCCGATCGACGACATGGGCGCCTACCGCGACAAGCTGGCCCAGTTCGTCTACCGCACCAGCCTGATGATGAAGCCGGTCTACGACCGCGCGCGCAGCGACAAGCAGCGCGTGGTGTACGCCGAGGGCGAAGAGGAAGTGGTGCTGCAGGCGGTGCAGAACGTGGTCGATGACGGCCTGGCGCATCCGATCCTGATCGGCCGCCCGGAAGTGATCGAGTCGCGCATCGAGCGCCTCGGCCTGCGCCTGAAGATCGGCGAGAACGTTGAAGTCACCAACATCAACGACGACCCGCGCTTCAACGAATACTGGCAGTACTACCACGGCCTGACCGGCCGCCGTGGCGTGACCGTGGCCGCGGCGAAGAACCTGATGCGTTCGCGCCCGACCCTGATCGCAGCGGTGATGGTGGCCCGTGGCGAAGCCGATGCGATGCTGACCGGCATCGTCGGCCGCTTCCACAAGAAGCTGGGCTACGTGCGCAGCGTGCTGCCGCTGGAGCCGAAGGTCACCTCGACCTCGGCGATGACCGGCGTGATCAACCAGCAGGGCGTGTTCTTCTTCGTCGATACCCACGTGCAGGAAGACCCAACCGCCGAGCAGCTGTGCGAAGCAACCCTGCAGGCGGCGTACCGCATGAAACTGTTCGGCATCGAGCCGAAGGTGGCGCTGCTGTCGCACTCCAACTTCGGCAGCCACGATTCGAAGGATGCACTGAAGATGCGCCAGGTGCGCGAGCTGCTGCTCAAGCGCAACCCGCGCCTGAACGTGGATGGCGAAATGCAGGGCGACACCGCATGGGATGAAGCGCTGCGCCAGAAGCTGCTGCCGGGCTCGACCCTGCAGGGCCGCGCCAATCTGTTCGTGCTGCCGAACCTGGAAGCGGCCAACATCGCCTACAACCTGGTGCGTGTGTTCACCGACGGCGTGGCGATCGGCCCGATCCTGATGGGCGTGAACAAGCCGGTGCACATCCTGACCACCAGCGCGACCTCGCGCCGGATCCTGAACATGACCGCCATTGCGGCGGTCGATGCGCAGATCCGCAAACAGATCGAAGCGGAAAAGAAGGCGTAAGCCTTCGTTCCGCTGCGATCTGCAGAAACGCGCCCTTCGGGGCGCGTTTCGTTTCCGCCCAGCGGAAACCGGATCGGGTAGCGCCGGGCCATGCCCGGCGGAATGCGAGAAGCGCCGCGCTGCGCGCTCGCCGGGCATGGCCCGGCGCTACCCGATGAATTGCAGTCCGGCGGTCATTTCCCTGCAACGCCGCTGCGGCCCAATACGCCCACGCGGCCCGGCCGTGGGAAGGGACCGGACCGGCCTTCCCACCCTGGGCCCGACCAACTTTCCACGGGCGAGGGTGTCATGCGCAATCGAGTGACGCGGCGGTACTTCCAGCAACTGTTCGCGCTGTACGCCGGCTTCGTGCAGTCGCGCTGAGGCCGCGATGCGGTAGCGCCGGGCAATGCCCGGCGAACGTAAAGTGCGTTGGGGCTCAGCGCCGCTTGCCCCGGCGCGCTGGTGCCGACGGCGGTGCATCCGAACGCGGCTTGGCATACTGCGTCCACAGCGCAGGCAGTGCCTTGCCGGTGTGCTTCTGCCACAGCGCCGGTGCATAGCGGCCGTCGCGCAGGGCCTTGTCCAGTACCAGCACCAGGCCCGGATGTTCGGCGTCGGCCCATTTCAGAAACGCACCGGTGACCCGGTAGCCGCTGTCGAAGTTCTGCCCCTTCTCGACCTTGCCCGGCAGTGCCCAGCCCGCAGCGGCATTGTCCATGCCGTAGCGGTCGCGTGCGTAGTCGGCGATGCCCTCCACCAGCCAACCCGGCACCCGTGCGTCGCCATAGCCCGGATAGCCCTGCACGATGTGCATGGCCTCATGGGTGACCAGGTCGATGTCGTTGGGGTGCTGCGCAAGCCAACCCGGGTTGATGGTGATCGTTGCGGCCTGGTCCTTGTCACCGACGAAGGCGATGCCGGTGTAGGCCGGGTCGATCACGATGCGCACCATCGCCGGCGCGGCCGGGTGGAAGTCCGCACGTTCGCGCAGGTAGGCGAAGAAGAACGTATCGATCACCCGCTTGCGCTGCGGCGCGGCCAGGGCGCCACGGGCGTCCTGGTAGTTCAGCGTCACGCCGTCGCGGGTCAGCTGCGTATCGAACGCCTGGGTCTGGCCGAAACTGGAGAAGGACAGGGCAACAAGGGCCAAGGGCAGAAAACGGAAGCGCATGCCGCTCATTGTACGGTGCCGGCCGCCAGCAGTTCGATCTCCGCCAGCGGCAGTCGTCCCGGTGCCGCCAGGCGCAGGCGGTATTCGCTGTAGCGACCGGGTTTTGCAATGCGGAATGGACGGGTCTGGCGGGCGGATTCGAAGTCTTCGCCGCTGCGCTGGTCGAGCACGGCCCAGCTGCCGCTGCCGTTGCGCGCCTCCAGTGTCCACTCACCGCCCTGGATACGGCTGTCACCGCTGGTCAGCGTGTACATCGTCGGGGTGCCCTCAGCCAGGCCGGTCAGCGCGATGGTTGCACCGCCGCCCAGGCCCACCGTCGTGCCGGCATCGTCATCGACCAGCGCGGGCAGGGCGCGGCCATCGGCCAACGTCGCCTTCGCGCCGCTGCCGAGCAGGTCGTGCAGCAGCTGCGGGCGCTGGCCGCGTGAGGTCAACGAGCGCGGCACATCATCCACGCCACTGCCCCAGCGCGAGGGACGGGGGCCCATCACGAAGTCGAGGGTCGCGCCCTTGGCGATCAGCTCGTGCGGCACCCAGGTCTTCGTCCACGGTTTACCGTTGATCGTCAGCGACTGCACGTAGACGTTCTCACGCGAGTTGTTGGCCGCGTTCACGGTCAGCACGGCACCACCCTGCAGTTCCACGCGCGCATGTTCGAAGGCCGGCGAGCCGATCACGTACTCCGGTGCGCCCATGCGCAGCGGGTACAGGCCCAGCGATGCCAGCACGTACCACGCCGAGGTCTCGCCGTTGTCCTCGTCACCGGGATAGCCCTGGCCGATCTCACTGCCCACATACAGCCGCGACAGGATCTCGCGCACATGCTGCTGGGTCTTCCACGGCTGCCCGGCGTACAGGTACATCCACGGGATGTGGTGCGCCGGCTGGTTGCTGTGCGCGTACATGCCCATGCGCACGTCGCGCGCTTCGGTCATCTCGTGGATGGTGCCGCCATAGGAGCCGGCCAGTGCCGGGTCGGCGGTTTCCGGCGTGGCGAAGAAGGCATCCAGCTTCGCCGCCAGCTTGTCGCGGCCACCGTACAGCGCGGCCAGGCCTTCGCCATCGTGGGCGGCGGTGAAGGCGAAGGTCCAGCCATTGGATTCGGTGTAGTCGTGGCCCCATACGCGCGGGTCGTAATCCTTGGCGTCCACGCGCCAGCGGCCATCGGCCTTGCGGCCCTGGAAGAAGCCGGCGGCCGGGTCGAACATGGTCGCGTAGCTGGCGGCGCGATAGCGGAAGTACTCGGCCTCGGTGCTGTAGCGCTCGCGTGCAGCCGGCGTGGTGGCGCGCTTGGCCAGTGCATCGGCCATGTTGGCGATGCCGAAGTCATTGAGCGCGCCTTCCATCGTCCATGACATGCCTTCGTGCACGTCCGCGCTGGCGTAGCCACGGAAGGTCGAACGGTCCATGCCCTTGCGGCCGACATGACGGTCGGGCGGGACCACGGTCGCGTTCTTCAGCGCGGCGGCGTAGGCCTCGGCCGGATCGAAGCCGCCGATGCCCTTCAGCCAGGCATCGGCGAAGGCCACGTCCGAGCTGGTGCCGACCATCAGGTCGGCGTAGCCCGGCGACGACCAGCGCGCGATCCAGCCACCGGCGCGGTACTGCTCGATGAAGCCTTGCACCAGCTGGCCGGCATCGTCGGGCGTAAACAGCGCATAGGCCGGCCAGGTGGTGCGGAAGGTATCCCAGAAGCCGTTGTTGACGAAGACCTTGCCGTCGCGCACGGCCGCATAGCTGCGGGTCGCGCTGCCATCGGTGTTGTCATCGCTGGCGCTGGCCTGGTTGGCGTAGCGCCAGTCGGGTAGGGCCGCGCTGCCCACGTTTTCATGGCCGGAGTTGGGGTACAGGTACAGCCGGTACAGGCTGGAGTACAGCGTGGTCTTCTGGTCGTCGCTGGCGTTGCCGATGTCGAAACGGGCCAGGCGCGCGTCCCATGCATCCTGCGCACGGCTGGCCACGCTCTCCAGCGTATCGGCAGCGCTGATTTCCAGTGCCAGGTTGTGCCGCGCCTGCTCGACCGAGATCAGCGAGGTGGCGATGCGCATCGTCACCCGCCGGTCGCTGCCGGCGTCGAACTTGATGTAGCCGGTCGGGCGGCCGGTGTCGAGGCGGCCGCTGCTGCGCCACGGCTTGTCGAAGCTGGCCACCACGTACATGCGGCTGGCACCGTTGGACAGGCCGCTGCGCGTATCGGTGTAGCCGGACAGCGTCTGCGTGGCGGCGTCCAGGGTCAGGCCACCGCGCGCATCGACATTGTCGAACAGCAGGTTGGCGTCGCCGCCCTCGGGGAAGTCGAATCGGAACAGTGCGGCATGATCGGTCGGCGCGATGGCGGCAGCGATGCCATTGTCAAAGCGCACGTCGTAACGGTACGGGCGGGCGCTTTCGTGGCGGCGGTCGAACGACAGCGCGCGTTTGCGGCGGTCGGCGTCCGGCGCGCCACGGCTGGCCGAAGGCATCACCTGGAAGGTCTGGCGGTCGCCCATCCACGGGCTGGGCTGGTGGCTCAGTGCCAGCGCCTGCAGCTGCGGTCGGTTCTGCGCATCGTTCTGTTCGTTCCAGCGGTACAGCCAGTTCAGCGCGCCGGCATCGGTCACCGGGGTCCAGAAGTTGAACCCGTGCGGCACCGCCGTGGCCGGGAGGTTGTTGCCGCGCGAGAACGTTCCGTTGGCCTGGGTGCCGCGTGTGGTCAGCACCCAGTCCGAGACGCGCTGCGGCTGCTGGCGCGGCTGCGCATCCAGGCATACGTCGTCGATCCAGCCGGAGACCGGCGCACCTTCGGCACTGGCCACCTCCAGCTCGATCGCCACCACGCGGCGGCCTTTCAGCGCGGGCACGTCGCCCAGTCGCACCGCCTTGCGCGCCCACTGCTGCGGGTACAGCGTCTTCGACTCGCCCTGCGCATGGGCGCCAAGGGCCACGCCATGCTGGTCGCGTGCCGTGCCAGCCGAAACGCGGCTGCCATCGTCCAGCAGCAGGTCCAGCGATACATAGGTCGAGGCGACGGTGTCCTTGCCGACGATTTCCGGCAGCACCAGCCACGACAGCGTGGTATCGGCCTCGATGGGCAGGTCGGCCTTGAACAGTTTGCGCCGCGCGCTGCCGCCTTGGCTGCTGTAGCGCAGCGCATGCAGGCCGCTGTAGCCGGCGTTGCGCTTGGCGGCGTAGGGCGCGGCCGGTCCATTGCCGATCGTGACCTGAAGCGCACCGGTGGCCTGCGCCGGGACAGGTTCGCCCGGTTCGAACGAGGTCTGCAGCCCCTGCGCCAGCGCCGGCATCGCAGTGGTCACGCAGGCCAGGGCCAGAGCGAGCGGAAGCAGGGCGCGGCGTGGATCAGACAGGGTCATGCAAGGGTCTCCCGAGAGGCAGGCGGCAGGCAGAACCCGCATCGGCGGACACCACGGACAGCATCGCTCCGCCCGCCGGGAGGGCAGTGGAAGAGGCGATGCCGGTCCGGTGGGGGCGGGCCATGCGATCGGGTCGGATTGGGGTGGGCCGATTCACGGCCTGGCCCGATCCTGCAACAGCGGCAGCAGCCTGACAAGTGCCATTTAGTTCGATCCAAATGCGGCAAATTTCGCAGTCGGCGGGTTTCCGGCGTGAACCCGCTGGATCGATTGAAGGATTTCCGCCAGTGCGAGGCCTTGGATCTGCCGCGCAACCGCGCGAGGAGACGCCCTGCGGCGGGCAAAGACCTGTTGTTGCGCAATGTCGGGGCGGCCCGGATGCTAGAATCACAGGCCTCGCAACCCGTTCATCGACATCCGCCATGAGCCATACCGCCACTGCGCCCGCCAACGCCGAGAAGCGCTACACCGTGCACCGCAGCGATCTGCCGCTGAGCTGCCCGACCCCGGAAATGGCGCTGTGGAACTCGCATCCGCGCGTATACCTGCCGATCGAGGACGAGCCCAATGGCGAAGCGCAGTGCCCGTACTGCGGTTCCGTGTTCGTGCTGGCCGACTAAACGGCGGCCTTTTCGATGCGCCGATTGACCGTGGTGCAGTTGCTGCCGGCGCTGCACTCCGGCGGTGTCGAGCGCTCGACCCTGGAAATCGCTGCGGCCCTGGTCGCTGCCGGCCATCGTGCGCTGGTGGTCTCCGCCGGTGGCCGCCTGGTGCAGCCCCTGCTCGATAGCGGTGCCGAGCACCTCACCCTCGACATCGGCCGCAAATCGCTGCTGACGCTGCGCCACCTGCCGACCCTGCGCCGCCTGTTCGCTGAAGTCGGCGCGGACATCGTGCACGCCCGTTCGCGGCTGCCGGCATGGCTGGGCCTGTACGCGATCCGTGCCATGCCCGCCGCCCAGCGCCCGCACTGGGTAACCACCGTGCACGGGTTGAATTCGCCCAGTCGCTACAGCGCGGTGATGACCAGCGGTGAACGCGTGATCTGCGTGTCCAACACCGTGCGCGACTACGTGCAGCGGCACTATCCGACGGTACCCGAAGCGAAGCTGCAGGTGATTCCGCGCGGCGTCGACGTCACACAGTTTCCGCGCGTGGCCCGCGCCGACCGCCGGCCACGACTGGCGCTGGCAGCCGACTACCCGTGGCTGGCGCAGGTCGGGGGCCCGCTGCTGCTGCTGCCGGGGCGGGGCACCCGGCTGAAGGGACATGCCCATGCGCTGCAATTGCTCGCCGATGTACGTGCAGCTGGTGTGCCGGCACAGCTGTGGATGCTGGGCACCGATGAACCGGGCCGCGAAGCCTACGTGGCCGACCTGCGCCGGCAGGCCACTGCCTTGGGCGTGACCGACGCCGTGCAGATCAGCACGCCGACCGCGCGCATCGCCCAGGCCTATGCGGCCAGCGATCTGGTGCTGCAGCTGTCGGACAAACCGGAAGCGTTTGGCCGCACCGTGGTCGAGGCGCTGTCGGTCGGCCGTCCGGTGCTGGGCTGGGATCATGGTGGCGTCGGCGAACTGCTTCGGCAGCTGCAGCCCGCTGGCGCGGTGCCGCTGGGCGATGCACGCGCGTTGGGTGAACGTGCGCTGGCCCTGCTGGCGCAGCCGCCGTTCTTGCCGACCCGCATCCCGTTTACGCTGCAGGCCATGCAGCGCGATACCCTCCGCCTCTATGCCGACCTCGCTGGCTGACTCCGCCGTCACCGTGCGCGACGACCGCGCCGGGCGCTGGGCGCCGTGGTGGGTGCTGACGTACGTAGCACTGTGGCCATTGCCGGGCATCGCGGAGACCGTGCTGGGCCTTGGCGCGGTCTACGCCGCCGCGCGCATGGTCATGCGCCGCCTGCAGCGCCGCCCGCATCTGTTGAGCACGGCAGCGTGGGCGCTGACCTCCATCCTGTTCCTCGGCTATTGGCTGCCGCAGGCGTTCTCGGCATTTGATGCAATCGATCCGGCAGCGTCGTGGACGAAGGCGGCTGCCGGCCTGCGCTACCTGCCCTTCATGTGGCTGGTGGCGATCGCGGTGGCCACGCCGGAACGCAGGCGGCTGACCTTCGGCGGCCTGGCGCTGATCACCGGCGCATGGACGCTGGATGCGCTGGTGCAGGCGCTGGCCGGAACCAGCCCGTGGTTCTGGTCGCTTGAGCAGCTGAAGCTTGCGGTGAGTGGTCACGCGTTGTGCCCGGCCACTGAGGCAGCCGTGGTCGATCGCCTCAGTGGGGCACTCGGGCCGTGCAACCTGAAGTTCGGCCAGGTCCTGGCCAGTCTCTCACCGTTCCTGTTGTTGCCGCTGGCGCGTCGCTTTGGCAATCCGGGTTGGGTACTGGCCGCGGCGGCGCTGGGCTGCGTGCTGCTGCTGGCCGGCTCGCGCGCGTCGTGGATCACCTTCGCGTTGGTGCTGGCCTACAGCGGCGTGCGCCAGTTCGGTATGAAGCGGATGCTGCTGCTGGCGCTGCTCGGCGTGCTGGGCGCCGGCGTGCTCACCGCAGGCGTGCCGCAGCTGCGCGAACGCCTTGCGCGTACCGCGATGGCGTGGGATGGAAGCGAACGCGGTGTCGACGAGGCACTGTCGGGGCGCGCGCGTATCTGGGAAGCCGCCGTCTGCATGATCGAAGAACACCCGTTCAACGGCGTCGGCGCACGCGGTTTCCGCGATGCCTATCCCGCCTGCGTGGCCGAAGAGGGGCTGGCGGTATGGGGGGATGCTCCCGCCCTGCACGCGCATCAGATCGTGCTGGAAATCCTGGCAGAAACCGGGGTGATCGGCCTGCTGCTGTGGCTGGCAGCCGTGGCCCAGGCCTGGCGGGCCTGGCGCTATGCACCGACGGCCGCGCGTGACCGGGCCCGCCCTGCGATGCTGGCGCTGGCGGTCACCGTGTTCCCGCTCAACACGCATCTGGCGTTCTATTCCGCGTTCTGGGGCGGCCTGACCGTGCTGCTCGCTGCCTTGTTCGCCGGCAGCCTGCTGGCGCGGGAATCGGACGACGCGCCACCGCTGCTGTGATCGTCCATCCACGCATGGCGTGGCTCTACTGCACGTACCGAACGAACGTCGCCGCGGTGGATCCACGCCATGGCGTGCATGGGACGATCATTGGGCGCATGTCGCCATAGTAGATCCACGCCATGCGTGGATGGGGCTTTCCCGACGCAAATGCACGCCAACCTCCACTACCTGTGCCTTCGTGTGTATCGCACGCTGGGCCATGGCCAGCCCCAGACTCCGCTACGGTCGGTATTCCCGAACCGGCAACGTGTACTCATTGTCCACGGCAACCCTTGGCCGTGAACCGTTATTCGCCGATGCGGCGAACATGGCGATCCTGATCGACACCCTGCGCTTCGTCGAGCGTAGGGGCTTCAGCCACAGTCTCGCCTGGGTGGTGATGCCTGACCATCTGCACTGGTTGATGGAACTGCGCAGTGGAACCCTGGCCGAGTGCATGCCCCTTCTGAAGTCACGCAGCAGCAGGTTGCTGAACCGACGGCTGGAGCGGCAGGGCGCGCTGTGGCAGCACGGCTATCACGACCATGCCGTGCGGACCGACGAATCGCTTCACGAGAAGGCAATGTACATCCTGGCCAATCCAGTCCGTGCGGGCCTGGCGTGCGTGGTGGGGGAATACCCGTACGCCTGGTGCCGCTGGCCGTTGTGAATCACGGAACGGAATCGAAGAGCATCCACGCATGGCGTGGATCTACTTGTAAAAATCGCTCCGCCCGCCCGGCTGGCGCTTGAAACGGCGGTGGATCCACAGGTACTGGTCGGGTGCCTCGCGCACCATCGCTTCGATGGCCTGGTTGACCCGCGTGGTATCGGCTTCCACATCCTCGCTGGGAAAGTTCTCCAGCGGCGCGCCGATCTTCAGGAAGTACTTTCCGCCCTCGCGGCGGTGGAAGTACGGAATCACCGCGCAGCCGGTCATGCGCGCCAGCTGGTGGGTGGCCGTAATAGTGGACGCGGTATGGCCGAAGAACGGGA
Source organism: Stenotrophomonas hibiscicola ATCC 19867 (assembly GCF_000382065.1). Lineage (GTDB taxonomy): Bacteria > Pseudomonadota > Gammaproteobacteria > Xanthomonadales > Xanthomonadaceae > Stenotrophomonas > Stenotrophomonas hibiscicola. Next base: position 102,095 of record NZ_KB907505.1, on the reverse strand, counting down.
CGAACACGGTGTCCTTGCCACGCATGTCCTGGTCCGGCGCATACCAGAGAAAGCCGCCCTTCTTCAGGTGGCGCACGGTCGCGCGGATGTCCTCGTTGGCGAACATCGCCCTGGCATAGCGCAGGCGGCCGAACTTCACCGCCCACTCGTACACCGGGTTCTTGTGCTTGCGGTACATGCCTGAAAGATCGACGTAGTCGCACAGCAGGCGGCCGCACATCTCCAGGGTCATGAAGTGGCCGGACACCAGCAGTACGCCGCGGCCTTCGGCCTGCATCCGCCGCAGATGTTCCAGGCCTTCGATCTGCACCTGTGGGCGGATGCGGTCGATGCTGCCCCACCACGCGCGGATGCACTCGAACACGCCCACACCCAGTGCGTCGAAGCTGTCGCGCACCAGGCGCTGGCGCCAGGCTTCGTCCTTTTCCGGGAAGCACAACTTCAGGTTGACCTCGGCGGCGCGACGGCGGCTGCCGAGCAGGCGCCAGCTGATCCAGCCGACGCCACGGCCGAGCGCACGCTGCAGCATCCACGGCAGGCGGGCGATGGCGAAGGCGCCGAGCATGGCGGTGAACATCGGCCAGTTGCGGGGATCGCGCAGCGACGGGCGGATGGCGGTGGTGGCATCGGACATGGCGCCATTCTACCAACCCGGCTGCGTGTCTTTCCCGGGGGGCTCCCGTATCCTTGCCGCATGCGTAAAGACCCTGTCGAATGGATCCTGCGCGGCCTGTATTCGGCCGTGCTCTACATCCTGCTGCCGATCACCGTGTACCACCTGGTCTGGCGCGGTTTCCGGGTCCGTGAATACTTCCGGCGCTGGGATGAGCGCTATGCCTCGTATCCGCAGCCGACCGGCCAGCCGCGGGTCTGGCTGCACGCGGTCTCGGTGGGCGAGGTCAATGCCGCCGCGCCGCTGGTCAATGCCCTGCGCCAGCAGCGTCCGGACATCCGCTGGGTCATCACCACCATCACCCCGACCGGTTCGGAGCGCGTGCGCGCGCTGTGGGGCGATGCGCTGGACCACGTCTACCTGCCGTACGACGTACCGGGCAGCGTCAACCGCTTCCTCGGCCACTTCCAGCCCAGCCTGGCGCTGATCCTGGAAACCGAGCTGTGGCCGAACATGCTGTTCGGCTGCCGCGACCGCCGCATTCCGGTCTACATCCTCAACGCCCGCCTGTCAGCGCGTTCGCTGCGCGGTTACCGGGTGCTGGCGGCGCTGATCCGCCGTGCGCTGCGTACGGTTACCTGCGTGGCCGCGCAGTCGCAGGACGACGCCGAGCGCTTCGTGCAGCTGGGGGCTGCGCGGGAACAGGTGCAGGCGCTGGGCAACCTCAAGTTCGATATCGCCACGCCGGATGTGCAGGGCTTCGTCGAGCAGTTCCATGCCTGCGTGCCCGCCGGGCGCCCGGTGTGGATCGCGGCCAGTACCCACGATGGTGAGGAGCAGGCGGTGATCGACCTGCATCGGCGCCTGCGCCAGCAGCACCCCGACCTGTTGTTGCTGTGGGCACCGCGGCACCCCGAGCGCTTCCCGAAGGTGGAGGCGCTGGCGCGCGAGCAGGGCTGGAGCGTGGCGACCCGCCGTGCGAAGCAATGGCCCGAGGCCGGCACGGATGTATTCGTCATCGACACCCTGGGCGAGCTGATGCCGTTCTATGCCTGCGCGCAGGTTGCCTTCGTCGGCGGCAGCCTGCAGCCGATCGGTGGCCACAACCTGCTGGAACCGGCGGCAATGGGTACTGCGGCTGTGACCGGCCCCCACCTGCACAACTTCGCCGAGATATCCCGCCGCATGCGTGAGGCCGGTGCCTTGCTGATCGGCGAGGACGTGCAGGCGGTAGGTGACCTGCTGCAGCACCTGCTGGGCGACGCCCAGGCGCGCGAGGACATGGCCCGTGCCGGTTGCACGCTGGTCAGCAACGGCCGCGGTGCCCTGCAGCGCACGCTGGCGCTGGTCGCGCCACACCTGCCGCCGCCGCGCAGCTGAGCCGGGCAGCAACACCGCCAGGGCGGATGCTACGCGGACCGACTGACGTGATCGACTGCATCAATTCTGCTTAGCAGCCGGATTCCTGTCGCAGCAGGACCGGATGCGTGGCTGCGAACGTGTTTGTGGTCACATCGCGGTGCGCACAGTACGGATTCTGATACCGCCACTTGGCGCACGCTGCCAGCCTCCTGTCGACCGCGCTTGTGCGGATTCAAGAGGGCTTGCGATGGACAGCGATAACCGCCGTGGCCGGCACGCGCTGCTGGGAATGGATCACTTCGCGATGGTGGCGTTGACCCTGCTGCTGGGTGGCAGCGTGATCGCCCTGGTTGGCCAGTACACCGCCGCCCAGGCGGGTCCGGCCATCGTACTGAGTCTGCTGCTGGCCGCACTGGGCACGGCGCCGATGCTGTATTGCCTGCACGTGCTGAACCAGCAGCAGCCCGCAGCCGATGGCCTGCACGGCCTGCTGCGGGCCGCTTGGGGCACGGCAGCCGCGCGGCTGCTGGGTACTGCACTGCTGCTGGAACTGGTGATGACCAGCGCCGGCGTGGCGCAGTCCACGGCCAGCCACGCGCGTGCCGTGTTTGCCAGTCGCGGTATTGAAACCGGCAGCGCGCTGCCGGATCCGGTGATGGCCGTCACCAGTCTGCTGGTGCTGGGTGCGTTCGTGCTGCTGCCCCCGCGTCGCATCGCGTTGACGGTCTGCGTGTTGTTGACGGTGAAGATCGGTGTTGGGCTGTTGCTGTTGGCGCTGGCGGTTCGCCACGTGCACTACGCCAACTGGATTCCGTGGCTGCCGGACGCCACCGCGCCCTATCGATTCGGCCCCGGCGGGGTGCTGGCGGCAAGCGTGCCCTTGCTGGGGGTGTTTGCCAGTGTGGGGCTGGCACTGGGATTTCCCGGACGTGGCCGGCAGGCGCGCACGCGATCACCCTGGCTGCTGGCGGCCGCGCTGCTGCTGGCGATGCTGCTGCTGATCATGCTGGCCGCGTTGCAGGCCGGCCTGGTCGAGTTCCCGGTATTGGACAGTACGCGGCCGTTGTCGGTGGCATTGCAGGGCCATCCGCAGTTGCAGTGGCTGCTGCCGTTGCTGCCGCTGGCGGGCATGGCCGGGCTGGCAGCACTGCTGCTGGTGCTGTTGTCGCTGGCCGCACACCTGGCAGCGCAGCTCCGGCCTGTGGCCGGTGATGAAGCGCCCGGGTTGCGGACGCGGCTGATACCGGTCACCGTGGTGCTGACGGCGGCGCTGCTGGCCTTGGGAGCGCCGGCCGGCGCATTGCCGGTGCTGCCGGGTCCAGCAACCCTGCTGGTGATGGCAGCCTTGTGTCCGGCGGCACTGCGTGTCCGTGCGCCGATGCCGGGTGCTGCAATGGTGCTTGCGCCCCTGGCCACGGCGCTGTGCGTGCTGACCGCAGTGGAACGGGCAGGCGCGTGGCCGGGCTGACGGCCGGCCACGCGCCATGCGTGGGTCGGGCCGTACGCGCCGCCCACAAAAAAGCCACCCTCGCGGGTGGCTTTTCGTTGCCGGCAGGCGACGGCTCAGTGCGTCGTCGTTGCCGGATTGCCCGCGTCCTGGGTCAGCAGGCGGTTCACGTCCTGCAGCTCGGCCACGTCCAGTGCACCCAGCGACTGGCTCAGCAGCAGGCGGTTCTGCAGGAAGGTGTAACGGGCCTGGGCGTAGTCCAGCTGCGCCGAGAACAGGATGCGCTGGTTCTGGATCACATCCAGCACGGTACGGGTGCCGACCTCCAGGCCGACCTGCGAAGCGTCGTACGCGCTCTGCGCCGAGACCACCGCCAAGCGGCGGGCTTCCACTTCGCTGATGCCCTGCACCAGGGTCTGGTAGGCATTGCGGGTATTGCGGTCCAGGGCACGCTTCTGCTGCTCGTAGCCGTCCTGGGCGATGTCACGCTGGGCCAGCGCCTGGCGCACGCCGGACTGGGTGGCACCACCGGAGAAGATCGGCACGCTCAGGGTCAGGCCGATGCTGTTGGTGCGTGCGTCCGGCGACAAGGAGCCGGCGCCGGTGCTGTCGCCCCAGGTCGCGCTCTTGCCCCAGCTGCCGCCCAGCGACAGGGTCGGGTAATGGCCACCGCGGGCAGCCTGCACGCCAGCTTCGGCCGCACTGACCTTCAGCTCCTGCGCCTTCAGCGCCGGATTCTGGGTGGTGGCCTGCTGCACCAGCTCATCGATGTTGCCGCGGTTGGCCGGCACTTCCGGGCGGAAGTCCGCCGGCAGGCCACGCAGGTTGGTCACCGGCTGGCCGGTCAGTTCGGTCAGGGCCTGGTAGTTATCGGCCAGGGTGTTCTGCGCAATGATGGTGTTGGCACGCGCCTGGTCGTACTGGGCGCGGGCTTCGTGCACGTCGGTGATCGGCGCCAGGCCCACTTCCAGGCGCTTGTCGGCGAAGTCGAACTGCTTCTTCGCGGCCGCTTCGTTGGTCTGCGCGGCGTTCAGCGATTCGATCGCCACCAGCACGTTGAAGTAGGCCGCCGAGGTGCGCACGATCAGGTTGTCGTTGGCCGATTCGAGGGTGAAGTCCGCCGCCTTGCTCAGCTCACGCTGCGAGCGCAGGTTGTTGATCTGTGTCCAGTTGAACAGCGTCTGGCTGCCGTCGATCGTGTAGGTGCGGCGCTTGTTGGTGAACGAGCCGGAGTTGGCGTCGGCGTTCGGCTCGCTGCGCGTGCGGTTCAGCGCGGCCTGGCCGTTGATCTGCGGCAGCAGGGCGGCACGCGCCTGCACGGCGCCTTCCTTGTCGTACAGCCGGGTCGATTCGGCGGCCGACAGCTGCGGATCGCCGTTGCGGGCCATTTCGTAGACCTGCAGCAGGTCGGCGGCATGGGCGGACAACGGCAGCAGGGCAGTGGCCAGCGCAACAGCGAGGGATCGGCGGATCATTGCGGCTTCCTTGGACTCAGAGGTGGAACTGGGGGGCCGGGGCGGCACCACGCAGGTAATCGATATCGGTCTCGAACAGGGACTCGGAGCTGCCGTCGGCCTTGACCAGCAGGGCCTCCATCGCCGGCGAGCGGCCGTGGATCACGAACAGGCGGCCACCCGGACGCAGCCACGAGGCGAACTGTGACGGCACCACGTCGACCGCACCAGTGACACAGATCACGTCAAAGCGGCGTTCGGTCTGCCAGGACAGGGCATCGGCCACTTCCACGCGGACGTTGCTGCCCAGGCCGGAAGCGTCCAGGCGGGCACGCGCGGCGGCGGCCAGCTCCGGGTCGATTTCCAGGCTCAGCACATCGCGCGCCAGCGCGCCGATGCAGGCGGCCAGGAAGCCGCTGCCGGTGCCGATTTCCAGCACTTCGTCACCCGGCTGCAGGTCCAGCGCCTGCAGGGTACGGCCCTCGATGACCGGCTTCATCATCTTCTGGCCGTGGCCGATCGGCAGTTCGACATCGGCGTAGGCCAGTGCCCGGTGTGCATCGGCGACAAAAGCCTCGCGCGGCAGGCGGGCCAGGACGTCGAGCACCTTGATGTCCAGCACGTCCCAGGGACGGATCTGCTGTTCCACCATCAGTTCGCGGGCGTGGGCGTAATCAATCGTCATGAGGTTCAAATCCAGCGCAGTGGGCCGGCCATTTTACCGGTGCCGGAGGCCGGCGGCGCGCCCAGAGCATCAGCTGCCGGGGGCCGGGGTCGCAGTGCCGGAAGTCATCGCGACCTCCGGTTCGTTCAGTTTTGGTTATTCAGCTGTTCCGGCCCCTCGCGGCGCGTAGGCGCGCAGGAAGAAGTCGATGCTGGCGGTCACGTGGGCAAGAGGGTCGCATTCCACCGGTGACAGTGGCATGCCGCACATCATATGCATGTGCACTTCGCCCTTGACCAGGGTCAGGAACTGCTCGCCAGCCAGCGAATAGTCGGTGATTTCCAGCTCGCCGCGCTCGGCGCGTGCCCGCAGGAAGTCAGCCAGGGCCTCGCAGGTACGTTCCGGTCCTGCCTTCCAGAACAGCTCGCGCAGGCGTTCGTCGGTCTCCGGCGCCATCATCATGCGCTGGATCGAGATCGCCGCGTCGGAGGTGATCAGTTCGAAGAAGGCCAGACCGATGCCGATCAGCTGGTCGCGCAGCGGGCCGTCCGTGTCGGCCACGAACAGGGCATCGGGCAGCATTTCAATGCACTTTGACTGCACGGCCTCGGAGAACAGGGTCTCCTTGTCGCCGAAGTGGCTGTACACGGTCAGCTTCGAGACGCCGGCCTGGGCGGCGATGGTGTCCATGCTCACGCCGGTATACCCCTGTTCGATGAACAGTACCTTGGCTGCTTCAAGGATCGCCGCGCGCTTGCCCAGATCCTTGGGGCGCCCGGGTCCGGCGGCCTTGGCAGCAGGCTTGGCCGACGGCTTGCGGGAAGTGGAAGAACTCATCGCAACAATACTAGACCAAGCGGTTCGATATTTATACTATACCGGCCGGTTTATTAAATTGGGCCGGCAGTCGCGGCTCCCCCTTGTTGCAACCCTGCGTTTTCAGGACGTTGACCGATGAAGATCGTGCGCTGGATGGGCGGTATGGTGTGGGTGGCTGCGCTGGCAGCCTGTTCGGGACAGGAACAGGCGCCGCAGGCGGCCGTGCCGGTACTGGTGGTTCACCCCGGCGAACAGGCCGGACAGGCGCCGGCGGCATTCCCGGGCACGGTGCGTGCCCGCCAGGAAAGCCCGCTGTCGTTCCGCGTCGGAGGCAACCTGGTCAAGCGCCACGTCGATGCCGGCCAGCGGGTGAAGAAGGGCGACGTGCTGGCCGAACTGGACGTGGCTGACTTCGCGCTGCAGGCCCGTGCCTCACAGGCGCAGCTGGCTGCGGCCGAGGCCGACCTGGTGCGTGCCCGCGATGACCTCAAGCGCTACCAGGTGCTGGCCGACCAGCAACTGGTCAGCCGCTCGCAGCTGGACCAGCAGTCCGCGGCGTTCAAGGCCGCGCAGGGCCAGGCCAATGCGGCCCGCGCCAACCTCGATGTGCTGCGCAACCAGGCTGACTACGCGCAGCTGCGCGCGCCGGCCGATGGCGTGATCGCCAGCCGCGAGGCCGAAGCCGGGCAGGTGGTGTCCGCCGGCCAGACCATCTTCAACCTGGCCGCCGATGGCGGCCGCGAAGTGCTGATCGACCTGCCTGAAGCCACCATCCGCGACTACGCGGTCGGCCAGCCGGTCGAGGTGGAACTGTGGAACCGCCCGGGCCAGCGCCTGCCCGGTACGATCCGCGAGATCGCCGCCGCCGCCGATCCGCAGGCACGCACCTATGCCACCCGCGTCAGCCTGGCCGCCGATGCGCTGGCCGATGTCGAACTGGGCCAGAGCGCGCGCGTCTACAGCAGCGCCGGTCGCCACGGTACCCTGCAGCTGCCGCTGGGCGCGCTGCAGCGCGGTGCCAACGGTGCCGCCAGCGTGTGGGTGGTCGATCCGGCCAACAGCACGCTGAAGGCCGCCTCGGTCACCACCGGTGCGTTTGGCAGCGAGACCGTGCCGGTGCTGTCCGGCGTGAACGCGGGTGACTGGGTGGTTGCCGCCGGTGGCCACCTGCTGCGAGCGGGCCAGCCGGTGATCGCCGTGGACCGGCAGAACCGCCCGGTGCTGAAGCCGGCCACGCCGGCCGCTGCCGCCAAGGCCAGGGAGTAAGCCGGTGCGCCGCTTCAATCTTTCCGAGTGGGCGTTGTCCAATCGCCCGCTGGTGCTGTTCGCGATGCTGGCCTTCGCGCTGATCGGCGCGTGGTCGTACAAGCACCTGGGCCAGTCCGAGGATCCACCATTCACCTTCAAGGCGATGGTGGTGCGCACGCTGTGGCCGGGCGCCACCGCCGAGCAGGTCTCGCGCCAGGTGACCGAGCCGATCGAGAAGGCGCTGATGAACACCGGCGAGTACGAGTTCATCCGCTCCTATTCGCGCCCCGGCGAATCGCAGGTCATCTTCATGGCCCGCGACAGCCTGCGTTCCAGGCAGATCCCGGACCTGTGGTACCAGGTGCGCAAGCGCGTGGGCGACATCCGTGCGACGCTGCCGCGCGAGATCGTCGGTCCGTTCTTCAACGATGAGTTCGGCGACACCTACGGCAACATCTATGCGTTGACCGGCAAGGGCTTCGACTACGCGGTGATGCGCGACTACGCCGACCGCATCCAGCTGGAACTGCAGCGCGTGCCCGATGTCGGCAAGATCGACCTGGTCGGCCTGCAGGACGAGAAGGTCTGGATCGAGCTGTCCAACACCCGCCTGGCCACGCTGGGTGTGTCGATGCAGCAGGTACAGCAGGCGCTGGCCGACCAGAATGCGGTCACCGGCACCAGCTTCTTCGAGACCGCCACCGATCGCGTGCAGCTGCGCGTGACCGGCCAGTTCAACGACATCGAAGCAATCCGCCAGTTCCCGATCCGTGCTGGCGACCGCACCGTGCACCTGGGTGACATCGCCGAGGTCAAGCGCGGCTTCGCCGATCCGGCGTCGCCGAAGATGCGCTTCATGGGCGAAGAGGCGATCGGCCTGGCGGTGGCGATGAAGGATGGCGGTGACATCCTCAAGCTCGGTGCCAACCTTGATGCCGAGTTCCAACGGCTGCAGAAGACCCTGCCGGCCGGCATGCAGCTGCGCAAGGTGTCCGACCAGCCGCAATCGGTGGAAGAGTCGGTCGGCGAGTTCGTGCAGGTGCTGACCGAGGCGGTGGTGATCGTGCTGCTGGTCAGCTTCTTCTCGCTGGGCCTGCGCACCGGCCTGGTGGTGGGCGTCACCATTCCGCTGGTGCTGGCGATGACCTTCTTCGTCATGCACTACTTCGACATCGGCCTGCACAAGATCTCGCTGGGCGCGCTGGTGCTGGCGCTGGGCCTGCTGGTGGACGATGCGATCATCGCGGTGGAGATGATGGCCACCAAGATGGAGCAGGGCTACGACCGCCTGCGCGCGGCCAGTTTCGCTTGGGAATCGACTGCGTTCCCGATGCTGACCGGTACGTTGATCACCGCAGCCGGCTTCCTGCCGATCGCCACGGCGGCATCGAGCACCGGTGAATATACGCGTTCGCTGTTCCAGGTGGTGACCATCGCGCTGGTGGTGTCGTGGATCGCGGCCGTACTGTTCATTCCCTACCTGGGTGACAAGATGCTGCCGGACCTGTTCAATCCGCAGCCGCCCAAGCCGGGCAGCCTGTCCGCGCGCTGGCATGCCAAGCGCCAGCAGTGGGCCGACCGCTACCCGGCGCTGGCCAACCTGATTGCGCCGCCGCAGCATGGGCACGACCATGATCCGTACCAGCGCCCGTTCTATCGCAGCTTCCGCCGCTTCCTCGATACCTGCCTGCGCCATCGCTGGTGGGTGATCGCCGCGACCATCGCCCTGTTCGTGTTCTCGCTGATGATGTTCCGCTTCGTGCCCCAGCAGTTCTTCCCGGACTCGACCCGGCCGGAGCTGATGGTGGACATCGAGCTGGCCGAGGGCGCCTCGCTGCGCTCGACCCAGGCCCAGGCCGAGAAGCTGGAAAAGCTGCTGTCCCGCCGCGAGGGCATTGCCAACTACGTGTCCTATGTGGGCACCGGTTCGCCGCGCTTCTATCTGCCGCTGGACCAGCAGCTGCCGGCGACCAACTTCGCCCAGTTCGTGGTGTTGGCCAAGGACATCAAGGCGCGCGAGAGCACCCGCGACTGGCTGCTGCACGAGGTGATCCCGAAGTTCCCGGACGTGCAGATGCGCGTGACCCGCCTGGAGAACGGACCGCCGGTCGGCTATCCGGTGCAGATGCGCATCTCCGGCGAGCACATCGAGAAGGTGCAGGCGATCGCGCGCCAGGTCGAGGCCAAGGTGCGGGAGAACCCGCACGTGATGAACGTCAACCTGGACTGGAGCGAGCCGAGCAAGGTGGTGCGCCTGGTGGTCGACCAGGAGCGCGCCCGCGCGCTGGGCGTTAGCAGCGCCCAGGTCAGCCAGTTCCTGTCCAGTTCGTTGGCCGGGCAGTCGGTGAGCGTGTATCGCGAAGGCAATCGCCAGATCGAGATGCTGCTGCGCGGGCCGGCCGATGAGCGCAACCAGCTGGAGCTGCTGTCCAGCCTGTCGATGCCCACCGCCAACGGTGGCAGCATCACGCTGTCGCAGGTGGCGACGATGGAGTACGGCTTCGAGGACGGCATCATCTGGCACCGCAACCGGTTGCCGACGGTGACCGTGCGCGCCGACATCAGTGATGGCATGCAGGCGCTGGACGTGGTGCATCAGATCCTGCCCACACTGGATGGCATCCGTGCCGAGCTGCCCAGTGGTTACCTGCTGGAAACCGGCGGTACCGTGGAGGATTCGGCACGTGGCCAGAACTCGATCAAGGCCGGCATGCCGCTGTTCCTGGTGGTGGTGGCCACGCTGCTGATGCTGCAGCTGCGCAGCTTCTCGCGTGCAGCGATGGTGCTGGTGACCGCGCCGCTGGGCATCATCGGCGCGACCCTGTTCCTGCTGCTGTTCCGGGCGCCGTTCGGCTTCGTCGCGCTGCTGGGCACGATCGCACTGGCCGGCATGATCATGCGCAACTCGGTGATCCTGATCGACCAGATCCAGCAGGACATCGATGCCGGGCATGACCGCTGGCATTCGATCATCGATGCCACGGTGCGCCGATTCCGCCCGATCGTGCTGACCGCGCTGGCGGCGGTGCTGGCGATGATTCCGCTGTCGCGCAGCGCGTTCTACGGCTCGATGGCGATCTCGATCATGGGCGGCCTGATCGTCGGTACGGTGCTGACGCTGGTGTTCCTGCCGGCGCTGTACGCGGCGTGGTTCCGGGTGAAGCCCGATGAATCCGGGGCGTAACGCCGACCGGGGTCGGATCCCTTTTCCTCCGGGAAAAGGGTCTGGCCCCACCCATGCCGGTTGGTCCGTTCCCAGGTGGGTGCCAACCTTGGTTGGCACAGATGCATTCATCCACGCATGGCGTGGATCTACTGCAGCTGCAGGCCGGCCCTCAAGACCGGCAGCAGCCATTCGATGAACACCTGAACACGCTGCGCGCGGTGTTGCCGATGCGGTTGCAACAGCGTCACCGGCAAGGGCTGCGCCACGTGCTGTGGCATCACCTCCACCAACGCGCCGGATTGCAGTTCGGCCTGCACGTCGTAGCGTGGAATCTGCAGCAACCCCAACCCCGCCACACAGCACGCAATCGATGCCTCGGCGCTGTTCACCCGCACCCAGCCGGGCATCGGCAGCGTGCGCAGATGGCCGCCGTCCTGCCACTCCCACGGTTCCACCCGTGCCGTGGTCGGCGACGCATAGTTCACAGCGCGGTGCTGCGGCAGGTCGGCAGGATGCTGCGGCATGCCGTGTTCGCGCAGGTAAGCGGGCGCGGCGACGTTGACGAAGTCGAGCTGGCCCAGCGTGCGCGCCACCAAGCTGGAATCGCCCAGTTGACCGACCCGCAGCACCGCATCGCAACCGTCCTCGATCAGGTTTACCGCGCGGTCGGTCATGCCCAGGTCCACTTCCACCTGCGGATACTGCGCGAAGAATTCGGGCAGCGCCGGTGCGATGATGCGGCGGCCGATGCGGCTGGGCACGTCGATCTTCAGCAGACCGACCGGTTGCGCATCGTCTTGACGGAACAGCGATTCGGCGTCCTCGACCTCGGCGATCAGGCGCAGGCAGCGGGCATGGAACACGTCGCCATCATGGGTGGTGGACACCCGGCGGGTCGAGCGCTGCAGCAGGCGGGTGCCAAGCCTCTGTTCGAGCTCGGCCACCGCCGCCGAAACGGTCGAGCGGGGCAGGCCGAGCTGGTCGGCGGCGCGGGTGAAGCTGGCGCACTCCACGACCCGGGTGAAGATGCGGAAGCGATCGATCCGGTCCATTGTTCGCTGGCTCTGGAAAGTTAAGTCAATGTGGCGGGCTTTATCCGCTTTTTCTGCACGATATCGTCGTCAGGGCAGGGTTGCCACCCCGGGTAGCCCCCTCCCGAGACCGAAGCCATGACCGAGCATTCCCTCAAGGGCAAGACCGTGCTGATCGCCGGTGGCGCCAAGAACCTGGGCGGCCTGATCGCCCGCGACTTCGCCGCACAGGGCGCCAAAGCCATCGTCATCCACTACAACAGTGCCGCTACCCAGGCCGATGCAGAAGCGACTGTAGCCGCAGTGCAGGCCGCCGGCAGCAAGGCGGTGGCCCTGCAGGGCGACCTGACCTCGGCGGCAGCGATGGAGCGCTTGTTCGCCGATGCCGTGGCCGCAGTCGGCCGTCCCGACATCGCCATCAATACGGTCGGCAAGGTATTGAAGAAACCGCTGCTGGACATCAGCGAAGCGGAGTACGACGAGATGAGCGCGGTCAACGCCAAGGCGGCGTTCTTCTTCCTCAAGGAAGCCGGCCGCCACGTCAACGACGGTGGTCGCATCTGCACCCTGGTCACCTCATTGCTGGGTGCCTACACGCCGTTCTATTCCAGCTACGCCGGTACCAAGGCGCCAGTCGAGCACTTCACCCGCGCGGCGTCGAAGGAGTTCGGTGAGCGCGGCATCTCGGTGACTGCGATCGGGCCCGGCCCGATGGACACGCCGTTCTTCTACCCGGCCGAGAGTGCCGATGCGCAGGCGTACCACAAGACCGCGGCCGCGCTCTCGGCGTTCACCCGCACCGGGCTGACCGACATCGCCGATATCGTGCCGTGGATCCGCTTCCTGGTCACCGATGGCTGGTGGATGACGGGGCAGACCATCCTGGTCAATGGTGGGTACACCACCAAATAATGCAGCCACGCCTGGCGTGGCTGCCTGCTACCTGTAGAGTCGAGCCATGCTCGACTGCTGTTGCATGAGCCGAGCATGGCTCGGCTCTACAGGTGTTGCCCGATGGGTCAGCGCAGTTTGGCCAGCACTGCGTCGGTGGCGGCTGCCGTGCTCACCGCCTGGCCCTTGGCGGCCAGATCGGCGGTGAACACGCCGTCGTCCAGCACGGCGTGCACGGCGGCTTCCACCGCAGCGGCTTCCGTTTCCAGCTCCAGCGAATGGCGCAGCAGCATCGCGGCGCTGAAGATCGTCGCGTACGGATTGGCGATGCCCTTGCCGGCGATGTCCGGGGCCGAACCGTGGATCGGTTCGTAGATGCCGACCGCACCCGGCTCACCCAGCGAGGCCGACGGCAGTAGGCCGAGCGAGCCGGCCAGCATCGAGGCTTCGTCGGTGAGGATGTCGCCGAACATGTTCTCGGTGACGATCACGTCGTACTCGCGCGGCTTGGCCAGCAGGTGCATGGCCATCGAATCGACCAGCTGGTGCTCCAGCGCCACCTCCGGGAACTCCTCGCGGCCGATGCGAGCGGCCACGTCACGCCACAGGCGCGAGGTCTCCAGCACGTTGGCCTTGTCCACCGAGGTGACCTTGCCACGCCGCTGCTGGGCCAGGCGGAAGGCACTGCGCAGCACGCGTTCGATCTCGGCCACCGTGTAGCGGCACAGGTCGCTGGCGCTGTCGGCGTCGCGGGTCTTGTCGCCGAAGTAGATGCCACCGGTCAGTTCGCGTACCACCACGAAGTCCACGCCCTGCAGCAGCTCGGCCTTGATCGGCGAGGCGTGCAGCGCGGCTTCATGGGTACGCACCGGGCGCAGGTTGGCATACAGGCCCAGTGCCTTGCGGATTGCCAGCAGGCCCTGTTCCGGACGCACCTTGGCGTTCGGGTCGGACCACTTCGGGCCGCCGACGGCGCCCAGCAGTACCGCATTGGCGGCCTGGCAGGCGGCCAGGGTCGACGCCGGCAGCGGCTCGCCATGGCGGTCGATGGCGATGCCACCGATATCGTGCTCGCTGAAAGTGAAGGTGTGGTTGAAGCGTCCAGCGACGGACTTCAGTACAGCAACCGCGGCGGCGGCCACTTCCGGGCCGATGCCATCACCGGGCAGGACAACAATTTCAGCGTGCATGCTCACTCTCGTAACGTTCGATTTCAGGGACACGGCCCAACAGATACCCCAACTGGTCGACGCCTTCCAGCAGGCAGGTCTGCGAGAAGCCATCCAGCGGGAAGGAATAGACGCGGCCATCGGGCGTGCGCAGTTCGCGCGCAGCCACGTCGATGGTCAGCTCATCGTCCGGGCGCTGCATCAGCGCCTGCACATCGGCCTCGTCCAGCACGATCGGCAGCAGGCCGTTCTTCAGCGAGTTGCCGCGGAAGATATCTGCGATCTCGCTGCTGACGATGGCACGCAGGCCCAGGTCGGTCAGTGCCCACGGCGCATGCTCGCGCGAGGAACCGCAGCCGAAGTTGCGGCCCGCCAGCAGGATGCTGCGGCCGGCGTTGTGCGGCTGGTTGAAGGCGAAGTCGGCCACCGGCGAACCATCAGCCTGCCAGCGCCAGTCATTGAACGCGTTGCGGCCCAGGCCGGCACGCTCGGTGGTGGACAGGAACCGTGCCGGGATGATCTGGTCGGTGTCGATGTTGGTCTGGCGCAGCACCACGCTGGCCGAGGTCAGGGTACGGAAACCGGCCATCACGCCACCTCCTGTGCGAACAGTTCGCGGGTATCGGCCACGTGCCCGTTGACCGCGGCCCACGCCGCGCTCATCGGCGAAGCCAGCAGGGTGCGCGAACCGGGGCCTTGGCGGCCCTCGAAATTGCGGTTGCTGGTGCTCACGGCCAGCTGGCCGGGCGCGACCAGATCGCCGTTCATGGCGATGCACATCGAACAGCCCGGCTCGCGCCACTCGGCCCCGGCAGCGCGCACGATCTCGTGGATGCCCTCGGCCTCGGCCTCGCGCTTGACGATCTCCGAGCCCGGCACCACCAGCATGCGCACGCGGTCAGCGACGCGGCGGCCGCGCAGGACCTGCGCGACTTCGCGCATGTCGCTCAGGCGGCCATTGGTGCACGAACCGACGAACACCACGTCCACCGGCGTACCGGCCAGCGCCTTGCCCGCCTGGAAGTGCATGTAGTCCAGGCCCTTCTGTGCGGCGGCATCGTTGGCCGCCGGAATCGGCGCGTCCACTGCGATGGCCGTGCCCGGATGGGTGCCCCAGGTCAGGGTCGGGCGGATGTCGGTGGCGTCGATGCGTACTTCGCTGTCGAAGCGCGCGCCGTCATCACTGCGCAGCTGCTGCCAGCGCGCCACCGCAGCCTCGAAATCGGCGCCCTTTGGGCCGCGCGGGGTGTTGGCGACGAAGTCGAAGGTGACCTGGTCGGGCGCGACCATGCCGGCGCGTGCACCGGCCTCGATCGACATGTTGCACAGGGTCATGCGCTGTTCCATGTCCATCGCTTCGATGGTGCTGCCACGGAACTCGATGACGTGGCCGGTGCCGCCGTTGACGCCGATCACGCCGATGATGTGCAGCACCACGTCCTTGGCGCCGACGCCGGGCGCCAGCGGGCCATCGACGGTGATCGCAAAGGTCTTCGCCTTGCGCTGAAGCAGGCACTGCGTGGCCAGCACATGGCCGACTTCGCTGGTGCCGATGCCGAACGCCAGCGAACCGAAGGCCCCGTGGGTGGATGTGTGGCTGTCGCCGCAGACGATGGTCATGCCCGGCTGGGTGAAGCCCTGTTCCGGCGCGATCACGTGGACGATGCCGCGATTGTCCGAGGCCATGTCGAACAGCTCGATGCCGTGCTCGGCGCAGTTGCGTGCCAGCGTGGCGACCTGTGCCTCGGAGGCGGCGCTGGCATAGGGTAGCGTGCCGTCCGCGGCGGCCGGCAGGGTCGGCGTGGAGTGGTCCATCGTCGCCTTGGTGCGGTCCGGGCGGCGCGGCGACAGGCCGCGCTCGCGCAGCTCGGTGAACGCCTGCGGCGAGGTCACTTCGTGGATCAGGTGCAGGTCGATGTACAGCACGGCGGGCGCGCTGTCGGATTCGGGAACCACCACGTGGGCGTCCCACAGTTTGTCGTACAGGGTGCGGGGAGCGGAAGTCATGCGTATGCCTGGCAGAAGTACGAAATAGCGAACATCAGTAAAGACGGCGGAACGGTCAAGTCAGCGACGGCGGGCGAGCACGCGCAGCCGCACATAGTCCGCCAGCGGCTGGCCGGCGGCGTTGCGCGGCAGCTCGGCCAGCAGCGCGCTCGCGGCCTCGCGCACCGTAGCGCGTGCCTCGGCTGGCAGGTCGTCCAGCAGCGGCGCGGCGAACACGCGCAGCCAGCCGGCCACGCCGGTCGGCAATGCCGTTGGGCGCGGCGTGCACTCGATCAGTTGCACCTGGAAGCCATGCTGGCGCAGGCGGTCGGCGTAGGTATCGGCCGTCGGGAAATACCACTGGAAGGTGCTGGCGCCATGGCCGTGGGCCACGCGCGCGGCCTGTACCGCCGCGATGATCGTGGCCACGTTGCCATGGCCACCGAATTCGGCGACAAAGCGGCCGCCGGGGCGCAGGGCGCGGCGCACGCCTTCCAGCACGCGGTCGGGAGTGCCCATCCAATGCAGTGCCGCGTTGCTGAACACTGCATCGAACTCGCTGTCGAACGACAGTGCGTGGCCGTCCATCACCTGGGCATCGACACCGCGCGCGCGGGCGGCGATCACCAGTTCCGGCGAGGCATCCACGCCGTGGATGCGCGCACCGCTCAGCGCCAGTTCGGTGCTGAGCACACCATCGCCACAGCCCAGGTCGAGGATGCGTTCACCCGCGCGCGGGTCGAGCAGGCGCGAGACCGCGCCGCCGAGCAGAGGCACGAAGCCGGCATCGATCGCATAGTCCTGGGCATTCCACTGCTGGCCAGCGGCACTGGCCGGGGTGGGGGTGTCGAAGGCGCTCATGGCGGGTTCCTCAGGCGGTGGCGGGGGTGGGAACGTCGGTGCTGCTGTGGGCGGCGGCCTGGCGCTGGCGCAGCAGACGATTGGCAACATCCAGCCAGGCCAGCGCGGAGGCTTCGATGATGTCCTTGCTGGTGCCGGTGCCGTCGTACTCCACGCCCTCGTGGCGCACGCTCAGGTTGGCTTCGCCACGCGCATCGGCGCCGATGCCGACGCTGTGCACGTGGTAGCTGTCCAGCATCAGCTGCACGCCGGTGGCGGCCGACAGCGCGCCGAACAGCGCATCGACCGGGCCGTCGCCCTGTGCGGTTTCGGCCACGCGGTTGCCGTCCGGGTCGGACAGTTCGACCAGCGCGTTGGCGCGGCTGCCCACGTCGCTGATGGTCATCGAGGCCAGGCGGTAGCCCTGTGCATTGGAGCCGCCCTGCATCAGCGTCTGCAGGTCGGCATCGGTGACCACGCGCTGCTGCTCGCACAGGCCCTTGAACTGCTCGAACACCAGCTTCAGTTCGTCTTCGTCCAGCCAGAAACCCAGCGCGCGCAGGCGCGCCTCGACGGCGGCGCGGCCGCTGTGGCGGCCCAGCACCATCTGCGAATCCTCCCAGCCCACGTCTTCCGGACGCATGATTTCGTAGGTGCCGCGATGGCGCAGCATGCCGTGCTGGTGGATGCCCGATTCGTGGGCAAAGGCATTGGCACCGACGATGGCCTTGTTGCGCTGTACCGGCATGCCGACCAGGCGCTGCAGCAGCTGCGAGGTGCCGACGATGCGCGGGGTGTTGATCGAACTGTCCTGCTCGTAGAAGGCCTGGCGCACCTTCAGCACCATCGCGATCTCTTCCAGCGAGCAGTTGCCGGCGCGCTCGCCGATGCCGTTGACGGTGCACTCGACCTGGCGCGCGCCACCTTCGATGGCGGCCAGCGAGTTGGCCACGGCCAGGCCCAGGTCGTTGTGGCAGTGCGCGCTGAAGATCACATTGGCGGCGTTCGGAACGTCGGCGACGCCGGCGATGACCTGCTGGAACATCGCGCGGATTTCTTCCGGCGTGGTGAAGCCGACGGTGTCGGGCAGGTTGATGGTGGTGGCGCCGGCGGCAATGGCCACGCGCGAGACTTCGATCAGGTAGTCCAGCTCGGTGCGGGTGGCATCCTCGGCCGAGAATTCGACATCGTCGATGTAGGAACGCGCCAGCGATACATGCTTGCGTACCGATTCCAGCACCTGCTCGCGGGTCATGCGCAGCTTGTGCTCGCGGTGCAGCGGGCTGGTGGACAGGAACACGTGCAGGCGCGGGTTGGCCGCAGCTTCCAGGGCACGCGCCGAGGTTTCGATATCGGCCTGCAGGCAGCGCGACAGCACCGCCAGGCTCAGGCTCGGGCGGCGCAGCTCACGGCCGATCAGGGCCATCGCCTCGCGGTCGGACTGCGAGCTGGCCGGAAAGCCTGTCTCGATGACGTCCACGCCCAGTTCGTCCAGCGCACGCGCCATCACCAGCTTCTGCGGTGGGCTCATGCTGCAGCCGGGGGACTGCTCGCCGTCACGCAGGGTGGTGTCGAAGATGCGGATGCGCGGGGTGGTAATTCGTTCGATGGTGGTCACAGGGAAATCTCCTCGACAGCGGGTGCGACGGCTTGCAGGGGGGTAGGGGAAGAGGTGGGCGAAGCGTTGGCGCTGGCCTTGCCCGGCGAGCGCGGCGTTTCGCTGCGACGTCGCCGTGGCTTGCGCGGCGGACGCGGCCGGATGTCGGTAAGCAGGCCGGCCAGCACGCCGGCATCGATGTTGCCGCCGGACACCACCGCGCACTTGCGGCGGCCGGCGACGCGGCGGCCGGCAGCCAGCGCCAGCGCGCCGGCGCCCTCGGCGATGATGTGTTCTTCCAGTGCCAGCCGGACCAGGGTTTCGCGTAGTTCGGCTTCGCGCACGATCACCACATCGTCCAGCAGCGAGGTGCACAGGCGGCGGGTCAGGAAGCCGGGGATCTTCACCCGCACGCCGTCGGCCAGCGAGGCGACGGGGGCGATCTCGCGGGCATCGCCGCGTATCGCGCGCGCCATCGAGTCAACGCCCTCTACCTGTGCACCAACCACGCGCACGCCCTGTGATTTCAGCGCCAGGGCCACGCCGGAGGCCAGTCCACCGCCGCCGATCGGCACGATCACCACGTCCGGTGCATGCGCGGCCAGCTCGATGCCGACCGTGCCCTGGCCGGCGATCACGTCGGCATCATCGAACGCGGACAGGAAGCGGTAGCCGTGGCGCTGCGCCAGTTCGACCGCGAAGGCGTAAGCCTCGTCATAGGTGGTGCCGTGCTGGCGCACGGTGGCGCCCCAGTGGGCGACGCCGGCAATCTTGGTGGCGGGTGCACCATGGGGCATCACAGTGATGGCCGGCACATCCAGGCGATAGGCCGCCCACGCAACGCCCTGGGCGTGGTTGCCGGCCGAAGCGCAGATCACCGGGCGGGTGTCGCCGCGTTCGCGGCCGGCCAGCAGTGCATTCAATGCGCCGCGCACCTTGTAGGAACCGGTGCGCTGCAGGTTCTCCAGCTTCAGCCAGGTACCGAAGCGCTCGGCATGGTGCAGCGGGGTGGGCGGCAGGAAGCGGCGCAGGCGGGCCTGCGCTGCCAGAACGTCGGCAACGCTTACGTCGCCGACATCGCTTTCCTGGCTGGCATCAGCGGCCGGCATGGGCCACCAGCGCGGTGCCGAAGACCGCCGCATGCGGGCACGGGCGACGAAGAAGACGCCTCCGTACCGGCACCGTGGTCGCTACGGTACGGGTGTTCATGGCGATACTCCTTCCACGGCGGTGACCTGTACGGACACGCAGTCGTAGATCTTCTCGATCTGCCGGCACAGCGTTTCCGCCGGGCGCTGGCCATCCACGACCAGCTGCAGGTGCCAGCGGCCATCGTCGGCAGCTACCGGCGCGCCGCTGATCGCACGCGGCGCGAAGCCGCGACGTTCGGCCATGCCGATCACGCGCAGCAGCGCGCCTTCGGCCGGGTGCAGCACCAGGTCAAGCCGGTATTGCATTGGGGGTCTCCTGGCGGGCATGGGCGGGGTTGCTTTCCAGCATCGTGCTGTTGGCGGTGTTCGGCGGCACCAACGGCCATACGTTGGCGCGTGCATCGATGGCCACGTGCAACAGTGCCGGGCCCGGCTCGGCCAGCAGCGCGGCCAGGCCACCTTCCACGTCGTCGCGGTTGTCGATGCGGGTGGCGGCGATGCCGAACACCTGTGCCAGTGCCACGAAGTCCGGGTTGTCGGACAGGTCGATCTCGCTGTAACGCTCGGCGAAGAACAGCTCCTGCCACTGCCGCACCATGCCCAGCGAACTGTTGTCCAGCAGCACGATCTTCACCGGCAGGTGGCAGCGGGCGATGGTCGCCAGCTCCTGCACGTTCATCATGAAGCTGCCATCGCCGGACACCAGCACCACGGTGCGGTCGGGGCAGGCAAACTGCGCACCCATCGCCGCCGGCAGGCCGAAGCCCATGGTGCCCAGCGCGCCGCTGGTCAGGTGGTTGCGCGGGTGGTTGAAGCGGCAGTGCTGGGCCACCCACATCTGGTGCTGGCCGACATCGCAGGCGATCACCGCATCGGCCGGGGCCAGCTCGCTCAGGCGCTTCAGCAACGCCGGTGCGTAGATGTGCTGGCCCGGTGCGTCGTAGCGTGCGGCGAAGCGATCGCGATGCTGCGCACAGCGCTTGCGCCACGCCTCCTGGTGGGCCTTGGGGGAGGGGAAGGCCGCACGCAGGGCGCGGATGGCGTGACCGACGTTGCCAGGCACGGCGACATCGGCGCTGCGCAGCTTGGAGATCTCGTAGGCGTCCGCATCGATGTGGACCACACGGGCGAACGGCGCGAACTCGGCCAGCTTGCCGGTGGCGCGGTCATCGAAGCGCGCCCCCAGCACCAGCAGCAGGTCGCTTTCCTGCACGGCCATGTTGGCCGCGCGGGTGCCATGCATGCCCAGCATGCCCAGCGACTGCGGATGGCTGGCCGGCAGCGCACCCAGGCCACGCAGGGTCATCACCGTGGGGATGGCGCTGGCCTCGACGAAGTCGCGCAGGTCCTGCACCGCATCACCCAGCGCGATGCCGCCACCGGCGTAGACCACCGGCTTCTCGGCCGCCGCCAGTGCGGCGATCGCCGCGGCGATGGCGGCTTCGGCCGGCGCCGGCGGCGGTTCGACGCTGCTGGGCACATGCACCGGCAGATGGCTGGCATCGGCCAGCTGCACATCCTTGGGCAGGTCGATCAGCACCGGGCCGGGACGGCCCTCGCGGGCGATGCGGAAGGCATCGGCCACCACGCGCGGCAGATCATCGACGCTGCGCACCAGCCAGCTGTGCTTGACGATCGGCATCGTCAGGCCGAACACATCCAGTTCCTGGAAGGCGTCGGTGCCCAGCAGCGGCGTGCCGACCTGGCCGGTGATGCAGACCATCGGCACCGAATCGAGCATCGCATCGGCAATGCCGGTGACCAGGTTCGAGGCGCCCGGGCCGGATGTGGCCACGCAGACG
The DNA here is from genome assembly GCF_000382065.1 of Stenotrophomonas hibiscicola ATCC 19867. Taxonomy (GTDB): domain Bacteria; phylum Pseudomonadota; class Gammaproteobacteria; order Xanthomonadales; family Xanthomonadaceae; genus Stenotrophomonas; species Stenotrophomonas hibiscicola. The sequence continues at coordinate 80,855 of NZ_KB907505.1, read as the reverse complement.
CCGACCTGGTTGCTGGCGCGGGCGAAGCCGTTGGCGGCCAGCGCCGCGCCCTGCTCATGGCGTACCAGGATGTGCTTCAGCGACGAATCCACCAGCGCGTCGTAGAACGGCATGATGGTGCCACCTGGATAGCCGAACAGCGTGCGGACGCCTTCGGCCTCCAGCGCCTGGGTCAGCCAGCGCGCGCCGTTGGGCGGCGCGCTGCGATGTGTCGAAGAGTTCATGGGGGAACCTTGCAAAGCGGGTGGGGGAGGGCCGCGCGTTTACGCGGCCTGTCCTTGCAACCAGACCATCTTGGCGCGCAGTTCCTTGCCCACCTTCTCGATCGGGTGCTCCAGGTCGGCCTGCTTGAACCTGTTGTAGTTCGGCAGGCCCGCTTCGTACTCGGCCACCCAGTTCTTGGTGAAGGTGCCGTCCTGGATGTCCTTCAGTACTTCCTTCATGCGTTCCTTGGTGCCGGCATCGATCACACGCGGGCCGCTGACGTAGTCGCCGTACTGCGCGGTCTCGGAGATGAACTCCAGCATGCGCGAGATGCCACCTTCGTAGAACAGGTCCACGATCAGCTTCAGTTCGTGCAGCACTTCGTAATAGGCGATTTCCGGCTGGTAACCGGCTTCCACCAGGGTCTCGAAGCCCGCCTGCACCAGCGCCGAAGCGCCACCGCACAGCACCGCCTGCTCGCCGAACAGATCAGTTTCGGTCTCTTCCTTGAAGGTGGTCTGGATCAGGTTGGCGCGGGCGCCACCCAGGCCGGCTGCATAGGCGAGTGCGTACTCGGCGGCCTTGCCGCTCTTGTCCTGGTAGACCGCCCATATGCACGGCACGCCGCGGCCGATTTCATATTCACGACGGACCAGCGCGCCCGGGCCCTTGGGCGCGACCAGCACCACGTCCAGGTCCTCGCGCGGCTTGATCATGTCGAAGTGCACGTTCAGGCCGTGCGCGAACAACAGCACCGCACCCTGTTTCATGTTCGGCGCCAGCACATCGTCGTAGAGCTTCTTCTGCACCATGTCCGGCGTCAGCACGGCGACCAGGTCGGCATCCTTCACCGCATCGGCCGGTGCTTTCACGGTGAAGCCATCGGCCTGCGCCTTGACCTCGGTCGGGCCGCCCGGACGCAGGCCTACCACCACATCGAAGCCGGATTCGCGCAGGTTCAGTGCGTGGGCGCGGCCCTGGCTGCCGTAGCCGATGACGGCGATCTTGGTCTGGGGCAGGTCGTTGGTGCTCATGGGGGAGGTTCCTTGCGGTGGGAAGAAAAAAGAACGGCCGGTCGTCGAGGTGACGTACCGGCCGGTCAGGGGAAAGCGGTGGAGGAGGCGCTGCGCATCGCACAGGCACAGCCACTACGAGGCGTGGTGGTGGTCTGGGGCCGGGCTTTGCACTGAGCGTTGGTCATGGTGGTTGCGTCTGAAACCAGGTCCTGAAATGAAAAAACCCGCACCGGGGCGGGTGCGGGTTTTGATGAGTTCCGGTGTGTTTGTTGCTTACACGCTGGCTCGTCCCGCACCTGTTGGCTGGGTAATAAGTACGAGCACAAGAATCGAACGCAGCGAGGCGGCGCCGGTGTCGGCGGCTTCAATGTGGGTTCGCAGTGGCGTGTTGTGATGCAACATGTGATCGAGAGAAACACAGCCGTTTTGGCGGTGTCAACCCTCGCGACGGTTTTTTTATCGGTTTCCAGTGAATCCAGCGCAATCGCTTGCGGCACAAGGATGGTTGCTGCTGAAAGTGTTTCGGTGAACCCGAATTCACTCCTTTCTGGGCGGTTTTTGCGCGGAATCCGTCGGATTCTTCCACCCCAGGATCAACGTCCATGACGTCTGTCCGATACCGCGTGAAGGCCGCAGCGGCGAAGATCGGGGAACCACCCGTCCATCGGAACCCGACCGTGTCCCGACGCCTTGCCCGTTCCCTGATCGCCGCCGCCGTGCTGGCTGCCGTGCCCGCGCTGTCCTTTGCCGCCGACCGCATTACCGGCCACACCTTCGCCACCCGTTCGGAGGTGATCGCCCCCCATGCGATGGCCGCCACCTCGCAGCCGCTGGCCACCCAGATCGCGCTGGACGTGATGAAGGGCGGTGGCTCGGCGGTGGATGCCGCCATCGCGGCCAACGCAGCGCTGGGCCTGATGGAGCCCACCGGCAACGGCATCGGCGGCGACCTGTTCGCCATCGTCTGGGACCCGAAGACGCAGAAGCTCTATGGCTACAACGGCTCGGGGCGCTCGCCGAAATCGCTCACCCTGGCCGAGTTCCAGCGCCGTGGCCTGAAGGACATCCCGGCCACCGGCCCGCTGCCGGTCTCGGTACCTGGCGCGGTCGACGGCTGGTTCGCACTGCACGACCGCTTCGGTCGCAACCGGATGGCCGACAACCTGGCGCCGGCCATCCGCTACGCCCGCGAGGGCCACCCGGTGGCCGAAGTGATCGCCTACTACTGGAACCGCTCGGTACCCAAGCTGTCGCAGTACCCGGGCTTCAAGGAGCAGTTCACGATCAACGGCCACGCCCCGCGCAAGGGCGAGATGTGGAAGAACCCGAATCTGGCCAGCACGCTGCAGAAGATCGCCGATGGCGGACGCGACGCCTTCTACAAGGGTGACATCGCCCGCACCATCGGCGACTATTTCAAGGCCAACGGTGGCTACCTGAGCTATCAGGACATGGCTGACCATCATGGCGAATGGGTCGAACCGGTCAGCAGCAACTACCGTGGCTACGACGTGTGGGAACTGCCGCCGAACAGCCAGGGCATTGCCGCGCTGCAGATCCTCAACGTGCTGGAAGGCTACGATTTCTCGAAGATCCCGTTTGGTTCACCGGAGCATGTGCACCTGTTCGTTGAAGCGAAGAAGCTGGCCTTCGCCGACCGTGCACGCTTCTACGCCGACATGGCGTTCCAGCCGGCACCGGTGCAGAAGCTGATTTCCAAGGAATACGCCGCGCAGCGCCGCGCGCTGATCTCGATGGAAAAGGCGTTGAAGGAAGTGCAGCCGGGCACGCCGAAGCAGCTGGAGGAGGGCGACACGATCTACATGACCGTGGCCGACGCCGACGGCATGATGGTCTCGCTGATCCAGTCCAACTACCGCGGCATGGGCAGCGGCATGGCGCCGCCGGGGCTGGGCTTCATCCTGCAGGATCGTGGCGAGATGTTCGTGCTGCAGAAGAACCATCCCAACGGCTACGCACCGGGCAAGCGCCCCTTCCAGACCATCATTCCGGCGTTCATTACCAAGGGTGGCAAGCCGTATGCCAGCTTCGGCGTGATGGGCGGCGCGATGCAGCCGCAGGGCCACGCGCAGATCGTGATGAACCTGGTGGACTTCGGCATGAACCTGCAGGAAGCCGGTGATGCGCCGCGCATCCAGCACGAAGGCTCGACTGAACCGACGGGTCAGGCTACGGCGATGACCGATGGCGGTGAAGTGAATCTGGAAACCGGCTTCCCTTATGAAACGGTGCGCGCGCTGATGCGCAAAGGGCATCGCATCGTGTTCGCCGATGGCCCGTATGGCGGGTACCAGGCGATCATGCGTGATCCCGAGACCGGGGTTTACTACGGTGCTTCGGAGAGCCGCAAGGATGGGCAGGCGGCGGGGTATTGAGGTTTTCCGGCCACCGGGCTGAGCCCCCTCTGCGGTGGTGGTTCGTGGAAGCGGGATCATGTGATTGGGCCGGGCGGGTGGGCTGTTCGGGGGACGCCGTGAATCCGTCCCTGGAGGCTTGGCAGCCGCATCCATGCGGCTGACACCCCCGCCCAACCCCCCCGCCCGACCCCTGACAGTGTCCGTGGCCATCACCGCAGGAAAAGAAAAAAGAAGAGCAAGAGCAAGAGCAAAGGCAACAGCCGCGCGCTGTGGGTTGAGGTCGGACCCGTTTTCCGAAGGAAAACGGATCCGACCCCTTCTTGTTTTCCGATACACCTGATCCACGCATGGCGTGGATCTACTGCCGTCACCGGGAAATTGTCGGAGGCGGGGAGGGGGCCGATGGCGGGACCGTCCACGGCATGGATGCCGTGGCCGAGCCTACAGGGACGTACTTGCGGCGTGTCCCGCCATCGGCCCCCTCCCCGCCAAACCAGCAGAAATCCAGAGCCGCTTTTGAAGTTGTTGTTGCCGTTGCTTGAAAAAAGCGGTGCAGCCGCAGGCTGCAAAACCCCCTCAATCCTGATCGTGCGCGCGCGCTGCCTCCGCCTGGGTTTCCTCCTGCGCCGCCATCTCGCGTGCAATCCACGCATCGATCATGTGCCGCTGGCGCTGCGCCTGCCGCCGCCCCCGGGTGTATTCCTGGTCCAGCACCCGGTACAGGGACACCATCACAAGAAGCATCAGCAGCGCGAACGGCAGCGCAGCGATGGTGATCATGCCCTGCAGCGCCTCCAGTCCCCCTGCCAACAGCAAGGAACCCGCCACGAGCGCAATGCCGACACCCCACGCCACTTTGTGCTTGCGCAATGGCTCGCCCGCGTCGTCCGTGGACATGCTGGCCAGCACAAGTACCGCAGAATCAGCCGAGGTCACGAAGAAGATCATCAGTAGCACCAGCGCAATGCACGACAGCAGCAACGGCAGCGGCATGCTGTCGAACATGGTGAACAGCACCGTTTCATAGCCGTTGCCCAGTGCCTGCAGCAGGTCGGCCTGGCCGAAGATCTGCATCCAGATCGCGGTGCCACCGAACACCGAGAACCAGAAGAAGCCCAGCAGCGTCGGTGCCAGCACCACGCCGATCACGAACTCGCGCACGCTGCGCCCGCGCGAGATGCGCGCGATGAACGAACCCACGAACGGTGCCCAGGAGATCCACCAGGCCCAGTAGAAGATCGTCCAGTCCGCGACCCAGGTGCTGGACGAGAACGGTGACATACGCAGGCTCATCGTCACCAGCTGATTGAGATAGGAGCCCAACGTCGTCGTGAAGGTGTTGAAGATCGCGCCAGTCGGGCCGAGTACCAGCACCAGCGCGAGCAGCAGTGCAGCCAATGCAAGGTTGAAGTTGGACAGCCATTTCATGCCGCGGCCGACACCGCTGAGCGTGGACGCCATGTACAGTACGAAAGCCACTGCGATGATGGTCAGCTGCAGCGGCACGCCCGCCTGCACGCCGAACACGCGTTCCACGCCGGCCGCGATCTGTACCGTGCCGAAGCCCAGTGCTGTAGCCACGCCAACCGCGGTGGCGACGACCGCGGAGATGTTGACCATATGCCCGATCCAGCCACGATGGTGACGGCCGATGATCGGTTGCAACATATCGCTGATCTGGCCACGGCCGTTGCGGTTGAACTGGAACCAGGCCATGGCCAGGCCGATCAGCGCGTAGATCGCCCACGGGTGCAGGCCCCAATGGAAGAACGCATAGCGCATGGCGGCGCGCGCGGCGTCCATGCTTTCGGGCGCCAGCCCCTCCGGTGGCTTGCTGAAGTGCGAAATGGGCTCGGCGGCGCCCCAGAACACCAGGCCGATGCCCATGCCGGCAGCGAACAGCATCGACATCCAGCTGGCACGCGAGAACTCGGGCTCGGCATCTTCGCCACCGATGCGCAGGTTGCCGAAGCGGCCGAAGGCCAGGTACATCAGGAACACCAGCGCCAGGAACACGACCAGCAGGTACAGCCAGCCGACACTGCGGATGACCTCGGCCAGCATCGACTGGACCACGGTGTTGAAGGGACCGGGTGCAACACCGGCGAGCAGCACCAGCAGCAGAACCAGTGCAATGGAAACGCGAAACACCATGAAGGGGCTTCTCCGATCAAGGGATTGAGGGGAGCGAGCAGAGCTTGCTGCGAGGGGCCGGCGACATGCAGCACAGACCGGGCAGGGGCCGCGAAGGCGGCGAGGAAACACCGGCCGCAGCGGCACGATGCGCGTGCACGTTACTGAATGCGATGTCACGGTTCTGTTAATACAGAAACAGCGGATCCACGCCGTGCGTGGATGGAACAGCCATGGGCTACAGCACGTTCTATGCTCTAATGCACACCAAGAAGCGGGGGTACCGGGCCATGTGGCCACGGTTGAGACAGTCCCTTGGAACCTGATCCGGCTCATACCGGCGTAGGGAAGCTTTGCAGTGCAGCCGTGCCCGGATTCCGCCCAAGGACCGTCCGGGAGCGGCAGCAGTGCGCCGCCGCTTCGTCCCTGACCTTCCTGGACGATGCCCGATGAACGCACAGCTCTCCGCCCTGCAGCAACAGGCCCAGCAACTCTCCGAATCCGTGACCCGGCCCATTCCCGGATCGCGCAAGATACACGTGGCCGGCTCGCGCCCGGATCTGCTGGTGCCGATGCGCGAGATCGCGCTGGCCCGCACGCCGACCCTGTTCGGCGGCGAAGAGAATGCGCCGGTCACGGTCTACGACACGTCCGGCCCCTACACTGATACTGGCGTACGCATCGATCTGTCCGCAGGCCTGCCGGCGCTGCGCCGCGGCTGGGTGGAGGAACGCGGCGATACCGAACAGCTCGAAGGACTGAGTTCTTCGTTCGGCCGCGACCGCGAGCATGACCCGAAGCTCGATGCGGTGCGATTTCCTGCGCGCAGCCTGCCACGCCGTGCGCGAGCCGGCGCGAACGTCACCCAGATGCACTATGCGCGGCGCGGCATCATCACGCCGGAAATGGAGTTCGTCGCCATCCGCGAGAACCAGCGGCTCGACGCGGTCCGCGATGCCGGCCTGCTGCAGCAGCACCCGGGCGAGTCGTTCGGTGCTTCAATCCAGAAGGTGATCACACCCGAATTCGTGCGCGACGAGATCGCACGCGGCCGCGCGGTGCTGCCCAACAACATCAACCACCCGGAAAGCGAGCCGATGATCATCGGCCGCAACTTCCTGACCAAGATCAACGCCAACATCGGCAACAGCGCAGTGTCCTCGGGCATTGCCGAGGAAGTGGAGAAACTGGTGTGGGCGATCCGCTGGGGCGGTGATACGGTGATGGACCTGTCCACCGGCAAGCACATCCATGAGACCCGCGAGTGGATCATCCGCAACTCGCCGGTGGCGATCGGTACCGTGCCGATCTACCAGGCACTGGAGAAGGTCGACGGCCGTGCCGAAGCACTTACCTGGGAAATCTTCCGTGACACGCTGATCGAGCAGGCCGAGCAGGGCGTGGACTACTTCACCATCCACGCTGGCGTGCTGCTGCGCTACGTGCCACTCACCGCCAAGCGCGTGACCGGCATTGTCAGCCGTGGTGGCTCGATCATGGCCAAGTGGTGCCTGGCGCACCACAAGGAGAATTTTCTCTACACGCACTTCGAAGACATCTGCGAGATCATGAAGGCGTACGACGTGACCTTCTCGCTGGGTGACGGCCTGCGCCCGGGCTGCATCGCCGATGCCAACGACGCCGCGCAGTTCGGTGAGCTGGAAACACTGGGCGAGCTGACGAAGATCGCTTGGAAACACGATGTGCAGACCATGATCGAAGGCCCCGGCCACGTGCCGATGCAGCTGATCAAGGAAAACATGGACAAGCAGCTGCGCGAGTGTGGCGAAGCACCGTTCTATACGCTGGGCCCGCTGACCACTGACATCGCGCCGGGCTACGACCACATCACCAGCGCGATCGGTGCGGCGATGATCGGCTGGTTCGGCACGGCGATGCTCTGCTACGTGACGCCGAAGGAGCACCTCGGCCTGCCCAATCGCCAGGACGTGCGCGACGGCATCATGGCCTATCGCATTGCCGCGCATGCGGCCGACCTGGCCAAGGGCCATCCGGGCGCGCAGGTGCGCGACAACGCGCTGAGCAAGGCGCGCTTCGAGTTCCGCTGGGAAGACCAGTTCCATCTTGGCCTGGATCCGGAGAAGGCCAAGGAATTCCATGACGAGACGCTGCCGAAGGATGCGCACAAGCTGGCCCACTTCTGCTCGATGTGCGGCCCGCACTTCTGTTCGATGAAGATCACCCAGGATGTGCGTGACTACGCCGAAGCCGGCATGAAGGAGAAGTCGGCGGAGTTCCGCGCGGCCGGTGCCGAGGTCTATCGCCAGGGGTGACGCGGAAGCGGGGGTGCCGGCCAGCGGCCGGCACTACCGCTCATCACGCCGCTCCCGGCTATCCTCCGCCCATCTCCCTGGGGAAAGGACGCCATGCCTGTTGCCATCACCACCCGTTGGCTGGCCATTGCCCGCCGTCATCCTTCGGCCTGGCTGTTGGGCGCCCAGCTGATCGCGGTGCTGCTGTACCCCGCGCTGGATGACACCGCTGCGGGCCGCGCGGCGCTGGGCATGTTCGGCATGGCGGTACTGGGCCTGGCGTTGTGGGTGGTGCAACGCAGCCCGCTGGGCACCTGGCTGGCACTGCTGCTGGCCATTCCCTCGGTGGTGTTCTCGCTGGCCGGTGCACTGCTGGACCGCACTGCGCTGCTGACCACCGCGCAACTGCTGGAGAGCCTGCTGTACTTCTATACGGCCGGTGCGCTCATTGCCTACATGCTCCAGGACCATAAAGTCACCCGCGATGAACTGTTCGCCGCAGGCGCCACATTCACGCTGCTGGCCTGGGCCTTCGCATTTGCTTTTGCCGTGTGCCAACAATGGTATCCGGGCAGTTTCCAGGGCTCCGGCGGCGGTGCACAGCGCACCTGGATGGAACTGCTTTATCTGAGCTTCAGTTTGCTCTCGGGTGTTGGCTTGAGCGACGTAGTACCCCTGCATCCGCAGGCGCGTGCCCTGGTCATGCTGGAGCAGTTTTCAGGCGTGATGTACGTGGCTTTGGTGGTTTCGCGACTGGTCGGATTGACCATGCTGCGGCGCGTGTGAAAATGAACGCCAGATAAAAATTCCGCGCCCCGCAGGGCGCGAATGGTGCAGCAAATTATGTGAATGCGTCGGCGAGAGAGAGCCTGGATGTCGACCACGCGATAGGCGAGGTAACCCGCATAGGCTAGTATTCGCCCGCTTCATTGTTTTTGCGGTATGCGCCGATGCTGTGTGCGGAATCTGGCTTTTTGTTGTCCCCGGTTGGGGGCGGTATTGCTGGTGAAACCTGCCCAGGCCCGTCCCTACTGTATCCCGGAAAATGAACAGCAGCGAAATCCAGCCGCCCGAGGCTGACCGTATCCAGGTTGGCGAATGCGTCGTCACTTTGTCCTCGCGAGAGGTCGAAGTTGAAGGTGCGCGTCGTCCGCGCCGGCTGACGCCGAAAGCGCTGGGTGTGCTGCGCGTTCTGCTGCGGCAGCCCGGCCGCGTGGTCACCCGCGAGGAGCTGTTTGCCGAAGTGTGGCCCGACACGCTGCCCACCAATGACGTGCTGACCCAGGCCGTCACGCAGCTGCGCAAGGCATTCGCCAACGACGACGACAACGGCCAGACCTATATCGAGACCATCGCCAAGAGCGGTTATCGGTTGCTGGTGCCGGTGCAGGTGCTGGAGGCGCCTGAGGCTGCCGTGGACAGCGGCGAGCTGGCCGATCTTCCGTTGCCGCCCGCGGACGCCGGTGGCAGGGCCGCGGTCGGTACGGTGCCGGTGCCGGGGCTTCGCCGGGCGTGGCGACGGGTCCGGCGCCAGGTACTGTTGGCAATCGGCATATTGATGCTTGGCACGGTGATCGTGCTGACGATGCTGCTGTTGCGGCAGCCGCCGGAAGCCAGTTCACCGGTTGATGCGGCCGTGGAGAACGGCGTTCGCGTGATCGGCAGCCCGCAGCGGCCTTACCGGCTGATCACCGCGACCAGTGGTTTTGAGACGTATCCAACACTTTCGCCCGACGGTTCCCAGGTGGCCTACGAAGGGGCCAACGACGACGGGGGGGACGGCGGTGCGATCAAGGTGCAGACCTCGGGCAATGCGCCCGCGCGCCAGTTGCTGACGCCTCCGGCCGGTGCCAACGACCGTTTCCCGAGCTGGTCGCCGGATGGGCGCGAGATCGCGTTTGCACGATTCAGCGCCGGAGGCGGCTGCCAGGTGCTGATCGCCAGTGCCACAGGTGGTGCCGTGCGCCAGGCAACCCGCTGCGACGGAACCGAGCTGCTCAGTTTTGACTGGACCCCGGATGGCCGGGGGCTGGTGTTCGGCAGCATGGTCGGACGCTATGCGCATCGCGGCATCCGCGTGCTGGATCTGGCCAGTGGCCAATGGCGTGAGCTGGATTACCGCGTCGATGCCGATGATTTCGACTATGCGCCGCGCTACTCGCCAGACGGTAAGTGGCTGGTGTTCGTGCGCAATCCGCAGATGGGTGATCTGTGGCGGATGCCCGCCGTCGGCGGTACCCCCGAGCAGCTGACCAATGAAGCGGCCGAGCAGCGAGGCTGGGCCTGGCTGGGGGATGGGCGCACCATCGTGTTCGGCCGTCGCGTGGACAGTGAAGTTCGCCTGTACTACCTCGACGTCGAGCGCCGCACGCTGCGCGACGCTGGCCTGGATGATGCGCAGTGGCCTGCGGTATCCCGCCATGGCAACGTGCTTGCGTTTGTCCACCGGCGGGCGCAGTTCGGCGTGTTCAAGGTTCCGATCGAGGGAGGACGTGCGGAACGACTGTTCGCGTCCAGTGGCCGTGATGGTCAGCCGATGGCCGCGCCCGATGGCCGCCAGCTGGCCTTCACCTCCGATCGCTCCGGCAGTTTCGCCTTGTGGTGGGCTGACATGCAGCGGCCGGACTCGCTGCGGCTGATCGAAGGCCTGCGGCCGGAGGCCCGGCAGGCACCGGACTGGGCCGCCGACAGCCGGCACCTGCTGGTGGTTGGCCGCGATGACCATGGACGTACCGTGGTCTACGAAATCTCGCCGCGTGATGAGCGGCTGCAGCCACTGCCGGTGCCCGCCGAACAACCGCTGCAGGCGCTTTACGGGGCCGGCGATGACCAGCTGCTGGTGGTGGAGCGGGATGCCGACCAGCGCACGCGCTTGAGCCTGTTCGACCGCAGCTCTCACCCCTGGCGCCGGCTGGCCAGCATTGATGGGGTGTCGCAGGCACGTTTTGATCGCGCCAGCGGACGGGTGCTGTTCACGCGCCTCGCCGCTGGTGGGCTGTGGTCGGTCGATCCGGCACTGTCACCGGCCAGTGTGCGGCAGATCACTGAAGACCTGCCGAGTCGGTGGCGCTATCGCACCTGGACCGTCGTGGGGAACGGTGGCATCGGTTACCTCGGCACGTCCACGCAGTGTGGCACGACCCTGGTCCTGATCCAGGACGGTACCGAAGTGCCGGAACGCTGCCTTGATCCGCAGCGGCTCAGCGCGGGCAATGGACTCAGTGCCAGCGCCAACGGGCGCGATCTCTACGTGGCGCTGGCGGTCAGTGACGGCGCTGACATCGGCATCATGCGGCTGCCCGAGCAAGCCCCGGCGCTGTTCCCTGCCTTCTCCAGGATGTTGATTTTGAAGAAGAATTTCTCTTCGTAATTTTTTCGTGTGGTTCTCGCCACGAATTCGTGGCGATCTCGGCAGTCTTTCCTGACGAGGTCCCACCAGATTGGGCAAAACGGAGGCCTGTACTAGGCAAATCCGTGGTGCCCCCATGCGTCAACTCTCGCTGGCCGATCGCGGCCAAACCATCTCCCTCGACAAGGCCCTGGACGACGTCGCGCCGACCTGCCTGGGCGTTGCCCGGCTGGGCAGTCTGCAGACCGCAGGCAGCAGCTTCACTGTGTGGATGCAGGTGCGCGGCAGTTCCTGGGTGGAAGCCAAGGAAGGACGCTTCCGTTTGCGCCAGGGCGAGTGGATCGCCTTCGAGAAGGAATCGCGGCCGCTGGTGCAGGCCGGTCGCAACGGTTTGTGCCTGGGCCTGAACCTCACCGTCGAAGCGCTGCGCGTGCTGGCCGAGATGGCCGACTGTGGCCTGTATGCCGGGCGTGGTCGCATGAACCGCGGCGATGCACGTGTTGCGCTGCGCCTGTGGCGCGATGCGCTGGCCAGTGGCCAGCCGGCGGAGGCATTGCGCCCGCTGCTGCTGCATCTGGCGGGCCTGCAGCGCGGGCTGGCCGACAACGTGCAGCGTTGCCCGGGTCGCTCGCGCAGCCGCAAGCGCCAGGTGTTTGGCCGCATGCAGCGCGCCCGCCTGTACCTGGAAGGCAACAGCCACCGCGTGGTGCGCATCGGTGAACTGGCTGAACTGACCAACTTCTCCAGCTGGTATCTCTCCAAGACCTTCCAGAGCCTCTACGAGGAAAGTCCGCAGTCGCTTTCGGCACGGTTGCGCCTGGAACGGGCGGCCGATCTGTTGCGCGATACCGACATGATGGTGGGCGAAGTTGCTGCCGCCAGCGGTTTCGACAACTGCTGCAGCTTCGCCAGGGCCTTCCGCGCCCGTTACGGGCAGTCGGCTTCGCGCTTCCGTGAGAACGGCGGGCTGCTGCCGCCACATTCTGCAAACTCTCCGGTTGGGTCGCGCAAATGCAGCGTCGCAACGCAATCGTAACGTGCTGGGGCGTTTTAACACGCTACTAACACGTACCTTGGAGAGATTGATGAACGTTCGTATTCCTGCAGTGCGGCTCGGCTTGTTGCCGGCCGGCATTGCGCTTGCCTTGGCACCGTCCTTCGCTTCGGCGCAGGACGCAGCTGCCGGCGGCACGACCGACCTGGACCGCATTTCGGTTACCGGTTCGCGCATCCGCCAGGCGAGCATGGAAACCGCGCAGCCGGTGATCGCGCTGCAGCGCGCCGACATTGAAAAGCAGGGCTTCACCAGCGTCGGCGACATCGTGCAGAACCTGTCGGCAACCGGTTCGCCGGCGATCAGCCGCGCCGATGCCCTGAGCTCGGGCGAAGAAGTCGGCGGCCAGTACGTTGATCTGCGCGGCCTGGGTCCGGAGCGCACCCTGGTGCTGCTGGACGGCAAGCGCATGGGCGTCAGCACCGGTGGCTACACCGACCTGGCCTCGATCCCGACCTCGGTGGTCGAGCGCATTGAAGTGCTCACCGACGGCGCATCGGCCATCTACGGCTCCGACGCCATCGCCGGCGTGATCAACATCATCACCCGCAAGAACTTCGACGGTCTGGAAGCCAGCGTCTACGGCGGCCAGTACAGCAAGGGCGACGGCGAAAAGCAGGTCTACAACTTCGTCTACGGCCAGACCGGTGAGCGTGGTTCGATCACCTTCGGCGCCGAGTACAGCAAGGAAGATCCGGTCTGGGCGAAGGATCGTGCCTTCAGCCGCTACCCGAACGGCCAGTTCCACCCGAACCCGACCGACGCAGACGCCAACGGCTGGTCGCCGGCATCCAACCACGGCGTGCTGATCGACAGCAATGACAACTGGTACACCCGCGCCAACAATGGCTCGGGCAACACCATGGCCGATTTCCGCGAGTTCGGCACGGCGGACTACACCAATGCCAGCCAGGAAATGTGGCTGCAGAACAAGCTGACCCGTCGTTCGGTGTTCGCCAACGGCAACTACGACTTCACCGACAACATCCGCGGCACCGCGAACGTGCTGTACACCAAGCGTACGGCCACCCAGCAGATTGCCGGCTACCCGTACCAGTCCGAGGTCTATGAGACCCCGCTGTCGGCCAACAGCATCTACAACCCGCTGGGCACGGATGCGAATTTCATCCGTCGCACATCCGAAGTGCCGCGCCAGACCGAGTCCGAGCAGGAGACCTTCCGCTTCTCGGCCGGCCTGGAAGGTTCGTTCGAGTTCGGCGACAAGTTCTGGGATTGGGACGTGGGCTACGTCTACAACCAGAACAAGGGTGTGAAGACCGGCACCGGCAACCTGTTCATCCCGAACGTGCAGAATGCGGTCGGTCCGTCCTTCATGGACGGCGACGTTGCCCGTTGCGGCACCCCGGGCCATGTCATCGCTGGCTGCACCCCGTGGAACCCGCTGGCACCGTACGGCTCGACCGGCAACGGCTCGCTGGCCGATCCGGCCCTGCAGGCTTACCTGTACCTGCCGAGCCACGATACCTATACCAACACCACCAAGGCGTACAGCGCCAACATCGGAGGTTCGCTGTTCTCGCTGCCGGCCGGTGAGCTGGCCATCGCGGCGGGCTACGAGCACCGCGAAGAAAGCGGCGAGTACAACCCGGATGCGCTGCTGCAGTCTGGCCTGAGTACCGACCTGGCCGGCAAGCCGACCAAGGGCAGCTACAAGCTCGACGAGTTCTACGTCGAACTGAACGTGCCGGTGCTGGCCGACATGCCGTTCGCCAAGGAGCTGTCGCTCGACATGGCCGGCCGCTACTCGGACTACAACACCTTCGGCGATACCATCAACAGCAAGTTCGGCCTGAAGTGGAAGCCGATCGACGACCTGTTGGTGCGTGCAACCTACTCGACCGGCTTCCGCGCCCCGAGCATCGCCGACATGTACGGCGGTACCTCGCAGACCTTTGACGCCTACACCGATCCGTGTGACAGCAGCTTCGGCTCGGCCGCACGCAACCCCTCGGTGGCGGCAGCCTGCCAGGCGCGTGGCGTTCCGGCCAACTTCCGCCAGATCACTTCCGGCGGTGCACAGTCGACCGGCCCGGGCACCCAGTCCTACAGCGCCTTCGAGTCGGGTTCCAACCCGGAACTGAAGCCGGAAACCTCCAAGACCTGGACCGCCGGCCTGGTGTACAGCCCGAACTTCGTGCAGGGCCTGGACGTCAGCCTCGACTGGTGGAAGATCCGCATCGACAACGTGATCGCCGCCGAGTCGGTAACCTCGATCCTCAACCAGTGCTATGTGCTGGGCGTGGCGTCGGCGTGTGAGCGTTTCGACCGCGGCACCGAAGGCCGTACCGCCAACCAGGTGGTCGACGTTACCCGTACCCTGATCAACGGTGGTTACCAGGAAACCGCGGGTTACGATCTGGGCATCAAGTACCGCCTGCCGGAGTTCTCCTTCGGCAAGTTCGTCATCGACTGGAAGACCACCTACGTCGATTACCTGGAGTACAAGCGCGACAACGAAGCCGAGACCCCGGTCGAGCAGCACACCAGCTGGGCGACCGGAGACTGGGGCGCGAACTTCCGCGTCCGCTCGAACCTCAACGTCGACTGGACCTACGGCAACCTGGGCGTGAACTGGGGCGTGCGTTACTACTCGAGCATGAAGGAGCCGTGCTCCTACGATACCGAGTGCAACCTGCCTGACTTCAGCTCGGCCTACACCCTGGCGCAGCCGACCCGCAAGGTGGGTTCGAACACCTTCCACGACGTGCAGGTGCGTTACAACCTGCCGTGGGAAGCCACGGTCTCGCTGGGCGCCAACAACGTGTTCAACCACGAGGGCCCGGTCATGTACAGCCAGCCGAACTCGAGCTTCTCGTACTACGGTGGCTTCGACATCGGTCGTTTCTACTACATGAAGTACACCCAGCGCTTCTGATCCATCGAAGCGTCACAGCAGAAAGAGGAGGGCGGGCCGCAAGGTCCGCCCTTCTTGTTTGTGCGCTGCACCGACTGAGGAGATCCACGCCATGCGTGGATGGTTCTTCAGGCACAACGGAAAAGGCAGGCCATCCGGCCTGCCCTTCATTACCTGCGAACTCGCCCTGGGCAGTGCCTCAAGCCTCGCTGGGTACCAGTCCCATCAACGCATTGGCATGCTCCCGCCACTGCGGCAGCCTGTTGAGAACACCTGCGCGCTGCAGGTAGTCCTCGTCCACCGGATCACCATTGACCAGTGCCAGTGCCACGTGCACTGCGCCGGTCACCCAGAAGCTGCGCGTATTGGCACGCTGCGGCTGCAGATGGAACGCGACCGCTTCGATGATCGGCATCGGCAGGCCCCACAGGCCGAGCAGATAGGCACCGGCTTCGGCGTGGCCCGGGCGGGTTTCACCGGTCAGCGATGGTTCGCTGCGCTCGTTGCGCACGCCGGGCAGCAGCAGGCCGATGTCGGCCAGCAGCGCGGCGGTCGCGCCCAGTTCGGCGCTGGATTCGGGCAGCAGGCGTGCCGCCAGCCGCGAGGCGAGCAGGGCGCGCTGCTGTAGTGAATTGCGCTCGGCCGTGGACAGTGTCGGTGCCGAGAACACCTCGCTGGCCAGTACCAGATCGCGCAGCGTCGACAGGCCGAGGCGGGTCACGGCGGTGCGCAGGTCGGCGATGGTGCGGCCCTGGCTGAAGAACGCCGAGTTCGACAGCTGCAGCACCTTGGCCGCGATCGCCGGATCAGCGGCCACCAGCTTGGCGACGTCGGCGCTGTCGGCGTCGTCGTCATGTTCCAGTGCCTGGGTCAGGCTCAGGTACAGGTGCGGCGGCGAGGGCAGCTTCTCGATACGGCCGATGGCGTCGCGCAGGCGCGGGCTGTCCAGCACTTCACGCAGCTCTTCCAGGCTGGTCAGCGCTTCCAGCAACACTTCCGGTGCCAGCGGCAACGGCAGGAAGCGGTGGGCCACGCCGATCAGGCGTGCCGGCGGCGGCCGGTTGCCGTGCTGGGCGTCCACCAGCGCAATGCGGATGGTTTCCGGGCGCAAGGTCCGGATCTGGCCCAGCAGCGTGGTGGCATTGAGATCCGGCAGCTGCGGGCAGACGATCACCGCATCCACGCCCTGCGTGGCCACCGCGGTCATCGCGGTGTGGCCATCGGTGGCGGTCAGCGGCTGCCAGTCTTCCCCAAGATCGGCAATGAATTCGGTCAGCTCAGCCGGCAGGCTGGCTGCATCCCCAACAAGCAGAATACGCACGACACATTCCCCTGGCTGTCTCGACGATGGATGTCGACGACGTGTGAAGTGACGCAATTTACCTAATACGGCGGCAAGAGTGATGTGCCGTCGTCATGAAACGTGACCCGCATCGCTCCGGCGGGGTGCCGCCGGAGCGATCCGGTTCAGGCTCAGGCCTTGCTGTCGAGATGGCGCTGGTGCGCCTCGATCAGGATCTGCTTGGCCTCAGCGGCGCCGCCCCAACCGTCGAGCTTGACCCACTTGCCCTTTTCCAGGTCCTTGTAGTGCTCGAAGAAGTGGCCGATGCGCTCCAGCCAGTGGCTGGACACCTGGGCGATGTCTTCGACGTGGGCGTAGCCACTGAAGATCTTCGACACCGGCACGGCCAGGATCTTCTCGTCGCTGCCCGCCTCATCGCTCATCTTCAGCACGCCGACCGGACGGCAGCGCACGACCGAGCCCGGCACCAGCGGCAGCGGCAGCACCACCAGCACGTCGGCCGGATCGCCGTCGCCGCACAGGGTGCTCGGCACGTAGCCGTAGTTGCAGGGGTAGCGCATCGGGGTGGACAGGATGCGGTCGACGAAGATCGCGCCGGTTTCCTTGTCCACTTCGTACTTCACCGGCTCCGAGTCCTTCGGGATCTCGATGATGACGTTGATTTCTTCCGGCGGGTTCTTGCCGGGCGAGACGAGTTCCAGACCCATGGTCGTGCTCCAGGTGGGGGATATAGACGGATAGCCCCCCATTTTATGCCTTTGCCGGGCGCTGTGCAGGGGGAGGGGGCTGACGGCAGGGCGAGGAAGGCGCCGACCCGGCGGGCCGGGGTTGACCGATGGGTCCGGGTGGCGCGCGCGCGCAGTCTGGATGTACCTACCCGAGGAGTTCCCGCATGAAACCATCCGCCTTGTCACTCGGACTGTTCTGCACGCTGCTGATCGCGCCCGCCGCCCACGCTTTTCCCTACGTGGACCTGATCGACTACCCGCACCAGGAAGCCAACTGGGACCGCTTCTTTGCCCTGGAAGGGCGTCTGCAGCACGGGTTCGACGCGATCTGCGGCGACACCTTCTGCGAGGGTGAGTACAGCGACATCCGGGCGCTGCGCCTGCGCTGTTCGGTGGACGCGGTGCGCGGCACGGTGCATGAGTGCCTGTGGGCATTTGCCGCCAGTGACCTGGCCGTGTCGCGGAACGACGGTGCGATCGTAGCCCGGCAACCGACCTGGCTGTGCCCGCTGCCGCTGGTGCCTGGCACCCCGGTGGAGGCCTTCCATGCAGCGCTGGCGGCCCGTAATCCGCTGCATGATCCGTTGCCCGGCACGTCGGAGAGCACCTATGACGGGCTGACCGGCTGCATCCACTGATGCGAACGTGACTGATTCTCATTAACGGAGTAGCATGCGCGGCGCCTTCCGTCTGTCGTCCCGTTCTGCGCATGTCCTCCAATGCCGCCTCCCTTACCGAACTGCTGATCCGTGAGCGGCCGGCACTGCTGCGCCGGGTGCAGCGCATCCTCGGCGGCGACAATGGCGCCGAGGATGTGATCCAGGCGGTGTGGTTCAAGGCCCGTGGGGTCGACGACAGCCAGGCCATCGACAACCCGCGGGCCTATCTGTACCGGCTGGCCGCCAACCTGGCCACCGACCACGGCCGCGAATCGACCCGGCGCAACCGCCTGCTGGCCGACCACTACCTGTGGGGGCCGGACGAGGTCATCTCGACCGAGGAACAGGCCATGGCACAGGACGAGCTGCAGCGGGTGCTTGATGCGGCGGGGCACTTGCCGGAGCCGACCCGCACCATCTTCCGGCTCAACCGCCTGCAGGGCCTGACCCAGGCCGGGATCGCCCGCCGCCTCGGGGTGTCGGTGACCACCGTCGAGAACCATGTACGCACGGCGCTGCAGCGGCTGGCGTGGGCACGCAGCGGCCGATGACCGGCCCGGCTTGGGGCTGGCCCTCACTGGAACGTCTTGATCACTGGACCGTGGATGCGGTCTAGTTCCTCCGCCCGCGCTTGAATGCGCCTGTCCGCCAGCCGATGAGCCCGCCGAACACGCTGCCCGCCGCCAATGACGATGCCCTGGCCGAACAGGCCCGGGGCTGGATCGCGTGGCTGGCCTCGGGTGACATCGGCGAGGGGCGCATGCGCGAGTTCGAGCGCTGGCTGGCACAACCCGGGCACCGCCGTGCCTTCGAACACGAGCGCGCGCTGTGGCGCAGTGTCGGGCCACGCCCGCAGGTCCAGCCCGCCGAACGCCCGCGGCCGCATCGAATGCGCTGGGCGATGGCCGCTGCAGCCGCGCTGGCGATGCTGGTGGCATGGCCGGAGGCCTGGTTGCGGCTGCAGGCCGACCATCGCAGCACGCACGTCGCGCAGAACGTGCAATTGCCCGATGGCAGCCGCGCAGTGCTGGATGCGGACAGTGCGATTACCGTGCGCTTCAATGCACATGCACGCGAGATCGAGCTGCTGCGTGGGCGTGCCTGGTTCGAGGTCAGCCCGGATGCGCAGCGACGTTTCAGCGTGCGTGCGGGCAACGGCGTGATCGAGGACATCTCGACCGCGTTCACCGTCGCGCGCGGCGATGACCAGGTTGAAACCCAGGTCGGGCAGGGCAGGGTGCGCGTGGCCAGCCCGGCCGACGGTGGCTGGACTTATCTGCAGGTGGGCCAGCGTGCGGTCTATGGCGAGCACAGCGGCGTGACGCGCCTGCGGGATGTGGCTGCCGACAGCGTCGGCGCGTGGCGGCAGGGCGAGCTGCTGCTGGAGCAGGCCAGCGTCGCCGACGCCGTGCAATGGGTGGGGCGTTATCGCGCCGGCCCGACCTTCGTGCGCGGCGATCTATCGCAGCTGCCGGCGGTAAGCGCGGCGTTGCGCATCGACCGCCCGGAACAGGCGCTGGATGCGCTGGCCGCGACGGCTGGATTGCAGGTGACCCGGCTGCCGCTAGGCGTCGCCATCGTCCATCGGTAGATCCACGCCAATGCCCCGGTGCCGACCAACGGTCGGCACCCACCACTACAACCAGCCACGCAACCGTCGGCACCTGCTTCGACTGCAAATCCCCTTGGGGTTGCCACGCTTTCATCCGTCTTACTCCGCGAACGTACCCGCCGCCGCCACGTACGTCGCCGTGTCCGCCTGTGTTGCGGATGACGCCGCGCCTGCGGCACCGATTACCTGACAGGTTCCCCATGTTCGACTCCCACCGCCCGGGCCGCGCGCTGCGCCCGTCCCGCCTGTGCATCGCCCTGCTGGCCGCCGGCCTGGCCAGCGCCGCACCGTCCGTGCTGGCACAGAGCGCCACCGGCAACCACGCTGCCGTGCAGCGCTTCGACATTCCAGCGCAGCCGCTGGAAGAAGCGCTGCGCAGCTATATGCGCCAGTCCGGCGTGCAGGTCGTGTATCCGGCCACCCTGGCCCAGGGCGTAACCTCGCGTGCGGTCAAGGGCAGCCTGCCGGCCAACGAGGCGCTGCAGCAGCTGTTGCAGGGCAGTGGCCTGGCGGTGCGCCGGGTCAGCGCAGATGCAGTCACTCTGGAAGCGGCGATGCCGGTGCAGGCCGACAGCGGCGTGATCGTCACCGACACGCTCAGCGTGGCCGGCGACCGCGTCGACAGTGGCGCGGGCAGCGACGAGGCACGCCTGCTCGACAGCTATCGCGGCGTCGGTTCCATCACCACGCTCAACCGCACGCACTTGGAGCGCTTCCGTGGCACCTCCAACGGCGACATCGTCAAGGGCGTGGCCGGTGTCACCGCCGGCGATCCGCGCGTTGGCAACGGCTTCGACGTCAACATCCGCGGCATCCAGGGCCAGGGCCGCGTGCCGGTGATCATCGACGGCGGCCAGTCCAGCATGGATACCTACCGTGGCTATGCCGGCCAATCGCAGCGCACCTACCTCGACCCGGACCTGATTTCCAGCCTGACCATCACCAAGGGCCCGAGCCTGCAGGCCAATGCCTCCGGTGGCATCGGCGGCGTGGTCGAGATGGAGACGCTGAAAATCGATGACGTGCTGCGCGAGGGGCGCGACTTCGGCGTACGCGTGCGTGGCGGCCTGGCCAACGCCAGCGCCAACAACCTGCCGTCCTACAGCGCCGCGCCACGTTCCGACCGCAGCGCCACCGGCAGCCAGTTCTTCAACGTCGCTGCAGCCGGTCACTGGGACCACTTCGATCTGGTTGCTGCCTACGCCTACCGCGACAATGGAAACTACTTCTCTGGCAAGCACGGCTACGACGACTTCCCGCAGACCCGGCGCACTCTGGCACCGCTGAACCCGCCGCGTACCGAGGTCTTCAATACCTCGTCGCGTTCGAAGTCGGCGCTGCTCAAGGGCACCTGGCGCATCGATGACGCGCAGACGCTGGAAGCCGGATACCGTCGCTACGAAGGCACCGCCGGCGAGATCATGGCGTCGCAGATCATCCGCGTCGACCGCGATCGCATTCCGCAGTGGGACCCGGGCCATGTCGACATGGACAGCTACACCCTGCGCTACCGCTTCAATCCGGACAGCGATCTGGTCGACCTGCGTGTCAACGCCACATACACCGATACCGACAGCGTGATGTACAACAGTCTGACCGGCATCACCCCGTGGTACTTCGACCGCCGCACCGAGTGGTATGACGCGCCCAGCTTCAGCGGCGACCCCGGCTACAAGGATGCCTACCGCAATCCGCTGCGACAGAAGCGCTTCGGCCTGGATGCCAGCAACACCTCGAAGTTCGATACCCGCGCCGGTGCGTTCACCCTCGACTACGGCCTGTCCTACAGCGACGAAGACATCGCGCCGGGCAGTTCGGGGCCGGTCATGCACGATGACCTGGTCAACAACCGTTTCCTGCGCAATGCCGAGCGCAAGGAATACAGTGCCGTGGCCTCGCTGAAGTGGCAGCCCGATGAGCACTGGGAACTGCTGGCCGGCGGCCGCTGGAACCTCGTGGACGTGCACGACCGCAACCGCCTGGCCACGCCCGATGCCTATGAGGTGCAGGGCCAGTACCGCTACACCGAACTGCTCAATGGCAACCCGGCGCTGCCGTCGTGGCGGGCCAAGCGCATCGCGCTGCTGAACTGGTATCCGGATGCCAACGGCAACTTCACCCAGGAATCGCTGCTGGCCTCACCGTACAAGAAGGGCACGGTGGCCGACATCGGTGGCTGGAACTTCTACGACGCCGGCAAGGCGCAGGACCTGGAAGTGCCGGTCAGCTGGACGTGGTCGCAGCCGATCCGCCGCCGTGACACTGCGTTCTCGCCGACCGCCAGCGTGGCCTACCGCTTCAGCGAAGACACCATGGTCTACGTGAAGTACGCCGAAGGCACCAAGCTGCCGAGCCTGTTCGAGACCACGCTGGGCCTGTTCACCGCCGCCAAGCCAGTGGGCGAGTTGAAGCCGGAGCGCGCGCGCAGCTGGGAAATCGGCGCCAGCACCATCCGCTACGACCTGTTCGCCGCCGGCGACCGCCTGGCGCTGAAGCTGGCGTACTTCGATACCCGCATCGACGACCTGATCACCCGTGACTACCGCACGCTGTCGGCGGGCCTGATCCGAAACGTCGACCAGTTCAAGGTCTCGGGCATGGAGTTCCAGTCCAGCTATGACAGCGGCAAGGTATTTGCCGATCTGTCCGCGCACTACTACTTCAAGGCCAAGACCTGCGCGCCGGACATCGCCGCCGAGCGCCGTGCCTACGGGGCGCAACGCAGGAACGGCGAGCTGGCCAACACGCCCGACTGCGTGGACGGCGGCTTCGAGGGCTCGTACACCAATACCCAGAACCCGCCGCGCTACATGGTCAACCTGACCCTGGGCTCGCGCCTGTTCGAGGAGCGCCTGACCTTCGGCACCCGCGTGGTCCACAACGCCGGCCCGATCAGCAAGCTGGACAAGGACTGGAACGTAGGCCTGTCGGCGATCCAGCAGCTGTACCGGCCAACCACGCTGGTGGACCTGTTCGCCAGCTGGAGCTTCAACGACCAGCTCTCGGTGGAAGCCGGCGTGGACAACCTGACCGATCGTTACTACCTGGACCCGCTGGCCCTGGGCGTGATGCCGGCCCCGGGCCGCACCGCGCGGCTGGCGTTGACCTGGAAGTACTGATCGGTCGCGTATGAGCGGTGGGGTCGGACCGCCCTCGGTGGGTGCGGACCTTGGTCCGCACCGCTTCCGCCGTGCAATCGCCAGCGCCCCGCCACGCCCGGCGTCTACTTACAGCCCGGTCGCGGCCTTCACCGCATCTTCGTGCAGCGACTCGTTCAGCTCGTCCACCACGGTGGTCCATGCCGCATCGGCCTGCAGCGACTCGGACAGGAACTGGCGCTGCGCATCGTTCCAGTACGGCGCCTCGACCACTTCCACATCGGTGGCCAGCTGGTGCTCGCGGATGAAGCGGGCGATGCCCTCGGCGCTGGCGTCCAGGCCCAGCTGCAGGAACAGGTTGGTCATGCGCGGTTCGGTGGTGATCATCGTCGGTTCCTGCGGTAAGAAGGGATGCGCCATTATCGGCGCACATAGCCTTGGGGAAAGCCCCGTGGCAAACGTCTACAGCAGGACGACCCCCTTGGCATCCCCCATGAACGCACACATCGCCCCTGAAGAAAGCCGCAGCCTGCGGCTCAAGGCCGCCACCCGCGACAGCCACGGTGCCCTGGACAAGCGCATCATGGCCGGCGACATCTTCGCCGACCGCAGCAATTTCGCCCGTTTCCTGCGCGTGCAGTATCGGTTCCACCGCAGCATCGATGCGCTGTATGCCAACCCTGCGCTGGACGCACTGCTGCCGGACCTGGGCGAGCGCCGCCGCCTGACCCAGGTCGCGCGCGACCTGCAGGACCTGGAGCAGACCCTGCCGGGGGCTGACATCGCGGCGTTGCCGTCCGATCTGGAACTGCCCGCCGCGTTGGGGTGGCTGTACGTGGCTGAAGGCTCCAACCTGGGCGGCACCATTCTGTACAAGATGGCCGCCAGGCTCGGCCTGGACCGTGATTTTGGCGCCCGCCACCTGGCCGCGCATCCGGATGGCGCGGCGCGCCACTGGCGTGAGTTCACCGCTGCGCTGGACGCGGTACCGCTGAGTGTCGAGCAGGAGCAGCAGGTGATCGATGCCGCCGACGCCGCGTTCCGCAGCGTGCACGGCCACGTCGAAGTGGAATTCGCCTGATGCGCGGCGCGCGCCCACAGGTGCAGCGCTGATGCGCTGGCTCTGGTTCGCGCTGGGCTGGCTGATGGTCGGGCTCGGGGTGATCGGCGCGTTGCTGCCGGTGATGCCGACCACCATCTTCCTGATCCTGGCCGTGGGCTGCTTCGCGCGCAGCTCGCCGAAGTTCGAGCAGTGCCTGTTGGCGCATCCGCGCTACGGCCCGTCGCTGCGGTTGTGGCGCGAGCAGGGCGCGGTATCGCGCAAGGGCAAGGCGTTTGCCAGTGCCGGCATGGCGCTGGGCTTTGCCCTGTTCTGCTGGGGCGCGCATCCGTCCTGGCGCCTGCTGTTGGGCGTGGGCCTGTTCTTCGCGGTCAGCGCCGGCTACGTGCTGAGCCGACCGGCCCCCCGGCTGGAGCCCCATCCGGTCGTGGAAGTGGACGACGCCAATGATCCGCGCGCGGCCCGTAGTCGCGCAGCGACCCCTGATGCTGATGGAAGCCGAGATGATGCTGCCTGCTGACCTGGCCCCCGTGGCCGCCCCCGCATTGACCCCGTGGGGCATGTACCTGGCCGCCGACGTGGTGGTGAAGGCCGTGATGATCGCGCTGGCACTGGCGTCGCTGTCCACCTGGACCGTGCTGTTGGCCAAGGGCTGGGAGCTGACCCGCCAGGCCCGGCAGCTGCGCGCGGCGCGCGCGCTGTTGCTGCAGTCGGCACAGCTGCCGCCGCAGAGCGGAGAGGCAAGTCTGCAGCAGGGCACCGCACTCGCCATGCTGGACGCCGCCCGCACCGAACTGCGCCTGTCGCAGGATCTGGATAGTCGCGACGGCATCAAGGAACGCATCGCCTCGCGCCTGGACCGCATCGAACTGGAGACCGCGCGCGTGCAGCGGCGCGGCATCGGTGTACTCGCCAGCATCGGCGCGGTGGCGCCCTTCGTCGGCCTGTTCGGCACGGTGTGGGGCATCATGAACAGTTTCATCGGCATCGCACACAGCAACACCACCCACCTGGCGGTGGTTGCGCCCGGCATCGCCGAGGCCTTGCTGGCGACCGCACTCGGCCTGGTCGCGGCGATTCCCGCGGTACTGGTCTACAACCATTTCAGCCGCGTGTTGGCCGGCCTGCGGGGCCTGCTCGGCGATCTGTCGGCGGCCGTGCAGCAGCTGGTTTCGCGCGATCTTGATCGTGCCGCGCCGCGTGCCGCAGCGGCACCGCTGCGCGCGGTGCACTGAGGCGCGACGATGGCGATCAGGACCGGGTCCGACCGCGACGACGCACCGGAAGAAGCACACGAGATCAACGTCACGCCCTTCATCGATGTGATGCTGGTGCTGCTGATCATCTTCATGGTAGCCGCACCGCTGGCCACCGTATCAGTGCCGGTGCAGCTGCCGGCCAGCAGCGCCAGTGCCACGCCGCCCGAACAGGCGCCGGTGTATGTGACCGTGCAGGCCGATCTGTCGCTGCGCGTGGGCGAGCAGGCGGTGGCGCGTGACGGGCTGGCCGCTGCATTGCAGGTAGCCACCCACGGTGACACCTCGCAACGCCTGTTCCTGCGTGCCGATACCCGCGTGCCTTACGGTGAACTGATGGCAACGCTGGATGCGCTGCGTGCGGCGGGCTACCTGAAGGTGGCACTGGTTGGACTGGAGCAGGGCGCGCGATGAGCGGACTGCGGCGCTGGGCGACCAGCCTGGCGATCGTGCTGCTGGTGCATGCGTTGCTGGTCAGCGTGGCCTGCTGGTGGGCGGCGCGCGCACCGGCGGTGGCCGCCGCAGCGCCGCCCGCTGCATTGATGCTGGAGCTGGCGCCGATGGCACAGGCGCCTCCGGTGCCGCCGCGCGAGGTTGCCACTGGGCCGCTGCAACAGCAACAGCAGCGACAGGCGCCGAAACCGGCCCTGCGTGAGCAACCCAAGGCACCGGTGCAGCCGCAGGGTGACCTGCCACCGCCGCGTACGCCGGAGCCGACGCCCTCGCCGGACACCGCCGAGGCCAATGTCGCGCAGACCAGCGCACCGCCGCAGGTGGCGGCCGACGCGGCCGCACGCTACACCGCACCGCAGACCACCGCCGGCGAGCGCAGTCGCGCCGAGGCCACCTGGGAGGGGCGCCTGCTCGGGCATCTGCAGAAGCACCGGCGCTATCCACGCCAGGCCGAGCGGCTGCGTCAGCAGGGCGTGGTCTACGTGCGTTTTGCCGTGGCCCGCGACGGTGTGGTTTCGGCGGTGGTGCTGGGCCGCAGCAGCGGCTTCGCGTTGCTCGACCAGGAGACGCTGGACACCGTGCAGCGGGCCAGCCCGGTCCCGGCGCCGCCGGCCGAGGTGCCTGGCGGCCCGGTGCAGGTGATGGTGCCGGTGTCATTCTTCCTGCGCGGGCGCTGACCGCCATCGGGGTCGGATCCCTTTCCGCAGGACAGGGCTCTGACCCGAGCCGGAGTTCAAGGCAGCGCGCAGGCGTTATGCTCGCGCACGACCGTCAATGGACGCGCGGAGGTTGGCATGACGACACGGACGTTACGGGTGCTGGCCTGGTGCAGCGTGTTGCTGGCTGCATGCCTGGCCGTGCTTTCGCTGGCACCGTTCACGCCGGCGATCATCTTCGCCTGGCCCTTGCTGGTGTTCGCCGCCTTCTGCATCTGGCGTGGCGCGTGGCTGCCCGGCGCACTGTGTGCGTGGCTGGCTTCGCTCGCTTTCATCGGCAGCCCGCTCAGCCTCTTCGATGGCTGGGACCGGCCGATCCACGCCTGCTGGATGATCGTCGTGGTGCTGCTTGTCATCCGATGGATGAGGCGGTCGCGGCCGTAGCGTCGAGCCTGCTCGACGCTACGGGTTCATGCATGGCGTGGATCTACAACAGAGGCACCAGCAGCAGCGCCACGATGTTGATGATCTTGATCAGCGGATTGATCGCCGGGCCAGCGGTGTCCTTGTACGGGTCACCGACGGTGTCGCCGGTCACGGCCGCCTTGTGTGCCTCGCTACCCTTGCCGCCGAAGTGGCCGTCCTCGATGTACTTCTTGGCGTTGTCCCAGGCGCCGCCGCCGGTGGTCATCGAGATGGCCACGAACAGGCCGGTTACGATCGTGCCGATGAGTAGACCGCCGAGTGCGCGCGGCCCCAGCAGCAGGCCGACCACCACCGGCACCACCACCGGCAGCAGCGAGGGCACGATCATTTCGCGGATCGCCGAGCGGGTCAGCATGTCCACCGCCTTGTCGTACTGCGGCTTGCCGGTGCCCTGCATGATGCCGGGGATCTCGCGGAACTGGCGCCGCACCTCTTCCACCACTGCCCCCGCCGCACGACCGACCGCTTCCATCGCCATCGCACCGAACAGGTAGGGAATCAGGCCCCCGATCAGCAGGCCGATGATCACCGTGTGGTCGCTGAGGTCGAAGCGGAATTCCTGGCCGGGGTTGGCGGCCTGCAGGTTGTGGGTGTAGTCGGCGAACAGCACCAGTGCGGCCAGTGCAGCCGAGCCGATCGCATAGCCCTTGGTCACTGCCTTGGTGGTATTGCCCACCGCATCCAGCGGATCGGTGATGTCGCGGATCTCCGAGGGCAGCTCGGCCATTTCGGCGATGCCGCCGGCGTTGTCGGTGATCGGTCCGTAGGCATCGAGCGCGACGATCATGCCAGCCATCGACAGCATCGCGGTGGCGGCGATGGCGATGCCATACAGGCCACCCAGCGCGAACGCACCCCAGATCGCAGCACACACCGCCACCACCGGCAGTGCAGTGGACTTCATCGAGATGCCGAGGCCGGCGATGATGTTGGTGCCGTGCCCGGTGGTCGAGGCCTGCGCCACGTGTTGCACCGGCTTGTACTGAGTGCCGGTGTAGTACTCGGTGATCCACACGATCAGCCCGGTCAGGACCAGGCCGATCAACGCGCAGCCGTACAGTGGCATCGGTCCATGTACGTTGTCACTCATCAGCCCGGTGGTGATCGGGTAGAACGCGATCGCGGCCAGCACGCCGGAGACGATCACGCCCTTGTACAGCGCGCCCATGATCGAGCCGCCAGGCTTCACCTTGACGAACAGCGCACCGATGATCGAGGCGATGATCGACACACCGCCCAGCACCAGCGGATACAGCACGGCATTGGCGCCCGCCTCGGCCAGCATCAGGCTGCCCAGCAGCATCGTTGCGATGACGGTGACCGCATAGGTCTCGAACAGGTCGGCGGCCATGCCGGCGCAGTCGCCGACGTTGTCACCGACGTTGTCGGCGATCACCGCCGGGTTGCGCGGGTCATCCTCGGGAATGCCGGCTTCCACCTTGCCGACCAGATCGGCGCCGACGTCGGCGCCCTTGGTGAAGATGCCACCGCCCAGACGCGCGAAGATCGAGATCAGCGACGAACCGAACGCCAGACCGACCAGCGCGTGCAGCGCCTGTTCCATCGGCAGGCCCATCCGCAGCAGCAGTGCGTAATAGCCGGCCACACCCAGCAGGCCCAGGCCGACCACCAGCATGCCGGTGATCGCACCGCCGCGGAAGGCGACGTCCATCGCCGCACTGATGCCATGGCGCGCAGCCTCCGCGGTGCGCACGTTGGCGCGCACCGACACGTTCATGCCGATGTAGCCGGCGGCGCCGGACAGCACCGCGCCGACCGCGAATCCAATCGCGGTATACCAGCTGAGGAACACGCCGACCAGCACGAACAGCACCACGCCGGCGATGCCGATGGTCAGGTACTGGCGGTTGAGGTAGGCACGCGCACCTTCCTGGATCGCGGTGGCGATCGCGACCATGCGCTCATTGCCGGTGGGTTGGCGCAGGATCCAGCGCGCCGAGACGATTCCGAACAGGATCGCGAGAATGGCGCAGCCCAGCGCCAATGAAAGCCCGTGACGTTCCAGCATTAGACCCCTCCGCAGAATGGATGTAGGCATCCAGTGGCGATGAACGGCACCACGAGGGGGACGACGGGCTGCAGCCTGGAACCAACCCGTACCGACCTTGGCGGTCGTCCGACGTATGGCGGTGTTCAGCATTCCCTGGTGCCCGCAGTATGCGTGCCGCCACTTGTAGAGTCGAGCCATGCTCGACTGGCCTCTACGAGCCGCACCTCGTGATCCTGTGGGCGCCCTCAAGACGGAACGCATCGCCATGCGCGCGGGCCCTGCCGCCGGGCCATGGGCACGATTCGAGAGCCATCAGGCCTTTGCGCCCCGTTAAGCCAGTCTCTGCAAGCCTGCGCACAGTCCCGTAGGAGATCCCACATGCGCCTGTCCCTGTTGATGCTTGCCGCCCTGGTCCCGGCCGTGCCGGCATTCGCCGCGGAAACCCCGGAGCTGCAGCGCGCCGTGGGCGCTCCCCAGGCAGTGGGCGCAGTGCACACCCTGCGGCAGATCCCCGAGGCCTGCGCGCGCCTGGAAGGTGCCTTCACCGGCCAGGCGGCCGAGCCGTATCGCTTTGCGCCGGTGCGGACCAGCGAACAGTGCCAGCCACGCGCGCGCTTCGTCGATTACACCAAGGCGCAGCCAAGTGCGGACAAGGGCTGGAAACTCAACGATGTGATCCGCGTGCCGAGCGCGGCGTGCCCGGCCCAACAGGCAGTGGTGCGGGTGTGGCGCCTGCCGTCGAGCAACAAGGTCGAGCTGGACGGCCAGGGCCAGTCGCGCATCTATCTGGAAGAGGCGAAGAAGCAGGCGGCTACCGGCCAGATTCCGCAGGTGACGATGTTTGCCGCGCAGTTGCAGATGGAAGGCAAGGCCTGTAATTGATACAGGTGGGTGCCGACCGTTGGTCGGCACCGATGCCGCATCCACGCATGGCGTGGATCTACTGCGGCGCGCCATCATTCTCCGGCCAGCTTCGCTCCCCGCGCTACCAGCAACTCGCGCAATGCCTTGCGGTGGCAGTGCGCCTCATCCTCGCAGTAGCACCCCACGCTGAGGTCGCTGTGCTGCGACATCGCAGCCAGCAGGTCCAGCGCGTGGGCCGCATCCGGGGACTTCATCTCAGCCTTGTAGTGGCGGAAGAACGCGTTCCAGTCGGCGGCCGTTTTCGCCTCGTGCGCCTGCTTCACCAGTGCCGCGCTGGGTGACAGGGTCGGGAACCAGACGTCGTACCAGTCCTGCCGGGCGAACTCGCTGCGCGGCACGCCGCGCGGCGGGCGCCGCACGGTACCGATACGCAGCCCCTCGCCGGGTTGGCGTGGCGTTCCCAGTCGAACAACACGCAAGGCCATGATGATCTCCAGGCGGGGCGTCCATCATCCTGCGATGCTCGTGCGCCAGGCGTGAACCGCTGTGGAAAGGAAAATGCCCGGGCGCCTGCGCACCCGGGCATTTTCCCCATGCCTGCAGCAATCAGTTGCCGCGGCAGTCCTTCAACCACAACACACGTCCCACCTGGTCATAGCTGTCGACCACGCCGGTCAGCGTCACTTTCTCGCGCGGGCGCAGGGCCAGCGCATACGCGGCCTGGTTGGCTGCGAACGAGCAGGAAATGGCCACGCGCTCAAAGTCGATGCTGCCATCGCTGGGCAGGTCGAAGCTGGTGTTGTAGGTGCCGCCACTGCGCAGCACGGTGGTGATGCGACCGGTGATGGCGTAGGTCTTGCCCTTGTAGCGCGGCTCGATCGCGGCCGGGTTGTCCTTGTTCTGGTTGCGCAGCTGGAAGCCAAAGCGGTCGGCGGCGATCGTTACCACCGACGCCTGCGGAGTGGCCTTGGCCGCCTGTTCGCCAGCCTTGCCCGGCTTGACCTGGTTGAGCAGCTTGCACATTTCTTCGCGCACGCCATCGGCCGAGGCAATGGCGCCCTTGTTGACCTTCACCACCATGCCGACGGTACCCTGGCCGCCTTCGGAGGTGGCACTGATGATCATCGGGATCGGCTTGTGGGCCAACGATTCCGGCTCTTCGATCAGCATCGAGCCGCCTTCCACGTCCTCGCTGAGGACGTCCATGTTGGCGTTCTTGGCGATCACCCGCATCTGGCCGATGGCACTGGCCACGGTCAGGTCCGGATGGGTGACCGATGAAGTGAAGGTCGTGCCGACGAAGGGGTTGCCCTTCTTCTGGAAGTTGCTTTCGCAGGTCGCAGCGAAGGCGGGTGCGGCGGCACCGCACAGCAGCGCGGCGATCAGGATCGGGTGCTTCATGGTTACAGTCCTTGTGAAATGGCAGCACAGGCCCGGGCCACGTGGCCGGGCAGCGTCGAATCTGGCTTGCGGCGGCCCCTTTGCCCCGGGCCGGAGCCCGATTGTGGGGCGCTTCGGTGGTCTCCGCAATGCGCCCTGTGCTCCGCACAGGGCGCAGGTGCACCTCAGCCTTCGAAGGCCGGCAGCTTCTGCTTCACCGCCACGTTCTTCAGGGTGACGTACTTCGGCAGGCCATCGGTGCCATACGGAAGCGGCGCTTCGCCCTTGATCAGCGGCGACAGGTAGGCGCGCGCCTTGGCGGTGATGCCGAAGCCGTCGCGGCGGATGAAGCCGGCGGGCATCTTCTTTTCATGGTTGGCAATCTTCGACAGCGGCGCCGCTTCGATCTTCCAGCGGTAGGGCGCGTCGCCGCTGCGCACGATCACCGGCATCACGCCGTTCTGGCCCTTGAGCGCCAGCTGCACCGCAGCCTTGCCAACCGCCTGCGCCTGCTCCCAGTCGGTCCTGCTGGCCAGATGGCGGGCCGAGCGCTGCAGGTAATCGGGCAGGGCCCAATGCACCTTCATGCCCAGCTGGTCCTTGACCCGGCCGGCCAGGTGCGCGGCCACGCCGCCCAGCTGCGCGTGCCCGAATGAATCCTTGCCGCCGCCGGCGTCGGCAACAAAGCGGCCATCGGCGGTGGCGATGCCTTCCGACGCCACCACCACGCAGTAGCCGACGCGCTCGACCACGGCCTTGACCTTGGCCAGGAACGCCGCCTCGTCATAGGCGCGTTCGGGCAGCAGGATGATGTGCGGCGCCTCGTCATCGCCGTTGCCGGCCAAGCCGGCGGCCGCGGCCAGCCAGCCGGCGTGGCGGCCCATGGCCTCGTAGATGAAAACGCGGGTGGAGGTCTCGGCCATCGCCGCCACGTCCAGCGCCGCTTCGCGCACCGAGACGGCGGTGTACTTGGCCGCCGAGCCGAAACCGGGGCAGGTGTCGGTCACTGCCAGGTCGTTGTCGATGGTCTTGGGCACGCCGATGCAGGTCAGGTCGTAGCCGGAGGCCTTGGCCAGCTGCGAAACCTTCAGCGCGGTGTCGGCCGAGTCGTTGCCACCGTTGTAGAGGAACCAGCGCACGTCATGCGCGCGCAGCACCTCCAGCAGCCGGTCGTAGCGGGCGCGGTCGGCGTCCAGCGATTTCAGCTTGACCCGGCACGAGCCGAAGGCGCCGCCCGGGGTATGGGCCAGCGAGCGGATCGCGGCCGCGCTCTCCCTGCTGGTGTCGATCAGTTCTTCGCGCAGGGCACCGAGGATGCCGTTGCGGGCGGCCAGGACCTTGATGCCCTTGGCCCGCGCCTGCTCGATCACCGCAGCCGCCGTGGCGTTGATGACCGCAGTAACACCGCCGGACTGGGCGTAGAGGAGGGTACCGTTGCGCATGCGTCTACCTGCTCGGGGGAAAGGACATTGCAGGGACATTACCCGGATGCGGTAAAGTGGCGCTATTGCGGTGCAGCGATACCGGCCCGTCCGGGACGCGAACCTTCTTTGTTTTCAACACGTTGGAGTCAGGTCAATGCGATTGGTTCTGTTGGGACCGCCCGGTTCGGGCAAGGGGACACAGGCGACGCGCCTGAAGGAAAAGCTGGGGATCGCCCACATTTCGACCGGTGACATGCTGCGCGCGGAAATCGCCGCGGGCACGGAACTGGGCAAGCAGGCCAAGACGGTGATGGATGCCGGCAACCTGGTGTCGGACGACATCCTGCTGGGCATGCTGGAGTCGCGCCTGACCCAGGCTGATGTCGCCAAGGGCTTCATCCTCGATGGCTACCCGCGCAACGTGGCCCAGGCCAATGCGATGGACGGCCTGCTGGCCAAGATCGGCCAGCCGCTGGACGCGGTGGTGCAGCTGGACGTGCCCACCGAACTGCTGGTGGACCGCATCGCCGGCCGCGCCAAGGAGCAGGGCCGCGCCGATGACAACCCGGAAGCGGTGCGCCAGCGCCTGCAGGTCTACAACGAGCAGACCGCCCCGGTGGTGGACTTCTACGCTGGCCGCGGCACCCTGGCCCGGGTTGACGGCGTCGGTGAGCTGGACGAGATCGAAGCCCGCATCCTGGCGGCGATCAACGCCTGACCCGGCGGGGCCGGCGTGCTGCCGGCCGCACGGGCGCAGAAAAAAACACAGGCCTGGTCCGTGAGGATCAGGCCTGTGTCGTTTGATAGGCGCCAGCAGAGGGCTTGCTCAGGGCCCCGCAGCATGAGCTCCCTTGGGGATGGCCTCTTGGGGAGTAGGACCGGTTCGGGTACTGCGGCTGGCAGTTCGAATTGTGTCCGGGTTCACAGAACATCGCTATCGGGATTTCCCTGACAGATGATTGGAGTTTCCTCACATCCTGTGTAGGACTTGTCTTACCCCGGATCGGACATTGGCCCTATACAGCCGTCATCGGTCACAATCCTCGGTCATGAGCAGCGTACATATCCTTGCAATCGCCGGCACCTTCATGGGCGGCGTGGCCGCCCTGGCGCGGGAACTGGGCCATACGGTCAGTGGCAGCGACCAGGCCATCTATCCGCCGATGTCGACCCAGCTCGAGCAGCTGGGTATCACCCTGGACCAGGGCTACCGCGCCGACAGCGTGCCACCGGGCACCGACGAGGTGGTGATCGGCAACGCACTCTCGCGCGGCAATGCCGCCGTTGAGGCCGTGCTCGACGCCGGCCAGCGCTACATTTCCGGTGCCCAGTGGCTGTCCGAACAGGTGCTGCCGGGCCGCGACACGCTGGCCGTGGCCGGTACCCATGGCAAGACCACCACCACCACCATCCTCACCTGGCTGCTGGAAAGCGCCGGTCGTTCTCCCGGTTTCCTGATCGGCGGCGTCGCCGAGGATTTCGGCGTCTCCGCCCGCCTGGGCCAGGGCCGCGAGTTCGTGGTCGAGGCCGACGAGTACGACACCGCCTTCTTCGACAAGCGCAGCAAGTTCGTGCACTACCGGCCGCTGGTGGCCATCCTCAACAACCTCGAATACGACCACGCCGACATCTTCCCGGACGTGGCCGCGATCCAGCGCCAGTTCCATCACCTGGTGCGCACGGTGCCGGCGCGTGGCCGGCTGATCGTCAACGGCGAGGACCCGCATCTGGCCGAAGTGCTGGCGATGGGCTGCTGGACCCCGGTTGAGCGCTTCGGCTTCGATCCATCGCTGGAGTGGCATGCGGAACTGCTGGCTGCCGATGGCAGCGCGTTCCGCGTGCACCACCGCGGGCAGGCACTGGGTGATGTGCAGTGGTCGTTGCTGGGCCGCCACAACGTGCTCAACGGCCTGGCGGCGCTGGCAGCCGCACATGCGGTGGGTGTTGCGCCGGCCGAGGTGATCCCGGCGCTGGCGCGCTTCCGCAGCGTCAAGCGCCGCATGGAAGTGATCGGCAGCCATGAGGGCATCACCGTCTACGACGATTTCGCCCACCACCCGACCGCAATCGCCACCACGCTGGAAGGGCTGCGCGCCAAGGTGGGCGATGCGCGCATCGTGGTCGCGATGGAGCCGCGCAGCAATTCGATGCGGCTGGGCGCACACGCGCAGGCGCTGGCCCCGTCGCTGGCGTTGGCTGACGAGGTGGTGTTCCTGCATCGCCCGGAACTGGCCTGGGATGCGGCCGCGGTGATCGCCGCGGTGCGCGGCGAAGCGCACGCGGTGCCCGATACCGACGCGCTGCTGGCGCAGCTGCAGGCCAGCGCGCGTAGCGGCGACCACGTGGTGTTCATGTCCAATGGGGGCTTCGACGGCGCACCGCGCCGCTTCCTTGCCGCGCTGCAGGCCCGATGAGCGTCGACGGTTCACTGCCGCTGTTTCCGCTGCACACCACGCTGGTACCGGGTGCGACGGTGGGCCTGCGCGTGTTCGAACGCCGTTACCTGGACCTGGTCCGCGACAGCGGCCGCAGTGGTGAGGGCTTCGGTGTCTGCCTGATCCTGGATGGCCAGGAAGTGGGAGCCCCGGCAACGCCGGCCGCCTACGGCGTGCAGGTGCGCATCGAAGACTTCGATGTTGGCGCCGACGGCGTGCTGCAGTTGCGCCTGCGCGGCACCCGCCGTTTCCATGTCGAGCGCACGCGCGTGCGTGACAACGGGCTGGTGGTAGCCGACGTGCGCTGGTGCGATGAAGACCCAGACGACGAACTGCGGCCGCAGCATGCCCTGCTGGCCACGGTGCTGGGGCACATCATCGAACAGGCCGGCGAGGCCTATGCACCGGCCAACCCGGCGTTGCTGGACCAGGCCAGCTGGGTCGGCTGGCGGCTGGCCGAGCTGCTGCCGCTGAGCGAGCAGCAGCGGTTGCAGCTGCTGCAGTTGGACGACCCGCACCAGCGTTTGCAGCAGTTGCTGGGCTGGATGCCGTAACAGCCTGCCCCGGGTGGTGTGCGCCCTGGTGCACACGCTGGGGTATGCGGGGAATGCCATCCACGCATGGCGTGGATCTACTGTAGAGCCGAGCCTATGCTCGGCTTGATGGTTCCCGCGAAGGCAGCCGAGCATGGGCTCGGCTCTACAGTGGGTGGCTGCGTGCCGGTGCCGGTCAGCGCGTGGTGGTCTTCAACCGCAGCACCGGCAACCCGGTTTCGCTGTGCACATCCTCGCGCTGCGGCAGGTCCTGCACGGCGTCCTTCACCGCGTTCAATGCCGGGTCGACGCCGCGCAGTGGATGCCACATGCCGATCCATTCGAAATGGCGCTGGTAGCGCAGGGTCTGCGCACTGCCCAGCCACAGTGGCGTATTGCCCGGCTGCAACTGTGCAGGGGCTGGCCACAGGCGCAGTACGTAGCGCTCATCGCGATGTGCACCCTGGCGCACCATCAACAGCGCTTCCACGCGGGTGTCCAGCGTCGCCGGCAGCACCGGCAGGTCATCGGCGCCGGTGTTCTTGTCCAGCATCAGCAGCGCCTGCTGCCAGCCAGCCTGCTCCTGTCGCTTCCAGCCGCGCGCTTCCAGTTGCGCCTGCAGCGGTGCCAACGGACCGGCCACCTGCACGTCCAGCGGCCAGCGCTGGTCGTCGTCGAACTCGTTGCGGCGCGCCGGCAGCGTGGCCCAGTCGTGCTGCCACCAGGCCTGCGTGTCCATTGCCTGCGGGGCCGGCAGGGTCGGCTCGAAGCGTTCCAGCTTCACCGGGATGTGGCGCGGCGCGTACCACATCGCCGCCACGGCGAACACGCCATAGAACAGCCATGCCACCGGTTTCACCCAGAACGAGCGGTTGAAGCGGCGGCGGTAGGCGATGCCCAGCACCAGCAGCCAGAACGTGCCGAACAGCATGCCGCCGATCACGTCGCTCAGCCAATGCGCACCCAGGTACAGGCGCGAGAAGCCGATCAGGCTGACCACGATGCCCGACACCAGGTACGGCCAGACGCGGGTACGGCCGGGCATCTCGCGGGCGATCAGCACCGCGAAGAAGCCGAAGGTGATAGTGGCCATCGTCACCGACACCGACGGGAAGCCGAAGCCGCTGCTGGCGTCGACCGGGCGCACCACATCGACGGTAGCGCCGAGCAGCATGGTCAGCGCCAGGCCGAACGCCAGCGCGGCCAGCCAGTGCGCGGCCGCCATCCAGCGCCGGCGCCAGACCAGGTAGCCCATCGCTGCAGCGGTGGCCGGCAGCAGAACCTGCCAGGCGCCCAGCGACGCCAGCGCGGCCATCGGGTAATCGGCCAGCGGGTTACGCAGCGCCAGCATGGCCTGGTGCACCAGCAGGTCGATCGCCAGCGGCTCGCCGTGCGCGACCACCACGGTCAACAATGCGAACCAGCCCCAGCCCAGTACCAGCAGCATCAACGCCAGCATCGCCAGCGGCACCGATTCACGGCGCTTGGGATCAAGCACGCCGACGGTATAGCGGCCCAGCGTGGGGTGGCGGTTGGACCAGTTCAGCAGGCGTGCCAACCAGTTGTCCATGCGCGCGGCCGACCAGCGGTAGCCGTACAGCACGATGGCCCAGACCAGGCCGAGGATCACCGCCAGCAGGCCGACCACCACCACCAGCCGACCGGCCACCGCGGCCACCGCGTCATAGGCCTCGCCAAGAATCCAGCCGGGGGCCAGGAACAGGACCGCCCATGAAATGCTGGCGATACCACTGGCCTGTACATAGCGGCTGGCTGGCATCTTCATCATGCCTGCGATGGCGGGCACGAATGGCCGGATCGCGCCGACGTAGCGTGCCACCAGAATGCTCTTGAACGCGTTGCGGCGGAACAGGTTTTCGCCGCGGTCGAGCAGCTGCGGGTAACGGCTGAACGGCCACACGCCGCGCAGGCGGTCGCCCCAGCGGCGGCCGATCCAGTAACTGATGCCATCGCCGGCAAACGCACCCAATGCCGCAGCCGCCACCGCGTACGGCCCGGAGATCTGGCCCAGGCCAATGAACACGCCCACCGCGAACAGCAGTGGCAGCGCCGGCACGATGGCGCCAAGAATGATCACCGCATCGCAGAAGGCGATGAGGAAGATAACGGCACCCGCCAGCACGGGGTGAGCGGCAATCCACGCAAGCGTGGCGTCGATCCATGAAGAGTCCATTGCCCGATTATAGGGGCGTGAAGGTGACTGGTTCCCAGCCGCTTGGTGACCGTTTGCAACCAGTGCCATCGCCTAGAATGGGCCCATGCCGCATACGCCCGACGCTCAACCGCATGCTTTGAAGGCCGACAGCTTCGGCCGGATCCTCCTTGTGAAAGGGCCCGATGGTCCCTTTGTGCGCCGTGATCTTGGCGCCACGCCGCTGTGGTTGCGGCTGCCTGCATGGTGGCTGGCCCGCCGCGAGGCCCGCGCGCTGCAGCACATTCACGGCATGGCCGATGTGCCGCAGCTGCTGGCCTGGAATGGCCATCACCTGGATCGCAGCTTCATGGCCGGCGACGCCATGTACCAGCGCCCACCGCGCGGCGACCTGGCCTGGTTCCGTTCCGCGCGCCGGCTGCTGCAGCAGCTGCATCGCAACGGCGTGGCCCACAACGATCTGGCCAAGGAGGCCAACTGGCTGGTCACTGAAGATGGACGGCCGGCGCTGATCGACTTCCAGCTGGCGGTGATCGGCAACCCGCGCTCGCGCTGGATGCGGCTGCTGGCGCGCGAGGACCTGCGCCACCTGCTCAAGCACAAGCGCATGTACTGCCGTGAATCGCTTACGCCGGTGGAGAAGCGGTTGCTCAAGCGCACCTCGTGGGTGCGCGAACTGTGGTTTGCTACCGGCAAGCCGGTCTACCGCTTCGTCACCCGCCGCATCCTGCATTGGGAAGACAACGAAGGGCAGGGGCCAAAGCCGTGAGCCGTGTGCAGGTGTTGACCAGCCCGCCGAGTGTGGGCAGCGTCTTGCACCCACAGCTGGCTGGCGCCGACTTCGTGCACACCTGCCAGGCGACGACCCGTCGCGATGGGCGCTCGGCCCTGCAGGCCTACCGCGACATGGCCGCGACCATTCCCGGCTGGTTCGATGGGCTGATGGCGCTGCGCAACCACGGCATGCGCCTGCTGGGCATGAAGCATCTGGGTTCGTTGCGTGCAGTGCAGGTTGTTGAAGATCCTCAACCCGGCCAGCGGCTCGGCATCTTCACCCTGCAGTCGATGGATGACGATGCCATCGTGCTGGAAGACGACGACCGCCATCTTCGCGTGCAGCTGGCGCTGCAGTCGCAGGGCGACGTGCTGGAAGTGGCGACCGTGGTGCATACGCATAACGCCTTCGGGCGCGCGTACATGCTGCCGGTTGCCCCGGTGCATCGATTGATCGTGCCGCATCTGTTGAAAAAGCAGGTGCAGTTGTACCGGTAGATCCACGCCATGCGTGGATGCGGTTTGTGATCCGCGGGCTGCTTAACGGCTAAACGGCTCATTGCCAAGTGCTGCATGAATGTGGATTCCGCTGGCAGCAGAAGGCTCGCGACATCCAAGCCAGGGACAACCCGCAAGGGAATCATTGAGGTGATGCATGTGGTACTGCGCACACGCCATTTTCTATTACGAGAGCAAAGGGCAGGAATCGTTCCTGGTGCATGAGAACGTGTACCTGATCAGTGCCGACAACGATGAACACGCTCTTGAGAATGCAGAAGCACTTGCTTCCGGGTATGAGGATCTGACCGGCCGCCTGGTGGGTGAAGACGGTAGGGCGTATCTTTATCGTTTCGCCGGAATCCGCAAGCTGATATCAGTGGCGATTGATCAGGACTCTGCCGAGGGGCGCCTGCACTCTGGCGTGGAGGTCACGTACTCTGTCATGGCGGTGGACACGTTGGATCAGGTGAAGCGGCTTGCCCGTGGTGATGGCGTGGCAGTGCTGTACCAGGAATAGAAATGTAGAGCCGAGCCATGCTCGGCTGCATTCAATGAGCCGAGCATGGCTCGGCTCTACAGAGGCCGGTGGCCTTACGGCGTTGCCGGTACCACCTGCTGGCCGATGAAGTTGCGCTTGGCGTCGAAGTCGTAGGCGATCTGCAACTGCCCGACATCCGGGCAGGCGTGGCAGTCGCGCAGCGGTGTGCGGTACAGCAGGCGGATGCCACCATTCTCCAACGGCGAGGCGCCGGCCGACTGCGCCGGTGCGAACGGCGTGGCTTGCGGGTTGGCCTTCAGCAGTTCCTGCACAGTGGGGTCGGCACGCAAGGTGTCGTCCAACTGCACGGCATCCACATCGATGCGCTTGCCGCTGGCATCGACCAGGCGGGTACCTTCATTGGTGTTGGCGCGGAACGGATACTCGACCGTGGCAATGCCCAGTCCTTCGTTCTCGTGCCACGCGGTCACATAGGCCAACTCACCGCCGGTGGACAACTGCTCGGCGGCGGTGATGGCCTCGGCACTGGCGCCACCGGCGCGCATCGCGTCGCGAAGGCAATCCCGGGTGGCCGCGTTCTCGCCCTGGCGGCAGGCGTTGAGGTCGCCATCCCAGACCACCGCCTCGCTCCAGCGCATCTTGCCGTCGGCGGCGGCCTTCTCCGCGCTGGGCGCGTCACCGGCGGGTGGCTCCTTGCCGGGTTCCGGCGAACGGCCCTGGCAGGCAGTCAGCAGGGCAAGCCCCAGGGCAGGCAGCAACAGGCGGGAACGGCGCATGGCGTGTACCTCGTGCGTTGTCTGGAGGCCCGAGTATCGTCAAGGGCGGGTGAACTCCGCGTCGGCGCGGCATACTAGCGGCTCATTGCATACGCTGGAGTGCGGAACGTGGGCAGTCTGCAGGGCAAAACGCTTTTCATCACCGGTGCCTCGCGTGGCATCGGCCTGGCCATCGCACTGCGCGCCGCGCGCGACGGGGCCAACGTGGCGATCGCGGCCAAGTCGTCGGTGCCGAATCCGAAGCTGCCGGGCACCATCCACACCGCCGCCGAAGCGGTGACGGCTGCAGGCGGGCAGGGCCTGGCGCTGAAGTGCGACATCCGGGAGGAAGAGCAGGTGCAGGCGGCGGTGGCGGCCACGGTCGACACCTTCGGTGGCATCGACATCCTGATCAACAACGCCAGCGCGATCTGGTTGCGCGGCACGCTGGATACGCCGATGAAGCGTTTCGACCTGATGCAGCAGGTCAATGCGCGCGGCAGTTTCCTGTGCGCGCAGGCCTGCCTGCCGTACCTGCTGCAGGCGCCGAACCCGCACATCCTGACCCTGGCGCCGCCGCCGAGCCTGGAGCCGAAGTGGTGGGGCGCACATACCGGCTACACGCTGGCGAAGATGGGCATGAGCTTCGTCACCCTGGGCCTGGCCGCGGAATTCGGCCCGCAGGGCGTGGCGGTGAATGCGCTGTGGCCGCGCACCGTCATCGCCACCGATGCGATCAACATGATTCCGGGCGTGGATGCGGCTGGCTGCCGCACGCCACAGATCATGGCCGATGCCGCACACGCGGTGCTGGTGCGCGAAGCGGCCGGCTTCCATGGCCAGTTCCTGATCGACGATGACGTGCTGGCACAGGCGGGTATCACCGATCTGTCCGGCTATGCGGTGGACCCGTCGCGCGCGCTGTTGCCGGATCTGTTCTTGGATTGAGCTGGTTCCTGAAACGGGGAAGCCCTCGTCAGGATAACGCTGGTGCCGTACTGTCCCTCCCCTGCACAACATGGATGTCCCGTATGAGTCATTCCGCCGCTTGTCGCCGTCTGCTGGTGTTTCCCGTCCTTTGTCTGCTGCTGTCGGCCTGCAGCGATGCGGGAGTCGGGTCTGGCTCTGGCTCTGGCTTGCGCGAACGCAAAGCCAGCGCCTATGCAAAGTGCCGAGATGCGATGGAACTGAGCGTTCGGGGGGGATTTGAACGATATACAAGCTGGATGAAGGACGCTGACGCGGGTCCGACGGGAACGGAGACAGCCCCGCGTGGACCGGGCTGGAGTGCCAATGACGTCGAGTACGACTGTGGCAACGCGGTGACGGAGGCATTGGAGCGGCAGCCCCCCGTCCCCTTCGACGCGGCAGCCCGGCAGTACCATCAGGCGCTGCTGGCCTTGCAGGCCGTCGCTGAGCCTGTTGATCGTTATTATCGTCGTGAGGAGTTCCGTCGTGACGGCGGCGCGGGCAT
Source organism: Stenotrophomonas hibiscicola ATCC 19867 (assembly GCF_000382065.1). GTDB lineage: Bacteria > Pseudomonadota > Gammaproteobacteria > Xanthomonadales > Xanthomonadaceae > Stenotrophomonas > Stenotrophomonas hibiscicola. Next base: position 39,439 of record NZ_KB907505.1, on the reverse strand, counting down.
GCGCCGCCAGCACGCTGCCCTGATGCAGGCTTACGCGAGGTACTTTGCAGCGAACGAAGTGCTGGATGCTGCCCTGCATCAGCACGACCTTGCCTACCGCGCTGAGTTGCTGGCGAGGATGGAGGGATATCAGGGAAGGTCCACGGACTATTACGCACTACGTTTCGTGGGTGAAGGCCGTGATCTGGTGCGCTCGCTGCGGGGGCCGACGCCAGACCTGGTAGCTGCACGCAACCAACTGCAGCAGTATCAGACCATGCTCCAGCAAGCGCAGAGCAGTGGCATCGGCAAAGATGTGGCGGCGTGGCGCCTGTTCGAGCTTTCCGCCGATACCTTGGTCAGTGAAGCTTGGCATCGTGTCGAGCGATTGGAAAAGGGCCAGCCGATTGTCGAGCAGGATCCGGCGGTGCTGTTGCCTGGTATGCGGCCCAGGGTGTATGCGTCCCCTGGCGCCCTGTCGCGACTGAACGATGCCTATGGTGACCTGGCTGCGGCAAGCGGCCGCCTTCCCTGATCCCATTGCCGAGACCATGGTCCACGCACCTGGCAATGCTGGCCTCAGCTGTTGAACGTTTCGGGAAGGATCCCGCCGCACTTGCGGCAGTGCCGCGCATCCGGTTCATGCCCCTCCAGCCCGCAATGCGGGCAGCCGCGGGCATCACGGCGCGCGGCCAGTTCGGCCTCGCGCATGGTGCTGGCCAGTTCGGCGGTGTAGATGCCGGTGGGCACGGCGATGATGCTGTAGCCGATCAGGATCAGCACCGAGGTGACGAAGCGGCCGAGCACGGTCTGCGGCACGATATCGCCGAAGCCGACCGTGGCCATGGTCACCACCGCCCAGTACATGCTGGCCGGGATGTTGGTGAAACCGTGGTCGGGGCCCTCGATCACGTACATCAGCGCACCGGCGATGATGGTGATGGTGATCACCGTGAAGAGGAACACCAGCACCTTGCGCCGGCTGCGCCACAGCGACGTCATCAGGACGCCGCTTTCCTCGATGTAGCGGGTCAGCTTCAGGATGCGGAACACCCGCAGGATGCGCAGCGCGCGCACCACCAGCAGGCTCTGCGCGCCGGGGATGAACATCGACAGGTAGGCGGGCAGGATCGACAGCAGGTCGATGATGCCCCAGATGCTCACTGCATACCGCAGCGGGCGCTTGACCACCGCCAGCCGCAGCAGGTACTCGGCGGTGAAGATGATCGTGAATCCCCATTCCAGGATGTACAGGCCGGTGGACCATTCGGCATGCAGGTGCTGCACGCTGTCGATCATCACCACCAGGATGCTGGCGACGATCGCCACCACCAGGATCAGGTCGAAATTGCGCGAAGGGCGGGTGTCATGGCGGTAGATGATGTCGAACCACCGACGGCGCCAGCCGGTCTCGGTGGCGGGGTTGAGCTGGGGGGCGGAAAACGGTCGCATGGGCGCATTGTGCCGCAGGGGTTCCGGCGCGAGAATGGGCATTCCTGAACCCTGCCGACTGCCATGACCGCCGCGACCGATCCGCTGATTTCCCTTTCACACTACTACCTGCCGGTCTACAAGCCCCGCCAGGTGGTACTGGAGCGCGGCCAGGGCGCCCGCGTGTGGGACAGCCAGGGCCGTGAGTTCATCGATCTGGCCGCCGGCATCGCCGTGTGTGGCCTCGGCCACAACGATCCGGACCTGGTGGCCGCGCTGGTCGAGCAGGCCGGCAAGCTCTGGCACACCAGCAACGTGTTCTACAGCGCGCCGCCGCTGCACCTGGCCGAGGAGCTGGTCAAGGCCAGCCGCTTCGCCGAGCGCGTGTTCCTGTGCAATTCCGGCGCCGAAGCCAACGAAGTGGCGATCAAGATGGTCCGCAAGTGGGCCTCCAGCCAGGGGCGCCCGGCCGACAAGCGGGTGATCATCACCTTCCGCGGCAGCTTCCACGGTCGCACCCTTGGCGCGGTGACCGCTACTGCCCAGCCGAAGTACCAGGAAGGCTACGAGCCGCTGCCCGGTGGCTTCCGCTACATCGATTTCAACGATGAGGTGCAGCTGGAAACCGCGATGGCCGCCGGTGACGTGGCGGCGGTGATGCTGGAGCCGATCCAGGGCGAGGGCGGTGTGATGCCGGCCAAGTCCGGCTTCCTCAAGCGCGTGCGCGAACTGTGCGACCAGCACAACGCACTGCTGGTGCTGGACGAGATCCAGGCCGGCATGGGCCGCACCGGCACGCTGTTCGCGCACTGGCAGGACGAGGTGGTGCCGGACATGGTCACCTTGGCCAAGGCACTCGGTGGCGGCTTCCCGATCGGTGCGATGCTGGCCGGCCCGAAGGTGGCCGAAACCATGCAGTTCGGTGCGCACGGCACCACCTTCGGTGGCAACCCTCTGGCCGCTGCGGTCGCACGCGTTGCGCTGCGCAAGCTGGCCTCGGCGGAGATCGCCGCCAATGTCAGCCGCCAGTCGAAGGCGCTGCGCGATGGCTTTGCGCGCATCAACGAAGAATTCGGCGTGTTCAGCGACGTGCGTGGCCGCGGCCTGATGCTGGGCGCGGTGCTGGGCGAGGACTTCGCCGGCCAGGCCGGGGCGATCCTCGACCATGCCGCCGAGCAGGGCCTGCTGACCCTGCAGGCCGGCCCGGACGTGCTGCGCTTCGTGCCGTCGCTGAACATCACCGACGAAGAAGTGGCCGAAGGCCTCAAGCGCCTGCGCGCGGCGATTGCTGCGTTCATTGCCGCGCGCTGAAGCCCGCAGAGGCATCTGTAGAGCCGAGCCTACGCTCGGCTCATCGCGATGTCAGGCAACAGGAGCCGAGCATGGGCTCGGCTCTACAGCGCGTCATGCAATCCGATAGCGCTTCAACACCTTGCCCAATCCCCGGCCATCGCGCACGGTTTCCGCGTGCAGGCCGGCAGCGCGCGCGCCACGCACATTGGCGAACAGGTCATCGACGAACAGCGCGCGCGAAGGCGCCACGCCCAGCGCTTCCAGCGTGCGCAGAAACACCGCGGGCGCCGGTTTGCGCAGACCGAACTCCGCGCTGCAGAACACGCGGCCCTGCAGCGCAGGAAACAGTTCCGGCAGCAGGGTGGGCAATGCCTGCTGCATCAGGGCGCCGTTGTTGGTCAGCACCGCGATTGGCAGTTGCAGGGCCTGCAATCGTTGCAACACGGCCGCCTGAGGATGGCTGGCGGCCCGTCGCGCCGCGGTCCATGCAGCCACATCGACAGTCGTGCCCAGAAGCTCTCCCAGCTGCGCCAGATAGGCCGGGCCATCCAGCGTGCCATTGTCATGCGCTGCTTCCAGTCCGCTGTCATACAGCGCGGCCTGTACGGCGTGCGTCGGAACATCCAGCGCCTGCGCCAGATACAGCACGCGCTGCGCGCGCTGGTACTGCACCAGCACGCCATCCACATCCAGCAGCAACAGGTCGATCCGCATCGGCCGAGCATGCCATTGCGATGAGTGCGCGGGAAACCCTGGAGCTGCCATGCGACAGACGGTCGCAGCCGGGCGGGCATAGGCCTGCCTAGAATGGCGCTCGAATCCGCAGGAGATGCAACGATGAAGGCTTGGGTGGTGGCAGTGGGACTGGGCGCGCTGATGCTGGCGCCGTCGGCGATGGCGCGGGTGTGTGCGGTGAGCATCGACAGCACCGACCAGATGAGCTTCAGCAGCCGCGAGATCAAGGTCGCCGCCGACTGCACCGCCGTAGACCTGACCCTGCGCCACACCGGCAAGCTGGCCGCTACCGCGATGGGCCACAACTGGGTGCTGACCCGCACTGCCGATTACCAGCCGGTGGCGATGGCGGGCATGCGCATGACGCTGGCTGACAGCTACCTGCCGAAGGCCGACAAGCGCGTGCTGGCGCACACCAAGGTGATCGGCGGTGGTGAGACCACGAGTGTGCGTTTCTCTACCCAGGGCCTGCAGAAGGGCGGTGACTACACCTTCTTCTGCTCGTTCCCCGGCCACTTCGCGATGATGAAGGGCAAATTCGTCTTCGGTTGAAAAAAGGGGACGGAGGGGATTAAGTCGTTTGTGCACAAACGACTTAATCCCCTCCGTCCCCTTTTTTGCGATCAGCCCTTGGCGGCCTTGAACGCCACGCGTGCTGCGGCCAGCGTCGCCTCGATCACGGCATCGTCGTGGGCGCTGGACAGGAAGCCGGCCTCGTACGCCGACGGGGCCAGGAACACGCCCTGCTCCAGCATCGCGTGGAAGAAGCGGTTGAACGCCGGGATGTCACAGGCGGTGGCCTGCGCATAGGTCTCCACCTTCTCGCTGGTGAAGAACAGCCCGAACATCGCACCCACGCAGGTGGTGGTCACGGCCACACCGGCGTCGGCGGCGGCCGCTTCCAGACCCGCACACAGGCGTGCGGTGCGCTCGGCCAGGTCGGCGTGGAAACCCGGCTGCTGGATCAGCTCCAGCATCGCCAGGCCAGCGGCCATTGCCACCGGATTGCCGCTCAGCGTACCGGCCTGGTAGATCGGGCCGGCCGGGGCGATCTGCTGCATCAGCTCGCGACGACCGCCGTAGGCGCCCACCGGCATGCCGCCGCCGATGATCTTGCCGAAGGTGGTCAGGTCCGGGGTGATGCCGTAGTGCGCCTGCGCACCGCCGAGGGCGACGCGGAAGCCCGTCATCACTTCGTCGAAGATCAGCAGCGCGCCATGCTTCGTGCACAGCGCACGCAGGTGTTGCAGGTAGCCCTCGCGCGGCGGGATGCAGTTGGCGTTGCCGACCACCGGTTCGATGATCAGGCCGGCGATGTCGCCACCCTGCTGTTCGAACAGGGCGGTGGCCGCTTCGAAGTCGTTGTAGGGCAGGGTCAGGGTCAGTTCGCTCAGCCCGGCCGGGACGCCCGGCGAGGTCGGCACGCCCAAGGTCAGCATGCCGCTGCCGGCCTTGACCAGGAACGAGTCGCCGTGGCCGTGGTAGCAGCCTTCGAACTTGACGATGCGGTTGCGGCCGGTGGCGCCACGCGCCAGGCGGATCGCCGACAGCGTGGCCTCGGTGCCGGAGTTGACCATGCGCACCATCTCGCACGATGGCACCAGGCGGGTGATGGTTTCGGCCATGGTCACTTCGGCCGCGCACGGCGCACCGAAGGACAGGCCGTTGTCGATCGCCTTCTTCACCGCCTGGCGCACGGCCGGGTGGTTGTGGCCGACGATCATCGGGCCCCAGGAACCGACGTAGTCGATGTAGCGGTTGCCGTCGACGTCGTACAGGTAGGCGCCATCGGCGCGTTCGACGAAGAAGGGCTCGCCGCCGACCGACTTGAACGCGCGCACCGGCGAATTGACGCCGCCCGGCAGCAGCTGCTGGGCGCGGGAGAACAGGGCGTGGGACTGGTCGTGGTTCATGGGGCTTTCCTGGGCGTTACGCGAACTGGGCGAGGAAGGCGCGCTGGGTCGCGACCGGGTCCTGCGCGGCGTAAATGCCGCTGACCACGGCCACCAGGTCGGCGCCGGCGTCGATGATGGGACCGACATTGTCCGGCGTCAGCCCGCCGATCGCCACCCGTGGCACGCCCAGTGCGGCGCTCTGCCGCAGCAGGTCGGTATCCGCGCGGCTGGTGGTGACCTTGGTAGTGGTAGGGAAGAACGCGCCGAAGGCCACGTAGCTGGCACCGGCGGCCACGGCCTTCTCGGCATTGGCCAGCTGGTCGTAGCAGGAAGCGCCGATGATGGCCTCGGCGCCGAGCAGCGCACGCGCGCTTGGGATGTCACCGTCGGTGCCGCCCAGGTGCACGCCAGCCGCGCCCACCGCCTTCGCCAGCGCCGGGTCGTCGTTGATGATCAGCGGTACGCCGTAGTGTGCGCACAGCGCCTGCAGGGCGGTGGCCTGTTCCTGCCGCAGCGCGTCGTTGGCGGTCTTGTTGCGGTACTGCAGCCAGGTGGCGCCAGCGGCCAGCAGCGGCGCGGTACGGGCCAGCAGGCGCGCGGTATCGGGCTCGTCCGGGGTGATCAGGTAGACGCCGCGGGGCGCCGGGGAAGCAGAAGTCATCGATGGCTACCGGTGAGTGGACCGCGATGGGACAATGGCGGCCCGTGAATCCAGCCCTGATTATCCGATGAGCGATGCCACCCCCACCACCTTGCGCACCTGGATGTGCGTGGTCTGCGGCTTCCTGTACAGCGAAGCGGAGGGTCTGCCGGAAGAGGGCATTGCGCCGGGCACGCGCTGGGAGGACATTCCCGAGACCTGGACCTGCCCCGATTGCGGGGTCACCAAGGCCGATTTCGAGATGGTCGAAGTCGATTGACCGGTAGGGCCTGCAGGCCCTTCTGTGGGTGCGGACCGTTGGGGTGGGTGTGGACCGTTGGTCCACACACCGACGCCCTCAATGCAGCCGCGGCATCGGCCCGCCGAGGTCGATCAGCTTCTCGCGCAGCCACTGCGCATCGCTGGCCTCGGGATTGCGCTTCAGGTACTGCCCCAGGTCATGGCGGGCACCGGCCAGATATTCCAGCTGCAGATAGGCCAGGCCGCGGTCACGCAGCGCATCGTCCTGCTCCGGGGCGAGCTTCAGCAGGCGGTCGGCACTGCGCGCGGCGCGATCCCATTCGCCGGCCTCGGCATACACGCCGTGCAGGTTGCGCAGCATGCGCATCAGGATCGCGCGCGCCGGCGCCGGGTCAAGGATCTGCGCCAGCACCTGGTCGTCGGGCATCTGCCCGCCCAGGTGTGACTTGGCGCGTTCGCGCAGTTCGTCCACGTCCAGCGGGCGACCACCATTGAACGGGTCCATCACCAGCACGCCGTCGTCCACCGGCAGGCGCACCAGGAAGTGGCCGGGGAAGGACACGCCGTCGAGCGGGATCCCCAGCCGTCGCGACACTTCCATCTGCACCAGCGCCAGCGAGATCGGGTTGCCCAGGCGTCGCTCGAACACCTGGTTGAGATAGCTGTTGCGCGGATCGTAGTACTTGTCGTGGTCGCCGCTGTAGCCCAGCTCGTCGAACAGGTGGCGGTTGATCGCCGCCATCTTCAATGGACTGTTGTCGATGCTCTCCACTTCCGAGCGGAGGTGGTCGACGTGGCTCTGGATCAACGCGTCGTAGGTCGACGGCTGCAGATCGGGGTATTCATCGCGCGCGATCAGCAGCGCGGTCGGCAACAGTGGCAGCGCCTCGTCTTCGAGGTCGGCCAGTGCATCCCAGTCGGGGAGTGTGATCCGGTCCTGCATGGCCACAGACTGGCGTCATTCGCAGGCGGTTTCAAGCGGTGTCGCGTGAAAAATCCGGGGTCAGATCCCTTTCGCGAGCGAATGGGATCTGGCCCCGGCAGGGTTGCCGGCCAGCGGCCGGCACTACTGCGCGTGCCGGGCGCAGCCCGGCCGCACCTTACTTTTCGATGCCCGGGCCGAATTTCAGCTCCGTACCGTCCTTCAACTGCAGCTTCTCGGCCTGGCCGGCGTTGAGCTCCAGCACGTAGCGCGCCGGGCCACCGCTGGGGTAGGGCGGGCACATGTCGCCGGCCGAGCACGGCGGCACATCACGCTGCTGGCTGACCAGCCTGCGCTGGCTGTCGAAGTACAGGATGTCCAGCGCGATCCTGGTGTTCTTCATCCAGTACGCCTGCATTTCCTCGCGGTCGTGGATGAACAGCATGCCGTGGTCGGCCGCCATCTGGTCGCGGAACATCAACCCGCGCGCGCGGGTTTCATCGTTGGTGGCCAGCTCCACCTGGTAGCGGGCGCCATCCAGTTCGACCCAGTGGCGGGCCGCGTCGGTGGCGCAGCCAGCCAGGGCCAGCAGCGGGAGCATCAGCAGCGAACGCAACAGCGACATCGTCAGGATCCTTCAAAAGGGTCAGAGCACGACCGGCGGCTCGCCGCCGACGATCACCACATCGGCGCGGCGGCGCGCGAACAGGCCCACGCAGACCACGCCCGGCAGTTGGTTGAGCTCGCGCTCCAGCTTTTCCGGATCGGTGATCTGCAGGTTGTGGATGTCCAGGATCTGGTTGCCATTGTCGGTCACCACGCCTTCGCGCCAGGTCGGCTGGCCGCCGGTCATGTCGCGGATCTGGCGGGCGACCAGGCTGCGTGCCATCGGGATCACTTCCACCGGCAGCGGGAATTTGCCGAGCACCGGCACCTGCTTGCTCGGGTCGACGATGCAGATGAAGCGCTCGCTGGCCTCGGCGATGATCTTCTCGCGGGTCAGTGCGGCGCCGCCGCCCTTGATCAGGCACTTGTTCGGATCGCACTCATCGGCGCCGTCCACGTACAGCGACAGGTTGCCGCTATGGTTCAGCTCGATCACCTCGATGCCGTGCTGCTTCAGGCGCGCGGTGCTCTGCTCGGAGCTGGATACGGCGCCCTTGATGCGGTGCTGGATGCGGGCCAGGGCATCGATGAAATAGGCCACGGTGGAACCGGTGCCGACACCGACGATCATGCCGTCTTCTACGTACTCGATGGCTTTCTCGGCGGCCAGGCGCTTGGCTTCGGACATGGGAGAACTCTCAGGCAGGGAATCAGGATTTCTTTTCCAGCGACAGCAGCAGCTTCCACTGCGCGGCCGTCACCGGGAACACCGACAGGCGGTTGCCCTTGGCAACCAGCGGGAAGCCTTCGCCGAGCTCATCAGCGTGCAGCTTGATCTCGTCCAGCGCGATCACCTGCTTGAGCTTGCGGTCGAAGGCCACGTCCACCAGCATCCAGCGCGGGTTCTCGCGCGTGCTCTTGGGGTCGTGGTAGTCGGATTTCGGATCGAACTGGGTGTCGTCCGGGTAGGCCGTGCTGGCCACCGTGGCCAGGCCGACGATGCCCGGCACCTTGGTATTGGAGTGGTAGAACAGGATGCCGTCGCCCACCTGCATGCCATCGCGCATGAAGTTGCGCGCCTGGTAGTTGCGCACCCCGTTCCAGGGTTCGACCTTGACCTTGGCCAGGTCATCGATGGAGAAGGCGTCCGGTTCGGACTTCATCAGCCAGTAGCGCTTGCGGGCGGTCATGCGTTCACGGGGGCAGCGGAGGGGAACAGGGTGCCGTCTTCGGTGCAGATCGCATCCACCGGCACGTCCCACGACGCCACCGGCAAGGACTCGACCTGCTGCACCGCGAATGCAGCACCGACCAGCCAGGGCGGCGCCGGCCGATCGTGGCGGAAGGCGAAGCTGCGATCATACCAGCCGCCCCCCATGCCCAGCCGCCGGCACTGCGCGTCGAAACCCACCAGCGGGGTCACTACCAGCGCCATCTGCGCTGGTTCCAGGGTGTCTTCCACCGCCACGTCCGGTTCGGGAATGCCGTAGCGGTTGCTGGTCAGCGGCTGCCCCGGCCGCCACGGTGCGAAGCGCAGCACCTCACCGGCCAGCACCGGCAGGCAGTAGGTGAGGCCTTCGGGCAGTTGCAGCTGCCAGCGGTGCAGGGCGATTTCGCCATCCAGCGCCCAGTAGCCGGCCACGGCGCCTTCGCGCGGGGCAAACGGCAGGGCGAGTAGGGCATCGGCCAGCGATTCGGCGGCGGCGATGCGCGCAGCTGCGGAGAGTTCACGGCGGCGTTGCCGCAGGTCGTGGCGCAGGGCCTGGCGCGGGTCGGTCATGGCAGCGTGCGGCAAGGATCAGCCGTCATTGTGCCGGAAAGAACAAGGGCGACGCCCGAAGACGCCGCCCTTGCTGGAATATTGCATTCTCCGCAATGTCGATGCATGCGAAACGACCTTGAACCCGGGGGCTCAAGTGGGAACGCTGGAGAACCATCGGGCTTCCCGCTACAAGGCGGACCTGCACTCCCGGCGCTGTCGCGCTCCCGGTGTCGTTCTTAAGGGACAAGGCGAATGTTTGCACATGCCGTCGAGTACCGCAGAGAACGCGTGGCCATTATAGCCAGCGCGCCGGATCTGGATAGGCCGTTCGTCGGCAACAGTACGTGCCAATTCAGATATGAGAAGACGCGTTGTGCACGGTCTTCAGGTGCCGCCGTCGATGGCGCGGTCCAGCCGCCGGTTCAGGTCCGCCAGCGTCTGCTGCAGGGCCACGGCCTGGCGGGCGTTCTCGTCGCGCAGCAGCTGCAGTTCGTGGGCCAGGTTCAGCGCGGCCAGCACGGCGACACGGTCCACGGCGGCCATGCGGTTGCTGCCGCGGATCTCGCGCATGCGCGCATCGAGCAGGCGCGCAGCCGCCATCAGGCTGTCGCGTTCGTCGGCGCCGACGCCCACGGTGTATTCACGATCGAGGATGCGGACGCTGACCGGTTCGGCGCTCATGTGTGCTGCTCCAGGGATTTGAGCCGGCTGATCATCGCTTCCACCCGCGAGCGCGCCTGCTCGTTCTTGGCCAGCAGCGTCGAGCGCTCGGCCACCAGCTGTTCCTGCTGGTGGCGCAGGCTGCGGTTCTCCTCGGCCAGGCGCTGGTTGCGTTCAAGCAACGCTTCCACGCGGGCGGCGAAGTCCTGCAGCTGGGCAAGGGGGTCGGCGGGTTCCATACGGGCACGATAGGCAAGCCGGGCAAGGGCGGTCAAGCGCTGTCGCAGCAAGGCCGGAGGGCTACCGGGAGGATGCCGCCGGGTTGCTACACTACAGGGTCTCACGGGCGCGCGCGTGCGCGCTCCGGGTTTCCTTTCCGAACGAGCCGCACGATGACCGAACTTCCCTCCGTCGACGACGTTACCCGCGCCAGCCAGGAGCTGGGCCTGGGCGCCACCGCTGCCGAGCTGCATGGTGCGCTGTGTGGCTGGCTGGCCGCCGGCGGTGCCCCCGGCAACGACTGGCCGGCGCGCGTGCTGGCCGACGACAACCTGCCGCCGGTGGCCGCCGACAGCGTGCTGGGGCAGCTGCTGCAGGCCACCATCAAGCAGCTGGAAGACCGTGACTTCGCCTTCGAGCTGTTGCTGGCTGACACCGACGAGGTGTCCGCACAGGCCGATGCCATGTTCAGCTGGACCCGTTCCTTCCTGGGTGGTTTCGGCCTGGGCAGCGGCGGCCGTCGCCCGGCCCTGTCCGAAGAGGGTGAAGAAGCGCTGACCGACATGGCCAGCCTGGCACGCGCCTCCAGCGAGGATTTCGAGGCCGGCGGCGATGATGACGACGAAGCGCTGTCGGAGATCGAGGAATTCATCCGCGTGGCGGTGCTGCTGCTGCACGGCGACGTGGTGCTGGCCTCGCGCCACCGCCAGCGCCTGAACTGATGGACATCAAGCAGCGCACCGGCATTGCGGCCGGCGAATACAAGCGTCGTCGCCGCCAGCTGATGGACATGGCCGGCGAGGACGCGATCCTGGTGCTGCCAGCCGCGGCCGAAAAGGTGCGCAGCCTCGATACCCATTACCCGTTCCGGCAGGATTCGGATTTCCAGTACCTGAGCGGCTTCCCGGAGCCGGAAGCGGTGCTGGTGCTGATTCCGGGCCGACGCCACGGCGAGGCCATCCTGTTCTGCCGCGAGCGCGATGCCGAGCGCGAAGCCTGGGATGGCAGCCGCGCCGGCCAGGAAGGCGCGGTGGCCCAGTACGGCATGGACGATGCCTACCCGATCGACGATCTGGACGACATCCTGCCGGGCCTGCTGGAAGGGCGCTCGCGCGTGTATTACCACTTCGGCCGCGACGCCGACTTCGACCTGAAGCTGATCGGCTGGGTCAACCGCGTGCGTTCGCAGGTACGCCACGGTGCGCAGCCGCCACATGAGTTCCTGGAGCTGGGCCACCTGCTGCACGAGCAGCGTCTGTTCAAGTCCGGCGCCGAAGTGGCACTGATGCACCACGCCGCACAGATCAGCGTGCGTGCGCATCTGGCGGCGATGAAGGCCGCCAGGGCCGGCATCCACGAGTACGAACTGCAGGCCGAGCTGGAACGCGTGTTCCGCGCCAACGATGCGGTGCCCGCGTACTGCAGCATCGTCGGCGCCGGCCGCAATGCTTGCATCCTGCATTACCGCGACAACAACGCGCGGTCGCGCGATGGCGAGTTGGTACTGATCGATGCCGGTGCCGAGTACCGCGGCTACGCCAGCGACATCACCCGCACCTTCCCGGTGAACGGCCGCTTCAGTGCCGAGCAGCGCGCGCTGCACGACCTGGTCGGCGATGCGCAGGCCGCTGCGTTGGCCCAGGCCAAGCCGGGCGTGCCGTATGAGGCTGGCCACCTGGCGGCGGTACAGACCCTGACCGAAGGCCTGCTGCGGCTGGGCCTGTTGAAGGGCACGCTGGAAAAGAGCCTGTCCGAGGGCCTGTACCAGCGTTTCTACCGGCACAAGACCGGGCACTGGATCGGATTGGACGTGCACGATGTAGGCGATTACCGCCTCGCAGGTGATTCACGCCTGCTGGAGCCGGGCATGGCGTTCACCATCGAGCCGGGGCTGTACATCGGCGCGGACGACACGACGGTGGAGCCGCGCTGGCGCGGCATCGGCATCCGTACCGAGGACGACGTGCTGATTACCGATGACGGACATCGTGTGCTGACCGAAGGCCTGGCGCGCAGCGCCGACGAGATCGAAGCGGTGATGGCGGGGTAAGGGGGGGCGGCAGGGCTTGCAGCCCTGCACCCGCAGAGGCAACAGCAACAGCAACAGCGGGCTATCCGTGGGATGGCGGGGCACTGTGGGTTTGCGGGGACGCCGTGAATCCATCCCTGGAGGCTTGGTCGCCGCATCCATGCGGCTCACACCCCGCAAACCCACAGTACCCCGCCTTCGACAGGTTCACGGGGCTGTTGGTGGGTGCCGACCGTTGGTCGGCACATCTGTCAGACATCGAATGAATCATCCACGCATGGCGTGGATCTACTGGCAATTGCGGCTGTTGGCACGCGCGGCTGTTGGTAGGTGTCGACCTTGGTCGACACGGAGCGAGCGCAGCAAGCGACCCGCTTCTGCTTTTCTTTTTCTTTTCCGTGGTTGGACGCGCGCAGGAAACTGTCAAAGGTGGGGCGGGTAGGCCATGCAGGGGCGTTGGCGCCATGGATGGCGCCATCGAGCTTACAGGGACGTACTTGCAGCGTCCCCTGCATGGCCTACCCGCCCCGCCAAGCGCGGCTTTTGCTCTGAGCGCCCAACCACGAGGGGCTCAGCCGTTGGCCGCCGCAAACTCCGGCCGCGTCAGGTTGTCCGCCTCGCCATCAGTGCACAGCACCTCGTCTTCGATGCGGATGCCGCCATACGGGCGGAAGAAGTCCACGCGCTCCCAGTTGATCGCGTCGCCATGGCCGGCGTCCTTCACTTCGTTCAACAGCATGTCGATGAAGTACACGCCCGGTTCGATGGTCACCACCATGCCCGGTTCCAGCACGCGGGTCAGGCGCAGGTAAGGGTGGCCGGCCGGGCGCTCGATGCGGCCGCCTTCGTCGCTGGCCGCGAAACCCGCCACGTCGTGCACCTGCAGGCCGATCAAGTGGCCGATGCCGTGCGGGAAGAACGCGGCGCTGACGCCGGTCTCCAGCGCGGTCTGCGGCGATACCTTGATCACGCCGAAGTCCTTCAGCACGCCCATCAGCGAAAGATGCGCGTCCACGTGCAGCTGCTTGTAGTCGAAGCCCGGGCGCACCGCCGCGCACATCTGCTGCTGGGCGGCGTCGACGGCGGCGATCATCGCAGCAAACTCGTCGTGGCCCTGCGCGGCGTAGGTGCGGGTGATGTCGCTGGCGTAGCCGTAGGCGCTGGCACCGGCATCGATCAGGAAGCTGCGCAGCGGCTGCGGCGCCTTGCGGCCCAGCTCGGTGTAGTGCAGCACCGCAGCGTGCTCGTTCAGGGCCACGATGTTGCCGTACGGCAGCTCGTTGGCGTCCTGGCCGACGGCCTGGCAATAGGCCATGTGGATGCTGAACTCGTCGGCGTCGTTGCGGAACGCGGCTTCGGCGGCGCGGTGGCCACGCACGCCCAGCACCTGCGCCTGACGCATCAGTGCGATCTCATACGGCGTCTTGCTGCCGCGGTGCCATTCCAGGTAATTCACCACCGGCGCCGGGTTGTTCGGCACGTAGTTGCCCAGCGTGCTCTGCGGTTCGCCGAGGATCGCGCAGCGCGCCGGGTCGGCCGGCAGCAGGGCCAGCGCCTCTTCGGGCTTGCGGATGATGTGGATGTCGAAGTGCTCCACCCACCAGCCGCTGGGGGCGTCCGGCACCACGTGCCAGTAGTCGAAGGGCTGGTGGAAGATCACGGCCGGGCGCTTGCCCGGGGTGAACACGATCCAGCTGTTGGGCACGCGGGTCAGCGGCAGCCAAGCCTTGAACTGCGGATTGACCGCATATGGGTAGTCGCGGTCGTCGAACACCTGGTAGTGCAGGGTGCCGCTGGGCACCACCAGGTGATCGAAGCCACCGCGGGCCAGCGCCTGTTCGGCACGTCGGCACAGCACGGCCAGGTGGTCGGAATACAGGGCGCCGGGGTCTTGCTGGATCATTGCGGTGGCTCGACACGGAAAACGGCCCTAGATTCTGCCGCATACCGCGAAAAACCGCTGTGCCGGAACCGGCACTCAGGCCGTCGAAACCGGTCCCTCGTCGCTGTCCTCGCCCACCCACTGCCGCAGCAGCTGCCGATGCTCGCGTGACAGGGTGAGGAAGCGGAAGCCGGTCCAGCTCTGCCCGGGTACGTGCGCGGGCTCGCTCCATAGCAGATGCACGCCCACGTCGATGGCCTGCTGGCGGCCATCACCCAGTGGCAACGGGAAGCGCAGCTGGTACAGCGCATCCTCGCGCAGCGGCACGCTGGCCAGCATCAGCATGCCGGTTTCGGAGACATTGCCGAGGCGCCCGACCACGCACTCGCGCATCTGGTCGGTGACCGGCACCAGGTCCGAGACCTGGCGGCGCGGCGCGCGGCGGGTGTCCTGCGGCGGTACGGCTTTCATGCGGGGGTCTCCTGTGCGCGGCCCGTGGCGAGTGCACGCAGCGCACCGAGGCTGGCTTCCCAGGCACGGTCGACCAGCCGGCCCTTGTCTTCGGTGACCAGCTGCGCGCGCCCGGCACTGATCTGCCGTGCCAGCGTATCCAGGTCGGTATCGGTGATCTTCTGCCCGCGCGCATTGACGAACAACGCGTGGCCGGTCAGCAGGCTGTACCAGGACAGGCGCTGGCGGCGCAGCGTGCCATCGCCCGTATCGATGTCGAACCAGCTGCCGAACGGCAGCGTGGACAGCTGCTGGTAGGCCGCTTCTTCAGCACTGCTGCGCGGTGTGGCAGGTGCGGTGCCACTGTTCGTGCCGGCGTGCTCGCCCAGGCGCGCACGTGCCTTCAGGCGTGCGCTGAGCTCGGTACGCGAGGTGCTTTCATCCTCGCCGCCGGGCGTGGCCAGCCTGCGCGCGACGGCGGCGGCTTCCTCGGCGTGGTAGCCGACCTGCAGCAGTGCGGCCTCCACGTCCGCTGCCAGCGCGGTATCGGTGCCGCCAGGGGCGTCGATGGCCTGTGCGGTGATGGCAGCGATGCGCTCGGTCTGTTGCAGGCGCTCCTGCCACTGTGGCGAATCGTCGCCATGGCGCAGGCGGGTGAGGGTCAGTGCATCGGCCCAGGCCTGGCGCAGCAGGGTCTGCACGAAGCGCGGCGGCGACTGCGCGTCGCAGCACTGGTCGATCTGCGCGGTGGCTTGGCGGCGGGCAAGTTCCAGCCGCTCCTTGCCGCGGGCGGCTTCCACATGGCGGCGCTCGGCCAGCTCGGCGCGATGCGCTGCGGCGCGCTGATGCTGCTGCACTTCCTCGTTCGCGCTGGCGAAGGCCTCCGGCGCCCGCGCATCCTGGCCCAGCAGGCCCTGCACGCTCTGCGCCATGCGCTGCAGCAACTGCGGGTCGACATCATCGTCGCCCAGCCAGTGGGCGCCGACTTCGGCAATCTGGTTGAGCAGTTCGCGCGCGGGGTGTTCGTCGCGCACGAAGAAGCCCGGATCGGCCATGGCGGCGCGTGCCAGGGGTACCTGCAGGCGCGCCAGCAGCGCGGCCGGCACTGGATCGGGACGCTGCTGCTGTTGCACCTGCTGCATCAGCATGCGCAGCAGGTCGAGGCTGTCGCGGTCGTGGCTGCCCAGCTGGGCCTGCGTGCCATGCTCGCTGCGCAGTTGCGCCACCACGGCCGCCTGCAGGTCGGCTACGCCGGTGGCGGCGCTGGACTGCGCCTGCAGGCGTGCGAGAACCGCATCCACGGCCGCGCTCGGCACTGCATCGCGATCCGCAGGTGCTGCGCTGGCATGGCGTGCCTGCTGCAGCAGCGCATGCAGCGCGCTGCCCGTGGAGGTGGTCAGGCCCGGCGAGGCCGCGTCGGCTGTGCTGTCATCCTGGAAAGCGTCCTGCACCAGGCTGGACCAGGAGCCGGCCGGTGCCGATCCGTTCCAGCCGGTCAGTGGCGCGGCGGCACGCTTTGCCGGCTGCGTGGCGCGACCACCGCCCACCGACTGGGTGATGATCCGCCGGGTGCTCGATGAACGCGCCAGATAGGGGGTGTAGACCAGGCCGGGCAGCACGCCGTGCTGGGCCAACAGGGCATTGGCACGGTCGAGGATGTCGCCCAGGCGTTCCAGCACCTGGCGTTCGAAGCTGCGGTACAGCGCCAGCTGAACGTCGACAGTGAGCGAATCCTGTTCGGCAATCCGGCGCAGCATGGCGCACAGTGCCTGCGGTGCCAGCGGCAGGGTGTCGGCCTCGAAGGCCGGTGCTGCCGCCAGTACGCCCAGGCGTTGGCCCAGCAAGTTGAGCGTGTTGGTCGAACGCAGCGTCTCCCGCCGCACCATCTCGGTCAGCAGCAGGTCGCGGTCCACTTCATGTTCATCGACCAGCGACAGCCCGAGCATGCCGGGCAGCGGCGGTGGCGTGGAACCGGGGCTGAAGTGGGCCGTGGGTTCGCGCAGCCGTATCAGCGCATCGGCCACGGCATCAAGCATGCGGTCAGCGAAATGACCGGAAAAGGCGTGCAACTGGCCACGCTGGGCCATCAGCTCGGCCTGCTGCTGCGGATTGCGTGCGCGATCGGCATCGTGCAGCAGGGTCTGCTCCAACGCTTCGACGGTCAGGATCAGCGGCGCGGCCAGCGTCTGTCGGCAGAGGCCGATCAACGCACCCAACAACTCGCGCACCCGCGGTGGCAGGTTGCTGGCGGCGAGCCGGGCTTTGTCGGCGGAGGTGAGGGAAAAGACAGCTGACATCGGCAGGCGGTATCCGGATTCCCGCGGATCGATCTTGTGAATCTACCGTGTCGGCCGCAGTCGGCGCTACTTTAGGCTGAACGGGAATCGCATCCGCCCGGTATGGCCCTGATGTGCGGTACTGCCGGCCGCTGGCCGGCAGCTCTGTCTTTACCGGAGTGCCAGTGGCCGGCACTACCCTCTGCCAAGCGAAGATCACTCCTCCAGGAACAGGCTCACCACATCGTTGGTGAATCGGCGGCCCAGCTCGGTCGGCTGCACATGGCCATCGGTCATGTCCAGCCAGCCGCGCTGCACGGCCTCGGCCAAGGGAGCGTCCAGCACGCTGCGCGGCAGCCCCGTGCGCGACTCGAAATCGCGCAGGCCAAAACCTTCGTGCAGGCGCAGCAGGTTGAGCATGTATTCGAACGGCAGGCGCTCCGGCGCGATCACGTCGTCGCCGCCGAACGAGGCGGGCGTGCCGGCGCTGTCCAGGTAGGCCTGCGGGTGCTTCAGCTTCCAACGCCGCAGCACATGCTCCTCGGCGCCGGAACTGATCTTGCCGTGCGCGCCGGCACCGATGCCCAGGTAGTCGCCGAAGCGCCAGTAGTTCAGGTTGTGCGCGCTCTGCCGGCCGGGGCGCGCATAGGCGCTGACCTCGTACTGGCCGAAACCGGCCTGTGCCAGCAATGCCTGGCAGTGTTCCTGCATGTCCCAGGCGTTGTCTTCGTCGGGAATGCCCTGCGGCGGCCGCGCGAAGAACACCGTGTTCGGTTCCAGGGTCAGCTGGTAGTGGGAGATGTGTGCCGGCTGCAGCGCGAACGCGCGTTCCAGGTCGGCCTCGGCACCGGCCAGGGTCTGTTCCGGCAGCGCATACATCAGGTCGATGTTGAAGTTGTCGTAGCCCGCGTCCTGCGCCATCTTTACCGCGCGCTCGGCTTCGCCACTGTCGTGGATGCGGCCCAGGCGCTTGAGCATCGCATCGTCGAAACTCTGGATGCCGAAGCTGAGGCGGTTGACGCCGGCCGCGCGGTAGCGGTCGAAGCGGCCATGCTCGGCGGTGCCCGGGTTGGTTTCCAGGGTGATTTCGGCGTTGGGGGCAAAGCGCAGGCGCGCGCTGGCCTGCTGCAGGAAGCGGTCGATCGCCTCCGGCGGGAACAGGCTGGGCGTGCCGCCACCGAAGAACACGCTGTGCACCACCCGGCCCCAGACCAGCGGCAGGTCCTGGTCGAGGTCGCGCAGCAGCGCATCGATATAAGCGTCGAACGGCAGCTCGCCCTTGGCCTGGTGCGAATTGAAATCGCAGTACGGGCATTTGCGCACGCACCACGGCAGGTGCACGTACAACGACAGCGGTGGCGGCACCAGCCGCGGCGGGTTGTCGTGGTCGGCGGAGCAGGCTTCGCCGGGCAGGTGGTTGCAGTGGTCGTGGGCGTGCGGCATGGGCTTCTTCGGTAGTGCCGGCCGCTGGCCGGCTTCCCAGGGTCGATCGGGTGGCGTCAGTACAGCGTCGCCAGTTGCTGCTTGAGCTGCTGCAGGGCAATGGCGCGGTGGCTGATGGCGTTCTTCAGTGCCGGCTCCATTTCCGCAGCGGTCAGGCCGTGGGTGGTGTCCAGGAATACCGGGTTGTAGCCGAAACCATTGGTGCCGCGCAGTTCGCGGATGATCTGGCCTTCCCAGCGGCCTTCGCAGATCAGCGGCTGCGGGTCGGTGGCGTGGCGCAGCAGCACGATCACCGCATAGAAGCGGGCGCTGCGCTGGCCATCGGGAATGTCGGCCATCGCGTCCAGCAGCTTGGCATTGTTGGCCGCAGCATTGGTCGGGTGGCCGGCATAGCGTGCGCTGTACAGGCCCGGGGCACCGCCGAGGGCATCGACGATCAGGCCCGAATCATCGGCCAGCGCCGGCAGGCCGGTCGCTTCGCAGGCGGCGCGTGCCTTCAGCAGCGCGTTCTCGACGAAGGTCAGGCCGGTCTCTTCCACGTCACCCAGGCCCAGTTCGGCGGCCGAGGTGATCTGCAGCGGCAGATCGGCAAGGATCTCCTGCATCTCCACCAGCTTGCCGGCGTTGTGGCTGGCCAGTACCAGTTTCTTCATTGACGGGGCTCCAGCAGGTCCCAGGTGTTGCCATACAGATCGCGGAACACCGCAACCGTTGCATAGGGTTCTTCGCGCGGCGCTTCCAGGAACTCGACGCCGGCGGCCAGCATCGCGGCGTGGTCGCGGTGGAAGTCATCGGTGTTGAGGAAGAAGGCGACCCGGCCACCGGTCTGATTGCCGATGCGGCTGCGCTGCTCCTCATTGCTGGCACGGGCCAGCAGCAGCGCGGCGGCGCTGCCGTCGGTCGGGCCGACCACCACCCAGCGCTTGTGGCCCTGGTCGATGTCCTCCAACAGTGCGAAGCCGAGCTTGCCGGTGTACCAGGCGATGGCTTCGTCGTAATCGGCCACCACCAGGGTGGTCAGGGCAAGGCGCCGGTTCATGCCGACAGCGCTGCCTGCTGCGCGGCCAGCAGCTCGCGCACGCCCTTTTCGGCCAGGCCCAGCAGCGCGTCCAGCTCGTCGCGACGGAAGGCATGGCCTTCGGCGGTGCCCTGCAGCTCGATGAAGCCGCCACCGTCGTTCATCACCACGTTCATGTCGGTATCGCAGTCGCTGTCTTCGGCGTAGTCCAGGTCCAGCACCGGGGTGCCGCGGTATACGCCCACCGACACGGCGGCCACTGCGCCCAGGATCGGGTTGCGCTTGATGTCGCCGCGCTTCATCAGCACGTTCACTGCATCGACCAGGGCCACGTAGGCGCCGGTGATGGCGGCGGTGCGGGTACCGCCGTCGGCCTGCAGCACGTCGCAGTCCAGGGTGATGGTGCGCTCGCCCAGCGCGTTGCGGTCCACGCAGGCGCGCAGGCTGCGGCCGATCAGGCGCTGGATCTCCAGGGTGCGGCCGCCCTGCTTGCCACGCGCTGCTTCGCGGTCGCTGCGGGTGTGGGTGGCGCGCGGCAGCATGCCGTACTCGGCGGTGACCCAGCCTTCGCCCTTGCCGCGCAGGAAGCCCGGCACGCGGTTCTCGACGCTGGCGGTGCACAGCACACGGGTTTCACCGAAGCACACCAGCACCGAACCTTCGGCGTGGCGGGTGAAGCCGCGTTGGATGACGACCGGGCGGAGCTGGTCGGGCTGGCGGCCGCTGGGGCGGGAATCGGACATGGTGCGGGTTCCGTAATGGCGAGGGAGTACGCCGCCACGCCCGCGGCCTTCACGGGGCGGGCAAGGGGCTCTGGTGAGGGCGCTAGGGTACCATTCCCCCTTTGCACGCACCGGACACAATCCATGATTCGAAGCATGACCGCCTATGCCGGCGGCGAGCGGGTCACCCCGTGGGGCACGCTGGGCTGCGAGTTGCGCTCGGTCAACCACCGCTTCCTGGAGGTCGGCACCCGCCTGCCCGAGGAACTGCGGGCGCTGGAACCGCAGCTGCGCGAGCGCATCGCCGCGCGCCTGAGCCGCGGCAAGCTGGATCTGGTGATGCGCCTGCGCGCGCCGGAAGCAGCGGCCAACCTGCAGGTGGACGAGGCGCTGCTGGGCCAGCTGGGCCGCCTGGCCCACCGCCTGACCTCCGATTTCCCCAACCTGCAGGTCAGCTTCACCGACCTGCTGCAACTGCCGGGCGTGACCCGTGGCGAGGCCACCGATGCCGCCGCCCTGCAGGTCGAGGCGCTGGCGTTGCTGGATCAGGTGCTGGATGGCTTCGTCGAGGCCCGTGAGCGCGAAGGCGGCAAGTTGTCTGCGGCCATCAGCGAGCGTGTGGACGGCATCGAGCGCATCGCCACCGAAGTGCGCACGCTGATTCCGGCCATTCGCGACGGCCAGCGCGCCAAGCTGGCCGCACGCCTGGCCGACCTGCCGCACCCGGTCGACCCTGGTCGTGCCGAACAGGAGCTGGTGCTGTGGCTGCAGAAGCTGGACGTGGATGAAGAGTTGGACCGCCTCGGCAGCCACATCGTCGAGATCCGCCGCGTGCTCAAGCAGCGCGAGCCGGTCGGCCGCCGCCTGGACTTCCTGCTGCAGGAGTTCAACCGCGAAGCCAACACGCTGGGCTCGAAGTCGGTGGACAGCCGCACGTCCAATGCCGCGGTGGAGCTGAAGGTGCTGATCGACCAGATCCGCGAGCAGGTGCAGAACATCGAATGATGTTCTGCGCGATCGCCTGGGAGGATCAAAGTCCTACCAGGTAGTCCCCGGCAATCGCGACGCAGTGGTCGAAGCCTGGCGTGTAGTCCAGCGTGTCGATGGCCTTGAACGCAATCTTCAATGTCGGATGGGGATTGCGGATCTGATCAAGAAACGTTGATCGATGGCGGACCAGTGCGTCTGCGGCGGCCGCCAGCGCGTCCGGCTCGCGTTCGATGACCAGCGCAAGATCGAACAGGTCTCGGGCCGTTGTTCGATGCCCACGATGGAACATTTTCTTGGCGATGATTTCCGCCGACGTTTCCACCCGTATGCGCTGACCATCGATCGTCCATTCCTCCCAGGCATCATCGAGAAGATTGGGAGCCGCGACGAAATCCACCTCGCCTTCCTCGAACTGAAGCTTGACCCAGGCGCTGGGATCTTCGCTGTAGTCGCCGGTCAGGTTTGCGGCCACATCGCTCAAGCGGCCGCCCAACGTCCAGAACGGGTCGGTGATGCCGCCGTGGCGCCGGATCTCCCCGATGAGAACAAGTGCCCGGGGCAGCAGCGCCTGCCAGGCGCCGGCAGGCAATTCGCGGTTCACATCCACAGGTCCTTGCGATGGGCGGAAAGCGTGTTGGCCATCTTCGCCACGTTGCGCCAGATGCGCCGTGGCGGCGTCTGCGCGCCGATTGCAGCTTCCTCGACCGCCATCACCATCATGGCGGGAGGGGCTTCGTCCAGCAGGTGCACCATCTGCGCTGCGTAGGTGGCAGGAACTTCCCCACTGACCAGCACGCGCGCCAGCTCGCCAGCCGTCAGTTCGCTTGCGTAGCTCACGTTGGCGGTGCGTGCGGCCATTTTCAGGCCTTGCTTGCGCAGCCGGCTTTCGGTGGTGGGTGCCGGTACATCCAGACCGAGCACGGCCATCAACTGTCCCACGCGATTGACACCCAGGTCGCTCAGGGTGCCCCCCTCCAGGCCGACCACGGTCTGCCGGGAAAGGCTGCTGAGATGAGCCAGTTGGCCTTGCGACAGGCCAAGCTGCTCACGGCGGGCACGAACCGCCTTGCCGATGTCGATCAGGTTCATGGTGCCAGTGTCCAATATTTGGACATAATTCAAGTGTCTGGGAGCGGCGTGTTGGCAAACCTTCACGCCTCAAACCACGCTGACGCCCGGCGCTCCTTCGCCCAAGTGCCCCACCACGGCCGCCTGGACGAACCCTGCGTCGTGGAAACAGGCCAGCACCGCGTCCACCGCTTCCGGGGCACAGGACACCAGCAGGCCGCCGCTGGTCTGCGGGTCGGTCAGCAGCGGCTGCCAGTGTGCCGGCAACCCATCGGCGAAACGCACCTCGGCACCATACGAGGCCCAGTTGCGGTTGGATGCGCCGGTCACGCAGCCACGCTGCAGCAGCTCCAGCGCCTGCGGCAGCAGCGGCACCTGTGCACTGTCCACCTCGGCAGCGACACCACTGGCGCGGCACACTTCCAGCAGGTGGCCGAGCAGGCCGAAGCCGGTGACGTCGGTCATGGCATGCACGCCGTCCAGCGCAGCCAGCGGCACGCCCACGGTGTTCAGGCGGGTGGTCGACGCGATCATCTGCCGGTAGCCGTCGGCATCCAGCACTTCCTTCTTCAGCGCCGACGAATACACGCCCACGCCCAACGGCTTGCCCAGCACCAGCACGTCGCCGGCGCGGGCATCGGCATTGCGCTTGAGTCGTTGCGGGTCGAGCACGCCGATCGCGGCCAGGCCGTAGATGGGTTCCACCGAATCGATGCTGTGGCCACCAGCGACCACGATGCCCGCATCGGCGCAGGCGCGTTCGCCACCCTGCAGGATGCCGCGGATCGTGTCCTGCGGCAGCGTGTTGATCGGCATGCCGACGATGGCCAGTGCGAACAATGGCCGGGCGCCCATCGCGTACAGGTCCGACAACGCGTTGGTGGCGGCGATGCGGCCGAAATCGAACGGATCGTCGACGATCGGCATGAAGAAATCGGTGGTGGCGACAATCGCCTGGCGATCATCGAGGCGGTACACCGCGGCGTCGTCGCTGGTCTCGCGGCCAACCAGCAGTTCGGCCGGTGCCGGAAGTGCTGGAACGCCGCGCAGCAGTTCGCTCAGCACGCCCGGCGCGATCTTGCAGCCGCAGCCGCCGCCATGCGCGAGAGACGTCAGTCGTTGCGGGGCATCGGCCGTTGACGGGGCGGGGGACTGCACGTGCGTGGCCATGCCGACATCTCCAGCGGAAACACGAATGGCGGAAGGCAGCAGGAGTCGAACCTACCAGGGAACGATCGACGCCCCCTACTGGGTTTGAAGCCCAGCCGCATGCCCGGATGCGCATGCCTTCCGAAAGTACGGCGGTAGCGGTGGGCTCAGTCGCGGGCTGCGTTCCACTGCAGGTCGCCACGCGGCCGATGCTGGTCACCGACGCGTCGAGTGTAGCCAACGCGATTGAAGAACTCCAAGATCTGGATGCTGCGCTTGCGGCCCAGGCCGATGGCATCGCGGAAAGCGGCCGCATCCACCGCGCCGCTGGCCTGCGACAGCTGCGCGACGATCGCGGCCAGCTCGGCAATGCGGGCCGGTGCATAGAACAGGTCCGGTACCACCTGGAACAATTCGCCACGTGTGGCGGCGCGGCGCAGAATGGCGCGGACTTCGTCTTCGGCCAGGCCGATGTCGGCGGCCAGGGTGCGCACCCACGGCGGATCGAAGCCACCGGCGTGCAGTCGCGGCAGCACGCGTTCCAGCAGCAGACGCTCGCGTTCCGGTGGCGCATGGTCATGGCCGGGCAGGCGCCACCAGGCGCCCACGCGCTGCACGCTGCCGTCGTCCAGCAGGTCCTGGAGAAGCGCGTTCCAGAGGCTCGCTGCAAGCGAGGGCAGGGTGCTGCGCTGCAGGCGTCCGCTGTCGACACCGGGTTCGTCGGGGCGTCGCTCATGCCAACTGCGCAGTGAGGTGACTACCTGCTCGCGCAGCAGCTGCCAGTGCGAGGCGAGGATGACCACCGTGTCTTCGCGGGTGATGACGCGCTGTGCGCCTGCGGGAAGAACGATCCGGTCGGCGGCGCGCCGGCAGTAGCGCTGCAGCGCGGCCATGGCAACACCGAAGGGCGCCTGCTGCAACAGTGGGCCGATTCCCGCACCCGCGGCCAGTTGCTCCAGTGCTCCCAGCCATGCGAGCCGTGCAGGACTGCGCCGGTGCCGCTGTGGTGGGTCCGGATCGAGCACGAGGCCGCCGCCCAGCGTGTGGGTGGCCGCTGAATCGCGGGCAATGAAGCGGTCGCCACACATCGCACAGACCGGAGCATCGAACACCAGCTGCACCAACTGCCCATCACCGTGGTCATGGTCCTCCAGCAGCACCACATGGGCCTGCCGGTGAATCGTGCCCCAGTGGATATGCAGCGGTGCCCAGTCGCGCAACGGTGCGGCCAACGCGGACAGCCGCAACCGCACATCAACGCGGGTGGTGGCCAGCAGTGCGCGTGCGTCGGCGATCCAGTCACCGCGGCGGATGTCATCACGGGCGATGGCCGCCAGGTTCAGCGCGCAGCGCTGCCCGGCCATCGCGTGGTCACTGGCCTGGTTCTGCGCGTGGATGCTGCGTATGCGCACTTCAGTGGCGGCCGGCATCAGCTGCAGATGCTCACCCACCGCGGCGATGCCGCCGTGCACTGCGCCGGTCACCAGCGTGCCGTGGCCGGCCAGCGAGAACACGCGGTCCACCGGCATGCGGAACAGCTCGCTGCGCAGTTCGGCCTGGCGCGTGCTGGCGTCGTCCGCCGCCCACGCGTGCAGCTGGGTACGCAGCGCGTTGATGCCAGCATCGTCGGGTGCGGTGCTGTTGCAGGTGAACACAGGGGAATCCTGCAGCGGAGTGCCGGCCAGCAGGGCAGCGACCTCGATCTCGACCCGGGCCAGGCGCGCCGTATCCACACGGTCGATCTTGGTGAGCGCCACCGCACCGCGGTTCACGCCCAGCAGTTGCAGGATGGCCAGATGCTCGCGGGTCTGTGGCATCACGCCGTCGTCGGCAGCGATGACCAGCAGGGCGACGTCGATACCCGTGGCGCCGGCCACCATCGTATGCACGAAGCGTTCATGGCCCGGCACATCGACGAAGCCCAGCGTCGCGGCCGGACCTTCGACGTCCCCGCTTTCCACCGGGACATAGGCGTAGCCCAGTTCGATCGATATGCCGCGCGTACGCTCTTCCCGCAGGCGATCGGTTTCGATGCCGGTCAGAGCCCGCACCAGGCTGGTCTTGCCATGGTCGATATGCCCGGCGGTGCCGACGATCATGCCTGCAGCATGCTCCATTGGGCCAGGAAGGCCGCTTCGTCGGCGGGTTCCAGGCAGCGCAGGTCCAGCCACAGCGCGTCATCGGCAATGCGGCCCAGCACGGGTCGCGGCAGCTGACGCAGGCGCTTGGCCAGGCGATCCAGTCCGCCACGGCGCGCGCTGGTAATGCGCAGTCCGGCGCTGGCCAGCTGCGCCTGTGGCTGGGCGCCGCTGCCGATCTGGCTGTGCATTGAGGCCTCTTCAAGGGTGTAGTCGTCTGCCAGCATGGACTTCATCGGCTCCAGCAGGCGCTGGGCCTGCGCATCGATGTCGTCCTGCGTGCGCGACAGCGTGCGCAGGGTCGGCAGGCGCTGTGCCAGCAGCTCCGGTTCGCGGTACAGGGCCACCACCGCTTCCAGCGCAGCCAGGCCCATCTTGTCCATGCGCAGCGCGCGCTTGAGCGGGTTGCGGTTGATCCGCGCGATCAGGTCGGCGCGGCCGGCGATGATGCCGGCCTGCGGGCCACCCAATAGCTTGTCGCCGCTGAAAGAAACCAGATCGGCGCCGGCCGCCAGTGTTTCCTGCACGGTGGGCTCGTGCGGCAGGCCGAACATGCGCAGATCGCACAGGCTGCCACTGCCCAGGTCCACCACCAGCGGCAGGCCATGTTCGTGCGCGATCGCGGCCGTCGCCGCGGTGTCGACCTTGGCAGTGAATCCGGTGATCGCGTAGTTGCTGGCATGCACCTCCATCAGCAGCGCTGTGCGCGCGCCGATGGCGTTGGTGAAGTCGGCCGGATGGGTACGGTTGGTGGTACCCACTTCCAGCAGCCGCGCGCCCGCGCTGCGCATCACATCGGGGATGCGGAAGGCACCGCCGATCTCCACCAGTTCGCCGCGCGACACCACCACCTCGCGGCGGTTGGCCAGGCTGTTGAGCAGCAGCAGGACCGCCGCCGCATTGTTGTTGACCACGGTGGCGGCTTCGGCGCCGGTCAGTTCGCAGATCAATGCCTGCACCCGCGCATCGCGGTCACCGCGACGGCCACGGATGACGTCGAACTCCAGATCCACCGGCGCGGTCATCGCGCGGGTGACGGCCTGCACCGCAGCCTCGGGCAGCAATGCGCGACCCAGGTTGGTATGCAGTACGGTGCCGGTCAGGTTGAACATCGGTTGCAGGTCCAGCCGTGCATCGGCTGCCAGTGCGGCCTCGACTGCCGTCGCCAGCGCCGGGCCGTCGACCGCTTCCTGCAGCTGCGCGGTCGACAACTGGCTGGCGCTTACACGCTCACGCAGCACCTGCAGGTGCGAACGCAGCAGCTGGGTGATGCGGCTTCGACCGTGGCCTTCGATCAGTGGCGCCAGTGCAGGCAGGCGCAGCACCCGGTCCAGCGAGGGCAGGGCGGCGGCCGATGCCGGGGCGGGGGGCATGGCTGTCATCGCCTCAATCGCCGTCGGATTGCCACAGCAGAGGATTCTGGCTGGCACGCGCATAGCCTTCCTCGGCCAGCAGCAGATCCAGCGCCAGCGTGCCGAGGTCATCGGCCACCGGCTCCAGTGACGGGTCCTTTTCCAGATACAGGATCTTGCGATAGCTGTGGCAGTGGTCGCAGGTCTCGGCGCGTACCGCGCTCTCGCGCACCGCCTCGCCGCTGTCGCCATCCACGTCGGCCAGGGCGCGATAGGCGATGTCCTTGCCGGCGGCACCACACTGGCTGCATTGCACGCGCACGTAGTGCCACTGGCAGGCGCACAGCGAGCACGACAGGTAACGATAAGATGCATAGGGTGGGCGTGCCTGCACCACGCTGGTCACCGGCAACGTGCCGCACAGCGGGCACAGCCCTGGCGCATCAGCCAGCGGCTTCAGGTCGGTAGGGCGGAAGCTGGCTGCGAGCACCGCCCAGTAAACCTGCAGTGCGGTCATCACC
Organism: Stenotrophomonas hibiscicola ATCC 19867; assembly: GCF_000382065.1. GTDB lineage: Bacteria > Pseudomonadota > Gammaproteobacteria > Xanthomonadales > Xanthomonadaceae > Stenotrophomonas > Stenotrophomonas hibiscicola. The sequence continues at coordinate 11,998 of NZ_KB907505.1, read as the reverse complement.
AGCAGTGCAGCGACCGCATCCACCGATGGCGCGTCATCACGCTCCAGCACCGCGTGCGCCTGCGCATCCAGCCAGGCGTCGTCGGCCGCGGCGACGCGTTGCAGCTCCTGTCGGGTTTCCAGCGGCAGCCCCATTTCGTCGGCACAGTGCTGGCACAGCGTGCGCAGCCAGTCGCGCCAGCATCCATCCAGCTGAAGCGTGTTGGCCGGCCGCAACGGCATGCCGGCACCGGCCGCCGCACTCGACTGCTGCGCACGTGCCTGCCATTGCAGTGCCTCGCGCTGCTGCGGTGTCAGCCCGTCCAGCAGCGCCTGCTGTGCATCGGCCAACGCCGCCAGCAGCTGCAGGTAACCGCCGATGGCACTGTGCGCGGCCAGGCTGCGCAGGCGTGTCGCGCGCTCGGCGAACAGGGAAGCGACATCGGGCAGGATGATGCGCGGAACATCGCGCGAGGCCAGTGTCTCGATCTCACCGGGTTCAAGGATGCGTTGCGCCATGCAGGGCCAGCCAGAAGAACCAGGCTCCATCCTCGCCGTTGTCAGCGCTGGCGTCCAGCGTGTTGCCGGCCATTTGAAAGGTTGGGGTCAGATCCGTTTTCCACAGGAAAACGGATCTGACCCCATCGGTTGGTTGAAAGTGGATCCCGAGCGTTGGTCGGGATTCGATCAGTGCCGACCAACGGTCGGCACCCACCGACAGATCGCGGCCAACTGTCGAGGGCGGGGTGGGGCCGGTTGCGGGGGCGTGAGCCGCATGGATGCGGCGACCGAGCTTACATGGACGTAGTTGCAGCGTCCCCCGCAACCGGATCCACCCCGCCATCCCACGGATAGCCGCTGTTGCTGTTGCCTTGGCTTGAAGCGGGTGCAGGGCCGCTGGCCCTGCCGCTACCCCTCTTCCCGGCGCCCGCGCAGGATGTCCCGGAACCACTGCCGGTGATGCTTGTACGCCCACCCGTAGGTCACCTTGCCCTGGGTCATCGCCCGCACCGACCCCTTGATCCAGATTGCCGCATAGATGTGCACCACGATGGCGCAGATCAGCACCCAGCCGAACAGCGCATGGGCCAGCACCGAGAAGCGGATCATCCCGATCGGGAAGAAGTGGCTGAAATACTGCCGCCAGATCACGAAGCCGGTCAGCAGCAGCGCCGACAGGCAGCCGATGATGGCCCAGAACAGCAGCTTCTGGCCCGCATTGAAACGGCCCACCGGCGGCAGCTTCTCATCTTCGTTGCGCAGCACATCGCGCATGCCGCGCATCCATGCGCGATCGTCGGCGGTCGGCAGATTGTCGCGCCACATGCGGAACGCCAGCAGCGCAAAGCCCACCACCATGGCCAGCCCGATGAACGGATGCAGGATGCGCGTCCAGGGGCCGCCACCGAACAGCTGGGTCAACGGGAACAGGGCAGGGTGGAACAGCGCCAGCCCGGACAGCGCGGTCAGCACGAAGCAGATCGCCACGATCCAGTGGTTGATGCGGGTCGGTGCGCGGTAGCGGATGATCTGGCGCGGGTGCGGGGCGTACTTCATGGCCGCTGCTCCTCTTCGATCTTCTTCGCCTCGTGCTCGGCTTCCTCTTCTTCCTCGTCATTGACCGTGTTGCGGCCGATGCCGATGTAATGCAGGAAGCCGGCGAAGGCGGTGGCGGCGATCGCCAGCAGGCCCAGCGGCTTGGCCACGCCCTTCCAGACCTCCACCATCGGGCTGATGCGTGGGTCCTTGGGCAGATCGGCGTACAGCTCGGGCTTGTCCACATGCTGCAGCACGTACATCACGTGGGTGCCACCCACGCCCTGCGGGTCGTACAGGCCGGCGTTCTCGTAGCCGCGCGATTTCAGGTCTTCCACACGGCCGGCCGCGTGCTCGGTCATCGCCTGCTTGCTGCCGAAGGTGATCGCGCCGGTCGGGCAGGTCTTCACGCAGGCCGGTTCCTGGCCCACCGCCACCCGGTCCGAACACAGCGTGCACTTGTAGGCCTTGTGGTCCTTCTTGGAGATGCGCGGCACGTCGAACGGACAACCGGTCACGCAGTAGCCGCAGCCGATGCAGTTTTCTTCCTGGAAGTCGACGATGCCATTGGCGTACTGGATGATCGCGCCGGGCGACGGACAGGCCTTCAGGCAGCCCGGATCGCTGCAGTGCATGCAGCCTTCCTTGCGGATCAGCCACTCCAGCTTGCCCTTCTCGTCCTCGTACTCGCGGAATTTCATCACCGTCCACGACTGTTCGCTCAGGTCGGGCGGGTTGTCGTAGCTGCCAACGCAGCTGCCCACTTCGTCGCGCAGATCGTTCCACTCCATGCAGGCGACCTGGCAGGCCTTGCAGCCGATGCACTTGCTCACATCGATCAGCTTGGCGACCTGGCCGGTGTGCGCACCACGCGCCTCCGGCGAGGGCGTGGTGGTGGCCGAGCGGCGGATGATGTCCAGCGATTGCAGTGACATGGCGTGTCTCCTACACCTTCTCGACCTTGACCAGGATGCACTTCGATTCGGGCGTCTGCGAGTTGCCGTCACCGATGGCGTTGGTCAGCGTATTGGCGATGTATCCGGGCTTGGCCGCACCGAGGAAGCCCCAGTGGATCGGCACGCCCACCTGGTGCACGGTCCGGCCATCGATCTGCAGGGCCTTGATGCGCTTGGTCACCATGGCGACCGCTTCGATGTGGCCGCGCTTGGAACTGACCCGCACGCGGCTGCCGTTGTTGATGCCCAGCTCGTCGGCCAACGCCGCGCCGATCTCGACGAACTGCTCGGGCTGGATGATGGCGTTCAACTTGCCGTGCTTGGTCCAGAAGTGGAAATGCTCGGTCAGGCGGTAGGTGGTGGCCACATGCGGGAACTCGTCCGGCGAACCGATCTGTGCGCGATCGCTGGCGAATACGCGGGCGGCCGGGTTGTTCAGCGTCAGTGCCTGGCCGGGGCTGAGCGGGTTGCTGCGCAGCGGTGTATCGAACGGTTCGTAGTGCTCCGGGAACGGGCCTTCGGCCATGCCGGCCTTGGCGAAGAAGCGCGCGATGCCCTCCGGGTTCATGATGAACGGGCCCATTCCGCCGGCGGGATCTTCGTCGGCCTTGAAGTCGGGCACGTCCACGCTGCCCCAGTTTTTCCCGTTCCAGGCCAGCAGCGTGCGCCGTGGATCAAATGGCTTTCCGGCGACGTCGCACGAGGCGCGGTTGTACATCACGCGACGATTGGCCGGCCACGCCCAGGCCCAGCCCAGCGTGTTGCCGATGCCGGTGGGGTCGCTGTTGTCACGCCGCGCCATCATGTTGCCGGTCGGGCCCCAGGCACCGATGTAGATCCAGCAGCCGCAGGCGGTGCTGCCGTCGTCGCGCAGGTCGCCGAATGCGGCCAGCTGCTCGCCGGCCTTGCGCACCAACCTGGTTGGGTCCTTCGGATCGAACACGTCGGCCAGCGCCTTGCCGTTGTATTCCATCGCCAGTTCTTCGGGCGTGGGTACCTCAGGGTTGGCGTAGTTCCAGGCCAGGTCGCGCACCGGCTCCCACCACGCGCCGCCGTCCTTCTCGTACATCGCTTTGATGCGATGGAACAGCTCGGACATGATCTCGATGTCGCTGCGCGCTTCGCCTGGCGGATTGGCCCCCTTCCAGTGCCACTGCAGCCAGCGCGAGGAATTCACCACCGCGCCGTTCTCCTCGGCAAAGGAGGTGGTCGGCAGGCGGAACACCTCGGTCTGGATCGTGCTCGGGTCGACGTCGTTCAGTGCGCCGTGGTTCTGCCAGAAGGCGATGGTCTCGGTTTCCAGCGGGTCCATGCTGACCATGAACTTCAGCTTGGAGAACGCGCTGATCAGCTTGCCCTTGTTAGGCGCCGAAGCCAGGGGGTTGAAGCCCTGGCAGATGTAGCCATGGATCTTGCCCTCGTTCATCAGCTCGTACGCCTGCAGCATGTCGTACGGCTTGTCCAGCTTGGGCAGGTAATCAAAGCACCAGTTGTTGTCGGCGGTGGCGGCGTCGCCCCACCACGATTTCATCAGGCTGACGTGGAACTTCGGGTAGTTCTGCCAGAACGACATCTGGTTGGCGCGCAGCGGCTTCTGCGTGCGCTTGGCGATGTAGGCGTCGTAGTCCTGCTCGTCCTGCTTCGGCAGCGTCAGGTAGCCAGGCAGCAGATCGGACATCAGGCCGATGTCGGTCAGGCCCTGGATGTTGGAATGCCCGCGCAGCGCGTTCATGCCACCACCGGCCACGCCGATGTTGCCCAGCAGCAACTGCACCATGGTGCCGGCGCGCACGTTCTGCGCACCCACCGAGTGCTGCGTCCAGCCCAGCGCGTACAGGATGGTCATCGCCTTGTCCTTGCCGGCGGTGGACGCGATCATCTCCCAGACCTGCCGGATGCTGTCGGCCGGCGTGCCGCAGATGCGTTCGACCATCTCCACGGTATAGCGCGCGTAGTGCTGCTTGAGCAGGGTGTAGACGCAGCGCGGGTCCTTCAGCGTCGGGTCGCTGCGCACGAAGCCATCGTCACCGTAGGCGTAGTCCCAGCTGGAACGGTCGTAGCTGCGCTTTTCTTCGTTGTAGCCCGAATACAGGCCGTCCTTGAAGGCGAACTCGTCCTTCACCAGGAACGACATGTCGGTGTAGTTCAGCACGTACTCGTGCTGGATGCGGTCCTCGGTCAACAGGTAGTTGATCAGGCCGCCCAGGAACACGATGTCGGTACCGGTGCGGATCGGCGCGTACACGTCGGCCACCGCGGCCGAGCGGTTGAAGCGCGGATCGACCACGATCAGCCGGGCCTTGTTGTGTGCCTTGGCCTCGGTCACCCATTTGAACCCGCACGGGTGCGCCTCGGCGGCATTGCCACCCATGATCAGGATCAGGTCGGCATTCTTGATGTCGACCCAGTGATTCGTCATCGCACCACGGCCTAGCGTCGGGGCAAGACCTGCCACCGTCGGGCCGTGTCAGACACGTGCCTGGTTGTCGAATGCCAGCATGCCGAGGGAGCGGACGACCTTGTGGGTCAGCACCGCGGTTTCATTGCTGGTGGCCGAGGCCGCCAGCATGCCGGTGGTCAGCCAGCGGTTGACCGTCTGCCCGGCCTCGTTCTTCTGCACGAAGTTGGCGTCGCGGTCTTCCTTCATCAGCCGCGCGATGCGATCCAGCGCATCGTCCCAGCTCAGCCGCTTCCACTCGTTCGAGCCCGGTGCCCGGTACTCGGGGTAGAGCAGGCGCGACTTGCTGTGGATGATGTCGGCCAGGCCGGCACCCTTCGGGCACAGCGTGCCGCGGTTGACCGGATGGTCCGGGTCGCCCTCGATATGGAAGATGCTCGGCTCGGCGTTCTTGGCGCCATCGCCGAGGCTGTACATCAGGATGCCGCAGGCCACCGAACAGTAGGTACAGGTGTTGCGGGTCTCGGTCGCGCGGGTCAGCTTGTATTGCCTGACCTCCGCGAGCGCGATGCCGGGCGCGAAGCCCATCAATGCCAGGCTGGAGCCGACCAGGGTTGTCCCGGTCACTTTCAGGAACTGGCGGCGGCTCATCGATGGCATGCCGTTCTCCTGGGATGGCGGGGAGGCGCAGGCCTCCGGGCTGTCGTTGGGTACGGCCCGGTTATAGCACAGGCACCCGCATACCCATGTGGCGCAAGGCCGGGCGCCTGCCGGACGGGCGCGCAACAGGGCCGCTCTGGTAAAGTTGCGTGCCCGCACCCCGGGGAAGCGTCTGCCGGGCCTGGTTCCAGGATGTTCCGCGCAGCCCCCGCCGTCCTGGCGCGATCCGCCGCGCCGGACCTGGAACATCGAGGAAAAATTTTGCGAAATCAACCCGTTGGATCCCGCGCATGAGCGCCCCGTCGAAGCCGTCGGACACCGTTGCGCGCGGCACGCTGTACATCGTGGCCGCCCCCTCCGGTGCGGGCAAGAGCAGCATCGTCAATGCCACCCTGGCGCGTGACCCGCAAATCGCCCTGTCGATTTCCTTCACCTCGCGCGCAATGCGCCCCGGTGAGGTGAATGGCCAGCACTACCACTTCGTCAGTGCCGAGAAGTTCGAGCAGATGATCGCCGCCGGCGACTTCTTCGAACACGCCTGGGTGCACGGCGACTGGAAGGGCACGGCCCGGCAGTCGGTGGAGCCGCAGCTGGCCGCCGGCCAGGACGTGCTGCTGGAGATCGACTGGCAGGGCGCGCAGCAGGTGCGCCAGCTGGTGCCGGGCACGGTCACCGTGTTCATCCTGCCGCCGTCCAAGCAGGCCCTGCAGGACCGCATGCGCAAGCGCGGCCAGGACAGCGAAGCCGTCATCGCCCAGCGCCTGGGCGCGGCCCGGGACGAGATGCTGCACTTCAACGAGTTCGACTACGTCATCGTCAACGAGGTGTTCGACACTGCCGTGGACGAGCTGTGCGCCATCTTCACCGCCAGCCGCCTGCGACGGGAGGCCCAGAAGGTCCGCCACGCCAGCCTGATCCAGGCGTTGCTGACCCCCGATCCGGGTGCAACTGACTGATTCCAAAAGAATCGGGTGGGGGTTGGCTTGATTTTGTCCAGCTCCTGCCAGTACACTCCGTCCCCTTTCCCTCATTCGACTGAGCGGCCGACCGGTCGCCGGGAGCCCGTATGGCCCGCATCACCGTAGAAGATTGCCTGGAAGTCGTTAACAACCGTTTCGAACTGGTCATGATGGCATCCAAGCGTGCCCGCCAGCTCGCCAACGGCGTGCAGGCCACGCTGGACAACAGCGAGACCGAAGACAAGCCGACCGTGCTGGCGCTGCGCGAAATCGCCGCCCGCAAGATCGACAACGCGCTGATCGACGAAGTCGAGAAGGCCGAGCGCGAGCGCGCCGAGCGCGAAGCGCTGGAGTGGGCTGCCGCCGAAGTGGTCGCCGACGAAGACATGTCCAAGAACGACGATTGATCGCATCGATCAACGTCGTTGCTGGATCGCCGAACAGCCCGCCCCGTGCGGGCTGTTTCGCATTCAGGATTTGCCGTAAACGTCGCGCTGGAATAGGCTTCGGGCATGAACCCAGGCCCCACTGCCAAGGTCGCCGCAGCCCCCGCTGCCGCCGTACCCGACTACGTCCTCCAGCTTGAACGCGCCGCCCATTACCTGCCGCCGGAACAGCTGCCGCTGCTGCGCCGCGCCTGGGAAGTCGGAGCCGCCGCGCACGCCGGGCAGACGCGCAAGTCGGGCGAGCCCTATATCACCCATCCGGTGGCCGTGGCCCAGGTGCTGGCCGAGCTTGGCCTGGACGTGGAAGCGTTGATCGCGGCGATCCTGCACGACACCATCGAAGACACGCCGCTGACCCGTGAGGCGCTGGCCGCCGAGTTCGGCGAAGCCGTGGCCGAGCTGGTCGACGGCGTGACCAAGCTGGACAAGCTGAAGTTCCGCGACCGCCAGGAAGCGGCCGCCGAAAGCTTCCGCAAGATGCTGCTGGCGATGTCGCGCGACCTGCGCGTGATCATGATCAAGCTGGCCGACCGCCTGCACAACATGCGCACGCTGGGCGCACAGAGCCGCGAAGCGCGTGGCCGCATCGCCCGCGAGACGCTGGAGATCTACGCGCCCATCGCCCAGCGCCTGGGCATGAGTCTGGTCAAGAGCGAGCTGCAGAATCTTGGCTTCAAGGCGCTGTACCCGTGGCGCCACGCGATCCTGGAAAAGCACATCCGCAGCCAGCCGGTGGTACGCCGTGAAGCGCTGGCACAGGTGGAAGTGCAGCTGTCGCAGCGGCTGGCGAAGGAAGGTATCGAGCACCGCCTGGTCAGCCGCATCAAGACCCCGTGGAGCATCTACAACAAGATGCGCGACGAGAACAAAACCTTCGACCAGGTGATGGACGTGTTCGGCTTCCGCCTGGTGGTGCGCAGCGTGCCCAGCTGCTACCACGCGCTGGGTTCGGTGCACGCCACCTTCAAGCCGCTGGATGGCCGCTTCCGCGACTTCATCGCCATCCCCAAGGCCAACGGTTACCAGTCGCTGCACACGGTGTTGTTCGGGCCGTATGGCTCGCCGATCGAAGTGCAGATCCGCACCGAGGAAATGGACCTGATCGCCGAACGCGGCGTGGCCGCGCACTGGACCTACAAGTTCGGCGGCGATTCACCCAACAGTGCGCAGAGCCGTGCGCACGCCTGGATCGTCGAACTGATCGATTCGCAGCGTGCTGCCGGTTCCTCGCTGGAGTTCCTCGACAACGTCAAGGTCGACCTGTTCCCGGACGAGGTCTACCTGTTCACCCCGAAGGGCAAGATCCTGGCGCTGCCGCGCAACTCCACCGCGCTCGATTTCGCCTACGCCGTGCATACCGACGTCGGCAACATGGCCGTGGCCTCGCGCGTGGACAAGAAACTGGTGCCGCTGCGTACCAAGCTGGTGTCGGGCCAGTCGGTGGAGATCATCACCGCACGCTCGGCCACGCCGAAACCGCAGTGGCTGGAATTCGTGGTCACCAGCAAGGCGCGCACCGCCATCCGCCACCAGCTCAAGCAGCTGGAACACGAAGATGCCGTGCAGCTCGGCCACCGCATGCTCGACCGTGCGCTGGAAGCGATGGATTCGTCGCTGGAACGGCTGCCGAAGGGGCGCCTGGATGCGTTCCTGGCCGAACACCGCTTCCCGCGCCTGGAAGCCCTGCTGGCCGAGGTCGCACTGGGCAACTGGATGCCGACCCAGGCCGCGCAGGCGCTGATGGCCTACGCCGAACTGCGTGGCGGCCCGCATTCGCGCCACCACTCGCAGGAAAAGATCCTGATCAACGGCAGCGAGCGCGGCGTGGTCACCTTCGCCGGCTGCTGCCAGCCGATCCCCGGCGACGAGATCATGGGCTACCACACCGCCGGCAAGGGCATCGTGGTTCACCGCATGGACTGCCCGAACCTGGCCGAGCTGCGCAAGTCGCCCGAGCGCTGGGTGCCGATCGGCTGGGACACCACCGTTTCCGGCGACTACGACACTTCGCTGGTGGTGGAAGTAGAGAACGGCACCGGTGTGCTGGCGCAGCTGGCTGCTGCCATCGCCCAGAGCCACTCCAACATCGAACGGGTGGACTACCTGGACCGCGACTTCAACGCCGCCGTGCTGGCGTTCAACATCCAGGTGCGCGACCGCAACCACCTGGCCGAAGTGATGCGCCGCCTGCGCCGTCTGTCGGTCGTGCAGTCGGTACGCCGCCAGTAGAGCCACGCCATGGGTGGATGCTTTCTGTAGAGCCGAGCCCATGCTCGGCTGCTCCAGCCCGAGGCAGCCGAGCATGGGCTCGGCTCTACAGACGGCGCGTCACATGACCGGATTGCCGTAGATCCACGCCATGCGTGGATGCACCCCCACCCGGTACAATCACCGCTCTGTTTTCCCCCAAGCACCGGAGCGACCCATGTCCCGCCAGATCATCAACACCGAAAAGGCCCCCGCCGCCATCGGCCCGTACTCGCAGGCCGTGCGCGCCGGCAACACCGTGTACTTCTCCGGCCAGATCCCGCTCGACCCGGCCACCGGCGACATCGTCGGCGCCGGTGACGTCGAAGCACAGGCCCGCCGCGCCTTCGACAACCTCAAGGCCGTGGCCGAAGCCGCCGGCGGCTCGCTGGACAAGGTCGTGCGCCTGGGCCTGTACCTGACCGACCTGGGCGAGTTCGCCAAGGTCAACGCGGTCATGCAGGACTACTTCCAGGCCCCGTACCCGGCCCGTTCCACCATCGAAGTCTCCGGCCTGCCGAAGGGCGCCAACTTCGAGGTCGACGCGGTGATGGTCATCGACTGACCGCCACGTGGCACGCAAGGCGGCGGTCACCCCGGTCCTGTCACCGTCCGGCGAAGCATCCCTGGCGATGCTCGCGGGCGTCGGTCCGGCCGTGGCCGCCAAACTGCAGGCGCGTGGCCTGGCCACCCTGCAGGATCTCTGGCTTCATCTGCCGCTGCGCTATGAAGACCGGACCCGGCTGACCCGCATCGAAGACCTGCGCAACGGCGTGCCGGCGCAGGTGGAAGGGCGGGTGGTCGCGGTCGAGCGCGGCATGCGCTACCGGCCGATGCTGAAAGTAGCGGTGGAAGACGAAGGGCAGGGCACCCTGGTGCTGCGCTTCTTCCATTTCCGCCAGCAGCAGGTCGGCCAGTTCGCGGTCGGCAACCGGCTGCGCTGCTTCGGCACGCCCAAGCCGGGCCACCTCGGCCTGGAAATCGTCCATCCCAGCTACCAGGTGCTGGGCCGCAACGACGATCCCGAACTCGGCGACTGCCTCGACCCGGTGTATCCCACCGTCGAAGGCGTCGGCCCGATGACCATGCGCAAGCTGATCGGCCAGGCGCTGGACCGCCTGCCGGAGGAAAGCACGCTGGAACTGCTGCCCAGCGGCTGGCTCGATGGCCTCGGGCTGCCGTCACTGCGCAGCGCGCTGCTGACCGTGCACCGGCCGCCGCCCGATGCCGACCTGGCCGCGCTGGCGGCCGGCACTCATCCAGCGCAGCGTCGCCTGGCAATGGAAGAGCTGCTGGCCCACCACCTCAGCCTGCGTCGCCAGCGTATCGCGCTGCAGGCGCACCATGCACCGCCGCTGGCCGGCCCCGGCAAGCTGGCCAAGGCGCTGCTGAAGCAATTGCCGTTCGCGCTGACCGGCGCGCAGGCGCGGGTGTTCAAGCAGATCCGCGAGGACCTCGCGCGCCCCAGCCCGATGCTGCGGCTGGTGCAGGGCGATGTGGGTTCCGGCAAGACCGTGGTCGCCGCGCTGGCGGCGATGCTGGCGGTGGAGCAGGGCAAGCAGGTCGCGCTGGCAGCACCGACTGAGCTGCTGGCCGAACAGCATCTCAACAACCTGCGCGGCTGGCTGGAACCGCTCGGTGTGCGCATCGCCTGGCTGGCCGGCAAAGTCACCGGCAAGGCGCGCGCCAAGGTGATGGAGCAGGTCGCCAGCGGCGAAGCGCAGGTGGTGGTTGGTACCCACGCGCTGATGCAGGAGGCGGTGGTGTTCCAGGATCTGGCGCTCGCCATCGTCGACGAGCAGCACCGCTTCGGCGTGCATCAGCGACTGGCGCTGCGTGACAAGGGCGCAGGCGGCAACAGCGTGCCGCACCAGCTGGTGATGACCGCAACACCGATTCCGCGCACGCTGGCGATGTCCGAATACGCCGACCTGGATGTGTCGGCCATCGACGAACTGCCGCCGGGGCGTACACCGGTGCAGACGGTCGCACTCAACAATGACCGGCGCCCGGAACTGATCGAGCGCATCGCGCTGGCCTGCCAGGAAGGGCGGCAGGTGTACTGGGTGTGCACGCTCATCGAGGAAAGCGAAGAGCTGGACGCCACGCCCGCGCAGGCCACCTACGAATCGCTGCAGGCGCTGCTGCCCGGCGTACGCGTGGGGCTGGTGCATGGCCGCCTGAAAGCTGCGGAAAAGCTGGCCACGATGGTGGCGTTCAAGGCCGGGCAGATCGACCTGCTGGTGGCGACCACCGTCATCGAAGTGGGCGTGGACGTACCGAACGCCTCGTTGATGGTGATCGAGAACGCCGAACGCCTCGGCCTGGCCCAGCTGCACCAGCTGCGCGGCCGTGTTGGCCGCGGTTCGGCGGTGTCGCGCTGCGTGCTGCTGTACCAGGCCCCGCTCTCGCAGATGGCACGCGAACGCCTGCAGACCATGCGCGAAACCAACGATGGTTTCGTCATTGCCGAAAAGGATCTGGAACTGCGCGGCCCCGGCGAACTGCTAGGCACGCGCCAGACCGGCCTGGCCGGTTTCCGCATCGCCGACCTGGCCCGCGATGCCGGCCTGCTGCCCGGCGTGCACGATCTGGCCGAGCGCCTGCTGGCCCAGCAACCCACGCTGGCCGACCGCGTGGTGCAGCGCTGGATCGGCACCGCCGTGCGTTACGCCTCGGCGTAAGGCACGGGCTCTGACCCCATTCCCGGCATGCCCATCCACGCATGGCGTGGATCTACTGTAGAGCCGAGCCCATGCTCGGCTGCCGTTCGCGCTGCGCGCGTGAGTCGAGCATGGCTCGACTCTACAGAGAGCCT
>NZ_KB907504.1 GCF_000382065.1 Stenotrophomonas hibiscicola ATCC 19867 | reverse complement strand
GCACTCTTTAAAACAAAGCATGTCCCGGCGTGGCAACTGCCTGGACAATGCAGCGATGGAGAGCTTCTTTGGGACGCTGAAGTCGGAGTTCTTTTACCTGAACAACTTTGACAGCATCGAGAGTCTGGAGGCGGGGCTGGTGGAATACATCCAGTACTACAACCAAGAGCGAATCAAATTGAAATTGAAGGGCCTGAGCCCGGTACAGTACCGGGAGCAGGCCCAACAGGCCCAATCGGCCGCCTGACCCCTGTCCAAGTCTCGGGGGTCACTTCAGGGACGGGTTTACGGCGTCCCCCGCAATTCCACCCATCCCGGCCAACCTCATGATCGTGCAGACCCACCGACCACGAAGGGCTCAGCCGTTGGCCGAAACCCTCACCCCGCCCGCAGCGCCGCCGCCGCCGCCCACCGCGCCGCCACCCGCGGCGCCGTAATGCACACCGCCTGATCGGTCACCGTCGTCACCGCGCGCTCCAGCAGCTGGATATCCGCCTCATGTTGGCGCGCCACGTGCGGATCCTCGAAGAAAATCGCACGCTGGCAGCGCCCCTCCAGCACCCGGTCGGCAATCTGCGCATCACCGCCCATCGGGCCGCTCTGGTAGCGCGTCACCCACGGCGTATCACGTGGCCAGCCCCGGCTCCAGGCCAGTTCGTTCAAACGCTGGCCGGTGGTGCCCGTCGCCACCCGCTCGCCGAACCGGACCAGCACATCGAAGTGCTCATCGGCGAAGGCCAGCATCGCCGGCTTCATCGCATCGTGCGCGATCAGCGCCAGCGTCTGGCCTTCGAACGCATGCAGGTCGTCGGCGCCGCCGTCTGCCGCCAGCCCGGCGTGGACGCGCTCCACTTCGACCCAGTCGCGTGCGGTGGCCACGGTCGAAATGAACGGCTTGCCGTGAATCACGCACTGGCGCTTCAGCGCCGTGGCTTCCGGAAATACCGAGGACGGATCGACCGGGTCGATCAGGTAGATCGCGCCATCCAGTGTCCGATCCGGACCCATGCCAACGACTTCGGCGACCAGCTTCATCAGCCCACCCTCGCGACCGTAGGGATAACGGTGCAGGCCCGCGTACCCGGCTAGGAAGCCCTGTCGTTCGATCGCGTCATGGGTGCGACCGACCGCATGCAGCGACACGCCCAGCTCGCGCAGGCCGGCCTCGCTGCTGCGCAGCCAACGGAACAGCGCGGCGCGCGCGTCGTGGTGATGAAGACGGTTGGCAGCCAGGCCGATGCGCATCGAACGCTCCGCAGTTACGGGTGAAGGCGGCAGTGTATGTCGGCATTCCCCTATCTGGATGCTTTTACAACTTTCTTCATTGCCGTCGGTCCGCACGTCGATAGCGTGGCAGGCAGCGGTACCGCAGCGCGGCCGTTCCTTCCGCCCGCGAGATGAGGATGCCTACCGTGAATGTCGCCGGCTTCCCGGCAGCCATTGCTGTCATGGCCAGCCTGCTGCTGCCTGCCACGGCCTCCGCCACGGGCTGCAGGACACCGCTGCGCATCGCCTGGCCTTCCGACCGCGCACCCTTGTCGTCCAGCGAACAGGGTGAGGCACGGGGGCTCGGCGCGGTGTACCTGGAGCTGTTGGGCCGGCAACGGCCACTGCAGCTGCTGCCCGTGCCGGCCGCCAGCGTGGACCGGGATGAGCTGCCGGCCGGCACCCAGGCGCTGCTGGGATGGCCACGCTCGCAGCTGCCCGCCGGGTGGGTGGCCAGCACGCCCTACCTGCAGCTGCCACAGGTGATCGTGCGCCGGGAGGGTACGCCGCCGGTGCTGGGCCTGGAAGATCTGCGTGGACGAACCGTGGCCAGCCCCAGCCGGATGCCGCTGCAGGGGCTGCTGGCCGAGCAGGCAGCGGGTGCACAGCTGCTGCCACCGGCAGCGCTGGACGATGCGCTCCCGCTGCTGGGCACCGGATTGATCGATGCGGTCGTCGCCAACCTCGGCGACGTCGAGGCCGCGTTGCGCCGCTACCAGGGCGATGCACTGCTGATCGCTGCGCCGGCCGGTTTCGATGATGCCCTGGTGCTGGCGACCACGCCCGCCTGCGCCGATGTCATCGTCGGCTTCGAGCACGCGCTGTCGCAGCTGACCGATACCGAGCGCGAACAGATCCGTGCGGACTGGCTGCCGGACCGGCCGCGTAATTCCCCGTCATCGTCGCCCCTGCGCTGGCTGGTGCCGGCCTCGTTGATCCTGCTCGCCCTGGCGCTGGTACATGCCTACGGTTACTGGCGGGTGCATCGCGAAAGCGTGCGCCGCCGAGTAGTGGAGCAGCGCCTGCAGGAGGTGACTGCGAACCTGCCGGCGGTGGTCTACCAGGCGCGTCGGTCGGCGGGCGGCCATTACAGCTTTCCGCAGATCGCCGGTGACGTGCAGGCCCTGTTCGGAATCAGCGTGGAGACCGCGCGGATCGATCACCAGCGGTTGTTGGCCGCGGTCCATCCGGATGACCGCAGCCAGGTGATGGCCTGTGTCGAGACGGCTGCATTGGCGCGTGGCCCGATCGACGTCACTTTCCGCACCCGTTCGCCACAAGGGTGGCGATGGGTGCGTTCGCATGGGCGGCCGTTGCCCTGCGACGACAGCGACGTCGAGTGGAGCGGCTATTGGATCGACGTCAGCGAGGTGCAGTCACGTACCCGCGCGCTGGCCGACGCGCGCCGCCAGGCCGAACAGGCAGCACAGGCCAAGGCGCACTTCCTGGCAACGATGAGCCACGAGATCCGCACCCCGATGAGCACCTTGCTGGGCATGCTCGAACGGCTGGCGGGCAGCAGGCTGGAGGCGCGCCAGCAGCAGGTGCTGGCCACGGTCGATGATGCCGCGCGGATGTTGCGGCAGATCCTCGACGATGTCCTGCACAGCCAGCGCCTGCAGGGCGCACCACTGCAGCTGCGGCCCATCGATCTGGCGGCACTGGTGCGCGCGGTGCAGCAGCTGCTGATGCCGGTGGCCGCCAGCCGCGGCCTGCACCTGCAGGTGGTGCTGGATCCGGAGATGCAGCCGGGATCGCTGGCCGACGGCCTGCGCCTGCGCCAGATCCTGTTCAACCTGGCCGGCAACGCATTGAAGTTCACCCGGCAGGGCCACGTGGAACTGCAGGTGCAGGTACTGCAGCAGCGTGACGGCGGCCAGCGGCTGCGCCTGCAGGTGAGCGACAGCGGCGTGGGCATCAGCGAGGAACGCCAGCAGGCGGTGTTCGCCGCCTATACCCAGGCGGAGCGCTCGACCACACGGCGCTTTGGCGGCAGTGGGCTGGGCCTGGCGATCTGCCGCGAGCTGGCAACCTCGATGGGGGCGGAGCTGCAGCTGCGCAGCTCCCCTGGGCAGGGCACCACGGTATGGATGGATCTGGACCTGGAGGCCTGCGAGGCACCCATGGCCGCACCTTCGGCGGCATCAGCGGATGAGCATCCATTGCCGGCGGCGTGCGTACTGGTGGTTGAAGACCATCCTACCAACCTGCAGCTGCTGGAGCAGCGCCTGTGCGCGCTAGGGCTGCGGGTCCACGCCTGTACCGATGGGCGGTCGGCGCT
The DNA here is from genome assembly GCF_000382065.1 of Stenotrophomonas hibiscicola ATCC 19867. Classification (GTDB taxonomy): domain Bacteria; phylum Pseudomonadota; class Gammaproteobacteria; order Xanthomonadales; family Xanthomonadaceae; genus Stenotrophomonas; species Stenotrophomonas hibiscicola. The sequence goes on along the minus strand of NZ_KB907504.1, from coordinate 250,748 downwards.
TGAAGCATGGCAGGCGCAGCCGTTCGAGCTGGTGATCACTGACTGCCACATGCCGGGCATGGACGGCTTCGCACTGGCGCGGGCGATCCGCGCTGATGCCTGCCCGGCACGTGCGCAGGTGCCGATCATCGCGCTCACGGCCAGCGTGATGGAAAGCACCCGCGAAGCCTGTCGCGCGGCTGGCATCGACCACTTCCTGGCCAAGCCGGTGGAGCCGCACGTGCTGCGGGCGCTGCTGGCGGTACTGCTGGCGCCGGACTCAGTGGGCCAGTAGCCGGACGATGCTGGCGGCGGCATCGCGGCCCTCGGCCACGGCGGTCACCACCAGGTCGGCACCGCGTACCGCATCACCACCGGCGAACAGGCGCGGATGCGCGGTCTGGAACGGCAGGCGATCCTTGCCTCCGGCCACGATACGGCCGTTGGACCGGCCTTCCACGCCGTGCTCGGCCAGCCATGCCGGAACGGTCGGCGAGAAGCCGAAGGCGATGATCACCACGTCGGCCTCCAGCAGCGATTCGCTGCCATCGATCGGCACCGCGTTCTGGCGGCCGTTCGCATCCGGCTCACCCAACCGGGTCTCGACCACGGTTACGCCGATTACTTCGTCATCGGCGCCGGCTTCGATCGACAGCGGCTGCCGGTTGAACAGGAAGCGCACACCTTCCTCGCGTGCATTGGCGACCTCGCGCGCGCTGCCGGGCATGTTTGCTTCGTCGCGGCGGTAGGCGCAGGTGACCTTGGCCGCGCCCAGCCGTATCGCGCTGCGCACGCAGTCCATGCCGGTATCGCCACCGCCGAGCACCACCACGCGCTTGCCGTTGAGATCGGGCAGGGCGATGGTGTCTTCCCAGCCGGCAATCGGCCGGCCCTTCGGATCATCACCACCGACGATGCGGCTGTTCTGCACCAGGAACGGCAACGCCGGCAGCACGCCTTTCAGGTCCTGGCCGTCGAGGCCGCCATCGGTGTAGCGGTAGGCGCCGGTGCCGACGAACACCGCATCGTGGGTATCCAGCAGCTGCTGCAGGCTGATGTCGCGGCCGATCTCCACGCCGAGGCGGAACTGCACCCCCATGCCCTCCAGCACGTCGCGGCGGCGACGGATCACGTCCTTGTCCAGCTTGAAGCTGGGGATGCCGAACTGCAGCAGGCCGCCGATCTGCTCGTAGCGGTCATAGACCACGGCGGCAATGCCGGCGCGAGCCAGGCGGTCGGCACAGGCCAGCCCCGCCGGACCGGCGCCGATCACCGCCACGCTGTGGCCGGTCGGCTGCACCGCGGCCAGATCCGGGCGCCAGCCACTGGCCAATGCGGTATCGACGATGTACTTCTCCACCGCGCCGATGGTGACCGCACCGAACTCCTCCAGCGTGCAGCTGCCTTCGCACAGCCGGTCCTGCGGGCACACCCGGCCGCACACTTCCGGCAGCGGGTTGGTGCTGTGGCACAGCGTGGCCGCCTCGTGGATGCGGTTCTCCTGCACCAGCTGAAGCCACTGCGGAATGGCGTTGTGCACCGGGCACTTCCAGCTGCAGTACGGGTTGCCGCAGTCCAGGCAGCGGCCGGCCTGGTACTGCGCGTCTTCCTTGCCGAACCTGCCGTACAGCTCACCCCAGTCGCCGGAGGTGCGCAGTTCCACCGGAATGCGCTGCGGCATGGTGCGGGGCAGGTCGAGGAACTGGAAAGCGTGCTTGCGGCTCATGGCGGGCTCTGTAATGCGAGGGGGAACGTTGCCGGCCAGCGGCCGGCACTACCGGAAAACATCACGCGGCGCGTCGCAGGGTTTCGGTCAGCGACTCGATGCTGGCGGCCTTCGGTTTGACCAGCCAGAACTTGCCGATGTAATCGCGGAACTCGTCCAGGATCTGCTGCGCCCAGATGCTGCCGGTCAGCTCGCGGTGGCGGCCGATCAGGCGGTGCAGGTGCTGGCGATAGTTCTCGAAGCCCTCGGCGGACACGCGATGGATGTCGATCAGCTCGTGGTTGTAGCGGTCGACGAAATCGCGATCAACGTCCAGCACGTAGGCCAGGCCGCCGGTGAAACCGGCACCGAAGTTCAGCCCGACCTTGCCCAGCACCAGTACCACGCCATCGGTCATGTACTCGCAGCAGTGGTCGCCGGCACCCTCCACTACCGCCAGCGCGCCGGAGTTGCGTACCGCGAAGCGCTCGCCCGCCCTGCCCGCGGCGAACAGCTCGCCGCCGGTGGCGCCGTACAGGCAGGTGTTGCCGATGATGGCGGTGCTGCGTGCCTCGAAGCGGGCACCGCGCGGCGGTCGCACCACCAGGCGGCCACCGGCCATGCCCTTGCCGACGTAGTCGTTGGCTTCGCCTTCCACCTCCAGGTGCAGGCCACCCACGTTGAATGCGCCGAAGCTCTGCCCGGCGCTGCCGCGAAAGCGCAGTTCCAGCGGTGCCTCGGCCATGCCCTGGTTGCCGTGCGCGCGTGCCACCGCGCCGGCCAGGCGGGTGCCGATGCTGCGGTCGGTGTTGTGGATCAGGAAGCGATGCTCGCCGCCGCGCTTGTGCTCGATGGCCGGGGCCAGCAGGCCATCCATCTGCGTGGCCAGGCTGTCCGGCGATTCGTACAGGCGCTGCGCGGCGCAGTGGCTGCCCTCGTAACGGGCATCGGCCAGCAGGCGCGACAGGTCCACGCGTACGTCGTCACGCGGCGCAGCCTCGATCTGGCGCAGCAGGTCGGTGCGGCCGACGATCTCTTCCAGCGAACGTGCGCCCAGGTAGGACAGCCAGCCACGCACTTCTTCGGCCAGCAGCCGGAAGAAGTTCTCCACGCGCTCCGGCTGGCCGGTGAAGTGGTTCTCGCGCAGGCGTTCGTCCTGGGTGGCCACGCCGGTGGCGCAGTTGTTGAGGTGGCAGATGCGCAGGTACTTGCAGCCCAGCACGATCATCGGCGCCGTGCCGAAGCCGAAGCTGTCCGCGCCCAGCAGCGCGGCCTTGACCACGTCCAGGCCGGTCTTCAGCCCGCCATCGGTCTGCAGCAGGGTGCGCCCGCGCAGGTCGTTGGCCAGCAGCGCCTGGTGCGCTTCGGCCACGCCCAGCTCCCACGGCACGCCGGCATAGCGGATCGAGCTGACCGGCGACGCACCGGTGCCACCGTCATGGCCGGAGATGGTGATCAGGTCCGCACCGGCCTTGACCACACCGGCGGCGATGGTACCAACGCCGGCATGGCTGACCAGCTTCACCGATACCAGCGCGGTCGGGTTGACCTGCTTGAGGTCGTAGATCAGCTGCGCCAGGTCTTCGATCGAATAGATGTCGTGGTGCGGCGGCGGCGAGATCAGGCCGATGCCCGGCCGCGCGTAGCGCAGACGTGCGATCAGTTCGTTGACCTTGTGGCCGGGCAGCTGGCCGCCCTCGCCGGGCTTGGCGCCCTGCGCGACCTTGATCTGCAGCACTTCGGCATTGACCAGGTACTCGGCGGTAACGCCGAAGCGGCCCGAGGCGACCTGCTTGATCTTGCTGCGCTTCGCAGTGCCATAGCGCGCGGGATCCTCACCGCCTTCGCCGGAATTGCTGCGGCCGCCGAGGCGGTTCATGGCGATGGCCAATGCTTCATGTGCTTCCGGCGACAGTGCGCCCAGGCTGATCGCCGCAGTATCGAAGCGCGGGAACAGGGTACTGGCTGGAGCGACCTCGTCCAGCGGCACGGGCGCGGCCGCCGGCACCAGCTCCAGCAGGTCACGCAGCGCCGATGGCGGGCGCGCATGCACCGCATCGCAGTACTGCTGCCACGCACGCGGGTCACCGCTGCGCGCCGCGCGCTGCAGGGTGGTCACCACGTCCGGGTTGTACATGTGGTATTCGCCGCCGTGCACGTACTTCAGCAGGCCGCCGACATCCACGCCCTGCTGCGCGTCCCAGGCCTGCGCGCACAGTTCGCGCGCGTCGGCATCCAGGCGGGCAAAGCCGGCGCCGCCGATGCGCGAGGCGGTATCGGGGAAGCACAGGTCCACCACTTCCGGTTCCAGGCCGATGATCTCGAACAGCTGCGCGCCGCGGTAGCTGGCCACCGTACAGATGCCCATCTTCGAGATGATCTTCGACAGGCCCTTGTAGATACCCTTGCGGTAGCGGCGGCCGATCTGCGATTGCTCGCCGCCCTTGCTGAGCTTGAGGATGCCGCGACGGCCCAGGTCGAACAGGGTCTGGTAGGCCAGGTACGGGTAAACCGCCGTGGCACCGAAACCGAGCAGGCAGGCCATGTGGTGCGGGTCACGTGCGGTGCCGGTCTCGACGATGAGGTTCACGTCGCAGCGCAGGCCCAGCCGAGACAGGTGGTGGTGGATGGCACTGGTGGCCAGCAGCGCATGCACCATCGGCCGCCCGGCCACCGGGTAGCGGTCGGACAGCAGCAGCATCACCATGCCATCGCGCGCGGCCTGTTCCGCTTCGCTGCAGATGCGTTCGATGCCGGCGCGCAGGCCTTCGTCTTCGCTGTAGGAAAGGTCGAGCAGGCGGTTGGCCTGCACGTACTGGTCCATCTTCAACAGCTGGCGCAGCTTGCGCTGGCTCAGTACCGGCGAATTGAGGATGACGTGGTTCACCGTCTCCGGGCCGGCATGGAAGATGTTGGTTTCCTTGCCGAGCTGGGTGGACAGCGACATCGCGCAGTCTTCGCGCAGCGGGTCGATCGGCGGGTTGGTGACCTGCGCGAAGGCCTGGCGGAAATAGTCGTACAGCGGGCGGCTGCGCTGGCTCAGCACCGCCATCGGCGTGTCGTCGCCCATCGAGCCGGTGGCTTCCTGCTCGGTCTCGGCCAGCGGCCGCAGCACCTGCTCCACCTCCTCGCTGCTGAGCTGGTACAGCTTGTGGTAGCTGCGCAGGGTGCCTTCGTCGAAGGGCTCTTCCACCAGCGACGGGTCGATCAGTTCGGTCTGCAGGTAGGTCACGCCCTGCTGCAGCCACTGCTTGTAGGGCGCGCGGCCGCGGTTGATGCGGTCCACCGCATCGGAGTCGAGCAGGTCGCCGCGCTTGAGGTCGATCGCGATCATCTCGCCGGGGCCGAGCTTGCCCTTGCGCACCACGCGCTCGGTCGGCACTTCCCACACGCCGGCTTCGGAGGCGACCAGGAAGTGGCGGTCGGCGGTGAGCATCCAGCGCGCCGGTCGCAGGCCGTTGCGGTCCAGCGTACACACCGCATAGCGGCTGTCGCAGGCGACGATGCCAGCCGGGCCGTCCCACGGCTCGCTGTTGAGGCCGTGGAATTCGTAGAACGCGGCCAGGTCCGGGTCCTTGAATTCCAGCGACTGCGTGGCCGGCGGCACCAGGATGCGCAGCGCCTGGATCAGCTCCATGCCACCGGCGACCATCAGCTCCAGCATGTTGTCCAGGCTCTGCGAATCCGAACCGTGCATGGAGATGACCGGATCGAATTCGGCGATGTCGAAGCGCGGGGTCTTCCACACCTTGCTGCGCGCTTGCGCCCAGCGCCGGTTGCCTTCGATGGTGTTGATCTCGCCGTTGTGGGCGAGCATGCGGAACGGGTGGGCCAGCGGCCAGCGCGGCAGCGTGTTGGTGGAGAATCGCTGGTGGAACACGATCGCGCTGGAGGCCAGCTCGCGGCGCTGCAGGTCCGGGAAGAAGCGGCTGAGCTTGTCCGGCAGCACCATGCCCTTGTAGCTGATCGCATCCGGGGTGAGGGTGGTGACGTAGAAGTCGGCGTGATCGCGCAGCTGCTGTTCGCTGCGGCGGCGGGCCAGGAACAACGCCAGCGCGAAGCCGGCATCATCCTGGCCAACCCCCGCATCGACGAACACCTGCTCGATGCGCGGCAGCGTGTCGCGCGCCAGTTGGCCGCAGACGCTGTCGTCGGTCGGTACCTCGCGCCAGCCAGCGACCTTGCAGCCCACCGCTTCCACCTGCGCCTGCAGCTGCGCGCGGCAGGCCTGCGCCGCGTCGGCGTCATGCGGCAGGAATACCAGGCCGGCGGCGAAACGCGCGGCGGTGGCGATGCCGGCTTCGCTGGCCAGCAGTTTCAGGAACGCATCGGGGCGGCGCAGCAGCAGGCCGCAGCCATCACCGGTCAGGCCATCGGCGGCAACACCGCCACGGTGGGTCATGCGCGAAAGCGCGGCGATGGCGGTATCAACCAACAGGCGCGATGGTTGATCGTCGAGCTGGGCGACCATGCCAAATCCACAGGCATCGCGCTCGGAGCGCGGGTCGTAAAGCCCTTGGCGGTTGCGGGGGGCCATCTCTACCTCGATGCGTATAGGGTTGGCGGCGACACTCGTCCCCGCTCATTCCCTGGAGCGCATCGTGAGGCCACCGGATGCCTCGACTAGATCACAGGTTGCTGCAACGCCGCAATACACGGTTGCAGGTGCAACAGAACGCGCCGGCAACCCAGTGCCGGCGCGGGGCGGGACTCAGCCGCAGCGCACGCCGCTGATGGCGCCCTTGGCGTCCACTTCGATGTTCAGGCGGTCGCCTAGGAACTCCATCGTGGCCACATCATTGGGCTTGAGCACGCGTACCTGGCTGGCGCCTGCATCTTCCTGCGCCTGCTTGCCCAGCCCATCGGTGTAGGCCTGGCCGACCAGGCTCTGCACCTGGCTGGCATCGCAGGTGCCGACCGGCGGCGCCTCGATGGCCTTGCCGGCTTCGTCGGCCGGTGCCTTGGCGGCTTCGGCCGCCTGCTGGGCGTGGGCCGTGGCCGAATCCTGTTCATCCAGCGCCGGTGCCTGGCAGGCGGTCAAGGCCAGCACAGCCGGCAGCAGCAGGGCGGAGAGCGAACGGGCGCGAATCGGGAACGACATCATGACTCCGGAAGGGGTTGTGAAGACCCGAGCATAGCGGCGAACCGGCCCTCACGTGTTTGTCTTGTGTTATCGACAGGATCGCGGCACGGCGACCGCGACACTACTGGCATGCCGACCGCCTCCACTCCCGAACGACAGGCCGCGCGCGCGGCCGGCCTGCGCTATGTCGACGACACCCAGCCGGGCATCAGCCGGCGCCGCGCCGGAAAAGGTTTCAGTTACCGCGATGCTGATGGCCACGCGATACGCGACGCCACCACCCTGCAACGCATCCGCGCACTGGCGATTCCACCGGCCTACACCGCGGTGTGGATCTGCGCCCACGCCAACGGCCACCTGCAGGCCACAGGCCGCGATGCGCGCGGGCGCAAGCAGTACCGTTACCACCCCGACTGGGCGAAGGAGCGCGACGCCGGCAAGTTCGACCGCATCATCGCCTTTGGCGAGGCCCTGCCCACGCTGCGGCGGCGGTTGTCGCGGGATCTGAAACGGCCGGGTTTCCCTAAGGAAAAGGTGCTGGCCATGGTGGTCGCGTTGCTGGCCGACACCCTGGTGCGGGTCGGCAATGAGACCTATGCGCAGCAGAACCGGTCATTCGGACTGACCACACTGCGTAACCGTCATCTGGAGCTGCTGCGTGGCGGCCGGGTGCGAATGCGTTTCCGCGGCAAGTCCGGGCAGCTGCAGGAGGTGACCGTGGGCGACCGCAGGCTGGGGCTGCTGGTGCGGCGCCTGCAGCAGCTGCCGGGGCAGGCGTTGTTCCAGTACCGCGATGACGACGGTGCGCTGCAGCCGGTCGACTCCGGTGCGGTGAACGACTACCTGCGCGAGGTGATGGGCGAGGACTTCACTGCCAAGGATTTCCGCACCTGGGGCGGGACCGTCGCGGCGGTGCAGGCGTTTGCTGCCACCGAGCTGCCGGAACCGGCCAGCCAGCGTGCGCTGGCGCAGGCACAGCGCAGCGTGGTGTGCCAGGTGGCGGCCCGGTTGGGCAACACGCCGGCGGTGTGCCGCAAGGCCTATATCGACCCGTGCGTGTTCGTCGGCTGGGAGCGCGGTGAACTGGCCAAGCTGGCCGGCCTGCGCGGGCCGCGCCAGTGGGAGCAGGCCACCCTGCGCGTGCTGCGCAGGGCACGCCGGCTCAGCCGCAGTCGTCAGCCGCAGTAGATCGCGACGATATTGTTGGTGCGGCCCTTCTCGATGGTCAGGCGGTCGCCGCCTTCGCTGGCCGGTGGCACCCGCGGGCCGTCGTGGCGCAGGACCCGCACGTGCAGGCTGTCGCTGTCCACGCGTGCGCGGGCCACAGTGGCGTCCGAGGCGGCCAGGCCCACCGCGCCGCGCACCCTGTCGCTGTGGCACTGGCCGGAAATCACGCCGTCGATCGGCTGCACCTGGGCCATCGGTGTGCTGCTGCAGGCGGCGAGGGCAAAGCAGACGGCGGCGGTGGCGATGGCATGTTTCATGGAGGCGTTCCCTGTGTGGTTGCGTGCAGGGTGCGACGGCGCACGTGGTGGCGGAATGAATGCCGTGCACATCGTGGACACGGCGCGCTCACTGCCGCCAACAGCGTGCGTAGAGAGACTGCAGGTGCGGCGTGCGCCGCCCCCCCGGTAGTGTCGGCCGCTGGCCGGCAGCCCCGTTCCCTCCCGAGGAGACCTGCATGGCCACCACCAAGAAGACACCCGCCCGCCGAAAGGCATCGCCGAAAGTGCGTAAAGGCAGCACCCCGGCCAAGGCGGTCGCCGACCCCGATCGCCCCCGCGTAGTGAAGACCGCGACCCGCAAGGCGGCCGCCAGCGATCCGCGGGCAGCACGCGTCGCGGCCCGGCAGCGGCGCCTGCAGGACCAGGAGAAGGCCAAGGACGCCCGGGCGGCCAGCAAGGCCACGAAGAAGACCGCAACCCAGGCCGGCGCACGGCGCCAGCCGGAGGCGATGCCGGCGCAGCAGCTGGCCAAGCCCGGGCATGAGCACGAACTGGAGCTGGCGCCCCGCTTCCTTGCACCCGACTACGCGGGCAGCGGCAAGCTGCATGGCATGCGGGCGATCGTCACCGGTGGCGACTCCGGCATTGGCCGTGCGGTGGCGGTGCTGTTCGCACGCGAAGGCGCGGACGTGGCCGTGCTGCACCTGGACGAGGCCGAGGACGCGGACATCACCCGCCAGCACGTGGAGCGCGAAGGCGGTCGCTGCGTGGTGATCGCCGGTGACGTGCGCGATCCGCGCTTCTGCGACAAAGCGGTGAAGCAGGTGGCCAAGGCGTTCGGCGGCATCGACATCCTGGTCAACAACGCCGCGTTCCAGCTGCACTGCGAGCGGCTGGAAGACCTGGAAGACGCGCACCTGCAGGAGACCCTGCAGACCAACATCGGCGGTTACATCCAGATGGCGCGCGCGGTGCTGCCGCATCTGGGCGAGGGCGCCAGCATCATCAACACCGGTTCGGAAACGGGCATCTTCGGCAGCAAGGCGCTGATCGACTACTCGGCCACCAAGGGCGCGATCCATGCGTTCACCAAGTCGCTGGCCAGCCAGCTGCTGCCACGTGGCATCCGGGTGAACTGCGTGGCGCCGGGGCCGGTGTGGACGCCGCTGAACCCGGCCGACAAGCAGTCCGAGGACGTCGCCGAGTTCGGCAAGGACAGCGACATGGGCCGGCCCGCACAGCCCGAGGAACTGTCGCCCGCCTATGTGTTCCTGGCCTCTCCGGCCTGTGCCAGTTACATCAGCGGGGTGATCCTGCCGGTGATGGGCGGTCCACGTGGGTGAGACGGGCCTGCCGGCCGCTGGCCGGCAGCCTCAGGGCACGGTCACCGCAGGCGCATAGAGATCGGCAATGCGTGGAATGAACTGCTGCGGATTGGCACCGACCAGGTTGGTCAGCACCACCACCGCCACGCCGCGCTCGGGATAGACCACGAACGCCGCACGCGCACCGCCGATACCTGCCACCTGCAGGTCGGGCGATGCGCGCAGTACCGGCCAGCCCTCCGCCCACGGGCCGGCACGGCCATCCGCCAAGCGCTCTGCGCTCCACATCCGCCGCAGGGCCGCCTCCGGCAGCAGGCGGCCTTCGGTCAGCGCGGCCAGCCAGCGCGCGGTGTCGTCGGCGGTGGTGAGGATGCCGCCACCGGCCCACAGCGAAGGCGGTATGTCGTAGAACCAATGCGACAGGCGTGGCGGTGCATCGGCCGCGTCGGTGGCACGCGGGGCCAGGCTGTACATCGTCGCCGCATCCGGAATCAGGTCGTAGCTGTCGCCGAAGGTGGTGCGTGCCATGCGCGCGCTGCTGAACTGGCCGGTGGCGAGGAAACGTTCGTAGGGCATGCCGGATTGCTTCGCGATGATCCGTGCCAGAAGAACGTAGTTGGTCTGGTTGTAGGCGAAGCGCTGCCCGGGTTCGGCTTCGACCGGCTGCGCAGTGACGGCCGCCCACGCCTGCGCTTCTGAGCCAGCGCCCAACAGCCCGTTCGCATCAAGGATGTCCGGAAGGCCGGAGGTATGCGCCAGCAGCTGGTGTACGCGTACGTCTCTCCACGCTGGTGGAAGATCATCCAGGTAACGCGAGGCCGGCGCGTCCAGATCCAATCGCCCCTCCTGCGCCAGCTGCGCGGCGGCCACGCCGGTGAACGCCTTGGTGGCCGAGTTGAGCGGGAAGCGGGTGTGGCGCGAAGCAAGCACGCCGTTCTCGACGTTGGCCAGGCCGTAGGCTTCAGACAGCACGATCTGCCCGTCCTTGACCACCGCGACCTGCAGCCCGGGGATGCGCTGCTGCATCATGATCTGGCGGATCAGGCGGCGGGTCTGGTCGTTGGCATGGTCCTGGCTGGCAGAGACGGCGGTGAAGGGCAGGGCACTGATGAGCATGAGCACGACTCGGAGCATTGGACGGAACATGCGGAATTCCAGCGGGCGTTGCGGATCGGATGCGGACAGCACGCCAAAGGTTTAAGTGCTCGGCGCCGCTACCGTTCGTCGGCCCATGACTTCCGGGGGGTTGACTACAGCTGTCGTCAAGCTGACAGTGGCGACACGTGTAGTCAAGGGAGTGGTGTCATGCGTGGCAAGACCATCGGGGACCAGGAGCTGGCCCTGCTGCAGTACATCGATGAACATGCGCCGGCCAGCGTCGGCGAGGTCGCCAGTGGATATGGAGAGGCCCGAGGCCTGGCCCGTTCCACCGTGCTGACGATGATGGAGCGGCTGCGGGCGAAGGGGTATCTTCAGCGCCGGCAGCAGGACGGCGTCTACCGCTACCAGGCCACCCGTGGCCCGCAGAGCGTGCTGCAGGGTGCCGTGGCCCAGTTCGTCGACAACACCCTGCAGGGCTCGGTGTCGCCGTTCGTGGCCTACCTGTCGCAGCGCCAGCAGGTCAGCGACAACGAGCTGGCCGAGCTGGAAGCGCTGGTCGCCCAACTCCAATCGCGTCGCCACGAGGGCTGAGCCATGGACACCACGATGCTGATCCCGATGCTGGAACGGCTGGGCTGGACCAGCCTGCAGACCGTACTGCTGGTGGCGCTGGTGTACGGCCTGTGCCGCGTGCTGCCGTCGCTGTCGGCGGCCACCCGCTGCCGCCTGTGGTGGCTGGTCTCGCTGCAGGCCGTGCTCGGCCTGTTCTGGAGCCAGCCGTTGCAGTTGCCCTGGCTGCCGGCCCCGCAGGCGGTGGCGATGACCGCGACCGACGTGGCCGCTGACATGGTCTACCCGCTGGCCCCGGAGGCCTCGGCACAGTTGCTGGCCGCGATGCCGATGCCTGCAGCGGACGTGCCGGCAGTGGCGTGGTGGGCCGTTGCACTGGCTGCGCTGTGGGCATCCGGCGTGCTGCTGATGGCGCTGCGCACCTTGGGTGAGTGGCGCCGCTGCCGCGCACTGCTGGCTGCGGCCTATCCCTGCGAGGACGAGGCGCTGGTACAGGCGCTGCAGCTGGCCTCCGATGCGCACGGCGTGCGTCCTGCGCCGCGGTTGTGGATGAGCACGCAGGTGGACGCACCGCAGCTGGTCGGGCCGTTCCGCCCGGTGCTGCTGCTGCCGGCCGGCGACAACGCCCTGCAGGGCGACGCGCTGGACCTGGCCCTGACCCACGAACTGCAGCACCTGCAGCGGCGTGACCTGCAATGGGGCCTGCTGCCTGCACTGGCCCAGCACCTGTTCTTCTTCCACCCGCTGCTGCGCCTGTCGGTGCGTGAATATGCACAGGCGCGCGAGGAAGCGGTGGATGCAGCGGTGGTTGGCCAACATGGCGCCAGCCGCCAGGCCTATGGCCGCCTGTTGCTGCAGTTGGGCGTGGCCCCGCAGCCGCATCTGGGCGTGGCCAGCGCCGCACCGAGCACCACCAGCCTCAAGCGTCGCCTGCTTTCGCTGCAGTCGCCCCGGTCCTGCCCGCGTCTGCTGGCGGTGGCGCTGACCGCTGCGGTGGTGGTGGTGGGCGTGGCGCCGATGCGGCTGGTCGCAGCGCCGGTGCCGCCCGCCCCGCCCGCCCCTCCGGCCGCGCCGAAGGCCGTGGCGCCGCCACCGCCTAAGGCCCCGGAAGCACCGTCCGCACCGCCGGCGGCCGCGGCTGCCCCAGCGGCACCTGCCGCACCGGCAGCCCCGGCCGAACCTGCTGACGCGACCGGGCCCGACGATGCCGACGTGGCCGACGTCGACGATTCCACCGGCATGGCCGAAGACGATGAAGGCACGGTGTCGGCCGCCCGCTCCATCACCACCTACGGCCGCCTGGACCTGGGCAAGTCGCCCCGGGAGGCTTTTGTGCTGGTCGATGGTGATTCGACTTTCGCCAACGGCGGCATGGACGACGTGACGGTGGCCCGCAGGCAGCTCGGCAAGGGCCCGGCGCTGTGGTTCCGCCAGGGCGACAAGCGCTATGTGGTGCGCGACCCGATGCTGATCCAGAGCCTGCAGCGTGCCTACAGTGGTGCCGCAGAGCTGGGTCGCCAGCAGAGCGAACTGGGCCGCCAGCAGAGTGCGCTGGGTCGCCAGCAGGGCGAACTCGGCAGGCAGATGGGTGAGATGAGCCGCCTGCAGGGCGAGGAGTCGCGCCGCATCGCACTGATTGCCGCCGAGGCTGCACGCAATGCGATGGCCGCCCACGACATCAACCGTGAGGCCGCCGCGGAAGCGGCGAAGGCAGCGCGCGGTGCAACCGGCGATATGGCCGTTGCGCGTGAGGCTGCACGCGAGGCCGCCGCCGAGGCACGTCGTGCGATGCAGGAAGCCCGCAGCGAGGCCACGCAGTCCGGCCGCACCCGTGACATGCGGCGTCTGGCCAACCAGCAGTCTGAACTGGCCAGCCGCCAGGCGGCACTGGGCAGCCAGCAGGCCGCGCTGGGTGAGCGCCAGGCACGTGTGCATGCGCAGGCATCGCAGCAGGCACAGCAGGTGATCGCGCGTGCACTGGCCAGCGGCAAGGCCGAGCGCCTCTGAAACGGCGGTAGCGCCGGGCCATGCCCGGCGAGCGCAGCGGCACACCTGAAGAGGGAAGGCGCCGGGCATGGCCCGGCGCTACCAGCGGAACATCAACCGCAGCTGGCGCGTTCGATGCGGTTCTGCGCATCCACCTGCACGGTCACGCGGTCCTGACGGAAGTCCATGGTCACCGCCATGCCAGGCTTGACCACCCGTGCATTGCGCGCGCCGCTGGCGCTGACCAGCTGCTTCACGGTGGCCTCGTCGGCGGTCTTGCCGGTGAAGGGTTCAAGCTTGTCGGGCTGGCACTCATGCGGGCCATCGGCCGCCGGTGGCGGCGTGGTCTCATGCGCGGTACTGCTGCCGGCATGGCTGCAGGCGGCCAAGGGCAGGATGGCGAGCAGGACCAGGGGATTGAGGCGCATCGTCGGGCTCCAGGCGTGGATGGTGGCGGCAGTGTCACCGCTGCCACCGTCAGGGCATGTCAACGCTGCCCCGTGTCATTACTGCCCGACCAGCGCCAGTGTCTCGCGCTCGCGCTGTTCCTCGCGCACCAGCCGCTGCAGCAGCAAGGCCAGCGTCACCACGTCCTGATGATTGTGATCGGCCACCCGGCGCAGGTTCACGGCGTCGCCGCCACGCAGGAAGCGCAACCATGCTCCCGGTGCCTCCGAGCCCGGCAGGTCGTCCTCGCGCACCACGCGCAGCAGCTGGCGCTCGATGGTGGACAGCCTGCAGTTCTCCCAGGTGCCGCGATAGCGGCGACGGGTGGGGTAGAGCAGGTCGACGTGGTCCAGCGCGGTGATCGGATCGCGTTGGCGCGCCAGCCGGTAGCGCGCCTTCAGCAGCGGCGCATCGTAGCTGCGGCCGTTGTAGCTGCAGAACACGGTGGAGGGCTGCAGCCAGCTGGCGAAGGTGGCCAGCATCGCTTCTTCCGCAGCCATGGTGGACATCAGCAGCTGGCGGATGCGCAGGCCTTCGCCACGCTGCGGGCACACGTACCAGTCGGCCGCGCCGATCATGAAGGCACGCGTGCCGGTGCCACCGGCCAGGCCGGTGGTCTCGGTATCGAAGAACAGCAGGTCGCGCGCAGCTACGTGCTGGTCCTCGCGCTTGGCGAAGGCCAATGACAGCGGGGTGGTCGGGATTGGTTGCGGCTGCAGCGATTCGATCAGGAACAGGCCCGGTGCGATCTCCTCGCCGGGCAGCTGACGATCCTGTGCGCTGGCGCGTGCCGGCGTGGTACTGCCGCGGGAGCGCAGGCCGAGCAGGCGATGCAGGCTGCCTACTTCCGGCCGACGCAGCGGTACGGGTGCCGGTGCGGAGGCCGCAGCGCCGGTCGGCTTGTGGCGGATTTCCTGTTCGACCCAGGCGAACACCGAACGTTCGGCCGGTGGTTGCCGCGCATCGTTGGCGGCCACGGATGCCGGTGGCGCAGGGGGCACGTCCGGCGTGGCCGGTGTGCTCGCCTTCGGGTCGCCGGCCTGCTTCCGCAGCAGGCGCAGCTTGTCCAGGCTCAGGCTCACGGTGCCAGCAACTCCATCGGCTCGCGCGTGGTGATCACCACGTCGGGCACATCCTGGCAGGCGTCGGCATCGAACAGGTCGAGCACGCGCAGCGCCAGCGTGCGCGGCGAAGTCTCATCGTCTTCCTGCGCGGCCAGCACCGGGCCCACGCAGGCCGGGCAGCCAGCCTTGCAGTCGCAGCGCTGCACCAGTTCGCGCGCGCGCTGCACCAGTTCGGCCTGGCGTTGCCACAGCGGTTCGCTGAGGCCGACACCGCCGGGGAAGTTGTCGTACAGGTACACGGTGGGCACGAATTCCTGCAGCAGCTCCACTCCAGCGGGATCGCCCTCGCTGCCGCGCAGCTGGCCACGGCCGCTCTGGTCGGCGATCGCGAACCAGGAACCATCGCCGTTGCCGACCGACTTCTGCAGGTCGCGCGCATCGGCCATCACCGCCACGGTGGCGACGATGTGCAGCGCGTAGGCGGCGCCGAGGAAGCCATCCAGCGCATCCTGCTTGCTGGCGAAGGCGCGCAGCAGCAGCGCCTGTGGCAGCTGCCACCACACCGCCGTGGTGTGCAGTTCCTGGTCGGGCAGGTTCACCGGCCCGTAGCCGATGTTTTCGTGGGTGTAATAGCGGATCTTCTTGTAGCCGGCCACGCGGCGTACCACGTGCACTTCGCCGTGGTGCGAATCGCCACGGCCGGCCACGCCGCCATCGAAGCGGTCGAGCACCTTGAGCTTGGTGAAGTCGATGCTGTCGGTGTAGTAGTCCACGTGGGTGCGGGTGACGTAGGCCTTGCGGCCGTCCCAGTCCAGCGTCTCCACCTGGTATGGAGTGGACTGAACCATGTGGATGGCGCCTTCGTACAGGGTGAGTGCGGCGGCGGAATAATCGACCTCGGCGATGATCTGCTGGCGGCCATCGCTGCGGTCGACCACCACGAAGTTGCCGTCGGCCACGGCACGCAGGCTGACCGCATTGGCCGGATAGCTGTCGGCGATCCATTCCCAGCGCTCGCCTTCGCGATGGATGACTTCGGTTTCAGCCAGCGCTTCCAGGAACACTTCCGGATCGATCGGGCCGAAGCCATCGCCGACCCGGAACGGCAATTCAAAGGCCGCGCAGCGGATGTGGTCGAACAGGATCAACGGCTGGTCCGGCGCGATGCGCGCATGTTCGGGCGAGGCTTCGGCGAAGAAGTCCGGATGTCGCACCACGTACTGGTCCAGCGGCTGCGAACTGGCCACCATCACCCCCAGCGCGGGCTGCTGGCGGCGACCGGCGCGGCCGAAGCGCTGCCAGGTGGCGGCCACGCTGCCGGGATAGCCATTGAGAATGACCACGTCTAGGCTGCCGATATCCACGCCCAGTTCCAGCGCCGACGTGCTGACGATGCCGTCGATGTTGCCGGCGCGCATCGCACGCTCGGTCTCGCGCCGCTCGGTGGGCAGGTAGCCACCGCGGTACGCCCGGATGCGCGGCGGTTTGCGCGGGTCGTGGTCGAAGATGTCCTTCAGGTACTTGGTCAGCACCTCCACCATCAACCGCGTCTGCGCGAACACCAGGGTCTTCAGCCCGGACTTGATCGCGATGCGCGCGATGCGGTTGCTCTGCGACCGCGCCGAGGCGCGCAGGCCCAGGTCCGGATTGATCACCGGCGGGTTCCACAGCAGTACCTGTTTCGGTCCGCTGGGCGCACCGGATTCGATGATCGCGGTGACCGGCGCCTCGATCAGCGCCTCGGCATGCGCCTGCGGGTTGCCGATGGTGGCCGAGCACAGGATGAACTGCGGTTGCACGCCGTAGAACGCGCAGATGCGCTTGAGCCGGCGCAGCACGTTGGTGACGTGGCTGCCGAACACGCCGCGGTAGGTGTGTACTTCGTCGATGACGATGTAGCGCAGGTTCTCGAAGAACTGCGCCCACTTGGTGTGATGCGGCAGGATCGCCTGGTGCAGCATGTCCGGATTGGACACCACGATGTCGCCATGCAGGCGGATCGCCTGGCGCGCATCACCCGGGGTATCGCCATCGAAGGTGAAGGCCTTGACGCCCAGATCGCCAGCACGGTTGAGTTCCAGCAGCTCGGCCACCTGGTCCTGTGCCAGCGCCTTGGTCGGGAACAGGTACAGCGCCTTGGCCTTGTCCTGCATCGCCGCGCTGACCACGGGCAGGGTGTAGCACAGCGACTTGCCGCTGGCGGTGGGGGTGACGATGGCCACGTGCTCACCACGCTGGCTGGCCTCCCAGGCCTCGGCCTGGTGGCTGTAGAGCTGCTCGATGCCGCGTGCCTTCAGGGCCGCGGCCAGGGCCGGCGGTACCGCGTCGGGAATGGGGGCATAGCGGCCCTCGCGGCCGGGAATGGCAAAGCTGCCGGTGATGCGGTCCTGGTAGCGGCGCTGCAGGCGCGCGCTGAGCAGGGCGCCGTCACGGGCGGGCAGGCCATCGCGGGTGGCGAGCTTCTGCTCGGCATCGGCGGTGCGCTTGGCGAGTTCGTAAGCCATGGAAGAGGAAGCGGGGACGGATTGCGAGGGGTCACATGGCACCACATCCACGTCTCAGGATGTGAGACATCGCGCGCGAAGGGCGTGAACCGTTCAGTGCCACGGGTCCGGACGCTGCGCGATGTCCGCGTCAAGCGCCTCGCTGCGGCGGAGGAACTGCACCATGCAGATCACAATCCGCACCGCGTGCCAGCCCAACGCCAGCAATGCCACCGCCCCCCAGCCAGACGCAAGCGGCCAGCCCAGCTCCAGGCGCTGCGACCACGGCATCCAGGCGGCGCCGAAGACCAGCACGCACAGCAGCAGGCCCAGCCACGCCAGTTGCCAGGACCCTCCCGGGGGCGGATAGCGGCGTCGGTCGCTGGCCAGGCACCACGCCGTGCCAGCGCCCAGCACTGCGCCGTCACAGGCGCGCACATCCAGCAGCATCGAGCGCCTGCGGGAGAATGCCGCAGCGTGCTCCCATTCCGCTGGAAGCTGCACACGCCGGTCATTGCCCAGCAACCACACCCGTGATGTCTGGGCAGTACGCTGGTACGCGCGCAGGCGCCCGCGGACCCGCAGCACGCGCTGCGCTGTCGCAGGGCCGTTGCGGCGAGGGAAGCCCAGCCAGGCCGCAAGACCGGCGATGGCGAGCAACGGCATGGCGAGCAGGCCCGGGACGCCGGTGGCGGCCCACAGCGCCAGTGCGGCAATCAGCAGCGGGGACGGGCGCAGGCCGGGACCCCGTCGCATCGAGACTTCTTCGGGTGTCTCCAGGCGCTCGCCACAGACGCGGCTGGTGGCTGCATCCGGCCGTGCAGCAGCGATGGTGAAGCCATTGAGACGCACCACCATGGCCACGTGATCACCCAGTACCACGTCAGCTTCATTGTCTTCCGAGAGGTAGGGCCATGCCTGTCTTGGCACCAGCACGGGAATGCCAGCCAGAAAGCCGTCACCGACCGGGAAGCTGTTCCGCCACGCCCCGCCGGTGAAGGCGCCACTCAGCCGCTTTATCTGGTCGTCATGGTCGCAGCCGGTCAACGCGCGCACCGGTGCCAGTGCCATGTGTTCGTCCGCGCCCAGCGTCCGCAGCGTGCTGCTCCGGCGCAGCGAGGCGATGCCTGCGCGGACACGCGATGTCCATTCGGCTGCGGTCGCGATGACCATCAGGCACACGACCGCCAGACCAACCAGTACTGCCGCGCGCGACATCAGCAGGCGACTGGCCGACGCGGCGGGCGTGTGGAGGGAGCTGTCATCAAGGAGGGCCTTACCGGGAAAACCGCAGGATGCCGTCCCCGCGCCCCGAGGGGAATGAAGTTCGTTGCAAACTTCGGCGCCCAGGCCGCGCAGCGACGATGCGTGACACACCCTGAATGCCCCCGCCGATGCCAACGAAATCTGAAGCCCGCATCCGTATCCTTGTTCACTGGACGCAACCAACAGGGTGGATGGCTGTGGCACGACCGGGAACGCAGGGAGCACTGCTGGCCAGCCTGTTGCTGGCGGGCATCGCGCAGGCGCAGCAGGCAGCGCCGGTAGCGGTGTCCGATCCTGTGCCCGCTCCCCCTGCTGATGCCCCGGCAGCACCTGCCGCGCCGATCTCCACCACCCTGCCGCAGGACAATGTCACCACCCTGGGCGAAGTGCGTGCGCTCAAGCCCGATGACGAACCGCTGGACCTGTACCGCTTCAAGAATCCCGTGAAGTTCGGCGACAACCGCTTCAGCCGCGACTGGAGCGAACCGCCCTCGCCGGAGCAGGTCAGTATGGGCGGCGGCTACATCATGATGGGCGTGGTCAAGGGGGTGATGGCGGCGGCCAAGGGGATCAACAAACTCACCGGCGGACCTGCGCAGATCCAGGCCGCCGTGGCGCGGCCACCGCCCGAGCTCAGTGCCGAACAGCAGCAGCGTGCGCTGCGGTTCTCCCAGGAGCAGGATGCCGGTGATGCACCGCCGGTGAAGTAGGGCGGTATATTCTGCCGGCTCCTCCACCGGTAGTGCTGCCATGTTCCTGCGTTCGATCTGCCTGTTGGCCGCCTTGCTGCCGGTCTCCGCCTTCGCGGATGGCATTGCCGATGATGGCGCCTGCCGCAATGGTGCGTTTCCCTCCGGACAGAGCCGGTTCGCCCTGGCGCGGGTGGTCGATGCGCCCCGTCTGTATCTGCTGGGTGACATGGACGGCTGCCCGGCGAAAGGCGAACCGGCCTGCCGCCAGCGCAGCTATGTGGTCAATGGCGATACCGTGGTGACCGGGCGTGATCTCGGCCGCTATCGCTGCGCGTTCTTCCCAAACAAGGTGGGCGGCAGCGCCGGTTGGGTCGACCGCAGCAAGCTGCAGGCGTTGCCGGTGGTCGTGCCAGCGCTGCAGGATTGGGCGGGCGAGTGGAAGGATGGCGACAACGGCCTGAAGATCCGCGTGCAGGGCGGGCAACTTCATGTGGAGGGTGACGCCTACTGGCCCTCAGCCAACCCCACGCCGGAACAGCGTCCCTACGGGCCGAACATGGGCCAGGTGGAAGCCCGGGCGACGCCGCGTGGTGCTGATGTGGAATTCGTCGAGGACACGTGCCGGGTGCGCGTGCATTCGCTGGGCGAGGTGCTGATCGTGGCCGACAACAGCGAATGCGGTGGCATGAACGTGCGTTTCAACGGTGTGTACCGGCGCGCCGGAAAACGTTGAATGGCGCATGAGGATTGGGGCCAGTAGATCCACGCCACGCGTGGGTGCTGCCCGCGATTCAATCGATGCGGTCAGCGCCGCCGCTCCAGCCACCACAGCAGCGAGGCGCACAGCACGAACGCCAGCCACCACGGCCAGCGCGAGCCCGGCACGGGTTGCACCACCGACGCGTCTGCCAGCGTGCTGGCAGCCAACGCCCGCGTGGTCGCATCGATCATCACCTGTCGATGCAGCGTCGGTGCATCCTTCGGGTCGAACACATAGCGCCAGACAACGCTGTCGCCATGCTGCAGGCGTTGCCAGCCTGCCTCACGGGGCCACCAGCCGGCGCAGCGCAGCGCCGACGCCGTGCCATCGACGATCAGGGGCACGTCGTCGCCGCGTTTGTTGAAGGCCTGCAGTGGTGCCTGCACACCGCACAGCGCCTGTCGTTCACCTGCCCAGGCGATCGGCTGCGGTGACCACAGTGCATCAGCGCTGTCCTGCGCGCGTGCCAACGTGGCCACCGCGTCGCTCCAGAGTTCGCCGTGACGGTCATCGCGGCCGGCCAGCACCCAACGCCAGCTGTCGGTGATGGGCAGCAGGCCGATGCGGCCCTTGCCGACCGCGCGCCAGCCACCGATGGCATTGCCGGCACGATCGTGCAGCAGCGCGTTGCTGCACGGCGGCTGCAACGCCAGTGCTTCAAGCGAAGGCAGCGCGGCACTGTGCGAGCTGCGGTCGGCCTCTTCGCCGTAGCCGGTGGGCAATGTGCCGGCGGCGAGCGGGCCACGGCGTGCGGCGAGGATCGCGCCTTCGCCATCGCCGGGAAGTTCAAGGGTGCGGCTGCTGCCATCACCCTGCACTGGCAGGCCCAGATCGCGCAGGCGCTGGCGTGCACTGGCCGAAGGTGCGCCCGCACTGCGTACCAGCACACCCAGTCCATCGCGCAGCGCCTGGCGCACGGCGGCCAGCTGGCCCGCACTCAATGCTACGAGGCTGCGCTCGTCCAGCAGCAGCAGATCGCTGCGCGTGAGCGATGCTGCATCAATCGCCACCGCGCCATCGCCGATGCTGAGTCCGGCCCCGGTATCCGCCTGCACCTGCACACGGATGCCGGCATCGGCTGCCCAGCGGCGCAGGTACTTCAGCTCTGGCCCCGGCGCGCTGGCGCGCACCAGCAGGCGCAGCGGTGCGGACGGCAGGGTCTGCTGCGGCACCGGTAGGCTGTCCACCACATGGCCGTCGGCATCGAGAAGGCGCAGCTGGAACACGCTGCGGCCTTCGGCGCGGGCGATACCACTCAGCTGCACGCGGCCGTCGTCGGCAACCTCCGTGCGATCGACCACGCTGCCGGCCGGGTCGAGCAGTTCTGCTTTCGCCTTGGCCACGCCACGCGCCTGTGCCTGCACGTCAAAGCGGGCACCGGGTGCGACATCGGCCGGTGGTTGCAGCGCGATCCAGCCGCGCGGCTCCGGTGCAGCCTGCCAACGTATATTCGGTGGCAGCAGCGCGTCGCGGTCCCGTGCGGCCAGGCCCGCACCGACCAGCGTCAGCGTGGAGGCTGGATGCTGGCGCAGCGCGGTGGCCAGGTCGGGTACGCGCTGTGCGCCGGGCACATCGGCAGCTTCGGGTAACAGTAGCAGTGGGCCTTCGCTGGCCGGCAGTGCGCCAGCCCGGTCGGCATCGATTCCCAGCACGACCAACCCGCCTGCGGGCTGCTGGCGATTGGGGGGTAAGAGGCAGAAATACAGCAGCATGGCAGCGGCGATCTGCAGCGCGATCACGATCCACCTGCGGCCTAGGTGCGTTGTGCTTCCACGCAACTGGCGCACGCTGGCGATGACCACGACCACAGCAAGTGCCAGCGCAATCCACAGGTTCGGGCTGGAGGGGGTCATGGCTGCGCCTCCAGCGCATCCAGGTAGCGCTGGCCCATTGCATCGGCCGCACCGCGCCGCATCGCCTGCGGCAGCGGACGCTGCAGCACCCGCCACAGCTGCGCACGCAGGCGCAGGCGGCAGTCGTGGCAACCGGGCTCGATGCGCAGCTGCTCGATGGCGGCGGCCAGATCCAGTGCATCGGGCAGGTAGGCGGCGTTGCGCTGCTGCCAGGTCGTGAGCGCATCGAGATCCGGTGCGCCGGTGCCATCACCGAGGCGCTGCCAGGCCTCAACGATGGCCGGATCCGGCGGCGTGCGCGCGGCCAACGGCAGTTCACGACTGGCCAATCCGGCGCGATCACCGCCGAGGCGACGGCCTTCATCAATCGGTGGCAGCTCCGGCCCGACCCGGGCCAGATAAATGCGTTCGGCCTGCTGCACCTGCTTGATGAAGCCCAGCGCCTTGTAGGCGAAGGGCAATGCCTGTTCCGGACGGCCCTGGCGCAGCTCGCCTTCGGCCGACCACATCTGGTCCAGCGCGGCCTTCAACGTGGCGCGGGTCTGCGGATCGAGCAGGGTCGCCGCCTCGGCGTGGTCGTGGGTGTGGCCATACTCGGAGAGCACGTCGGTGTCGCTGCCGAACACCGGTGGCGTATCGGCATTGGTCGGCTTGCCGCCGTGATCATGGTCATGCGCGTCGTGCGCGCCGGCCTCGGCGCCATGGTCGTGATCGTCGTCGTGGTCGCCGGCGGCCGGCGTATCGCTGGTGGGCAGGTCGCTGGTCGGCGGTGGCTTCGGTGCACCTTCGCTTTCCTCGCCCAGGAACTGGCCGTAGCGCAGGCGCAGGATGCGCTGGTCGACACCGATCGCATCGCTGCGCTTCACGAAGTCCTCGGCGGCCAGGCTGCGTCGCTGCCGGATCAGCGCTTCGGCATCGATGATGATCTGCCGCTGGCTGCGGAAATACGCAGGCAGGGTCTTCTTGATGCGGCCCTCGAGCTCTGCACCGAGCGCGACTTCGGCGCTGGGTAGGCGCAGGATCACGCTGCTGCTGCGCCCGGTCTGCGGCGTGGGTGCATGGTTGTCGCGCACTTCCAACTGGGCGATCACATCGTTGCCGGGCTGCGCGCCCAGCGCAGCCAGATCCAGGGTATGGGCGAAACGTCGCGCGGTGGCTTCGCCGCTGCCGGCAAGCGTGATGCCGCGCTTCACGAAGGTGATGTTCTCCCCGCTGCCCTGGGTGGTGGTGATCGACAGCGTTGCCTGCGCCGCGACACCGTAATCGTCGTTGGCTTCGAAGCGCAGTGCCCACTGTCGTTGCCCCGGCGTGCCCAGCACCAGGCTGGCCGTGGGCTCCAGTACGCGCACGCTGGGTGCACGGTCGGCCACCACATCCAGCCGATGCAGGCGGGTCTCTGCCAGTGCCGGTTCGCTCACCACGCGGTACAGCACCGGCGTGCGTGCAATGTCCTGTGCCTGCCACTGTCCTTCGTGCTCGCTCAGTGGCAACCTGCGACCATCGTGGAACTGCAGCCATGCCTTGTCCGGTGCGCGGTCGAAGCGCAGCGACCAGGACAGTCGGCTGTCGGCGGCGACCTTGGCGTCCAGCGCATTCTGGGTAAGCGTGGCCTGGCCGGTATAGGCCGGTGCGTCGATGTGCAGGCGGGTGGACTGCAGGCGTAGCGGGCCTGCGGCGGCCGTGCTGCCTGGCGCTGAGGTGCGGACTGGCGCGGAACCGGGGTTCGAACGTGGCCAGCCGACTGCCAGCACAACAATGGCCAGGCCCGCGATCCAGCACAGCGCCAATGCCCCAGGCGGCCAGTGTGGACGCAGCTCCGGCATCGCGCGTTCCAGCGTGGCCAGCACATGCGCACGCTGGCGCTGCTGCAGCGGATTGAGCGTGGCGGCATCGGCGAACAGCAGATCGGCACTGTCCTCGCTGGCACCGCTGCCATCAAGGTGGCGTTGCAGCCACTGCCGGTCCAGTTGGCGGGCGTGCGCAGTGGCGAAGCCCACACACGCGAGCAGGCTGATCGTACCGACGACGCAGGCGATATCGAAACCTGCCAGACGCAGGGCCAGCCCCGCCGCAGCCAGCGCCCATGGCAGGCCCAGCAGCAGGGTGATGAGCGCACGGCGCCGGCGCGCACGTTGCCAGGCGTGCTGCAAGGTATTCATGCGGCCACCCTGCGGCGGGCGCTGCTGGCCATCCAGCGTTCCAGGGCGAACAGCAACACGATAGCCAGCAACAGCCAAGGCGTCGGCTCACGCAGCGGTGGTGTTGCAGCAGGCAATGCGGCCCGCTGCGGTGCCTGGTCACGTGCATCGCCCAGGCGCGGAGCCGTGGGTGGCTGCAGCGCCAGCAGCAGGGCACGCGGCAACTTCGGATCGCGCAGCGCGGCGTTGCTCGTGGTATTCCAGTCGCCCGGCAGCGCCAGCAGATAGCCGTGGCCGACGCGTTGTTGCCACAGCAGCGGTGCGCCCTCCGCGTCGCGCAGCAGGATGCGGGCGTCGGCAGCAGGCTTGCCGGCAGTCATGACAAGACCGCCGTCACGCAGCCACGCCTGCCAGTTCGCCGGCAGTGCATCGCTGCGGCTCCACACACCAATCTCGCCGCGCTCCGGCAGGGCATCTCTCGGCAGCGGAGCGAGCGGCGACGGCACGCCCCACGCGCGCTGCACTGCGTTCAACCATCGCTGGGCGGCGGCCGGCGCATCGCTGTGCACGCGCAGACGCGGCATCGCTGCGGCACCCGGTTGCGCAGCGACCGGCATCGGCTGCGGGCGCCACTGCACCTCGCGCGACAGCTGCAGGCGAGCGCCATCCAGGCCGGGCAGGGGATCGGGAACGTGCACGGTCAATGCGGTGCCCGCAGGCAGTTGTGCGTCCAGTTCGCGCAGCAGGCTGGGCAGGGACGCCGTGGACGCAGGTGGCACTTGATCAATGGCCGGGAAGCCGGGCGCCAGCCAATGCCAGTTGCCCGCTTCGGCGGTGCCACGTAGTGCGGTCGCGTCCAGCCCTGGAGCAACGACCGTCCACGCAATGGGGGCTGGCGCAGGCCCGGTCAACGCAGGTCGTGCCAGCAGAAAGGCCAATGCAGCCAGCAACAGCAGCCGCACCAGAAGCAACGGCCAGTCATCGAAGCGGATGCGCTGGCGCGGCCGGATCTGTGCACGCAGCCAGCGCAGCGCGGCGAAATCCAGTGGCGTATACGGATGGCGTCGGGCCAGGTGGATCAGCAGCGGCAGCAGCCCTGCGGCGAGCGCGGCCAGGCCGAGCGGGAACAGCAGGGTCATGCACCGCCCCCACGGCCGAACAGCGCCTGCAGTGCCTGGTCCAACGGTTGGTCGAGCCAGCCGGTGGCACTGGCGATGCCACTGGACCGCAGGCGCGCATGCAACGCGCTGCGTGCGTCAGCGAAGCGCTGCAGGTAGTCGGCGCGGATCGCCGCGCCGTCGCCCAACAGTTCCTCGCCGGTCTCCGGATCGCGGAAGCGGTGGCCGGCGTCGAACGGGAAGTCACGCTCGTCGGCGGTGAGGATCTGCAGCAGTGCCACTTCGCGGCGTGCGCTGGCCAGCTGTTCCAGCAGCACAATGCCGGCCTCGTCAAAACCGTCGCCGATCGCCAGCAGCAGGTCGCCCGGGCGCACGCGTTCCCACAGCGGCCGAAGGCGATCGGCCGCAGGCCAGGCGCCGCGCGCCTGCAAGGCATGCAGTTGCAGATGCACGCGATCACGCTGGCGTGCGCCGTTCGCCGCGGGAACCAGCCGCAGGCCATCGCCATTGATCGCCAGCAGGCCGAAACGGTCGCCCTGCTGCAGCGCCAGTTCCACCACGCAGGCGGCCACGCCGCGCATGTGATCCAGGCGCGTGCGCTGCGGTGCCGCGCGATCGGCCTGGCCGGCCGAGGCGGTGGCATCGAGCAACAGCCAGACCGTGATCGGGCTTTCGCGTTCGGACTCGCGCACGAAGAAGCGATCCGAGCGGGCGTATAGCTTCCAGTCGATCTGGCGCAGTTCGTCTCCCGGCTCGTAGGCACGGTACTGGGCGAACTCGAGGCCGGCACCGCGGCTGCGGCTGGCGTGCTGGCCGATGCCACTGGCACCGCTGGCCAGGCGCGGCCGCAGCCGCAGCAGGCGCAGGCGCGCACGCAAGTCCGGTGGCAAGGTCAGCGGGGTACCGGCGTTCACGCGTGGCTCAACCCGGGAACGGCACGGCCTGCAGCAGGGCAGCGACCACGTCGTCGGCACGCTTCTGCTCGGCTTCGGCGGCGAACGACAGCAGCAGGCGATGGCGCATCACCGGTGCGGCCAGTACCTGCACGTCCTCGCGGGTGGCGGCGAAGCGGCCCTGCAGCAGTGCGCGCGCTTTTGCCGCGAGCACCAGCGACTGGCCGGCGCGCGGACCGGCGCCCCACTTCACCCACTGGTTGATCGCTGCCGGTGCGCCTTCGCCCGGCCGGCTGGCACGCACCAGGCGGGTGATCCAGGCCAGCACATCGGGGCTGACATGCACCTGGCGCACGGCCGCCTGCAGTGCGGTCACCGCTTCGGCATCCATCACCTTCGGTACCGCGTCGGTGGTACCGCCGGTGGTCTGTTCCAGGATCTGCCGCTCCTCGTCTTCGCTGGGGTAATCCACCAGCACGTGCAGCAGGAAGCGGTCCAGCTGTGCCTCCGGCAGCGGGTAGGTGCCGGCCTGCTCGATCGGGTTCTGCGTGGCCAGCACGAAGAACGGCGCGGGCAGCGCGTAGGTGGTGCCGGCGTAGCTGACCGTGCGCTCCTGCATCGCTTCCAGCAGTGCGGCCTGGGTCTTGGGCGGGGTACGGTTGAGTTCGTCGGCCAGCAGCAGGTGGGTGAAGATCGGGCCCTGCTGGAAGCGGAAATGGCGATGGCCGGTGCCGTGGTCTTCTTCCAGCAGCTCGGTGCCGAGGATGTCGCTGGGCATCAGGTCGGGGGTGAACTGCACGCGCCGGAACTGCAGCTCCAGCGCCTGCCCGAGCGAGCGCACCAGCAGGGTCTTGCCGAGCCCGGGCGCGCCTTCCAGCAGGCAGTGGCCGCCGGCCAGCAGGCCGATCAGCAGCTGCTCGACCACGGTGTTCTGGCCCACCACTGCGCGTGCAAGCGCGGCGCGCAGCGCATCCAGGCGCGGCAGCAGGGAATCGAGGTCGGGGGAGGTCATGGGCGTGCAGGTCCTATCAGTTGTTCAACGCGTACATCACGATGTTGACGCCGAAGCGGGTGTTGTCTTCGGCCAGGAAACGCTTGTTGCGCCAGTCGTAGTCCCACTCGCAGCCGTAGTCCTTGTTGCTGTAGAGCAGCCCCAGGCGGCCATCGACCTCGATGCCCTTCAGGTAGTCGTGCACCAGGTCGTCGCCCCAGCCGTTGAGTTCGAAACTGGTGGCGGGCGGGCCGTCGGGGAAGCGGAAGAAGCTGCGGTACAGCGGGTGGCTGTTGGGCAGCTTCTGCAGTGCCTTCGGGCCGAACAGGCGACCCATCTGCGCCTCGAACGAGGTGGCGAACAGGCCATCGATGTCGTGGTTGCAGTCGTCCACGAAGACGAAGCCGCCATTGCGCACATAGCGCACGAAGTTCTGCCGCTCGGCGGCATTGAACTCCACCAGCGTGTGGCCGGCCAGGTAGCAGAACGGCGCTTCCAGCATGCGCGGGTCGGCCAGTGCCACCACGTGCTCCTGCGGGTCCACGCGCAGCGAGGTGTAGTCGATCAGCGAGGTGATCAGGTTGGACGGCATGCGCGCGTCCACGTCCCAGTCACCGGAGTCGTACTGCAGGCGGGTGAACCAGAAGTCGTAGCGCGAACTGCGCGGGCCTGCCTGTGCCCAGGCCGGCAGCGCCGCCGCCGAAGCGGCAGCAGCCAACCAGCGCAGGCAGGCCCGGCGATCCATCAGACCGCGTCGGACAGCGAGGTGAAGGTGAAATCGCGCAGCTTCATTGGCGGGATCATCATCACGAAGCTGGATTCATCACCGGCCACGCGCACCGGCCTGCCCAGCTCTTCGATGTTGTTGAGCATGATCACCGGCGATTCGTTGAAGCGGAAGTTCTTCACCGGATGCTTGATCTGGCCGTTCTCGATGTAGAAGGTACCGTCGCGGGTCAGGCCGGTCAGCAGCACGGTCTGCGGATCGACCATGCGGATGTACCACGTGCGGGTGACCAGGATACCCTTCTGGGTGCCGCGTACCAGCTCGGCGGTGCTCTTGTCGCCACCACTCATCAGCAGGTTGCCCGGCGAGGCCTTGGCGGTCTTGCCCTGCTTCTGCGCCCAGAAACGCGAGTAGTCCAGGTTGGCGATCCTGCCGTTCTCGATGATCGCCATGCGTTCGCGCGGCAGGCCTTCGTTGTCCCACGGCAGCACCGGCGCCTCCGGATGCCACGGGTCGGCGATCATGGTCACGCGCGGGTCGTAGACCTGCTCGCCCAGCTTGTTGCCGCCACCCTTTTTTGACAGGAAGCTGCGGCCTTCATCGGCCGAGCGTGCGCTGAAGAAGTTCATCATGAAGCTGATCAGGCCTGCCGCCGCGGCCGGCTCCAGGATCACCGTGTACTTGCCCGGTTCCAGCGCCTTGGCTTCGGCCGATTCGGTGGCCTTGCGCATGGCGATGCGGATGTCCTGGTCGGCCTTGAAGTCGGCGGCATCCTTCAGGTTGCGGCCGACCCAACCCGAACCGCGGCCATCTTCGGTACGCACGGTGCAGGTGTAATCGAAGTTGGTGGTGCGCTGGTAGGCGAAGTTGCCGTTGCTGTTGGCGGTCGCCTGGAAGCCCTGGCCGTCCTCGAGGAAGCCGGCGGCAATGAGCCCGTTGCCACGGCACGGGGCGATCGAATCGGCGGCAACCTTCGCGCGGAAGGCCGGATCGATCGCGGCGGTGGATTCGCTGAAGGTCGGGCTGGGACGGTAGCTTTGCTTGCCGATGGCCGGCATGAACTCCGGGTTCTCCGGGGCCAGGCGCGCCAGGTCTTCAGCACGGCGCACCACGCGTTCCAGCGCGGCGTCGTCGAACTCGTTGATCGAGGCGGTGCCGACGCGCTTGCCGAAGGCGACGGTGACCGCCAGCTCGGTGTTATCGACGATGCCGCTGGTGGAGACATTGTTCAGCGCGAAACGGATGTTGCCGCTGATCGCGCCGGACAGCACGGCGGTGCACTCGTCGGCCTTGGACAGGGCGATGACCTTGTCGAGGATGGCCTTGGCCTGGGCTTCGGTGAAGATACTCATGGTGTAAGGGCTCCTGACCGATCAGCCGAGGCTGCGTGCGGTGTTGATGACGTTGATGCCGTTGAAGCGCGCGGTGGACGAACCGTGCGAGACCGCCGAGACCTGGCCCGGCTGGCCCTTGCCGTCGAAGAACGAACCGCCCAGGCGGTAGTCGCGCTCGTCGGCCACGGCGGTGCAGGCATTCCAGAACTCCGGCGTGCGGATCTGGTAGGCCACGTCTTCCAGCATGCGGGTGATCTGGCCGTTCTTGATCTCGTAGAACAGCTGGCCGCCGAACTGCGCGTTGTAGCGCTGCTGGTCGATCGAGAACGAACCGTCACCGATGATGTAGATGCCGTTCTCCACGTCCTTGATCAGGTCGGGCACGCTCAGCGGCTTCTTGCCCGGTGCCATCGACACGTTGGCCATGCGCTGGAACTGCACGCTGGACCACGAGTCGGCATAGCAGCAGCCGTCGGACTCGCTCTTGCCGAGGATGTGGGCCTGGTCGCGGATGGTCTGGTAATCCACCAGCTTGCCGTTGCTGATCAGGTCCCAGCGCTTGCACTTCACGCCTTCATCGTCGTACGCCACCGCGCCCAGACTGCCCGGCTGGGTCTTGTCGGCGAAGATGTTGACCAGCTCGCTGCCGTACTGGAAATGCTGTTCGCGCTTGTCCAGGGTGGCGAAGCTGGTGCCGGCGTAGTTGGCTTCGTAGCCGAGCACACGGTCCAGCTCCAGCGGGTGGCCGATCGACTCGTGGATGGTCAGCCAGGTGTGTGACGGGTCGAGCACCAGATCGTACTTGCCCGGCTTCACCGACGGTGCCTTCAGCTTTTCCTGTGCCTGCCTGGCAGCGGCGACGGCGTCCTCCTTCATGTCGTAGGAGGTACTGTAGTTGACCACGCCATTGGGGCTGTGCACCTTGCCGGCGGCGGCGCCATCGAGGTACTCGTAGCCCAGCCCCATCGGCGAGGACAGGCCCTCGCGGGTGCGGAACTTGCCGCTGGACTTGTCGATGGCGGTGACCGTCATCGGCGCCCAGATGCGGTGCACGTCCTGGTCGATGTAGGAGCCGTCGGTGGAGGCGAAGTACTTCTGCTCGTTCACCAGGAACAGCATCGAATTGACGAAGCTGGCGCCGGCACCCATCGCCGCGGCGTTGACGTCCAGCAGCAGATCGACCTTTTCCTTGATCGGCACCTCCATCGCATTCTTGCGGATCGGCGTGCGCCAGCTCACCTCACCCACACCCGGCGCCTTGGCCAGCTGCACCGGCGCGGTCTGCACGCCAGCATTGGCCTTGGCGATCGCCGCGGCCTGCTGCGCCGCCTTGGCCACATCGGCGGTACCCAGCGCATTGGTGGCGGCAAAGCCCCAGGCGCCGTTGACGATCACGCGGATGCCCACCCCGGTGGACTCGGTGTTCACCACGTTCTGCACCTTGTCTTCGCGGGTGATCACGAACTGCCGCAGGTAGCGGCCGATGCGCACGTCGCAGTAGGTGGCGCCGGCGCTGCGTGCGGCCTGCAACGCAGCGTCGGCCAGGCGCTTCTTCAGCGCCGGGTCCAGGCTGGACTGCAGCTGCTCGGCGGCGATCACCTTGCCGAAGAAGGAGGGCACGATCAGCCCGCCCGCGGTAAGCCCGGTCAGGGCCAGGAAGTCACGTCTTTGCAAGGCTGCTCTCCATGTCGAAGGATGGGTGGCTCAAGCGCCGAGACTGCGCGCGGTGGTGATGATGTTGATGCCGTTGAAGCGGGTGGTGGACGAACCGTGCGAGACCGCCGAGACCTGGCCGGGCTGGCCCTTGCCATCGAAGAACGAACCGCCCAGGCGGAAGTCGCGTTCATCGCAGATGGCGGTGCAGGCATTCCAGAATTCCGGCGTGCGGATCTGGTAGGCCGCATCCTCAACCATGCCGGCAATCTTCCCGTCCTTGATCTGGTAGTACAGCTGGCCGCCGAACTGCGCGTTGTAGCGCTGCTGGTCGATCGAATACGAACCGCGGCCGTGGATCCAGATGCCGTTTTCCACGTTCTTGATCATGTCCTCGACACTGAGCGGCTGCTTGCCCGGTGCCAGAGAGACATTGGCCATGCGCTGGAACTGCACGCTGGACCAGGAATCGGCGTAGCTGCAGCCGTGCGATGCATCGCGGCCGAGGATATGGGCCTCGTCGCGGGTGGCCTGGTAGTCAACCAGGATACCGTCGCGTACGAGGTCCCAGCGCTGCGTCTTCACCCCTTCATCGTCGTAGCCGACGGCGCCGAGGCTGCCCGGCTGGGTCTTGTCGGCGAAGAAAGTGACGATGTCGCTGCCCCAGCGGAAGCCGGCATCGCGCTTGTCCAGCGTGGCGAAGCTGGTGCCGGCGTAGTTGGCTTCGTAGCCGAGCACGCGGTCCAGCTCCAACGGGTGGCCGACGTTCTCGTGGATGGTCAGGAACAGGTTGGACGGGTCCAGCACCAGGTCGTACTTGCCCGGCTTCACCGACGGCGCCTTCAGTTTCTCGCGCGCGTGGCGGGCGGCGGCGATGGCGTCTTCGACCGGGTCGTAGGAATCGCGGTAGGCGGTGATGCCGCCGGGCAGCTGGACCTTTCCACGCGCATCGCCATCGAGGAACTCGTAGCCCATGCCCATCGGCGAGGAGAGGCCGGCGCGGGTACGGAACCTGCCGCTGGCCTTGTCGATGGCGGTGGCGGTAAACGGCAGCCAGATGCGGTGAATGTCCTGGTCGATGAACGAGCCGTCGCTGGAGGCGAAGTACTTCTGTTCGTTGACCAGGAACAACGTGGAATTGATGTAGTCGGCGCCCGCATCCAGCGCGGCGGCGTTGAGCGCCAGCAGCAGTTCGACCTTGTCCTGGATCGGCACCGCCATGGCGTTCTTCCGCACTGGCGTCTGCCAGCGCACTTCGCCGACCGACGGCGTCGGCGCCAGCTGTACCGGCCGGGTCTGGATGCCGGCATTGGCGCGGGCGATTGCCGCTGCCTGCTCGACCGCGGCGCGCACGGCGGCCTCGGTCTGCTGATGGGTTGCAGCGAAGCCCCACGCGCCATTGACGATCACCCGCACGCCCACACCGGATGATTCGCGGTTGGTCACATTGCCGACCTGGTGTTCGCGGGTGATGACCGACTGGTTGAGATAGCGGCCGATGCGGACATCGCAGTAGCTGGCCTTGGCGGTGCGTGCGGCGGCCAGCGCGACCTCGGCCAGACGCCTGCGCTGGGCGGTGTCGACCGGGGCCAGCAACTGCTCGGCGGCGATGGCACGGGAATGCGGCAGCAGCAGGCCCGCCAGGCCCAGACCGGAAAAAGCCAGGAACTCACGTCGTTGCACAGCGTTTCTCTCTCTCTCGCTTGCGTGCGGCCGACAATGGGTCGAGCCGATCACGTCAACTTCTCGACTTTCGCCAGCGCGGCGCGTCCGGGCAAGTGACTGCAGTCATGGTTGGTGGGGGTTTCGGCAGGGCTTGCAGCCCTGCACCTGCTCAATGCAACGGCCAAAGCCAGAGCCAGAGCCAGAGCGGCATTCCGTGGGATGGCGGGGCGATGTCGGATTGCGGGGACGCCGCAAGTACGTCCGTGTAGGCTTGGCAGCCGCTTGCTCGTGTGCGCTTTCCTGCGCACACGGCAAGACCGGGATTGGGCGTCCTGCCCAACCCGCCCGAGGCATGCCTCGGGCCCATGCGGCTGACACCCCGCAATCCGACACCGCCCCACCTTCGACAGGTTCACTCGGCTGTTGGTAGGTGTCGACCTTGGTCGACACGTCTGTCAGATATCGAAATGTATCCGGGGTCAGATCCAACAGACCGCAGAAAACTGTCGAAGGCGGGGTGGGTCCGGTTGCGGGGGCGTGAGCGCCATGGATGGCGCGACCGAGCCTACAGGGACGTATTTACGGCGTCCCCCGCAATCGGACCCACCCCGCCAACCCACAGGAAGTCCGCTTTTGACGTTGCTTCGGCCTTTGCCGTTGCTCCTGCGGGTGCAGGGCTGCAAGCCCTGCCGAGCAACACCCCCTCGTGCACAATGGGGCCGACCCCGCCTGGACACCGTCCTGATGTCGAGCAAGCCGTATTCAGAAGCCTGCGAACGCAACCGCGAACCCATCGCCGCCGCGCTCGACCCGTGGATGGGCGACCGCCACCGGGTGCTGGAGATCGGCAGCGGCACCGGCCAGCATGCGGCCTTCTTTGCCGAGCGCTGGCCCTGGCTGCGCTGGCAGCCCAGTGATCATCCGGACCACCTGCCAGGCATCGAGGCATGGCGTGCCGAAACGGCATTGCTGAATCTGCTGCCGCCGGTAGCGCTGCAGGTGGAACTGCCGCCAGCGCCCGGCCTGAACCTGGCACCGGGCAGTACGTTCGATGCCGCATTCAGCGCCAACACCCTGCACATCATGAGCTGGGCACACGTCCAGTCATTGTTCGCGGCGCTGCCGCCCCTGTTGCGCCACGGTGCGCTGCTGGCGGTGTATGGCCCGTTCAACTACGGCGGCCGCTACACCAGCGACAGCAATGCGCAGTTCGATGCCTGGCTGAAGGCACGTGATCCGCGCAGCGGCATCCGCGACAGCGAAGCGGTGCAGGCGCTGGCGGCCGACAACGGATTCACCCGGTTGGGCGATGTGGCGATGCCGGCCAACAATCGCCTGCTGCTGTGGCGGCTGGGGTAATCCATCGGTAGTGCCGGCCGCTGGCCGGCAACCGATTGCCGGGATGAATGCCGGGATGAATGCCGGCCAGCGGCCGGCACTACCATCAAGCCACCTGCACGATATGCAGCGCCTTCGGATTGCGCCACTGCGCCAGCAGGGCCGCTTCGCGCGCCTTGGCCTGCTCGAAATGCGCTTCCTTGACGTGGCCGAAGCCGCGGATGTGTTCGGGAATGCTGGCGATCTCCACCGCCAGCGCCAGGCGGTCGTCATCCAGGCCATCCAGCAGCACCTGCACAGTGGCCTCGTAATCACTGATCAGCTTGCGCTCCATGCGCCGCTCTTCGGTGCGGCCGAACACGTCGAAGCGGCCGCCACGCAGGAACTTCAGCTTCGCCAGCAAGCCAAACGCCTTGAACATCCACGGGCCGTATTCCTTCTTCAGCAACCGGCCCTGCTCGTCCTTCTTGGCGAACAGCGGCGGCGCCAGGTGGAAGCGCAGCTGATAGTCGCCCTCGAACTGCTGCTGCAGGCGTCGCTGGAAGTCGCCGCTGGTGTACAGGCGGGCCACTTCGTACTCGTCCTTGTAGGCCATCAGCTTGAACAGGTAGCGGGCCACCGTCTCGGTCAACGCGGTGGAGCCGCCGATACGCTCGACTTCGGTAGCGCGCACGCGTGCCACCAGATCACGGTAACGCGTGGCGTAGGCAGCATCCTGGTACTCGACCAGGAAGGCGGCGCGGCGCTCGATCATTTCATCCAGCGAGCGCGACAGGCGCGCGTCGTCCAGCGGCAGGAATGCCACGTCGCCACCGTGCGAGGGCAGGCCGCGCAGCTCGCGTTCGTCGCCGGTGTTGCGCGGTGCAGCGGTGGCGCCCCATTCGTTGCCCTCCCATTCGCCCGGCGGCAGCGGATGCAGCGGGCCCGGGGTGGATTCGGTATCGGTGTGGCGGTTGCGCACCAGGCCGGCGGCCTGCTGCACGGCCTGCGGATCGACCACGGCCAGGCGGCCCCAGGCGAAGGCCTGCTGGTTCATGGCCACCGCAGCGCCATTGAGCTCGATGGCGCGCATCAGCGACTCGAACGACAGCGGCACCAGGCCCTGCTGCCAGGCGTAGCCGAGGATGAACAGGTTGGCGGCGATGGCATCGCCCAGCAGCGCGGTGGCCAGCTGGGTGGCATCCAGCAGCAACGGCTCCTGGCCGCCCAGTGCCACACGCACACCGGCGATGATGTCGGCGGCGGGGAACTGCATGTCCGGGCGGGTGGTGAAGGTACCCGGCATCGCTTCGTAGGTGTTCAGCACCACCTGCGAACGGCCGGCACGCACCTTCGACAGCGCCCAGTAGTCGTTGACCACCACCATGTCGCAGCCCAGCACCAGGTCGGCTTCACCGGCGGCGATGCGCACGGCGTGGATGTCATCCGGGCGGCGTGCGATGCGGATGTGCGTGGTCACCGCGCCACCCTTCTGCGCCAGGCCGGTCTGGTCGAGCACGGTCGCGCCCTTGCCCTCCAGGTGGCCGGCCATGCCCAGCAGCGCGCCAATGGTCACCACGCCGGTACCGCCGACGCCGGTGATCAGGATGTTCCAGGGCTGCTCAAGCGTGCCGCGGATCGTCGGCGCCGGCAGGTTGTCCAGCAGCGTGGAGGCATCGCGCTTGCTGCCCTTGCGCGGCTGGCCACCGTGCACGGTGACGAAGCTCGGGCAGAAGCCGTTCACGCAGGAATAGTCCTTGTTGCAGTTGGACTGGTCGATCTCGCGCTTGCGCCCGAACTCGGTTTCCTTCGGCAGCACCGACACGCAGAAGCTCTTCTTGCCGCAGTCGCCGCAGCCTTCGCAGACCAGCGAATTGATCAGCACCCGCTTCTGCGGATCTTCCAGCTTGCCGCGCTTGCGGCGGCGACGCTTCTCGGTGGCGCAGGTCTGTTCGTAGATCAGGATCGAAACACCCTTCACTTCGCGCAGGCGCTTCTGCACCTCCTCCAGTTCGCTGCGGTCGTGGAACTCCACGTCGCTGGGGAAGTGTTCGCGCTGGCCGGTCCACTTGCCGATGTTGTCCGACAGCACCATGATGGTGTGGATGCCTTCGGCGCGCATCTGCTTTGCGATGTCCGGCACGCTCAGCGGGCCGTCCACCGGCTGGCCGCCGGTCATCGCCACCGCATCGTTGTAGAGGATCTTGTAGGTGATGTTGACGCCGGCGGCGACCGCCTGGCGGATCGCCAGCGAGCCGCTGTGGAAATAGGTGCCGTCGCCCAGGTTCTGGAACACGTGCGGGGTGTCGGTGAACGGCGCCTGCCCGGCCCAGGTCACGCCTTCGCCGCCCATGTGGGTGAAGGTGTCGGTGCTGCGGTCCATCCAGGTCACCATGTAATGGCAACCGATGCCGGCCAGCGCACGTGAACCTTCCGGCACCTGGGTGGAGGTGTTGTGCGGGCAGCCTGAGCAGTAGTGCGGCACGCGCGGGAAGCTGGCGCGCGGCAACGCAAGCTCGGCTTCCTTTTCCTGCATCCACTGCAGGCGCTGCTCAATCGACTCGTTGTTGAAGAACTTCTGGATGCGGCGACCGATCACGCCGGCGATGGTGGCCGGGGTCAGTTCACCGGTGGACGGCAGGATCCATTCGCCGCTTTCATCGTACTTGCCGACGATGGACGGGCGGTGGCCCCAGCTGGCCGGCCAGTTGAAGAACTGTTCCTTCATCTGGCGCTCGATGAAGGCACGCTTCTCCTCCACCACGATGATGTCTTCCAGGCCCTGCGCGAAGCGCGCGATGCCCTGCGGTTCCAGCGGCCAGGTCATGCCGACCTTGTACACGCGGATGCCGATGTCGGCGCACGCGGCTTCATCCAGGCCAAGGTATTCCAGCGCCTGCAGCACGTCCAGGTAGCTCTTGCCGGTGGTGACGATGCCCAGCCGCGCGCGCGGCGCGTCCATCACCACCTTGTCGATGCCGTTGGCGCGGGCGAACGCCTGTGCGGCCTTCACCGCATAGCGGTGCAGGCGCATCTCCTGGTCCAGCGGCGGGTCCGGCCAGCGGATGTTGAGGCCACCCGGGGGCATTTCGAAGTCTTCCGGCAGCACGATGCGGCGCGCCATCGGATCGACCTGCACCGAGGCCGACGATTCCACCGTCTCGGCAATGGTCTTGAAGCCGACCCAGCGGCCGGTGTAACGGCTCATCGCCCAGCCCAGCAGGCCCATGTCGAGGATGTCCTGCACGCCGGCGGGGTTGAGAACCGGCATCATCGCGCTGACGAATTCGTCTTCGCTGCCGTGCGGCAGGGTCGAACTGCGGCAGGCATGGTCATCGGCGGCCAGCGCCAGCACGCCGCCGTAGCGCGAGGTGCCGGCGGCATTGGCATGCTTGAACACGTCGCCGCAGCGGTCCACGCCAGGGCCCTTGCCGTACCACATGCCGAACACGCCCTGCACGTTGGCGCCGGGGAACAGGTTGGTCTGCTGCGTGCCCCACACCATGGTGGCGCCCAGGTCCTCGTTCAGGCCCGGGGTGAACTTCACCTTCGCCGCTTCAAGATGCTTGCGCGCGCGCCACAGTTCCAGGTCGAAGCCACCCAGCGGGCTGCCACGATAGCCGCTGACGAAGCCGGCGCTGTCGATGCCTTCGGCGGCATCGCGCAGGCGCTGCATCAGCGGCAGCCGCACCAGCGCCTGCACGCCACTCAGGTAGATCCGCCCCTCGTTGCGGGTGTACTTGTGGTCGAGCGTGTAGTCACGGTCGAGCAGGTCGGCGGAAGAGGGCGAAGTGAGTTGCGCGGTACTGGTCATGGCTGGCCCGGTAGGATCGGCTGGCACCGGCCGCGTGCACGCACGCAGCGGGAAAGGCGCGAATTGTAGCAGCGGGGCCGCGCAGGCCCCGGCACTCGCGCCCGTGGCGGTGCTGGGGTTAGGATCGGGGAGAGAGAGAGGGAGGCTGCAGTCGCGGCCTGGGGAGAAGGGATGTCAGTTCCAGGAAAGATCCTGGCCAGCGTGCTGCTGGCCTCGGGAGCGGCCACGGCGTGGGCCGCGCCGGCCATGCCGGCACCACAGGAGTTCTACTTCGACAATGACCCGGCGGCCACGCCGATGGTGGCGGTGCAGGGCGGGGGCGATGATCTGGTCGCCCAGCTGGTCAAGCTGCGTGAACGCGGCCGCCGTGCGGTCGAGGCCACGGTACAACTGGCCTCGGTGGCCGGTGCGCAGGGCCGTGGCGAGCTGGCCGAGCAGTTGTATGCCGAGGCGATGAAAGAGGCCCCGGCACAGAGCAGCAGTGGCCGCAGCGTGCGCTGGAACTACGGCTGGGACCTGCTGCGCCAGGGCAAGCCAGAGGCGGCGCTGGAACAGTGGCTGGCCTCGGCCGCCAATGCGCGTACCAAGCCGAGCTGGGTGCCGCCGACCTATGCGCTGGCATTGTGGCGGATGGGGCAGAAGCAGGAGGCGGTGCAGTGGTATGCGGCTGCGGTACGCACCGAGCCGACGCAGTGGAATACCACGGCCAACTATGCGCAGCTGCTGCCGCAGTGGCGCGAGGATGAGCGTGCGTCGCTGGCCGAAGTGCAGCAGGCCTGGGCGGCCGCACCGCCTGCCTGGCCCTGAGGGAGGAGGTTGCGCCGGGTTGCACCCGGCACCCGCAGAGGCAACAGCCGAAGCAACAGCAACAGCGGGCAATCCGCGGGATGGCGGGGCGGTGTGGGTTGGCAGGACACGCCGTAAACCCCCAGACCGGCCCAGCCGCTGGCGGCTGTGCGTTCGGGCGCTTGCGAAGCAGTGCTTCGCAAGCAAAGCGCCCTCACCCATGGGGGCTCGATGGCGCCTTGCTCGTGTGCGCTGTCCTGCGCACACGGCAAGACCGGGGTTGGGCGTCCTGCCCAACCCGCCCGAGGCATGCCTCGGGCCCATGGCGCCAACGGTCCTGCCAACCCACACCGCCCCACCCCTGACAGATCCCCGCTGCTGTTGGTAGGTGTCGACCTTGGTCGACACGGTAGATCCACGCCATGCGTGGATGAATCTGCATCGGAATCGACTATTCGATATTTGATCGAAGAGCAGCCGAGCGTGGGCTCGGCTCTACAAAAAAGCGGCCAGCCAACCGGTTCCGCTTTTGCTCTTGCTCTTCTTCTTTCTTCTGCGTGGCTGATCGCCCCCGGAAACTGTCAGAGGCCGGGCGGGATGGGTTCGCGGGCGTGTCCGCGGCATGGATGCCGCGGCCAAGCCCCCAGGGACGGGTTGACGGCGTCCCCCGCGAATCCATCCCGCCCGGCCAAGCGCGGCTTTTGATGTTCACGGTCAACCAGCCGCCACGAGGGGCTGCGCCGTTCGCTGGAAACTCAGTCGTCCGCGGAAACCGTCCGTCCCGACGCCCACGCCCGCAATGCCTCCACCTGCTCGGCCATCAGCACCGACAGCGGCCGCGTGGCGCGGATCTCGTTCATCAGCAGCTCGGTGTCCAGCGGCCGGCCTTCGGCGTGCGCTGCATACAGCCCGGCCACGATCGCCTGCTCGATCTCCGCGCCGGAGAAACCATTGGCCGCAGCCGCCAGCGCCGGCAGCGCGAAGTCGTCGCCATTGAGCTGGCGCCGGCCCAGGTGCAGCCGCAGCAGTTCCACGCGCACGTCAGGCGAAGGCAGGTCAACGAAGAAGATCTCGTCGAAGCGGCCCTTGCGCAGCAGCTCGGCCGGCAGCTCGTGCACCTGGTTGGCGGTGGCGACGATGAACACCGGCGCCTTGCGCTCGGCCATCCAGGTCAGCAGGTAGCCGAGTACACGGCGTGATACGCCACCGTCCTCGCCACCACTGGCCAGGCCCTTCTCGATCTCGTCCATCCACAGCACGCAGGGTGCCAGCTGCTCGGCCGAGGCCAGTGCCTGGCGCAGGTTGGCCTCGGTCTCGCCGTGGTACTTGTTGTACAGCGCGCCCACGTCCAGGCGCAGCAGCGGTACACCGAAGCCGGCGGCGGTGGCCTTGGCCAGCATCGACTTGCCGCAGCCCTGCACGCCCAGCAGCAACATGCCGCGCGGCGGGTCCAGTCCGGCCGGCGCCGAGCCGGCGATGAAGGCCACGCGCCGCTGGTTGATCCAGCGCTTGAGCCGGTTGGCGCCGGCCACATCGCCGAAGCGCGCGCTGTCATGCTCGAAGAACAGGTGGCCGCTGCGGTTGAGCAGCTCGAACTTCAGCCGTGCCAGCTGCGGCAGGTCGTCGTCGCGCAGCGCGCCATCGGCGTAGATCAGCTGGCGCGCGATGCGCCGGGCATCGACCAGGCTCAGGCCCTGCAGGTTCTTCAGGATCTTCTTCACCGCCTCGCTGTCGACTTCGACCCGGCGGCCGCCGTGCTCGCGCGCATAGGCGTCGGCCTCTTCGCGCAGCATCTTCAACAGGGCGTTGGCATCAGGCAGGCGCGGGTTGAAGCGCACCGCCAACGCTTCCAGCTCGGCCGGCAGCTCCACCTTGGCACCGATCAGCACCAGCACATGCGGCTCGCTGTGGCGGCGCTGGATCAGGTCGCGCAGGGCGCGCTGATGGCTGGCATAGCCCAGGTACGGGTGGAAATCGAGCAGCAGGTAGACCCCGCGCTGGTCGGCCTGGCGGATCATCTGCAGGGCCGCGCTGGCATCGGGTGGCCCGACCGGCGGGTCTTCGCTGTCCAGGTCGATGCGGCGCAGGCCCTCGGTGATCGACCAGCGGTGCAGCGCCCGCCATACGTGCATCAGCGTCTGCCGGAACAGCTCGACGATGCGACCCTCGTCCTGGGTCTCGATCACGATCAGTGGGGTATTGGCGCGGATCAACGCGCTCAGGTCCTGCAGTTCGCTCATGCCGGTTCGATCCTTCGGGAGCGCCACGATAGCAAAGGCGATGGCCGCTGGTTCAGCACGACGCTACCTCCCGCCACCATCGCCGGTGTACGCTCGGGGAACGTACCCGGAAGCGAGGCTGGCATGAAGACGATCCTGGTGGCCGGTTCCAAGGGCGGGGTGGGCAAGACCACCGTCGCCACCCACCTGGCCGCGTACGCGGCATTGCAGGGCAAGGCCACGGTGATTGCCGATGCCGACCCGCAGGGCTCCAGCACCCGCTGGGCACAACGCCGTGCCGGGCTGGAAAGTGCGGTGCTGCCGATCGACGTATATCGGAAGAAGCAGTGGGCGCAGAAGCTGCCCGACGGTACCGACACCGTCATCATCGATGCGCCGGCCGGCGCCCTGGCCGACGATATTCCCCATTTCCTCGACGCTGCCGACGCGGTGGTGGTGCCGGTGCTGCCCTCGGCGCTGGATATCGAAGCCATCGTCGGTTTCCTCAACAGCCTGGCCCAGAACCCGCGCGTGCACAGCCGCAAGCTGCCAGTGGGTCTGGTGCTCAACCGTACCAAGCCCTGGACCCAGACCTCGCAGCAGGCGCTGCAGATGCTGGGTGAATGGCCGTACCCGGTGGTCGCGCAGCTGCGCGACAGCCAGAGCTATGTGGTCATGACCGGCCTTGGCCGCAGCCTGTTCGACTACCGCTCGGCCCAGGTGCGCGAGCACCAGGCCGATTGGGAGCCGCTGCTGTCCTGGCTGAAGCTTTGATGCCTGCATCACCCTTCCTGCTGCATCCTCTTCTTCATGGAAACCCGCGATGCGTGAATTGATCCTGCTGCGCCATGCCCATGCCGAGCCGGCGACCCCCGGCCAGGCCGACCTCGACCGGCCGTTGTCGCCGGTGGGGCTGGCCGAAGCCGAAGCCGCCGGCAAGTGGCTGAAGGAGAACAACCTGCTGCCGGACTGCGTGCTGTGCTCGCCGGCGCGACGTACCCGTGAGACCCTGGAAGCGGTGATGACGGCCATCGGCTATGTCGAGAAGCGCCTGGAAGACCGGATCTACGAAGCCACCCCGGGCACCCTGGCGGCGCTGGTGGACGAGCGTCGCGACCTGGACCGGGTGCTGATCGTGGGCCACAACCCGGGCCTGGAGCAGCTGGTGGCCCTGATGACCGACGGCACCAGCAGCGACTACCGCGGCATGCCGCCGGCCGGCATTGCCGTGCTCGGCTTCCCGCGCGAGGCTTCGATCGAGCCGGGCGTGGCCAGCCTGAACGCGTTCTGGTGGCCGTGATCCAATGAGTCTGGCGCGGCGCAGCCGCTTTCTGCTGCCCGTGCTGCTGGCTTCCGGCGCGGCCTGGCCTGCCGCGCCTCCTCCGCCAACGCCAACGCCCCTGCCGCCGGTGGTCGCCGAAGCGCATCGGGTCCTGCGCCTGGACACCCAACGCTCGCAGATCGGTTTCGAGGTGCGCACCCGCTTCGGCCAGCGCATCGAAGGTGTGTTCCCGCACTTCGAGGGCCGCATCGAGATCCTCTCCGATGGCCGCCACCAGGTGCACCTCAAGATGTTCACGCGCTCGGTCGAGATCCCCGGCAAGGCGCGCTATACCGGCTGGATGCGCGGCGAGGAATTCTTCGACGCGGGCCGCCACCCGGTGGTCGAGTTCGACTCGCTGCCGTACTGGCCGGAGACCGTGGAAGAGGGGGGTGACATCAACGGCCGGCTGACCCTGCGCGGGGTCAGCCATCCCGAGAAGCTGAGGGTGGAGAAGGCGGAGTGCGCCCGACCCGGCTATGATTGCGACGTCGTCAGCCGCGGTACCGTGCAGCGAGGCCGGTATGGAATGGACAGCTGGCAGCTTGCCTTGAGTGATCGTGTGACCTTCGTATTGCGAGCGCGCCTGAGCGAGGCGCCGAAACCGTGAACCTCCTGCTGCGTGCACTGGCGCTGGCAACCGTGTTGCTGGGCAGCGGTTGTGCATCGCTGTCCAATACCGAGCGCGACCGCGCCGAAGCGATCGCCGTGCAGGCGCGCTCGACCCAGGTCGACTGCCAGCGCGCCGACCGCTGCGCGCAGGACTCGCCGCTGCGGGCGCTGGCCGGCCGGGCGTTCACCGAATCCACCCCGGAGCAGCCGCGCCACTACGCCACCCTGCTGGACGAGGGAGAAGGCGCCCTGGTGGCGCGGCTGAACCTGTTGCGCAGCGCCACCCGCAGCATCGACCTGCAGACCTACATCTTCGACAAGGACGACAGCGCCCGGCTGGTCATCGACGAACTGCTGGCTGCATCGCGGCGCGGGGTGAAGGTGCGGGTGCTGATCGACCAGCTCTCGGCGATCTCCGACCTGCAGATCCTCGGCGCGCTGTCCGGCGCCCACCAGAACTTCCAGCTGCGGGTCTACAACCCGACGTTCGGCAAGGCCCGGCTGAATTACTTCGACTATGCCGGCAGCGTGCTGTGCTGCTTCCGGCGCTTCAACCAGCGCATGCACAACAAGCTGCTGGTAATCGACGACGCAATCGGCGTGGTCGGAGGCCGCAACTACCAGGACGACTACTACGACTGGGACCGCGAGTACAACTTCCGCGACCGCGACGTGCTGATTGCCGGCCCCGAGGCGCGTGCGATGGCGGCCAACTTCGATGCCTTCTGGCGTGCCCAGCGCAGCGTGCCGGCCGAGCGCCTGAATGATGTCGGCCGCACCCTGCTGCGCGAGGGCGTGCCGGCGCTGCCCCCCGCCACGTTCCGCCGCCCGGAACGGGTGCAGCGGGTCAGTGCCGAAGCCAATGACATGGACTTCGTCACCCGTTCCTTCGTGGATACCGCGCTGCCGGTGGCCTCGGTGCGCTATGTCGCCGACCTGCCGCGCAAGCACCGGCGCGAGAAGGCCGATGCCCCGCTGGCCGGCCAGCACGTGACCGAGCCCCAGCTGGATGCGCTCATTGCCGGTGCGCAGAAGGAAGTGATCCTGCAGACGCCGTACCTGGTGCTGTCCAAGCCCGCGCAGAAGCTGTTCCGCGAGCTGCGCAAGCGCCCGCAGCCACCGCGCGTGGTGGTGTCGAGCAACAGCCTGGCGGCCACCGACAATCCCATCGTGTATGCGCTGTCGTACAAGTACAAGCGGCGCAA
The DNA here is from genome assembly GCF_000382065.1 of Stenotrophomonas hibiscicola ATCC 19867. GTDB lineage: Bacteria > Pseudomonadota > Gammaproteobacteria > Xanthomonadales > Xanthomonadaceae > Stenotrophomonas > Stenotrophomonas hibiscicola. The sequence continues at coordinate 207,196 of NZ_KB907504.1, read as the reverse complement.
CATGCGCGAACTGGGCTTCAACATCTTCGAATACAAGCCGTTCCCGCTGGATGCGCCGGTTGATTACCGCAACCTGCTGCCCGACCCGATCGCCGCCCCCGGGGCAGACGACGACGGCGGCCGCAACCCGCTGATCGGCGGCAGCGCCGCCGGCAGCAATGCCGGGGGGGGCAGCGAGGGGGACCGGGCAACAACGCGCAGGCAGGCAGTGGTGAGTCATCCGCGTACCGGCAGTGCCTACCAGAACGCGCGCGAACGCCGCCGCGCGGCCGGCAGCGAGGTGGAAACGCGCCTGCTGCGCACCGAAACGCGGCCCTCGTTCCTGGGCAGCAAGGCGGTCAACAAGCCATTGCCGGTCACCCGCAAGGGCGCGCGCATGGGCCTGCACGCCAAGTCGCTGGTGGTCGACCGCCGCATCGGCGTGGTCGGCACCCACAACTTCGATCCGCGCAGCGAGAACTACAACACCGAAGGCGCGGTGATCATCGATGATCCGGTGTTTGCCGAGCAGCTGGCCGAGAGCATCCTGCGCGATACCCATCCGCAGAACTCCTGGACGGTGGCGCCGCGGGCCAAGCCGCCGGTGCTGTCGGGGCTGAACTACAGCGTCGGCAAAGCCTCCGAAGCGCTGCCGATCCTCGACTTCTGGCCATGGCGCTATGCCACCGACTACGAGTTCAAGCCCGGCCCGGACTGCCCGCAGCCGCTGCCACGGCAGGACCCGGAGTTCCATCGCTGCTACGTTGCCGTCGGCGACTTCCCCGAAGTCAACGTCGGCCCGAAGTGGCTGCTGGTGCGCATGCTGACCGCATTCGGTGCCGGCCTCGTTCCCATTCTCTGAAGGTGACCGCATGACCCAGGTGTTCCGCGAAGCCGTTTCCCTCGAGCAGCTCAATGCGCTCAGCCGCAACACGGCGATCGAATCCCTGGGCATCGTCTTCAGCGCAGCGGGCGAAGACTGGCTGCAGGCCACCATGCCGGTGGACCAGCGCACCCGCCAGCCCTACGGCATCCTGCACGGCGGGGCCTCGGTGGTGCTGGCCGAGACGCTGGGCAGCAGCGCCGGCAACCTGTGCGTGGATACCGCAAAGCAGGTCTGCGTGGGCCTGGAGATCAATGCCAACCACTTGCGGGCGGTGCGCTCGGGGATTGTCACCGGCACCGCCCGCGCACTGCATGTGGGCCGCAGCACCCAGCTGTGGGAGATCCGCATCGAGGACGAGCAGGGTCGCCTGGTATGCATTTCGCGGCTGACCCTGGCGGTGGTGGCGGCCGGCCACGGTTGAGCCCCCGGTCGGGCGTGTTGACGACGGCAGAACCCAGCGTTCCCCACCGATTGCCCCGGTCAATGGCCGTTATGGCCTAAATCGGCTGGCAGCTGCTGCGACGCTCCGGTATCGTGCGCGGATGACTTCCCCCACTCCGGCCCCCCGTGGCGGCGTGGCGCGTGTGTGCCGTTACCTGTACCGCGTACCGCTGCTGTTGGTCCACATCACCGTGTTCCTGCCGCTGATCCTGATCGGCATGCTTCCGCCGTGGGGCGAGCTGCGCGTGGGCGAGGATACCCTCGGGGCGAAGGTGGTGAACTGGTGGCAGGGGGGCCTGATGTGGATCTTCGGCTTCCGCCTGGTGCAGATGGGCGCGCCGCTGCCCGGTGCCGTGCTGTTCGTGGCCAACCATGTCAGCTGGGTGGACATCTGCATCCTGCACAGCCAGCGCATGATGGGCTTCGTCGCCAAGCGCGAAATCGCCAGCTGGCCCCTGGTCGGCTGGCTCGCTGCGCGCGGGCAGACCATCTTCCACCAGCGTGGCAACACCGAGTCGCTGGGCGGGGTGATGCAGGTGATGGCCGATCGCCTGCGTGGCGGCAAGGCAGTGGGCGTGTTCCCGGAAGGGCGCACCCGCGGTGGCCACGAAGTGGGGCCGTTCCATGCCCGCATCTTCCAGGCCGCGGTTGAAACCGGCGTTCCGGTGCAGCCGGTGGCGCTGGTCTATGGGCTCAAGGGTGACGCACAGACCATCGTGGCATTCGGCCCCGGCGAGAGCTTCTTCGCCAATTTCCTGCGCCTGCTCGGTGAGCCGGCGCGGCGTGCGGAAGTGCACTTCCTGGCACCGATCGGTGCACAGGACCTGGAAGGCCGTCGGCGCATCGCGGAGACCTCGCGCGCGCGCATCGTGGCGGCCATGAGCACCGGTTGAGGGCACGGTGGCCCTGGTTCCGCCACCTGTCCTGGACGCCGGTACGCCGACGTTGCATGCGGCTGACTACCAGCCGCCGCGCTGGCTGCGCAACCCGCACCTGCAGTCGATGCTCAGCTCCAGCCGCATGCGCCTGCAGCGCGGCCTGCTGCTGCTGGCGGCCACCGGCGCGGTCAGCGAAGAGCTGATCCTCGACGGCGGCGATGGCGTGCGCCTGCAGGGCTGGCACAGCCATGTCGAAGGCCGCGAACCCAAGGGCATGGCCCTGCTGCTGCATGGCTGGGAGGGCAGTGCCGAATCCAGCTACATGCGCATGGCGGCCGCGCGCATGATCGAACAGGGTTTCGATGTCGTGCGCCTGAACTTCCGCGACCACGGCAACACCCATCACCTGAACCCCGGCATCTTCCACTCCAACCTGATCGATGAAGTGGTGCATGCCGCAGGAGACATCGCCCAGCGCTGGCCGCAGCTGCCGCTGGTGGCGGCCGGCTACTCACTGGGCGGCAATTTCGTGCTGCGCCTGGCCCTGCGCGCGCCGGCCGCCGGCGTGCCGCTGCTGCGCGTGGCCTCGGTGTGCCCGGTGCTGGACCCGGGGCTGACCATGGAGAGCATCGAGAATGGTCCGGCAATGTACGATTGGTACTTCCGACGCAAATGGGCCGGCTCGCTGCGCCGCAAGCGCGATCTGTTCCCCGAGCTGAGCGACTGCGACGACCGCGTGTTGAAGCTGGATATCCGTGCGCTGACCGCCTGGTTGGTTGAACGGCATACCAGCTTTGGCTCGCTGCAGGCCTATTTCGATGGCTACTCGATTGCCGGTGACCGCCTGTCGGCCCTGCAGGTGCCGGCCGACATCCTGATGGCGCAGGACGACCCGGTGATTCCCTATGCGACCTTCAGCGACTGGCAGCTGCCGCGCCACGCGCGCCTGGAGACCGCCTGCTGGGGAGGCCACTGCGGTTTCCTGGAAAACTGGCGGGGCGACGGCTTCTCCGAACGGTGGGTGGCGCAGCGCCTGCAGCGGGTGCTGGCGGGCTGAACCGGCACCGGCGCGTGGACCGCTACAATGCGGGTTTGCACTCGAACCGGACCGCCATGCAAGACCAGATCATCCAAGCGTTGCGCCAGAACCAGGCCGACCAGGCCGTGCAGCTGGCCCAGGCGTGGACCCGTGACGAACCCGGCCAGGCCGGGGCCCACCGCTGGCTGGCGCTTGCGCTGCAGCAGCAGGGCAAGGCCGAAGATGCCATGGAGGCCCTGCAGCAGGCATTGCAGCTGGCCCCCGATGATGCCCAGCTGCACCTGCAGCACGCTGGCCTGCTGCTTGCCCTGCGCCAGTACCAGGGCGCGGACGAGGCACTGGCGCGCACCACCGGCCTCGACCCGAATTCCTTCGCCGCCTACCTGATGCAGGCGCACCTGGCGGTTGGCCGCAATGACTTCGACGAGGCACAACGCCTGTCCACCCTGGCCTCGCGCGTGGAGCCGGACCACCCCGAGCTGCTGACCATCGACGGCATGATCGCGCTGCGCCGCGATGACCCGGACCGTGCGCTGGTGCTGCTGTCGGCAGCCAACAAGGCCCAGCCGAATGACACCCGCGTGCTCTATGCGCTGGGCTTTGCCTACCTTGGCAAGGACATGCTGGCATTCGCCGAGCAGGCGTTCCGCCGCGTGCTGGAACTGAACCCGGCCATCAGCTCGCTGCATGGCCTTGTGGTGCAGCTGGCGCTGCGCCAGGGCAACGTGCCGGCGGCGGCCGAAGCCATGGAGGTGGCCCTGCGGCAGCCGGAGCTGGACGTGCCGGCGATGCGGCGCCTGGCCGGTGAGCTGGCGTTGCGCAACGGCCAGCCGCTGCAGGCGCTGGACCATCTGCTGCCCTTGCTGGAAGCGATCCCCGATGACCGCCAGCTGCTGCAGCTGCTGCTGATGTCCTGGCAGCGCCTTGGCCGCGAAGACGAGGCGCGTGCACGCCTCGACGCTGCCCTGGAGCAGCACCCGCAGCTGCATGATCTGTGGCTGGCGCGCCTGGCCGTGGAAGAAGTTGGCAGCCCCGCTGCCGCGGCGACCGTTGAACGCTGGATGGACGCCATGCCGGGCCACCTGCCGGCGCTGGAAGCACGCCTGCGCCTGCACGACATGGTGGGCGAGCACGAGCAGGCCGAAGCCATTGCCGAGCGTATCGTCAGCATTGAACCGGGGCGTGTCAGTGGCGAAACCCGCCTGGTTGAAGGGTTGCTGCAGCGTGATCCGCCTGCTGCAGTGGCCCGCGTGCAGGCGCTGGTCGAGCAGGCGCCGGAAGCGCATCGCGCCGATCTGCGCACCTGGATGGGCGAGATCCAGGACCGTGCCGGCCAGCCGCAGGAGGCCCTGCGTACCTGGCTGTCGCTGCAGGCCGACCAGGCCCCGCAACGCCTGCCGCTGCCACCGCAGGCCAAGTCTCCGCCAAGCTGGCCGGAGAAGGGTGAGATTGACGGCAACACCAGTTCCGCGCCGATCTTCCTCTGGGGCGCGCCGGGCTCGGGCGTGGAGCGCGTGGCGACCGGCCTGGCGGCCGCCAGCCCGGTGCTGCGCAGCGACCGCTACACCAGCAACCCGCCCGACGATGCGTTCCAGAACTACAACACGCTGCAGGATCTCGCTTCGGGCGTACTGACGCCGGAGCGGCTGGTGCAGCGTTGGCGCGAACAGCTGCCGGCGCGTGGCCTGCAGAGCGATACCGTCATCGACTGGCTGCTGTGGTGGGACAACGCCCTGCTGTGGGCGTTGCGCCCGCAGCTGCCGCAGGGGCGACTGGTGCTGGTGCTGCGTGATCCGCGCGACATGCTGCTGGACTGGGTGGCCTACGGTGCCGCCGCGCCGCTGGCGATGACCTCGCTGGCCGAAGCCAGTGAATGGCTGACCCGCGCGCTGAACCAGATTGCCACGCTGCATGAGGAAGACCTGTACCCCCACGTGCTGCTGCGCATCGACCAGGTCGGCAACGATCCGCAGGCGATGGCCGAACTGCTGGGCCGCCTGTTCGAGCGGCCGATGCCGCCGGCGGCGCAGTTGGGCGCGCCGCGCTTCCCGCCCGGCCACTGGCGCAACTACCGCGACGTGATGAGCGCCGCCTTCGCCCAGCTCACCCCGGTTGCGGTGCGCCTGGGTTACCCGGAAGAGTGAGGAGATCCTGATGCAGCTGACCAGTAACAGCCTGACCAATGGCGCACCGATTGATCGTGAGTTCGCCGCCGGCGACGCCAACGGTTTCGCCCCGGACCGCAACCCGCACCTGGCCTGGAGCGGGGCGCCGGCCGGCACCCGTTCGTTCCTGCTGGTATGCGTGGACCCGGACGTACCGACCGTGCCGGAGACGGTTGGCCGCAGCGACATGAGCGTGCCGCGCGACCAGCCGCGCTGCGATTTCGTGCACTGGGTGATGGCCGATATCCCGGCCACGGTGCAGGAGATCGCCGCTGGCAGCTGCAGCGACGGCTTCGTGGTGAAGGGAAAGCCCACCCCGGCCGGTCCGGCCGGCAGCCGCCAGGGCCTGAACGACTTCACCGGCTGGTTTGCGGGCAACCCGGACATGGCCGGTGATTACCTGGGCTATGACGGCCCGTATCCGCCGTTCAACGACGAGCGCATGCACCGCTACTTCTTCCGGGTATTCGCGCTGGACGTGGCGTCGCTGGACCTGCCGCGGCGCTTCAGCGCCGCCGACGCGTACCGCGCCATGCACGGCCACGTGCTGGCCGAAGCCGCACTGCACGGCACCTACACGTTGAACCCGGCGCTGTAACCGCAACCCCGGTAGCGCCGGCCGCGGGCCGGCGTTGCTTTCGGTAGCGTCGAGCCATGCTCGGCTGCTTTTCCCGATAGACAGCAGCCGAGCATGGGCTCGGCTCTACAACGCACAACGAAGAAGGGCGGCCTCTCGGCCGCCCTTCCATCGTTTTATTTCTTCTCGATGGCCGACTCGACCACCATGTCCAGCACGTACGCCTGCGACGGCGCATCGGCCGGCGGGTTCTTCACCTCGTAGCGCTTCACGCGCACCACGTTGCGCACGCCGTCTTCGTGGGTGTAGCCCTCGATGGTGCCGTAGAAGTTCTCGAACTTGCCCGGCTCGCCCTGCTTCAGGCCCTTGTCGTCGAACTTCACTTCACGCACCTGCAGGCACTGGTAGTCCGGGATCAGCGGGTGCGAGCACTTCTCGGTCTTCGCGGCCACTTCCAGGAACACGGTTTCGCCGGCGCCGCCGTAACGGGTTTCAGCGGTCGGTTCCGGGTTGAAGACCAGCGTGTCGCCCTTGGCGGTGGTCAGGGTCAGCTTGCCATCAGCGTCCTGCTCGGCCTTCAGTTCGCCCTGCAGGCGGCTCGACACGGCCTCGTCCAGCGCCATCAGCGCCTTGTCGGTGCAGGCCATCATGGTCGAGGCCATCGCGCTGACGGCCAGCTTGCCAGCGTCGAAGGTGTAACCACCGCCCATGCGGTTGCAGGTGTTGCTGACCGACAGGCGGCCGTCAGCGAAGTCGAGGGTGACCGGCTTGTCCTGGCGGGCGAACAGCGCGTCGATGCGCTTGCCGTCGGCGCCGGTGGCCTGCTGCAGCAGCCAGTGCTGGCTCTGCAGGCGCTGCGCGTCCAGATGCGCCAGCGTCTGCTGGTCCGCTGCCTTGGCCGCGGCCGGGGCCACGTCATCGCCGCCCGTGCCGGCCGGGGCCGGGGTCTGGCTGCACGCGGCCATCAGGGCCAGCGGGAGGAGCAGGGTGAGCTTGCGGTTCATGGTGATTCTCCTTGGGGAACCGTGGGGGAAACGGGGTGGGGCCGGCATTGGGGTTACCGTGCCCTGGTGCTGTTCAGCTGCCGGAGGGCAACCACAGCAGCAGCGCCGCGCCCAGCGCGATGCGGTAGAGGGCGAAGGCCGTGAACCTGTGCGACTTGATGTAGCCCATCAGCCACTTCACTACGACGAAGCCGGTGACGGCCGCGGCAAGGAAGGCCACGCCCACCTCGGTCCAGTTCTCGCTGCCCAGCTGCCCGGCCTTGGCCATTTCCAGGAAGGTGTAGGCGCTGGCGGCGAACATGGTGGGAATGCCGACCAGGAACACGAACTCGGCGGCAGCGGCGCGACGGCTCAGGCCCAGCAGCATGGCCAGGAAGATCGCCGAGGCCGAGCGCGAGGTACCGGGGAACACGCCGGCCACGACCTGCGCCAGGCCCACGCCGATCGCCACTGTCCAGGTCACCTGGTCGCGGTCGGGCAGGCGCGCGGTGTAGGCCTCCACCAGCAGCATCCAGACACCGCCGATGATCAGCGCCCAGGCCACAGGACTGACCGTCTCCGGCAGCGACCAGCCGGCTTTGCGTACCACCAGGCCGACCACGGCGGTGACCAGGAACGCAGCCCCCAGCTTGAATACATACTCCCGGTTCTCACGCTGGTTGAAGCCGGTGGCCAGCTGCAGCAGGCGCTGGCGGAACACCAGCACCACCGCGACGATCGCGCCGGCCTGGATGACGATGTTGAAGAAGTCCGAGCGGGCACCCAGCCAGTGCTGGGCAATGAGCAGATGGCCGGTGCTGGAGATCGGCAGGAATTCGGTCAAGCCTTCGAGGATGCCCAGCAGCAGGGCAGAGAGCAGGTCGGACATGGACGGTGCGGGCACGCGCGGCAGGAAGGAAGAAGGTCGAGAGGATAGACGATCCCTGCTGCACCAAACGGGTGCGCCTGCTGCCGACTGCACCCGTTTGGTGCGCGCTGTTCCGCACCGGTGCGGGGCGGGCTTAGGGAAATCAACGACTTGCGGGTCGCAAAAAGTTGGCACGGTCATTGCTGTACCTCAGCAGGCATTCATCCCCATCCGAGGTCGTACCGATGTCCGTTGAAAACGTTGAGAAGCTGATCAAGGACAACCAGATCGAATTCGTCGATCTGCGTTTCGTGGACATGCGTGGCGTCGAGCAGCACGTCACCTTCCCGGTCAGCATCGTCGAGCCGTCGCTGTTCGAAGAAGGCAAGATGTTCGACGGCAGCTCGATCGCCGGCTGGAAGGGCATCAACGAATCGGACATGGTGCTGCTGCCGGACCCGTCCAGCGCCTACGTCGATCCGTTCTACGCCGATCCGACCCTGGTGATCAGCTGTGACATCCTCGATCCGGCCACCATGCAGGCCTATGGCCGCTGCCCGCGCGGCATCGCCAAGCGTGCCGAGGCCTACCTGAAGTCCTCCGGCATCGCCGAAACCGCGTTCTTCGGCCCGGAGCCGGAATTCTTCATCTTCGACTCGGTCCGTTTCGCCAACGAAATGGGCAACACCTTCTTCAAGGTCGACTCGGAAGAAGCGGCATGGAACAGCGGCGCCAAGTATGACGGCGCCAACAGCGGCTACCGTCCCGGCGTGAAGGGCGGCTACTTCCCGGTTCCGCCGACCGACACCCTGCACGACCTGCGCGCCGAGATGTGCAAGACCCTCGAACAGGTCGGCATCGAAGTGGAAGTGCAGCATCACGAAGTGGCCACCGCCGGCCAGTGCGAGATCGGCACCAAGTTCAGCACCCTGGTGCAGAAGGCCGACGAGCTGCTGCGCATGAAGTACGTCATCAAGAACGTCGCGCATCGCAACGGCAAGACTGTCACCTTCATGCCCAAGCCGATCGTCGGTGACAACGGCAGCGGCATGCATGTGCACCAGTCGCTGTCCAAGGGCGGCACCAACCTGTTCTCCGGTGACGGCTACGGTGGCCTGAGCCAGCTGGCGCTGTGGTACATCGGCGGCATCTTCAAGCACGCCAAGGCCATCAATGCCTTCGCCAACTCGGGCACCAACAGCTACAAGCGCCTGGTGCCGGGCTTCGAAGCGCCGGTGATGCTGGCCTACTCGGCCCGCAACCGTTCGGCCTCGTGCCGCATTCCGTGGGTGTCCAATCCGAAGGCGCGCCGCATCGAAATGCGCTTCCCCGACCCGATCCAGTCCGGCTACCTGACCTTCACCGCGCTGATGATGGCCGGCCTGGACGGCATCAAGAACCAGATCGACCCGGGCGCACCGAGCGACAAGGACCTGTACGACCTGCCGCCGGAGGAAGAGAAGCTGATCCCGCAGGTCTGCTCCTCGCTGGACCAGGCGCTGGAAGCGCTGGACAAGGACCGCGAGTTCCTGAAGGCCGGTGGCGTGATGAGCGATGACTTCATCGACGGCTACATCGCGCTGAAGATGCAGGAAGTGACCAAGTTCCGCGCGGCCACCCACCCGCTGGAATACCAGCTGTACTACGCCAGCTGACCGGATGCGATGGCGGTGGGCTTCCCCTCCCACCCGCCGCCATCGCTTCCGTTCTCGCGGCTGGGGAGCCGCAAGGCGGCCGCAGGCCCGCCGTTGTAGAGCGGACTGTCAGTCCGCTGCATTGGAACGCGGGCCTTTGGCCCGCTTATCCAGGGGCAAGAGAAAGACCGGATACGCGACCAGGGCCGCCCTCCCTCCCGCGTCGGTCGTGCAAGGAGAGAGGCACGGCCGTCCCGGCCCTGTACGTGTCCGGTGCAACAGCCACGGTCATCATCCTGATGACCCGTGGTTGCCTGATGCCAACGCGCGCTGGCGCGCTGGCCCCATCCACCCTCGGGACATGCGCATGAAACTGATCTCCGCCATCATCCGACCGTTCAAGCTCGACGAGGTCCGCGAGGCCCTGTCCGATGCAGGCGTGTCGGGCATCACCGTGACCGAAGTGAAAGGTTTCGGTCGCCAGAAGGGCCACACCGAGCTGTATCGCGGTGCCGAGTACGTTGTCGACTTCCTGCCCAAGATCAAGATCGAAACCGTCGTCACCGACGAACGTGCCGACGCGGTGATCGAAGCGATCCAGTCGTCTGCCGGCACCGGCAAGATCGGTGACGGCAAGATCTTCGTGACCGCTGTCGAGCAGGTCATCCGCATCCGCACCGGCGAAATCGGCGCCGACGCGCTGTAAGCCCCCTTCCGGAGACTCCCCCATGAAGATGCGCCTTCTCACCGGGTGGCAAGCCCGGTTCCATCTGGTGTGCCTGTTGATGCTGCTCAGCGCGCTGGCCGCTGGTGCCTGGCCGGGCAGCGCCCACGCCCAGGCACAGGTGTCGCCGCTGCCGAGCGAAACCGTGGCGGTCGAGCCGCTGCACGATCCGGCCGCCACCGCCACCGCCGCCGCGCCGGCCGTGGCCGAAGCGGCCGCTGCCTATGATCGTGGCGACGTCGCCTGGATGCTCACCTCCACCCTGCTGGTGCTGTTGATGGTGGTTCCAGGCCTGGCCCTGTTCTATGGCGGCCTGGTGCGTTCGAAGAACGTGCTGTCGGTGCTCAGCCAGATCCTGGTGGTGTTCTCGCTGGTGCTGCTGCTGTGGGTGGCCTATGGCTACAGTGCGGTGTTCAGCGCCGGCAATCCGTTCTTCGGCTCGTTCACCGAATTCGCCTTCCTCAAGGGCTTCACTCCGGACTCGGTGGGCAATACGCCGATCAAGGGCCTGCCGGATTACCTGTTCGTCGCCTTCCAGTCGACCTTCGCCGGCATCACCACCGCGCTGATCGTCGGTGCCTTCGCCGAGCGCATCAAGTTCCGTGCGGTACTGCTGTTCTCGGCACTGTGGTTCACCCTCAGCTACATCCCGATGGCGCACATCGTCTGGGGCGGCGGCTACCTGGGTGAACTGGGCGCGATCGACTTCGCCGGTGGCACCGTGGTCCACATCAATGCGGGCGTGGCCGGCCTGGTCGGCGCGTGGCTCGTCGGCAAGCGCCTGGGCTACGGCCAGACCGCGCTGAAGCCGCACAACGTACCGTTTACCTACATCGGCGCGATGCTGCTGTGGGTAGGCTGGTTCGGCTTCAACGCCGGTTCCGCCGCTGCGGCCGATACGGTGGCCTCGCTGGCCTTCCTCAATACCGTGCTGGCCACCGCCGCCGCCGTGCTCGGCTGGACCCTGGTGGAAGCGATCGGCAAGGGCAAGCCGTCGGCGCTGGGTGCAGCCTCGGGTGCGGTGGCCGGCCTGGTCGGCATCACCCCGGCCTGTGGCACGGTCGGCCCGCTTGGCGCGATCGTGATCGGCTTCGTCGCCGGCGTGATCTGCGTGTGGGGCGTGACCGGCCTCAAGCGCCTGCTGAAGGTGGACGACACCGCCGACGTGTTCGGTGTGCATGGTGTCGGCGGCATCGTCGGCGCGATCCTCACCGGCGTGTTCAGCGCGCAGTCGCTGGGCGGCACCAAGGCCGATCTGGATATCGGCCACCAGGTGTGGGTGCAGGTGGTCAGCGTCGGCCTGACCGTGCTGTGGTCGGCGGTGGTGACCGCGGTCATCCTGCTGCTGGTAAAGGTCGTGGTGGGCCTGCGCGTGACCGAAGAAGCAGAGCGCACTGGCCTGGATGTGACTTCGCACGGCGAGTCTGCCTACGAGGCCTGAGGTAGCGGCGTACTGACGTGGTGGGTGCCGACCGTTGGTCGGCACTTCCCCTGTCCTGGTTCTGGTAGGTGCCAAGCTTGCTTGGCACAGGGTCCGGGTCTGCTCTGGTGGGTGCCGACCGTTGGCTGGCACGGCCGGAGTGGCGCATCCACGCATGGCGTGGATCTACCGAATCTTCTTGTGACATGCACCCTCGCGCCAGATCGCGCACAATCAGGCCATGCCTCCGATCCGCACCACACTGATGCTCTCGGCCTGCCTGTTGCTGGCCGCCTGCGCTTCCACGCCACGGGAAACGCGCAACCCGCTCGCCACCTGGGTGCCTTCGCCCAACCAGAACGCGCGCACGCCGGTCATCATCGTCATCCACCACACCGAGCAGAAATCGGTGCAGCAGAGCCTGCATACGCTGCGTACCGCCAACAGCGGTGGACCGGTCAGCGCGCACTACCTGATCGGCGCCGATGGCCATCGCTACCAGCTCGTCGCCGATGAGCGCCGTGCCTGGCATGCCGGCGCCGGGCGATGGGGCACCATCACCGATCTCAACTCGGCCTCGATCGGCATCGAGCTCGACAACGATGGCCGCAGCCCGTTCAGTGCGGCGCAGATCGAATCGCTGATCGTGCTGCTGCGTGACCTCACCACCCGCCTGAACATCCCGCCGCGCCAGGTGATCGCCCACGCCGACCTGGCACCGACGCGCAAGCAGGATCCGAGCCGCTTCTTCCCGTGGCAACAGCTGGCCGAGGCCGGCTTCGGCGTGTGGCCGCGCGCGGCCGACGGCGCGGCACCGGAAGGCTTCGACGCGTGGAATGCGCTGGCCCGCTTCGGCTATCCACTGGACAACCGAGAAGCCACCGTCGCCGCCTTCCACCGCCGTTTCCGTGGCCGCGACGACCTGCCCAAGACGCTGGATGCCGAGGACGCCCGCATCCTGCATTCGTTGCTGCTGCAGATGCCGTGACTCCGCGCATGAACGCTTGACCCCGCGCCGGGTTGCCGCCCAGCGGCCGGCCCGCCACCATGGCGGCATGATCGATTCCGCTACCTTCTTCAAGCGCAAGCACTGGACCCTGTTGGCAGCGGCGGTGCTCGCCGGTTGCGCCACCACCGCTCCCCGCACGGGTTCCGAGGCGCCCACGGCGACCTCACCGCCGGCGGCCACCTACGCCAAGGTCGACTGGAAAGCCCTGCCAGCGGTCTCAAACAGCGATTTGCAGGCCGGCTTCGTTGCCTGGCGCAGCAGCTGCACCCGCCTGAAGAACGACGCCGCCTGGGCCAAGCCCTGTGCCACCGCCGCAGCCGTGTCAGACAAGGACCCGGCCGCGATCCGCCAGTTCCTGCAGCGCGACCTCGATGCCTATGCGCTGCGTGCCGGTGGCCGTCAGGCCGACGGATTGATCACCGGTTACTACGAGCCGATCTACCCCGGCAGCCTTACCCGTACCGATAAGGCCACGGTGCCGGTGTACGGCACGCCGGATGATCTGATCGTGGTGCAGCTGGACAGCCTCTACCCGGAACTGAAGGGCAAGCGCCTGCGCGGGCGGGTTGAGGGCAAGGTGCTCAAGCCCTATGACGATGCCGGCACCATCGCCGCCAAAGGCGTAAAGGCGCCGGTGCTGGCCTGGCTGACCGACCCGATGGACCTGCAGCTGCTGCAGATCCAAGGGTCCGGCCGCGTGCGCCTGGCTGATGGCACGCAGGTGCGGCTGGCCTATGCCGAGCAGAACGGCCACCCCTATCGCGCGATCGGTCGCTGGCTGGTGGACCAGGGCCAGCTGAAGAAGGAAGACGTCACCATGGACGCGATCCGCGCCTGGGCCCGGGCCCATCCCGCGCGCGTGCCGGAACTGCTGCGCAGCAACCCCAGCTACGTGTTCTTCGTGCGCACTCCGGACAGCCCGGAAGGTCCGCGTGGTTCACTGAACGTACCGCTCACCGCCGGCTACAGCGTGGCGGTGGATCGCACAGTGGTACCGCTGGGCAGCCTGCTGTGGCTGTCCACCACGCGCCCGGACGGCAGCCCGGTGGTGCGCCCGGTGGCCGCGCAGGACACTGGCGGTGCCATCGCCGGCGAAGTGCGCGCCGACCTGTACTGGGGCAGCGGCGAAGCCGCCGGCAAGCTGGCCGGCGACATGAAGCAGAAGGGCAACATCTGGATGTTGTGGCCGAAGGGCGTGGCGTTGCCAGCGCCGGCCCGCTGAAGCGCCCACCTGCGCGCTGCGAGGTCGGGCGATAATGGCGCCATTCCGCACTTTCCGGCCGCGCCAGCGGCCAGGGCTCCTGCAATGACCTACTCAAAGCACAACGCAAAACCCGGCGCGAAGTCCGCCGCAAAGAAGTACTACAAGCACTGGGCCGAATCGGGCCTGGGCAAGGGCAACGTGCTGATGGAAGCGCGCGGCGAGAAGATCGTGCGGCAGGTGGAAATCTACGGCACCAGGATGGTCTGGGCCGACGAGCATGCCCACAGCGACGACCGCTTCCTGCTGGCCGACCAGCCGGTGTCGTTCCTGGATTTCGACGAGGACGACGAAATCTCCGCGCGTGAATTCGAAGCCGCCTGGAAGAAGGCACGGGAAGCCACCGGCTACCCGGTGTAATCCCCCCGGCTCCCGCCCTTGTAGCGCCGAGCTTTGCTCGACGCTGCAAAAGCGGGCGCGTGAAATGTTATATGATTACATTTCACCGTAACCGCCCTTTCCCATGACTCCCACCCTTTTGGCCGCCTTGGCGGCCGCGCCGTTCGCCCCTGAAGCTTTCGCACAGTCCGCCGATGCCGCGCTCACCCTCGGCAAGGTGCAGGTGCACCAGCACGGCGAAGGCCAGCTCAGTGCGCACCAGGTACTGACTTCGGTGGACGTGCTCGGCGCGGACCAGATCGAAGACCGCAACGTCTCGCACAGCTGGGAGCTGCTGGGGCAGATGCCCGGCATCCAGCTCACCGAAACGCGGCAGGGTGCCGAATCGGGCAAGGTCAGCTTCCGCGCCTTCAACGGCGAGGGCTACCTCAACGCGATCAAGACCCTCATTGACGGCATCCCCAGCAACGTCAACAGCGGCAACCAGCGCTTCATCGACATGCTGTTCCCGCTGGACATCAGCTACATCGAAGTGGTGCGCGGTACCAACGACCCGCGCTACGGCCTGCACAACATCGGCGGCAACGTGAACTTCGGTACGCGCCAGGGCGGCACCTACACCGACGTGCGACTGGCCTATGGCAGCTACAACACCCGAGATGCACAGCTGGCAGTCGGCCGCGAAGCCAATGGCTTCGCGCAGAACTATTTCGTCGGCACCCAGGCCAGCGACGGCTACCGCGATCACGATGCCTCGAAGAAGTATTCGCTGGGCGGCAAGTGGTTCCATGGCTCGCTGGACGACGGCCTGCGCGTGGGCCTGACCGCGCGCGCGTACCACCACGAAGCCGACGAACCCGGCTTCATGACCGCCGAGGAGCTGCGTACGCACCGCCGTGGCAGCGACCTGCGCAACGGCAACGATGGCGATGAACGCGACATGCGCCAGATCGCCGCGCACCTGGACATGAAACTGTCCGACGCGCTCACCTTCGGCACGCGGCTGTACTACAACCGCTACGAAGACGATCGCCGCGTGACCTTCAGCGACCTGCCCACCGGCAACCTGCCGCGCCAGCGCCGCGTGTGGGATGAGCGCCAGACCGGCCTGCTCAGCACGCTCACCTGGCAGGCCAGCCCCGCGCTTACCGTCGAAGGCGGCCTGAACTACGAGCAGCAGGACAACGGCTACCTCCGCGAGCGCTACGCCTACGCCGAACCCACCGATTTCAGCCAGGCACCGGCGCGCGTGCAGAACAACGACCGCCACAGCTTCGACAACTGGGGTGCCTACGTGCAGGCCATCTACCAGCCCGGCGAGGCGTGGAAGATCGTGCCGGCCTACCGTATCGACCGCTTCAGTGGTAGCACGCACCTGATGAGCGGCATCAGCGGCCGCCTGCAGGACTACGGCACGATCGGCCAGCCCAAGCTGAGCATCATCCACAGCCTGGGCCAGACCACCCACGTCTACGCGAACTGGGGCCGCACCTTCCAGGTGCTGACCGGGTCCACCGCACCGGCCTACCTCACCCCGGGACAGGCACCGATGCAGCCGTCCACCAACACCGGCATGGAGCTGGGCCTGAAGTTCCAGCCGTTCGCGGGCGCCCAGGCACGCCTGGCGGTGTGGCAGCAGGATGCAGAGAACGAGGTATCCAACATGCCGGCTACCGGTACGACGGCCACCTTGGGCAAGACCCGCCGGCGCGGCGTGGATGCGCAGTTGAGCCTGCAACTGGGCGACGACTGGACGGTGTGGGCGTCGCACGCCTACCAGGAAGCGAAGATCACCCGCGACGACCGCGATGCCGGCGTTTCCCTGCAGGGACGCGAAGTGGCTGCCACCCCGCGCCACATCAGCAATCTGGGCGTGGATTACCGCGCCGGTGATGCGCTGCGGCTGGGCCTGCAGGCGCGTGCACAGGGCGATTACTACCTGGAAGAGCGCAACGTAGCCGGCAAGTTCGGTGGCTTCGCCGTGCTCGACCTCAGTGCTGCCTACCAGCTCACCCCGCGATTCAGCGTGGACCTGCAGCTGAAGAACGCCACCAATCGCCAGTACGCCTACGCCTGGTACGACAGCTTCTTCTGGGACAGCGCCCGCCCGATGTTTTCGCCGGCCCCGGGACGCAGTGTGTTCGTCGGCCTCAACATGAAGCTGTAACCGGCCACGCATCTGGTAGTGGTCGAGCTCGCTCGACCTGCGGCAGGGGCCGGAGCCCTTTCTGGCGGACCGTGCTCTGACCCCGGCCCCCGCGTTTTGCACTACATTGGTGCAATGTCCGACCCCGCACCCCCGCCGACCCTTGAAGCCCTGGGCACGCCGCTGGCGTGGGCCGGAGCCGATGGCCGCATCGTCGGCTGCAATCCGGCCTTCGGCCGCTGGCTGGGTGTCAGCGGGCGCCGCCTGCTGGGCCAGCCGCTGGCTGCACTGGAAGTGCAGGGCGAAGCGCTGGCCCACTTCCTGGCACGCGATGAGCGCGACAGCCTGCGCCTGAACCGGTTGGCGCTGGCGGTGCCCGGCGAGGCGCCGCGCTTCGCCGAGGGCTGGATGAGCCGCCGCGACGATGGCGGCTGGTTGCTGGAGGCACATCCGGTCGACGAATTCCCTGGGCTGGACCCGACGCAGGCCCTGCCCAGCGCGCTCAGCGCGGCGCTGAAGGGCCTGGCCCACGAGCTGCGCAACCCGCTGGCCGGGTTGAAGGGTGCGGCCCAGCTGCTGGCCCGCCGCGCGGCCCAGCGCGAGGCCAGCGAACGCGAACTGATCGAACTGATCGGCTCGGAGATCGAGCGCCTCAACGGCCTGCTCGACCAGCTGCTGTCGCCGGCCCCGGCCGCACCCCACGCCGAACTGAACATCCATGCCGCGCTGGAACGCGTGCTGCGCCTGGCCGAGAACGAGGCCGGCTGGGCAGTACGCCTGCAGCGCGACTACGACCCCAGCATTCCCGAATTCCGTGGCGACGCCGACCGTCTTACCCAGGCGGTGTGGAACCTGGTGCGAAACGCAATCCAGGCCGGTGCCGGCAGCATCACCCTGCGCACCCGCGTGGAGCATGGCGCGCGCATCGCCGAGCAGCTGCACACGCTGGCGTTGCGCCTGGAAATTGCCGACGACGGCCGTGGTGTACCCGAGGAACTGGCCGAGCACCTGTTCCTGCCGCTGGTCAGTGGCCGCGCCGAAGGCACTGGCCTGGGCCTGGCGCTGGCCCAGCAGGTGGCGCGCGAGCACCGCGGCACGCTGACCTACCGCTCGCGCCCGGGCCATACCGTGTTCACCCTGCTGCTGCCGATTGTCAGTGGCGCCGCCCCGGCCGAGGAGGCCCCGCGCGATGTCTGAGTCTTCTTCGTCCCCGCAGCGCATCTGGGTGGTCGATGACGATCGTGCCGTGCGCTTCGTGCTGTGCACCGCGCTGCGCGAGGCGGGCTACCAGGTCGTCGATTTCGACAGCGCTGCGGCAGCCCTGCAGGCCCTGGGCGAAGGCGCGCCGCCGGCGCTGCTGTTCACCGATGTGCGCATGCCTGGCGACGATGGCCTGGTGCTGCTGGACAAGCTCAAGGCCGCGTTGCCGCAGCTGCCGGTGGTCGTGATGTCGGCCTATACCGATGTGGCCAGCACGGCCGGTGCGTTCCGCGGCGGCGCGCATGAATTCCTGTCCAAGCCGTTCGACCTGGACGATGCCGTGGCGCTGGCGCAGCGCGTGCTGCCGGCGGTGGCGCCGGCACTGGCAGCGCCCACGCCTGCGCCGGAAGCGCATGGCGACCAACCGCCGCAACTGGTGGGTGGGACGCCACCGATGCGCGCGCTGTTCCGCGCCATCGGTCGCCTGGCGCAGGCGCCGCTGGCGGTGCTGATCACCGGCGAGACCGGCACCGGCAAGGAGCTGGTGGCCAATGCACTGCATCGCGAATCGCCGCGCGCGCATGGGCCGTTCGTCGCGCTCAATACTGCTGCCATTCCGTCCGAGCTGCTGGAAAGTGAGCTGTTCGGCCATGAAGCCGGCGCCTTCACCGGCGCGCAGCGCCGCCATACCGGCCGCTTCGAGCAGGCCGATGGCGGCACGCTGTTCCTGGATGAGATCGGCGACATGCCGCTGCCGTTGCAGACCCGGTTGCTGCGCGTGCTCGCGCAGGGCGAGTTCTTCCGTGTCGGTGGCCGCGAACTGATCCGCGTCGATGTGCGCGTGGTTGCCGCCACCCACCAGGATCTGGAAGGGCTGGTCGCGCAGGGGAAGTTCCGCGCGGACCTGCTGCACCGCCTCGACGTGGTGCGCCTGCAGCTGCCGCCGCTGCGCGAGCGCCGTGAAGACATCGCACAACTGGCCAGCACCTTCCTGGCCGCCGCCGCACGCAGGCTGGACACGCCGCCCAAGCGCCTGACCGCCGCCGCACTGCAGGCGCTGCGCGAACACGACTGGCCCGGCAACGTGCGCGAACTGGAAAACGTGTGCTGGCGGATGGCCGCGCTGGCCGCCGCTGACACCATCGGCGTGGCCGACGTCGATACCGCGCTGAACCGTACGCGGGGCGGTCGCGGCAGCATCAGCGGTGCCGATCCAGGCCAGTGGGAAGCGCTGCTGGCCGAATGGGCGCGCCGCCAGCTCGCCGAAGGCGTGGAAGGGCTGCATGCGCAGGTGCGCGAGCGGGTCGATCATGCGCTGCTGGAAGCGGCGCTTCAGATCACCCATGGCCGCCGCGCCGAAGCCGCTGCCCGCTTGGGCCTGGGCCGCAATACCCTTACCCGCAAGCTGGGCGCTGGCCGCCGCCGCGGGGGCCATTGAACGGTCCCTGCACGCGGTCCTCGCGCCTGCTTGCCGAACTGTTGATCGTTCATGGACGATGCAACGCTTAGTGTCACCTGCAAGGAGTCTTCGATGCGTCTGTCCTTTGCCATCCTGCCGTTGTCCGCCGCCGTGCTGCTGTCTGCCTGTGGCAGTACGCCGAAGAAGGCCGAGCCCACCCCGCCGCCGCCGACCGTGGTCAGCGCTGCGAAGCAGGGCGAGGCCAATCTCGCGCCGGCCTCGGCCAGCATTGTCAGTGGCCGCATCGCACTGATGGTGGAGCCCGGCGGCATGCACATCACCGGCCTGGTCGGTGGCCTGCAGCCGATGCAGCAGGCCGGCTTCCACATCCATGAGCGCGGCGACTGCAGTGCGGTGGATGCCAGCAGTGCCGGCAATCATTTCAATCCCGGTGGCGCTGCGCATGGCCGCGCCGGCACCGGCAAGCACCACCTGGGCGACATGGACAACCTGCGTGCCGACGCCCAGGGCCGCGCCAACGTCGATATCCACCTCAAGGGCGTTACCCTTGGCGGAGGCGCCGCCACCGATATCGCCGGACGTGCACTGGTCGTGCATGCCAACGCCGACGACTATCGCAGCCAGCCCGCCGGCAATGCCGGCGTCCGCATCGCCTGTGGCGTGATCCGGGTCGTCCGCTGATCACTGCAGGCATCATCGAGGGAGAGATTCCAATGCGTCTGATCCACACTTCGCTGTTTGCGGCCATCGCCGCGCTGGGCCTGGCGGCCTGTAATCAGCAGCCCGCCACGCCGCAGACTGAAACTCCGCCGGCCGCGCCGGCCGACGGCGCCACCACCGGACCGGCGGCAACTCCGGAACCGGCTGCGGCACCGGCGGCCGATGCTTCGGCAACGGCCGAGCTGGCACCGACCCAGGGCAACGAGACCAAGGGCAGCGTCACCTTCAAGGTGGTTGATGGCAAGGTGCACGTGACCGGCCATGTTACGGGCCTGAAGCCGGGCAGCGAGCACGGTTTCCACATCCACGAGAAGGGCGACTGCAGCGCGCCGGACGGCATGAGTGCCGGCGGCCACTTCAACCCGGGCAAGCAGGACCACGGAAGCGTGGCGGCCGATCCGCACCACGGCGGCGACATGCCCAACATCAAGGCCGACGACAAGGGCGTGGCCACCATCGACGGCCCGGTGTCGAGCAACGTCAACATCGGCAAGGGTGATGACTTCGACATCATCGGCCGCGGCCTGATCGTCCACGCCGACGCGGATGACTACAAGACCCAGCCGACCGGCAACGCCGGCGCGCGCCTGGCGTGTGCGGTGATCCAGAAGGCCCCGTAAGGACGCTTTTGCTGGAAACGGAAAACGCCGGCGCAAGCCGGCGTTTTTCTTTGCATCGCTTCCTGTAGAGCCGAGCCCATGCTCGGCTGCTCTTCGGTGGACCTGAGCCGAGCATGGACTCCGGCGCTACAGCAATACGCACGGCGGTCGCGCCCCGGCGAAACGCAATTGCACGGTAGCGCCGGGCCATGCCCGGCGGTGCGCATCCGCAGATCAGCGCGCCAGCAGCTCGCGCGCGTCCTGCCCGGCCTCGCAGTGCACGAACAGCACCGGCACGCCGTGTGCCTCCAGCACCGCAGCCATCTGCCGCTGGCGCATCAGGAACTGTTCGTAGATGCCCTTCAGGCGGTCGCAATCGTTCTTGCTGTGATTGTAGTGCGCGCACCAACCGGCCGGGTCGAACAGTGCCATGCGTGCTTCGCCGTGCGTATAGCGCAGCAGCGGCTCGGGCGCGGCATTGAGCCACTCGTCCTCGCCCGGCGCCATGATCGCGGTCTCGATCAGCGGCCACAGCGCGGCCAGGCCCTGGTTGTCGTACTGCATCGACATCATCGCGGCCAGATCGTTCACGGTGAAGTAGCGTGCGTGTTCGATCCGCGCACCGAAGCTGTTCTGCGCCATCAGCGCGGTGTCGGCATGCGCCATGCCGTTGGCGAGCAAGGTGTCTTCCAGCGCATGCGCGACCGCGTTGGTGGTGGCCACATCGCTGCCGGTCAGCAGGAACGGCACCACGCGCAGGCCACCGCCAACCAGGCTGGCATCGGCCTGGAACGGCAGCGGCACATCACCCTCGGCATCGGTACCGAAGGCCAGCAGGCGGGGGCCCTGGTTGCGGCCCGGAGCACGCATCTGCAGTTCTTCCAGGCGGCGATGGATCGGCCAGCCCGGGCGCAGCACTTCGGCCGGGTCGAAATGGGCGGCGGCGAACACCAGGTCCAGCTCGGCTACCTGTGGCACCAGCTTGGACAGGTCACGGCCGACGCGTTCGGCCAGTTCACCGGCCTGTTCTGCGCTGAGCACCGCCTGGCGGGGGATTTCACCGCCGGCCAGTTCCAGGGCCAGCACGCCAAGGGCATTCATCGCGGGGTCGGGTTTGCTCATGGTTCCACGGTTGGCCCATCACAGGGCGGCAGCTACACTTGGCTCCATTATGCCTGCTCCGCCGTGCAGGCCATGTTGCAGACACCCTCATCCATGCCAGGTATCTCCATGCCCAACGCTCGTCCCGTCGCCATCCTCGGTGGCGTCCGCATTCCGTTCTGTCGCCAGAACACCGCGTATTCGGATGTCGGCAACCTCGGCATGTCGGTCCGTACGCTGGGTGCGCTGGTCGAACGGTTCGGCCTGCATGGCCAGCAGCTGGGTGAAGTGGCAATGGGTGCGGTGATCAAGCACTCCAGCGACTGGAACCTGGGCCGCGAAGCCACGCTGTCCTCCGGCCTGTCGCCGCTGACCCCGGGCATCACCCTGCAGCGCGCCTGCGGTACCTCGCTGGACAGCATCATCACCGTGGCCAACAAGATCGCGCTGGGCCAGATTGAATCGGGCATCGGTGGTGGTTCGGACACCACCTCCGACGTGCCGATCGTCTACGGCAAGAAGCTGCGTGCACGCCTGCTGGCCGCCAACCGCGCCAAGAGCACCGGCGACAAGATCCGCGCACTCACCGCTGGCTTCAAGTTCTCCGAGCTCAAGCCCGAGTTCCCGGGCGTGGCCGAGCCGCGCACCGGCAAGAGCATGGGCGACCACTGCGAGGACATGGCCAAGGAGTGGAACATCTCGCGCGACTCGCAGGACGAGTGGGCGGTGTCCTCGCACAAGAAGCTGGCTGCCGCCTATGAGCGCGGATTCTTCAACGACCTGATCGCACCGTTCCGTGGCGTCGAGCGTGACAACATCCTGCGCCCGGATACCTCGCTGGAAAAGCTGGCGACGCTGAAGCCGGCGTTCGACAAGGTCTCCGGCCGTGGCACGCTCACCGCCGCCAACTCCACCCCGCTGACCGACGGTGCCGCTGCGGTACTGCTGGCCAGCGAAGAGTGGGCACGCGCGCACGGCCATGAGCCGCAGGCCTATCTGCGCGATGCGCATGTCTCTGCGGTGGACTTCGTGCATGGCGAAGGCCTGCTGATGGCACCGACCGTGGCCGTGCCGGAGATGCTCAAGCGCAATGGCCTGACCCTGCAGGACTTCGACATCTACGAGATCCACGAGGCCTTCGCCGCGCAGGTGCTGTGCACCCTGCGTGCGTGGGAGAGCGAGGATTACTGCCGCAACCGCCTGGGCCTGGATGCACCGCTGGGTCGCATCGACCCGGACAAGATCAACCTGCTGGGTTCGTCGCTGGCCACCGGTCATCCGTTCGCCGCCACCGGCGCACGCGTGATCGCTACCGCCGCCAAGCAGCTGGCCGAACGCGGCGGTGGCCGCGCGCTGGTGTCGATCTGCACCGCCGGCGGCATGGGCGTGGTGGCGATCATCGAACGCTGATCGCTCCGACTACCGGGTTCCACATATGAAAACGCCGCCCGGTGGGCGGCGTTCTTTTTTCTCCGGTGGGTGCCGACCGTTGGTCGGCACGCTTCACGGCAACCGCGGGTTGCCGAATTCGTCGCGCTCTTCGTTGGCGTCATACACCGGGGGCTGGACCGCGATCGGCTGCTCTTCCACCGTGGCACGCAGCGGCGCTTCGCTGCCGCGTACCAGTTCCACGCTGTCCTCGCCGCGCTGCAGGCGCAGCGCATTGGCCAGGCACTGTGCCGCCAGCGCGTGTTCGCCACGCTGCGCGAACAGTTCACCCAGTGCCTCCCACGCCGGGGCACCGGCGCCGGCGGCGATGGCCTCGTGCAGGAACGTATCGGCGGCATCCCACTGCTGCTGGGCCAGGGCCACGCGGCCCTGCGCCAGATGCAGTGCGGCCGAGCCATCATGCACATTGCGCCAGCGCGCCAGGTTGGCCTGGCGGGTGGCCAGGCGCTCGGCCGGCAGGCGGCCGTACAGCGCCACCAGTTCGTCGTCCCAGCGCTGGTCCAGCGCCTGTTCCAGCGCCAGCAGCGCCGGCTCATCCCAGTTCAGGGCCACCGCGCGGCTGGCATAGGCGCCCACCACGTCCGGGGTCGGCCGCAGCGCCTTCGGCGTGGCTTCCCACTGTGCGGCCAATGCGTTGACGTCGGCCGCTTCCAGCAGCGCCTGTGCGGCCAGGCGGGCTTCCAGTTCGCTGTTTGATTCGGCCGGCAGTACCTTGCTCTGGCGCAGCGCACCCAGCTGGCCATAGGCCTCGTGTGCGCGGCCGGCACGCGCCAGCGCTTCGGTACGCAGCCACAGGCCGCGCGGCGGCAGCGGCTGGATCGCGGCTACGTCCAATGCGTTGATCGCATCCACCGGCAGGTCGCGCGCCAACAGCTGTTCGGCGCGCAGCAGCGCCTGCAGCGTGGCATCGCTTTCGCCCAGGCGCTGCAGCAGTGCTTCACCGGCGGGGCCGTCGGCGCGCGCCTGTGCGCTGCGCACCGCATTGGCCAGCGCCACCGCGCTCACCTCCGGGTCCTTGGCCGCACCGTCCAGCAGTTTCTCGGCACGCTGCCACTGGCCATGCTCGTAGGCCTGCAGGCCGTCGATCAGGCGCACCCTGCCCTGCTTGCGGCGGTAGCGGCCCCAGGCACGGAACGGTGCAGCGATCAGGCTCCACAGCAGCCACAGCACCAGGACCGTGATCACCGCCAGCAGCGCTACCTTCGGCAGGTTGCTGTGATAGTCGTAGCCGCCGTAGCGCAGGGTCACCTCGCCGAAGCGGTTCAGGTCATCGGCGCCGAGCCATTGCGCGGCGACCACGCCGATGGCCACGGCCAGCAACAGCACGACCAGGGATTGCAGGGGTTTCATGCGGGCTTACCTCCGGTCGGTCTGGGTGCGCAGTTGTTGCAGGGTGCTGCCAAGGACAGCGTCGTTGGCCTGCAGGGGAAGTTCGCGCAAGGCCTTCAGTTCAGCACGTTGCGCGCGCAGGGCCGGTGAATCCGGCCAGCGTCGCTGTGCCCAGTGTTCCACCCGGTCCAGGGCGGAGTTGCGGCCCGCGCGGTCGCCACGCTCGATGGCGGCACGTGCCAGCGTCAGTTCCAGCTGCAGTGCATCGTCGGCGTTGCGCTGTTCGGCGGCCGTCAGTGGGCCGTTCTGGCGGCTGGGGGTGATGTCCACGAACGGGGCCAGGGCGGCCTGCCACCACGGCTTGGCAGCGTTGCCGCCGGTCGTGCCGGTGATCTGTGACGGTAGGCCCTGCAGCGCCCGGGCCACAGCATCCAGACGCTGCAGCGACTGCACGCGCGGGCCGCTGCCGAGCGCGTCCAGTGCCTCGCGCTCCTGCACCAGCGCCTGGCGCAGGTTCAGGCCATCAGCGTCGGGCAGTTCGGCCAGTGCGGTGGCCGCCTGTGCGTACAGGCGGCGTGCGCCCTCCACGTCGTCGGCATAATTCAGCCGTTGCGCCGCCTGGGTCAGCAGCAGTTCGGCCTCATCGCGCTGTACGGCCTGGCGGCCCTGGTTGGCGCTGTCGGCCAGCTTGGCCAGGTTCTCTTCCAGCAACCCGCTGCGCTGGGAGAGGCCCAGCATCTCGTCGCGCAGCACGCGGTTGGTGGTGGCCGCGTCCTGCAGGCGCTGGCTGGTTGCGCGCTGGTCACGACGCAGCGCATCCAGCGTGGCCTCCAGGCCCTTCAGCTGGACGGCCGTGGTCTGTGCCTGCGCTTCCTGCTCATGCTGTTGCTGCTGCCAGACGTACCAGCCGGCATAGCCGCCCGCGCCAAGCACGACCGCAGCGGCCAGCGGCAGCAACCAGCGCACGGGTCTACGGGGCGGGGAAACGGGCGGAGTCTCGTTCATGGGGCTTCCTTGTCGGCAACGTCGCCGGTCAGGGTCCGGCAGGCCGCATGGTGCACAGCATCACTGTTGCCGACCACAGCGGCAAGCGTGATCCACGTCCCTGTTCAGTTCGCTGCCGGGACGGTGAGCGTGGCGTGTGCAGCGGCCACCAGCTGCGCAGCAGTGGGGCCGGCGCTGCGTGAGATGTGCCGCAGGCCGAGCGACCGCGCCTGTTCGCCGAGGCGGTCGCTGGCAACCACCACGCGGGCAGACGCCCGCAGGCGCTGCTGCCAAGTCGGCGGAAGCTGCTGCCAGAAATGCAGCAGCGCCTCGCCACTGCTGACCGCCAGCACCCACGGCTGCGCTGAATGCGCCAATCGCGCCAGCGTGCGGGGCGAAAGGCGCAGCAGGCGACGCTGGTAGACATCGGCACGTTCGATCGCGGCGCCGGCGGCCTGCAGGTGTGCAGCAATCAGGCCGCGTCCGCCGGGCGCGGTGACCAGTCCGATGCGCAGGCCGCGGACGTCCGCCAGCACCGGCAGCGCCAGCAGCCCCTCGCTGTCCATCCGCTGCGGCGCATGCACCCCGGCGACGCCGTGCTCCCGCAGCGCGCGCGCGGTGCCTTCGCCCACGGTCAGCCACGGGCTGCGTTGCGCCTTGGCCAGCGGCAGCAGGGTGGCGGCCGCGGTAACCGCGGCCGGGCTGGTGAACACCACCCGGTCGCAGTTCAGCGCGCGTTGCAGCTGACGCACCACTGGCATGCCGTTCAAGCGCTGCAGGCGCCAGGGCGGCAGGGCCACCACATGCCCGCCCAGCCCAGCAACGGCGCGGCGCAGCGCGGAATTCTGGCCCTGCGGTCGCAGCGAAATGAAGGTCCAGCGCGGCTCGGAACCGGCGGCGCCAGTGGGTATCGTATGGTCGGCCATTGCCTGCATTATGCGGGCCCTTCGTTGTCGTGGTCGCTGCTCCGATGTCCGTTGATGCTCTGACTTCCTCGCTGGCCGCCCTGCAGGACGTGCTGGACTGCATGCCGGCGGTGCGCGCCATGCAGATCCAGCTCGATGGCTATGCCGATGGCGTGCTGCGCATCACCGCGCCGCTGGCCGCCAACGTCAACGACAAGGGCAACGCCTTCGGTGGCAGCCTGGCCTCGGTGCTGACCCTGTCCGGCTGGGCACTGGTCAGCCTGCGCCTGCGCCTGGCCGGCCACGATGCCGAGGTCTACGTGGCCGACAGCAACCTGCGCTACCTGGCCCCGGTCTACGAAGACCTGCATGCCCATGCCGAAGCGGCCGAAGCCAGCGGCTGGGATGCCTTCCTGAATACCTTCCGCCAGCGCCGCAAGGCCCGCATCAGCATCATCGCCACCCAGCCCGGCGCCGATGGCAAGCCGGCCGCCGAGTTCAGCGGTCGCTTCGTTGCCTTCGCCAAAGGGTAGGATGGCAGGCTGACGTCCTGGGGAAACCACCGATGCGCCGCCTCATCCAGTTCCTGATGTGTTCCCTGCTGCTGGTCAGCGCCGTGGCTTCGGCCGACGACCTCAGCCGCAAGCAGCGCAAGCTGCTGGAAGAGACCCAGATCGCCTACGGCGCCACCATCCGCTGGGGCAGCATGGACGATGCGATCGGCTATCTGGACCCCAAGCTGCGCAAGGAAAAGCCGCCCACCGAGTTCGAGCTCAACCGCTACGCGCAGCTGCGCGTGTCGTCCTACCGCGAGCGCAGCAGCGCCTCGCTGGACGGTGGCCTGGTCGAGCGCCGGGTCGAAATCGGGGTGATCAACCAGAACACCCAGGCCGAACGCACCGTGGTGGTGGTCGAGCGCTGGCGCTGGGATGCAGAGGCCAAGCGCTGGTGGCAGACGGCCGGCCTGCCGGACCTGTGGAAGGGGCAGTGACGGGCCGCGTCCGGCTTGTGCGACAATCGGCGCCCGCTTAATCGACCCGTGACCTGAGTGAATTACGAAGAGTTGCTGGCCTTTGCAGGCCGAAACCCGATGCTGTCCGCGGCCCTGGTCGGCCTGACCGTGGCCATCATCGTCACCGAGATCCGCCGCCTGTTCCGGGGCTTCAAGGGCATCAAGCCCGCCGAACTGACCCAGCTGATCAACGCGGGCGGCACGGTGGTGGTCGACCTGTCGGCCAGCGGTGACTTCGAGAAGGGCCACATTGCCGGCAGCCGCAACGCCCAGGCCAGTGCCTTCGGCCCGGACAACAAGCTGGTGGCCAACGCCAGGCAGTCGCCGGTGGTGCTGGTGTGCCGCAGCGGCAACGCTTCGGAAACCGCCGCCAAGGCGCTGAAGAAGGCCGGTTTCGAGAAGGTCTACGTGCTCGACGGCGGCATTCCCGCCTGGCAGCAGGCCGAGCTGCCGCTGGTCAAGGGCCGCAACTGATTGCCGCAGGTGGCGGATCCGGCCTTGTATGGGCCTGATCCCGCCCCCATCGCAGTAGTTCGACCATCGTTTTCATTGCATTCATTGGAGTTACTGGAAATGTCCGAAGAGATCACCAACGGCGCCGCTGCGCCGGTCGATGCCGCCACCGGCCCCGCTTTCACCGTCGAGAAGATCTACGTCAAGGACGTCTCCTTCGAGTCGCCGAACGCTCCGACCATCTTCAATGACCAGGTGCAGCCGGAGCTGCAGCTGAACCTGAACCAGCAGGTGCAGCGCCTGGGTGAGAACGCCTTCGAAGTCGTGCTGGCCGTGACCCTGACCTGCCAGGCCGGTGAGCGCACCGCCTACGTGGCCGAAGTGAAGCAGGCCGGCGTGTTCGGCCTGGTCGGCCTGGACCCGCAGTCGATCGACGTGCTGCTCGGCACCCAGTGCCCGAACATCCTGTTCCCGTACGTGCGCCAGCTGATCAGCGACCTGATCCAGGCCGGCGGCTTCCCGCCGTTCTTCCTGCAGCCGATCAACTTCGAAGGCCTGTACGCAGAAACCCTGCGCCAGCGCCAGGAGCAGGGCGACGCACCGTCGCTGGCTGACTCCGAGCCGGCCGGCAACGCCTGATTCCTGCCGCGACGTCACGGATGAGCACTCCCGCTGACAAGATCGCCGTGCTGGGCGCCGGTTCCTGGGGAACCGCGCTGGCCAGCCTGCTCGCACGGCACGGTCACCCGACCGTGCTGTGGGGGCGCGATGCTGCCGTGGTCGACGCCATCGACCAGCGCCACGAGAACCCGCGTTACCTGCCGGGCATCCCGCTGCCGGACAGCCTGCGTGCCACTACCGACCTGGCGTCGGCGGTGGAGGGCGCGGCCTGGATCCTGGTGGTGACCCCGTCGCACGCCTTCGGTGAAACCGTGCGTGCGCTGGCGCCGCTGCGCCCGGCCGGTGCCGGCGTGGCCTGGGCCACCAAGGGCTTCGAGCCCGGTTCGGGCCGCTTCCTGCATGAAGTAGCGCGCGAAGTGCTGGGTGAGGACGTGCCGCTGGCCGTGGTCACCGGCCCGTCGTTCGCCAAGGAAGTGACCCAGGGCCTGCCGACCGCGATCACCGTGCACGGCGACGTGCCCGAGTTCGCGCAGACGGTGGCCGAAGCGATGCATGGCCCAGCGTTCCGCGCCTACACCGGCGACGACATGGTCGGTGCCGAGCTGGGCGGCGCGATGAAGAACGTGCTGGCGGTGGCCACCGGCGTGGCCGATGGCATGCAGCTGGGCCTTAACGCCCGTGCCGGCCTGATCACCCGCGGCCTCAACGAAATGCTGCGCCTGGCCGCTGCGATCGGCGCCAAGCCGGAAACGCTGATGGGCCTGGCCGGCCTGGGCGATCTGGTGCTGACCTGCACCGGCGACCTGTCGCGCAACCGCCGCCTGGGCCTGGCCCTGGGCCGTGGTCAGACGCTGCAGGATGCTGTTCGCGAAATCGGCCAGGTGGTCGAGTCGGTGCAGACTGCCGACGAAGTGATGCGACAGGCACGCCGCCATGGCATCGACCTGCCGATCTCCGACGGTGTGCGTGCCGTGCTGCATGGCGAGCAGACCCCGGAAGAAGGCTTGCGCGCACTGCTGGCGCGGGAACAGAAACCGGAGTATCCGGACACGCTGTTCAAGTGAATCGAAAAACCCCGGCCAGGTGCCGGGGTTTTTTCTTGTGCGCCTCATCCACGCATGGCGTGGATCCAGGACGGAACCCGCTTCTGGTAGCGGCCAACCTTGGTTGGCGCCCAGTAGCGCCGGGCCATGCCCTGCGGAATCCCTCACCGCGCCCGCGGCGGCGCGTTGCTGTTGTCCATGTCCGAAAAGATCAGCCACGGCCCATCACGCTCACGCTTCAGCGTGAGCGTGAACTTGCCGGTATCGCCCACGTTGTTGCCGTAGCTGTACGCACCGATGATGTAACCCGTGTTCCCTTCCACCGCATACGCCAAGGCACGCAACCGCAACGGACTGCCGCCCTGTCCGGCATATGCAGCCTCGATCGCAGTGCGCCCGCGCACGGGTGGCTGGTTGCTCTGCAGCACAAAGCCATCCTCGGCGAAGAGCGCAGCCAGTGCCCTGGCATCACCCCCGCGCCACGCCTGCTCGTAGTTGCGCAGCACACGGTCCAGCGGTGCGGGCAGGGCTGCGTCCGGGAGAGGCTGCGCAGGCTTCGCGTTTTCTGCATCGTGGGCAATTGCCGGCAATGCCAGCAGCAGGGCACTGCAGAAGATCATGGCGAGTCGTGTGCGGCGCATGCGTCCAGGCCCTGGCGATGATGGGAAGGCTTCAGACGCATCCTAGCGCGCCGCTGGTTAGAATCACGCGGCCGCCGATTCGGTGGATGCAGCGCAGATCAGACAAGGACACGCGATGAAGATGCGAATCACAGGGATGGCGATGATGGCCGCGCTGCTGGCAGCCTGCGGACAGGCACCGGAGAAGACTGGCGAGGCCGCGCCTGATGCGGCGCCAGCACCAACCACCGAAGCTCCGGCCGCCACGGCCACGGTGGTCGAGAAGGAACCGTCAATCGAAGACAGCGTGGACCCCGCGGTGTGGGACAGCGAGGGCGAACCGGAAGACCCGGGCGCCGGCGGCGAACTGACCTGCGCGGACAATCCGCTGGCGACCCACTTCTTCACCCTGGTCGGCGGCAGTACCGTGGACGACTGCGGCCGCAAGGACCCGAAGGTGCTGGCCGCGTTCGATGCGCTGATGAAGGGCACGCAGGACGCCGAATCCACTGACAAGGATATGCCGTCGCTGCGCAAGCGCCTGTTGAGCGGACCCAGCGGCCCTGGCGAGCTGGTAGTGCTGCAGGGCGAGCCGTGGTGGTTCTACACCGCCTGCCAGGCCCACGACTGCCCCGGCACCGCGTTGGCGATGCTGTACTCACCCACGCAGGCGAAGATGGTCGGCCGTCTTACCGCGCGCTGCCGTGTGTGGTGGCTGGGCGAGCCGACGGCGGAACAGCGTGAGCAGATCGAACAGCGCCAGCCACTGCAGGATGCCGCGTTGAAGGAAGACAGCGCGCTCTGCGAGTGATGTGGCGCCGGCGTCACCCGTCCGGCTGCATGCGCGCGCTGGCCTGTGCGTTCATCGTCAGGCACGCCATGATCAGCCCTTCCATCACCCGGTCGCCCACGTACTCGGCCTCCGTGCCGTTCTGGCGCACGCGTTCGGCCGCCAGCAGCAGCTCCAGCGTCACACGCTGGCCGGCCAGTGCGCAGTCCGCATCGGCCAGCGCCATGCAACGGCCCGGCATCTGGTGACGCTCCGGCCAGGGTTGGCCATCGGCGGCCGCGCCTTTGCCGATGCGGTGAAGCGTGGCGATGAAGGCGTTCGGGGCGGTCGCAGCCGCGTGCTCTGAGGGCTCACCGCCAGTGGCGGACGAGCGATGCGGATGCAGGCGGGGGAAGTCCGGTGAGGTCATGGCAGTGCTCCGTGCAGGACAGACGGTAGCCGCCACGCAAAGGTGGCGGGCGGAGACGTGGCTCGAAAACCGGGAGATCACGAACAAGACCGGCAGGCGCAAGGCCTCCACGCTCCGCCCGCCATAGCCGGCAGACGGAATGCCAGCCGGCGCCACGCGGGGTGACGCCGGCTGGCAAGCGCAAACAACGTTCGTGATCTAACGGGTTTTCGAGGCCCGGCCACCCATTTTCCGGCGGCCCGCCATCTGTACCGCCGTCGCTGCGCAACGCCAATCAGAAGAGTTGCATTCAACGCTGGATCAAAGACGCTTTTGGCATTTTTGCATGCTGTTAAGCCGTCGCAGACGCAGGCGCCGCAACGTCCGTAGCGGCATGGGGAATATGCGACATGGGTCGAAGTTGATGACGTGGCGTACGGGTACCCCACCAGGCCGATGACGACAGTGCGGGGCGAAGGACGTAAATAGACTTCGACGCACTCCGGTCTGTCAGTGCTCTTCGCGTCTCTCGTACCAGGCTTGAGTACGGTTCACGATCCGCACCACAGACAACATGACCGGCACCTCGATCAGCACACCAACTACCGTCGCCAGCGCAGCCCCCGAATGCACGCCGAACAGCCCCACCGCGGTGGCAACCGCCAATTCGAAGAAGTTGCTGGCACCAATCAGTGCTGAAGGGCCGGCCACGCAATGCGCCACGCCCAGGCGACGATTGAGCAGGTAGGCCAGGCCGGAAGTGAAATAGACCTGGATCAGGATCGGCACCGCAATCAGTGCGATCACCAGCGGTTGCTTCACGATCTGCTGGCCCTGGAAGCCGAACAGCAGCACCAGTGTGAGCAGCAGCGCGCACAACGAGACGGGCCCCAGATGGCGAAGCACCCGCTGCAACGCCGCCTCGCCACGATGCATCAGGATCCAGCGCCGCAGCAACGCAGCCAGCAGCACCGGCACCACGATGTAGAGGCCAACGGACAGCAGCAGGGTATCCCACGGCACGGTGATCGCCGACAGGCCCAGCAGCAGTGCAACCACCGGCGCGTAGGCCACCACCATGATCGCGTCGTTCAACGCCACTTGGCTCAGGGTGAAGTTGGCATCGCCACGGCACAGGTTGCTCCACACGAACACCATGGCGGTGCAGGGCGCGGCCGCCAGCAGGATCAGCCCGGCGATGTAGCTGTCGATCTGTGCTGCGGGCAACCAGTCGGCGAAGGCATGGCGCAGGAACAGCCAGCCCAGCAGCGCCATCGAGAATGGCTTGACCGCCCAGTTGATGAACAGCGTTACGCCGATGCCCTTCCAGTGCTGCTGCAACTGGCGCATCGCAGTGAAGTCGACCTTCAGCAGCATCGGGATGATCATCAGCCAGATCAGTACCGCAACCGGCAGGTTGACCTTGGCGATCTCTGCGGATGCCAGCGCGGCAAAAGCACCGGGTAGGAAGTGGCCCAGCAGCGTGCCGACCGCAATGCAAAGCCCGACCCAAAGCGTCAGGTGGCGTTCGAACAGATTCATGCGGGAAGTCACGGCATGCTGTCGGTCGGCTGCAACTGTCCAATCTGATCCAGCGCGTGCTGCAGCGCTTCGCGGTCGGACCACAATGAGTCAGGCAAGGCGAGCAATGCACGCAGTCGCAGCTTCACGATGGCATGGGCCTGCGCGAATGCCGCGGCCTTGTCGGCATCGCTACCCGCTACGGCCGCCGGATCGGGCAGGCCCCAGTGGCCGCGGATGAAATCACCGAACACCACCGGGCAGGCCTCCGCTGCGGCTGAGTCGCATACGGTGATTACCAGGTCCATCGGGGCTGCACCCACGAACTCATCCCACGACTTGCTGCGCAGCCCTTCAATGGGCATTCCTTCGGCCTGCAACTGGGCCAGCGCGAAGGGGTTGATCTGGCCAGTGGGCTGGCTGCCCGCACTGAATGCGCTGAAGCGATCGCCGCCCCAGGCGCGCAGGGTGGCTTCAGCAAGCACGCTGCGGGCGCTGTTGCCGGTGCAGAGGAACAGGACATTGCGGGTCATGTGGCTTCCGTGGTCAGTGAGTGGCTTGGACATGCAAAGCGCGCTGCCCGGGCAGAGACGAGTGAACTCGGCAGAGCTGCGGATCGTCTCCGCTATCTGCGCGCGATCGCATCCGGCATAGCCGTGCCGCGCGAACCACGTGCCTGCCGATGTTGTCAGCAGCACCAATTCCCTGACCTGCATACGGCGGGCCATCTCTTCGGCCGCTGCCAGCAATGCGCGTCCAAGGCCGGTGCCGCGTCGGTCATCAGACACCACCAGGGAGCGGAGCAGCGCCGAGGCGCCGAAAACCTGCAATCCAACGGCGCCCACGGGGACGCCGTCGAGGTCTGCGACGAGAAACACGACCTTGCTGCTTTCCAGATCGGCCACGGGCAACTGCGCCTGCTGCAGAAGGTCTCGGATGCAGGACAGGTCGTCGCGTGTGCCGGCACGAATCACGGGGTCTGGCTTCATCTCAGCACCTGCAGGCCGGTTCGCTTGCCGCGCACTGCTGGTCCAGCGAACCCGCGCAGCAATTGTGCGTCAGGTACTGGATCAAGCCGTTCATCGCATCGAAGTTGGCGCGATAGCAGACATGGCGGCCCTGGCTTTCGCTCTCCACCAGCCCGGCCTGCACCAGCTCCTTCAGGTGGAAGCTGAGCGTGGCTGGGGGCACCTGCAGGGCCGTGGCGATGTCGCCCGCCATGCGCCCTGCCGGGCCAGCCTCCACCAGCAGGCGGAAGGCAGCCAGGCGGGTGGCATGACCGAGCGCGGTGAGGGCGGCGATTGCATTTAACGTTTCCATATTTCTAGAATAATCGAATGAATAAGCCAATCACAAGCCCTGATCTGCCCAATCTGGTGGAATCGTCATTGCCCCAGCCCAATCATCACCAGCTCGCCGCGGCAGATCTGGGGCCGCCACGCATCCTCCTGCTCTACGGCTCGCTGCGGCCGCAGTCGTTCAGCCGCAAGCTGGCGCTGGAAGCCGAGCGATTGCTGCGCCACCTGGGGTGCGAAACCCGCATGTTCGATCCGCATGCGCTGCCCATGCTCGACAGCGTGGACACGAGCCACCCTGAAGTGCAGCGGTTGCGTGCGTGGTCGCAGTGGTCGGAAGGCCAGGTCTGGGTCAGCCCCGAGCGGCATGGCACGGTCACCGGCGTGTTCAAGAACCAGATCGACTGGTTGCCGCTGGAAGATGGCAGCGTGCGCCCCACGCAGGGCAGGACGCTGGCGGTGATGCAGGTGAGTGGTGGCTCGCAGTCGTTCAACACCGTCAACACGCTGCGCGTGCTTGGTCGATGGATGCGCATGCTGACCATCCCCAACCAGTCATCGGTGGCCAAGGCCTGGCAGGAATTCGATGACGACGGCCGGATGAAACCCTCGCCGTACTACGACCGGGTGGTGGACGTGATGGAAGAGCTGGTGAAGTTCACGCTGCTGACGCGTGGCCGGTCGGACTACCTGGTGGACCGCTACAGCGAGAGGAAGGGCGACGCGCTCGCGGCCGCATTGGCGCAGGCTGCTGGCGCTACCGCCTCCTGAGTTCCGCTACGCAAACGCGCTCTATTTGCTCGCGCGCCGCGCGCCCTTCTCGTCTCCTTCCTTCGCATTCCCACGGCTCTGTGCGAACTCCGGGAAGGTCTTCGCGATCGAATCCTTGTCCGGCAGGATGTAGAACACACCGCCCTTCTCGAACGTGGAGTGCACGATCTGCTCGTAGAACGCAGGCGAAACGTTGATGCAACCGTGGGTGACGCGGTTGTCGTCCGGCGAGGGCGATGCCAACCGCTCGGCGCGCTTTTCCTTCGGGCTGCCCGGCGGCAGCGGGTGCATCGAGACTGCGGAATCGTAGTCCACCCACAGCACGCGTCCGGCATCGTCGGACGGGCCGTAACCGCCAATGAAGCGGCCGGCAGGCGTGGTGCGGTCGTGGCCGGGAATCGCGCTCAGTGCGAGCTTGGCGACGCCCGGTGCGGAGTGGTCGCCGATCGCCGACCCAAACAGCGCCGGTGCTGCGCCGCGCAGCTTGCCGTCACCGCCGAAGACCAGAACCTGCGCCGCCGCCTTGTCCATGACCGCAAACGGATAGCCCTGGTTGTCCTTGCTGGCGACCACCCAGCCGGCCAGCTCGATCACTGTTTCGGACACGCTCTGGTCGGGCGGAAGTTCATCAACGGCGGCAATGCGTTGTTCAGGCGCTTCCTTGTCCTTGCCCTTGGCGCTGGCTGCGCCGCTGCACGCAACGGCCAGTGCCAACGCCAGTGCGGCATGGAAGACGCGGCGTGCAGGGGAGGAGGAGGTACGAATGGGACGGCTCCTTGCAATGCAATTCTGGGTGGAAGGATGCCAGTGGCCGGCGAAGGCCACTGGTTCCCGATACAGAGGTGGATCAATTCAAAGGGTGAGAGAGCTATCAGCCGCGCGGCTTGCGACCGGCCGGTGCCCTTTCAAGCTGCTGTACGCGGCCTTCGATCTGGTCCAGACGCTGGTTGGCCTGCTGCGCCGACTGGTTGGCGGACTCGGCACTCTGGGCAGCGCCCTGCACCTTTACGTCGAGCTGATCGAGGCGCGAGTTGATGGTTGCGAACTCGTCCTTGTAGGTGGCGCAAGCGCCGAGGCTTACGGTGGCCACGATGGCGACGGTGATGGCGCGTGCTGCGTTGATGTGCTGCTTGGTCAGTTTCATTTCCAACTCCCTCCTTCGTCTGGGGAAGCTGGAATATAGCGGCGTTTGTTCCCGGCGCTAGCCCGTGCTTTCAGCTGGAATTGGAAGACGTGGAAGCGCTGTGAAGACGTTCGATCAACAGAACTTAACAAGCAGGATCACGCGGGCGGACGTGCATCGGCCGGCTTGCCTTGTGCCTGTTCAGAAGCACGTATTCATCAGCATGAAGCGGATTTCATCGAAGTGCCGTCGGCACCGCCTCGATGCCAGCGCACGCGGGCCGCCACCGGCTGGCTTCCAGCAGCGCCTGATAGAGCAGGGTGGGCTGCTCGACTTCCACGCGTGCACTTGGCTGTTGCACGTGCACGTACTCATGGGCAATCAGGTGCACGAAACGGTCGCCGACATCGGCCTGCATCCAGTCGGCGTCGCACAGCGCTTGCAGTCCAATGACCACGCCTGCTTCGGCGGTCACGCCACCACTGTTGCAGCGGCCCACCAGTACGGTGACCGGGGAAAGCGCCGCAGACGGCAACAAGGTGCCCAGCTGATCGACGGCAGCGGCGACGCGCATGCGGATCGATGGCAATGCTGTCGCGCAGGTTCTCGCTTTCGCAAACAATGCCGGCGTGTCCTGGATGGCCCTGGCCAGCCGCTCCATCGAGCCGATACGGCTGTCGGTGAAGCTGCGCAGAGCGTCTGTGCCAGCATCCAGATAGCTGCGCTGCAGATCGTCGGCACTCGGCTTTCCAGCGCTGGCATCCAGCACATGGAAGAAACGCGTGACATCGTCCGTCTGAATCACGATGCGCGCAGGAGGCTGGCTGCGCTCGGCCGCCTGCAGCATCATCGCAAGGATGATGAGCAGCAGCTCGCGCACCCTACGGCGGGCACGTCCCCGCAACAGCAGTGACGCGGCGGATGTGTGCGGGATGCGGAGTTCCCTGAACGTCGCCCACATTTATATACCAGTCAGTTCAATATTCAGGGTTGATTAGACCCCCTAACGGATAATTCACACCTGTCGATCGCCTCCTCTCTCTCCCCCTCCCGGGAGGCGGCCGACGAAACCAAAATAATTAAAGGTGTGTCCCGATGAACAAGAATTCGCTGCTCGCTCTGGGCCTTCTGGCTGCCCTGCCATTCGCTGCATCGGCAACCGACGGCCTGTCGTACAACTACGTTGAAGGCGGCTACGTGAACACCGACGCCAAGGGCGGCGACGCCGATGGCTGGAAGGTGAAGGGTTCCGTTGCGGTGCACCCGAACTTCCACGTCTTTGGCGACTACAGCGCCCAGGAAACCGACAAGTTCAAGAATGACGTCGACCAGTGGCGCCTGGGTGTCGGCTACAACTACGGCATCGCACCGAACACCGACCTGGTGGCCCGTGTTGCGTACCAGAAGTACGACGAGAAGCGCGGCCTGGACTTCAACGGTTACTCCACCGAAGTGGGCGTGCGCACCGCGTTCAACCCGTACGTGGAAGGCTACGTGATGGCCGGCTACGAAGATTTCAGCAAGAAGCACGGTTACAACCCGGACGGCGAGTTCTACGGCCGTGTCGGCGCCACCGCCAAGTTTAACCAGAACTGGGGCCTGAGCGGCGAAGTGAAGCTGGCCAAGGCCGGCGACCGCGAGTGGTTCGTGGGCCCGCGCTTCACCTGGTAACAAACGCCTGTCGTTAGTGCGTGTTGTGCTGGCGTGTGACTCTCTCTCTCTCCCACACGCCAACCGAAGCCCAGCCTCGCGCCGGGCTTCACTTTTATGGGCCCTGTAGCGCGACAATGCGGCATGGGCGACTCTTCTTCCCTCGCATGCACTGGCACGGCCTACCAGGAGCATCTGGCACCCGCGCCGCTGCGTGGCCACTTTGGACAGCTGTGGCAGAGCCAGCTTCCTGCCGATGCCGATGGGCACGTCACCGTACTGCCCGATGGTTGCGTGGACATTCTCTGGCGCGACGGCGTGCTGTTCGTGGTCGGGCCGGACCGCGTGGCCGCGCACCCGGGGCTGGCACCCGGTGCGCAGGTGCTGGGCGCACGTTTCCGTCCCGGCCAGGCACTGGCCGCGCTGGGCCTGCCCCTGGCCGGGATCATCGGCCAGGCCGTGCCCCTGGCTGACCTGAAGGGCGCGTGGGCGAGCAAGGCGGCGGCCTCCATTGGTGACACCGCGCCTGCACAGCGCCTGCAGCGGATGGCGCACTGCCTGCAACAGCATATGGGTGCGTCCGCGCTCGATACCCCGGCGCAGCGTGCACATGCCCTGTTCCAGGCGCTCGCCATTGGTGACGCCACGCTGGATACGCTGGCGGCACGCCTGAGCCTGAGTCCGCGCAGCCTGCGGCGCTTCAGCCAGTCGCAGTTCGGCTACGGCGCCAAGACGCTGGAACGGATCCTGCGGCTGCAACGTTTTCTGCGCCACAGCCGCGCGCTGCCGCAGCACTCCCTGGCGATGCTGGCCGCCGAGGCCGGCTATGCCGACCAGGCGCACCTCAGCCGCGAGGCGCGCGAACTGGCTGGCGTGACCGCCAGCGAACTGCGCCTGGAGTGGGGGCAATGATGGCCGTTTTGTTCAAGACCACGGTGCTGCATTGATCGATGCTGGGCTCCCAACACGGAGCCACGCCATGAGCCACGCCGCATCCCGCGATGCCGAACGCCGCATCGACAACATCGAATTCAACGTCGCCGACATTGCCGGCAGCAAACGCTTCTACGGCGAGGTGTTCGGTTGGCACTTCACCGACTATGGCCCGGCCTACACCGAATTCGACGATGGCCGCCTGAAGGGCGGCTTCGTGGCCGACGTGCCGGTGCGTGTCCACGGAGGGCCGCTGGTGATCGTGTATTGCGCGGACCTGTCCGACGCGCAGCAGCGCGTAGTCGCTGCCGGTGGCGAGGTGGTGCGGGCGGTGTTCGCATTCCCCGGCGGCCGCCGCTTCCAGTTCCGCGATCTGGATGGCTACGAGTTGGCGGTCTGGAGTGATGTGGATTGAGGTCTTCGTACCTTCGCTGGTGGACGGAACGAGAACCGCTCCGTCCCCGGTCAGGTGGTTCCGCTATGATCGCCCGCACATCGCCACGCGATGCGCCCGCCTCAA
The DNA here is from genome assembly GCF_000382065.1 of Stenotrophomonas hibiscicola ATCC 19867. Lineage (GTDB taxonomy): Bacteria > Pseudomonadota > Gammaproteobacteria > Xanthomonadales > Xanthomonadaceae > Stenotrophomonas > Stenotrophomonas hibiscicola. The sequence goes on along the minus strand of NZ_KB907504.1, from coordinate 168,400 downwards.
GCCAGCAGGAACCGCCGTGAACTCCCAGCCCGCACCGATCACCGCCCTCAACCACACACTCGACAACGAGCCGCAGCAGATCACCGCGCCACTGACCCATTCGGCGGCGTTCCTGGTGCTGAAGGTGAAGGATGATGAGGCGTCGATCGCCAGGGCGCGCGAGGTGCTGGCCAGCACCGACGACCTGATCAAGAACACCGCCATCCGCGAGATCGAGCGCACCTTCACCTGCAACGTGGCCATTGGTCACCGCGTGTGGAAGCCGCTGGTGGGCACCACGCCGCCGCGTGAGCTGCAGCCGTTCCGCGAGATCAAGGGCGCGACCCACACCGCCGTGTCCACGCCGGGTGACCTGCTGTACCACATCCGTGCACGCACCATGGACCTGATCGTGGCGTTCGAGCGCAACCTGCTGATGGCCTTCGGCGATGCGGTGGAAGCGGTCGATGACGTGGCTGGCTTCCGTTATTTCGATGGCCGCGATCTGCTCGATTTCGTCGATGGCACCGCCAACCCGGAAGGGCTGTCGCTGCCGGAAGCCACGATCGTGGGTGAGGAAGACCCGGAGCATGCCGGCGGCAGCTACGTGGTGGTGCAGAAGTACCTGCACAACCTCAACGCCTGGCGCGCGCAGAAGACCGAGGCGCAGGAAGCGATCATCGGCCGCACCAAGCACGACAACATCGAGCTGGATGATGCGCCGGCCGATGCGCAGAAGTCGCACAAGACGCTGTGCACCATCGAGGATGCCGACGGCGAGCACGAGATCCTGCGCGACAACATGCCGTTCGCCAACCCGGGCCGTGGCGAGTACGGCACCTACTTCATCGGCTACACGCGCCGCCTGTGGGTGATCGAGAAGATGCTCGAGCGCATGTTCATCGGCAATCCCGCGCCGCTGCACGACCGCATCCTCGATTTCTCCACCGCCACCACCGGCGTGACCTTCTTCGCGCCCTCGCGCAAAGTGCTGGCCGATCTGGGCGACTGATCGCGGCTCTCGTCCTTGCGCATGCTACTGGCCGCTCTGTTCCAGTAGATCCACGCCACGCGTGGATGGTACGCACGTTGCCCGTAGCAGCCACGCATGGCGTGGCTCTACTGTGCCGCCATCTGCCTGTCATCTACCGCCCCGACCATCAGCCGTTGGATGAGAGCGCAGGGGCGGACGATGGCGATGGCAAGGAACACAACCGGTGCACGCCGCTGGTGGCGGCCGCTGGCCGCGGTGTTCGGTGCGCTGGTACTGGGGAGCGCGGCGGTGTCCGCGCAGGAAGCCCCTGCGCATTGGATGGCCTACGCCGCTGCGGTCGGTGGCCAGCTGCAGCAGCGCCTGCAGCAGGAGCAGGACCCGCAGGCGCAGCGCGTGCTGGAATGGCTGCAGGCACATCCGGACGCACCGACGCCGCTGCCGGTGAGCGTGTGGATCGCGGCGGATGGCCGCATCTCGAAGCTGGAATTCGACAGCCCGGGCGATGCCCAGGTCGACGCCGACCTGCGCGCGACGCTGCAGGGCGCGCCGTTGCAGGCAGCCCCGCCGGCCGACATGCGCCAGCCGCTGCGGCTGGGGCTGGTGCTGGAGCCGAAGTAGATCCACGCCATGCGTGGATGTGGTGGGTAGATGCCGACCTTGGTCGGCAGGCGCGCGCCAACCCGGGTTGGCGACTACCGGTAGCCCGCCACGCATGGCGTGGCTCTACTGCGTTGCCACCTGTGGCTCGCGCGCGGCGGCGCTCCATGCGCGCAGGCCGAACACGGCCAGGCCGAGGAAGAACACGTACAGCGCGGCGGTCACGTGCAGCGACTTGAACAGGTACGCGCCCACGTAGACCACGTCCACCGCGATCCACACCCACCAGCAGGCCACGTGGCGGCGCGCCTGCCACCACTGCCCGACCAGGCTCAGGCCGGTCAGCAGCGCGTCCAACCACGGCAGGGCGGCATCAGTGAAGCTGTGCATGCCGGCGCCCAGCGTCACGCCGCCGCACAGGCCGATAGCCAGGTCACGCAAGAGCTTGCCGCGCGCCAGCGGCACGATGCGGATGCTGCCCTCATCGGCGGCGTGCTGGCGCCAGTTGAGCCAGCCGTAGATCAGGAAACCACCGAAGGCGACCTGCAGCAGGGTGTCCGAGTACAGCTTGGCCTCGGCGAACACCAGGCCATACAGCGTGACCGACAGCAGGCCCACCGGCCATGCAGACAACCGGCGGCGGGCCATCAGCCAGACGCCGAGGACGCTGCACAGCGCGGCGGTCCACTCGAGCATCACGCCGCTCACAGCGCGAACGTCACCGACAGGCGGGCCTGTCGCGGTGCGCCGGGGAACAGGTAGTAGTCACCGCCGCTGCTGCCGGTATCGCGCCAGTAGAAGCGGTTGAACACGTTGTCCACCGACAGGTTCCAGGTCACCGCACGCTCGTGCAGGCGATGCTGGAAGCGCAGACCAGCGTCGAACACCGAGTAGTCCGGTGCGCGCACGCCGCCGTCGGCACGTGCGACGTTGGCACCGGCATAACGCCAGCCGCCAGTGACATCCAGGCCCTGCACGAACGGCAGCGCATAGGCCACGTGCACGCTGGCCCGCACCTTCGGCACGTTCACCAGCTGATGGCCTTCATAGGTGGGCGTGCCGGTATCGCGAGCCCGCGCCTGCAGCACGCTGGCGCTGGCGACGATCTGCAGCGCGTCGGTCAGCTGCCCGTTGGCGGTCAGCTCCAGGCCGGTGTGGGTCTGGGTGCCTTCCTCGACGAAGGTGTAGCCCACGTCGCTGTTGTCCGGCCTGGCGTACTGGTACGGCTGCGAGATGCGGAACACCGCTGCACCCAGGGTCAGTGCTTCGACCGGCACGTACTTCACGCCCACTTCCAGCTGCCGCGACTGCACCGACGGCAGGAAGGTGTCGGCGTTGCTGGTCCAGAACGGCGCTTCCTGGCCCAACGAAATGCCGCGCACGTAGCTGGCATAGGCATTGAGCTGGTCGGTGGCCTTCCACACCACGGCGGTCTGCGGCAGGAAGCGCGACAGGCGGCTGTGCCGCTGCGGGGTGCCGCGCTTGTCGTAGGCGCGCTCGTCGAGGCGCACGAAGCGGCCACCGGCCAGCCACTGCCAGTCGTCACCGAAGCTGATCCGGTCCAGCGCGAAGAAGGCGGTCTGGCGGCTGTCCAGGCGACGTGCGGACGGGCCGGGCATCTTCGGCGACGGCTCGAACACCGGCACCGGTGCCTCGTGGATGTTGGTGGTGCCGACGTACTCGTTGACGCTCGGGCGCCTGTCCACGGTGCGGCGGAAGTAGTCGGCGCCGAGGGTCAGCTCATGGCCGACGCTGCCGGTCTCGAAACGGCCACGCAGCTCGGCACGGGCCTGCTGGTTGCGGCGGGTATCGTCCGGGCTGCGGTAGTCGTAGACGTCGTAGTCGCCGTTGGGCGCGAAGTAGTTGCCCGGCACGCTGCCATCGGCGCATTGCACGGCGTAGTAGCAACCGTAGGCGAAGGCGACGTTGTCATCGATCACCGACCGGCTGTGGCCGACCGACACGCGGGACTGCCAGGCGTCGTTGAAATCGTAGGTGTGCAGCGCGGTGATGTTGGTGCTGGCAATATCCACCGGGCGCTGCCACGGCTGGTAGCCGAGCAGGTGCTCGCGGTCGACACCGCGCGGCAGGTCACGCGCGCCCAGCAGCTGGTAGCCGGACACCGAACGTTGCGAACTGGTCTGGTAATTGGCGTCCACCTCCAGCTTGCCGCGTTCGCCGATCAGCCAGTCGGCCGCGAGCGAGTAGAAATTGCGGCGGCCATCGGCGTGCTCGACATAGGAATTGCTGGAATCCCACGCGGCATTCAGGCGCAGGCCGAAGCGCGGGGTGATCCAGTGGCCGACATCGACGGCGACGTAGCGCGAGCCTTCCGAATCGGTGCCGAGCGTGGCGGTGCGCACTTCGGCCGGGCGCTTGCCGATGTAGTTGATGATGCCACCCGGTGCCATCACGCCTGCGGCCAGGCCGGCTTCACCCTTGAGGATCTCAACCGACTGCACGTTCTCCAGCGCCAGGCGCTGTTCGCCGGCGATGGACAGGCCGTTGAAGCGGTAGCCGGTGGCGGCGTCCAGCGCGAAGCCACGGATGGCGATGTTCTGGTAGTAGCCCACAGGTGCATACGCATCACCCAGCGAGGCATCGTTGCTGGCCAGCTCGGACAGCGAACGCACCTGGCGGCGATCGAGGTAGTCGCGCTCGAGCACGTTCACCGAGGCCGGCGTGTCCTTCCAGCTGCCGCCACCGAAGGCGTTCACGCGCGAGGTATCGGCCTTCGGTTTGCCGGCCTGCACGCGTACCGCTGCCAGTTCGGTGGGCGAGCGCTCGGCGCCGGTGGCAGCCGCATCGGGGGACGCCTCGGCCTCGCTGGCGTGCAGCGGCAGCGCGGCGCAGAGGGCGAGGGAGAGCAGGGTGGGGCGAAGGCAGCGGTTCATTCGATTCGTCTTCGGACAACAAGGGAGACGAAGCGACGGCGCGCAGGTGCACCGGCCCATGACGGGGGTGTGGCTGCGGCTCAAAGCTCCCTACGCCGGTGCAAACCGGATCAGGTTCCAAGGGACTCTCTCAGCCTGGCAGATCCAGGCACCCCCGCTTCAGGTGACCATTTCACTACAAATGGTACGGATTTGCGAGCCGGTGCCCTTCAGGCTGCCGCGTGCAGCGCCTGCAGCAGTGCCTGTCCCGGCGCGCTGTGGAACCACGCCGGGTGCCCCAGCATGAAGGGCCGCCACGCTACATCGGCATTCGCGGTCGAGCCGGTGACACCTTCGAAGTACTCCACTTCGGACAGTGCGAAGTCGAAATGGACCATCGGCAGCAGGTCGGCCAGCAGGTGCACGCGTGCCGCCGACAGCGGCAGTACCTGGCGGTAGCCGTCGAGCAGGGCCAGCGCGATATCGATGCGCACCGCCTCCATGCCGCGCTCCAGCTCCAGCCACGCCACCGCGTTGCGCTCGATCGCGGTGGCGAGGTCGAACAGTGCGCTGGTGGGCGAGGCCAGGCCGAAATCCAGCACGGTGCTGATCTGCCCATCGCGCCACAGCAGGTTGGAAACATGCCAGTCGTTGTGGGCCCACAGCCGCGGCTCGTCGCGCAGGCGCTTGGCCAGGCCGGCATGCCACGGCAACACGTCACGCTGCAGCTGCGCTTCCCACTGAATGCGCGCGAGATAGCGGGCCAGCCCGGGGCGCTCGTGCAGTCCTGCCTTGATGGCCGCGACCGGATCGTCGCTGCGGATCAGATCATCGCGCGCGACCAGCACATGGGTACTGCGCTGGGGCGCGTGGTAGCTGGCGGCGGCACGGTGCAGCTGCGCGAGTGCGCGCCCGGCTTCGCGGGCCTGTGCAACGTCGGTCAGCAGCGACCACGATACGGCATTACGGTACAGATCCTCGCCGACGCCAACCGCATGCAGCTCGAAGGTCCATTCGCCATGCTCGGCGGCGCTGTGGCCATCGGCCGCTGGCAGCACCTGCACCACCGGCACGCCCGCTGCGGCGAGATGGGCGATGAAGTGGTGTTCTTCTTCCAGGCAGGCCGCACTGCGCACGCTGTGGTGGTGGCGCTTGATGAACAGCGCGCCGTCCACGCCGTCGACGATGGCGGCGGCCGACAGCGGTCGGGGGCTGTGCCAGCGCGGTTGGCTGTGCTCGCCCAGCTGCGGGTAACGCTGGCGCAGCCACGCGATGTCCGCCGCGCTGATCGGTGGCCAGTCGGCAGCGACCTCGTCGTTGTTGAGGCCCTGCACGCGGTGGGAAGAAGAATTCATGCCGCAGCCCCGGTGGGGAAAGTCACATCCAAGGCTGCGCATTCAACGCCATGCACGCGGCCAACGCAAACGGGCGGGTCGTCGACCCGCCCGTCCGTGCATCAGCTGCGGTGATGCCGCCGCGCGGCCTACCAGCCGCGATGGCGGCCGCGGTCGTGGTAGTAGCGGTTGTCGTAGTAGCGCTCGCGCTGCCAGCGACGGTCGTCACCGCGGTCGTAGTAGCCGCTGCGGTAGTAGCCACGGTCGTAACGGCGATCGTAGCGGTCGTCGTAACGGCGATTGTCGTAGTAACGACGGTCGCGGCGGTCGGAGGTGGTCAGGTTGCCGATCGCGCCGCCGGCCACGGCGCCGCCCACGGTGGCGGCAGGATCACCGTTGGAGAGCAGGTTGCCGGCCACGCCACCGACCACGGCGCCGACCAGGGTGCGCTTGTCCTTCCTCGACATCGCGCTGGCATCGCTGACCACGGCGACACCGGCCACCAGTGCCAGAGCCATCGCCAGACCACGGAAGCTGAGTGTGGAAGTACTGAGCATGTTCGTTCTCCTGTGAGGTGCATGCCACACTGGGCAGGGAGGGCGCGGGCGCCCCGGCTGCCGTGGTGTCCACGCTGGCGTTCCAACATTGCCGGAACATTGCCTGGTCCACCGTGCGGCTTGCGCATTCATCTAGCGGCAGGCGGCATGAAGCAAGGCTGAAAGCGGCCTCGGCCGCTCAGCTGGCAGAAAGGGAAAAGGCCACGCGGACGTGGCCCTCCCTTCTCTCCCAAGGCGCTGCGGGCTTAGACGCCCATCGCCTTCTGTGCCTGCCGGGCCTGCTCCTGCTGGGCATCCTGCTGCTGGTGCAGCACGTTTGGGGCGCCCTGCACGGCACCACTGCTGAGCGCCAGGCTCTGCTCGCTGGCGGCACGGGTCTCCACCGCCACGCGGCTGGCCGCCGGGTCACCGATCGTGCCCTGCACGGCGAACAGGCGCTCACCGTTCGGGCTCGGCACCACCGTGTCGATGCGTTGCAGGCCGGCGGCATGCGCCTCCTTGGTCAGGGCCGCGGCGGTGCTTTCCAGCGCGTGGCGATCCTTGAAGGTACCTGCCGGCAGCCGCTCCAGGCCTTCGGTGGCCTGCAGGTACATCGGATTGCGTGGGTGCCGCTCGTCGTTCAGCAAGGGCCGTTCGCGTGCTTCCTTGATCGCTTCCAGCGTCTTCGGACCGACGATGCCGTCGACGACCAGGCCGTTGTCCTTCTGCAGCTGGCGCACTGCCGCGTCGGTGTTGCGGCCGAAGCGGCCATCCTCGACCAGTGGCTTGCCGTCGGCGCCGACGTAGCCCAGGTGGCCCAGCTGCTCCTGCACCTTGCGCACGCCCTCGCTGTGTGCGCCCTGCTTGTACAGTTCGGCGTGCGGCGTGGCGGCCGCCTTGTGCTCGGCGTTGGCCTTGCCCTGGGTCTGCTCGTGCGATTGGGTGCGGTTTTCCAGCAGGTCACGGGCCTTGGACAATGGATCGGACGCGAACAGCTTCCAGTGCGGGTGGTCCTTCACCTGCTTGAGGTAGTCCTCCACCGGCATGGTGTGCACGCCCTTGCTGCCGGTGGACTGGCTGATCAGCAGCCTGTCGGTGTTCGGGTCGCGCACCACCATCACGATGTGGTCGATGCCGTTCCAGTGTTCATGGCGGGTCCTGGCCGTATCCAGGCCGATGATCATGCCTTCCTTCAGCGCACCGGGCTTGAGGATCGCGTCGCGGTCAAGCAGCACGCCGGACTGGTCGAATGCCTTGCGCACGATGCCGCCGGAACCCAGGTTGCCCAGGTCGATGCGATCGGCCTTGCTGAACACCGCATGCCCGGCCTTCTGGTTGATCTCGTCCATGGTCCGGTTCTGCAGCGTGCCGACCCAGCCGGAGCAATCGATGTAACCCTGGTCCACGTTCTTGCCGGTCTTGCCCGGTACGTACAGCGCGTGGCCCGGAATGTTGATGGCGTACTTCACATCGTCGTACTTCACGCCGGCCTCGTAGGCGGCCTGCAGTTCGATGCCCGGTTTCGGCGCGGCAGCGGCTGTTGCGGTTGCCGCCAGCGTGGCAGCACCGGCCGCCACGGCTGCGCTGGCCTGTGCAGGCGCGGCCGGGGCCTGGCCCTGGCCCTGGCCCTGTGCCACCGCCTGCGGTTCGATGTTCTTTTCCGGGATGCTGATCGCTGCGTACTTGTGGATGTAGTAGCTGGAGAAGGCCCGTGCCAGGTCGCCATCGTTCATGCCGCGCATTTCGGCCAGGCTGTGGCCGGTCAGCGCCTTCGCGTCCGACCCGATCTGGTTCAGCACGTTGCGGCGCATGTTGATCTCGTCGCCGTGGCTGTTGCGGACCACGCCGAAGGTGCCGGTGGCAATGGCGGTCTGCACCGAGCCATAGCCGGCACTGCCCTGCTGGTGGGCCAGGTACAGGTCCAGCCCGGTCGGCGTACTGCCGCCGGACAGGTACGGGTGGCCGGTGCGCTCGTTGCGGCGTGCCATCGAGTCCAGGTTGTCCTGGTACATCTGCGCGGCCGCTTCGGTGTTGCGGGTGGGGTCGAACTCGTGGCCGGTCAGGTGGTACTGGCGTGCGGACCCGGGCACGAACTGGAACAGGCCCTTGGCGCCGGATGACGCGTTGTGGGCGCGCTCGTTGAAGGTGCCACCGGTCTCGATGTACGCGAAGCGCATGAAGTCGTCGACCGGAATGCTCTTCTGCCTGGCGACCTGCTCGACGATGTCCAGGACTTCCTTTCTGCTGTAGTCATGCTGTGCCATGACGTTTTTCCTCGGGGTTGATGGAGCGGCGCATGCCGCGAATCGCCAACCGGACTCATCCGTGAGTCAAGAACATGTCGGTCAACAGGGAACCCACGCGTGGCGGGTGCTTTCAGCGCGCGAGGTACTGCTGGGTCGCGCTGTCGAAGGTGTAGTGCACGGTGTCGCCGGCACCCAGGGTGCGGGTCCTGCCGGGGCCTTCGAGGGTGGTGCCCTTGAAGGTCACGGTCAGTCGCGGCAGGCCGTTGCCATCGGCAGCGAAGGCAAGTTCGCCGTCGCTGCCGGTGCAGGGCATCACGTTGCCTTCGTCGCAGGCGGCGCTGTTGTCTTCGCCTGTGCGCACCGTACCGACATAGCGCCAGACCTTGCTGTCCACGTCGTCTTCGCTGCGCCTGGGGTTGAACAGCAGCAGCGCATAGCCGGTGCTGCTGACGCCGCGGTCGAAGCTGCTGGTCGGCACCGCCAGCAGCAGGCGGCCGTCGGCGGTGCGATGTTCAAGCGGCTTGCGCCGGGTATCGACGTCGTCGGCCTTGTCGTACGCGCCCAGTGCGCCGATGGTCCATTCCTGGCCACGGAACTTCCACGGCTTCTTCGCGTCGGTGCCGGCCAGCACGAAGGTGGCCTCGGCGAGGTTGGCGCGGTCGTCCGGACCGGCCTGCGTCTGCTCGCCAGGCTTGCCGTAGTGCTCGCGGGTATCCCAGGAGAAACCCGTGTAGTACGTAGTGCCATCGAGAGTGAAGGTGTGGCCGAACCAGAAGGTCGCCACGCTGCCGTTCTGGACCTCATAGGAGGTCGCGCCATCGCCATCCACTTGATAGGTGAAATACATCACGGTCGGCGCGTCGGGCGGGGTAACGGCGGTGTCGGGAGAGGTGTTCTGCATCGTGGCAACATCCTGTCGGGGCGCATTGGCAGCCTGCGCAGGGGCGCCGGGCTGGGAGGACGAGGGGACCGGATCGGCGGCGCTGCAGGCGGCAGCGGAAAGAGAGACGAGCAGGCACGCCGCGAATGCGCGCAGAGGCCGCAACGGCAGGGTCCAGCGTAGCTTGGGGGGATGTTGCATGCGCCTCTCCATGGTCAGCGTTGCCGGGCCAGACGGCCGGCAGGGAACCGCGCCACGTCCACCAGGGACGGGAGCGAGGACATGAGCCGGTCGATTCCTTCGACCTCGCATTGGGAACTCATGCCCCACCATCTTGGCACAGATCGGCGGCCCGTCAAAGAGGGCAGTGCCAGATGCCCTTCTTGTGCGATCTGGCTCTCAGATCTTGCCGTCGCGCAGGTAATCGAACAGCTCGGCGTCGCCCTTCAGGCCCAGTTTGAGCATGGCATCACCTTTCTGCCGGCTGATGGTGCTGACGCTCTTGTGCAGCTGAAGCGAGATTTCCTTCACGGTCATGCCGGTGCCGAGCAGCCGCAGCACCTCCACCTCGCGTGGCGACAGCGGCTTGCCGTCACCCTCCCGCATGCGCCAGCTGCCGGCAGCCTCGACCCGCTCGCGCAGGCTGCGGCTGATGTAGGGCTGGCCGCGGTAGACCGACTGGATGGCCTGCGGCAGCTCGTCCATCGACGAACTCTTGTCGACCAGGCCGAGCACGCCGCTGTCGAGCACCATGCGCAGGATCGCCAGATTGCTGGAGACGCTGAGCATCAGCACCGGCAGGTCTGGATGACGGCGGCGGATCATGCCGATCATGGCGAAGCCGTCGGCCTGCGGGCTGCCCGGCATGGAGTAGTCGGTCACCAGCAGGTCGCAGGGCTGGCTGCCGAGCAGGGCCATCAGCGCCTGCGCGCTGTCGGCTTCGCCGACTACGCGGCCCACCCCGCTCGATTCGATGACGGCGCGGGTACCGATACGGACCACCGGGTGGTCGTCTGCGATGATGATGCGCAAGCTCATGCTCTAGTATGGCCACCGGGCTGGCTGGGCCGCGACCATCGCGGTCCCTGGCAGGATTCTAGGAGATCGACGCCGATGCGTAGCTGGGCTGTTCGCGGGCTGGTCCTGCTGCTGGTCGTACTGGCGCTGCCGGCAGCGTTGGCGCAGGCGGTGCCCGGGCCGTTGCCGCTCAGCCCCCTGCAGCGCGAGTACCTGGCCGCCCATCCGAGCATCGTCGTGGGTCAGTATGACAGTGGCTGGCCACCGTTCGAGTCCCTCCGTGATGGCCAACAGGTTGGCCTGGGTCCGGATTATCTGTCGCTTCTTGCCCGTCAGTTGGGCGTGAAGGTGGAGGCAAGGCGCTACTCCGACTGGACATCCGTGCTGGATGCGGCATGTCGTGGCGAGATTGATGTGGTGATGAACGTCGGGCTCAGTGCCGACCGCACCCGCTGCATGGTCTACACCGCCGCCTATGGCGAGGCCCCGCTGGCCCTGGTGGGGCGCCCGGATGACCTGCGTGCCTCCGACAATCCCGATCTGGACGGACTGCGGGTGGTGATCGAGCAGGACTTCCTGACCGGGCCCCAGGTGCGCGCCCGCTTTCCGCATGCGCGCCAGCTTGTCGCAAACAACTCGTTGGCGGCCTTGGAGATGGTCAGAGACGACAAGGCCGACGTTTACATCGGCAATGCCTATGTGGCCACCGAACTGATCGCCCGCGAGGACCTGCAGGGCGTCGTGCTGCTGCGCCCCAGCGATCTCCCGCCGGAGCGACTGCACTTCGGCATTCCCAACGGCAAGCAGCCACTGGCCGAAGCGCTGGACCTGGCGCTGGCCGCGACCAGCCAGGCCCAGCGCGATGCGCTGGCGCAGCGCTGGCTGCCACCTCCGCGGTGGTCGGCATCGGCGCAGCTGGCGCTGAGCCAGGCCGAGAAGCGGGTACTGGAGCAACCGTTGAGGATTGGCTTCGCGCCGAACGCGGCGCCACTGTCGTTCGCCGACCAGGATGGCAACCCCAGCGGCCTGGCCAGCGAATACCTGCGCCGCCTGCTGCAGGCCGGCGCCAACCTGCAGGTGGAAAACAGCCATGACTGGTACGAAGTGCGCGAGAAGGCGCGCCGCGGCGAGCTGCAGGCGGTAATGGGCATTCCGGCCGATTCGCGCTACCTGGGCCCGGACTGGGTGTTCAGCCAGCCCTTCATCAGCGTGCCGAACGTGATCGTCAGCCGGCGCGACAGCCCGGCGCTGCTGGGCCTGTCAGACCTGCAGGGCAAGCGGGTGCTGCTGTCCGATCCGGAGCGCGTGCGTGGTTATGTGCTGCAGCAGGCACCGCAGGCCCGGATCATCGCGGCGCGCAGCGCGGAACAGGCCCTGCAGCGCCTGATCAATGGCGACGCCGACGCCTATATAGGCAATCTGGCCGTGGTGGACCACCTGCTGCGCAACCGCTTCCCGGGGCGCCTGCAGGTGGCCGCACCGGCCGGCTTCAACGATCAGCTGGTGCTGGCTGTCGAGCGTCGCCATGCCGCCCTGGCCACCACCTTCGACCGCCTGCTGCTGCAGATGACCCCACGCAAGCGCGAAGCCCTGCGCGGCGACTGGCTGGCCGTCGAATACCGCAACGGCCTCGAGTGGACCCGCGTGGCGCGCTGGGGCGTGCCGCTGCTGCTGGTGCTGCTTACCGCGCTGCTGGTGCACGCCATCGGGCATTGGCGGCTGCGCCGTGAGGTAGCCGGGCGTCGCCATCTGGAACAGCGCCTGGCCGAAGTCACCGACAACCTGCCCGCCGTGGTCTATCAGGCACGCCGTGCGGCTGACGGAACCCTCAGTTTCCCGTTCATTGCCGGTGACCTGCAGGCGTTGTTCGGGATCAGCCGGCAGCAGGCCGAACAGGATGCAACCTGCCTGCTGGAGCGCATCGAGGAAGATGACCGCGAGCACATCCTGCATGCGGTCGAGCAGGCGGCGCGGCAGTTCGCGCCGCTCATTCTCGAGTTCCGGCTGCGTCCTGAAGGCACCGGCGCGCGCTGGGTGCGCAGCCAGGCCCATCCCTATGCTGCGGAAGCGGGCGCGGTGATCTGGAGTGGTTACTGGGTGGACGTCAGCGAGGCGCGTGCGCAGGCCGAGGCCCTGACTGCGGCCAAGGCAGAGGCCGAACAGGCCGCGGAGGCGAAGTCGCGTTTCCTGGCAACCATGAGCCATGAGATCCGCACGCCGATGAGCGGCGTGCTGGGCATGCTTGAGGTGCTGGCCCATTCGCCGCTGGATGCCGAGCAGCAGCGCATTCTCGACGTGATCGAGGATTCCGCGCAGATGCTGCGGCAGATCCTCGACGATATTCTCGATTACTCGCGGCTGGAGGCCGGCGCACTGCGCCTGGAACCGGTGCCGCAGCCGCTGCGGCCCTTGCTGGAGAGCGTGTGCCGGTTGCTGTCGGCGCAGGCCAGTGCACGTGGGCTGGACCTGCACGTGCAGATCGACCCACAGCTGGCAGCGGCGCACGAAGTGGATGGCGTGCGCCTGCGCCAGATCGTGTTCAACCTGCTCAGCAACGCCATCAAGTTCACCGTGCGCGGCGAAGTGCGGTTGCAGCTGGAAGTGCTGGGGCCGACCGCCGAAGACGGCAGCCAGCCGCTGTGCCTGAGCGTCACCGACACCGGCATCGGAATCGCGCCGGAACAGTTGCAGCACCTGTTTGCGCCGTTCACCCAGGCCGGTGCATACATCCAGCGTGACCATGGTGGTACCGGCTTGGGCCTGAGCATCTGCCAGCGCCTGGTGCAGATGATGGACGGCGAACTGGAGCTGCACAGCACGCTGGGCGAGGGTACCCGCGCCGAGGTGCGGCTGTCGCTGGTGGAAGCCGGCCGTGGCGATGTTGAAGCGCTTGCCGCCGAGGAGGAACAGGCGGCGCTGCTGCCGCCGGCGTTGCGCGAGGCACGCGTGCTGGTGATCGAAGATCATCCGACCAACCAGGCGATGATGGCCTGGCGCCTGCAGCAGCTGGGTGTGCCGCATGTGCTGGTCGGCGATGGCCAGCAGGGGCTGGACCGGTTGGCGTCGGAGCCGTTCGATCTGGTCATCACCGATTGCCGGATGCCGGTGCTGGATGGCTTCGCCTTCACCCGCCTGCTGCGCGAACGCGAGGGTCGCAACGGCCAGCCGCGGCTGACCGTACTGGCGCTCACCGCCAGCGTACTGGACGACGATGCACGGCGCTGCCGCGAGGCCGGCATGGACGAAGTACTGTCCAAGCCGCTGTCGCTGGCAACCCTGCGCGCCGCGCTGCTGCGCTGGTTGCCGCAGGCGCAGGGACTATCGGTTGTGGAGCCGCAGGCCGGACCCGCTGCCGACGATGGCGGGACGCTGCCTGATCTGGCCAGCCTGCAGCGGCGGTTCGGCTCACGCGTGGTGGCCGAGCAGCTGCGCGACAGCCTGTTGCAGGCCAGCGAGGGCGATCTGGCGACCGTGCAATGCGCCGTGCAGGCCGGCGACCGCGAAACCGCGGCGCTGCACCTGCATCGCCTGGCCGGCGGCCTGGGTGCGGTTGGGGCGACGGTGCTGGCCGGGCAGGCCAACGCACTGGTCGAGCGCCTGCAGGATGCGGGCGAGACCGATCCGGCACCGTTGTTCGCAGCCGTAACGGCGTTCGTGGCCCGGCTGCAGCATCAGCTGCAGCGCCTCGCTCACTGAGCCGACTGCTGCTGCAGGTAGGCGATCACCAGCGCGCGGCGTTCAGGGCTGGGGAAGGCGTTGTACATGCGGGTGCCGGGCACCACGTGGGTGGGCGACTGCAGGAAGGCATCCAGGGTCTGCGCGCTCCAGGTGATGTCGGCGCGGCGCATGCCCTCGGAATAGCCGTAGTCGGGCAAGCTGCCGGCGCGGCGGCCGATCACGCCATGCAGGTTCGGCCCGAAGCGGTGGATGCCGCCGGGCTGCACGGTGTGGCAACCGGCGCACAGTTCGAACGCGCGCTGCATGGCCTGCTGCCGGGCCTGTTCGGGCGTGGCGGGCGTAGCAGGCGGGCGCTGGCAGGCCGTGGCGAGCAGGGACACGGCAATGGCAATGAGCAGGCGGTCGGCGCGCATGGGCGGCAGGATAGCGGTGCGGTCGAGCCGCCGGGCTGCGACACGCGGTCGCAGCCCGGGGCGATCACATGCCCGAGTAGTTCGGGCCGCCGCCGCCCTGCGGGGTCACCCACACGATGTTCTGGGTGGGGTCCTTGATGTCGCAGGTCTTGCAGTGCACGCAGTTCTGCGCGTTGATCTGCAGGCGCGCGCTGTCGGCTTCGCCGACGAACTCGTACACGCCGGCCGGGCAGTAGCGCGCTTCCGGACCGGCGTACTCGGCCAGGTTCACCTTCACCGGAATGCTCGGGTCCTTCAGCGTGAGGTGGCTGGGCTGGTTCTCGTCGTGGTTGGTGCTGCTCAGGAACACCGAGCTGAGGCGGTCGAAGGTCAGCACGCCATCCGGCTTCGGATAGGCAATGCGGGTGTGCTTGGCCGCCGGCTCCAGGCAGGCATGATCCGGCTGGGTGCGATGCAGGGTCCACGGCGGGTTGCGCACGCCCAGTTTGGGCAGCAGCCACTGCTCCACGCCGGTCATCAGCGTGGCCACGGTCTGGCCCTTCTTGAACCACTGCTTGAAGTTCTTGGCCTGCTGCAGTTCGGTGAACAGCCAGCTGGCTTCGAACGCCTTCGGGTAGGCGCTCAGTTCATCGTGCTGGCGATCAGCAGCCAGCGCGTCGAACGCGGCGTCGGCGCACAGCATGCCGGTCTTGATTGCGGCGTGGCTGCCCTTGATGCGGCTGGCGTTGAGGTAACCGGCCTCGCAGCCGACCAGCGCGCCCCCGGGGAACACCGTCTTCGGCAGCGACAGCAGGCCGCCGGCGGTGATTGCACGGGCGCCGTAACCGATGCGGGTGCCGCCCTCCAGGTGCTTGCGGATGGAGGGATGGGTCTTGAAACGCTGGAACTCCTCGAACGGGCTCAGCCATGGGTTCCTGTAGTCCAGGCCGACCACGTAGCCGATGGCGACCTTGCCGCCGTCGGCGTGGTACAGAAACGCGCCGCCGTAGGTGTCGCTGTCCAGCGGCCAGCCGGCCGCATGCACCACCAGCCCCGGCTCATGCCTGGCCGGGTCGATCTGCCACAGTTCCTTGATGCCGATGCCGTAGGCCTGCGGGTCCTTGCCTTCGTCCAGTTTGTAGCGGGCGATCAGCTGGCGGCCGAGGTGGCCGCGCGCGCCTTCGGCGAAGACCGTGTACCTGGCGTGCAGCGCCATGCCGCGCTCGAAGGCCGGGCCGATGCTGCCGTCCTTCTCGATGCCCATGTCGCCGGTGGCCACGCCGATCACTTCACCGTTGTCGCCGAACAGCACTTCGGCGGCGGCAAAGCCCGGGAAGATCGCCACTTCCAGCGCCTCGGCCTGCTGCGCCAGCCAGCGGGTCACTTCGCCCAGGCTGATGATGTAGTTGCCTTCGTTGTGGAAGCACTCCGGCAGCAGCGCGTTGGGCGTGCTGCGTGCGCCGGTCTCGCTGAGGAACAGGAATTCGTCGCGGGTGACCTTCTGCTTCAGCGGTGCGCCGCGTTCGGCCCAGTCCGGGAACAGTTCGGTCAGTGCGCGCGGGTCCATCACCGCACCGGAGAGCACGTGCGCGCCCGGTTCGGAGCCCTTTTCCAGCACGCACACCGACAGCTCGCGGCCGGCTTCGATCGCGCGCTGGCGCAGGCGGATCGCGGTGGCCAGGCCGGCAGGACCGGCGCCGACGATCACCACGTCGAACTCCATTACTTCACGCGGGGGCAGGGCGTTGGCTTCAGCGCTCATCGATTGCATGACTCGTGGGTAGGGCCGGCATCGGGGCCACCGGCGGTGCCTGGGAATCGCGCGTGCGGCCACGGGCGAAACGGTTGTTTGAATGTGTCAGGGTACCGGGACGCGCGTGATCGAGCTAGATAGACGCCGTTCACCGCACGATTGCTGCAGCGCAGCGTAGTGCCTCAGCCCTGGTGGTGGGCCAACCCTGGTCGGCACGCGCTGCCCGGATGACCGACAATGGCCGGGTCCTGACTGCGTGTGAGTGCCATGGCTTTGCATCCGTACGATCTGTTCGATGTCCGTTCCCTGCTCAATGAGGAAGAGCGTGCGGTGCAGGAGAGTGTCGCCCGCTTCACCGACGAGCGCGTGCTGCCGATCATGGGCGATGCCTTCGACCAGGCCCGTTTTCCGTCTGAACTGGTGCCGGAGATCGCGTCACTGGGCCTGCTCGGCGCAACGCTGCCGACCGAGTACGGCGGCGGTGGCCTCGGCGCGGTCAGCTATGGCCTGATCTGCCAGGAGCTGGAGCGCGGCGATTCCGGCCTGCGCAGTTTCGTCTCGGTGCAGAGCTCGCTGTGCATGTACCCGATCTACGCCTATGGCAGCGAGGAACAGCGCCAGCAGTGGCTGCCGGCGATGGCGCGCGGCGAGCTGATCGGCTGCTTCGGCCTGACCGAGGCGCATGGGGGTTCCGATCCTGCCAGCATGAAGACCCGCGCCGTGCGCGACGGCAGCGACTGGCGCATCAGCGGCAGCAAGATGTGGATCACCAGCGGCCCGGTGGCCGACCTGGCCATCGTCTGGGCGCAGACCGAGGACGGGATCCAGGGCTTCGTGCTGGAGAAGGGCATGGCCGGCTTCAGCACCCAGGAAATCAAGCACAAGATGAGCCTGCGTGCCTCGCTCACTGGCGCGCTGTACTTCGATGACGTGCGCGTGCCCGACAGCCACCGCCTGCCCAACGTGAAGGGCCTGAAGGGACCGCTGGGCTGCCTGACCCAGGCCCGCTACGGCATCAGCTGGGGCCCGATCGGTGCGGCCATCGCCTGCCTGGATGAGGCGCTGGGCTACGCCAAGGAGCGCGTGCTGTTCGGCCGCCCGTTGGCGGCCACGCAGAGCGCGCAGATCAAGCTGGCCGAGATGGCCCGCCGCATCACCACCGCACAGCTGCTGGCGCTGCAGCTGGGCCGCCTGAAGGAAGCCGGCCAGCTGCAGCCGCAGCAGGTCAGCCTGGCCAAGTGGAACAACTGCCGCATGGCCATCGACATCGCCCGCGAGTGTCGCGATCTGCTGGGTGGGGCCGGCATCACCACCGAACACGTGGCGATCCGTCACGCGTTGAACCTGGAATCGGTGATCACCTATGAAGGCACCGAGACCGTGCACCAGCTGGTGATCGGCCGCGAACTGACCGGCATCAACGCGTTCTGAGTGCACCGGTAGTGCCGGTCGCTGGCCGGCATTGTCCAGTAGCGTATTCGCAGGCGAGCGATCGGTGTGCCGAACCGCGCACCGGACCGCGATGGGTTCAAGGACAGCCTGTACTGCGCGGCTGTCGGGTCCGCCTTGAAGCGAGCCGAGCACCGCAGGTCCGGCGGGGGCGAACAGGCGTGGGTGTCTGAGCGCAGCGAGTTCCGCGCCGTCCCCCGGCGGGCCGAGGAGCGCAGGGTACCGGTGCGCAGCACCGGCTCGCGGATGGCGGCGCGTTTCTTTTGGTTACTTTTCTTTCCGCGCGGAAAGAAAAGTAACGCCCATGAACGCATGCGCCCGCCACAGCAACAATCAGGCAGAAGAGAGGCGCGTGGCGCTACGCGCCGCCGGCAAACCCATGCTGCCGCCACGCCTCGTACATCACCACCGCAACGGTGTTGGAAAGATTGAGGCTGCGGTTGTCCGGCCGCATCGGCAGGCGCAGGCGGCGGCCGTCGGGCAGGGCATCGAGCACGTCCTGCGGCAGGCCACGGCTTTCCGGGCCGAACAGGAAGGCATCGCCCTCTTCAAAGGCCACGCTGTCGTAGCGCACGCTGGCGCGGGTACTGAGTGCGAACAACCGATTCGGTGCGATCCGCGCCAGCGTGGTGTCCAGGTCGGGGTGCACCTGCAGGCGTGAATACTCGTGGTAGTCCAGCCCGGCGCGCTTGAGCTGCTTGTCTTCCAGTGCGAAGCCAAGCGGCTCGACCAGGTGCAGCTGCGCGCCGGTGTTGGCACAGAGCCGGATCACATTGCCGGTGTTGGGCGGGATTTCCGGTTGGAACAGGATCACGTGGAACTGGGGCGCGGCATTCATCGGCGCAGTGTACCTGCGACGGCGGCCGCCTTTACGGCGCACGCCCTGCGCGAGGCAGGGCGGCACCGGTTACGGACGCAGCAGGACCTGGGCGGTTTCGGTGGCCAAGGCCTGCAGGTCGGCGGCGCTCGGACGCACCTGCAGGGCCGGCAGGTTGACGATGACCGAGTTGGCGACGTTGGTGGCGGCGGCAGCCAGGGTCGCGGCGTAGCGCTGGGCTTCCAGCTCGGCGGCCAGGGCGACGCGCTGTTCCAGGCTCGGGCGCACTTCCACCGAGGCCAGGGTGGTGATCGGCATCGCGGCCGCAACCGGGGCGGCGACGTAGCCGTTGCGCTCGGCCAGCTGGTCGGCGCTCGGGCGCACTTCCACGGTGGCCAGGGTCGGGATGCCGCTGGCCTGTTCCCAGGCCTGCTGGGCCAGCTGGTCGGCGGCAGGGCGGACCTGCACGGTGGACAGCGTCTTGATGGATTCGGAGGCCTGCACCGACGAAACAACCGCGGTGCCGGCAATCAGGGCGATGGCGATGGCAATGGTCTTGGCGTTCATGACGGGGCCTGTTTAGTGTTGGTGATCAGTGGTGTGGTAGTAAGGTAGTACACCAATTCTGGGCTTGCAAGGAAAATTTCCGATTTCCTGCATTTGTTCAGTCTTCAGTCAGCTTTCGTCTGAAGCCCTTCTTGGCGCAGGAACTACCAAGCAATCCGCGTGCCAACTTTTATTTGTTGATTTAGAAGGGGTTTGTTCGGGTAGAGAAGTGTCCGGTGGGCGGACACCTGTCCATTCCTCGGGCCGCGGACACTGTCCGGACATTGCCTGCGGGCGCTTGTGACCGCCCCTCCCGGGCCGCAAAGCAGGGGTGGAGGGGCAAGGAGGCAAACACCCCCAGTGACTGCTGGCCGATTCCGGCCGCTGTGCGCGCAGGCTAGGATCGGGGTTCACCTTCGTGACCAAGGATCCGGATATGTCTATCGCCCTTCGCCCGCGCGCTGCACTGCTGGCTGTCGCCCTCAGCACCGCCCTGGGCACGCTTGTGCCTTCTCATGCGCTGGCGGCCAAGCCGGCCGCACCGGCCAAGGTCGATATCCCGTACGAGCAGTTCACCCTGCCCAACGGCCTGCGCGTGATCGTGCACACCGATCGCAAGGCGCCGATCGTCGCGGTCAACGTCTGGTACCACGTGGGCAGCAAGGACGAGCCGGCCGGCCGTACCGGCTTCGCGCACCTGTTCGAACACCTGATGTTCCAGGGCAGCGAAAACCATGACGGCGAGTTCTTCGAGCCGTTCAAGCAGGTCGGTGCAACCAACCAGAACGGCACCACCAACACCGACCGCACCAATTACTTCGAGAACGTGCCGACCACCGCGCTGGACATGGCGCTGTGGATGGAATCGGACCGCATGGGCCATCTGGTCGGTGCGATCGACCAGGCGGCGCTGGACGAGCAGCGTGGCGTGGTGCAGAACGAGAAGCGCCAAGGCGAAAACCAGCCCTACGGCCAGGCCTGGGACCAGCTCAACAAGGCGCTGTATCCGGTGGGCCACCCGTACCACCACGGCGTGATCGGTTCGATGAACGATCTGAACGCGGCGTCGCTGGACGACGTGAAGACCTGGTTCCGCACCTGGTACGGCCCGAACAACGCGGTGCTGGTGCTGGCCGGCGACATCGACCTGGCCACCGCCAAGGAAAAGGTCTCCAGGTACTTCGGCAGCATCCCGGCCGGCCCGACCATGGCGCAGCCGGCGGTGAACGTGGCCAAGCGCAGCGCCGATACGCGCGAGACGATGACCGACAAGGTGCCGCAGGCGCGTATCTACCGCGCCTGGAACGTGCCGCAGGTCGGCACCACCGAGGTCGATCAGCTGCAGCTGTTCGCGCAGGTGCTGGGCGGTGCCAAGTCCTCGCGCCTGAGCCAGCGCCTGCAGCACCAGGACAAGCTGGTGGACAGCATTGCTGCCGGACTCTCTACCTCGCAGCTGGGCTCCAACTTCGTGATCATGGCCACAGTCAAGCAGGGCCAGGACCCGGCCAAGGTCGAGAAGATCATCGACGAGGAGTTGGACCGGCTGATCAAGCAGGGCCCGACCGCCGCGGAACTGGAGCGCGCCAAGACCGGCGCCCGCGCCGGCTTCATCCGCGGCATCGAGCGCATCGGTGGCTTCGGCGGCAAGGCCGACGCCCTTGCAGAATGTGCGGTGTTCACCGGCGACCCGGGCTGCTTCCGTACCTCGCTGGCCAACATCGAGAAGGCCAGTGCCGCCGATCTGAGCCGGCTCGGCGCACAGTGGCTGGACAAGGGCAGCCACACCCTGGTGATCGCACCGGGTGAGCGCGTGGCGCTGAAGGAAGATCCGAGCCAGGCGCCGAAGCCGTTCACCGTGCCAGCGGTGGACCCGAAGTACAGCACGCTGCCGGAGCAGGTCGACCGCAAGGCCGGCGTGCCGCAGACCCGCGAGTTCCCGCAGTTGAAGTTCCCGGCGCTGCAGCGCGCGACACTGAAGAACGGTACCCAGGTGATCCTGGCCGAGCGCCATGAGATTCCGGTGGTGCAGTTCAGCTACCAGTTCCCGGGCGGCTTCAGTGCCGACCAGGGCCGCAAACCGGGCACCGCCAACTTCACCATGAGCCTGATGACCGAGGGTGCCGGCAAGCTCGGCTCGCTGGCCTTCGCCGATGCGGCGGATGCGCTGGGCGCCAGCCTGGATGCCTCGGCCGGCCTGGACTCGATGAGCGTGGACCTGTCGGCGCTGAAGGAAAACCTGGTGCCGTCGCTGGCGCTGTACCGCGACCTGCTGCGCGAACCGCGCTTCGAGCAGGGCGAGATCGACCGGGTCAAGGCGAGCTGGATCGCGGGCATCCAGCAGGAGAAGGTCAACCCGGGTGCGGTGGCGATGCGCGTGCTGCCCCCGCTGCTGTACGGCAAGGGCCACCCGTATGCCATTCCGTTCACCGGCAGCGGCGACGAGGCGGCGATCAACGGCCTGACCCGCGAGGACCTGGTCGACTTCCATCACGACTGGCTGCGCCCGCAGAACGGCACCCTGATCGTGGTCGGCGACACCACCCTGGCCGAGATCGTGCCGCTGCTGGACAAGCAGCTGGGCGACTGGAAGGCTGCCGGCGATGCCCCGCAGGTGAAGGCGGCCACCGACGTGGCGCTGCCGAAGGGCCCGCGCGTGTTCCTGATCGACCAGCCGGGCGCGGTGCAGGCCAACCTGTTCGCCGGCCAGGTGGTGGCACCTTCCAGCGCCACCAGCTCGACCCGCTTCGACATCGCCAACGGTGTGATCGGCGGCGACTTCACCTCGCGCCTGAACATGAACCTGCGTGAAGACAAGCACTGGTCGTACGGTGCGCGCAGCAGCGCGGTCAATTCGGTGGGCCAGCGCCCGTGGATGGCCAGCGCGCCGGTGCAGATCGACAAGACCGGCCCGGCACTGGCGGAAATGCGCAAGGAAATCGCCGCGTTCGCCGATGGCAGCAAGCCGGCCACCGCCGCCGAGGTCAACCGCATCCGCAACATCCAGACCCTGAGCCTGCCCGGTGCCTACGAGACCGCCAGCGCGGTGGCCTCGACCATCGGCTCGATCGTGCAGTTCAAGCGCCCGGACGACTACGTGCTGCGTCGCAAGGCCGAGATCGAGGCGATGACCCCAGCGCAGGTGCAGCAGGCCGCCGCCGAGATCAAGCCGCAGGCGCTGACCTGGGTGGTGGTGGGTGATCTCAAGCAGACCGAAGCGGCCGTGCGTGCGCTGAACCTGGGCGAGGTGACCGTAATCGATGCCGAAGGCAACCCGGTCAAGAAATAAGGGATGTGCCTGCCCGCCACGGCGGGCAGGTCTCCCGTGGTAGCGCCGGGCCATGCCCGGCGGCTTTCCGGCGGCCAGCCATGCCGCGCTGTGCGCTCGCCGGGCATGGCCCGGCGCTACCTGGGCTCCGCCCCGGCTACCCCCGATTCAGGCTGTTCAGGCAGAATCCCCCCATACCCTTCCAGGATCTGCCCATGCGCGTTCTGCTGCTTTCCTCCCTGCTGCTCACCGTCACCGCCTGTACCTGGGTGCCGATCGAACCGGCCGGCAAGGCGACCCGCGTACTGCCGGCAGGCCCCGTTCCCGCTGGCTGCATCGCCAGGGGCGAAGTGGTCGTCACCGTGAAGAGCAAGGTCGGCTTCTACAACCGCAACCCGCTGCGCGTGCAGGAAGAGCTGGAAACGCTGGCCCGCAACGAGGCCCCGAGCGCAGGTGCCAATGCCGTGCAGGCCGCTGCGGCCCCGGCCGATGGCAGCCAGCGCTTCGCCGCGTTCCAGTGCCCACCGCGCTGAACGCTTCACCATACGGCCAGCGCTGAATTCGTAAAGATGCGGTGAAGGCCCCCGGGGTTATAGAATAGCGCCCCCTTTTGCCTGAGCCTTGGCGCTAACCTCGATGCTCTTCAAGAATGTCTCGATCGCCGGCCTGGCACACGTCGACGCACCGCATACGCTGACCACCAAGGAAATCAACGAACGCCTGCAGCCGACGTTGGATCGCCTGGGCATCCGCACCGACGTGCTCGGCGATATCGCCGGCATCCACGCGCGCCGCCTGTGGGACAACGGCGTGCTGGCGTCCGACGCTGCCACCATGGCCGGCCGCAAGGCGCTGGAAGACGCTGGAATCGATGCGACGCAGGTGGGCCTGCTGGTCAATACCTCGGTCAGCCGCGACTACCTGGAGCCGTCCACCGCCTCCATCGTGTCGGGCAACCTCGGCGTCAGCGACGAATGCATGACCTTCGACGTCGCCAACGCCTGCCTGGCCTTCATCAACGGCATGGATATCGCCGCGCGCATGATCGAGCGCGGTGACATCGACTACGCGCTGGTGGTGGATGGCGAGACCGCCAACCTGGTGTACGAGAAGACGTTGGAGCGCATGACCGCTCCGGACGTCACCGCCGACGACTTCCGCAACGAACTGGCGGCCCTGACCACCGGTTCGGGTGCTGCCGCGATGGTGATGGCGCGCTCGGAGCTGGTGCCGGACGCGCCGCGCTACAAGGGTGGCGTCACCCGCTCGGCGACCGAGTGGAACCAGCTGTGCCTGGGCAACCTGGACCGCATGGTCACCGACACCCGCCTGCTGCTGATCGAAGGCATCAAGCTGGCACAGAAGACCTTCACCGCCGCCAAGATCGCACTCGGCTGGGCCGTGGAAGAGCTGGACCAGTTCGTGATCCACCAGGTGAGCCAGCCGCACACCGCTGCGTTCATCAAGAACTTCGGCATCGACCCGAAGAAGGTCATGACCATCTTCGGCGAGCACGGCAACATCGGGCCGGCCTCGGTGCCGATCGTGCTGAGCAAGCTCAAGCAGCTGGGCAAGCTGAAGAAGGGTGACCGCATCGCGCTTCTGGGCATTGGTTCCGGCCTGAACTGTTCGATGGCTGAAGTGGTCTGGTAAGCAGCCCGCTGCCCGACCTCCTGTAGAGCCGAGCCATGCTCGGCTCACGCGCACAGCGCGGTTCTTCCGCGGCCTGACCGGAGAGCCGCCGAGCATGGCTCGGCGCTACACCGCGCCGCGATTCTTCCAAGGTGCTCCGCATGCGCGATCTTCCCGGTTACCCCGCCCACCCGCAGCGCTTCGAAGTGCGCCCGGGCCTGTCGATGAACTATCTCGACGAAGGCCCGCGCGACGGCGAGGTAGTGGTGATGGTGCACGGCAATCCGTCGTGGAGCTATTACTGGCGCACGCTGGTGGCCGGCCTGTCGGACACCTACCGCTGCATCGTGCCGGACCATATCGGCATGGGCCTGTCGGACAAGCCTGATGACAGCCGCTACGAGTACACGCTGCAGTCGCGCGTGGACGACCTCGATGCGCTGCTCAAGCACCTGGGCATCACCGGACCGGTGACCCTGGCCGTGCACGACTGGGGCGGCATGATCGGTTTCGGCTGGGCGCTGTCGCACCACGACCAGGTCAAGCGCCTGGTGGTGCTCAACACCGCCGCCTTCCCGATGCCGGCGGGGAAGAAGATGCCGTGGCAGATCGCGCTGGGCCGTCACTGGAAGATCGGCGAGTGGATCATCCGCAGCTTCAACGCGTTCTCCTCCGGTGCCTCGTGGCTGGGCGTGGAGCGCAAGATGCCGGCCGACGTGCGCCGCGCCTACGTGTCGCCGTACAACAGCTGGGCCAACCGCATCAGCACCATCCGCTTCATGCAGGACATCCCGCTGTCGCCGGCCGACAAGGCCTGGCCGCTGCTGGAGCGGGCCGGCAAAGCGCTGCCGTCGTTCGCTGACCGGCCCGCCTTTCTCGGCTGGGGCCTGCGCGACTTCGTGTTCGACCATCATTTTCTGAAGGGCTTCCAGGCCGCGCTGCCGAAGGCCCAGGTACATGCGTTCGAGGACGCCGGGCATTACGTGCTGGAGGACAAGCACGAGGTGCTGGTGCCGGAAATCCGCGCGTTCCTGGACGCCAACCCGATCTGATCGGTGTGCCGACCAACGGTCGGCATCCACCCCTTCCTCTTCCGGTGGGTGCCGACCGTTGGTCGGCACACCCGAAGGGTTGATGAGGTTGCCGGCCAGCGGCCGGCACTACCATTACGCGGCGACCGGCGCCTGCGGCGGCGAGGAAGGGCTGTTGCCGTTGTCGTCCGGATGGTCGTCGTCATTGTCGGCGTCATCGCGCCAGCGCCAGTCGGCCGGCGTCAACGGATCCAGGCCATAGGCGATGCGCGCCTTGTCGCACTGCGGGCTGGCCTTGCCATACTCCCACGATGCATCCACCTCGCGGCACACGCTGGGCCGGTTGGGGTGGATGGTGCAGCGTGAATACACGCCGATCTGCGCATCCAGCGCGACGCAGCGCACCGGCTTGGAATGGGTGCCGCGCATGCACAGGCGGTGCGGGTCCAGCACCTCGGTAAGCTGGTGCGGCACGCCGCCGGGGGTGACCTCGTCCGATTCCATCCAGTGGAAGGCCACACGGTATTGGGTGCAGCAGGCGCCGCAGGTCATGCAGGGATGTTGCATGGGCAAGCCGCCTCGGGCGGCAGTCGGAATCGGGAACGAGGGTGCGGATTTTCCACGAAGTCGGCCGCCGCGCAAGAAATTCCGTAAGCGGCGACAATGAACGGATGAACCGACCCTGCAATATTGCGGCCCGTTTGCCTGAACTGGCGCGTGAACGCCCCGACCAGATCGCCATCCGCTGCCCCGGCCGCCGGGGCGCCGGCAACGGCATGGCCGCCTACGACGTCACCCTCGATTACCGCCAGCTGGATGCCCGCAGCGACGCCATGGCCGCCGGTCTGGCCGGCTACGGGATCGGCCGCGGGGTGCGCACGGTGGTGATGGTGCGGCCCTCGCCGGAATTCTTCCTGCTGATGTTCGCGCTGTTCAAGCTGGGGGCGGTGCCGGTGCTGGTCGACCCGGGCATCGACAAGCGCGCCCTGAAGCAGTGCCTGGACGAGGCGCAGCCGCAGGCCTTCATCGGCATTCCACTGGCGCATGTGGCGCGGCTGGCGCTGCGCTGGGCGCCCTCGGCGACCCGCCTGGTCACTGTCGGTCGCCGCCTCGGCTGGGGCGGCACCAGCCTGGCCGCGCTGGAGCGCGCTGGCGCCAGCGCTGGGCCGATGCTGGCCGACACCGATGGCGAGGACATGGCCGCGATCCTGTTCACCAGTGGCTCCACCGGCGTGCCCAAGGGCGTGGTCTACCGCCACCGCCATTTCGTCGGCCAGATCCAGCTGCTGGGCAGTGCCTTCGGCATGGAAGCGGGCGGGGTGGACCTGCCGACCTTCCCGCCGTTTGCCTTGTTCGACCCGGCGCTGGGCCTGACCTCGGTGATCCCGGACATGGACCCGACGCGGCCGGCGCAGGCCGACCCGGCACGCCTGCACGATGCCATCCAGCGCTTCGGCGTGACCCAGCTGTTTGGTTCGCCCGCGCTGATGCGGGTGCTGGCGAAGCATGGCCGGCCGCTGCCGACGGTGACCCGGGTGACCTCGGCCGGTGCACCGGTGCCGCCGGACGTGGTCGCCACCATCCGCAGCCTGCTGCCGGCCGATGCGCAGTTCTGGACGCCGTACGGCGCCACCGAGTGCCTGCCGGTGGCAGTGGTGGAGGGTCGTGAGCTGGAGCGCACCCGCGCCGCCACCGAGGCCGGCGCTGGCACCTGCGTGGGCAGCGTGGTGGAACCGAACGAGGTCCGCATCATCGCCATCGATGACGCGCCGCTGGCCGACTGGTCGCAGGCACGTGTGCTGGCCACCGGCGAGGTGGGAGAAATCACTGTGGCCGGCCCAACCGCCACCGACAGCTACTTCAACCGCCCGCAGGCCACCGCGGCGGCGAAGATCCGCGAGACGCTGGCCGATGGCAGCACCCGCATCGTCCATCGCATGGGCGACGTGGGCTACTTTGATGCACAGGGCCGTCTGTGGTTCTGCGGCCGCAAGACCCATCGCGTGGAAACCGCGCAGGGGCCGTTGTACACCGAACAGGTCGAGCCGGTGTTCAACACCGTGCCCGGTGTGGCGCGCACGGCCCTGGTGGGTGTTGGCCCGGCCGGTGCACAGGTACCGGTGCTGTGCGTGGAACTGCAGCGCGGGCAGAGCGACGGCCCGGCCTTGCGCGAGGCCCTGCGTGCGAAAGCCGCCGCACGGTTGCCCGATGCGAACCTGCAGCACGTCCTGGTGCATCCGGCGTTCCCCGTCGATATCCGTCACAACGCCAAGATCGGCCGCGAAAAGCTCGCCGTCTGGGCCGGCGCCGAACTGGAGAAGCACGCATGAAAATCCTGGTCACCGGCGGCGGTGGTTTCCTCGGTCAGGCGCTGTGCCGCGGGCTGGTTGAGCGTGGCCACCAGGTGCTGGCGTTCAACCGCAGCCACTACCCCGAACTGCAGGCGATGGGCGTGGGCCAGATCCGCGGTGATCTGGCCGATGCGCAGGCGGTGCTGCATGCGGTGGCCGGCGTCGATGCGGTGTTCCACAATGGTGCCAAGGCCGGCGCGTGGGGCAGCTATGACAGCTACCACCAGGCCAATGTGGTCGGCACCGACAACGTCATCGCAGCCTGCCGCGCGCACCGCATCGGCAGGCTGGTCTACACCTCCACGCCCAGCGTGACCCATCGCGCTACCCATCCGGTGGAAGGCCTCGGCGCCGATGAAGTGCCTTACGGCGAAGATTTCCAGGCACCGTATGCGGCGACCAAGGCGATTGCCGAACAGCGCGTGCTGGCGGCCAACGACGCCTCGCTGGCGACGGTGGCGCTGCGCCCGCGCCTGATCTGGGGCCCGGGCGACCAGCAGCTGGTGCCGCGCCTGGCCGAACGTGCACGGCAGGGCCGCCTGCGCCTGGTGGGTGATGGCAACAACAAGGTGGATACCACCTACATCGACAACGCCGCGCTCGCACACTTTCTCGCCTTCGAGGCACTGGCGCCGGGTGCCGCGTGTGCGGGCAAGGCCTACTTCATCTCCAATGGCGAGCCGTTGCCAATGCGCGAGCTGGTGAACAAGCTGTTGGCTGCGGTGGGTGCGCCGACGGTCGACAAGGCGATCAGCTTCAAGACCGCTTACCGCATCGGTGCGGTCTGCGAGCGCCTGTGGCCGCTGCTGCGCCTGCGCGGCGAGCCGCCATTGACCCGCTTCCTGGCCGAGCAGCTGTGCACGCCGCACTGGTACAGCATGGCGCCGGCACGCCGTGACTTCGGCTACGTGCCGCAGGTCAGCATCGAAGAAGGGCTGCGCAGACTGAAGGCTTCATCTGCTGCATAGATCGCCATCACTGGTTGCACACCGCCGGATCGGGAGGATGGACCCACGCCATCCAAGGCTCGACCACCCGCGAGGAGCGCCATGCTGCACTACGCCATCATCTTCTTTGTCATCGCCATCATCGCCGCCGTTCTGGGTTTCTCCGGTATCGCCGGCGCCGCAACGAACATCGCCTGGATTCTGTTCGTGGTGTTCCTGATCCTTGCGGTGATCTCGATGTTCCGCAAGCGAGGCTAGTAGACCGCAGGGTAGTGCCGGCCGCCGGCCGGCACTACTCTTTCCGGTGGGTGCCGACCGTTGGTCGGCACGCCCCTTTGTAGAGTCGAGCGTGCTCGACTGCTTCTCGTGAGTCGAGCATGGCTCGACTCTACAGAGGATCATCGAGCATGGCTCGACGCTACACACAGCGCCGCTACACGGCGCTGTGCAATCCGCGATCGGCCTCGTGGCGCTCCAGCGCCAGTTCGATCAGGCGCGTGATCAGCGTGGTGTAGTCCACGCCGCTGGCGCCCCATAGCTTCGGGTACATGCTGATGCGGGTGAAGCCCGGCAGCGTGTTGACCTCGTTGATGACGATCCCGCCCGCTGCGGTGAGGAATACATCCACGCGCGCCATGCCCGCGCACTCCAGCGCCCGGTAGGCCTGAAGCGCGATCTGCTGGATACGCGCCTGCGTTGCGCCATCAATGTCTGCCGGCACCACCACGTCGGCGCCATCGTCGTTGATGTACTTGGTGTCGTAGGCGTAGAACTCGTCGTGTACCACTACCTCGCCGCACAGGCTGGCCTGCGGATGCGCATTGCCCAGCACCGCGCACTCGATCTCGCGGCCGACCACCGCCGATTCCACCAGCACCTTGTGGTCGTAGCGCAGCGCCAATGCCAGCGCCTCGGCGAAGCCCGCTGCATCCTTGACCTTGCTCACCCCCACTGACGAACCCTGGTTGGCCGGCTTCACGAACAACGGCAGGCCGAGCTGCGCGATCACCGCATCGACATCGACTGCCGCCGCCTGATGGCGACGGATGCACAGCCACGGTGCCACCTGCAGCCCGGCGTCGCGCAGCAGGCGCTTGGTCACGTCCTTGTCCATCGCCACCGCCGAACCCAGTACCGGTGAACCGACGAAGGGCAGGTTGGCCATGCGCAGCAGCCCCTGCAGCGCACCGTCCTCGCCCAGTGGCCCGTGCACGATCGGCAGCACCACATCGATCTGGCCGAGCGCGCTGGCCGCATCGCACGGCTGCAGCTGCGCCTGCTCGGCGCCCGGGCGCACCGCCAGCGACGTACCGGACCGATGCAGGGCGATGCGCGACGGATCATCGGCATTGATCAGGAAGGTATCGGGTTGGCTCAGATGCCACTGACCCTGCTTGTCGATACCGACCAGCACCGGCTCGAAGCGCTCGCGATCAAGCGCATCGAGGATGTTCTTCGCCGACTGCAGGGAAACTTCGTGCTCGGATGACTTGCCACCGAAGATGATGCCGACCCGGGTCCGTGCCATGGGGAATGCGATGTCCTGTGCGTTGCGTGGCCTCATAGCATGAACCTTCATCGGCCCACCGCGTGAGGCACAGATGAACCAGAAATCCATCCACGCATGGCGTGGATCTACCGTGTCGACCAAGGTCGACACCCACCAACAGCAACACAGAACGCCGTCCCGACAGATCGCAGCAAGCTGTCGAAGGCGGGGTGGGTCCGGTTGCGGGGGCGTGAGCGCCATGGATGGCGCGACCGAGCTTACATGGACGTACTTGCAGCGTCCCCCGCAACCGGACCCACCCCGCCATCCCACGGATAGCCAGCTTTTGATGTTGATCTTGCCGGCCAGCGGCCGGCACTACCGGCCCAAGCCCCCCACCCACGCAGGTAGAATGCGCCCATGGCTCCTTCCCTGCTCAAGTCCCTCAAGCCGGTCGCTGGCCGCGCCCTGCAGATCGCCCTGAACCGCGCCCTGGCGCTGGATCCGGATACCCGCCATGCCCTGGCCAGCCTCGACGGCCGCCACATCGACCTGACCCTGGAAGCGCCGTCGCTGGCCATGCGCATCAGCGTCGACGGCGACCAGCTGCGGGTCGGCCCGGTGGATGCGCAGGAAGCCGACCTGGCCGTGCGCAGCAGCCTGGCCGGCGTGCTCGCGCAGCTGCCGCTGCTGGCCAACACACGGCGCGGTGACAACAACGGCAAGGGCCGCGTGCGCGTGGCCGGCGACGCCGAACTGGCACGCCGCCTGCAGCAGCTCGCCAAGGGCTTCGACCCGGACTGGCAGCAGCCCTTCGTCAGCGTGTTCGGCGAGGTACTGGGCGTGCAGGTCGCCAATACCCTGCGCAGCGCCCTGCAGCACGCACGCCAGGGCGCGGTCGACCTGGCCCACAGCGCCGCAGAATTCATCACCGAGGAATCGCGCGATGTAGTGCCGCGCGCTGAACTGGATGCCTTCCACGATGATGTGGACGTGCTGCGCGACGACGTCGAGCGCCTTGGTGCACGCGTGCAGCGCCTGCGGGGTGCCGCATGAAGGCCGTGCTGCGCGCCAGCCGCATCGGCCGGGTGATCCTGCGTTACCGCCTCGACGACCTGCTGCAGGACACACCGGCCGAGCGCTGGTTGCGCCTGGCCAAGCCGTTCGTGCCGCGCGCCTCGGCCGACATCGCCGCACAGTCGCGCGGTGCGCGCCTGCGCCTGGCGCTGCAGGATCTCGGCCCGATCTTCGTCAAGTTCGGCCAGATCCTGTCCACCCGCCGCGACCTGGTGCCACCGGACGTGGCCAATGAACTGACCCTGCTGCAGGACCGGGTCAAGCCGTTCGATGGCGAGACCGCGCGCCGCATCGTCGAGGACGCGCTCGGCCTGCCGGTCAGTGCGGCCTTCGCCAGCTTCGACACCGAACCGCTGGCCTCGGCCTCGATCGCGCAGGTGCACGCGGCGACGCTGGCCGATGGCCGCCAGGTGGTGGTCAAGGTACTTCGCCCGGGCATCGAGAAGCAGATCGACGCCGACATCGCCCTGCTCAATTCGCTGGCCGCGCTGGTCGAGCGCACCCACCCGCGCGCCGACAAAATCCGGCCGCGCGAAGTGGTGGCCGAGGTCGAGAACACCCTGGCCGCCGAGCTGGACCTGCAGCGCGAAGGCGCCAATGCCAGCGTGCTGCGCCGCTTCTGGGAAAACAGCGACGACCTGTACGTGCCGGAAGTGATCTGGAGCCATACGGCCGAGCGCGCACTGACCCTGGAGCGCGTGTGGGGCATTCCGTCCGACGACATCGCCGCGCTGGACAAGGCCGGCATCGACCGCAAGGCGCTGGCCGCCAAGGGCGTGCGGGTGTTCTACACCCAGGTGTTCCGCGACAACTTCTTCCATGCCGATGCGCATGCCGGCAACATCTGGGTCGACACCGATCCGGCGCGTCGCGCCAACCCGCGCTTCATCGCGCTGGACTTCGGCATCATGGGCCAGCTCTCGCAGGAAGATCAGTACTACCTGGCCGAGAACTTCATGGCCATCTTCAACCGTGACTACCGCCGCATTGCCGAACTGCACGTGCAGGCGCGCTGGATGCCGGACCACGTACGCATCGACGATCTGGAAGCGGCGGTGCGATCGGTCTGCGAACCTTACTTCACCCGGCCGCTGTCGCAGATCTCGCTGGCCGAAGTGCTGATGAAGCTGTTCCGCGTGGCGCAGCGTTACCAGCTGACCCTGCAGCCCCAGCTGATCCTGCTGCAGAAGACCCTGCTGAACATCGAAGGCGTCGGCCGCCAGCTGGACCCGCAGATCGACATCTGGGCGGTGGCCAAGCCGGTGCTGGCGAAGATCCTGCGCGAGCGCTACAGCCCGCGCCGGGTGGTACGCGAGATCGGCAAGCGCCTGCCGGAAATCATGACCCATGCCCCGGACATGCCACGTCTGGTACACGCCTGGCTGACCCAGCAGGTGGAAGGCCGCCATGAACTGTCGATGCGCTCGCGCGACCTGGCCGCTCTGGACGCCAGCGTGCAGCGCCTGCAGAAGCGCGCGGTGGGGGCGATCACTGGCGTGGGCCTGCTGGCCATTGCCGCGCTCATGTACGTGCTGCAGCCGCCGGGCTGGTACTGGGGCGACCTGCCAATGTGGAGCTGGTTGTCCGGTGCGCTGGGCGCAGTGGCGCTGGCGCGCGCGTGGTGGAAGTAGGTCCCATGCTGCAGGCGCTCAAGGACGAACTGGCACGCTTCGGCGCCGACAACGACGCCCGCGAGAGCGCGCGTGGCCGCCGCATGCTCAACATCACGCCGGACACGGGTGAATTCCTGTCCGTGCTGGTCCGCTTCGGCGCCGCGCGCAGGGTGCTGGAGATCGGCACCTCCAACGGCTATTCGACGCTGTGGCTGGCCGAGGCTGCCGCCGCCATCGACGGCCACGTGATCACGCTGGAATACGCACAGGACAAGGCGGCGATGGCGCGTGACACCTTCGCGCGCAGTGGCCTGGCCGATCGCATCACGCTGGTTCACGACGATGCAGGGCCGTGGCTGGCACAGGCCGTCGATGCCAGCATTGACCTGCTGTTCCTCGATTCGGACCGCGGGCAGTACGCCGGCTGGTGGCCGCAGCTGCGCCGCGTGCTGCGGCCGGGGGGCCTGCTGGTGGTGGACAACGCCACCTCGCATGCGCAGGAAATGGAACCGCTGCGCGTGCTGCTGGACGCTGATCCGGACTTCAGCGTCAGCCTGGTGCCGGTGGGCAATGGCGAGCTGTTGGCCGTACGCAGCGCCTGACTGCTCTACATCGGTAGGTGCCAACCTTGGTTGGCACGCTGTTGCCGGTCGCGCAGAGCAGCCGAGCATGGGCTCGGCTCTACAGTAAGCAGGCCCTTATAATCCCGCGGTGAGCACCGAACCCGATACCCTCGCCGCGGTCGAGACCGACACCGCGCCCCTGCAGTTGCTGCACCTGGATGAGCGCCTGGCCGTGGTCAACAAGCCTGCCGGGCTGATGGTCCACGACAGCAAGCTGGCCCGTGGCGAAGACGACTTCCTGGCCGACCGCCTGCGCGAGCAGCTGGGGCGGCGGATCTTCCTCGTGCACCGCCTGGACCGGGCCACCAGTGGCTGCCTGCTGCTGGCCTTCGACCGCGAGACGGCCAGCGCGCTGGGCAAGGCGTTGATGGGCGGCGAAGTGCTGAAGGACTACCTGACGGTCTGCCGGGGATGGCCGGCGGAACTGTCCTGGCGGGTGGACCATGATCTGGATGGCGGCCCGGGCAAGCCGGTGAAGAAGCCGGCGATCACCGACTTCCAGCGCCTGGCGACGGGCGAGCTGTCGGTGCCGGTCGGTGAGTTCACCCGTTCGCGTTATGCACTGCTGCGCTGCCAGCCACAGACGGGGCGCTTCCGGCAGATCCGCCGGCACCTCAAGCACCTCTCGCACCACATGATTGGCGACACCAGCCATGGCGATGGCCGCCACAACCGCATCTTCCGCATGCAGGGCGTGCACCGCATGCTGCTGCACGCCGAGCGCCTGCGCTTCCCGCATCCGGAGGGCGGCGACGTGGATGTCAGGGCACCGCTGGACCGTGAGTTCCAGAAGGCGCTGGACCTGTTTGGCTGGCAGGTGGACGACGCCTGATGCTGCTGCCGTAAGCCGAGCGTGGGCTCGGCTCTACAGCCAGCGGCCGGGCGTGGCCCGGCGCACCCCGTTATTTCTTTTCCGGCTCGTTGACGATCGCCTCCAGATCCTTCTGCAGATCCGCGAACAGCGGCTGCATGCGCGCCTGGATGGCCACCATCACGTTCTGCATCAGCGCCGGGGTCTTGTCCAGCAGGCTCTGGCCGGCCGAACTCTCGTAGAACTCGGCCATCGCCAGCACGTCTTCCTTGCTGAACGTCTTCTTGTACAGGTCCACGTACATCGGCCGCAGCTGCTGCCACGACAGGGCCTGGCGCAGCGTCTGGCTGGTGCGTGCCTGGATCCGCTTCAGCTGTTCCTGCTGCTGGGCATTGAGCTGGCGCTGTGCGGCCACCTGCTGGAACTGCTGCTGCTGCATCGCCTCGATCTGCGGCAGCATGGTGTCGATCATGCTCTGCGCACGCGAGGCCGACAGCAGGCGGTTGATGTCGCCGTCTGTCGGTGGCGCGGCCAGGGCCGGAACGCTGGCCACGGCCAGCGCCAGCAGCAGGGCGGCGCGGCGCAGCAGGGACGGCAGGGCGGGTGTGGTGCGGGTCATGCGGGCTTCCTGCGGTACATGGGACGGCCAGCATACCCGCAGCCAAGGCGAAGGCGGCGTGTTCGGTACCTGATCGGCGGCATACGGCGCGCGATGCCGCACTCCGGCACGTGGCTGCCGCTACAATGCGCGGATGGGCAGTGGACCGGTCACCATCAGCGCGCAGCTTGAAATCCCCGACGGCGAGATCGTCGAGCGGTTCGTGCGTGCCAGCGGTGCCGGTGGCCAGAACGTCAACAAGGTCTCCACCGCGGTGGAACTACGTTTCGACGTGGCCAACTCGCCTTCGTTGCCCGAACCGTTGCGCGCACGCCTGCTGGCGCGGCGTGACCGGCGCATGACCGGCGAAGGCGTGCTGGTCATCGATGCGCAACGTTTCCGGACCCAGGATCGCAATCGCGAGGATGCGCGCGAGCGGCTGGCGGCCTTCATCCAGGCCGGGCTGAGCGTGCCCAAGCCGCGCAAGGCCACCAAGCCGACCCTCGGGTCGAAACTGCGTCGTCTGGACGCCAAACGCGGGCGCGCGCAGATCAAGCGCGGTCGCTCATCACGTGACTGGGAGTGATTGCTTGAACAACCCGACTTCGTTGCTGCCGGCCGTGCCGCCGCAGATGCCGCAGGTCAAACCCAACGCCTTCCTGCGCTGGCTGGCGCGCTGCACCCTGCGCATGGGCGGCTGGAAGGTGACCGGCACCCTGCCTGACATTCCCAGGCTGGTCTTCATCATCGCCCCGCATTCGTCCAACTGGGATGGGCTGTGGGGCATGGCGGCCAAGATCGCGCTGGGCATGAAGGTGAAGGTACTGGGCAAGGCGTCGC
This sequence comes from Stenotrophomonas hibiscicola ATCC 19867, assembly GCF_000382065.1. Classification (GTDB taxonomy): domain Bacteria; phylum Pseudomonadota; class Gammaproteobacteria; order Xanthomonadales; family Xanthomonadaceae; genus Stenotrophomonas; species Stenotrophomonas hibiscicola. The sequence continues at coordinate 133,032 of NZ_KB907504.1, read as the reverse complement.
TGTTCTGGTGGCCGCTGGGCCCGCTGCTGCACAGGCTGGGCGTGATCCCGCTCGATCGCAGCTCGCCGCAGGGCACCGTCGGACAGGCCGTGGACCTGCTGCGCAACAACGAGAAGATGTGGTTCGCCATCACCCCCGAGGGCACCCGCAAGGCGGTGAAGGACTGGAAGGCCGGTTTCCTGAAGATCGCCCGGATGGCTGACGTGCCGATCCTTGCCGCGTACTTCCACTACCCGGAAAAGACCATCGGTATCGGCCCGCTGTTCACGCCCAGTGGTGATGACGCTGCCGACATGGCCGCGATCCGCGAGTTCTACCGGCCCTGGATCGGCAAGACCCGCGGTACGGTCTGAGCCTGCCGCAGGCCGCTGCATAGACGCCACGTCCGGCACATGCCGGGCGAGCGCGACAGGAGTAGGGTGGAGGGCTGGTATCCCGTACCGTCTGCCCAAGGAGTGTTTTACATGTCGCGTACCGTAGTCCTGGCCGCCGCCATCAGCCTGGCGTTGGCGGCCTGTTCCGGCAAGGAGTCCACCCCCGTGTCCGATGCCCAGAAGACCCCGGCCCAGCAGCCGGCCGAAGCCTCCACCAACCCTCTGCTGAGTGCGAGCACGCTGCCGTTCCAGGCGCCGCCGTTCGACAAGATCAAGGACAGCGACTACCTGCCGGCGTTCGAAGAGGGGATGCGCCAGCACCTGGCCGACGTGCGCAAGATCGCCGACAGCAGCGAGCCGGCCACCTTCGACAACACCATCGTGGCGATGGAGCGCAGCGGCGAGACGCTGAACCGCGTCTCGCGCATCTTCTTCGGCCTGGTCCAGGCCGATACCAACGATGCACGACAGAAGATCCAGGAAGAAGTGGCGCCAAAGCTGGCTGCGCACCAGGACGAGATCAATCTCGATCCGAAGCTGTTCGCGCGCGTGAAGTCGATCTATGACCAGCGCGACACGCTGGAATTGGATCCGGTGCAGAAGCGCCTGGTCGAGCACTACTACGACGGCCTGGTGCGCGCCGGTGCGCAGCTGTCCGACGCTGACAAGGCGACCCTGCGCAAGCTCAACGTGGAAGAGACCACCCTCTCCACCCAGTTCCATACCCGCCTGGTGGCCGCCACCGCCGCTGCGGCCGTCGTCGTCGACGACAAGGCCAAGCTGGCCGGCCTGGACGAGGATGCGATCAACAACGCCGCGGCCGCCGCCAAGGAACGCAAGCTGGACGGCAAGTTCCTGCTGCCGCTGCAGAACACCACCCAGCAGCCGGTGCTCGGCTCGCTGAGCGATCGCGACCAGCGCGCCGCCGTGCTGAAGGCCTCGGAGACCCGCGCCGAGCGCGGTGATGCCAACGACACCCGGCAGACCGTGCAGCGCCTGGCCCAGCTGCGTGCGCAGAAGGCCAAGCTGCTCGGCTTCGAGACCTTCGCCGACTACCAGCTGGGCGACCAGATGGCCAAGACCCCGGCTGCGGCACTCAAGCTGCTGACCGACACCGTGCCGGCCGCCACCGCCAAGGCGCGCGCCGAAGCCGGCGAGATCCAGAAGGTGATCGACGCGCAGAAGGGTGGTTTCCAGGTCGCCGCTTCGGACTGGGACTTCTACGCCGAGCAGGTGCGCAAGGCCAAGTACGATCTGGACGAATCGCAGATCAAGCCGTACTTCGAACTGGACAATGTGCTGCAGAACGGCGTCTTCTACGCCGCCACCCAGCTGTACGGCATCACCTTCAAGCCGCGTACCGACATTCCGACCTACAACCCGGACATGAAGGTGTACGAAGTGTTCGACAAGGACGGCACCTCGCTGGCGCTGTTCTACACCGACTACTTCAAGCGTGACAGCAAGTCCGGCGGCGCCTGGATGGACGTGTTCGTCGAACAGGACGGCCTGACCGGTGCCAAGCCGGTGGTCTACAACGTCTGCAACTTCACCAAGCCGGCCGCCGGCCAGCCTGCGCTGATCAGCTTCGACGACGTCACCACCATGTTCCATGAGTTCGGCCATGCGCTGCACGGCATGTTCTCGAACGTGAAGTACCCGTCGATTGCCGGCACCGCCACCTCGCGTGATTTCGTCGAGTTCCCGTCGCAGTTCAACGAGCACTGGGCGCTGGATCCGAAGGTGTTCGCCAACTACGCCAAGCACTACAAGACCGGCGAGGCGATGCCGCAGGAACTGGTCGACAAGATCCTCAAGGCGCGCAGCTTCAACCAGGGCTATGCGACCACCGAGTACCTGTCTGCCGCGCTGCTGGACCTGGCCTGGCACACCCAGAAGGCCGACGCGCCGCTGCAGGATGTCGGCGCCTTTGAAGCCAGCGCGCTGAAGAAGTTCAAGGTCGACCTGCCGCAGGTGCCGCCGCGCTACCGCACCACCTACTTCGACCACATCTGGGGTGGCGGTTACTCGGCCGGCTACTACGCCTACTTCTGGGCCGAAGTGCTCGACCATGACGCCTACCAGTGGTTCACCGAGCACGGTGGGCTGACGGCGGCCAACGGCCAGGAGTTCCGCGACAAGATCCTCTCGCGCGGCAACAGCGTGGAGCTGTCGACCCTGTACCGCGATTTCCGCGGCAAGGACCCGTCGGTGGAACCTTTGCTGAAGTTCCGCGGGCTGAAATAAGAAAGCGGAAACGGCGGGGGCAACCCCGCCGTTTTTCTTTCTGTAGAGCCGAGCCCACGCTCGGCTGATGGCTCCTGGAAAGGCAGCCGAGCATGGGCTCGGCTCTACACAAGCGGATCACGTCCCCACGTGCACCCGGTTGGCCTGCTCGGCCAACCCGAGGTGATCGAGCGCGATATCCAACGCCAGCACATAGCTCTGCGCGCCATAGCCGGCGGCGATGCCCAAGCGCTGGCCGACACCGGCCGGCAGGCAGGGCTCGGCCACTGCGCCGTCGTCATGCACCTCTACGTACGCGTTGTGCAGATAGGGCAGCAGCCGCTGCAGGCGCAGACTGTTGGCACACGCACCCGGATCGAGCAGCGTCACCTCGCCACGGCTGTGATCGGCCACGCGCAGCGCATCGAGCAGTTCCTGTTCCGAACCGCAGGCGCGGATCGCCACGCTGGTGCCGGCGTCGATCGCGCGATGCACCAGCGACTTCAGGACCGGTGCCGGCAGCGGCATCGCGGTGCGGATCAGGGCGCCGGCCGCTTCCGGGCCGCGGATGATGAAGATCGACATGACTCAGCCCTCCTGCGCCAGGCGGCGGCCGACAATGGCCAGCGACAACGGGTAACCGGCCTGCTGGCTGCGCTGGTCGACCACCACGGCGGCGGGGCCGTGCTGCAGGCGCAGGCGTGCATCCAGGCCAGGTTCGCTGGGTGCCTGCAACTCGATGTACTGCGCCGGCAGCCGTTCCAGCGCCGCCTGCAGCGCGCCACCTTCGGCCTGCCATTGCGCCTCGTCGGCGGCACCGACATCCAGCAGTACCCAGTCGGCCGAGCGCGCCTGCGGCTGGCACAGGCACTGGCGTACCTCGGACAGGCTGGCGCAGTCGCTGCACAGCACGCGATGGCCGGCCAGCTGTGCCGGCAGTTGGGGACGCGGTGCCGACGAAGAGGCGTGGCGGATCACCAGGAGGGTCATACAACACCTTGCGGAATGCGCCGTGTGGCGCGGTGGGCACACGATGCGCGTGCTGCCCGTAAAGGTGCGATGCCCGCGGCCGGACCGGGGCGTAAAACCTGCGTAACCCTTCATGTAGAGCCGAGCCTACGCTCGGCTGGCGTGCACCGACACTCGAAGAGCAGCCGAGCGCGGGCTCGGCTCTACAACAAGCCGGCGCGGGAACCTCTCCCGCCCGAGTGTGGTCTGATGCAGCGACCACCCACCCGGAGCCTGTCATGGATGCTGTTGCCCGTCCTCCCCTTCCCGAACGCGCGCTGCTCTGGCTGAAGAAGGAAGCATTGCCGCTGCTGGTGATGCTCGGCCTGCTCGCCGCCGCCCGCGATACCCTGGCCAACCATTACGTGGTGCCGAGTGGTTCGATGCAGCCGACCCTGCAGCCCGGCGACCGGGTGGTGGTGGACATGCGCGCCTACGGTCTGCGTCTGCCATTCACCAACACGGAACTGATGGCGACCGGCACCCCGCAGCGTGGCGAGGTGGCGGTCTTCGACTCACCGGCCGACGGCACCCGCCTGATCAAGCGCGTGGCGGCGGTGGCCGGTGACCATGTGCAGCTGCGCGAAGGCCATCTGAGCATCAACGGGCAGCCGCTGCAGATGGCCGACCTGCAGGACGTGGAAGCCTTCGGCGAGCGACGTGCCCGCCTTGATCTGGACATGGGCGGCGGTCCGGACATCGCCGACCTGGTGGTGCCGGCGGGCAAGGTGCTGGTGCTGGGTGACCACCGCGGCAACAGCTTCGATGGCCGCTTCTTCGGCTTCGTCGACGCCGACAAGCTCTACGGCCGCGCGGTGGCGGTGTACTACCGCCGGGGCGACGGCTTCGAGTGGCAGCGCCTGTAAGCTGAATTGATACTTCTCGTATATCAATCATGACCTATCAGGTTATGGATCGACTGGATAGACGGGCCTAGTCTGAGGCCCGTTCCCTCCCACGCTTGGCCGCCCCCACCGGCCCATCGGTCCCATGACTGGCGAAACCGCGGCGGCCGTCGAACGCCGCCCCCCCACTGTCGACCCCAGCGCCGAGACCCGCATCCAGCAGGGCACACCGGCCTTTCGTCGCACCGCGCTGGCACTGTTCCTGGCCGGCTTTTCCACCTTCGGCCTGCTGTACACGGTGCAGCCGCTGCTGCCTGAGTTCAGCCGCCATTTCGGCGTGTCGGCCGCAGGCAGCGCGATGTCGTTGTCGCTGACCACCGGTACGCTGGCGGTGGCGATGCTGTTGGCCGGCCTGCTGTCCGATGCGGTCGGCCGCCGCCCGTTGATGATCGTCGCGTTGCTGGCCTCGGCCATGCTGTCGCTGAGCTCGGCGCTGGTGGACGACTGGACCACGCTGCTGGTGCTGCGCACCCTGCTTGGCCTGGCGCTGAGCGGCGTGCCGGCAGTGGCGATGACCTACCTGGTCGAGGAAATGGACAGCCGCGCGCTGGGCCTGGCGATGGGCCTGTACATCGGCGGCAACGCCATCGGTGGCATGAGCGGGCGCCTGCTGGCCGGCATCATCGCCGATCACTGGGGCTGGCGCTGGGGCATCGGCGTGGTCTCGATCATCGCCATCGCCAGTACCGTGCTGCTGTGGCTGCAGCTGCCGCCGTCGCGCCATTTCCATCCCCGCCGTGATGGCCTGCGCGAGTTGCCGTCGCGCTGGCGCCTGCTGTTCGCCGACCCGGGCCTGCCGTGGCTGTTCGCCACCTCGTTCGTGCTGATGGGCGTGTTCGTCACCCTCTACAACTACCTGGGCTATCACCTGCTGGCGCCGCCGTACCACCTCAGCCAGACCGTGGTCGGGCTGATCTTCAGCGTGTACCTGGTGGGCACCTTCAGTTCGGCGTGGATGGGCCAGCAGGCTACGCGGTACGGGCGCGGCCGCATCCTGTCAATCTCGTTCGCGCTGATCGGCGCCGGCATCGCGCTGCTGGCGATGCCGTGGCTGAGCACGATGGCACTGGGCATCGCGCTGGTCACGTTCGGCTTCTTCGGTGGCCACTCGGTGGCCAGCAGCTGGGTCGGCAGCCGTGCCGGTACGATGCGCGCGGAAGCGTCGGCGCTGTACCTGTTCGCCTACTACCTGGGCTCCAGCGTGCTGGGCGGGGTCGGCGGCCTGGCCTACGCGGCCTGGGACTGGTGGGGCGTGTGTGCGTTCGCCGCGGTGCTGACCCTGATCGGTGGTGGCATCGTCTGGGCGCTGCAGCACCGCGCCCCGCAGCCGGTGACCGCGTGACCCAACGCACGGTAGTGCCGGCCGCTGGCCGGCAACCACGGTGTAGCGGCTTTGCCGAGGTAGAGTCGACTGTCAGTCGACTGCTCTTCCATCAGATCGCGAAAACCCGCGCTGCGCGCGATAGTCGACTAACAGTCGACTCTACCGGCGAACGCCCCGCGCAGCAGCCCGGCGAAGTTTCGGATCAGCGGCGTCACCCGTTCGCGATGCCACGCCAGCTGCACTTCCGAATGCGCGCCAGCATCGGCCAACGCCACGAAGCGCGATCCTTCCACCCGGATGTGATCGCACGACGACGGCAGGATCGCCGCACCCAGGCCCGCAGCGGCCAGGCTGATCAACGTCGATGCTTCACCGGCTTCCTGCACGATGCGCGGCGTGAAGCCCGCCGCCGCACACAACGCGATCATGTGGTCGTGGATGCCCGCGCCCGCGCTGCGCCGGAATGCCACGAACGGCTCCTGCGCGAAGTCGCGCAACGACACCGTGCCCTGCTTCGACAGCCTGCGCAGGGCAGGGTGGTCGGCATGCACGATCAGCGCCAGCGGATCGACGAACAGGCTGTGTGCCACCAGTTCCGGCGGCAACGCACGCTTGCGGATGATGCCCACGTCCAGTGAACCATCGAGCAGCGCGTCGATCTGCTGCAGCGTATTCATCTCGCTCAGCTGTAGCCGCACCTGCGGATACTGCTGGCGGTAATGCAGGATCGAACGCGGGATCTGTGGCGACAGCGGCGTGGCCCGGGTCAGGCCGATATGCAGTTCACCCTGCTCGCCGCGCTGCGCACGCTGCACCTCGTCCACCGCGGTTTCCACCTGCTGCACGATTGCGCGCGCGCGTTCCTGCAGCAGCTCCCCAGCAGGCGTCAGCTGCACGCGGCGATGGCTTCGCACGAACAGGCGCGCGCCGATCAGTTCCTCCAGCTGCCGGATCTGCTGGCTGAGCGGCGGCTGTGACATGCCCAGGCGCTCGGCCGCCTGGCCGAAGTGCAGCGTATCGGCAACAGCGAGGAAGTAGCGCAGGTGGCGCAGTTCGATGGACATGGGGCCAGTTTATTCATCGTCAGCCGGAAATGAATCAGAGATGGGATCCGATCCCGTGCCGACCAACGGTCGGCACCCACCAACAGCAGCTGGCACCAACAGCAGCGACCAACTGTCGAAGGCGGGGTGGGTCCGGTTGCGGGGGTGTGAGCGGCATGGATGCCGCGACCAAGCCCCCATGGACGGGTTTACGGCGTCCCCCGCAACCGGACTCACCCCGCCATCCCACGGATAGCCGGCTTTTGCTGTTGCTTCGGCTTCGGCGGGTGCAGGGCGCAGCCCTGCCGAACACCCCTCACCGCTCCGAATGCCCGCTCTGGTCGTAATCGCGCGGACTGAACAACTCCGGCTGGATCAGCTCGATGAACGCCCGCGCCTGCGCCGACAGTGCCTTGCCGCGGCGCACGATCACCCCGTAACTGCGCTCGGGGAACCAGCGCTTCATCGACCGCGCCGCCAGCCGCTCGCGGTCGGCTTCGTGCAGGCACAGCGCCGGCACGATGGAAATGCCCATGCCCATCGCCACGTACTGCTTGATCACTTCCCATCCACCCACTTCCAGCGCCACGGTGTAGGCAATGCGGTGGCGCTGGAATACCTGGTCGACCAGGCGGTAGGTGATCTGCCGCTTCGGCGGCAGTACCAGCGGATAGCGCGCGATGTCGGCCAGCTCCAGCTCGCCGCCGCTGGCCAGCGGATGGTCGTGCGGCGCGATCAGCACCTGTTCGAAGCGGTAGGCCGGGGCGTAGGTCAGGTCGGCCGGTACATCGGTCATCGAACCGATGGCCAGGTCGGCGGCATCCTCGCGCAGCAGGTCGGTGCCGTCGGCGCTGATCGCGTTGTGCAGGGTCAGGCGCACATCCGGATGGTGCAGGCGGAAGCGTTCGACGATCTTCGGCAGCAGGTACAGGATGGTCGAGCTGTTGGCGGCGATGTTCAGCTCGCCCGCGTCCAGGCCGCGTACCTTGTCGCGGAAGCGCGCCTCCAGCCCGTCCAGGCTCTCCACCAGCGGCTGCGCCATCTCGTACAGCAGTTGGCCCTCGCGGCTGGGCACCAGGCGCCGCCCGCTGCGTTCGAACAATGGCACCCCCAGCTCCCGTTCCAGGGCCTGCAACTGCAGGCTGATCGCCGGCTGGCTGACGAAAAGTGCCTCAGCCGCCCGTGAGACCGAGCCCAGGCGCACCGTCTGGCAGAACGCACGCAACGGCTTCAGCCGGTCAGATTTGTAGGAAAAACGCGGACTTGGCGGGGTGCGTGTGCTCATCGTGTCACGAGTATTAGCACAACTTATGTAGAACATTGCAAAAACTGTTTTGCCAAATACTCAGGCCCAGCGGCACCGTGGAGCCGTTCCCCCACCGCTGGAGTTGCCCCATGTCCGCCGTCGCTTCCGCTGTTCCCACCCCCGCCGCGAAGGCTACCCCCGGCATCGCCCTGGCGACCCGCGTGGCCGGCCAGGACACCCTGCTGCCGGCGCCGCTGCTGGCCCTGCTGGTGTCGCTGCACCGTGCGGTGGAACCGGGCCGGCAGGCGAGGCTGCAGGCCCGCCGTGAACGCCAGGCATTCTTCGACCAGGGCGGCCTGCCGGACTTCCGCGTGGACACCGCCGCCATCCGCAGCGGCGACTGGCGCGTGGCCCCGCTGCCGGCCGCGTTGCAGGACCGCCGCGTCGAGATTACCGGCCCGACCGACCCGAAGATGGTCATCAACGCGCTGAACTCCGGCGCCAAGGTGTTCATGGCCGACTTCGAGGATTCGACCTCGCCGACCTGGCGCAACCTGCTGGCCGGCCAGCAGTCGCTGGCGGCGGCGGTGCGCGGCGATCTGGAATACACCGCCCCCAATGGCAAGCACTACACGCTGCGCCCGTACGACGAGCAGGCGGTGCTGATCGTGCGCCCGCGTGGCTGGCACCTGGATGAAAAGCACGTGCGCATCGACGGCCAGTTCCTTGCCGGTGGCCTGTTCGACGCAGCGGTGTTCGCCTTCCACAACGCCCGCACCCTGCAGGCGAAGGATCGTGGCCCGTACTTTTACCTGCCCAAGCTGCAGAGCATGGAAGAGGCGGCGCTGTGGGAGACCGCGCTCTCGCATATCGAGGGCATGCTCGGCCTGCCGCACGGCCAGATCAAGGTGACCGTGCTGATCGAAACGCTGCCGGCGGTGTTCGAGATGGACGAGATCCTGCACGCGCTGCGTGATCGCATCGTCGGCCTGAACTGCGGGCGCTGGGACTACATCTTCTCGTACCTGAAGACCTTCCGCCGCCACGCCGACCGCGTGCTGCCCGAGCGTGGTCAGGTGACCATGACCCAGCCGTTCCTGAAGGCGTATTCGGAACTGCTGATCCAGACCTGCCACCGCCGCGGGGCGCATGCGATGGGCGGCATGGCCGCGCAGATTCCGATCAACAACGATGCCGCCGCCAACGAACAGGCGATGGCCCGGGTGCGCGCCGACAAGCTGCGCGAAGTCACCGCCGGCCATGACGGCACCTGGGTTGCGCACCCGGCGCTGATTCCGGTGGCGATGGCGATCTTCGACGAACACATGCCCGGTGCGAACCAGCACAGCGTGCTGCGCCAGGATGTGCGCGTCGGCCGCGACGAACTGATCGCACGGCCGCTGGGCACCGTCACCCGCGCCGGCTTCGAGGGCAACGTGGAAGTCTGCGTGCGCTATCTGGCGGCGTGGCTGGATGGCAACGGCTGCGTGCCGATCCATCACCTGATGGAGGACGCGGCCACCGCCGAGATCAGCCGCAGCCAGCTGTGGCAGTGGCTGCATACGCCGGGCCAGCAGCTGGACGATGGCACTGCGATCGATCTGGCGCTGCTGGATTCCACCCTCTCGCAGCTGCCGGCACGGCTGGGCGATACCGCCGTACTGCCCGGTGGTGCGCGCATCGGCGAGGCCATCGCCCTGCTCGGCGAACTGAGCCGCAGTGACGAACTGACCGATTTCCTGACCCTGCCGGCCTACGCGCGCATCGATTGACCGACTGCCGGCCCTCCTGCCGTTTCCCTCCCCGCTGCACGCACGAACCGAACTGGAGAAAGACATGAGCAAGCTGCCCACTGCCGAACAGATCCAGCACGACTGGGACACCAACCCGCGCTGGGAAGGCATCCAGCGCAACTACAGCGCCGCCGACGTGGTGCGCCTGCGCGGCACCGTCCACATCGAGCACTCGCTGGCCCGCCTGGGTGCGGAGAAGCTGTGGGCGTCGCTGCATGAGCGCGAGTTCGTCAACGCGCTGGGTGCATTGACCGGCAACCAGGCCATGCAGCAGGTCAAGGCGGGCCTGAAGGCGATCTACCTGTCCGGTTGGCAGGTGGCGGCCGACGCCAACCTGGCTGGGCAGATGTATCCGGACCAGTCGCTGTACCCGGCCGATTCGGTGCCGGCGGTGGTCAAGCGCATCAACAACACCCTGCTGCGTGCCGATCAGCTGCATCATGCCGAAGGCAAGGACGACATCGACTTCCTGCAGCCGATCGTGGCCGATGCCGAGGCCGGTTTTGGCGGCGTGCTCAACGCCTTCGAACTGATGAAGGCGATGATCGAGGCCGGTGCGGCCGGCGTGCACTTCGAAGACCAGCTGGCCTCGGTGAAGAAGTGCGGGCACATGGGCGGCAAGGTGCTGGTGCCGACCCGCGAGGCCATCGAGAAGCTCAACGCCGCGCGCCTTGCTGCCGACGTGCTGGGCGTGCCGACCCTGCTGGTGGCGCGCACCGATGCCGAAGCGGCTGATCTGTTGACCAGCGACATCGACGGCAACGACAAGCCGTTCACCACCGGCGAGCGCACCGTGGAAGGCTTCTACAAGACCCGCAATGGCCTGGACCAGGCGATCAGCCGCGGCCTGGCCTACGCGCCCTATGCCGATCTGGTGTGGTGCGAGACCGGCAAGCCGGACCTGGAGTTCGCCCGCAAGTTCGCCGAGGCGATCCACGCGAAGTTCCCGGGCAAGCTGCTGGCCTACAACTGCTCGCCCAGCTTCAACTGGAAGAAGAACCTGGACGACGCCACCATTGCCAAGTTCCAGCGCGAACTGGGTAGCTACGGCTACAAGTTCCAGTTCATCACCCTGGCCGGTTTCCACGCGCTGAACTACGGCATGTTCAACCTGGCCCACGGCTATGCACGCCGCCAGATGAGCGCCTTCGTGGAGCTGCAGGAAGCCGAGTTCGAAGCGGCCGAGCGCGGTTTCACGGCGGTCAAGCACCAGCGTGAAGTCGGTACCGGCTACTTCGATGCGGTGACCCAGGCGATCCAGCAGGGGCAGTCGTCGACCACCGCGCTGACCGGCTCCACCGAGGAAGAGCAGTTCCATGGCGGGCGCAGCGAACGCGCGGCGTGACGCGGTAGTGCCGGCCGCTGGCCGGCAACCACGTGATCCTTCGGGCACCACAGGGAAGTCGGCCAGCGGCCGGCTCTACCGAAGCCTCGAAATCTGATCAGGGTGGCCAGGGAAGGGCCAGACAACGCCGGCCGGTCGGGGGACCTGCCGGCGTTGTTGTATCGGTGCAAAGGCGCGGCGGCCGGCAGGCAGCGTCAATCAGGCGCACCCCCTTGGCCGCAACTTGGCCGAAATCCTGTGAAACCCGGCATCGGATTGATCCAGCAGGGGTTTTGCCCGGACATGGGTGACCAGAACGGGCCACCACCGATCTTCACATCACACAAGAGCGCCCTGAGGCTCAAAATGAGATAGGGCGCACACTTTAAAGCGGTGCTATGCTCCGCGGCTCACCAGGGGACGCTGGCGGCGGGTGCAGGGAATGACCGGCAGGGGTGCGGCCGAGAACAGTGATATGACGACAGGTATCGCCCGGGTGGCGATGGCCGAGATCGTGCATGCGCTGTTGTCGGATGCCGAGGTGGCATTGTTTGCCAGATTCGCCCGCCCATGCAAGCTTCATGCCGGACAGTGGCTGTTCCAGCGGGGCCACCGCGGCGAGCGCATGTATGTGATCCTCGACGGCCAGATCGAACTGGACTTCGGCGAGGACCTGGTGATCAAGACACTCGGGCAGTATGAGTTCTTCGGCGAACTGGGCCTGCTGGTCGGCGACCACCTGCGCAGCGCCAGCGCCCGCGCGCTGGTCGATTGCGATGTACTGGAGCTGGGGCCGGCCGATTTCCACCGCTTGGTCGAATCCGATCCCGGGCTGGTGGCGTACTTCCTGCGTCGCACGATCATGCGCGTGCTGACCAACGAACAGGCCCTGATCAGCCAGCTGCGGCGCCGCAACCACGATCTGGAAACCGCGCTGGACAACCTGTACATCACCACTCATCAGCTGACCCATACCCGCGAGCTGGTGCGCACCGATGAACTGACCGGGCTGCACAACCGCCGTGGCCTCACGTTGTACCTGCAGGAGTGCCGCGAGCGTGCCGAGGGGCTGCCGCAGGCGTTGCTGCTGATCGATTGTGACCGCTTCAAGCAGATCAACGACCGCCACGGCCACCAGGCCGGCGACCGCGTGCTGCAGAGCATGGGCAACATCCTGCGCTCGATGGCCGGCGAGCATGACCTGGCCTGCCGCCTTGGCGGTGATGAGTTCTGCCTCATCCTGCGCCGCGGCAACCACGAGATCGTGCAGCACGCGGCCGAGTTCATCCTCAGCGCGGTGCATGGCCTGCTCGAACGCAGCCCCGGTACGCCGCATGTCAGCCTGGTCAGCATCGGTGCGTGCCTGCTGGCGCCGGAGGCAGGCTGGAGCGAGTGGTACGCGCGCGCGGATCGCGCGCTGTACCAGGCCAAGCGCGATGGCGGCAACTGCCTGCGCTGGGCGAATGATCCGGACGGCCAATAGGGAGAGGCAGGCGATGGACGGCGACAACGGAACGTCAGCCCCGCATAGCCCACAGCTACGCGCCCTGCTGTTCACCGATCTGTGTGATTCGCTGCAACTGGTCGAGCGGATCGGCGATGTGGCGGCCGCCAGCCTGTTCCAGGAACACGACCGCCTGGTGCTGGTCCTGCAGCAGCGCTGGAACGGCCAGCTGATCGATCGCTCCGACGGCCTGTTCATGCTGTTCGAGCGGGCCATCGATGCTTTGGGCTTCGCCCTGGACTACCAGCGCGAACTGCACGCGCTGGGCCAGCAGCGGGCGATCGAACTGCGCGCGCGTGCAGGCCTGCATGTGGGTGACGTGCTGACCTGGGAGAACAGTGCCGAGGCGGTCCGTGCCGGCGCCAAGTCGATGGAAGTGGAAGGCCTGGCCAAGCCGATGGCAGCGCGCCTGATGACGCTGGCCCGCCCTGGCCAGATCCTGTTGTCGGCGGTGGCCGAATCGCTGACCCGTCGCGCCACCGGCGCGCTGGGGGAACGGGGTGCGCGCCTGCTGTGGAAGTCGCACGGCCGTTGGCGCTTCAAGGGAATGCCGGTGGAGCAGGAAGTGATCGAAGTGGGTGAGATCGGTTCAGCGCCGTTGCGCATGCCACGCGCCACTGCCAAGGCACGCCGTGACCTGCCGCTGTGGCGGCAGCCGCTGGTGCTGGCCGCCGAGGGCCTGGTGCTGACGGTGGCCGTGCTGGGCGGCTGGTTGCTGCTGCGGTCGGAACCGGCGATCGCGTTCGCCGAGCGGGACTGGGTGGTGCTTGGCGATGTCGACAACCTCACCGGCGACCCGATTTTCGACGACTCGATGCGGCACGCGATCCGGATCGCGCTGGAGCAGTCGCGCTACGTGAACGTGCTGTCGGAGGGCAAGATCCGCGAAAGCCTGGAAATGGCGCGGCTCTCGGGCGATACCCGGCTCAGCCGCGATACCGCGGCCAACGTGGCGGTGCGGGAGGGCGCGCGCGCCGTGCTGCTGCCGACGGTGCGGCAGAAGATCGGTGGCTACGAGCTGGCCATTGATGTCGCCGCACCCGGCACCGGCCAGGTGATCCAGACGTTCACCGCCACCACGGATCGATCCGACCAGATGGTATTCGCGGTGGACGACGTGGTCGGGCGCCTGCGTCGCGGACTGGGCGAATCGGTGGCGAGCCTGGAACAGTCGTTGCCGCTGCCGCGGGCATCGACCCAGGACCTTCGCGCACTGCGAGCGTTCGCGCTGGCCGAGAATGCACTGGGCCAGCGTCGCTTCGAGGAGGCGCGCAACCTCTATCAGGCTGCAATCGATATTGATCCCGGTTTCGCCCTGGCCTACATGGGCGTGGCCAAACTGCATGCGCGCGTCGATGAAGGGCGGCGCGCACGCGAAGCCATGCAGCACGCGCTGGACCTGCAGGATCGGTTGCCGCCACGCGAGCGCCTGTACCTGAAGGCCTGGATGGCCGAACTGGAGCCTGGTGGCTGGGCGCTGGAGCACTGGCGCACGCTGGCCAAGGTCTACCCGGATTCGTTCGCCGGGCTGTCCAACACGTCCTGGTACCTGCTGCAGGCCAACCAGTTCAGCGAGGCCGAACCCTACGCGCGTGCGGCTGCGGTGCCGCAGGATCCGCTGCGCCTGTATCCGCTGATCCACCTGGTGCGGATACAGATCGCCGCCAACCAACCGCAGCTTGCGGCCGAGACACTGGCCCAGGCACAGGTCCTGCGCGGTCGTGATGATGCCGATGAGACCGGCGTGGACGTGCTGGTCGCGCAGGGCAAGTACGCCAAGGCCGCCCAACTGCTGCCGCAGATCCGTGCCAACGATGCCCTGCAGCAGCGCATGAAGCTGCGTGCGCAGCTGCTGCTGGCGGCCACGCAGCGCGATTGCGCGGCCATGCAGCAGGCGGTACGCGACGACGCGTCGGCGCCGGCGCTGGTCGACTTCCAGGTGCAGCAGCGGCTGCAGCACGCCAGCGTGGCAGCTCTGTGCCCGAGCGCGGACCGCGCCGAGTTGCAGGCCATCGCTGCGTTGCTGCATCCGTTGCTGGAGCAGCGCGATGATCCCATGCTGCATGCCCGCGGCCTGCAATGGCTGGCTCTGGTCCATCTGGCCCAGCGACAGGGCCAGTTCGAGCTGGCCAAACGCTGGCTGGACGAGCAGCGGCCGCTGCTGCGCAGCCTGCGCAGTCCGGTCGCTGATCGCTGGCTGCGCATTGTCAGCGCCGTGGATGAACTGCAGATGCAGCGGCCCGAAGCTGCCCGCGCCCTGATCGAGCCAATGCTCGATGGCAGCGAGCCGGTGCAGGCACACGTCGTGCTGCTGCTCGCGCTGCGCGCACAGGGCAATGAAGCTGCCGTACGCCGCCAGCAGGCCTGGCTGTCCCAGCATCGCGGCCAGGCCATTGCCGAGGTCACCGCCATGCAGGTCTGGCAACCACTGAATGTGCACGATGTGTCCACGTGGGCATCGCCGGCCGCGGCCGGCGCGCCCTGATGACGGGTCAGCCGTCGATGCGCTCGCCGACCTTGCCCGCTTCGAAGCAGAACACCACGGTCATGGCCGCCACCGACCCGGACAGGTGGGCCTGCAGCCCGTCACGCACCTGGCTCAGCTCCTCGACCGAGGCCAGGGTGCCGATCTTCATGCAGTCGTTCTCGCCGACCGCACCGTCCAGCCCGATCGAGGCCAGGGCCTTGGCCGGCGAAGCGGTGAAGTGGCTGCGGAAGTCGTCGTTGCCGATCAGGTGGTCCAGCAGGGTGCTGGCGTCTGCGGCGGAAAGGCGGGGATGGGTGCTCATGGGGATCGTCCGTAGGCTGAAGTTCTCGTATCGGCCGCGACAGCCTGCCATTGAGGGCCGCGCTGCGTACGTCGCTAAAGTTGGCCGCGCTGCGGTCGTTGCTGCTATGCCGGTTGTGCGGCAGAAGGAAGGAATCCCATGCGCCTGCGCCGCTGCGCCAGCCTGATGTTCGAGCCCCGCGAGGCGATCACCCTCGACCTGCGCGCGATGCTGGCCGGCCACGCCGAGATGGACAGCCAGATCAGCTGGGTGGCCCTGGCCGCGCATCTGGACCAGCCACTGCCGGTGGACGCCGAGGAGCGCCAGCTGCTCGGCGAGCTCAGTGCGCACCGCTGGTGCGAACCGCCCGCCGATGCCTGCCCGGCCATGCTGGCCCGCCTGGTCGAGCAGGGCCTGCTGTTGACCGACCCACCGAGCGAGGTGGGGCACCAGCTGCGCGACGAGGCTTTGCGGCGCAGCCAGTGGTGGCCGCTGGCGGCGCTGGCCCATCGTCATGCGCGCTGGCAGGCCGTGGACAGCGTGGAGGACATGCGTCGGCAAGGGTTGGACACCGCTGCCGGCCTGCGCCAGCGCCTCGGGCCGCCACCGCCGGTGGTGCAGCCGATGCAGGGCGATTACCATCCGCTGCCGCGCAGCGAAGAGGCGCCGTTCGACACACTGCTGGCGCGCCGCAGCACCTGCCGCAATTTCGATACCCAGCGCGCGCTGCCGCTGCCGTTGCTGGCCCAGGTGCTGCAGCGCACGCTGATGGCCCACGCGGTGCAGAAGGTCGAGCGCGATACCGAGTTCCTGAAGAAGAACGTGCCTTCCGGTGGCGGCCTGCATCCCACCGAAGGCTTCCTGCTGGTGCAGAACGTGGAAGGACTGGCACCGGGCCTGTACCACTACCACCCGGTGCAGCACGCCGTGCTGCCGCTGCCCTCGCCACCGCCGCAGGCACTGCCGGCGCTGGCGCGGCGGATGCTGTCCGGGCAGGCGTGGTTCGCCGATGCGCCGGCGCTGCTGGTGCTGGCGCCGCGCTATGACCGCTGCTTCTGGAAGTACCGCAACCACGCCAAGGCGCATCGTGCGGTGACGCTGGATGTCGGTCACATCTCGCAGCTGCTGTACCTGTGTGCGACCGAGCGCGGGCTGGCGGCGTTCGTGACGGCGGCCATCAACGATGCCGATGTCGATCGTGCCTTCGGTTTCGACGGCATCGGGCAGAGCGCGATGGCCATCTGCGGCCTGGGCTGGCGCAGTGCCACGCTGGACACGGCCGAATTCGATCCCGCCGGGCGGGTGGTAGCGGGCGACGACCGCTGAGCGGTCGCCACCCCAGCGTTCACGCCGCCTCGAAGTCCACCAGTACCGCGCCGTCGCCGACCTGGTCGCCGGCCTTGGCGCGGTAGCCCTTCACCGTCCCGTCGGCCGGCGCCTGCAGGGTGTGCTCCATCTTCATCGCTTCCAGCACCACCAGCGGCGTGCCGCGCTTGACCTCGGTACCGGCGGCGACCAGCGTGGCGACGATCCTGCCCGGCATCGGTGCCAGCAGGCTGCCGGCATCGGCCACGGCGTGGTCCGATTCGCCCACCGGATCATGCAGGGTGAAACGGTGCTGGCCGTCAGCACCGAACAGGTACAGCTGGTCTCCGTCACGCAGCAGCTGCAGTGCCCAGCGGCGCCCGCCCAGCTGCACCACCAGCCCGCGCATATCGGCTGTGCCGACCACCTGCACGGGTGCCGCGTCATCGCACTGCACACGCCAGCCATCGGCCTGCGCCCACACCTTCAGCGTGTGCCGGCGTTCGCCCTGCTGCAGCGGCAGCACGCGCGGCGCGGGCGCGCCAAGGCGCCAGCCGTCCTGTGACTGCCACGGCGAATGCGGATCGCGCGCATCGCTGGCTGCACCTGCAGTAGTGGCCACGGCGGCCACCGCCGCCAGCAGCCACAGCGCATCATCGCTGTCACCCACCCGGCTCAATGCCGCCTGCTCGCGCTCGATCAGCGCGGTATCCAGCTTGGCGTGGGTAAACGAATCGGTGTTCACCAGGCGGCGCAGGAAACCGGCATTGGTGGTCACGCCCACCACCTGGCAGTCGGCCAGGGCCTGGCTCATGCGGCGCAGCGCGGCGTCGCGGTCCACGTCCCAGACGATCAGCTTGGCAATCATGGGATCGTAGTACGGCGTGATGCTGTCGCCTTCCTCGACACCGGTATCCACGCGCACATGAGTCGACGGTGCCGGCAGGCGCAGGCGGCGCAGGATGCCGGTGGACGGCAGGAAGCCACGGTCGGCATCCTCGGCGTACAGGCGCGCCTCGATCGCATGGCCATGGATGGCCAGCTGGTCCTGGCGCAACGGCAGCGGCTGGCCCGAGGCCACGCGCAGCTGCCACTCCACCAGGTCGGTGCCGGTGATGTACTCGGTGACCGGGTGCTCGACCTGCAGGCGGGTGTTCATTTCCATGAAGTAGAAATCGCCGTCCGGGCCGGCGATGAACTCCACCGTGCCCGCACCTTCATAGCCCACCGCGCGCGCGGCATCGACCGCCGCCTTGCCCATCGCAGCACGACGTTCCGCGCACATGCCCGGGGCCGGCGCTTCTTCCAGCACCTTCTGGTGGCGGCGCTGCACCGAGCAGTCGCGCTCGAACAGGTACACCGCGTCACCGTGGCTGTCGCCGAACACCTGGATCTCGATATGGCGCGGGCGCTCGACGTACTTCTCGACCAGCACGTGGTCATTGCCGAACGCCGAGGCCGCCTCGCGCTGGCAGCTGGCCAGCGCATCGACGAAGTCCTCGCTGCGCTCGACCTTGCGCATGCCCTTGCCACCGCCACCGGCGCTGGCCTTGATCAGCACCGGGTAACCGATGGCGTCGGCCTGTTCGCGCAGGAAGGACGGTTCCTGCTGGTCGCCGTGGTAGCCCGGAGTCAGCGGCACGCCGGCTTTCGCCATCAATGCCTTGGCCGCGCTCTTGTCGCCCATCGCGCGGATGGCGCTGGCCGGCGGCCCGATGAAGGTGATGCCGGCGGCGGCGCAGGCATCGGCGAAGTCGGCATTCTCTGACAGGAAGCCGTAACCGGGGTGGATCGCCTGCGCGCCG
This sequence comes from Stenotrophomonas hibiscicola ATCC 19867, assembly GCF_000382065.1. Lineage (GTDB taxonomy): Bacteria > Pseudomonadota > Gammaproteobacteria > Xanthomonadales > Xanthomonadaceae > Stenotrophomonas > Stenotrophomonas hibiscicola. Next base: position 114,407 of record NZ_KB907504.1, on the reverse strand, counting down.
GTCAGGCGTGCGGCGTCGAGCAGGGCATCGCCGCGCAGGTAACTTTCACGTGCAGCGGCCGGACCGATGTGGATGGCTTCGTCGGCCAGGCGCACGTGGCGCGCGTTGCGGTCGGCATCGGAATATACCGCCACGGTGGCGATGCCGAGGCGGCGGCAGGTGGCGATGACGCGGCAGGCGATTTCGCCGCGATTGGCGATCAGGACTTTGGTGAACATGGCAACGGGCTTCATGGGAGCGTGCTCGGTCATGGCACGGGTTACATGCGGAACACGCCGAAGCGCGTCTGCTGCGGGGCGGCGTTGAGGCTGGCCGACAGCGCCAGGGCCAGTACCCGGCGGGTGTCGGCCGGATCGATCACGCCGTCGTCCCACAGGCGCGCGCTGGCGTAGTACGGGTGGCCCTGCTGCTCGAACTGCTCGCGGATCGGTGCCTTGAACGCGTCTTCCTCCGCCGCCGGCCACTGGCCGCCCTTGGCTTCGATGCCATCGCGCTTGACCGTGGCCAGCACGCTGGCGGCCTGCTCGCCGCCCATCACGCCGATGCGCGCGTTCGGCCACATCCACAGGAAGTTGGGCGAGTACGCACGGCCGCACATGCCGTAGTTGCCGGCACCGAACGAACCGCCGATGACCACGGTGAACTTGGGCACCCTGGCGCAAGCCACCGCCATCACCAGCTTGGCGCCGTCCTTGGCGATGCCGCCCTGTTCGTACTTGCGGCCGACCATGAAGCCGGTGATGTTCTGCAGGAACACCAGCGGGATGTTGCGCTGGGTGCACAGCTCGATGAAGTGCGCACCCTTCAGTGCCGACTCGGAGAACAGGATGCCGTTGTTGGCGATGATGCCGATCGGGTAGCCGTTCAGATGGGCGAAGCCGGTGACCAGCGTTGCGCCGTAGCGCGGCTTGAATTCGTCGAAGCGTGAGCCATCGACCAGCCGCGCGATCACTTCGCGCACGTCGTAGGGCTTGCGCGTATCGGCCGGGATCACCCCGTACAGTTCGTGTGCCGGCAGCAGCGGTTCCTCGGGCGCCTGCACCGCCATCGCCGGTTCCGGCTTGCGCCAGTTCAGCTGGGCGATGATCGCGCGCACCCGTGCCAGCGCCTGCAGGTCGTTGTCGGCCATGTGGTCGGCCACGCCGGAGATGCGCGTGTGCACATCGGCACCGCCCAGTTCCTCGGCCGTCACCACTTCACCGGTGGCCGCCTTCACCAGAGGCGGGCCGCCGAGGAAGATCGTGCCCTGCTCGCGCACGATCACCGTCTCGTCGCTCATCGCCGGCACATACGCACCACCGGCGGTGCAGCTGCCCATCACGCAGGCGATCTGCGGAATGCCCTGCGCCGACAGGTTGGCCTGGTTGTAGAAGATCCGGCCGAAATGATCGCGGTCGGGGAAGACTTCGTCCTGCAGTGGCAGGAACGCGCCACCGGAATCGACCAGGTAGATGCACGGCAGGTGGTTCTGTTCGGCGATCTCCTGCGCGCGCAGGTGCTTCTTCACCGTCATCGGGTAGTAGGTGCCGCCCTTGACCGTGGCATCGTTGGCCACGATCACGCATTCCACGCCGCTCACGCGGCCGATGCCGGCCACTACGCCAGCGGCCGGCACGGCGTCTTCGTACATGCCGTGCGCGGCCAGCGGCGCGATTTCCAGGAAGGCGCTGCCGGGGTCGAGCAGGGCGTCGATGCGGTCACGCACCAGCAGCTTGCCGCGCGCGGTGTGCTTGGCGCGTGCGCCTTCGCTGCCACCCAGCGCGGTGCGCGCGAGGGTGGCATGCAGGTCGTCGACCACGGCCTGCATCGCCGCGCGGTTGCTTTCAAACGTTTCGCTGCCCGGTTGCAGCTGGCTGTTCAGGACGGTCATCGCGTTGGCCTTACAGGGTGCGCTGGAACAGTTCGCGGCCGATCAGCATGCGGCGGATCTCCGAAGTGCCGGCGCCGATTTCATACAGCTTGGCGTCGCGCCACAAGCGGCCGGTCGGGTATTCGTTGATGTAGCCGTTGCCGCCGAGGATCTGGATCGCCTGGCCGGTCAGCCAGGTGGCCTTCTCGGCGGCGTACAGGATGGCACCGGCGGCGTCCTGGCGGGTGGTGCGGCCCTGGTCGCAGGCGCGCGCCACGGCATAGACATACGCACGGCAGGCACCCAGGCCCACGTACATGTCGGCGATCTTGGCCTGGATCAGCTGGAAGCTGCCGATCGGCTCGCCGAACTGGTGGCGCTCGTGCACGTACGGCATCACCACGTCCATGGCCGCGGCCATCAGGCCCAGCGGGCCACCGGACAGCACCACGCGCTCGTAGTCCAGGCCGGACATCAGCACGCGCACGCCACCGCCAACCTGGCCCAGCACGTTCTCTTCGGGAATCTCGCAGTCCTGGAACACCAGCTCGCAGGTGGGCGAAGAACGCATGCCCAGCTTGTCCAGCTTCTGCGCGGTGGAAAAGCCCTTCATGCCCTTCTCGACCAGGAACGCGGTGATGCCCTTGGCGCCGGCCTCCATGTCGGTCTTGGCATAGACCACCAGCACGTCAGCATCCGGGCCGTTGGTGATCCACATCTTGTTGCCGTTGAGCACGTAGCGGTCGCCGCGCTTGTCGGCGCGCAGCTTCATCGACACCACGTCCGAACCGGCCCCCGGCTCGCTCATCGCCAGCGCACCGACCAGGCTGCCATTGCAGAGGCCGGGCAGGAAGCGCTGCTTCTGTTCTTCGTTGCCGTTCTTGCGCAGCTGGTTCACGCACAGGTTGGAGTGCGCGCCATAGGACAGGCCGATGCCACCGGAAGCGCGCGAGATTTCTTCCATCGCCACCACGTGGGCCAGGTAGCCCATGCCGGTGCCGCCGTATTCTTCTTCCACGGTGAGGCCGAGCAGGCCCTGTTCGCCCAGCTTCGGCCACAGGGCCAGCGGGAACTGATTGGTGGCATCGGCCTCGGCGGCCAGCGGTGCGACCTCGGCGGCGGCAAAATGGGCCACGCTCTGGCGCAGCAGGTCGATGTCTTCGCCAAGGTCGAAGTTCAGGGATGGCACGTGCATTGTGGTGGCTCCACGGCGGGATGGCAGGAAATGGACGCACCCGGCGGGGGAGCGGGCGGCGGTCTGCAGGACCGCTGCCCGCACGGGCGATTGGACCCCAGCGTAGCGGGGTTCGGGCAAGAAGTGAATACAAATTCAAAAATTGAAAATAGAATCAAAACATGGCCTATAAACGCTCTGCACTGATGGAAGAACGCCTGGCGGGCGCCCGTGAACGGATCCTGCTGGCCACTCGCGAGCTGGTCGCCACCGGCGGCTGGCGCAATGCACCGGTGACCGCCGTGGCGACCCAGGCGGGGGTGTCTACCGGCCTGATCTACCGGCACTTCCCGTCCAAGGCCGAGCTGTTCGTGGAGGTGCTCAACGCTGCGGTGGCCCACGAGGTCGCGATCATGGAGCGCATCGCCAGTGGCCCGGAGGTGGCCAGTGAGCGCCTGCGGCTGGCGATCGCCGCCTTCGTCCGCCGCGCCCTGGCCGGGCCGGGGCTGGCGCATGCCTTCATCGTCGAACCGGTCGACCCGGATGTGGAAGCCGAGCGCATGCGCGGTCGTCGCGCCTTCGGCGACGTGTTCCTGCGGCTGGTGGAGGAGGGCGTGGCGGCCGGTGAGCTGCCGGCGCAGGACGCGCATGTGGCCGCCGCCTGCCTGGTCGGTGCCTTCACCGAGGCGATGGTCGGTCCCACCGCGCCCAGCCGCGAAGCACACCGCGACGAGGACGCGCTGGTGGACGCAATCTGCAGCTTCTGCCTGCGCGCGATCGGCGCCCCCGCAAAACGGTAGCGCCGGGCCATGCCCGGCGGCTGTTGCCATCCTCGACCGTTGTTGCCGCGCTTCGCGCTCGCCGGGCACGGCCCGGCGCTACCCGCATGCGGCCACGGCCGCATGTTGCGCCGCACCAGCAGTGACGCCTGTTGTCGCACGCAAAGCGCGTTCTATACTCGGTCCATCACGCAGTCGCTCAGCCGTGGTCCAACGACTATCAGCCAGGGGTAACGAAGAGTGCGGAATTACGATCTGGAGTTCCTGAAACGCTTCTCCATGGTGATCGCGCTGCTGGCGACCATCACCCTCGGCCTCATCCTCCTTGCCGCCTACATCCACACCCGGATTCCACCCGAAGTATCGCCGACCGCGGCCAAGCGCACCGAACAGCGCATTTCGCCCACCGGCGCGGTCTATGCCGGCAGCACCGGCGCCGCCGCGCAGGCTGCGGCCAAGGCCGCCGCGCTGGCCAAGGCTGCTTCGCAGGTGGCTTACGGCGGCACCAAGGATGGCAAGGTGATCTTCGACAACCTGTGCACCGCCTGCCATACCACCGGCGTGGGCATGGCACCGACGCTGGACCACTCGCATTGGGACAAGCGCATCGCGCAGGGCAAGGACACCCTCTACAAGCACGCCATCGAGGGCTATACCGGCCCGGATGGCGGCATCATGCCGCCCAAGGGCGGCAACCCGGCACTGACCGAAGAACAGATCCATGCCACCGTGGACTGGATGCTGGGCAACCTGAAATAGCCGCCGCAACGCGCCGCTTCCTGTAGAGCCGAGCCCACGCTCGGCTGCTCTGCGCACGGTGTGGCCAGGCGCAGCCGAGCGTGGGCTCGGCTCTACCACCTACTAAGCTTTGCCCACCGAGGCCTGATTGCCCCTGTGCCCCCGCCGCGCAGGCGGATCTCCGCATTTCAGGGTTAGTCTGTGCGCCCTCTTCCCTGGAATCGCCCGTCGATGCGCCGCCGTTCCCTTGCTCTTGCCCTGTCCCTGCTGCTGCCGGCCAGCGCCTTTGCCCAGGCCCAGCCGCAGGCCGCACCAGCTACGACGCCCGCTGTCGCGCGCAGCAGCGCCACCGTGGTGCTGACCGCCGCACCGGCCGACTGGCGCGCGCTGGATGGCCAGCGCGTGCGCATCGCCGCACCGCTGACCCTGGCCGGTACCGATGGCCTGGAGCGCTTCGGCCAGCTCACCGTGGCCTTCGACGGCCGCCTCTGGCAGGCGACCGAAGTGGCTGCGCCGGGCACCGCCGGCTACGAGCAGGTGATGGCCGACAACCAGCGTCGCCGGCTGGTACTGGAAGATGGCAGTGACGCCCGCGACCCCGCCAGCGTGCCCTACCTGCCGGGCAACCTGGTGCTGCGCACCGGCATGCAGCTGCGCAACGTGGAGGGCATCGTGCGCGTGGATGCGCAGGGCCATCCGCGCCTGCAGGTCGAAGGCGCGCTGAAGCTGCCGGAACTGAAGCGCCCGGAAGTGCCCACGGTGCCGGGCAGCCTGCACGTGGCCGCCTTCAACCTGGAGAACTTCTTCAATGGTGACGGCCAGGGCGGTGGCTTCCCGACCCTGCGCGGCGCGCGCACGCTGGACGAGCACAAGGCGCAGCTCGCCAAGCTGGTCACCACGGTCAACGCCTTGGGCGCCGATGTCGCTGCGCTGATGGAACTGGAGAACGACGGCTACGGTCCGCACTCGGCCATTGCCGAACTGGTCGATGCGCTCAACCGCGACCGCGGCGCGCAGGGCGACTGGCGCTTCGTCGACGCCGGCACCGGCCCCGGCGACAACCCGATCCGGGTCGGGATCATCTACCGAAGCACGCGCCTGCAGCCGGTCGGCAAGCCGGCCACGCTGACCGGCGGCCCGTTCGTCGAGCACAGCCGCGTACCGTTGGCGCAGGCCTTCCAGGGCAATCAGGGGGCGCCGTTCGTGGTGGTTGCCAACCATTTCAAATCGAAGGGTTGCCGTGACGCGGCCGGTGCCGACGCCGACCGCAACGACAACCAGGGCTGCTGGAACGCCACCCGCGTGACCTCCGCGCAGCAGCTGCATGCTTGGCTGCAGACCGACCCGACCGGTACCGGTGTCAAGGACGCGGTGCTGCTCGGCGATTTCAATGCCTACGCGATGGAAGACCCGATCCGCACCCTGCATGACCTGGGCTGGCAGGACGCGTTCAAGGTCGCCAAGGTCGAGCATCCCTACAGCTACGTCTACAACGGCTATACCGGCCGCCTTGACCACGCGCTGCTGAACCCGGGCATGGCCAAGCGCCTGCGCGGTGCCGCCGAATGGCACAGCAACGCCGACGAGCAGGACGCCAGCGGCTACCAGGGCCGCAACGTGCAGGGCCCGTGGCGCAGCTCCGACCACGACCCGCTGCTGCTGGGCTTCGACAGATAGGGTTCGCCGGGGATCTGCTCTGGGAGGGACCTTGATCGGCACGGATGCCGCCGTTGCTTTTTGATCTACCTGTCCGCCTTCAAGCGAGCCGCGCTTCGCAGGTGAATCAGGGGCGAAGAGGCGCCGATGTCTGAGCGCAGCGAGTTCGGCGCCGTCCCCTGGTTCACCGAGAAGCGCAGGGTACCGGTGCACAGCACCGGCTCGCGGCTGGCGGCGCGTTTCTTTTGGTTACTTTTCTTTTCGCGCGAAAAGAAAAGTGACATCCCACCGCGGGCGCGGAAATGGCCCGCCGCAACCAACGCTCACCCCCAGGCGATGAACCCGATCGCCAGCACCGCCAGCGCCAGGCCGGCGCGGTTCCACTTCGTGGTGGCCTCGCCGAAGACGAACATGCCTACCAGCGCGCCCAGCACCACCACGCCGATGTTCATGCCGGCGAACACGGTGGCCGGACTCTCTGGCATCGCCTGGTGCGCCTGCACATAGAAAAGGATGTTGCCGCCATTGAGCAGGCCCAGCAGCGCGCCTGCGCCCAGGTTCCGCCAGGCCAGCCGGCTGCGGCCACGCGCATGCCGCCACAGCTGCAGGGCCAGCATCAGCACGAAGGCCACGCTGATGCTGGCCAGCACCGCCGCCATCGACGGCGTGCCGGACAGCGCCACCTGCTTGAGCAGCACGTCCACCACCGCGAAGCCGCCCCATACGCCCAGCAGCCAGCCCCAGCCACCGGGCGAGGACGCTACGGTCGGGCCGCGCGGGCGCAGGCTGATGGCCACCATCGCCAGCAGGCCCAGGCCGAGCCCGGCCAGCTTCCACGGCGTCGCGGTCTGACCGAAGAACAGGAAGGCGGCGGCCAGCGACAGCAGCAGTGACAGCCGCTGCGCGACATCGCTGCGGACGATGCCGGCCACCGCCACCGCGCGGCCCAGCACCAGGAAGATCGACGGCAGCACCACCGCCAGCGCCAGCAGCGACAGCCACGGCGCATGCGGCGCGCGCAGCGCATCCAGCGGCGGCTGCAGCACCACGGCCGTCAGGGTCGCAGCCACCAGATAGTTCCAGGTGACCATCTGCGCAACATCCAGTTGGCGGCGTCCGGCCACCTTCAACAGCACCGAAACCAGCACGCTGCAGATCACGGCCAAAGACAGGTAGAGCATGGGGCGGGCACAGGGCAGGGGCGGGGGACGGTATCATGGTGCCATGCACAAGCCTTCGTTCCCCGTCGCCCCCGGCGAAACCGCCTGCCTCGAACTGGACGGCCCGGCCGGCCCGCTGGAAGTGGTCGTCGACCTGCCCAAGGCCGATGTACCGGTGCAGCCGATCGTGGCCATCGTCTGCCATCCGCTGTCCACCGAGGGTGGCACCCTGCACAACAAGGTGGTCACCATGACCGCCACCACCCTGCGCGAGCTGGGCATCGCCACGGTGCGCTTCAACTTCCGCAGCGTCGGCGCTTCGGCTGGTACCTTCGACGGCGGCGTGGGCGAGCAGGATGACCTGAAGGCGGTCGCCGCCTGGGTGCGCAGCCAGCGCCCGCACGACCGGCTGTGGCTGGCCGGTTTCAGCTTCGGTTCGTTCGTGTCGCTGAAGGCGGCTGCCGCGCTGCAGCCGGAGGCGCTGATCTCGATCGCGCCACCGGCCGGTCGCTGGGATTTCGACGGTATCGCACCGCCGGCCCGCTGGCTGGTGATCCAGGGCGAGCAGGACGAGATCGTCGACCCGCAGGCCGTCTACCAGTGGCTGGACACGCTGGACTTCCCGCATGAGCTGGTGCGCATGCCCGAGACCAGCCACTTCTTCCACCGCAAGCTGATCGACCTGCGTGGCGCGCTGACCCACGGCGTGAAGCATTGGTTGGGCGCGGCGGCATGAGTGCAACCGAGCTGACCCCGTCGCAGCGGTATGCGGAAGGGGTTGCCCGTGGCGACTGGCAGAACGACCCGGCCCAGCATGCGGCGCTGGCCGAGCTGGACCGCATCCACCTGGGCCTGCTGGATAGTGCCGAGGATGGCTGGCTGGACCGCCTGTCCTCGTTCTGGAAGAAGCCCGAGCCGGTCAAGGGCCTGTACTTCTGGGGCGGTGTCGGCCGCGGCAAGACCTTCCTGGTCGACCTGTTCTACGACGGGCTGCCGATCAAGCAGAAGTACCGCACCCACTTCCACCGCTTCATGCGCAGCGTCCACGAGCGCCTGCGCGAGCACCAGGGCCAGAGCGACCCGCTGGCGAAGATCGCCCAGGAATGGCGCAGCAACCTGCGCGTGCTGGTGCTGGACGAGTTCTTCGTCACCGACATCGGCGATGCGATGCTGCTGGCGCGGCTGCTGGAGCGCCTGTTCGCCGAGGGCGTGACCCTGGTCACCACCTCCAACACCGCAGTGGAGAACCTGTACCTCAACGGCCTGCAGCGCGAGAGCTTCCTGCCGGCCATTGCCCTGCTGCAGCGCTTCTGCGTCGAGCTGTACGCCGAAGGAACCGAGGATTACCGCATGCGCGCGCTGACCCGCTCGCCGGTATACCGCGCACCGCTGGCGGCCGACAGCGATCAATGGTTGGCCACGCGCTGGAACGAGCTGAGCGGCGGCCAGCCGGCCAAGCCCGGCAACATCGAGATCGAGGGCCGCAAGATTCCGGTGCGCGGCCGTGGCAAGAGCATCGCCTGGTTCGATTTCGCCGCGCTGTGCGAAGGCCCGCGCGGGCCCTCGGACTACATCGAGATCGCGCACGAGTTCAACACGGTGCTGCTGGGCGGTATTCCCGCCTTCGACCGCCTGAACGAAGATGCCGCGCGCCGCTTCGTCAACCTGATCGACGAGCTGTACGACCGCCACGTCAACCTGGTCTGCACCGCCAGCACCTCGCCGATCGAGCTGTACACCGGCCAGCGCCTGCAGGGCGCCTTCGAGCGTACCGCCTCGCGCCTGATCGAAATGCAGAGCGCCGAGTACCTGGGTACCCCGCACCGGGCGTGAGCGACGCTGCGGGCGTGCATTGCCGGCCGCTGGCCGGCAATGATTCGGGGGGAGGGCGAAACGGCGTTACCTGCGGCCGCTCCTCCGGCCCGGCCGACACATGCGGCCTCGAGTCGCTGCCCGGCGGGTGATCCCCGACGTCCACCGCATTCCCACCGGCTGCCCACCACCTATCCACAGGGTTGTCCCTAGCCAGCTTCATCACTGTCATGTGAAGCTGTCATTGTTCCGTTTCTGCGGTGCGTTGTGCCACCGCAGTGACGCCTTTCGGGCTTGACTGCGCAGCCCGTTCCGGCGGGTCTGAAGCGTCTGATCAGGGCGCCGATGGCACGATCCTTGCGGCGCAAGGGATTGCCGAATTTCACTACATTTGGCGTTGACGGACCCCATTACCCCCACTATCTTGTGGCCGTCGGTCGCAGCAACCCCAGGTCTGGGGGTGGCAGCAGCACCCATCCGCGATCGTCAACGGCAGTGGCAGGCGCAGGGTCTCATCCTCTGCGACGCCGTCCTGCCATCCTGGGCCGTCATGTCCCGGGCTGCGTCACCCCGATGCATCGAGCACCCCCAAATCACGCCAAGAGGACATACGCCGTGAGCACCGAATCCAGCGCCACCATCGAGAAGGAAAGCGAATTCCTGTTGACGTCGCCGCCGACGGCCAACGCGATGAGTGTGACCAAGCGCAACGGGACCACCGAGCTGGTGGACCTGAACAAGATCGTGCGCGCGGTGCAGCGTTCCTCCGAAGGCCTGCACGCCGTCGATCCGATGCGCGTGGCCACCCGCACCATTTCCGGCCTGTACAACGGCGCCACCACCCGCGAGCTGGACGAGCTGTCCATCCGCACCGCCGCCCTGCTGATCGGTGAAGAGCCCGAGTACGGCCGCCTCGCTGCGCGCCTGCTGGCCAACTACATTGCCAAGGAAGTCTCGGGCCAGGAAATCTACGCCTTCTCGCAGTCGGTCAGCCGTGGCCATGAAGTCGGCCTGATCAACGACCGCCTGCTGAACTTCGTGCAGACCAATGCACGCAAGCTCAACGACGCCATCGACATCTCGCTGGACCTGAACTTCGATTACTTCGGCCTGCGTACCCTGTATGACCGTTACCTGCTGCGCCACCCGCACACCCGCAAGGTGATCGAGACCCCGCAGCAGTTCTTCCTGCGCATCGCCAGTGCGCTGAGCGAGGACGTGTCCGAGACCCTGGCGCTGTACAAGCGCATGGGCAACCTGGATTACCTGCCGTCCAGCCCGACCCTGTTCAATTCCGGCACCACCCACGAACAGCTGTCCTCGTGCTTCCTGCTGGATTCGCCGCAGGACTCGCTGGAGTCGATCTACGCCAAGTACGGCGACATCGCCCAGCTGTCGAAGTTCTCCGGCGGCATCGGCGTCAGCTACACCCGCGTGCGTTCGCGTGGTTCGCTCATCAAGTCGACCAACGGCCACTCCAACGGCATCGTGCCGTGGCTGAAGACCATGGATTCGTCCGTGGCCGCGGTGAACCAGGGCGGCAAGCGCAAGGGCGCAGCCTGCGTGTACCTGGAAACCTGGCACGCCGATATCGAGGACTTCCTCGAACTGCGTGACAACACCGGTGACGAAGCCCGCCGTGCGCACAACCTGAACCTGGCCAACTGGGTACCGGACCTGTTCATGAAGCGCGTCGAGGCCGACCAGGAATGGTCGCTGTTCGATCCGCGCGTGGTGCCGGAGTTCACCGACCTGTTCGGCGAAGCCTTCGAGGCCGCCTACCTGCAGGCCGAAGCCCAGGGCAAGGCCAACCGCACCATCCCGGCGCGCAAGCTGTACGCCCGCATGATGCGTACGCTGGCCGAGACCGGCAACGGCTGGATGACCTTCAAGGACAAGTGCAACCGCGCAAGCAACCAGACCCTGCGTCCGGGCAACGTGATCCACCTGTCCAACCTGTGCACGGAAATCCTGGAAGTCACCTCCAACGATGAAACCGCAGTGTGCAACCTGGGTTCGATCAACCTGGGCAACCACTTCGACGAGCACAACGAGTTCGACTTCGAGAAGCTGGCCGAGACCGTGCGCCTGGCCGTGCGCCAGCTCGACCGCGTCATTGACCTGAACTTCTACCCGATCGAAACCGCCCGCCGCGCCAACCTGCGCTGGCGTCCGGTCGGCCTGGGCTGCATGGGCCTGCAGGATGTGTTCTTCCGCAAGCGCCTGCCGTTCGACAGCGCCGAGGCCCGCGCCCTGTCGAAGAAGATTGCCGAAGCGATCTACTTCCACGCGCTGGAAACCTCCTGCGAGCTGGCCCAGGAACGCGGCAAGCACCCGTCGTTCAACGACACCCGTGCCGCCAGTGGCGAACTGCAGTTCGATGCCTGGAACGTGGTGCCGGAAGACACTGCGCGCTGGGATGCCCTGCGTGAGCGCATCAAGGAACACGGCCTGCGCAATTCGCTGATGATCGCGATCGCGCCGACCGCGACCATCGCCTCGATCGCCGGCTGCTACGAGTGCGTCGAGCCGCAGGTGTCCAACCTGTTCAAGCGCGAGACCCTGTCCGGTGACTTCCTGCAGGTCAACCGCTACCTGGTCAACGAGCTGAAGAAGCTGGGCCTGTGGACGCCGGAAATGCGCGATGCCATCAAGCTGGCCGAAGGCTCCATCGCGGGTCTGCCACAGATCCCGGAAACGCTGCGCGAGGTCTATCGCACCGCGTGGGAACTGCCGATGCGTTCGCTGATCGACATGGCCGCCGAACGTGGCGCCTTCATCGACCAGTCGGCCTCGCTCAACCTGTTCATGGAAAGCCCGAACATCGGCGCGATGTCCTCCATGTACATGTACGCCTGGAAGCAGGGCATCAAGACCACCTACTACCTGCGTTCGCGCCCGGCCACCAAGATCGCCAAGACCACGGTGAGCAGCGCGGCCCCGGCCAAGGTGTTCAGCCCGGACGAAGCCATCGCCTGCTCGCTGGAAAACCCGGAAGCCTGCGAGGCCTGCCAGTAACACACCGCGCGGTGGGTGCCGACCGTTGGTCGGCACTCGAGCACCTCGCACCTGTAGAGCCGAGCCACGCTCGGCCGCAGCACGGAAACACCCAGGTAGCGCCGGGCCACGCCCGGCGTTTTGACCCGAGAAGACAAGGAAACACCCATGGCCGACAAGCCCAAGCAGATGCTGCTCGATCCCGGTTTTGAACTGACCCTGCGCCCGATGCGCTACCCGCAGTTCTATGACATGTACCGGAACGCGATCAAGAACACCTGGACGGTGGAAGAGATCAATTTCCAGATCGACATCACCGACCTGCACAGCAAGATGTCGCCGGGTGAGCGCCACCTGATCCACCGCCTGGTCGCGTTCTTCGCCACCGGCGACTCGATCGTGTCCAACAACCTGGTGCTGAACCTGTACCAGCACCTCAATGCGCCGGAAGCGCGCATGTACCTGTCGCGCCAGTTGTATGAAGAAGCGCTGCACGTGCAGTTCTACCTGACCCTGCTGGACAACTACCTGCCGGACCCGGAAGAGCGCGCCAAGGCGTTCTCGGCGGTGGAGAACATCGACTCGATCAAGAAGAAAGCCGATTTCTGCTTCAAGTGGATCGACTCGATCCAGGACCTGACCCGCATCGAGACCCGCGAGCAGCGCCGCCAGTTCCTGCTCAACCAGATCTGCTTTGCCGCCTGCATCGAAGGCCTGTTCTTCTTCGCTGCGTTCGCCTACGTGTACTACTTCCGGTCGCGCGGCCTACTGCCGGGTCTGGCCTCGGGCACCAACTGGGTGTTCCGCGACGAAAGCGCGCACATGGAGTTCGCGTTCGAGTCGGTGCGCGTGGTGCGCGAGGAAGAGCCGGACCTGTTCGACGAAGAGATGAAGCAGCAGGTCTACGACATGCTGGCCGAAGCCATTGAATGCGAAGTGCAGTTCGCCGAGGACGTGCTGTCCGGCGGCGTGGCCGGCATCTCCACCCGTGACATGCGCCAGTACCTGCAGCACTGTGCCGACCAGCACTTCGCCAAACTGGGCATGGAAAAGAAGTACAACGTGCGCAACCCGCTGCCGTTCATGGAACTGCAGGACGTGCAGGAACTGACCAACTTCTTCGAACGCCGCGTCTCGGCCTACCAGGTCGGCGTGCAGGGCGAAGTCGCCTTCGACATGAACTTCTGATCGAACCGGCCCGGCCTGTCGCAACGAAAAACCCCGGCCAATGCCGGGGTTTTTTGTTGCGCGCCTGCTTTTGTAGAGTCGAGCCATGCTCGACTGCTGTTCGCAAGAAAGTCGAGCATGGCTCGACTCTACAATCAGCGCCGCCCTTCCATCGCCATGCGCACCGCCAACCCGGCCAGCACCGTGCCCATCAGCCAGCGCTGCACCCTCTGCCAGGTGGGGCGCACGGCCAGAAAGCCGGCGATGCTGCCGGCGGTCAGCGCGATCAGGCCGTTCACGCTGACGCTGACCAGGATCTGGGTGGAGCCCAGCACGATCGACTGCATCAGCACGCTGCCTTCGCTGTCCGGATGCAGGAACTGCGGCAGCAGCGACAGGTACATCACCGCGATTTTCGGGTTCAGCAGGTTGGTCAGGAAGCCCATCGTGAACAGCTTGCGCGGGCTGTCCTGCGGCAGGTCGCGCACCGCGAACGGCGAACGGCCACCCGGCTTGAGCGCCTGCCAGGCCAGGTACAGCAGGTACAGCGCGCCGCCGATGCGCAGCGCGTCATAGGCGAACGGCACGGTCATCAGCAGGGCGGTGATGCCCAATGCCGCGCACAGCATGTAGAACACGAAGCCCAGCGCCACCCCGCCCAGCGAGATCAGGCCCGCCATCGGCCCTTGGCAGATCGAGCGCGAGATGACGTAGATCATGTTCGGCCCGGGCGTGAGCACCATGGCCAGCGAAACCAGCGCAAAGGCCAGCAGGTCGGAAGTGGCGGGCATGGGCAGTCCTGGCAGCGGGCGTGGCGCAGTGTAACGCCTGCTGCAGGCGCGGCCTGCGCAGGCACCGCTGCCGGGTGACCGTTGCACGTGCATTCCGATGGCCATCACGCCGGTCGCTTAGAATCCGCAGCACCCCACACCGAAGCACCCCCATGACCCCGATCCCCGAGACCGTGCCGCCCATCGAAGTGCGCATGGCCGAAATCGTCTTTCCCAACCACACCAACCACCTGGGCACCCTGTTCGGCGGCCAGGCATTGGCGTGGATGGACAAGGCCGCCTTCCTGGCTGCTGCCCGCTACTCGCGCCGCACCGTGGTGACCGCGCGCAGCGACCAGGTCGACTTCAAACTGCCGATCCGCATCGGCCAGATGGTGGAAACCATCGGCCGCATTGTCGAAGTCGGCCGCAGCTCGATGAAGGTGGAGGTGGAACTGGTCGCCGAGGACCTGCACAGCGGCGAGCGCAAGCTGTGTACCCGCGGCCACTTCGTGATGATCGCGCTGGACGAGGAAGGCCACCCGATCGCGGTGCCGCCGCTGCCGGCCGCCTGAGCCGGCGCTTGCACGGGCGCTGCGGCGCCCCCATCTGGCAGCCATGACCTCGCCGCTGACCGACTTCATCGACCGCGCCCAGCGCCTGTTCGTGCTGACCGGCGCCGGTTGCAGCACCGCATCGGGCATCCCCGATTACCGGGATGCCGACGGCCAGTGGAAGCGCACCCCGCCGGTGACCTACCAGGCCTTCATGGGCGAGGCCGCTACCCGCCAGCGCTACTGGGCGCGCAGCCTGCTGGGCTGGCCGCGCTTCGGCCTGGCCCGGCCCAACGGTACCCACCAGGCCCTGGCCGCACTGGAGAGCCGTGGCAAGCTGCAGGTGCTGCTGACCCAGAACGTGGACGGCCTGCACCAGCGCGCCGGCAGCCGTAACGTGATCGACCTGCATGGCCGCCTGGACCTGGTGCGCTGCATGTGCTGCGAGCGGCGCAGCGATCGCGGGGAGTTCCAGCAGCGCCTGCTGGACGCCAACCCCGGCTGGGACACGCTGGAGGCCGGCATCGCCCCGGACGGCGACGCCGACCTGGAGACCGATTTCTCCAGCTTTGTGGTACCCGGGTGCCCGCACTGCGGCGGGGTGTTGAAGCCGGACGTGGTGTTTTTCGGCGAGAACGTGCCGCGCGAGCGGGTGGAGGCGGTGCACGAGCACCTGCAGCAGGCCGACGCCGTGCTGGTGGTGGGCTCGTCGCTGATGGTCTATTCCGGCTTCCGCTTCGTGCAGGCGGCGGCCAAAGCAGGACTGCCGGTGGCGGCACTGAACCGTGGCCGCACCCGTGCCGACGACCTGCTGCAGTTCAAGGATGAACGCGATTGTGCTGAGGCGCTGGCGTCGGTTATCGAACCATCGGCTGGGTAGAGTCGACTGTCAGTCGACTCTACAGGCCACCCGCCGCCGCGAAACAGCGATCCATCCAGATGGTTGATCCGGGAGCCGCGCAGCGGTGCAATATGCCCCCCTACGTCGTCCCATCACTGTCTTGAGCCAGCTGTTTTCGCCGATCTCGTTCGGCCCCCTGACCCTGTCCAACCGCATCGTCATCGCGCCGATGTGCCAGTACTCCGCCGAAGATGGCCGCGCCAGCGACTGGCACGCCATGCACCTGGGCAACCTGGCGCAGTCCGGCGCCGGCCTGCTGATCCTGGAAGCCACGGCGGTCGAGCCGCGTGGCCGCATCAGCTGGGCCGACCTGGGCCTGTGGGATGACGGCACCGAGGCAGCGCTGGCGCAGGTGCTGGCCAGCGTCCGCCGCTGGTCGCCGATGCCGCTGGGCATCCAGCTCGGCCATGCCGGTCGCAAGGCGTCGGTGAACCGCCCTTGGGACGGCGGTGGTCAACTGCCAGCCGGCGACACGCGTGGCTGGATCACCGTGGCGCCGTCGCCGCTGCCGTTCCATGCTGCCGATCCGGCGCCGCAGGAACTGGACGAGGCCGGCATCGCCGAGCTCGTTGCTGCCTTCGCCGCCAGTGCGGTGCGCGCCGAGCGCCTGGGCTTCGAGCTGATCGAGCTGCATGCCGCGCACGGCTACCTGCTGCACCAGTTCCTGTCGCCGCTGAGCAACCGCCGCACCGATGGCTACGGTGGCTCATTGCCGAACCGCCTGCGCCTGCTCGTGGAAGTATTCGACGCCGTGCGTGCGGCGGTATCGGACAAGGTCGCCGTGGGCGTGCGCATCTCCGCCAGCGACTGGGTCGATGGCGGCTGGGATCTGGTGCAGAGCGAAGCGCTGGCCCAGGTGCTGGACGCGCGCGGCTGCAACTTCCTGCACGTTTCCAGCGGTGGCCTGGACGAGCGCCAGAAGATCACCGTCGGCCCGGGCTACCAGGTGCCGTTCGCAGCAGCGATCAAGGCCAAGGTGCGCATGCCGGTGATCGCGGTGGGCATGATCACCGAACCGGAGCAGGCCGAATCGATCCTGCGCCATCGCCACGCCGATGCGGTAGCGCTGGCACGCGGCATCCTCTACGACCCGCGCTGGCCGTGGCACGCTGCTGCCGCATTGCGCGACAGCGTGGAGCCGGCGCCGCAGTACCTGCGCTGCGAGCCGCGCGAGGCGCGTGGCGTGTTCAAGACGCGCTGAGGCTCACACCCGCCAAGCCGGCGCGATGCCGGCCTGAAGGTGATCGAACAGCGCGCGGATCTTGGCGGTGAAATCGCGGCGGTCGCTGACGCAGAAGTAGACCTCCATCGGTTCCGGGCGCCACGCGGTGTCGGCGCCGAACACCGCCTGCAGGCGGCCATCGCGCAGGTACGGCTCGGCCACGAAGGCGGCCAGCCGGGTGATGCCGGCACCGGCCGCCGCCAGCGTCGCCAGCGCATCGATGTCATCGCAGACCATGCTCGGTGGCAGCGCGGCGTCCACGCGCTGGCCGTCCTTCAGCAGGCCCCAGCGCAATGGCCGGCCATCGGTGGGGAAGCGGTGCAGCAGCCCGCGATGACCGCCCAGCTCGGATGGCTGTTGCGGGGTGCCGCGTGCCTTCAGGTAGGCCGGCGAGGCGCAGAACACGAACGGAACACGCGCCAGCTGCCGCGCCACCACCCCGTCCTCCAGCTGGGCCCCGATGCGGATGCTGGCATCCACCGCTTCCGGGCCATGCTGCACGGCGCGGTCGGTCAGGCGCAGCTCCAGCTGCAGTTGCGGGTAGCGCTGCTGCAGCGAAGGCAGCAACGGCGCCAGCACATGGCGGCCGAACGCACTGCTGCTGGCGATGCGCAGCGGCCCGGCCGGTTCGATGTCGCCGGAGGTGACCATCGCCTGCGCGCGCGCCAGGTCGGCCTCGATGTGACGCACCTGCGCCAGGTACAGCGCGCCGGCCTCGCTGAGGGCCAGCTGCCGCGTACTCCGGTTCAGCAACCGTACGCCCAGATGGGCCTCCAGCCGGTTGATGTTCTGGCCGACCGCGGTGGCGCTGATGCCAAGGATGCGGGCCGCGGCGGCAATGCTGCCGGTCTCTGCGGTGCGGGTGAAGCTGCGGATCAGTTGCAACAGGTTCATGACCGACCAGCTTGCCACGGGAAGATCCAAGTATCGCTTGGTACTGAACCAAGCAGGTCGGTTGCACCCGTGATCATCCGGCCGCTGGGCAGGGCGCTGCCCTACACTGTGGCGATGCGCCCCGATTCCATCCTCACCCTGTCCTGCCCCGACCGTACCGGCATCGTCTATCGCGTGTCCGGCCTGCTGTTCGACCACGGCTGCAACATCCTCGACGCCCAGCAGTTCGGCGACGAGGAAAGCGGCCGCTTCTTCCTGCGCGTGCATTTCGATCGCGATGCCGGCCTGCCGCTGGAGACCGTGCACGCCGCGATGGCCACGCTCGCCCAGGACTTCGGCATGGACTGGCAGCTGCACGATGGCCGCCGCCGCGCACGCCTGCTGGTGCTGGTCAGCAAACAGGGGCATTGCCTCAACGACCTGCTGTTCCGCGCCCACAGCGGCCAGCTGAAGGTCGACATTGCGGCGGTGGCGTCCAACCACGCCGACTTCGCGCCATTGGCCGCCTCCTACCAGGTGCCGTTCCACCACCTGCCGGTGACCGCCGATACGCGCGCGGTGCAGGAGCAGCAGATCATCGACCTGGTCGAGCGTGAGCGCATCGACCTGGTGGTGCTGGCGCGCTACATGCAGATCCTGTCACCCACGCTGTGCCGCGCGCTGGCCGGCCGTGCGATCAACATCCACCACAGCTTCCTGCCCAGCTTCAAGGGCGCGCAGCCGTACCACCAGGCGCACGCGCGCGGGGTCAAGATCATCGGTGCCACCGCGCACTACGTCACCGAGGACCTGGACGAAGGCCCGATCATCGAACAGGACGTGGCCCGCGTTGACCATGCGATGGCGCCGCGCGAACTGGTGCGGCTGGGCAGTGATACCGAATCGCTGGTGCTGGCGCGTGCGGTGCGCCGCCATGTGGAACACCGCATCCTGCTCAACGGGCATCGCACGGTGGTGTTCCGGTAATCGCCCATCCCGCGTCCGCCGGGCATGGCCCGGCGCTACCCATGGGCGCGATCCGGTAGCGCCGGGCCATGCCCGGCGGTCGCGCGTCAGGCGAGCGCAATCCCCGCCTTGCCCAGCGCCTCGCGCACCATCACGTCGTTGGCTTCGGTCACCGGCTTGGTCAGCTCCCACAGGAACTTCACCCGGAAGCCGGACTTCACTGCGTCCTGCGCGCTCCACAGCACGCAGTAATCGCGGGCCAGGCCGCACACGTGCACTTCGCGGATGCGGCGCTCGTGCAGCCAGCCGGCCAGGCCGGTGGCCGGGCGCTCGCCATCGGGACCGTGGTTCTCGCGGAAGGCGCTGTACGAATCCACCTGTTGGCGCGTGCCCTTGCGCAGGATCAGGTCGGCCATGGCCCAGTCCACGCCCGGGTGCAGAGCGGCGCCATCGCTGCCCTGCACGCAATGGTCGGGCCACAGGGTCTGTGGCTGCGCGTGCAGCAGGATGGTCTCGAACGGACGCTTGCCGGGGTGCTGGCTGGCGAACGAGGCGTGATCGGCCGGGTGCCAGTCCTGGGTGGCCACCACCGTGCGGTAGCGGCGCTGCGCCAGCAGTTCGGCAATCGGTGCCACCAGCGCATCACCCTGGTCGCAGGCCAGCGCGCCGCCCGGCATGAAGTCCGGCTGCAGGTCGATCACCAGCAGGGCGACGTCGGCGGGCAGGGCGGTCATGGCAGATCCACTACAAGAGAAGGGGCGACCAGCGTGGCCGCCCCTCGCTCACACGTCAATCGCCCTGCGGCGTCCCAGCGTCCTGCCCGTAGTACAGCAGGCCGATTTTGATCCGCTCGCGGCCGTTCTCGCGACGGTGGCGGTTGGCATCGCGCAGCGAATACACGCAGCCGCAGTACTCCTGCTGGTAGAACTGCTCGCGCTTGCTGATCTCGATCATGCGGCTGGCACCGCCGCCCTTGCGCCAGTTGTAGTCCCAGTACTGCAGGCCTTCGTAGCGCGAGGCGGCGCGGATGCCGCAATCGTTGATCTGCGCCATGTTCTTCCAGCGCGAGATGCCCAGCGACGAACTGATGGTGTCGTAGCCGTGCTCGTGCGCGTACAGCGCAGTGCGTTCGAAACGCATGTCGAAGCACATCGTGCAGCGGATGCCGCGTTCGGGCTCGTTCTCCATGCCACGCGCACGGCTGAACCAGTTGTCGGTGTCGTAGTCGCAGTCGATGAAGGGAATGCCATGCTGCTCGGCGAAGCGGATGTTTTCCTGCTTGCGCAGTTCGTATTCCTTCACCGGATGGATGTTGGGGTTGTAGAAGAAGATCGCGTAGTCGATCCCGGAGGCGGTGATCGCCTCCATTACCTCGCCGGAGCAGGGCGCGCAGCATGAATGCAGCAGCAGGCGCTTGCCGTTGGCAGGCAGGGTCAGGGTGGGGCGTTGGAACTCGGTCATCGTCAGGTACCGCATGGACCGCCGGCAACGGCGGTGGCCCATGCATCTGTGCGTGGGTGGACAGGGCTGGCCGGATACCGTGAAAAGGACGCACGCGGCCGCACTGCCCGCACGCGCAGGTCAGCGACGGCCCCGGCACCCTCCCCGCGGAGAGTCCAGGTCGAGTCAGGGGACGGTCGTGTCCCCCGGCCGGGGCCGGTATTCGGGCTGATGGACACGGGCCGCAGCCCACCTACTACCTGCCGCTTCCCAGGCGCGAGCCCAGTGCTGTTGGCAGGATTCGTTTCCATTCACCGCTGCGGGGCAGCTCCGGAATGGGCGCGCGAGGCGCCTTCACCGGATTCCCGTTTAAATCCCTCCCGGCGCCGGAGCGATGGGAGGGATACCTTCGGCGTGTGCAAAGTGGACCTGTTGGTGGCGCGGGTCAAGAGCGCAGGGTGCAGAGCCCGCTGCGCTGCAACGGGATCCGCCCCCGGAAACGCCTTCAATGCCCTGCGGCAGCCCGCGTGCGGATGTCATCCAGCCGCTGGTCGTGCAGCAGGCGGCCGTTCTCCCACACGGTCACCATTGCGTCCTCGAAGCCGTCCGGCAGGGTGTCGTCGCCGCTGGCCGGCAGTGGCACCGTATGCAGGTTGCCATCGTCCAGGCGGCGCAGCAGGCGCATGCGGCCGCGCTTGCTGGTCTTGCCAGCATCGGTGACCGGATCCTTGTAGACGTCGATCCACTCACCCTCGACCCTCGCCGCCGAGCACTTCAGTGCGAACTTCTGCGTATCGCGGTCCAGCCGCTGCAGCAGCGCACCGCCCATGCCGAAGGCTACGTTGTCGGCGGCGTAGCCGTCGTCGGTGATGCGTTGCAGGATGGTGCGGATGGTATCCGGGTTGATGCCATCGCCCTGGATCACCCGCACGTGGTTGAGCACGCGGTAGCCCTTGCTGTTGAGGTTGTGGCCGAAGGAGTCATCCAGCCGGCGCAGGCTTTCGGCAACCACCTCCACCGGGTCGCCCGAGTCGGGGCGGATGACCAGGGTGGCACCGGAGGCGATCACTTCATCGCGCAGGGTGGTACCCCAGTGCTCGCTGATGGCGCGGTAGATGTCATAGCTGTCCGACACCACCGCTACGATCGCACCGGGCTTGCCGAACTGGCGCAGCATGTTGCGGTAGGCGTCCACCTCGCGCTCGCGGCCCCAGCTGGTGATGGTGCTGTGCTCGGCGGCGGGAATCGAATAGCCGGCCATCGGCGCGTGATAGTGCGCGCGCGCCAGGCACAGCGCCGAGACCGTATCGGTGCCGAGGAAGTTGACCAGGTGCGCGGCACCGCCCAGCGCGGCCGATTCCAGGCTCGATACACCGCGCGCGCCGAAGTCATGCAGCTTGAACGGCAGCTGCCCCTGCGGGTCGTCGCTGGTCTGCTGCAGGAACGCGGCAATGGTCTGCCGTGCGTGCCAGCTGATGGTGGCCACGGTGACCGGGTACCACACGCGCAGCAGCAGCGTTTCCAGGTACGACGGCACCCAGAACGCGGCCGGATCGGTCGATTCGATGGTCATCAGTGCCTGGTGGGTGGGCACCACGCTGCCTTCGGGCACGGCGCGGATGCGTACCGGCAGATGGCCGCCGAGACGGTCGACGATATCGCGCCAGCCAGCCTCGTTGAACGGTTCGCCATGCGCGGCGAACACCGCAGCGGCGTCGTCGATATCGGCGTGGGAGACCGGCCGTGCCAGAGCGTCCTTGAGGATCGCCTGCAGGCCGAAGAACACCGTGCGATCGTGCAGGCCGCCACGTGACTCGACGTAGAAGAACGTGGCATCGGTACCCGGCGGGTACTGCAGCCAGTGGCTGGCCTTGTAGCTGTCGGTGTTGAGGAGAAGATTATCGAGGTAGTGCATGACGGAAGCTCCTTCGCGTCGAGTGACACCAGCGGTCTATCCGCCAGTGGGGAGGCCGGGCCGGTCAGCCGCGGCCGAGGAAATACTCCAGGATGTGCAGGTGGTCTTCGAACAGCTGCGGGCCCATGTCCAGGGCTTCGCTTACCGGTATCCAGCGGGACTTGTCGGCATCGTCGCCACCGCGCACCGGCGGCAGGTCACCGGCCGGGAATTCGAAGTGGAAACCGTGGGTGATGGTGCGGCCACGCTGGCTGCGGTCCGGGTGATCGAACACCTGCTGGCCCTTCAGCGAGCCCTTCAGCACCGGCAATGGAATCTTCAGCCGGGTCTCTTCGCGCAGTTCGCGCAGGCAGCTGTCGAGCAGGCTCTGTTCCTGGCCGACGAAACCGCCGGGCAGCGCCCACAGTCCCTTGCCGGGTTCCGAACGGCGACGCACCAGCAGCACGTGGCCCGAATGCACCACCACCGCATCGGTGGTGACGAATGTGGGCGCGTAGGGCGCATCCTTCCAGGCGGCCTTATACTGTTCGATGAAGCGGTACTCGGCCACCAGCTGGCCATAGGCAGGCGCGCTTTTGCGGAACGCTTCGAGCATGTCGTACACCGGCGCCGGCACGTTGCCACGCAACATCAGCAGCGCGCCGTGGAAGTCGACGTCGCCGGCTTCGAACAGGTAGCGCCGCAGCTCGGTGGCCGACAGGGTGGCGGTGTGCTGCACGTCCACCAGCGGCCACTGCGGGAATTCGCGCAGGTAATAGCTGGAGGCATCCTTGTCCATGCCGATCAGGCCCACCTTCGCATCAGCGGCGGCACCGTCGTTGCGCAGGGCCTCGGCCACCTGGCGCTGCACGTTGGCGATCCACTGCGCTTCGTTGTAGAGGTGGTCGCGGAGCGGGCGGATCAGCAGGCGGTCGGTGTGGCCATCGAGGGCAGCCTGGATCATCACGGCGCGTTCGGCCACGGTCCAGGGATTGCGGAGGCTGCGGGGAGTATCGGCAGAACCGATCAGGAAGATCAGCTTGCGGGCCCGGCTCAGGGCCAGGCGGGCAACGGCGGCGTGACCGTTGTGGAAGGGCTCGAATCGCCCGATGAAGACGAGATAGTCGAATTCCATGAGAATCCCTCATGTCGTTGTGGCAGCCGCGGGTCTGTCCCTTGGCTTGCTGCAGATGCTACGCCGATGGTGGTCAGGGTCAAGTGGGAGGCTGCAACGGAGTCGTTCAATATTGTCGACGAAATCAATTGCTGGCGAAGCGGATCTGACGACTGGCCCACGGTAGATCACTCCGCAACTGTTGTAGGAAGGGCACATGCCGGAGTGATATCGAGCCAATCGGTCATTTGCTCAAAGATGCGAATCACCTGATCGATGTTCACACCGGTTCCCTCAAGTCTGCGGCAAGGGGCTTATGCGAGGCGAACTAGAGTGTTGGCATCGGTTAAATTGTCCGAACAGCCTGAGTTCAAGGGGGGATGCTTTGAAGATGCAATTCACTTATAGATGCTTTGCTGCACTGAAAAAATCTCTGTCGAACTGGGCATTGGTGCCACAGAGGCCAGGATTCTCCAGGAAATACGCCATTCTTATGGTAGTCATTGCCATTGCGGCGTGTGTGGTGGACTGGTACTCGCCGAATGAGTACTTTTGGTTTCAGCGCAGTGGCGCGTTGCTGGTCCTGGCGGGGGTGTCACTTCAATACTCAAAGTTGACGAGTAGCTGGAAGCAACGGCTTGATCCGGCTTACTTCGGGAAAACTACTGAAGAGCGTATAGGAGACGGATCTGGGATAAGTATGCTGGCTGAGGCAGAGGCTCTTGATCGGACCCGCAAATTGGTCGCGGAGCTGCATCAGATCGTTGCAGAGCCGGATTTGCGCGACTTCTTTTCCGTTGCATTTGCAATCGTGGGCACCCTCGTGTGGGCGCTTGGAGATGTTCCCTTCCGCAGCTCCTGACTCGTCTGGCCTGGAACTGATCACCGGTATTTCAGTAGATGAGAGTCTCAGGCCCTGAGAAGCCTCTGCGCCATACTGGTACTCACGCGGCGGACGGCATGCTCGGGGGCAAGACAGTGGCGGACAAGTACTGCGATCTGGTCATGAAAGGCGGCATCACCAGCGGCATCGTGTACCCCAATGCGGTACTGGCGCTGGCGCGCGAGTATCGCTTCAAGAGCATCGGCGGCACCTCGGCCGGCGCCATTGCTGCGGCGGTGGCGGCTGCGGCGGCATGCGGCGATCGTCGCCAGCAGGCCGGCGAGCACCTGCCCAGTGATGCCGGTTATGGGGGGCTGTCGGCGGTGTCGGCGCAGCTGTCGCGGCGCGGGTTCATCTACAGCCTGTTCCAACCGGCGCGGGGCGCGCGTGCGGCCTATCGGCTGCTGGTGGTGCTGACCGGCAATGCGGGCCTGCCACACAAGCTGCTGTGCCTGGCGGTGGCGGTATTCGAGATCGCACCGCTGGAAGTGCTGGTGTCGCTGGCGCTGCTGCTGGGCCTGGGCGGGTGGGGCGGCGGCTGGAGCGGTGTGGCCGCCACGCTGCTGCCGTCGCTGCTGTGCGCCTACGGTGCCGGTGTGGCCGGTGCCGCGCTGCGCGTGGCCCGCGTGGCACGGCGCAACCTGCTGGGCCTGTGCAGTGGCCTCGGCCGCGATGCACGCAAACCGGCGTTGACCGAGTGGCTGCATGAGTGCCTGCAGCAGTTGTCAGGCAAGCCACTTGATGCACCGCTGACCTTCGCCGACCTGCACGACGCACCGCGCTATGCCGGCGAGCCGGACAGCCCGCACGCGATCAGCCTGCAGATGATCACCACCTGCGTCTCGCACAACGAGCCGCGTACGCTGCCACTGGGCGGCGCACAGTTCTGGTTCCTGCGCGAAGAGTTCGAGCAGTTGTTCCCGGCCAGCGTGGTGCAGTGGCTGGTGGATCAGGCTGGCCCGCCGCTGGACGTGGAGGGGCGGCAGTACTACCACCTGCCGCAGGGCCCGAAGCTGCCGGTGCTGGTGGCCACACGCATGAGCCTGAGCTTCCCGTTGCTGATCAGCGCGGTGCCACTGCACGAACCCTCGCGCCGCGAGCGCCGCTGCGAACCCACCGCGCCGGCGGCCGACCCCGAGCACAACGTGGCCGACAGCATGGAAGGGCTGACCAGCGCCGGGCAGGCTTGCGGTCCGGTGATCACCGCCTTCCGCATCTGCTGGTTCTCCGATGGTGGCATCAGCAGCAACTTCCCGATCCATCTGTTCGACGCCGCGTTGCCGCGCTGGCCGACCTTCGCCATCAACCTGGTCTACCCGCAGCACGCCGAAGACGTGAGCCAGGGCAGCGGTAGCCGGCAGGCACTGGAGCATGCCGTGTTCCTGCCCACCGAGAACCGCCACGGCTGGCAACGGCATTACCAGTCCATTGCCACGCCGCTGGCCGCAGCCGAGCTGGGGCGTTTCCTGTTCGCGGTGGTGGCGACCATGCAGAACTGGCGCGACCTGCTGCAGGCGCGCGCGCCGGGTTATCGCGACCGCATCGTGCATGTGAGCCTGCAGGGCGACGAAGGTGGCATGAACCTGGACATGCCGCAGGAGGTGCTGACCCGCATCGCCGACAAGGGCAGCCTGGCCGGTTCGCGGTTCTGTTCGTTCTCGTTCGAGAACCACTACTGGATCCGCTGGCGCAACCTGGCCTCGGCCTACCAACGGTACACGCTGGAAGTGGCCCGTACCGACGACCCGGCGCAGCAGGTACTGGCCTATCGCGCGGCGTACTCGATGGTCGCTCGCGGCGAACCGACACCGCCGTCGTACAAGCTGGGCTCGGAAGACAAGCGTCGCGGCTCGCAGCAGCTGTGGGCGCAGATGGTCGAGCAGGGCCGAACCTGGGAGGACCTGGGCCCTGACCTGACCGACGGCGCACCGCGTCCGCTGCCGCAGATGAAGGTGACGCCGATCTACTGAGCCGGTTCTTGGTAGATCCACGCCGTGCGTGGATGCATCTCGAATCGGGGTCAGATCCGTTCTCCTATGGAAATTGGATCTGACCCCTGCGGTGGCTCATCGCCAGGGGGCAACCACCGCATCATCCTGCAAGGGTGCATACAACGGCAGCGCCAGCTCCTGCTTCACCCAGCCCGGATTGAGCGCACGCAGGCCGGCCAGGTATTCGCGGGCCAGTGCGATATCCCCTTGCCGCATCGCCAGGCGCGCAGCCCGCGCCCAGGTGCGGTCCCAGCCGTGGGCCAGTGACAACGAGGTCGCCAGCGCAGCGCGCGCACCCGCCACATCACCCTTCTCCCAGCGCTCCTCCGCGCGGATGATCGCCTCGTTGGACAGGCGCATGTCGTACAGCTCGCGCAGCCTCGCGACCGCGCGCGGGTCGGCGTCCACGCGCAGATCGGTGTCCTGCCAGTCGCCCCCCGGCGTGCGCACCAGCAGCGCGGCCGACCACTGCCCACTGCGCTGGCCGCCCGCGGCCTGGCCGGCTTCCAGCGCCGCCAGCAAGCGTGTGGCAAGCGCTCCGTGCGAAGCCGTAAAGGTACGTTGCATTGCCGTCAGCACGTCCGGTCCGGCCAGGCCATTGCCCTGCACGCTCAACATGCCGTCGCCGTGCGCACCGGCCCAGCTGGCCTGCTGCGCGGTGGCGCCGGTGTATTGCGCATTGCCACCGCGCGCACTGATCAGCCCCACCTGGCGCTCGGCGAGCGTGGTGCCATCGAAGTTGCCGTCTTCATCCAACAGCTGCTTCAGCACCTGTGCAGGTGTACGACCTTTGGCCAGTAGTTCAAGGCCTTTGGACCCATAGGTCGGGTTGGTCTCGAACTGGCTGGCGACCGCGCCGACCTTCGCCTGCGCCCACGGCACCCCCACGCCCCCGACCGCCAGGTTGTGCGTGGCGACCGCCACCCCGCAGTCGCCGGCCTCGTTGCAGGCGGCGATGGAAAAGGTCGCCCACGCCGGCGCGGCGACGGCAGCGAGCAGCAGGGCCAGGCAAGAGCGCAACAGGGACATGGGTGTCTCCATGGGCAGGCATTGCATTGGGATGCAGCCTACGCACGAAAGGTTTAGTAGATCCACGTCATGCGTGGATGCGCTTCGATGAAGGCTCGAAATATTCGATCTCGATCGGATTCCATCCACGCATGGCGTGGATCTACGGTGTCGACCAAGGTCGACACCCACCAACAGCAGCGGGAAACTGTCGAAGGCGGGGGTGGGTCCGGTTGCGGGGGCGTGAGCGCCATGGATGGCGCGACCGAGCCTACATGGACGTATTCACGGCGTCCCCCGCAACCGGACCCATCCCGCATCCCACGGAATGCCGGCTTTTGCCGTAGCCGTTGCCGTTGCTTCGGCCTCTGCAGGTGCAGGGCGCAGCCCTGCCGAACCAACCCTACCGCCCCGGCAACTGCGCGAACGCGCGCTGCATGCAGTCCTCGCGCGGGCACACCCGGCACCCCGGGCCGATCGACACCGAATTGCCCGGGCTCTGCACATCCAGCCCCAGCGAATACACCAGCCGCTCGGCATGCTGCAGATCGCAGCCCAGCGCCACCGCGAAGGTCTTGCGCGGCTGGCCATGGCCGACCGGACCACTGCTGACTTGCCGTGCCAGCCAGAAATGCCGTCGCCCATCGGGCATGCGCGCGGTCTGCGTAAGGATGCGCCCGGGCTGGTTGAACGCCTCGTAGACGATCCACAGCGGGCACGAACCACCCACCTGCGAGAAGTGGAAGTCGGTGGCCGAATGGCGCTTGGACACATTGCCCGCGCGGTCCACGCGGATGAAGAAGAACGGCAGCCCGGGCGCGCTGCGCCGTGCCAGCGTGCTCAGCCGATGGCAGACCGCTTCGAAGCCGACGCCGAACTGGTGTGCCAGCAGTTCAATGTCGTAGCTGCTGGCCTCGGCCGCACGCAGGAAGCGCATGTACGGCATCACCAAGGCGCCAGCGAAATAGTTCGACAGACCGATGCGGGCCTGAGCGATGCGTGCCTCATCGGTGAAGCCGGCACGTGCCACCACCGCATCGATCTGCGGCAGGTAGCCGTGCAGGGCCAGCTCGGCGGCCATCTGGAATGCCTGCTGGCCTGGCTCCAGGTAGTCCGGCAACCACAGCCGCCGTGCTTCGGCATCGTACTGGCGCTTCTCGCGCCCGGCCTGCAGCGCGGCCACTTCCACCAGCACGCCGTGGCGGTCGGCCAGCAGCTGGCGCAGGCGTGGTGCCACGTGCCCGGGCGACAGCCCCCACTCGGCGAACAGACGCTCGGCCAGCTCGTCCAGTTCGGGAATGTGGTTGTGCATGCGGTTGAAGAACTCACGCACCTGGTCGCCTGCGGGCAGGATGCTGCCGGCGCCGGGCTCGCCCAGCTGGAACTCCAGGGCGGCGGCATGCTCACGCAGCGCCAGGTGGCGGCGGTGCAGATCCAGCAGGGCGCGGCTGACCTGCGGCAGGTTGCCGGCCAAGGCGCGCAGCTCGGTCGCGCTGACCTCCGCCAGGCCCAGGTCGCGCAGGGTTTCGCCCAGCGCTTCCTGCAGCGCGGCAGGCTCATCTTCGTCGAATAGTGAGGAAACGTCGCCCAATACTTCGCCCAGCTTCTTCTGAACGGCCGGGGTGAGTGGGCGCTTGTTGCGCTCGATCTGGTTCAGGTAACTGGCCGACAGGCCCAAGGCGCGGGCCAGATCCACCTGACTGTAGCCGCGCTGCTCGCGCAGCCGCAGCAAGCGAAGGCCAAGCTGCCGCTGGCTGGATGAATAATTCACAGAATTAACATTAATCGTCTGGCGTGTTGGCCAGATTAAGCGGATTCAGGCCGGAAATCGAGGTGGCTGCTGTGAATAATGCCAAGCATCTTTCGAGCCCGTGGGATTGTCGTCATGACTGTTGAAGCGCCCCGTATCCGCATGCTGATCGATGGCCAGTTCATCGAATCGGCCACCTCCCACTGGCAGGACGTGATCAATCCGGCCACCCAGGACGTGCTGGCCAAGGTGCCGTTCGCCACCACCGCAGAAGTGGACGCCGCCGTCGCCGCCGCCAAGGAAGCCTTCAAGACCTGGCGCAAGACCCCGATCGGCACCCGCGCGCGCATCTTCCTGAAGTACCAGCAGCTGATCCGCGAGAACATGAGCGAGCTGGCCCACATCCTCACCGCCGAACAGGGCAAGACCCTGCCCGACGCCGAAGGCGATGTGTTCCGCGGCCTGGAAGTGGTCGAGCATGCGGCCGCCATCGGCAACCTGCAGCTGGGTGAGTTGGCCAACAACGTGGCCAATGGCGTGGATACCTACACGATCATGCAGCCGCTGGGCGTGTGCGCCGGCATCACCCCGTTCAACTTCCCGGCGATGATTCCGCTGTGGATGTTCCCGATGGCGATCGCCACCGGCAACACCTTCATCC
Organism: Stenotrophomonas hibiscicola ATCC 19867; assembly: GCF_000382065.1. Classification (GTDB taxonomy): domain Bacteria; phylum Pseudomonadota; class Gammaproteobacteria; order Xanthomonadales; family Xanthomonadaceae; genus Stenotrophomonas; species Stenotrophomonas hibiscicola. Next base: position 85,048 of record NZ_KB907504.1, on the reverse strand, counting down.
TCAAGCCATCCGAGCAGGACCCGATGGTCACCATGCGCCTGGTCGAACTGGCGCTGGAAGCCGGCATTCCGAAGGGCGTGCTGAACGTCGTCCACGGCGGCGAGGAAGTGGTCAACGCGATCTGCGACCACCCGGACATCAAGGCCGTGTCGTTCGTCGGTTCCACCCGCGTCGGCACCCACGTGTACAACCGTGCCTCGCTGGCCGGCAAGCGCGTGCAGTGCATGATGGGCGCCAAGAACCACGCCGTGGTGCTGCCGGACGCCAACAAGGAACAGACCCTCAACGCGATGGTCGGCGCCGCCTTCGGTGCGGCCGGCCAGCGCTGCATGGCCGCCTCCACCCTGGTGCTGGTCGGTGAAGCGCGCAACTGGGTGCAGGATCTGGTTGAAAAGGCCAAGACCCTGAAGGTCAGTGCCGGCACCGTGGCCGGCACCGACGTCGGCCCGGTCATTTCCTGCAGCGCCCGCGAGCGCGTGGAAGGCCTGATCGCCTCGGGCGTGGAGCAGGGTGCCAAGCTGGTGCTGGATGGCCGCAAGCCGCAGGTCGATGGCTTCGAGAAGGGCAACTTCGTCGGCCCGACCATCTTTGCCGGTGTCACCACCGACATGCGCATCTACCAGGAAGAAATCTTCGGGCCGGTGCTGGTCATCCTCGAAGCAGAGACGCTGGAAGACGCCATCGCGATGGTCAACAGCAACCCGAACGGCAACGGCACCGCACTGTTCACCCAGTCCGGCGCTGCCGCGCGCAAGTTCCAGGAAGACATCGACGTCGGCCAGGTCGGCATCAACGTGCCGATCCCGGTGCCGGTGCCGCTGTTCTCGTTCACCGGTTCGCGCGCCTCCAAGCTGGGCGACCTGGGCCCGTACGGCAAGCAGGTGGTGCTGTTCTACACCCAGACCAAGACGGTCACCGCGCGCTGGTTCGATGACGAGACGCTGAGCCACGGCGTCAACACCACGATCAGCCTGAAGTAACGGCAGGAGCAGCCATGAGCCACTCGATGACGACGGAACTGGAAGAAGCGCAGCAGGCGTACCGCGAGGCAGCGCGCGACTTCGCACAGGCCGAACTGGCGCCACACGCCGCGCGATGGGATGCGGAGGGCATCTTTCCGCGCGAGGCGATCGCCAAGGCCGGTGAACTGGGCTTCTGCGGTCTGTACATGGACCCGGAAGTGGGCGGCAGCGGCCTGAGCCGACTGGACGCCGCCGTCGTCATCGAGGAGCTCGCCAACGTCGATCCGTCGACGGCGGCGTACATCAGCATCCACAACATGGCCTCGTGGATGGTGTCCACGTGGGGTCAGCCGGCACTGCGCGATGCCTGGGGCAGCGACCTGTCCTCAGGCAGCAAGCTGGCCTCGTACTGCCTGACCGAGCCGGGCGCCGGTTCCGATGCGGCCTCGCTGAAGACCACCGCCGTGCGCGATGGCGACTTCTATGTGCTGAACGGCTCGAAGGCCTTCATCTCCGGCGCCGGGGCCACCGAGCTGCTGGTGGTGATGGCGCGCACCGGCGGTGCCGGTGCCGGTGGTGTCAGCGCCATTGCCGTGCCCTCGGACCTGCAGGGCATCAGCTTCGGCCGCAAGGAAGAGAAGATGGGCTGGAACAGCCAGCCCACCCGCGGCATCACCTTCGAGAACGTCCGCGTGCCGGTCAGCCACCTTCTCGGAGAGGAAGGCGGCGGCTTCAAACTGGCGATGAAGGGGCTCGACGGCGGCCGCATCAACATCGCCGCCTGTTCGCTGGGTGCCGCGCAGGGTGCGCTGGATGCCGCACGCCGCTACATGGGCGAGCGCCGCCAGTTCGGCAAGGCGCTGGCCGAATTCCAGGCGCTGCAGTTCAAGCTGGCCGACATGGTCACCCAGCTGGTGGCCGCGCGGCAGATGGTGCACACCGCCGCACGCAAGCTCGATGCCGGTGCCAGCGACGCCAACGTGTGGTGCGCGATGGCCAAGCGTTTCGCTACCGATGCCGGTTTCAACGTCTGCAACGAAGCGCTGCAGATCCACGGTGGCTACGGCTACATCCGTGAATACCCGATCGAACGCCTGCTGCGTGACTGCCGCGTGCACCAGATCCTGGAAGGCACCAACGAGATCATGCGGGTGATCGTTGCCCGTCACCTGCTCAACACCGAAGAGGAACTGCGATGAAGGATTGGCGTACCCAGGAGCACGTGGGCCTGAAGGTGGAGGTCGATGGCCACACCGCCGTGGTCACCCTGAACAACCCGCCGGCGCACACCTGGACCGTGCACAGCCTGTCGGCGCTGCGCGACCTGGTGGGCGCGCTCAACGCAGACCGCGACATCTACGCGTTGGTGATTACCGGTGACGGCGAGAAGTTCTTCTCCGCCGGTGCCGACCTCAACCAGTTCGCCTCCGGCGACAAGGCCGCTGCGCGCGAGGCCGCGCGTCGCTTCGGTGAAGCCTTCGAAGCGCTGTCCGGGTTCCGAGGCGTGTCGATCGCCGCCATCAACGGCTACGCCATGGGCGGTGGCCTGGAATGCGCACTGGCCTGCGACCTGCGCATCATCGAAGACCACGCCCAGGTGGCGCTGCCGGAGGCCACCGTCGGCCTGTTGCCGTGTGCCGGTGGCACCCAGAACCTGCCGCGCCTGGTGGGCGAGGGCTGGGCCAAGCGCATGATCCTGCTGGGCGAGCGCATCAATGCCGAGACCGCACTGCGCATTGGCCTGGCCGAAGAAAAGGTCGGCAAGGGCGAAGCCAAGGCACTGGCACTGGAATGGGCGAAGAAGGCCGGCAAGCAGAGCCCGACCAGCATCGCCGCCTGCAAGACGCTGGTACAGGCCACCCGCGCCGGCACCCACGCCTCGGCGCTGGTGGCCGAGCGCGAAGCCTTCGTCGACCTGTTCGACACCGCCGACCAGGTCGAGGGCGTAACCGCCTTCCTGGAAAAGCGCACCGCGCAGTGGAAGAACGCATGAGCATCGACACCGCTGCCGACGACGCACCGGTGCTGTTCGAAGAGCGCGTGGCCGGCAATGGCACGCGCATCGGCATCGCCACGCTCAACGCGCCGCGCACGCTCAACGGATTCTCGCTGCCGATGGCGCACCTGCTGCTGAAGCAGTTGAATGCCTGGGCCGACGACGACGGCATCGCCATGGTGGTGCTGCAGGGCGCCGGTGAAAAGGCGTTCTGCGCCGGCGGCGACCTGCACAGCCTGTACAAGAGCATGGTCGCCTTCCGCGAGGCCGGCCACAGCGACATCCGCCAGAACGCCTATGCCGCCGAGTTCTTCGACGTCGAATACCGCGTCGATTACCTCATCCACACCTACGCCAAGCCGATCCTGTGCTGGGGCCATGGCATTGTGATGGGCGGCGGCATCGGCCTGATGTCCGGTGCCAGCCACCGCGTGGTCAGCGAACGTTCCAAGCTGGCCTTCCCGGAAATCACCGTCGGCCTGTTCCCCGATGTCGGTGGCAGCTGGCTGCTGCCGCGGGTGCCGGCCAAGGGCGGCCTGTTCCTAGCCCTGACCGGTGCACTGCTCAACCCGGGCGATGCCATCTATGCCGGCCTGGCCGATGTGCACGTGGCCGAAGAGCGCCGCAGTGCAGTGTTCGATGCGCTGCTGCAGGTGGCCTGGTCCAGCGACCCCGCACACAACCACGAACGCCTGACCCACCTGCTGCAGTCGCATGCCAGTGATGCTGCGACCGGTCCGCTGCTGGCCAATGCGGCACAGGTCGAGGCGCTGTGCGAAGGCGATGACCTGCAGGCCATCGTGGCGCGCATTACCGGCCTGCAGACCGACGACGCCTGGTTGCAGGCGGCTCAGAAGACCCTTGCTGCCGGTGCGCCGGGTTCGGCGCGGCTGGCCTTCGAGCTTCAGCGTCGCAGCGCCGGCCAGGATCTGGCCGCGATCTACCGCCTGGAGTACATCGTCGCCCTGCATTGCGCCGCCCACGGCGATTTCGCCGAAGGCATCCGCGCGCTGCTGATCGACAAGGATCGCAATCCGCAGTGGAACCCGGCCACCCTGGCCGGGGCCACCGGCGCGTGGGCCGACACCTTCTTTGCTTCCCCCTGGGCCGATGCCGCGCATCCGCTGGCCGACCTGGGCACTCCCCTTGTTGAAAGGAGCCTTGCATGAGCCGCATTGCATTCATCGGGTTGGGCAACATGGGTGGCCCGATGGCCGCCAATCTGGTCAAGAACGGCCACAGCGTGCGCGTGTTCGATCTGGTTCCGGCCGCGGTCCAGGCCGCCGTTGACGCCGGTGCCAGTGCTGCGTCGTCGGCACGCGACACCCTGGCCGACGCCGAAGTGGTGATCTCCATGCTGCCAGCCAGCCGTCACGTCGAAGGCGTGTACCTGGGCGACGACGGCATCCTGGCCGCGATCCCGGAGGGCGCACTGGTCATCGACTGCAGCACGATCGCGCCGGCCAGCGCGCGCAAGGTGTCAGAGGCCGCCGCCGCACGTGGCCTGCAGATGATCGATGCACCGGTCTCCGGTGGTACCGCAGGCGCCCAGGCCGGCACGCTGACCTTCATCGTCGGTGGCGAAGAGGACGCGCTTGAGCGTGCCCGTCCGGTGCTGCAGGCGATGGGCAAAAACATCTTCCACGTGGGCGCCAGCGGCGCCGGCCAGGTCGCCAAGCTGTGCAACAACATGGCGCTGGGCGTGATCATGGCGGTGACCGGTGAAGCCATTGCGCTGGGCGTGGCACACGGGCTGGACCCGAAGGTGCTGTCGCAGATGATGGCGGTCAGCACCGGCCGCAGCTGGGCCACCGAAGTGTGCAACCCGTGGCCGGGCGTGCTGGAAAACGCGCCTGCGTCGCGCGGTTACAGCGGTGGCTTCGGCAGCGATCTGATGCTGAAGGACATGGGCCTGGCAGTGGAAGCAGCGATGAGTGTCGGCGCCTCGATCCCGCTGGGCGAAGTGGCCCGCAACCTGTACTCGATGAACCACCAGGCTGGCCGCGGCAAGCTGGATTTCTCCAGTGTGGTGCAGCTCATCACGAGCGAGAAGTAAGGCTTGGATATGTAGAGCCGAGCCCGTGCTCGGCTGCTTTTCCGCCGGATGTTCCCGCGCCGGACGGATCAGCCGAGCAGGGGCTCGGCTCTACAGAAGCGAATGCGTCCCCGGCTGCGCGCCGGGGCCCACCCGAGGTGGGATGGGCGGATGTTCGGTTTCGACCGGCGTCCGCCCATTTTTTTCCCTCGCTCGGGTAGTGCCGGCCGCTGGCCGGCATCACCGCATCAGGCCACGACCAGCGTCACGTCGATGTTGCCGCGGGTGGCATTCGAGTACGGGCACACGATGTGCGCCTTCTGCACCAGCTCTTCGACCTGCTCGCGCGGCACGCCCGGCACGTTGATGGTCAGCTCGGCTTCGATGCCGAAACCGGTCGGGATCTGGCCGATGCCGACCTTGCCGGTGACGGTGGTGTCGGCCGGCAGCGCGACCTTGGCCTGGCCGGCCACGAACTTCAGCGCACCCAGGAAGCAGGCAGAGTAACCGGCCGCGAACAGCTGCTCCGGGTTGGTACCCGGGCCACCGGCGCCGCCCAGCTCGCGCGGGGTCGACAGCTGGATGTCCAGCACGTTGTCGGAGGAGACGGAACGGCCTTCACGGCCGCCGGTGGAGGTGGCCTGGGCGGTGTACAGAACCTTTTCGATGGACATCGGGATGCTCCTGGTCGGTGGGTGGGTGGTGCGATGGAGACTACTTTGCCCGCTTTCCGCGTACGTTGGGTTGCAGGACGTACGAAAAACTTGATCGATCGTCCTGTCGGCCTAGATCGTCCACTCACGGTCAGTGGTGAACATGATCGTCAACCAGCGGTCCGGCGAAGCCTCGCCCAGCGCATCGCCGATCTCATCACGCAGCTGGTCCCATTCCACCAGCGGCCGCGGTGGGTCGTTTTCCGGCACCACGAAGAACAGCTCGATCTGCTCGCCTCGCCCCACCTGGGCCACGTAGCTGCGGTGCTCGACGAAACCATGCTTGGCCACGATCGCGCGTGCCACGGCATCCACGTGCGCCTGTAGCTCCGGCGGGGTGACCAGCAGGATGCCGGCCAGCGCCCGGCGCACGGTGCCGAGCGGGGCGATCATCACCAGCACGCAGACGAAGGCAAGGATGGCCGGGTCGATGTACGGCCCGACCCAGGCCCAGGACGTGCCCTGCACCAGCACGCCGCCGAGGAAGGCCAGCAGGTAGCAGGCCGACATGCTGGCCGCGATCACCCAGTTTTTCGCATCCAGTGCGATGAACGCCGAGCCGATGCGGCGGTTGGCGCGCAGGATGAACCAGGCCAGTGCGCCTTCGCCGACGATGGACAGCCCGGCGAAGGCGATGGCCGGGCCCAGCGCAATGTGGCGGCCACCGGACATCAGCGCATCCACCGCATTGACCAGCGCATACAGCGCCGCGCCGATCATCAGCGTGCCGCTCACCCCCAGCACGATCGGCTCCAGGTGCCAGAAGCCCATGGTGAAGCGCTGGTTGAGCCGCGATTGCAGCGCATCGGTCTGCGTGGACAGCGCAATCAGCCGCGCCACCAGCAGTGACAGCCAGGTCATCACCACGTCGATCAGGCCGTAGATGCCGTCGAAGATGATCAGCGAGGAATTGGCCAGCAGGCCGAACACCACTGCGGCGGCGGCCAGTAGCAGCGAGGCGGCGATCGACAGGCGCAGCACGCCCTGTTCGGTGGTGGGGTCGAAGAACTGCGCGCGGTCGTTGGCCATGCCTGGATTGTAGAGCGGAGCCACGCTCCGCTGCCGTTGCGGACTGTCCCCTACATGACAGACCACGCACGCTGCCGGGCTTCCTGGCAGCCTGGGTGTTCTACGGGCTGACTTCACGCCCCAAGCCACCGCAGTTCGAAAGGACCGTGGAAGCGCTGGTGTTCACCTTCGCAGTCCAGGCGCTGGTCAAGTTCACCGAACTTATGCTCCTGCTGGCGGGCCGCTGCTTTGTGCTGGGGACCTGGACCGAGTCCAGTAGCCTGCTCTGGGGTTTTGCCCTCGCCGGGCTGTTGGGGGCAGGATGGCCCTCGCTGCAAACAAGGACTACTTCCACGGCGTTCTCCGTCGCGCAGGCTTCACCACGCGTAAGTCCCACCCGAGCGAGTGGTGCTGCGTGCTGGGTGCCCGTCCTGCCTTCGTGGTACTGCAGTTGAAGGATGGCCGTCGTTTGACCGGATATCCCAAGGAGTGGCAATCAGCCCCGCTGCGGGACAGTTCTATATGCAGATGCCGGCCTCGCTCGTGGAAGCCGTTCCACCCGATGAAGGTGCCGATCCAGCAGCGGATCCGGTGGCAAACCCCGCCGTGGTCGAGCTTCCGCAGCTCGATGGCATACTGATCCATGCGGTGGATGTGCAATGGGTCGAGATTCTCCAGGTGACAGGCGATGGCTAAGTTGAGGAAGGGTTCCAACCCACCATTGGACCAGCTGGTCGTATCCATGGAGAACGCAAACCCCAAGCTCCCGGAGGGCAGGAGGCGTCCGCCGCCGCCGCCCAGCCCGCCCCGGCCGCCAGCCGGAAACGGGCCCGCGCGGCGCTCGCAGCGCGGCTGACCGGGCGCATTCAGCCGAGCGGTGTAAACTATTGATCTCACTGGCAATGCCAGTCTCCATAATCAACACCCTGATGACGTCCGCCACCGCCCGTTACGCTGATTCCCTGCGCCTGTCCGTTGCGCCGATGATGGACTGGACCGACCGCCATTGCCGCGTGTTCCATCGCGTGCTGGCGCCGGGTGCACGCCTGTACACGGAGATGGTGCACGCCAACGCGGTCATCCACGGCGACCGCGAGCGCCTGCTCGGCTTCGACCGCAGCGAACAGCCGCTGGCGCTGCAGCTGGGCGGCAGCGATCCGGCCCTGCTGGCGCAGGCCGCGCGCATTGCCGCCGAGTGGGGATACGACGAGGTCAACCTCAACTGCGGCTGCCCGTCCGACCGCGTGCAGGCCGGGCGTTTCGGCGCTTGCCTGATGCGCGAGCCGGTGCTGGTGGCCGAGTGCGTGGCGGCGATGGTCGATGCGGTCGACATCCCGGTGACGGTGAAATGCCGCCTGGGCGTGGACGAAGACAACGATTACGACGTGTTCGCCGCCTTCGTCGACCGCCAGGTCGCCGCCGGTGCCGCAATGGTGGTGGTGCATGCGCGCAACGCGTGGCTGAAGGGCCTGTCGCCGAAGGAGAACCGCGAGGTTCCGCCGCTGAAGTACGACTGGGCCTACCGCCTCAAGCAGGAGCGCCCGGCACTGCCGGTGGTGATCAACGGCGGCCTGGCCAGCATCGAGGCGGTGCAGGCGCAGGCCGCGCACGTCGATGGTGTGATGCTGGGCCGCGCGGCCTACCACGACCCCTACCTGCTGCATCAGCTGGAGGCGCTGCACACCGGCGCCCCGCTGCAGGCCCGTGGTGACCTGTTGCGTGCGCTGCGCCCCTACATCGAGACGCGTCTGGGCGAAGGCCTGGCGCTGAAGCACATCACCCGCCACCTGCTCGGCCTGTTCCACGGCCAGCCCGGCGGCCGCGCATTCCGTCAGGTGCTGAGCGAGGGCGCACACCGCCCGGGCGCCGACTGGAGCCTGGTCGAACAGGCCTTGACGGTCACCGAACGCGAAGCTGATCGCGCCGCAGCGTGACGTCGGTCACGGTCCTGACTTGACAAGGGGCGGCGATTCGTCCCGAATGTTCACCTAGATGAACAACTCGCGGCATCGCCCGGAAAAGTTCAGATCGGATTCACTGCCCCAAACCAAGAATTTGCAAAGGAATTGTAAAGGCCGGGTCCCGCACCCGGCTTCCGGATTTACGACTTTTGAACGAATCGCCGTGCTCGGCTAGGATCGCATCGATGTCTTCCGCTCCCTTCCATCGCCGCATTGCCCTGGCCACCTGCGTGGCGCTGTCGGCTGTGCCGCTGTCGTCGGCGCTTGCGCAGCAGCCGCCGCGCGGCGACCAGGGGCGGGCGGAGATGATGGAGCGGGGCGAGCGCGGTGGCCGTGGCGACGAGCGCTCGCTGTCCGATGCCGTGCGCCGCGTGCAGCGCACCACCGGCGGCCACATCCTCGGCGCCGAGCGCGTGCCGTTCGATGGTCGTGATATCAACCGGGTGAAGTACATGGACGATCGGGGCCGGGTCCGCTACATGGACGACCCCGCCCCGTCGCGTTCACAGCCGCGCACGCCGCGGGCGGATATGTCATCACTACGCGGCGATAACCCCTGAACAGGGATAGTTGTCGCTATCAACCCGTACCCCACAGGCCTCCGGGCCACACCCAGGACACTAGGGAGAGTTCATGCGTATCCTTCTGGTCGAAGACGAAGCCCCGCTGCGTGAGACCCTGGCAGCCCGGCTCAAGCGCGAAGGCTTTGCAGTCGATGCTGCGCAGGACGGCGAGGAAGGCCTCTACATGGGGCGCGAAGTTCCGTTCGATGTCGGCATCATCGACCTCGGCCTGCCCAAGATGTCGGGCATGGAACTGATCAAGGCCCTGCGTGACGAAGGCAAGAAGTTCCCGGTGCTGATCCTGACCGCGCGTTCGAGCTGGCAGGACAAGGTCGAAGGCCTGAAGCAGGGCGCCGACGACTACCTGGTCAAGCCGTTCCACGTCGAAGAGCTGCTGGCCCGCGTCAACGCGCTGCTGCGCCGCGCCGCCGGCTGGAGCAAGCCGACCCTGGAATGCGGCCCGGTCGCCCTGGACCTGGCTGCGCAGACCGTCAGCGTGGCCGGCAGCAATGTCGACCTGACCAGCTACGAATACAAGGTGCTGGAGTACCTGATGATGCACGCCGGTGAACTGGTCTCCAAGGCCGACCTCACCGAGCACATCTACCAGCAGGACTTCGACCGCGACTCGAACGTGCTGGAAGTGTTCATCGGCCGCCTGCGCAAGAAGCTGGACCCGGATGGCGAACTGAAGCCGATCGAGACCGTGCGCGGCCGCGGCTACCGTTTCGCGATTCCGCGCAACGAGGGCTGAGCCGGCTCAGCCTGGCGAGACCATGATGTCCGGCCGTCTGTGGTTCTTCCGACGCTGGCGGCCGCGCTCCCTGCAGGCGCGCCAGATGCTTGCCGCGTCCGTGGGCCTGGTCGCGTTCCTGGCCCTGGCCGGTTACGCACTCGACGCCGCCTTCGCCGATACGGCGAAGGCGAACCTGCGTGAGCGCCTGAAGAACTACGCCACCGCGTACGCGGCCGGCATCGACTTCACCCGCGACCGCTCGCTGTACATCCGCGAGCAGCCGCCAGATTCGCGCTTCGACGTGCCGGGCAGTGGCCTGTACCTGCAGGTGGTGATGCCGCACGGCAAGGGCAATTCGATGTCCGCCGAAGGACCGATGCTGCCCACCGTCGGCGGCGGCCTGCTGGCGCCACGCCAGGAAGTGTTCGAAGGCCCGCTGCCGATGATCCAGATCGACGGCAGCCAGGGCTCGGTGTACCGCTATGGCCTGGGCCTGGTGTGGGACGCCGACGCCGACCCGGCCACCGAATTCCCGTACACCATCTATGTGATGGAAGACTCGCGCGCGTTGGGCGCGCAGCTGCGCGTGTTCCGTGGCCGTGTCTGGTTCTACCTGGGCGGCATCGGCCTGATCCTGCTGCTGCTGCAGACCGTCATCCTGCAGTGGAGCCTGCGTCCGCTGCGTCGGGTGATCACCGAGCTGACCAAGGTGCAGCGCGGCGAGACAGAGCGCATGAGCGAGCGCCACCCGCGCGAGCTGGAACCGCTGACCGACAGCATCAACGCCTTCATTGAAAGCGAGCGCGAGAACCTCGAGCGCCAGCGCAATACCCTGGCCGACCTGGCGCACAGCCTGAAGACGCCCATCGCCGTGCTGCGCACGCAGATGGACAGCGGGGCCGGCGATGGCGCCCTGCGCGAGGAGCTGGACGTGCAGCTGCAGCGCATGAACAACCTGGTCTCCTACCAGCTGGCACGTGCTGCATCGTCGGGCCACAAGCTGTTCTCCGCGCCGCTGCCGATTGAATCCAACGCCGAGGAGATCGTGCGCGGCCTGGAAAAGGTCTATGCCTCCAAGGGCGTGCTGTGCGAATTCGACATCGACCCGGCCGCGCGCTTCCACGGCGAACCGGGCGACCTGCAGGAACTGCTCGGCAACCTGCTGGAAAACGCCTTCAAGTGGGCCAACCGCCGCGTGCTGCTGACCGCGCAGCCGCTGCCGGCACCGAACGCGCGCCGCGCTGGCCTGCTGCTGGCGGTGGACGACGATGGCCCGGGCATTGCCCCGGACGACATCGGCAAAGTGCTACAGCGTGGCGTGCGTGGCGACGAGCGCGTGCAGGGCCACGGCATCGGCCTGTCGATCGTGCAGGACCTGATCAAGGATTACCGCGGCGAACTGGCCGTCGGCCGTTCCAGCGAACTGGGCGGCGCCCGTTTCGAAGTGCGCTTGCCGCCGGGGCCGTAAGCCCCCGCAAACGGTAGTGCCGGCCGCTGGCCGGCACCCTCATGATCTTCGGTGGCATTGCCAGGGTGCCGGCCAGCGGCCGGCACTACCGTGTCTCGATCGCCGGCGGCTCGCCATAGAACCGCCGCAGCTGCGCGGCCACCTCCGGCAACGCCTGCTGCAGCAGATCCGGTGCCGAGAAGTGATACTCGCTGGTCACCGCGAAGAATTCTTCCGGCGCTTCGGCCGCATACGGATCGATCAGCGTTTCTTCGCCCGCATCCACCTGCGCGCAGAACGCATCGTAGGCGCGCTGGAAGATGGCCGCCCACTCACGCTGCCATTCGCGCGGCAGCGGCGGCGTGCCGTCCATCGCGCCATCCAGTGCATCCAGCTTGTGCACCATCTCGTGCACCGCCACGCAGTAGCCCTCGTGCGGCGCGGCCAGGTCGGCCTGCACATCGGCCCAGGACAGGATCAGCGGACCGCTGTCCCACGACTCGCCAATCAGTTCGTCATCCCACTCATGCAGTACGCCGGCCGCATCCATGTGGCTGCGATGTACGCGGAATGCATCGGGGTAGACGATCAGCTGCGACCAGCCTTCCAGACCCACCTCGCCGAACTCCAGCAGCGGTAGGCAGCATAGTGCCGCCAGCAGCACGCCATCGCCGGCCTCCAGCTGCAGCTCGCCGATCGGGGTAATGGTCTTCTCGTGCAGGAAGCGTGCGGCCAGTACGCGCAATCGCGCGCGGCGTTCGTCGTCCAGACCGTGCAGCCAGGCCGCACGGCGGCAGGCCTCATTCCACAGTACATCGTCGATCGGCCGCGGCGCAGGTCGCAGCCACTGCAGCAACGACTTGATCAGCGGAACATTCCCGGCAGGTAGCTGTGCCACTTCGGTGCGCGGATGCGCTGCAGCACGTCGTCGTCGCTGCCACCGCCGCCCGTGCTGGTGTTGGCTGCCGGGCGGACCGGTGCCGGCTTGGTGGTGGCGGCCGAAGCGGTCGCGGTCGGTGCACGCTGCGAGGCGGCATCGCCGTTGGAGGACACGCAGGCGCCGCGGCTGTCGTCCAGCGCTGCCGTCGCAGACGCCGCGAAGGGCATCGTCAGCAGGATCAGGCAATGGGCATAGCGGCGCATTGACGACATCCACGTTAAGGGAAGGTGAGTTCCCGATTCTAGCCCGAACCCGGCGCCCCGTTGGAAGCCCCCGCAGAACCCAGCGTGGCGGGCGCCGCTGGCGGCTTTCCCGCATAATTCCTTCCTGACTTCGTGGAAGCTGCCGTGGACGACCGCCAATTGCTGGCCAAACTCGCTGCCGGTCGCCTCTCCGGCGACGCCCTGGCCCGTGAGCTGGGCCAGACCCGGGCGGCCATTTGGAAGCGTATTCAAGGACTTAGAGCCGCCGGTGTGGACATCGAAGGCCGTGCAGGTGAGGGCTATGGCCTGACCCGCCCGGTCGACCTGCTGGACCCGGATGCGATCCGTGCCGGCCTGCCCGCCGAGGTGCTGCCGCTGCTGCACGACCTGCAGGTGGCCTGGACGGTGGACTCGACCAATGCCGAATTGCTGCGTTGCAGCGCGCCCCAGCGCGGGGTGAGCGTCCTGCTGGCCGAACGCCAGACCGGCGGCCGCGGCCGTCGCGGCCGTACGTGGGCGTCGCCGCTGGCCGCGCATGTGTACCTGTCGGTGCTGCGGCTGTTCTCCGGTGGCCTCGGCCGCCTGGCCGGGCTGAGCCTGGTGGCCGGCATCGCCGTGGCCGAAGCGCTGCACGACCTGGGCTATACCCAGGCGCAGCTGAAGTGGCCGAATGACCTGATCGTCGATGGCAAGCGCAAGCTGGTCGGCCTGCTGGCCGAGGGCGGTGGCGAATATGCCGGCCCGGCGCGCGCGGTGATCGGCATCGGCATCAACACGCACATGCCGCCATCCTTCGCCGAGCAGATCACCCAGCCGTGGGTGGACCTGGACACGCTGGCCGGCAAGCCGGTGGACCGCAACGTGGTGGTTGCTGCCGTGCTGGCGCGCCTGCTGCCGGCACTGGAAGAATTCGATCGCGAAGGCCTCGCTCCCTTTCTGCCGCGCTACGCCGCGTTCGACATGCTGGCCGGTCGCGAAGTACGGGTGGAACTGGAAGGGCAGTGGCAGCATGGCACCGCGCTCGGCCTGGCCGATGACGGCGCCTTGCGCGTGCGCATCGATGGCCGTGAGCGCCTGCTGCACGCCGGCGAAGTCAGCGTGAGGGCGGCATGAGCGATTGGTTGTTCGACCTCGGCAACTCGCGCTTCAAGTTCGCGCCGTTGCAGGGCGACCGTGCCGGTGACGTGCAGGCCTGGGCGCATGGCGCCGAAGGCATGGCCGGACAGCCGCCGCACAGCCTGCCCAGCGGCACCACCGCGTTCGTGGCCAGCGTGGCCGCACCGTCGCTGACCAGCGCGATGCTGGACCAGCTGCAGCGTCGCTTCGAGCACGTGCACGTGGTGCGTACCAGCGCCGAATGCGCCGGTGTGCGCATTGCCTATGCCAAGCCGGAAAAGTTCGGCGTCGACCGCTTCCTGGCGCTGCTGGCCGCTGCCAAGGCGCAGCGCCCGGTGCTGGTGGTGGGCGTGGGCACCGCACTGACGATTGACCTGCTCGACGCTGACGGCCAGCACCACGGTGGCCGCATTTCCGCATCGCCCACCACCATGCGCGAAGCGCTGCACGCCCGTGCCGTGCAACTGCCGGCTACCGGCGGCGACTACAGCGAATTCGCCAACGACACCGCCGATGCGCTGGCTTCCGGTTGCGATGGCGCCGCAGTGGCGTTGATCGAACGCAGCGCGCAGCAGGGGCACGCGCTGCTGGGCGTGGCGCCGTCGCTGCTGGTGCACGGGGGCGGCGCACCGGCGCTGATGCCGTTGCTGCCCGGCGCCGACTACCACCCCTCGCTGGTGCTGGATGGCCTCGCCCGCTGGGCGGTGCACCAGCCCGCAGGCTAGTATCCGCGCATGCTGACCCGTGCCCTGATCGTCGTACTGGCCATCCTCAATCTTGGCGTCGCCTGCTGGTGGCTGCTGCGCGATGCGCCGGAGAAGCCTGCGCCGCCGCCGCAACCCGCCGGCGTGGCCGAGTTGCGCTGGGTGCCCGGTGGCGTGGATGCCGCTGCGGCCGCCGAAGCCACGGCTGCCGCGCCGACCGCGCCGTTGATGGAGCGCGAACCGGCGGAGAAGACGGCCGTGGCTGTAACGCCGGCGCCCGCCGCCCCGGCCAAGCCGGAGATTGCCAAGCCGCAGGCGGCTGAGGCTACGCCGGTTGCTGCCGCTGCCAAGCCGGCAACACCGCCTGCATCAGCCCAAGCGCCGGGAAAACCCGCAACCCCGCCCGAGGCTGCCGAACCGCCGCGCTGCGTTGCGCTGGGCCCGTTCGCCGACCGTGCGGCCGCGACCAGCGCGCAGGGCAAGGCCGGCACGCTGCTCAGCCAGGTACGCCTGCGCGAACAGCCCGCTGCCAGCGGCAGCGCCCGCTACCGGGTGATGCTGCCGGCAGCCGCCAGCCGCGAAGAGGCCCAGGCCACGGTGAAGCGCATCGTCGCCGCCGGCCTGAGCGACTACTACATCATCAGCCAGGGCGAGGAGGCCAACGCCGTGGCGCTGGGCCAGTACCGCAACCGCGAAGGCGCCGAGCGGCGCATGGCGGCGGTGCAGGCCGCCGGCTTCCAGCCGCGCCTGGTGGCCAGCGGCGACGCCGGCCAGTGGTGGCTGGAAGCGCAACTGGCGGCGGGCACGCAGCCGGCCCAGGCCCAGCAGCGCAGCGGGGCGGCACAGAGCCGGTCGCTGGAATGCACGCGGTTGCGCTAGAATCCCCGGACCGCGGCGCTGCCGCCGGTGCACCACCCATGCCGCTTTAGCTCAGTTGGTAGAGCAACTGTCTTGTAAACAGTAGGTCATCCGTTCGATTCGGATAAGCGGCACCACCAAACTCCAGTTGTGCAGCTCGACACGGCGGCGCAGTAATCGGTCGAGCACTGCTCTCTGCTGCGTCTCTCCCCTTCTTTTCCTTCCTTGCTGTTATCTCATCTTGCACCTGACGAGGTGCGTCCCACCTGCCTGTGCGCGTGCTTCGTGGTCGATGCGCGTTTCTCGTAGTTGAAAATGTGTAGCCAGTAGGCTACATCTTCCATGAAGATCCAGCGTACCCGTCAGTTCGCGGCATGGATTGACGCTCTCAAGGACGTAACTGCACGCGCTCGCATCCTGGCCCGCATCGGTCGGCTCGCCGAAGGCCATCCGGGTGATCACCGCCATCTGGGGACGGTATTTCCGAACTGCGTATCGATGCAGGGCCGGGCTACCGCCTGTACTACACCCAGCGCGGCAGGCAGTTGCTGGTTCTTTTGGTCGGAGGTGACAAAAGCTCACAGCAACGCGATATCGAAAAGGCCAGGGAGATTGCACGTGCCCTGTGAGCGTCGAACCGGCTGTAGTCGAAACGAATCAATACCGAAGTACTGGAGCAGTTCCATCATGGCGACCAAGAAAAAAGTCGAACTCAAAGCATTTGATGTGGCCGAACACCTTCGGACACCCGAAGAAATGGCCGCCTATCTCGACGCCTGCATCGAGGAAAGCGACGGCGATTCCGCGTTCATTGCCAAGGCGCTCGGCGACATCGCGCGCGCTCAGGGTATGAGCAAGGTTGCGCGCGCGGCGGGCCTGTCGCGCGAGAGTCTTTACCGCGCACTGTCCGGCGAACGCAGCCCCGATTTCGCCACCATCCTGAAGGTGACCCGTGCCTTGGGTGTGCGCCTGCATGCCAGTGCCCTGTGAGGCATCAAGGCACTGAGCTCCACTTCCGCCGCCCCAAGAAGTCCGGTGCGATCAGTCTCAATCAATCCGAATGATGCGGATCAACCCTCTTGTTGACGATCTGTCTCCGAAGGCGGCCACCGTGCCACAGGGAAATACCTCTTTCGCACCGTCATGGTTGATGAAGGAGATCGTGCAGTGTGCCCGCGTTCCAGGTGTGATGCGGGTGATGTCGCGGTCATTCAGGACGAAGCTGTACCACATGACTTCAGGGCTTATGGAAAGCGCCTTGGGACGCGTGGTGGAGGCGATCATCTCGGCAACAGCGCCACCGCGCGAATCCACTTCGTCCAGCCGCAGCTCAACAAAAACAGGTTTCAGGTTTGGATAGGGTGTGCGCATTTCAGGAGTGGGTCAGCCTGATTCGATAGCCGGGGTAGCGAGGCGTTGACGCTGTGCGTTGGAATCCCACCGTTCTGCATTACTGAGCCCCCTGCACCTGCAACGCCACATACTCCGCCAGCCCCCGGCAGGCCAGCATCAGTCCCTCGCGCGTGCCATCGCCGATATCGTCTTTCTCTTCCCCGTCCACGCGCACGCGCTCTGCGGCGTGATACAGCTCCAGCAGCGACACCAGGCCCACTGCGGCGCGATCCCTGCGTGCGGCGGCCACCGTGTCGCCAGGTGTGCTTGCCGGTCCCGGCCACGGCTGTCCATCGGCGGCGTCCCCGGCGTGGATGCGCTGCAGGCAGCCGGGCAGGTTGATGGGCGCGGGCGCCTCGTTGGCGGCGGCGAAAGCGGCTTCCAACGGCTGCGCCAGTTCGGGCGGCAGGCGCAGGGCAGCCTCGCCCAGGGTGGCGGTCAGGTACGGGTGATGGGTTTTGGGCATGCGGGCGTCCTCGTCGGCAACAGAGGTGCCACCCGAAGAGGGTGGCGGGCGATGCGTGGCTTCCAAGACCGGGTCAACGAATCGGCGGGCACGAGGCCCCCACGCACCGCCCGCCGTCGATCGGCGAACGGATTGCCAGCCGGCGCCGCCCCTGAAAGGACGACGCCGGCTGGCAAGCGTATACATCGTTGACAACACGGGCTTGGAAGTCCCGACCACCTTTGCAGGTGGCGATTCATCATGCGCACGCGAAATCCCCGCCTGCCAGTCGTTTGTTTCGATGGCATCGGGTGATCTGAAAGGAAGAATGAATTATCGCGTTCGGCCCGTTTCGAGCATCGCAATGCCAGAAGCGACATATCGCGCGGGGCTGCAACCAACGACGAATCCTGGTGCGTCATTGCTGTCGCACAGCCCTTCATGGCGCAGGAAGTAAAGCTGGCTTAACTTCCCCGGCAGGGCTTCCAGAACACCCTACCAGACATGAATCCCCACGCGCACCACCCGGATCTTGATATTCCTCACGTACAGCCAGCGACGCCCCACGCATACTGCCTCCACACGCCCACCTGGGCCCCTTCGGGATCCGCACATGCGTCGCCACGTCCTGTCGCTCACCGTCGCACTGGTATCCGCCGCTTTCGTGGCCCCGGCCATGGCTGCGGTACCGTTCTTCAACGCCAGCTGCCCGGGCGGCATCGATGTTCACGCCGACGATGGCGGGCCGGTCTACGTGCAGGGCCGCGAGGCCACGCTGAAGCGCTTCAACGACCGCTATTTCGAAGCACGCGATGCCAACAGTGGTATCACGTTGTCGATCAGCCGCAGCGATGACGGCACGCCGCAGATCAGCTACACCGGCCGTGGCGGCGCCAATGGCATCTGTCAGGTCAGTAGCAGTGGTGCGCCTGCGCCCGCCGCAAACAGCGTTCGCCCTCGCGACGCTGCCGCCGGGGATGCCGCGCTACCCCGCGAAGTCACCTGCGAATCCACCGGCCAGCAGCAGGTGTCGTGCGATCTGAATACCCGCGGCAACGTCGAAATCGTGCGCCAGCTCAGCCGTACCCGCTGCGAGGAAGGCAAGAACTGGGGGCTGACGCGGCATTCGGTGTGGGTGAACGGCGGCTGCCGCGCGGTGTTCCGCAATGTGTCCTCGGTGGCCACCCCCGCGCCGGCGGGCGATACCGCGCTGGGTTCCTGCAACATGCGCAAGAGCGCGCAGGGCACGCCGGTGACCCAGATGCCGGTGGGTAGCGACTACCAGGAACTGATCATCGATTACCCCGATGGCCGCTTCCTGTGCATGATGCGCAACAACGGCCAGGTGCAGAGCCTGACGCCGATGCGGAAGCAATGACCACGCCTTAGCGTGAAATTACTTTCGTGTGCCTGTTCCCAACGTCTTGCGGACCGCCGTTCAGTTGGGGCGATCTCTGTCGATATCTTTGGGATGAACGGCGCCATCGGGTGGCCGGTGGCAATGGTCCAGGATCCAGTCGATGAGAGACTTCAAGTCGGGAGACATTCATGGCGATGTCAACATTAACGACGGCTCCAGCACTTCTTACAAGTTGTTGATCCATTGCAGTGCCACAGAGTTACTGGATGAAGAGCGGTATCGACGGTCGCTTCTGGACAGAGAGCAGGCAACACGGTGGGGACGGGTTTACAAGTTGCTGGGCGTGGCGGTGCTGGCCGGACTTGTCGCGGCGGTATGGCTCTTTCTTGAAGGAAGGATGGATGCGGTTACGTTGGTATTAGGGCTCTTTGCGCTGGTCGTTGGCTACGCTGCAGTCAAAGGTTCCACCATAAGGACGGACTTTGAGCAGCGTCAGATCGATGCCTTGCAGGAAATCCACACACTCTTGCGCGAGCGGGGCGCGCGTTGAGCGGGCCAGCCCTGCTGCACCGCCGCGAGTGGTGTCACACAGCTCTGGCTAGACTGTGCTTCTTTTTCCCCCGCAGGAGGCACCCATGGCCCATCCCATTTCCGTATCGTTGATTGGCGTTCCCACCGATGTCGGTGCGGGCCATCGCGGTGCACGGCTGGGGCCGGAAGCGCTGCGCGTGGCTGGGCTGCCGGAGGCGCTGGAGGCGCGTGGCGTGGACGTGCGCGACCTGGGCAATCTGGATGGTCCGCGCAACCCGTGGACCGCGCCGGTGGAAGGTTACCGGCACCTGGATGAAGTGGTGGCGTGGAACCACGCGCTGATGGAAGCCAGCTATGCCGAACTGCAGGCCGGGCGCATGCCGATCATGCTCGGCGGCGACCACTGCCTGGGCATCGGTTCGATCACTGCGGTGGCGCGCTGGTGCCGCGAGCAGGGCAAGACCCTGCGCGTGCTGTGGCTGGATGCGCATTCGGACTTCAACACCAGTGACGTGACCCCGTCGGGCAACATCCACGGCATGCCGGTGGCCTGCCTGTGCGGCCTCGGCCCGGAGGCGCTGACCCACCTCGGCGGCAGCGCACCGGCGATCACCCCGTCGCAGATGCACCAGATCGGTATCCGCTCGGTGGACCCGGAAGAAAAGCGCCTGATCAAGACCCACAAGGTGGATGTCTATGACATGCGCTACATCGACGAGAACGGCATGAAGCGCACCGTGGAGGCGGCGCTGGCCGGTATCGACGAGAACACCCACCTGCATGTCAGCTTTGATGTGGACTTCCTCGACCCCAGCATCGCACCGGGCGTGGGCACCACCGTGCCGGGCGGGGTGAACTACCGTGAGGCGCAGCTGGTGATGGAAATGATCGCCGACACCGGGCGCATGGGGTCGCTGGACATCGTTGAGCTCAACCCCTTGCTGGACAAGCAGAATGCCACCGCCGAACTGGCCGTTGACCTGGTCGAAAGCCTGTTCGGCAAGTCCACCCTGATGCGCGACTGACCGCCCCTGCTGAACGGATTGCCGAACCGTTCACACCCGCTCCACGCCCCTGCCGCCAGATTGCACTTCACGCGGCGGCAGTGGGCATTGGTGCCCTCCCGCCGAGCGAAAGAATCCCATCCGCGAATGAAGCGGTATAGCGGCGAACCCAAGGAGAAGCCCATGAAGCGCGTAGTTGCCCTGATGCTGTTGTCGATGTTCTCGGTGGCCCTGCTGGCCGGTTGCAACACTGTGGCCGGTGCCGGCAAGGACGTGCAGAAGGCCGGTGAGAAGGTTGAGGATGCCGCCAAGGGCAACTGAGCCCGGCGCGGAACGGAAGGAAAGAGGCCGGGGATCATCCCCGGCCTTTTTCTTGCACGCTGCCACACACGGCTGTGCAAGCGGAGTGAACCATTCAAGCAGGTGAGCACGCATTTCATTGCTGGTTGACCGGTACTCAACAGCGACTGCGCGAAGCTGGAACCACGGTAAGAACGCCGTTGCAACCAAGGACTCCCAGCAATGAACAAAGACATCATTTCCGGCAAGTGGTCGCAGCTGAAGGGCAAGGCCCAGGCCAAGTGGGGCGATCTGACCAACGACGATTTCGATGTGGCCGAAGGCAATGCCGAATACCTGGCCGGTCGCCTGCAGGAGCGTTATGGCTGGGCCAAGGACCGCGCCGAGAAGGAAGTCCGGGATTTCGAAGACAGCGTGCGCAAGGATTACCCGGATTACAAGTAAGCCCCCGGGTTTCCCCCACGACACAACGCCCGCGCCGAAAGGTTGCGGGCGTTGTGTTGTCTGCGCGGAGGATCAGCGTGCCGGCGGGTCCGGCACGTAGCGGTTGGGGAACGCCTGCGGTTCGCGCGGCAGGCGTGACGGCGAATCGACCAGGATGCCGCGCGCGCGCAGGTTGCGGGCGCTGTCGTAGCGCAGCTGCAACACCTGCGCCGGGCTGCGGCTGGCGCGCTCGAACTCGGTATCGCGCACCGAGGACTGCTCGCGCGCGCCGTGGCCGGTGCCCAGCGCCGGCGCCTGCGGCTTGCTGGCGTAGCCCTCGATGCGGCTGGCGCTGGCATCGGCGGCCGCTTCGGCCTGTGCAGCCGGGGCCGGCGGTGGCAGGCCCCGGCGCAGGATCGGCTCAGGGCGCCAGCGGCGCGCTTCCTCGAACACGGCCACGCCCACCACGCCGATGTTGTCGGGGCGGCCGGTGCGGCTGGCATAGCTGCCGCTGGGGCTGCTGAAGACGAACTGCGCCACTTCGTCCTGGCTCTTGCGCCAGCCGGTGATGTCGGCGCGCTGTCCGGGGTTGAGCACGTAACCGGTCTGCGAGGGATCGGCATCTTCGCCGGAGATGGCGTTGACGCCGTCCACCGACAGCACCACCAGCACCCGGCGGGGGCTGTCGTTGTACAGGCGCACGGCGTAGCGGTGACCGCGCTCACCGGCCACCCAGCGCTGGCCCTCGGCGGGGTAGCTGCGCAGTTCGGTGCCGCGGTCGCGGTCGACCAGGGCCATGCGCACGGGGCCGCCCTCGTAGACCGGCGGCGGCATCGGAGCCGGGCGGAAGCCGGCCAGAGGCAGGATAAGCAGCAGGGGCAGCAGGCGTTTCATCGGGCGTCTCCAGCGGGGTTGCGTGAATGAACGCGCCGCGGGCCCTGACGGGGTTGGTGGCGTGCAAGGTAAACTGGCCCCGTTCATCGAAGGTTACCCCACGCAGTCATGACCACCCGAGTCCTTACCGGCATCACTCCCTCCGGCACGCCCCACCTGGGCAACTACGTTGGCGCCATCCGCCCGGCCATCGCGGCCAGCCGCGCGCCGGGGATCGAGAGCTTCTTCTTCCTGGCCGACCTGCACAGCCTGATCAAGTCACAGGACCCGCAGCGCACCCAGCGCGCGACCCTGGAGATCGCGGCCAGCTGGCTGGCCTGCGGCCTGGACCCGGAACACGTGTGGTTCTACCGGCAGAGCGACATCCGCGAGACCACCGAGCTGATGTGGTTCCTGACCGCCATCGCCAGCAAGGGCATCCTCAACCGCGCGCACGCCTACAAGGCGGCGGTGGACAAGAACCGCGAGGAAGGCGTGGACGAGGATGCAGGCGTCAGCGCCGGCCTGTTCATGTACCCGGTGCTGATGGCCGCCGATATCCTCATCTTCAAGGCCAACCAGGTACCGGTGGGCCGTGACCAGATCCAGCACATCGAGATGGCGCGCGATTTCGCCCAGCGCTTCAACCACGTGTACGGCAAGGAGTATTTCCCGCTGCCGGACGTGGTGATCGACGAGCAGGTGGCGACGCTGGCCGGCCTGGATGGCCGCAAGATGAGCAAGAGCTACCACAACACCATTCCGCTGTTCGTGCCGCGCGAGGAGCTGAAGAAGCTGGTGTTCTCGATCCTGACCGATTCGCGCGCACCGGGCGAGCCGAAGGACACCGAGGGCTCGGCGCTGTTCCAGATGTACCAGGCCTTCGCCACCCCGGAACAGACCGCCGAATTCGCCAGGGCGTTCGCCGCCGGCATCAGCTGGGGTGACGCCAAGCAGCAGCTGTTCGAGCGCATCGACAGCGAGCTGTCGCCGCTGCGCGAGCGCTACAACGCGCTGATGGCCGAGCCGGATAAGATCGAAGCGCTGCTCAAGCGCCGTGGCCAGCAGCTGCGTGAGCAGCTGGCGGCACCGCTGCTGGAGGAACTGCGCCATGCGGTGGGCCTGCGTGACCTGTCCACCGCCGGCGATATCGCCAGCGAGGACGCCGGCGTGGCCCGCGTGGCACCGCCGCAGTTCAAGCAGTACCGCGAGAAGGACGGCCGTTTCTACTTCAAGCTGACCGCCGGTGACGGCACGCTGCTGATCCAGAGCGAGGGCTTCGATTCGCCGCGCGATGCCGGGCAGTTGATCGCGGTGATCAAGCAGGCCGAGCAGGGCGACCAGCTGCAGAGCGAACTGTTCAAGCTGGAAGCCGAAGTGGACGCCGTGCTGGCCGCGCTGGCCGTGCTGCGCGAAGGGACCTGATCGCCGGGCCTGCCTGCCCTTTGTAGAGTCGAGCCATGCTCGACTTTGCTCCGCCTCTGTAGAGCCGAGCCCATGCTCGGCTGGGCTGCAAAGCAGCCGAGCATGGGCTCGGCTCTACAGGGAAGCACTCCGCCGGCACGACCGTGGCACAGCGCCCGTGGCATGATGCCCACGCGCCTCCGGCGCGATGACATGGAGTCTGCGATGGCCTGGTTGTCGCTGCTGCTGTTCCTGCCCTGGTTCCTGCTGCTGGGCAGCCTGTACTGGCTGTTCCCGCGCCAGCCGCGCACCGCGCGGCGGCGCCTGTTCGATGGCACCACCCTGTTGCTGGCCTTCGCCCTGAGCATCGCGTCGATGCTGTGGGGGTATCGCATCGGCATGGCACAGCTTGGTGCCGGCCCCATCTGGCCGCAGGTACTGGCGGTGCTTTACGCCTACGGCGCGTTCCTGGCGGTGCTGGTGCTGGCGCTGCTGGTGCGGCCGCGATGGCTGGACCGGTAGTCCCGCCTTTGTAGAGTCCAGCCATGCTCGACTTCGCGTGCCGCTGTAGAGCCGAGCCTATGCTCGGCTGATGCCTGACAGAATGGCAGCCGAGCGTGGGCTCGGCTCTACAGAAGCGCCCCTCCGACCAAAGCCGCATCGAACCCGGGCCGCCTGCGCGCCTACCATGGGCTTCTGTTTCCGAGACTGCCAGGTGCGTGCCGATGACCGCCGACCCCAGCATCCATACCATCGATACCGGTTTCCAGCGCCCGGACTTCGACGCGGCTTACCTGATCGTTGAAAGCGGCCGCGCGGCCTTTGTCGATTGCGGTACCGGCCTTTCCGTGCCGGCCATGCTGCAGGCGCTGGCCGACGCGGGGCTGGGCGTGGACGCGGTGGACTGGCTGCTGCTGACCCATGTGCACCTGGACCATGCCGGTGGCGCCGGCCTGCTGATGCAGCAGCTGCCGAACGCGAAAGCGGTGCTGCACCCGCGCGGTGCGCCGCACATGATCGACCCGACCCGGCTGATCGCCGGTGCTACGGCGGTGTATGGCGCCGAGGAAATCGCTCGCAGCTATGGTCGTATCGAGGCCATTCCCGAACATCGTGTGGTGGTGGCCGAGGACGGCCACCGTATCGACCTGGCCGGCCGCGAGCTGGTATTGCTGCACACGCCGGGCCACGCACTGCACCACTACTGCGTATGGGATGCACGAAGCCGCAGCTGGTTCACCGGCGATACCTTCGGCATTTCCTACCGCGAGCTGGACAGCGCGCAGGGGGCCTTCATCTTCCCGACGTCGTCGCCGGTGCAGTTCGACCCGGAAGCGATGAAGGCCTCGATCCGGCGCATGCTGGGCTACGGCCCGCAGGCGATGTACCTGACCCACTACGGCCGTGTGGAACAGGTGGAGAAACTGGCCAACGACCTGTTCGAACAGATCGATGCGATGGCCGCCATCGGCCGCCAGTGCGATGGCCGGCCGGACCGTCACCGCTGCCTGCTGGCTGCACTGCAGGCGCTGTACCTGGAACGTGCACAGCTGCATGGCTGTGCGCTGGACGATGCGGCGGTGACTGCGGTGCTGGCGATGGACATCGAACTCAACGCGCAGGGCCTGGCCTGCTGGCTGGATCGCATCCGTCGGTAGCTCCACGCCATGCGTGGATGACGCAAGCTCACGCTGCACCGCGATGTCACGACCACGTTACACTCTGGTGACTTCCAAGCTAGCCGTGGTACTGCCGTGAATCCGATGCGCGTGTTGCTGCTGTCGTCCTGCCTGTTCGTCGGTGGCCTGGCCCATGCGGCCAATGACCTTCCCGGTGGCGGCATCGATCCGCAGGCACTGTCGCGGCACGTGCGCGTGCTGGCGTCGGATGAGTTCGAGGGCCGCGCACCGGCCACCGAGGGCGAAGAGCGCACGGTGCAGTACCTGATCGAGCAGTTCCGCAGCTATGGCCTGCAGCCGGGCGGCGTGGACGGCAGCTGGGTGCAGCCGGTGCCGCTGGTGCGCGCGCAGCTGGAAGGCGCGGCCAAGGCCAGCCTGTCGCTGAAGCAGGGCAAGCGTGCGCTGGCCAATGGCGTGGACGTAACCCTGCAGAGCCTGCAGCCGCGCAAGCGCGTGCAGATCAAGAATGCACCGTTGGTGTTCGTCGGTTACGGCATTGATGCGCCGGAACGCCACTGGAACGACTACAAGGACGTGGACCTGCACGGCAAGATCGCCGTGGTGCTGATCAACGACGCCGATTTCGAAGCCGATGCGCCGGGCGCGTTCGACGGCAAGGCGGTGACCTACTACGGCCGCTGGACCTACAAGTT
This sequence comes from Stenotrophomonas hibiscicola ATCC 19867, assembly GCF_000382065.1. Lineage (GTDB taxonomy): Bacteria > Pseudomonadota > Gammaproteobacteria > Xanthomonadales > Xanthomonadaceae > Stenotrophomonas > Stenotrophomonas hibiscicola. Next base: position 59,742 of record NZ_KB907504.1, on the reverse strand, counting down.
CGAGGAAGCCGCACGCCGTGGCGCCGAGGGCGTGCTGATCGTGCACGAGACCGCGCCGGCCGCCTATGGCTGGGCCACGGTGAAGAGCTCGGGTACCTCGCCGCTGTTCGACATCGAACGCAGCCAGGCCGAGGCGATGGCGCAGCACACGCCGCTGCGCGGCTGGATGCAGCGCGAGCTGGCCGAGGCGATCTTCGCCGACGCCGGCCTCGATTTCGATGCGGAGAAGCGCAAGGCGATGCGTGCCGACTTTCGCCCGGTGGCGCTGGACAACGCCAAGCTGAGCGTGGACTTCGCGCTCAAGCGCGAACAGGTAGTCACCCGCAACGTGGTGGCCAAGCTGCCCGGTGGCGAGCATGCCGACGAGGCGGTGATCTTCTCCGCGCACTGGGATGCGTTCGGTATCGGCCAGCCCGACGCCAAGGGTGACCGCATCCGCCGTGGTGCGATCGACAATGCCACCGGCGTGGCCACGGTGCTGGAACTGGGCCGCGTGTTCGCCGCTGGCCCGCAGCCTCAGCGCACGCTGTACTTCGTAGCACTGACCGCCGAAGAGAAGGGCCTGCTGGGCGCCAGCTACTACGCCGCGCATCCGCTGGCGCCGCTGGACAAGACCGCCGCGGTGCTGAACATCGAAATGTTCAGCCCGGATGGCCCGACCCGCGACATCGCCTCGTGGGGCAAGGGCCGGGTGTCGCTGGAAGGCGACCTGGAACGCGTGGCCAAGGCCCGCGGCCGCAGCTACAGCCCGGATCCGAACCTGGAAGCCGGCTTCTTCTACCGCGCCGACCACTTCGCCTTCGCCCGCCTGGGCGTGCCGGCGATCACCATCGGCCCGGGCCTGGACAAGCTGGACGGTGGGGTTGAAGCCGGCCGCGCGCTGCGCGAGAAGTACTTCGCCGACTGCTACCACCAGGCCTGCGATGCCTGGACGCCGAGCTGGGACCCGAGCGGCCACGCTGCGGACACCCTGCTGGTCTACGACCTGGGTGCGGAGCTGGCCAACAGCCGCCGCTGGCCCACGTGGGAAAAGGAATCGGAGTTCCGCGGCGCGCGCGACAAGAGCGAAGCGGCCCGCCGCTGAGGATCGGAATCGGCGGGGTGTCATGTCATTCCGCCGCGGGTAGAGTCGACTGATAGTCGACTATCGCGCGCAGCGCGGGTTTTTCGGTGCCGACAGAGAGAGCAGTCGACTAACAGTCGACTCTACCGATTGCCGATTGCCGATTGCCGATTGCCGATTGCCGATCAGCGGCCGGCACTACCTGCGCCGGCGCAACAGCTTCCACGCGCCCCAGCCGCCGGTGGCGAGCGCTGCCAGATAGCACGCCACCATCGTGCGCAGGCCGACCAGCGATCCGCCGTTGACGCCGCGATGCAGGCGCAGCTGCAGCGAGCTGTGGCCGCTGCCCAGGTCCACTGCCAGCTGCAGCGCCAGTGCGGCGCAGAACACCAGCAGGGCGACCCCGAGCCCGGTGCTTGGCCATGCGGCCTGTGCGTTGGGGCGGCGCAGCAGCCAGGCCAGTGCCGTGGCTGCGGCCAGCGCCGCCGCGATCCACATCAGTGGCGTGGCGGCAGATGCAGCGGCCACCGGCAGTGCACCGGTGGCCGCGATCAGGGCAACGCGCTTACTTGCGGGTGCCGTCGAGCCAGTTCGGGCCCTTGTTGGTGAGGAAGAACACATAGACCACCAACGATACCGCGATCGTTGCGGTCACGTAGAGGGCGAACCAGTCGACGTGGCCGGTCTTCAGCGCGCCCTGGTACAGCAACGGGGCGGTGCCGCCGAACAGCGAGTTGGCCAGCGCGTAACCCAGGCCTACGCCCAGTGCACGCACGTGGGTGGGGAACAGCTCGGCCTTCACCACCGCGTTGATGGACGTGTAGCCGGTGAGGATGACGAAGGCCAGTGCCAGGGTCAGGAAGGCCAGGGTGGCGTCGTGCTGGTGCGGTAGCTGGGTGATCAGGTACCAGCTGTACAGCACGCCGCCGGCGCCGAAGAACACCAGCAGGGTCTTGCGGCCGATGATGTCAGACAGCCAGCCGCCGACCGGCTGCAGCGCCATCAGGAACGCCAGCACGCCCAGGTTGATCAGGGTGCCGGTCATCGGATCGTTGCCGGCGAAGGCGCTCTGGATCATCTTCGGGCCGTTCACCGAGTAGGTGTAGAAGGCCACGGTGCCACCGGCGGTGATCAGGAAGCACAGCAGCAGCGGCCGCCACTGGTGCACGAACAGTTCGTACATCGAACCGGATTTCTGTGCCTTGCCCTCGCGCGCGGCCTCGATGGACGACTCCGACAGCGACTCGTCCATGCCACGGCGCAGCCAGAACACCACCACCGCGGCGATGCCGCCGATGCCGAATGCGATGCGCCAGCCCCACTCGGAGATCTCCGGCTTGCCCCAGAAGGTCAGCATCAGCAGCAGGGTCAGCTGGGCCAGCACATGGCCGCCGACCAGGGTGACGTAGTGGAAGGAGGACAGGAAGCCGCGGCGGCCGGGAATGGCCGCCTCGGACATGTAGGTGGCGCTGGCGCCGTACTCGCCACCGGTGGCGAAGCCCTGCAGCAGGCGCGCGAACAGCAGGATCACGGCGGCCCAGATGCCGATGCTGGCGGCGGTGGGGGTGATGGCGATGAGGAACGAACACAGCGCCATCAGCGTGACCGAGACCGTCAGCGCCAGGCGACGGCCATGGCGGTCGGCGAAGCGGCCGAAGAACCAGGCACCAATCGGGCGCATCAGGAAGGTCGCGGCGAAGATCGCCCACACGTACAGGGTGGAGTTCTTGTCGTCCGGCGAGAAGAACTGCGATTCGAAGTACACGGCGAACACCGAGTACACGTAGACGTCGTACCACTCCACCAGGTTGCCGGCGGAGCCTTTGAGGGTGTTGGAGATCGAACGCCGCAGGGCGGCACGGTCGTTCGCGGGTACGGCAGGATGGGACGTGGTGCTCATCTGGGTGGGAATCCTCGATGCGGCGCGTCCGTGCGCAGGGAAAACGGCGCCCGGCCTTGGGGCGGCGCGGCCGGACAGCCCTCTTGGTACTGCATGGGCCGTCAACACGGGGTAGCAGACCAGAGCAGGGTGCATGGATGGATGACAGCGTGCCACCGTATGGGGTCCCGGACCATACTCAAAACGTCCTAGAATCCGCCTTCCCCCGGCTCCCTGGTGTGTCATGTCGGCTCCCCCCTCTTCGTCTGCGGCTGCCCCCCGGGGTGGCCTTGTTGCGCTGGCATTGCTGCTGGTCTACGTGGTCTGGGGCTCGACCTACCTGGGCATCGCCAAGGCCCTGCACGGCGGCGCGCTGCCGCTGACGATGGTGTCCGGCAGCCGGTTCATCATTGCCGGTGGCCTGATGTTCCTGGCCTTGCGCCTGTTCTGGAAGATGCCGAACCCGACCCTGCGGCAGTGGCGCAACCTGGGCATCATGGGCGTGACCATGCTGGTGCTGGGCAACGGCATGGTGGTGCTGGCCGAGCGCGAGGTGTCCTCGGGACTGGCAGCCACTGCGGTGGCCTCGGTGCCGCTGTGGATGGCGCTGTTCTCGGCGCTGCGCGGCCAGCACGCCAGCCGCGGTGAGTGGCTGGGCATCGCCATCGGCTTCCTCGGCGTGGTCTGGCTCAACGCAGGCAGCAGCCTGACCGCCTCGCCGACCGGGCTGGTGCTGCTGCTGATCGCGCCGGTCGGCTGGGCATTCGGCTCGGTGTGGGCACGCGGACTGGACCTGCCGGGCCCGTTCATGACCGCCGCCGGGCAGATGATCTGTGGCGGTGTGCTGCTGGTGCTGATCGGCCTGGCGGTCGGCGAGCGCCCGACCACGCTGCCCGATACCGGTGGCCTGCTGGCGATGGCCTACCTGTGCGTGTTCGGCTCCATCGTCGCGTTCACCGCCTACGTGTGGCTGCTGCAGAACGTGCGCCCGGCGCTGGCTGGCAGCTATGCATACGTCAATCCGGTCATTGCGGTGCTGCTGGGCGCGCTGCTCAACGGTGAGCGCTTCGGCTGGCGCGACCTGCTGGCGATGGCGGTGATTCTCCTGGGTGTGGTGGTACTGACGATGGCAAGGACGCGCAAGAAATGAGCATGGACGAGAAAGAACAGCGCCGTGGCCTGCTGGTCACGGCTTCCACCTTCGTCATCTGGGGTCTGGTGCCGGTGTACTGGCACCTGCTCAATGAGGTGCCATCGTTCCAGATCATCGCCCACCGCATCATCTGGAGCACCGTGCTGGTGCTGGGCTGGCTGCTGCTCAGCGCACGCCTGGGCTGGTGGCGGAAGATCGCTGCGCAGCCGCGCGCGCTGCCGATTCTGCTGGTCTCGAGCCTGACCATCGCCTTCAACTGGGGCCTGTACATCTGGGCGGTCAACGCCGGCCATGTGATCGAGACCAGCCTGGGCTATTTCATCAACCCGCTGGTGAACGTGCTGCTGGGCGTGCTGGTGCTGAAGGAGCGGCTGCGCCGCCTGCAATGGGTGGCGGTGGCGATGGCGGCAGTGGGCGTGGCCTGGCTGACCATCGATGCCGGCACACCACCATGGATCGCGCTGGGCCTGGCCTGTTCGTTCGGCCTGTACGGCCTGCTGCGCAAGCTGGTTTCGGTCGACCCGGTGGCGGGCCTTGGCGTGGAGAGCATGTACCTGTTCCTGCCGGCGCTGGGCTTCGCGATCTGGGCCGAAAATGGTCATGGTGGCGCGTTCTTCCACGGCTGGGGCTGGCGCAACGACCTGCTGCTGATCTTCGGCGGTGTGGTGACGGCGGTACCGTTGATTGGCTTTGCCTACGGCGTGAAGCGCATTCCGTTGTCACTGGTCGGCATCCTGCAGTACATCGCGCCGAGCCTGCAGCTGCTGCTGGGCGTGTTCTTCTTCCACGAAGCCTTCGACGCCGGCAAGGCGATTGGCTTTGCCGCGATCTGGGCCGGCCTGATCCTGTTCGTCGGCGACAACATCCGCACGATGCGCGCCAAGCGGTAGCACCGGGCCGGATCGACTGGCACGCATGAAAAAAAGAGCGGCGCCCCGGGGGGCGCCGCCCTGCTTCCATCCACCGCCAGGAGAGAGATGGCGGTGGCGGGAACGCGGGTGCAGGCTCAGAAGCGCTGCTGGTACTTCATGTACATGAAACGACCGATGTCGAAGCCGCCGTAGTAGACGAAGCTGCTGTTGGGCTGGCTGTACATGATCGGACCCTGGTGGTCGAACACGTTGTTCAGGCCCAGCGAGACGGTGCCGTCCCACGGCAGGGCGTAACGCACCTGCAGGTCGTGGAAGGTGTTCGAACCCACCTTGTTGGTCGGCGAGGCATCGGTGTAGGCCGAGCTGAAGCCCGGCATGTTGCACTCGTCCATGTAGGAGCACTTCTCCTTCATGCTGGAGTAGTAGCGTGCAGTCCAGCCGATGCCCAGGTTGCCGTACTGCCAGTCCAGGTTGAGGGTAGAGCGCACACGGAAGTTGCCACCCCAGCTGGTCAGCTGTTCCACCGGCGTGGTCGCGGCGTTGTCGTTGCGCTGCTCCAGATAGTCGGTGTAGGTGGTGTTCCAGGTAACTGCGAACTTGCCGAACGCGGTTTCCGGCAGGCGGTAGCGCGCGCTGATGTCATAGCCGGCGGTTTCGCGGTAGCCGGCGTTGACCAGCGAACGGTCCAGTGCGTTGACCTGGCCGTTGCTGCCACGAGTGAAGCGGCCGCAGGCGGCGTCCGAGCCCTGCACGTAGCACTGTTCCAGGATGTTGGTGGCCGACTCGCCAACGATGGCGTTGTCGATGCGGATCTTCCACCAGTCCAGGCTGACGTCCAGGCCCTGCACGAAGTCGGGGCTGTAGACCAGGCCCACGGTCCAGGTCTTGGCGGTTTCAGGCTTCAGGTTCGGGTTGGAACCGGAGTTGAAATCGGTGGTGGCCTGCTGGCCCGGCTTGCTGGCCACGCTGCCGTCGCTGTTGAGCTGGCGGAAGTTGGCCGGCACCTTCAGGGCCTTGCAGCGTGCGGCAACGGCGGCGCTGGTGGCGGCAGTGCCGAACGAGGTATCGCACGGGTCGGTGAACGAGTCACGGCTGCTGACAGTGCCGCCGTACAGGTCGTCCACGGTCGGCGCACGGAAGCCGGTGCCGTAGGTGGCGCGCACCAGCAGGCTGTCGATCGGCTTCCACTTCACGCCGAACTTGCTGTTGGTGGTGGAACCGAAATTGTTGTAGTCCGAGTAGCGACCGGCAACGTCCAGCGAAAGCTCGCGGGCGAAGGCCATGTCGGCCAGCAGCGGCACCTGCATTTCCAGGTAGACCTCGTTGAGCGAGTAGTCACCCTGGGTCGGCTTGCCGCTGGTGCCGGCGATCTGGCCGTTCTGCACCATCAGGTCCGGGGTGTAGCGTGCTTCTTCGGTGCGGTGCTCGAAGCCCATCGCAGCCATGATGTCGCCGGCCGGCAGCGAGAACAGCGAACCGGAGATGTTGGCGCTGGCCACCTTGGTGGTGGTCTGGCTCTTGTCCACGTAGCGGGCGAACAGGTAGTCCTGCACGTCCTGGTTGCTCAGCGAGCCCGGGCCGGTGTAGCCCATCGGCGCGGCCGGGTTCCACGGCACGCAGCCGGCGATCACCGCATCGCGGGTACCGCAGTAGGCCACGCCGTTCTCGATGAAGGACGGGCCGACGGCCAGGTTGACGTTCGGCTGGTACATGCTGCCGGTGCCGACGCGCTCGCCTTCATTGCGGTTGTAGGTGTAGCTGACGTTCCAGTCCCAGTAGCGCGAGCCGGTTTCGAAGCTGCCTTCCAGGCCCAGGCTGCCGCGCTTGGTTTCCAGGGTGTTCTCGGTGCCGCGCAGCATCTCTTCGGTGCGATGCGAGAACAGCACGTCCTGGCCCCACAGGTTGAATGCGCTGTCCTTGGACAGGGCGGCGCGGCTGCCGTTGCGCGCCTGCGTGGCGGTGACCGAGTACGGGTAGCCAGCCAGGTGCTTGGTCGATTCGCGCTTGCTGTACATGGCATCGGCAACGATGCGCAGGTCATCGGTGATCGAGAAGCCGCCGTTGGCGAACACCGAGGTGCGCTCCAGGCCGGTCAGCAGGCTCATGTTGGTCTTGGTGTTGGCACCATCGGCCGGGTTCGGCGCGTGGAAGTTGCCGGCGCTGGTCGGGTCGCCGCCCGGACCGACGGTCAGCGGCTTGCCGCCGACGGTGACGCTGCCCCACGGCGTGGTGCCGTTGAGGCCATCGTTCGGATGGCGCGGACCGTTGACGTAGCGGCTGAACTCGCGCGCGCCGCCCATCACTTCGTCTTCCTTGGTGCGCTCGGCGCCAACGCTGAACCAACCGCGGTCGAAGGTCTTGCCGAAAGTGGCACTGTAGGAGCGCTTCTGCCCATCGCCTTCACCGTACTGGCCGACGTAGACGCTGGCTTCGCCACCATCGAAGTTCTTGCGGGTGATGATGTTGACCACACCGGCGATGGCATCGGAGCCGTACAACGCCGATGCGCCATCGGTCAGCACTTCAACGCGCTCCACGATGGCCGAGGGGATGGAGGCCAGGTCGGAGTAGCCGCCGGCGCTGACGCCCATGCGGCGGCCGTCGATCAGCACCAGGCTGCGCTCGGGGCCCAGGTTGCGCAGGCTGACATACATTCCGCCGAAATCGCGCGATGAGGTCAGCGACGACGCGCGGCTCATGCTTGGCGAGCCGGCAGCGGTCACATCCTGCAGGATGTCGGCGACGTTGACGTAGCCCTTCTTCTCGATCTCCGCGCGGTTGAGCGCGACCACCGGCTGAGCGGTTTCGACACTGGCCTGGCGGATGCGCGAGCCGGTGATTTCGATGCGGTCGAGGTTGGTGGTGTTGTCGCCCGCATCCTGTGCGAAGGCGGGGGTAGTGCAGCTGGCGGCCAGCGCGATGATGATCGCGTTGCGCAGCGGGGTGGTCTTCAGGGACATCCGTGAAATCTCGTGTTTCAGAAAAAACAAGCGTCCATTCTGTGGACGCGTGGGGTGCTGCAAACCAACGTGGGGGGCCGGATTCTAGAGTGTTTTCATTCGCAACTGTTTGTCGCGATGCTGCGGAACGTGCGTGAACATGAATCGCAACCAACAATCCACAGATGCGCTGTGCGCGGCGTCACGCGCGCTGCGTTTGCGATGGGCAGAGGCATCGATAGCGGCACGAAGCTGGCACGCTTGAGTAGTTGCGACAACGCGTCGCAGTACGCGCTTGTATGCAGGCGCGCAGTCGTTGTGATGCATCTGCCCGCATGAAATGCTCTTCGCCTCGTCATCGAAGGCAGGAGATGAAGGAATGATCCAGCTTGAAGAAGCACGCCGTCGCGTGGAGGCTGCACTTGCCAGCGACGATGAGCCGGTTGCCATCACGCATGAGCACGAAGTGGTCGAAGGCTGGCTGTTCTGCTTCCAGTCGCTGCGCTACCTGCAATCCGGCGAAATCTCGGATGCATTGGCCGGCAATGGGCCGATCTTCGTCGACCGGCACACAGGCGAGCAGCACGCTCTGGGCACGGCGTATCCGCCCGAGGAAGTCCTTCGCCAGCATCTGGCCGCGCGCGGCCCCGCCGTTTGATGCTGCGGCGGCGGATGTCTGAGTTCGGCAACCTGAAAGGGACGGAGCCTTCGCTCCGTCCCTGCAGGATGCGCGAAATGCCGCTGCGTGATGCTCAGGTTTCGCGCAGCGCCGTGGTGATCGGCAAACGTGCCGCGCGCAGCGCCGGGAACAGGCCGCCGACCAGGCCGATGCCCAGCGCCCATTTCAGTCCGGTCCACAGCAGTTCCGGCGATACATGGAACTTGAACACCACTGCGCTGAAGTTGCTGCCGATGGTGGACACGCTGTAGCCGTTGAACAGCAGCCACGCCACCGCACAGCCGAGCAGGCCACCCAGCAGCGCCAGCAGCATGGTTTCCAGCATCACCGCCGTCACCACCGGCAGGCCGCGGAAACCGATCGCGCGCATGGTGGCGATCTCGCGCGCACGGGTGGCCACTGCCGCATACATGGTGTTGAGTGCGCCGAACACTGCACCCACCGCCATGATCGTGCCGATCACCTTGCCGAGGATGTCGATCAGCTTGGTCAGCCCACCGCCCTGCTTGCTGTAGTAGACACGGGTGGTTTCCACGTCAAGCTTCAGGCGTGGGTCGGCGGCGACTGCTGCCTTGAACTGCTCGAAGCCGGCCTTGCCCTCGGTACGCACGCTGATCGACTGCCAGGCGCTGCGCTGGTAGGTGGTCGCCAGTGTATCGGCGTCGGTCCACAGCTCCGAATCGTGCGCATCGCCGGTGGCGAACACACCCACCACGGTCCAGGTCTGGTTGCCCAGGGTCAGCGTCCTGCCCACGTCCATGTCGCGGAACTGGCCCTTGGCACCCTGGCCGACCACGATCTCGCGCAGGCCGGTTGCGAACCTGCGGCCTTCGATGATCTTGACCTTGTCATGCACGGCCCAGGCCTGCGGACCGACGCCGCGGAACTGCGCGTTGACGTCGGTGCCGTCGGACTTGGACACCAGGTTGACCACCTGCGACAGTTCCGGTGACAGCAATGGCCGGCCCTGCGCATCGCGGCTGATGCCGGGCAGGGTGGACAGCATCGGTACCTGCTCGCGGGTGATCACCGAGTTGGTCTCGGCCTGCGAGCCACCGCGCAGCACGATGGCGGTGGTGTCATCGCCGGTGTTGTTGAGCGTGGCCTGGAAGCCTTCGCCCATCGCCAGCATCGCCACCAGCACGCCGACCACGCCGGCAATGCCGACCACGATCACCGACGATGCGCCCCAGCGTTGCGGCAGGCTGGCCACGCCGATGCGGGTGGCGGCCAACGCCAGCCGTCCGCCGCGGGTCAGCAGCAGCCACAGCGCCACCAGCACGGCCACGGTCAGCACGCCGATCCACGGCAGGCTGATCCACAGCACCAGGCCGATCGCAAGCAGCAGCACGGTTATGCCGTTGCCCAGCAACTTCTTGAGCTTGTTCATCTGCAATCCTCCTCAGCGGCCGGCCAGTGCATCGACGATTTTCAGGCGCTTGGCACGCAGCGCGGGCAGCAGCCCCACGATGATGCCGATCACCACGATCAGGCCCAGCCCCATCAGCCAGGTTGGCGTCGGCACGTGCGGCGGCAGCATGCCCATGCTCTTCGGGCCGATCGCCGGCAGGATCAGGGCGGCCAGGCCCATGCCGATCAGGCCGCCCAGGCCGATCAGCAGCACCGACTCCACCATCACCAGGGTCAGCACGGTGCCGTCCTTGAAGCCGAGTGTCTTCAGCGTGGCCAGCTCCGGCACGCGCTCGCGCACCGCCTGCGCCATGGTGTTGCCGGTCAACAGCAGCAGGGTGAAGAACACCGCACCCATGATCGAGGTGACGATCATGCCGATATCCGCGAATTGCTTGACGAAGGCCTGCTGGAACGCCGATTCGGTCTGGGTCTTGGTCTCGTGGTCGGAGTTGGCCGAGATCGCGTCGATCGCCTGCGCCACCCGCGAAGAGTGGTCCGGGTTGTCCAGCGTCACCGTGTACCAGCTCACCTGGTTCTTGATGTAGTCGTTGGATTCATCGAAGTACTTCCAGTTCATCATCAACTGGCGTTCTTCGTTGGCGGCCAGCGCACGGTCCTTGGAACGGTAGATGCCCTTGAGCACCAGCGGCCAGTCGTTGCTGCCGCCACGCGGGAAGATCGTGGCCTGCAGCGGGATGGTGTCGCCGATCTTCCAGCCGAACTGCTTGGCCAGGGTTTCGCCGACGATGGCGCCGGTACGGGTCTGCTTCCAGTCCTCCAGCTGTGCCGGGTCGATCTGCAGCTCGCGGTAGACATCGAAGTAGTTGGGGGACACCGAGAAGTTCGGGAAGAAGTTCTTCGGGTCCTGGTAGATGCCGCCGAACCACATGCCGTAGGCCACGTCGCGCACGCCGGCCACCTGGCGGACCTGGGTTTCCAGGCGGATCGGCAGCGACTGGGTGATCGACAGCCGCGATGCGACCACCAGGCGGTTGGCGCCTTCCACGCTGCCGCCGGAGGTGAATGCCACGCGCACCGAATCGAGCATGCCGAACAGCAGGAACGCGGCCACCACGGAGAGCAGGGTCAGCAACGTGCGGGTACGGCTGCGGAACAGCTGCGCCCACACCAACGAGAAGTATTTCATCGCCGTGGCCTCCGTCAGTGGGCCAGCGGCGCGTCGGCCAGCTCGCCTTTGTCCAGGTGCACCGTGTGCGTGGCGTACTCGGCGGCCTTCGGGTCATGGGTGACCATGATGATGGTCTTGCCGTGTTCGCGGTTGAGCTGCTGCAGCAGGCCGAGGATCTCCTCGGCCGACTGGCGGTCGAGGTCGCCGGTGGGTTCGTCGCAGATCAGGAAGGTCGGGTCGGAGACGATCGCCCGCGCGATCGCCACGCGCTGCTGCTGGCCGCCGGACAGTTCATTGGGGCGATGGCTGCGGCGGTCAGCCAGGCCGACCAGGGTCAGCGCGATCTCGGCATTGCGGCGGCGCTGCGCGGCATTGAGATGGGTCAGCAGCAGCGGCAGCTCCACGTTCTTCTGCGCGGTCAGCATCGGCATCAGGTTGTAGAACTGGAACACGAAGCCGACGTGGTGGCTGCGCCAGGTCGACAGCTGGCCGCCGCTCATCTGGTCGATGCGCTCGCCTTCGATGCTGATCTCGCCGCCGCTGGGGTTGTCCAGGCCGCCGATCAGGTTGAGCAGGGTGGTCTTGCCCGAGCCGGACGGGCCCATCAGTGCGACGAAATCGCCGCGGGCGATGTCCAGGTCGATGCCGTGCAGCACCTGCACTTTCTCGGGGCCACGCTGGTAGGTCTTGGTGATGTTGCGCAGTGAAACCAGGGTCGACATGGGTGGTTCTCCACGGAAGGCGGGAAACGGGGAAGCGCACCTGCGGTGACCGCAGGCGTGCGTCGAGCGGTGTTGCCGGCGGCGCCCATGGGCGCCAGGCCGTTACTGCGCTTGTTTCTGTTGCACCTTGGCGCCATCGCGCAGGGTGTCCGGCGGGTTCACCACCACCGATTCACCGGCGCTCACGCCCTTGAGGATCTGGCGGTCCTTGCCCATCGCCTGTCCGGCCTCGACCGTGCGCTGCTGCACGCGGTTCTCGTCACCCAGTACGAAGGCCACCGGGGCGCCCTCGCGCTGGACCACGGCGCCAGCCGGTACGCGCACGCCCTGCGGTTTGGTTGTGGCCTGCGGCTGTGCCTGTTCCAGGAAGCTGACCCGCACGCCCATTTCCGGCACGATGCGCGGGTCCTTCACCTTCAGCGCCACGCGCACCTTCACCGTGGCCTTGCCGCGGTCGGCGGTGGGGATGATGGCGATCACCTCGCCGGGAATCTTCCATTCGGGGTAGGCGTTGAGCGTGGCTTCCACCGGCATTTTCGGCTGCACGCGGCCGATGAAGGCCTCGCCGACCTCGACTTCGATCTCCAGCGAGTCCATGTCCACGATGGTGCCGATGCCGGTACGGGTGAAGCCACCACCGGCCGACAGCGGCGAGACGATCTCACCGGGCTGCGCGGCCTTGGCGGTGACCACGCCGGAGAAGGGCGCGCGCACGATGTTGTTGTCCACACCCAGGTCGGCAATCGCCAACTGGTCGTGGGCGACCTTGACGTTGCGCTGAGCCGTTTCCAGCTGCGCACGCAGGCTGTCGCGCTGGGCCACGGCCTGGTCGTACTGCGAACGTGACACCAGCTGCTGGCCGACCAGTGCCTGCAGGCGGCTGGCTTCGGCGGCGGCCTGCTTCTGCTGCGCCTCCAGCCCGGCCACCTGGCTGCGTGCGGCCTGCAGCTGCGAGGCATACAGGCTGCGCTGCGCATCGGCATCGATCGGGTCCAGCGTGGCCATCACCTGGCCGGCCTCGACCCGCATGCCTTCTTCGATCATCACCTCGCGCACCTTGCCGGTGATCTTGGCCGAGACCGTGGCCATGCGCCGGGCGACCACGTAGCCACTGGCGTCGAGCACCGAACTGCTGGCGCTACCCTGCTGGATGGCCACGGCCGGCGCGGTTTCCACCTCCACGGCCGGCGCACGGCCGAACAGGAACGCCACGGCAGCGGCGATCAGCAGCACGACCACGATGGTCGCGATCCACAACCAACGGCGACCACCGCCGTTGCTGCCACCACCGGAGGCGGGCGGCGGCGACTTGCGGTCGATACGGAGTTCCTTCAACAGCTCGGCAGAAGCGTTCATTCGTTCCATCACAGGCGTTCGGGCGGGTGTGGCCGGAAGCGCGGACGGCGGCGGTTCCGGCGGTGGAGCGTGCGGCACAGCATGAAGGCAGGCACAGCGATGACGGCAGTGACAGCTGTCACCCGATGACACTGACGGCGGCAACTGCGAAATGTGACCGCGGCGGCACAGGATGGCAACGTCCCCGCTGCCGGTACCGCTCATGGATCCGACCACCCCATCGCTGGCCCGCTGCAGCGGTACCGCCAAGCGTACCGTGATCTGCGGCGGGTTGCGCCGGTGCCGCCTTGCCGGCGGTGGCGCCTGCGCGCAGCCAGCCGAACTGGCATGATCGGCGGCGATCATCCCCGCCTGGAACCGCCTGTGCCGTCCACCTGGCTTGCCTCCCTGCTGCGCCCCGCGCCGGACTCGGCGGTGGCCGAGACGCTGCGCCGGGGAAAATCACCCTGGAGCGAGGCGATCCACCTGCTGTGGTCGGTGTGGATCTTCCTGACGCCCTTGCTCGGCCATGGCTTCACCTTGCGCTGGCTGCTGCTTACAGTGGCCAGCTATCCGGTGTTCCTGCTGCTGTACGCCAAGGTGATGGTGGCGCCACGCCATCACGCGCCGCGCTATGCCCTGGGCCTGATCGGGATGTCGCTGGTGCTGCTGCCGTGGTACCCGTCCGGGTTGACCTACTTCGTGTTCGGCTGCGTGCTGCTGCGGGTGAGCGGACGCGGCGGCTGGTGGCAGTACCTGCTGCAGCTCACTGGCCTGAACCTCCTGTTCTGCGGCCTCGCACTGCTGTTCCAGTACCCGTGGCAGAGCCTGGTCTGGATCCCCGCCGTGTCCTATATCGTCGGGCTGGTCGTGAACGTGGAGGCACTCAACCAGCAGAAGGATGCGGCACTGCAGCTGTCGCAGGACGAGGTGCGGCGGCTCGCAGCCACCGCCGAGCGCGAACGCATCGGCCGCGACCTGCACGACCTGCTCGGCCACACCCTGTCGTTGATCACGTTGAAGCTGGAACTGGCCCGCAAGCTGCACGATCGTGGCGACGCGCGGGCGCGGCAGGAAATCGGCGAAGCCGAGGACATTGCCCGCGAAGCGCTGGCGCAGGTGCGCAGCGCGGTCACCGGTATCCGCGCCAGTGACCTGGCCGGTGAGCTGGCGTCGGCGCGGCTGCTGCTGGAGTGCCAGCAGGTCCACCTTCAATACGCACCACCACCGGCGATGCCGGTGGATGTCGAACGCGGTCTGGCGCTGGTGCTGCGCGAGGCCGCGACCAACATCGTGCGCCATGCACAGGCGACACAGGCACGGGTGGAATTCATGCTGGAAGGACGCATGCTGGCGATGCAGATCCGCGATGATGGTCGTGGCGGCGTGCAGGCCGAGGGCAACGGGCTGAGCGGCATGCGCGAACGCGTGGCCGCCCTGGGGGGCAACCTTCAGGTTCAGTCCGCAAAGGGCGAGGGCACGCTGCTGACCGTGCGCGTGCCACTGGCCGCCGCGACCACACCGTTGCCGCCAGGCACGCCGTCGTCGCTGGTGCAGGACGGTGCCGCATGATCCGCATCCTGCTGGCCGAGGACCAGGCGATGGTGCGCGGCGCACTGTCGGCGCTGCTGGGCCTGGAACCGGATATCGAGGTGCTGGGCAGCGCCGCCGACGGCGAAACCGCGTGGCGCATGCTGCAGCAGCTGCAGCCTGACATCCTGGTCACCGACATCGAGATGCCGGGCCTGTCCGGGCTCGAGCTGGCGCAGCGCATCGCCCGCCATGAGCTGCCGATCAAGGTGGTGATCGTGACCACCTTCGCCCGCGCCGGTTTCCTGCGCCGCGCGCTGGAGGCGGGCGTGCTGGGCTACCTGCTGAAGGACGCACCGGCCGAGAACCTGGCCGATGCACTGCGCAAGGTGAAACAGGGCATCCGTGCGATCGACCCGCAGCTGGCGCTGGATGCGTGGTCGCAGGCCGATCCGCTGACCGACCGCGAGCGCCGCGTGCTGCGGCTGGCGGGCGAGGGCCGCACGGCCAGCGAGATCGCCGAGCAGCTGGGGTTGTCGCACGGTACGGTGCGCAATTACCTGTCCGAGTGCATCGGCAAGCTGGGCGTGGCCAACCGGATCGAGGCGTACCGGCTGGCGCGGCAGAAGGGGTGGTTGTAAGGGCGTCCTGCTGTTCCCGGTGATGTCGTTTCCGCGACCGCGGGTGGGTGTCACTTTCTTTGCTCGTGCACCACGCTGCAGGAGCAGCGTGGAACGGCGTAGCCGGCCCGTAGGGTGGCGCACATGGATGTGGGCCATCAAGAAAGTAACCAAAGAAACACGCTGCCAGAGCGCGAGCCGTCGCTACGCGACGATTCCCTGCGCTTCTCGGCGAATCAGGGGACGGCGCCGAACTCGCTGCGCTCAGACACCAGCGCCTCTGCGCCCCTGATTCCCCTGCGATGCTCGGCTCGCTCAAGGCGGACCCAAGGTCAAGAACCACAGCTGCACGACGATATTTGGTAGCGCCGGGCCGTGTCCGACGAGTGAAGCGGCCGCTTTCGCCTTTGATCTTGAGTCCGCCTTCAAGCGAGCCGAGCACCGCAGGACCGGCGAGGGCGAAGAGGCGCGGGTGTCTGAGCGTAGCGAGTTCCGCGCCGTCCCTCGGCGGGCCGAGGAGCGCAGGGCACCGGCGTGCGCAGCACGTCGGCTCGCGGCCGGCGGAGCGTTTCTTTGGTTACTTTCTTTGCGCGCAAAGAAAGTGACACCCCCAACGCGGTCGCGGAAACGATCCGCCGGGAATTCCCGGCGAACCGATCAATCCTTCCCGCGCGCCATCGCCTGGAACACCCCATCGCGCCGCACCCACAGGTGGAACAGCGCCGCACCCACGTGCATCAGCACCGTTGCGAACAGCACGTAGGCCAGCAGACTGTGCGCATTACGCAACGCGGCGTACAGCGCCGGTGTGTGTGGCACGATCGGCGGCAGGTGCAGGCCGCCCCACAGCACGATCGGGTAACCGCCTGCCGACAGCATCGCCCAGCCGATCAACGGCATCGCCAGCATCAGCGCATACAACATCCAGTGCGAGGCCTTCGCCGCCAGCACCTGCCAGGCGGGCAGGTCGGAAGGCAGCGGCGGCGGGCGATGGCGCAGCCGGTTGTACAGGCGCAGCAGCACCAGCACCAGGATGGCGATGCCCAGCGGGCGGTGCAGGTCGATCAGCATTGGCCGCAGGTGCAGTGAGGCGACCATGGTCACGCCGATGAACAGCATGGCGATGATCATCAGTGCCATGGACCAGTGCAGCACCCGCGCCAGCAGGTTGAAGTGGCCGTTGCCGATGCTCATCGTGCGGCCTCCTTCGGTTGTTCGACGTTGCCGGTGGCGCGCTCGCGTTCGCGGCGGTTGAAGGACTGCGAATACACCGCCGAGCGGGCGGCCAGGATCGGATCGTCACTGCCGCGCACGCCGCTGGGCAGGATCAGCGGATCGAAGTTGATCTGACCGCAGGCACCCTGTTCCTGCGACTGCATGCGGTCCACGCTGAGTACGCCCGCCACTACCTGGTCACGCGACTCGGGCCATGGCACCGACGGATCATCGATGGCATCGCCGGGCTCGGCGGTGGTCACGACCAGGTTCCAGCGCACCGGGCCGTTGGCCAGGCGCTGCTGCAGTTCCTGGCTGAGGAAATCGACGCTGGCCTGCTTGCGCGTTTCCGCATCCATCTCCACCACCGGCGCCTGCGGCTGCCAGCGCCAGCGCACCGCGCGCTTCTGGCCCTGCGCATTGGTGAACCAGAAGCTGTTGACGCTGTTGAAGGTGGTGTCGGCCCAGCTGCTGGTCCACGGCGCCGTCTTGGCCCACTGCTGGAAGGCCTGCGCACTGGGGTACTTCGCCAGCACCGCAGCCATCTTCTGCGGGTCGGGCTTGCCGGTGGCCGGGTCGGGAATGGAAGCGCGGGTCTGCTCGTAGAACGCCTCGGCGCTGGGCACCGCGAAGAACGGGAAGCTGTTCATCGCCATGCGCCATTCCTGCCCATCATCGCTGACCATCTGCACCGCGAGGCTGCGCACGCGTGCAGTGTTGTCGGCGCCGTACGGGTCGCCGCCGCCGATCGACAGGCGGCCCATCACCGGCACGCGGCGCTGCGAGAACACCCGTGCACTGGACAGGGTGCGGGCCTGCGCACTGGGTTCGAACCAGCCGCTCACGCAGATGCCCTTGCTGTGCGCGCGGCGGAAGCCCGGGTGGGCCGGGCCGGCGGCCTCGATGGTATCGGTGAAGCGCTGCGCGGTGAGGCGGTCGCCCATCCAGCCGGCCAGCCAGGCAAAGGCCAGCGCCACGGTACCCAGGATGAGCGCGATCAGCGCGATCCAGAGCAGGGGGGAATGCTTGCGCGGTGTGCCCGGCGTCTGGCCGGCACGGGTGTAGCCGAAGAGCGACATGGTCGGAGTCCTGCCTTCACGGAGCGTGTGGGTGGTCGACCCACACATCCTCGCAGAACCCTTCCAGGCCCGGTATTCAAATTTTCGTCAAGTTTGCCGGGGACGGCGTGCCGACCAAGGTCGGCACCCACCCGATCAGCTGTAGCGCGCCTTCAGCATCGCCCACGCCGAGCGCAACGCCAGCGCTTCGCCACCGGCCGGACGGCCCGGGCGTTCGCCGTCGTTCCAGGCGTACACGTCCAGATGCGCCCAGCGCTGGCCGTCTTCCAGGAAGCGCTCCAGGTACAGCGCGGCGGTCACCGAGCCGGCCATGCGCGAACCGGCGTTGGCCAGGTCGGCAATGCCGCTGCTCAGGTAGCGCAGGTAAGGGCGCCACAGCGGCATGCGCCAGACCGGGTCGCGGGTCGCGTCACCGGCCTGCAGCCACTGCTGGGCCACCGTGTCATCGTTGCTGAAGAGCGCTGGCAGATCCGGGCCCAGTGCGATGCGCGCGGCACCGGTGAGGGTGGCGAAGTCCAGCACCAGGTCCGGCTTCTGCTCACCGGCGAAGGTCAATGCGTCGCACAGGATCACGCGGCCTTCGGCGTCGGTGTTGTCGATCTCCACGCTCAGGCCCTTGCGGGTGGCGATCACTTCACCCGGGCGGAACGCCTCCGGACCGATCGCGTTTTCCACCGCCGGCACCAGCAGGGTCAAACGTACCGGCAGCCCGCGTGCCATCACCAGGCCGGCCAGGGCCAGCGCATGCGCGGCGCCGCCCATGTCCTTCTTCATGTTGCGCATGCCGTCGGCCGGCTTGATGTCCAGGCCGCCGGTGTCGAAGCAGACGCCCTTGCCGACCAGCACCAGCGACGGATCGGTGTCCTTGCCCCAGCGCAGCACCACCAGACGCGGCGCGCGGTGCGATGCGCGGCCCACGGCGTGGATGGCCGGGAAGTTCTGCTTCAGCAGTTCGTCACCGGTGATCGCCTCGACCTGCGCGCCGTGCGCAGCGGCCAGGGCGCGGGCAGCGTCTTCCAGCTGCTGCGGGCCCATATCTTCGGTGGGAGTGTTGACCCAGTCGCGCACGCGCAGGCTGGCGGTGATCAGGTCGGCCACCTCGCCGGTCGGCGCGGCTACCAGTTGCGCCGGTGCGCGGTGGCGCTTGCGGTAGCGGTCGAAGCGGTAGCTGCCCAAGCCCCAGCCCAGCTGCAGCAGCGCCTGTTCGGCGGCCGGCAGTTCGTTGGCCAGCTGCCACACGCTGCCTTCCGGCAGGGCATGCGGGGCATGCGAATAGCTGTAGGCATCGGCGCGATCACCCACACCGATCACCGCTCCGGACAGGCCATCGGCGCCGGGCAGCAACGCCGTGGTGAAGGCACCGGCGGTGAAGCCCTGCGATGCCAGCCAGGCCTGGGTGGCGGCCGGTTGGCCGTCCTTCCAGGCGGCGAACTGCTCGCGGTCCAGCACGTACAGCGGCAGCGCTGCGGCGGTGTCGGCAGTGAAACCAGTGATCTCGCTCATGCGTCAGGTACTCCGGAGTGCGGCGGCGTCGAGGTTGGCATCCAACCAGTCGGCCAGGCCGGTGAGGGTGTCGAACTGCAGGTCCGGCTGCAGCTGCGGATGGGTCCAGGTGGCTGCCTCGCGGTTGATCCAGCACCCGCGCAGGCCGGCGGCGATCGCCCCGGCCACGTCCATGTCGGCATGATCGCCGACGTGCAGTACCTGTGCCGGCGCGACACCCAGTCGGGTGCAGGCAGCGTGGAAGATGCTGGCTTCGGGCTTGGCCGCGCCGTGTTCGCGCGCACCCAGCTGGAAGGCGAAATGATGGGCCAGGCCGACCCGTTCCAGGTCGGCATTGCCGTTGCTCAGCGCCGCCACCGGAACCCGCGCGGCAACCCGTGCCAGTGCATCGATCGCATCGGGATAGCACTCCACCTGGTTGCGTGCGGCGTAGAACACTTCATACGCAGGCTCCAGCAGATCGAGGCTGGCACCGCTGGTGTGCAGTGCTTCGTGCAGGGTCAGCCGGCGCAGCGCACTCAGGTCGTGGTGGAGGTGCGGATGGGCGTGGTACAGCCGCTCGCGCAGTTCGCGCATCGCCTCCACCGGATACATCGCGGCGGTAGCGGGGCTGTGTTCGCACATCCAGGCGTGCAGGACCTGTTCGATGCGGGCGCCGATCGGAGCGAACGGCCACAGCGTGTCGTCAAGGTCGAGGGTGATGGCTTGGACGGGGAAATTCACCCCGCCATTCTACCCCTGCCCGCGCGGGCTTTCATGCGACGTGGCGGGCGGGGGCACTGTGGCTGGGCCGGGTCAGCGCAGGTTGTACGAGCAGGCGATGGTGGTCTGGCCGTCGAACTGCTGCACGTCCAGGTTGTGCCGGCCAACTTCCTTCGTGTAGGTGCCTGCTACCGGGTCGGACATCTTCGCCAGTGCCGCGACCTGTTCCACACTGGCCGAGCTGAAGTACGCGGTGAAACTGTCGATGCCATCCTCGCCGCTGTCGCCGTCATAGGACTGCAGCCGGTTCACGGGCTGGCCCAGTACCATCAAGGGCGTGGTCAGCCGGAACTCGCCGCTGGATTCGCCGTCCTGCGCCCTTGCCGGGGCCAGTGCCAGCATCCGGGCCATGGCGTCGAACTGCATGGGCGTGAGGTGCCGCTTGCAGGTAACCGCCTCAGCAAGCTGGGTGCGCGCCTGATCGGCAGTCGGCGGTGTCGCGGCGAACGCGGGAGCGGCAATGCAGGCCAAGGCAAGGCAACGCGTGGCGAGAGAGTTCATCCGAGCGGATCCATCCGGGTAGGGCGCCATAGTCTGCCACTTCGTCCCTGTTTCTGGTTCCGCCACCTGCGTCCATCCGTTGTTGATGCCCTCACTCCAGCAGCCGTGCCCAGCCCTGCATGCCGTCCAGGCGTGCCAGCACCAGCTTGATGCATACCAGCAGCGGCACCGCCAGCAGCAGCCCGATCATGCCCCAGGCCCAGCCGAACACCATCAGCGCCAGGATCAGTACCAGTGGCGACAGCTTCATGCGACGGCCCAGCACGATCGGGGTCACCATCTGCCCTTCCAAGGTGTGCAGGCCCAGGTAGGCGGCGGCCGGCAGCAGGGCCTGCAGTGGATCGCGGAACTCGACGAAGCCCATCAACAGCATCAGCGCCACGCCGATCAGCGGACCCACATACGGCGCAAAATTCAGCAGCGCGGCCACCGTGCCCCACAGCAGCGCTTCCTGCAGGCCGATACCGAGCAGCATCAGCACGCCGGCGAACACCAGCCCGACCAAGGTGTTGATCACGCTGATGGTCAGCACGTAACGCGAGACCTCGCGTTCGATCGAACGCAGGATGTCCGTAGTGAAGCGCTGCTGCTGGCGGTTGGGGAACAGGGCGATCGCCGCGCGCTGCAGGCTCTGCCCGTAGATCATGAAGAACAGCGTCAGCAGCACCACGGCCAACACCGAGGCAGCCAGCCGCGGTGCACGGGTCAGCATGCGGTAGGGGTCGTCGAGCTGGGTGCGGATCACCTGCACCTTGTGGTTGCTGTCACCGCCGGCCACACGGGCGAAGTTTTCCGCCGCCTGGTTGGCCTGCTGCACCGGCTTGGTCAGGTTCTGCACCTGGCGGGCGACCTTGCGCAGCTGCTGCGGTGCTTCCTGCGCCCATTCCATCGCCGGTCCGATCAGCTGCACGGCCAGCGAACCGGTCACGCCCAGGCCCGCACCGAGGATCAACAGCGCGCCCAGCGCGCGCGGGATCCACAGCTTCTGCAGCAGGCGCAGGATGGGATTGCCGACCAGCGCGAAGAACATCGCAAGCAGCACCGGCAGGATGATGTCCTGCGCCGCCCATAGCGTATAGCCCACGGCCAGGGTCGCCAGCACCACCAGCGACATCGGTCCGCGTGGGCGCGACGGGGGCGGCAGCGGTGCCTCGGATGCGTCGTGGCCGGCCGGTGACGGGGACAGGGAGGACTCGCTCATCGACGCATCAGCCGGAAAGGGGAGCGCATTATCCGCCGGCCGCGACCGGCGCGGCGGATTCCAGGGATCAACGTTCGGACAGCTCGGTGGCCGCCTCGGCCGGGCGCGGTTCGCGCAGGTCCGGTTCCGGCTCCGGCTCCGGCTCCGGCACAGCTCGCGCTGCCGCTGCGGGCCGTGCTTCAGCGGCGGAGGCCGCTGCGTGTGCCTGTTCGCTGGCATCGCCGGCTTCTTCGGCCGCATCGTCGGCGGTGGCCGCCGCCTGCGCCGCCATCGCCGTGGCGAACGCCGCCTGCGCGCTGGCGAACAGGTTCGAGACCGAACCCACCATCTGCAGCCAGCGCGCACCGTTGACCTTGCCCGGCATTTCCAGCTTGCCGGCAATGAAGCCACCGGCCAGGCCCACTACCACGATGCGTAGTGGCGACCAGCCCTGGCGCCAGACCTGGCCGAGCGTGGACCAGTGGTCCTGGGTCTCGACCAGACGCACGGTTACCACCTGTTCGCAGCGCTTCACCCGACGCTGCAGCGCACCGAACTTCATGGCTTGCCCTCTGGCAGCTCCACATCGGCATCGGGGTCGTCTTCGCTGGGCTCGTCGAACAGGCCCAGGCGGGACAGCTGGCGCCGGGTGGCGTGCATGCCGGTGTGGTGGAAGAAGTAGGACACCCGCCAGATCGCATAACCGGTGACGGCCAGGCTCAGCAGCGAGGTGATCAGCAGTGCCTGCAGCCAGCTCAGGCCCCAGCTTTGCAGCAGCGCGATAAGGGTGGCGGCCATCAGCAGCCAGGCCGACGCACCAAATACGATCGCTACGCCGGCCCAGGCCAGCGCGCGGCCGAAGGCACTGCGTGCCAGCGCGAAGTCGGCCGAGGCCAACCGGCGCAGCGAACGCAGCGAGTGCTTGGCCGAGTCGGCAGCGGCACGACCGGCCGCGCCGACCTGGCGGATGCTCTCATCCAGCGGCGGGGTAGCCGCCGGATCAGGGGCTTGTGCGTTGTCTTCGCTCACGCCGCGGCTTACTTGTCGCTGCTGCCGCGGGCCAGCTTGGCGATGATCCAGCCGGCCGCGAAGGCAACACCGAACGAGGCCAGCGGACGCTCACGGATCAATTCGGCGGCGCTGTCGATCAGGTCCTTGCCCTTGTCCATCAGCGCATCGACCTGCTCCTTGGCGGCGGCACCACCAAACTCGGCAGCGGCCAGGCCGGACAGTGCGCTGTCGGACAGTTCAGCCTTGACGTTGGCCTTGCCGATGCGCAGTTCGTCGGTCGCGGCACCGGTGGCGCCCTTGATCGCACCGCCGGCGGCGCTGGCGGCCTGCTTCAGGTGGGAACCGGCTTCACCCAGGTGTTCCTTCAGGTTCTCGGTATTGGTGGGGCTCATCGAATCACTCCTGTTGCGATGGGGGAACGGCGTCGGCGGTGCCGACCTGGACTGACAGCAATAGCATTGCCGGGGTATAGGGGGTGTTACGGCAGGGCGATCAGCGCATCACGAGCTGGCCCTGCTGCTGGCCGTTGTTGCGCAGCACGCGCACCACCAGGGTCGGCGGGCGTTGCTGGAAGTTGGCGCGCCAACTGGCCAGGTCGGCGAATTCGCCCACGGTGGCGTCGGTGATGATGTCGCCCTGCTGCAGGCCGTTGCTGGCAGCGCGGCTGCCGCGCTTGACCTCGCTGACCAGCACGCCGCCGACACCGGATTGGCGCAGTGACTCGGGCAGGTCGACGAAGGTCGCACCGGTCAGGCGCGGGTCCAAGCTCTCACCGGTGACCGCGCGCGCCTGTTCCTTCAGTGTCGCCTTGATCTGCAGTGGCTTGCCTTCGCGGCGTACGTCCAGCGTCATCGCGCTGCCGACGGCCGCCAGGCCTTCCACGTTGTGCAGGGCCTCGGCGCTGTCCACGCGCTGGCCGTTGGCCGACACCACCACGTCGCCCGGCTTCAGCCCGGCTGCGGCGGCGGCCGAGCCGGCCAGCACGCGGGTGATCAGCGCACCGCGGGTTTCGCCCAGGCCCAGGCCCTGCGCGATCTGCGCGGTCAGGTTCTGGCTTTCCACGCCCAGCGTGCCGCGCACCACCACGCCGTGCTTGACCAGCTGGTCGACCACGCTGCGCGCCAGGTTGGAAGGAATCGCCAGGCCCAGGCCGATGTTGCCGGCCATGCTGCCCTGCGGGTTGAAGCTGGCGGTATTGATGCCGACCAGCTGGCCCTGCAGGTCGACCAGCGCGCCACCGGAGTTGCCCGGATTGATCGACGCATCGGTCTGGATGAAGTTCTGGTAGCCCAGCCCGCGGATGCCGCTGCGGCCCACCGCCGAAACGATACCCGAGGTAACGGTCTGGCTGAAGCCGAACGGGTTGCCGATGGCCACCACGAAGTCGCCTACGCGCAGCTGGTCGCTGTTGCCGAGCTTGATGTCGGTCAGGTTCTGCGCCGGGATGCGGATCAGCGCGATGTCGGTGTCGCGGTCCGAGCCGAGGAACTCGGCCTTGACCGTGCGCCCGTCCGCCAGTGTCACCTGTACGTCATCGGCGTTGTCGATGACATGGTGGTTGGTCAGCACCAGCCCCTCCTTGGCGTCGATGATCACGCCCGAGCCCAGCGATTCGTTGATGCGTTCCTGTGGGATATCCGGGAACAGGCGGCGGAAGAATGGGTCGTTGAAGAAGGGGTTGCGCACGCGCACCACCTGCTTGGTGTTGACACTGACCACCGCCGGCATTGCCTT
Source organism: Stenotrophomonas hibiscicola ATCC 19867 (assembly GCF_000382065.1). GTDB lineage: Bacteria > Pseudomonadota > Gammaproteobacteria > Xanthomonadales > Xanthomonadaceae > Stenotrophomonas > Stenotrophomonas hibiscicola. The sequence continues at coordinate 35,423 of NZ_KB907504.1, read as the reverse complement.
TTCCAGCATCGGTGCCAGCGACGGCACCGCCTGACCGGCCACCGAAGCCGGCAAGGCCGCCGTGGTCGGCAACACCGCCGGCAGCGGCGCGGCGTCGGCACGGTTGTCCATGTGGGCATTGATGCCGGTGGCAACGAAGCCACCGAAGGCGGCGGCGATTGCGAGCGTGAGCAGGGTAGGAAGCGGTCGCATGGGAGTCGGTTCGCTGGCGTGGGTGGGGGCGGTACGGCCCTACGGTAGAACAAGCTGAATGAGTGTGTCGCGATATGGATAAATGCGCCATGAAAACGCCATGCCCGGAACCCGGTCCAGCATCGCTACCGTGGGCCGCAGGCGGCAACGCCGGAGGTTCCTCGCACTGTGCCGACGTCTGCCCAAGCGTGTGGGTATGCAGGCCGATGCTTGCGCAGTTCTGCGCATCCCGATGCCGCGATGCGCCATATCGCATGCCTTTCGCTACGTCCGGGCGGGTGTGCGCACGCAGCCCCTGCCGCTGCCCGCATCGTGCGGCGCAGCACTGAAAAAAAGGGGTTTCCCGTCAACACATCGTACTCGCGAGGGTACCCGACTACACCATTGCCGTCGCATCAGATGCGATTGCTCGTGCGTGCCCCGTTCCACGATCGTCAATGTCGGTATAGCATCGCCCCGTTTTGATACTTAAGGCCCCCAGGAGGGCAACATGAGCAACGGTAATGGTGTGTCGGTCGTGACCGACGCCGTCGAGAACGTCAAAGAAACCGCCACCAACGTTGGCGAGACCATCGCCCACGCTGCCGAAGACGCAGTGCAGTCGGTCAAGAAGACCGTCAAGCGCGCCACCAAGGCTGCCGGTACCCGCGTTGCCAAGGCCAAGAAGGCCGTGGCCAAGGTCGAGAAGACCGTTGCCAAGAAGGCCGAGAAGGCTGCCAAGTCGGTCGGCAAGACTGTTGCCAACGCCAAGAAGAAGCTGGAAGCCGCCAAGAAGAACGCCAAGGCCGAAGCCGCTGCGCTGAAGAATGAAGTGGCCAAGAAGAAGGCGGCTGCAGGCAAGGCTGTGACCAAGAAGGCCGCCGCTGCCAAGAAGACCACCAAGGCCGCCACCAAGGCTGCCGGCAAGAAGGTCGCCACCGTGAAGAAGGCCGCCACCAAGAAGGCTGCCGTCGCCAAGAAGGCCGTCGGCAAGAAGACCGCTGTTGCCAAGAAGGCAGTTGGCAAGAAGGTCGCTACCGCCAAGAAGGTTGCTGGCAAGAAGGCCGTGGCTGCGAAGAAGGTCGTCGGCAAGAAGGTTGCCGCCACCAGGAAGGTCGCCACCAGGAAGACCACGGCCGCCAAGAAGGCTGTCGGCAAGAAGGCTGCCGTCGCCAAGAAGGCCGTCGGCAAGAAGACCGCCGCTGCCAAGAAGGTTGTCGGCAAGAAGACCGCCGTTGCCAAGAAGGCAGTGGGCAAGAAGGTTGCCGCCACCCGCAAGACGGTTGCCAAGAAGGCTGCGCCGCTGAAGAAGGTCGCCGCCAAGAAGGCTCCGGCCAAGAAGGCCGTGCGCAAGGTCGCCAAGCGCAAGTAATCGCGCCGTGACCGAAGGCCCTGCCACCCCCGGGTGGTGGGGCCTTTCGCGTTTCAGGGACGCGGTCTGGAGCAAGATGCAGGTTCTTCCTGCCGGAGCCCGGGGCATGCGCGGTATTGACTTCAGTTCCTGGCAGGGCGTGCTGTCCACCTTGGCCGGCCTGGTCCTGATCACCCTGCTGGGCGTGGGCATCCGCCTGCTGGTGATGCAGACCCTGCAGCAGCGCCGCGAGCGCGCGAACCGGCAGATCAACGAACGGCTGCGCACGCTGATGGCGGCCTACAAGACCCTGGGCGGTTCGTTCACCGGCGAACTGGGTGTGGACCCCAGCCATCGCCGTGACCTTCGCCAGCGCGAGGATGCAGAGGGCATTGCCGAGCCCCGCTCGGATCGCGCGCGCCGCATCCGTGATGCCGTGGAAGCGGCGTTGTCGGACATCCTGCTGCTGGGCACCGACGAACAGGTGCGGCTGGCCGCGCGTGCCGCCAATGAACTGGCACAGGGGCGGCCGGTACATACCCATGAACTGGTGGTCTCGCTGCGCGACTTCGTGCGCGAAGCGCTGGATCTGGCGCCGATTCCGACCGACCTGCAGATACCGCCGCAGGGGCCGACCCGGCCGGGTGGCGCCAGTGTCGGCGGCAAGGGCCGCAACGACGGCGACGCCAAGGGCGGTCGTGCGGGTGGAGGAGGTGGCGGTGGCGGAATGGGCGCTGGGATGGGCGGTGTGGGCCTCGGCGCCGGCGCCGCATTGGGCGCCGGCCATGCCGCTGCCAGCGATGAAACGGACGCGCGCTGAGCACGTCCGCCCGGTTCAGCGCGTCAGTTCGTAGATCGGCACGAAGCCGCCGTAGATCATCCGCGCGCCGTCGAACGGCATCGGATTCGTCGCCGGATCAAACCTTGGGTCTTCCATCATCTTCTTCATGCCGGCGTCGCGGGTCGGCTTGTCCGGCCATTCGATCCAGGAAAACACCACCGTCTCATCCGGCGTGGCTTTCACCGCGCCGAAGAAGTCGGTGGTCTTGCCGTGCGGCACGTCATCGCCCCAGCACTCGACCACGCGCAGCGCGCCGTATTCGATGAAAACGGGATCTCCTGTGCGTGCGTGGGCGAGGAACTTCTCCTTGTTGGCGGTGGGCACCGCCAGGACGAAACCATCGATGTAGCTCATTGCCTGCCTCCGGATGGACCGTGCCGCATGCACGGCCTTCAAGTACCCGACGAACCAGGGCGTCGTGGATCGACATCCTGCAACCGGCAGTCGTTGTGCCGATGAAATGCACGCGCGCCGCGCGCGTATGCCAGAAACAGCCTGAATCAAGCCAGAAAATTCAGCAATGCGAAGACCGCTGTTTTCAGGGAGCGTTGTGGCGAATAACGGAGAATTTACATTCCCGATGCGATGGCGCCTTGGCGCTGCTGCACACCATAAGAAAGTAAAGGTGTACCCCCATGAAGAATTCGCTGATTGCTCTGGCCCTGGCCGCTGCCCTGCCGTTCACCGCCTCGGCTGCTGAGAACCTGTCGTACAACTATGCCGAAGCCGACTACGCCAAGACCGACATCGATGCGTTCAAGGCCGACGGCTGGGGCGTGAAGGGCTCGTACGGCTTCCTGCCGAACTTCCACGCTTTCGGTGATTACAGCCGCCAGGAAATCTCCCACACCAACATCAAGCTGGACCAGTGGAAGATTGGCGCCGGCTACAACGTTGAAATCGCCCCGACCACCGACTTCGTTGCTCGCGTTGCCTACCAGAAGCGCGACCAGAAGCACGGCCTGGACTTCAACGGCTACAGCGCTGAAGCCGGTATCCGCACCGCCTTCGGTGCCCACGCCGAAGTCTACGGCATGGTCGGCTACGAAGATTTCTCGAAGAAGCACGGCATCAATCCGGAAGGCCAGTGGTACGGCCGCCTGGGTGGCCAGGTCAAACTGAACCAGAACTGGGGCCTGAACGGCGAGCTGAAGATGAACCGCGACGGCGACAAGGAATACACCGTCGGCCCGCGCTTCAGCTGGTAATTGCTTCCTCGGCGCGCCTGCGCGCTGAAGATGCCTCGACAGGCGCGGCGAATGCCGGGCCTGTTGCGTTGTGACGACCCGAAACCGCAGCTGAGCATGTTCCGAGGCCGCTGCTGCGTTGCAATAAATTGGATTCCGCTGCTCCCGGCGCGGCCCTACGGTGGGCACTTCGTATCGTCGGATCCATGTGATGCCGCCTGCCGTTCCCGCTCTGCCCCTCGATCGGCCCCGCCGCCTGGCAATGCTGGCGCCGCATCCCGTGCTGCGTCTGGGGGTGGAGGTGGTGCTTTGCCAGCACGGTGGCGTGCAGGTCTGTGGCAGCTTCACCCGCGAAGCTGATCTGCTCGATCTGCTGCAGCGCCAGCCGGATGGCATCGACCTGCTGCTGATCGACCTGCTGGCGCCCTATGGTCCCGAACAGGGCCTGTCCCTGTTGCGGCTGTTGTCGCGGCGCTGGCCGCTGCTGCCGGTGCTGGTGCTGTCTGCGCACTGCAATGCCAGCATGGTGAGCATGGCGATGCAGGCCGGCGCGCGCGGCTTCCTGTCAAAGGGAACCACGCCGGAGATGCTGCGGCGCGCGGTGGAGGTACTGGCCCGTGGCGGCCGCTTCGTGCCCCCGGAGCTGCGCACGCAGTTGAACCGATCACGCATGCGGCGCACACCGGCGCCGGTGCTGACGCCCTTGAGCCGACGTGAGCGCGAGGTGCTCCGGCTGGTCCTGCAGGGCTGCACCACCGGGGAGGTGGCGCGGCGCTTCGGGCGAACGGCCAGTACGGTCAGCACGCAGAAGCGGACGGCCTACGAGAAGCTGGGCATCCACAGCGATGGTGAGCTGTTCCGCATCCGGCACCTGCTCGAATGCGGATGAGCGGGCTTACTCGCCCTGGTACTGCTTCTCTTCCACCAGGGCCGAACCGGCCACGCGGTTGATCTCGTTCTTCACCTGCACGCGCTCGCCATTGGTGCCATAGACACCGCGTGCCAGCTGGATGAAGGCATCGTCGAACACCTGGGCCGCTTCCTTGTCGCGCAGCTGGTCCTGGATGTCCCACATGCGCTCGTTGATTGCCTTCAACTGCTGCTTCAGCACGGCCAGCGCCGGCTGAGCCTGCAGTTGCTGCTGCAGCAACGGCAGCAGGCCGTCCAGCTCGGTGCGCACGTTGCTCAGCTTGGCCGCATCGTCGATGCGTTCGGCCTTGATCTCGAGAATGGTGATCTTGTCGATCAGCTCGCCGATCGATACCGGCGTCAGGATGGCGTCCACGCGGTTGGTTCTCTGGAAACAGGGCACCATGATACCGCGCTGCCGGCATGTGGCCCCGGTTCACGGGATTTACGCCGAATTTGCGCCACGGCCCCGGCAGCACCCTCGATCCGTTACGGCCACCGCCTCGACACTGCGTTCCCGGCGGCATAACCGCCTTCGACGAGGAACACAGTGCAGTGAACAGCAAGGGGATGATGGCGGCGGTGGTGGCCGCCCTGGCAGGGCTGCTCGGGATCGGCAGCGCGCAGGCACAGTTACAGGTCAGTGGCAGTGCGGCGTTGACCAGTGACTACGTGTGGCGTGGCAGCTCGCAGAGCGACGGCGACCCGGCGGTGCAGGCGGGTGCGAAGGTTTCGATCCCATCGGGTTGGTACACCAGCGTGTGGGGCTCCAACGTTTCGTTCAAGCCGGACAATGGCGCGCGCAGCGAGTTCGACTTGGTGGCCGGCTGGTCCGGTGCGCTGGCCCCGGACTGGACACTGGATGCCAACCTGACCCGCTACATGTACCCGGGCACCGGCCGCGCGCTGGACTGGACCGAACTCAACACCACAGTGAGCTGGAAGCAGCGCGCCTGGTTGCAGGTCGCCCGTTCCAACGATGCGTTGGCCGGTGGCCATCGCGGCACCTATGCCCAGTTGGGCGTGCGGGTACCGCTGCACGAGCGGTTCCGCCTGGAGGCGGCGGTGGGCCAGTATTGGCTGGCCACCGCGCAGGGTCCGGATTACCTGCATGGCCAGCTCAGTGCCATCGCCACGCTGGCCCAGGCATGGGAGCTGCGTGCCACCGTGCATGACACCGACAGTGCGGCCAAGCGCCTGTTCCCGGGCAATGCCGGTGGACGATGGGAGCTGGCGCTGCAGGGCAGTTTCTAGTCGGCCACCGAGGCCTGGCGCGCATGCAGCGCGCCGGGCAGCCACAGCAGCAGGGCCAGCACCGCCACCGCAGCACCGGCTACGCAGACGCCGGTCCAGCCGAAGCGCTGGTAGACCTGCGCCGACAGCAGCGAACCCAGCGAACCGCCGATGAAGTAGCCGGTCATGTAGCCGGCATTGAGGCGGTTGCGCGCTGCCGGTTGCAGTGCATAGATCAGGTTCTGGTTACTGACGTGCAGCAGCTGCGCGGCCAGGTCCAGCACCACCACGCCGACCAGCAGCGCCAGCAACGAGTGGGCCGACAGCCCCAGTGGCAGCCACGAGAGCAGCAGCAGCGCCAGCGCGATGGCGGTAGCACGCCCGGTCTGGCCACGGTCGGACATGCGGCCGGCCAGGCCGGCCGCCAGCGTGCCGGCCGCGCCGACCAGCCCGAACAGGCCGATGGTGGCGTCGCTGTAGGCATACGGCGGCTGTGCCAGCAGGAACGCCAGTGGCGTCCAGAAGATCGCGAACATGGCGAAGCTGCAGGCGCCCAGCAGCGTGCGCTGGCGCAGCACCGGTTCCTGCACGAACAGCACGCCGATCGAGCGCAGCAATGCGAAGTAGCCAAGGCCGGCGCTGTGGTGGAAGCGCGGCAGGCCGCGCTGCAATGCCAGTGCGGTCAGCACCAGGGTGGCAGCGGCGATCGCGTACACCAGGCGCCAGTCGCCCAGGCTGGAAAGCAGGCCGGCCACGGTGCGCGCCAGCAGGATGCCCAGCAGCAGGCCGCTCATCAACGTGCCGACCACGCGACCGCGATGTTCCGGCGCGGCCAGCGTGGCCGCGAACGGCACCAGCACCTGGGCGACCACGGAGAACAGGCCGGTGATCGCGGTGCCCGCCAGCAGCCAGGCCAGCGACGGCGCACAGGCACTGATCACCAGCCCGCCGGCGGACAACAGGCTCATCACCACGATCAGGCGCCGGCGTTCGAACAGGTCTCCCAGCGGCACCAGCAGGATCAGTCCGGCCGCATAGCTCAGCTGCGCGGCGGTGACCACCATGCCGACCTGGCCGAACGGCACATCGAAGGCATCGGCAATGGTATGCAGCAGTGGCTGCGCATAGTAGTTGCTGGCCACGGCCACGCCGGTGGCGACCGACATCAGCAGCACCTGCCAGCGGTGCAGGGGGGGGAGGGACGGACTCACGCGGTATTCCACAAAGCGGGGTGCACAGTGTCCGCCTGCTGCGACCATGATGGAAATGAATCATCATCATCCATGCCATCTGGAAACGAGATAGCTGGATGAATCTAAAGCAGCTCGAATTTGCCGTCGCCCTGGCCGAAGAGGGCAATTTCACCCGTGCCGCCGAACGCTGCCACGTGGTGCAGTCCGCGTTGAGCCACCAGATTGCCTACCTGGAGCAGGAACTGGGCACGCCGCTGTTTGAACGCCTGCCGCGCCAGGTACGGGTGACGGCGGCCGGTGAGGCGCTGCTGGTGCACGCACGCCAAGTGCTGGCCAGCCTGCGCCACCTGCGCGCCGACGTGGCCGCGGTGAGTGGCGAGGTGCGTGGCCTGCTGGCGATCGGGCAGATTTCCTCGCTGACCGGCATCGACGTGGTGGCGATGCTGGCAGCCTTCCAGCAGGCGCACCCGCAGGTGGAGTTCCAGCTGCGGGTGGACAAGAGCGAGGATCTGATCGCGCAGGTGCAATCGCGTGAATTGGACCTGGCACTGGTGGGGTTGGCGCCCTCGGCCGGCCTGGACGGGGTCTGCCACCAGATGCTGCAGGAAGAAGACCTGGTGGCGGTGCTGGCGCCGTCGCACCGCTTGGCCCGGCGCAAGCGGATGCCCTTGACCGAACTGCAGGATGAAGCGCTGGTCGACTTCCCGCGCGGCACCGGTGCGCGGCGGCAGACCGACGATGCCTTCGCCGCCGCCGGCCTGCCGCACACGGTCCGCTTCGAGGTCAACCTGATGGAACTGGTCGAGCGCTTCGTCCGCCATGGGCTGGCGGTCGGCATCGTGCCGGCGTTGATCGCCGAAGGCTTTGAAGGCGTGGTGCGGATTCCGCTGCAGCCGACCCCGACCCGCCGCGTGCACCTGGTCTGGCAGCGGCTGCCGACACCGGCGGCGCGGGCGTTCGTCGAGGCCGTGCTCAGCCGCGCAGGCGCAGGCTCAGGCCCTTGAGGAAGTTGCGCAGCATCTGGTCCAGGCAACGCCGGTAGTTGGCGTGCCCGGGTTGGCGGAACAGTGCGCCCACTTCCGACTTGGAGACATTGAAACCGGCGCTGGCGAAGATCTCCATCAGATCGACGTCGCGCAGCTGGAACGCCACGCGCAGCTTCTTCAGCACCAGGTTGTTGTCGATGCGGGTCTCCACCGCGCGCTGCGGCTGGTTCTCGTCGCGACCGCGCAGGTGCACGATCAGGCCATCGAGGAAGTGCGCCAGCGCGCTGTCGCTCATCGCCTCGAAACCGGCTTCGTCCTCGCGGCGCAACCAGGCCTTCACCTGCTCGGTCTCCACGGCGAAGGCCGGGTCGGCCATCTGGCACAGGGCCACCACGTGGTGGTCGCCCAGGTCCAGGGAGTAGCGCACGCTGCGCAGGACATCATTGTTGATCATGGTCCAATTGTAGCGGCCCCTGGCGTGTCACCGGAGTGTCACCGAACTGCAGCATCGTGGGCACTCGTTCGCTGAGACCCTTGCATGCGCCGGTATCTGTTTTCCGCACTGCTGCTCGCCAGCAGCTTCGCTGCCTTCGCCCAGGACCGCTTCGTACCCGTCGAGCGGCGCCTCAGTGCATCCCAACTGGCCGAGGTCGGGCTCAGTCCAGCGCAGTTGCAGGCACTGAACCGGGTACTGCGCGAGGCAGAGCGCGCGGCCACCGGGCCGACGGCAGCGGTGGCCCCCGCCGCTGCGCCGCTGCCTGCCAATGTGCCGGCACCGGCAGCAATGCATCTGGGCCTGGAAGAAGGACCGGTCAATGCACGCCTGGTCGGAGAGGTCGCAGGCTGGCAGCCCGGCACGCTGTTCACCCTTGATAACGGCCAGCAATGGCAGGTGATGAAGGGGCAGATGAAGCTGCGCAAGGTGCTGCAGTCGCCGCAGATCGCCGTTGTTCCAGGAATTGCCGGGCGCTGGTTCCTGCAGGTCGACGAAGACCTGCCCAAGGCCCGGGTATTCCGCGTGCGCTGAGCCGCGCACGCCCCGGGCGTGGTCAGCCGGCATCGGCAACGCAGGGGCGGGCCGACGGTGCCAGAATGGGCGTCCGGTTTTTCCCCCTGGAGTTGCCTGATGACCCGCACTGTCCTGATTACCGGCGCCACGTCCGGCTTCGGCGCCGCCGCCGTCCACCGCTTCGCCCAGGCCGGGTGGAAGGTGATCGCCACCGGCCGCCGCAGCGAACGCCTGCAGCCGCTGGTCGAGCGCTACGGCAGGGACGTGGTTCACGCCGCCGCCTTCGACATCCGCGATCCGGTGGCGATGGAGGCGGCCCTGCTGGCACTGCCGCCTGCGTTCGGCCAGATCGATCTGCTGGTCAACAACGCGGGCCTGGCACAGGGCACCGCGCCGGCACAGAGCGCCAAGCTGTCGGACTGGACCACGATGATCGACACCAACATCACCGCGCTGGTGACCTTGACCCATCGCCTGCTGCCGCAGCTGGTGGAGCGCAAGGGCGCGATCATCAACATCTCGTCGGTGGCCGGCGTCTACCCGTACCCGGGTGGCAACGCCTACGGTGGCACCAAGGCCTTCGTCAGCCAGTTCTCGCTGGGCCTGCGTTCGGACCTGCACGGCACCGGCGTGCGCGTGACCACGATCGAGCCGGGTATGGCTGAAACCGAGTTCACCGTGGTGCGTACCCATGGCGACCAGGCGGCATCGGACAAGCTCTATACCGGCGCCAACCCGATGACCGCTGAAGACATCGCCGAACAGATCTTCTGGGTGGCCAGCCTGCCGCCGCACCTGAACATCAATCGCCTGGAGCTGATGCCGGTCAGCCAGTCCTTCGCCGGTTTCCAGGTCGCCCGCGAAGGCTGACCTGCTTCGCGGGTCCTGTAGAGCCGAGCCTATGCTCGGCTTCGTCTGGATTCAGCCGAGCATGGCTCGGCTCTACAGAAACGAAAAAGCCGGGCAATGCCCGGCTTTTTCGTTCACAGCGGCAGGCTTACTGCGCCTTGATCGCCATCGCCTGCAGGCCGGTGCCATCCAGCTTCTGCTTGGCCTCGGACAGTTCGCCGGCGCTCCCATACGGTCCCATACGCACGCGGTACACGGTCTTGCCGTTGATCTGCGCCGATTCCACGCGTGCCGCCAGGCCCATCATCGCCAGCTTGGCCTTGGTCGCCTCGGCATCGCCGGAGGCACCGAACGCACCGGCCTGCAGGATGTAGCGGGCGTTGTCGGCGGCAGCCGGTGCAGCAGCTGCCGGAGTACCGGTCGCTGCCGGTGCGGCTTCCGCACGTGCTGCAGGCGTGGCCGCGGCGCTGCTGGTCGACGCCGTTGGGGTGCCGGCTGCAGGCGTTGCCGCCGCCGGGCGTTCGCTCAGCGGTGCCGGCAGCGGACGGCTGGTCGCGGTCACCGGGGCGGTGCTGGCCACGCTGGCCGTGGCTGGGGGTGCTGGCGCCGCGGGCGGCGGAACCGGCTTGCCTTCCAGTGCAGCCTGCGCGCGCTGCGCTTCGGCCCTGGCCCGGCGCTGGTCTTCGGCACGCGCGCTGGCGGCCAGTTCGGCGTCGGACATTTCAACTTCCTTGCCCGGTAGCAGGGTGTAGAAGTCGTACTGGGTCGCGGCCGGCTTTTCCGGCTCGGCCGGCTTCGGCGTAGCCGGCTGTGCGGCCGGCTGGGTGCCGACATCGCTGTCGGCGTCAGCGACCGGGGCCGGTTGCGCGTTCGGGTTCGGCTGCGGTCCGGCGCGAAGGAAGCCATCGCCTTCGCCCTTGAACAGGTTCGGCGCCGCCAGGAACACCACGGCCGCAATCGCCACGCCAGCGACCAGCCACACCCATCCGGGTGTGCCCTGGCTGCTGCTGTTGCGTCGTGCCTGGTTTTTGCCGCGTCGTGCTGCCATGGGTACTGCGTCTCCTGATGCTTACATTTTTTCCGGGGCGCTGACGCCCAGGAGGTCGAGGCCGTTGGCCAGCACCTGGCGGGCAGCGCAGGCCAGGGTCAGCTTGGCGTTGCGATCGGCGGCATCTTCCACCAGTACCGGCGTCCCGTGATACCACGTGTGGAACGCGTGCGCCAATTCACGCAGGTACTGCGCCACCAGATGCGGCTCCAGCGCCACGCCGGCCGCCTCCACCACTTCCGGGTACCGCGAGATCTCGTTCATCAGCAGCAGCGAAGCGTCGTCGGCCAGGCGGCCGAGGTTGGCCAGGCCATCAGCCTGTTCATACACCAGCCCCTTCTCCTGCGCCTGGCGCAGCAGGCTGCAGACGCGGGCATGCGCGTACTGCACGTAGAACACCGGGTTGTCGTTGCTCTGCTGGCGGGCCAGGTCGATGTCGAAGGTCAGCTGCGAATCGGGCTTGCGCGCGATCAGGAACCAGCGGGTGGCATCGCGGCCGGCTTCCTCGATCAGGTCACGCAGGGTGAAGTAGCTGCCGGCACGCTTGGACAGCTTCACTTCCTCGCCGCCACGCATGACGGTGACCATCTGGTGCAGCACGTACTCCGGCCAGCCCTGCGGAATGCCCACTTCCATCGCCTGCAGGCCGGCGCGCACACGCGCCAGCGAGCCGTGGTGGTCGGCACCGAGTTCGGTGATCGCGCGCTCGTAGCCGCGCTGCCACTTGGACAGGTGGTAGGCCACGTCCGGCACGAAGTAGGTGAAGGTGCCGTCGGACTTGCGCATCACGCGGTCCTTGTCGTCACCGAAGTCGGTGCTGCGCAGCCACAGCGCGCCGCCCTCCTCGTAGGTATGCCCCGACGCCTGCAGCTTGGCCACCGCTTCTGCCACCTTGCCGTCGGCGTACAGCGAGCTTTCCAGGAAATAGATGTCGAAGTCGACGCCGAAAGCAGCCAGGTCCAGGTTCTGCTCGTTGCGCAGGTAAGCCACGGCGAAGCGACGGATTGCCTGCATGTCGTCCGGGTCCTTGGCGCCCACCACGGTGCTGCCTTCCAGATCAACGCTGGCACCGGCCATGTAGGCGCGGGCGACGTCGACGATGTATTCGCCGCGGTAGCCACCTTCCGGCCAGCCGTCCTGGTCCGGCGCGATGCCCTTGATCCGCGCCTGGGTGGACAGCGCCAGGTTCTCGATCTGCACGCCGGCGTCGTTGTAGTAGAACTCACGCTTGGCGTTCCAGCCGTTGGCATCGAGCACGCGCGCCACGCAGTCGCCGATCGCCGCCGCGCGGCCATGGCCGACATGCAGCGGGCCGGTCGGGTTGGCCGACACGTACTCCACGCCCACCGTGCGGCCATTGCCGGACAGGTTGCGGCCGTAGTCGTGGGCTTCCTTGATGACCGACGCGGCTTCACGCTGGTACGCGGCCGGGGCCAGGTGGAAGTTGATGAAGCCGGGGCCGGCGATCTCGACCTTGCTGACGTCCTCGCTGCGCGGCAGCGCCTCGACCAGCGCCTGCGCCAGTGCGCGCGGATTGCTGCGCGCGGCCTTGGCCAGCAGCATCGCGGCGTTGGTGGCGAAGTCGCCGTGGTCGCGGGTCTTCGGGCGCTCGACCACGAAGTCCGGCGGCAGGGAGTCGGCGGGCAGGGTGCCATTGGCGCGCAAGGCTTCGATGCCTTGGCTGATCAGGGCGCGGAGGAGATTTTTCACGAGGCCTGCTGTGAGAATGAGCGGCGGAATCGCCCATTTTAGCGCATGTACCCGCGCCCACGCTGACCAGAACATGCCTGCGGGGGCGGCCGGTGGCGCCTGAAGGGGGCGCGCTCAGCCGAACAGTCGAGGCTGGGGCGGGGACAGCAGGCCCCGTTCAGCAAATGAAACGGGACGGCCCTCGCCGACCACGAAGTGGTCCAGCAGGCGCACGTCCACCATCGCCAGCGCCTGCTGCAGTTCATCGGTGATGCGGGTATCGGCGCTGGACGGTTCAGGGTCGCCCGAAGGGTGGTTGTGGCTGAGGATCACCGCCGCCGCGTTGTGCAGCAGGGCACGCCGGACCACCTCGCGGGGGTAGACCGGCGCGGCGTTGATGGTGCCGTGGAACAGCTCTTCGCAGGCGATCAGGCGGTGGCGGTTGTCCAGGAACAGGGCCATGAAGATTTCCCGCGCCTGCCCTCGCAGGCGGTGCTGCAGATAGCGGCCGACCGCGGCCGGGTTGTTGCCCACCGCTTCGCCGTGCTCCAGCTCAGCCGCCAGGTAGCGGTGGGCCAGTTCCAGCCCGGCAGCCAGCGTACAGCTGCGCGCCGGGCCCAGCCCGGGCAAGCGGGCCAGTTCGCCCGCGGGACGGTCGAGCAGCACCCGCAAGGGGCCATGCGCCTGCAGCAGGTCGCGCGCGGTCTGCACGGCATCGCGGCCGCCGAAGCCGGAGCCGAGGAACAGGGCCAGCAGTTCGGCGTCGGAAAGTGCCGTGGGCCCGCGCGCGATCAGCTTCTCGCGGGGGCGTTCCTGTTCGGGCCAGTCGTGGATGGGCATGCCTGCATCATCGCCAGCTTCGGCGGCGTCTCCCATCGGGGCTTGCCGCGGTCCCGGGTCGGTCGATACCTCAGTCGCGCCGGGTCTGCAGGTAGTCGAACAGTTCCTGGTTGTTCTGCAGCCCCAGCTTGCGCTTGGCTTCGGCCTTCTGCCGGCTGATGGTCTTCGGGCTGCGCCCACAACGCTTGGCGACTTCGTTCACGTTGAGGCCGGTCGCCAGCAGATCCAGCACTTCCTTCTCGCGTGCCGACAGCGGTGCCGGTTCGCGCGGGAACAGCAGGTCGCGGGCCTGCAGGTGATGGCGCAGCTGCTGGGAGACGAATACGTGCCCGGCCAGTGCGGCGTTCAGCGCCTGGGGCAGCTCGGCAAAATCGGCGCACTTGTCGACCAGGCCACTGATGCCCTCCCGCAGCAGGCCGTCCAGCAGGCCGGGATGGCGGGCGCCGGTGAGCACCACCACCGGCAGGCCAGGGCGACGCATGCGCAGCGCGTCGATCAGCTCCGGACCGTCCGGGCCGGCACCCGGCATCGACAGGTCGGTCAGGACTGCATCGCAGTCGTGGCGGTCCACCAGGTCCAGCAGCTGGGCGCCGTCACGCGCACTGCCGACGATGTCCATCAGGTAGGTCTGCAGCACGATGGCGATGCCATGCAGGACCACGGGATGGTCGTCGGCAATGATGATGCGTGGACGCACGCGGTTCCTCGAAGATCGAACAGGCCACGGCGGGCGGCAGCCAATGCCTGATTCTGCAAAAGCGCAGGCCCCTGGAGGTATAGGAAAGGTCCGAAACCGATACCGGGTGAATGCCGGGTCAATGCAGGCGGGCTCCATCTGCTGATAGCCGCCCGCTATGTGCACCGGGCACCGGGACATTACCGACCTTCGGGTAAGCTAGCGCCCTCGTTTGCACAGGAATTCCAGGTGGCTGACTCCCCCAACGCTTCTCCCGCGCCGGCCCGCGCGCTGGAAGGTCAGAAACTGCTGTTGTGCGTCGGAGGCGGGATCGCGGCCTACAAGGCCCTGGAACTGGTGCGGCGCCTGCGCGACGCTGGTGCCCAGGTGCAGGTGGCGATGACTGCCGGTGCCCAGCAGTTCGTCACTCCGCTCAGCTTCCAGGCGCTGTCCGGGCAGCCGACCCGCACCACGCTGTGGGACAGCGCCGCCGAACAGGCCATGGGCCATATCGAACTGGCGCGCTGGGCCGATCGCATCGTGGTCGCCCCAGGTACCGCCGATCTGCTCGCGCGGCTGGCCCAGGGCCACGCCGATGACCTGGTCAGCACCCTGTGCCTGGCCAGCACCGCGCCGCTGACGATCTGCCCGGCGATGAACCACCGCATGTGGCTGCATCCGGCCACCCAGGCCAACATCGCCCTGCTGCGCCAGCGCGGCGCGCAGGTGATCGGCCCGGTCGACGGTCCGCTGGCGGAAGGCGAATCCGGTCCGGGTCGTCTGGCCGAGCCCGGCGACATCGTCGCCGCGCTGGCGGCCAATGGCAGTGCTGCAGCGGAGGTTGCCGCACCGGAAACCCACGCGCTGCAGGGCCTGCGCCTGCTGATCAGCGCTGGCCCGACCTATGAAGACATCGATCCGGTGCGCTACGTCGGCAACCGCAGCAGCGGCAAGATGGGCTTTGCCCTGGCTGCGGCCGCCGCGACGATGGGCGCCCAGGTGGTGCTGGTCAGCGGCCCGGTGCAGCTGCCGACGCCTCCCGGCGTGCAGCGTGTGGACGTGCGCTCGGCCGCGCAGATGCGTGATGCCGTGCTGAAGTCGTTGCCAGCCGACATCTATATCGGCGCCGCTGCGGTGTCCGACTACACGCCGCGCCAGGTTGCACCGCAGAAGCTGAAGAAGACCGCCGAGAGCCAGTCGCTGGTGATCGAGCTGGTGCGCACGCCGGACATCCTGGCCGAAGTTGCCGCGCAGACGCAGTCGCTGAAGCTGGTGGTCGGCTTTGCCGCCGAAACCCACGACGTGGAGAAGTATGCGCGTGGCAAGCTGGTCGACAAGCGCCTTGACCTGGTGATCGCCAACCAGGTCGGCATCAGCGGCGGTGGTTTCGAGAGCGACAACAATGCCGCCACTGCCTTCTGGCAGGACGGTGAACAGGTATTCCCGGCCACCTCCAAGCGCGAGCTGGCCGAACAACTGCTGGCGCTGATCGCGCGGAGACTCCAGGCATGACCCAGGCTTTCACTTCCCAACCCCTGCAGGTCAAGCTGCTCGATCCGCGCTTTGGCGACAGCTGGCCGCTGCCGGCCTACGCCACCGAAGCCAGCGCCGGCATGGACCTGCGCGCGGCGCTGGATACCGCGCTGACCCTGCAGCCGGGCGACACCGCGCTGGTGCCCAGTGGCCTGGCCATCCACATCGCCGACCCGCACCTGTGCGCGGTGATCCTGCCGCGTTCGGGGCTCGGCCACCGCCACGGCATCGTGCTCGGCAATGGCACCGGCCTGATCGACGCCGACTACCAGGGACCGCTGCTGATCAGCGTCTGGAACCGCGGCCGCGAGGCATTCACCATCGAGCCGGGTGATCGCATCGCGCAGCTGGTGGTGGTGCCGATTGCCCGCGTCAGCCTGCAGGTGGTGGATACTTTCACCGACAGCGTGCGCGGAACGGGTGGATTCGGCCATACCGGGGTGCGTTGACAGGGGACATCGATGAGCGGCATCGGGGAAGGACAGCGGGGACGGTCGTTGGGACGCAGTGCACCACTACTGGGGGTGCTGCTGGTCCTGCTGGCCGGCTGGTTCGGATGGAGCGCGGTGCAGCAATGGCGCCAGGAGGCCAACGGCCAGGCGCTGGAAGCTGCGCGCGACCAGGCTGTGCAGGGCCTGCAGGAGGCCGCCGCCGGCCAGCTGAAGCAGCTGCAGCAGCAGCTGAAGAACGAGCGCGTGCAGCAGGCGCTGCAGGCCGGCGATGCCGCTGCGGCGGCACTCGCGGTCCGCGAGAGCTGGACCGGCGTCGAGCATGCTGAAGTGCTGACCGCCGATCTGGCCAATGCCTACGCCGACCCGGCCACGTTCGGCTATGCCCGCCTGGCGTTGCTGGAAGGAGCGCTTGCCGAGGCCGGCCCCAGCCTGCGCGTGGTCCGCGATGGGGGTGGCAATCGTCTTGGCCTGGCGGCACCGGTGCCGCTGGGCAGCCTGGGCCCGGCAGTGCTCTACGTGCGCCAGCCATTGCTGCGCCTGACCTCGCCGCTGGACCAGGTGAGTGCGCCATCGGCCGGTTTCCTTGGCCTGCGCCAAGGCGCGCATGACCTCGTCGCCCTGGGCGATGCCAGCCTGGCCGAAAGTGCCGAAGTCCTGGCGCGGCCGATCCCGGGTACCCCGTTGCGGCTGGTGGCCGCGGTACCCAATATCGAACCCGGTCCGCTGGGCCTGGGTTCGCTGGCCAGCGCCATCGTTGCGCTGCTGCTGGCGTTCATCGCCGTACTGCTGGTGGTGGGTCGCGGCCGCCTGCCGAAGACGCTGCCGCTGCCGCGGCGTGCGGCCGTGGCGGAAGCGGATCATGGCCCGACCCTGAGCGAGAGCCTGCAGATGGCGCCGCCGCCGGTGGCCGGGGCCAGCACCACTGAAAGTGCACCGCCGCCCCCGCCGCCGGTTCCGGCCGAGGAACTGGCGGCCGGTATCTTCCGCGCCTACGACATCCGCGGCGTGGTGGGCAGCCAACTGACGCCGAAGACCGCCGCGCTGATCGGCCAGGCCATCGGTACCGTGGCACTGGAGCAGGGCCTGCGCGAGGTGGTGATCGGTCGCGATGGCCGCCTGTCCGGCCCGGAACTGGCCGCAGGATTGGCCGAGGGCCTGCGCCGCGCCGGTTGTGCGGTGATCGACATCGGCCTGGCGCCGACTCCGGTGGTGTACTACGCCGCCTTCCACCTGCGTACCGGCACCTGCGTGGCGGTGACCGGCAGTCATAACCCGCCCGAGTACAACGGTTTCAAGGTTGTCATCGGCGGCGAGACGCTGTCCGGCGATGCCATCACCGATCTCTACGCGCGCATCGTCGAGGGCCGCCTGGTACAGGCTGCGGAGCCGGGCGATTACCAGCAGCGCGATGTCAGTGCCGACTACATCCAGCGCATCGCCGACGACGTGCAGCTGGACCGTCCGCTGAAGGTCGTGGCCGATGCCGGCAACGGCGTGGCCGGCGCACTGGCACCGCAACTGCTGGAAGCCATCGGTGCTGAAGTCATTCCGCTTTACTGCGATGTCGACGGTACCTTCCCCAACCATCATCCCGACCCGAGCGAACCGGCCAACCTGGAAGACCTGGTGCAGACGGTCAAGCGCTTCGGGGCCGACCTCGGCGTCGCCTTCGATGGCGATGGCGACCGGTTGGGCGTGGTCAGTGCTGACGGCAAAATCATCTATGCCGACCGCCTGCTGATGCTGTTCGCCGCCGACGTGCTGATGCGCAACCCCGGCGCGATGGTGATCTACGACGTGAAGTGCACCGGCAAGCTGTCCGACCACGTGCTGCGCAATGGTGGCAGCCCGCTGATGTGGAAGACCGGGCATTCGCTGATGAAGGCGAAGATGCGCGAGACCGATGCCGAACTGGCTGGCGAGATGAGCGGCCACTTCTTCTTCAAGGAGCGCTGGTTCGGTTTCGACGATGGCCTGTATGCGGCGGCGCGCCTGCTGGAGATCCTGGCCCAGCGCGAGGAGACCCCGGACGAGGTACTGGCCGAGCTGCCGGAGATGGTGGCCACGCCGGAACTGAAGGTGCCGGTGGCCGACGGCACGCCGCATGCGCTGGTGGCAATGCTGGTGGCGGCGGCGCAGTCGCCGGACAACCCGTATGTCGGCGGCCGACTGTCGACCATCGACGGCCTGCGCGTGGACTTCCCCGATGGCTGGGGCCTGGTGCGGGCCTCCAACACCACGCCGGTGCTGGTGCTGCGCTTCGAGGGCAACGACGAGGCCGCACTGGAACGCATCCAGGCGCTGTTCCGCAGCCAGCTGCAGCCGGTGCTGGGCGACACCCCGCTGGGGTTCTGAGGTGGGGCCGGGCGGCGCCCGGCACCCGCCGAATCAACGTCAACGTCAAAGGCCGGCTATCCGTAGGATGCGGGGTGGGTCCGGTTACGGGGGACGCTGCAAGTACGTCCATGTAAGCTCGGTCGCCGCATCCATGCGGCTCACGCCCCCGCAACCGGGCCCACCCCGCCTTCGACAGATTCCCGCGATCTGTCCGAACCGCATGAACTGCTCTTGGTAGGTGTCGACCTTGGTCGACACAGCAGAGATCCACGCCATGCGTGGATGCTCTTCCGCATTTGCTTTGGTAGGTGCCGACCGTTGGTCGGCACACCCTCACCCCTTGAACCGCAATCCCACGCCCGGCTCGGTGAACAGGTAGCGCGAATCCAGCGCTGAATCACCCAGCTTGTGCCGCAATTTGCCGACCAGGATGCGCAGGTAGTGGGTGTCGTGCTGGTGGGTCGGCCCCCAGATCTCCTGCAGGATCTGCGGCTGGGTCACCACCCGGCCCGCGTTGCGCAGCAGCAGTGACAGCAGCGCGTATTCCTTGCGGGTCAGCGCCACCGGTTCACCCTCCAGGGCCACTTCGCGGCGCACCAGATCCACGTGCAGGTGGCCATCGTCAAAAATCGGTGGCGTGCCATCACTCGGCACGCTGCGCGTGCGCAGCAGCGCCCGCACCCGCGCCATCAGCTCCTGCGTACCGAACGGCTTGGTCACGTAGTCGTTGGCGCCGGTATCCAGCGCGCGTACCTTCTCGGCTTCGCCGGCGCGCACGGTCAGCATGATCACCGGCACCTGGCTCCACTGCCGCAGTTGCTCCAGCACCTCATGGCCTTCCATGTCCGGCAGGCCGATGTCCAGGATCACCAGGTCCATGTCCTCGCTGGCGGCCAGCTGCAGGCCTTCCTGGCCTGTGGCAGCCTGCCGCACCTGGTAGCCCTGCGCGCGCAGGCTGATGTCCAGGAACCGGCGGATCTGGGTTTCATCATCGATCACCAGCACGCGCGCGGCCGGCGCGCTGGCTTCAATCGGGGTCGGGCTCATCGTGGGAGGCTGGCTTGAGCAGGGGCAGGGTGATGCGGATCAGGGTACCGCGACCGTCGCGTCCGGGCAGCGCCTGCACGCTGCCGCCATGCGCACCGATCATGCCCTGGCAGATGGTCAGGCCCAGGCCGGTGCCGTGGCGGCCGCGGTCGCCGCGCTCGACGCTGTAGAACATGTCGAAGATGCGCGCGCGTTCGT
The DNA here is from genome assembly GCF_000382065.1 of Stenotrophomonas hibiscicola ATCC 19867. Classification (GTDB taxonomy): domain Bacteria; phylum Pseudomonadota; class Gammaproteobacteria; order Xanthomonadales; family Xanthomonadaceae; genus Stenotrophomonas; species Stenotrophomonas hibiscicola. The sequence continues at coordinate 15,874 of NZ_KB907504.1, read as the reverse complement.
CGTCGGGAATGCCGGGGCCGGCATCGATCACGTCGATGCGCAGCTGGCCGTCCAGTTCGCGCGCCTGCACCTGCACGGCGGCATCGGGCGGCGAGAACTTGGCCGCGTTCTCCATCACGTTGAACACCGCCTGCTCGACCAGCGCCGGGTGCACCCAGATCGGCGCCAGCGCGGCCGGGATGTCCAGTTCCAGCCGCACCTTCGGCTGGTAGCGCTGCAGGCGCCGCGCCGCCGAGCCGATCAGTTCGTCCACGCCGATCCAGTCGCGGTTGATTTTCAGCCCTTCGTGGCCGAGGCGGGTCATGTCCAGCAGGTTCTGGATGTAGCGATCCAGCCGTTCGCCTTCTATCAGTATGGTGTCCAGCAGAGCACGGCGATCGGCCGTATCCATCGCCGCGCCATAGCTGGCCAGGCTGTCGGCCGAACCGATCATCGCCGCCAGCGGCGAGCGCAGGTCGTGCGACACCGAAGAGAGCAGGGCCGAGCGCAGCCGCTCGGTTTCGTTGCTGACATGCGCCTGCTCCAGTTCGGCCACCAGGCGGGTGCGCAATGCGGCCTGCGCGATGTCATCCACCATCGCCTCGGCCAGCTGCCGTTGTTCGGGCAGCAGGCGCGCCTGCGCGCCGGGCAGGTACAGGCCAGCCACGCCGATGGCGCGGTCTTCGCCATCCAGCAGGGGCAGGAACCACCACTGCGCACCGGCCAGGGTGTCGGTGAAGCGGCCGCTGGGCTGGCCGTGGCGCAGGGCCCAGTCGGCGGCGGCCAGATCGGTATCGCCCGGCTGCGAACGGCCACCGGTTGCGGTATCGGCGCCGATCCGCAGCCACGCAGGTACGTCCATGGCCTGTTCCAGTGCGTGCCGACCCGCCTGTGCCACCTCGCCATTGCCGGCCGCACTGGCCAGCTGCCGCCCCAGCTGCTGGCGCGCACGCGCATGCCGGTTGGCCGCACGCAGCGCGATGACCTGCATGCGCAGGCGCGAGGCCAGGCGCCCGGCCACCAGTGCCGCGGCCAGGAACAGGAACACGGTGATCACACCCTGGCGTGCACCGATGGCGAAGGTGAAGCGGGGCGCGATGAACAGGAAGTTGTAGGCGAGGAAGCACAGGATCGCCGCCATCACCGCCACGCTGGCGCGTGTGCGTGCGGCCACCAGCACCACCGCCACGATGAACACCATCGACAGGTCGGCCATGCCCACCCAGTGTTCGGCCAGCCACGCCACCGCACAGGCCAGTGCGGTGGCGACCAGTGCCTGCACCGGTTCATGGCTGATGCCGCGCATCGGCGGCAGCAGGCCCTCGCGGCGCGAGCGCGCACGTGCCTGCGGGGTGCTGATGATGGTGATCTCGTAGTGCGCGCCGCGCTGGATCAGCTGCTGGGTCAGGGTGCGGTTGAACATCCGCGCCAGCGGCCGTTCGCGGGTCCGGCCCAGCACCAGGGTCGATACGCCATTGTGCGCGGCATGGTCGAGCAGGGCATCGGCGATGCTCGATCCGTGCAGCAGTTCGGCGTCGCCGCCCAGGCGCCGTGCCAGCGCGAAGGCAGCATCGATCTCGCGCCGGGTCGCCTCGTCCTGGCGTCGCCCTTGCACGGTCACCACCGTCCACGGTGCGTCGCGCCGCTCGGCGATGCGCCTCGCCACGCGCACCAGGTATTCACTCTGGCCGCCGCCATCAATGGCCACCAGCACGCCGCGACGCAGCGGCAGGTTGCTCTCGCCGCGTGCGGCGCGTGCTTCGCGCAGGCTGCTGTCGACGCGGTCGGCAGCTTCCTGCATGGCCAGTTCGCGCAGCGCGGTCAGGTTGGCCGGCGAGAAGAATGCCTGCAGTGCCTGCGCGGCCTGTTCGGGCACATAGACCTTGCCCTGCTGCAGGCGAGCGATCAGTTCGCGCGGCGGCAGATCGACCAGCACGATGTCGTGCAGGCGGTCGAGCACGCCATCCGGCACGGTCTCGCTGACGCGCACGCCGGTGATGCGCATCACCACATCGTTGAGGCTTTCCAGATGCTGGATGTTGACCGTGGTCCAGACGTCGATGCCGGCGTCCAGCAGCTCCATCACATCCTGCCAGCGCCGCTCATGGCGGCTGCCCGGCGCGTTGCGATGGGCCAGTTCATCCACCAGCACCAGCGCTGGATGCCGTGCCAGCACGGCATCCAGGTCCATCTCCTGCAGGGTGTGGCCGTGGTAGGCCACTTCCTTCAGCGGCAGCTGCGGCAGGCCCTCCAGCAGGGCCTGGGTGTCGGCGCGGCCATGGGTTTCCACCAGCCCCACCACCAGGTCCACGCCGCGGCGCAGCTGTTCCTGCGCGCGGGTCAGCATGGTGTAGGTCTTGCCTACGCCTGGCGCCGCGCCGAGGAACACGGTCAGCTTGCCGCCGGCTTCGCGTTGCAGGCCTTCAACCAGGGCATCAGCCTGGCGGGTACGTGCATCAGTCATGGGCGCCGCTGTCATGGCCAGCATTGTGCGCGCAGGCGGTGCAGGCCGGCATCACGGCGTCTTGGCCGCATGGTCCAGCGCGAAGTTCAGCGTCACCACATTCACCCGTGGCTGCCCGAACAGGCCCCACTGGCGCCCTTCGGTATGCGCCTGCACCAGTGCCTGCACGCGCTCCACCGGCAGGCCACGGGCACGCGCCACGCGTGCTACCTGCAGCTGCGCCGCCGCCGGCGACAGCTGCGGATCCAGTCCGCCGCCGGACTGGGTGACCAGGTCAGCCGGAACCTGCGCTGGCGCGACACCTTCCCGTGCAGCCACCGCCGCGGTGCTGGCTGCGACGCGCTCGGCCAGCGCGGGGTTGCTGCGCGCCATGTTGGAACCGGCCGCGGCCATCGGGTCGTAGTTGGCGGCCGACGGGCGCGCCTGGAAGTAGCCGTCACCGGTGAACCGCTGCGACAGCCATGCCGAGCCGCGTACCTGGCCGTTGCCATCGCGCAGCAGGCTGCCCTCGGCCTGGGTCGGGTAAGCCAGGCCGGCGAAACCGGTGGCGATACCGGCGTAGACCGCGCCGGCCAGCAGCAGCGTGGCCAGGCCCAGGCCGATCGCCGGGCGCCAGCTTGCGCCATCCTGCAGGCTGGCCACGCGGGCCTCGGCCTTCTGTTCGCGGGGAAGGGAAGACGAAGTGGAAACAGTACGGTTCATGCGCCGAATACCAGGACAAGAAGGAGGTCGATCGCCTTGATTGCCGCGAACGGCAGCAGCACGCCGCCGAGGCCGTACACCAGCATGTTCCGGCGCAGCAGCGCCGTTGCGGTGGCCGGGCGGAAGCGCACGCCACGCAGGGCGAGCGGAATCAGGGCGGGAATCACCAGGGCGTTGAAGATCAGCGCCGCCAGCACGGCGTTGCGCGGGCTCGACAGCTGCATCACGTTCAGTGCGGCCATGGTCGGAACGGCAGCGGCAAACAGCGCCGGCAGGATCGCGAAGTACTTGGACACGTCGTTGGCCAGCGAGAAGGTGGTCAGCGCACCGCGGGTGATCAGCTGCTGCTTGCCCACTTCCACGACCGCCAGCAGCTTGGCCGGGTCTGAATCGAGGTCGACCATGTTGCCGGCCTCCTTCGCCGCCTGCGTGCCGGAGTTCATCGCCAGGCCGATGTCGGCCTGGGCCAGCGCGGGAGCATCGTTGGTGCCATCGCCCACCATCGCCACCAGGCGGCCACCGGCCTGTTCCTGGCGGATGCGTGCCAGCTTGTCTTCCGGACGGGCCTCGGCGATGTAGTCGTCGACGCCGGCCTCGGCAGCGATCGCGGCGGCGGTCATCGGGTTGTCGCCGGTGATCATCACCGTGCGGATGCCCATCGCTCGCAGCTGCGCGAACTTCTCGCGCATGCCGTGCTTGACCACGTCCGACAGCTCGATCACGCCCAGCACGTGGCGACCCTCGGCCACCACCAGCGGGGTGGCGCCGTTGCGTGCCACCTGCTCGACGCGACCGGCCAGCTCGGCGGGCACGTTGCCGCCCAGCGCCTGCACGTGGGCGCGGATCGCATCGGCGGCGCCCTTGCGGATCTGCCGTCCATGTTCCAGGTCGACGCCGGACATCCGGGTCTGGGCAGTAAAGGCCAGGTACTCGGCACGGTCCGGCTCGGCGGTGGCGCAGCCCTGTTCGCGCGCCAGGCGCACGATCGACTTTCCTTCCGGGGTCGGGTCGGCCAGCGAAGACAGCAGCGCCGCTTCGCGCAGCTGGCTGGCGTCGATGCCGGCCAGCGGATGGAAATGGCTGGCCTGGCGGTCGCCGTAGGTGATGGTGCCGGTCTTGTCCAGCAGCAGCACATCCACGTCTCCAGCGACTTCCACCGCCTTGCCCGACTTGGCCAGCACGTTGGCGGCCAACGCACGGTTCATGCCGGCGATGCCGATGGCCGGCAGCAGCCCGCCGATGGTGGTCGGGATCAGGCAGACCAGCAGCGCGATCAGCAGCAGCGGATCGACCTGCACGCCTACCGCCGCGCCGATCGCCGGCAGCGTCGCCACCACCACCAGGAAGGTCAGCGTCATCGCCGCCAGCAGCAGGGTCAGCGCGATCTCGTTCGGCGTCTTCTGCCGGTTGGCACCCTCCACCAGGGCAATCATCCGGTCCAGGAAGCTGTGGCCCGGCTCGGCGGTCACCCGCACGATGATCTGGTCGGACAGCACCTTGGTGCCGCCGATCACGCCGGAACGGTCGGTACCGGCCTCGCGCAGCACCGGCGCGGACTCGCCGGTCACCGCCGCCTCGTTGATGGTGGCCAGGCCCTGCACGATCTCGCCATCGGCCGGCACCAGCTCACCGGCACTGACGATCACATGGTCGCCCGGGCGCAGCTCGGCGGCAGGTACTTGGGTTTCCGCAGCCCCCGGCTGCGGTGCGGCCAGGCGGCGCGCCACCAGGTCCTGGCGCGCGCGGCGCAGCGATGCTGCCTGGCCACGGCCACGTGCTTCGGCCACCGCTTCGGCGAAGTTGCCGAACAGCACGGTCACCAGCAGGATCGCGGTCACCGCCAGGCCAAAGCCCAGCGGCGCATTGCCGGTCAGGGTGACGATCGCGGCAACGATCGTACCGGCCATCACCACCGCCATTACCGGGCTGCGCACCAGGTGCATCGGCGACAGCTTGCGCACCGCCTCGATCAACGCACGGCGCAGGCCGGCGCCATCAAGCAGCGCAGGGCGCGGGGCAAGGGAACTACGGGTGGAACTTGCGTGGGTACTCATCGGGGTGTCCTCAGTGCAGTCCCAGGCTGAGGTGGTCGGCGATCGGGCCGAGTACCAGCGCCGGCATGAACTGCAGCACGGTCAGGATGACGATCACCGAGACCAGGGTCAGGGCGAAGGTCGGGGTTTCGATCTGCAGGCTGCCGGCAGACTCCGGCGCCTGGCGCTTGGCGGCCAGCTGTGCGGCCACCACCAGCGGGATGATCAGCAGCGGGAAGCGGCCCAGCAGCAGCACCAGCGAGCAGCTCAGGTTCCACCACAGCGTGGCGTCGCCCAGCCCCTCGAAGCCCGAGCCGTTGTTGGCGTAGGCCGAGACGTACTCGTAGAACACCTGGCTGATGCCATGGAAGCCAGGGTTGGAGGTACCGGCCAGCCCGGGCACGGCCAGGGTGATCGCGGTGAACACCAGCAGGGTGATCGGCTGCAGCAACACCAGCAGGGCCAGCAGGCGTACCTGTGGCGTTTCCAGTTTGCGGCCGAACAGTTCCGGCGTACGCCCGGTCATCAACCCGGCCAGGAACACGCCCAGCAGCAGGTACACGATGAACTGCTGCAGGCCACAGCCGATGCCACCCCAGATCGCGCTGACCAGCATGTTGACCATCGCGATGCCGCCACTCAGCGGCGCCAGCGAGTCATGCATGCCGTTGACCGAGCCGTTGGAAACCTGGGTGGTCACCGCGGCCCACAGCGCCGTGCCGTCGGCGCCGAAGCGCACCTCCTTGCCTTCCATCAGCAGCGGCGTGGCGGCGCTGGCGCCATGCCCTTCACTCCACATCATCGCGCCGGTGGACAGCAGCGACATGCCCAGCATGCAGCTGAACACCAGGGCGCCGAACCGGCGCCGGCCGGTGAACGCACCGATCATGAAGATCACCGCCATCGGCACCAGCAGGATGCCGACGATCTCCAGCGCGTTCGACAGCGGGGTGGGGTTCTCCAGCGGGAAGCTGCTGTTCGGGCCGTACCAGCCGCCACCGTTGGCGCCAAGCTGCTTTGCCGCGACCATCGCTGCCACCGGGCCCAGCGGCAGTTTCTGCTGGGCCATGCCGGCGCTGGCATCGATCGGCGAGGCCTGCGGGCCACCGGCCATCGTCGAGGGCACGCCCTGGCTGGTCAGCAGCAGCGTCCACACCAGGCACAGCGGCAACAGGAAGCGCACGCACAGGCGCACCACATCCACATAGTAGTTGCCCACCGCCACTTGGCGGTCGTCGCCGGCACCGGTGGCCGCCGCAGCCTGCGGCGCGCGCGAGAACAACGCGCGCAGCGTGGCCACCGCCAGCGCCAGGCCCATCATCGGCGTCACCACCTGCAGGCCGGTGATGCCGGTCATCTGCGAGAGGTAGGACAGCTGCGCCTGGCCCGAATAGTGCTGCTGGTTGGTGTTGGTCAGGAACGAGATCATCGTATGCAGCGCGGTGTCCCAGCGCATGTTCGGGATCTGGTCCGGATTCAGCGGCAGCCAGGCCTGGGTCATGAACACGGCCTGGGTCAGTACCGCGACCACCACGTTGCTCAGCACGAAGGCCAGCACGTAGCCGCGCCAGGACATCGAGCGCGATGGATCGACGCCGAACACCCCGTACAGCGGCTTCTCGATCCAGTGGAACAGCACGTCCACCCTCATCGGCGTGCCACGCATCACGCGGGCCAGGTACAGGCCCAGCGGCCACGCCAGCAGCAGGCTGGCGGCAATAATCACAAGCATCTCAGTCATGGCCGGCTCCGCTCAGAACGACTCGGGCCGCAGCACGACATAAAGAAGATAGGCGGCGGCGACCAGCACCAGCACGCCACACAACAACGACAGCCAGGGGGACATTGCAATAGCGTCCTGGTGGAACCCCTCCACCTCAGGCCGCCATCGTCGTCCTGCCGCCCATAAACGCACTACGCGCCGGACCGGGCCGACGCGTAAAGAGTGCATAAATTCCGTGGGCCAACCCGTAACCCGGCCACGGGTAGCGCCGGGCCATGCCCGGCGGCAGGAGCGTCGTCAGCCTGCCGGGGCAGCCGGCGCCACGCCCTTCAGCTCGCGATAGCGCTGCAGGGTGCTTTCAATTTCGGCCTTCAACGCCTGCTGCTGCTGCAGGAACCCGGCCTGCAGGCGCTGCTGCGCCTGCAGCTGCACATGCCGCTGGCGGATCGCCTCGGCCTGCTTGTCGGCCACCTTGCCACCGGCCAGTTCGCGGTCACCGGCGGCCGACAGCAGCGCCACCAGCGATTCGCGCAGGCTGGTGACGTTGTACTCGGCTGTCTTCAGGTTGTTGTCCAGCACTTCCTGGCGTTCGGCGAACACCCGGCGCAGGTCGTCCTCGCTGCCATAGGTGGTCAGCATCGCCTGCTCGGTGCGCTGGCGGGTCTGCGCAGCCATCAGGTCCAGCTGCTGCTGCGCGGCCACCGTGCTGGCGGCGGCACGCTCTTCGTCGGTCAACGCGCGCTGGACCTGCGCATTGCGCAGGCCGCTCTTCGCGTTGAACTCTTCGCGGGCGTGATTGACCGCATCGGCCGGCAGCGAATCACTGCAGATCCGCTCCTTGCCCTCGTTCCAGCAGTACAGCTTCTTCTCCACCTTGTCGACACCCCGCGACTGCGCCGGCAGCGTGAACGGCATGGCCAGCAGCAGGCCGGCAAGGAGAACAGCAGGAACTCGGGACATGACCTTTCCCCTGGTCGGTCAGCGGATCGAACGAACGCCGTACTGGGCCCGGTAGGCTTCCAGCGGCTGACGGTAACCCACAAGTTCCGGGTTGCCGGAGGCGAAATCAAGCAGATCGGCCAGCGATGCCACGGCAATCACCGGAATGCCGGCTTCCTCGGCCACCGACTGCGCCGCCGAACGGCGATCGGTTTCCGAAGCGATCTCCTGGCGGTCAAGCGCCACCACGATGCCGGCCGGGGTGCCACCGGCGGCGCGGATGATGCCCAGCGCTTCGCGGATCGCGGTACCGGCGGTGATCACGTCATCGACGATCAGCACGCGCTTGCCATTCATGTCCGCGCCGATCAGCTGGCCGCCTTCGCCATGGTCCTTGGCTTCCTTGCGGTTGAACGACAGCGGCAGGTCACGGCCACGCTGGGCCAGCTCGCAGGCCATCGCGGTGGCCAGCGGAATGCCCTTGTAGGCCGGGCCGAACACCACGTCGTACTTGATCCCGCTGGCATCGATGGCATCGGCGTAGCAGGCGCCGAGCTGCGACAGCAGCGAGCCGGAGTCGAAACGACCGGCATTGAAGAAATAGGGGCTCAGCCGGCCGGACTTGAGGGTGAACTGGCCGAAGCGCAGGGCATCGGCGGTCAGGGCCAGCTGCAGGAAACGGTGGCGGTGGTCGCTCATCAAAACTCGATTCATCTTCATTTGGAGCACAAATCCTAATCCAGCTGGGCGTTTCGCGCTCGTCCGGACCCGTGTGAAGGGCGTCGCGGCCTGGCCGGGCAGACTGCGCAGCCCCGTGGGCAACCGGTATGCTTGCCCGGTTTCCTGTCGTAGGTCCCTTGCATGCGCATCATCAGTTTCAACGCCAATGGCATCCGTTCCGCCGCGACCAAGGGCTTCCTCGACTGGTTCCGTGCCCAGGACGCCGACGTCCTGTGCATCCAGGAGACCAAGGCCCAGGAAGACCAGCTGACCGACCCGATGTTCCGTCCGGACGGGCACCACTGCTTCTATCGCGATGCCATCACCAAGAAGGGCTACAGCGGCGTGGCGATCTACAGCAAGCGCGAACCGGACCAGGTCATCACCTCGCTGGGCTGGGCCCCGTTCGACGACGAAGGCCGCTATATCGAGGCACGCTACGGCAACCTCAGCGTGGTCTCCTTCTACATCCCGTCCGGCAGCTCGGGCGACCTGCGCCAGGGCTTCAAGTTCGAAGTGATGGAATGGCTGCGGCCGATCCTGGAGGAGTGGGCGCGCAGCGGCCGCGACTACGTGCTGTGCGGCGACTGGAACATCGTGCGTTCGGCGCTGGACATCAAGAACTGGAAGTCCAACCAGAAGAATTCCGGCTGCCTGCCGGAGGAGCGCGACTGGCTCAACGCCCTGTGCGCCGACCATGGCCAGGCCACCGATGTCGCCGCCGGCCGTGGCTGGGCCGATGCCTACCGCCTGCTCAACCCCACCGGCGAGGATTACACTTGGTGGAGCAACCGCGGCGCCGCCCGTGCCAACAATGTCGGTTGGCGTATCGACTACCAGTTCATCACCCCGGGCCTGCGCGACAAACTGCGTAGCTGTTCGATCTACCGCGACGAGCGCTTCTCCGACCACGCCCCGTTCACCGTGGACTACGACCTGTGACCGAGGCCGCCAAGCCGCGCCGACCGTGGCAGCAGGTGTTGTCCAACCTGAGCCAGCGCAAGGTGCTGGCGATGCTGCTGCTCGGTTTCAGTTCGGGCCTGCCCATCTATCTGGTGGGCAACACGCTCGGCTTCTGGATGCGCAAGGAAGGCATCGAGCTGAGCACGATCGGTTTCCTGTCATGGGTCGGGTTGGCCTACACCATGAAGTTCCTGTGGGCGCCGATCGTCGACAAGACCGACGTGCCTCTGTTCGGTCGTTTCGGCCGCCGCCGCGGCTGGATGCTGCTGTCGCAGCTGGTCGTGGTGGTGGGGCTGGTCGGCATGGCACTGGTCCAGCCCAAGGGCGGCCAGATCCAGTTCCTGGGTGTCGACTGGCAGCACATCGTCGTATTCGGCGTGATGGCCGTGATCGTGGCGTTTGCTTCGGCCACCCAGGACATCGTCATCGATGCCTGGCGCATCGAAAGCGCTGACAACAGCGAGCAGCTCGGCCTGCTGACCTCATCCTCGGCGCTGGGCTACCGCACTGCCTTGCTGGTCACCGATGCGCTGATCCTGATCATCGCGGCCCGTGTCGGCTGGCAGGTCTCCTACGAGATCATGGCCGTGCTGATGGCGCTTGGCGTGGTGGCCGTGCTCATGGCCCGCGAGCCCGCGCGGGAAGTGGCTGCCGTGCAGGCACAGGCGACCTCGCTGTGGACGCCACGCGGTCTGTTCGACGCCGTGGCCGGGCCGTTCATCGCCTTCGTCCGCGAACACCGCAGCGGCGCGATCCTGATCCTGGTGGCCATCAGCATCTATCGCATGGCCGACTTCGTCATGGGGCCGATGGCCAACCCCTTCTATGTCGATCTCGGCCTGGACGAGGACACCGTGGGCGCCGTGCGTGGCTCGGTGGGCCTGGTCGCGACCTTCGTCGGCATTGCTGCGGCGGGCCTGGTTTCGGTGCGCTGGGGCGTGCTGGCGGCGCTGATGGTGGGCGCCGTGCTGGGGCCGGCCTCCAACCTGGCGTTTGCCTGGCTGGCCTATTCCGGCCCGGACACAACCCATTTCGCCGTGGCCATGGCCATCGACAACTTCGCCAGCGGTTTCGCCGGTACGGCGCTGATCGCCTATATGTCCAGCCTGACCAGCATCGGATACACGGCAACCCAGTACGCGCTGCTGAGCTCGTTCTACGCGATGCCCGGCAAGGCGCTCAAGGGGCTCTCGGGGTGGTCGGTACAGGCGCTCGCACAAGGCCGGACGCTGCTGGAAGGCTACGCGCTGTTCTTCGTCGGTACCGCGCTGGTGGCGATCCCGGTGGTGATCCTGTGCGCCCTGCTGATCCTGCAGCAGCGTCGTCGCCAGGCCGCCAGCTCGACCTGATTGCCTGCCCGTCCGGTCTGCGGGATCATCGCCCCGACGCGCCGAGGGGGCGGTGCCTTGCGAACGGGGAAGCGAGCATGGCCGACGTTGTGCTGCGGGACCTGGACCCGCTGCTGCTGGAACGCATCAAACGCGTCGCGGTCGCCCGCGGCTGGACTCACGAACAGACCTGCGCCGCCTTGCTGGAGCAGGGCCTGTTCAGCAGTGAACTGGAGGTCCGCTCCGGCTTCGGCGATCCCGAAGTGGACGCACTCTCCGACGCCATCGCCGCCCTGCAGGCCCTGCCGGCAGGGCAGGGCTTCGATTAGCGGCCGCGCCGCAATGCTGTAGAGCCGAGCCCACGCGCGGCTGCCCGGTAGAGCCACGCCATGCGTGTATGGCGCCACCTCACGCCAGGTGGATCGCCCCCAGGATCCGCGGCCCCTTGGCCCCGGTCACGCTCGGCAGGTTGCCGGCCAGTCCCTCCATGGTCCGCTGCGCCAGCCACGCAAAACCCATCGCCTCCACGTATTCCGGGTCCAGCCCGTGTACCGCGCTGGACTCCACCTGCACTCCCGGCAGCCGCGCCGCCAGGCGCGTCATCAGCTGCCGGTTGCGTACCCCGCCGCCACAGACCAGCAGGCGCCGGGTCTGCGGCTGCTGCGTCAGCAGCGCATCGGCCACGGTTGCCACGGTCAGCTCCAGCAGGGTGGCCTGCACATCGGCGGCGGCGTACTGGCCTTCCCCCATGTGCGCCTCGGCCCAGGTCAGGTGGAACTGCTCGCGCCCGGTGCTCTTCGGCGGCGGCAGCGCGAACCACGGGTCCGAACGCCAGCCGGCAAGCAGGCCCTCGTCCACCGCGCCGCTGGCGGCGTAGGCGCCGTCGGCATCAAAGGTGCGGCCGGTATGGCGCTGGCACCAGGCATCCATCAACGCGTTGGCCGGGCCGGTATCGAAGCCACGCACCGCACCTTCGCGCGGGATCAGGGTCAGGTTGGCGATGCCGCCCAGGTTGAGCACCGCGCGGTCCTCATCGGCGGTGCCCAGCATGCCCAGGTGAAAGGCCGGCATCAGCGGTGCGCCATGGCCACCGGCTGCCAGGTCGCGGCGGCGGAAGTCGGACACCGTGGTGATTCCGGTCAGCTCGGCGATGCGGTTGCCGTCGCCCAGCTGCACGGTGAACGCCGGATCGGCCAGCGGGCGGTGGCGCACGGTCTGGCCGTGCGAGCCGATCGCGCGCACCTGGCTGCGGTCCACGCCGGCTTCGGCCAGCAGCTGGTTGGCCGACTCGGCGAAGTTGATCGCGATGCGCGCATCCAGCTCGCCGAGCTCCTCCAGCGAGTCCAGCGGGCCGCCTTCACCCAGCGCCACCAGCCGCGCACGCAGCACCTGCTCCCAGCGGGCGGTCAGCCCGTGCACGAAGCGGCAGCCTCCGCCAGCGGGGAACTGCACCAGCGCGGCATCGATGCCGTCGGCGCTGGTGCCCGACATCAGGCCAAGGTACAGGGGGGCGTCAGCGTCGGCAGTCGTGTTCATGGCGGGCATAAAAAAAGGACGCGGCAAGCTTGGGCTGCCGCGTCCTTCTTCGTCAACGCAGGGGTTCAGCCGCGCTTGCGGCCGGTCGCCTGCTTGTCCTTGGCGCTGGCCACCTCGGGGGCGGCCTCGTCGCGGCTGGTCGGTGCCGGGCTGGCGTCGGCGTAGATCAGCTTCTCCATGCCCTGGATGCGGGCCATCGCCGGTGCGGTCTGCGCGCGGAAGGCGACCAGCTCGGCGCCCTTCAGCGGCTCCGGCGGCGGCATGGTCACGGTCAGCGGATTGCGGTGCTCGCCGTTGACGCGGAATTCGTAGTGCAGATGCGGGCCGGTGGCCAGGCCGGTCGAGCCGACATAGCCGATCACCGTGCCCTGGGCCACGCGCTGGCCGGTCTTGATGTTCGCAAAGCGCGACATGTGCCCGTACAGGGTGGTATGGCCGCGGCCGTGATCGAGGATCACCACGTTGCCATAGCCGCGCTGCACGCCGGCGAACTGCACGCGGGCGTCGCCGGCGGCCATGATCGGGGTGCCGGTGCGCGCGGCGTAGTCCACCCCCTTGTGCATGCGCATCTTGCCCAGCACCGGGTGCTTGCGCGCGCCGAAGGTCGAGCTCAGCCGCGCGAACGGAATCGGCATGCGGATGAAGCTCTTCTTCAACGAACGGCCGTTGATGTCGTAGTACTCGGCCTTGCCGTTGCGGTCGAAACGGAAGCCGGAATAGGTCTTGCCGCCGGTGGTGAAGGTCGCCGCCAGGATCTTGCTGGTGTCCACCTTCTCGCCTTCGCGCCAGGTTTCATCCATCACCACGCTGAAGCGGTCGCCCGGCTGCAGGTCCTTGGAGAAGTCGATGTCGTACTTGAAGATCTCGTCGGTCATCGTCGCGATCGCCGAGGGCGACAGCCCGGCCCGCCGGGCCGCGGCATACAGCGAACTGGTGATCTCGCCGCTGGTGACCACGGTGCGCGTGGAGGTCTCGCGTCGGGTCACCTTCTCCTTGATGTCATCGCCAACCAGGCTCAGTTCCACCCGGTTGTCGGCATCGCGGTCGAAACGGATGCTGCGCAGGTCGCCGGACAGCGGCATGTCGAAGGCTATCTCGGCACCGGGGCGCAGCTTGGTCAGCGCCTCGCGCGCCCCCGGGTGGTCCAGTACCCGGTGCAGGGTGGTGGCCGGAATGCCGGCCTTGTCGAACAGGTCGCTCAGGGTCTGGCCACGCTGCACGCGCAGCACCTGCCAGCTGTCGCCCGGCACCTGCTGCTGGCGGGCCATGGTCAGCGGCGGCAACGGCAGTGCCAGGCTGGTATGGCTGTCGGCAAAGGGGGCGTCGATGGTGTGCGAGAAGCCCGGCACGATCGTCGCCACCAGGGCGCCGATGGTGGCAAACAGGCTGGCATGCACCCAGTGGCGGCGGGTCCAGCGCTCATTGAAGGCCGCGGGAAGGTGTTGCCTGAGCTTCCGATGCAGGACGTTGTCGTGCAGGACGTGGAGGCGTTCCTGGAAGCGCTGCTTGCGTGCGCGCCCTTGTTCGGAGTTGTGCATCGGCGGTTCTTTCCTTGCAGCCCGGGAGCGCGGGCCTGATCGCCGGTTACCATAGACACCTGATAAAAGCGCGTCAAACCCTTGTGCCCATTGGCTTTTGTGAAGCCAATCGGGTTAACTTTGCTTTAACACCCCACACAAGAATCGGCGTTGCCGGGAGTAGTCACGTGTCCTCGATTGAAGAAGCCCTTGCCCTGATCGGCCGCGGTGCCGACGAGATCCTCAAGCTCGAGGATCTGCGTGCGCGCCTGCAGGAAGGCCGCCCGCTACGGATCAAGGCCGGCTTCGACCCCACCGCCCCCGACCTGCACCTGGGCCATACGGTGCTGCTGAACAAGATGCGCCAGTTCCAGGACCTCGGCCACCAGGTCATTTTCCTGATCGGCGACTTCACCGGCATGATCGGCGACCCTTCCGGCAAGAGCCTGACCCGCAAGCCGCTCAGCCGCGACGATGTGCTGGCCAACGCCCGCACCTACGAGGAGCAGGTCTTCAAGGTGCTGGACCGCAGCCGTACCGAAGTCCGCTTCAACTCGGAGTGGTTCGGCAAGATGGGCGCGGCCGACATGATCCGTCTGGCCGGCCAGCACACCGTGGCGCGCATGCTCGAGCGCGACGATTTCGCCAAGCGCTATGCCGCCCAGCAGTCCATCGCCATCCATGAGTTCCTGTACCCGCTGGTGCAGGGCTACGACTCGGTGGCCCTGGAGGCCGACGTCGAACTCGGCGGCACCGACCAGAAGTTCAACCTGCTGATGGGCCGTGGCCTGCAGGAACACCACGGCCAGAAGCCGCAGGTGGTGCTGACCATGCCGCTGCTGGAAGGCCTGGACGGCGTCAACAAGATGTCCAAGTCGCTGGGCAACTACATTGGCATCAGCGAGCCGGCCATCGACATCGTCACCAAGACAATGAAGGTGGACGACGCCCTGATGTGGCGCTGGATCGAGCTGCTGTCCTTCGACATCAGCCAGGCCGAGGCCGTGCAGCTGCGCGAGCAGGTGGCCAATGGCGGCCTGAACCCGCGCGTGGTCAAGCTGCGCCTGGCGCGTGAACTGGCCACCCGCTTCCATGACGCCGCGGCGGCCGAACAGGCGATCGCCGGTTGGGAAGCGGCGGTGACCGGGCAGGGCGACATCACCCAGCTGCCGCTGCAGGAGGTGGCGATTCCGGCCGATGGCCTGCGCATCGCCGCGTTGCTGACCGCGGCCGGCCTGACTCCGAGCAACTCCGAAGCGAACCGCAAGCTCAAGGAGCGTGCGGTGAAGGTGGATGGCGAAGTGGTCGAAGACGGCCAGCAGGTGCTGCAGCCGGGCTTCGAAGGCCTGCTGCAGGTAGGCAAGCGCACCTTCGCCCGCGTACGCCTGATCGCTGCCTGACATCAAGGAAGGGCCGGCGCCAGCCGGCCCTTCCTTATGCTCTTGTAGAGCCAAGCCCACGCTCGGCTGCTCTTCACGGGTTCGTACCGCAGCGCGGCGCATGAACAGATGCAACATCCGGTGAAAAAAATCGCCACACCCCCTTCACAAATGATGGGAATGGGGACATACTTCTCCTCCCCCGTCGCAGGGGTCGCCACCAAGGGGCTTCAGCGACAACAGGGCGCCCACCACCGCCGAACGAGATGATCGAACGAAGGTGTTGACGGACTGAAAAAGTCTGGCATAATGGGCGGCTCGCTACGAAGGAAACTTCGCAGCACACGGGAACGGCGCTGAGGCCACTTCCCCGGATCTTTGAAAGTATGCGCAGGTATCTTGTGAAGGCGCCTGCAGGAAGGATGATTGTCCATCTTGCAGACGTTTGATCAAGCAACTATTAATTGTTTTAAAGCAAGCGATACGTTGCCAGCATCAATCATCTGCAGCTTTAAATTTTGATCTTCGGATCATGTAGTTTTAAGTGAAGAGTTTGATCCTGGCTCAGAGTGAACGCTGGCGGTAGGCCTA
>NZ_KB907503.1 GCF_000382065.1 Stenotrophomonas hibiscicola ATCC 19867 | reverse complement strand
CGGCTTGACCATATAACCTCAAGTTGCCTTGGCTTTACGACAACGTCGTAAGAGCATCCAAGTGCACGCTACGTCACAAGAACTATGAGAGGCAGGCGCCTTATCCAGCTGTACCGGATGGCGACGCTCCAACCGCCTCCCTGGTGAAATTAGCGCTGTGGAACCACCCGATCCCATCCCGAACTCGGAAGTGAAACGCAGCTGCGCCGATGGTAGTGTGGCTCAAGCCATGCGAGAGTAGGTCATCGCCAGGGTTTACACCCAAAACCCCGCTGCTCACGCAGCGGGGTTTTTCTTTGTGCGCGGTAAACACCGGGTAGTGCCGGCCGCTGGCCGGCAACCCGACGGTGTTACATCGCCCGGTAGATCCACGCCATCCGTGGATCCCCCTGCGAGGAACAGCGGCGCCAACCAAGGTTGGCCGCTACCAACAGCAGGCGCACACAGCGGTCGTTTGCCGGCCAGCGGCCGGCAACTTTGTGCGCGGTAAACACCGGGTAGTGCCGGCCGCTGGCCGGCAACCCGATGGCATTACATCGCCCGGTAGATCCACGCCATGCGTGGATACCCCCTGCGAGGAGCAGCGGTGCCAACCAAGGTTGGCCGCTACCAACAGCAGGCCCACACAGCAATCGGTTGCCGGCCAGCGGCCGGCACTACCAGGGGCAGGTCACGCATAAAAAGACGGCGCCCTGCGGGCGCCGTCCTCATCCACTCGCTTGGCAGACCCTGATCAGGCGGCCCGCGGGACCTCGTGTGCTTCCTGCTGGCGGAAGACCGACACCGCTTCAGTCAGCGTCCCAGCCTGCGACTGCAGCTCACGTGCGGCAGCGGTGGCCTCCTCCACCAGCGCCGCGTTCTGCTGCGTGGCCTGATCCATCTGCACCACGGTCTGGTTGATCTGCTCGATGCCAACCGACTGCTCCTGAGAGGCCGCCGAGATCTCGTGCATCAGGTGGCTGACATTCTCAACGCCCCCGACAATGCCCTGCATCCGCTGGCCCGCATCGGCCACCAGCTGGGCACCTTCGCCCACCTGGCGACCCGCCTCATCGATCAGCTTCTTGATTTCCTGTGCGGCGGCGGCGGAGCGCTGCGCCAGCACGCGCACCTCGCTGGCCACCACTGCGAAGCCGCGGCCCTGCTCGCCGGCACGGGCGGCCTCCACTGCCGCGTTGAGCGCGAGGATATTGGTCTGGAAGGCGATGCCATCGATCACGCCAGTGATGTCGCCGATCCGCTTCGAGGCTCCCTCGATCGCCTGCATGGTGTCGACGACCCGCTGCATGGCGACGTTGCCGTCGCTGGCGGCGCTCTGGGTGGTGATCGCCAGCTGGCTCGCCTCGCGCGCATGGGCAGCGTTCTGGCGCACGGTGGCGGTCAGCTCTTCCATCGAAGCGGCGGTTTCCTGCAGGTGCGCTGCCTGGCGCTCGCTGCGCTCGGACAGCGCGCCGTTGCCCGCAGCGATTTCGCTCGCAGCGGTGCTGATCGAGGACGCGCACTGCTGGATACGGCCCACCATGCGCGCCAGCTGGCCGGCGGTGGCGTTGGCATCGCGCTGGATCGCGGCAAAGGCGCCGTGATACTCACCATGCATGCGTCGATCGAGGTCGCCGCTGGCCAGCGCCGAGAGCATCTGCCGCACCTCGTCAACCGTACTGCCCAACGTATCCAGCAACTGGTTGATGCCACCGGTGAGGCCATCGAGGAAGCTGGCACCTTCGGTTGCCTGCAGGCGCTGGTCGAGGTCGCCGGCGGCGGCGGCCGCGACGATGCCGGCGACGGCGTTCTCCAACGCGAGCTCATGGGTACGGTCATGCCACTCCACGGCGAAGCCCAGGCGCACGCCCTGTGCGTCGAAGACCGGAGTAACCACCTGTGCGAAGTGCACCGGGCCGATCTGTACCTTGCCGTTGTGGCTGACCCGCAGGCCATTGAGGATGGCGCGGATCCGGTCCGGGTTGGCGTGGAAGCGATGGATGCTGCTACCGACCAGGCGCTCGGCATCGAAATCGGGGAAGGCCTGGCGCAACGTTGCCTGCTGGTTACGCAGCAGGGCCACCACCGAGCGGTTCACGTAGCGGATCACGTGATCGTTGTCGGCAATCATCATCGCGGTGCGCGAGGCATCGAGGGCCTGGCGGATCTGCGCGTTCTCGGCGTGTGCCTCCGCTTCGCGTCCACGCTGGGCCTGCACATGGCGTGCGGTGTCGGCCAGCGCATGGGCCAGCGAACCTGGTGCGTAGGCGGTGGTGTCAGCATGTGCACCAAGATCGGCGCCGGTGGCGATGTCGCGCGCCAGCGCGGCCAGCCGGCGGGGACCGTGGCCGAGTGCTTCGGTCTGCTGGCGGAGCCGCAGTGCGACCTGGCCAAGGAACAGGGTCAGGCCGGCCAGCATCGCGGCCTGCAGCAGCGCCGGCCACAGCGCAGTACCGTCCAGCAGCGGTGCCAGCAGGGAGAGCGTACCGACGCCACCGGCCAGCCACACCGGAAGGCGATCACGGTGGCCCAGCAGCACGCCCAGCAGCAGGGCAATTGGCAATGCCGGTGACAGGCTGATGATCGCGCACAACACGGCCAGCTGCAGCGACAACAGCAACGCCAGACCGTTGCGGGCGACGGCCCGGCCCGCCTGGGGGCCGCCCAACCACGCGGCTGGCAATACGGCGACGGCCGCCAACGCGGCGGCTTGTGCCTGCGGCCCACGCAGCGCCAGCACCAGGGCAGCCATAGCCAATATCCCGCTGCCGATCAGCAGGCGGCGGTCAGCGCGGCGCGCGAGCTGCTGCAGATGCGGCAGGCGGGCGGTATCGGGGGGACGGGAGGATGCAACGGACATCGGCGACTCCTGGGTCAGCTAAAGACAACGGCCACGCCGCAACGCACGCAGCAGGGCGTGACGAGGGCGGGTGCCGGGAATTCGGGGAATGCGACGCGATCAGCGACGCGCAGACGGGGCACCGTGGCCACATCCTGTGGATGACGGTGCAGCAGAGCGGGCATGCGGACTTCCTTGCAGGACCAGACACACGCCGCAGGCCCGACCGGGTCCGCGTGCGGCGGGCGCAGGGGCCCGCAACTGATGTATCGGCCGCAACTGCGCGGAGTGAAGTGCGCGAACGCCGCGAATCAGCCGGCGTTGTCGTTGCTGAAGAAGTGCAGGATCACGTCTGCGATCTGTTCCGGGTTTTCCATGTGCAGGTGATGGTTGCCGGGAAACACCGCCAGCCGCCCGTTGCGCAGGTGCTGCAGGCGCTCGCTGCGCATCGGCTCGGGGTAGTAGGACTGCGCAGGCGTGGCATAGATTACCTGCGTCGGGCAGGCGATGGCCTGCAGCAGGTTGTCGATCTGGCCTTCGCTGAGGCGGATCGCGGTGGGCAGCATCAGCCGCGGATCGCTGCACCAGCGGTAGCCGCCCTCGACCGGTTCCACGCCCCGCTCGACCAGCAGCCGTGCGCATCCTTCGCTGAGCTGGTTGGTCATCATCCGCGCACGGATCGGCGCGGCCAGGTCAGGGAACACGCGCAACTGCTTGCGTGCCAGTCCCCGCGTGGCGTTTACATGTTCACGCAGACGGTTGGCCGTTTCTTCCTCGGGGCCACGCAGGCCGCCCAGTGCTTCGATCGCCACCAGCCGCTCCACGCGGTCGCTGACCGAGGCGGTGAGACTGGCGATGCCGGCGCCCATTGAATGACCGAGCAGGCTGAAGCGGTCCCAGCCCAGCGCGTCGGCGACATCGAGTACGTGGCAGATCGCGGCGGCCGTGGTGTAGCTGGCACCGGCCGGCAGGTGCGCGCTGTGGCCATGCCCGGGCAGGTCGATGGCCACCAGCTGCAACGGCGACAGGTGCGGCGCCAGCGGCACGAAGCTGGCCGCATTGTCGAGCCAGCCATGCAGGGCCAGCACGCGCGGGCCGTCGCCGTGATTGCGCAGGCCGGCGACGCGCGCGCCACCGACCTCCAGTTCAAACGGCTGCAGACTCATGCCAGCGAGGCCACGGCCAGCCGCGCCAGGGCGCGAGCGTGTTCCGGATCGGCGTTGAGGCAGGGGATGTAGCGCATCGTCGCGCCGCGCTCGGCCAGCGTCTCGGTGAAGCCCAGCGCCACTTCCTCCAGCGTTTCCAGGCAATCGGTGGCAAAGCCCGGGCAGACCACGTCGATCTGCTTCACGCCGGATTCGGCCAGCGCCCACAGGCTGGGCTCGGCATACGGCTGCAGCCAGCGCTCGCGGCCGAAGCGCGACTGGTAACCCATCTGCCAGTCGTCCCTGCCCAGGCCCAGTGCGTGGGCGATGGCCTGCGCGCTTGCCTCGCAGCGCTGCGGATACGGGTCGCCCGCGTCGGCCAGGCGCTGTGGGATGCCATGGAAGGAGAACATCAGTTTCCGGCCGCGACCGTGCTGCTCCCAGTA
The DNA here is from genome assembly GCF_000382065.1 of Stenotrophomonas hibiscicola ATCC 19867. GTDB lineage: Bacteria > Pseudomonadota > Gammaproteobacteria > Xanthomonadales > Xanthomonadaceae > Stenotrophomonas > Stenotrophomonas hibiscicola. The sequence goes on along the minus strand of NZ_KB907503.1, from coordinate 374,479 downwards.
GCGGCGGATCGATCCGGCCACGGCCTCGACCCAGCCTGGATCGACCGAGTAATCGCGCACCAGGCTGACGGTTACGCCTGGGTTGCGGCGCTGCCACGCATCGACGCGGTCTTCGACCGAGGCGGTGGTGGTGGTGGAGTACTGCGGGTACAGCGGCAGCACCACGATGCGGCGCGCGCCGTCGGCTGCCAGGCGGTCGAGCTCGCTGGCCAGCGCCGGTTCGCCGTAACGCATCGCATGGCGCACTGTCAGGGTCGGCAACAGGGCCTGCATGGCCTGCGCCAGCTGGCGTGTATGCACCATCAGCGGTGAGCCGTCGGGCAGCCAGACCTGGGCGTACTTGGCCGCCGAACGACTGCTGCGCAGGGGCAGGATCAGTCCGCGCAGCAGCGGCTGCCACAGCAGTGGGGGGATCGCGACCACGCGGCGGTCGGACAGGAATTCGGCCAGGTAACGGCGTACGGCGGGGGCCGTCGGCGTCTCGGGCGTGCCTAGGTTGACCGCCAGCACGGCGGTATCGGGTGCGTCGAGCATGGGCGGTATTGTCGCCGATCCGGCGCCGTGCCGGGATGCAGGGTTCGGATTGCAGGCATAGCGCGCATCAATGTGAGCAGGGAACGCTCATTGGGGATTCATGACAACGCTACTAATTTCAGTCACTTGCTATATCTTCCTATGGACTGACTTCTGGAGCCTGCCATGCGTCGCCCGATCCAAGCCCTGCTGATCGCCGCCAGCCTGCTGTCCAGCCAGGCCATGGCCGGACCGCAGGAAGACCAGCGTGCGCGCAATGCCGTGCGCGTGCTTGCTGAAATCCAGGAAATCCCCGAACAGGGCATTCCGGACAAACTGCTCGACGAAGGCCGCGCGGTCATCGTCATTCCCGACACGATCAAGGCCGGTCTGGTCATTGGTGGTCGTCGTGGCCACGGCCTGATGTCGGTGCGCATGCCCAACGGCGCCTGGTCCAATCCGGTGTTCGTGAAGCTGACCGGCGGCAGCATCGGCTTCCAGGCCGGCGTGCAGTCCTCGGACGTGGTGCTGGTGTTCCGCAACGACCGCAGCCTGGACAACCTGGTCAATGGCAAGTTCACGCTGGGCGCCGATGCCGGTGTCGCCGCCGGCCCGGTCGGCCGCAATGCCGCCGCTGCCACCGACGGCCAGCTGAAGGCCGAGATCTGGTCCTGGTCGCGCGCGCGCGGCCTGTTTGCCGGCGTCGCGCTGGATGGTGCGGTGCTGCAGATCGATGATGCCGCCAATCTGGATGCCTACGGCAGCAACACCACACCGCGCATGATCTTCGAAGGCCGCGCTGCCGGTTCGCCGTCGATGGATGTGGTGGCCTTCCGTGACCGCCTGGAAGAGGCCACCTACGCTGCACGCAGCAACCGCAGCGGCAACGGCAGCGCACCGCGTCCGGCAGCGGCCCCGGCGGTTGCGCCGGCGCCTGTTCAGGCAGCACCGGCCGCCCCGGCGGAAGCCACCACGGCGCCGCTGCAGAACGTGCCGCAGACCCCGCCACCGCAGCAGCAGGGCTTCCAGCCGGTCAATGACGGCGAAATCCGCACGGAAACGCTGGGCGGGAACTGACTTTCGTCACGCGCGCCGGCTTACAGCCGGTGCGCTATGCTCGACAGCCTGATCACTAACGTAACGAGCGTCTTTATGGGCAGTTTCAGCATCTGGCATTGGTTGGTCGTGCTGGCCATCGTCCTGCTGGTGTTCGGCACCAAGCGCCTGACCAGTGGCGCCAAGGACCTCGGCTCGGCGGTCAAGGAATTCAAGAAGGGCATGCGCGACGACGACAAGCCGAACGCGCAGCTGGGCGACGAGTCGCGCAGCCAGGATGCCTCGCGCACCGTGCAGGACGAGCACGACCGCAACCCACGCTGATCCGGAGCGGTCGCGGTGTTCGATATCGGCTTCAGCGAACTGCTGGTGATTGCCGTGGTCGCTCTGGTGGTGCTCGGTCCCGAGCGCCTGCCCAAGGCGGCCCGCTTCGCCGGCCTGTGGGTGCGTCGTGCCCGCAACCAGTGGGATTCGGTGAAACAGGAACTGGAGCGCGAACTGCACGCCGAAGAGATCAAGCGGCAGATGCAGGACGTGCGCCAAGGCATGCAGGACACCGAGAACCAGCTGCGCGCCAGTGGCGAAGCGCTCCGTCGCCAGGCCCAGCAGGCGCGGCAGCAGGGCGACGATCTGGCGCAGGAAGTGCGAGCACCGGCGCAGGCCGATCTGCCGCCGCACATGATTGCCCAGCCCGGCGTGGACCCACCGGCCCAGGCTGGCGCCGTTGCCGGGGCGGCTGCAGACGCGCCCGCTGAAGCAGCCGCGACACCGCCGCCGCAGAGCACGGAGCGCCAGCCATGAGTGAACAGGATTTCGGCGAAAGCTCGCTGGTCGAACATCTGGTGGAACTGCGCGGCCGCCTGGTGCGTGCACTGCTGGGCTTGGGCGTGGTGCTGCTGGCGCTGCTGCCGTTTACCCAGAAGCTGTACAACGCGCTGGCCGAACCGCTGGTCTCGCAGCTGCCGAACGGGCAGACGATGATCGCCACCAATCCGGCCGGTGCCTTCTTTGCGCCGTTGAAGCTGACCTTCTTCGTGGCCCTGTTCGTGGCGGTGCCTTGGCTGCTGTACCAGCTGTGGGCGTTCGTTGCCCCGGGCCTGTATGCGCGTGAGAAGCGCCTGGCGGTGCCGTTGCTGGTGTCGTCGGTACTGCTGTTCTACACCGGCTGCGCCTTCGCCTACTTCCTGGTGCTGCCGGCGGTGTTCCATTTTCTGACCACCTTCAGCCCGGACGTGATTGCGATCACTCCGGATGCGAATGCCTATCTGGATTTCGTGCTGGCGATCTTCTTCGCTTTCGGCGGCAGTTTCGAACTGCCGGTGGCGATGGTGATCCTGGTGCTGCTGGGCTGGGTGACGCCGCAGCAGTTCAAGGAAGGCCGTGGCTACGCAATCGTCGGCATCTTCGTGGTAGCCGCAGTGCTGACTCCGCCGGACGTGGTCTCGCAGCTGATGCTGGCGATCCCGATGTGCCTGCTGTACGAGCTGGGCATCCACGCCGCGCGCTGGCTGGTGCCGTCGTCGGTAGTGAAGAAACCCGCCGCGTGATGCGGTAGCGCCGGGCCATGCCCGGCGTGCGGGGTGCGATGTGATGCCACCGCCGGGCATGGCCCGGCGCTACCGGTGGGACCGGTCAGGCGTGGAACACGTCGCTCGAGGTCGGCGTGGTCGGGATCGGCGGCGCTGCACGGCTGCCGCGATGCACGAACATCTGCTTCCACGCGGCGTAGACCGCACCGACATACAGCGGCATCAGCACCGTGGTCAGTACCAGCTGGGCGATGAAGGCCGCGGCCAGCGGGCCACCGATCAGCATCGCGATCTGGATCACGATCACGAACAGGATGTACATGCAGAACGCGGCGATCAGGCCGAGTGCGGCGAACACGATCATCGCGCCGATGTTTTCGATGCAGCCCTGCAGGCTCAGGCGCAGCGCATGCATGCCGCTCTGCTTGTCGAACACCACCAGCGCCGGCTGGGTGAACATCGCCAGCGACAGCGCCACCGCGCTCAGGAACACCAGCAGCATCCACAGCGCAATGCGCTTTGCCGGCAGGTTGGCGACCAGCGCGGCGGCATCGTCCGGCTTGATCTGCTGGCCACTGCGGCTGATCTCTTCCATCTTGGTCATGACCTCGCTGAAGGCGGTGAAGCCCTCGCGACCGATCATCATGAACAGCAGCGCGCCCAGCAGCAGTACCGCCAGCACCTGGATCGCCAGCGGCACCAGCAGGTGGCTGACGCGGTGGTCGCGGATCGGCTGCAGCAAGTGCGAGGCCAGGCCCGGGCGGCCTTCGTCGATCTCGCCCACGGCGTAGAGCATGCCGCCGAACATGATCGGCGAGATGGCCAGGGTCATCAGCTGCACGGCCATGCCTGCCGCGCCGGGAATCAGCGTGGACAACAGGGTGACCAGCCAGCTCACCAGCAGCCAGGCCAGGCCGATCCGGGCCAGCTGCAGCGGCGCACGCCGGTACAGGGAGAACGTATCCAGCAACCACTGGGCGCCCGCCGAAGCCGGCAGCTTGCGAATCTCTTTCATGGACATCCGGGAGGGACAGGAGGGGCCGGGCGGCTGCCCGTGCCGCCGATTATCCCTGTTTTGCCATCGGCTGGGCTGAAGACAGCCGCGCCTGGCGCACGAAACGGCGCAACAGCTGGCGGGCCAGCGGCGCGGCGCTGACTGCGCGCTCGATGGTGCGGGCGCAGCCGCCGTGGCGACCGATGCAGTCGGCGCGGGCACGCACGTAGCCGCGCATGTGGTGGGTGGCGAATTCCGGATGGAACTGCACCCCCCAGGCGTGGCGGCCCCAGCGGAATGCATGGCAGCCATCCAGCGGCGAGCGTGCCAGCACCTGGGCACCCTCGGGCGCACGCAGCACGGTCTGCAGGTGGGTGGCGTGGGCGGCGAAATGCTGCGGCAGGCCCTGGAACAACGGGTCCTGTGCCGCCTGCGGCTGCAGTTCCAGTTCGATCGTGCCGGACTCGCGGCCAGCCGGGTTGTAGGCCACCTCGCCCCCCAGCGCATGGGCCAGCAACTGATGGCCATAGCAGATGCCGAACACTGGCAGACCGGCGTGGGCAGTCTGGCGCAGCCATGCGGCGCTACGCTCGCTCCAGTCGGCGTGGTCGGTGACGAAGGCGGCCGAGCCGGTCACCAGCACGACAGCAAAGGCATGCGGATCGGGCAGGGCATCACCGTGTTCGACATCGACCACCACCGTCTCGTGTTCTTCCAGTCCGGCGGCGACGCGAATCCAGTGTGGAAAGCGCCCATAGCGGCGCAGCGGCGGCACCGGTCGGCCGGTTTCAACGATCAGGAACGGGGCTGGATTCATCCGGGGGCGGCAGTACTGACAGGACTTCCTCGATTGTAGTCAGCCCCTGCGCCACCTTTTCAAGCCCGGCCTGGCGCAGGGTCCGCAGCCCTTCAGCACGTGCGGCACGGCTGAAACCGGCCAGATCCATGTCGGCGCGGATCTGCCCGCGCAGCCGCGAGCCCAATGGCAGCAACTCATACAGGCCGATGCGGCCAAGGAATCCGGTGCGCCGGCACTCCAGACAGCCAACCGGCCGACAGGGCGTGGCGGCATCTGGATATGCGCCATCGCTATCAGCCAGCACCGCCCAGTCGGCAGCACCAAGGGTGTGCGGCTGCTTGCAGTGCGGGCACAGCGTGCGCACCAGGCGCTGGGCGAGGATGCCGTTGAGGGTGCTGGCGAGCAGGTAGTGCGGCACGCCCAGGTCGAGCAGGCGGGTGACCGCCGAGGGCGCGTCGTTGGTATGCAGGGTGGACAGCACCAGGTGGCCGGTCAGCGAGGCCTGCACCGCCATCTGCGCGGTCTCCAGGTCGCGGATCTCGCCGATCATGATGATGTCCGGGTCCTGCCGCAGCAGGGTGCGCACGCCGCTGGCGAAGTCCAGGTCGATGTTGGCCTGCACCTGCATCTGGTTGAACTCCGGCGCGATCATCTCGATCGGGTCCTCCACCGTGCACACGTTCACGTCCGGCGTGGCCAGCCGCTTCAGCGTGGAATACAGGGTGGTGGTCTTGCCCGAGCCGGTCGGGCCGGTGACCAGCACGATGCCGTGCGGGCGCTCGACCAGCGCATTCCAGCCGGCGGCCTCCTGCGGGCTGAAACCGAGCTGGTCGATGCTCTTGAACGCAGCATCCGGGTCGAAGATGCGCATCACGCACTTCTCGCCGAAGGCGGTGGGCATGGTCGACAGGCGCATCTCGACCTCGCGGCCACCCGGCGAGCGGGTCTTGATGCGTCCATCCTGCGGGCGCCGCCGCTCGGCCAGGTCCATGCGGCCGAGCACCTTGATACGGCTGACCACCGCGGTCATCACCGCTGGCGGCACCTCGAACACCTTGTGCAGCACGCCGTCGATGCGGAAGCGCATGCGGCCCATCTCGCGACGCGGCTCCAGATGGATGTCCGAGGCGCGCTGTTCGTAGGCGTACTGCAGCAGCCAGTCGACGATGTGCACGATGTGCTGGTCGTCGGCATTGACGTCGCCGGTGCGGCCCAGCTCGACCAGCTGTTCGAAGCTGGGCAGCGTGGTGCTGGCCTCGCCGCGCACGTCGCCGCGGGCACCGCGCACCGAACGCGTCACCCCGTAGAACTCCATGGTGTAGCGGTGCAGGTCCAGCGGGTTGACCACCGCCAGCTCGATGCGGCGGCGGGTCAGGTGCTGCAGGTCGCGGCGCCATTCCTGCACCAGCGGCTCGCTGGTGGCCACCAGCACGCGCTCGGCGTCCACCGCCAGCGGCAGGAAGCGGTGGCGGCGGGCGTAGGCGTGGGAGACCAGCGCGGTGACCGCGGCGACGTCGACCCGGGTCGGGTCGATGCGCAGGTAGCGGCTGCCGGTACGCTGCGCCAGCCACTCGGTCAGCCGTTCAAGGGTCAGCTCGCCACCGCCGTTGGCGGCCAGCTTGAGGTTGGACAGCAGCACCAGCGGGTGCAATTCACTGGCATTGCGCGCGCCCTGCGCGGAAAACCGCATGCGCTCGCGGTCCTGCTCGGCCACCAGGTCATCGGCGACCAGAGCCGCGGCAATCTGCTCGAAATGCAGCCGTCCCCAGGGCAGCGGGACGCCGCCCGCCTCGCCGGGCGTGCCTGCCGGCAGCCGATGTTCCATCTGCCTGCTCCTCCCGGGTACGGAATGCCCCGCAGGTCGGCCGTTATACTAGCGCACCCCCTTGCCGGCCAAGACTCGTACGCATGTCCGCGACCCCGACCGTTCCGATCACCTTCCAGGGCCTGATCCAGACCCTGAACCAGTTCTGGGCCCAGCAGGGCTGCGTGCTCATCCAGCCGCTCGACCTGGAGGTGGGCGCCGGTACCTTCCACCCGGCCACCTTCCTGCGTGCGATCGGTCCGGAAAGCTGGAATGCGGCCTACGTGCAGCCGTCGCGGCGCCCGACCGATGGCCGTTACGGTGAGAACCCGAACCGCCTGCAGCGCTACTACCAGTACCAGGTGGCGATGAAGCCGGCGCCGGACAACATCCAGCAGCTGTACCTGGATTCGCTGAAGGCACTGGGCATCGATCCGCTGGTGCACGACCTGCGCTTCGTCGAGGACAACTGGGAATCGCCGACGCTGGGCGCGTGGGGCCTGGGCTGGGAAGTCTGGCTCAACGGCATGGAAGTGACCCAGTTCACCTACTTCCAGCAGGCCGGTGGCCTGGAATGCCGCCCGGTGCTGGGCGAGATCACCTATGGTCTCGAGCGCCTGTGCATGTACCTGCAGAACTGCGACAACGTCTACGACCTGGTCTGGACCTACGGCCCGGACGGCCAGCCGGTGACCTACGGTGACGTCTACCACCAGAACGAGGTGGAGCAGAGCACCTACAACTTCGAATACGCCGACGTGGAAGAAATGTTCCACCGTTTCGACGCCTGCGAGCGCGAAGCGCAGAAGCTGGTGGAAGTAGGCCTGCCGCTGCCGGCCTACGAGCAGGTGATGAAGGCCAGCCACACCTTCAACCTGCTCGATGCGCGCCGCGCGATCAGCGTGACCGAGCGCCAGCGCTACATCCTGCGGGTGCGCGCACTGGCCCAGGCGGTGGCCAAGGCGTATTACGAACAGCGCGAGAAGCTGGGCTTCCCGGGCGCGAAGAAGGCCTGAAGGCCGCGCTCTCCCCCTTACTCCGGGGCGCCGGACGCGTCGCGCGCTGCGCCCCCACCACAGGATTGAAACGATGAGCCAACTGTCCCCCCTGCTGATTGAACTGGGCACCGAAGAGTTGCCGGTCAAGGCGCTGCCGGGCCTGGCCCAGGCCTTCTTTGACGGTGTTGTCGAAGGCCTGCGCAAGCGTGGCATCGCGCTGGAACTGGGCGATGCGCGCCCGCTGTCCACCCCGCGCCGCCTGGCCGTGCTGCTGCCGGGCGTCGGCCTGGAACAGCCGGAACAGCACAGCGAAGTGCTGGGCCCGTACCTGAACATCGCGCTGGACGCCGAAGGCCAGCCGACCAAGGCCCTGCAGGGCTTCGCCGCCAAGGCCGGGATCGACTGGACCGCGCTGGAGAAGACCACCGACAACAAGGGTGAGCGCTTCGTGCACCGCGCAGTGACCCCGGGCGCGAGCACCGCCAGCCTGCTGCCGGAGATTCTGCGCGAGGCGATCGCGGCGATGCCGATTCCCAAGCCGATGCGCTGGGGCGACCACGCCTGGGGTTTCGCGCGCCCGGCGCACTGGCTGGTGCTGCTGCACGGTGCCACTGTGGTCGAGGCCGAACTGTTCGGCCTGCAGGCCGGCCGCGTCAGCCGTGGCCACCGCTTCCACCACGACCAGGCCGTGTCGCTGGCACAGCCGCAGGACTACGTTGAAGCGCTGCGCGCCGCGTTCGTGCTGGTCGATCCGAGCGAGCGCCGCGCACGCATCGTCGCCGAGGTCGAAGCCGCCGCAGCCAAGGCCGGTGGCAGTGCCCGCATCACCGAGGACAACCTGGAGCAGGTGGTGAACCTGGTCGAATGGCCGTCGGCAGTGCTGTGCAGCTTCGAGCCCGCGTTCCTGGCGGTGCCGCAGGAAGCGCTGATCGAGACGATGGAAATCAACCAGAAGTTCTTCCCGGTGCTGGATGCGGCCGGCACGCTGACCGAGAAGTTCATCGGCATTGCCAACATCGAGTCGAAGAACGTGGCCGAAGTGGCCAAGGGCTACGAGCGGGTGATCCGCCCGCGCTTCGCCGATGCCAAGTTCTTCTTCGACGAGGATCTGAAGCAGGGCCTGGTGTCGATGGGTGAGGGCCTGAAGACGGTGACCTACCAGGCCAAGCTGGGCAGCGTGGCCGACAAGGTGGCGCGCGTGGCCGCACTGGCCGAAGTGATCGCAGCCCAGGTCGGTGCCGATCCGGCGCAGGCCAAGCGGGCTGCCGAGCTGGCCAAGAACGACCTGCAGTCGCGCATGGTCAACGAATTCCCGGAACTGCAGGGCATCGCCGGCCGCCACTACGCCGTGGCAGGTGGTGAATCGGCCGAGGTTGCGCTGGCCATCGACGAGGCCTACCAGCCGCGGTTCGGTGGTGATGACATCGCGCTGTCGCCGCTGGGCAAGGTGCTGGCCATCGCCGAACGCGTGGATACGCTGGCCGGTGGTTTTGCTGCAGGCCTGAAGCCGACCGGCAACAAGGACCCGTTCGCCCTGCGCCGCAACGCGCTGGGCCTGGCCCGCACGATCATCGAAAGCGGCTTCGAGCTGGACCTGCGCGCGCTGCTGGCCAGCGCCAACGGCGGCCTGGCGGCGCGCAACGTGCAGGCCGACGTCGGCGAGCTGTACGACTTCATCCTCGACCGCCTGAAGGGCTACTACGGCGACAAGGGCGTGCCGGCTTCACACTTCAACGCTGTGGCCGAGCTGAAACCGGCCTCGCTGTACGACTTCGACCGCCGCCTGGATGCGATCGGCATCTTTGCGACGCTGCCGGAAGCCGAAGCGCTGGCCGCGGCCAACAAGCGCATCCGCAACATCCTGCGCAAGGCCGAGGGCGAGATTCCGGCGCAGATCGACGCGGCACTGCTGCAGGAAGATGCCGAGCGCGCGCTGGCCGAAGCGGTCACCGCCGCCATCGATGACACCGGCGCCAGCCTGCACCAGAAGGACTATGTGGCGGCGCTGGCACGCCTGGCGCGCCTGCGTCCGCAGGTCGACGCGTTCTTCGATGGCGTGATGGTCAACGCGGAAGATCCGGCACTGCGTGGCAACCGCCTGGCGCTGCTGACGATGCTAGGCGAGCGCCTGGGCAAGGTGGCGGCGATCGAGCATCTGTCGAGCTGACGCCCGTATCGGTAGTGCCGGCCAGCGGCCGGCACTACCGGAACATCGCCGGCGGATGTCCATCGGGATCATCGCCGTCGCCGCACGCGACGTCGGCATCCTCGCGTGCGATCCCGATGATCGCCACAAAGGCGCGTATTTTGACCGCCACTTAACAACCGATCTCCAACGACGTGATGCATTTCGCATCGTCACCTCCGGTCGGTATGCTGTGCCGCATGCAGCCAAAGAAATACGCCCTGCCGCTGATGGTCCTGTCGCTGGCCGCCACCTCCGTGGCCCACGCGCGCGGCACCATCGACAAGGTGGACATCAAGGGATTGGACAAGGGCGACGACGCCGCAATCATCGAGAACATCCAGGAATCGCTGTCGCTGTTCGACACGATCGGCAAGGAGCAGGGTGAATCGCGCCTGGAGTACTTGCTGTCGCAGGCCGAGCGGCAGACCCGCCAGGCGCTGGAACCGTTCGGGTACTACAACCCGGTGATCAAGGTCGAGGCGCCGCGCCAGGATGAGCACGTGCGCGTGCTCATCCATGTCGACAAGGGGGCCCCGGTGACCGTGCGCCGCGAGCACATCGACATCACCGGCCCGGCGATGTACGACCAGTACCTGCAGGACGACCTGGCCGCATTCAAGCCCCGCAAGGGCCAGCGCTTCGAGCACACCCAGTACGAAGCCAGCAAGATCACCATCACCCGGCGCCTGGCCGAGCGTGGCTACTTCGATGCCGACTACACCCAGCGCCAGGTGCAGATCACCCGCGCCGACAACGCGGCCGACATCGACCTGACCTGGGACAGCGGCCGCCGCTACAACATGGGCCCGGTGCGCTTCCAGCAGGACTACTTCGTCGACAAGCTGTTCGACCCGCTGGTGTACTGGGAGCAGGGCAGCTACTACCACGAGGGCAAGCTGGACCGGCTGCGCGAGTCGCTGACCAAGCTGGACTACTTCAGCGTGATCGACATCCAGCCGCGTCCGGACCAGGCCGACGAAAACGGCGAAGTGCCGGTAGACGTGAAGCTGACGCGCGCCAAGCGCACCATCTACACCGCGGGCCTGAGCTACGGCAGCGAGAGTGGCCCGGGTGTGCGTGGTGGCATCGAGCGGCGGTTCCTGAACAACCGCGGCCACAAGATGAACACGCAGCTGGACTATGCGCAGAAGCGCAAGAGCCTGATCACCAGCTACCGCATTCCAGCCTTCAACTGGCTTGATGGCTGGTACACCTTCGCTGCCAGCGCCTACGACGAGCAGACCGACTACATCGACCTGCGCAACTTCAAGCTGATCGCCAGCCGCAGCGGCGAGATCAACGAACACTGGACCGCGATCGCCTCGATCAACGCGCTGCGCGAGCGCTGGCGCTATGCCTCGGGCACCGAATTCACCGACGCGGTCTACAACACCTCGACGCTGGTCTACCCGCAGCTGGTCGCCGACTACGTCGACGTCGATGACGAGCTGTTCCCGCGCAAGGGCGTCAGCGGTACGGCAACGATGCGCGCCGGTGTGGAAGGTGCGGGTTCGGACACCAGCTTCGTGCAGGCCAATGCCGTGCTGCGCTGGTACATCCCGGTGGGCGATAGCAATCGCCTGATCCTGCGCGGCGAGGGTGGCACCACCTGGACCAGCGACCTGGTGGCGATGCCGCCGAGCCTGCGCTACTTCGCCGGTGGTGACCGCAGCATCCGCGGCTACGCCTACCGTGAGGTTGGCCCGCGTACGCCGAAGCCGGACAAGTATGCGCTGGGTGCCAAGAACCTGGTGATCGGCTCGGCCGAGTACGAGCACTACTTCAACGGTGGCCCCTGGGGTGCGGCGGTGTTCGTCGATACCGGCAGTGCCTTTGACAACACCATCGACCTGCATACCGGCGTCGGCTTCGGCGTGCGCTGGAAATCGCCGGTGGGCCCGGTGCGGGTGGATATCGCGCACGGCCTGAACAACCCGGATTCGCAGTTCCAGCTGTACCTCAACATCGGAGCAGACCTGTGAGTGCCCCCGCACCGACTCCGAACAGGCCGCCGCGCGTGCGTTTCTACCGGCGCCGCCGCTTCTGGGCCTGGTCCGGCGTGGGCGTGCTGGGCCTGGTGCTGCTGGCCCTGCTGGCGGTGTACTGGCTGCTGCAGACCGTGGCCGGCCGTGACGTACTGCTGGCCCAGGTGGTGGCGCGCCTGCCGGTGGGTGCCAGCTTCACCTGGGACAAGGTGGACGGCCCGGTGGCAGGGCCGCTGACCTTGTACAACGTCGACTTCCGTTACGACGACATCCATTTCCACGCCGAGCGCGCCTACCTGGAGCCGGACCTGCGCCCGCTGCTGGGCCGCAAGCTGCTGCTGGACAAGCTGGAGCTGAGCAACGCGACGTTGAACCTGGCCAAGAGCGATGAGCCGTTCAAGCTGCCGTCGTGGCCCGATTCGCTGCCGCAGATCGAGATGCCGCTGGCGATCCAGGCCGACGCCATTGCCATCGACGGCTTCCGCATCAGCCAGGCCAACGAGCCGGTGATCGACATCAGTCGCGTGCGTGGTGGCATCGAGATCGCCAATGGCGAGTTCCAGGCACGCAGGCTGGTGGTGGACAGCGACATGGGCAACTTCACCGCCCAGGGTCGCTACATCCCGGCCAAGGACTACGACACCGACGTGACCGTCACTGCCGTGCTGCCGGCACCGCGTGGGCGCACGGCCGCCACGGTGGGCCTGGTCGCCCGCGGTGACCTGTCGCACATGGAAGTGGCCGTAGCCGGGCGCGCGCCGAAGCCACTGCACGCGATGCTGGTGTTCGATGGCCGCACCGACCCGACCTGGAACGCCAGCGTGCGCAGCGACGAGCTGGATCTGGCGCTGCTGTCCCCAGCATTGGCGAGCTCGGCGATCGCGCCGTTGTCGCTGGACTTCACCGCCGCCGGCAAGGGCGGCAATGCCAACCTGCGTGGCAAGGTAAAGCAGGGCGATCAGGAACTGGAACTGGCACCGTCGGTGGTGTCATTGCAGGACCAGGTGCTGAAGGTCTCACCGCTGCTGGTGAAGGGCCTTGGCGGTGAGGCGCGGCTGGAAGGTACCGCCGATTTCAGTCAGGAAGACCAGCAGAAGCTCAACTTCTCGGTGGTCGCGCGTGACCTGACCTGGGTGCCGGCACCGGACCCGAACACCGCCGGCAGCGCACCGGTGCCGGTCACCCTGAAGGAAGCACGCTTCGGCCTGGCCGGTACCCTGAAGGCCTGGGCGGCGATCGGCCGCGCCGATGTCGAACGCGAAAAGCAGAAGGCCCAGCTGCGCTTCGACGTACGCGGCAACGACCAGGCCGCGTCGATCCACCAGTTGCAGGCGCAGACGCCGGGTGGACAGCTGCAGGTGGAAGGCCAGGTGGCGTGGGCACCGCAGCTGGACTGGGATGCCAAGGCCACGCTGAAGGACTTCGACCCTGGCTACTTCGTGCCGGGCTGGAACGGCCGGCTGTCCGGCAACCTGGCTTCGAAGGGACGGCAACTGCCGCCGCCGGCAAACGCACCGCCGGGTACCACCGGCACACTGGAAGCCACGGTCGATCTGCCGTCGCTGAAGGGCGTGCTGCGCCAGCGCAATCTCGATGCGCAGGGCAAGTTCGCGCTGCAGGGCGCGCAGGGCCAGGGCGACCTGAAGCTGTCCCTGGGCAGCAGCCGGGTGACCGCGTCGGGCAAGGTCGGCGACCGCCTCGATATCGATGCGCGTTTCGAACCGCTGCAGCTGAGCGATCTGCTGCCGGGCGCCGATGGTGGCCTGCGTGGCCAGGTACAGGTGAAGGGCCCGCGCGACGCGCCGGACATCACCGCCGACCTGGTCGGCAACAACCTCAACTGGGACGGCTACGGCGCCGAAAGCGTGAGCATCAAGGGCCGCCTGCCGTGGCGCGGCGACAGCGGCACGCTGGCGATCCAGGGCCAGCAGGTCAACGCGGGCATGCTGCTGGAGCGCTTGAACGTGGATGCGCAGGGCAGTGTCTCCAACCTGCGCCTGGCTGCGCAGACCCGCAACGAGATGGGGACGATCGAGCTGCAGGGCAGCGTGCGCCAGCAGGGCACGCAGTGGCGCGGCGAGCTGGCCTCGCTGCGCATCGCACCGGTGAAGGGTGATGCGTGGTCGCTGCGTGCACCGGCGGCGTTCGCGATCAACGGCAGCACCTACACCCTGTCCGAAGCCTGCCTGGCCGCCGCCAGCAGCGGCGCGCTGTGCGCACAGGCCAACTGGCCGCGCGAAGGCCTGGTGGTGCGCAGTGACGCGCTGCCGCTGGCGCTGGTGCAGCCTTGGCTGCCGCCGCAGTCCGGCCGCCGCATCTATCTGCGCGGCGACGTCAGCCTGGACGCGCAGATCCGCCCGCGTGGCGCGGCCTGGGAAGGCCATGTGGAAGTGCGCTCGAAGGAAGGCGGCGTGCGCCTGGGCGAGAACCGCAACACCGTGGGCGATACCACCCGCGGCGAGCTGGTGCGCTATGACCAGTTCTCGCTGAAGCTCGACATGACCCCGTCCAGCATCAAGGGCTACCTGGGCATGGGCTTCCAGGGCAACGGCTTCGTCGACGCGAAGATGCAGACCGGCTGGGAAGCCAGTGCACCACTGAACGGTGAGCTCTATCTGAACATGTCGCGGCTGTACTGGCTGGAGCTGTTCTCGCCGGACATCGTGCGCCCGACCGGCCTGATCGAGGGCCACGTGAGCCTGCGCGGTACGCGCGGGCAGCCGTCGCTGGGTGGCGACGCGCAGCTGAGCAACTTCAAGGGCGAATTCCCCGCGCTGGGCCTGACCTTCGACCAGGGCAAGGGCAGCTTCGTGGCCCAGCCCGATGGTTCGGCCAAGATCACCGCGCAGGCCAACTCCGGCCAGGGCACGCTGTACGTGGACGGTGGCCTGTCGTGGTTCGGTAATGCGCAGCCCTTGCAGCTGAAGATCCACGGCGAGAACGTGCTGCTGTCCAACACCAGCGAACTGCGCATCGTCGCCAACCCCAACCTCGACTTCACCCTGGCCAAGGCAGCGATGGAGCTGCGCGGTACCGTCCACGTGCCCGAGGCCGACATCGACCTGGAGCGCCTGGACCGTGGCACCTCGGTGTCCGAAGACGTGGTCGTGCTGGATCCGGCTGATCCGGAAGAGTCGCGCACCTCGCCGCTGGACATGGACCTGACCGTCAGCCTCGGCGAAAAGGTGAAGATGACCGGGTTCGGCCTGAAGGGCGCGCTGACCGGCAAGATGCAGGTCTGGGCCAAGCCCGGCCGCGAAATGACCGCCAATGGCGGCCTGGAAGTGAGCGGTCGCTACAAGGCGTACGGGCAGGACCTGACCATCACCCGCGGCAACCTCAACTGGAACTACAACGCGGTGTCCGACCCGCGCATCAACATCCGTGCCGAGCGACGGATCGGTGATGTCACCGCCGGCATCGACGTGACCGGGCGTGCCCAGCAACCGCGTGCCGACGTGTGGTCCGATCCTGCGATGTCGCAGTCCGAGGCACTGGCCTATCTGGTGCTGGGACGCAGCCTGACCGGCGCCAGCAGCGACCAGGCGCAGCAGGTCAACGCGGCCTCGGCGGCGCTCTCGGCCGGCAGTGGCCTGCTGGCGTCGCAGCTGGGTGCCAAGCTGGGCCTGGACGATGCCGGCGTGAGCCAGTCGCGCGCGCTGGGCGGCTCGGTGATCGGCGTCGGCAAGTACATCTCGCCCAAGCTGTACGTCGGCTACGGCGTGTCGCTGGTCGGTGCCGGTTCGGTGATCACGCTGAAGTACCTGCTGCGTCGCGGCTTCGACGTGGAAGTGGAATCGAGCACGGTGGAAAACCGTGGGTCGATCAACTGGCGGCGGGAGAAATGACCGGGTCGGGGGCGGTGCCCTTTCGTTGAGAGGGTCCGACCCCCGGCTTCTTCAGCTGCGGCGCAGCCGCTGGCGGTGCCCGGACAGGTCCATGCTCCACAGCAGCAGCGCACCCAGCAGCGCCGGCAGCACGCTGAGCACGGACAGCATCACCAGGAATGACACTGGCAATTCCATGCGGGCGGGCTTGCCTCGGCGCAGCTGGTAGCGGATCCATGCCGTGGCCAGCACGGTCCAGGCCAGCAGCCAGCACAGCGGTGCCAACCACAGCGAAGGCGAGGGCACCCACAGGTAGACGGCGGTACCGACCGCTGCGATGGCTGCGCAGGCGACCGGCAGGGTCAGCCAACGCAGCCGGGAAGGCGGCACGGACGGGTCTTCAGGGGCGCTCTGCCAGACGAACAGATGACGCAGGCCAATGGCCAGCAGCGTGCCGAGCAGTGGCGCCAGCGCTGCCGTGCCCAGCACGATCGCCCTGCGCTGCTCTTCCGACTGGTAGGGCAGCAGCGTGCTGGCGATCTGGGTGGTGGCCAACGCGATGAAGGCCATCAACGTCAGCGCCACGCTTGCCAGCAGTGCACGCAGCAATGACAACTGTGCCGCGGTGAGGCGGGTGACATCGCTGGCGCCGGCCCAGAAACGGGCTTGGCCCGCATCGATGCCGGGCGGCAGAGGACGGTCCTCCTGGCAGCCCAGTACGTCCATCAACGCTGCGGCCTGGCGCGGCACGCGCAGCGGCAGCGCGGACATCAGGTTGCGCAGGTGCGAACGCGGTTCGCGCAGCTGCTGAAGGCGGCTGGCAGCGTCATCGTGGCTGGTCCAGCGCCCGCCACGCGCCTCCATCTGCTGGGCCAGCAGATCGGTCTGCGCGGGCAGTTGCAGCCAGTCCTGCCAGGCGTGTTCGGCCAGCTCGCGCAGTTCGCCTGGTGCCAGGCCGCAGCCCGCGTCGTCCCAGCCGAA
Source organism: Stenotrophomonas hibiscicola ATCC 19867 (assembly GCF_000382065.1). Lineage (GTDB taxonomy): Bacteria > Pseudomonadota > Gammaproteobacteria > Xanthomonadales > Xanthomonadaceae > Stenotrophomonas > Stenotrophomonas hibiscicola. The sequence goes on along the minus strand of NZ_KB907503.1, from coordinate 357,805 downwards.
GGCCTGGTAAAGCGCCGCGGCTTCGGACAGGTTCATGGGCGCCTGCCGCGCGCGCAGCGCCTGCAGCACCCTGGCACTGGCTTCAGCGCGCTCGTCCAGGGACCACTGGCTGCGCAGGCCCTGCAGGTACACCGCGAAAGGCTGCGGGTCGGTGGATTTGGCGCGCTCCAGCAGGTCCATCCAGTTGCTCATGGGTTTGCCTCGTGTGGGGGCTGCAGGCTTGAACGATCACTGTCTGCATTGCCGGGGGAGCTGGAAAATGCCCCGCGGAGGATTGCGATGGTGGCCAGCAGGGCGCACGTCAGAAGCAGTGCCAAAGTGACCGTTCGCCGCGTGAAGCGTCTGCGTGACGGCACGGAATGGTGCAGGGCGTCGCATGCGGCCGCCCAGAACATGACCTGCCTGCGCTGCAATGGCGGTGGGAGCGCCACGTGCGCCATCACAGGCACGCCGACAAGGTAATGCAGCGTTTCACGCATTTCGTGCCGCGTGCGCGCGGACAGCGCCTGGATGTGCGCGCGCAGTGGGTGCCAGGGGCCACTGAGCCGGGCGACACGGGTGCGGGCCTGCACCACCGAAACCGGCGCATTCTCGAGATGCATGTAACGGGCGAGCGCGGTCTCGTTGCCTGGCACCAGCAACCAGCACAGGTGCATGCTGTGGCCGAGGGCGGCCATGTCGTAGCACTCGCGGATACTGTCCCGGTCATACCACTGGAAGCGGTCGGCCAGCTGCTCGAAGTTCGCTTGCGGGAACGGCGTAGTGCCCTTCATCAGCCGTTGCCAGGTTGCCAGGTTCACCGCGCCAGCATCCGCAGGGGGCTGCAGTTCCGGGGACTGCTGCAGCCAGGCTGCGAAGTCTGCCGGATCGCGTTGCTGACCGTTGCGGACGATGCGGTCGGCAAGCGCCTCGGCGGCAGATGGCCCTGTCGAATGCGTGGTGCCCAGATCGATTCCTGCGATCATCGGTCCTTCCCTGGTATCCGTGCCTGATTCTAGCCAGCATCGGTGCCCCCAACCATCGGCCGTTGCCCCATCCGGCCCCAGCGGCTATGGTCCCGGGCTGTTCTGTCGTACCGGATTGCCTCATGTCACCACGCAAAGCCCTTCCCACCGCCCTGGCCCTGGGCCTGACCCTCGCCGCCGGTGCTCACGCCGACGAAGGCATGTGGATGCCGACCCAGCTGCCGGAACTGGCCAAGCCGCTCCAGGCCGCAGGCTTCAAGGGCAATCCGGCCGACCTGGCCAACGTCACTGCACCGCCGCTGAGTGCCGTGGTGCGTGCCGGTGGTGGCACCGGCTCCTTCGTGTCCTCCGACGGCCTGCTGCTCACCAACCACCACGTGGCGATGGGCGTGATCCAGTACAACAGCTCGCCCGAGCACGACCTCATCAACGGTGGCTTCATCGCCAAGGACCGCGCCGACGAGCGCCCGGCCAACCCGGACTTCCGCGTGCTGGTCACCGTCGGCTTCGACAAGGTGACCGACCAGGTGCTGGCGCAGGCCCGTGGCAAGACCGGCCGCGCCTACTTCGATGCGGTGGATGCGGCCAGCAAGCAGATCGTGGCCGAGTGCGAGAAGGACGGCAGCGTGCGCTGCTCGGTGGCCAACATGTACTACGGCACCGACTTCTACCGCATCGCCCAGCTGGAACTGAGCGACGTGCGCCTGGTGTATGCGCCGCCGCGTGCGATCGGCAACTACGGCGATGAGATCGACAACTTCATGTGGCCGCGCCACACCGGCGACTTCACCCTGCTGCGCGCCTACGTGGGCAAGGACGGCAAGCCGGCCGCCTACAGCAAGGACAACGTGCCCTACCAGGCACCGGCACACCTGCAGATGTCGGTGGAAGGCCCGAAGGAAGGCGACTACGCGATGCTGGCCGGTTACCCGGGCATCACCTACCGCCACCGCACCGCGGCCGAATTCGCCGGCCAGATCGATGCCGTGCTGCCGCGCCGCGTGTCGGTGTTCCAGCAGATGATCGACACCATCGAGGCCGCCACCGCCAAGGACGCGCAGGCGCGTACCCGCTATGCCTCGCAGCTGCAGTCGCTGAAGAACAACCGCAAGCGCGCCGCTGGCGAACTGGAAGGCCTGCTGCGCAGCGACGCCAAGGCCCAGCGTGCCGCCGACGAGACCGCGATGCTGGCCGCGACCGACCGCAAGTACCAGGGCGACATCAAGGCGTTGCTGGCCAACCTGTCGCAGGGCGCGGCGGTGGGCGAGCGTGACCTGCTGCTGGACCAGATCGCCGCGCAGAGCCAGCTGCTGCGCTCTGCGCTGCTGCTGGAGCGCCTGCGCATCGAATCGGCCAAGCCTGACGCGCAGCGCGAGAGCGGTTACCAGCAGCGCGACCAGGCGATGATCGAAGGCGTGCTCAAGCAGGTCCAGCGCCGCTACGCGCCGGAGGTCGAGAAGGCCCTGCTGACCACCCTGCTGACCCGCTACCAGCAGCTGCCGGACGCGCAGCGCGTGGCCGAGTTCGACGCGGCCTTCGGCCGCACCCCGCAGCAGCTGGCCACGGCGCTGGACACCCTGTACGCCGGAACCCAGCTGGGCGATGAGGCGCAGCGCCTGTCGCGCTTTGCCGCCGCACGCGAAGGCAAGGCCCTGGCCGCCGATCCGCTGATCGCCGTGGCCGGCCCGCTGGTGGCCGCGCAGCTGCGCATCGAAAACGAGAGCAAGACCCGCGAAGGCGAGCAGCTGCGCCTGCGCCCGGCGTACATGCAGGCGCTGTTCGCCTGGCGTGCCAAGCAGGGCCGTGCGGTGTACCCGGACGCCAACCGCACCCTGCGCATCAGCTACGGCAAGGTCGAGGCGCTGCACCCGCGTGATGGCGTGACCTATTCGCCGGTGACCACCGTGGCCGGCATCGTCGAGAAGAACACCAACGCCTACCCGTTCGATGCACCCAAGCCGCTGCTGGCGGCGATCGCCAAGGGTGACTTCGGCAGCACCGCCGACCCGGCGCTGAAGACCCAGACGGTCAACTTCCTGACCAACCTGGATACCACCGGCGGCAACTCCGGCTCGCCGGTGCTCAACGCCAAGGGCGAACTGATCGGCCTGAACTTCGACAGCAACTGGGAGTCGGTCAGCGCCAGCTGGTGGTTCGACCCGCGCTACAAGCGCGCCGTGCACGTAGACATGCGCTACCTGCGCTGGCTGCTGGCCAAGGTCTACCCGGCGCCGGAACTGCTGAAGGAAATGGGCGTGCCGGCCCAGTAAGAAGCCGGCCACGACCAACGGTCGTGGCCCGCACCGCGTAGGCCCCCACCCTGGTGGGGGTGGTTGCCCCAACGAGCCCGCACCCCCGGCCACGCCTGGCCTACACTGCGGGTTCTTCCGACGGAAACGCACGCGTGGTCTCCAGTTGGGTTCTGCTGCTGGTCTCGGTTGCCTATGCCGCACTGCTGTTCGGCGTGGCGTGGTGGGGTGACCGCCGGCCGATGTATCCCGACCGGCCGTGGCTGCGGCCGGTGGTCTACAGCCTGGCGTTGGCGGTGTACTGCTCGTCGTGGACCTTCTACGGCGCGGTCGGCACCGCCGTGCGCAACGGCGTGGGCTACCTGCCCATCTACATCGGCCCGCTGCTGCTGCTGCTGTTCGGCTGGCGCATCATCGAGCGCCTGGCGCTGATCGCGCGCAGCCAGAACGTGGTTTCCATCGCCGATTTCATCTCTTCGCGCTTCGGCCGTTCGCGGCGGCTGGCGGCGTTGGTGGCGATCATCGCGCTGATTGGCATCATTCCGTACCTGGCGCTGCAGTACAAAGCAGTGGCGATGAGCCTGCAGGTACTGACCGGCAACACCGGCCCGACCGGCTTCTTCACCGATCCGGCGCTGTACGTGGCGCTGCTGATGGCGTTGTTCGCCACCCTGTTCGGCACCCGCCAGGTCGATGCCACCGAGCACCACCACGGCATGATGCTGGCGATCGCCTTCGAATCGGTGATCAAGCTGCTGGCGATGGTGGCAGTGGGCGTGTTCGCCTACCTGTGGCTGAGCAACCGCACCGACGCGGTGGTCGAGTCGGTGCATACGCTGTTCACCGGCCTGCCGCCGGTGGGCTTCATCTCGCAGACCCTGCTCAGTTTCCTGGCCATCATCTGCCTGCCGCGCCAGTTCCACGTGGCCGTGGTCGAGTGCGGCGATGTGCGCGACGTGCGCCGCGCGCGCTGGATGTTCGGCGGCTACCTGGTGCTGATCTCGGGCATGGTGCTGCCGATCGCCACCGCCGGCGTGACCCTGTTTGGCACCGGCGGCAGCGTCGCCGACGACTCGATGGTGCTGGCCCTGCCGCTGGCCGAGGGCCGCAACGCACTGGCGCTGATCGCCTACGTGGGCGGCTTTTCGGCGGCCACCGGCATGGTCATCGTGTCGTCCATCGCGCTGGCCACCATGGTCAGCAACGACCTGGTGATGCCGGTGCTGCTGCGTCGGAGCGGTGACCACCAGGAGGCCGCCGACGTCGCCTCGCGCGTGCTGTGGATCCGCCGCCTGGCGATCCTGCTGCTGGCGCTGATGGCGTACAGCTACTACCGCACCAGCAGCAACGACAGCACGTTGGCCTCGTACGGCCTGATGGCGTTCGCGGCGGTAGCGCAGTTCGCGCCCGGCCTGATCGGCGGCCTGTACTGGCGCGGTGCCAGCCGGCGTGGTGTCGAGGTGGGCATGCTGCTCGGCTTCGCCACCTGGCTGTACACCCTGCTGCTGCCGGCGATGACCATGGCCGGCTGGGTCGACGCCGCCTGGGTGCAGCACGGCCCGTTCGGCATCGAGTGGCTGCGTCCGCAGCAGCTGTTCGGCATGTCCGGCTGGGATCCGCTGACCCACGGCACGTTCTGGTCGCTGCTGGTCAACGCGGCGACGATGATGCTGGTGTCCGCGCGCTGGCGCCCCGGTGTGGACGAGCGGCTGCGCGCCGCGCCGTTCCTCGACCCGTATGCCGAGCGCCCGTCGGTGGCCGGTGGCTGGCCCGGTCATGTGCACGTGGGCGACCTGCTGGCACTGGCCTCGCGCGTGGTCGGCGAGCGCCATGCGCGGCGCTCGTTCTTCGAGCAGGCACAGTCGCTGGGCCGCGAGCTGCAATCCTCGGCGCCGGCCGACCGGCCGTGGGTGCAGTTCACCGAACGCCTGCTGGCCGCGTCGATTGGTGCGGCCTCGGCGCGCCTGCTGCTGACCAGCCTGCTGCGTGGCTCGGGCATGGACCTTGGCGAAGTGGTGGCGGTGCTGGACGAAGCCGGGCAGGAACTGCGCTTCAACCGCGAGATCCTGTCGACCACGCTGGAGAACATCAGCGCCGGGGTCAGCGTGGTCGATCCGGACATGCGCCTGACCGCGTGGAACCGCCGCTACCAGGACATGTTCGGTTACCCCGACGGCATGCTCTACGTGGGCCGCCCGGTGGCCGACCTGATCCGCTACAACGCCGAGCGCGGCGAGCTGGGCGAGGGCGATATCGAAGTGCAGATCAACCGCCGCATCGGCTACATGCGCGCCGGTTCGCCGCACGTGTTCGAGCGCACCCGCAGCGACGGCAAGGTGATCGAGATGCGCGGCCAGGCGCTGCCCGGCGGCGGCTACGTGACCAGCTACAACGACATCACCGACTACAAGCACGCCGAAAAGGCGCTGCTTGAAGCCAACGAAACGCTGGAGCAGCGCGTGGCCGAGCGCTCGCATGAGGCCGAGGTCGCGCAGCAGTCGAAGACCCGCTTCCTGGCGGCGATCAGCCATGACGTGCTGCAACCGTTGAATGCCGCGCGGCTGTTTGCGTCCGCACTGCGCGACAGCGATCACGTGAGCGACGAGCAGAAGCATCTAGCCGAACGCGTAGACGCGTCGCTGCGTGCGGCCGAAGAACTGCTGGATGGTCTGCTGGACGTATCGCGGCTGGATGCCGGTGGCCTGCACCCGGTGATCGGCGAGTTCGATGTGAGTGCGTTGATGCGCGAGCTGGCTGCGCAGTACACGCCGGTCGCCGCCGGTCGTGGCCTGCGCCTGGACCTGTTCGCGCGCGCGGCCTGGGTGCGCAGTGATCGCCGGCTGCTGCGCCGCGTGCTGCAGAACTTCCTGGCCAATGCGCTGCGTTACACGCGCCAAGGGCGCATCGTGCTGGCCGTGCGCCAGCGCGGCGACGAAGTGGAACTGCAGGTGTGGGATACCGGCCCGGGCATTCCCGAACACCATATGCGGCAGATCTTCGACGAGTTCCACCGCTACCAGCAGCCGTTCGACTGGGGAGAGCAGGGGTTGGGCCTGGGCCTGTCGATCTGCCAGCGCATCTCGCGCCTGCTCGACCATCGCCTCAACGCACGCAGCCGCGTTGGCAGTGGCTCGATGTTCTCGATCATCCTGCCGCGGGTTGCGCCCTTGCCCGGCTACACCGAGCCTGCCAAGGCGACCCAGGCCATGGCCACACCGGTGCGCAGCGATTCGCTGGCGGGCCTGCGGGTGCTGTGCGTGGACAACGACGAGGAAATCCTCGACGGCATGCGCGCGCTGCTGGGCCGGTGGCAGGTGCAGGTGATCACTGCCGCCACCGTCGACCAGGCGCTGGAGAAGATCGCCGAGCGCCCGCAGGTGATGCTGGTGGACTACCACCTGCACGACCGCATGGATGGCCTGGATGCGCTGGTGGCACTTCGCGAGGCTGCGGGCTACCCGTTGCCCGGCGCGCTGCTGACCGCCGATGGTCGCGACGAGTTGAAGCGGATGGCGCGCGAACGCGGCTACCGCGTGCTGACCAAGCCGATCAAGCCGGCCTCGCTGCGCGCCTTCCTCGGCGCGCTGCGCGACGCCGGCAACAGCGATGCCTGATTGGCAACTGTAGAGCCGAGCCTATGCTCGGCTTCCGCGCGCTGCACGGCGCCGATATAGCCATCGCTATACAAACCAGCCCTGCCTGCGCGTTTCGCTGGAAATGCGCCACGCGCGAATCGCGATGCTAAGCTTCGCGTCCCCTTGGGGAGTAGCCGGATTCCTTCGCAGGAATCGTCCACGTCAACATACTCGGCCAGTGCGCCGTGGCGTGGACAACCATGATGGTTGGCGAGACCAGCGGCCCGCGCGCGCAACGTCAGGTTGGGCGCGAGCGCAGGCCGTGCGTCCGTCCTAGCCCGACCTCAGCCGCTGTCCATGTCCCCCATTTCGATCCTCCTGATCGGCTTTGCCATGTCCACCGATGCCTTCGCTGCGGCGATCGGCAAGGGTGCGGCCATGCGCAAGCCGGTGTTCCGCGATGCACTGCGGGCCGGCATCATCTTCGGCGTCATCGAGGCGATCACGCCCATCATCGGCTGGCTGCTCGGTCGCGCCGCGCTGCAGTACGTCGAAGCCTTCGACCACTGGATCGCCTTCGGCCTGCTCGGCGCGCTGGGCATCCACATGATCTACAACGGCCTGCTCCCGGACAGTGCCGAGGAAGACGAAGACCCTTCGCAGCACCACGGCTTCTGGAAGCTGGCGCTGACCGGTTTCGCCACCAGCATCGACGCGATGGCCGTGGGCATCGGCCTGGCCTTCATGGACGTCCATATCGGCGTGATGGCGGCGGTCATCGGTCTGTGCACGCTGACCATGGTCACCGTCGGCATCATGCTCGGCCGCGTGCTGGGCAGCATGGTCGGCAAGCGTGCCGAGATCATCGGCGGCGTGATCCTGATGATCATCGGCGCGACGATCCTGTACGAACACCTGCACGGCGTGGGGTAAGCAGGGAAATCTGTAGAGCCGAGCCCACGCTCGGCTGCTTTGCATGTCAGCCGAGCATGGGCTCGGCTCTACATCAGGGTTTTGGCTGACAAGCATTGCGGTGTTGCACTGATGGAGAGGCTGTCACGCGTGCCATAGCGTCTTCGCATGGCCAGTCCCGCACTCCGTTATGGTCGTTGGTCGCATACCGGCAATGTCTATGCCCTTACGACGGTGACGCATGCGCGTCGTCCCTGGTTCAGTGACAAGGGCAACGTCGATCTGCTGATCGAAGCGCTGCGCACAGTCGAGCAAACCGGTCGTACCTTCTCCCTGGCCTGGGTGATCATGCCGGACCACCTGCATTGGTTGATCGAGCTGCGTACGGGCACGCTGGCCGGCTGCATGCAGATCCTGAAGTCCCGGAGTGGAAGATCCATCGCCAGGCGCGTTGATGCGAGCGCGCCGATCGGGCAGGCGGGATACTACGATCATCCGCTGCGCGGCGATGAATGCCTGCGCACGCAGGCGATGTACATCGCGGCCAATCCCGTGCGTGCAGGATTGGCCACGCGCATCGGGGAATACCCCTATGTGTGGAGTCGATGGCCGCTTGAAGCGTGATCTGGAACCTGGCGAAGAGCAACCGAGCATGGGCTCGGCTCTACAGCGGAGGTCTCAGTCTTCTTCCGGCGGCAGCACGATGGCGTCGTCGTCGATCGCCAGCTTGCCGGCCATCAGCACGGCCTGGGTGCGGTTGGTCACGCCCAGCTTGCGCAGGATGGCGGTGACGTGGGCCTTGATCGTCGCTTCGGAGACGCTGAGGTCGTAGGCGATCTGCTTGTTCAAGCGCCCAGCGCCGAGCATCTGCAGGACGCGGAACTGCTGCGGGGTCAGCTCGCGCAGGCGCTGGCCGACTTCGCGTTCTTCGCTGCCGGTAGGCGGCACGTTGTGCGCTTCCGGCGGTGCCCAGGTCTCGCCATCGAGGATGGCGCCCAGCGCATGGCCGATGGTGTCCGAATCCGCAGACTTCGGAATGAAGCCCAGCGCACCGTGGTCGAGCGCGCGGCGCATCACCGTGGCCTCCTCACGTGCGGACACCACCACCACCGGCAGGTGCGGGTGCAGCGAGCGCATGTGCACCAGCGCGTTGAAACCCTGTGCGCCAGGCATGTTGAGGTCCATCAGGACCAGGTCGGCGTCGTTGTGCTGGTCGGCCAGTGCATACAACGCTTCCACGCTGTCGGCCTCGAACAGCTGCACGCCGGGGATGACCCGCTGCACGGCCCCACGCAGGGCTTCGCGGAACAGCGGGTGGTCATCGGCAATCAGGAGGGTGGTCATGGTCGGGGGGAACCGTGGGGGAAAGCAGATGGGGTCAGAGCCCTTTCCTTGCGGAAAGGGATCCGACCCCGGGTCGTACGTCAGCGCACCTTGCGCTCGTCCACCAGCGACGCCACCACCGACGGATCGGCCAGGGTCGAGGTGTCGCCAAGCTGGTCCGGCGCGTTCTCGGCAATCTTGCGCAGGATGCGGCGCATGATCTTGCCCGAGCGGGTCTTCGGCAGGCCCGGCGCCCACTGCAGGTGGTCCGGCGTGGCGATCGGGCCGATCTCCTTGCGCACCCAGGCGATCAGCTCCTTGTACAGCTCGTCGCTCGGTGCCTCTTCGGCCACTAGGGTGACGTAGGCGTAGATGCCCTGGCCCTTCACGTCGTGCGGGAAGCCGACCACGGCCGCTTCGGCCACCTTCGGGTGCGAGACCAGCGCGCTTTCCACTTCGGCGGTGCCGATGCGGTGGCCCGACACATTGATCACGTCGTCGACGCGGCCGGTGATCCAGTAATAGCCGTCTTCGTCGCGGCGGCACCCGTCACCGGTGAAGTAGCTGCCCGGGTAGGTGCGGAAATACGTATCGATGAAACGCTGGTGGTCGCCGTACACCGTGCGCATCTGGCCCGGCCAGGAATCACGGATGATCAGGTTGCCCTCGGTCGGGCCGTCCTGGATCTCGCCATCGGCATTGACCAGCGCCGGCTGCACGCCGAAGAAGGGCAGGGTGGCCGAACCCGGCTTGAGGTCCATCGCACCGGCCAGCGGCGAGATCAGGATGCCGCCGGTCTCGGTCTGCCACCAGGTATCGACGATCGGGCAGCGGCTGTCGCCGACCACCTCGTAGTACCAGCGCCAGGCCTCCGGGTTGATCGGCTCGCCCACGCTGCCGAGCAGGCGCAGCGACGCGCGCGAGGTCTTCTTCACCGGCTCCTCGCCCTCGCGCATCAGCGCACGGATGGCGGTCGGGGCGGTGTAGAAGATGCTCACCTTGTGCTTGTCGATGACGTTCCAGAAGCGCGAGGTGTCCGGATAGTTCGGCACGCCTTCGAACATCAGCGAGGTCGCACCGTTGGCCAGTGGCCCGTACACGATGTAGCTGTGGCCGGTGACCCAGCCGACGTCGGCGGTGCACCAGTAGATGTCGTCCTCGCGCAGGTCGAACACCGCTTCATGGGTGTAGGCCGCATACAGCAGGTAGCCGCCGGTGGTGTGCAGCACACCCTTGGGCTTGCCGGTGGAACCGGAGGTGTAGAGGATGAACAGCGGGTCTTCCGCGTTCATGCGTTCCGGTTCGCAGGTGGACGGCTGGCTGTCCACCACGTCGTGGAACCAGCGGTCGCGCGGGGCCTGCATGTCCACCGCGCCGCCGGTGTGGCGCACCACCAGCACGGTTTCAACCGTGTTCGTGCCCGGCAGCTTCAGCGCGGCATCGACGTTGGCCTTCAGCGGAATCTTTCGACCACCACGCAGGCCCTCGTCGGCGGTGATGATCAGCTTGCTCTGGCAGTCGCTGACGCGGTCGGCGATCGAGTTCGGTGCGAAGCCACCGAACACCACCGAGTGGATCGCACCGATGCGCGCGCAGGCCAGCATGGCCACCGCGGCGTCGACGATCATCGGCAGGTAGATGGTGACCCGGTCGCCCTTCTTGACGCCGAGGTTGCGCAGCGCGTTGCCGAGGCGGCAGGTGCGCTCGTACAGCTCGCGATAGGTCACATGCTGGGCCGGTGCATCCGGGCCGTCCGGCTCGAACAGCAGGGCGGTCTTGTCGGCGCGCGTTTCCAGCTGGCGATCCAGGCAGTTCACGCTGGCATTGAGCTCGCCATCCTCGAACCACTTGATGCGGAAGTCGGACAGGTCATAGCTGACGTTCTTGATCTTCGTCGGCTTGCGCATCCATTGCAGGCGCTCGGCGGCCTTGCCCCAGAATCCATCCGGATCGGCCACCGACGCCTGGTACTGCTGTTCATAGGTCTTCTTGTCGATGCGTGCCTTGGCGGCGAACTGCGGATCGACGGGGTAGATATCAGCCATGGCACCCTCACTTGCACGTTGACTTTGTATGTGCGGTCGCAGCATCGCAACGACCGATCCCCCTCAGTTTGCCCCATCCACCCCCGGCCGCGTCACCACCCTGGTTAGACCATGGTCGAAAGTGAGCGCCTTGCAGGCCCGGGTTCGACCAATGGCGAATAGCCGCTATACATAATCGCCCCGCAGTCTCGGCTCGACCGTGCCCCACGCGCGGCATCACCTTGCCACTTGGGAGAGAGGGCAACATGAGCCACCGTACGTTGAAAGCCGTGCGCACACCTTTGGCGGCCTGCCTGCTGGTCGCCCTGGTCGCACCGGGCATGGCGTTCGCAGAGACCGCCAAAGAGAAGGCACTGGAAGCACGCGTTGCCGAACTGGAACGCCAGGTCCAGCTGCTGCTGTCTTCGCAGCAACAACAACAGACCCAGATCAGCCAGACCCAGCAGGCCGTGACCGAAGTGCGCACGGTGCAGGCCGGGCAGAAGCCGGTCGCACAGGTGCCGGCCGGCAAGCAGCCGATCCAGGTCACCACCCTCACCCCGGGCGCCGCGCCGGGCACCACGGTCAAGATCGGCGGCTTCATCAAGGCCGACTTCCTGGCCACCCAGACCAGCGATGGCCAGCTGGCCGACGACGCCACCGGCCGTTCGCTGTACCTGCCGGGCCAGACCCCGGTCGAAGGCGCTGGCGGCAGCGGCAAGCGCTCGGGCACCGATTTCAACGCCCATGCCAAGTTCTCGCGCTTCAACCTGGGCATCGACAACGTCAGCGAATCGGGCAACAAGGCCGGTGCGTTCTTCGAGATGGACTTCTTCGGCAACTCGCTGGGCAACCAGACCGCCACCAACACCTACGGCGTGACCCTGCGCCACGCTTACATGTACTGGAACAACTGGCTGGCCGGCCAGACCTGGTCAAACTTCATGGACGCGGCCGCACTGCCCGAAGCGGTCGACTTCGTCGGCCCCACCGACGGCGTGATCTTCGTGCGCCAGGCGCAGGTGCGCTACACCCAGGGCGGCTTCAGTGTCGCACTGGAAAACCCGGAAACCACCACCCTCACCGGCACCCGCAACCCGGTCACCGGTGCCTGGACCAACGCCAGCGCCAACTCCGACCGTGGCAGCCTGCCCGACCTGACCCTGCGCTATGGCTGGAAGGGCGACTGGGGCACCTTCGGCGTCGGCGGCATCGTCCGTCAGCTGAAGGTCGACAACCAGGCCACCGGCGCGAAGGCCGACAAGGTGGCCGGCGGCCTGACCCTGGGCGGCAAGTGGGTGATGGGTGACAGCGATTCGCTGCACTACCAGCTGACCGGCGGCGAAGGCATCGCCCGCTACATCGGCCTGGGCATCACCGCCGACAGCGCCTACGACGTGGCCCGCGATGAGCTCAACCCGACCGGCGTGCTGGCCGGCTACGTCGGCTGGCGGCATGCGTTCTCGCCGAAGCTGCGCACCAACCTGATCTACGCGCGCAGCGACTACGACAACGACAGCATCCTCGGCCCGCTGGTGACCAAGAGCGTGCAGAGCGTCCGCGGCAACATCTTCTATTCACCGCTGCCCAAGGTCGATATCGGCGCCGAGCTGATGTATGGCCGTCGCGAAGTGGAGAACGGCAACAAGGGTGACATCACCCGGTTGCAGTTCACCACGAAGTACAGCTTCTAAGAGCGTGCCGGCCAGCGGCCGGCACCTACCGAGATGGGGTGCCGGCCAAGGTCGGCATCTACCGAATTGAGTGCCGACCAACGGTCGGCACTCACCAACAACGATTGCTTCGGAGGGGAAGCGTCCCATGTCCAGTACACCCAGCACCGCACATAAGGCGGGCACCCTGACCAAGGGCCACAAGAAGGTCATCTTCGCCTCGAGCCTCGGCACGGTCTTCGAGTGGTATGACTTCTTCCTGTACGGCTCGCTCGCGGCCATCATCGCCAAGCAGTTCTTCAGCGGCGTCAATGAAACCACGGGCATGATCTTCGCCCTGCTGGCGTTCGCCGCCGGCTTCTTCGTGCGTCCGTTCGGCGCGGCCTTCTTCGGCAGCCTCGGCGACCGCATCGGCCGCAAGTACACCTTCCTGGTCACCATCCTGATCATGGGCATCTCGACCTTCCTGGTCGGCGTGCTGCCCAACTACGCCTCGATCGGTTTTGCCGCACCGGTGATCCTGATCATCCTGCGCCTGGCCCAGGGTCTGGCGATGGGCGGCGAGTACGGCGGTGCCGCCACCTACGTGGCCGAGCACGCGCCGGACGACAAGCGCGGCCTGTACACCAGCTTCATCCAGTGCACCGCCACGCTGGGCCTGTTCCTGTCGCTGCTGATCATCCTGGCCTGCCGCATGACCCTGGGCAACGAGGCGTTCGAGGCCTGGGGCTGGCGCATCCCGTTCCTGGTGTCGATCCTGCTGCTGGGCATTTCGGTATGGATCCGCCTGCAGCTGAGCGAATCGCCGCTGTTCCAGCAGATGAAGGCTGAAGGCAAGGGCTCCAAGACCCCGTTCCGCGACAGCCTGAAGGGCGGCAACCTGAAGCTGATGTTGCTGGTCCTGCTCGGTGCAGCGGCTGGCCAGGCCGTGGTCTGGTACGGCGGACAGTTCTACGCGCTGTTCTTCCTCAGCAGCATGCTGAAGGTCGATGCCACCACCTCCTACCTGCTGATCGCCGCAGCGCTGGCACTGGGCACGCCGTTCTTCATCTTCTTCGGCTGGCTGTCCGACCGCATCGGCCGCAAGAAGATCATCCTGGCCGGCTGCCTGCTGGCGGCCATCACCTACATCCCGATCTTCAAGGGCCTGACCCACTTCGCCAACCCGGCCATCGAAGAAGCCCGCAGCAGCTCGCCGGCGCTGGTCGTCGCCGATCCGGCCACCTGCTCGTTCCAGTTCGATCCGGTGGGCCTGCGCAAGTTCACCAGCTCCTGCGACGTGGCCACCGCTGCGCTGACCAAGGCCGGTGTGCCGTACGACGTGCAGCCCGCCGCCGCCGGCTCGCTGGCGATGGTGAATGTGGGCAGCGCCAGCGTCACCTCGTATGAGGCCGCCGGCCTGACCAAGGAAGAAGGCAAGGCCAAGGCCGATGCGTTCGGCGCGGAACTGAAGACCGCCCTGACCTCTGCCGGCTACCCGGCCAAGGCCGATGGTGCGCGCATCAACATTGCCGGCACCATCTTCATGCTGTGGCTGCTGGTGCTGTACGTGACCATGGTCTACGGCCCGATTGCCGCCTACCTGGTCGAACTGTTCCCGACCCGCATCCGCTACACCTCGATGTCGCTGCCGTACCACATCGGCAACGGCTGGTTCGGTGGCTTCCTGCCGGCGATCTCGTTCGCGCTGGTGGCCGGTACCGGCAACCTGTACTACGGCCTGTGGTACCCGATTGCGATCGCACTGATGTCGGTGGTGATCGGCGGCCTGTTCCTGCGCGAGACCAAGAACGTGGATATCACCAAGTAACCGGCGTGCCGACCAACGGTCGGCACCCACCGCGTTTCAGGGGCCGCGGTGCAGACCGCGGCCTTTCTGTTTTCTGCGCCGTGTCATTTCGGCTCGCATTCCGGTAGTGCCGGCCGCTGGCCGGCAACCCCATGAATCTCCGCAGACATGAACCCATTGCCGGCCAGCGGCCGGCACTACCATGGCGATGCGCGGCACCCCGTATAGTCGGCCCATGACCACCGTCACCCCGGCCGAGCTCCCCGCCATCCTGCACACCCTGCGCAGCGCCTGGCAGTCGCAGCGCCCCACGCTCGACCAGCGCGAAGCCGACCTGCGCCGCCTGCGCGAGGCGCTGAAGCCACGCCTGGACGAAATGGCCACGGCCATCGCCGAAGACTTCGGCCACCGCGCCCACACCGAATCGAAGCTGGCCGATGGCATGAGCGTGCTGTCGGCCATCGACCACCTGCGCCGCCACCTGCGGCGCTGGTCGAAGCCACAGCGTGTGGGCGCCGGCTGGCGGCTGTGGCCGGCGCGCGCGCAGTTGCGGCCGACGCCGCTGGGCGTGGTCGGGGTGATCTCGCCCTGGAACTACCCGGTCACGCTGGCACTGGTGCCGTTGGCCACCGCCATCGCTGCGGGCAACCACGTGCTGCTGAAGCCTTCGGAACACACGCCCCGCACCAGCGCGTTCCTGGCCGATCTGCTGGCCAGTGTGTTCCCGCCCGATCGCGTGGCGGTGGTGCAGGGCGATGCGGACGTAGCGGCGGCGGTGTCGTCGCTGCCGTTGGACCATCTGCTGTTCACCGGCTCGACGGCCGTTGGCCGCAAGGTGATGGCCGCCGCCGCCGAGCATCTGGTGCCGGTCACGTTGGAACTGGGCGGCAAGTCGCCGGCGATCGTCTGCCGCGATTTCCCACTGGGAAAGGCCGCCGCGCGGCTGGCCACCGGCAAGTGGTTCAATGCCGGCCAGACCTGTATCGCGCCGGATTACGTGCTGATCGACACCGCGCGCCAGCGCGAGTTCGTACAGGTGCTGCAGCAGCAGGTGCGCGAGCGCTATGGCGACTTCAGCGATGCCGACGACTACACCCGCATCATCAACGAAGGCCAGTACCAACGCCTGCAGGGCTACCTGGCGCAGGCGCGCGAACGCGGGGTGCCGGTGATTCCGCTGGCGCAGGTGGATGACGCGCGCGCCGACCGCGAGCGTCTGCTGGTGCCGACCGTGGTGCTGGACCCGACGGACGACCTGGATCTGATGCGCGAGGAGATCTTCGGGCCGATCCTGCCGGTGCGGGCCTATCCGGATCTGGAGGCGGCGCTGGCCGATGTGCTGTCCCGCGACCGGCCGCTGGCGCTGTATCCCTTCAGCCACGACAAGGCGACGGTGGAGCGCATCCTCGGCCAGGTGGTGGCGGGCGGGGTGACGGTGAATGACACGCTGCTGCACTTCGCCGCCGATGGCCTGCCGTTTGGCGGGGTGGGCGCCAGCGGCATGGGCGCGTACCACGGCCGCGCCGGGTTCGATGCCATGAGCAAGCGGCTGCCAGTGCTCTGGCAGGCGCGGTGGGCGGCCAGCGACCGGCTGCGGCCGCCGTATTCGAAGATTGCGGGGTTGTTGAAGCTGCTGCTTCGGTAGTGCCGGCCGCTGGCCGGCAACTGCAGGGTCTCGCCGACGGTTCATCGGGTTGCCGGCCAGCGACCGGCACTACCGGGGCATGGGCGGCCCACCCGGTTAGAATGCCCGCATGAAAATCGCCTCGTGGAACGTCAATTCGCTCAATGTCCGCCTGCCGCACCTGGAGCAGTGGCTCAGGGAGTTCGGCCCGGACATCGTCGGCATCCAGGAAACCAAGCTGGAGGACCACAAGTTCCCCGACTCTGCGCTGATCGCCGCCGGCTACCGCAGCGTGTTCGCCGGCCAGAAGACCTACAACGGCGTGGCGCTGCTGTCGCTTGAGCCTGCACAGGACGTGCAGATCGGCATTCCCGGCTTCGAGGACGAGCAGAAGCGCGTCATCGCCGGCACCTTCGGCGACCTGCGGGTGATCAACCTGTACGTGGTCAACGGCCAGGACATCGGTACCGACAAGTACGAGTACAAGCTGCGCTGGCTGGACGCGGTGCATGCGTGGATCGCGCAGGAACTGCAGCGGCACCCGAAGCTGATCGTGATGGGGGACTTCAACATTGCCCCGGACGCACGCGACGTGCACGACCCGGAGGTGTGGAACGACAACCACATCCTGACCTCCACCGCCGAGCGTGGCGCGCTCAACAAGCTGCTGCAGCTGGGGCTGCACGATGGCTTCCGCCTGCACAACGACGAGGCGGGTACCTTCAGCTGGTGGGATTACCGCGCCGCCGGCTTCCGCCGCAACCTGGGCCTGCGCATCGACCTGACCCTGGTTTCCGATGCGCTGAAGAGCGGTGCGGTGGCTTCGGGCATCGACCGCGAGCCGCGCACCTGGGAACGCCCGAGTGACCATGCGCCGGCCTGGGTGCAGTTGGGTTGAGTTGAGGTAGCGCTGGGCCATGCCCGGCGAGCGCAGCGGCGGCAGGGTGACGCCGGGCATGGCCCGGCGCTACCCCTTAGATCACCGTATGCTCTTGCGGGTGAACAGGTTGACGATCGCCAGCAGGATCACCGCGCCGATCAGCGAGAACAGGAAGGTGCGGATGGTGATCGCTTCGTTGATGCCGCCGCCGAACAGCCAGCCGGAAATCAGCGCGCCGACGATGCCGACCACGATGTTGAGGATGATGCCCTGCTGGGCATCGCGCTTCATGATGATGCTGGCCAGCCAGCCTACGATGCCGCCGACGATCAGCCAGATGATGATGCCCATGATCGAACCTCCGGTGGGAAACTGTGACCAGTTGACGCGCACGGCTGTGAACCCGTCGTGCAATTGCGTGATGGGCGCGTGCGGATGAGCCTGCCAGCCACCCTCGACGGCCCCTGGCGCTTCGGCCCGGTGACGGTCTGGCGCTGCCCGCACGTGCCGGGCCAGCGCGGTGAACCGCAGGCCCGGCAGGTACTGGCGCAGGCGCTGGGCACCGATCCGCAGACGCTGCCACTGGTCCGTGACGACAAGGGCCGGCCGGAGCTGAGCGGCCCGTTGGCCCACTACGGGACCGGCTGGAGCCACAGCGGTGAGGTGCTGCTGGTGGCGCTGGGCGAAGGCGTGCGGCTGGGCGTGGACCTGGAACTGCTGCGGCCGCGGCCGCGTCTTCTGGAAATCGTGCGGCGCTTCTTCCACCCGCAGGAGGTGGCCTGGCTGGAACGCCTGGACGAGGCCGACCGCGAGCACTGGTTCTTCCGCGTGTGGTGCGTCAAGGAGGCGATCCTGAAGGCGCACGGCCAGGGCATCTCGTTCGGCCTGCACCGCCTGCAGCTGGCGCCGGGGGCCGATGGCGCCCTGCACCTGCGCTGGTGCGACCTGGAACTGGGCGAGGCCGCGCGCTGGCACCTGCACGAATGGCAGGCCAGCGGCCAGTTCCGTGCGGCGTTGGCCTGGTATCCGCACTGAAGCGGGGAATCAGCGCGCAAAACCGGCGATAATGGCGGCATGAGCGAACACCCACTTCCCGCCAGCGTGGCTGCCACGCTGGAACAGGGCCTGGCCAGCATGGGCCTGGACGCCGCGCTGGCGCCGCCGCTGTTGCGCTACCTGGCCCTGCTGCACCGCTGGAACGGCACCTACAACCTCACCGCCATCCGCGACCCGCAGGAGATGGTTACCCGCCACCTGCTCGATTCGCTGGCGATGCAGCCGTTCGTGGCTGATGGCAGCCTGGCCGACCTCGGTACCGGCCCCGGGTTGCCCGGCATCCCGCTGGCGATCGCCTGCCCGGGCCTGCAGGTCACCCTGGTCGAGAGCAACGGCAAGAAGGCGCGCTTCATGCGCGAGGCCGTGCGCCAGCTCGGCCTGGGCAACGCCCGCGTGGCCGAATCGCGGGCCGAAGCGCTGGACGAGGCCGGTCGTTACGACCAGCTGACCGCGCGCGCAATGGATACCCTGGCCGGCATCGTCCGTGTCGGTGGCCATCTGCTGCGCCCCGGTGGCGTGCTGCTGGCCATGAAGGGCGTCTACCCGCATGAGGAGATCGCGGAACTGCCGGCTGGCTGGCAGGTGCGTGAGGTGACCCCGCTGAGCGTGCCCGGCCTGGCCGGCGAACGCCACCTGGTCACCGTTACAGGTCCCTGATTCCCGCCGCCAGCCCTTTGTGGAACAACGGGTTGGCGATCCACGATTTCCGCAAGGGGCCGGTTGTACGCATAATGACCGGTCCCAACCATCCGTCGACGAGGCACACCCGCATGGCCCGCATCATCGCCATCGCCAACCAGAAGGGTGGCGTCGGCAAGACCACGACCGCCGTCAACCTGGCCGCTTCCCTGGCCAACGCACCCAAGCGCGTGCTGTTGGTCGACCTGGACTCGCAGGGCAACGCGACCATGGGCAGCGGCGTGGACAAGCGTGAGCTGGCGGCCTCCACCTGCGATCTGCTGCTGGGCGAGAACAGCGCCGCCGATGTGCGCGTGCAGACCGCCGAAGGCTACGACCTGCTGCCGGGCAACATCGACCTGACCGCCGCCGAGATCCAGCTGATGGGCCAGAGCGAGCGCGAGCAGCGGCTGAAGCGCGCGCTGGCGCCGATCCGCGACGAGTACGACTACATCCTGATCGATTGCCCGCCGGCGCTGTCGCTGCTGACGCTCAACGCGCTGGCCGCCGCCGATTCGGTGATCGTGCCGATGCAGTGCGAGTACTACGCACTGGAAGGCCTGAGCGCGCTGGTGGAAACCATCGAAGCGCTGCGCACCAGCCTGAACCCCGCGCTGGAGATCGAAGGCGTGCTGCGCACCATGTTCGACGTGCGCAACAACCTGGCCAACGCAGTGTCGGCCGAGCTCACCGAGCACTTCGGCGACCGCGTGTTCCGCACCATCGTGCCGCGCAACGTGCGCCTGGCCGAGGCACCCAGCCATGGCCAGAGCATCGTCGGCTACGACCGCGCCTCGCGCGGTGGCGTGGCCTACCTGGGCCTGGCCGGCGAGATCATCCGCCGCAACAACGAACGCAACAAGGCCGGCAAGGCCGTGGAGACCGTCTGATGACCAGCAGCAAGCCGGCAGCCAAGAAGCGAGGCCTCGGCCGTGGCCTGGACGCGCTGCTGGGCCCGAAGGGCGCGGTCAGCCAGGTGCAGGCCACCACCGCGGTGATCGAGCCGCTGCCGGGTGAAGTGCTGCGCAAGTTGCCGGTCGGCCAGCTGCAGCCAGGCAAGTACCAGCCGCGCCGCGAGATGGACGAGGGCAAGCTGTCCGAGCTGGCCGACTCGATCAAGTCGCAGGGCGTGATCCAGCCGATCCTGGTGCGCCAGCTGCCGGCGGGCAACTACGAAATCGTCGCCGGTGAACGCCGCTGGCGCGCATCGCAGCTGGCCGGGCTGGACGAAGTGCCGGTGGTGGTGCGCGAGCTGGAAGACCGCACCGTCATCGCGATGGCGCTGATCGAGAACATCCAGCGTGAAGACCTCAACCCGCTGGAAGAAGCCGAGGCGCTGCAGCGCCTGATCAGCGAGTTCACCCTGACCCATGCCGAGGCCGCCGAGGCCGTCGGCCGCTCGCGCGCGGCGGTGTCCAACCTGCTGCGCCTGCTGGAGCTGCCGGTGGCGATCCGGCTGCTGCTGGAAACCCGCCGCCTGGAAATGGGCCACGCCCGCGCGCTGCTGACCCTGGCTCCCGAGCTGGCCGGCAAGCTGGCGCAGGAAGCGGCCGATGAAGGCTGGTCGGTGCGCGAGGTCGAGCGCCGTGCGCAGGCCTTCGCCGCCGGCAAGGTGCCGAGCAACCGCCCGGTGGCGACGCCGAAGGTGCAGCAGGCCGACATCGCCTCGCTGGAAACCGAACTGTCCGAAGCGCTGGGTGCCAAGGTGGCGATCAACCACGGCCGTGGCGGCAAGGGCAAGCTGATCATCCACTACACCGATCTGGACACCCTGGACGGCGTGCTGGAAAAGCTGCGTACGCGCCAGGGCTGAACCCGGCGCCACATCACGCCGGCCGACGCATCCCCGCGACGTCGGCCACGCCGATGGCAGCGGGGTGCTTTGATCGAGACCCGCGATGACCATCCTGCTTACCGGCGCTGCCGGCTTCATCGGTGCCTACACCGCCCGCGCGCTGCTGGAGGCCGGCCAGGCCGTGGTCGGTCTGGACAACTTCAACGATTACTACGACCCGCAGATCAAGCGTGACCGCGTGGCCGCGCTGTGCCCGGCGCTGGACCTGCGCACGCTGGACCTGACCGATAACGAAGGCCTGGCCGCGCTGTTCGACGAAGTGAAGCCGACCGCCGTGATCCATCTGGCTGCACAGGCCGGCGTGCGCTATTCGCTGGAAAACCCGCAGGCCTACGTCGACAGCAACCTGGTCGGCTTCGTCAACATGCTCGAGCTATGCCGCCACCGTGGCGTGCAGCACCTGGTGTATGCCTCCAGCAGTTCGGTGTATGGCGACTCGGCCACGCCGCCGTTCTCCGAGGACCAGCGCGTGGACCAGCCGCGCTCGCTGTACGCGGCGACCAAGGCGGCCAACGAGCTGATGGCCTACACCTACGCACAGCTGTACGGCCTGCATGCCACCGGGCTGCGATTCTTCACCGTGTATGGCCCGTGGGGCCGGCCGGACATGGCACCGCTGCTGTTCTCGCGCGCGGTGCTGGCCGGTCGGCCGATCGACGTGTTCAACGAAGGCCGCATGCAGCGCGATTTCACACATGTCTCCGACATCGTGTCCGGTATCCTCGGCGCCCTCGCGCATCCGGCCGACGGCCCGGTGCCGCACCGGGTGTTCAACCTCGGCAACCATACGCCGGTCGAGCTGGAGCGCTTCATCAGCGTGATCGAGCAGGCGGCCGGCCGCCCTGCGCAGAAGGTCTACAAGCCCATGCAGCCGGGCGACATGGTGCGCACGATGGCCGATACCCGGCGCGCACATGACGCTTTCGGCTTCGATGCGGTGACCCCGATCGAACAAGGCCTGCCGCCTGTGGTGCTGTGGTGCCGCGAGTATTTTGGCGATCGCGCCTGAGGACGGATCCTCACGCCGCCGGGTTCATCTTCGGATAACCTCGGTTTCGGAGAATGCGCGGTCTTTGTCCCCCCTTTGGCCGAGTGCCTTATGAGCCAACCCGAGCTTTCCGTTGTCGTCCCGGTGTTCAACGAGCGCGACAATGTTGCCCCGCTGGTCGCCGAAATCACCGCTGCGCTGCGTGGCCGACTGCCGTTCGAGATCGTCTACATCGACGACCACTCGCGTGATGACACCTTGGCGGTGCTGCAGGGGCTGAAGGCAACCACCCCGGAACTGCGCGTGCTGCACCATGTGAACCAGAGCGGGCAGAGCACGGCGGTGCGCACCGGCGTCAAGCATGCGCGGGCGCCGTGGATCGCGACCCTGGATGGCGATGGCCAGAACGATCCGGCCGATATTCCCAAGCTGCTCGCCGCACGCGACGCCGCCGACGCGCAGGTGAAGCTGTTCGCCGGTTGGCGCGTCAACCGGCAGGACAGCAGCAGCAAGCGCTGGGCCAGTCGCTGGGCCAATGCCATCCGTGCGCGCATGCTGCGCGACGACACCCCCGACACCGGTTGCGGCATCAAGCTGTTCGAACGCAGCGCGTTCCTCGACCTGCCGTATTTCGACCACATGCACCGCTATCTGCCGGCGCTGATGCAGCGCGCCGGCTGGAAGACCACGAGTGTG
Organism: Stenotrophomonas hibiscicola ATCC 19867; assembly: GCF_000382065.1. Taxonomy (GTDB): domain Bacteria; phylum Pseudomonadota; class Gammaproteobacteria; order Xanthomonadales; family Xanthomonadaceae; genus Stenotrophomonas; species Stenotrophomonas hibiscicola. The sequence goes on along the minus strand of NZ_KB907503.1, from coordinate 335,518 downwards.
CCGGTCAACCACCGCCACCGCACCGCTGGCGTGTCCAAGTACAACAACCTCGGCCGTGCGCTGGTCGGCATCCGCGATCTGCGTGGCGTGGCCTGGCTGATCACCCGAAGCAAGCGCACCGCGGTGGAGGAGCGCTGATGGATCTGGAGCTTCACTGGCTGGATCAGCCCTTGACCTGGCTGTACTGGACCGGCCTGCATGTAACCGGCTGGAAGCTGATCGGTTACACCGGCGCACTGATGTTCGGCGGCCGCTGGCTGGTCCAGTTCATCGCGTCCAAGCGTGCCGGCAAGCCCGTCATCCCGCGCCTGTTCTGGTACATGAGCGTGCTCGGCAGCCTGATGACGCTGAGCTACTTCCTGTTCTCGGCCAAGCAGGACTCGGTGGGTGTGCTGCAGAACCTGTTCCCGGCGTTCACCGCGCTGTACAGCCTGCACCTGGACATCAAGCACCGCGGCTGGAAGCGCGACAAGGCCAGCCACTGAGGCCTGCGGGGTGCCTGCCATGGGTAGAGTTGACTGTCAGTCGACTTTCGCGCGGAGCGCGGGCTTTGCTGCATGTGGCGGAAGAGCAGCCGACTGACAGTCGGCTCTACCACGCGCCTGCGGCGCTGGGGCCCCGGCCTGCGGGCGGTTCCCGGTCCTGCCTGCTGCGCAGGCAGGACCTTCGTCCCATGCCTTGGACCGTGGGCGGTGCCATGATCGGGGTCTGCCTTCCCGGGAACCTGTGCTCGTGAAAACCCGTCTTGCCGTTGCCCTGCTGCTCGCCCTGTCCGCCCCCGCTGTGGCGCTGGCTGCACCGCCCGCCACCGCCGCGCCGGCCAGCGTGGCCGCCGAATCGCCCGCCGACGCTGCCTTCCGCGCGCTGTACGAGAAGGAATGGAAGTGGCGCCAGGATGGCGGCGGCGAGGCCAGCGAGGACGAGGACGCCCCGGCCAATGCCACCCGCATGCCCGACGTCGGCCCGGCCGCGCAGCAGGCGCGCCTGAAGGTGTGGGACGAGACTCTCGCCGCGCTGAAGAAGATCGACCCGAAGACCCTGTCGCCCGACAACCAGGTCAACTACGCGATCTACCGCGACCAGGTGTTCAACCTCGCCGAAGAGGTGCGCCTGCGCGGCTACGAGATGCCGTTCAACGCCGACTCCTCGTTCTGGTCCAACCTGTCCTTCATGGCCCGGCGCGAGATGAAGACCGTGCAGGACTACCAGAACTACATCGCACGGCTGAACGATGTGCCGCGCTATTTCGGGCAGCAGACAGAGAACATGCGCGCCGGCCTGAAGCGTGGCTTCAGCGTGCCGCGCGCGGTGCTCGATGGCCGCGAGGTGTCCATCGCCACCGTCGCCGAGTTGAAGGACCCGACCGAGTCGCCACTGTACGCGCCGTTCAAGAAGCTGCCCAACACCGTTCCGGCGGCCGAACGGGCCAGGCTGCAGGCGCAGGCGCGTGAAGCGATCAGTGGCAAGGTGGTGCCCGCGTTCCAGCAGCTGCGCACCTTCTTCGTCAACGAGTACGTGCCGCAGGCGCGCACCACCCTGGCCGCCGAAGCGATGCCCGACGGCAAGGCGTACTACAAGCAGCAGATCCACGAATACACCACGCTGGACCTGTCGCCGGACGAGATCCACCGCATCGGCCTGGATGAAGTCGCACGCATCCAGAAGGAAATGAACGACATCATCAAGCAGGTGAAGTTCAAGGGCAGCTTCGCCGAATTCCTGACCTTCCTGCGTACCGACCCGCAGTTCTACGCCAAGACGCCGGAGGAGCTGCTGTCGCGTGCCGCGTGGATCTCCAAGCGCGCCGATGGCCAGCTTGGCAAGTACATGACATTGCCGCGTGCGCGCTTCACCATCGTGCCGGTGCCGCCGGACATCGCGCCGTTCTGGACCGCTGGCCGCGGTGGCATGGGCACCTACTGGCTCAACACCTACAACCTGCCGTCGCGCCCGCTGTACAACCTGCCGGCACTGACGCTGCATGAGTCGGATCCGGGCCACGCGCTGCAGGGTGCCATCGCCGCCGAACAGAAGAACCTGCCCGAGTTCCGCCGCAACGCCTACATCTCCGCCTATGGCGAGGGTTGGGCGCTGTACTGCGAGAAGCTGGGCGTGGAAATGGGCATCTACGAAACCCCGTACGAGGATTTCGGCCGCCTGACCTACGAGATGTGGCGCGCCGCGCGCCTGGTGATCGACACCGGCGTGCACAGCAAGGGCTGGACCCGCGAGCAGGCGTTGGCCTACCTGCGTGACCACACCGCGCTGAGCGAGCATGAAGTGACCACCGAAGTGGACCGCTACATTTCCTGGCCGGGCCAGGCGCTGAGCTACAAGCTGGGCGAGATCGCCATCGTGCGCCTGCGTGCGCAGGCCGAGAAGGAGCTGGGCGAAAAGTTCGACATCAAGGGTTTCCACGACACCCTGCTCAAGCAGGGCTCGGTGCCGCTGCCGGTGCTGGAACAGCAGATCCAGGCCTACATCGCCGAACGCAAGAAGGCCTGACCCGACGCGTCGCCGGGCATGGCCCGGCGCTACCAGAATGCGCGGTGGTAGCGCCGGGCCATGCCCGGCGAGCGTGATGCGATCGGGTCAGAGCCCCGCCCGAAGGGCGGGGCTCCGACCCCCTCTCACCTCACCCCACCGCCCGCGGCTTGGCCACGCGCGCGGCAAACGTCGGCAGCACCAGCAGGGTCAGCACGGTGGCGGTGATCAGGCCACCGATCACCACCGTCGCCAGCGGCTTCTGCACCTCCGCACCGGAACCGCTGGCAATCGCCATCGGAATGAAGCCGACGATCGCTACCAGCGCCGTGATCAGCACCGCGCGGATGCGGCTGGAGGCACCGTTGATCGCCGCCTGCAGCGGCAGGTCGCCGGCGTCGAGGCGCTCGCGGATCGCCTGCATCAACACCAAGCCGTTCAAGGTCGCCACGCCGGAGACGGCGATGAAGCCAACCGCCGCCGATACCGAGAACGGCATGCCACGCAGCAGCAGCGCGAGGATGCCGCCGACCAGCGCCAACGGCACGCAGCTGAACACCAGAATGGCTTCCTTGCCGCTGCGCAGCGCCATGAACAGCAGACTGCCGATCAGCAGGAACACCACCGGTACCACCGTCGCCAGCCGCTTCTCCGCGCGCTGCAGGTTCTCGAACTGACCGCCCCAGGTCAGGTAGGCACCCGGCGGCAGCGCCACGTCGGCCACCGCGGCCTGTGCCTCGCCGACGAAGCCGCCCAGGTCGCGGCCACGCACATTGGCCTGCACCACCACACGGCGGCTGCCATTGTTGCGGCTGATCTGGTTCGGCCCTTCGCTCACCGTGATGCGCGCCACCGACGACAGCGGAATCACCAGCCCTGACGGCGTGGCGATCGGCAGTGACGCGAGCTGGTCCGGATCGTTGCGCGAGGCATCGTCCAGGCGCACCACCACGTTGAAGCGGCGATCACCTTCGAAGATCTTGCCGGCCGCAGTGCCGCCAATGCCGGTGGACAGCGCATCACTCACGTCCGCGGCGGTCAGCCCGTACTGCGCCGCCGCCACGTGGTCGATCGCTACGTTGAGCGTAGGCAGGCCGGAGATCTGTTCCACCCGCACGTCGGCCGCGCCGTTCACCGCGCGCAGCTTCAACGCCACCTGGTCGGCCACCTTCTGCAGCTGGCTGAAGTCATCGCCGAAGATCATTACGGCCAGGTCGGTACGCACGCCGGAAATCAGCTCGTTGAAGCGCAGCTCGATTGGCTGGCTGAACTCGAAGCTGTTGCCCAGCTGCTGCCCGGCCAGTTTCTCGAAGCGCGCCACCAGGGCTTCCTTGTCCAGCTTCGGATCGGGCCAGTCCTTGCGCGGCTTCAGCACGATCACGCTGTCGGAGATATTGGTCGGCATCGGATCGATCGCCGCCTCGGCGGTACCGGTACGCGAGAACACGGTTTCCACTTCCGGCTGCTTGGCAATCACCTTCTCCAACGCCAGTTGCATGGCCAGTGACTGCTCCAGCGACGTCGATGGCACGCGCAGGGCCTGCATCGCCACGTTGCCTTCGTCCAGCGTCGGCATGAACTCGCGGCCCAGCAGCCAGAACGAGCCGATGCCCACCACCACCATCATCACCGCACTGGCCACTACCGTGCGCGGATGCGCCACGGCCTTGCGGATCACCGGCTCGATGCGCGCACGCAGCACGCGTATCAGCCTGGTCTCGTGCTCGCCGTCGTCCGCATGCGCATCGCCTTCCTTCACCTTGGGCTCGCGCACCAGCAGCGCCGTCATCGCCGGCACGAAGGTGAAGGAGAACAGGAAGGCACCCACCAGGGCCAGCATGAAGGTCGCCGCCATCGGGTGGAACGTCTTGCCCTCCACGCCTTCCAGGGTGAGGATCGGTGCGAACACCAGCAGGATGATCAGCTGGCCGAACGCCGCCGGTCGCGCCATCTTCATTGCCGAATCGGCGGCCACGCGCAGCCGTTCCATCGCGGTCAACGCACGGCCCAGTTCGGCGCGGCGCTGGCCCAGCATCAGCAGGGTCGACTCGACCACGATCACCGCGCCATCCACCAGGATGCCGAAGTCCAACGCACCCAGGCTCATCAGGTTGCCGCTGATGCCGAAGCGGTTCATGCCGATCACTGCGAACAGGAACGACAGCGGGATCACCAGCGCGGTGATCGTCGCCGCACGCAGGTTGCCCAGCAGCAGGAACAGCACCACCACCACCAGCAGTGCGCCCTCGGTGAGGTTCCTGGCCACGGTCTTGATGGTGGAATTGACCAGCACGCTGCGGTCCAGCACCGGTGCCGCCACGATGTCGGCCGGCAGCGATTTGTTCACCTGTTCCAGGCGCGCCGCAGCGGCCTGCGCCACGGTGCGGCTGTTGCCACCGGCGATCATCAGCGCGGTACCCAGCACGGCTTCATGGCCATTGCGGCTGGCCGCACCCAGGCGCGGCGCGCGGCTCAGGTCGACGTCGGCCACATCGGCCACGCGCACCACCACGCCATTGCGGGTGGCCACCGGCGCCTGCGCCAGGTCGTCGGTGGTCAGCGCCAGGCCGTCGGCACGTACCACCAGGCCCTCGCCGGCACGCTGCACGAAACCGGCACCGGCCTGCACGTTGGAACGCTGCAGGGCAGTGACCAGGTCGGCCAGGCCGAGGCCGTGCGCGGCCAGCTTGGCACTGTCCGGATGCACGCCGTATTCCTTGACGTAGCCACCGACCGTATCGACGCCGGCCAGCCCCGGACTGGAACGCATCTGCGGCGCGATGATCCAGTCCTGCACGGTGCGCAGGTAGGTCGCGCGTTCCTCCGACGTGCGCAGCAGGTTGCCTTCCGGTGTGCGGTAGACCTCACCGGCCTGCCAGCCGGCTTCACCGGGCTTGGCCAGCTTGGCTGGGTCGAACGTGGTGAAGTCCACCGTCCACATCAGCACTTCACCGAGGCCGGTGGTGACCGGCGACAGCATCGGTGATGCACCATCGGGCAGGTCTTCCGACGCTTCGCGCATGCGCTCGGCTACCTGCTGGCGGGCGAAGTAGATGTCCGTGGCATCGGTGAAGATCGCGGTGACCTGCGAGAAGCCATTGCGCGACAGCGAACGGGTGGTGGTCAGGCCGGGAATGCCGGCCAGCGCGGTTTCCAGCGGGTAGGTCACCTGCCGCTCGATCTGCTCCGGGGTCAGCGCCGGCGCCACCGTGTTGATCTGTACCTGGCGATTGGTGATGTCCGGCACCGCGTCGATCGGCAGCTTGCCGAGCTGGAACAGGCCCACGGCGGCGATCAGCGCGGCCATGAACACCACCAGCCAGCGGTGGCGCACCGCTGTTTCAATGATCAGCTTGAACATGGTCGCCTCCTCAGTGGCCGTGCTCGGCTTCGCCCTTGGCCAGTTCGGCCTTGAGCAGGAAGGCGTTGGCACCGACGATGCGCTCGTTGCCGGTCAGCCCACCGAGGATCTCGATACGGTCGCCGGCGCGACGCCCGGCCAGTACCGGCTGCGCCTTGAAGCCGCCTTCGACGGCGACGAACACCGCGCTGCTGCCATCGACGTTCTGCACCGCATCAGCGGGCACGCTGAGCGAACCGTCCTGGCCTTCGGTGACCACCACGGCTGACACCGGCGAACCGGCCGGCGGCAGTGGCGCATCGACCGGCGTGGCGCGGATCACCGCGACGCCCCCCTGCTGGCGGACATCGGCGGCCGAGCCGGTGACGGTGGCGGTGAAGCTGCCCCCCGGCACACTCACTTCCAGCTTCATGCCCGGCGTGACCTGTGCAGCCAGCGCCGGCGGTGCGGTGAACACCAGCTCGTTCATCGACGGGTCGGCGACATCGGCGACTGCACTGCCGGCGGCGACCACACCGCCCGGAGTGACCTGCACGTTACCGACGATGCCGGCCACCGGGCTGGTGATGCGCACGCGGCCACTGGCATCGGGCGCGCCGTTGGCGGCGGCCTGGGCCTGCGCGGCAGCGGCCTGGGCCTGTGCCGCCAGCGAACGTGCGCGCGAGGCTTCCATCTCCTGGCGCGCGACCACGCCCTGGTCGACCAGCGCCTTGTCGCGGCCATAGGCCAGGCGCGCGGCCTCGGCTTCGGCCGAGGCGGCCAGCGCATTGGCACGGAACACCGCCGCTTCGCCACTGACCACGATGGCCAGGGCCTGGTTCTGCTTCACTGCGGTGCCCGGTGCGACCAGCACGCGTTCGACGCGGCCGGTAACGGTCGACGCCACCGAGGCACGTGCGCCCACCGACGGCTCGACGCGGCCGGACAGGCGCGTCGAGCCACCGCCACCGCGGCCGATGGCGACCACCTCGATACCGGACGCCTTGATCTGCTCCGGGGTCAGCGGCACCACGCCTTCGTCGGCGCCAGCCGGCGCCTTGGCGGCTTCCGCCTTGGCTTCCTTGCTGCCGGGCGCGTGGCCATGGCCGTCGTCGGTGCCGGCCTTGGCCGCAGCGGGTTCTTCATTGGCAGGCGTCTGCGCGTTGCCGGCGCAGCCGGCCAGCAGCGCGGTCAGCAAGAGGCCGCCGATCAGCGGAAAAGTACGGGAGAGAGTCATGGGGCCTCCACAAAGGGCGCGCGCCCTTCCAGGCGGGCAAGATCGATTTCCGCGCCGACGCGCGACAGGCGCGCATCCACGGCGGCGGCGCGGGCGGCGATAAGGGCGCTGCGCGTGCTGCGCAGTTCCAGCTGCGAGATGCGTCCGGCGTCGAAGCCGATGCGGGCCAAGCGATACGCCTCTTCGGCGGCGACCACGCTTTCATCGGCGGCGCGGGTGCGGCTGCCGGCCGCCTTCAGTCCGGCCACGGCGGAGAGGCGTGCGGCCTCGCTGTCGCGGCGCTGCTGGTCCAGGCGTGCTTCGGCTGCGCGCTGGTCGGCATTGGCGGCGCGTATGCCCCCGCGGTTGCGGTCGAACAGCGGGATGCTGAGGCTGAGCCCGAGGTTGTAGGCACGCTCGCCGCCTTCGCGGAAGCGGGTCTGTGCGGCGGTGACGCTGAGGTCGGGCAGGGCGCGCTTGCGCTCCACGTCGACCAGCTTGCTCGCCGCATCGGCTTCGGCTTCGGCAATGCGCACTGCCAGTGCGGTATCGGTGGCACCGCGCGGCAGCGGCGGTGCGCGGTCGAGCAGGCTGTTGTCGATCGACTGCACCGGCGCATCCAGCAGCGCGGTGCCGGCCAGGCGGGCCAGCGCGGCATCGCGGAACGCCTGTGCTTCATCCAGCGACGCCATGGCATTGGCTACTTCGCTCTGCGCTTGCACCGCGCGCAGCTGTGGTTCGCGGCCCTGCTTGACCATGGCGTTGACGGCGTTGGCGTCATCGCGGGTCAGTGACAGTGCTTCCTCGGCCAGGGTGTAGCGGCGCAGTGCACTTTCCGCCTGTGCATAGACCACCGCCAGCTGGCTGGCCACGTCGCTGCGACTCTGCGCGCCACGCAGGTTGGCCGCCTGGGCCTCGGCACGGGCGGCACGAACGCGCGCGCCACGCTGGCCCCAGACCTCCAGCGGCTGGGACAGGGTGAGTACGGTGTCGGCCTTGCCCATGCCGCGGTATGTGCCGGAGCCCCAGGCGTTTTCGGCCGACCAGGAAAGGGAGGGATTGGGTAGCGCACGGGCCTGGTCGGCGCGCGCATCGGCGGCCTCGGCCAGTGCCGTGCCCACACGAGTGCCGGGCAGCTGGTCCAGGCGTTCAAGCAGGGTGTCGTAGGAGGGGGCGGCTTGCGCCATCACCGATGCCGCCGGGGCCAGGCCCAGCAACACGGCGACGACCAGCCCGGCCGCACGCGGCGACCGAGGTGTCAGGATCGACATAGGGGGATTCCGGTTGTGAGTGAAACGGGAGCCCGCAATCGCGGGACGCGCTCAACTCACGCCCGGGGTGGACGCGTCAATTCATCCTGGGCGACCGCATAGGTCGCCGCATCGCCCGCACTCATCCAGCGCGCCGGCAGTGGCGCCCCGAAGGCGGCGATCGTGTGCGCCGGCAGGCTCAGGTTGGAGTGGTGGCAGTGGTTGTGGCCACAGGCACCGACATGCTTGCCGTCGGTATCGCCATCGGCATCCGGTGCGGATTCCACATGCACCGTGCTGGCATGCGGTTCCACCGTGCACGCCAGGGCGTCGGCCACCGGCACGACCACGAATGCCGCCATCAGCAGCATCAGCAGGGTCGAACGGAGGTGGCGGGTGATCCAGCGCATGAAGGGGAGGCTAGCAAGCGGTTTTCGCCGGATACAATATCAATGGCCGCTTCGGGAATACGTCGGAATCTCCCGTTCAGGTGGGCCGGGCACGCCTTTCGGCCCACCGGGCTGCGCTTCTGTAGAGCCGAGCCCACGCTCGGCTGCTGTCGCACGATCAGCCCCCCGGTAGGGGTCGACCTTGGTCGACACGCTTTTCGACCCCCGACACATTGCCGGCCAGCGGCCGGCACTACCGGTCTGCAGGCAGCTTCGCGATCACCTTGATCTCGAACTGGAACCCGTACAGCCAGGTCACGCCGATACCGGTCAGGGTCGGGTGCGGCGCCTCGCCCCAGTACTCGGGCACGATCGCCCAGGCCTTCTCGAAGTTGGTTTCCGGATCGACCAGGAACACGGTCACGTCGATCACGTCATCGAAGGTGCAGCCGGCGGCAGCCAACACCGCATTGAGATTCTCGAAGGCACGGCGCACCTGGGTTTCGAAGTCCGGCTCGGGCGAACCGTCCTCGCGGCTGCCGACCTGGCCGGAAACGAACAGGAAGCCATCGGACCGGATCGCCGGCGAGTAGCGGTTGCGCTCGTACAGGGCTTGGCGTCCGGCGGGGAAAACGACATCACGCTGTGACATGGGGAAGATCCCGTGGGAGAGAACGCCATCCTCCCTGCCAGCGCTGTCTGGATAAACCGCGATGATCGGCCTAGATTGATTGCCAATTCTAAACAATCATGGCCCGCCATGGACCGTTTCGAGGCGATGCGGGCGTTTGCCCGGGTGGTGGAGACCGGCAGCTTCACCCGCGCGGCGCAGACCCTGCAAATCAGCCGCACCACAGCCACCCAGCTGGTGCAGCAGCTGGAGGCACACCTGCGGCTGCGCCTGCTCAACCGCACCACGCGCCGGGTCAGCGTCACCGCCGACGGCGCGGCCTACTACCCGCGCATCGCCCGCCTGCTGGCCGAGCTGGAAGAGGTGGAAGGCGGGCTGGGCGACGCGGCCACCCAGCCGCGCGGGCGCCTGCGCGTGGACGTGCCCGGGCCGTATGCGCGGTTGAGGCTGGTGCCGGCGCTGCCGGATTTCCAGGCGCGTTACCCTGAGATCCGGCTGGATATCGGCGTGAGTGACCGCGAGGTCGATGTCATCGCCGACAACGTCGACTGCGTGATCCGCGGCGGCATCCCGGCCGACCCGGCGCTGGTGGCGCGACCGTTGGCGAGCCTGCCGATCGGTTTCCACGCCAGCCCGGGCTATGTGCAGCGCTTCGGCCTGCCGACCGACCCGCGCGCGCTGGAAGGGCCTGATCATCACATGGTCGGCTTCCTCAGCCCGCGTAGTGGCCGGGCGAGAGTGTTCAGCGCGCAGCGCGGCGAGGAGCGCGTAGAAGTGCAGGGCCGGTATGCGGTCGGCTTCGACGACGGCAACGCCTATCTGGCGGCCGCGTTGGCGGGACTGGGTGTGGTCGCGCTGCCCAGCTACATGGCCGCGCCGCATGTGGCACGTGGCGAACTGCTGCCGCTGCTGCAGGACTGGCAGCTGCCACCGATGCCGATGCACGTGATGTTCCCGCCGAACCGGCACATGAGCCAGCGGCTGCGGGTGTTCATCGATTGGGTGGTGGAAGCGTTGGGGTGATGCACACCGGGCGTGCGAAAATCATCGCGGCACGCAACAGCAACCATCGCCACGCATGAGTCGCATCGTCGCACTGGATACCGAAACCACCGGCATCTCCTACCGCCTGGGGCACCGGGTGATCGAAATCGGTGCCGTCGAACTGATCGATGGCCAGCTCACCGGCCGCCAGTTCCACACCTACCTGCAGCCGCAGCGCAGGGTCGATTGGGGCGCACAGCGCGTGCATGGCATCAGCGATGCGATGCTGGTGGGCAAGCCACTGTTTTCCAGCAAGGCCGCCGAACTGCTGGACTTCCTGCGCGGCAGCGAGATGGTCGCGCACAACGCCACCTTCGACGTGGGCTTCCTGGACAACGAGCTGCGCCTGGCTAGCATCCCCGGCATGCTGGCCCAGCATTGCCGCATCACCTGCAGCCTGAAGCTGGCGCGGGGGCGTTGGCCCGGTCAGGGCAACAAGCTGGACGACGTGCTGCAGCGCCTGCGCATTCCAGGGACGCGTGGCCTGCATGGCGCGCTGAAGGATGCACACCTGCTGGCGCAGGTGATTCCGCACCTGCGCTGAGGCATGGCCGCTGTTACGCCGGCCGCACCCAGCGCTCGATCATTTCAATGCCGCATGCCACCCCGTCCTCATGGCTCATCGCCGCGCCCAGGGCTGCCGCGCGTGCGCGTGTTGCGTCGGTTTCAGCGAAGGTGATGGCTGCCGCCAGCGTTGCTGCATCCAGTCGCTTCGGTGACAACGGTGCCGGTGCCACGCCCAACCGATGCAGGCGATCGGCCCAGAAGAACTGATCCGCGGCGAACGGCATCACCAGCGAGGGAATGCCGGCGCGGCAGGCCGAATGCGTGGTGCCGCTGCCACCATGGTGGATGGCGAGTGCGCAATGCGGGAACAGTGCTTCGTGTGGCGTCGGGCCGAGCACGAACACATCTGCTGGCAGCGCGCCCGTCGGCAGCCCGGCCCACCCCGGAAACAGCAGCACCCGGCGCGGTGCCAGCGCCTGCAGCAGGGCCGGCAGCACGCGCTCGCGATCAAACCCGGTCATGCTGCCAAAGCCCAGGTACACCGGCGGCGGCCCGGCATCCAGGAAGGCCTGCAGATCGACCGGGGGCGTCCAGGGCGCATCAGGTAGCCGCCATTGGCCACAGACGATGTGGTCGGCTGGCCAGTCCGCCGGTGGCGGCAGCAGCTGCGGCGAGATGCCATAGAGCATTGGCAGGCCGGACCACAACGCGCGGCGCGGCGATTGCCCCAGTTGCTGGCGTGCCGCGTTGATCGGCCGGCGGAACTGGCGCCAGATCAGGCCGTTGACCAGCCCATAGCTGGCGCGGTTCAACCAGCCCGGCGAGCGTCCCGGTGGCAGGAACGGAGAGCGGAAGGCCCGCGTCGGGGTCAGCGGGATCATGCCGGTGCCGATGACCGGCATTCCGCGGCGTTCGCCCACGCTCATGCCGACAAAGGCCGCCAGGCCACCGGTCAGAATCGCATCGCAGCCTTCGGCAGCCGCATCGGCCTGGCGCATCCAGCCGCTGACATGCTGCAGCGCCATCCGTGCCAGACCGGAACTGGCGGCGGCAACACCGTTGCCACGCGACACCAGGGCGACCACTTCGTCATGGATGTCACCCTCAAGGGCCGCGTGGGGCACATCCAGGGCCTGCGCACTGCCCAGGGTGCCGCCATCGGCCAGCAGTGTCACCGTGTGGCCTGCGCCGATCAGCCCATGGCAGAGCACGGCCAGCGGACGCGTATCGCCTTCGGTTCCGTAGGTCAGGGCCAGCAGCCGCATGGAAAGCTCCGCAGTGATCCGGGCCAGTATGCCGGTTGGCGGAGTTCCCCCGGCCCTGCCGGTTCAGTCCCCGCCTGTGGGTAACTTGCGCAAGTGCTTGAACCCGTGCATAATGCGCGGCTCGCTGTGTCCGGTTTTCTACCGGGCGGCGCCCCCGGGAGCACGTCCCCGGCCGCCCAACGCCAGCGTAACCCTTTGATTCTCTTGACGTGTGGTGGGCAACCATCGAGGCCGCCGTCGCCCGGGCTACGGGCTGACAACTACTACTATCGAGGTGCGCAATGTCCCGCGTATGCCAGGTTTCCGGCAAGCGAGTGCAGACGGGTAACAACGTCTCGCACGCCAACAACAAGACCCGTCGTCGTTTCCTGCCGAATCTGCACGAGCGCCGTTTCTGGGTGGCCAGCGAGAACCGCTGGGTCAAGCTTCGTGTTTCCGCGCATGCACTGCGCACCATCGACAAGAACGGCATTGATTCCGTTCTGGCTGAGCTGCGTGCGCGCGGCGAAAAGGTCTGAGGAGTAAAGCATCATGGCAGGCAAGCGCGATAAGGTCCGTATGATTTCCTCGGCCGGTACCGGCCACTTCTACACGACCGACAAGAACAAGAAGAACACCCCGGGGAAGATGGAATTCCTGAAGTACGATCCGGTCGTGCGCAAGCACGTCCTGTACAAGGAAGGCAAGATCAAGTAATCCGCACGGATTGCTGATCCCCGCGAAGAAACCCGCCCTTGTGGCGGGTTTTTTCATGCCTGGCATCCACGTGGTGGGTGCCGACCGTTGGTCGGCACGCTCTCCCCGCACCCGGTAGCTGTCGACCCTGGTCGACACGCTGGCTCTCTGCCGTCGGTTCGAAAGGCAGTCGAGCATGGCTCGACTCTACAAATCCTGCTGGGCAGAATGGCCCATCACCTCCCGACGGGCGACGCGATGCTGTTCGAGTGGTTGCTGGGTTCGTATCTGCTGCTGATCGACTGGCTGATCCGGCTGGTCGCGCTGTGCTGGATTCCCACCCGCACCACGCCGGGTGCGGCGCGCAGCTGGCTGCTGCTGGTCGGCTTCGTGCCGCTGCTGGGCCTGCCGCTGTACCTGCTGTTCGGCCACCCGTGGCTTTCGCGTGAGCGCATCCGCCGCCAGGCCGAGGCCTCGCAGGTCATCCGCGAGGAACAGGCGCTGCAGCATCGCCTGCGCTGGACCCCGCAGCCGGACACCGCCAGCGCCGAGATCGTGCCGCTGGTGCAGCGCCAGGGCGACTTCATGCCGGTGCACGGCAACGCCGTCGATCTGCTGACCGACTACGACGAATCGCTGCACACGCTGATTGCCGATATCGACCAGGCCGAAGACCGCGTGCACCTGCTGTACTACCTGATGTTCGATGACGCGGTCGGCGAGGCGATCGTCGAGGCCCTGCAGCGTGCGGCTGCACGTGGCGTGCAGTGCCGCGTGCTGCTCGACGCGGTAGGCGCCAAGCGTGGCCTGCGCGCCTATCGCAAGCGCCTGCAGGCGCGCGACATCGAAGTGCGCGCGATGCTGCCCGGTGGCCTGCGCTGGCGCCGCAGCGGGCGCATGGACCTGCGCAACCACCGCAAGATAGCGGTGATCGACAACGAAGTGGCCTATGTCGGTTCGCAGAACCTGGCCGGCCCGCAGTTCGTGCCCGGCCACCCGAACCGCGAGCTGGTGGCGCGCGTGCGTGGCCCGGCGGTAGCGCATCTGGAAGCGGTGTTCGCCAGCGACTGGTACATGGAAACCGGCCAGCGCCTGGACGTGATCGCCGATGTGCCCGAGTGCAGCGACGACATCGCCACCCAGCTGCTGCCCAGCGGCCCGGCCTATCCGTACAGCAACGCACGCGACGCGGTGGCGGCGCTGATCCACCTGGCGCGGCGACGGCTGGTGATGGTCACCCCGTATTTCGTGCCCGACGAAGCCACGCTCAGCGCGCTGCGCATTGCGGCGTTGTCCGGCGTGCAGGTGCAGCTGATCCTCTCGGCCAGCAACAACCAGCGGCTGACCTCGTGGGCGCAGGAGGCGTACTACGACGAACTGCTGCGCTGTGGCGTGCGCATCGCGCTGTACGAGCCGCAGTTCCTGCATGCCAAGCACATGAGCGTGGACGAGGACATCGCCGTGCTCGGCTCAATCAACATGGATATCCGCTCGTTCGCACTGAATGCCGAGATCGGCTTGGTCTGCTACGACCGTGCGCTGGTGCAGCAGCTGTGTGCGATCGAGGATGGCTACCTGCGCGAGTCGCGGCAGCTGGACCTGCAGCAGTGGCGCAGTCGCCCTACGTGGCGGCGCAGCCGCGAAGGTATTGCACGGCTGGCCGATGCGTTGATGTGAAACGGTGGCAACCGCCCGCTTCGGCAATCCGGCCCGTCATCGCCGATGGCCTACAATCGGCGCATGACTGATTCACCGCGTAATGGCGAACTGGACCTGGCAATCATCGGTGGTGGTGCGGCCGGGGTGCTGGTGGCGATCCAGGTGTTGCGCCAGGCCCAGGCGCCGCTGGCGCTGGCCATCTTCGAACCGGCTTCGCAGCTGGCGCAGGGCATCGCCTATGCCACGCCGTGGCCGGAGCACCTGCTGAACGTGCCGGCGGCGAAGATGAGTGCGTTTGCCGACCAGCCTGGCGATTTCCTCGACTACCTGATGGCCGCCAACGCCTACCCGGGCGAGGCGCGCGAGGTGCTGGGCGAGCGTTACGTGTGCCGCCACTACTTTGCAGCGTACCTGCAGCAGCGCCTGCAGGAGGCCGCCGCGGCCAGCCCGGCACAGCTGCAGGTGATCGTGCAGCCGGTACTGGGCCTGCAGCCGGATGACCACGGCTACCAGCTGGCACTCGGCGATGGCCAGACGCTGCACGCCGCACAGGCGGTGCTCGCCACCGGCAACAGCATGCGGCCGCTGCCGGTGGCCGGTGCCGAGGCACTGCCCGCCGATGACGTGATCGAGGCCTGGGACTACGACGGCGTGCGGACCCTGGCCGGCGACCATGCCGTGGCCATTGTCGGCTCCGGCCTGAGCATGGCCGACACCGTGCTGGCGCTGGTTGCTGCCGGTCACACCGGCCCGCTGCATGTGATCTCGCGCCATGGGCTGCTGCCGTTGCCGCATGCGCATGGCGGCCTGCCCACGTTCGACCCGGCTGCGCTGCTGCCGATGAGCCTGCGCCAGCGCCTGCGCGCGTTGCGCGGGTTCGCGCGCCAGGCGCAGGCCGACGGCCTGCCGTGGCAGGGCGTGATGGACCGCATCCGTCCGCACGGGCAGGCGCTGTGGTGCAGCCTCGACGCGGCCGACCAGCGCCGTTTCCTGCGCCATGTGGTGCGCTACTGGGACGTACATCGCCACCGCATCGCCGAAGAGGTGGATGCGCAGCTGCAGTCCCTGCAGGACAGCGGCCAACTGCGCATCCATCGGTCACGCCTGCAGCGCGTCTGGCGCGAAGGCGATGCGTTGCAGCTGTCTGGCCGCGATGCCTCCGGCAATGAACAGCAGTGGACGATCAGCGGGGTGATCAACGCCACCGGCGTGGAGACCCGCGCCAACGCGTTGCGCAATCCGTTGCTGCAGCAGCTGCAGGCCGAGGGCCTGGCACGCCCCGGCCCGCATGGGCTGGGCCTGGACAGCACGGTGCCGGGCGACCGCCTGCGCGCCGCCGGTGGCCAGCCGCAGGCGCGGCTGGGCGTGCTCGGCAGCCTGCGCATCGGCAGCCTGTGGGAAAGCCTGGCGGTGCCTGAACTGCGTCAGCAGGCGCAGGCGCTCGCCACCGAAGTGGTCGCAGGAGCCGCGACGGCGATGCCGTAAAATGGGGGCATGGATGTCTCCCACCTGCTTGATGGCCTGAACCCGGCCCAGCGCGAAGCCGTCTCCGCTCCTCCCGGCCACCACCTGGTGCTGGCCGGTGCCGGTTCCGGCAAGACCCGCGTACTCACCCACCGCATCGCCTGGCTGCATGAAGTCGATGGCGTGCCGACCCACGGCATTTTCGCGGTGACTTTCACCAACAAGGCGGCCGGCGAGATGCGCCACCGCATCGACGCCCAGCTGCCCCATGGCAGCCGCGGCATGTGGATCGGTACCTTCCACGGCCTGGCCAACCGTCTGCTGCGCCTGCACTGGCAGGACGCCAAGCTGCCCGAAGGCTTCCAGGTGATGGACTCGGACGACCAGCTGCGGCTGGTCAAGCGCGTGGTGCAGGCGCTGGAGCTGGACGACGGCAAGTACCCGCCCAAGCAGATCGCGTGGTGGATCAACGCGCAGAAGGACGAAGGCCGCCGCCCGCAGCACATCCAGCCCGAGCCGCACGACGCGTGGCTGGAAACCATGCGCCAGGCCTACATCGAGTACCAGGCGCGCTGCGACCGCGCCGGCCTGGTCGACTTCGCCGAGCTGCTGCTGCGCGCGCACGAACTGCTGCGCGACAACCCGGCGCTGCTGTCGCATTACCGCGCCCGCTTCCGCGAGATCCTGGTGGACGAGTTCCAGGACACCAACGCCATCCAGTACGCCTTCGTGCGCGTGCTGGCCGGCGATTCCGGCCACGTGTTCGTGGTCGGTGACGATGACCAGGCCATCTACGGCTGGCGCGGCGCCAAGGTCGAGAACGTGCAGGGCTTCCTGCGCGATTTCCCGGGCGCGCAGACCATCCGCCTGGAGCAGAACTACCGCTCCACCGCCAACATCCTCGGCGCTGCCAACGCGGTGATCGCGCACAACCCGGATCGCATCGGCAAGCAGCTGTGGACCGACAGCGGTGACGGCGAGCCGATCGATCTGTACGCGGCGTACAACGAGATGGACGAGGCGCGCTACATCGTCGAGCGTGCCCGCCAATGGGTGCGCGACGGTGGCAGTTACACCGAAGTGGCCGTGCTCTACCGCAGCAACGCGCAGTCGCGCGCCCTGGAAGAAGCGCTGCTGAGTGAACAGGTGCCGTACCGGGTGTATGGCGGCATGCGCTTCTTCGAGCGTGCCGAAATCAAGGATGCGCTGGCTTACCTGCGCCTGCTGTCCAACCGCAACGATGACGCGGCGTTCGAGCGCGCGGTCAACACGCCCACCCGGGGCATCGGCGACCGCACACTGGACGAAGTGCGCCGCGAAGCGCGTGCGCAGGGCATCTCGCTGTGGGAAGCGACCATGCTGGTCACTCAGGGCAGCGCACTGGCCGCACGTGCGCGCAATGCGCTGGCCGGCTTCCTGGGGCTGGTCAACGAGCTGCAGGCGCAGACCCTGCACATGACCCTGGCCGAGCGGGTGGACCACGTGCTGGCCCGCTCGCAGCTGCGCGAGCACTGGAGCAAGGAAAGCCGCAATTCGCTGGATTCGGAATCGCGTACCGACAACCTCGACGAACTGGTCTCGGTGGCGTCGCGCTTCGTGCGCCGCGCCGACGACGTCGAGGAAGTGGGCGAGGACATGGACGAGCTGGTCGCGTTCCTGGCCTATGCCGCGCTGGAGGCCGGCGAAGGCCAGGCGCAGGCCGGCGAGGACGGTGTGCAGTTGATGACCCTGCACTCGGCCAAGGGCCTGGAATTCCCGCTGGTGTTCCTGGCGGGCATGGAAGACGGCCTGTTCCCCAGCGCACGTTCGCTGGAAGAAAGCGGGCGGCTGGAGGAAGAGCGCCGCCTGGCCTACGTCGGCATCACCCGCGCGCGCCAGAAGCTGGTGCTGAGCTATGCCGAATCGCGTCGCATCCACGGCCAGGACAACTACAGCCTGCCCTCGCGCTTCCTGCGCGAGATTCCGCGCGAGCTGCTGCACGAGGTGCGCCCGAAGGTGCAGGTCTCGCGGCCGGCCTCGATGGGCGCCAGCCGGGTGATGGGCCATGCCTCGATCGAGGCACCGCCGGTCAAGCTCGGCGCGCTGGTCACCCATCCCAAGTTCGGCGAAGGCATGGTGACCGACTACGAAGGCAGCGGCGCCCACGCCCGCGTGCAGGTCGAGTTCGCCGACGCCGGCAGCAAGTGGCTGGTGATGGCCTACGCCAACCTGACGGTGATCTGATCACCGTCGGGAGGCGGGATACCTGTAGAGCCGAGCCTATGCTCGGCTGCTTGTACCGGGAAAACCCAGCCGAGCATGGGCTCGGCTCTACAAATGCGGTCGGTCGTCAGCCGGTGGTGAACGTCTCTACGGCTGCCACCAACCGCGCTCGGTCCATCGCTTCTTCGTCCTGACGGTTGCGGATCAATACGTAGTGGCCATCCTCCGGTGACAACACCTCGATCACCTCATCGCGATAGTTGGTGATCTCGATGAAGCCGCTGTTCACTCCGTTGAGGTTGTCGATCTCGGCCATTAACGTCTCCAGGCTCACGATGGCGCCGTCCTTGTCCGTTCCGCCGCCAGTGCGGGGATTGTCGAAGTACACGCTTATCTTCGGCTGCTTGGTCCTATGCCAGTTGTTGACGTCAACGATGTGATGTGTGGACCATCTGAAATCCTCTGCTGATTCGTTGCCGTTGAACTCACACCGGAAGATCGGCAGGCATAGGAACAGCCCCGTGCGCTTCTCGATCCGATTCAGAAGCCCGTGATAGGTGCTGGGAACCGCCATCGCATGAGTGAACCCATAGGCGTTGGAAGGAATCTCGAAGATCGTTGGCCCATCATGTGAAAGATGGTGCGGTGCGTTCAGCACGACGCTGGTGGCGAATTCCGGATCATCGACATTCCTGGAAGCGATCGCGAGGTCATGTCCCTTGGCGTTCCTCACGCAGCAATAGAGTACGTACGTCGCGACTACGTACTTGCAGAAGTAGCAGCCGTGGATTTCGGCCACCTCTCCGAACGTCGTTAACAGGTCATCCTTGGTGATCATGGGCATCTGGACGGTGGCAGAAGCACATGGTGGCCCCTTGAACGGTCATCCGACCATGCAACTTGTCTGAAAGCACCCTGTTGGTGTCAGAGCCCTTTTCCGTTGGAAAAGGGATCCGACCCCGATTAGGCTGCCGGCATGACCCGCAACGTGCTCTTCCTCTGCAGTCAGAACCGCCTGCGCAGCCCGACGGCCGAGCAGGTATTCGCCGATTGGCCGGGCATCGAGACTGCCTCGGCCGGGCTGCTGGCCGACGCCGAGGAAGTGCTCAGCCCCGAGCTGCTGCAGTGGGCCGACCTGGTGTTCGTGATGGAGAAGGCCCACCGCAACCGGCTGTCCAGCCGCTACAAGCCGTGGCTGAAGGAGAAGCGCGTGATCTGCCTGGATATCCCGGATGACTACGAGTACATGGACCCGGTGCTGGTGGAGCTGCTCAAGCGCAAGGTGACCCCGTTCCTGCGCTGACGGGCTGTTGTAGAGCCGAGCCCATGCTCGGCTGCTTCTGGCGCGAAAAGCAGCCGAGCATGGGCTCGGCTCTACAATAGGCGGCACTTCTTTCAGGAACGCTCCCATGACCGAACCCGCGCTGCACGTCACCGTGACGTTGAATGCCCGGCTGCAGCCCGAACATCGCCACGAACTGTTCGAGGACCCACTCGATGCGCTGCTGCAGGCGGCCAATGTCGGCGAGATCACCGGCGGCGGCACGGCGATGTCCGACCTGGGTGAGGTCGAATACGGCGATATCGAAGTGGCGCTGGTCGATGCCGATGGCGTGCCCAAGCTGATCGACCTGCTGGAGCAGCTGGGTGCACCGAAGGGCTCGAAGATCCAGGGCGCGGGTGAAGCCGATCGCAGCTTCGGCGTGACCGAGGGCCTGGGCATCTACCTGGATGGCCTGAACCTGCCGGACGAAGTCTACGAACAGTGCGATTCCAACCACGTGTTCGAGCAGCTGTCCGAGCGCATTGATGGCCTTGGCGAGATCTGCAGCTGGTGGCAGGGCCCGACCGAGACCGCGCTGTACATGTACGGCCAATCGTTCGAGGCGATGCGCGATGCAATCGCTGAATTCGTGGGCAGCTACCCGCTGTGCCAGAACGCACGCGTGGTGCAGATCGCCTGAGCGACATTGTTGTAGAGCCGAAGGTAGCGGCAGTAGCCGCTGCCAACGTCGCTTGCGACGGCCCGAAGGGTGCCGGTCAGGACGACCGGCATAGCCAGGCTCGGCTGCTTTTCCCGCCAGAAGCAGCCGAGCATGGGCTTGGCTCTACAGAAGGGGGGGCGGGCAAGCGGGTGGCGCGCACGGGCGCTGCTCTACGCCGGATTGATCCTGCTCAAGGCGCAGCCTGCACATCCGGTGTGTAATGGTGTCGTTCCCATCTGGCAGATCGCCACGGAGCCCTACCATGTACAAGCGCATCCTGATTGCCACTGACGGGTCCGAGCTGGCCGACAAGGGCCTGGCCAAGGGCCTGGAGCTGGCCAAGGACCTCAATGCCGAGGTCGATATCGTCACTGTTTCCGAGCCGTGGGCCGTCGGCATGTATGACGCCATGGGCTGGAGCGTGGGCTACATGAACAGCCCGGAATACAAGGCCGACCGCGAGGAAGGCGCGCAGAAGGTGCTGCAGCCGGCGCTGGCCAAGGCCGCCGAGCAGGGCATCACCGCCAACCCGGTGCACGTGCTGGACCGCTACGCGGCCGACGGCATCATCGAGACGGCGGCCGAGCGCAACAGCGACCTGATCGTGATGACCTCGCATGGCCGCCGGGGCGTGACCCGCGTGCTGCTGGGCAGCCAGACCGCCGAGGTGCTGGCGCGCAGCACGCTGCCGGTGCTGGTCATCCGCTGATTCAAGTGTTCCCGGGGAGGGGACCCGACGCCGGCCGCAGGATGCGCGCCGGCGTTGTTTTTTGTGGGGGCCGGGGTGGATCCACGCATGGCGTGGATCTACTGAGTTGCAGATCTACTGAGTTGCAGGGATCCGACCCCGGTCACATCACCAGCTGTACAGCTTCCAGTACACCGGCGACACGCCATCCTTGTCGTTGTCGAATCGGCCATCGCCGTTCTTGTCGTACATGTAGAACGGGGCGCCGCGCGACGGCGTCACCTTGACCATGCGCAGCTGGCCGGACACACGGTATTCCTCGATGACATCGCCGTTGTCCATAGTGCGCTTGGAGACATCGGCGCCCTTGACGTCCACCGGGGGAGCACCTGCGCCACCCATGCTGGCGCAGCCAGCGAGCAGGAGCAGGGAAGCCAGCATCAGGGTCTTCATCGGCGGGGGCCTTTGCCTGGAGAGAGCCCTGATTATGCCCCATCGCCAAGTGCGTGCCGTGTCGTCGCGGTGCAGGCACGGGCGCGTAGAATCGGCGCATGAGCAGATTAGTCCTGATCGACGGGTCCAGTTACCTGTACCGCGCGTTCCACGCGCTGCCGCCCCTGTCCAATGCACAGGGTGAGCCCACCGGCGCGCTGTTCGGCGTGGTCAACATGCTGCGTTCGACGCTGAAGGAGCGCCCGGCCTACGTCGCGTTCGTGGTCGATGCGCCCGGCAAGACCTTCCGTGATGACCTGTACGACCAGTACAAGGCCAACCGCCCGCCGATGCCCGATGAGCTGCGCAGCCAGGTCGAGCCGATGTGCCGCATCGTCGAAGCGCTGGGCATCAGCATCCTGCGCATCCCCGGCGTGGAAGCCGACGATGTGATCGGCACGCTGGCGCTGCAGGGCCTGGCGCAGGACCTGAAGGTGACCATCTCCACCGGCGACAAGGACTTCGCCCAGCTGGTGCGCCCGGGCATCGAGCTGGTCAACACCATGACCGGCAGCCGCATGGATTCGGACGCGGCGGTGATGGACAAGTTCGGCGTGCGCGCCGATCAGATCGTCGACCTGCTGGCGCTGATGGGCGACGCGGTCGACAACGTGCCGGGCGTGGAGAAGTGCGGGCCGAAGACCGCTGCCAAGTGGCTGGCCGAGTACCAGCACCTGGACGGGGTGATGGCGGCCGCGCCGACCATGAAGGGCAAGATCGGCGAGAACCTGCGCGCCGCGCTGGAGCGCCTGCCGCTGAACCGCGAGCTGGTGACCATCCGCACCGACCTGGCGCTCGAGGCCAGCCCGACCAGCCTGGCGCTGCGCGAGCAGGACGTGCCGGAGCTGACCGAACTGTATACGCGCTACGGCTTCACCCAGGCCCTGAAGGAACTGGGTGCGCCTGTGCCGGCGCCGGCAGCGGCCAGCGAGGCCACCCCGAGCCTGCGCGGTACCGCGGCCGGCTTCGCACGTGGCAGCGTCGAGGCGCCCGCCGCCGGCACGCTGGATCCGGCACTGTCCGCGCCGGGTGAATACGAGACCGTTCTGACCGCCGAGCAGCTGCAGGCCTGGGTCGAGCGCCTGCAGCAGGCCGACCTGATCAGCTTCGACACCGAAACCGATGCGCTGGACGCGATGCGCGCGCGCCTGGTCGGCATCAGCCTGGCGGTCGAGCCGGGCAGGGCGGCCTACATTCCGGTGGGCCATGATTACCCGGGGGCTCCGGTCCAGCTGCCAGCGCAGCAGGTGCTGGACGCACTGCGCCCGGCGCTGCAGGACCCGGCGAAGAAGAAGCTGGGCCAGCATGGCAAGTACGACCTGCATGTGCTGCGCCGCCACGGCGTGGACGTGCAGGGCTACCACGACGACACCATGCTCGAGAGCTTCGTGCTCAACTCCACCGCCACCCGTCACGACATGGATTCGCTGGCCCTGCGTTACCTGGGCTACAGCACCATCAAGTTCGAGGACGTGGCCGGCAAGGGCGCCAAGCAGATTCCGTTCTCGCAGGTGGGCATCGACGAAGCCAGCCGCTATGCGGCCGAGGACGCCGACATCACCCTGCGCCTGCACCGCGCGCTGCAGCCGCAGCTGCTGGCCGAACCGGCACTGGACAGCGTGTACCGCGACATCGAGATGCCGCTGGTGCCGGTGCTGGCCAGCATCGAAGCCAACGGCGTGCGGGTCGACACCGACGAACTGCGCCGGCAGAGCCAGGACCTGTCCTCGCGCATGCTGGCGGCGCAGCAGAAGGCCACCGAACTGGCTGGGCGCAGCTTCAACCTGGATTCGCCCAAGCAGCTGCAGGCGGTGCTGTTCGACGAGCTGAAGCTGCCGGCGGTGGTGAAGACCCCGAAGGGCCAGCCCAGCACCAATGAAGAGGCACTGGAGGCGATTGCCGACCAGCACGAGCTGCCGCGCGTGATCCTGGAGTACCGCGGGCTGGCCAAGCTGCGCAGCACCTACACCGACAAGCTGCCGGAGATGGTCAACCCGGACACCGGCCGCGTGCATACCAGCTACCACCAGTCCGGCGCCGCCACCGGCCGCCTGTCCTCGTCGGACCCCAATCTGCAGAACATCCCGATCCGCACCGAAGATGGCCGCCGCATCCGCCGCGCGTTCATCGCCCCGGAGGGCTTCCAGCTGCTGGCCGCCGACTACTCGCAGATCGAGCTGCGGATCATGGCCCACCTGTCCGAGGACCCGGGTCTGGTGCGTGCCTTCGAGCAGGGCGCCGACGTGCACCGTGCCACCGCCGCCGAGGTGTTCGGGCGTACGCTGGAAGAGGTGACCCCGAACGAGCGCCGTGCCGCCAAGGCGATCAACTTCGGCCTGATGTACGGCATGAGCGCCTTCGGCCTGGCCCGCAACCTGGGCATCGACCGCGGGCAGGCGCAGGACTACGTGGCGCTGTACTTCAGCCGCTACCCGGGCGTGCGTGACTTCATGGAGCGGATGCGCCAGCAGGCCCGCGACCAGGGCTATGTGGAGACCCTGTTCGGTCGCCGCCTGTACCTGAACGACATCCACGCCCGCAACCAGGGCCTGCGTGCCGGTGCCGAGCGCGCGGCGATCAATGCGCCGATGCAGGGCACCGCCGCCGACATCATCAAGCGCGCGATGGTGGACGTGGACCAATGGCTGCGCGACAGCGGGGCACCGGCACGGATGATCCTGCAGGTGCACGATGAACTGGTCTTAGAAACCGAAAGTAGTTTCGTTGAAGACTTGCGTTTGCAGGTGGTGGAGCGCATGTCGCAAGCGGCCAAACTGCGGGTGCCGCTGGTGGTCGATACCGGCATCGGCAACAACTGGGACGAAGCACACTGAGGGTGTTTCAGGCCGAAAACGACGTGAATTCGTTCATTCGTCAGAGGTTTCTGACTCGATCATGAATGTTGCCCTGATCGAGGTTCATTAAATTGGGCCCCTTCACGAACCGTTAGTGTTCGGAGTGCTTCTATAACTCTCGACAGGCGCAACGCCTGTTGTGGATCTCTCCCATCCCCTGGAGCAGATCTCGGAACGGGGACTCCTCCCCAAGTGCCCGTTCCCCGGCCCCGTTGACCTCCCCCTGGTCAGCGGGGCTTTTTATTTGCGCCGTTGCCAGACGCCATGGCCTGCGCCACGCTGGGCCACCGCTCCGCAGGGGAAGACCATGCCCGACCTGTTCGCACTGGCAATGCCGTGGTGGGAGTTCATCCTGCGTGCGGTGGTGGTCTACGTCGTGGTGCTGGGCATGGTGCGGCTCAGTGGCAAGCGCCCGCTGGGGCAGATCACCCCGTTCGACGTGCTGCTGGTGGTGCTGCTGGGCAATGCGGTGCAGAACGCGCTGCTGGGCACCGATACCTCGCTGGGCGGTGGCCTGCTGCTGGCGGCAACCCTGATCCTGCTGAACTATGGGGTAGGCTGGGTGAGTACCCGCAGCCGACGGATCGAGCGCCTGGTTGAAGGAGAACCCGTGGTGATCGCGCGTGATGGGCGCCTGTTCGACGCCGTTCTGCGTCGCGAGCCGGTCACGTGTGCCGATTTCGAGGCCGCCATGCGCCAGCAGGGCTGCCTGGGCGTGGAGGATGTGGAGCTGGCCCTGCTGGAGATCAACGGGCACATCACCATCATTCCGAGGAAGAGCACCTGACCTTGTAGAGCCGGCCCATGCCCGGCTCCACTGGTGTCGGGCATCAGGGCGCAGCTTCGGCCTTCAGTGCCGGCCAGTTGCGGGTGGCGTCCACATCACAGGCCACGTGCGTGCCTTTGCCATCCTTCGCGCAGATCGCAGCCATGGCTTGCGGGATCTTCGGGTCTGCGGTGTGCGAATACACCGCTGCCAATGCCAGGCACCCTTCGCGCACACCCGCGCCGCACAGCGTCTCGAAGTAGGGCAGCGACGCGGCCCATTTTTCGGACTCGAACAGCGCTTCGCCGGCCACCTTGCAGCCGAGCAGCTTGCCATCGGTGCAGCAGGCCTTTGCGCCGTCCTTGCGGGCCAGGGTCGGGCAATCCAGCGGCAGCGGGATCTCCACGAAGGCCACCGGCGGCGTGCAGGTGGCATTGCCTGTGGCGGGCTTGCGCTCGTAATAGGCGAAGCGGTTGCCGCCGTCGACGCTGGCCAGGTTTCCGTTCTTCAGCGGCTGCAGTACGAAGTCGCTGCCGACATCGCGACGGATGAAGATACGGCCGTCCTGCAGGCGCGCGCGCATGCGCTGGTCGCGACCCTCGGCCTCAACCAGGCCGCCATCAAGGAAGCGCAGCTGCGAGAGCACGCCGTATTCGGCTTCAAAGCTGCCACAGGGCAGTGCGGTGGCCGGCACCGGGGCCAGTGCAGCGGCCGGTGCGGTGGCCAGGCTGGCAAGTGCCTTGGCGCGGCCGCAGGCCACGCCGTCCGCGCGCTGCGCGCACGACAGCTGCAGTGCTTCGTGGGCCTGTGAAAGGCGTCCACCACTCCACAGCACCTCGGCAACGTCGACGCAGAAGGTCTCGCCGTGCTGCTGCCGGCACAGTGCGGCCAGCTCATCGAGCTGCGCCGACGGCAACGCAGGGTCGACCGCATGCTGCAGCCCGAGCAGGGACTTGCCGATCATCTCCAGCCCGATCACCTCGGCGATCGCCCGGCAGCCCTCGGCGTTGAAGGATGCGGAATCCTCCTTGCAGATCTCCGGTTTCGGCGGCTCGGCTCGTGCAGGCGCGGGGGCTGCGTCCTTGGCCCGCTGCTGGTAGGTCTCCAGCAACCGCATGCAGGCTGCGCCCACGCCCTCGGCACACCAGGCGTGCAGTTTCACGGGTGCGGCCTCCGGCAGCGCCTCCAGGCACTCGGAGGTGTTCATCACGCAACCGTCTTCGATGGGCTCCGGCATCGTCTTGCAGGCGGCGGCGTGCTCACGGGTGAACTCGCGATAGGGCGTGCTGATCGTGCGGTCGTTGTCCGAGAAGTACCAATTTTCCAGCTGGCCCGTGGACAGGTTGCCGGTACCCAGCACGTCCTCCTGGCGGGCGATGCGCAGCTCCTCTGTCGCCTGGTAGGGGCCGGACAGGAAGCCGTGGCCTTCGCTCTCGAGGGTCAGCGTGGTGTTGCCGCTGCTGTCCTTGTAGGTGCCGCAGGCCATCGACTGCGCAGCGGCCGGCAGGCTGGCCGAGGCCAATGCAAGCAACAGCAGGGAGCGCCAGCCCGCAGCGCGGGGGCGAAGGGAAACAGCAGCAGGCATGGGGTCATCCTTGAAAGAAGTGGGGCAGGGCCTGTCCGGTGCGGGGCGCACCGCAGGCGGGGAAGGCGCCACGCGTCAGGCGTGGCGCCGGAAGATCAGAGCCAGTCGCGCGGCACCAGGTAGTCGGCCAGGCGCGCCTCGGCGCTGCCCGCTTCCGGGGTGAAGCCGTATTCCCAGCGCACCCGCGGCGGCAGGCTCATCAGGATGCTCTCGCTGCGGCCACCGCTCTGCAGGCCGAACAGCGTGCCGCGGTCATAGACCAGGTTGAACTCCACATAGCGGCCGCGGCGGTACAGCTGGAACTCGCGTTCGCGCTCGCCATAGAGGGCGTCCTTGCGCTGCTGCACGATCGGCAGGTAGGCCTGAAGGAAGCCATCGCCGACCGCACGCAGGTAATCGAAATCGCGCTCGAAGTCGCCGTGCAGGTCGTCGAAGAACAGGCCGCCAACGCCACGCGTTTCATTGCGGTGGCGCAGGAAGAAATACTCGTCGCACCAGCGCTTGTGCGCGGCATAGCGTTCCTCGCCGAACGGCGCACACAGGTCGCGTGCGACCCGGTGCCAGTGCTGCACGTCTTCGTCGAACGGATAGAACGGCGTCAGGTCGAAGCCGCCACCGAACCAGCTGGCCACCACTTCACCGTCGCGCTGCGCCTGGAAGAAGCGCACATTCGCGTGGGTGGTCGGCACGTAGGGGTTGAGCGGGTGGAATACTAGCGACACGCCGGTGGCGCGCCAGGAGGCGCCGGCCAGTTCCGGGCGGTTGGCCGAGGCCGACGGCGGCAGGCGGCTGCCGGCCACGTCGGAGAAGCCGATGCCGGCCTGCTCGAACACCGCACCGTCACGCAGCACGCGGGTGCGCCCGCCACCGCCCTCGGCCCGCTGCCACAGGTCTTCCTGGAAGCGGGCCTGGCCATCGACGGCCTCGATCGCCGCACAGATGCGGTCCTGCAGGTCGGTGAGGTAGGCGCGCACGCGCTCGAATTCGTTCATGGCGCGTACTTTACCGCAGGGCCCGCCCGAAGCTGCGGGCAGGCCCTGGCCGGCTCAGCGCTTGCGGTTGGGGTTGCGCGGTACCGGAAGGTCGTCCACCGCCGCCTCGTCACCCGCCTTCTGCAGGGCACCGCCCAGCGTGATCAGCTCCCAGTTCTGGGTTTCGAGCACGTCGCAGGCCACATGCAGGCCGCTGCGGTCGGCCTTGCACAGCTGTTCCAGGATTCGACGCGCGTCCACCTCCGCACCGTTGCCTTGTGCGGTGACCAGATTCTCGCAACCCTCGCGGACACCGGCACGGCAGACCGTTGTGTAGTGCTCGACGGCCTGCAGCCAGTGCCCGGACAGCGCAAGACGGTTGCCGAGAATGTTGCAGCCCTGCAGCTTGCCCTGCGCGCAGCAGGCGTCGGCACCGTCCTCGTTGGTCAGTGCCAGCGGGCAATCCTGTGGCAGTGGCAGCACCCTGAACTGCTTCGGCGCACTGCACCGGGTCGGGCCCTCCCCGGTGGGGACGAACACCTGGAAGCGGGTCCAGTTATCCAGGCCCAGCAGCTGCCCGCCGGGCAGCGGGCGCAGCACGAAGTCGCCGTCCCGGTCGTGGTGGATGCGGATGTCGCCCGCTTCGACGCGCGCGCGAAGATGGCTGCTCCAGCCGACACCGACCAGGCCGGCATCGCCGAAATCCAGCGTGTCCATCAGGCCGTCGTCGGACCGGTAACTGCCGCAGGGCAGGACCGTTGCCCGCTGCGGTTGCAACGACGCACCCACCGCCTGCAACGCAGGCAGGCGCTCGCAGGTGGCGGTATCGTTGCCGGGTGTGCAGGCCGCAGCCAGGGCCTGCACCGCCTGCAAGTGGTCTCCTGCCTCCCAGGAAAGTTCAGCCACGCGGGTGCAGAAGCCGCCATGGAATACCTCGCGGCACAGCCGCAACAACTGTTGCCGCCGCTCGGCCGGAATGATCACCGGCACGGTCGGCGCCGTCATCGTCACCATGGCTTCGGTCATGGCTGCCGTCATCGCCGCCTTGACCAGCTGCTCCTGCACTGCGGGGTCGGCCTCGAGTGCGGCGGCACACGCCGCGGTTCCCTGTTCGAAGCCACCGTCGTCACAGGCGGCGGGGAGCTTGATGCCGGACAGGGCGGCGTCGAGCGCTGCCTTTGCCAGGGCAGGATCGGCCGCGACCGTGGGTTTGGCCTCCTCGTGCCAACGATCAGCCAGTTGCAGGCACATGCCTGGCACGCCTTCCCGGCACCCTGATTCCAGCGCGGTCGGGGTGGCTTCGCGACGGTTGTCCAGGCACGCCGCCGCATCGGCCAGGCAGCTGCCTTCAGCCGGCGCGGCGGCTGCGGCGCACTGTGCAGGGGCCTGCAGGATGTAGACCGTGCCATCCACCTCGACCGTCCGGCCACGATCGCGCACCTGCAGCGCGCTGGGCAGGCCGTACTCCAGGTTCACCAGTTGCAGCTTTCCGTCGATCTGCTGGAACGCGACCGGAGAGGGCGCACTGCCGAAGTGTTTCTGCTCGCCGCGGTTTGGCGAGCTGATGCGCAGCGTACCGCTGCCTTCGTCGGCTTTGAACATGCCGCATTGCGGTGACTGTGCGGCGGCCATCGGCGCGGCCAGCAGCAGCGCCCAGGCCAGCCAGCGGCGGCGCGGTGCGGGTGAATGCATGTCGTCTCCTTGACGATCGAACGGAAAACTCCAGGCGCTACGGCGAACCACGGCCCTCGCGCGGGGGCGTGCATTGTGCCGTGCCGGGCACCGGCTGGTAACGCTGATATCCCGTCTGCGCATCCATACCAAGCAGGTCGCCATTGCCGAGCTGACGCAGCACAAGGGTTTCGCCGTTCTGCTGCAGGTGGATCGCGCCGTCATGCAGACGGCCACGCGCGCCATCGCCGAAGTCGAGCCTGTCGATCACGCCACTGTTGGCCTGATAGCGGCCGCACGGCACCTGCTGGGCCGGGACGAGGCGCAGGTCCGCGCCGAGATCGCGCAGCGGTGCGATGCGTTCGCAGGCACTGATGCGGCCTGCATCGCAGACCACCTGCAGGGCCTGCACCGCCCACGCGGGTTCCAGCGCGATCAACTGCTGTTCGGCCACTTCGACGCAGAAGCGACCACTGCGGTGCTGCAGACACAGCTGCTGCAGACGATCGCGTGCAGCGGCCGGAAGCGGTGAATCCAGTGCGTCTTCGTCTTCCTGTTGCAGGCGTTCACCCACCCGCTGCATCGCGGTGGCCAGCGCATCACCGGTCAGCGCCTCGCAGGCCTGCGGGTCATGCTCGGGCGTGTGTTCGCGGCAGGCGGACGGGCGCTCGAAGAGGGCGGCGCCGGTGTCACCAGCGGCTGCGGCGTTGCCATCGCGCAGTTGTCGCAACAGCGCCGAGCAGCCCGCGCCAACGCCTTCGCCGCACGCGCGCTGGGCCTGGCCGGGAGAGGCCGTGGGCAGCTGCGCAATGCAGTGGCTGCCGGCGGCGCGACAGCTGCCGTCCATCGTGCTGGGCTCGACGGTGCAGGCACGGGACTGGCGCAGCGTGTAGGTCACCACCCCGTCGTCCTCGATGCGCTGGCCATCGGCACTGATCCGGATCGGCTCCGCCACGCCATCGTCGAGCATGACCAGGCGCGTCTGCGCCGCACTGCGATCAACCCACAGCGGCTGCGGCTCGCTGCCGTCAGCGTGGTGGTAGCCGCTGCTGGGGGTGGTGAACACCAGCGCCATGCCGCCATCGGCGCTGCGGTATTCGCCACACTGCAACGCGTCGGCGCCGGCTGGCAGCGCGGCGAACAGCAGCAGTGCGGGGAGAAGAGCCTGCAAGCGCATGCGACGGTCCTTGTCGTGCGGAAAAGGGGGGCTCAGTGGAAACGTGAGCGGATGTCCGGCCGCAGCAGGCGCCAGGCCAGCCAGCCCTGCAGGCCGAGGAACACAAATGACATGGCCACCACGGTCAGCGTGATCAACCAGCGTTTCAGATGGAGTTCCTGCTGCAGGAGGGCGTCGTCGGAGAGAAACGGGATGACGTCACGCATGAACACATCCAACCAGCCGGCGATCGCAAAGTTGGTCACTGCGCTCAGCAGCAGGATCACCACAAAGCTCCACAGGCCCCAGCTGCGCTCGCGCAGCAGGCCCCAGCTGGCCAGGGTCGAGGCCAGGCACAGCAGCGCGACGATCAACGACGCGGCCACCGGATGCGCCAAAAGCCAGATCAGGCTGTGCAGGTGCTGGTCTTGCACTTCCCTCTCAACCAGATGCCAGATCGGAAGGTTGTGCAGCGGCCACAGCAGTAGTCCCTGCATCACGAAGTAGACCGTGAGCAGCAGTGACAGCCAGAACGAGGCCTGTGCGATCGGGCGCACCCAGGCGTGATAGGCCGGCTGGACCAGCGAAGGAATCGGCGGGATCGACATTGACATCCGGTGTCCTTGCAATCGGTGCCCGCGCGGTCAGCGGGCCGTCACCCGGGTGGCGACCGCCGGCAGGATATGGTGTTCGCTCAAGGGTGCCAAGGGCAGGCCATGCGGCGGTTGCAGCGGGACCCAGGCCAGTTCGGCGATCTCGGCGCGCGCCTGCGGCGTGCCGTGCACCTGCACCCACCAGGCCTGTGCCTGTACGCGCTGGCCAGGCTCATTCACCGCCCAGTCCTCGAACGTGCCCAGCGCAGCCGCTGAAGCCGTACGCAACTGCACGCCCAGCTCCTCGTCCAGCTCGCGGGCCAGCGCCTGCAGAGGCGCCTCGCCGGGTTCGGGCTTGCCGCCCGGCTGGATGAAGCGGCTGGCGCCCTGCTTGCGCACCACCAGCGCCTGGCCGCGGTCATCCAGGATGACCGCGGCCACGATGTGGATCGTGGCCGCGGCGTTGCTCACTTCAGGTTCTGCTCGAACAGCTTGAGGATGCGCTTGTACTGGTCCAGCCAGGAATCGGCACGGGTGTAGCCGTGGCGTTCCAGCGGGTACGGTGCGATCGACCAGTTGTCCTTGTGCAGTTCGATCAGGCGCTGGGTCAGGTTCACCGAGTCCTGGAAGAACACGTTGTCATCCATCATGCCGTGGGCGATCAGCAGGTTGTCCTGCAGGTTCTGCGCGTACTCGATCGGTGAGGACACGCGGTACGCCTCCGGATCGATGTCCGGGGTGTTGAGGATGTTGCTGGTGTAGCCGTGGTTGTACTGGTGCCAGTCCACCACCGGGCGCAGCGCGGCGCCGGCCTTGAAGGTGCCCGGCGAGCGGAACAGCGCCATGAAGGTCATGAAGCCGCCATAGGAACCACCGTAGATGCCGGCGTGGTCGCGGTCACCCTGCTGGGTGTCGACCAGCCAGTCCAGGCCGTCCTTGTAGTCTTCCAGTTCCGGGTGGCCCATGTTGCGGTAGATCGCCGTGCGCCAGTCGCGGCCGTAGCCCTCGCTGCCGCGGTAATCCATGTCCAGCACGATGTAGCCCTTCTGCACCAGCAGGTTGTGGAACATCTGCTCGCGGAAGTAGGCCGGGTAGCGCTGGTGCACGTTCTGCAGGTAGCCGGCGCCGTGCACGAACATCACGATCGGGTACTTCTTCCCCGGCTCCTTGTTTTCGGGCTCGTAGTACTTGGCCCAGACCACGCCGGCACCGTGCTTGGACGGCACTGCAACCAGCTTCGGCTGGATCCACTGGCGTGCCTTGTAGTCGGCGGTGCGGGTGTCGGTCAGCACGCGGGCCTGGCCTGCGCCAGTGCTCGGTACCACGGCCAGCTGTGCGGGCAGGTAGGCGCCGGAGTAGCGCACCAGCAGCTTCTGGCCGTCCGGCGACAGCGAGAAATCCTCCACGCCGTTGAGGCTGGTCAGCTCGCGCACCTGGCGGCTGCCGGTGTCGACCGCGCAGACTTCGTAGTCATGCGGCGCCTGCTGGTTGCACAGGAAGTAGAAACCCTTGCCATCGGCCGACGGCACCGGCGCCGACGTTTCCCACTTGCCGCTGGTCAGCGCCTGCGGCTTGGCGGTGCCGGCCTGGGTATACAGGTGCGAGAAGCCCGATTCCTCGGACAGCAGCCACAGCGTGCGGCCATCGGCCATCCAGCCGAAATCGTTGAAGCCCCAGTTGATCCAGGCGTTGTCGGTCAGGCGGTGGCGGTTCTGCACACGGCCGTCGGCAGCGTTGACGCTGATGATCCAGCGGTCCTTGTTGTCGTTGGCACGCAGCATCACCGCGGCCTGCTGGCCATCGGCGCTCCAGCGGATGCCGCCGCCCATGAAGTCGCTCATCACCTGCACGCTGCGCTCACCCTTCAGCGCGTCCTTGCCGGCCTTGCGGCGCAGTTCGGCCAGCGGGTCGGTGCTGATGCCCGGCAGGCTGGCCAGCGAGACCTTTTCGGCCTTGCCGGTGCGCACGTCCACGTACCACAGCGTGTGCGGCTCGAAGCCATTGCGGCCGACGCGGGTGCGGGTGTCCTCGGTTTCCTCGTAACCCGATTCGGTCACATACAGCGGCATCTTGCTGGTGCGGCCGTCGTCGAAGTCCTTCGGCTTGGTCACCACGATCAGGTGGGTGAGGTCCGGCGACAGCACGCTGTCGGCGATCTCCACGTCGGCGCCCAGGTACACCGGGCCCGGCGCACGCGTCGGGTCGGCCTGGCGCCAGCGCTGGTCCTGGTCCTTCAATGCCTCGCGCTGCTCGCGGTCGCGGCGCAGGGTTTCCAGCGTGCGCAGCTGCTGGTCGCGCAGCACATCGGCCTTCGGCGGCGTACGCGGATCCTTTTCGGCCTTCAGGCTGGCCACCTGCTGCACGCCGCTGGCGGCGGTCCAGTGGAACCAGTTCTGGCCGACGCGCCAGATCACGCCATTGTCGGCGGCGAAGTTCACGTTGCCCGCGCGTTCGTTGCTGCGGGTGAGCTGGGTCAGCGCGCCACTGCGCAGGTCGCGCACGAACACATCGCCATTGCGCACGAAGGCGCTGCGGCTGCGGTTGCGATCGTAGACGGGATCGGCCACGTCCAGGGTGCCGCGCTGGTCATCGGCCACCTGCGCGGCCACGCCGCCGGTCAGCGGCTGGCGGAAGGTGTCGCGTACCGGGCTGCCGCTGCGCTTGAGCTGGTACTCCACCTGCTGGCTGTTCCACGACCACCAGGCCTTCTCGACCGGCGGACCGATCCAGTCCGGGTCGGCCATCGCCTGTTCAATGGTGATCGGCGTCGGCGCGGCATGCGCAGCCGGTGCGGCCAGCACGGCCGACAGCAGGAGGGACAGGGGCAGCACTCGGGACATGGGCGGACGGCACCAGAAGAGGAAACCGGCCAAGGGTAGCAGCCGTCCGGGCCGGGGGCAGGGGCCACAGGTCATGGCAGCGGCATTGGCAAAGTGGCGCAACCGGTTGCCGTGGTCGCGCATCCATTCTCCTGAACCCGCATCATCCACCGAACAGGAGCCCGACCATGCAGGAATTGATCCCGATCACCCTCTTCATCTGCATCGCCTACGCGATCCACGCCATTGCCGATGCCCGCGCGCGTAGCAAGCTGGTGGCCCCGCACGTGCCCGAGGAAGTGATCCGCTCGCTGGCCGTGCTGGAAGAAGAGCGCCGCCGCCAGGGCGCGCTGCGCTGGGGCATCAGCTTGGTCAGCTTGGCCGTGGCGATGGGCCTGCTGGAGGCGATCGGTGCACGCGAGCTGACCTTCGGCGCCGCCGCTGCGATGGTCGGCAGCGCCGGCCTTGGCCAGCTGCTGGCCTGGCACTTCACCCGCCCTGCCGCGCGCAAGGGCTGAGCCGGCGCATGCCACGGGCACAGGGGGCGCCCCGTAGATGAGCCTGCTCGGCGAAGCACTGGCTGCATTGCGGGGACGCCGCCGCGACGTCCCCGTCGAGCCCACGCCGGACGCGGACGACGACCGCGCCCTGGTCAGCGCCATCATCGATGGCTCGCAACCGGCCTTCGCACAGCTGGTGCAGGCCCATCAACGTACCTGCGCGCACGTGATCGGGCGCATGGTGGGCGACCGTGATCAGGTGGCCGACCTGCTGCAGGAAACCTTCCTGGCCGTGTTCCGCCAGCTGCACCGGTTCCGCTTTGAATCCTCTTTGCGTACCTGGGTTTCACGGGTGGCTTACACCACGGCGTTGCAGCACCTGCGCAGGCGACGGCTGGAGGCGCAATGGATGGTGGCGGTGGAAGTACCCGAGGAACTGGGTATTGGCGATGAAGGGCCGGGGCCGGCTGAACTGAGCGAGGCGCTGCAGGCTGGTCGCCATCTTGGCGCGGCGCTGGAACGGCTGAGTGCACCGCAGCGGCTGATCGTCGGCCTGCATTACCTGGAGGATTTCGATCTGGCCGAGATCGAGCAGGTGACCGGGCTGGCGCGCGGTACCATCAAGAGCCACCTTCACCGTGCGCGCCAGGTCCTGAAGCAGGAACTGACGCGGCATGCCGCCGCCGGAGAACTGCTGTGAATCCACCGACCGACCCTCGCGATGCGGAAAAGCGCGCGCTGGCGCAGGCGTTGCGTGAGCAGGCGCAGCAGGAACAGACACCGGATGTGAGCGAGGCGCTGCAGAAGCGCATCGCCGTTGAGTCGCGCGACAGTGGCGTGGGCTATGTGGTGGTGCAGGTGGTGTTGCTGGGGGCGTTGGTGGCAGGGGCTGTCTGGTACTTCTGGCGCTGACAGGACGTGGTGATGCGTTAGACGCATTCTGCGTGGTCTGCAGGACCAATGACCTGGAATGAGGACTCGTGAAACTCGCGAGCTTCATCAAGATGTGGTGATTAGCGCCATGACGAGTCGTGATCGCGCCGCCAATCGTAGGCTGATGTTGCCGACAATGATTCTGAGCTCTCAACCATCTTGAGGAAAGTTGCAGAGTTCCATTCCGCTATTGAGGTTCATGTGCGTCCTGGGGAACTCTCGGTCGTCGGCAATCGCTGACGCAGGTCATAGCCGGGGAGGCTTGGACCTGTTCGCGTTCCATCAACTTCAACGGAGATGAGTCATGTCGAAGATCGACAAGTCTGTGCTGCTTCCCCCTGCTCTCGTAGCACTGCTTGGCCTGTCCGGCATTGCAGCTGCAGCGCAGTCGGATGCGTCGCCACTGGTTCAGAGCCTCTCGATTCCAGAAATCAGCATCGATAGTGGGATGTCTACGCACGAACTGCCTGGCGATCATGAAATCGCAGGTACGCAGTGCACGAGCTACTCGAGTGGCGGTACCCATTGCGGACACTACTCCACCGGAGATCAGCAGAAGGAGAGTTTCAGGTTCGCGCACGCAGTTCCTGAAGTCCGGAAATTCATTATCTGATAGAACGGGCGATCGCTGTAAAGGTGATCGCCCGCCATCAAGGAGCGATTGATGGAGCTGTGCTTTGAAGATCTGAAGAGGGCGATAGATGAGCCCGGACGCACGGCCGATGTGTGCGTGGCGTTGATGAAAACGTGGATCGAGATTACTGGGCAACGCTTGGGAGTTGCGCTTTCAGTCAAGCGAGGTGAAGGGGCTGGGATTCAGGGCCGGGTCGACGCGATAGAGCGTGCAATTCATCGCCTTGACGCTGCCGGAAGACGGAGGCTTCTTGCCTCGCCTTGGGTATCCGCATTCCTGGACGAGTCGGCGGGCATCGCATATGAAGATCAGCATGGTGAGCCGGTTTCGACTCTCGATGCTCTTTGGTTTGCGGCTATCGCCGAGTGCCCGGCTCAACAGCGCACCCACACCATCGAGCCGAAGCGGCCTGCTGTCGCGAGCCCGCTCGAAAGCGCTCTGGGCGACTGGGTGACAACGAGTGAGGGCGACATCGCTGAAAGGATGGACAGACCCAGGATTGGTGGAGTGATTGTCCTTGATGTGGACAGCCGGCTTTCGCAGAGGTACGAACCCGAGAGCGGAACGTTCTGCCAACCATCATTGGATATCCCACAGCACGAGATTCAAGTAATAAGGAACAAGCTTGAAGCGGCCATTCGTATGGTGGACGAGTCAGTTCCGCATCTCGGCTTGTTGATTCGAACATTCACAAGGCGTGTTCTTGTCAGAAAATCCATTGGCGTTGGTGACAGCGTAGCCCAGCTCAACCTTGGATCGGAGTATCGGCCAACTCACGCGGGCTGCATTCGCGTGCTGAATGTCCATAGGGAAGAAATGACGGTGGATCTTTGCGCAGAAGCGATCCTGCATGAATCTGTGCATTCGTTTCTTTCAGCATATGAGGATGTCTACGGGAAGTTCATGTCCAGCGCAATCCGCGTTCGGCCGGTCTCCCCCTGGTCGGGAAATTTCATTCCCAATCACTCGCTGGTTCACGCTGTGTTCGTCTACTACGCCATTCATCAGTTGCTCGCTAGTGCCTTGGAATTCTTCGTGGACTTCGACCATGCAGCAATCAGAAGAGTGAGGCGAAGGCTGATGCATATCGATGGGGGGTTCTTCATCGAGAGGAGAGTATCGACGCTTTTTGTGTTGGAAGAAGCGCCTTCAGAAAAGCTCACGGAACTGGTCGACGAAATGCAGAGTGAAATCAAGAGAGTTTACAGATCTCCAGAAGGCGCTGTGGTCGCGGAGGCGGTGGCATGAAAAATTCCATTGTCGTTCTTCACTCGGATGAGCAGGACGCAGTCGCGGTCGCTCTGCGCGACGTCAGGGACGTAACCGTGATTCATCTGGATCAGCTGACCAGCCTGTGGACGATCCGGGAAGCGACGCCGATCGTTGCCGCGCCCCTTGGTCGGAAGCCAATACTGCATGCAGGCTACGTAATCAACCGGGTGTTTGATATCTCTCGTTGCGATATCGGCATGAAGCTCCGCAAGTGTGGACTACATGAGAATTGGGCACATGCTGCACTGGGCTCTCTCCTGGTGGGTGCCGCAACACTGGCGCATGGAATCGGTACTCGCGGGGTGAGTAAATCACTTCTTCCGCTGAATGTTCAGTGGATGCTGATTTCTGGCCTTGTTTCGGACATCAGAGTTCCACCATTCGCGTTTGGCTTTGGCCACAGGATGCCAGACACTTCTCATCTCAAGGATCCTGTACAGAAATCCGTATGGTCCTACTTCAAGTGGGATGGGACGTCGGATGTAGAAGAGGGAGAGGAGCAGTGGCATCCCTTCTTCGTTGAACGGCCTGAGGGTGTGCCCGTAGTCTGCAGCTATCACGGCGATGCGGTTGACCTGGAATTTCCACGAGGCGCGGTATCGATCGGCGCGGGTGTTATCAGATCGCTAGTAGCTGCATGTCGCGAAACGTTCGATAGCAGAATTGGCGAGATCTTATTTTACGTCCAAGGGACGACAATCACTTTCTGTGCATTCAGCCCGTATCTGGCCACCCTTGGCGATCCAGTGAGAAGCAGGGATCTGCTTCTGCGTGGGATGCCGATCGCGTCTGTCTAGGCACAGGGTCAACTCCATGGAGGGTGTATGATCTTCTATTACGTTTCTCTGTCGCTTAAGCGCTTTCGGCAGCGCCTCCGGACGCACATTGCCGTCGCTCTCATGCTCGGTGCGGGAGTGGGAACCGCCATGGTGATGCTGTCCATTGTGCTGCAGGCATCCTCCGATCCGGTCCCGGGACGCAGCGGGTCGCTCTTCCGTCCACACCTGGACGTGCGCCCGGGAGCACAGCACGCGGCGGCACCTGATCCTGGGCAGGGGTTGACCTGGCCTGATGCCAAAGCCCTGCTGGACCAAGGGTATGCCTGGAATCAGGCGGCCATGGCCGGTGGTGCCGTGACCCTGCTGAAACCGGGGCAATCAAGCGCCCGGCTGCGTGCCAGATACGCAACGTCAGGAGTGTTCGGCGTGCTCGGGATCACTCTGGTGCAAGGGCGATCGTGGACGGCGGAGGAAGGGCAGGCTGGAAGTCGGATCGCTGTGCTGTCACGGGCACTCGCAGCGGTCGAGTGCCCGGCCGGATGCATCGGTCATCCGCTGGAGCTGAGCGGGCGCACATACACGGTTGTCGGCGTGGCGGAGGACTGGCATCCGGTGCCGATGTTCCAGGGAGACGTGACCCGTCGTCCTTTCGTGGAACCCGATCAGATCTATCTACCGGTTGAAACTGCCATTGCGGACGGATTGACCGTGGTCGACGGCGTGGCGGTCTGGGGCGGTGGGGAGGGAGTGGACCTTGCTGGCCCGCAGGCGTCCTGGCTGCAACTGTGGACATGGTTACCGACAGTGGATGACGTGTCTGGATACCGCGCGATGCTGAACGCGTACGCGCAAGCCCGGGATCTGCAGGTTGACCCGGACAGCGATCAGGTCGGGCTCTGGCCGCTGATGGCGTGGCTGGACCGACAGGGGCTGGTCCCTGAACGCACCCGGACACAGCTTCATCTGGCACTGCTTCTGCTGGTGGTCTGCATCGTCAATGCAGCCGCGCTGCTGGGATTCAGCCTGGGCGCGCGCCGTCGCGAGCTTGCGATACGTCGCGCGCTGGGTGCCCGGCGGGGGGATGTTTTTGCCCAGCTCATGTGGGAATCCGCATCGTCGGGATTGGCCAGTGCTGCATTGGCGGCCATTGCGTATGCGGTGGGCATGCGGCTGGTGGCGACAGGGGAGGTGCTTCCGTCGGCCATCACTACGCTGGACCCCGCGTCCGTACTGATGGCAGCCGGGGTTGGGTTCGCGACAGCGCTGTTGTGCGCGTTCATCCCCGCGCTGGAAGTCTGCCGGAGCGGATCGCTGTCGCGGTTGTTTGCAAAGGGAGCGGCGTGAAATGCTGGATTCAATGCAGGAAGTCCGCAACCACCTGGGCCGCGCGTCGCTGCTGTTTGTACAGGCCGCACTGGCCAGCCTGGCCTGCGCCTTTGCCCTGCAGTCTGCCGCAGATGGTTTCTCACGATTGAACACGCGGGGCATCGAGAGAGCACAGGCGATCGGTGTCATCCGGGTCTCCGATATCGAAGAGAGGGTGGCGCCTTCGTTGGTGCGATCGGACCTCTCCGCCATCCAGCTCCCTGGCGTCCGGCAGGCGGTCGCCAGCGATTCGGTTCCGTTCGGAGGCAGGGCTCATCATTACGGTGCATGCACCAGTGATGCAGCCATGGCACACGCCATGGCGGCTGGCAGCAGCGACGTGGCAGGCTGTGATCGCATTCCCGTGATAACCGCCAGCCCAGGCCTGTTGACGATGCTGGGGGCACAGGTGGTGAAGGGGCGTTTGCCGGCAGACCATGAGGCGACCGACGGCGCGCCGGTCGTGCTGATCAGCGAGGCATTGGCCGTCCATCTGTTTGGCTCGGAGAGCGCCGTGGGTCGTCAGCTGTACTTCGGGCCGGGAAGCAGCAGGGTGATCGTGGGTGTGTTCTCGTCCATCGTCGGGCCTGCGCCAAGTGGAAACGATCGGGACTCGCAGTGGGCGCTGTTTCCCGGTTTTCCAACCGGTGCGAGCCGCTATTACCTGATCGGATCCCACTCGGAGGTGGATCGCGTGTTGCTTGACCGCACCGTTGAGGCGCTGCGGCAGCCCTATCGCGTCGTGAATCCGACAGGCGTTGACACGTTGGCCGGATATCGCGATGCCTACCTTCGTGCAGACCGCTTCACGACGGCCATGCTCGCTTTCATGGCAGCGGTGGTCCTGGGTGTGCTGATGGCCGGCGTGTCCGGCGTGGTAGGCGCATGGCTGGAGCGTAGGCGGCGCTCCATCGGTATCCGTCGAACGTTGGGTGCGCGCGCATCGGTGATCTTCACGGAGATCATCTTCGAAGTCAGCATTTTCACCATTCCTGGCGCCGTGCTGGGCGCGTGTTCGCTGTACCTGTTCTGGTCGCCCGAGGACCGAAGCTCGATATCGTCGTGGCTGACAGGGTTGGCGTTCATGTTGGTGATGGTGGCGAGTCTTGCTGCCCTGCTGCCCCGTGCATGGCGAACGGTGCGGGAGGAGCCATTGGCGTTGTTGAAGCCGTTCTGATTCGTTCGCCCGTGAGCCCAGCTCCCCCTGCGACAAAGTGAAGCAGCGCGTCACCCGGTCGCATCCCACCTTAACGAAATCCTCCTAAAGTGGTCCGGTATCCCACCGGTCACAGGCAGGAGGCGTCCCTTGGACGCGTTGTTGTTGTCCCGGATCCAGTTCGGATTCGTCATCAGTTTCCACGTGCTGTTCCCCGCCTTCACCATCGGTACGGCCAGCTGGCTGGCCTTCATCGAATGGCGCTGGCTGCGCACGAAGTTGCCCGTGTGGCGCGAGCTGTATTTCTTCTGGCAGAAGATCTTCGCGGTGTCGTTCGGCATGGGCGTGGTCAGCGGCATCGTCATGGCCTTCCAGTTCGGCACCAACTGGCCACGGCTGAGCGAGGTGGCCGGCACGGTCATCGGCCCGCTGCTGACCTACGAAGTGCTGACCGCGTTCTTCCTGGAAGCCAGCTTCCTCGGCGTGATGATGTTCGGCTGGGGCCGGGTTTCGCCGCGCCTGCATTTCCTGTCCACCTGCATGGTGGCGCTGGGCACGCTGTTCTCCACGTTCTGGATCCTGTCGTCCAACAGCTGGCTGCATACGCCGGCCGGCTACGAGATGGTCAACGGCATCGTGCATCCGGTGGACTGGTGGCAGGTGGTGTTCAATCCCTCGTTCCCCTACCGCCTCGCGCACATGGCGCTGGGCTCGTTCATCACCACCTGTTTCGTGATTGGTGGCGTGGGTGCGTGGTACCTGCGCAGGGGCACGCACGTGGAAGCGGGCCGGCGCATGCTGATCGCCGCTGTGGCATTCGCCGCGCTGACCGTGCCGGTGCAGATCTTCGTCGGCGACATGCATGGCCTGAACACGCTCAAGCACCAGCCGATGAAGATCGCGGCGGTGGAAGCGCATTGGCATGAGACCCGGGAAGGCGAGGGTGTACCGCTGGTGGTGTTCGCGCTGCCCAACGAGAAGGAGGAGCGCAACGATTTCGAAGTGGCCATCCCGAAGCTGGGCAGCGTGATCCTGACCCATAGCCTGGACGGCACCTTCGACCCGCTCACTTCGGTACCGTCCAGCGAGCGGCCGCCGGTGACGCCGGTGTTCTTCGCCTTCCGCATCATGGTCGGGCTGGGCACGCTGATGCTGCTGCTGGCCTGGGTGTCGGCGTTCCAGTTGTGGCGCAGGAAGCTGCTGGATTCGCCGTGGCTGCTGCGCGGCTGGAACTGGATGCTGCCCAGCGGCTTCATCGCGCTGCTGTCCGGGTGGTTCGTCACCGAGATGGGCCGCCAACCGTGGGTGGTGTATGGCGTGCTGCGCACCGCTGATGCGGTCGGCCCGCAGAGCGCGTGGATGACCGCGCTGTCGCTGGCGGTCTACGTCGTTGGCTACGCCTTCGTGTTCGGCTGGGGCATCTGGTACCTGGTGAAGATCCTGCGCCACGGACCGCGTCCGCACGATGATGGGCCATCGCTGGACCACGGCAGCCACACCCCGGCACGCCCGCTGTCGGCGGCCGACGAACCGCTGGAGGAGCGCTGACATGGACCTGATGACCTGGCTGCCGGTGGCGTGGTTTGCGGTGATCGGCTTCGGCGTGCTGATGTACGTGGTGCTGGACGGCTTCGTGCTCGGTATCGGCATCCTGGCCCCGTTCGCCGAGGACGAGGAGCAGCTGGACCTGATGATGAACACCGCCGCGCCGATCTGGGACGGCAACGAGACCTGGCTGGTACTGGGCGGCGCCGGGCTGCTGGCGGCGTTCCCGAAGGCCTATGCGGTGCTGTTGTCGGCGCTGTACCTGCCGGTGCTGTTGCTGGTGGTGGCGCTGGTGTTCCGCGGCGTGGCCTTCGAGTTCCGCTTCAAGGCGCATCGATCGCGCCGGCTGTGGAGCGTGGCGTTCGGCCTCGGTTCGCTGCTGGCGACCTTTGCCCAGGGCGTGATCCTCGGCACCCTGGTGCAGGGCATCCCGCTGGTGGACGGCGTCTACCAGGGCGGCGCATTCACCTGGTTCAGCCCGTTCGCGATGCTGACCGGTGCTGCGTTGGTGGCTGGCTATGCGTTGTTGGGCAGCACCTGGCTGATCCTGAAGACCGGAGGGCGCGTGCAGGCGCTGGCGCGGCAGCTGACCCGGCCGCTGGTGGTGGCGGTGATCGCGGCGATGGGCCTGGTCAGCAGCTGGCTGCCGTTCCTCGATTCGCGGTTGATGGATCGCTGGTTCAGCGACGGCAACTTCTGGTGGCTGTCGCCGGTGCCTTTGCTGACCCTGGCGGTGGCTGCCGCGCTGTGGCGCAGCGCGACCCATCCGCGCCGCGACCTGCCGCCGTTCCTGCTCAGCCTGGCCCTGTTCGTGCTCGGCTTCCTCGGCCTGGTGCTGGGCATGTGGCCCTACCTGCTGCCGCCGTCGATGACCCTGTGGCGGGCCGCCGCGCCGGCCTCCTCGCTGGGCTTCAGCCTGGTCGGCCTGGTCATTCTGCTGCCGGTCATCCTCGGCTATACGGCGTGGTCGTACCGGGTGTTCCGCGGCAAAGTGCGCGCCGATAGCGGTTACCACTGATCGATTGAAGCGGGGCCCGCCGGTGCCGGGCCCCC
The DNA here is from genome assembly GCF_000382065.1 of Stenotrophomonas hibiscicola ATCC 19867. Taxonomy (GTDB): domain Bacteria; phylum Pseudomonadota; class Gammaproteobacteria; order Xanthomonadales; family Xanthomonadaceae; genus Stenotrophomonas; species Stenotrophomonas hibiscicola. The sequence continues at coordinate 292,574 of NZ_KB907503.1, read as the reverse complement.
TGTTGTGGAATGTGAAATCTGCACACCCCGGGCGGGACGTGCTAGCGTGCGCTCCTTTCCGGCAGCCAGGGGGGCAGCCGGCGACGTCCTGGACGGACGCACGGCTGCGGGAACGGGGGGCCGCCGCGCGTCGCCGTAATGGCTCGTGCCTATCGTTCTCCCGTTGAAGCACCTTCGCTAATGATCGAATTCTCCATCGTCGACTGGGCTGCCTGGGCGCCCGGCCTGAGCGAGCGTAGCCAGTGGCTGGGCTGGGCCGATGCGCCGTATCCGCCGGTTGGCGAAGACACGCCGCCGCTCGCCGAAATCCCGGCAATGCAGCGCCGTCGAATCGAGCGGCTGGGCCGGATGGCGATCCAGGCTGCCTGCTGGTGCGAGGACGGGCAGGGCGCTGACAGCCAGGTGCCGCTGGTGTTCGCCAGCCGCCACGGCGACGTGGCCCGTTCGATGGAGCTGCTGGGGGCGCTCGCCAGCGATCAGCCCCTGTCACCGACGGGGTTCGGCCTGTCGGTGCACAACGCGATCGCTGCGTTGTACTCGATCGCGCGCGGTCACCGCGGCAACTACCTGGCGCTGGCCGCCGGCCAGGCCACGGTCGAGACCGCCTGCCTGGAAGCGGCCGGTCTGCTCGCCGATGGCGCCCGCGAAGTGCGGGTGGTGGTCTATGAGTCGCCGCTTCCTGAAATTTACGCGACGTTTGCCGACGAACCTGACCCGTTCTTTGCCTGGTGCTGGCGTTTGACGGCGCCGATGCCGGGCCAGCCGATCCTCTCCCTGCAGTGGGAGGCGGCGCCGGAGGCCACTGCCACCGCCCCGGGCACGCTGCCGCACGCGCTGGACCTGCACCGCTTTCTGCTGTCCGGCGCGCCGGCGCTGGAGCACGTGGCTCAGGGCCAGCGTTGGCGCTGGGGGCGCCGTGGCTGAGGCGCTGCGCCGTCTCGATCATGCTTGGCGGGTGCTCGGCACCGGCCTGAGCTTTGCCGCATTCGGCTTGGGCGGGCTGCTGCTCGGCGTTCTGGTGATGCCGGTGTTGCTGCTGATGCGTGATCCGGTGGCGCGGCGCCGCCGTGCCCGGCGCGTGGTCCAGGTCGCGTTCGCCAGCCATCTGCGGCTGATGCGCGGGCTGGGGGTGATGACCTACGAGATCGAGGGCGGCGAACGCCTGCAGCGCGACGGCCTGCTGGTGCTGGCCAACCACCCGACCCTGATCGACGTGGTTTGCCTGATCTCGCTGCTTCCCAACGCCGACTGCGTGGTCAAGCGGGCGGTGGCCTGCAACCCGTTCATGCGCGGCCCGGTGCGGGCTGCCGGCTACATCTCCAATGACGATGGCGCCGGCCTGGTCGATGACTGTGTGGCCGCAGTGCGCGCTGGAGGCACCCTGGTCATCTTCCCGGAAGGCACCCGCAGCGTGCCGGGGCAGCGACCGCGGCTACAGCGCGGGGCCGCCAACATCGCCGTACGGGGCCGCATCGACGTCACCCCGGTGCGGATCACCTGCAGCCCGCCAACGCTGACCAAGGGGCAGAAGTGGTATCGTGTCCCCTCACGTCGCTTTCACGTTCGGCTGCAGATCGGCGAAGATATCCCGATCGCGCCATTTCTGGCCGAAGACGACTCGCCAAGGGGGGATGCCTTGGCGGCCCGTCGCGTCACCGAGCACCTTTCTCGTTATTTCGACCTGTCTGGAGATCCGAACCGTGCAAGCACTTGAGCACGAGATCAAGGAATTGATCATTTCCTCCCTTTCGCTGGAGGACATCACGCCGGAGGACATCGATCCGACCGCGCCGCTGTTCGTCGAGGGCCTCGGCCTGGATTCGATCGACGCGCTGGAGCTGGGACTGGCGCTGCAGAAGAAGTACGGTGTCAGCCTCTCGGCCGATTCGGAAGAAACCCGTCGCCATTTCTCCAGCGTGCGCGCGCTCGGCGAGTTCGTCGCCGCCCGCCAGTCGTAACGGCGCCAGGAATTGCCATGACCAAGAATGAACTGTTCGAACGCATCGTCAGCATCCTGACCGACAGCTTCGAGATCGAAACGGCCCGGATCACCCCGGAAGCCCGCCTGTACGACGACCTGGACATCGACAGCATCGATGCGGTGGACCTGATCGTGCAGCTCAAGCCGCTGCTCGGCCGCAACCTGCAGCCGGAAGCGTTCAAGGCCGTGCGTACCGTGCAGGACATCGTCGATGTGGTGCACAGGCTGCTGCCGGACCAGGCAGCCGCCTGACCGCAGCGCCGACGGCTCCACCATGGCACGCGCACGCACGGTCGTGGTGGCTGCGATCTCGCTGGCCTACCCGGTACTGGTGTACCTGGCGATGGGTCGTTTCGAGCCACGCTGGCTGTCGCTGCTGCTGTTCACCCTGGCCCTGCTGCGCGCGCTGAGTTCGCGCCAGCCGCTGTGGTGGGCCGCAGCGGCGGGCACCGGCCTGCTGGCGGTACTGGCTACCGTGCTCAACCAGGCCCTGCCACTGAAGCTGTACCCGGCGCTGGTCAATGCGGTGATGCTGGCAGTGTTCGGCACCAGCCTGCGCTTCGGGCCACCGCTGGTGGAGCGCCTGGCGCGGCTGCAGGAGCCGGACCTGCCCCCGTTCGCGGTGGCCTATACCCGACGCGTCACCCAGGTGTGGTGCGGGTTTTTCGTTCTCAACGGCAGCCTGGCCCTGCTGACCGCGCTGTACGCGTCGGACCGGGCCTGGATGCTCTACAACGGATTGTTGGCGTACGTCATGATGGGCGTGTTGTTCGCAGGGGAGTGGCTGGTGCGGCGGCGGGTGAAGGCGGCGCACGCGCATGGCTGAGTGGATTCCCCTTGACAGGCTGCTGCTGGAGGCGCGGCCGCAGCGCAATGTTGGCGTCTGCGATGGCGAGGTGATCGACCACGCCCGCTTCCGCCAGCGCGTGCTGGGCTGGCGCGCCGCCTTTGCGGCGGCCGAAGGCCGCGACTGGGCCCTGTACTTCGATGACGCCGTGGCCTTCGCGGCGGCGCTGTTCGGTGCCTGGCATGCCGGCAAGCGGGTGTTCCTGGCGGCCGACAACCTGCCGGCCACGCTGCAGGCACTGCAGCCGCAGGTGAGCGGTTTCGCGGGTGATGTCAGCGCCGACTACCACCCGCTGGCGGCACTGGACACCACGGTGGACGATGAACTGCAGGCGCTGGACGAGCGCGCCTGCGAGCTGTGCGTGTTCACCTCCGGCAGCACCGGCCAGCCCAGTGCGATCGGCAAGCGCCTGGACCAGCTGGCGCGCGAGGTGGAGGCGCTGCAGGCCGCGTTCGGCGCGCAGATGGAGGGCGTGCAGGTCCATGGCACGGTATCCCACCAGCACATCTACGGCCTGCTGTTCCGCGTGCTGTGGCCGTTGGCCGCCGGCCGCCTGATCCATCCACGCCGGTTCTTCCATGAAGACCTGGTGGGTGCGCTGGCCGGTACCGACACGGTGCTGGTGGCGACGCCAGCCCACCTCAAGCGCCTGCCCGAGCAGCTGGACTGGGCCAGCCTGCATGGCCGCCTGCGCGCGGTGTTCTCCTCCGGCGGCCCGCTGCCGGAAGAAGCCGCACGCCAGGTGCGGCAGTGGCTGGGTGTGGCGCCGACCGAGGTTTACGGCAGCAGCGAAACCGGTGGCATCGCCTGGCGCCGCTGGGACACCGACCTGCCACCGTGGCAACCGTTGCCGGGCGTGCAGTGGCGCATCGAGGATGGCTGCCTGGCCGTCGCCTCGGCGCATCTGGAAACCCTCGACTGGTGGCGTACCCAGGACCGCGTGGAAGCGTTGGCCGATGGCCGGTTCCGCCTGCTGGGCCGGGCCGATCGCATCGTCAAGATCGAAGAACGCCGCGTCTCGCTGGATGCACTGGAGCGCGCGCTGCGCGAAGACGCCGAAGTGGACGACGCGCGCGTGCTGGTCCTGCCCGGCCAGCGCGAGCAGCTGGCGGCCGTGGTGGTACCGGCTGACCGGGCGCTGCTGGCGGGTGGTGACACCGCGCGCCGCGCCCTGGGCCAGCGCCTTGGCGCGCGCCTGGCGCACGCGCATGACGCAGTGACCCGGCCGCGCCGTTGGCGCCTGGTGCAGGCGCTGCCGATCAATGCGCAGGGCAAGGTAACCCAGGCGGCGCTGGCAGCGCTGTTCCAGCCACTGATGCCGGTGCCGGTCTGGGACCGCCGCGACGCCGCCAGCGCCACCCTGCGCATGACCCTGGACCCGACGCTGCGGCCGTTCCAGGGCCACTTCCCCCAGGCAGCGATCCTGCCCGGCGTGGCGCAGCTGGATTGGGCGGTGCGTTTCGGCCGCCAGGTGTTCGCAATGCCGGCAGCGTTTCTGCGCATGGATGCGGTGAAGTTCCAGCATGTGGCCCGCCCCGGCGATGAGCTGACCCTGCAGCTGGAGTGGGATGCCGCACGCAGCGCGCTGGCCTTCCGTTACACCTCCAGCCATGGTGTGCATGCCAGCGGCAAAGTGGTCTTCGCCGATGCGGACTGATCCGGCCGTTGCCGGTGCCGCATTCGCGCCACTGGTGGTGATTCCCGTCTACGACCACGAGCACGCCATCGCGGCGGTGCTCGACGGCGTGCAGGCCGCGGGACTGCCCTGCCTGCTGGTCGACGATGGTTCGCACGATGGGTGCGCGGCGGTGCTGCGCGCGCTGGCACAGCGCCAGGGCGTCGACCTGCTGCGCCTGGACATCAACCAGGGCAAGGGCGGGGCGATGCTGGCCGGTTTTGCCGAGGCCGGCGCGCGTGGCTACAGCCACGTGCTGCAGATCGATGCCGACGGCCAGCACGATACCGCTGACCTGCCACGCTTCATCGAAGCCGCGCGCGCCCATCCCGAGGCGGTGATCTGCGGCATTCCGGCTTACGACGCCAGTGTTCCCAAGGCGCGCCTGTATGGCCGCTACGCCACCCACATCTGGGTCTGGATCAACACGCTGTCGCTGCACCTGCGCGACACCATGTGCGGCTTACGCGTGTATCCACTGCCGCCGGTGCTGCGCCTGATCGGTGAAGAGACCATCGGCCGGCGCATGGATTTCGATACCGAAATAATGGTGCGCCTGTACTGGCGCGGGCTGCCGGTCGAGCACCTGGCCACGCGCGTGACCTATCCCGCCGATGGCGTGTCGCACTTCGATGTGTGGCGCGACAACGTGCGCATCAGCCGCATGCATACCCGTCTGTTCTTCGGCATGCTCTGGCGCGCGCCGCGCCTGCTGTGGCGCCGCCTGCGGGGGCAGCGCTGAGATGACGGCCGCGCAGGGCGCTCCACACTGGGCCGACATCGGCGAATCCACCTCTGTGGCCGGCGTGCTGTTCCTGTGCTGGGTGCACCGCTGGTTCGGGCGCTGGCCGTTCCGCCTGTGCGTGTGGCCGGTGGTGGCCTGCCATTGGCTGGGCAACCGTGTGGGGCGACAGGCCTCGATGCAGTACCTGCAGCGGCTGCAGGCGCACAGCGGCGTGCTCGGCCGCGCGCCGAAACGGCGTGACAGCCTGCGCCACTTCTTTACCTTCGCCGACACGATGCTGGACAAGATCCTCGGCCTGGGCGGGCGCTACCCGGCCGAACGCATCCACCTGCACCGCGACCTGGTGCTGCAGAAGATCGCGCGCCGCGAGGGCGGGCTGATCCTCACCGCGCACATCGGCTGCCTGGAGCTGTGCCAGGTGCTGGCCGAGCAGGTGCCGGGATTCCGCATCACCGTGCTGGTGCATACCGCACACGCGCAGCGCTTCAACCGTCTGCTGCAGCGGCTGGACCCGCTGGCGGCGGTGGAACTGGTGCAGGTGACCGAAATGGGGCCGGCCACGGCGGTGATGCTGGCCGAGCGCGTTGCGGCGGGGGGCTTCGTTGCCATCGTCGGCGACCGCACGCCGGTACAGGGTGGCCGCAGCGTCACCGCCGATTTCCTGGGCCACCGCGCGCCGTTCCCGATCGGCGCCTATGTGCTCGCCGCCGCGCTGGGCTGCCCGGTCTACACCATGGCCTGCCTGCACCAGGGCGACGGCTATCGGGTGGCATTCGAACAGTTCGCCGAACGCATCGTGCTGCCGCGTGGCTCGCGCGACGCCGCGCTGGCCGAACAGGCACAGCGCTTCGCGCGCTGGCTGGAACTGCAGGTCATCCAGTCCCCGTTGGACTGGTTCAATTTCTTCCCCTTCTGGGATCAGGCTCCGCATGACGACTGACGCCGTACCCGTGTGCCGCTTTGGCGATGCACCGTTGACCATCGAAGACGTGGTTGCCCTGGCCCAGCGCCAGTGTGAGGCCGCACTGAGCGACGCGCCGGCATTCCGCGCGCACATCCAGCGCGGCGCCGACTTCCTCGACCGCCTGCTGCGCGAGGACGGCGTGATCTACGGTGTAACCACCGGCTATGGCGACTCGTGCACGGTGAACATCCCGCCGGCACTGGTGGCTGAACTGCCGCACCACCTGTACACCTACCATGGCTGCGGCCTGGGCCGTTACCTGGACCCGGTCGAGACCCGTGCGGTGCTGGCCGCGCGCCTGGCGTCGCTGGTGCGCGGCATGTCCGGTGTCAGCCTGCCGCTGCTGGAAGGCCTGGCCACGCTGCTGCAGCACGACGTGCTGCCGATGATTCCGGCCGAAGGCTCGGTCGGTGCCAGTGGCGACCTGACCCCGCTGTCGTACGTGGCGGCAGTGCTGTGCGGCGAACGCGAGGTGCTGCACGAGCGCCGCGTGCAGCCGGCGGCCGAGGTGCTGGCGAAGATCGGCATGACCCCGCTGAAACTGCGGCCGAAGGAAGGCCTGGCGATCATGAACGGCACAGCGGTGATGACCGGCCTGGCCTGCCTGGCCTGGCAGCGCGCCGATTACCTGGCCCGCATGGCCACGCGCCTGACCGCGTTCAACGTGCTGGCCAGCGACGGCAACGCGCACCACTTCGACGAAACCCTGTTCGCGGCCAAGCCGCACCCGGGCCAGGGCCGCATCGCCGCGCGCCTGCGCAGCGACCTGCACAGCGAACGCCCGCCGCGCAATGAACGGCGCCTGCAGGACCGTTACTCATTGCGCTGCGCGCCGCACGTCATCGGCGTGCTGGAAGACAGCCTGCCGTTCCTGCGCCAGCTGATCGAAACCGAGCTGAACAGCGCCAACGACAACCCGCTGATCGATGCCGATGGCGAGCGGATCCTGCACGGCGGCCACTTCTACGGCGGCCACATCGCGCTGGCGATGGACACCCTGAAGAACACCGTGGCCAACGTTGCCGATCTGCTCGACCGGCAGCTGGCGCTGGTGGTCGATGCCCGCTACAACCATGGCCTTCCGGCCAACCTGTCGGCGGCCACCGGCCCGCGCGCGGCCATCAACCATGGCCTGAAGGCGCTGCAGATCAGCGTTTCGGCCTGGACCGCCGAAGCGCTGAAGCAGACCATGCCGGCCAGCGTGTTCTCGCGCTCCACCGAGTGCCACAACCAGGACAAGGTCAGCATGGGCACCATTGCCGCGCGCGACTGCCTGCGCGTGATCGAGCTGACCGAGCAGGTGGTGGCCGCGATGCTGATCGCTGCCCGCCAGGGCCTGGCGCTGCGCGAACGGGTTGGCCTGAATGCGCAGCTGCATGGCAGTCTGGCCGACATGTACGCCGACCTGGGGCAGCGCATCGCCCTGGTCGAAGAAGACCGCGCGCTGGATCGCGAACTGCGGGAACTGCTGGTGGAGATCCGCGCGCAACGTTGGGAGCTGTACGCCGGTGAATGAGGCCATCGAACGGGTTGGCGAAATCGCGTTGACCCCTGCCTTCCATGACTGCGATCCGATGAACGTGGTCTGGCATGGCAACTACTTCAAGTACTTCGAGATCGCGCGCTGCGCGCTGCTCGGGCGCTACGGCTACGACTATCCACAGATGCTCGAATCGGGCTACCTGTGGCCGGTGGTCGATGCGCGGGTGAAGTACGTGCGGCCGCTGCTGTTCAACCAGGCCCTGCGCGTGGTCGCGCGCATCGTGGAATGGGAGAACCGGCTGAAGATCGAGTATGAAATCCTCGATGCGGAAAGCGGCCAGGTGCTGACCCGCGCGATGACCATCCAGGTCGCGGTGGACGCGGCCAGCAAGGAAATGCTGTACCAGTGCCCGCCGGTACTGTGGGAACGCCTGGGAGTGCCTGCACCGTGAACACCCTTGTCCGTCTTTCCAGCGCGCTGCTGTGCGCGCTGATCTTCGTTGCCGCACCGCAGGTGCAGGCGGCCGACCCCGCCATTGATGCGATCACCCAGGCGGTGGCGCGGCCGGACGTGCTGCGTGGCCAGTTCAGCCAGGAAAAGCAGGTCAGCGGCTTCAGGAACCCGCTGCGCTCGCAGGGCCAGTTCGTGGTCGCGCGCCAGCATGGCGTGATCTGGACCACGCTCAAGCCGTTCCCCTCCGAAGTGGTGGTCACCGCCGACCGCATCCTCAGCCGCCAGCGCGATGGCAGCACCCGTGTCGAGCTCGATGCACGGCAACAGCCGGCGATGCGTTCGGTGAACGCGATCATGTTCGCGCTGATGAGTGGCGACGTGCAGGCGCTGTCCGGCCAGTTCAACGTGGCGGCCAGCCGTGAAGGGCAGGGCTGGCGGCTGCGGCTGACGCCGAAGTCGGCGATGCTGGCCAAGGCCTTCGAGTCGCTGACCCTGCAGGGCGACCGCTACGTGCGCCAGGTCGAGATCGTCGAGGCCAACAAGGACCGCACGCAGATCCAGTTCAGCGCGTTGAGCGAGGCCCCGGCTACGCTCAGCGCCGACGAGGCCCGCCGTTTTGAGTGAGGCTGTGGCATCGAACGCACCGGACCGCCTGCGGCGCTGGTGGCACTGGCTGGGCATCGCCTGGCTGGTGTTGCTGCTGGCGCTGGGCGCACAGCAGTGGCAGCTGTGGAGCCAGCAATCGCGGATCGACACCGACATCCTCGCCCTGCTGCCGCAGGATGCACATGACCGCCTGTTGAGCGATGTCACCCGGCGCATCGCCGATGGCAGTTCGCGGCAGGTGGTGGTACTGCTCGGCAGCCAGGACGGTGCCGTCGCCAAGCGCGCGCAGTCCGCGTTCGCTGCGGCCATGGCCAAGGACGCCGATCACGCGTTGCTGGTGCCCAGTGGTTCCATCGAGGGCTGGTTCGATGAGGCGCGCGCGTTCTATGCGCCGTACCGTGACCGGCTGCTGACGCCGGCCCAGCGCGAGCAGTTGAAGGGCAGCGAGCCGGGGGCGCTGGCGGAGCAGGCGTTGGCTGCGCTGTACGGTCCGATGGGCGCCCCACGCCTGACCGATTGGCGCCAGGACCCGCTGTCGCTGTGGCCGCAATGGTGGCAGCAGCAGGCGCAGGGCTCGGGGTTGCGGCTGGGCGATGACGGCCTGCTCGAAGCCGAGGGCAGGCATTGGGCCGTGCTGCAGTTCGATACACCTGGTTCGGCATTCCAGCTTGACGGCGAACGCCATCTCGATGGCCTGCTGGAACGCGCCGGAAAGGCGGCCAAGGCCGTAGCACCGGAGCTGGAGATCCTGCACGCCGGCGTGCCGCTGCATGCCGAGGCAGCCGCAGTGCAGGCCAACCGTGAGATCAACACGATCGGCTGGGGCTCGCTGGCCGCGGTGCTGCTGCTGGTGTGGCTGGCGTTCCGTTCGCTGCGCCCGATCCTGCTGGTCGCCGCGTCATTGCTGATCGGCTGTGGCGTGGCGCTGGCGGTGACCGTGCTGGTGTTTGGCAAGGTGCACGTGCTGACCCTGGTGTTCGGTGCATCGCTGGTGGGTGTGGCCGAGGATTACGGCATCCACTGGTTCGCCTCGCGCCAGGCCGAGCCGGCCGATCGTCGCTGGAAGCTGCTGCGGCACCTGCTGCCCGGCCTGTGGCTGGCCCTGCTGACCAGCGCGCTGGCCTACCTGGCACTGGGCCTGGCCCCGTTCCCGGGCCTGCGCCAGATGGCGCTGTTCTCGGTGGTCGGCCTGGCGGCTGCTTTCCTCACGGTGATCTTCTGGTTCCCGTGGCTCGATGGCGGCGAGATCCGCCAGACCCGGTTCTCGCAGTGGCTGGGCAATACGCTGGAACGTTTCCCGCGCCTGCATGGCCGTCGCGCGGTGACGATGTTCGTGGTGATCACGCTGGCACTGTCTGCAATCGGCATCGCACGCCTTCACAGCAACGACGACCTGCGCAGCCTGCAGTCGTCACCGCCAGCGTTGATGGCGCAGCAGATCCGCCTGAGCCAGCTGCTGGGCATGCCCAGCCCGGCGCAGTTCTATCTGGTGCAGGGCAGTGACGCTGCACAGCTGCTGCAGCGCGAAGAAGCACTGACCGAACGCCTGCGTGTGCTGGCCAACGACAAGCGCATCGGCGGTTACCGCGCGATCAGTGACTGGCTGCCGTCGCCGGCACGCCAGCAGGCCGACGCCGCGCTGACCGCGAAGGTGGAACCTGGCGTGCTGCAGGCCGTGTCCGATGCGGTCGGAGAACCCTTGCCGCGCCCCGACTTCGCCACCACGCCGCTGACCGCGGAGGCGTTCCTGGCCTCGCCGGCCTCGCAGCCGTTCCGTCACCTGTGGGTGGGTGAAGTCGGTGGGCAGATGATCAGCGTGGTGATGGTCGATGACCTGTCGCGCGCCGATGCGCTGGCGACCCTGCGCGGGGCGGCCGAAGGCCTGCCCGGCGTGCGCTGGGTGGACCGCACCGCCGACTTCTCGCAGCTGCTGGGCCACTACCGCAAGCTGATGGGCGGGCTGCTGCTGGTCGGCATTGCACTGGTGTTCGGTGCGCTGTGGTTGCGCTACCGCCGCCAGGCCTGGCGCGTGTTTGCCCCGACCCTGATTGCCGGCGCATTGACCCTGGGCCTGCTGGGCCTGTTCGGCCAGCCGCTGCAGCTGTTCAACGTGCTGGCACTGATGCTGCTGCTGGGCATGGGCATCGACTACGGCATTTTCCTGATCGAGCACCGCGGCGATGCCAGCGCCTGGCTGGCGGTGTGCGTGGGCGCGGCCAGCACCTGGCTGTCGTTCGGCCTGCTGGGCCTGTCGCAGACCCCGGCGTTGCGCGCGTTCGGCCTGACCCTGCTGTTCGGCATCGGCCTGGTCTGGCTGATCTCGCCGCTGTTCCGTCCGCCGCCGCACGATCTGCCGCCGGCCTGAGCCTGTTTTCCGACTTCCTTCTTTCCACTTGATCGAGCAACAAGGACGCACCGATGAACACTGCTGTGGATGCTGTCGAACGTACTGAAATCCTGATCATCGGCGCGGGCCCGGCCGGTTCGGTGGCTGCGGCGATGCTGCGCCAGCAGGGCCGCCAGGTGCTGATGCTGGAACGCCAGCAGTTTCCACGCTTCTCCATCGGCGAAAGCCTGCTGCCGCAGAGCATGGAGTACATCGAGGCGGCCGGCCTGCTGCAGGATGTGGTCGAGGCGGGCTTCCAGTACAAGAACGGTGCCGCCTTCGTGCACGGCGAAGCGCGCACGGCATTCGACTTCAGGAAGAAGTTCTCGCCGGGTTGGGGCACCACCTACCAGGTGCAGCGCGCCGACTTCGACAACGTGCTGGCACGCGGTGCCGAGCGCATGGGCACCACGCTGCGCTTCGGCGACGAAGTGCTTGCTGTCGAGCCGGGCGAGCAACCGGCGGTGACGGTGCGCCGCCCGGACGGCAGTGAATACCGCATCGAGGCCGATTTCATCCTCGATGCCTCCGGCTTCGCGCGCCTGCTGCCGCGGCTGCTGCAGCTGGAGTCGCCGTCCAACTTCCCGGTGCGCGGCGCGATCTTCTGCCACGTGCGCGACAACATTCCGGCCGAAGCGGACTTCGACCGCAACAAGATCCTGATCACCACCCATCCCGAGCACATCGACGTCTGGTACTGGACGATCCCGTTCTCCAACGGCTGCTGTTCGCTGGGCGTGGTCGCCGAGCCGTCGTTCTTCGAGCGCTACGAGGGCGACGACCTGCAGAAGCTGCAGGCCATCGTCGGCGAGGACCCCAACCTGACCCGCCTACTGGCCAACGCCGAATGGGCGGTGCTGCCGGTGCGCCGCATCACCGGCTACTCGGCCAACGTCAGCTCGCTGTGGGGGCCCGGCTATGCCCTGCTGGGCAACGCCGGCGAGTTCCTCGACCCGGTGTTCTCCTCGGGCGTGACCATTGCCTTCAAGTCCGCGCAGCTGGCCAGCGAATGCCTGGCGCGCCGCTATGCCGGTGAAACCGTCGACTGGGAAGCTGAATTCTCGATCCCGCTGCGCGCCGGCGTGAAGACCTTCCGCCGCTTCGTCGAAAGCTGGTACGAAGGCGGCTTCCAGAAGATCATCTACCACCCGCAACAGCAGCCCGAAGTGCGCGACATGATCAGCTCCATCCTGGCCGGCTACGCCTGGGACACCAACAACCCGTATGTGGCCGACGAAAGCGGCCGCCGCATGCGCGTGCTGGAGGAACTGTGCAGCGCCTGATCTTCCGTACTGCGGCCCTGCTGCTGTGCCTGCTGCTGGCCGCCTGTGCCGGGCGCATGCCCAAGCCACAGGTGGAACTGCCGCCGCTGCGCCTGTCGCCGGCCAGCCTGCCGGCGCCGCTGGCGCTGCAGCAGCAGCTGCACTTCCGTTTCGGCAGCCATGAGCGCGACCTCGATGCGCTGCTGGAAGCCGATGCACAGCGGGTGCAGCTGGCGGTGCAGGCGATGGGCCAGACCGGCGTGCGCCTGCAGTGGGACGGCCAGCAGCTGACCCAGCAGCGTGCGCCGTGGTTGCCGCCGCAGGTGCGTGCCGAGCGTGTGCTGGATGACCTGCAGTTCGCGCTGTGGCCGACCGCGGCCATCGCCGCAGCGCTGCCGGCCGGCTGGGAGGTCATCGACGACGGCCACCAGCGCAGCTTGTCGCGCGACGGCACGGTGTGGCTGCTGCTGCAGCGCCTGGACGATGGCAGCATGCAGCTGGACAACCGCGCCGAAGGCTATGCGCTGCGCATCGAATCAATCGACATGGCCGGGCAGGACCGATGAGTGCACCGATCTACCTGAACGACCTGGGCATGGTCTGCGCGCTTGGCGAGGACCGTGCCACAGTGGCGTCGGCGCTGTTCGCCGATGTACCGGGCGGGCTCAGCACCAACGACAGCCTGATGCCGGGGCGCACCCTGGCGCTGGGAGAAGTACGCACGCCGCTGCCGGCGCTGGAAGACCTGCCGGTGGCCCTGCGTGGGCGCAACAACGCCCTGCTGGACGTGGCACTGGCGCAGATCGCTCCGGCGGTGAGCGCAGCCATTGCCCGCCATGGCGCCGAGCGCGTAGCGGTGGTGTTGGGCACCAGCACCTCGGGCATCGGTGAATCCGAGCAGGCCTTGCGCACCCATGCCGAGCAGGGCCAGTGGCCGCCAGGGTTCGATTACGCCCAGCAGGAAATGGGTACCGCCGCGCAGTTCGTGCGCCAGCGCAGTGGCGCGCTGGGACCGGCGTGGACCCTGTCCACGGCGTGTTCGTCCAGCGCCAAGGCATTGATGTCGGCCGCGCGCATGCTGCGCGCCGGCATCGTCGACGCCGTGATCGCAGGCGGCGCGGACTCCCTGTGCCGCTTCACCGTGGCTGGCTTCAGCGCGCTGGAATCGGTCTCGGCCCAACGCTGCAATCCGTTCTCGCAGCATCGTACTGGTATCAACATCGGCGAGGGTGCCGCGCTGTTCCTGCTCACCCGCGAACCCGGCCCGGTATGCCTGGCGGGGTGGGGCGAGTCGGCCGATGCCCACCACATGTCCGCGCCTGACCCGCAGGGCCTGGGCGCCATCGACGCCCTGCAGCAGGCGCTGCAGCGTGCTGGCTGGGCCGCCGGCGAAGTGGATTACGTGAACCTGCATGGCACCGCCACCGGCCACAACGATGCGATGGAAAGCCTGGCGGTCTCGCAGGTGCTGGGCAACAGCGTGCCGGCCAGTTCGACCAAGCCGTTGACCGGCCACACGCTGGGTGCCTCGGGCGCCATCGAGGCGGCGCTGTGCTGGATCGTGCTGGCCGAGAACCGGCAGCAGCTGCTGCCGCCGCACTGGTGGGACGGCGTGGCCGACCCGGCACTGCCGGTGCTGCCGCTGGTCGCACCGGGCATGCGCCTGGCGCAGCCGCCGCGACGGGTGCTGAGCAATTCGTTCGCTTTCGGCGGCAGCAACGCCGTGCTGGCACTGGAGCGTCGATGAACACGCTGTATGCAATCGAAGAGGTGGTGCCGCACCGCCAGGACATGTGCCTGCTGCAGCGCATCACGCATTGGGACCAGGACACCCTCGAGGCCGAACTGGTGGTGCCCGAGGCCGGCCTGTTCGTGGAGAACGGCGAAGTGCCGGCGTGGGTCGGCATCGAATACATGGCGCAGGCCATTGCGGCCTGGGCCGGCTGCCGCGCGCGTGCGGCCGGCAAGCCGCCGCAGCTGGGCTTCCTGCTCGGCAGCCGCCGCTACAGCAGCGCGCGCAGCAGCTTCCCCAGCGGTTCGCGACTGCGCGTACAGGCGCGCTGCGAGCTGTTGGGTGACAATGGATTGGGGATGTTCGCCTGCCGCATCCTGGCAGGTGAGGACGAATGGGCGACAGCCAACGTGTCGGTGTACGAACCGGCCGACGCGATGGCCTATCTGGAGAGTGGACAGGCATGACAGGGAATCGAAGCGTGCTGGTGACCGGCGCCAGCCGGGGCATCGGCCGGGCCATTGCGCTGCGCATCGCGCGCGATGGCTTCGACGTGGTGGTGCATTGCCGCAGCCGCCTGGAAGAGGCACAGGCCGTGGAGGCTGAGATCCAGGCACTGGGCCAGCAGGCCCGCGTGCTGGTGTTCGACGTGGCCGACCGCGAGGCCGCGAGGGCCGCGCTGGAAGCCGATGTCGAGGCACATGGCGCGTATTACGGCGTGGTCTGCAATGCCGGCATCGCCCGTGACGGCGCCTTCCCGGCGCTGTCGGAGGACGATTGGGACCAGGTCATCCACACCAACCTGGATGGCTTCTACAACGTGCTGCATCCGCTGATCATGCCGATGGTACGGCGGCGCAGGCCGGGCCGCATCGTCACCCTGTCGTCGGTATCCGGGTTGGCCGGCAACCGCGGCCAGGTCAACTACAGTGCTGCCAAGGCCGGCATCATCGGTGCCACCAAGGCGCTGGCGCTGGAACTGGCCAGCCGCCAGATCACCGTCAACTGCGTGGCTCCGGGCCTGATCGAAACCGAAATGCTCAACGATGAAGTGGTTGAACACGCGCTCAAGCTGATTCCCGCCGGCCGCGTCGGCCGTCCCGACGAAGTGGCGGCCACGGTGGCGTTCCTGCTGTCCGAGCCGGCCGGCTACATCACCCGCCAGGTGATCTCGGTGAACGGAGGCATCCTCTGATGGCCGCCAATCGTCGCGTGGTGGTCACCGGTGCCGCCGCCATCAGTCCGCTCGGCCACGATTGGCCGACCATCGAGGCACACCTGCGCAGCTGCCGCAATGCGGTGCGTGCGATGCCCGAGTGGGATGTGTATGCCGGGCTGAACACCAAGCTGGCGGCGCCGGCGCAGGATTTCGCGCTGCCGCCCAACTACAACCGCAAGACCACCCGCTCGATGGGCAAGGTCGCGATCATGTCGGTGCGCGCCACCGAGGTGGCGCTGCGCGAGGCAGGCCTGCACGAGCATCCGGTGCTGCGCAGCGGCCGTACCGGCGTGGCCTATGGTTCCTCGTCGGGCAGCCATGAGGCCACCGGTGAATTCGGGCGCATGCTCAACGAGTTCACCACCGATGGCATCAGTGCCACCACCTACCTGAAGATGATGAGCCACACCGCGCCGGTCAACATCGGCGTGTTCTTCGGCCTGTCCGGGCGCGTGTACACCACGTCCAGTGCCTGTACCTCGGGCAGCCAGGGCGTGGGTGCGGCCTATGAAGCCATCCGCAGCGGCAAGCAGACGGTGATGGTGGCCGGCGGTGCCGAGCAGCTCGATGCCACCGCTGCGGCGGTGTTCGACACGCTGTTCGCCACCAGCGTGCGCAACGACGCGCCGCAGACCACGCCACGCCCATTCGATGCCGGCCGCGATGGCCTGGTGCTGGGCGAGGGCGCCTGCACGCTGATCCTGGAGGACCTGGAACACGCGCAGGCGCGCGGCGCCACCATCCTGGCCGAGGTGGTCGGCTACGGCACCAACAGCGATGGCCAGCACGTCACCCAGCCCAGTGCCGACACCATGGCCCAGGCCATGCGCCTGGCATTGGAGGACGCCGGCCTGGACCCGGCGCAGATCGACTACGTCAACGCCCATGGCACCGCCACCGACCACGGCGACATCGCCGAGACCCAGGCCACCGCACAGGTGTTCGGCAGCCGCGTGCCGATCAGCTCGCTGAAGAGCTACGTCGGCCACATGCTGGGTGCCTGTGGCGCGTTCGAGGCCTGGCTGAGCATCGAGATGATGCGCACCGGCTGGTTCGCGCCGACCCTGAACCTGGCCGAGGTCGATCCGCGCTGTGGCCAGCTCGACTTCATCACCGGGCAGGGCCGCGAACTGCAGGCCGAGTACGTGATGAGCAACAACTTCGCCTTCGGCGGCATCAACACCTCGCTGGTGTTCCGCCGCTGGCGCGAGTGAACCACCGTCCCACCGCACTGTTTCCGCTACCCACCCGCACCCCTGACAAGGAGAAGTTTCGATGCGCCGCACTCTCATGATCGCCACTGCCACCGCGCTGCTGGCCCTGACCTCCACCGCCTCTGCCCGCGACACGCGTGTCGAACAGTCCCTGCAGGAACTGGTCAATTCGCAGGCCGCCAAGGACGCTGGCATCGACGGCAGCGTGCGCTTCTATCTGGCCGGCCAGCCGGTCAGCGTGCAGCAGCGCCTGGGCGAAGACGTGACCAACAAGAAGACCAACGCCGCCAACAAGAGCGATGCCGAGGCCTGCCGCTGGGTTGCGTTGTCGGCACTGCGCGCGCTGCAGGACGGTGCCAAGTCGCGCGGCGCCAACGCCGTGGTCGACATCGTCAGCTATTACAAGAAGAACGAGTTCAAGAGCAGCACCAACTACGAGTGCTACGCCGGTGCCATCCTCGCGGGTGTCGCGCTGAAGGGCACCTACGCCAAGGTCAAGTAAGCGCCCGTGTGGTGGCAGCCGTGGCTGAACGACGCCGCCACATTGCTGAACCTCGCCGGGGAAACGCCGTCGATCACGCCGCCAACGTCGGCTGACGGCTTTCCCCGGTGTCGGCTTTCCGACACAATCATGGCTCTTCCCGGGTTATCGTCCCGCGGACATGCACGCCTACGTCTATAAAAGCCAACTCAAGCCGGACACCTACGTCTACGTTCCCCGTCGCGATGATTTCAGCGCGCTGCCCGCGCCGCTGCTCACCTCGCTGGGGACGCTCGCCTTCGTCCTGGAGGTGGCCCTGGATGCCCAGCGCCGCCTGGCGCAGGCTGACCCGGAAAAGGTCCGCAGCGAAATGAGCGAGCGCGGGTTCTACCTGCAGGTGCCGCCGTCGGTGGCCAGCCTGATGCCGCGCCACTATGACTGACGCCTCCCGTCCGCGCCTTGTGTCAATTGCCTTCGCCGCGGGCGCGGTGCTGGCGCTGGGCGCCGCCGTGGGCGGCTTCCCGGGTGCCGTCCTGGCCGCACTGGCGCAGCCAGCGTTCGCGCTGGCGATCTCATGGTGGCGTCGCAGCCGCGCGCTGCTGCCGCTGAAGGTGGTCGCTCGCCAGGACCTGCCGGCGCTGCTGGCGTTGTGGACGGCCGCGCCGCTGCTGCTGGCGCTGTTGCTGGCCTGGCCGCTGGCGGCGCTGCGCGACAGCGGCAGCCTTGCGGCGGTGCTGGGCCTGAGCGTGCTTGTCAGTGCCGGCCTGCTCGCCGCCTGGCGCACCTGGCCGTTGTGGAACGATGTCGAACGCCTCGACGGCAGCCTGGCCCAGCACTGGCAGGCGCTGGCGGGGCGTGACCTGGGCGCCTGGCGCGGCCTCGGTGTGGCCGCGCTGGTGATCGCGCTGGCCGCGCTGGTGGTGCTGCCGGCCTGGCCGGGACTGCTGCCGGAAAGCGCACACTGGCCCGCCGCGCTGGCGGTGGTGCTGCTGTCTCCCGTGCTGCACCTGCTGCTGCAGCGGGTGGCGCCGGCACCGCTGGTGTCGCTGCGCGCAGGCCCACTGGCCACGGCCAGCGACGAGCGCGAACCGATGTTCTCCGCTGCGGTCGAAACCACGCCGCTGGAGGCGATGGCGCCGCAGGAGCTGACCCCGGCGCTGTATGAAGCCGCCCGCCATGGCCGCATCGACCGGGGCCTGCAACTGCTGCAGGCCGGTGCCGATCCGTATGCGCTGCCGGACCCGAACTGGCGCGACCAGCGCAGCCTGGCGGTGCTGGCAGCGGTGCTGCCGGACCTGCGCCTGCTGCGCGAGCTGATCGCCCGCGGCGTCGATGTGAACGCACCGCACCGGGGCATGACCCCGCTGCTGGCCGCCACCCGTGACAGCTGGCATGGCCGCCCCGAGGCGGTGATGACCCTGCTCGCCAACGGTGCCGACTCGCGTGCCACCGACAGCGATGGCAACACGCCGCTGCACCATGCTGCGCGCAGTTCCGACCCGGGTGTGGCGGCGCTGCTGCGCGATGCCGCCGCCGAAGTCGATGCGTTGAACAACGAGGGCTGGTCGCCGCTGGCCGTGGCCTGCCAGGTCGGCAACTGGCGCCTGGCCCGTTTCCTGCTCGAACGCGGTGCACGCTGCGAACCGGCCGATGGCACCCCGGTGCTGCTGGCCGCCGCCGCCACCGAGGACGACGATCCGGCGGGCGTGCAGCTGCTGCTCAAGCACAAGGCGCGGGCCGACGCGCGTGATCGCCAGCGTCGCAGCGCGCTGCATGAAGCGGCGCTGGCCGGTCACGTCGAGATCATCGGCGTGCTGCTGGCTGCCGGCGCCAATCTGGAAGCGCGCGATGCGCTGGGCCGTACGCCGTGGCTGGAAGCGGCCCGTGCCGGTCGCGCCGCCGTGATCGAGCATCTGCTGCCGCACAAGCCGGACCTGGTCGCGGTGGACGGCGAAGGCCGTAATGCGGTGCAGCTGGCGGCGATGGCCGAGGATGTCTCGCCGCTGCTGATCAAGCGCCTGGTCGAACTCGGCATCGCCGCCGATGCCACCGATCCGGTCGGCCGCCGTGCGGTGGACTATGCCGCCGAAGCCGGCCGCTGGGCGATCGTGGCTCTGCTGGACCCGTCCTATCCATTGCCGGCTGCGGTCAGCGATGGACTGGCCGAGCGTGGCGAAGCCGCCGGCGCAAGTGGCCTGCTGCCGGACCGCCCGCCGCTGACCCTGCTGCGCGAAGCGCTGGGCTTCGGCAACACCGAAGGCATGGCCGCGCTGGCCAAGCTGTGCCAGCCGGAAGAGCTGGGTGGCCTGCTGCTCGATCCGGAGCTGGCGCTGGAGCCGCGTGCGGTCGACTGGCTGCTGGCCCACGGTGCCGATCCCTACGTGCGTGACGCCTGTTCCGACACACCGATGTTCGCGCTGTTGTCGCGCGGCATCGACGCGGTGCCGGCGCTGCAGGTCATGCTGCAGCGTGGCCTGTCGCCGGCCGGACGCGGTGGCCTGGCACGCTTCCTCGCAGCGTGTGCGCAGCACGACCAGGCCGCCCGTGGCCTGGAACAGCTGGCACTGGAACTGCTGGAACGTGGCGCCGATCCGTTCGCCGCCTCGCCGGCCGGCGATCCGCCGCTGTCGCTGGCGGTGCGCCTGGGCTGGCTGCGCCTGCAGCAGGCCCTGCTCAAGGCCGGTGTTGATCGTGAAGCGCGCGACAGCCACGGCATGACCGCATTGCACCTGGCCACCGCGTTGGCCCGCGAAGGCGCACTGAAGCTGCTGGTGCAGCACGGTGCCTCGCCGGAAGCCCGCGCCGCCGACGGCCAGACGCCGTTGGGCGTGGCGCTGTCGATCGGTCGCCGTGACCTGGCCGACTGGCTGGACTGGCGGGTGTGGCCGTTGCCGCGCCGTACCCTGCGCGAGGCCGATCTGCCGGCCGCTGCGATGGCCGGTGATGTAGACGCCGTGCGCCGCCTGATCGATCTGGGCTTCGCCGTCGACGCGGTCGATGCGCAGGGCTGCACCGCGCTGCTGCGCGCCGCCGGTGGTGGCCATCTGGCGGTGACCGACCTGCTGCTGGCGCGTGGCGCCGATCCGCAGCACGCCGCGGCCAGTGGTGCCACGCCGCTGTCGGCGGCGGTCAGCATGCGCCAGGTGGATATCGTCTCGGCCCTGCTCGACGCCGGCGCCAAGCTGGAACATCGCCTGCCGGGTGGGGTGACCGTGCTGATGCTGGCCTCGGCGCTGGGCCTGCCGGACATCGTCGCGCGCCTGCTCACCGCAGGTGCCGACGTGCACGCCGGTGACGCGCAGCAGCTGGGCCCGCTGCACTGTGCCGCGCTGTACGGTTTCAGTGCCCGCGACCGCTCGCGCCTGCTGGCCCTGCTCGACACCCTGCTGTTGGCGGGCGCCGAGCCGGACCAGGCCGCCGCCGGTTCGGTCACGCCCCTGCTGCTGCTGCTGGGCGCACGCGCCGAGCCGGGTACCGCCTGCGACGAGCAGGTGGTGATGGCGGCGGTAGAGCGCCTGCTGGATGAGGACGTGAGCCTGGACGTGCGTGATCCGCGCGGCTTCGGCCCGTTGCATTTGGCCGCGCTGCATGGCCTGCCGCTGCTGGTGCAGCGCCTGCTGCGCGCGGGGGCGGATCCGGAAGCACGCGACAGCCTCAACCGCAGTCCGCGCGAGATCGCGGTGATGCGCGGCTTCATCGACGTGGCCGGTGAGTTCGAACCGCGCGTGCCGGGCGTTTCGTCGATGGCGCGGTTCCTGCGCGACAACGGCTGATCGCTGGAAAAGGGTAGTGCCGGCCGCTGGCCGGCTACCTCATGACATCTCCGGGAACACGGGATTGCCGGCCAGCGGCCGGCACTACCGGGTCCGCCATTGATCGGGTGGGTGCCGACCGTTGGTCGGCACACCTACTCGCCGTCCCTTTCCGCGTCGGCCTCGAAAAGATGCATCAGGTCGTTGCGTGCATCGCGCGAGGTCTGGATCACGGCCGCTTCGTCGTCGTACACCAGGTACTGGTCACGCAGCAGCTGCTCATCATGCTCGCGGAAGCGCTGCACATGGCGTTCGGCCACGTCCGGCGCCACGCCCAATGCGGTCAGCACGCGGCCGCTCATCTCCAGGCTGGTGCCAAACACTTCGCGGAACGGCTCGGCCGACATGTCCATCAGGCGCCAGGCATGCTGGCGGTTGCGCGCACGCGCCAGCACCTTCGCGTCCGGGTACAGCCGGCGCACCATGCGCACCGCGCGCAGGTTGGTCTCCGGGTCGTCCACGGTGATCACGAACACATCGATGTGCTCGCCGCCCGCCGCACGCAGCATCTCCGGCCGGGTCGGGTCGCCGTAATACAGCTGGTTGCCGAAACGGCGCAGGTCGGCCACGGTGTCCGGGTTCGCCTCCAGCGCCACGAAGGGCACCTTCTGTGCCGTCAGCAGGCGTGCGATGACCTGGCCGAAGCGGCCCATGCCGGCGATCAGCACCTTGGGGCGGTTGTCCGGCGCCACCTTGTCGGCCTCGGCTGCCTCGCGCGGTGCGGCCTTCTCCTGGCCGAGCAGCTTGAGCAGCGCGATCATCAGCAGCGGCGTGATCGCCATCGACAGGCCCACGATCGCCACCAGCCGGTCGTGGTTGGCATTGCCGAGCAGGTGCGCGCGCTGCGCTTCGTTGAACACCACGAAAGCGAACTCGCCGCCCAGCCACAACACGCTGCCCAGCAGCAGCGACTGCCGCGGACTGAGCCGGGCGATGCGGCCGATCGCGTACAGCAGGCTGAACTTGACCACCAGCAGGATGCCGACGCCAGCCGCGATCATCCACGGTTCGGCGGCAATGCGGTCCAGGTCGATGCCCATGCCCACCGCGATGAAGAACAGGCCCAGCAGCAGGCCCTTGAACGGCTCGATCTGCGCTTCCAGCTCATGCCGGAACTCCGAATCGGACAGCAGCACGCCGGCCAGGAACGCGCCGAGGCTGGGGCTGAGGCCGGCTTCCTGCATGAACCAGGCGGTGCCCAGCACCACCAGCAGTGCGGTGGCGGTGAACACTTCCGGGCTGCGGGTGCGGGCGATGATGCTGAACACCTTGCGCAGCACCGGTCGCCCGCACAGGATCACCACGGCCAGCGCACCGAGGGCCACGGCGGCGTCTTCCCAGCGCAGGGTCTCGTTCTTCACCCCGCCCAGCAGCGGGATGGCCGCCAGCAGCGGAATCGCGATCAGGTCCTGGAACAGCAGGATGGCGAACCCGAGCCGGCCATGGTCGCTGTTGATCGCCTTGTGCTCGGACAGCAGCTGCAGGCCCACCGCCGTGGATGACAGCGCCAGCGCCACACCTACCACCAGCGCGCTCTTCCACTGGAAGTGGTCGAGCAGCAGCAGGCCGCCCAGCACCAGCCCGGACAGCGCCACCTGTGCCGCACCGGCGCCGAACACCGAGCGCCGCATCACCTTCAGGCGTGCCGGTGACAGCTCCAGGCCGATCACGAACAGCAGCATCACCACGCCGATCTCGGCGGCGCCGAGGATGCGGTCGGCCTCCTGCACGAAGCCCAGCCCGTCCGGGCCCAGCACCACACCGGCCGCCAAGTAGCCCAGCACCGCGCCGAAGCCGAACTTCTTGAACACCGGCACGGCGATGACCGCCGCCAGCAGCAGCACCAGCGCCAGTTCCAGACCACCGCTATGCATGGGAATACCTGGTCATCGGGGGAGCCGCTGTGCGTCCGTTCGGGTTGGGAAAAGCGTGGCGAACACCACCGCGCCATTATGCGCGCCGGCCTGTGCATGCACGAGAACAACCTGCGGGCAGGGTGCTGCCGCGGCGGGACCGGGTTGACCTGCATGGTCCACGGGTCCAGACTGCCCGCCGCTGGCGGCGCGTCCGCCGGCACACGCATCCCGGAGTCCCCAACCCATGTCCAGCGACAGTAGAAGTCGACCTCGTTCGACGCCAGCGATGGCCACCGCCTGACATCGGGACGGTTTGCCTGCGTTGGCGTTGCGCGAGGTCGCACCCCCACAAGGCAAACCCGATGAACCAAAAGCAATTGCTGCGCCCGGTGGCCGATGCCGCCGCACTGGCCGCGCCGCTGGCGAACTTCAACACTGCCGATGCGGTGGAATTCCTCAACACGCTGGAGCTGACCCGCGCCGCGGAAACGCTGGCTGCCCTTCCGTTGCCGCGTGCAGTGAAAATGCTGGAAGCGCCGGAACTGCACCGCAGTGGCGAGCTGGTGGCAGCGCTGCCCCCGGCGCGCGCTGCCGCCCTGCTCGGGTTGATGGCCGACGACCGCGCCACCGACATCGTTCATGAGCTGGATGAGGAAGAACGCGCGCGGTTGATCCCGCTGCTGGGCACCGACGCCCGCCAGGCCATCCAGAAGCTGCTCAGCTACCCGCCGAACACCGCCGGTGCGCTGATGACCACCGAGTACGTGGCGGTACCCGCCAGCTGGACCGTGGCGCAGACCCTGCAGCACATCCGCCAGGTCGAGCGCACCCGTGAAACGGTGTACGCGATCTACGTGCTGGAGCCGTCCAGCCAGCAGCTGCAGCAGGTGGTGACCATGCGCCGCCTGATCACCGGCCTGCCGGAGGAGTCGATCCTGGACGTGGCTCAGGTCAATCCACCGGTGACGGTGGACGCACTGATGGACCAGGAAGAAGTGGCACGGCTGATCCGTCGCCACGACTTGCTGGCGATCCCGGTGGTCGATGCGCAGCAGCAGATGCTCGGCATCGTCACCGTGGACGACGTGCTCGACGCGCTGATCGAGGAATCGACCGAGGACGCGCACAAGTTCGGCGGCATGGAGGCACTGGACAAGCCCTACATGCAGATCGGCTTCCTGGAGATGCTGCGCAAGCGCGCCGGCTGGCTGAGCGTGCTGTTCCTGGGCGAGATGCTGACCGCCAGCGCGATGCAGCACTATGAGGACGAACTGGCGCGCGCGGTGGTGCTGACCCTGTTCATTCCGCTCATCATGAGTTCGGGCGGCAACTCCGGTTCGCAGGCCACCTCGCTGCTGATCCGCAGCCTGGCGCTGCGCGAGCTGCGCCTGCGCGACTGGTGGAAGGTGGCCCTGCGCGAAGTGCCCACCGGCATGGTGCTGGGCGCGATCCTCGGCTGCCTGGCCATCGTGCGCATCGTGATCTGGCAGCTGGGCGGCCTGCACGACTACGGCGAGCACTGGATACTGCTGGCGATCACCATCGGTGCCGCGCTGGTCGGCATCGTCACGTTCGGCTCGCTGTCCGGCTCGATGCTGCCCTTCATCCTCAAGCGGCTCGGTTTCGACCCGGCCAGCGCCTCGGCCCCGTTCGTGGCCACCCTGGTGGACGTGACCGGCCTGGTGATCTATTTCAGCATCGCCGCGATGATCCTGCACGGCACGCTGTTGTAACGGGAGCGTCATCCACACATGACGTGGATCTACTGGTCCCGGCGGTAGATCCACGCCATGCGTGGGTGCGGTATCAGGACCTTGCGCACGATCATGCCGTTGCCGCGCCAGTCCGTGTACCGTAGGCGCATGAGTACCTACCACCTGCAGTCCGTGTTCCGTCCGCAGTCGGTCGCGGTGATCGGCGGCAGTCCGCGTGAGCGTTCGGCCGGCCGCGCGGTGATGCGCAACCTGCGCGGCACCGGCTTCCCCGGCAAGGTGGCGTGGATCAATCCGCGGCATGCCGAGATCGATGGCATCCGCACGGTCAAGCGGCTGAAGGACCTGGACTGGGTCCCCGACCTGGCGGTGATCACCGCACCAGCGGCCATCGTGCCGCAGGTGGTGCGCACTGCCGCCGAACGTGGCGTGCAGGCGGCGATCATCCTCACCGCGCACCTGGGCGAAGGCCCCGGTTCGTTGTCTGCACAGGTGGAGGCGGTGGCGCGCAAGCATGGCCTGCGCATCCTCGGGCCGCATTGCCTGGGCGTGATCGCGCCGCACGCACGGCTCAATGCCAGCATCGCCGCGCACTTCCCGCAGGCCGGTGATCTTGCGTTGATCTCCGAATCCTCGGCCATCGCCGCCGCACTGGTGGAGTGGGGCGTGGCGCGCTCGGTCGGGTTCTCTGCCGTGGTCTCGCTGGGCGACACGCTGGACGTCGACTTCGGTGACCTGCTCGACTACTTCGCCACCGATTACCGTACGCGCGCCATCCTGCTCTACGTTGAGCAGATCAAGGACGCGCGCAAGTTCATGTCGGCTGCGCGTGCCGCCGCCCGCGCCAAGCCGGTGGTGGTGGTGAAGTCGGGGCGCGCCGAGCGCGTGCAGCCGGGCAGCCGCGATACCCATGTGCAGGCCCTGGCCCGTGCCGATGATGTGTACGGTGCCGCCTTCAACCGCGCCGGCCTGCTGCGCGTGGGCGCGCTGGACGAACTGTTCACGGCCGCCGAATCGCTGGGCCGGTTGGGGACCTTCCCCGGTCGTCGCCTGGCCATTCTCAGCAATGGTGGCGGCGTCGGTCGCCTTGCCGTGGACCAGCTGATCGCGCTGCGTGGCACGCTGGCCACCCTGTCCGACAGCACGGTGCAGAAGCTCGATGCGGTATTGCCACAGGGCTGGTCGCGCAGCAACCCGGTCGACATCGTGGTCGACGCCGATGGTGATCGCTATGCCGCCGCCATCGAGGCGCTGCTGGCCGACAACGAGAATGATGCGGTGATGGTGGTCAACGTGCCGACCGCATTCACTTCATCCGCAGACGCCGCACAGGCGCTTACCCGCACGCTCGGACTGCGCCCGCGCCATCACCGCGACAAGCCGGTGTTCGCGGTGTGGCTGGGCAACGATGACCAGGCCACCGCCACGCTCAACGCGGCGCGGGTGCCGACCTATCCGACCGAGGCCGAAGCCGTACGTGGCTTCCAGCATCTGGTGCGCTACCGCGAAGCGCAGAACGCGTTGATGGAAACGCCGCCCAGCCTGCCGCAGGACTTCAGCGTCGACACGGCCGCCGCGCGCGCACTGGTCGATGCCGCGCTGGCCAACGGCCAGCAGTGGCTGGACCCGCTGGCTACGCATGAACTGCTCAAGGCCTACGGCATTCCCTCCGCGCCGGTGATGCATGCGCGTGACGCGCACGAGGCGATGGATCTGGCACAGCCGCTGCTGGAACGCGGTGCCACGGTCGCGCTGAAGATTCTCTCGCCGGATATTCCGCACAAGTCGGAAGTGGACGGCGTGCGCCTGAACCTGTCCACCCTGCCGGCGGTGCAGAGCGCGGCCAACGCGATCCTGTCGCGTGCACGCCAGCTGCGGCCGGATGCGCGCATCGATGGTCTGCTGGTGCAGCCGACCATCGTTCGCCCGAAGGCGCGCGAGTTGATCGTCGGTATTGCCGATGACGCGACGTTCGGCCCGGTGATCGTGGTCGGCCGTGGCGGTACCGCGGTTGAAGTCATCAATGACAAGGCGTTGGCGCTGCCGCCGCTGGACCTGCGCCTGGCCCACGAGCTGATCGGCCAGACCCGCGCCTCGCGCATCCTCAAGGCCTATGGCGATGTGCCTGCCGCCGACGAGCGCGCACTGGCATTGGCGCTGGTCAAGCTGGCACAGCTGGCCGCCGACATCCCCGAAGTGCGTACGCTGGACATCAATCCGTTGCTGGTCGACGGCAAGGGCATCCTCGCCCTCGACGCACGCGTGGCGGTGGCGCCGTCGCGCATCCTGCACAAGGGCCGTGGCCATCCGCGCTTCTCGGTGTTCCCGTACCCGAAGGAGTGGGAGCGCACCATCGAACTGTCCGATGGCGGCCGTGCCTTCGTGCGTCCGGTGCGGCCGGAGGACGACGCGCTGTTCCGTGCGTTCTTCGCCCGCGTCAGCGACGAGGACCTGCGCCTGCGCTTTTTCCAGTCGGTGAAGCACTTCAGCCACGAGTTCATCGCGCGCCTGACCCAGCTCGACTACGCACGCTCGATCGCACTGGTGGCGATCGAACCGCGCAGTGGCGAAATGCTTGGCGCGGTGCGCCTGCACGCCGATGCGGATTACCACCGCGGTGAATACGGCATCCTGATCCGCTCGGACCTGAAGGGCCATGGCATCGGCTGGCGGCTGATGGCGATCATGATCGAGTACGCCAAGTGGCTGGGCCTGGACGTGGTCGAAGGCCAGGTGCTGCGCGAGAACAGCACCATGCTGGCGATGTGCCAGAGCCTGGGCTTCAAGACGAAGCTGGACCCGGATGACCCGACGGTGATGATGGTGACCTTGCCGGTGCAGCAGGTCGAAGTGCCTGACGTCCCGCCGGTGGCGTGATCGCCGCCCATCGGTAGCGCCGGGCCATGCCCGCCGATCACCTCACCGCTGCGGTTCCACCGCCACCGCCGTGCCATAGCACAGCCGCACGGTCAGCCCGGTCATCACATAGATGGCGTCGTAGCGCATGCCGATGATCGGGTTGGCAGCCAGCTGCCGTGCTTGCTTGTCTCTGCTGCGCCAGGTTTACTCGCGGCCTGTCCGCACAGCGCGGTGTAGATGGTGATGGTGTCGCCAAAGAGCGGCTCCGCCGCTGTCTTCTGTAGCGTCGAGCCATGCGCCACTGGCTATGCAGCCGTCGAACGTGGCTCGACGCTACAATCCGCCCCCTGTTGCGGCATGGTTCCGTCACCGTGCTGGCGCGACAATACCCCCATGACCGACCGTATCCCCCTGCTGCTGCTGCCTGGCCTGCTCAACGACGCTGAGCTGTGGCGCTCACAGTTGGCTGATCTTGCCGACATCGCCGATTGCACGGTAGGCGACCAGACCCGTGGCGAAACCCTGCAGGCGGTGGCCGAGGACGTGCTGGCACAGGCGCCGGAGCGCTTTGCGTTGGCCGGGTTCTCGCTGGGCGGTTTCGTCGCCCAGCAGATCCTGCGCATCGCGCCGGAACGCGTGCTGCAGCTGGCGTTGATCGATACCTCGATCCACGCCGATTCACCGGAACGTGCCGAGCAGCGCCGCAGCCAGCGCGCCAGCGTGCGCCTGCCCGGAAAGTTCCATGGCTTCGGCGATGTGCTGATGCGCAGCTACATCGATGCCTCGCGGCTGGATGATTACGTGCTGGTGCAACGTGTGCGTGACATGACCGCCCGCCTGGGCGCGGACGTGTTCCTGCGCCAGAGTGCGCTGGAACGCCGTGACGGCCATGACGTGCTGGCTGGCTACCGCGATCCGCTGCTGATCGTATGTGGCGCCAACGACCGCATTACGCCACTCGCGGTCAGCGAGGAAATGCACGCCCTGGTGCCGCACTCGCAGCTGGTGGTGGTGCCGGACTGCGGGCACCTGGCACCGATGGAAAAGCCGGATGAGGTCAGTGCGGCAATGCGAGGCTGGTTGTTGCAGGCCTGATGGATCCGCCGGGCATGGCCCGGCGCTACCCACGCGTATCCGGTAGCGCCGGGCCATGCCCGGCGGCCGCTCTTCAATCCCAGGCCGGCGCAATGCCTTCCGGATTCGCCAGGCGATGGCCACGATCCAGCTTGGCGATCTGCGCCATGTCTTCGTCGGTCAGCCGGATCGCTGCCGCTTCGAGGTTGCTCGACAGGTTCTCGCGCTTGGTCGACGACGGAATGACCGAGTAACCCTGCTGCAGCGCCCAGGCCAGCGCGATCTGCGCCGGAGCGGCCTGGTGGCGGCCGGCAATGGCCTGGATCACCGGGTCCTTGATCACCTCGCCATAGGCCAGGCTCATGTAGGCGGTGACGTGGATGCCGTTGTCCTGCAGGAACTTCACCAGCAGGCGGTTCTGCAGGTACGGGTGGATCTCGATCTGGTTGGTGGCGATGGCATCGGCGCCAAGGATCTCGATCGCCTTGCGGGTCTGGGCGATGGTGAAGTTGGAGATGCCGATCGCCTTCGTCAGGCCCTGTGCCTTGGCCTCGGCCAGCGCCGGCAGGTACTCCTCCATCGGCACGTCGACCTTGTCGTTCGGCGACGGCCAGTGGATCAGCGTCAGGTCCACATGATCGGTACGCAGCTTTTCCAGACTGGTATGCAGGCTGGCCAGCAGCGCTTCCCGCTTGAACGCGGTGATCCAGACCTTGGTGGTCAGGTAGATCTCTTCGCGCGGCACGCCGGAATCGGCGATGGCCTGGCCGACCTCGGCTTCATTGCCGTAGATCTGCGCGGTATCGATGGCGCGGTAGCCGACATCCAGCGCGTTGCGCACCGAGTCGATCACGGTCTGGTCTTTCAGGCGGAAGGTACCGAGACCGAAGGCGGGGGCAGTCATGGGGGCTCCAGCAGAGGGGGAGGGAGGCGGGAATATCCACGAAAGGGTAGGCCAGCGGCCGTGTGCATGCCGGCAACGGTGCATTGCATCGACGTGTACGACGGCAGGTGGTGGTGGGTGCGGACCGTTGGTCCGCACTGTTCATGCCGCCACCCATGCAGCGTTGGGAGCTGCCGGCCAGCGGCCGGCACTCCCCCTGTCTGCGCTCCACGGTAGTGCCGGCCGCCGGCCGGCAACCGGATCAATCAGGCCGCGCGCATCAGCGCGTCCTTCGCTGCGGCGGTGGTCGACAGGTCGAACACATCCACCGCGTCGATCAACCGGTTCGCCTGCTGTTCCAGGCTGCGTGCGGCGGCGCTGGCTTCCTCCACCAACGCGGCATTCTGCTGGGTGGTGCCGTCCATCTGGATCACGGTCTGGCTGACCTGTTCGATGCCCGCGCTCTGCTCCTGCGAGGCGGCGGAGATCTCGGCCATGATGTCAGTGACGCGCTGCACCGACGCCACGATCTCGGCCATGGTGTCACCGGCCTCGCGCACGCGCCGTGCACCGTGGCCGACCTGTTCCACCGACGCTTCGATCAACGCCTTGATCTCCTTCGCGGCTGCCGCCGAACGCTGTGCCAGGGTGCGCACTTCGCTGGCAACCACCGCGAAGCCGCGGCCCTGCTCGCCGGCGCGTGCCGCTTCCACCGCGGCGTTCAGCGCCAGGATGTTGGTCTGGAAGGCGATGCCGTCGATCACGCTGATGATCTCGGCGATCTGCCGCGACGAGGTTTCGATGGCACCCATCGTTGCCACCACCTGGCCGACCACGCTGCCGCCGTGAGAGGCAACGGTGTGCGCGCCGATCGCCAGCTGGTTGGCCTGGCGCGCATGCTCGGCGTTCTGGCGCACGGTGGAGGTCAGTTCCTCCATCGATGCCGCCGTCTCTTCCAGGTTGGCGGCCTGCTGTTCGGTACGGCGCGACAGATCGTTGTTGCCGGCGGCGATCTCCGCCGCCGCCGTGTGGATGTTGCCGGAGGCGTGCTTGATGTCGGTGACGATGGTTGCCAGCTGCGTAGCGGTGGTGTTGGCGTCGCCGGCGATACGCGCGAACACGCCCTGGAAATCACCGTGCATGCGCGCGCCGAGACGGCCATCGGCAATCGCGCGCAGCATGCTGGAAACCTCGCCGAGGTTCAGTTCAGTGGTCTGCATCAGGCGGTTCAGGCCGTCGACCATCGCGCGGAAATCATGCTCGAAGCGTGCGCTGTCGCCGCGCTGGCTGAAGTCACCGGCGGCAGCGGCTTCGGCCAGGCGGCGGATCTCGCCGTTGATCATGCCGAGATTGGCCTTGGCCGTATCCAATGCGTTGGTGATCACGGCCTTTTCGCCGGGCAGGCGTTCCATGTCCTGGCTGAGG
This sequence comes from Stenotrophomonas hibiscicola ATCC 19867, assembly GCF_000382065.1. Lineage (GTDB taxonomy): Bacteria > Pseudomonadota > Gammaproteobacteria > Xanthomonadales > Xanthomonadaceae > Stenotrophomonas > Stenotrophomonas hibiscicola. The sequence goes on along the minus strand of NZ_KB907503.1, from coordinate 261,905 downwards.
TCACCGACGGCATAGCGGCCCATGATCGAGATCGCGCGCATCTTCACCTGGATGTGCGCGTCAACCAGCGTGTTGCAGTCGGCCACCATGGTGCCGAACGCGCCCGGGAACGCACTGGCCTCCATGCGATGGCTGATGGTGCCGGCATCATGCGCCTGCGCCATCGTCGCCTGTGCGTCCAGTACGCCGCGCAGCGTGGACTGCACCGCCTGCATCGCCTGCGCGAGGCGACCGATCTCGTCGCGGCTGCGCACCTGCACCACGTGCTGCAGATCACCGGCGGCCACGGCACGCGCAGCGGCTTCCACCGCCAGCACCGGCTGCACCACCGCGCGCCGCAGCCACCAGGCCAGGCCCATCAGCAGCAACACGGCGGCCAGCACGGTCAGCGCCGCGCACAGCAGCAGGGTCTGCCGGGCCTGCTGCGACCGCGCCGCTACGGTTGCTTCGGCCACCTGCGTGGCATGCGTGCTCAGCGCATCCAGTGCGGTCGCCACCGGGCGGTCCTTGCCACGCACCAGATTGTCGCCGGCGGCGGGATCGTAGCCGGCTTCCGCAAACGCCTGCAGGGCGGCGTGGTAGTCCTTCTGCAGCTGCGTGTGCAGGCCGATGAAGGACTGTGCCAGTTCGCGCGTGCGTATGTCCGGGCTGGCTACGAGGCCCCTGGCCAGCTGCTCGACCAGGCGGCCCTCGCTGTCAAAGGCGTCCAGATGGCGCTGGCGCAGCGCGTCGTCGTGGCCGCGCAGCAGCACGTTCTTCCATTCCTGCACCTGGCCGCGGAACTCGCGCTGCAGGCGTTCGGCGTCGCGGCTGTGCGCGACTTCGGGTGGAACCTCGGTGGACAGCTTCAACCAGGCGGAGGCCAGGCCCGCCAATGCGCACAGCAGGACCACGGCCAGACCAACGGAAACCGCGCCGAGCAGCTTGGACTGCAGGCGCGGAGCACGGACAGACGCTTTCATGGAAGGGACTCTCGGGAAGGGGCAATGCGGTATCGACCTGTCCCCACGCGTCTGAAGTGCGACGCTCATCACATTACCGTTTCGTTTAGTGATGTGAAGGGGATGTTTCATAGGACAAATGTGTCCATATGGAACGAAAGAAGACCCTCGACAGAGAATTTAAATGTAACTATCGTTGTTACATGAAATCCGCAAATCCACTGTCCGACGCCCTGCATGTGATGGCGCACCTGGTCGGCCATGCCGCCCCGCGTACGTCCGAGCAGCTGGCGTCCTGCCTGCCGACGCATCCGGTGGTGATCCGTCGCCTGCTGGCACAGCTGCACAAGGCCGGCCTGGTGCGCAGCACCCGCGGCCACGGCGGCGGCAGCCTGCTGGCACGCGACGCCGCGGCGATCACCCTGCATGACATCTACCTGGCGGTGGGCGCACCACCGCTGGTCCAGGTCGGCGCACGCGACTCCGGCGGTGGCTGCCCGATCCAGCGGCTGGTCAACAGCGCCTTGCTCGATGGGGCGCGCGAAGCGCAGCGCCTGCTCGAAGCGCGGCTGCAGGCGACCACGCTGGACCAGCTTGGCGCCGACTTCGCCCGCCATCTCGCCCATCACCGTTCCCTGGAAGGTCACCATGAATCCTGATGTGCTCATCGTCGGCGGCAGCTATGCCGGCATTGCCGCCGGCCTGATCCTGGCCCGTGCCCGTCGCCCGGTCACCGTCATCGACGCAGGTTCGCCGCGCAACCGTTTCGCCAGTCATTCGCACGGGGTGCTCGGGCTGGATGGCATCAGTGGCGCCGAGCTGCTGAAGACGGCGCGCCAGCAGCTGCTGGACTACCCCACGGTGCGTTGGGTGCATGCCGAAGCCGTGCAGGCCACCGCCCGCGCCGAAGGCGTGGAAGTGCGTACCGCCGATGGCCAGGTGCTGGCCGCGCGCAAGCTGCTGCTCGCCAGCGGCATCGCCGACCAGTTGCCGGCGTTGCCGGGCCTCGCCGAGCGCTGGGGCAGCACCGTGCTGCACTGCCCGTACTGTCATGGCTATGAAGTGGGTGGTGGTGCCATTGGCCTGCTTGGCGGTCATCCGATGTCCGCCAGCAAGGCGCCGCTGTTCGCCGACTGGGGCAATGTCACGTTCTTCAGCATGGGACTGGACATCACGGATGAGGAACGCGCCGCCATGCAGCAGCGCGGCGTGCAGATCGAGACGTCACCCGTGCTGGGCGTGCAGGGCGACCAGCCGACCTGGCTGGAAGTGGAGCTGGCCGACGGCCGCCGAATCGCCCAGCGTGCGTTGTTCGTGCCGGCCACCCAGGCGATGGCCACGCCGTTGGTGCAGCAGCTGGGCTGCACGTTGGTCGAGAGCCCGCTGGGCGTGCTGATCGAGGTCGATGCGATGAAGCAGACCTCGGTGCCGAACGTGTATGCCGCAGGCGATGCGACGACGGTCGGCAACATCACCCTGGCCATGGCCGAAGGCGTGCGCGCGGGCATCGGCGTGCACCACGCGCTGGTGGCCGAAGACAGCATCGCGCGCTGAACGTTGCACAGGTAGAGGCCGACCTTGGTCGGCGCTGTTCCATCCACGCATGGCGTGGATCTACTGCAATCGGGTGCGGTGGGTGCCGGCCTTGGCCGGCACCGCTCCGTTACCCCTTCACGCACAACACCTGGCGCAGGGTGTGCACCACGTCGACCAGGTCCAGCTGCGCGGCCATCACATCGTCGATCGACTTGTACGCGGCCGGTGACTCGTCCAGCACGCCGCTGTCCTTGCGGCATTCCACGTGCGCGGTGGCCTCGCGATGCTGGGCAAGCGTGATCTGCTGGCGCGCGGCGCCACGGCTCATCACCCGGCCGGCACCGTGGCTGCAGCTGTGGAAGCTGTCCGCGTTGCCCTTGCCACGCACGATGTAGCTGCGCGTGCCCATGCTGCCGGGAATGATGCCCAGCTCACCCTCGCGAGCGCTGACGGCCCCCTTCCGGGTCACCAGCAGCTCCTGCCCGTGGTGCGTTTCCTTCTGTACATAGTTGTGGTGGCAGTTCACCGCCATTGCCGCCAGCTGGAACTTCGGCAGCCGGTGGCGCATCTCGGCCAGCACGCGCGACATCATCGCCTCGCGGTTCTGCCGGGCGTAGTCCTGCGCCCACGACACGGCTTCGACGTAGTCATCGAACAGCGGCTCGCCTTCCATGAAGAACGCCAGGTCCTTGTCCGGCAGGTGGAAGCCCAGCACGCGCCGGGCCAGTTCCTCGCGCGCCTTCTCGATGAAGTAGGTACCGATCAGGTTGCCGGTGCCGCGCGAGCCGCTGTGCAGCATCACCCACACCGTATCCGTCTCGTCCAGGCACAGTTCGATGAAGTGGTTGCCGCCGCCCAGCGTACCCAGCTGGCGGTCCAGCTTATCGGTGCGGATCCTGCGGTGCTTGTCCTTGATCTTCTCCAGGCCGTCGGCCAGCCCGGACTGCACCAGCCGCGTGTGGATGCTGTCGGGCATGCGGTGATGCTCGCCGCCGCGTCCGTTGCCGACCGGAATGCTGCGCTCGATGCTGTTGCGCAGCTGCCGCAGGTCGTCGGGCAGGTCGTTGGCGCGCAGCGTGGTGCGCACCGCCGCCATGCCGCAGCCGATGTCAACGCCGACCGCGGCCGGGATGATCGCACCGCGGGTCGGGATCACCGAGCCGACGGTCGCGCCCTTGCCCAGGTGCACGTCCGGCATCACGGCCACCCACGGCCCGACGAACGGGATCGCGGCGATGTTGCGCAGCTGCTCATGCGCCTGCGCTTCCAGCGGCACACCGTTGACCCAGCCCTTGATCGGCGTGGTGCCCTCGACGTGCAGCCATTGATAGTTGTGTTGAGTGTCCATGTCTTCGTGTATGTCCTTGATGGGCCGGCGGCGCGTCCCTGCGCCGCCGCTACCCCCTACCTGATCGTCACCAGCTGCTTCAGCACGCCATCCAGGCCGCCGAACACGGTGAGCGTGTCGATCTTCTCGGTGACCTTCTCCAGTGCCTCCAGCTCCTTCAAGCGCATCAGCACCGGGTTGTCCTCGATCAGCTTTGCGGTGTTGAGCTGTGATCGCGTGGCGTTGGCCTCCTCGCGGCGACGGATCACGCTGGCCTGGGCCTGCTTCTCGGCCAGCACCACGCCGTTGAGGATCTCCTTCATCTCGCCCGGCAGGATCACGTCCTTGATGCCGACGCCGAGCAACCGCACGCCGTGGCCCTCGATTGCCGCCTGCACATGTGAGGCGATCTCGCCGTCCAGCGCCGCCTTGTCGCCCAGCAGCTCGTCCAGGCTGCGCGCGGCAATCGCCTGGCGCAGGCCGAACTGCAGCTGCCGGTAGACGAACTCATCGCCATTGCTGAGCGTGCGGTGTGCACGCACCGGGTCGACCACCTGCACGGTCGCGGCCAGGTTCACCCGCAGGGTGACCTTGTCGCGGCTGAGCAGTTCCTGGCCGGACACGTCCAGCGAACGTGCACGCAGTTCCACGCGCTCCACCGACACGTTGCCGTTGAAGTTCCAGAACGCGTGCAGGCCGGCGTCCAGCGTCTGCCGCAGCGTGCCATCGATGAACAGCAGGCCCACCGACTCGCTCGGCACGGTGCTGATCACCGCCACACGCGGCAGCACGCCCAATTGACCCAGCCGCTGCTGCACGTCGGCCGGAATGCGCGGCTCGTCACCCAACGCCATTACCTGCACCTGGGTATCGACCGAACCGCGCCAGTACAGACGGCGGCTGCCCGGCGGCAGGACTTCATCGATGCGGCCGTTGCGCAGCAACAGGCCGACCTCGGTGGCACCGACGTTGGCCAGCACGAAGTGGGTGTCCAGCTGTGCGCCCAGCGCTTCGATCAGGCTGTCCTGGTCGCTGCCGGTGTAGGCCGCGCCCTTCGATGCGGTGTGGATGTCCACGTGCGGACGGCCGCCGAACGGCGACAGGCGGTGCACGCCCGGCAGCAGGATCTGCTGGAAACGACGGTTGCGATACACCAGGCCGCGCTCGCCGTCGCCGATCACGACCTTGATGGTCCAGAACATGGGAGTCTCTCCTTGTATGGCTCTGGTGATTCGACCCGATGGAATGAATGCCATGACCCGGGTCGAACCGGTCGTGGCAGGACAGGCGGCACACGCTGTGCCGCCTGCGGAAGAGGGCGGCCATCGGCGGACGGTCCGCGCGCGGGGCCATCGGTGCACCGGCAGTGCTGCCATCGTCGTTCCCGGCAGGCAGCACCGGGGCGGAACGTGGCTGGCAGTGGCGGCGGGCCGGGGCCCGGCGTGCGGTCCGTTGCCTTCCAGGCCCCGCCCGAAGGCGATGGCGGTGGACGGCGACGATGGCTGCTGGGGCTTGCGCCCCGGGTGTTGCTTCAAGTCATGACGTGACAGGTCATGTGGTTGGAGTGGGAGTCGAACCCACGACAGACGGAATCAGGATCCGTTGCTCTGACCAAGCTGAGCTATCCAGTTGGGGACCGCGCGGAATCGAACCGCGTACCGGCGAACCGGCGCCTGCCTCCAGCAGGCGATCCAGGCGATGGCATGTCCGCGACCTCCGGCATACGCCACGGCAACGCCGCGCGCACCAGCCCGTGGTGGAAACGGGACCGTTGGAGAATCGAGGGTGCAGGCCACCGACATTATCGGCGAGCGATAATGTTTGGGTGCGATGCAGATAATGTCCAGGCGCTGCCGGTCGCGCGAAGTAAATCCTTCGGCGGGGCGGGAAAAGCCTGGGTCAGTGAGCGGCGGGTTGCCGCGCGGGGTGCAGTTCTGGCATCGCGGGTCCTTGTGCCGACGCAAACGAAAACGCCCCCGGGACTTGCGTTCCGAGGGCGTCGTCAGGCCTCGGAGATCGGGGTGGCCGATCTCCGCAGGGCGGATATCAGGCCGTTGTCAGCTGGTCTTCCTTGCCGAACGCGCGCGCCAGCACGTCCATGCGCAGGCATGGCAGCAGTTTGGCGGTGGCGACGGAATGCGCGTTCAAGGGAAGTTTCCAGTGGTTGTTGAAACGAGGTGCGCACGATAAACCACGATTTAGTCGCGCGCAACCATTTTGTTCAATTATTTTCTTCGGTATGTGTGCAATGCCGGCCAGCGGCCGGCACTACCGGCCCTCAGGCTTCCGCGCTGGCGGCATCCAGCTGCGCGACATCCTGCACGCTCAGCGACACGTTTGCCGCCGCCAGCAGATCGTGCAGCTGCTCGACGCTGGTGGCGCTGACGATCGGTGCGGTGACCGACGGCCGCGCGATCTGCCATGCCAGTGCGATCTGTGCAGCGCTTGCGCTGTGCTTGCTGGCCACGTCATCCAGTGCCTGCAGGATGCGCAGGCCGCGCGGATTCAGATAGCGCTTCACCACGTTCTCGCCACGCGCCGGGCTCTTGGCTGCATCGGCCGGCGTGCGGTACTTGCCGCTGAGGAAGCCGCTGGCCAGCGCGTAGTAGCCGATCACGCCGATCTGTTCGCGCTGCACCAGCGGTTCCAGTTCCTTTTCGTAGCCGGCGCGGTCATACAGGTTGTACTCCGGCTGCAGCGTTTCGTAACGCGGCAGCCTGTAGTCGGTGGACACCTTCAGCGCATCGGCCAGGCGCGTGGCGCTGTAGTTGGAGGCACCGATCGCACGCACCTTGCCGGCTTCGATCAGGCGCCCGAACGCGGCCAGGGTCGCTTCCAGCGGCGTCGACTCGTCATCCTCGTGGGCCTGGTACAGGTCGATCACGTCGGTCTGCAGGCGGCGCAGTGAATCCTCGACCGCGGCATTGATGTTGTCCGGGCTCAGGCCGGGGCGTTCGGCCCACTTGGCCACCTTGGTTGCCAGCACCACCTTGTCGCGCTTTCCGCTGCGGGCAAACCACTTGCCGATCAGCGTCTCCGATTCGCCGCCGGCATTGCCGGGCACCCAGGCCGAGTACACATCGGCGGTGTCGACCAGGTTGAAGCCGGCATCGACGAAGGCATCGAGCAGGGCGAAGCTGGCCTTTTCATCGGCGCTCCAGCCGAACACGTTGCCACCGAAGGCGAGCGGACGTACATGCAGGCCGGAACGGCCCAGTTCGCGGGTTGCCGTCATGGGCACGGACTCCTTGGGGGAAGTGCTCCAGAATAGAACGCGTAGTGTGACCGTGCTGCGGCGACGACCACAAAACAGTGTTCCGCGGCGCGCACGCAGCTAACGTTTTGTGAACACCTGGGACGCTGTGACTGCTAGTCTCGCCGCATCTTCCGCTGGAGTCGTCCCGATGATGCCTGCTTCGTCCCTGCGTGGTTGCCGACTGCTGCTTGCTTCGGCCCTGCTTGCTGCTGTTCCCGCGTTCGCCGCACCGTCCACGGTCGCGCCGGCGAAGATCCAGGTCTCACCGGCCATCGATGCGGCGGTGAAGGCGTCGACCCGTGATGCCAACAACGTCAAGCGCGATGGCTTCCGTCATCCGGCGCAGACGCTGTCGTTCTTCAAGGTGGCACCGGAAAAGACCGTCATCGAGATCACCCCCGGCAACGGCTGGTACTCGGAGATCCTGGCGCCGCTGTTGCACGACAAGGGCCACTACGTTGCTGCGGTGGTCGATCCGATGGCGGTGCCCGAAGGCCGCGGCCGTGACTACCAGCAGCGCAGCCGCGACAGCCTGGAGAAGAAGTACGCCGGTGCGCCGGCACAGTTCGGCAAGACTGCCGTGGTCGCCTACGATCCGGCCAAGCCGGTGTTCGGCCCGGCCAATTCAGCCGATGTGGTGCTGACCTTCCGCAACGTGCACAACTGGCGCAAGGCCGGCCAGGCGCAGGGCATGTTCCAGGGCTTCTTCAACGTGCTCAAGCCGGGCGGCGTGCTGGGCGTGGTCGAGCATCGTGCCAAGGCCGACGTAGCCGACGATGATGACACCGGCTATGTCGGCCAGCAGCAGGTGATCGCGATGGCCGAGGCGGCTGGTTTCAAGCTGGATGCACGCAGCGAGGTCAACGCCAACCCGCGCGACACCAAGGACCACCCGAACGGCGTGTGGACGCTGCCGCCGACCAACCAGCACGACAAGGCCGATGATGCGAAGTACCAGGCGATCGGTGAAAGCGACCGCATGACCCTGCGCTTCATCAAGCCGTAGCGGGCGGCGCCGGGCTGCGCCCGGTGAGCGCTGCGGCGTCACAATGGACGTAACGTGTATCCGCCGGGCGTGGCCCGGCCCTGCTGCCAATGGAGTGGACAGTTGAAGAAGGTGTTCTATATCGCTGTTGCAGTGCTGGTGTTGGCGCGGCTGATTGACTTCGTGTTCTACGGTGGCCATGCCTACGACCTGGTGGCGACCGTGGGGTTTGCCGTGCTGTTTGCCGGTGCGCTGCTGGAGGAGCGTGCGCGTGCCATGAATCCGCCGCCGGTCCGCCTGCGGCGCCGGGCCAATGTCATCGCGGCGTGCGGCATCGCACTGGTGCTGGGCTCTTTCCTGCTGGAGTGGAAGGTCTTCGGTTGATCGCGCCGCAGCCTCGGCCGGCGTGATGCCCGGCAGCACCGGGGCCGCGCTCGGCCGAGGTTGCGCGGCATGGGACAATGCTGCACCTGCCGCCCGTCGTGCCCGCAATGCTGATCGCCTTCAACAAGCCCTTCAACGTGCTCTGCCAGTTCACCGACCGCAGCGTACCGCCGCGGCCGACGCTGGCCGGGTTCGGCCTGCCGCCGCGCGTGTATGCCGCCGGTCGCCTGGACCATGACAGCGAAGGCCTGCTGCTGCTGACGGATAACGGTACGCTGGCGCACAAGCTGACCGACCCCAGGCATAAGGCCGACAAGACCTACTGGGTGCAGGTGGAAGGCACGCCCAGCGATGAGCAGCTGCAACGGCTGCGCGATGGGGTGGAGCTGAATGACGGACCGACCCTGCCGGCGAAGATCGAGCGCCTCGATCCGGCGCCGTCGCTGTGGACACGCGATCCGCCGGTGCGCTTCCGCAAGACCGTGCCCGACAGTTGGCTGGCGATCACGATCCGCGAGGGCCGCAACCGCCAGGTGCGGCGGATGACCGCGGCGGTGAACCTGCCGACGCTGCGGCTGGTCCGCGTGTCGATGGGACCCTACCGCCTGGACGACCTGCAGCCGGGGCAGTGGCGGCAGATCGGCTGAAACACGAAGGGCCGGATACCCTACGGTATCCGGCCCTCATAGCGGGCTGATGGGCTCAGTTCCTGCGGAAGGAAGCCGACCGCGGCAGACTCAGGCGTCGCTGCCGATATCGCTGTGCTCGTCCACCACGGTGTCGTTGCGGCGGTCACGCGCATTGATGCGCTGCGCCTGACCATTCACCACGTGGCCGTTGGCGGCCTTCTTCTTCTGCTGCTTGCGGTACAGCGCATAGCCGAGCAGGCCGACACCCACCGCAGCGGCGGCAATGGTCACCGCCGGGTTGCGCCGGGCGAACTTGGTGGCCACCTTGCCACCGGTCTTGACGGCGCCCAGCGCCGCGCCGGTCTTGATCCAGTCACTGGCCTGCGGCCCAAGGTGGCGCAGGCTGCCACCGGCACTCTTCAGTCCGTCGCCGGCGCTGTGGGCCAGGTCCAGGGCGCGCTCCAGAGCGCGGTCGGTGATTACGGTCAGCTTGCTCATGCGGGGGTCCTTTGCCTCGGGTCGAAGTCCAGTGTCGCGTGTTGCCCGTAAACGGTATGTCAGTCGAGGTGGCACGCGGTGTGACTTTACCGCAGCCATTCAGGATCAGGCAGGGTCCGGCTACGTCCCGCGCGGCTTGGCCCGATGCGTGGCCGTGGCCGTCCACGGGTCATCCGGCCACGGATGGCGCGGGTAACGGCCCTTCATTTCCTTTTTCACCTCGGCGTAGGTGCTTTCCCAGAAGTTGCGCAGGTCCTGGGTGACCTGCAGCGGGCGGCCGCCGGGGGAGAGCAGGTGCAGGGTCAGCGGCACGCGGCCATCGGCGATGCGCGGCGTGTCGGCCAGGCCGAACAGTTCCTGCAGCTTCACCGCCAGCACCGGCGGCAGCGGGTCGCCGCTCTCGCTGTCCAGCGCATAGGTGATCGGCCGCTCCAGTCCGGACGGCACGGTGATGCGGGTCGGCGCATGACGCTCGACCAGCTGCCGTTGTGGCCACTCCAGTGGCGATTTCAGCGCTTCGCCGAAGCTGGATTCGTCCAGCGCATCCAGTCGCGTCCTGCCGGCGAACGCGGGCTGCAGCCATTGTGCGCGCGTGGCCAGCAGGGCATCGTCGCTGCAGTCGGGCAGGCCGAGCTCCGGCATCCAGCGTCGAAGCGATTCCACCCGCGCCTGCCACTGGTGCAGGCTCTCGGTCCACGGCAGGGCCTGCAACCCGAGTTCGGTCACCGCGTCGGTCAGTGCCTGCGCGGCGTGCTGTGGATCGACCCGGCCGGCCGAGCGGCTGTCCAGCACTATGCGGTCGAAACGGGTCTCGCGCAGCGCAACCAGGGCGCGGCGTTCGCTGTCCCAACGCACTACGTCTTCGGTGACGAAGCGCTCCGGCCACGCATGGCGCAGAGCACTTTCATCTACCGGTGCGGCACGCAGCAACAACGCATCGCGCGCTTCGAAGCGCAGTTCGCTGGCCACCAGCCACGGCTCGCCGCGCAGGTCGCTCAGCTCGTGCAGGCGCGCGCTGCGGCCATTGGCCAGGAGGTAGCGCAATGGATCGCTGGGATGCTGGACGCCAATCCGGTCTGGGAAGGCGTGCGCGAGCAGGTCGCCCAGCTCATGGGCCTCGATGCTGGCCGGCGGCGTGGCTTCGCAGCGCAGGCGGCGACGCCACTGCCTGGCGGCGGCATCGATGGCGGCCAGCCCGCTGCGGTTGGCATCGCCCGGTATGCGGCCATTGCGGAACGCAGCCAGTGCGCGCCAGCGGCTCGCCAGCGCGTCACCGCCCTGGCGCAGCGGGTCGCGCGCTTCCAGCAGGGCGGCCAGATCGGTGGCCAGCGCCTGCGCGCGGGCATCGGGCGCTGCCAGCAGCATCGCCGCCATCCGCGGGTGCGTACCCAGCGCCAGTACACGGCGCCCGAGTGCGGTGATCGCGCCCGAGTCCGACAGTGCACCCAGGCGTTGCAGCAGTTCGCGCGCCGCACCCATCGGGCCGGCCGGTGGCGGGTCGAGGAAGCGCAGGTCGCTGCTGCCCCACGCGGCCAGTTCCAGCGCCAGTCCGGCCAGTTCCACTTGGTCGATCTCGGCGCGGCGCTGCGGCTCCAATCGCTGCGACTGCGGCCACAGCCGCCAGGCCACGCCTTCGGCCACGCGACCGGCGCGACCGGCGCGCTGGTCGGCCGACGCCTGGGCGATGGACACCACGTCCAGCCGGGTGAAGCCGCTGTTGGGGTCGTAGCGCGGTTCGCGCGCCTGGCCGCTGTCGATCACCACGCGCACGCCGGGCAGGGTCACCGACGACTCGGCCACGTTGGTCGCCAGCACCACGCGACGGCGGCCATCGCTGGCCATCTGCAGCACGCGCGCCTGTTGTTCCACCGGCAGCTCGCCATGCAGCGCCAGCACCTCGACGTTGCCATCGAGTGACTCCTGCAGGCCGGCCTGGACGCGCGCGATCTCGCGCTGGCCGGGCAGGAACACCAGCAGGTCACCGGGGTGATCGGCCAGGGCCTGCTGCACCGCGCGGCGCACCTGCAGTTCCAGCGTCTCATCGCGGCGCGCCGGGAAATGGCTGACCGTCACCGGGTAGCTGCGGCCCTCGCTGCTCAGCCGCGGCGCATCGAGGAAGCGTGCCAGGCGCTCGCCATCCAGCGTGGCCGACATCACTACCAGGCGCAAGTCATCGCGCAGCTGCGCCTGCACGTCCAGCGCCAGCGCCAGGCCGAGGTCACCGCTGAGATGGCGCTCGTGGAATTCGTCGAACAGGATCGCACCGACCTCTTCCAGCATCGGGTCCTCCTGCAGCATGCGGGTCAGGATGCCTTCGGTGACGACTTCAATGCGCGTACGCGCCGAAACCTTGTTCTCGAAGCGGATACGGTAGCCGACCGTGCCACCGACCTCCTCGCCCAGCTGCCGTGCCATGAACAGCGCGGCGCTGCGTGCGGCGACCCGGCGCGGCTCCAGCAGGATGATTTTCCGGCCTTGCAGCCATGGCGCTTCGAGCAGGGCCAGTGGTACCTGGGTGGTCTTGCCGGCGCCGGGCGGGGCTTCCAGCACCAGCCGTGGCTGCACGGCCAGGTGCTGCTGGATCTGCGGCAGCAGCGGGAAAATCGGGAAGAGCGGGGCATTCATGGGCAAAGGATAAGGGGCCATGGCGGGCGCAGGTACAATGCGCGGGCACTTTTCCCCCGCGATGACCATGCACCTGATCGATATCGGCGCCAACCTGACCCACGACTCCTTCGACCGCGACCGCGATGCCGTGCTGGACCGCGCACGGCAGGCCGGCGTGGTGCAGATGGTCATCACCGGTGCCAGCCGCGAGCACTCGCCGCTGGCCGTGCAGCTGGCGCAGCAGCACCCGGGCTTTCTGTATGCCACCGCCGGCGTGCACCCGCATCATGCGGTGGAATACACCGAGGAATGTGATGCCGAGATGCGCGCGCTGCATGCCCACCCGGAAGTTGTGGCCGTGGGTGAGTGCGGGCTGGACTACTTCCGTGACTTCTCGCCGCGCCCGGCGCAGCACCGTGCCTTCGAGCGACAGCTGCAGCTGGCCGCTGAGAATGGAAAGCCGCTGTTCCTGCACCAGCGCGATGCGCATACCGATTTCATGGCACAGATGAAGAACTTCGAAGGCCGCATCGGCCCGGCGGTGGTGCATTGCTTCACCGGCGAACGCGACGAACTGTTCGACTACCTGGATCAGGACTGGTACATCGGCATCACCGGCTGGCTGTGTGACGAGCGCCGTGGCGCGCACCTGCGCGAACTGGTGAAGAACATCCCGGCCAACCGCCTGATGATCGAGACCGACGCACCGTACCTGCTGCCGCGCACGCTGAAGCCGATGCCGAAGGACCGCCGCAACGAACCGATGTTCCTTTCGCATATCGTGGAAGAACTGGCACGTGACCGTGGCGAGGACGTTGCAGTGACGGCGGCCAATGCGACTGCGGCGACGCGTGCGTTCTTCCGCCTGCCCGACGCCGGTTGATCCGTAGAGCCGAGCCCATGCTCGGCTTATCGCGCGCAGCGCGAAAGACGCAAAGAGCAGCCGAGCATGGGCTCGGCTCTACAAAGCGCTGTCCGGTAGCGCCGGGCCATGCCCGGCGAGCGAAGCGGCCAGCGCCTGCAGCCCTTCCCGATACGTTGGAAACCGCGGTGCCCACCCCAGCGCCACACGCGTGCCACGGCTGTCGATGCGCTTGTTGCTCTCGTAGAAGCGCCGTAGCGTCGGGCTGAGTGCAGGGTCGTCCCACGCCACGGCAGGTGGCATCGCAAACCCGCCCAGCTTCGCGGCGAAGGCCAGCACATCCTGCGGTGGTGCCGGCTCGTCGTCGGCCGGCAGGTATAGCCCCTCCACGCACGGCCGCTGCATCGACGCGATAACGACCGTTGCCAGGTCATCCACGTGCAGGCGGTTGAACACCAGGCCAGGGCGCACCACGTGGCGTGCACGCCCCTGCGCCAACTGCAGCAACGCATTGCGCCCCGGCCCGTACAGGCCGGGCAGGCGGAACACCGCCGAAGCGATGCCACGTACCTCTGCAAGCGCACGCCATTGCGCTTCGGCACGCAGGCGCTGCACGCCGGCTGCTTCGGTGGCATCGGCTGCGCTGCGCTCGTCAACCCAGCCGCCGGCCCGATCGGCATACACCGACGTGGACGACAGATAGCCCACCCAGCGCAGTGCCGGGCTGGCCCGCAGAGCCGGCAGCAGCAGGCGCAGTGCCGGGTCGCCCGCGGCATCTGGCGGCACGCTGCACAGCACGGCCTCGGCCTGCGCGACCTCATCGAGCAGGGCGGGCGACGGTGGGGAGTCAGCGTGCAGCTGATGCCGCAGCAGGCCATCGTCCGGCGCCGACGAGGGGTTACGCACCGTGCCGACGACGTGCACGCCCCGCGCCTGCAGATGCGGGGCCAGCACGCATCCGCTCCAGCCCATACCGAGGATCAGCACCCGCATAGGCAGCGCGCTGGCCTGCAACGGGAGGCTCACGCGCCGCGCAGTGCCTGGTAGGCCTGCAGGCTGCTGTAGGCGACCTGCAGCAGCAGGGCTTCTTGGTCGGCCTTGCGTGCACGCGCCAGCATGTCGCCGACGATCTGTTCGGCCTCTACCTGCTGGCCGGCTTCCAGATCCCGCAGCATCGACGCCTTCAGTGCCGAGCCCGCCTGGGTGAGGGTGCCGCGTGCGGTGTCCTGCGCGGCATCTGGAATCGGCTCACCGGCAGCTTCGGCCACGGCCAGGCATTCGTCGTACAGGCCGCGCACGATCGCCTCGCCATCATCGGTGGCGACGATGGTGCCGATATCCGCGCGAAGCAGGCAGGTCGCGGCGGCCAGCGCGGTCAGGAAGGTGTACTTGATCCACTGTTCCTGGCCAATGTGTTCGCTCGCCAGGTGATCAAGATGGGCCTGCGCGCAGGCTGCGGCGAAGGCACGCACGCGTGCGGACGCCGCGCCGCCATCGCGCTCGCCGAAGGTGAGCTTGGCCGGCTTGCCCAGGTGCAGCACCGCACCGTCGGGGGCCTTGGTGGCGCTGATGAAGCACAGGCCGCCGAGCACGGCGTCGCGGCCGAAGCGCAGGTCCAGCGCGTTGTAGTGGTGCAGGCCGTTGAGGATCGGCAGCACGGTGGTGTTCGCGCCCACGGCTGGAGCAATGGCGTCGATCGAGCTGTCGAGGTCGTAGGCCTTGCAGCTGAGGATGACCAGGTCGAACGGCTTCTGCGCGGCCAATGCGGGCAGCGCATCGGCGGTGACGTGCTGCACCGGGAAGTTGGCATCGCCGAGCGGGCTGCGGATCACCAGGCCATCGCGGTCCAGCTGTGCGGCGCGCGCGGGGCGCACGAGGAAGGTCACGTCCACGCCGGCCTGGGCCAGGCGACCACCGAAGTAACCGCCGGTACCGCCGGCGCCGAGGATCAGGATGCGCATTGCACGTTCACCGCTTTCTGGGGGAATCAGATCTGCGATTGTGCCGGAGATTGCGGGCAAAAAAAGAGCCGAGCATCGGCTTGGCTCTACAGAGATCGCTTCATCCACGCATGGCTTGGATCCATCGTGTCGACCAAGGTCGACACCTACCAACAGCAGCGCAGAACGGCTCCCCGGCAGATCGCAGGAATTTGTCGAAGGCGGGGTGGGTCCGGTTGCGGGGGCGTGAGCGCCATGGATGGCGCGACCGAGCCTCCATGGACGGATTCACGGCGTCCTCCGCAACCGGACCCACCCCGCCATCCCCCGGATAGTCAGCTTTTGCCGTTGAAGTTGACGTTGACGTTGATTCAGCGGGTGCAGGGCCGCAGGCCCTGCAGGCAAAACTCAGCTGCGCATGCCCACGCCACGGCGCAGCAGCCACAGGGCCAGCGCCGTCAGCACCACCACGAAACCGATCATCAGGCCGTAGGCCACCGGCAGCGGCACATCGCTGCTACCCAGCAGGCCATAGCGGAACGCGTTGACCATGTAGAAGATCGGGTTCGCGTGCGTGGCCGCTTCGGCCCAGCCCGGCAGCAGCTTCACCGAATAGAACACGCCACCCAGGTAGGTCAGCGGGGTCAGGATGAAGGTCGGCACGATCGCCACGTCATCGAACTTCTTCGCATACACCGCATTGATGAATCCGGCCAGCGAGAAGATCGTCGCGCCGAGGATCACCGTGGTCAGCATCACGATCGGATGCGGGATTCGCACCGGGGTGAAGAACATCGCGATGATCAGCACGATCACGCCCACCATCAGGCCGCGCAGCACCGCGCCAGCCACATAGCCCCACAGGATCACCCAGTTCGGCATCGGGCTGACCAGCAGCTCTTCGACGTGGCGGCCGAATTTGGCGCCGAAAAACGAGGAGCTGATGTTGCCGTAGCTGTTCTGGATCACGCTCATCATCACCAGGCCCGGCACGATGAACTGCATGTAGGTGTAGCCGCCCATGTCACCCACGCGCGACCCGATCAGGTTGCCGAAGATGAGGAAGTACAGGGTCATGGTGATCGCCGGCGGCACCAGGGTCTGGCCCCAGATGCGCATGATGCGGGCGACTTCGCGGCGCACGATGGTCATCAGCGCGATGCGGTTGCGCTGGCCGTCGGTCAGCTCGGTGGTGCTCATGCGGGCTTCTCCATGTTGCCGGTGAGGCGCACGAACAGCTCCTCCAGGCGGTTGCTCTTGGTACGCATCGAACGCACGCGGATACCGGACGCGTTGAGCGTCGCAAACACGCGGTTGAGGTCCATCGCGCGTGGCATATCGATGTCCAGCGTGTGCGGGTCCGGGGCGGTCAGCGTCGCGCCCTCGATCACCGGCAGCTGCGCCGGCAGGTCACCGTCGATGTCCAGCAGGAAGCCTTCCACGTCCAGCTTGGCCAGCAGGGTGCGCATCGGCCCCTGTTCGACGATCTGGCCATGGTTGATGATCGCCAGGTGGCGGCACAGGTACTCGGCCTCTTCCAGGTAGTGCGTGGTGAGGATGATCGTGGTGCCGGCACCGTTGATCTCCTTCAGCACGCGCCACATGTCGCGGCGGATCTCGATGTCCACGCCGGCGGTCGGTTCGTCCAGGATCAGCAGGCGCGGGCGGGTCATCATCGCGCGGGCGATCATCAGCCGGCGCTTCATGCCGCCGGACAGCGTGCGGCTCATCACCTGTGCCTTTTCCCACAGGTGCGCGCGCTTCAGTTCCTCTTCGGCGCGCTGCTCGGCTTCCTCGCGCGGCACGCCATAGAAGCCGGCGTAGTTCACCAGGATGTCGAAGGGCTTCTCGAACAGGTTGAAGTTGATTTCCTGAGGCACCAGCCCGATCAGGCGCATGGTCGCGCTGCGGTTGCGCACCAGGTCGCTGCCGAACACCTCCACCTGGCCCTCGCTGAGGTTGACCAGGGAGCTGATGATGCCGATCAGGGTCGACTTGCCGGCCCCGTTGGGGCCGAGCAGGGCGAAGAAGTCGCCCGGGGCCACTTCCAGGGAAACGCCCTTCAGGGCCTGGGTGCCGTTGTCGTAGGTCTTGCGCAGGTCGCGCACGCGCAGGGCGGGCGCCGTATCGTTCTGGGATGCCAAGCTCGAAGCCTTCGCGCCCATGGGCTGGCGCTGGAGAGGGGCGGGGAGGGGCTATTATAGAAGACCCCGAGGGCTTGCCCCGGCTACACACTGTCCCGAAAAGTCGTGCCTGTTCAATTCCCCCTCAAGCTGGTCGGCTGCCGCATGCTGGCCCCGACCGTCGGCCACTACCAGTTCGTGCGTGATGATGGACAGCCACTGGATTTCCAGCCCGGCCAGTTCATCCAGGTCCATTTCAGCTATGCCGACGGCACCGAAACCAAGCGCAGCTACTCGCTGGCGACCATCCACGACCATGCGCTGGGCCCGGGCGAGGCGGTGGATATCGCGGTCAGTTTCGTGCCCGGTGGTGCTGCCACGGCCCTGTTCGAGGCACTGGAGCCGGGCGGCCAGATCAGTGCGTCCGGCCCCTATGGCCGGTTCTGCCTGAATCCCGGTGACCACAACGCCCGTTACCTGCTGATCGCCACCGGTACCGGCGTTACCCCGTACCGTTCCATGCTGCCGCTGCTGGAAAAGGCCATGGCCGAACGCGATGTGCAGATCGTGCTGCTGCAGGGCGCGCGCAGCCCGGGCGAGCTGCTGTACAGCGAAGATTTCTACAGCTTCGCCGAAAAGCACGCGAACTTCCGCTATGTTCCGTGCCTGTCGCGCGAATTGCCGGCCGAACCGCACCCGGATGTACAGCACGGCTACGTGCAGCAGGCGCTGGCCGGTTTCACGCCGGACCCGGCCACCGACATCGCCTACCTGTGCGGCAACCCGGACATGGTCGATGCCTGCGCCGAGCTGCTGAAGGCCGCCGGCCTGGGCAACCCGCAGATCCGCCGCGAGAAGTACGTCAGCAGCAAGTAAGCCAGGGTAGTGCCGGCCGCTGGCCGGCAACCCCACGAACCTTGGTAATGCCGGCCGCTGGCCGGCAATCCCGCAAATCGGAGGCGGCATCACGCCGCCCCCGGTGCCATGCCTCAGTACGCGATCCAGGCATCACGCCAGGCAAAGCCGGTGCCTGGGCGATAGGCATCGGCGTTGATGTTGCACCACGCACCTTCCGGGAACGGGCGGCAGGCGTACAGCTTGCCGTCGGTGCCCTTCACCACGGTCTCGCCCGGCTTGTAGCTGCCGAGGCCTGCCGGATACACGAAGTCGAAATCGCCACCCGGCGGATCGACCGGGCCCGGACCCGGAATCTGGGTTTCCAGTTCAAAGCGATGACCCGGCTTCAGGTAGACACGGTTCTCGGTGGCGGACGCCACCGGCGTGATCACGCCGTTCTTCATCACGCCGACGCGGGCGTGCTGGGCGCTGCCATTGACCTTGCTGGCCAGCGCCATCGGCCACTGCGCCGGAGCGGTCTGGCCGGCGGCCAGGGTCACTTCCGGGCGCTCCAGATCGTTGCCGTTGGCATTGAACACGCGCAGGGTCAGCGTGGTGCCTGCCTCCAGCGCACCGCGGGCGGTGACCGGGCCGGCATCCTGCCACTGCGGCGGCGGAATCACGCCGTTGCCGCCTTCGAAGCGGACATCCATGCAGGTGTAGAACGCTTCACCCGAATCCGAACGCTGCCAGGTGTTGTAGATGATGTGCTGGCCACTGCGCTTGGGCAGCGGGCAGTCCAACTTGTAGGTCTTGCCGTCCACCGGCACGTTGCCCAGTGTGCAGAATTCCTGCAGGTCGGCCCAGCGCAGCGGGCTGCCCGGCTGCCAGCCATCACGGGTGACATAGAACTTCCACTCGCGGGTGGCATGCGGGGCCGGGGCATAGAACTCAAAGGTGTAGCGGCCACGCGCGTCGGCGCGGATTGGTGTGGTCGGCCAGTCGGTACGGTTCAGGTCAAGGCCGCGGTACTTGGGAATGCTGGCACTGCACAGTTCGCCATCGCGCACCAGTTCGCGATGGTTGCCATTGGCATTGCCGTGGGCAATCGCGCTCCAGTCGTAGAACGGCTGCGCGCCGCCAATGGCCTTGGCTGCGGCACAGGCCGGGTTGGTCGGGTTTTCCGGATTGCCCTCGTGGCACTGCTTCACGCGGCTGAGCGGCTTGGTCATGGTGCCGTGGGCGAAGGCGCTGCCGGACAAGGCCAGGCCGGCGACGACGGACAGTGCGAAGACTGCCCGATGGGACAGGTGCATGCAGAGACTCCTTTGCGAGGTGTGGGAAACCTCAAGGAGTCTTCACATGCGGATGCGCCGGCAACATCGGACAAGTTTGAAATCGATGGCGGCTGTGTTCGATCTGCAACACGGTGCTTACTTTGCCGTCATCCGGGCGAAAGGCGGTGCATTGTGCACCGCCTCCCGCATCACTGCCTCAGTACGCGATCCACGCATCGCGCCAGGCCGCGCCCACGCCCGGCCGGTAGGCCTCGGCATTGACGTTGCACCATGCACCCTCCGGGAACGGACGGCAGGCGTACAGCTTGCCGTCGGTGCCCTTCACCACGGTCTGGCCCGGCACATAGCCGCCGATACCGGCCGGGTACACATGGTCGAAATCACCGCCCGGCGACGGCGTGCCCGGGTCCGGCACCTTCGTGTCGAGCTGGAAGCGGTTGCCATCCTTCAGGTACACGCGGTTGGCGGTGGCCGAGGCCGTCGGCGTGATTGCACCATTGGCCAGCACGCCCACGCGCGCATGCTGGGCACTGGCATTGACCTTGCGGGCCAGCGCCAAGGGCCATTGCGCGGCCGAGGTCTGGCCGCTGGCCAGCGTCGCTTCCACACGTTCGACATCGTTGCCGCTGGCATTGAACACGCGCAGTGCCAGCGTCGTACCGACCGGCAATTCACCGCGGGCGGTGACCGGGCCGGCATCCTGCCATTGCGGTGCCGGCGTCGTACCACCGCCGCCGCCTTCAAAGCGCACGTCCATGCAGGTGTAGAACGCCTCGGTCGAATCCGAGCGCTGCCAGGTGTTGTAGATCACATGCTGGCCGCTGCGCTGCGGCAGCGTGCACTGCAGCTTGTAGGTGCCATCGGCAGAGAGCGGTGTATTGCCCAGCGTGCAGAACTCCTGCAGGTCGGCCCAGCGCAACGGGCTGCCCGGTTGCCAGCCGTCGCGGGTGACGAAGAAGCGCCAGTCGCGCGTGGCGTGCGGCGCGGTTGCCTTGAACACGAAGGTGAACCTGCCATTGGCATCGGCGTGGATCGGCGTGGTCTGCCAGTCACTGCGGTTCACGTCCAGGCCGCGGAAGGTCGGGTTGTTGCCGCTGCACAGCTTGCCGTCGGGCACCACGGCCTGATGGTTGCCGTTGGCGTTGGCCTGGTTGATGCCGTTCCAGTCGTAGAACGCCTGTGAACCGCCAATCGCTTTTGCAGCGGCACAGGCCGGGTTGGTCGGATTCTCGGGATTGCCCTGGAAGCAGGCATAGACGCGGCTGACCGGCGTGGTCATCGTGCCGTGGGCGAACGCGTTGCCGGCCAGGCACAGGCCCGCAGCGGCGAACGAGGTGGCCAGCAACAGCGGTGTGGATCGGAATGACATGGCGCATCCTTGTGGTCGTCGAAAGGGAACGGTGACCGCAGGCGCTGCGCTGGGCGGCGGACTTTCGGCGGCACCAGGGCGAGTATCGAGTCGCACTGCAGGCGGCGGAACCATCGCAGTGCCGATCCGTGACTGCGCATGTGAAGCCCTTCCCGCAGGCTTCACGCAGGGCTGAACGGATGCGCTGGACGTCACGTGACCGGCGTGGCATCGATCACGTCATGGAGATCACGCGACGCAGTCCCGGTACCTACCCGATCTGCCTGGCACGAGAAACAGCCATGCGCGGCGTTGTGCAGCTGGACGAACGCCACCGACGGGTCGGCAAACAGTGCATCCAGGTGGTCGGCCACCTCGGTGCCCGCACAGACCTGGGCACCGCACATCAGCGCGGCGTGGTCATAGGCACGCATCGAGATCACCCGGCGCTGCACATACGGGGGTACCTCGCCCGGCGGCAGGACGCAACGGGTCACGCCGCGCTGCACGAAGATCGGGCCGGCGGCGCGGTACGGCGAATGCAGCGGCAGGTGGACGTGGGACAGCAGGAGCAGCTCGCTGCCAGGCGCGGGATCGCTCAGGCTGATCCGGCAGGGATGCCCGCCGTTGGCGCCGGCCCAGCGACGCTGGATGCCGAGCGCAGCGAGCGCGCAGTCGCTCATCTCGAACAGGTGCAGGAAGGGGCGATGGTCGATGCCACCGAGGTACCACGTGTGCATGGGTGTCTCCTGGGTCTGCGGCGGATTCTGCGCGTGCGCCGGCGGCCGTGCTCGCCGTTTTCAGACCCCGCATCGCCGTCAGGCCGGGGCACTGGCCCGTGGGGCGCTGCGGGTCGCCGCCGATGCCGCCCTGTGCCGACCAAGGCCGAGGGGCAGGACCGTCCGGTCTGCGCGCCGTTGGCGGCGGATTCGTCATTGCCCATCGCCGTCGGCGCGCTGCCCGTGTAAGTTGAGTCACATCTTCCGCGGCAGCCCGTCGTGGTTGCCAGGAACGTCTTCCAGGGGAAACGAGCACGATGCAAAGACACCTCCTCGCGCTGGCCGGGATGCTGGCCAGCCTGATGCTTGCCGGTTGCAGCCAGCCGCCGTCACCCGGCGCCGAGGGTGCCACTGACGCACCCGGCCGCCGCTTCGGCACGATCGATTTCCAGCCCTGCACGCTGTCCACGGTAGGTGCGAGCGCCAACGTGGAGGCGCAGTGCGCCACCCTGCAGGTGCCGGAGGACCGGGCCCAGCCTGACGGTCGCCGGATCGGCCTGCGTATCGCCTGGCTGGAATCGGGCAGCAGCGGCGCCAGCCAGCCGGATCCGGTGTTCTTCCTGGCCGGCGGCCCCGGCCAGGCGGCCAGCGAGGTGGCGGTCATCGTCGATACTGCACTGCGCCAGGTGCGCAAACAGCGCGACGTGTTCCTGATCGACCAGCGCGGCACTGGCGGTTCCAGCCCGCTCAGCTGCCTGGGCGCGGACGGGAAGGAGCTGCCGATGGATGAGGATGCCGCGCCTTCCGAGGCATCGCTGCGCGACTACGCCCAGCGCTGTGCCGCATCGCTGCAGGGGCGTGCCGATGCGCGCTTCTACACCACCACCGAGGCGATCGCCGATCTGGATGCGGTGCGTGCGGCGCTCGGTGTGGACCAGCTCAACCTGGTTGGCGGCTCCTACGGTACCCGCGTGGCCCAGCGCTATGCGGGCACCTATCCACAGCACACCCGCAGCATCGTCATCGATGGCGTGGTGCCGAATGAGCTGGTGGTGGGCGGCGATTTCGCCAGGACATTCGAGGACGCGATCGCCCTGCAGTCGGCGCAGTGCCGCAAGGACGTTACCTGCAGCAAGCGCTTCCCGACCGATACCCGTGCGCAGCTGCGCAGCGTGGTCGAGACCCTGCGCCGTGCACCGGTTCCGGTCGAGTATCGCGACCCCGGCACCTACGGGACCCGGAAGGATGTGCTGACACCGGACAGCGTGGTGGGCCTGGCTTTTGCGTTTTCCTACGTACCCCAGTACGCCTCATTGCTGCCGCTGGTTCTTGATGAAGCCGCGCACGGCCGCTACGCGCCGCTCGCCTCGCTGGCACGCGGTGCGAACCGCAGCATGGATTTCCAGATCAACCGCGGGATGCATTGGTCGGTGATCTGTAGCGAAGATGCGCCGCGCTACCACGCGCCGGCCGAGGATCCCGAGCGGCTGTTTGGCAACGAGGTGGCCAGTGCATTCTTCGCGGCCTGCCCGGTGTGGCCGCACCGTCCGGCACCGGCAGCCAATGCCGTGCCGCTGCGCAGTGACGTACCGGCGCTGCTGTTGTCTGGTGAACTGGACCCGGTGACCCCGCCGCGCTATGCCGAGCAGGTCCTCAAGGGCCTGCCCAATGGACGCGCGCTGGTCGCCCGTGGCCAGGGCCACGGCACGCTGACCGCCGGCTGCATGCCGCGCCTGCTCGGCCAGTTCATCGACACGACCGATGCCAAGGCGCTGGACGCCGGCTGCCTGGATACGCTGAGCTACGTGCCGGCGTTCACCTCGTTCAACGGATGGGAACCATGATCGTCGCCGACAACCTGCACAAGGCCTTCGACACCCGCACCGGCCGTATCCAGGCAGTGTCCAACGTCGGCTTCCGCGCCGAGGATGGCCGCATCACCGGCCTGCTGGGGCCCAATGGTGCCGGCAAGACCACCACCATGCGCATGCTGTACACGCTGATGACGCCCGATCAGGGCAGCATCACTGTCGACGGCATCGATGCGGCGCGCAATCCGGTGGAGGTGCGTCGCCACCTCGGCGTGCTGCCTGATGCGCGTGGCGTCTACAAGCGCCTGACTGCGCGCGAGAACATCGCCTACTTCGGCGAACTGCATGGCCTGTCGGCCGAGCGCATCCGCGAACGCATCGAGGTGCTGTCGCACGCGCTGGACATGGGGGACATCCTCGACCGCCAGACCGATGGCTTCTCGCAGGGCCAGCGCACCAAGACCGCGATTGCCCGCGCGCTGGTGCACGACCCTCGCAACGTCATTCTCGATGAACCGACCAACGGCCTGGACGTGATGACCACGCGCGCGCTGCGCCGCTTCCTGCTGGGCCTGCGCGAAGAGGGTCGCTGCGTGATCCTGTCCAGCCACATCATGCAGGAGGTGGCCGCGCTGTGCGATCACATCGTGATCATCGCCAAGGGCACGGTGATGGCCGCCGGCAGCGCCGACGAACTGCGTGCGCAGGCCGCCGAATCCAACCTGGAAGATGCGTTCGTGAAACTGATCGGCAGCGAAGAGGGCCTGCACGCATGAGCATGATGTCGACCCTGATGACGGTGATGCGCAAGGAACTGCGCGACCTGTCGCGTGATCGCCGCACACTGCTGCTGACCCTGCTGTTCGGGCCACTGCTGTACCCGGTGCTGCTGCTGGGCATGGGCAAGCTGGCCGAGAGCCGGGTGCGCACCCAGATCGAACAACCGCTGCAGATTCCGACCATCGGTGCGGACAACGCGCCGAACCTGGTGCGCTTCCTCGCCGCGCAGGGGCTGAACACCGCACCGGCACCGAAGGACCTGGCCGAGGCCATCCGCACCCAGGACATCGATGTGGCGCTGCGCATCAGCGATGAGTTCGGCAAGGACTGGGCCGAGGGCAAGCCAGCGCTGGTGGAGGTGATCAAGGACAGCACGCGTCGCGCGGCCGAAGTACCCAGTGCACGCCTGGAGGCGGCGCTGGCCACCTACAACGGCCAGGTCGGTGCCTTGCGCCTGATGGCACGCGGCATCGACGCACAGGTGGCACGCCCGCTGGACGTGGCGCGCCAGGACCTGGCCAGTGCCGAGGCCAAGCGCGGCATGATCCTGTCGATGCTGCTGCCGGTACTGCTGACGCTGACCTCGTTCATCGGTGGCGCCTACCTGGTGATGGACGCCACGGCCGGCGAGCGCGAGCGGCAGTCACTGGAACCCTTGCTGGCCACGCCGGGCTCGCGCAGTGCGATCGTCAGCGGCAAGATCGCCGCCGCCTGCGTGGTCGGTTTCGTGTCGCTGCTGCTGACCCTGGTCGCGTTCAAGGTGAGCGCGCAGATCGCCCCCGGCAACATCGGCCGCCAGTTCAACATGAACGTCGGCTCGATGCTGCAGATGCTGCTGGTGATGTTGCCGATGCTGCTGATCGGCACCTCGCTGCTGACCTTCCTGTCGGCTGCGGCCAAGAGCATGAAGGAAGCGCAGAGCCACATGACCTGGCTGATGCTGCTGCCGATGCTGCCTGGCTACGCCCTGGTGGCCTATCCGCTGAAGAGCGAGATGTGGCAGTACGCCGTGCCGTTCCTGTCGCAGAACCAGATGCTGCTGAAGGTGATCCGCCACGAGACCATCACCCCGACGGTCTGGGCGATCTACCTCGGTGCCAGCCTCGGCCTGGCCGCTATGCTGTGGTTCGCCGCTGTGCGCCGCTACCACAACGAGCGCCTGGCCATCTCTGGCTGACCGCCACGGGTAGCGCCGGGCCATGCCCGGCGGATATGAAACGAGGCCCGGTCATTCCGGGCCTCGTTGTTTTCAGGATTGTGCTGCCTGCCAAGCGGCGAAGCGCTGGGCGATCACCGGTGCCAGTCGATCGAAGTTTTCCCAGGTATCGGCGACGTGGTACAGCGAAGGAAGATCGTCTGCCAGCAATTCGATGTAGTCATCGGGATACAGGCAGTCATCCGCTTGGTAGTACTCCAGCGTGAATGCATTCGCCTCATCGTTGATCATTTCATCAAGGAACTTGCCATCACACACCAGCAGGAACTGACCGGGTGTCATTGCACGCCGGGTCAAGGCTCCCAGCTCCTCCTGCATGTCATCCAACAGCTCTTCGCCCGCCATCCCCCGTAGCAGCAGCCACGCCAGATACATTCCGATGTGGGTAGCGCCTGCCTCAGGGGAGAGATCGGCAGGGAAGTCGCCGTCAGAGTGCCAGCTGGCGTCGTCGTACTTCATATGGGTGCGTCTATGGACCAACGGGCAGGTTAGGTCGCGAAGATATACAGCGCGAGTGTTGATTGCGTCACTCCACGCTATACCGCGCAGGCGTCACACCCATCTCGCGCTTGAACACGGCGATGAACGAACTGGGCGTGTCGTAGCCCATTGACAGCGCAACGCTGATCACGGGTTCGCCTGCCAGCAGGCGTGGCAGTGACAGCAGCACGCGCAGGCGCTGCCGCCACTGGCTCAAGGTCATGCCAGTTTCGGCCTGCCAACGGCGGGCGAGACTGCGGCTGGACAGTCCGCTGGTGGCTGCCCACGCTTCGACGCTGCGAAGGTCGTCCGGCGACCGTGCCAGCGCCGCCGCGATCCGCCGCAACCGTCGATCCTGCGGTTGTGGCAGGGCAAGTGGCAAGGGAGTGCTGGCACGGATCTCATCGGCGATGACGCCGGCCAAGCGTGCCTGCGCAGCGTCCAGTGCCTGATGCGGCCAGCGCAGTGCCCGCGTCACCGCCGCCTGCAACAGCACATCGGGTTGGAAAATGCGGGGCAGCGGCGGCAGATCCAGGCCGGCATCGGCGCGGACGTACAGGCTCCAGCCATCGAATGCGTCTGCCCCTACCAGGGCGTGGGGCAGCAAGGGCGGTATCCAGGCAACATGCCCCGCCGGCAGCAGCCAGTGCAGGTCGCCGGCCTCGATCCGCAGCAGGCCGTGGTGGGCACCCAGCAACTGGCCGCGCACGTGCTGGTGGCGCGCGGTGCGCCGCCTTCCGGGCACGCGCAGCTGGCCGGCCAGCACGATGGGGCCGTCGTCGGCGTCCGCCAATGCCGGATCAATCAAGCCGGTCGGTGTCTGATCTGCCATATCCATTGGCAGTTATACGGCAGAAGCGCCGATCCGCGCGCGCCACACTGGGCGCCCATTCCAACACGAGCCGCCCCGATGCAGCCCCAAGACATCCTTCCCGACCACCAGAACGAGGTACAGGTAAACGGGCTCACCCTGCGCAAGGGCAGCGTGGGCGCCTTCCTCGCCAGCGTCCGTGACTGGCAGGACCCCGCCAGCGATGACGCCACCCGCGCCACCGCCGAAGCAGATCTGCGTGGGCTGCTGCCGGGCCTGCATGCGCTGGGCCTGTTCCAGGTGCTGGCCGCGCGCGATCCGGCACTGCAACGCCTGATTGACAGCCTCTCCTGAAGCGGACACGGCCCGGAGATGCCGGGCCGTGTGGTCATTTTGGGGCGGAAACGACTTAATCCCCTCCGTCCCCTTTTCTGCGGTCAGCCGCCTGGCGCGAACACCAGGGTGCGGCGGGTGGTGACCGGCGCGCTGACCGGCTCGAAGCGCCAGCGCTTGACTGCGTTCAGGGCTTCGCGGTCGAAGGTGCGGCCGGAGGTTGCGCGCAGCACGCGGGCGTTGACCACCGAGCCGTCGGTACCGACCGTGATCTCCACCAGCACTTCGCCCGACGTTCCCGAACGCAGTGCCTCGGCCGGATAGCGCGGCGCCGGCGTACTGATCGGGCGCAGGGTGGGCGCGGCGGCAGCCGCGGCCTGGCGCGCCGCGCTGGCCTGCTGGGCCGCGGCCTGCTGCTGCTTCTGTTCGGCTTCGCGGCGTGCGGCGGCCTGGCGCTCGGCTTCCTGGCGTTCGTTGTCGCGGCGTGCGGCGTCCTGCTGGGCAGCGATCTGCTTGGCCGCGTCGGCTTCCTTGGCGCGTTGTTCGGCCAGGCGCTGCTGTTCGATCTGCTGCTTGCTGCGCTCCTCGGCGTCCTTCTTTGCCTTCTCCGCTTCGGTCTCGGTGCGCTTGGCCGCGTTTTCCACGCCCTTGGACAGACCGTCCTTCAGGCGCGGCAAGGCGGGCGCGGAGGCATCCACCTTCTCGATCAGTGCCACCAGGCGCTGTGCTTCGGTGTAGTCCTCGCGGCCCAGGTGCTGCTCGGCGGCGATCAGGGTGTAGGGCAGCAGGTCGGTCAGCGCGCTCTTCACCGAGGCGTCGTCCGGGGTCTTGTCGCGCAGGGCGAGGTAGTACTCGATGGCATTGTCGCCGGCCGGCGCGTACATGCGGTTCTCGCGCAGGGCCTGGCTGGCCGACTCACGCAGCTGCTCGGTGCCCATCGACTGCACCTTGGCGGCGACCACCGGTGCGGCCGGTGCAGCGGCGGTGGGGGCGGCGGCCGGAGCCGGTGCTGCGGATTCTTCCTTGCCCGAGCAGGCGGCCAGCGCCAGTGCCAAAGCAACCGGCAGCCACCGGCGCGCGGCGGTGATCGTTGAGACGTGCGACATCCTGCTCCCCTCTAGAAGACGACGTGACGTAAATCATTGATATGCATGGCCGGGACCCGTGGTCCAGGCGCGGCAGGGTGGCGTTTCCCGACGCCACCGCCGGCAACGGCGAGGATGCAATCTAGCATCCCGGCCACCGCCCCGCACAAGGGGTGGTGGCCGGGTGGGGCCGCAGTGATCATGTCGTGGCCGGCGGCGACCTCAGTGGTCGTGTGCCTTGTCGTGCGACTTGCTGTGGCCGTTGGACATCAGCTTGTCGGTCCAGGCGATGCCGATCGCCGACAGGATGAACACGCAGTGGATGATGGTCTGCCACAGCACACCTTCCTGGGTCATGGTCGTGCAGGTATCGACGCCAGCGTTGTAGAAACTGGTCGACGCCGAAGACACTGCCGCTGCCCATTGTTCCGGTTTGCACAGCGGCAGTCCCTTCAACGCGCTGGTGGCGATGAAGGTCTTCAGCAGGTGGATCGAGGAGATGCCGATGATCGCCATCGCCAGCTTCACCTTCAGCACGCTGGCGTTGACGTGGCTCAGCCATTCCGGCTGGTCCGGATGGCCTTCCAGGCGCAGGCGCGAGACGAAGGTTTCATAGCCGCCGACGATCACCATCACCAGCAGGTTGGAGATCATCACCACGTCGATCAGGCCCAGCACGATCAGCATGATCTGCTGTTCGCCCATCGACACCGAGTGGGACAGCAGGTGCCACAGTTCCTTGCCGAACAGGAACACGTAGACGCACTGGGCAAGGATCAGGCCCAGGTACAGCGGCAGCTGCAGCCAGCGCGAGGCGAAGATCAGCGAGGACAACGGGGACAAGGGACGAGGACTGTGGCTCATGCAGGACAGTGCGTTTCGGGGGAGCCGCGAGGTTACCGGCCCGCCATGACGGTGCCAACCCAACTCACGCACTAGACTTCAGGTTCCTTTCCGCACCCCGAGCCGCCGCCATGATCGACCTGTATTACTGGCCCACCCCGAACGGCCACAAAGTGACCCTGCTGTTGGAGGAAGCCGGCCTGGAGTACCGCATCCACCCGGTCAACATCGGTTCGGGCGACCAGTTCAAGCCGGAATTCCTGGCCATCTCGCCGAACAACAAGATGCCGGCCATCGTCGACCATGCCCCGGCCGATGGCGGTGCTCCCCAGAGTGTGTTCGAGTCCGGCGCGATCCTGCTGTACCTGGCCGAGAAGACCGGCCGCTTCCTGCCCAGCGACGCGCGTGGCCGCGTGACCACCCTGGAATGGCTGTTCTGGCAGATGGCGGGCCTGGGCCCGATGAGTGGCCAGATGGGCCACTTCAACGTGTACGCGCCGGAGAAGATTCCCTATGCCATCGAGCGCTACGACAACGAGGTGCGCCGCCTGCACGGGGTGATGGACAAGCGCCTGGCCCAGCACGCCTTCCTGGCCGGCGATGAGTACACCATCGCCGACATGGCCAGCTACCCGTGGGTCGGCGCCTACGACACGCTGCCGGTGGACTTCGCCGCGTTCCCGAACCTCAAGCGCTGGCATGAAGCGATTGCCGCACGCCCGGCCACCCAGCGCGCCTATGCCCTGCGCCAGCAGGTGAACCCCAACGCCGGCAAGCCGCTCAGCGACGAAGAGCGCAAGCACCTGTTCGGCCAGCGTTGAACCAGGACGGCGTCATTCACGCGTGACGTGGATCTACGGGTGGTGGGTGCCGACCCTTGGTCGGCACTCGTCCGCACGCCTTATGGGCAGAAGGTCATGCTGCCTTCCCGCACGGGCTTGGTTAGGATGGGGGGACGACCGTCCCGCGCCCCGCGTGGAGGCGGACCTGCCGTTTGCCGGGATCCTCCATGCGCCACCTGTTCGCTTCGCTCGCCCTCATGCTTGCCACCACAACCGCTGCCCACGCTGAAAAGCTGACCCTGGAAGCCATCACCGGTCCGCTGCCGCTGTCCGGCCCGACCTTGATGAAGCCCAAGGTGGCACCGGACGGATCGCAGGTCAGCTTCCTGCGCGGCAAGGACAGCGACCGAAACCAGCTGGACCTGTGGACCTACGACATCGGTAGCGGCCAGACCCGGCTGCTGGTTGATTCCAAGGTGGTGCTGCCCGGCACCGAGACCCTCAGCGACGAGGAAAAGGCACGCCGCGAGCGCCAGCGCATCGCCGCGATGACCGGCATCGTTGATTACCAGTGGTCGCCGGACGCGCAGCGCCTGCTGTTCCCGCTGGGCGGCGAACTCTACCTGTACGACCTCAAGCAGCAGGGCCAGGCGGCCGTGCGCCAGCTGACCCACGGTGAAGGTTTCGCCACCGACGCCAAGCTGTCGCCCAAGGGCGGTTTCGTCAGCTTCATCCGCGGCCGCAACCTGTGGGTGATCGACCTGGCCAATGGCAAGCAGCTGCAGCTGACCCACGACGGCAGCACCACCATCGGCAACGGCGTGGCCGAGTTCGTCGCCGATGAGGAGATGGATCGCCACACCGGCTACTGGTGGGCGCCGGATGATTCGGCCATTGCCTTTGCCCGCATCGATGAATCGCCGGTGCCGGTACAGAAGCGCTACGAGGTCTATGCCGACCGCACCGACGTGATCGAGCAGCGTTACCCGGCCGCCGGCGACGCCAACGTGCGCGTGCAGCTGGGCGTGATCGCACCGGCCGCCGATGCGCAGCCGCGCTGGGTCGACCTCGGCAGGGAACAGGATATCTACCTGGCCCGCGTCGATTGGCGCGATCCGCAGCACCTGAGTTTCCAGCGCCAGTCGCGTGACCAGAAGCAGCTGGACCTGGTGGAAGTGGCGCTCGACTCCAACCGCCAGCGCGTGCTCGCCCACGAGACCAGCCCGACCTGGGTGCCGCTGCATAACAGCCTGCGCTTCCTGGAAGACGGCAGCGTGCTGTGGTCGTCCGAGCGTACCGGCTTCCAGCACCTGTACCGCATCGACAGCAAGGGCAAGACCACCGCGCTGACCCACGGCAACTGGCCGGTGGACGAACTGCTGGCGGTTGATGAGAAGGCTGGCAAGGCCTACTTCCGCGCCGGCATCGAAACCTCGCGCGAAAGCCAGATCTACGCGGTATCGCTGCAGGGCGGCGAGCCCCAGCGCCTGTCCAAGGCACCGGGCATGCACAGCGCCACGTTCGCCCGCAATGCCAGCGTCTATGTCGACAGCTGGTCCAACAGCACCACGCCGCCGCAGATCGAGCTGTTCCGCGCCAATGGCGAGAAGATCGCTACGCTGGTGGAGAACGACCTGGCCGATCCCAAGCACCCGTATGCGCGCTACCGCGACGCGCAGCGCCCGGTCGAGTTCGGCACGCTGACCGCCGCCGATGGCAAGACCCCACTGAACTACAGCCTGATCAAGCCGGCCGGGTTTGATCCGTCCAAGCGCTACCCGGTGGCGGTGTATGTCTATGGCGGCCCGGCCAGCCAGACCGTCACCGACAGTTGGCCCGGCCGCGGTGATCACCTGTTCAACCAGTACCTGGCCCAGCAGGGCTACGTGGTGTTCTCGCTGGACAACCGCGGCACCCCGCGTCGCGGCCGCGACTTCGGTGGTGCGCTGTACGGGAAGCAGGGCACGGTGGAAGTGACCGACCAGCTGCGCGGCGTGGCCTGGCTCAAGCAGCAGCCGTGGGTGGACCCGGCGCGCATTGGCGTGCAGGGCTGGTCCAACGGCGGTTACATGACCCTGATGCTGCTGGCCAAGGCCTCGAACCAGTACGCCTGCGGCGTGGCCGGTGCGCCGGTGACCGACTGGGGCCTGTACGACAGCCACTACACCGAACGCTACATGGATCTGCCGGCACGCAATGAAGCCGGTTATCGCGAAGCGCGCGTGCTGACCCATATCGATGGCCTGCGCTCGCCGCTGCTGCTGATCCACGGCATGGCCGACGACAACGTGCTGTTCACCAACTCGACCAGCCTGATGAGCGCGCTGCAGAAGCGTGCACAGCCGTTCGAGCTGATGACCTACCCGGGTGCCAAGCATGGCCTGTCGGGCGCCGATGCCCTGCATCGCTACCGCGTGGCCGAAGCCTTCCTGGGACGCTGCCTGAAACCCTGATCCGCAACCGGGAAGGAGCCCGCCGATGACCCTGCCACCGCCGATTCCCGCCCATCGCCAGACGTCCACCGGATGGTGGCGCCGCCACTGGCGCTGGGCGATGCCGCTGACGGTGGTGTTGGTGCTGGGTGGCGCCGGTGGCGTGGTGACCTGGAGCCTGTTGCGCTGGAGCGAGGCGGCACGCGAAAGTCCACCGATGCGCGAAGCGTTGCGCCGCGCGGGCTGTAGCATCGAACTGGTGGAAGCCTTCGGCGAGCCGCTGCATATCGAATCGATGCCGCTGGGCAGCATGCAGACCGCCATCAACGGCCAGCGCGACGTTGGCCTGACCGTTGCGCTGGAAGGGCCGCAGGCACGCGGGCGGTTGTTCGTGCAGGGCATCCGTCGTGACGATGTCTGGGACTACCCGGTGATGTACGTGCTGGCCGAAGACAAGCAGACCTTCGACCTGACGGCGCTGGATGATGATGAGGCTGCGCAGGAGTGCGAGCTGCAGGCCTGCCGTGATCGCGGCGAATGCCCGCTGACCGCCGCGTTGTGACCTCCCCGGGCAGGCGACTGCGGGACGTCGACCGGGTAGAGTCGACTGTCAGTCGACTGCTCTTCGGTCAGATAGCGAAACCCCCGCGCTGCGCGCGATAGTCGACTGACAGTCGACTCTACGCCGGCAGGCTTCCGCGGAGCCCCGGCTGCACAACCAGCCGCCATGACTTCCCGCCGATTGTCGCCATCGCCGTGAGCGCGTAGGGTGCGGGCAACCCCGTCCTGGAGTGCACCATGAAGCCGATTGCGTTCGCCGTTGCCCTGGCCCTGACTGCCGCACCGCTGCTGTCTGCGCCACCGGCGCTGGCCGCACCCGCCGCCAAGGCCGCTACCCCGGCCAGCCCGGCCTGGGTTGCCCGCAGCAATGCACTGGCGCAGATCCTGCTTGATGCACAAGGCCCGTTCCAGCCGGAGGAAACCGGCTTCTTCGGCGTTCCCGGCTACGACGACAAGGTCGCAGACCTTGGCCCGGACAACGGCAAGCGCTATCGCGCCGCGATGGCCAAAGCCCGCGATGAACTCAAGGCAAAGCTGGCCACCGAGAAGGATCCCAACGTCCGCCAGGACCTGGAGATCATGATCCACGCCGCCAGCCAGAACATCGAAGGCAGCGAGCTCAACGAGAAATACCTGCTGCCGTGGAGTGATGCGCCGCAGACCGTGTTCAGCGGCCTCAACCTGCTGCTGTCCGACCAGGTGCCGGCCGAGCGCCGGGCCAAGGCGATCGACCGCCTCAAGGCCTATGCCGGCCTGCAGCCGGGCGGCACCGCCTTCACCACGCTGGCCCGCCAGCGCTATGAAGAGCGCCTGAAGGACACCAGCCTGCTGCAGCCGACCAAGATCGAAGTGCAGCAGTCGCTGGACAACGTCGAGACCTACATCACCGGTATCGAGTCGCTGCTGAAGAAGTACCAGATCGCCGGTACCGATGAAGCAATGAAGGCCCTGGCCGGGCAGATGAAGGACTACGCCGCCTGGACCCGCAAGGACGTGCTGCCGAAGGCACGCACCGATGCGCGCCTGCCGGCGCCGCTGTACGCCTACCAGCTCAAGCAGGTCGGCATCGACATCGACCCGAAGCTGCTGATGCAGCGCGCGCAGCTGGAGTTCATGGAAACCCGCTCGGCGATGCAGCAGCTGGCGCCGCTGGTGGTGAAGGACAAGGGCCTGAAGGTGGCCGACCCGAGCGACCCGGTGGCGGTGATCCGCGCGCTGAAGGCCGACAAGATCGCCGACGACCATCTGGAAGGCCACTACCGCAAGGTGATCGACGCGATCGATCCGCTGATCCGCGAGCATGCCATCGTCGACGTGCCCCAGCGCGCCATGCAGATGCGCCTGGGTTCGGCCGCCGAGAGCGCGGCCAGTCCCGCGCCGCATTTCCTGCCGGCGCCGCTGGTCAACAACACCGGGCAGCAGGGCACCTTCGTGCTGCCGCTGGGCAACCCGGCAGCGGGCCCGGGCGCGCAGTACGACGACTTCAACTTCGGTGCGGCAGCATGGACGCTGAGCGCGCATGAAGGCCGCCCCGGCCACGAGCTCCAGTTCACCGCGATGGTCGAGCGTGGCGTGTCGCTGGCACGCACCATGTTCGCGTTCAATTCGGTGAACGTGGAAGGCTGGGCACTGTATGCCGAGGCCGAGATGGTGCCCTACGAACCGCTGGACGGTCAGATGATCGCCCTGCAGTTCCGCCTGCTGCGCGCCGCGCGCGCGATGCTGGACCCGATGCTCAACCTGGGCTTGACCGACCGCGCCAACGGCGAGCGCGTGCTGATGGAGCAGGTCGGCCTGTCCAAGGCAATGGCCACCCAGGAACTGGACCGCTACATGGTGCGCATGCCGGGCCAGGCCGGCAGCTACTTCTACGGCTACACCCGCATCCTGGAACTGCGCATGCAGACCGAGCTGGCACTGGGTGCGAAGTTCGACCGCCTTGCGTTCAACAACTTCCTGCTCGACCAGGGCCTGCTGCCGCCGGACCAGCTGGCTGATGCGGTGAACAAGGTGTTCGTGCCGAAGTACCGGCAGAAATAATCGGTAGCGCCGGGCCATGCCCGGCGAGCGCAGCGGGAGAGACGCCGGGCATGGCCCGGCGCTACCCGCGGTGACGCTGCCGCCTCACCGCTGCGGGGTAATCACCTGTGTCGGCAATCGCGCCGGCGGTGCCGGATTCGGCACCCAGATCGCGACGCCGGCGGCGCGCTTCTGCGTGGTCGGAATACCGATGCCGACGCCGCCACCCACATGCGAGCCGAACGTGCCGGCGCCCACCGACATGCCCACCGGCGAGCCACTGCTGCCCACGCCCATCAGCACCACGCCATTGGCGCCCAGCGCGGCGGCCTCACGCTTCAGGCGTGCCACGGCGGCATCGGTCTGGCCCTGTGTGCCGAAGCCGACGGCGGACGCCGATTCCAGCTGGGCGATTTCCTGGGAACCGGCCGGAGGCGTCGAATAGATCTGCACCAGTGCCGGATCGATGGGTGCGCGGGCGCGGCCCAGCATCACCTTGGAGGTGCTGGCACAGCCGGCGGCGACCAGCAGGATGGCCGCCAACGCGGCCCAACGGATGTTCATGGCACGACCCCTGTAGGACTGGTTGCGATCATCGGCGGGCCACTCTGAATCGGCGCCAACACCCGGGCCAGGGCACGCACGGCAGCACGCTAGCACGCCGGGGGTGACAGCCCCGCCAACGGCAGTAGGCGACGGCAGCGGGAACGTCTATGGTTGGGGCAGGAACCAACTGCGGGAGAGTGGCATGGGCGTGATCAGTCTGTTGTGGGGCGTACTGGCGCTGTTGTGGATGATCCTGGCGCTGATTCCACTGCTCGGCTGGGGCAACTGGTTCCTTATCCCGTTCGCTGCGGTGGGCGCGGTCATCGCCGCGCTGGGCATCCTGTTCACCCACCCGAGCAAGCGTGGCCGGGCCTGGGCCGGCCTGGTCCTGAACGGCATCGTGGTGGTGGTGGGCATCCTCCGCCTCGGCCTGGGTGGTGGCGTCATCTGAGCCCGCGCCCGGGTGCGACAGGGCGTCGCAGGCGCACGGCCGATGGCCGGGCGGGGGCGTACAATGAATGGCTGCGCGAGCCCCCCGCGTGCCTGTGAATCCGCGCCCGGCGCGGCTGCCCCATGATCATCCGACCCCGTCCCCACGGCTGGCAACTGCTGTACATCCTGCGCGGTTCGATCGTCAAAGCGATCGCGCCCAAGGTGCTGGCCATCCTGATCCTGTCCATCGCCGTGGCTGCGGTGGTGGAACTGGCGCCGCCGACCGGCATCGAACGCGTGTCGGTCACGCCGTTCACGCTGCTCGGCTTGGTGCTGTCGATCTTCCTCAGCTTCCGCAACAGCGCCTGCTACGAGCGCTGGTGGGAAGGCCGCAAGCTGTGGGGCCAGCTGGTCTACGAATCGCGTTCGCTGGCCCGCCAGGTGAACCTGCTGCTGGCCGATGACACCGGCCGCCGTCGCCGCATCGCCTACGTCACCACCGCGTTCGCCCACGCCCTGGCCGGGCGCCTGCGTGGGCGCATCGTGGCGCTGATGGCCCTGCCGTGGCTGGACAAGCGCCAGCGCGAACAGCTGGGCCAGCGCGAGAACGTGCCCGACGCGCTGCTGGCGATGATCGCCGCCGAACTGGCCCAGGCGCTGCGCAGCGGTGAGCTCGATCCGATCCTCTACACCCAGCTGGAAGAGCGCCTGCACGCGATGTCGTCGATCCAGGCCGGCTGCGAGCGCATCCTCACCACGCCGCTGCCGTTCGCCTACACCCTGCTGCTGCACCGCTGCGCGTGGATGTTCTGCGTGCTGCTGCCGTTCGGCCTGGCCAGTTCGCTGGGCTGGGGCACGCCGGTGCTGTCGGCGGTGCTGGCTTATGCCTTCTTCGGCCTGGACCAGCTGGGCGAAGAAATGGAAGACCCCTTCGGCCTTGAGCCGAACGATCTGCCGCTGGACGCGCTGGTGCGCACGATCGAGATCGACCAGCTCGATGCGCTCGGCGAACGCCCGTTGCCCGAACCCCTGCTGCCGCAGGGCTACCTGTTGCAATAGCCACTCCTCGGAGCCTGCCATGTCCCACCCGCTGTACCGCCCGCGCCGCATGCGCCACGACGAGTTCTCGCGCCGCCTGATGCGCGAGAACACGCTGACCACCGACGACCTGATCTACCCGGTGTTCGTGCACGAACTGGCCGGCCGCACCGCAGTGCCGTCGATGCCGGGCGTGGAGCGGCTGTCCATCGAAGAACTGCTGAAGGTTGCCGAAGAGGCGCTGGAGCTGGGCATTCCGGTGATCGACCTGTTCCCGGTGATCGACCCGTCGCTGAAGTCGCTGGACGCATCGGCCGCCTGGGCCGAGGACGGCCTGGCGCAGCGTGCGATCCGCGCGCTGAAGTCGCGCTTCCCGGAGCTGGGCGTGATGACCGACGTGGCGCTGGACCCGTACACCACCCACGGCCAGGACGGCATCATCGATGACAAGGGCTACGTGCTGAACGACATCACCGTGGAAGCGCTGGTCAAGCAGTCGGTGTCGCACGCCGAAGCCGGGGTCGACATCGTCTCGCCGTCGGACATGATGGACGGCCGCATCGGCGCGATCCGCCGTGCGCTGGATGCCGACAACCACATCAACGTGCGCATCATGGCCTACTCGGCCAAGTACGCCTCGGCGTTCTACGGCCCGTTCCGTGATGCGGTGGGTAGCGCGGCCAGCCTCGGCAAGGCCGACAAGAAGACCTACCAGATGGACCCGGCCAACGGCGACGAGGCCCTGCGCGAGATCGCGCTGGACCTGGAAGAGGGCGCCGACATGGTGATGGTCAAGCCGGGCATGCCGTACCTGGACCTGGTGCGCCGGGTGAAGGAGACATTCGGTGTGCCGACCTTCGCCTATCAGGTGAGTGGCGAGTACGCGATGATGAAGGCCGCCTTCGCCAACGGCTGGCTGGACGAACGCGCCTGCGTGCTGGAGTCGCTGCTGGGCTTCAAGCGGGCCGGCGCCGACGGCGTGCTGACCTATTTCGCGCCGCAGGTGGCGCGATGGCTGCGCGAGCGCTGACAATAGCGACACGATAGACGGAGGACTGCGATGGCACCCGAACTGGGATGGATGCAATGGCTGATCTGGGGCACCGGAACACTGGTGTTCGGCGCCATCATCGTCGGTGTCTTCATCGCCGCCTGGCGGGCCGGCAAGCGCCCGCCGGAACAGCTCTCCGCTGCCCGCCACGTGGCCCGTGAGCAGGCGCTGCCGGACAGCGTGCAGGCCGAGCTGGCCGCGTTGAACCAGCGCAAGGACAACGGCCAGCTGAGTGAGCTGGAGTACGAGCAGCAGCGCGCCAAGGTGTTGTCTCGCTGACGGGTGGGTGCCAACCTTGGTTGGCACCTTGGCGTGCCGACCAAGGTCGGCACCTACCCCGCGATCATCTACGCATCGCGTGGATCTATCGCACGCACCTGGCACCCCCATCGCCCTGGTAGTCGCCAACCTTGGTTGGCGTCTGCCGTTACCGCGCGCCTGGCACGCACCCGGCCACCGCCGCCCTCTTCGGCACCGCCAAGCGGTACACGTCCACGCCACCGGCGCGCGGCGCCTTCGCCGCGCTGCTGGCCACCAGCATCTCGCCCGGCTTGGCGTTGTCGATCACCGGCGCGCCGGTCCAGCCGCCGGTCTGGTTGAACGACAGTCCCAACGGCTGCAGGGCCGCGCCACTCCACGCGCAGCCGCTGCTCCACACCTGTGCGGTCGTGCCGCTGCCGCGGCTGAACACCACCGCGCCGTCGTTGCCCAGCCAGTCGCCGTCGGTCTCGTCGTCGGCGCTGTTCAACGCGGCCAACGCGGTGGCTGGGCCACGCACGCCCTGCGCGTCCAGTGACGCCACGAACAGGTCCCAGCCCGCGCCGCGACCCTGCTCGCGGGCAAACAACAGCCGCTTGCCGTCCGCACTCAGGGCCGGCCCGCGCTCTTCCCGGCGCCCACCATCGCCCGCCAAGGGCTGCGCCTTCCCGAGCTGGCCGTCGGCTTCCACCGTGGCCCGGTACAGCGCCAGCGCGCCCTCGCGGCCGGCCGCGAACAGCAGCCAGCGGCCATCACGGCTGAAGTAGGGATCGCGGGCCTCGCCGGCCACGCCCACCGGCAGCGCCTGCGCCTGCTGCCAGCGGCCCTCGACCACGCGCGCCTGCCACAGGCCCCAGCCCGCCTCGCCGCGGCGTGCGAACACGATGCGCTGGCCATCGGCGCTGATCGTGGCGCGGCCCTCGTCGGCACGGGTGGAGACCACGCCCATGCCTTCGATGCCGTACTCGTTCAACGCCATCGCCACGGGGGCAGAGAGTAGACTGGCGGCAAGCACCAGCAGGGGCGGGGTGATGCGCATCATCCGGGTCCGTGCACGAAAGAGCATCAGTCTAGCCAGCTTGAGGATTCCATGACCGACCGTTACGCCGTCTTCGGACACCCCGTTGCCCACTCGAAGTCGCCGCAGATCCACGCGACGTTCGGTCGCCAGGAAGGCATCAGCATCGACTACCGTGCAATCGACCTGGCCCCTGATGCGTTCCTGGCCGGCCTGGAAGCCTTCGCCGCCGAAGGCGGTGTCGGTGCCAACGTCACCTCGCCGCACAAGGAAGCCGCGTTCTCGGTGTGCACCACCCTGACCGCGCGCGCGCGCCGCGCCGGCTCGGTCAACACGCTGCTGCGCAAGGGCGACCGCTGGCACGGCGATACCACCGATGGCATCGGCCTGGTGCGTGACCTGACCGACCGCCATGGCCTGGACCTGCGTGGCCGCCGCGTGCTGCTGATCGGCGCCGGCGGTTCCGCGCGCAGCGTCGCGCCGGCGCTGCTCGATGCCGGCATCACCGAGCTGGTGGTGGTCAACCGCACACCGGAACGCGCCGATGAACTGATCGACGCGATGGGCGAACCGGGCCGCGCGATCAGCCGCTACTGGGAAGACCTGCGTGACCTGGGTGACTTCGAGCTGATCGTCAATGCCACCTCGGCCGGCCGCGACCGCGACGTCGAGTTCAAGCTGCCGCTGTCGCTGGTCAACTCGATGACCACCGCCGTCGACCTCAACTACGGCGAGGCTGCCATCGCCTTCCTGGCCTGGGCACGCGCGTCGAACTGCCGCAATACCGTGGATGGGCTGGGCATGCTGGTCGAACAGGCCGCCGAGAGCTTCCTGCAGTGGCATGGCGTGCGCCCGCAGACCGATGAGGTCTACCAGTCGCTGCGGCAGGGCTCGGCCGTGCTGGCCGGCGAGGACTGATCGATGGACGGCACAACCCTGCTGGTGACCGTGCTGAGCATGGTGGGCGTGCGCCTGCCGGTGCTGATCGCGCTGTGCATCGGCCTGGTCTGGGTGGTCGGCGCGCCGCGCGATGCCACCCGCACCGGCGCCCTGGCCGGCCTGCTGCTGTTGCTGCTGTCCAGTCTTGGCGGCCTGGCAGCGGGCATCCTGCCGATGTGGCTGGTCAGCAGCGGTAACTTCGGCGCCGTGTCGGGCATCGGCACCATCCTCGGCGTGCTGCACTTCGCGCTGGCGATGGTCGAGGCCATCGGCGTGGTGCTGCTGGTGTGGGCACTGGTGCGCCTGCTGCGTAGCCGTACGATCCCGGCGGCCTGACCGGTCGCGCCGGGCCATGCCGGGCGTATCTGGCCCCTGAGCGGTCCGGCCACCGGACCGTGACCGCCGCCAGGCGTCGTCGCTGGCCCGTTCAGGGTGCCAGCGGCGGTGAACGTGGCCGGCCATGCGACAATGACCGGCCTGATCCAGCCACGGTACTTCCCGGCGTGACCGAAACCGTCGCCGCTCCGCGCACGCTTGATGACGCCTTGAAGGACGCGATCCGCAAGGCGTACACCACGCTGCAGGCCAATACTCCCGGCTTCTCCACCCGCCGCTCGCAGAGCCAGATGATCGGTGTGGTGTCGCGTGCGCTGTCGAAAAGTGGCGGCGTCGGCGTGGTCGAGGCGCCCACCGGCGTCGGCAAGAGTCTGGGCTACCTCACCGCAGGTGTACCGATCGCGCTGGCCAGCAAGAAAAAGCTGGTGATCAGCACCGGCACCGTGGCGCTGCAGTCGCAGCTGGTCGAGCGCGACATTCCGAATTTCCTCAAGGCCACCGGCCTGGAAGCGACCGTGGCGCTGGCCAAGGGCCGCACCCGCTATCTGTGCACGCGCAATGCTGCCGAGGCACAGGGTGAGGGCTCGCAGGGCGGCATGTTCGAGGATGACGCGCCGCTGTTTGATCGGCCGCTGGCGCCGATCGAAATGGACATCGCCAAGCGCCTGACCGACGCCTTCACCAGCGGCAGCTGGGATGGCGACATCGACAACGCACCGGAGACCATCAGCCCCGGCCTGCGCAGCCGCATCACCACGCCGGCCTCGGGCTGCGCCGGGCGCCGCTGTGCCTATTCGGCGCAGTGTGCGGTGCTGCGTTCGCGCAACACGGTGCGCGATGCGCAGATCGTGGTCACCAACCACGCGCTGCTGCTGTCGGCGCTGTCGATCGGCGACAGCGACAACGGCCAGCCGTTGATCGCGCCGCCGTCGGACATGCTGCTGGTGCTGGACGAAGGCCATCACATCGGCAACGTGGCGATCGACCAGGGCGCGGCCAGCCTGGCGCTGGATGAAATGGCCAAGCGCACCGGCCGCCTGCAGATCCTGATCGCCGGTGCCTACCGCGCGGTCGACAAGGACCGCCTCGGCAACCTGCTGCCCAACGAAGCGATCGAAGTGGCCAGCAACGTGGCCAAGCAGCTGCGCGCGTTCCGCGATCATATCGAGCGCGTGTGGATGCCGGCGCCGGCGGACGAAGAGCCGATGTGGCGCGCGGCCAATGGGCGACTGCCCGACGCCTGGCGCGAGCCGATCGAGGCGCTGGCTGACGAGACCCGCAGCCTCTACAACTGGGCGCATGCCGCCACCGCGCAGGTCGCCAAGGGCAAGCCGGACGATGCCGCGCGCGAGCGCCTGCAGCGCAACCTGGGCATGGCGCTGGAAATGATCGAGCAGCAGTACAACCTGTGGCAGGCCTGGCGCCGCGAGGACAAGGACGGCGCGCCGCCGATGGCGCGCTGGGTCACCGCCACCCGCGACGGCGACCTGGTGCTGCACGGCTCGCCGGTGTCGGCCGCGCACGTGCTGCGCAAGCTGCTGTGGGATGAAGTGGATTCGGTGGTGATGACCTCGGCGACGCTGACCGGCGGTGGCGATTTCCAATCGCTGGCGATCGACAACGGCATTCCCGAAGAGGCCGAGATGGTTTCGCTGTCGTCGCCGTTCGACCTGCCCAACCAGGCCGAGCTGATCGTGCCGAAGTTCCCGGTCACGCCGGATGACCGCGAAGGCCATCCGCGCGAAGTGGCACGCTACCTCGACACCGAGCTGGATTGGGCCAAGGGCTCGATGGTGCTGTTCACCTCGCGCTGGAAGATGGAAAAGGTGGCTGGCCTGATGTCGGCCGCGCGCCGCAAGCAGGTGCTGGTGCAGGGCGAGATGTCCAAGACGCGGCTGATCGATGAACACCTGCGCCGTGTCGCGGCGGGTGAGGGCTCGGTGCTGTTCGGGCTGAATTCGTTCGGCGAAGGCCTCGACCTGCCAGGTGAAGCCTGCACCACGGTGGTGATCACCCAGGTGCCGTTCGCGGTGCCGACCGACCCGCAGACCGCCACGCTCAGCGAATGGTTTGAAGGGCGGGGGCTGAACGCCTTCAACCTGATCGCCATTCCGCATGCGCTGCGCACGTTGACCCAGTTCGCCGGCCGCCTGATCCGCACTTCCACCGACACCGGCCGCGTGGTCATCCTTGATTCGCGGCTGCTGACCCGCCGCTACGGCAAGCGCATCATCGACGCGCTGCCGCCGTTCAAGCGTGTGATCGGCTGACCCCACCACGCACGCTGTCGCTCAACCGCCCTCCGGCTTCCGGCAGGCCTGGTTGCCATAGGCGTTGTGGTAATCGCGATCAAAGCAGCGCAGGAAGCCATCGAGCACGTCCAGGTTCGGTGGCCAGGCCACATCCACCTTCTGCCCGCCTGCGGTCGTGAAGTGGTAGCGCCCATCCTTCAACGCCCCGGCGAAACCCTCCGGTGTGGGAATCGCGACCAGCGCCGCGCGGGCCTTTTCCAGTGCCGCACGGTCGTGCTGCAGGAACGCAACCGTGCCGTCCACGTAGGCATTCCAGTAACCGGGATCCTTGTCCTTAGGCTTGTAGGTGCGTTGCATCAGCGCAATCGCCTGGGCCGTCTGCCCGAGCTCGGCGCGCAGCTGGCCTTCGTGCCAGATGATGGTGGTGTTGCCCGCCGCCTTGGGCAGGGCGCTGTAGGCGGCAAGCAGATCGGCCGCTTCGCGCTGGCAACCGCGCTCGGCCAGCGGTCGCCAGCCGCCTTCCAGGTCCTGGTCGAACGCATCCGGTTCCATCGCCAGCATCGCATCGCGGTCGTAGCTGCAGTCCGGCGCCTTCGACGGTTCGGGTGCGGCGCCCAGCGCAGCGGCCAGGGCAAGCGAAAGCAACGTCATCACAACCTCCGTGTCAGTGAGTACCCCGGCACCGTAGCAGATCGTCCGGGTAGTGCCGGCCGCTGGCCGGCAACCTCGAAGATCGGACTGTCACGGCGCGATTGCACGCGCGGCGAGTCACATGACGGCTGGACCATCATTGCGACCCACAGTGACTGGAATGCTGTGCCGGGGTCGGAGCCCTTTCTGCGAAAGGGATCCGACCCCTCTTCATCAATCGCCG
Source organism: Stenotrophomonas hibiscicola ATCC 19867 (assembly GCF_000382065.1). Taxonomy (GTDB): domain Bacteria; phylum Pseudomonadota; class Gammaproteobacteria; order Xanthomonadales; family Xanthomonadaceae; genus Stenotrophomonas; species Stenotrophomonas hibiscicola. Next base: position 218,718 of record NZ_KB907503.1, on the reverse strand, counting down.
AGCAGAGCGGTGTTGCGGACGGCGCCCTTGTCGGCGCTGGTCGCCAGCAGTGCGTAGGCCTTCAGTGCGCTGGTGACCTTGCGCGGGCGTGCTTCGCGCGGCTTCCAACCACGCGCATCGGCGTCGCTGCGGCGCTGGGCCAGCACGGCCTCGTCCAGCAGCAGATCGATGCGGCGGGCAGGGATGTCGATGCGGATGCGGTCGCCATCTTCCACCAGGCCGATGACACCGCCGCTGGCGGCCTCCGGCGAGACGTGGCCGATCGACAGGCCCGAGGTGCCGCCGGAGAAGCGGCCATCCGTGAGCAGCGCGCACTGTTTGCCCAGCCCCTTCGACTTCAGATAGCTGGTCGGGTACAGCATTTCCTGCATGCCCGGGCCACCCTTCGGGCCTTCGTAGCGGATCACCACCACCTCGCCGGGTTGCACTTCGTCGGCGAGGATGCCGGCGACGGCCGCGTCCTGGCTTTCATAGACGCGCGCAGGGCCTTCGAACACGTGGATCGACTCGTCCACGCCGGCGGTTTTCACCACGCAGCCATCGACGGCCAGGTTGCCGCGCAGCACGGCGAGGCCGCCTTCCAGTGAGTACGCGTGCTGCAGCGAGCGGATGCAGCCTTCGGCGCGGTCCACGTCCAGCGTCGGCCAGCGCGTGGCCTGGCTGAAGGCCTCCTGGGTGGGAATGCCGGCCGGGCCTGCCTTGAAGAAGGTGTGCAGGGTGTCGTTGTCATTGCGCACCACGTCCCAGCGTTCCAGCGCTTCGGCCAGGCTGGTGCTGTGTACGGTCGGCACCGTGGTTTCGAGCAGGCCGGCGCGCTCCAGTTCACCGAGGATGCCGAACACGCCGCCGGCGCGGTGCACGTCCTCGATGTGGTACTTCGGCGTATTCGGCGCCACCTTGCACAGCTGCGGTACGCGCCGCGACAGCGCGTCGATGTGGGTCAGGTCGAAGTCGACCTCCGCTTCCTGCGCGGCGGCCAGCAGGTGCAGGATGGTGTTGGTGGAACCGCCCATGGCGATATCCAGGGTCATTGCATTGGCGAACGCGGCCTGGGTGGCGATGCCGCGCGGCAGCGCGCTCGGGTCTTCGCCGCCATACCAGCGATGGCAGAGTTCGACGATCAGGCGCCCGGCACGGCGGAACAGCGCCTCACGGTCGGCGTGGGTGGCCAACGTGGTGCCGTTGCCGGGCAGTGACAGGCCCAGCGCCTCGGTCAGGCAGTTCATCGAGTTGGCGGTGAACATACCCGAGCAGGAGCCGCAGGTAGGGCAGGCGCTGCGCTCGAATGCGGCCACCTTCTCGTCGGAGGCGCTGTCATCGGCGGCCACCACCATTGCATCGACCAGGTCCAGCTTGTGCTCGGACAGCCTGGTCTTGCCCGCTTCCATCGGCCCGCCGGACACGAACACCACCGGGATGTTCAGGCGCAGCGCGGCCATCAGCATGCCGGGGGTGATCTTGTCGCAGTTGCTGATGCACACCAGTGCGTCGGCACAGTGCGCGTTGACCATGTACTCCACGGCGTCGGCGATGATCTCGCGGCTGGGCAGCGAATACAGCATGCCGTCGTGGCCCATCGCGATGCCGTCGTCCACGGCGATGGTGTTGAATTCCTTGGCGACGCCGCCGACCTGTTCGATCTCGCGCGCGACCAGCTGGCCGAGGTCCTTCAGGTGCACGTGGCCGGGCACGAACTGGGTGAAGGAGTTGGCGATGGCGATGATCGGCTTGTGGAAGTCGCCGTCCTTCATGCCGGTGGCACGCCACAGGGCGCGGGCGCCGGCCATGTTGCGGCCGGCGGTGGAGGTGCGGGAACGGTATTCGGGCATGGCTGGCGGAACGGGCGGGCCGTACGACGTGGGAGTCAGCCGATCATGGCCAATTTTTTCGGTTGCTGCTGCAACCACCGGAGGTGGTCCGGCCGGGCTGCGCCCGGCACCCGCCGAAGCACCCGCCGAAGCAACAGCCGAAGCAACAGCGGGCTTCCTGCGGGAGGCGGGGTGGGTCCGCTGGCGGGGGACGCCGTAAACCCTTCCTTGGGGGCTTGGCCGCGGCATCCATGCCGCGGACACCCCCGCCAGCGGACCCACCCCGCCTTCGACAGTTTCCCGCGATCTGTCGGGGCCGGCGCTCTGCGTTGCTCGTGGTAGGTGTCGACCTTGGTCGACACGATGGATCCACGCCACGCGTGGATGATGGGGAACGACGAAAATGAAAGGCCGTTCATCTTTCCCACTTTGCCGACTCCGGTTGCTGGCCCGGATTTGGCATCATTGGGGCATTGATCCGTCGACAGGGCATGAGGCCATGAAACGTTCCCGCACCACCGCGCTGCTGCTGATGAGCGCCGCGCCGCTGCTGTTCACCGCCTGCCAGAAGGAGCCGGAGGTGAAGGTGCAGGAAGGCCTGTACACCTCGGTGGAAGCCTGCACCGAGGCCACCGGCGATCCGTCGTCGTGCCGCAATGCCTTCGCCGAAGCGCAGAAGCAGGCCGCCGATGCGGCGCCGAAGTACGCCAGCAAGGAAGCCTGCGAGAAGGACTACAAGCCGGAACAGTGCGTGCAGCAGCACACTTCGGCGGGTACCTCGTTCATCGGCCCGATGATGATGGGCTTCTTCATGTCGCAGATGCTGAGCAACCGCGGCGGCCTCGCCCCGCAGGCGCCGGCGTCGGCACCGGCTTACCAGGACAAGAACGCTGGCTGGGCGCGCCCGGCACCGGGCGGCACCGGTGGCCTGAACACCGCCAGCGGCATCGGTGCCGGCAAGGCTGGCCTGGCGCCGGTCACCAGCGAGCCGAACCGTGCGGTCACTGCCAGCCGTGGTGGCTTCGGCAACACCAGCGCACGCCGCAGCACCAGCGGCAGCTACGGCGGCTGATCGACCCATGCAGCGCATCCGGATTGCCGAGCGTGCCCAGTGGCGGGTACGCGCGGAAGAGGCGGGTTTCCGCTTCCACACCATCGACGGCCAGCCGTACTGGGATGAAAGCGCGTACTACGCCTTCACCCTGCGCCAGATCGAACAGGACATCGAAGACCCCAGCGCCGAGCTGCACCAGATGGCGCTGGACCTGGTGGGCGATGTCATCGCCAGTGAACGGTTAATGGACCAGCTGGCGATTCCGTCGCACTACCGCGACTGGATCGCCGACAGCTGGCGCCAGCGCCAGCCAAACCTGTACGGGCGCCTGGACCTGGCCTACGACGGTACCGGCCCGGCCAAGCTGTACGAACTGAACTACGACACGCCGACCTCGCTGTTCGAGGCCAGCTTCTTCCAGTGGCAGTGGCTGGAAGACCAGCGCAACGCCGGTCGCCTGCCGCAGCACGCCGACCAGTTCAATGCGATCCACGAGGCGCTGGTCGAGCGTTTCGGCGAACTGGCTTCACAGCTGCCGCCGCCGCTGTACTTCAGCGCGGTGGGCAGTTCGGAGGAAGACCGTGGCACGGTCGAGTACCTGCGCGACTGCGCCTCGCAGGCCGGCCTGCATGGCCAGGCCATCGCCATCGAGGACATCGGTCTGTCCGAGGACGGCCGCTTCACCGCGCTGGATGATTCGGTGATCGGCACGCTGTTCAAGCTGTACCCGCTGGAAGACCTGATGGCCGAGGAATTCGGTCGCGCGCTGCCCGGTTCGGGCATGCAGCTGCTGGAACCGGCGTGGAAGGCGGTGCTGAGCAACAAGGGCATCCTGCCGCTGCTGTGGCAGCGCAACGTGGGCCATCCGAACCTGCTGGAAGCGCACTTCGATGACGGCAGCATGCTGGCCTCGGGCTGGGTGCGCAAGCCGCTGTTCTCGCGCGAAGGCGCGAACATCGAGATGCACCTGGCCGATGGCAGCACCCAGCGCAGCGACGGTCCCTACGACGGCCCGGCGATCATCCAGCGCGCGCATCCGCTGACCCGCTTCGAAGGCGGCTACCCGCTGATCGGCAGCTGGGTGATCGGTGACCACGCCTGCGGCATCGGTATCCGCGAGGACGACAGCGCGATCACCCGCGACAGTGCGCGCTTCGTGCCGCACGCAATCGTTGATGAGGCGCCGACGCGGATCTACGTCTGATGGTGGCAGGGCGCCACCGGGACGACGGTCACTCTCTGCTGCGCTATGCAGACCGGGTGGCGGTGCGTTGCAATCGATGTGACACGCCGGGTTGGGTGGTAGGTACGCCTGATTCACGCCGCTTCCGGTGCCTGGGTTGCAGCCAGGCATTGAACGGCGGCTGCGGTTGCAGCCGCTGTGGCTCCGGAGACTGGGTAGGACCGGTGCGCTACAGCGGTTACCGGCCGTGTGGTTATTGCGGCCACCAGTGGGTACGCATCGAGGTACGTCGTGCCCGTGCCACCCCGCCGCTGCGGACCATGGCTGCGGACTGCAGCCAATGTGGGCGCAGCAGCGATGTCGAGGTCACCCGGTCGCGGTGGCTTGGCAACGAAGCCATCGACCCGGACTTCGGCCTGCCTTTGAGGTTGGTGGAAAAAACCTCGGCTGGCCTGCTGTGGGCGTATAACGCCGAGCACCTGCAGGCATTGCACGACTACGCCGCGGCCAGACTGCGCGAAGGCAGCGGCCATCACCGATCCATGTTCTCGCGCCTGCCGCAGTGGATGAAGCTGGCCCGCAACCGGGTGCTGCTGCAGCGCGCGGTGGAGCGGTTGGAGCGGCGGTTGTTGGGTGAGCGCTGATACGGCAGCCGAGCATGGGCTCGGCTCTACACGTGTTGTTCCGTAGAGCCGAGCCCACGCTCGGCTCCGGTCAAGCGCAGGGCTACAACAACCCTTCGCGCTTCACTGCCAGGTAGCGCTCCACCAGCGCTGCGGGCAGGGCATCGGCGGTCACGTCCAGCACCATCACCTTCTCGCTGCGCAGTGCCTCGTGCGCCTTCGCGCGCTGCTGCAGGTAGAGTGCGGCGGCACCGGCCTGGGTGGCGTCTTCCAGTGTCTGCACTTCGCTGTCCAGCACGCCGTCCAGCTCGCGCTCGCGCAGGCTGGCCACGCATACCAGGTGGCGCCGCTGCAGCAGGCGCACTGCCGCCAGCAGGTCTTCGATGTCCTCGTCGCGCACGTTGCTGACCAGCATCACCAGCGCGCGCCGACGCTGGCGCAGCGATACCTCGGTGGCGGCGGCCAGGTAGTCGGTGGCCACCGCGCGCGGCTGCAGGTCGTAGCTGGCACGCAACAGGTGCTCGACCGTGCCCATGCCACGCTGCGGCGCCACCCAGCGGCGCTCGCCACCGGCAGCAAACAGGCCGGCGGCGTCGCCCTGGCGCAGCGCCAGGTACGCCACCACCAGCGAAGCGTTCAAGGCGTGGTCGAAATGCGAGAGCCCGCCTTCGCTGGCCAGCATGCGCCGGCCACTGTCGAGCATCAGCAGCAGCTGCTGGTTCTTCTCGTCCTGGTACTCACGCGAGACCAGTTTGCGTGCCCGTGCCGTGGCCTTCCAGTCGAGCTGGCGCAGGCTGTCGCCCACGCGGTACTCGCGCATCTGGTGGAAGTCGGTGCCTTCGCCACGCCGGCGTTTCACGTGCGCACCCACCAGCCGTGAGGCCTGGTCCGCACTGAACAGCGCGAAGCGGGTGAGCGGCACGAAGTTCGGGTAGACGCGCACGTCCAGCGCCGGTGGCAGGGTGCGTTGCTGCCACCACAGGCGCCACGGCGAGCGCATGCGCAGGTGCACGCCTTCAAAGCGGAAGTGCCCACGCTGCAGCGGGTGCAGGTGATAGTGCAGGGTGGAGGCGCTGCCGGCCTGCAGGCGCACGCGCTGCGGCAGCGATTCCAGCGGCCAGCCGCCGGGCACCAGGTCGAACACCTGCACCGTCATCGACGTGTCTGCCTGCAGCCGCAGCGCGGCATCGCGGCGCACGCCCAGTGCCAGCGCTTCGGGCAGTTCGCGTTGCACCTGCGGCGACGGACGCCGCGACTGCCGCCACAGATCCATCAACGCCGGCACGGCAATCGCCAGTGCCGCCAGCGCCCAGCTCCAGCGCGGCAGCAACCCGCCCAGCACCAGGCCACCCAAGGCGGCCCAGGCCAGCAGCAGCGCCAGCAGCAGCGGGGCCGGCCTCATCGGCGCGGCGCTTCCACCTTGGCCAGCAGCGCGCCCAGCACGTCGTCGGCGTCCTGGCCTTCGATCTGCAGTTCCGGGGCCAGCGCGATGCGGTGGCGCAGCGCCGGGCGTGCGATGTCGCGCACATCATCCGGAGTGACGAAATCACGGCCGGCCAGCACCGCCTGCGCGCGCGAAGCACGCACCAGCGCGATGCTGCCACGGGGGCCGGCACCGACCGCGATACCCGGCCACTGCCGGGTGGCGGCAACGATGCGCACCGCGTAGTCGATCACTTCGTCATCGACGGTGATCGCCGCAGTGGCACGCTGCAGTTCCAGCAACTCGCCGGCACCGAGCACGCGCGGCACCTGGCTCAGGTCGAAATCGCTGGCAGCACGACCACTGGTGATCGCGGTCACCATGCGCTTCTCGTCCTCCAGCTGCGGATAGTCGATCAGCACCTTCAGCAGGAAACGGTCCAGCTGCGCTTCCGGCAGCGGGTAGGTGCCCTCCTGCTCCAGCGGGTTCTGCGTGGCCAGCGCCATGAACGGCGGCGCCAGGGTGAAGGCCTTGCCTTCGATGGTCACCTGGCCTTCCTGCATCACTTCCAGCAGCGCCGACTGGGTCTTGGCCGGTGCACGGTTGATCTCATCGGCCAGCAGCAGATTGGTGAACACCGGGCCGCGGCGGATCTTGAAGCTCTCGCTCTTCGGGTCGTACACCGCGTGGCCGCTGACGTCGCTGGGCATCAGGTCGGGGGTGAACTGCACGCGACCGTAGTCCAGCTCCAGGGCCTGGGCCAGCGCGCGCACCAGCAACGTCTTGCCCAGCCCGGGCACGCCTTCGATCAGCACGTGGCCGCCGGCCAGCAGGGCCACCAGAATCTGGTCCAGCACATCGGCCTGGCCGATGAAGGCGTGTCCGACGGCGGTGCGGATGGCATCGACGCGTTCGATCAGGCGGGCGTTGGCGGCCGCCGGCAGCTCGGGGACTTCGGTCATAGCAGGGATCTCATCTGGAGCAGCAAGCGGATGCGCTCGCGCAGGGCGGAGGAATCGTGCGGCGGAGGGGGCGTGAGCGCGCTGGCAACGCGGCCTTGAGGCCACTTCAGCAGCTCGGCGATGGCCTGATCGCGTGGCGCACCATCCAGTGCGGCCGCAACCGGTGCGCGCAGGCGCAGGCGGTGCAGGAACAGGGCGAGTACGGCCTCGTACAGGCGCGTACCGTGGCCGAAACGCAGCAGCAGTTCACCACTGGCACGCACGTGTTCCAGCAGCGAACGGCGTTCCAGTACCGGTGACGGCAGCAGGCTGCCGAAGCGCTGCGAGCGGCCCCACAACCAGCCCAGCAGGGCCAGCAGCAGTGGCGCCCACAGTGGCCAGCCCTGGTAGAACATGCGCGACCACAGCGACGGCGGGCGGCTGGCGTAGATCAGCCAGACCGCACCCTTGCCGTAGTTCGGATCGAGCAGATAGCGGGTCAGGTCGCGGTGCGACGCGTCGTGCAGGCCGTCGCTGGCCTTGCCCCCTGCCGATGCCAGGCGCGCTGCCGGTGAGTCCACCTCGCTGCGCATGAACTCCATGTCGGCCAGCACGCTCACCTTGCCCTGGCCATGGCGCAGGCGCGCAAACACCAGGTCGCGATCCGTGCCCCAGCGACGTTCGGCCTGTGCACTGGCGGCAAAACCCAGGGTGAAGCGGCGGCCTCCACAGAACTCAACGTGACCAGGATCGTCGTCGACATGGAACGGCTGGCAGTCGCTGCGCTGGAACAGGCTGTCCACGCCCAGCTGATCCAGCAGGGGCCCCTGCGTGCTGCCGGCATCGTCCTCGGCCGGTGGCGGCGTCCGCACCAGCAGGTGGCCGCCCCCATCGACCCAGTCCAGCAGCGCGCTGGCGACGGGCGGCGGCAGTTCGCTGCTGTCCTGCAGCAGCACCACCGTGTCGTGCGGCCCCAGCGTCATTTGCCGCAGTTCCAGCCGTGGCCGCGAGTGCACGTCAATGCCGTCGGCGCGCAGGGCCTGGCCGAGCACGTACAGCGGGTTGTAGCCAGCTTCGCCCTGCGGCGGCAGCTGCACGGTCTCGGTCACCCGCTCATGCGTGCGCAGGTAAAGGATCGTCAGCGGTACACCGACCAGCACCAATGCACCGAGCAGCAGCGACCAGAACAGGCGCGGGCTCATGCCTGCCACCGGTACTGCTGGCGCAGCGTATCGGCCAATGCATCGAAATCGGCGCGGCTGGGCAGGCGGCCACCGTAGGCGGCGTACTGCCACATGCGCACGATGCGCGCGAACAGGTCACGGTCGCTGGCCTCGGGCATGCGCCGCGACGCGCGCAGGCATTGCGCTTCGGTGGCACCGGGTGGAAGCGCGATACCGCTGCGCTCGCCCACCGTGCGCACGCTGGCGCGGTACAGAAGGGCCAGCGCCTGCCGCGGCCGGCCCTGGTCCCAGAGCAGGCCGGCCTGGGTGGCCACGTCCGGCGGCAGCACCACCGGCAACTCCACCTGTTCCTCCACCACCGGCGGTGCGGCCTCGGCCTTGCGTCGGCCACTGCCCCGCAGCCACGGCAGCCACAGCCGTGCGGTCAGCAGCAGCACCAGCAGCAGGACGCCGAGCAGCCCCCACAGGCCCCATTCGGCCAGCCGCGCCAGCCAGGCGATGCCGTCCTTGCGCGCTTTGCGTTCACCGTTGCTGTTGGTGTCACGCTGCAGCTGCTTGTCTTCCTTCTTCTCTTCCTCGGCCTGTTCGATCGGCTTCCAGCGGGTGACCTGGCGGGTCGGGCGCTGCAGCGGGTCTTCATAGGCGCGGTTCACTGCCTGACGGAAACCGGCGGTGTCCACCGGCGTACCGCCGAAGATCGTTGCCGGGGTGTTGCCCGGGTCGATGGTCGGTGCTTCGTCGCCTTCCTCGGCGTCGATGCCACGGTCGTTGGGCTTGCCCATGGCGCGTTCGGGCTCGGCGTCTGTGTCCTGCGCATGCACCGGTGCGGAGACCAGCGGCAGTGCCAGGCACAGCAGCAGGGCCAGCGTCGATGCCGCCGGCAGCAGCCGCTCGCGCAGGCGGCGCAGGGCGATCTCCACATCCCAGGCTTCCATCTGCGTGCGCCGGTTCAAGTACAGGCCAAAGCCCGCACCGACGAAGAACGGGCCGATCAGCACCGAGGCCAGCCAGCACGCCAGGTTGAAGCCCAGCCGTGCCCATGCGGGTGTGTCCTGGCCGATCATGTCCCATGCGGCGCGCCATGATTCGGACATCAGCTCCAGTGGCATGAACATGAACACCGCACCGATCGCGCCGGACACCAGCACGGCTTCGAACGCCATGCAGGTCACGGTCAGTACCAGTGCCGCGCCCGCTGCGCCGGCTGCCACTGCACGACGACGTGGGCCGCGCTGGCCCGGTGTGTTGCCTTCCAGCAGGTTCACCGGCAGGCACAGGCTGCGCAGCACGCTGAAACGACGCCAACCCAGGTAGCCCCAGAAGCCGCTGTTGCCCCAGTGACGTTGCGCACGCAGCGCGGCCAGCGTGCCGACTGGTTCACCGAAGATGCCGCGCGACAGCACATACAACGGCGCACGTTCGAACAGCGGTTTGCACCACCACATCGCCAGCCAGGCCCAGCCGAAGGCATCCAGCCACCAGCCCAGCGCGTTGAAGATCACGAACAGCGGTGCACTGGCCAGCAGCCAGCTGCCCCACAGCGCGCGCGCGTGACGGCGGGACAGCGCGGTGCCGAGCTCCATCGCTTCCCAGCCACTGCGGGCACGCAGCGCCACGTCCAGGTGGTCAATGCGCATGGCCAGCTCCACGTCCGCCGCGCCACAGCCACAGCAGCACGCCGGCCCACAACACACCGGCCACGCTGAACTTGCCCCATGCAGGTACTTCGGCGATCGATGACCAGAAGGCTTCGATGAAGGCGGCCACCAACAGCATGAAGGCGACGCCGAGGCACAGCCGCGCGCCGATGCGGCCGCCGTCGACCAGTGCATCCAGGCGGCTGCGCCGGCCCGGCGCCAGCAGCTTCATGCCCAGCTGCAGGCCGGCACCGCCAGCGATCACGATCGCAGTCAGCTCGAAGGCGCCGTGGCCGACCACGAAGCGCCAGAACGGGTCGCCATGGCCGATGTGCTGCAGGTGGCCTGCCACTGAACCGATGATCACGCCGTTGAACAGCAGCACCAGCAGCGTGCCCAGCCCGGCCAGCAGTCCGCTGGCGAAGGTGCGCAGGGCGATGCTGATGTTGTTCATGATGTAGTGGCCGAACATCATCCAGTCGGTGCCGCTGTCACGCCCCAGGCGCTCGGCGGCGGGATCGTACATGCGCTCCATCTCTGCGATCTGGCGGTTGTCCATCAGCATGTGGATCAGGTCCGGATAGACCTGCACCAGCACGAAGCAGGCCACCGCCGGCAGCGCGAACATCGCCAGCGCTACCCACATGCTGCGCGCCTGGCTGCGCACCAGCAGCGGGAAGTCGGCCACCAGGAACTCCAGGGCACCCCGCCAACGTGTCGGCGGCGTGCGGTACAGCACGCTGTGGCCCTGCTGCATCAGCTGCTGCAGGCGCTGCACCAGCTGCGGGCTGTAGCCGCGCTCGCGGGCCAGCGCCAGCTGCTGGCACAGCCGCCGGTAGCGCTGCGGGAAGGTAGTGTCGTCCAGTGCCAGGCCGCTGGCCTTGCGGCGCGTGCGGCGTGAGGCGCCGGCACGCAGCAGCAGCCACTGCTCCAGGTCCTGCCATTCCTGCTGGTAGCGGGCGACGAACTGCTCCTGTTTCATCGCCGCCCCAGCAGCCAGTTGGCCATCGCATACAGGCGCAACACGCCGACTTGGCCGTGGGTGCCGGTCAGTGGCTCGGCAATACCGGCCAGCTCCTGCTGGCGCGCCGCCGACAAGCGTGGCGCGCGCTCGGCGAAGGCCATCAGCGCGGCCTGTTCCTCTGGTCGCAGGGGCTGCGGCGGGGCCAGCACGCTGCCGATGGTCGGCGGCGGTGGCAGGTACAGCGCGGGTGCATGCACCACCACAGTGCCCGCCACCAGGTCGCCCAGACGGCGGCCATGCGGATCGAACAGGCTGCTGATCAGGCCCAGCGCATAGCCGAAGGGCAGCATGTCCACCGTGCGCAGCAGGTTGCGGGTGATCGCCGCCATCCAGCCTGCCGGCGCGCCATCGCGGGACAGCACGCGCAGCCCCAGCGCACGCTTGCCCAGGGTGCGTCCCCACACTGCTTCGCAGACGATCGGGTAGGCCCAGTAGACCAGGAACATCAGCACCAGGTAGAGGCCGGAGCCGAACTGGTCCAGCAGTGCCAGCGGAATCGACATCAGCACCAGTGCCGCGATGCGCACGCCGAGATCGACCAGCCAGGCCATCGCCCTCGGTACCGGGCCGGCTGCAGGCAACTGCAGCGGCACACCCTCCGGCGTTACCACCTCGCGGTAGGTATCGAGCATCGGTGCGGCCATCAGCGTGATGGCCTTCGTTGTGGGCGCCGGAGTCCTCTCCGGCAGGCAGCCACAGGCATGGGGGTCTCGACAGGTCCTGGTCGGGCCCAGACTTTAGCAGAGCCGCATGGCGGCGTTGGGCGCTCAGCCCAGGTATTCGTCCTTCAGCCGCACGTAGTGGTCGGCCGAGTAGTGCAGCGCCTCGATTTCCTTGTCGCTCAGCGTGCGTGCCGGGCGGGCCGGGTTGCCTACCCACAGCTCGCCTTCGCCGACCACCTTGCCCGGGCCGACCACGGCACCGGCGCCGACGAAGCCATGGCGCTCGACCCGCGCGCCGTCGAGGATGCAGGCACCCATGCCAATCAGGCTGTAATCACCGATGGTGCAGGCGTGGATGATGCAGCCGTGGCCGACGGTCACGCCTTCGCCGATCAGGGTCGGGTAGCCGGCCTTGTTGTAGGGGCTGTGGTGGCTGACGTGGATGATGGTGCCGTCCTGCACGTTGGTGCGTGCGCCGATGCGCACGTAGTTGACGTCACCGCGGATGATCGTGCCCGGCCACACCGAGACGTCCTCGCCCAGCTCCACGTCACCGATGATCGTGCACGACGGGTCGATGTACACGCGCTCGCCGAGGACGGGCATCTTGTCGCGGAAGGGGCGCAGCGGGTTCATCGATGTCTCCGGAAATCAGGGCGTCCGCGACGATGATACGCGCTCGGCCAATGGCGACCCCGCCACCCGCAACTGCCGGAATGCCTCATGCATCCGTGTCGACCAAGGTCGACACCTGCCAGAACGGATCGCGCGCCGCATTGGTGGATGGCATCCACCGATCCCGCGTTACGCCACGCGGCCGCGGCGTGCACGCTCCAGGTGCACCAGCAGCAGCGAGATTGCCGCCGGGGTCATGCCCGGAATGCGCTGCGCCTGGCCGATGGTCTGCGGGCGCACGCGCTCCAGCTTCTGCAGCGCTTCGGCCGACAGCCCGCGCACCGCCGCGTAATCGAAGGCTTCGGCGATCGGCGTGGCTTCATGCCGCTGCTGGCGCTCGATCTCCTCGCGCTGGCGGTCCAGGTAGCCGGCGTACTTCACGCCGATCTCCACCTGCTCGGCCACCTTGGCGTCGGCCACGGCCGGGCCCAGCGACGGCACCTGCATAAGCTGCGCGTAGTCCAGCTCGGGGCGCTTGATCAGGTCCAGCACGCTGGTCTCGCGGCTGACCGCCACGCCCAGCGTGTCCTGCACTTCGCGGCCCAGCGCATTGGCCGGGGTTGCCCACAGCGCGCCCAGGCGTGCGCGTTCGGCAGCAACAGCGGCCTGCTTGGTCTCGAACGCGTTCCAGCGGCGGTCATCCACCAAGCCCATCTCGCGGCCGGCCGGGGTCAGGCGCTGGTCGGCATTGTCCTCGCGCAGCTGCAGGCGGTACTCGGCGCGGCTGGTGAACATGCGGTAGGGCTCGTTGGTACCGTGAGTGATCAGGTCATCCACCAGCACGCCCAGGTACGCCTCGTCGCGGCGCGGGCACCAGCCGTCCAGCCCGCGCACCTGGCGTGCAGCGTTGAGGCCGGCCAACAGGCCTTGCGCGGCGGCTTCTTCATAGCCGGTGGTGCCGTTGATCTGGCCGGCGAAGAACAGGCCGTTGACCAGCTTGGTTTCCAGCGAAGCCTTCAACCCGCGTGGATCAAAGAAGTCGTACTCGATCGCGTAGCCCGGGCGGGTGATATGCGCGTTGGCGAAACCGCGGATGCTGCGCACCATCTCCAGCTGCACGTCGAACGGCAGCGAGGTGGAGATGCCGTTGGGGTAGATCTCGACGATGCCCAGGCCTTCGGGTTCGACGAAGATCTGGTGGCTGGCCTTCTCGGCAAAGCGCACCACCTTGTCCTCGATGGACGGGCAGTAGCGCGGGCCGATGCCCTCGATCTGGCCGCTGTACAGCGGTGAGCGGTGCAGCGCGTCGCGGATGATCTGGTGGGTCTGTTCGGTGGTGTGGGTGATCCAGCAGCTGACCTGCTGCGGATGCTCGTCCACCGAACCGAGGAAGGACATCACCGGGCGCGGCGAGTCGCCGGGCTGCTCATCCATCACGCTGTAGTCCAGCGAGCGGCCGTCGATGCGCGGCGGCGTGCCGGTCTTCAGGCGGTCCACCTGGAACGGGCGCTCGCGCAGGCGCGCGGCCAGCGTGGTGGCCGGCGGGTCGCCCATGCGGCCGGCGGCGTACTGGGTCGGGCCGACATGGATCTTGCCGGCCAGGAAGGTGCCGGCGGTCAGCACCACGGCCTCGGCGTCGAAGCGCAGGCCGGTCTGGGTGATGACCCCGCGCACGGCATCGCCTTCGATGACCAGGTCATCGACGGCCGCCTGGAACACGGTCAGGTTGGCCTGGCCTTCGACGATGGCGCGGATCGCCATGCGGTACAGGTTGCGGTCGGCCTGGCAGCGGGTGGCGCGCACGGCCGGGCCCTTGGAGGCGTTGAGGGTGCGCCACTGGATGCCGGCGCGGTCGGCGGCATGCGCCATCGCACCGCCGAGCGCGTCGATTTCCTTGACCAGGTGGCCCTTGCCGATGCCGCCGATGGCCGGGTTGCAGCTCATCGCACCCACGGTTTCGATGTTGTGGGTCAGCAGCAGGGTGCGCACGCCGGTGCGGGCTGCGGCCAGCGCGGCTTCGGTGCCGGCGTGGCCACCGCCGATGACGATGACGTCGTAACGATGGAAGGACGGGTTCATGGGGGCTGTTCAGCTTGGGGCAGGCGCGGCCGGGGGCGGCGCCGGGGTGGCGATTTTAGCGCCATTCGGGGTCCGGACGCCGGCGCCGGCCAGTTGGCGGCGAAATCGGCCCTAAAGTTGGCAGGATTTTTGCAGATAACCCAATAGCACCCATCGTGGCTGGCGCCGTAGGCGCCCGTGACCGGAATTGGAACAGGGGCCGGTACAGGCGCACGGTGGGGGAGCAGAGGGCCGGCAGTCGGGGGACTGTCCGGCCCTGTTTTTTTGGGGCTGTCGGGAAGGCGCCATCCACGCATGGCGTGGATCTACTGAAGCTGGGGCTTTCGCCGGTTGGCGACCTGACAAAACAAACGGCCCCGCATTGCGGGGCCGTCTGCCTTCAGAGGTGCCGACATCCGACAGGGCCGGAACAGGGGGGATCCAGATGTTCCTGTCGGATATCGACGTAGAGCTTTTTGCGGCGGCCCGTGTCGTTTTTGTCACTTTGTGACGTGGGCCGTCACTGTCCGCGTAGAGTGCGGCTTGGACCGTGTGAAATGCAAGACGGTTCAGCGCTCAACTGTGCGCTGCGTCGCACGATCCATGTTGCGCCAGGGGGAACCGTTCATCCTCGGCGCACTCGGTGCCGGTGCCGGACGGGCCTGGGGCGCCGGCGGCTGTGCGTTCGACTGCGGCGGGCGGCGCATCGAGTCCATGTTCCGCCACGGCGAACCACCGTTGTACGACGGTCGCGACGGCGGCGGCGGACGGTGCTCGCCACCATTGCCCGGGCGCGGCGGCGGGCGATGGTTGTGCGGCGGGCGGTAGATCGGGCGCGAGTAATACGGGTTGCCGTAGCCGCCGTAGTAGCCGCCATAGCCACCGTAGTAGGGGCCGTAGTTGTAGGGATAGCCGGCCGGGTAGCGGTACTCCACCGACGGCGCACCGTGGTAGTAGCTGCCGCTGCGGCCGCCGCCGACATAGTCGTAGGTGGTGCAGCCGGTCAGGGCCAGCAACAGGCCACCGGCAAGCATCAGGCGCATTTTCATGGTGGGTCCCCCCAGAGGACGGGTGTGCAGTCAGCTTCGGGCGCCAGCGTTGAATCGGCCCTTAATTCTGCCGGCCAGGATGAATGGAGGCGTAGGCCTGCATGCTGGCATGACCTGCGCCCCGGTCGCCAGCGCGAAGCCATACGTTAATCTTGCGTCATGAGCGATTCACTGTTGCCCCGCGCCGATGACGTCCTGCTTGCTGCGGCGAGGATTGCCCCGCATGCCAGCGTGACCCCGGTACTGCGCTCGCGCATGCTTGATGCGCTGGCCGGCGCGCAACTCGCGTTCAAGGCCGAGCACCTGCAGCGCGGCGGCGCATTCAAGTTCCGTGGTGCCTGCAACGCGGTGTGGGCGCTGGAGGCCGATCGCGCCAGTGCCGGCGTGGTCACGCACTCCTCCGGCAACCACGGCGCCGCCTTGGCGCTGGCCGCGCGCACGCGTGGCATTCCCTGTCACGTGGTGGTGCCGGAAGGCGCGGTGGCGGCCAAGCTGGCCAACATCGCGCGCCATGGCGCCACCCTCTGGCGCTGCCCGCCGACCACCGCCGATCGTGAGGCCGCCTGCGCCAAAGTGCAGGCCGATACCGGCGCGACTCTCGTCCATCCATACACCGACCCGGCGGTGATGGCGGGGCAGGGCACCGCCGCGCTGGAGCTGCTGCACAGCGACGGCCCGTTCGATGTGCTGGTGGTGCCGGTGGGTGGTGGTGGCCTGGCCAGCGGTACTGCGCTGGCGCTGCAGCACGCCAGCCCGCAGACCCGCCTGGTGCTGGCCGAGCCAGCCGGAGCCGACGATACCGCGCGCTCGCTGGCCGCTGGCGAGCGCCAGGGCGCGTTCGCCCCGGACACGATCTGCGATGGACTGCGTACCCTGATCGGCGCGCCGAATTTCGAACTGCTGCGCGCGGCAGGCGCCGAGGTGATCGTGGTTGATGACACCGCGACGATGGCGGCGATGCGCCTGCTGTGGGAGGTGCTCAAGCAGGTGGTCGAGCCGTCGTCGGCCACCGTGCTCGCTGCCGTGCTGGCACAGCCACAGCGCTTCGCCGGCCTGCGCGTGGGCCTGGTGCTGTCTGGTGGCAATGTCGACCTGCCTGCGCTGCGCTGGGGCGCGCCATGAGCCGCGACCGGCACCGGCCCCGCACCGGCCTGCTGGGCTGGCTGTGGCGGCTGTTTGTCCTGCTGGTGATCTGGCTGCTGGGCGTGACCGCCTGGATCGTCTGGGTCGGCGAGCGCGACCAGGCCGCCAAGGCCGATGCCATCATCGTGCTGGGTGCGGCCGCCTATGACGCCAAGCCATCGCCGGTGTTCGAAGAACGTATCCGGCATGGACTAGACCTGTACGAGGCCCAGTACGCGCCGCTGCTGATCTTCACCGGCGGCTATGGCGGCACCGGTGCGCGCTTCTCCGAATCGCAGGTGGCGCGGCGCTATGCGCTGAAGCATGGCGTGCCGGACGATGCGATCCTGATCGAGACCGCGTCGCGCAACACCGTGCAGAACCTGGTGGAAGCCAAGCGACTGATGGACCAGCGCGACCTGCACCGGGTGATCATCGTCAGCGACCCGCTGCACATGGCGCGCGCGCTGCGCCTGAGCAAGGCGCTGGGCATCGATGCGCTGGCCTCGTCCACGCCCAGCACGCGCTTCCGCAGCTTCCACACCAGCTGGCGCTTCCTGGTGCAGGAAATCTACTTCTTCCACCGCGACCTGGTGCGCCCGCCGCTGAGCTCGCCGGCCAATACCTGAGCGGCTGCCGCGCCGCTGCGCTCGCCGGGCATGGCCCGGCGCTACCATTGGTGCACCCGGCGCGGCCCCTATCGCGCGCCCGGTAGCGCCGGGCCATGCCCGGCGGCTTTCGATCAGGTCTGCTTGCGCCGGATTGGAATCGCCGACACCGGCACCGAGGCGACGTCATGCCCGCCTTCGCGGATCGGCGCGCCCGGGTCCGGTGCCCAGGCGTGGGCATAGATCACTTCCCAGCTGCTGGGCAGCTTGCCGTCGGCACGGCGCATCGGCTCGTATGCAGCGGCGGCAGCGGCGAAACGACCACGCCCGGTCAGCGTATGGCGGCGGTCCACCCGCGCATTGGTCGCGCCAATCGCGCGCAGTTCGCGCATCAACGAGGGCAGGTCGTCGTAGGTCAGGGTGAACAGATCGCGGTCCAGCACCGGGTCACGGAAGCCGGCCATCATCAGCGCATCACCGAACTGGGCGATCTGTGCAAAGCGGCTGACGTGCGGGCGGTCATCGGCGGCGGCGAAGGCTTCGTTGAGTTCGATCAGCGTTTCCGGGCCGAAGGTGGAGCACACCAGAAGGCCACCGGGCTTGAGCACACGGCGGAACCCGGCGAACACCGCCGGCAGGTCGTCCACCCACTGCAGGCACAGGTTGCTGAAGATCACGTCCACGCTGTTGTCGGCCAGCGGCAGCGCAGCGGCGTCGCCGCACAGGCGCTGGAACGGCTTCCACCAGCCGGCCTGGCGCTTGGCCTGGTCCAGCATCGGCAGCGCCACGTCCAGCGCGATCACCTGCGCCTTCGGCCAGCGCTTCTTCATCAACGCACTTGCATGGCCGGTGCCGGCGCCGATGTCCAGCACCACCTCGGGCTTGCGTGCCTCAAGGTAGTCCAGCGATTCGATCAGCCGCGACTGCACCTCGCGCTGCAGGGCGGCGGCAGCGTCGTAACTGGTGGCGGCACGCGCGAACGCGCGACGGACATGGTGGGCATCGAAGTGGGACGGCATTGCGAACTCTCTTAGAACGTACCGGGGTAGGCGCCGCCGTCGATCAGCAGATTCTGCCCGGTGAGGTAACCGGCCTGTGCACTGCACAGGAAGGCGCAGGCGGCGCCGAATTCGTCAGGCGTGCCGAAGCGGCCGGCGGGAATCTGCTGGCGGCGGCGTTCGGCGACTTCGCCGGCATCGCCGTCCTTGCCCGCACTGTGGGCGAAGTTGGCGCGCAGGCGGTCGGTGTCGAACTGGCCGGGCAGCAGATTGTTGATGGTGACGTTGTGGGCCACGGTGCGGCGCGCCAGGCCGGCGACGAAACCGGTCAGGCCACTGCGCGCGCCATTGGACAACGCCAGGATGTCGATCGGGGCTTTCACCGCCGACGAGGTGATGTTGACGATGCGGCCGAAGCCGCGCTCGATCATCGCGTCGACGGTGGCGCGGATCAGCGCGATCGGCGCCAGCATGTTGGCGTCCAGCGCGGCAATCCAGTCGTCGCGTTCGAAATTGCGGAAATCACCGGGCGGCGGACCACCGGCATTGTTGACCAGGATGTCCACCTGCGGGCAGGCGGCCAGCGCCGCAGTGCGGCCGGCCTCGGTGGTGACGTCGGCGGCGACGGCGCGCACCTCAGCGGCACCGGGCAGTGCACGCAGTTCGTCGGCGGCGACCTTCAGTGCAGCCTCGCCACGCGCCACGATCACCACGTTCACGCCCTCGCGTACGAGCGCACGCGCGCAGCCCAGGCCCAGCCCCTTGCTCGCGCCGCAGACCAGTGCCCAGCGGCCGTTGATACCCAGATCCATGCGTCAATCCTGCGGAATTCGGAGGGGGCTCATTGTCCGCCATCGGCCGGCGACAGGCCGGCAACGAAGTGTTGCAGGGCGGCGGCCACTTCGTCGGCATGGCCGAGGAAGGGCGCATGGCCGCCGTGGGCGATGGTCAGCGCCTGCGCACCCGGGGCCAGCGCCGCAGCGGCCTGCATGGCGACCGGTGACACCAGGCGGTCGCGCTGGCCGGCGATCCACAGGCTGGGCTTGCCCAGCGTCGGCAGTGCCCCGCGCAGGTCGGTGCTCTCCAGCAGGCGCAGGCCTTCCAGCAGGGCGCGTTCGGTGGGCGCACCGCGCTCGACCAGGCGCTGCCGCAGGATGCGCAGCTCCTCGCGGGCGTGTGCCGAGCCCATCACGTCCAGCGCGAGGAAGCGTTCCAGGGTGCCGCCGAAGTCGGTGGCCAGCTCGCGCCCGAACTGCTCGAACACCGCCGGTTCCACTGCATGCGGCCAGTCTTCGCCACGCACGAAGCGTGGCGTGGCCGCGATCATCGCCAGCCCGCGCACCTTCGGCAGCGTCGCGGCAGCGTGCAGCGCGAACAGACCGCCCAGCGACCAGCCGCACCACACCGCCGGGGGTGTGGCCGCGGCAATGGCACTGACTACGAACGGCAGGCGCAGCGGCGTGGTGTCGTCGCGGCTGTGGCCATGGCCGGGCAGGTCGACCAGGTGCAGGGTGAACTGGTCTGCCAGGCGCTGCACCAGCGGCGCGAATACACCGCCCTGCAGGGCCCAGCCGTGGATCAGTACCAGGTCCGGCCCACGGCCGGTGACGTCAATATGCATGGGCAATGACACGGAACTCAGGCAAAAGCGGGCAGCGGCGGTGGCGCGGCTTCACGCACGGCCAGGGTCACGCGATCGCGCGCGCTGGCGATGGCCTCCACCAGGCCACGCACCTGTTCCGGCGTATGCAGCGCGGACAGTGTCACGCGCAGGCGTGCCTTGCCTTCCGGCACCGTCGGCGGGCGGATTGCACCGACCAGCCAGCCGGCCTGTTCCAGCGCCGTGGACATCGCCACGGCGGTGCGGTCATCGCCGAACAGCAGCGGCTGGATCGGTGTTTCCGAAGCCATCAGGTCCAGGCCATGGCGACGCGCTTCAGTGCGGAACAGCGCGATCAGGTCGGTCAGCTTTGTGCGACGCCAGTGGTCGCGGCGCGCCAGGCGCACTGCTTCAAGCGCAGCAGCGGCCATCGCCGGTGGCACCGCGGTGGTGTAGATGTACGGGCGCGCGGTTTCGGCCAGATGCTCGATCAGGTCGTCGCGGCCCAGCACCAGCGCACCGGAACCGCCCAGTGCCTTGCCCAGTGTGACCAGCTGCAGCGGTACGTCGTCCACGCCCAGCCCGGCGGCGGCCACGGCACCACGGCCATCACCGACCACGCCGACACCGTGCGCATCATCCACATAGAACAGCGCCTGCTGCAGGCGTGCCACAAGCGACAATGCACGCAGCGGTGCGATGTCGCCATCCATGCTGAAGACACCATCGGTGGCCAGCATGGCCGCGCCATCGGGCGCGTGCTTGAGCTGGCGCATCGCGCCTTCCGCATCCAGGTGCGGGTAGCGGCGCAGGCGCGCACCGGCCAGCCGGGTGGCATCAAGGAGGCTGGCGTGGTTGAGCTTGTCCTGTACGCAGACATCGTTCTCTTCGCTCAGCAGTGCCTGCTGCACCGCCAGATTGGCGGCGAAGCCACTGCCGAACAGCAGCGCACGCGGATAGCCCAGCCACTCGGCCACCTCGCGTTCCAGCGCCTCATGCAGGACATGATGGCCGCAGACCAGGTGCGAGGCACCGGCGCCAGCGCCTTCGCGTGCGGCGGCGTCCTGCAGCGCGTTGACCACGCTGAACTGCTGGGCCAGGCCCAGGTAGTCGTTGCTGCAGAAGCCGGTCAGCCACTGGCCGTCCACTTCCAGGCGCACGCCATCACGTCGGGTGACCGTGCGTCGCGGGCGGCGACGGCCTTGGGCATCGCGCAGGGCGCGCTGGGCGTGGAGGCGGGCGGTCAGGTCGGGGCGGGCCATGGTGGCTGAATGCGTCGACGGGGCGGCTAGGGTAGCGCGTTGCCGCGGCGCCTGCTTGCGGCCCGTCTCAGGCCGCGTGAGCGCAGCCACAGCCGGGCGTATCGGCACTGATATCGGCGTGCACGGTACCGCCGTGGTCGTGGCCTTCGGCATCCACCTGCACCGCCATCGGCTGTAGCCCCAGCCGTGCGAACAGCGCCAGATCGCGCTCGCTTTCCGGGTTGCCGGTGGTCAGCAGCTTGTCGCCGTAGAAGATGGAGTTGGCGCCGGCCAGGAAACACAGCGCCTGCAGTTCGTCACTCATCGCCTCGCGCCCGGCCGACAGCCGCACCATCGAGCGCGGCATGGCGATGCGGGCCACCGCGATCATGCGCACGAACTCGAATGGGTCCAGTTCGGCGCTGCCATGCAGCGGCGTACCCGCCACCTGCACCAGCTTGTTGATCGGCACCGAATCCGGATGCGCCGGCAGCGTGGCCAGCGCCAGCAGCAGGCCGACGCGCTGCGCGCGCGTCTCGCCCATGCCGACGATGCCGCCGCAGCAGGTCTTCAGGCCGGCATCGCGCACGTGTTCCAGCGTATCCAGGCGGTCCTGGTACTGGCGCGTGTGGATGATCGAATCGTAGTAGTCCGGCGCGGTGTCGAGGTTGTGGTTGTAGTAGTCCAGGCCGGCGTCCTTCAGCGCACGCGCCTGTTCGCCGCTGAGCATGCCCAGCGTGGCGCAGGTCTCCAGACCCAGTGCCTTCACCCCGGCGATCATCGCCGCGACCTTCGGAATGTCTCGATCCTTCGGCGAACGCCATGCGGCACCCATGCAGAAGCGCGATGCACCGGCGGCCTTGGCCTGGCGTGCCTTGGCCAGCACCGCGTCGGTCTCCATCAGCTTCTGCGCGTTCACCCCGGTGCTGTAGCGCTGCGCCTGGGGGCAGTACGCGCAGTCTTCCGGGCAGCCGCCGGTCTTCACCGACAGCAGCGTGGAGACCTGCACCTGCGCCGGGTCGAAGTGCTCACGGTGGACCGCCGCGGCGCGGAACAGCAGCTCGGGCAACGGCAGGTCGAACAGGGCCTGCAGTTCGTCGTGTTGCCAGTCGTGGCGGATGGCAGCAGCCATGGCGGGACCTTGGGTACGCGTGGAGCGAGGGCGGCAGTGTGGGTGGCTTGGCGAAGTCTGTCAACCTCAATGTTCTGGCTATGGTTTACATTGATCGATAGCTGGAAGTGTGCGCTGCGGTGTAAGTTCATTGCTGCATACGGACTCGCGAGCACCTGCAATGGACAGCTACCAGCCCCACCCGATCCGCCGCGATGCGGTGCTGTGCAGCCTGGCCGAACTGCCCGACGGCGGCCTGCGCGTGGTGATGGATGATCTGCGCCAGACGGGTGAATCTGGGCATTGGCAGAATCGCTTCTTCGTGACCTTCAAGGACTACGCGGCGGGGCAGCTCGATCCGTCGACGCTGCCGAACGAGGAATTGCAGGCGATCGGTCTGTACGTGCTGGTTCGCCTGCTGGCCATCAATGGCTGCCTGCGCGACACGGAGGAGGAGCCCGACAGCGATGCCCACCTTGCCGAGCAGCGCGACAGAACATCGCCGCGCTGACCGGCAGCGACACCCAGGAATACCCGACGTGCTCTACGCGCAGCGTGTGCCCCTCCTGGTGCAGAACGCGCGGTGCAGGGCGCAATGGCCGACCCGGTGCGGGCACCGCTGTCAGTGCGCGGCGGTTTGACTCGCGCTCCGGGATTGATAGAGTCTCGAAGACCGCGCATGCGGAAGCAGTGGAGAGACTGTTTGGATGGTAAGACGAGTTCCCTGGCAGCGAGGATCCGTGCTGCCAGGATCGGGGTCGGGATGTCCCAGACCGAGCTGGCGCAGAAGCTCGCCGTCAATCGCGCAACAATCGGGCACTGGGAACGCGAGAATGGCTTTGCACCGAGTGTCGACCATCTGCGTGCACTGAGCCAGGTCATGCAGGTGAGCTCAGCCTGGTTGCTGCATGGCGAGGACGTTCCACTGCCGGTGGAGATGGGGGGCGTGCGCGCCGGGTTGGAGGCGAAGCTGCTGTTGCTGTCAAAGCATCTGCCTGTGTCATTCCTTGCCAGTGTCGTCGCCCTTCTTGAAAACGCCGAGACGTACCTGTAGTACACCTTGCATCCACTGCTGTGCGTCGCACAGCAGAACGTTTGCGCCTTGAGTGTGCAAGTAGATGTAATCAGGCCGGGCATGGTTCGCACCGCGACGACGCCCGGTCAATCAACTCTTTACTTCTACTCGCCAAAAGGATGCAGCATGGAACGCAAGTCTGTCGTACTGGAAGATCTGCTGGATGACGTCGCCCCGACCACCAATACGACCACCGAGCTCGGGATCGTGATCACCATCGCAGTCGTCATTCTGTAAGCATGCACCCGCGGGACCCCTCCCCGTTCCGGGGAGGGGTTCTGCGCGGGCACGCGTGGCGTTACGAACGGATGTTGAACGCTTACCCGATGGTGACAAAATGAATGAACACAGACGCTACCTGACCGAGGGGCGCTTCCCCCGGCTCAGTGCCCTGGCCGCCGCCGCCGATGCCTGCGTGGCAGAGGGGAACGCTGCGGACCTGACCGGCCACTGCCGCGAACCATTTGATGGCCTTCTACGGTCGGAGGAGTTGTCGCTGATCGTCGCCGAGACCCTGCATGCCGTTGCCAACGGGGATCTCGTCCACCCTGAGTGGCTGTCCAAGACGGCCGAAGAATGGGTGGTGATGGACACCCGGGACTATTCGCTGCGGCTGGTCGCACGCAAACCCCGCTCGGGGCAACTGCTGCAGAGCCTCAATTTCAACTGCCTGGTCGGCAACATGAGTGGGCCCGAATTCTCGTTGACCCGCTATGGGTTTCCCGCGGGCGCGCAGATGGATGCGTTCAAGGTGGGCCTAAAGGCCGTGGAGCGCGGTACGCTCAGCCTGGGCCGGGGCGAGTCTGCAGAGCTGTTGATGAACCAGGATATTCCGCACGTACAGATGCGTGCGCCGGCATTGACGCTCACGCTGTACCCCAAGGTGTACGCGCCGTTGATCTGGTGCTTCGACAGGCAGTCGCTGCAGTCGGTGATGGCCCTGGCCAGTCATGACAGCCCGGTACGGCGGCAAGCGGGTGCGGCGATGCTGCAGCACATCCACCAGACCGAAGTGCTGCCGGTGGAGGCATCTCTGTCCACGCTGTCAGCGCTCGTTCGCGATGAATCGCATTTTGTCCGCTGGGCGGCGCTCCAGGGGTTGTGCGCGATTGACCTCGAGCATGCCCGTCCCCATCTGCTGGAGGCGGCACGGGATGTCCATCCGGCGGTCGCTGCCGCAGCGCAACGCGCCATCGCGGCGCATCTCAACTGACGCGGAGAAACGTTCATGGCATTCAGCCTGTATCCCGCCGTGCAGGGCACCGCCAGTGTGGAAGACCTTGTTTCCTATTGCCGCAGTCATGTCAGATACGGCGATTACGACAGCATCCTCGGCGCATCGGATCTGCTGGCTGCGCTGGCGAACGACCGCGAACTGCTGGTCAGGGCCATCAACTCGTCGCTGCTGGAGCGTGATGACTACTTCAACGACAACATGGGCGTTTCCAGCCAGTCGATCATTCTGCACTCCGACCCGACGTTCAAGGTGCGCGCCAACGTCTGGAAGAAGCCGGTCGCCCGTGCGGGCAGCATGGACCACGATTCCAATCTCTACTCCTACAACTACGCACACAATCACAACTTCGAGCTGCTGACGGTGGGCTACCTGGGCAGTGGCTACTGGACCGAAATCCATGAGTGCAAGCCTGATCGGATCCAGGGATACATCGGTGAGCCCGTAGCGCTGGACTACCTTGAGAAGACCTCCCTGCCCCGAGGCAAGGTCATTCTTTTCCGTGCCTGCGAGGACGTTCACACCCAGTTGCCGTGCGAAGAGTTGTCGATATCGCTGAACCTTCTGGTCGTACCGCCTTACGAGCAGCTTGCCGACCAGTACAGCTTCGATGTCGCCGCCAAGCGCATTGCCGGGGTCATTACGTCGCCGAATCTGGGGTGCATGTCGCTGCTGACATTCGCTGCGCTGCTTGGCACCACCCAGGCCTACGATTCCATCGAACGGCTGGCCTTCGGCACCGGCCACTGGCGAGTGCGCAATGCTGCCCTGGAAGTGGCAGGGCTGCTTGCGCCCGATGAGCGTGAGCGCCTGTGGCGAAGGGCCGAACAGGATGCCGATCCGGCAATCCGTCGTTCGGCACGGCATTGGCTGGAACAGGGACAGGCAGCGGCCGGATGATGGGCTTCCTCCGCAGCCGCTTCAGCACGCCGTTCGCACGCAAGTGGGGCGCACTCATCGTGTTCGCCACGGTGATCCTGTTCCTGTCGAATCCGGAACTGCTGTCGGTGGTTCTGCTGGTGAACATGATTGGCGTGGACGTGTTCGTCCTGCTCATCGGCATCCAGCTGCGGCAGAACTGGTCGGTCATCAGTACGTTCATCATCATGCCCTGCTATCTCAGGCTCAGGAAGTTGTTCAAGACGCGCTGACGACCGGACACGGGGGCCGGGCGAATCATCCGGCGCCTGTCCGGCAGCCGTGTAGGGGAAACCCCGCCGCCCAACGTCCGCTGCGCCGATGGTGAACGGGGAGGGGTGGCGAAGCTGGACGAATGGGGCTGATATCCACATTCAGGCTGGTACGTTCCGGGCAGGCGCCGCTTCGCCTGCTGCTTCCCTTCCGATGCCTGGTCTGCAACGATCCTGGCCATGACGGCCTGGACCTCTGCCCGGCCTCCCTGGCCGAGTTGCCCTGGTCCGGCCGCGCGTGTCTGCGATCGGGATGTCGCGGCCCTTCGGTGAACGCAGTGTGGAGGTGGCGGGGCGTATGGCCAATCATTTGAGATGGCCTATGGTTTACATTGTTCGCACCTGGAATGAGGCGTCCGTGCCAAGGCTGCCACGAACAAAATGGCGGTGCCGGAGGCGCGCTTGACGTACCTTGAGGCACGCACACCCAGTCGAGCCGCGTTGCGATGATCTATCCGGACAGCTGGCAGCCGATCACCCGGGAAGAATTGGCAATCCTGATCTCGCAGCAACTGCAGGCTTGCTCACCTGTGCAACGAGCCGTCTTCGAGTCCCTGCGTTTGCCATTCCGTGCCGTTCGGCTGCACAGGCTGGGCATGATTGAGTGGGTCTGGGTGGTCGCACAACTGCCCGAGGGGCTGCTTTACTACGAGGACGTTGAGGAAGGATTCGAGGTAGGCACGCCGGGCGAGGATGGTGTCTTGCCGGACCGAGGTTGTTCTCAACTGACGCTGACCCACATTCTCCATCGCATGCTGGTCTGATCAGGTCCCGCAGATCGCCGCATCCGCCCGTGCTCCGGGCGCCCTTCTGGCGGCACCGGTGCATTTCACCGCATCCTGCAAGGGCTGCGGCCAAAGTGGCCGCTGCCCAACGGAAGCGCTGGCGCGCAGACTCTTTCCCATGACCGATCTCCATCGCCTCCGCGGCCGCATCACCGCGCTGGTTCTCAGCGAAGCCTGGCGCCGCCGCGCCGCGCTCTGGGGCGGCGCCGTGGCCGTGGCGCTGGTGGCGATCCTGTTCGCCAAGGCCAGCGACGCGGCGTTCCATCTGTTCCAGCGCATCACGTCGCACTCGCCGTGGTGGGCCCTGCTGCTGACGCCGGGCATCTTCGCGCTGCTGGCCTGGTTGACCGCCGGTGTGCTCAAGCCCACGCGCGGCAGCGGCATTCCGCAGGTCATCGCCGCGTTGGACAAGGCCGATGAGCGGTTCCGGAAGACCAACCTTTCACCCGCGGTTTCGGCCGGCAAGCTGCTGCTGACCTCGCTGTCACTGCTGGGTGGCGCCTCGGTGGGCCGCGAGGGCCCGACTGTGCACGTAGGCGCCAGCTTGATGTACCTGTTCGGCCGCTGGTTCGGTTTCAAGGATCCCCGCGAGCTCTCGCACTTCCTGCTGGCCGGTGGTGCGGCGGGTATCGCGGCGGCGTTCAACACGCCGCTGGCCGGCATCGTCTTCGCCATCGAGGAGCTCAGCGGTCGTTTCGAGCATCGCTTCTCGGGCACCCTGTTGACTGCGGTGATCGTCGGTGGCGTGGTGTCGCTGGGCCTGTTGGGCAACTACACCTATTTCGGCCATGTGAGCGCACGCCTGCCGCTCGGCCAGGGCTGGCTGGCAATCCTGCTGTGCGGCGTGGTGGCGGGCCTGCTGGGCGGCCTGTTCGCGCGTGCGGTGCTGGCCAGTGCGGCGGGCCGCCCGCGCTGGCTCGGGCAACTGCGGCAGCGGCATCCGGTTCTGTTGGCCGCAGGCTGCGGCCTGGTGGTGGTACTGCTCGCCCTGGTCTTCGGTGAAGGCGCGTTCGGCACCGGCTATGAGCAGGCGCGCAGCCTGGTGCAGGGGCAGGCGGTGGTCGGCCACGAGTTCGGGGTGATGAAGCTGCTGGCCAATCTGGCCTCGTACGTGGCGGGCATTCCCGGCGGCCTGTTCTCGCCGGCGTTGGCGGTCGGCGCTGGACTCGGCCACAACCTGGCAGTGCTGATGCCGGGCGTGGACCCGCGCGCGTTCGTGCTGCTGGGCATGTGTGCTTACCTGACCGGCGTTACCCAGGCCCCGCTGACGTCGGCCGTGATCTCGCTGGAGCTGACCGACAGCGGCGACCTGCTGCTGCCGATACTGGCCACGGTGCTGATCGCGCGTGGCGTGTCCGGGCTGGTGTGCAGGGTGCCGATCTATCGCGGGCTGGCGGAGTTGTTGATCGGGCCCGCCGCTACGCCACCGGCGACCGGACAGGGCGAACGCCTTTCCTGACGGGCGGCGGCCCCCGTCGCAGTTGAGGGCAGTTCCGACACTGCAATCGGTGCTTCGCCGATGGCCGCACGCGGCGTGCGCCATCAAGTATTGGGTGATGCGTACTTATCTCCTGCGTTCGGCAACCCGTGTCTCGCGCGCACTGCTTGGTGTGCTGCTACCGCTCCGCTGCCTGGTCTGCGGCGACCCGGGCCACGATGATCTTGATCTGTGCTGGGCTTGCTTGGCCGATCTGCCCTGGGCAGGCCGTGCCTGCCTGCGCTGCGCCTTGCCGTTGCCCGACACCGCGTTGATCGTCTGTGGCACCTGCCGCGAGGAGGTACCGCCACAGGCGGCTACCCACGCCAGCCTGCTGTACCTGCCACCGGTCGACCAGTTGCTGGTCCGCTACAAGTTCCATCAGGATCTCGCCGCTGGACGCCTGCTCGCGCAGCTGATGCAGCGCGCACCGCCGCCGTGGTCGTGCACGCCGCTGGTGCCGGTGCCGCTGCACAGGCGACGCTTGCGCCAGCGCGGCTACAACCAGGCCGGTGAGCTGTGCCGGTTGCTGCCGATGCCGGTCTGGCAGGGGGTGTACCGGCAGCGGCATACCGCACCGCAGTCTGAACGCACGGCCGAACAGCGCAGGGAAAACCTGTTCGATGCATTCGACGTGCGTGGTTCCGTGCCCTCGCGGCTGACCGTGGTCGATGACGTGATGACGACTGGCAGCACGGTGATGGAGGTCGCCGAGACGCTACGCCTGGCCGGAGCAGCGGAGGTGCGCGTGTGGGTCTGTGCGCGGGCGCCGTGATCGCCCTCTTCATCCACAGGGGCTAGGATGAGGCCGGTTCCGGATCGGAGGAGTGGCCATGAATTCCCCCTTGTCTCCCTTGTTGTCGGCGGTTGGGCGCAGCTGGTGGATCCTGCTGCTGTACGGGCTCGTCGCACTGGGCTTCGGCATCATCGCCATCGGTTGGCCGCTGTCCGCAGCGATGGCACTGGCCTGGACACTGGGCGTGATGGCCATCGTTGAAGGCGTCATCAGCCTGTTCGCACTGATCAGCGGCGGCAATGGTGCTCCGCGCGGCTGGCTGGCGCTGTATGCCATCGCCTCGCTGGGCTTCGGCATCCTGGCGGTGATCAATCCGCTGGCCACCGCCAGCGTGCTGGTGCTGTTCCTGGCGGCGTGGCTGCTGGTGGCCGGCATCTATCGCATCGTGTTCGCGATCCGCGTGCGCAAGCAGATCCAGGGCGAGTGGCTGCTGATCCTCAGTGGCGTGCTGGCGGCGGTGCTGGGGCTGCTGTTCGCGGCCAATCCGTATGCAGGCGTGGCGGTGACCACGCTGTGGATCGGCATTGGCAGCCTGCTGTACGGGCTGCTGCAGGTGCTGGTGGCGTTCAAGCTGCGGAAGCTGAAGTGAGGGGCGCGTTTCCGTTCCTGCTGGGCGCAGCGCTGGTGCTGGCCGGATGCATGCCGGGTGCCACGCCCGGTGCGCTGGCAGGCAAGGATCATGCGCCGCGCGCGGGTGTGGATGTACGCCTGAGCGCGGTCGATGCGGACGGCAAGGGCAGGCAGGCGCAGTGGCAGGGCGAAACGCTCGCCCTGCGCGAGCCGCCGATCGCTGGCAGCGCCGACATCGCCGATGTGCGCTACGTGCTGGACGAGGCCAAGCAGCCGGGCCTGCAGATCCGCTATCGGCCCGAAGCGCACCAGCGCATCCACGATGGTACGGAAGCACTGGTGGGCCAGCGCGCGGCGCTCAGCGTGGACGGCCGCGTGCTGATGGTGGCGACGGTGAAAGGCCCGTTCGGTGAATCGATGATGCTGAGCGGGTTGCCCAGCGTTGCCGAGGCGCAGGCGCTGGCCAAGCACATCACGGGCGACTGACGGACGTGCCAACACCCCCACGCTGCGCATGGAGGTCGACCAAGGTCGACCGCTACCGGGCGAACCGCGCTTCGATCTCTTCCAGTGACTTGCCCTTGGTCTCCGGCAGCCAGAACGCGGCCACCAGGAAGAACACGAAAGTGCACGCCGCCCAGAACACGAACATGCTGGCGTAGCCGTAGTGGCCCACCGTGGGCAGGAAGATGGCAGCGATGGTGGTGGACACGAACTGGTTGATCAGCAGCGCGATGCTCATGCCGTTGGAACGGATGCGGTTCGGCATCAGTTCCGACAGTGCCAGCCACACGCAGACGCCGGGGCCGACCGCGAAGAACGCCACGAACACCAGGATGCAGGCGGCCACGGCCCAGCCATGGGCCGGCGGCGGCACCGGGCCGATGCGGGCCTGCTCGATGCGCAATGGCGCCTGGCTGGCACTGGCCGGGTCGGCGAACGGGTTCAGATGCAGCTTGCGGAAGAACGCACCGATCACGCTGTCCGGCTGCACGGTGCCGGCACGCTCGATGCGCAGCTCGCGGTCGGTCAGGTTGTCGCTGCGGAGGGCGCGCACATTGGTGAAGTCGCCGTAGGCATACGACACGGTCAGTTGCAGCGGCCGGCCTTCGCTGTCGATGCCAGCGCCGAGGCGCTGCCACTGCGCATCATCCAGCACCAGCCGCAGGCCGTCGCCGCTGACCGCCGCCTGCAGCTGAGGCTGCACATCGGCGCGTCCGCGCTCGGCCTGGAAGAACAGCGTGGCCGCCGCCAGCAGGGCCACGCAGATGCCACCGCTGCCCAGCATCAGCAGGAACTTGCGGCCCTTGCGGTCGACCAGCAGCAGCGCGACCACGGTCATCACCGCGTTGAGCAGCTTGATCGCCACGTCGGCACCGTTGGCCACCGAACCGGACAGGCCGGCCTGGTTGAGGATGTTGACCGCGTAGGCCAGCACCGAGTTGATGCCGGTGGCCTGGGTGCAGGCCAGCACCACGCACGCGAGCACGAACGGCACCACGTAGCGGCGGCTGAGCAGCGGATCGCGCTTGCCGTCGCTGCTGCTCGATTCCGGCGCCTGGATCTGGGCCAGCGTGGGCTCGACGTCTGCGGCGGGGAGGACGCGCTGAAGGCTGCGGCGGGCTTCATCGATGCGGCCGCGGCGCACCAGCCAGCGTGGTGATTCGGACAGCCAGAAGATACCGGCGCAGAACAGCAGGCCGGGCGCCAGGCAGGTCCAGAAGATGGTGCGCCAGGCGTGGTCCTTCACCGTGAACAGTTCCTGCGCCTGCTGCGCGACCGGCAGCGAGCGCACGGCCTCGGCGGCGGCATCCACGGCATGGGCGTGGTACAGGCCGATCAGGGCTGCCAGCACCAGGCCAACGGTCAGCAGCAGCTGGAACATGGCCGCGCCGCGCCCGCGTCGCTCGGGGCTGAGCACTTCGGCCAGGTACAGCGGAATCACTACACCGATCAAACCGCCACTGATGCCCTGCAGCAGGCGGCCCAGCAGCAGCGGCGTGTAACCGGAGGCCAGCGCCATGATCGGAATCGAGGCGGTGAACAGCAGGCCGGCCAGCAGCATCGCGCCGCGGCGGCCGATCAGGTCGGCGATCATGCCGGCGAACAGCGACGACAGCACGCTGCCCAGCAGTACCGCGGCCACCACGAAGCCGAGCTGCTGGCTGCTGAGCTGCCAGGCATGGCTGGCCGTTGCTTCCAGGTAGGGCAGGGCACCGGCGATGATGCCGATGTCGATGCCGTACAGCAGGCCACCGAGGCCGCCGATGAAGAGCAGGTAGCGTACGGGCCAGCGCGGAGCGGTGCTTGGAGTCATCGGCAGTTCCTGTGGTAGCGCCGGGCCACGCCCGGCGGCGGTTCGTCGCAGAGTGCTTTCTGTAGAGCCGAGCCATGCTCGGCTGCTTTCCGTTCCGATATCGAGGTTCCCCATGCCGCGCTTCGCGCGCTGAGCCGAGCATGGCTCGGCTCTACAGGGAGCCTGCGCGGCATCCGGGCCGCATCGCGCGTGTCAGTTCAGATCGACCACGCGCCCACCCACCACCACCTGCTGCAGGCGCAGTTCGGCGTCCAGCACCACCAGGTCGGCGCGGGCGTCGGGCGCGATGCGGCCGCGATCGCCCAGGCCCAGATAGTCGGCCGGGAAGGTGGAAACCCGCTGCGAGGCGTCGGCCAGGTCCAGGCCGACGCGCACCAGGTTGCGAAGCGCCTGGTCCATGGTCAGTGCGCTGCCGGCCAGCGAACCGGTGGCCAGGCGCACGCAGCCGCCGCACTTGTGCACGCGCTGTTCGCCCAGGGCGTACTCGCCATCGGGCATGCCGGTGGCCGCCGTGGCGTCGGTCACCGCGTACAGGCGCGGAATCGCCCGTGTGGCCAGGCGGATCACGCCGGGATGGATGTGCTGCAGGTCGGGAATGATCTCGGCGTACTGCGCATGCGCCAGTGCCGCCGCGGCGATGCCAGGCCGGTAGTGGTCGACGCCGGTCATGCCGTTGAACAGGTGAGTGAAGCCGGAGGCACCCGCCTGCAGGGCAGCAACACCTTCTTCGTAAGTGCCGGCGCTGTGGCCGAGCTGCACGCGAATGCCCATTGCCGCCAGCGCGGGAATCAGCGCGGTGTGCTCGCCGATTTCCGGCGCCAGTGTCATCACCCGGATCGGTGCAAGTGCATGCAGTTGCTGCACCAGCGCCAGCGTCGCCTCGATCGTGCGGTTGGGTTGCGCGCCCAGGCGCTGCGGGCTGATGAACGGCCCTTCCAGATGTACGCCGGCAATGCAGGCGGCGTCGGCATCGGGCGCTGCCATGGTCGCGGCCACGCCGTGCAGCGCGTGCTCGATCTCATCCAGGCCGGCGGTCATGGTGGTCGCCAGCAGTGTGGTGGTACCGAAGCGCAGGTGGGTGCGGGCAATGGTGCGGGCCACGTCGCCGCCCTGCATCAGGTCGACGCCGGCCGCACCATGCACGTGCAGGTCGATGAAGCCGGGCAGGATCACCGGCAGCTGCAGGTCGTCAGCGCCGCTGTGGTCGTCCACCTGCAGCTGGCGGATGTGCGAATCGAAGTGGACGTGGCCACGCCGCCAACCCAGCGGCGTGAGGATGCGGCCATGCAGGGTGCGGGTGTCGGTCATGCAGTGGGCTCGGCGATGATCACCTCGATGCCCAGCCGCTGCAGCCCTTCACGGGTTGCGTCGTCGATGCCGGCGTCGGTGATGATGGCGTGGATCTGATCGAGAAGTGCGATGCGGTGCAGGCTGACGCGGCCGAACTTGGAGGCGTCGGTCAGCACCACGATGCGGCGCGCGCGCTCGACCATGCGGTGGTTGAGGCGGGCTTCGGCTTCATCGTGGGTGGTCAGTCCGAACTGCAGGTCCAGGCCGTCCACGCCCAGGAACAGGGTGTCGAAGCTGTAGGAGTTGAGGCTGGCTTCGGCCTGGCTGCCCTGCAGCGACAACGACTGCTGGCGCAGCAGTCCACCGGTCAGCAGCACGTTGATGCCGGGCGCGTTGGCCAGTTCCCAGGCGATGTTCAACCCATTGGTCATCACCGTCACGTCGCGCTGGGTGCGCAAGTGACGGGCCAGGGTCATCGTGGTCGAGCCGGAGTCGATGATGATGTTGTCACCGGGCCGCACCAGGCGCGCGGCACACGCGCCGATCGATTCCTTCAGCGGCAGGTTCAGTGCGTCCTTTTCGTGGATGTCCTGTTCCTGCGGCGGCGTGCGTACCAGCGTGGCGCCACCGTGGGTACGGTTGGCCAGGCCTTGCGATTCGAAGTGGGTCAGGTCGGCACGGATGGTCACCGCCGACACGCCGAAGCGCTCGACCAGATCGGCCACCTGCACCGAGCCGTGCTCGATCAGCAGCTGCAGGATCTGTTGCCGGCGGGAGCGGGTGTTGCGCATGGCCATTCTCGGTGTCGCGGGGAAAGGTAGAGATTAGCCGTTCGCAGCAACGGCGGCAGCCGCGTCTGCGTGATGCGTGCGGGTTCCGGCCTGGTTGGCGCTGCACGCACGGGCGTACTCGCCCAGGCACAGGCCGACGCGATGCCGTGCCAGCGCGGTAGGCGTATTGGCCAGGGTGCCCTCGCGCACGGCGCGGTACTGCTCCGGCAGGTACTGGCTGAGCAGTACCAGCGGCGGCGCGTGCTGTTCCAGGTTGGCGAACAGGGTCTTCACCGCCTGCACCAGCGCGGGCTCGCCCCAGTAGTAGCGGCAGCGGTCGCTGAAGGAATAGCTGCGCAGCAGGCGCAGCGCTGCCTCATCGCCCTGGTAGTAGGACTGCCAGTACTTCGGCTGCGCCGCCATCACTTCATCCAGCACCTGCGGCAGGCGCGAGCACTGTGCGGCCGGCAGCAGTTCGGCCTCGATCGCGGCCAGCGCGAACAGCGCTTCGCGGTAGGCGAAGGTCGCCGCCGGGCCGACCTTGAGGATGGCGAAGTGGTCGCGCACCAAGGCGTGCAGGCCACTTTCGCGCTGGTAGTCGGTGGAATGCGCTTCGAACACGATGCGCGGCTGCTGTTCGAGGAAGTCGGCCAGCGTGCTGGCGGCGGCTGGGTCGTACTCGTGCACACTGCTGTGGTCGAAGTCCACGCCCGGTTGCACCACCATGGCGATCACGCGCTGCCACGCATCGCGCAGCTGCGGCGTATCGAACGCCTGCTGATGAATCGCCAGGGTCTGCGCGGCAGCAGCGGGCGTGGTCACCTGCAGGCCCTCGGCCAGCGAGGCTTCACCCCCGGGAATCGGCACCTCGGTACCGATCACGTAGACCGGCGGCGGCAGGCCATGTTCGGCGGCGGTGCGCTCGGCGATTTCGGCCAGCTCGGCCGAGCGCGCAGCGACGATGGCATCGGGCAGTGGCACCGGATCATCGGCGCAGGACATGCTGCAATCCAGATGGATCTTGTGGAAACCGGCGGCGACGTAGGCTTCGATCAGCACGCGCGCGTGGGTCATCGCTTCGGCAGCCGGGCGCTTCTGCCAGGCA
Source organism: Stenotrophomonas hibiscicola ATCC 19867 (assembly GCF_000382065.1). Classification (GTDB taxonomy): domain Bacteria; phylum Pseudomonadota; class Gammaproteobacteria; order Xanthomonadales; family Xanthomonadaceae; genus Stenotrophomonas; species Stenotrophomonas hibiscicola. The sequence goes on along the minus strand of NZ_KB907503.1, from coordinate 184,168 downwards.
TTCGGGCCGAGGTGGTCGCCACCCAGGATCAGCCGCTCGCGCGGGAAACCCTCTTCATCGGCCAGCGTGCTGACGTAATCGCGGTACTGCGGCGGAGTCATCCCGGTGTAGCCGCCGAACTGGTCGACCTGGTTGGAGGTGGCCTCGATCAGCAGCACGGTGCCGTGCGCCAGCGCCACGTGCATGGCCGCACGCAGCACCTGCTCGTTGCTGCAGCAGACGCTGTACAGGCCGACGTTGGCACCGGCGCGGTGGGAGGCAAGCAGGGTCTGCAACGGGGACATGGTCAGGCTCCGGTCAATCAGGAAAACGAGGGTTGGCAGGCGAGCAGGGCGGCACCACGTGCGCCACCGGCATCGCCGAAGCGCGGCGGCACGATCGGCGGAACCTGCACGCCGTTGAACAGATGCGCGGAAATTGCGGCCGGCAGCTGCTGGTACAGCGGCGCGTACTGCGAGAGGCCACCGCCGAGCACGATCACGTGCGGGTCCAGCGCCAGCACCAGCGCGGCCAGGCTGTGGCCAAGCAGATCGCGGTGGATGTCCAGCGCCTGGCGCGCACGTGCATCGCCGGCTTCGGCCAGGGCGATCACGGCGCTGGCGTCCGCGGCACTGCCACCGAGGTGGCGCTCGATCATTGCCAGCCCGCTGCCGGACACGTAGCGCTCCACGCAGCCCTGCAGGCCACAGGCGCAGTCGATCAGCGGCAGGCCATGGCGCTGCAGCAGGTGGCCGGGCACGCTCCAGTGGCCCCATTCGCCGGCCAGGCCGTTGAAGCCCGACAGCAGCCGGCCGTGCAGGCAGAAGCCGCCGCCGGCACCGGTGCCGAGAATGGCGCCGAACATGCTGGGGTAGCCGTCAGCCGCGCCGCCGTGCGCTTCAGACAGGGCAAAGCACTGCAGATCGTTGCCGAAGTGCAGCGGGCGCTGCAGGCGTGCCTGCAGATCCTGCGCCACGCATTGGCCGGTCAGTGCAGGCACGTTCGCGCTGAGCTGGCGGCCGCTGCGGCGGTCGCGCACGCCGGGCAGGGCGATGCCGATGGCGGCATCACCGCGGCCCAGCGCCGCATCGGCCTCGGCCACCAGCGCCACCACCGCCTTCAGGAAGCCGTCGTAGTCACCCTGTGGGGTGGCCACGCGGCGGCGCCAGGTGACCTGCATCGCCGCATCGCACGCCACCAGCTCGATCTTGGTGCCGCCGATGTCGATGCCGTAGCAGGCGTGGGCGATCAGCTCAGCCATGGTGGATGGTGACGCCCTTGACGACGCGGTTGACGGTGCCGTCCGGGAACGGGTTGTCCGGGGTCAGGCCCAGCGCGGCCGAGCGCTGCAGCGCGAACAGCTGCGCGAAGCCCAGCCACACCGGTGCCAGCCACGGATCGTCCAGTGCCGGCACGGTGAGGGTGTACTCGTCATCGGTGCCGATGTCCGAATGCGGGCCGATCGCCAGTACCTGGCCGGCCACGCCATCGCGGCGCAGTTCTTCCAGCAGGTCCTGTTCGTAGCGGCGCGCCAGCGGCTGCACGCTGCGCAGCACCACCACCAGGGTGTTGCCGTCCAGCGTCGACTTCGGGCCATGGCGGAAGCCCAGCGGTGTGTTGGCCAGCGCCAGCACGCGGCCGGCGGTGAGCTCCAGCACCTTCAGCGCGCACTCGCGCGCCAGCGCTTCCAGCGGGCCGCTGCCGAGGTAGATGATGCGGTTGAACGGGCGGTGCGCCAGCTCCGCCACCGGTGCATCCCACTGCGCCTGGCCTTCGCGGGCCAGCGCGGCGATCTGCTTCAGGCGCGCCACGCGCGCATCCCACGGCGAACGATCGAACACGGTCAGTGCGGCCAGCAGCATGCAGGTCAGGCTGCTGGTCATGGCGAAGGCGCGATCGCAGCTGGCCGACGGCATCAGCAGCGTGCAGGTATCGGCACGGCCGGCACCACGACGGGCGAGTTCGCCATCGGCGTTGCAGGTGATGTCGAGGAAGCGTGCCTCATCCACATCGGCGCGCACGCGGTCCACCGCGGCCACGCTTTCCGGGCTGGAACCGCTGCGGCCGAACGACACCAGCAGGGTGGGGCGGTCGCGCTCCAGGTACAGCGCCGGATGGGTCAGCAGGCTGGTGGTGTGCACCACGCGCACCTCGGCCGGCCACTGCGCATTGATCGCGTCGGCCACCATTTCGGCGATGAAGCCCGAACTGCCCGCGCCGGTGAACAGCACGCGCTGGTTGGGATCGTTGAGGCTGTTGCCAAGAAAGGCCTGCAGGCGGTCGCGGGCATGCGACAGGTCCTGGGCGAGGGCTTCCCACAGCGCTGGCTGCTGGGCGATTTCGGTAGCGGTATCGGCTCCGCCAAGGCGCTGCCAGGCGGACACATCGGAAAGCAGGGTGACGTCCATTCGGAGGTTCCAGTTGGGCCAGCGCACCATCTGCGTTTTCTTTCGAAATGTCAAACATCGAAAGTAAAAAGAAAGAAAATGACGCGATGACTTCTCCCGCTGCCGAGCCCTCGGGAAAACGAAAGAACGGGGCGAATGCCGTATCGCACAATGCTTAACAGGCAGCTGCAATCGGTTACACAAAGTATTGCGACGCAACAACTTTCGTTTCAGTGGAATATATCTTCCTTTTTCCTTTCAATTTGTTGACATCTTTCGAATCGCTGCCCTAGAGTCGGCCCAACCGCTTTCGAAACGCCCGGTAAACGGGTTGGGAGTCCGTGTGGAAATCTGCGTTCGTCGCTCGCCGCTGATGCTGGCCCTGGTGCCGGCCTTGATGCTGGCGTCCATGACGGCCCGCGCCGAGCCGGTCGGCAACCTGCGTTCGGTTGCCGCCAGCGCCAGCCGCGACGGCGTGCAGGGCTGGGACCTGCAGACCGACAAGGGCGCGCGCCTCCGCATCGAACTGCCGGCCACCGACATCGTCCGCGTGCAGGCCGGCCGCAACGGCACGCTGACCGGCGCCGGCGACAAGGCCGCGCCGATCGTACTGCCGCAGCCCAAGGCCAACGTGCAGGCGAAGCTGGAAGAAGACGCGCAGGAAATCCGCGTGCGGACCGAGTCCCTGGTGCTGCATGTACAGCGGCAGCCGCTACGCATGCGCCTGGAACGGCTGGACAACGGCCAGCCCACCGCGCTGTGGCAGGAACTGCAGACGCTGGACCTGGATGCCACGCAGAGCGTGCAGGTGCTGTCCTCGCAGGCCGATGAGGGCTACTTCGGTGGCGGCCAGCAGAACGGCCGCTACCAGTTCAAGGGTCGCGAGCTGGAGGTGTCCTATTCCGGCGGCTGGGAAGAGGGCGACCGCCCCAGCCCTGCACCGATGCTGCTGAGCAGCCGTGGCTGGGGCATGCTGCGCAATACCTGGAGCGATGGCAGCTACGATCTGCGCGAGGCCGACCAGTCCACGCTGCTGCATCGCGAAGACCGCTTCGATGCCTATTACTTCGTCGGCGCCGACCTGCCGAAACTGATCGAGCGCTACACCCAGCTGACTGGCCGCCCGAACATGGTCGCGCGCTGGGCGCTGTCCTACGGCGACGCCGATTGCTACAACGATGGCGACAACAGCAAGAAGCCCGGCACCGTGCCCGAAGGCTGGAGCGACGGCCCGACCGGCACCACCCCCGATGTGATCGACAGCGTGGCCAAGCAGTACCGCGCCCACGACATGCCCGGTGGCTGGATCCTGCCCAACGACGGCTACGGCTGCGGTTACAAGCAGTTGCCGGAAACCGTGAAGGGGCTGGCCGGCTACGGTTTCCGCACCGGACTGTGGACCGAGAACGGCGTCGACAAGATCGCCTGGGAAGTGGGCAAGGCCGGCAGCCGCGTGCAGAAGCTGGACGTGGCCTGGACCGGCAAGGGCTACCAGTTCGCGATGGACGCCAACCGCCAGGCGTTCAACGGCATCCTCGACAATTCCGATTCGCGCCCGTTCCTGTGGACGGTGATGGGCTGGGCCGGCATCCAGCGCTATGCCGTGGCCTGGACCGGCGACCAGAGCAGCAGCTGGGACTACATCCGCTGGCACGTGCCGACCCTGGTCGGTTCCGGCCTGTCCGGCATGGCCTATGCCAGCGGCGACGTCGATGCGATCTTCGGCGGCAGCGCCGAGACCTTCACCCGCGACCTGCAGTGGAAGGCGTTCACGCCGGTACTGATGGGCATGAGCGGCTGGTCGTCGAACGCACGCAAGCATCCGTGGTGGTACGACGAGCCCTACCGCAGCATCAACCGCGATTACCTGAAGTTGAAGATGCGCCTGACCCCGTACATGTACGGCCTGGTGCACGAGGCCGCGCAGACCGGCGCACCACCGGTGCGTGGCCTGATGTGGGACAACCCGCGCGACCCGCACGCGCAGGATGAAACCTACAAGTACCAGTTCCTGCTTGGCCGCGATCTGCTGGTGGCGCCGGTGTACCGCAGCCAGGCGGCCAGCCGTGGCTGGCGCCGCGATATCCACCTGCCGGCCGGCGGCTGGATCGACTACTGGGACGGCCGCCGCGTGCAGGCCGGCGCCGACGGTCGCCAGCTCGACCGCCAGGTGGACCTGGCCACGCTGCCGGTGTTCGTGCGTGCCGGAGCGATCCTGCCGATGTACCCGTCGATGCTGTTCGACGGTGAGAAGCCGCTCGATGAAGTGACCTTCGACCTGTACCCGCAGGGCGAGTCGCACTACACGCTGTACGAAGACGATGGCAACACGCGCCGCTACCAGCAGGGCGAGTCGAGCACGCAGGTGATCCGCGTGCAGGCGCCAGCGCAGGGCAGTGGCCCGGTGCAGGTGCAGATCGATGCGGTGCAGGGCCAGTACAGCGGCCAGCTGCCGCAGCGCCGCTATGGCCTGCGCGTGCTCAGCCGCCAGGCACCGCGTGCGGTGCAGGCCGCTGGCCGCGCGCTGCCGGCGCTGGCTGATGCCGCTGCGTTCAACGCTGCTGCTGAAGGCTGGTACTTCGATGCCGCCGAACGACGCGGCACGCTGCATGTGCGCACCGCCAGCCAGGACATCCGCCAGCCGCTGCAAATACAGCTGGACTTCGCGGTCGCCGCCGCCGCTGCCGACGATGCGTATCCGGCGGCACCGGTACTCGGCCGCGAACTGCCGGCCGACAGCCTGCTGGTGGTCAACCGCCCGGCCGAAGAGCCCGGCCACGCGCTGGAAAACGCCTTCGATGATGACCCGGGTACCTGGTTCCGCAGTGTGCGCAACCAGGCCGTGCGCACCGGTGCGCATGAATGGGTGATCGGGTTCGGCGAGCGCAGGATGATCGATGGCATCGACATCGCGCCGCGCAACGACAAGAACTGGAAGCACGGCCAGGTACGCGACTACGAGGTGTACCTGGGCGACAGCAATGGCGAATGGGGTGAGCCGGTCGCACGTGGCCGCCTGCAGCTGAAGGAAGGCGTGCAGCGCATCGCGTTCCCGGCCCATGCCGGCCGCCTGCTGCGCTTCCGCGTGCTGAGCGTGCAGAACCCGGAAGGCGATGGCGCCAGCAGCACCGATCCGATGGTTACCGCCGCACAGGGCAGTGCCCGCGCCTTCGATGCGCTGCAGCCGCGCGACGTCGGCCCGATCGCACTGTCCACCTTCCACATCCTCGAACACCAGGAACCGGAGCGACCGGCCCGGCAGCGCTATCTCTCCGAGCTGCCGGTGCCGGCCGCGCTGGCCAGCCAGGTGCGCGCCGACCAGTCGTTCCGTGGCGACGCCGGCATGCGCATGAACGGCCTGCAGTTCCGCCGTGGCCTGGGCGTCGGCGCCAACAGCCGCATCGACCTGCGCCTGCAGGGCGGCTGGCACCTGCTGCGTGCCGACCTCGGCATCGACGACGCCTGCCGCAGCGCCGGTGGCCTGCAGTTCCAGGTCTGGGGTGACAACCGCCTGCTGTACGACAGCGGCCTGGTGAAGGCACCCGGCGTGGTCAAGCCGGAGCTGGACATCCGTGGCCTTTCCACCCTGAGCCTGCGCACGCTGGGTGCGCAGGGCAGCCAACCCGCCCAGGTCTGTGCCAACTGGGCCAACGCCGTACTGATCGGCCAGGAGGGCGACTCCGCCAGCATCGTCGCCCCATGACCCCCTCGTAACACCGCTCCTCCCCCCGCCCATTCCGACTACGGCCCTCGTGGCCGTGGCCCGGGAGCGTTTTGCCCGCCGAACGCCCACGCGCTCACTTATTGCGCTGCACCCCTGCCAGGAGAGAACCCCGATGTTGCCCGCCCGCCACCACCGCCCCCCCTGTCGTTCGATCGCTCCGCTGTCGCTGGCCATCGCCGGCGTGCTGCTGTCGGTCGCCGTTCCTGCCTTCGCCCAGGAGAGCAAGGACAAGGCCACCGACCTGGCCCGCATCGAGGTCACCGGCTCCAACATCCGCCGCACCGACGTTGAAACCGCCTCGCCGGTGCAGGTGATCAGCAAGCAGGACATCCAGAACATGGGTGCGCGCACGCTGCTGCAGGTGCTCGACAACCTGCCGGCCGCCCGCCCGGCGCAGCAGGACGCGCGTTCGCTGTTCACCGGTTCCGACGGTGCTTCGCAGGCCAACCTGCGTGGCTTGGGCGCGCAGGGCACCCTGGTGCTGCTGAATGGTCGCCGCCTGTCGTACTACGGTGCCCCGGCCGGCTTCCAGACCCAGTTCGTCAACATCGATGCGATTCCGGCCGCGGCCATCGAGCGCATGGAAGTGCTGACCGACGGCGCGTCGGCCGTGTACGGTACCGACGCGGTGGCCGGCGTGATCAACGTGATCACCAAGCGCAACTTCCAGGGTGCCGAGATCAGCTTCACCAACGACACCTCCTCGCGCATCGATTCCTACGGTGAGCGGCAGGCCAGCATCACCGCCGGCTTCGGTGACCTGGCCGAGAACCGCTTCAATATCTATGGCGCGGTCAACATGTACCGTCGCGACGCGATTCCGCTGAGCGATTTCTACGACAAGCGTCCGGACCAGTACTACGTCAACAACCCGAACTACCTCAACAACCTGCGCCTGGGCGTGGGCAGCAAGCCGGGCGAGTTCAACCCGGGCACCTACTTCGCCTTCGATCCGGTCACCGGCCGCCGCGTGCAGGAAGCCGCGCCGGGCTGCAAGAACGTGCTGACCAGTGAAGCGGCCGGTCCGCGTTGCGTCTGGGAAACCTGGATGAACAACGAGATCGATGCCGGCGCCAAGTCCGAGCGCAATACCGCCTACCTCAACGGCACTTTCCTGGTGGGTGACAGCACCGAGATCTTCGCCGAGGCGACCTACACCGACATCGACCTGCGCGCCAACGGCGGCACGCCGCGCACCTACGGCACCACCACCGGCAACCCGACCAGCTGGTTCTCGCGCAATACCGGCAACACCGTCAACCAGTTCCTGTACCCGTTCCTGGGCCCCAACAACGAATACAACCATGCCAGTCCGCAGTTGAAGGCGATGATGGGCGGGGTGGTCGGCCTGAACTACCTGCTGCAGGATGCCGGCCCGAACTATTTCGGCCAGCGCAATACCGACAAGAGCTACCGCGTGCTGGCCGGTGCGCGTGGCAACCGCGGTGACTGGAACTGGGAGACCGCCTTCGCCAGCGCCGGTACCCACTCCACCACCTACCAGACGATCAACGTCAACACCAAGGGCTTCGAGAAGGCGTTCGGGCCGTACACGATCGATCCGGGTACCGGTCGGGTGATCATCTCCGACCACCCGGCGTACAAGTTCGGCGAGATCAGCGAAGCCAACGCCGCATTGATCCGTGAAGCGTTCCCGACCTTCGACATCCAGTCGTGGACCCGCCTGCATACCCTGGACGGCAAGATCGAAGGACCGCTGTTCCAGCTGCCGGCCGGTGAGATGCGTGCCGCGTTCGGCTTCAACGCCAGCCGCGAGACCTTCTACACCCCGGGTAATGCGGATGCGGCCAACGGCCTGATCACCCAGCAGGGTGGCTCGTGGTTCGATGGCAAGCGCAACACTTACGCGCTGTTCGCCGAGACCGTGGCGCCGATCACCGACAAGCTGGAACTGGATGCGGCGGTGCGCGTGGACAAGTACCCGAACTTCAGTGCCAACGTGGCGCCGAAGATCGGCTTCAAGTACCAGGCCTTCGACCAGCTGATGCTCCGCGGCACCTATTCCACCGGCTTCCGCGCACCGAGCCTGGCCGAGTCCGGCAACGGCGGCGTGTTCGCACAGCTCGGTGGCTTCCGTGACGAGCTGCGCTGCAACGAGACCAACGCCATCGCCAACCTGCTGCTGAAGTCGCAGCGGCCGGGTGACGTCGACCTCGGAAAGAACCTGCTGAACGTCGACTGCAGCCGCACCGTGGCGCGCATGACCCAGCCGAACAAGGACCTGAAGCCGGAAAAGGCCAAGATCGCCACCCTCGGCTTCGTATACGAGCCAGCAACCTGGCTGTCGGTGTCGGCCGACTACTGGTTCATCTACCGTGACAATGAAATCGTCGCGCCGGACTACCGCCGCATGGAAGACATCATCTCGATGTCGCGCTCGCCGATCACCGACAGCGACCGTGCCAATCTTGCCCAGTTGGCGGCGATGTGCGCCGACCCGGCCAGCGGCGTGAGCTGCCCGGCCACCCTGCCGGGCTACTCCGCCGGCAACGTGGCCAGCGTGGTCGGCCAGTACAAGAACCGCGGCAAGACGCTGATCGACGGATTCGACATCGACGCGCGCAGCCGCTTCTCGCTGGGCGACTGGGGCAACCTGAACATCGGCCTGGCCGCCACCATCGCCAACCGCAACCGCTTCTACATGGACGCGGAGAACGGCTGGTACTACGGCGACGTGGTGGGCTACTACAACAACCCGCGCCTGCGTGCCACGCTCAATGCAGACTGGACCTACAAGCAGGTCACCACCAGCATGTTCGTCAACTACGTGGGTGGCACCAAGTGGGCCACCGACCAGATCGACGAAGTGAGCAACAACAAGGAAACCTGCACCGGCGGCTACCTGGCCCTGCAGAAGAGCAAGTGCGATGGTGCACCGTCGTGGTGGACCGCCAACATGAGCGTCACCTGGCGCCCGGATGACGCGTGGAACCTGAGCTTCACCGTCAAGAACCTGTTCAACCGCCTGCCGTTCTACGATCCGAACAGCTTCCTGGGTGACTCCAGTGACTACGCCACCATTTTCGGTCGTGGTTACAGTGTGACCATCGGCTACCGTTTCAAGTAATTCCGTTTGCGTGACCCGGCGGGCCGGCTACGGCCGGCTCGCTGCCAAGAGGAGAGATGTCTGCCATGAAGCGTAGGGAATTCATCGCGGCCAGTGCCGCTGTCGCCGCCAGCAGCCTGCTGCCGCAGACCCCGGCATGGGCACGCGGGCGCAAGGTGCGCCTGGCCATGATCGGCACCGGGATGCGTGGGCTGGTGCTGCTGAAGGAGCTGGTGCGCCGCGACGATGTCGAGGTGGTCGCGTTGTGCGACATCGAGCCGATCATGCTCGGCCGCGCCATGGACATGGTGGTCAAGGCCGGCAAGCCGGCCCCGAAGACCTACGGCCAGGATCGCGACACCAATGCCTGGAAGCGCCTGTTGGATCAGAAGGGCATCGATGGCGTGATCATCGCCACGCCGTGGGAGTACCACGCGCCGATGGCGATTGCCGCGATGCAGGCCGGCGTGGCCGTGGGCTGCGAAGTAGTGGCCGGCATCACCCTGCAGGACCACTGGGACGTGTTGAAGACCCAGCTGAGCACCGGTACCCCGTACATGCTGCTGGAGAACGTCTGCTACCGCCGCGACGTGATGGCGGCGTTGCAGATGGTGCGCCAGGGCCTGTTCGGCGAGCTGGTGCATCTGCAGGCCGGCTACCAGCACGACCTGCGCGGCGTGAAGTTCAATTCCGGCGACCCCAACCAGCCCTACGACAGCGGCGTGGAGTTCGGGCCCAAGGGCTGGAGCGAAGCCCGCTGGCGCACCGAGCATTCGGTGGAGCGCAACGGCGAGCTGTACCCCAGCCACGGCATCGGCCCGTGCGCGATGTACACCGGCATCAACCGTGGCAACCGCTTCACCCACATCAACGCCTTCGCGACCAAGGCACGCGGCCTGCACGAATACACCGTGGCCAAGAGTGGCGGCACCACCCACCCCAGCACCAAGGTGAAGTTCAAGCTCGGCGACATCGTGACCACCACGCTGGCCTGCGAGAACGGCGAGACCATCCTGCTGCAGCACGACACCTCGCTGCCGCGCCCGTACTCGATGGGCTTCCGCGTGCAGGGCACCAAGGGTCTGTGGATGGACGTGAACCATTCGATCCACATCGAAGGCCGCAGCCCGCCGCACCAGTGGGAGGAGTTCAAGAAGTACCAGGACGAGTACGAGCACCCGCTGTGGAAGCAGAATGCCGATACCGCCGCCAGCGCCGGCCACGGTGGCATGGACTGGTTCGTCATCCACGCGTTTGTCGAGGCGCTGAAGGCCAAGGCACCGATGCCGATCGACATCTACGATGCGGTGACCTGGAGTGCGATCACGCCGCTGAGCGAGCAGTCGATCGCCAATAGTTTCCAGACGCTGGAGTTCCCGGACTTCACTGCAGGTGCGTGGAAGCAGCGCAAGCCGATCTTCGCGTTCGATGGCAGGTACTGATCTGCTCTGTGTAGAGTCGAGCCATGCTCGACTGCTTTGAACATAACGCCGGGCATAGCCCGGCGTTGTTGTTTGTGGCGTCCCCCTACCAAGCCCATGCTAGGCTCGGCCTCGTGCCGGACAGTTGATGTCAAACGACAGAGAGGAGCTGCCTGATGCGCCTGCTGACCTTCACCTGTCCACTTTGCGGCGCCGCGGGGCAGCGGTTTCCACTGCTTTCCGCATCGAGACGGCAGGCGAAGACGGCATGCAGGGGATGTGGCGTGGTGCTGCGCTCGGATCCTCGCTTGGGCCTGTATACGCTCTACCTGTTGTATACGCAGATCATCGTAATGCTGGCTGCATTACCCATGATCTGGGCCTATGCCTCGGGCCGATGGTTCTGGCTGGCTGCGATCTGGGCCGTGGTGTTGATGTTGTCCTGGGTCCCCGGCGCGATCAGGCACGCACGAAGTCCGATCGTGCGCGCCTGGCGCGATCCCGATTACAGCTATGCGCGCAGGCCGGGCGCTACCACTACGCGCGCCGCTGCAAACCCCGGGCAGGGTAGCGATGTGCCAGGTGCCAGCCAATGATCCGGCCGATCATTCTGCTCCTGACCGCAAGCATGGCCGCGTGTGCATCGCACCCGGCCGATGCCGTGCAGTGTCCCGAGGCCACGATCACCTACATCGGCAGTGAAACTGTGGATACCGTGGTCCTTGGCAGGTTCCAGATCGCTACGGAGGGATCGCAGGCACTACGGCTGCCACTGGCCAGCATGGATCGGCAGGCGCATGCACACGCCGTATCGACCGATATCCGCGACGAACACGGTCTGGCCTGGCGTCCCTTCAGTGTTGTTCTGGAAGAGCTCAAGCCGCCGGCTGCGGACCTGGTGGTTGCACGTGGTGAGATTGAAACCTTCCTGTACGACGGCAAGGGCGCCTTCCTGCCCGGTGCCGTGCAGAAAGGGCAGGCGCTTTCCATCGTCGTGCGCGATCTTCAAGGTTGCACACATCGCTCGATGCCGTTCGCTCCTGAGCCACGTTGACGTGGAAGCGCAAGCGAGAGGCCCGGGGTGACGGGAACGAGCAGGGGAAGATGGCGCGCCCGGAGGGATTCGAACCCCCGACCAATGGCTTCGGAAGCCACTACTCTATCCGGCTGAGCTACGGGCGCGTTGTAGAACCGCCGCGCCACCGGCCAGTGCCGGGGCGGGCATCGCAGCGCCATGAGGCGGTGCGGGACCGGCATTCTATCCAGTTTCGCCGAACAAATCTCCCCCCACGGGCAAAGCCCTGCCGGAGGGGCAGGAGTATCCTATCGCCATGGCTGATACCCCCCTCACTTCGCCGCAGTCGCCGGCGACGCCGCGTTGGCGGCATTACTGGAGTCTGATGCGCGCCGATCGCCCGATCGGCACGCTGCTGCTGCTGTGGCCCACCTGGTGGGCGTTGTGGCTGGCCGCAGGCGGCCTGCCGCCGCTGTGGACCCTGTTCGTGTTCACTGCCGGTGTGTGGCTGACCCGCTCGGCCGGTTGCGTCATCAACGACTACGCCGACCGCTGGCTCGACCCGCACGTGGAGCGCACCAAGGCGCGCCCGCTGGCCACCGGTGCGATCAGTGGCCGTGCCGCGCTGGCGCTGTTTGCGGTGCTGATGCTGGTGGCATTTGGCCTGGTGCTGACGATGAACGGGCTGACCATCGGCCTGAGCTTCATCGGCGTGTTCCTGGCCGCCAGCTACCCCTACCTGAAGCGCTACACCCATCTGCCACAGGTCTACCTGGGAATGTCCTTCGGCTGGGGCATCCCGATGGCGTTCGCCGCCGTGCAGGGCGAGGTGCCGATGCTGGGCTGGCTGCTGTATGCCGGCAACATCCTGTGGTCCACCGCCTACGACACCTGGTACGCCATGGTCGATCGCGAGGACGACCTGAAGATGGGCTCGCACTCCACCGCGATCCTGTTCGGTGACCTCGACCTGGTCATCCAGGGCGTGCTCTACGCGCTGTTCCTGGCCACCATGGCGCTGGTTGGCGTGCGTGGCGGGCTGGGTGGGTACTACCTGGCCGGTGTGGCCGTGGCCACGGTGCTGGTGGTGTACGAGTTCTGGATCTGCCGCAATCGCGAACGCGGTCCATGCTTCAAGGCGTTCCTGCACAACAATTGGGTGGGTGCCGCGCTGTTTGCCGGCATCGCCGTGGACCTGGCGCTGCGCTGAGACGCGCAGCCGAGCGTGGGCTCGGCTCTACAGGTGGCCCCCCGAAACCGGATATCCGTAGCGCCCGAGCCCATGCTCGGGCGGCGGCGCACAGCGCCGGGCCTTCCGCCGCCTACGACCAATAGGTGGCTGACAGCCTGCACCCCACCGCCCAGAATCGATCCATCGAACCTGGGAGGGTAGGCGATGGCCTCGAAGGCAGCAGTACAGGATGGCTGGATGGCGCGCGCAGCGCTGCGCTCGGCCGCCTGGGCGGAAAAGTGGTTCCCCGACGCGTATGTGTTCGCGGTGCTGGGCGTGGTCATCGTCGCGCTGGCCGCGATGGGCTTCGGCTCGACCCCGCAGGCCACCGCCAGCGCCTTCGGTGACGGCTTCTGGAGCCTGATTCCCTTCACCATGCAGATGGCCTTCGTGGTCATCGGTGGCTACGCCGTGGCCACCGCGCCGGTGGTCGCACGCTTCATCGATTTCCTCGCCCGTGTGCCGCGCACCGGTCGCGGCGCGGTGGTGTACGTGGGCCTGGTCAGCATGCTCGCCTCGCTGCTCAGCTGGGGTTTCTCGCTGGTGTTCGGCGGCCTGCTGGTCCGCGCGTTGGCCCGCCGTACCGAGCTGCGCATGGACTACCGCGCGGCCGGTGCTTCGGCATATCTTGGCCTGGGCGCGGTGTGGGCCATGGGGCTGAGTTCCTCGGCCGCACAGCTCCAGGCCAACCCGGCCAGCATGCCGCCGGGGCTGGTGGAGATCACCGGCGTGCTGCCGTTCACCGAAACCATCTTCCTGTGGCAGTCGATCGCGCTGACCGCAGTGCTGATCCTGGTCTCGCTGCTGATCGCTTGGCTGACCGCGCCTGCGGCCGGCAGTGCGCGTACCGCCGAGGATTTCCCGGGCGCCGCGCAGGCCGAGCCGGAGCCGCTGCAGCGGCGCACGCGCCCGGGCGAGTGGCTGGAATACAGCCCGCTGCTGACCGTGCTGCTCTCGTTGCTGGCGTTCGGCTGGCTGTTCAACGAGTTCGCCAACAAACCGGTGGTCACCGCCATCGCCAACCTCAACACCTACAACTTCCTGTTCATTTCGCTGGGCCTGCTGCTGCACTGGCGCCCGCGCAGCTTCCTCAACGCGGTGGCCAAGGCGGTGCCGAGCACCACCGGCGTACTGATCCAGTTCCCGCTGTACGGCGGTATCGCGATGATCCTCACCCACGCCGCCGGCGGTGACGGGCAGACCTTGGCGCACCGGCTGTCGAGCCTGTTCGTGCACGTGGCCAGCACCGATTCGTTCGCGCTGGTGATGGGCGTCTATTCGGCGGTGCTGGGCTTCTTCGTGCCGTCTGGTGGCGGCAAGTGGATCATCGAGGCGCCCTACGTGATGCAGGCCGCCAACGAACTGAAGGCGCACCTGGGCTGGGCCGTGCAGGTCTACAACGCGGCCGAAGCGCTGCCGAACCTGATCAACCCGTTCTGGATGCTGCCGCTGCTGGGCGTGCTGGGCCTGAAGGCACGCGACATCGTGGGCTTCACCTTCATCCAGCTGCTGGTGCATATCCCGCTGGTGCTGGGCCTGCTGTGGCTGCTGGGGATGACGCTGGCGTACGTGCCGCCGGTGATGCCATGAATGCAGCGTTGGCTTCCCTGTGTGAGCCGGGAAAGCCAGCCTCGTTCAGCGCGTGTCTCCGGCTGCGAGCGCCATGAATGCGTGCAACGCAGATGACGGCATGAGCACATGCCGAACCCGCATGAATCCTTCAGGCGCTTGTGCCGCAAGAGGTTCCGCGCGTTCATTCACAGGCGTACACACGAATGTAGCCGGCCACCCACGTGTGATTAACCAATCGCTGCAGACGATGGTCCCGTCCACCGCATTCCGCGCGTGGCTTTGGAGATCGGACATGGCACAGCAGAACCAGAACCCGAACCAGAAGCAGCAGGGCCAGCAGAACCAGCAGGATCAGCAGCAGGGGCGCGGCCGCGACCAGCAGCAGCAACAGCAGCAGGAACAGCAGCAGCGCAACCAGCGCAACCAGCAGCAGGGTGGGCAGGACGAGGAAGAGTGACTTCGATGCCCCAGCCTGGGCAACCCGCGAAGCCCCGCCCTGTGCGGGGCTTCGCTTATTCCAGCACGCCGATGCGCTGCAGCACCGGCGCCGCCGACATGTCATTGGGATTGGTGCCGGGTTGGTCCTGCGGCACGTCCATGCCCATGCCGCGGTACAGATCCACCCAGTGCCGGGCGATCTGCCCGGTCTGCGGGTTGCGGAAGTTCATCGGCTGCAACGCGAACACATGGTGCGCACGGAATGCGCGCTCGATGAAGTCCGAGCAGTAGTAGCTGTCCTCGTTCAACACGTATGACGTGTTGTACGGTTTGCCCAGCATCGTGCGTGCGGTCGCGATCGCATCCTTGATGGCGGCCTGCTGCGGTGCCTGCAGGCGATAGACCACGATCTGCCGCTGCCTGGCGCGGGCGTCCTGGCGGAACTCGACCAGGGATTGCCGGCGCGATCCCTTCTCGTCGGCGTGCAGTACCTCCCACCCCTGCGACGCCAAGGCGACAAGGGCCACGTGGTCGAAGCTGGGGCCGTGCTGCTTGCCGGTGGCATCGTCGATGGCCGCGCTGAGGCCGCTGCGGCCGGCGGTGACGAACAGCAGGTCGCCTTCCCGGACCTCCAGTGCGGCCACAACACCAGGCCACAGCGTTGGCGCCAGCAGGGAGAGGGCAAGCAGGAATGCGCGCATGGGGGCCAGGGTCGAAGCGTGTGCGGCGTAGTCTAACGGCTGCTGCGATGACGTTGATTTCAGTCCAAGTGTGATATGAGTCTCAATTCAGCATGTCGGGATATTCCTGACAGCGGATGTTGAAACTGAATCGACAGAGGCATGGCTATCCTTGCCTCCCTACCGCGCCGGAACCGCGCGCGACCGCCCGGAATCAGGAGGATCCCTTGAACCAGCTCCGCCCCGTTGCCCTGCTTGCGCTTGCCCTGGGGCTTGCGCTGTCGGGCTGCAAGCCTGCGCCCCAGGCTGCCATCACTGACGCCGCCGCACCGGCTCCGAGCAGCACGGCCGCCGCCACGACGCCGGCCACGCCGGTTGCCGCGGCCCCGGCAGACGCGTCTGCCAGCTGCCCCCATCCGGTCTTCGACGACTTCCTCAAGCATTTCGGCAACGAGATCGCGCTGCAGGAAACGTCCACTGCCGATCCGCTGCTGGACAGCCACATCGATGGCGACGCCGAGCCGGAGCCACGCAAGGTGGAGGAGAAGGTGCCGCTTGCCAAGGTCGAATGGCCGGTGATGCCGGACCCGGCCACGCTGCAACGCCAGGGCCGCGAGATGCAGGTCACCCGCCTGCCCGACGGCCAGGTACAGGTGCAGATGCGCACCCCCGATACCAGCGACCAGCAGATCTACACCTTTGCCCAGAAGCCGTGCTGGCAACTGGTCAAGCGTGAGGACGAATCGATCTGACCCCTGAGCGACCGCCTGCGGGCGGTCGTGTGATTCACCCAAGGAGCACCGCATGCGTCTGTCTCCCGTTGCCCCCGTGCTGGCCCTGATGCTTGCTGCCTGCAGCGGCCCTGAGGCGGCTGCACCGGCGGCGGCCCCCGCTTCTACTGAACCGGCAGCGAAGCCGGCCGCACCAGCGGCTGCCGTTGCGGACCTTCCCACCTCTCTTACGCGCGACGAGACCGGCATGCATATCGATTGCCAAGGCACCCGCCTGCACCTGGCGGCCCAGCCCACCCAAGACACGGACGCTTCCCGGCTGACCACGCTGGAAATCGAAAAGGACGGCGCACGCCAGGCCATTGCTGCGCCCAAGGAGATGGACGGCTATACCGCCGTTGGCCTGGCCTGCGTGCAGGACCGCAGCGGTACGCCGTACTTCGTCGTGCAGTACGGTGAACTGCCGTTC
The DNA here is from genome assembly GCF_000382065.1 of Stenotrophomonas hibiscicola ATCC 19867. Taxonomy (GTDB): domain Bacteria; phylum Pseudomonadota; class Gammaproteobacteria; order Xanthomonadales; family Xanthomonadaceae; genus Stenotrophomonas; species Stenotrophomonas hibiscicola. Next base: position 167,454 of record NZ_KB907503.1, on the reverse strand, counting down.
GGCTGCAGCTTCTGCGAGTGGTACTACCTGTACGACGCCAGTGGCCGCCAGTTGACCCACAGCACACCCCCGCTGCGCGGCGCGGAAGGCGAGGAGCAGGAGCCCAACAACGACGAGTACGAGACGTTGATCGACTCGCTCGGCATCAAGCACCCGGAGGTGAACTACATCGAAGACTGAGCGCAGCGGCAGGACGTCGCACGCGCGCTGTGAACGCAGCACCGCAGTACCGCAGTACCAGAAGTACCAGGAGCAGTACCCCTTAAGGAAATCCCCTTTTTCATAGAATGGATAGCACAGACATGGCAGACATCTACCAGGACATGGTCCAGCCCCGCGGGGCGGCCTACAGCAGTGACCGCATCAAACCGTGGAGCCACTACCGGGAGCCGATCGACCAGAGCGACGGCCGCCTGCATGGCAATTCCCGCCGGTGGGGCGATGCGACCCCGGAAGTACAGTCACGGGTGATCGACACGATCATCGAGTCGGCGCGCGAGAAGGGCCTGACCCCGCGCGAAACCGCGCACGTGCTGGCCATCGCCCGCGTTGAATCGGGCTTCAACCCCGATGCCGCCGCTGGCACCACCTCGGCCTCGGGCCTGGGCCAGTTCATCGACAAGACCGGCAACCACTACCACCTCAACAGCCGCAACCGCTTCGACGTCGGCGCACAGTCCGATGCACTGGTTGACCATTACATCGATAACCGCACGCTGGCGCACAAGCGCGGCCAGGGTGAGGAGTACATCTACAAGTACCACCACGACGGCCCGACCCGCGATTACGGCGGCCTCACCCTGTCTGAAAAGAAGGTGATGCCGTACGTGGACAAGTACGAGCGGTTCGTGGAGCAGCGCCTGGGCCTGACCCACGGCCAGTCCCATGGCAGCCACGCGGCCCCCTCCGCAGCTGCGGCCACCCACGCGCAGGCCAAGCCGGCAGCGGCGCACGCCGAAGGCCAGACCCGCACCTTCGAGCAGACGATGCAGGTGATGCTGCCCCCGCAGAACGGGGTCAAGCCGCACGTTACCGGTGAGTTCGGCGAACACCGCGCGCACAAGCCGCACGGTGGCACCGACTTCAACTATGTCGGCGGCCAGCACGGTCGTAATCTGCAGCACCCGACCGTCAACGCGCCGATCTCCGGAACGGTGACGTTCGTCGGTGGCGACTACGGCACGGTGAAGATCAGGGATGCACAGGGCAACTCGCACGAGATCCTGCACCTGCACTCGACCCAGGTGAAGGAAGGCCAGCCGATCAAGGCGGGCGAGCCGATCGGCACCATGGGCGGGCGTGGCCCGGGCGGTGCGGGGCAGTATGCCCAGCACGTGCATTACCAGTTGAAGGATCCGCACGGCAAGCTGCTCAGCCCGCAGGACTTCTGGGACCACGGCAAGCTGAAGGAAACCGGCAAGGGTGGCCATTCGCATGACGCCGACCACAACGGTGTGCTGCGCCAGGGGGCCAAGGGCGAGGCAGTGACTGCGCTGCAGAAGGAACTCAACCGCCTGGGCGTGCGCGACGGCCAAGGCAATCCGCTGAGCGAGGATGGCAAGTTCGGTGCCAATACCAGGGACGCACTGATCGCCTACCAGAAGCAGCACGGGCTCACCGCCGATGGCGTGGCGGGTCCGGCGACGCTGGGCAAGCTGGCCGAAGGCCGCAGCCATGCCGAGGCGGCGCCGAAGGGGCCGCAACTGGGCGACAAGGCGCATCCGGATACGCCGCTGCACAATGCGATCCGTGGCCACATGCCGGGCATGATCTGCAACGAGATGAGCGCGCATGTGACCGCCCAGGCCAAGGCCGCCGGCATCGATTCACCGGAGAAGCTGCAGGGCGTCACCGTGCAGGATGGCAAGGCCTTCGTCATCGGCACCGTTCCCGGCTTCCGTACTGCGGTGGACATGACCCAGACGGCACCGAGCCTGCAGGAGACCAGCGCTGCAATGCTGGCCAAGCATGAGCCTTCGCAGCAACACGTGCAGGACGAGCAGCAGCGCGTGGCCATGGGCCGTTGACCGCTGCGTGTGAAGAGGTGTGTGGTAAAGGAGGCCGGCCGGGGTAATCCGGCCGGCTTTTCCGTTCATGGGGCAAGGACATACACGGATGCTGTTTCGCATGATGCACAGCACGCCGCCATTGCAAGGCATGGCGTCCACATGAGCCGGGTGCTGCGGTGGCGCAACGCATGGCAGCGGGTAGGGCTGGCACTGCTGCTCTGCCTATTGCCGCTGCCAGTGCTGGCGGCGGCCGCGATCCCGGGACTGGATGACCCGGTGGTGGACACCGCCAACGCGCTGTCCGCCAGCACCCTCGCCACGCTGCGCGAGCAGGCATTGCAGCTGCAGGCACGCAAAGGCGCGCAACTGCAGGTGCTGGTGGTGCCCAGTGTTGGCGATGACGGCATCGAAGCCTATGCACAGCGCGTCTTCGAACAGTGGCAGCTGGGCCGCGCCGGTGTCGATGACGGGGTGTTGCTGCTGGTGGCAGTGCAGGACAGGCGCGTACGCATCCAGACCGGCTATGGCCTGGAAGGCACCATTCCCGATGCCTATGCCGCGCGCATCATCGACAAGGCGATCGTGCCGCGCCTGCGTGAGGGAGACCTGGACCAGGGCCTGCTGGACGGCAGCAAGGTGCTGGTGGCGTTGATCGATGGCGAGCCGCTGCCGCCCCAGGAAGATTCATCCGCACGCAACCTGTTGCCAGCGGATTGGCGCACAGGGGATTCGGTCGTTGCCCTGACGTTGCTGGTGGGGTTCCTGGCCGGTCTGTGGCGATCACCGCCGCGCCTGATGGCCACCAGGACCGAGGCCGAGTTCAGCTTTAAACGCCGTGAGCGACGGCGCAAGGCATTGGCAGCCAATGCGGCAATGCCCAGGCCGAATTGGCCGACATTGCCTGCCTGGGGTAGACCGCTGCTGGTAACGGCAGTGATGGCCGCTGGGTTGGTTTCGGCGACGCTGCTGCTGCCGCGGCATGTGCTGCCTGCGCTGTTCTGCGTGCTGTTACCTGCTGTACCGGTGGCGGCGCTGCTGGGATGGTGCTGGCGTCGCAGCCGTGGTGTGCGCATCGTGCTGTGCGGCATGTTGGCCGTCAGTATCGGTTTCTTCGCGGTGATGCCGGTCCGTGGCCAGTTGCCGCCCAGCCTTGCCCTGCACACGTTGCTGAACCTGGCGGTCGCCCTTGCCGCCATGCTGGTGTTCTTCCTGGTGCAGGCCGGCCGCGCGCGCTGGCGCAAGAACCGCAACAGCTTCGCCGTGCGCCTGGTGGTGCTGGTGCTGTTGACCGGCGCCTATGCGCTGGGCGCGCTGCTGGCCATCGACCGGGCCAGCGACGGGAACGCACGCGTGTTGGCGATGATCGTGTCCAGCGTAGGCACGCTGTTCCTGTACTTCATCTGGCTGTTCACCCTGCTGCCCGGCGAAAAAGCACGCAGCGGACGAAGGTCGTCCCAAGGCTACCGTTCCTCGTCCAGCACCTCGTCGTCGAGTTCGTCCTCGAGCAGTTCCGGCGGCTGGTCCGGTGGTGGTGGTCGCAGCGGCGGCGGCGGCGCTTCGGGCAGCTGGTAGCTCAGGCCGCCCACACCCGCCAGCCCAGCGCGGCATCGCGCAGTTCGCCGCTACCGTTCACATCACCCACCTGCAGCTGCACGCCCTGGGCACTGGGCAGGTCTTTCTGCTCGGGGAACCAGCGCCGGTCCGCAGCAACCACGATCAGCAGGCCTTCGTCGTCGCCCATCGGCGCGAACTGCGGCGACGGCGGGCTGATCGGCTGCAGGCCGAAGCGCTGGCTGGACTGTTCGCGCACCGCATCGACATCGTGGCTGGGTAGGCCAACCTCGCTCAGGCAGGTCAGCTCGCTGCCATGGAAGGCGCCTGCGCGCGTGCTGACTGGCAGACGGCGCCGGCCGATCAACTCGAGGATCAGGCCATCAGGACCGGTGAAGTACACCGACTGCGACTGCCAGCTGCTCTCCAGCGCAAAGTAATCCAGGCCCTCAGGATTACGTTGCAGCGGGGCCCGTTCGCGCAACCAGGCCATCGCCTCGCCGAAGCGGTTGTCCGGTACGTTGAAGGCCAGGTGCACGCCACCGACGGGGTAATCACCCGCCGGCTGCAGTTCGATGGTGCTCCAGCCGATGTGCACATGGTTGCCGACCACGCGCTGCTGCAGCACATCATGGAAATACGCGGCCACGGAAGCGACGTCGGATACCGGCAGGGTGAGGTGCAGCAGGCGCATGATCGATTCTCCGTGGACGCGCCCACTGTAGCGCCGGGCCACGCCCGGCGGCCACTAGCGCAGTGAATGGTCGAAGAACCGTACTGCTGCGTCCACTGTCTGCGCGTGGGTCTTTGCCTTTGGCACTGACGTGCTGCAGAGGTCCTGCAGCCGCTGCTGCCCGGTCGGGGTGCATGCGGCGAGGAAATCGTAATGGCCGACACCTGGCAGCAGCTGCAGTGCAGCGCCCGCAATCACTGCACGCGCGGCCGCGCCATTGGTCTGTGGCGGCGCAACCGTGTCAGCCTCGCCAAGCACAATCGACACGGGCAGCCGCAACGAGGACAGCTGCTCGGGCGCGAAGGCCTGGATGATCGCCGGTGCCATCAGGAACACCGCGCGCACGCCGGGAATGGCGCGTGCGTCGTTGGCGTGGGACATCCACGGCGACAGCTCGGCCGACGCCGCAGCGGCAACACGCGCCTCCATCGTGTGCGTTGCCGCTTCCTGTTGAGGCCGGCAGACGCCGTCATCCGGATGCGCCGTGCAGAACGCCAGCAGTCGCTGCAGGTCCGGTTGCGCCCCTGCCGCCAACAGCGCGGTGTAGCCACCGGCCGAGAAACCGGCAACACCTAGGCGTTCAGGATCGACGTGCGGGCCCAGCACTGGATCGGCCTGCACGGCCGCCAGTGCCGCGCGCAGATCATCCGCGCGCAGCCAGGTCAACATGCTGCCATGGAGGGTCATCTGGTCGGCACCATTGTTGCCGGGATGATCGACCGCGATCACCAGATAACCTTTCCGTGCCAGCGCGGTGCCCAGCCAGCCCATCATGCGCGCGCTGCCGCCGTTGCCATGCGACAGCAGCAGTGTCGGCAGGCGAGCGCCTGCGGGCAGCGCATCCATCGCCGAGCGACCAACATCGAACAGGGGCGTGCCAGGCGGCCCGATGGTCACCTCGACTTCGCTGCTATCGGCCGGTGCCGGATACCACACCGTGTAGCGCAGGGTGTTGCGGTGCTGCGCATCGCGCACGGCGGCACTGGCCACCGTCGTGGTGCCATGGCGCTCGCCGGCTTTCCAGGTGTCGCCTGCGTGGGCGGAGAGCGCCGCTGCCATCAGCAGCAGCCCGACAATTGTGATGTTCACGCGCATCTTCAGCTCCATGTCAGCAGGGACGTTCGTCTACCGGCAGCCAGATCTCCACGCCGCCGTTGCCAGTGTGCTCGTTGAACCGGGCGTCGTAGCGCTCCAGGTCCGGCGCGTCGGCCAGGCTGAGGCCGGCGCTGGGCAGGTAGTGATCCAGCAACCAGAACCAGGTCGAGCGGATGGCCGAGATGTGCCCGCCGTGCCAGGCCACCAAGTAGCGTCGTGCGGGCACATCCACGCGCTGCCAGTGCGCGGGTACAGGGCCAAGTGAACCAATCGGCAGCGCGGCGATATAGTCGAAGCCGCCGTCGTCGTCGTTGTTGCAGCACACCCCAAAACTGACCGGGGCCGGCGCCGGCCATTCCCGGTTGAGCTGGGCCCACTGCCCGGGAATGGCACCGCCGCTGTTGCGGGTATGGCGCATGCCGATGCCGGCCAGCTGGAAGGCCGGGGTGTCGAGCAGCTGTGGCGCCTCAGCGCAGGCAGCCGGCGCCTCGTCCACGCGGATCGCCTGCACCAGCGCCAGCCCATCGGTGCCCTGTTGGCGTACCCGTTCCGGTGTCTGCCCGAACTGTTCGCTGAAGGCACGGGTAAACGCGGCATGAGTGGTGTAGCCCGCGCCAATCGCCACCTGCAGGATGTCGCATGCGCCGTTGGCCAGCCGCTGCGCGGCCGTTGTCAAGCGGCGCCCACGCAGGTAACGGACCACCGACGTGCCGGTGCGGGCCTGGAACAGGCGCGACAGATGGAATGGCGACAGTCCCACCGCAGCGGCGATATCGGCCAAGGCCAGCGGCTGCTCCGCATGGGTTTCGATGTACCACACCGCCTTGCCTGCCGCACTCATCCTGTCGTTCCATGAATCCGATGCTGGACACAGTAGCGGATCGGCAGGCGCGGCGTTTAGCAGTTCTTGCGCCTGCGCGGACTCAAGCTGTCGCACTGACGTCATGCCTCCTTCACAGATCGCGCCGAGACTGCGCGCCTTGTCCAGGCCTGGGATATCCCTGCAGGTGCTGGCCCCGTCGCGTCCTCCCGGAGTCCTGCCGTGCATCGTTCGAAGCTTTCGCGTTCCATCCTCCTCGCCCTTTCCATGGCCAGCGCAGGAGGCGCGATCGCAGCGGAGGCCGATGCGGTCGATGCCGCAGGCGGCAGCCGCGCCGCGCCCACCCAGCTTGATGCAATGCTGGTCACCGGTACCCGTGCCTCCAACCGCACCCAGTTCGAAACACTGGCGCCGGTGGACGTGTTCAGCAAGGAAGACATCAGCTCCGTTGAATCCACCGATCTGAAGGACGTGCTTGCCCAGCTGGTGCCATCATTCGTGGTGCAGCGCCTGCCGATGGCGGACGGCCAGGTGTTCGTGCGTCCGGCTACGCTGCGTGGCTTGTCGCCGGACCAGACCCTGGTGCTGGTCAACGGGCGTCGCTTCCACCGCAGCGCGCTGCTCGGCAACCGTGGTGCACAGGCGGCCGACCTTGCACAGATTCCGACCAGCGCGATCAAGCGCATCGAAGTGCTGCGCGACGGCGCATCGGCGCAGTACGGCTCGGACGCCATCGCCGGTGTCATCAACATCATTCTTGAGGACGGCCCCGGCACCGGGATCACCGCCGGCTATTCGCAGTACGCGCAGGGCGACGGTGCCTCGCGCGACTTCAGTGCGCGCACCGGCTGGTCGCTGGGCGACTATGGCAGCCTGGTGCTGTTCGCCGAGTCGTCCAATTCAGACGCCACCTCGCGTACCCGCCAGCGCCCGGATGCGATCGCCTTCCAGGCTGTACATCCGGAGCTGGAGGTGCCCAACCCGGTGCAGCGCTGGGGCCAGCCGGAACTGGAAAGCCGCCGCGTCGGCTTCAACGTGAAGGCCAACGCCAGCGACGCGCTGGAGCTGTATGCGTTCGGTCTTTACAGCCACAGCGATGGCGTCAGTGATTTCAACTGGCGCAATCCGGACACCACCACCGGCGCCTACCGCACCACCGTCATCTTCCCGGGCTGGAACCTGCGCTCGATCTACCCGGTGGGTTTCAGCCCGCAGTACGGCAACGTCCAGAACGACCTGCAGCTGGTCGGCGGCCTGCGCGGCGAGATCACACCGAAGCTGCGCTGGGACGTGAGCGCCTCGTATGGCCGCAACGCCATCGACTACAGCCTGAAGAACTCGATCAATGCCTCGCTCGGCCCGGCCAGCCCGACCGACTTCGATCTCGGCCGCCTGACCCAGACCGAGAAGAACGCCAACGCCGACTTCAACTATGAGTGGGACGTGGCCGCGCTGACCAGGCCGATCAACGTCGCCTTCGGTGGCGAGTTCCGCCAGGACACCTACCAGGTGCGCGCCGGTGACCCGGCGTCATACGCGGTGGGTCCGGGCGCGGCTGCAGGCCTGGAGGCCAATTCCAATGGTGCGCCCGGTTTCTCGGCCAGCCAGGCCGGGCAGTGGAGCCAGCGCAGCAAGGCCGCCTATGTGGACATGGAAGTGCCGCTGGGCGAGCGTTGGAGCATCGGTGCGGCCAGCCGCTACGAGGACTTCTCCAGCTTCGGCAGCACGCTGGACGGCAAGCTCTCGGCGCGCTTCGCGATCACGCCGGATGTAGCCCTGCGCGGTACCGTGTCCACCGGCTTCCGTGCGCCGACGCCGGCGCAGCTCAACACCACCAGTACCACCCAGGGCCTGGACACGCGCACGCTGCAGATCTTCACCAGCGGCCGCTTGTCGCCGAACGATCCGCTGGCGCAGCTGCTCGGTGCCAGGCCGTTGAAGCCGGAAGAATCACGCACCGCCTCGCTCGGCCTGACCTGGCGCACCGACCTGGGCCTGTCCGGTTCGGTGGATGTCTACCAGATCAAGCTCACCGACCGCTTCAGCCAGTCGGCCAGTTTCGCCATTCCGGCCGGTACGCCCAATCCGCTGGGCTATACCTCGGTGAACTATTTCACCAACGACTTCGATACCACCACCACCGGCGTGGACGTGGTCGGCAACTACCTGCGCGACCTCGGCGCGGGCCGCATGACGCTGACCCTGGCCTACAACTACAACCGCACCCGCGTGGACAACGGCAGCACCTCGGTGGCAACCAATGAGACCCAGCGCGTGCTGTTCGAAGACCGCCTGCCCGAGCACAAGGGCAGCTTGACCGGCAGCTGGGACATCGGCGCCTGGTCGCTGATGGCACGCATGCGCTACTACGGCGCCTGGACCGATTCCAGCGGCAATGCAGTGGGCGATATCTACCAGCGCTTCGGCGCGATGAGCTTCCTCGACCTGGCTGTCGGCTATCGCATCAACGAACATCACAGCCTGCGCGTGGGTGCCGACAACGTGTTCGACCGCTATCCGGACGAAGCCACTTTCCAGGCCAGTCGCGGCCTGGTCTACTCGCGCAACGCGCCGTACGACACCGACGGCGCCAACCTGTACGCGCAGTACCGGCTGAGCTTCTGATGGACCCGACCCGCCGCTTCCTGTTGCGTGCCGGCTCCTTGCTGCCGGCCGCAGCCGCACTTTCTTCACTGCCCGCCATGGCTGCCACGCGTTACGCTGCGTCCATGCAGATTCCCGCAACGACCGTGGCGCCGGACGTGCTGGCCCGCGATGAGAGCTACTGGGCCGCCGTGGCCAGCCACTTCGACATCACCGACGAAGTGAACCACCTGGAGAATGGCTACTGGGGCGCGATGGGCCGCGAAACGCTGGCCAGTTACCAGCGCCATACCGCTGAAGTGAACCGTGGCAACGCCTGGTATGGCCGTCATGCGTTCCCGGCGCAGTACATGGCGGTGCAGCGGCAGGTGGCCGAACTGCTGGGCGTGGGCGTGGATGAGATCGCACTGACCCGAGGCGCCACCGAGGCGATGCTGGCGCTGATCGGTGGCTACAACCGCCTGCGGCCCGGCGACCAGGTGCTGTACGCCGACATCGACTACGACAGCATGATCGGTGCGATGCGTTGGCTGCAGCAGCGCCGTGGCGTGCAGGTCGAGCGCATCGCGCTGCCGGTGGTGCCCGACCATGTGCAGATCCTGCAGGCCTACGAGGCCGCGTTCGCGCGGCTGCCACGCCTGAAGCTGGTGCTGCTGACCCAGGTCAGCCATCGCCATGGGCTGGTGCTGCCGGTGGCCGAAATCGCCGAACGTGCGCGGGCACGCGGCATCGACGTGATCGTTGATGCGGCGCACGGGTTCGGCCAGATCGACTACGCGGTGCCGCAGCTCAAGGCCGATTTCGTTGGCATCAACCTGCACAAGTGGATCGGCGCACCGGTCGGCGTCGGCGCGATGTATGTGCGCAAGGGCCGCGTTGCGGACCTCGACCCGTACATGGGCGAGACCGACGATGGCCGCGTGGGCAGCCGTGTGCACACCGGCACGGTCAACTTCGCCGCTTACCTGGCGCTGCCAGAAGCGATCGCGCTGCACCAGCGTATCGGCGCGGCCAACAAGCAGGCGCGCCTGCGCTACCTGCGCGAGCGCTGGACGGTGCCTGCGCGGCAGATGGCGCATATCGAAGTGCTGTCTTCACCGGACCCGGCGTTGGCCAGCGCATTGGCCAGCTTCCGCCTGCACGGGCGCACCAGCGTGGCTGACAACATCGCGCTTCAGAAGCGCCTGCTGGACGAACACCGCGTGTTCACCACGCATCGTGACGGGTTGGACTCCGGCGCCTGCGTGCGGGTGACGCCGTCGGTGTTCACCCGACCGGAGCAGTTGGATGCGCTGGTGCAGGCGCTCTCTGCCCTGGCCTGATCATGAACGGTAGTGCCGGCCGCTGGCCGGCAACCTCATGATCGTCGCCCACGAGCAGCTGCCGGCCAGCGGCCGGCACTACCGATCGGGTGGGTGCCGACCGTTGGCCGGCACATCCCATCGACGATCTACCTCTGATCTGGTGGGTGCCAACCTTGGTTGGCACATTCCGACCGTGCTGGGGAATCTTCTGCCGGCCAGCGGCCGGTACTACCGATCGGGTGGGTGCCGACCGTTGGTCGGCACATCCCATTCCACGCTTACCGCTCGATCGCCGGCAACGCATCGGACAACAACAACCGGTCAATCCGATGCAACGCACTCTCCAGCTGCCCTCGGTCCGCTGCCAGCCCCAGCGACAACCGCACGCCGTACTGGAGCGAGACCCCCGGCGGACAGAACGCCGATGACGGCGCAATCGCCAGCCCCTGCAGCTGTGCGGTACGCACCAGCGTGGCGTCGGTCCAGGGTGCCGGTATCCGGCACCAGGCATGCAGGCCCTCCGCGCGCTGCAGCAGCGACGGCGCGAGCAGGTAACGTGCCATGCGCATGCGCTCGCGTGCCTCGGCGCGTACCTGGGCCAGCAGTGACTGCGCCGAACCATCCAGCAGCAGTTGGCTGGCCAATGCCGAGACCAGCGGATGGCCCATCAGCCGCGTCGCCCGCAACGCAGCCGTCATCGCCTCGGCGTGCGCAGCGCTCGGGCACTGCACGAACGCGGTGCGCAGGCCGGGGCTGATCACCTTCGACAGCGTCGCCACATAGAACACATGGCGCGGTGCCAGCGTTGCCAGGGGTATCGGTGCATCTTCGGCAAGGTGCCAGTACGGATCATCCTCGATCGCCAGCAGGCCTTCGCTCTCCAGTACACGCGCCAGCGCCTCGCGCCGCTGCAGCGGCAGGGTCAGCGCGGTCGGGTTCTGGCAGGTGGGGTTGAGATAGACCAGGCGCGCGCCGCTTTCGCGCGCCTGCCGCAGCAGCGCTTCAGGGCACATGCCGTGTTCGTCGCTGTCCACCGGCATCAGCCGACGCCCCAGCGCCGCTGCGGCCTGCAACAGGCCCGGATAGACCAGCGCATCGCACAGGATCGTATCGCCATCGCGGCCCTGGCTGACCAGGATCGCGGCCAGCGCCACCTGTGCACCTTCGGTCAGCAGCAGGCAGGCGTCGTCGACCGTTCCCAGCATGGGTCGCAGCCAGCGCGTTGCGGCGTGACGATCAGTGGGATTGCCGCCGCCCAGGTGATAGGTCATCAGGTTCGGCGCGTTGCTGCGTGCAAGCACGGCGGCGGCGCCACGGCGCAGCATCTCGGCCAGCGCATCGGCGTCGGGCACTGGCGGTACGTTCATGCTCAGGTCCACCACCTGGTCGAAGCCAGCCTTGGGCGGTGCGATGAAGCTGCCCTGTGGTCCACGCGCTTCGATCAGGCCACGCTTGCGTGCTTCATCAAAGGCGCGGGTGACCGTGGTCAGGTCGATGCCCAGCTGCTGCGCCAACGCGCGCTGCGAGGGCAGGCGCTGTCCCGGTGCCAGACCACCACGGCGCACCGTGCGTTCCAGCGAATTGACGATGCGCAGGTAGATCGGACCGCTGTGCGCGAGCACGTCCTGCACCCACTCGCGCGCTGCGACATCCGGTCGCGGCATGTACGGAGCATGTCGGGGCGTATCGTTGCTTCCAACGGCGGGAGCCTGTCCATAACCATCGGTCGGTTCGGACAGGTGACCGCCGTTGTTGTTTGCGGCGGTCGCGCCACCCAGAGCCAGTGATGTCATTGCGCGTCCTCAGCGCTTGGCCTGCCACGGGCAGTAGCAGCCCACGGCAAGCAGTCCCTTGGGGCGCACGGTTTCGCCGCGCACCAGTCTGTCCAGCAGCGGTTCGACGAAACTGTTGGCCGAGTTGCAGACCATGCCGATGCTGTACGGGCCGGCGTAGGCCAGATGGCCCTGCCGGTCCCAGATCGCCACCGCAGGGCTGGCCGGGATGTGCTCGATGCCGTCGATGGTCGGCAGGTTGATCACCTTGCTGCGCAGCGGCTCGGGCAGCTCGCCCTGCGTGCCAGGGCGACGGATCGCGTAGAAGTCGATGCCGGCGCGGCGGTACATGCTGATCAGGTAGCTCAGGTGGGCACCGGTTTCGCGGTTGCAGACCGCACATGCCGGGTCCCAGAAATGCACCACGCGGATGCGGCCGGTATCACTGGCCAGATCGGCTGGCAGGCGCAGTTGCGAGTCGTCGAAGACGATGGCCTGTTCGGTGAACGTGGATTGCGCGCTGTAGCCGAAGTACTGCCACAGTGCAGCCGCCACGCCTGCCATGAACAGGCAGGCGAGGGCGATCATCGTCGGCAGCAGCAAGCGGCGGCGCGGCGCGGCTGCGCCCATCAGGAGTCTTCCCGGCCGAACTTGTGCACGTACTGCTTGCGCATCTCGCGGCAGGAATCGGCCTGCGCGCGACGCTGGATCTCGCTACGCGACGGATCCTCGCTGCGCTGCAGGCACTGCTCGATGGCATGGCGTTCGGCGGCCTGTACGTCCACGGTCTGTGGCTGCAGGCAGACCCAGGCCAGCGCGGCCAGCATCAGCACCACAAAGCCACCGCACCCGGCCATCACCAGGTGGAACTTCAGTTTCTCGGCGCGCATCGATGCACGTCCCTTCATCCATACATTGCATACAAAATATCATTTTGTATGGATTGGGCGCCATGCGTTCGGTTCAGACAATGGCGTTGTGCCGGGCCTCGGGAACTTCGGACAGGATCTCGTTCAGCTTGGCCAGCGCCCCGGCCAAAGCGCCCTGGTCGACCGCGCCGCCCAGCGACAGGCGGATTGCGTTGCCCGGCGGCGGCTCTTCCACGCTGAAGGCGTCGGAACTGGCGATGCCCAGGCCCTGTTCCTGCGCGGCCTGGATCAGCCGGTACTGGTCAAGCCGAGGCGGCAGCGGCAGCCACACATGCAGGCCGGCCGGATGGGCCTGGGCGCGGGTGGGCAGATACCGGGCGGCAATGGCCTGGCGCTCGCGCAGCTCCTGCTGGAAGCGCTGCACCATGTCCTGGGCCTGGCCACTGCGGATCCACTGCGAGGCCACCGCCACCATCGACTGGGTCGGCATCAGTGCGATCGCGCGCAGGGCGTCCAGCACTGGCTCCATCGGCTCGCCGGCCGGCACCACCAGGTAAGCGGTGCGCAGGCCCGGGGCCAGGCACTTGGACAGGGTGGAGATGTAGTAGACCGGGCAGCCGGCGTCGCGATGGGCGGCCAACGGCGGCGCGGCATCACCAGCCAGCAACCAGTAGGGATCGTCTTCGATCACGGTCAGATCGTGGCGCTTGGCAACCGCCAGCAGGGCCTGCCGGCGCTGCGCCGACATCGTCGCCGTGGTCGGGTTCTGGATGGTCGGCACCAGGTACAGCAGGCGCGGGCGGCGCATCTGGCAGGCTTCTTCCAGTGCCTCGGGCAGCATGCCTTCGGCGTCCATCGCCACCGGCACTACGCCCCGCTGCAGCACGCGCGCGGCGGCCAGCAGGCCCGGGTAGGTCAGCTGCTCGGCGGCGATCAGCTCGCCTGGCTGGGTGCGGGCCAGGATCAGCGCGCACAGCGCGGTCTGCGCACCGGGGCAGATCACTACCTGGTCGGTGCCGACCGTCCCCAGCATCGGTGCCAGCCACTGTACGGCGGCGGCGCGGTCCTCGTGGGTACCGGCGCCGACGTGGTAGCTCATCAGTTCACCCTGGCCCAGCTGCTGGCCCACGTGCTGGAAGCCGGCTTCCATGCCCTGCGCGAACGGCGCGCTGCCCAGCAGCGGCGGGATGTTCATGCTCAGGTCGACCGAGGTGCTGCGGTTGCCGGCCGACAGCGCGATGAAGGTGCCGCCCGCGCCCTGCGCGTCGAGCAGGCCGGCCTGGCGCAGTTCGGCAAAGGCGCGGGTGACCGTGGTCAGGTCCACGCCCACCTGCTGGGCCAGGTCGCGCTGCGGCGGCAGGCGGTCGCCCGGGCGCAGCACGCCGTCATCCACCGCCTCGCGCACCTGCTGGGCAATCTGCAGGTACAGCGGGCCGGCGCCCTCGCGGAAGGGGCGGACCCAGGTGCGATTGGGGTGTTTCAGGCGGCGGCCGGCAGCAGGTGGCGTCATCGGTCAGATTTTTCCATACGTGCAGATGCACAAGTCCATACAATGCTGTATCTTGTATGGGCTTGATTGGAGTGGCTCGCCTGCTTGTAGGCGACCTCGTACCCACAGTGTAGCCGCTCCACGCCCGGGCGCTGCGCGCAGGCGAGCCGGTCAAGCGCGCTTCTTCAACAGGGTTGACCTCCAATGAATATCTGCTGGAACCGCATCCGCCTGGCGCTGGTCGCCCTGGCCTGCGTCGGCCTGTCGGGCTGTGACTGGGTGCTGCTGGATTCGAAGGGCATGGTCGGGCTCGCCCAGCGCGACCTGATCCTGATCTGCATCGGCCTGATGCTGATCGTGGTGATACCGGCCATCGTGCTGACCTTCGTGTTCGCGTGGCGCTACCGCGCCGGCAACACCAAAGCGAAATACACGCCGGACTGGTCGCACTCCACCAAGGTGGAGATCGTGGTCTGGGGCGTGCCGCTGATCATCATCGCGGTGCTGGCGGTGATCGTGTGGAAGTCCACCCACGAGCTGGACCCCTACAAGCCGCTGGACGTGGCTGGCGAACCGCTGCAGGTGGACGTGATCGCCACCGACTGGAAGTGGGTGTTCGTGTACCCGGACCTGGGCATCGCCACGGTCAACCAGCTCAACTTCCCGGCCAATCGTCCGCTGGCATTCAACATCACCTCCAACTCGACGATGAATACCTTCTTCATCCCGCAGCTGGGTGGGCAGATCTACGCGATGGCCGGCATGCGCACGCAGCTGCACCTGATCGCCAACGAACCCGGCCAGTTCCGTGGCATGTCCGGCAACTACAGCGGGCATGGCTTCTCGAACATGAAGTTCATCGCCACTGCCAGCAGCAACGAAGACTTCGAGCGCTGGGTGGCCGAAGTGCGCAGCGCGCCCGACGCGCTCAGCTTCACGCAGTTCAAGGCGCTGGCCGCGCCGTCGAAGAACGCACCGGTGCAGCACTTCTCCAGTGTTGAACCGCTGCTGTTCAAGAAGGTCATCGACCAGTTCATCGGCGTCGGTGAGAACACCGCTGCTGCTACCCCGGCGGGCGCTGCCGGCGGTGCTCAGGTTTCCCAGGAGTAACGAACATGTTGGGTAAATTGACGTGGGAGGCCGTGCCGCTGCACGAGCCGATCGTCGTGGTCACATTGGCGGCCATGGTGCTGGGTGGCCTCGCGCTGCTTGGCGCAGTGACGTACTTCAAGCTGTGGGGCCCGCTGTGGCGCGACTGGTTCACCACCGTGGACCACAAGAAGATCGGCATCATGTACGTGGTGGTGGCGCTGGTCATGCTGGTGCGCGGCTTCGCCGACGCGCTGATGATGCGCGCACAGCTGGCCGCGGCCGGGCCAGGCAGTGACGGCTTCCTGCCGCCCGAGCACTACGACCAGATCTTCACCGCGCACGGCGTGATCATGATCTTCTTCGTGGCCACCCCGTTCGTGGTCGGCCTGATGAACATCATCGTGCCGCTGCAGATTGGTGCGCGCGACATGGCGTTCCCGTTCCTCAACGCCTTCAGCTTCTGGATCTTCGTGGTCGGCGCGGCGCTGATGATGATCTCGCTGGGCGTTGGCGAATTCGCCATGACCGGCTGGGTCGCCTATCCGCCGCTGTCGGGCATCGAGTTCAGTCCAGGCGTAGGTGTCGACTACTACATCTGGGCCCTGCAGGCGTCCGGCATCGGTACGTTGCTGACCGGCGTCAACCTGTTCATCACCATCCTGCGCATGCGTGCGCCGGGCATGACCCTGATGAAGATGCCGGTGTTCACCTGGACCGTGCTGGTCACCAGCGTGATCATCATCGCCGCCTTCCCGATCCTGACCGTGGCGCTGGGCGCGCTCACCCTGGATCGCTACCTGGACTTCAACTTCTACACCAACACATTGGGTGGCAACCCGATGATGTACGTGAACCTGGTGTGGGCCTGGGGCCATCCGGAGGTGTACATCCTGGTGCTGCCGGCGTTCGGCATCTTCTCCGAAGTCACTGCCACGTTCGCGCGCAAGAAGCTGTTCGGTTACAAGTCGATGGTGGGCGCCACGCTGGCGATCGGCATCCTGTCGTTCATCGTCTGGCTGCACCACTTCTTCACCATGGGTTCCGGTGCCAGCGTCAATGCCTTCTTCGGCATCATGACGATGATCATCGCCATTCCCACCGGCGTGAAGATCTTCACCTGGCTGTTCACCATGTACGGTGGCCGCGTCGAGTTCAGCGTGCCGATGCTGTGGACCATCGCCTTCCTGGTCACCTTCACCATCGGTGGCATGACCGGCGTGCTGCTGGCCATCCCGGGCGCGGACTTCCTGCTGCACAACAGCCTGTTCCTGGTCGCGCACTTCCATAACACCATCATCGGCGGCGCGCTGTTCGGCTACCTGGCCGGCTTCGCCTACTGGTTCCCGAAGGTGTTCGGCTTCACCCTCAACGAGCGCCTGGGCAAGTGGTCGTTCGCCTGCTGGGTGATCGGCTTCTACCTGGCCTTCATGCCGCTGTACATGCTCGGCTTCATGGGCATGACCCGCCGCATGAACCAGTACGACAACCCGGCGTGGACGCCGTACCTGATCGCCGCCTTCATCGGTGCGCTGTTCGTGTTCGCGGGCATCATCCTGATGCTGGTGCAGATCTACGTGAGCGTGCGCGACCGCAAGCGCAACCTGGACCTGACCGGCGACCCGTGGAACGCACGCACGCTGGAATGGGCCACGCCGTCGCCGCCGCCGTTCTACAACTTCGCCGTGGTGCCCAAGGCCGATGAGCTGGACGCCTTCCACGAAGCGAAGAAGCGCGGCCTGCCGCCGCCGCCGAAGAAGTACGCACCGATCCACATGCCGAAGAACACCGGCGTGCCGCTGATCCTCAACATCTGGATCCTGGTGCTGTGCTTCGCCCTGGTCTGGCACATCTGGTGGATGGCCGCGGCCAGCTTCATCGCGATGATCGTGACCCTGATCGTGCGGTCCTACGACGAGGACGTGGACTACTACGTCAGTTCCGAAGAGGTGGCGCGCACCGAAGCGGCCAGCCTGGCCAAGTTGAAGGAGGTACGCGCATGAACCTGTTGACCCGCCCCGAGCTGGCCAGCGACACGCAGGCTCATGAGGACCACCACGAGCACGACCACGGCCACGAACAGGGCGGCATGAAGGTGTTCGGCATGTGGGTCTACCTCATGTCCGACCTGGTGCTGTTCGGTTCGCTGTTCGCCTCGTACGCGGTGCTCAGCACCGCCTACGCCGGCGGCCCCACCGGCAAGGAGCTGTTCTCGCTGCCGTTCGTGATGGCCGAGACCTTCCTGCTGCTGGTCTCCAGCATCACCTACGGCCAGGCCGTACTGGCGATGCATCGCCACGACACCTCGGCGGTGCTGCGCTGGCTGGGCGTGACCTTCGTGCTCGGTGCCTCGTTCATCGGCATGGAGATCTACGAGTTCTCGCACCTGATCCACGAAGGCGCGGGCCCCAGCACCAGTGCCTACCTGTCGGCGTTCTTCGCGCTGGTCGCCACCCACGGCCTGCACGTGGCCAGCGGCCTGATCTGGATGGCGGTGGTCATGCACCAGGTCTACCGCCGTGGCCTGACCCCGACCAACATCACCCGTGTTTCGTGCCTGAGCCTGTTCTGGCACTTCCTGGACCTGGTGTGGATCTGCGTCTTCACCTTCGTCTACCTGATCGGAGCCTTCTGACATGGCCCACGTCGAAACCTCGCGCGCCGGCAATGCGCACGGCTCCACCAAGTCCTACCTGATCGGCTTCGTGCTGTGCGCGCTGCTGACCGTGGTGCCGTTCGCACTGGTGATGAACCCGGTGCTGTCGCGGCCGCTCACGCTGTTCCTGCTGGTCGGCTTCGCGGTGGCGCAGATCCTGGTACAGCTGGTCTATTTCCTGCACATGGACCGCAATTCCGAAGGTGGCTGGAACCTGGCCAGCTTCGTGTTCACCCTGGTGATCCTGTTCATCGTCGTCGCGTTGTCGGTCTGGATCATCTGGAGCATGCACTACCACATGATGATCAACTGAGCTGGCGAACCGTGAAAGGCATTGCGTTCTCCCATCGTGGCCTACGCCTGGCCGCAGGCCTGCTGCTCGGCCTGCTGGCCGGCTGCAGCGCGCAGTCGCGCATGGACTTCTATGCGAAGGACATCGCCTGCGAAGAACTTGGCCAGCAGTGGTCGATGCCCGACAGCCACGGCACCGTGCGTGGCCCCAAGGACCTGCAGGGGCAGGTGACCTATCTGTTCTTCGGCTTCACCAGCTGCCCGGACGTATGCCCGACCACGATGGTCGAGCTGAGCCAGGTCAAGCACCTGATGGGCAAGGATGCCGACCAGCTGCAGGTGGTGTTCGTCAGCGTCGACCCGGCCCGCGACACGCCCGAGGTCGCGCGCACCTATGTCGAAGCGTTCGACCCCAAGGCAATCGCGCTGGTCGGCAACGAAGCACAGCTGGCGGCGATGGCCAGCGACTTCAAGGCGTTCTACGAGAAAGAGCCCGGCGAGGTACCGGATACCTACACCATGAGCCACATTGCCGGCGGCTACGTGTTCGACCGCCAGGGTCGACTGCGCCTGTTCGCGCCCTATGGCATGCCGGTGGACAAGCTGTTTTCCGACGTGCAGCGCCTGCTGCTGGAGCCCGCTCATCCCGCCGCCGGCAACGACGCACTGGCCAGCTGCAGTCTCAAGCAAAGCGACACACTCGCCGCGCGCTGACGTCACCTCCACCGCGGTGGGTGCCGACCGTTGGTCGGCACTTCCCCACACACCCATCCCCCGGCCGGCCAGGAGAGCCAACCGGCCAGGGGCACCACTCAACGCCTTACTTGGTCTCTTCCCACTGCACCACGTCCGGCTCGGTCGCGCGGATACCGGCGGTGGACAGCAGCTTGGTGCTCGCATCCAGCGCCGCGTTCACCGACGGGTACTCCACGATGGCCTGGCCTGAAGCCTTGGAGACCTTCACCACGGTACCGCCAGTGGCGGCGGCTGCGCGCTGGGCCGAGGCTTCATCGGCGAAGAACACCTTGACCCGCGAGGTCGCCACCACCGGCGCGCCGTCACGGGACACCGCCGCCGCGAACTTGCCGGCGCCGGCATCAACAGGCGCGGCCGCGGCGCCATCCAGCGAACGCTTGGTACGCGCGCTGGTGGTCGCCGCCGCCTGCGGGGTGATCGTGAACTGGCCGCCGCTGGCCTGCTTTACCGTTGCCGAGGGCGACAGCTGGAAACGCGTGCCGCCCACGTCGAATGTGCGGCCGGTAGCGGATGCCTTCAGTTCCTGCGCATCCACGGTCGACAGGGTCCTGGCCGGAGGGGTCTGCCCCGAGCTCTGTGCCCAGGCAGGGGAGGTCATCACCGCGAAGGTGAGCGTGCTCAACAGAATGGTCGTCTTCATCATCAGTGCCCCATAACGCGGATCTTGAAGAATTCGAGGTTGCCACGCGATGCAGCGGTCGCGGCCTGCCCCATGTCGGTCACTTCCAGCGTCCAGGTGCCCGTGGCGTTCTCATCCAGGAAGGCATTGCTGGACAGCAGGTCCCAGCTGGTGAAGTTGCTCTGCGCGCCACCCGTGCCCGAACCGATCGCGGTGAACGCCGGCTGCACCACGCTGCGGGTGCCGCTGGGCGACACCAGCACGAACTGCAGCTGGCGCGTGTTGCGGTGGTTGACCCGGAAGCCCAGCTGCACGCTCTCGATGTTGCGCGCGCCGTTGGCCAGCTGGAAGGTCAGGCGTGCGGCGGCGGCCGAGGTGTTGCCGATGGCCACGGTACGCGTGGTGTTGCGCCAGCCGCTATCGACCAGCGCACCGAGCGACTGGAAGTTCTCGGCCACCTGCACCGCGCGTGCAGCGTTGACCACGCCGAAGCCATACCAGTTGCTGTAGGCACGGCCGGCAGCATTCACCGTCCAGCCCGGCACCAGCGTGCGGCCGTCGGCCAGCGTCACCGCCGGCTGGTTCGGGTGGTTGCGGGTGGCGGTGGTGGCCAGGATGTACTTCACATCGCGATAGGACAGGTTCGGGTTGGCTTCCAGCACCAGCGCCGCCACGCCCGAGACCATCGGCGCCGACGCCGAGGTGCCGTTCATCTTGGCGGTGTAGTTGCAGGTGCTGTCGATGGCCGACAGGTTGCTGTCCAGGGTGTTCTGGCGGTTGGTGTTCTTGTTGCTGCCCTGCGCGCACCCGGTCACGTCGGTGGTGACGATGGCCGGGTCGTACGCGCGTGCCACCAGGCCGGGGGCGTACTGGGCCTGCAGGCCGTACTCACCGCCAAAGGCCGAGACCCACAGCGCCGAGCCGGTGGAGGAGTAGGACGAGCGCACGCCATCGGCACGCACCGCGCCTACGGTGATCACGTTGAACAGGTTGTTGCGCGGATCGCGTCCGGCCGGCACGCAGCCGGTGTTGCGGTTCTTGGTGTCGGTGGTGCAGACATCCTGGGTCTGGCTGATCGAGGCATTGTTGAAGTTGTTGCCGGCCGACTTCACGTAGATGCCGCCGCGGCCACCGCGCGTACCCGACAGCGCCTGCTCGTACGAACGAATCGTGTTTTCGCTGTACGCCAACGGCAGGTTCGGATTGCCCGGGCCGGCGCCCCAGCTGTTGTTGAACACCTGCACGTCGGCCGACTCCGCGCCGTCCCACCAGGCGTACTCGATGTTGCTCTGCTGGTTGCCCAGGGCCGAGCGCGAAATCGGGTTGAAGCCCTTCAGCGTCGCCGCCGGCGCCACACCGCGCACGCCCAGGTTGTTGGCGCCCACCGCGCCCGCAATGCCGCCGACCATGGTGCCGTGGTTGTCGACATCCGGGTTGGTCGGGGTGGGGTTGTTCGAGCCATTGGTGAAGTTCTTGCCGGCCACCGCCGCCACGTTGGCGGCCAGGTCCGGGTGCGCGATCTGCAGGCCGTCATCGACGATGGCGATGGTGACGCCCTGGCCACGGATGCCATTGCGGAACAGGCCATCCACGTTCAGGTCGTTGCCGGCCACCGGCAGTGTGTCAGCCGGGACAGTCTGCCCGGTGTTGAGCAGGTGCCACTGTATCCCCGCCAGTGGATCGGCCTGTTGGGCCTGGGCGGTGACGGCCAGGCTGCCCAGCACCAGGGCAGTGGCGAGGGCCAGGCGCGCAGAGCGCGGTGGCGCGGAGCGTTGCGTGTGTCGCTTCATACACGAATCCTTCTGTTGTGAATCGGCATGGCAGGACGGCGGGGCGGATCTGCCCCATCGCAACGAGCCAAACGCGACACAACGAAGAACCCCCTACCTCTTCACACACCCAATCTGCAGATGTGCCGATTGCGTCACAAACGCTTATGCCGCGGGGTAATGACGACTGCCGAGCCCCGCATCTGGTGGACGCCAACCTTGGTTGGCCCGCATATCCACGCATGGCGTGGATCTACCATGTGTCATCGCGCGCCCTCACATCGCGCTGTGCTACTACAGCCCGTGCACCCTTCCGCACGGAGCACGATGATGGTCAATCCGCTCGCCCAGGCCCATCGCGGCCTCGGCACCACACTGTTCAGCCTGTTGAACCCGATACCCTTCGGTTTCTTCGTCGGCGCACTGATCTTCGACGCGATCTACCTCAACAGCGCCGAGGTGATGTGGGGCAAGGCAGCCGCCTGGCTGATCACCTTCGGCCTGCTGATCGCCATCGTGCCGCGCCTGATCAACCTGTTCGCGGTCTGGCGCCGCAACGGCACGGCCACCCGCATCGACCGCATCGACTTCTTCCTCAACCTGGTCGCGGTGGTGCTGGCCATCTGGAACGCGTTCGTGCACAGCCGCGATGCGTATGCCGCTGCCGTGCCGGGTACGATCCTGTCGGCGCTGACCGTGGCCCTGATCGCCCTGGGCCTGATCCTGCTGTCACTGCAGCCGCCGGTGCTGCAGGGAGGTCGTCATGGCTAAGCACATCCTGCCCACCGTGGCCGCGCTGGCACTGGCCGTCACCCTGTCGGCCTGCGCGGGCAAGGCCGAATACCACCCCGCTGACCAGTCCGGCGCACAGCCGCCGTTGCCGGCACCGAAGAACTTCCTGATGCCGCCGATGCAGGTGCCCAAGGGCGTCGGCTGGGCCGACGGCCAGTCGCCCTCGGTGGCAGAGGGCCTGAAGATCGAGCGCATCGCCGCCAACCTGCTGCATCCGCGGCGGCTGTTGACCCTGCCCAACGGCGATGTGCTGGTGGTGGAAGGCAACGGCCCCGGCGAAGAACCGGTCACCACGCCCAAGCAGTGGATTGCCGGCAAGGTGAAGGCGCGCTCGGGCAAGGCCGGCAAGGGCGGCAACCGGGTCACCCTGCTGCGCCGCTCGCCGGGAACGAACACCTGGACCCAGCACGTCTACATCGAAGGCCTCCACTCGCCGTTCGGCATCCAGCTGATCGGTGACACGCTGTACGTGGCCAACACCGGCAACATCATGCAGTACCACTACGTGCCCGGCGAAACCCGCATGTCCGACAAGGGCCGCGAGTTCACCGACCTGCCCAGCACCATCAACCACCACTGGACCAAGGAACTGCTGGCCAGCCGCGACGGCCGCAAGCTGTACGTGGGCGTCGGCTCCAACAGCAACATCACCGAAAATGGCCTGGCCGTCGAATACCGCCGCGCGGTGGTGCTGGAAGTGGACGTGGCCACCCGTGGCAGCCGCATCTTCGCCTCGGGCATCCGCAACCCGACCGGCCTGGACTGGGAGCCGAGCACCGGAAAGTTGTGGGCTGTTGCGAACGAACGCGACGAGATCGGTGCCGACTTGGTGCCGGATTACCTGACCTCGGTGAAAGAAGATGGTTTCTACGGTTGGCCCTACAGCTACTACGGCCAGCACGTGGACGAGCGCGTGCAGCCGCAGCGGCCGGACCTGGTGGCCAAGGCGATCGTGCCGGACTACGCCATCGGCTCGCACGTGGCACCGCTGGGCCTGCTGTTCTACACCGGCCAGGCACTGCCGGCGCAGTACCACGGCGGCGCCTTCATCGGTGAACACGGCAGCTGGGACCGCTCGCCGCTGAGCGGGTACGAAGTGGTGTACGTACCGTTCAAGGACGGCAAGCCGACCGGGCGGCCACAGACTGTGGTCAGTGGCTTCGCCTCGAAGGACGAGAAGACGCTGATGGGTGCGCCGGTGGGGATGGCCATGGATGCAGAGGGCGCGCTGCTGGTCGCCGACGACGTGGGCGACGTGGTGTGGCGGGTGTCGGCCAAGTAGTTCTGTAGAGCCGAGCCCATGCTCGGCTGCTCTTCGTTCGGTGCACGGAAACCCGCGCGGTGCGCGCGTAAGCCGAGCATGGGCTCGGCTCTACAGTTCCGCAGTACTGCTGCGGAACCCGCTGAACACCGACTCGGCAGCAAACCCGACGCCGCCCAGCAGCACGCCGAAATACACCACCGTGGCCACCACGAAGCCGTAACCGGCCGCCACCGCCGCGCCATCGCGCTGGATGAAGCCGATTGCAAAGGACATCAGCGCCAGCGCCGGCAGCGTGTTGCTGAAAGGAATCGGTCCGGCGGGCGCCATCAGCAGCAGGGTCGCGAACACCAGCATCAGGTTGTTCAGGCGCATCATCTTCTTCGAGCGCACCATCACCGCCAGCCGCATCGGCCGCGACAGCCGCTCCATGCGGTGCACCCACTTCAGCGCACGGCCCAGGTTGGCCTTCAGCTTGTCGGTGGCGATCTCGCGGCGCGCCAGCTTCTGCGGCACCCACAGCGGGCGGTTGCGCACCCGGCTCAGGCCGATCAGCAGGATCGAGGCACCGAATACGGTGCTCAGCCCGGGAATCGACACCGGAATGATGAAGATGGCCGAGAGCAGGATCACGATCAGCAGCAGGCCTTCATCGCCCAGCGCACTGAGCAGGGTGCCGACGCTGACCTGCTCGCCGGGCAGCTCGTCGATCATCTGCTCGATCTGCTGGGCCAGAGGCGCACTGTCGTTGGTTTCGGGGGCACGGTAGGTCATGCGTCGCAAGGTTCTCCAGGGAAGGGCGGTCAGCGGGCCGTCCTGCGGTGGGGGACGCACAGGCTCCCGCAGTATCCCGGCCAACGTGGGCAAAGAGGTGAACCGGGCATGAGGGGGTAAACTGGCGTGCCCCGCACGAGTTGAACGCAATGGACATGGGCCGCAGGCAATCGACCATCGAACTGGTCGCCATCGACATGGATGGCACCCTGCTGGACCCCAGCCACACGCTCACCGCCCGGGCCAAGCAGGCCATCGCGCAGGCGCGCGCGCTGGGGGTGCACATCGTGCTGACCAGTGGCCGCCCGGTTCCCGGCCTGGCACCGTTCCTGCACGAGCTGGGCATCACCGGCGACGACGACTACTGCATCGCCTGCAATGGCGGCCTGGTACAACGCATCGGCACGCGCGAAACCGTGGTCGAGTATCCGCTCAGCTTCGACGACTTCCTGTTCTGCGAGCAGGTGGCCCGCGACCTGGGCGTGCACTTCCAGGCGCTGGACAGCCAGCGCATGTACACGCCCAACCAGGACATCAGCTATTACACCGTGGCCGACTCGCATCTTTCGCGGATGCCACTGTCCTACCGCCGCGTGGAAGACATGGACCCGTCGATGTCCTTCATCAAGCTGATGATGATCGACGCGCCCGACGTGCTGGATGCCGCCATCGCGCGCCTGCCCAGCGAACTGACCGAGCGCTTCGCGGTGCTGAAGAGCGCACCGTTCTTCCTGGAAGTGTTCGACCGCCGCGCCGGCAAGGGCCCGAGCCTGCAGAAGCTGGCCGAGCACCTGGGCATCGATCGCGCCAACGTGATGGCCATCGGTGACCAGGAAAACGACCTGACCATGCTGCAGTACGCCGGTACCAGCGTGGCGATGGGCAATGCCATTGATGCTGTGAAGGCGGTGGCGCGGTTTGAAACCACCAGCAACGCCGATGAAGGTGTGGCGCGGGCGATCGAGCGCTTCGTCCTGCAGTAACCGCGCGGTCAGCTGTCCAGGTAGCTGCCAACCTTGGTTGGCACACGCAGACGGCAAGCGCCGACCAAGGTCGGCCCCGACCACGCCGGGGCTATACCCACGTATAACCCACCCATCCCTATCGCCATTCGCGCTGTACCACCGCGCAATGGCGGATGCGGCAGCGCGATGCAAGAATTTCGCACGTCGAAATCACGCCATCGAATTCTGAGGCAGAGGATCGTCCTCCTCTGCCACTGACCGGCGCGCACTGCGCCGTCACCCCCAACGCAATCGCATCGCCAGCCAGGGCGCCGACACCGGTGCTGCAACGCGCTGGGCGTGCGCCTGCGCCGCTCTCTCCCTGCACCTGGATCTGTCCATGAACACCCCACCCACGACGCGCCTCGCCCTGGCCATCATCGCGGCCATCACCGCACCTGCATACGCCGCAGAAACGCACGATGCCGCGCACGACACGCCCACCACGCTCAATGCCCTGCAGGTGATCGCCACACCGCGCGGCGCCGCCGTTGCACCGACCCAGGTGGTCGGCCCCAACCGCTACATCATCAAGGCAGAAGACCTCGACGCGATGGTCACCGGCAACAACGGCCTGGCCATGCTGAAGCAGGTGCCCGGCGCCAGCTATACCGCCACCGACGGGCTGGGTCTGGATATCTCGGCCACCAGCCTGTTCGTGCGCGGCTTCCGCATGAATGAAATGGGCATCACCTTCGAAGGCGTGCCGCTGAACGACAACGGCTTCCTCTCGCTCACCGGCACCAGCGTGGTGAACGTGGGCGTGCCTGATGGCATCGGCGCGATCACGGTCAGTCCCGGTGGCGCACCGGTCAGCGTGTTCTCCAGCAGCGTCAACGGCGGCAGCCTGGAATACCGCCTGCGCAACCTGCAGGACACGCCCAGCCTGCGCGTGAAGCAGGGTTTGGGCAGCAACAACACGCTGGTCACCACCGTGTCCGGGCAGAGCGGCCAGCTCGGTGAGCACGGCCCGAAAGTACTGGTCGACCTGCAGCGTGTATCGGCCGACAAGTACCAGGGGGAGGGCACCCAGAACTTCCTGCGCGGCGACCTGAAGCTGCAGCAGGACGTCGCCTGGGGTGACTTCACCGTGTTCCTGTCCGACAGCAAGGCCAAGGTCTGGGGCTACAACAACATCTCCTTCGACATGATCCGCAAGCTGGGCTGGAAGGCCGACATCTTCTATCCGGACTACGCCTGGGCCTGGTACGTGGCTTCGCCGGAAAACGCGGACAAATCCTGCGGCGCCTACACCTGCGGTGAGCTGTCCGAACTGATTCCGTACGACACCGGCCAGACCACCCGCGACCGCGTGTCCTCGATCAACCATCGCTTCCAGATCACACCCGCACTGCGCGGCAACGTGCAGCTGTACAACGCCAACAGCCACACCCAGGCCACGCTGACCGACCCGACCGTACCGTCGCCCAACGGCGCGCCATTCTCCGAACAGGTGCAGACGCCGCGCCTCAACCGGCTGGGCGGCATGCTCAACCTGCAGTTCGAGACCGGCGCGCAGACCTTCACTGCCGGTTTCTGGCAGGAGAAGAGCAAGGCTGCGGCCAAGACCGAGTGGTACCAGCAGCCGTTGCTCGGCGAGGGCCCGCCGCTGAAGGCAACCGGTCCGTTCGATGTGTACGGTCCGGCGTTCAAGACCGACAACGCATCGAGCTGGGTGACCCGCTCGCGCCAGTTCTACCTGCAGGACGACATCGTGTTGAACGACACACTGAAGCTGGGTGTCGGCTTCAAGGCTGTGGACTTCCGCACCCGCGGCGGCGGCCTCGGCAATGCCGAGGATCGGCCGGTGAACGGTACGCTGCGCGCGAAGAGCAACTTCCTGCCGCATGTCTCGCTGTTCTGGAGCCCGACTGAATCCACCGACGCCTTCATCGACCTGGCCAACACCATGAACGGCTACCGCGTCGCCCAGCGCGGCAACATCGGCTACACCGCCTCGGCGTGGACCATCACCGACCAGGAGGAGTTCGACCGCGTGGCCGGCACGCTGCGCCCGGAAAAGAACTGGAACCTGACCGTGGGTGCATCGCACCGCTTCGATCGGCTGACGATCACCGGCGACGTGTTCTACAACGACATCCGCAACCGTCTGCTGTCAGCCGCCATCGGTACCCAGTTCGCGCAGATCAACACCGTGCGGCTGATGCCGAAGATGCACGTGATCGGCGCCGACCTCGGCATCACCGCCGACCTGACCGACCACCTGCAGTTCTACCAGGGCGTGGCCGTGGCCCGTTCGTACTACGACAGTGATTTCGTGGTGGGTGACACCGTGTACCCGATCAAGGGCAATGCCCAGCCGGGCTACCCGCAGATCTCGCTGGTCAGCGACCTGTCCGCCCACTTCGGTGACTGGCGTTTTGGTGCCACCAGTACCTCGTACCTGCGCCAGCCCTTCACCTACGAGAACGACATCCGCGTGCCGACCTTCTGGCAGGTCAACACCTATGCCGCGTATCGGTTTGGTGCGGACAGCGTAGTGCCAGGGCTGGAACTGCGGCTGGACGTGAGCAACCTGTTCAACCGCCACAACATCGGCACCGCCACCATCGCCGGCTCGTCGTTCTCTGGGGATTACCAGACCCTGCAGCGCAGCGCGCCACGGCAGCTGATGTTCAGCACCTCGATGACCTTCTGAGTAGATCCACGCCGTGCGTGGATAGCTGACCCCTGCCAGAAACAAGCCTTGCGCAAACAACAGGGATTTTCTGGCGGCGACGCAAGGTTCCCACAATGTTGCTGGGTCATCCTGTACGCATGGCTCAGTACAACCCGCGAACCCCGCTGTTCGGCATCCGGGGCCCAGGACGGCCCCGGCAGGCGCTGTCCGTGGCGCCTGCAATCGACCTGCGGGCCGAATACCAGTTCTGGCAGGTCTACGAACGCGTGGTCCGCCCGCTACCCGGCGGTGGGCTGCCGCAGGCCTGGCTGGTGTGCCAGAAGGTGTACCGGGACCGGTGGCAGTACCCGGACGACAGCGACGAGGCGGCGTTGTCGCGGGTGCTGTTTGGCGGGAACATGACGGCTGACCGGGCGTCGGAGCTGGCGGAGCTGCACGCGCTGGTCAGCCGTCGGGTGGCGTTGCTGGCGAGGCGTGGGCGGGTGCATTCGGCAGCCTGATGCCTGCCCTTGGTAGGGTCGACTGTTAGTCGACCGCTCTTCGCACCAGGCCGCAGGAGGACACGCGCAGTCAGTGTCTATTCGACTCGGACGAACACACCAAGGTGATTCCGTCTTCCGGGTATGCCTGCGGAAAGCGGTTGTTCTCACGACACCATGTCGCGGCGGGCGGCGATAGCCATTCGATCAGCATCAGAATCTCATCGTGGTGCCTGCGCAGGTTCCAGCCGAGGATCGGTTCATGATGGGCGATGCGGTTGCGTAGCACGCGTATGCGAGTCAGCGGTCCCGAAAAGCTCCTCCTCTTCAGTCCCCTGGGCGCACTGGGGTCCGCAATCCGGTGAAGGATCTGCTGCCAAAGGGCCTCGTAGTCCTTGTTGAACATTGTTGTCCAGAAACTGAAGGTGAGACTGGCGACCACACCGCCTGCTGTTACCGTCTTTCCCGCTCTGACCAATTCGTTGACGGCTTTGGCGACCTGCTCGAGTTGATGAGCAACCTTCAGGGCGCCAGCGCCTCGGCCGTACCACGCCTCGCCCTTGGCCTGGGTCAGAACGGTGTGGATGCGGTTTCGCAGTGCCACTTCCAACGTCTGCAGCGGTGCGTAGAGGCTTTCAGACAAGTGCGTATTGCATCCATACAGGGCGATGGCTCGGCTACGGTCGCCCCCCGCCCAATCCAGGTAGCGGCCAAAGCGCTCCAGGGAAAGGGCTTCTTCGAATCTGTCATGGCTCATCGCTGCCTGGACGCCTCCACTGATGCCGATTGCAGTGTGCTGTCGTGTGGGGTACGGTGGTGAAGTACACCCCGGTACCGTCTCTGTCCTTCTGGGCATGCGGCCGGGGTATTTTTTTGATTGTTGCTGCTCCCGTGCGGACGAGGGCTCCCGGCAATCAGGCTCATGCATTTCCCCGATCCAACTGCCGATACCCGATCGCCTCAGCCAGATGCGCCGTCTGGATCACCTGGCAACCCGCAAGATCCGCAATCGTGCGCGCGACCCGCAGAATCCGGTGCATCGCACGTGCGGAAAGCTGCAGACGCTCGATGGCCTGCTCCAACAGATCCTGATCGGCCTCGCTCAGCTTCGTGCACGCCCGCAGCGCCGCTGGCGGCAGATGCGCATTGAGCCCGCCACGCGCCTGCTGCCGGGCATGCGCGGCTTCCACCCGTGCACGCACCGCAGCACTGGGTTCACCCAGCGGCGTGCTTTCCCGTAGCTCCATCGCATCCATGCGCGCCACACTGATATGCAGGTCGATACGGTCCAGCAACGGACCGGACACGCGGGCACGATAGCGGTTGATGCGCTCATCGCTGCACAGGCAGCGGTTGCTGCGGTCGCCAGCCCAGCCGCAGGGGCAGGGATTCATCGCCGCCACCAGCTGGAATCGCGCCGGATACTGCACGCTGCGCGCCGCGCGGGCGATGCGGATGTGGCCGGACTCCAGCGGCTCGCGCAGGGTCTCCAGCGCGCTGCGGTTCCATTCCGGCAGCTCGTCCAGGAACAGCACGCCGTGATGGGCCAGGGAGATCTCGCCGGGGCAGGGCGGATTGCCGCTGTCATTTCCAGAAATTACCGCGACTTAGGCCTTTACACCGCAACGGCTTTGGCAGATTATCGCCCTAAATTAGCACGACCAAATGTCACAATTAAAGCGACTGCGAAGCAAATCACCATCAATGACGCGACTGAGTTCACATTCTCCCGTTCGACCTTTGAAAAATAGCCGTCGGGCCCTGACGGGTAGGCTTAATTTGGCCGGTGGAGGCGTTGCGGGGTTCGAGTCGTCCTTGGAGAGGGACTGGATCCGACTGCTCGACTTCGACCCGCAAGTGCAGGTCATCAAGGAGCAGCCCTTTACGATCTACTACGACGCTGAGGATGGTCGCCGTCGCTACACGCCAGACGTTCTAGCTGAGTTGCTTGAGGGGGATGTCGCTCGCACGAGCGTGTATGAAGTGAAGCCGCTGGAGTCGTTACGATCTGAATGGAGGCAGCTGCGTCCGCGTTTCAAGGCGGCGGTTGCTCACTGCAGGGAGCGGGGATGGCGGTTCAAGATCATCACTGAGACTCACATCCGAACCCCCCGCCTAGCGAACGTCAACTTCCTTCGCCGTTATCGCTCAATGGAGCCGCTGCTTGTCCGACAGGCCCAGCTGAAGTACACCGCGTCCGTTCTCGGCCCGACGACCCCTCAAGCCCTCCTGGCCGCCGCCTACTGGTCTGCAGAAGAGCAAGCCATGGCGATCCCCGCGCTCTGGCAGCTGGTCGCGAGTGGGCAAGTCGTCGTCGACCTCAACGTGCCGCTAACGATGTCCACAGCCATTCAGTTGGGTGCTTGACCATGTCCTTGTCCAACTTCTTCAAAGTGGAGCCTGGCGCTGAGGTCTATGTCGGCGCTCGCAAGTATCGGGTCACGCACATGCTGTCGATCGATAGCGTGCTGGCCGAAGACATGGAAACAGGTACGAGCGCGAAGCTTCGCATTGAGACCCTGTCCACGATCATCGCCGCCGAATCAGCCAACGAGGCTGGCGGGCTGCCGATCCATCACTACTCCAAGGAGGAATGGGCTGTTGCACAGAAGCGCTTCGAGGCGCTTCGCCCAATGATTGATCATCCCGTCAGAACGCGGAGCGAAGTTGCCAAGCTCGCTGCGCAGGCTGGAGTCCACGTTGCGACCTATTACAAGTGGCTGGCCGCGTATCACGACGCGGGCCACGTGGCCGCTTTGGTGCCGCGAAAGCGCGGTGCCATCAAGGGGCAGAAACACTTGGATCCTTCCCAGGAGCTGGTGATCAGTTCTGCCGTGGAAGACATCTACTTGAAGCGGCAGCGCCATTCGCCCAAGGAAGTGGTAGAGGAGGTGGCGCGCCGGTGCAAACTGGCCAAGATCAACCCTCCGGCGGCGAGCACCGTGAGGCGCCGGCTCAAGGAGCTCTCGCCGGCTCTGGCCCTGCGGCGTCGAGGGCATCGGGACAAAGCACGCGACACCTATGAGCCGATTCGAGGGTCGTTCCCTGGCGCGGACTTTCCATGGGCAGTTGTGCAGATCGATCACACTCCGCTGGACGTGATGGTGGTCGACGAAGTTTACCGTCGCCCCCTCGGTAGGCCTTGGTTGACCCTTGCCATCGACGTCTACAGCCGCATGGTCGTTGGGCTGTACGTCACCCTCGACAAGCCCTCGGCGACCTCGGTTGCGATGTGTGTATCTCATGCGATGTCGCCTAAGACTGAGTACCTGGCAGCCCTGGGCATTCAAGGAGACTGGCCTGTATGGGGACAGATCGGAACGCTGCACGCTGACAACGCCAAGGAGTTCAAGTGCAAGGCTGTGACGCGTGGCTGCGAGGCCAACCATGTTGATATGCAGTGGAGGCCGGTGAAGAAGCCGCATTACGGCGGTCACATTGAGCGGTACATGGGAGTTGTCGCCACTGAGTTGAAGAAGGTGCCAGGGGCGACCTTCTCGAATACGCAGCAGCGAAAGGGCTACGACTCGGAGTCCGAAGCTGTCCTCACCATGGGGGAGGTAGAGGCGTACTTGGTAGAGTTCATCGTGAACAATTATCACCAACGCCCACATAGTCAGCTTAATAGTGCATCACCTTCCAAGGTCTGGAGGGAAGGTGTGCTCGGCTCGGCGGGCAAGCCCGGCATTGGCTATCCTCCCATGATCCAAGACATTGATCGTCTTCGGATGGACTTTCTTCCGTACTTTGAGATCACCGTCCAACGATCAGGCGTGAGGCTGGACAACATTTTCTATTACGATCCTGTCCTGGATCCGTACATTGGCGCGACGATGCCTGACGATCCTGGTCGGAAGCGTAAATTCCTCTTCGCAAGAGATCCTCGCGACATCAGTCAGATCTACTTCCTGGACCCGGCGGCGAATCGCTATACGCCAATTCCGTACAGAACGCTGTCCCACCCCGCAATCAGTGCGTCTGAGCTGCGAGAAGTGACTCGATTGGTCAAGGAGCAGAATAAGGGGGAGGTCGACGAGGAGCGTATCTTCGCGAGCATCCAGCGCAATCGTGAGCGGATTGAAGCATCTGCCGCCAGCACCAAGTCGGCGCGTCGTCAAATGGCATCACGTCCAAAGCGCAAGCGAGAGACACAGTTGCCTGCGACCACGGCAGAGGCGCCGTCGCCTACCGAATCGATAGTTGTGACTGCTGACGCAAGTCTGTTTGACCAAGAGTTGGATGTGTTTGAAGTGGGAGAGCTGGATTGATGAACGCCTACCCACATCTGTTAGAGAAGGTTGCAGAGCGGATGGATGCATCGGTCCCTGAGCGCGTGGAGTTCACGCGCAGTGACCGATGGATAGCATATCCGGTTGCGAAGGATGTCCTGGATGATCTGGATCAGATCATCGCCTACCCGACCACTCAGCGGCCGCCGTGCAGGCTGATCGTGGGCCGTGGCGACAATGGAAAGACTGCAGTGTTGAGGCAGTTCCATGCCAGGCATCCAATTTTGCTTAGGGAAGATGGGACCACGAACGCAGCCGTGGTGATCATCGGTATGCCAGCGACTCCCGATCTATCTCAGCTTTGGTCCGAGATACTGGACTCGTGCGCGGTCACGCATCGCCGTAGCGATACCGCCCCTGCCAAGTACAGCCAGGTTCTGGCGATCCTGAGATACCTGAAGACCCGGGTCCTGGCGATCGACGAGTTCAACAACGTGGTCAATGCACGCAAGGGCGCTGCCGACGTGCTGGCCGGCATTCGAAAGCTGAGCAATGATCTCAATCTCAGCATCGTGGCGGCCGGAACCGAGGCTGCCATCAATGCGCTGTCCTTCGATGCGCAGATGCGCTCGCGATTCAAACCGCTCGCACTGGCACGGTGGCAGATGGATCGCTCTTACCGAGGCTTCCTTAATACGTATGAGAAGTTGTTGCCGCTGGCCAAGCCTTCTGGGCTAGCCGAGATGGAGCTGGCGTCTCTGATCTTCAAGGCGAGCGGTGTGGCGATTGGCGGCACGGTCTACCTGATCAAGGAGGCGGCGGTGATGGCCATACGTTCGGGTGAGGAGCGAATCACCGCCGAGATCGTGTTGCAAGCCGAACTGCGCCTCAAGCAGAACTACCAGGGTGTGGTGGCAGCCACCTGAAATGCGAACGGGTTGGCCACCTATGGTGCCCGGTGAGCTCCTCAGCTCCTATCTGGCACGCTCTGCGCTAACTCGAGGTGTAAGCGCGCAGAGCTTGGTCGCCCTGGCATGTCCGGGGCGATCGGCATGGAACAGAGACATTGATGTTAGTCCCTCGGATTGTTTCCTCCTGGAACTGGCAACAGCGATTGGATGTGATGTGGATGCGCTGATGGATATGACTCTGGCCGGATTGATGAAGGGCCATTTGGAGCTCGAAGGCCCCGGTGGCGTCCGGTCCTGGGTTAACGCGGTCGGCATCTATCACCGATGCCGCACCCGCTATGGGCTGTGCTACTGCCCGCAATGTCTGGAAGAGTCCGCGGTATTCAACGCGCACTGGCGGCTGTCCTACTGGACGGTGTGCCCCGCGCACGGTGTCGTGCTGTGCGATTCCTGTCCACAGTGCGGTGCGGCCCTGGAGCCCCATCGTCAGCGGGTTGACCTGCGGCGCTGCGCCCGTTGCCATCAGCTCATGACAGGACAATTGGCAACTCTCGCGGCGCCCACCCATACGCAGACTGCCCTGACTGCAGCTTCGTTGATGAGCCAGGTTCCAAGATACTGGCCGTGCGCGGCGACCTCCGGCAGCGACTACGCGTGGGGGATGCATGTGCTTCTATCGGCATTCCACGATGCCCGCGGCGTCGACTTTTGCTGCACAGGCCGGATGCGGGATCGGATCGAGCTCAGGCGGGTCCGCGAGCGGCACTTGGACATGCAACTGCTGGACGAGCTTGTGCGCCTTTGGCCGTACTCAATGCTGTCCATCGCAGAGCGATACCATCTCACCCAACGGTCCTTCAGGCGAGAGTGTCCCCACTGGCTCTGGCAAGCTGTCCGGTACCTCCCGCCAGGACGGGTAAACGGACTGGGCGCGCCCAGCTTGGCCAGAGTCAGGGCCGCCCGATCAGCGCAACTGGCGCGCCGGGCTGGCTGGCGTACCATGCGCGCCCAGATTCTCATCGAAATGGCGGGTCAATAGCATGAGCACCGACAATCACGGCAGAAGAACATGTGACTGCTGCGGGCGGCTGTTGGTAAAAGCTCATCGCATCTACAAGGGCACTGAGTACTGCCAAGCCTGCTACGAGCAGCAGTTTGCGCGGGGGATCTGCCCAACCTGCCAAGCAGGCGTGCGCTATCACGTCGCTGAGGACCAAGTGCCGGAGTGCCAGAAGTGCACCTTGGAAAAGCGGGAGTGCGGCCGGTGCCACCGGCCTACGCCCAGGGCGGCATTGATTCACACGGTGCAGCGGCCAGACTCTCTTGGCCTGAATGAAGGGTCCGTCCAGTCAATTGCGGTGTGCGCCAGCTGCGTGCCGTACTTCCGCGATCCGGAGCCATGCGGGATATGTGAAGAGCTGAGCTCCCGCTTGAGTGGAGCGGCTCATCTCCAAGCCGGTGTCCGGGCCTGTCCGATCTGCATACGAAAGAACACCCACGCAACCTGTTCCCGATGTCGGAAGCACCGTCGCGTTGCATCGATTGATGGTGATCGAGTGCTGTGCAAAGCCTGCACCGGCTTGTCGCCTGCGTCTCACCCTTGCCCGCGCTGCGAGGTGGAGGTGCCCGGTGCCGGGGCCCACATGTGCGCCTCGTGTGGAATTGCGGTCAGACTCAGGCGAGAGCAGGATCTGCGCCTGCCGCTTTTCCACCAGCCGTGGGTGGCCGAACTTTTCATGGGGTTTGGTCAATGGAGTCACACACGTAGCCCGGCCAATCCGAGGGTTCCAGCCAATGTGGTGCGCTCACTGGAGTTCTTTCTAGCGTTAGATCAGGATACTGCGCTGGAGCGACCCTTGCGGGCCGAAGACATGCTACGTCTCTTCGACTCCAGGACATTGCGTGCAAACTTGAACGCGTCCACGTATCTGCAGCAGCAGTTCGGGTTCGTGATAGATGCCACCGCCCGATCCGATGCCCAAAAGAGGTCGTTGATTGCCTCCAAGCTCAGTACCGCACAGCTTGAGCCGTGGCATCCCTATCTCCAAGGGTACGCGCAGAGCCTGGCTGGACGTGCCGCACGAACAGCCTCGCAGTACCTGGCGACCGCCGAGGCGTTCTGCCGCCAGTTCCAGGTGTCCGGTCCGTTTAGCCAGGAGCAGATCGTCGCGTTCCTTGTCGACAAGCCCGGGGCTCGGGCGAATCTTGGGCCCTGGGTGTCCTATGTGCAGAGGGAGCTCGGCTGGGCGGTCACCCTCCCGCCGAAAGTAACGGCAGGCATTGCACTCAAGGCAGACGCCCGGCAGCTGAACCAGCTGCTCGAGCAGGTCCGCAGGCAGCCCGAGCTGGATCTGTCACTTCTCAGTAAGGTGGTTGCTTTGGCCTTCGGCTACTCCGAGTCAGAACTGGCGCGCGAAGTGACAGGTATATCCGACTCCGGAGACCTGATCACCGCTAACGGGCCGGTTCAGGTTCCCGGGCCGCTCAGGTCAGCCGTCAACGGCTGGGCACGACTTCGCGGATGGGCCAGTTAGGAGGGCCGCAACCGTCTCGCTGCGGGCTCCATTCCATTCCAATTAGCCTGCATGACAGGGTCGCACTACGCCAACGGCTGCTCTACAGATGTGATGGGCACGGAGGCTCTGCCTCCTATGCGTGATCAGCAGCACTGCAGATCACTTGATGCTGGAGAAGAACTTCTTGAGCCAGTCCAGATCCCACGGTCCCTCTCCACCCGAGAGGTAGCGATGGGTAAAGAAGTAGGCCGCTTTGGGTCGATCGAAGGCTTCTTCCAAGTTCGCGCCTCGCGCACCAGCAATGATGTTCAGCGCAGTCGATATCTGCTCCTGCTTGCAAGATCCATCGCAGATCAACAGAGGGGACATCGCGCCTTGTCGCGTCTGTATTTCGATCCAGTAGGCGGTTCTTCCGTCCAGAAGGGTGACCTCCAAGACTAGCGCCGCCCGTTCTAGACCGCCCGATCTCTTGCCGATGGGGTGGACGAACTGCCAGCCGCGGCGGTACCGCTGACTCGGTGCGGTCTGGCGCTGGGCTTGGTCGAGAAAGTTCCAACAGACACGAGCGCCGACGGAGACACACTTTGTGGAGTCGTCGGGGTAGAGCTCTTCGCAGCTTGAGATGACACGATCAAGGATCATCGCATCCATTGCCTTTATCAGCATCTTAAAGCGCGTCAGGGCTTCCCGAGTGATCAGTCGGCCTTCAAAGGAGCTTTGCGAGCCTTGCGATCCGTCGCGATCACCGTAAGAACCCTCTTCTGTCACAGGTGACTCGGGGGGCACTCGCGGTTGGGAATACTTCTTGCTGTGCTTCTTCTCAAGCTCCACCGGCTCCGGTGCTTTAATCCACTCGAATGAGTCTCCAGGGGAGTCGAACGATTGATGGTTTGTTGAACCGTTGTGGCCGTCATCGCTGGGCTTATCGTTAGGGCGTCGTCCGCCGCTGCCAGGCTTTGCACCGTAAGGACGGGGGCCGCCGGTGACTTCGACGTCACCGTCCAGGGACCCGTCATTCACCAGGATTCTTCTGGTGACTTTGAAATCATGGGGCATAGAGGTGCCGACGATGGAAGTCACCAGAAAGGTACGAAGCTGCCGGCGCTGATCGGTGTGGGGTGTCAGGAAGTAGCCAGCGACCTTGCCTTCATAGGGACCCAAGGTCGGATCCAACGGGAGCCGCGCATTGCTGAACCAGGACGTCTCCTTTCCAGGCTTGGTGTCCTGAAACGCCTTGAGCATGGGGTTGAACAGTGCGTTAGCCTGTGCCTCGCCGTACTCGTAGAAGTGAAGCAACGCCATCTGATGGGCATCATCCAGGCGCATTCCTCGCTGCATGATCACGTCAAAGGTACCAAACTCCTCGTTTCGCCCGGTTCGGTGGCCGGCGTACTCCTTGTCCAGCAATAGCGCCCTGTGCTTGGCCGTCGACCATGCCGATGATGTAAAGACAGAGGCCAAGAAGGACGATCGGGCGTAGAAGGTGCGGAAGATCAAGGCACGAGGGATGATGAATTCAATGTCTTGATGCTCCACGATCAGCACCTGGCTACCCTCGCGGATACGATGGCCCAGGTGCAGCTGGCGCGTTGGTACTGCCTTGATCGGATAGCCAGCTGACCTGGCGATCACCGAGTCCAGCGTGAGATCGCTGCCATACTTTGCTGATAGTTCCCCTTGGGCAATTGCCCGACCAAGATTGAGGTCCACTGCGGGCAGGACACCCACCCGGCGTGCCTGGCGGAAGACCTCACCGACCCGATAAGTTGGCAATGCTCCGGCAAGGATGTGCGTCTCGAAGGTCTCGGATTCCTGCGCAAAGAGGCTGGCGATCTGGGCAGGCGTCGCTTTGGCGGGATCCGATAGCGACGGGGGAAGCGGCGACAGATAGCAGCAGACTGAGGTTGAAGTTGACGCTTTGTGCGGCTTGTTGAAGCGCTCGATCCAGCGTGTGAACCAGAGTCGCGAATCGTTGGGAAAGTGCTTGAAGTCAGTCATGCATTGCGCGGGGTGCGGTTACGCCTTGATATCGGCACGCAGTCGTCGCAATTGAGGAATTGTGTATGAACGACGCTAGCCTGGCCCGGGTGCGCCGGGCCAATCGGCGTCCAGACCGAAGAGCTCGGTCATAGGTACGGCACCAGCGACAGTCTCCCATTGACCAGTGGATAGGATCTGAGCATGAGTGAATCGACGCAGCGCGGGTGGCACGCAGTGGGTTGACCCAGGATTGAGATAGAGCGTGTGGGGACTTCTCAGGAAAGCGATGGTGCTGAAATTGGAGAAGATCCACGCCGCAGACATGCGTGAGTACCGTCCGCCTGACCACAATCCCTCATTGGGCCGTCCGAGGGGTAGGTCCTGCGACGGGCCGCCGCGTCCAAACAACGCGTCAATAGAGTCGATGTCCCTGTGGAAGGCGTTCTGGCAATTAATAGCCACGACAAGGGGCAGACCGGTGACACCGTATGCCCCTGCTTTTGTCTGCAGCTTGTCCCGAAGGTGAGACATCCCGTCGACCATGATCGCGCCGCGGTGGTAGGCAGCAAGTAGGGGATCGTCGGGGCCTGCATCAGCTGGGCTGATGGCGTGCGCCTCAATCGTCAGGGTTAGCCCCTCAAACACCCAGTCCCGGGTGGCCCAAGGCGTCTGGGTATAGGATCCCAGCTCGGCCAGCCATTGTTGTACTTGGGCTACGAAGCTACGGGCTGGCGGCGTCTTCCGGGTATTTCCCGACACAGTCACGGTGACGCGGTAGTGCTCATTGCGTGCATCCCGCAGGCCTTCCATCAGGACCTGGATCGCATGCTCATCAAGTCCACTGTCATCGGTAGGCTGGATCGTGATTGCTTCCAGCAGCATCGACTCGCCATCGGGAGTGCGCACCAGGAAGTCCGGTCTCCTGGTCGATCCATTGTTGAGCTCAGGGTGAACTTCAACCTCAAACCCGGAGCGGGTCAGAAGCTGGAACAGCAACAGCTCAAACTCGGCGGATCGAATGTGAGCATCTTTCTTGAGCCGAGCGATCATTTCTTTCCGCTCGGCGGCGGGGTACCGCTGGACAGCGCAAGTAAGGAATTGGCGGAGCCTGGCCATCGATGGCCAAGATGAGCGGTTGTAAAACTGGAACAGGGACTCCCTGGCGCACCTTGGTCGAGGGTCGGTCCGATCGAAAGAATCGAAGATTAACTCTTGGGTCATATCAGTCCAGCTTACAGGCGATCTTTAAAGTCGGCGATGAGTTGGGCGAGCGAGAGGCTGGACTGGTGGACGATGTTCCGTAGCTCGACAATGTCCAGTCGCCGCTTACCGCGCTCGACATCACTGATCAATGGTTGGCTGCGTACCAGCTTCTCTGGAAATCTACGCCTGGGTGAGCCCCGCGGCAGTTCTGGGGTTCCTGGCCGCTACAGACTAGTTGGGGCGAGGTTGAGTGGTTCCTATCTCCGCACGTATTGCTCGACGGCGCCGCGCCGGCTGCGATACTGGCCGTGAATTCGGCCTGTGTTCTTCGTGCTGCGAACGTCGAGCTCAAGAGCGCCGATGCTGCCGATCATCAAGGGAGAGGTGGGACGGGGCCATGTGGTGGCCCCTTGGCCAGATGGAGGGCGGCACTGATGGCTAGCGCAGAGCAGGCAGTGGCACAATCGCCCGCAAGGCCCTGCCATTGGAAGGAGGAACTCCGCGTGAGTCGGTCTATGGATGACAACCTGTTGGCACGTTACCAGGAATACGCCCACTCGGACGAGGCGTTTGCTGTGCTATTCATCAAGGGGCACCTGCCGCAGGCAAGGGGACACTGGGTGGACCCAGAGGATTTTCGCCGGTACGAGAAGTCCACGGACAACCTTCACTTCCGATTCGTGATTGGCGGGCTTTATCGCCGGAAGATACTCCCGAAGTATCCGCCGAAAGCGGACTACACCGTCCAAGGCGTCTTCAACGAACGCAGGTACCTTGCTGTGACCCGAGCCTTGACTTGGGAGGCGGCCCACCAGGACATCGCGCAGCAGAAGCGGGCAGGGGCATCCTTCTTGAAGTTTGAGGTTGTCGGCATCAGTTATGACAGAAGCCAGCGCAGCAGCGGCTTTTTCCGTGACGATGCGCCCCCGCAGATCAAGGCGTTGGCGCTCAATTTATACGAGCGGACCGATCCGCTGTGGGACGAGGCAATGCAGTACATCCGAGCTCCTGACTTCGTGTACGAGATTCGCAAGGCGAAGGTCTGGAACTCCGTGCGCGCAAGTACCTCTTAACACTAGGTGACCGAGCAGACATGACCTCACGCGACTCCAGACTGGACAAGCTCGCATGGCTCCTTCTGAGTGCTCCTCAGACAGCAACGCTGGAAGAGGTGGGACTGAGCGAGGATGAACTGGGCCAAGAGTTCTACCTGCAAGAAGGAAGCATAGGATTCAGTGACCGGTCTCTGACAGTTCAAAGAGCCATTAGGCACATCCAAGACGCGGTGATCCTTCCACGCTCGCCTCTCCTCAGCAACTTTTCGCTGAGCTGCAGAGGATGACTGCGCAAGCACGTCGAGCCAGGTCTGACCGTCTGGTGGGCCAAGCGCTTTCTCAACTCGGAAATTCAGGGAAGCTGGATGCCCTAGACCTGGCGTTGCAGGCATCGGAAGGGGCCAACTCCACGATGGCAGTGCAGAGGGTGATGAGCGAGGTGCTCCCGTTGTTGGAGGGCCTGCAGCCTGAAAAACTTCTTACGTTGATCGAATGCTCCGAACAGGGTGGATTGCTGGTCTCCGGTGCGACCTACCGGATGCAGCACGAGCCAGGCCTGATCGCCCCTATCACTGAGGCCTGCGTCCAGCATCCGACGCTGAAGAGCGGTCTACTCCTGCGCAATGCGCTCATCGAGGCGACAGTCGCAGATCGAACCGATGGACTCGCCCGGATCCATGACTTGATCTCCAGCAGTCTGCCCGCGCTGTCCCTGCCGGCCTTGGAGGCCCTAGGTAAGGTGAATTGGTCCGCCGCTGAGCAGTCACAGACTGAGACGGCACTTATTGTCATCCGATCAGGATTGTCCTCGGACAAGGACGATGTGCGCAGAACGGCGATCACCGCGTGTCTGGATCTGGTCGAGACGGCGCCGGCACAACATGGCCTTATTGATGAGATCCTTGCCCTGGATGACCCCGAGCTACCCGGTCGCGTTGGCGACCATCTAGCATTCTCCGCTCATCATCTGAACCAAGAATCTTGGTACCTGGATAAGGTCGATCTGCTCGCGGGCAAGGCTGGAGTGATGCGCAATGGCCTTCATGGCATCGACCATATCCTCGCGCAGCTATTTGATGCGGACAGGTCCAGATGCATGGCGTGGATCGGTACTTGGGCGGCTGCGCACACCGACCGGGAGCTCTCACTGGCCAATGAGTTTCCAAGTCTCTTCGAGAAGATGGTGGAGGAGCGTGAGGAGCTTGGCGTTCTACTGGCGCAATGGCTCACGCATGATGAGTACCGCATGCAGAGGGCGGCAAGCGACGCACTAGACGAGCTCAGTCTTCATCGG
Organism: Stenotrophomonas hibiscicola ATCC 19867; assembly: GCF_000382065.1. Taxonomy (GTDB): domain Bacteria; phylum Pseudomonadota; class Gammaproteobacteria; order Xanthomonadales; family Xanthomonadaceae; genus Stenotrophomonas; species Stenotrophomonas hibiscicola. The sequence continues at coordinate 125,889 of NZ_KB907503.1, read as the reverse complement.
ATCACTGGGATGGTCTTCCCCGTACGCCTGCTCGATACAATGGCCGATGCCGAGCTCCAGCTACTTGTGCTTCGCACGGTCGGTCATGTCTTGAGTGATGAGCAGCGGGTGTCTTTGGTGTGGTCGCTGACCAAGGCAGGCTCTGCCCGGGAGCGTACCTATCCATTGGTGTTGGACACAATGGTCAATTCGATTGGCTACGACTATCCACATGCGGTGCGGTCGTATCTGGGCGACGTTTCCACCGGGGATGCAGCACGGCCCGAGGTCAGGTTGGCTCAAGAGATACTCGGCGCGATGGACAGCTACGACCAGCCCCTACAAGCTTTGTCCCCAGCTGAGGAGCTCCTGCCCTCGTCAGAAGAGCACAATTTTTTCCTCAAGGGGCGTGCCAAGCAGATGCGGCAATCGATGGATCGCGCCAATGAGAACTCTTTCACTGCACGGATTGCCACGATGATTCCGATCAAGGCTGGTCGATCAATGTTTCAGGTTATAGAAGGCCGGGTTGGTCATAACACGCCGATGATTTCAACGTCCCACTCAGCCGCCTTTCCCAGAAGCGAAGTCATCGACAAAGTTGGCAGCGATATTCAGCGCAGGCATATCTTTGGGATGAGGCTGGTTAGGAAATGAGACTGATCATCAAGGAATTCCTTTCCCAGCTCGGCGAATCGGGCGAGCTGGATCGCTTGCTGCCTGACCTTCTGACGCGCATGAGAATCGTGCCCATTAGCCGGGCGCAGGTGGGAGTTCGCCAGAATGGTGTCGATGTGGCAGGTATTGGTGTGGACACCAATGGTGTGCGGCGACTCTATCTTTTCGTGCTGAAGGTAGGCGATCTGGGGCGCAGAGACTGGGACGGCGGGGTGAACACCGTTCGGGTGTCACTGAACCAGATCCTGGATTCTTACCTGCAGTGCAATGTTCTTCCTGAGTATCGTGACCTGCCTATCACGGTTGTCATCTGCTCGACCGGCGACCTCAAACAGGAAGTCCAGACAGATTTTGCTGGCTTCTGCGCTCGAAACAACTCGATTTCCCTGGATTTTACCTTCTGGTCGGGCGATCACCTCGCCGAACTCATTGATCAGTACTTGTTCGACGAGTACGTCATAGATCCGGATCAGAGGGCAGATCTTCGCCGGGCATTGGCGCTTATCGGGTCACGCGACTATGACCTGCGCCATGCCTACGACCTTCTGAAGGCGCTACTCATTGAAGGCGCAGAGGCGTCAGTGTGCCTCGGGCGGACGGGTCGAAAGCGCTTTGTCCGACAGTTGAAGACGGCCGCGCTCGTTCTGGAGATCATATTCCGCTGGGCAGCGGATGCCGGGAATCTGCTCAATGCCTTCAAGGTTGGCGAGCGCTGCTGCTTGTGGGCCTGGGAGGGAGCGCGACTGCGAGGTCTGGCCGGCCACCCCTCGATCAAGCGCGCGGTGAAGGAGATTTTCCGTTCTCATCAGCGCATCTGCGAGGCTTATCTGCAGAAGCTGCGACCCTACTACTCGGCAAGGGATGGGGTCTCCCTGTTCTCACGCGAAAACGCATTGATCACCAACACGCTATTTGAGCAGATCGGCGTACTGGCGGTTATCGGTCTGGTGCACATCCAGGTGGCGCACTTTTCAACAGACGAGGAGCAGGTGAGGCGTGCTATTGATCAGGCAGGGGAGGCCGCCGGGGCACTGCTGGAGCTGATAAGTAACAACCCGTCCTCTGGGTCCCCCCGGTACGACGGCAATGCAATCGATATCGCCTTGGCTCTCATGCTTCTCTACGTCGCGGGGGGGCATGAGCAGGCAAAGCAGTGGCTGGAAGATCTGGCTGCTCGCATCACCTTCTCGTGGCAAACCTCAAACAGCTTCCCAATTTCCACCGATTCCTTCGATGATCTGCTGGCTTTGGAGCTTGGCATTTTGGATCAAGGGCAGATCAGCAAGCTCAAGGATCTTAGTACATTGATCCCTGTGATCATGCACTGGTGCGCAATGCTGGGTGAGAGCGCTCTCTACGAGAGACTCAGCCAACTGCAGGCCAACGTGTTCAAGGACGTTTGCCTCCAGCTCTGGTATCCGGACCAAGCCACCGAGCCACTGATCTACATGCAGCAGGCGCAGTATGACAGCGGTACGACCGAGGCCCCTATTCGGTTCCCCGCCGATATCGCCGGATTCTTGGGAGCCCAGCGCCTGAGGGCCCAGTCAGGAAACTTCGTTGGCCCCGAGGCCTTCTCAGCAGTCAAAGAGGGCCTACCTGTTCTGATTCCGATGGCCTCTCGGCATTTTCGCACGCCGCTCGCCCCGCAGTTTTGGCTGCCGGACGTTCCGGCTGCCTAGGCAGTGGGGAGGAGTATCTCGCGGTGCGCGCTGGAGGGGCCAAGGCGTACCAGTAGGCTCACGCCGTTGACATCCGGTTGAGGTCAGACGGAGTAGCTATGCCATGGACTGGCCGTTCCCGCGCCGTCTGATAGCACCTGGGAAGAGGACGGAGCCCAGGTCTCATCTCCAGCGACAGAACGTGGCTAGGCTTGGCCAATGACCCTATGGAGGCTTGTCCCATGCGCCCGATCATCCTTGCTATGGATCTGGAGGGAACCCTGATCTCCAATGCCGTAAGCCAGATTCCGCGCCCTGGGTTGTATCGGTTTCTGGAGACGATGAATGGGCAGTTCGATCAGCTGGTGATGTTCACGACGGTCCCGGAGCCCCTGTTTCGGCGGATTGCCAACCTGCTGGTGTTGGAGCAACACGCACCAGCGTGGTTTGAGCACCTCGATTGCACCACCTGGTCTGGGCCAACCAAGGACCTCCGACGGGTCTCGACGGTGTTGGGCCATGCGCTCCTACTGGACGATCATGCGTCCTATGTCCATCCTGGTCAGCAGCCATGGTGGGTTGAAGTGCCGCTGTTTGGTGCACCATACGACGATGCCGATCGTGGTCTGGAGATAGCTTGCGAGCGCATTGACGCCAAGCTGCACCAGCTGGCTGGATAGTCCCACCCTATGGAGGAACAATGAGAGACAAGTTGAAGCTGGCCGAGGACGACACCCTTAAGTACAAGTCGTCACGAACGCGGGGATTTGCCGGCCAAACCGATATTACGGAGTACGACATTCTGGATGCGGCAGGGAACCTGATCGGTAGCGTGGAGTTCACCGAGGACGTCGCCGTCAGGGGTCTCAGGCAGACCAATACGGTGGTGCAGAGGGACGCCCAAGGTACAGTTGTGGTTTCTACCAGCTGGAATCCTGCACTGGGACCTTGAACGCCCTGAGCATCGGGCGGCGGACATCTGTTCAGGTAGCAGCGTAACGCGTACGTACGATCATCGTTGGTAAAGTACTGAGTTCCAAAGGCCGGGAGATTGTTATGAATCTTCGAGCGATCGTGTATGCCAGCGAGGCGATCCCTGGCCTGTCCAATGAGCAGATTCATGACCTGGCTCAGAGCGCCTGCCGCTTCAATCTTCAGGCCGGTGTCACCGGCGCCCTTCTCTACGATGGACGCCGCTTCTTCCAGTATCTGGAAGGTCCAGAAGATGGGATGGCCATTGTCTACGCCAGAGTCCTGGCTGCGCGAAGCAACCACGAGATCGTGGAGTTGTGTCGAGGCCGGATTACCGCTCGCCACTTCCCCTATTGGTCGATGCGAATGCTTCCCGCAAAGGCCTATGAACTGCAAGCCGCAGCAAATTGCGACTGGTATGGCTTGACCAGGAGTGCAGGGTTGGAGCAACGGACGCAGATCGTCCCCCCGTACCTGCCTGGCAGCGATCCCCAGGCTGCCTAGGGTGGCTGACTGCCCTGTTGGATCTGCTCGCCGAGCAGAGTCAATAGCTGCTGGAAGGCGGCGGAAAACATGGATTCGTCTTCTGATGCATGCGCGTCCACAATTCCAGGAAGCATGCGTTCCCACACCTGCGATAGTCGGTCCGGAGCAGGGTGGGCAATTATCAGGGCCCGTAGGCCGTACTCCATTGCCTTGAGGTAGCCCCGATGGGCGGCAAGTTCGGTCTGGCAATGGGGACTCGGCAGGGGCGGGGTATTGGGATCATCAGGCATGACATGTCCTCATTGGATGGACAGCACTCCAGATTGGCGGGATAGTTTGTCCAATCAAAGGAGCGCGTGACTTGAGCATCCTCAATGTTCTTGTAAGCCATGAACAGCTCGTGGTTGCCGTGGATACCCTGGCCCACGATGCGCTGACAGGGGCTCCATCAGCGGGGGCAAAGCTTCTGCTGATCCCACATTACAATCTCGTGCTCGCGTGCCGGGGCTCCGCGCAGTTCTTCCTGCGAATGTACGAGCTATCTCTGCAGGCCAGCTTCCGCGCAGATTTTACGATGGAGCAGTTGATGGCCGAGTTCGGCCTGGTCATTGATCAACTGTGGCCGAACTATCAAGGCGCCGCAGAGCGCGCTGGTTTGCCCACTGCCGAGTTGGGATGCGAACTGGTACTTGGGGGCTGGTCTCCCCGAAATGGTCGAATGATGGCCACCGCCTATGCCAAAAGCGACATCCACAACCCCACGGTCGTCCAGCCCATCACAGGTCAACTAGCGGCACCTGGAGACCCCTTAAGGCACAGACCCGCCAGCATGGCGCCTGCCGATGTACTAGAGGCGGGGAAGCTTCAGGCCAAGTTTCTCAATAGGCCTGGAATGCCAGCGTGGGCCGGGGGAGACCTATTGTGCGCGGTCGTGAACAAGGATGAGGTCACAGTGCGCAACTTGGGCGCGATCTGAGTCGTGCTCGTTGTGTGAATGGCATGTTTGCGCCGACGGAGACAAGCCCGGTCAACGCCGCGTCGACGTCAGCACCTCCAAATGGTCAGGGGAAATCGTCAAGTATGGTCATGGGTCAGCATCCTCAGATACCAAAGAATCGTCTGGTGGAGCGCCAAGGCTTGCGGGCCGCGGCCGATCTATTTGAGCGGCGTCATCACGTCTTCCAAGAAGTGCCGCTGCAACACGACTTTGGGCGAGATGCACTCGTCGACTTTGTCCATGAGGGTGAGATGACAGGCCTATCGATCGGACTGCAGATCAAGTCCGGGGCCTCCTACCGACGGTCGGACGGAGACTACTTCATACCTGTCGGCGCTCATAGCAGTGTATGGCGAGATTCCACGGTACCCATCTTTGGGATCGTCTTCGACCCCGACTGTGGTGGCCTGTTCTGGGCCGACATCACGCGTGTGCTGACGGAGACTACTACGCTTCCAGCGGCGATTCAGGTCTCAAAGGTGCAGCGGTTGGACAGCGCCTTGGGGTATCAGGGGATGCTGGATGCTGTAAAGCGGCACGCGCAGCAGCCCACCAGGGACCTGGGGGCACGCCTGCTCAGCCAGGACCAGGCTACTCAGATCGCGGCCGTTGCCGAGTCTTGGGCGCTTGCCAGACACGCTCCGCATTCTCTGGTACTGCTCAGACGGCTCATCACCGAGCTTTCCCCGGCGGCGACTCGTAACGCCATCTGGCTGCTGGCGCTCGCACTAGGCAATCCGGACGTCTACTACGACAGCAAGACCTGGCTGCCCGCTCATGTTAGAGATCGCTTGAGCAGAGCATTGGGCTTCAGCGCGCAGGAGCTGAAGCATCTGCTTTCCTCTGTAGACGTTGAGGAATGGCAGCGAGGCGGACTGGGGCAGGCGCTAGATGTGATGCTTTTCCATGATCAGGATATTTCGGAGGAGATAGTGCAGATGGCCTGCCGCCAGCTGTCCGCCCAGGGCCTGACTCGCGAGGCTGTTCGTCTGATCGGATCATTCGCATGTCGGCTCAGCGATCCGTCCGGTGCTCTGGACAGACTCTCAGTCCTTCTACCAAACCTTCTTGAGGACCCGCTGATGGTGATGTGGCGCAACGATGTGGCACAAGGATATGGAATTGCGCTGTACTGATCTTGGATAGTCGCGGCTGCGCGTGTTGTCGCCCCAGAGCGTGTTCACTGAAGACGAACTAGGATATGGGGCTGCGAAGGCATAGAATCGCGCTCTCAGAGCTGCCTGGTCGCGTTAGCCATGTCATCCAAGTACATACCAAACACTACCCTGAAGGACGGAAGAGAGGTCTATCTGGAAGCTTGCGATGTTGATTGGTCATCCACAGCTTTCAGCGATCAGGGTCTTGAAGTCGGAAAGGCAGTTTTCACGCCATTGGATGCTGACAACGAGGAGTTCCTTGTCACCAGCATCGAGGTGATCTTGGGTTATCAGGGACAGGGCCTTTCCGTAGCGTTGATCAAGGAGTTTGCGTCGGAAACTGGTGCCGGCATATGGTTTGAGAACAGGGTCGGGGTCGCCCTTGACAGCGGGGCCCATCTCACTACCGATGGACAGGGGGTGGCGGCGGCGCTTGTCAAAAAGGGCATTGCTCGCTGGCACTTCCCAGACTGAGACTGTGCCGCCAGTAGCGGCTTTGGGTGTGCCTTGGCCGTACAGCGCTATGCGGCCCTTGCGTGCGCTTGAGTGGACATCTCCTTCCAGCGTCAGGGGCATCAGGATTCGGTGGCCCTACTAAAGGATGGGGCGCACTCGCCGATACCTGCTGGATATCTCTGCTCATTGAGAGCAGTTGAAGGATAGAGGCTTATCCATGGATGAGACGCAGTTCGATACGCTCCCGCTTGGGCAGAGCGATGAGCCGGAACCGGCCTGCATGAAGTTCGTCTACATCGACGAGAGCGGGCACACGGGCGACTTGGTCAACACCGGTCGGTCGTTCGAGTTCGGTGAGCAGCCTCACTTCGTGCTGGCGGCCGTTGGGCCCATGAGCAGCGAACAGGCGTCCCGATTGCTCGATGACATCGTGGCCAAGCACCGTCTGCATCAAATGCGAGAGCTCAAATCAGAGCTGCTTCACCGGCGCCCTGGAGTCGCGCGCGATCTGGCACGAGGATTGGGGGAGCTGGATATCCCCATTTTCATTGAGGTGGTGGATAAAGCGTTCTATCTGATCGCCTCCATTATCAACTCGCAGATCATTCCGCCAGGGTCGGGTCCTGAGCTTGACGAGGGCGAGGTATACCTGCGAAACCGTCTGGCAGACTACCTCTACGCAAACCTGCCCGATTCAGTGCTAGGGGCCTATGTCGACGCCTGCAAGCTAAGTTCTCCAGAAGCTGTGCGCGCCAGTCTTGTCACCTTGCAGGCATGGGCTGAAGAGGCGGCGCTGGAGGACGACCCAGAAGACCGTCAACTCCTGTACCTGCTGCGCCAGAGCATGGGTCACTCCCTGGAGGTATTCGACTTCGCCATGAAGCACGATCCGCAGGGGCACCACACCTACTTGCCACTGCCAGATGAGGGTAAGCAACACGCGACCTACTGGCTGCTTCCCAACTACTCGTCGCTGACCAATCTATACGCTCGGATCAACAAGTGCTGTGCAGGTCGCCTTTCGGATGTCACCTTAGTGCATGATGAGCAGACGCAGTACGATGAGGTCCTTCGTGCTGCCAAGGCGAAGGTAGAGACCTTTGTCGATACCTCTGGCTATGAGCACCCCGGTGCCGACTACTCATTTGTCGAGCATGCCGGCCTGGCCTTTGAGTCCTCAGCCCAGACTCCCGGGCTGATGATTGCCGATGTCATTGCCGGACACGTCAGGCGGGTCATGCGCGAGCATGCTGCGGAATCGGATATCCACCCACAAGCTTGGGATGCGTTCCTCCAAGTATGGGACGCCGGTAATCTTGAACGAGGCACAGGCATGAATTTGGTGTTGCCTACGGCGACGGTGGAACGCCTGCATCATCGAGTACTTCTACGCCGCCACGAGCGAGCTCGAGAGACGGTGGCTCCGCACTTACCCAGGTCGAAAAGCGACTCGACGGCCTAGCTCTGTCCAGAATCCAGCACACGCCTTGCGCTCCACCGGCATGGGGGGGCTTGGATGCGCCCCGGGGCTCCAGCAGTACTGGCCACCGCACAGAACCTGACGCCGTATCCATTTGCGCTGCTGGTTGCCGGCCCCGCTATCTTCAAGGCTATGTTGCGTCTTGTTGAACGTGGTCCGCAAATTTATGATCCAGAGGACGCCGAAAATCTAAGACGCGCGTCATTCTCAGCGAGCCATCTGGCTCGGCCATACACACCGAAAAAGGGAACACGTTGTGGAATTCAAGAACGATGACGTTGTAGGGATCAAGAAGGCGGACGCGCTCTCCTACATCCGCTCTGAACTGAGCGTGCTCGAGCAGATGGGGAGCAAGGAGGAGTTCCTCAAGTACAAGGCCCGCGTGGAAGGCGAGCTCTTGATGATGCTACGCCTGGGTATCATCAGTAACGCAGAGAGTCAGGCACTGGGCGAAGAGCTATCGCAGGCTCGTGAGCGCGCGGCAGCGAAACTCGGCCAGTAAGCCCGTTCGTCAACTCCTCTGCGCGGGCAGGTGGCCCAGTCTGCGCAGGAAATTTCAGTCACCAGTGCTAGTCGTTGGTGTCCACAGCAAATCCAACACCGCCACAGGGGGAAATGCCATGGCTACGGTTCCAAGTCCTGAGCAGAGTGCACGGAAGATTCTGAAGCTGTTTGTCGAGCACTTCGAGGCTCGAGCGGGGAAGGTCCTGCGTCTGAGCAACTTCAACTCGGTTATTTATGACTACGACATCAAGGCATCAGACTTCAACGACGGCTTGCAGTACGCACTTGAGAAGGAATGGATTGAACACTCGCAGGGGCAGTCCTACATCTTGACACAAGCGGGCTTCGACGAGGCCTGAGTGTCGGTGCCGGGAGGCGGAAGCTCTCATCGCTGCCTATGAGTGCGCGCTACGCCTTGCCGTTGCCGATAGCCGGGGTGCGAGCGGCTACTCCGGCTGTCGGCCTTTAGGGTATCGGCGGAGACCGGTCCAGAAGATGGATGTTGTGTGGAGCCGCGTGCGCCTACTCTGTGTTGACCGCCGCGGCGAACCTCTCCATGCTCGCAACCCTTAGCCCGATTGCCATCAGCATGACCAGCGAAACCACCACCAGGACCATCTTCTACTCTTGGCAGAGCGATCTGCCCAATGCGACCAATCGCCAGCTGATCAAGAAGCAGCTGCGCTTGGCCATCAATGCTGCCGAAGAAAAGCACTCTGGCCTGTCCATTACGTTGGATGAGGCAACTCGCGAGACCTCTGGTAGCCAGAACGTTCCGCTGACGATTCTGGAGAAGATACGCAAGGCAGATTACTTCATCTGCGACGTATCTACGATCAACAAGAGCGCCGCACCATCTGACAGGAGGGTGCCCAACCCCAACGTGATTTTCGAGCTTGGCTATGCGGTCGCCATGCTGGGCTGGGGGCGCATCATCCTGCTTGTAAATGAGGAGTTCGGTCCGCTTTCAGATATGCCGTTTGATATTGATCGGCAACGCGCCTCTGGCTACAAGGCGAGCGAGCCTGTTACCAAGAATCAGAAGGATAGCCTCCTGTCGCTATTGAGCGTTGCTGTTGATACGTTGATCAGCTTGGCACCAGATAAGCCCGGTGCGGAGAAGTCGCCGGAGCAGCTGAGGCGCTCTCGCGACCTGGCCGCGCTGAGAAGGGTGATATCTACGCTTGATTTGAATGTTCTGGATGTTCATATGCAGTGGGCGCCTCGCGTGCTCACATCAAACACGGTCGATATGTATGAGTGTTTCAGCGGCGTGCTTGCGGCAAGCTCGTTTCATCTCCATGACGCAGCGGCTCATGAGCTTCTCATTCAGTTCGAAGAGGAATTTGCCGAGACCGTGCGCTACTGGCAGGTCTATCGCCCCGCGCCGGACGGAAGCCGATATTTCTTCTCCAATCCTGGAGATGCGTCTCTTTCCCCAGATCAGGAGATCGTCTGGCAGAAGATCGAAGTCGCGTTGGACCGGATGCGTCTGCTACTTCCGAAACTCCTCAGCCATGTTCGTCACGAGTACGTCGAGATTGACATCTAGGCGACGTAACGGTCGCGGCACTCATTTACCAGCGCAGGAAGCGCCGGCCCAAGGCCGAGCCGAGCGCAGCTATCAGCAGCACGGCCAAGCTGTACCACACAGCGACAAATCCGGCGCCATCGTTCACACAGGCGACTGTATAGCCAAGTGCGCCAAGCGCACCGGCGAGAAGGCCGCATAGTGCGCCTGCCAAGGCGGGGCGTGTTGGAATCGCCTGGCGCAGGATGACCAGGGTGATTGCCAATGGCGGCAGTGACGCCAGCACGATGGTGCCTACGCAGCGTGCTACCGACCAATGCGAGGTTCCAAGCAGTGGATATCCAGAGTCGTCCAGTATCACGCCGACAAGCAGGAGCGCAGTTACCGGGATCAGCAGCTCGGCTCCCAAACGGTCGCCGGGTCGACCGGCACGTTGGACCATTACTGCCGCCGTCAGAGCCAACAAGGACATGCAGCCTACCTTGAGGGCGAAGAGCCACGTTCCCACCACGCGCTCCAAGTCGGGCCCCCGGTCAACCGGCTCTTGCCCGCGTTCCTGCTCGTCTGCAGTTACGTGGTGATGCAAGTAGAGGTGAAGCAGCAGCCACCAATCTTCCGACGCCCTAGGCGGCCTATAGCTTCGGACGGAGTGGCAATTCCAACTTCTACCGATTGCACACTGGCGGCCTCAAGGCCGCCAGTGCCTTCAAGTCGGGCGCTTGGCCGTGGCTCAGAGCCCTCGCTCGATCAGTGTCGCTTGCAGGGCGTTGTACTGCGCGACGACCGCTGCTGAATCGTAGATCGCCAACAGTTGCCTCAGCGCCTCCTCCTCGACCGGGCCATGGTAAATGCCCATTTCCTTGAGCCCTGAGAGGGCGGTCAAGAACACTTTGAGCCCAAATCCCTCTTCAGCGACGCCGTCAAAGTACTGATCGAGCATTATGCATGTGGCAAGAAGACGCTGGGCGCCAGGTGGGTGCGTCTGATTGGCCGGAACATCCCAGCTGCGGTCGAGGTGGATACTGTCGATGGCGGCATTTGCGATCACAAGAAGGACAGCACCTGCCTGCTTGATCGCGTCCTGCTCCGATTCATGCCCCGTGGCCAAGCTGTGGGCCCACGCATCCACGATATCAAGCCCATGAAGGATTGCTCGACCATCGGCCGATATCTCCTCGCCGAGCTGCGCCTCCTGCTTTTGGCCGGCAATGCTGTGCACGTTGTGCCGGTCCATTGCGTGGCCCACTTCATGACCGAACAGGGCCGCCAAACCAAGCATCTGCGTGGCCTCGCCCAATCTGTTCCGCGGTACGTCAATAGCGTCGTGGAACGGACGCATCCGTTCACTGTTGCTTATCCAATCGTGAGTCGCAAAAAAATTTCCTACGCGCGCGAGCCGAACGCAAGCGCCACGAGTGATGACGATGCTTGAACAGCCATTGAGGGTACTCACAAAGGCGTTCTCGTCGTAGGAGTTTTCAATCCCCCACACGCCGTGAACCTGTGACGAGCGATAGGCAAAAAAGCTGCGGCAAAGCTGATCGACGATGGCAACGGATGTAGAGAGCACCTCATCCGAGCGCGCCTCTTCAGGAGAAACAAACGTCAAATCCGGAAAGAAGTTGACTAGCTGTGCATAGCTCTCATCAAAACGCTTAAACATTCCGTGTCCACTCCCTTCTGAGTCTATCGAGTGTTGCGTTGCCATGCTTGGTTCAGCATGGTCTGTAGACCCTGTGGGTCCATGCGGACGGTAAGTCATAGCGCAGGCCAGGTCAAAGTAGAACTGTACGAGTCCAGCAGCGCTGAATCGACAGGGGCGAGTACGCAGCCTGCGGCGCGAATAGGAGAATCTTCCCTCTGCCCAAGCCATGAGGAGAGCTGTAAAGTTCGGCGACGGACAGCCGATAACTCGCAATGCGAAAGTAGGCGAAATGGCGCCCCATCGATCCAGATGGGGCTAGAGATGTTGCGGCGGAGGAGTACCCATGGAAGGCAAAGAACTAGTTGCACTCAGCGGTGCGATCATCGCAGCGATCTTGGCTATCGCCAAGCTGATCGCAGACAAGGAATCGCGCACGTCTGATTTCCGGAAGGACTGGATTGGCTCCTTCCGAAGCGCCCTGGCTGAACTCCTGGGCGAAGCCTATGTCATCTCTGGCCGCATCTGGATTCGGGTTCAGCACGCCCAGGTGGATGCGGAACGCTCGGGAAAGTCCGTGGGCGCTCCGCTGTTGGGCAAGGCTGACACTGAAGTGCTCGAGGAACAGCTGACCAGTCACTGGAACACGTTGAGGAAAGCTCATCGTACGGTGCTGCTACATCTGAACTTTGGGGAGACAGCTTGGGGGCTGCCCTACATTACCCAAGACATCTCAGTTGAGCAGAAGGTGGAGGAGAGGTGGAAGCTTCTGATTCGCAACAGCCAGTTCAGTCCGGCGCAGCAGCCAAGTGACATCCATCAGACCAGCCAGAACGGTAGCCCGTCAGGTGCCGCAGCGTTGCTGGTGTCTGAACTGGAAAGGCTGATCGGTGCAATGCTCGGTCCGTACGAGAAAGTCGGTACCAAGGAGCAGTACGCGCTCATCAAGCGGTCTATTGACGATGCAACGCTACTGGGCAACTTGGTGATCAAGCCGGAGTGGAATCGAATCAAGAAAGGCGAGCGGAACTATCGCAGCGCGATGGGCTTTCTGAAATGTTTCGGCGCAATCGGGGTCATCATCTTGTTGATCGTGAGTGTGGGCGAATCCAAGCCCACAGCGCCTGCCGGCGGCTCCACGATCAACGTCAGTGTGAGCGGCGCGCCACAAGCAATCCGCTCGTCATTGTCACCTACGACTAGCTCGCCTACATCTGGGCTGATGGAGTCTAGTCTTGAGGGGGGGCCTTCGCCGCCTTCTTCGCACGGGTCTTCTTCGCAGAAGCCTTCTTGGCCGCCGCAACAGGGGGCGTCCCGCTGGTCTTACCCGGAGCGTTGGTTACCACCTTCCGAGCCGACTTCGACGAGGCCTTAGCTGCTTTCTGCGGGCGAGATTTGCGGGAGGAACTGGGCGGCTTGCCGGCATCGGCGGGCTGCAGAAGGGATTTGAAATCGGCAGAAACATTGCGTGGACCGTCCTCAGGCATGCCAACGGCCAACTTCTTCAGCTCAATGTTCGCTTCCCGGTCGGTGAACTGCTGGTGGAGCTTCTTGATCGAATCAGTGAGGCTCTTTTCAAACTCTTCGTATGCCGGCGGGCATGGGCCATCCAGGAACTCCAGCATCGAGCAGAACCGGGTGGGGAACTCGGTGATCAGCGCCGTGGTGAACTCGTGGATCTGTCGCGGCGTTGGCTTGGGCCTGGCGCTGAGGACATCCTCGGTGACGTGGATTCGTTTTGCCGGCTCAACATCGAGCCAGATTAGCGGATAGGGCGTGCCGTTGAGCACGCCTTTGAGAGCATTGCGTCCGTCGTAGTGAAAGGTGAAGCTGCGGACAGGGAAGGCACCGATTCGGTAGGGATCAAGATCCAAACGTTCGCACTCCATGCTGAGCATGTGCGCAAGTTCCACCGACAACATGAGCTTACGCGACGACGCCGCGGTGCTGACGCGGAAGCCGGTGTCGATCGACTGGCCAATGAAGTCGCGTGTTACCCCAGGCAAGCGTGCCTTGTAGCTGTCGAACAGACTGTCATTTTCCCACTCCAGATCCTCCGTCGGGTCGTTGGAGCGGTCGGCGACATCAGTCTGAGGCGGAGGGTCGTTCTTCGCGCCATCATCGGTCTTGGTCGGCGCGCCGGTGTGCAGGAAAATCTCCCGATTGCGAATCGGGAAGTCAGCGAGCCAGGCCGAGGACTTGACGTCCAAACCGCTCTTATCGAGCAACTGACGCAAATCTTCCAGGACCTGCAGCCAGATGCTCATGCACATCATGGCTTCCGAGGGATGGGCAATCTCTTTGGTAAAGAGGACTTCATCACCCACGGTCTTCCACAGCTCGGGAGCGGCGTCGCCAAAGAGCAGCGGGCGTTCTGCGTCCTGATACCTATCCTTGGCCAAAGACCAGCGGAACGCGAAGTAGCGCTCCGCCATCATGTAGAAGGTGCGTACCAAGCGGAACCATTGTTCAGAGCCTTCGCCAGAGCGCTGCTTGAACGCGGTGGAGCCCACAATGTCTGCGCTCAGGAATAGACGCAGTTTTGGCTCAAGCGACTCGCGAACGTCGCCTTTGCTCAGGCCAGACCTCGGCACTTAGGAAAGGCCGAGAGACTGGGCCCTCACGCTCGCTGCGCTGGGCGAAACCTTGAAGTACTCCGCTACCTTCAGCGTGTCCTTCCCAAGTTCTTGGTAGACCCTGCGGAAGGTATCGCTGGGCATCAGGAATGCAGCAGCGAACCAGTTGGCCTCGATCTCAGGTTGGTCCTTTCCATACCGCTGAGCGCGCAGGTGCGTGATGTTCTTCTTGTTCATCTTGTTCTGCACCAGGTAGTGCAAAACAAAGTGACCTATCTCATGGGCGATGGTGAATCGATCGCGCAGGGGACTCGTGTTGAAGGGGATGTTGATGGTGAACTTGCCGTTCTCGATGCGAATCGAGCCAGAATCCGACTCATCCTCGATGAGTTCGCCGTAGACGATCTTACCGCCGAGCTGATGGACGATTGGCTCAATGGGCTGCCCAGGGGAGAAGCCCAGTTCCTTCACCGCATCGGAGGCAAGCGCAGACACCTCGGCACGGTTCCAGCCCAGTGCTTCAGGTTCTTTCCACATTGTCGTCATGACGGTCCCCATCGTTTGGAAATTGTAGCACCCGGTTTTCATTGCAAGTACAACATGCCCCCATCTCCCAGACTGAGACCGGCTGTGGCAGGTCGCCAGCCATGGCGGTCTACCCCGGCTGGGAAGGGGGGGAGGGCAGCCGGGACGGCTGTAGGACATGAAGCAAGCATGCTATTTACAAGCACAATCGGACGTGAAAGGACCAATGTGAAGGGTCCCGAGCGGGGCGTACAACCTGGCATTCAAGCGCCCCGGGCGGGGCAATCCCCGCGAGCGGCTCGCTCCCCCGACAAGGCCCCTCGGATGCGAGCAAAAGTGTCAATTGCGCAACTTTGAGAATGATCCTCAACTGCAAGTTGCAAGTTGCAAGTTGCAAGGAGCATGGGGATGGGGATGGGGAAGGCACATTGGGCGCATGAGAGGCGCCTGGAGCGACTGGGTGTCGCGCCGCTTGCCACGCAGATGACCCTCCAGCCAAGATCGTCCACACCTCAGTCGGATCGCCGGTCAGCCGCCGCATCGGGATCTGACCTCTAGGTTGCGATGGAGCTTGTTGTATTCATGGTGGCCCTGAAAGCGGCAGTTCCAGAGTTGCTCTGCAACAGCAATTTCAACGTTCCCTTCGCAACAGTGCGGATGGGTAGGGCGGAACAGCGTGGATCGTCGGTGACCGACGAACAATGGTGAGCAAGGAGAGAACCCATGAAGAGAGTGCTGACTGTCGGTATGCAATACACCGGCACCCCGATTGAAGGTGTGGAGTTCGAGCAACTCGGACTTTGCCGATCAGACATCGATGAGGCCAGGGCTGCGTACCCGCTCTATGAGTATGACGTCATCGTTATCAATCCACAGAGCTACAGCCACTTCCTGTTCGGCAAAGAGGGCGTGCACTCTGGCTCAGATCAGGAGCTTCTGGAGCTGAAAGCGGACGACAGAGAGCATGATCTGGACAACGTCTTTGACAGTGTGGACCGCCAGAACGAGCTGGAGGCCGCCATGGCCGTGGGTGCGACCGTGGTCTGGTGCATGGCCGAGCCACGGCGAATGAACTTCTTCGGCTATCGAGAGACGAGCCTGGGGTATCTGGCGCCGGCGATGACAGCCGCGATTCGGCGTGGGGGTCAGATAATCAAGAAGGGAAGGCGAGTGGGTTTCATAGATCCCGATACGCCCTTCGCCTCCTACTTCGGGGACTTGGCCACTCTCGGCGGCTGGAGGATCGCGCTGGAGAACGATCAACCGGGCTTGACTAC
Source organism: Stenotrophomonas hibiscicola ATCC 19867 (assembly GCF_000382065.1). Taxonomy (GTDB): domain Bacteria; phylum Pseudomonadota; class Gammaproteobacteria; order Xanthomonadales; family Xanthomonadaceae; genus Stenotrophomonas; species Stenotrophomonas hibiscicola. Next base: position 109,968 of record NZ_KB907503.1, on the reverse strand, counting down.
GATTGCGGCGACGCCGGAGGGTTACCAAATTGGAGCCAGAGTTGAGATCGGTGCAACCACAGGATGGTTGATAACTCCGCCGTTGACGCAGGAAGCGACCAACCGTCTCATCTTGGGCGCTCTGGCCGTGAGCAAGGCGGAGCCAGAAGCCCCCAGGTACCATGGGATATTCCTTAGCCATACCAGTGCCGACAAGCCGTTCGTCAGGAAGCTCAGGCGTGACCTGATGGAAAGAGGCGTGCCAAAGGTCTGGCTGGATGAAGCCGAGATACAAGTGGGTGACTCGCTGATCGCAAAGATTGACGAGGGAATGGTAATGAGCCGATACGTCGGTGTAGTCCTGTCGCAGAAGTCGATCGCTGCGCCTTGGGTCAAGAAAGAGCTTGATGTGGCCATGAACCGCGAGATCAGTAGCGGCGAAGTCGTTGTCCTGCCCATGCTCTTCGAGGATTGCGATATCCCTGCTTTCTTGCAAGGGAAGCTCTACGCCGACTTCTCCAGCGCGGAGAAGTATGAGGAAGGACTGGAGAAGTTGCTGCGGAGGCTGAAGATATGATCAGCAGCTCGGTGGCCGGGGCTCCCTCCTCACAACTCGTAGGTGCAATGGAGGCGCTCTGGCAGCTTCCCGACTCCGCGTGGAAGAATCTGACAGAGACCCCCCTCTACGCACAGCTGGTGGACGCGATTGAGCCCTACTCTGCAGACGCGCGGAGATTCTTCGGTGGCATATCCATGTCCTGTGCGCTGGCCGGCCTTGGTCTGCCGTGTGGGTTGCCTGAATCCAAGAAGCACTTGGCGATGACGGCAAGGGAGGCTGCGGAACGGCTACAGGCCGCGCTGGAAGCAACCTGCTTCACGCGAGTCCATCTGATGCCTCTGGATCTTGCAGACGGCCTTCCAATGGCGTGTTTCGGTAATGCGGTGGTTGGCAGATTGACCAAGGACGAGCTTGCCGAGCTTGTTGACCTTGATCGCATGGAGAGAGTCCATCCAGGGAAGAGCTTTGACCTTGACGAGTTCTCCCAGTTTCAATGGCTGGTCGTGAGGGAACAAGTGTCGATCCGTCGTGGCCCTGAAGGCCGAGAGCTGTTCCGATTCTCGTTCGATCCGAAACAGGACTATGGGCGCATCGAACCTCATCGAGGAAAGTATCCGGAGGCCGTTGAGACGGCACTGTTCTGGCTAGCGCTGGCACCGTGGGAAATTTGGTCAGATGCGCCACACATTGAATGGCGTGGGATGCAGATTCCCTGGTTGTACTCGGTGGACCATGATCTGTTCTCCACCATGAAGCGGCCGCCCAGCTCGGATACCCTCACTTGGGAGGATCGGATCGCCCATGACGCGGAAGGTCGATCGGTCGACATCTCTCAGCCCGTTGCAATGTGGCTGAGAGATGGATCGGCGGACGCTCTTACCGAACATTTCGCGGGCCGCGCCCAGGCGATCGCACAGTTGCCTCAGCTGCAGCTGTTCCAGACACCTGTAGCCCACTTTTTCTGCCGTGCCTTCTTGACTGATGGCATCGACGAATTCATGTCTCATCTTCTTGCCATCGAGGCGGCGCTCGGCCTGCCGTTGGACTACAAGCGTAAGTCCAGCTCGGGCGTCGGCACTCACGATAAGCTTGGGGCGACTGAAAGAGTGTGCGCTCGTTTGGTGGCGCTGCTCGATGAGCAGGCCACCTCCGACTACAGGGAGCTGTTCGAGCTGCGCAGCGAGTTCTTGCACGGTAGATCGATGCAGGCGATCCCGGCCCTTCTGCGAGTTCGGGCCCGTACGCTTGCCAGGCGCGTGGTTGATAGCCTGGTGTTGGCCAACCAGTCCGACCAGGCATTGGTGCGCGATGCCTTCCTGGATGAATTGCTGGATCGGGGTGTGCCTCTGCTACCGGCGAAGAACCAGCGGGCATAGTTCGCAGTTCGGCCAATCCGCACTTGAGGATCGAGAGCTCTAGCTCTCGACTTCAAAGAAGGGTGGCAAACTGGCTCCAGCACAGGTTCTTGCTTCGCGCGATATCGCTAAGTGGCTGGTGCCTCAGGATTGATCCATCCGCCAGCCTCCAAGTGTTGTCGCACCGACGCAAGGTCGCTGAGCCTGCCGCTAGACATGAGCGCCAGCGCTGTTGAACCGTTGAACGCGGGGGCGGCGTTGGGGCGGCGCACCCAAGAATCTGCTTGCTCTGGATCGGAAAAGATCGTGTGCAGCGCACGATAGATGCCGAGCACGTAGCTCACTCTTTCAAGAGTGTCCGGCCAGAGGTCGTCCACATCGCCAGCGTCGATCACCGCGAAGGCGGCGTCCACTGGTTGACCGAGAATCGCCCACTGCTCCAGCTCTGTCAGGGACCAGGCCTCGGCAATCTGAGTGAAGGCTCGCAAGGCAGGTCCTGCAAGCTCGCCATCGGGCGCAGCAATTGGTCTGCTCATGTTCTTCGGCTCTTGGGAAGCAGAACTCCATGCTACCCCCAATTCGAATCGGCGGCTGGCGTTGGAACTCCGACCGAGGACGGGCTGCGGTACCCGCGGCCAGAGTGACAAGCATCTGGCTTAGCCTACTGCTCCAGGAGGGGCCTCAGGATGGCCGCTGCAGGGCCACCGTGCAAAGCAGCAGCAGATCAAAGCGCATCGAAGTTCTTAAAGTTGTCGGGCCTGATCGCAAGCTTGCTGCGGGGGCTCGGGGGCTGAACGGGCTTGTCTTCCCGGACGCGCACCGTTCCCTCGACGGCCTCTCTCAGCCGCTTGTCCGCAATGTCGGCGTACTTGCTGTCCAGCTCGGCCCCGATGAATCGGCGGCCGGCAAGGAGTGAGGCGACGCCCGTGGTCGCAACACCTGCAAACGGATCCAGCACGATGTCTCCGGGCAGCGTCATGGAGTTCACCAGTCTGCTGATCAGCGCGACGGGGAACTGACACGGATGATCCAGCTTCTCAACGTGATTCCACTTGACGTTGGGAATGTCCCAGACGTCGCCAGGATTCTTGCCCAGGGGGTTGCCACTTGGAAGTCCCTTCAGCGGCCCCTTGTTCGCAGTCTTCCCTGGATAAAGCTGAGGGACACGCACCGAGTCCAGATCAAAGGGATAGCTGCCACCCTTGGTGTACCAAAGAATGGTCTCGTGTCTGCCGCTGAACCTGCGCTCGCAATGGTAGCCATGGCCGAACGTCCAGATGATTCGATTGCGTAGGACCGGGGGATCGGCGAGCTTGCGCATCGCATCCATGACAAGGTAGTCAAGTGGCATGACCTGACTGTTGTCGACGTGATAACCCACCTGCCAGCAGATGCTTCCGCCGGGCTTCACCACCCGAAGTATTTCCGGAAGGATCTTGTCGTGGGCGAGAATAAAGTCATCGATGGTGTTCCCCGCCTCATACTCTTTCCCCATGCAATATGGGGGGGAGGTCGCGACCAACGAAACGGATTCGTCAGGCAGGGCTCGGAGCAGGTCAACGCAGTCGCCATTCAGTAGCGCGTAGCTGCCCTCCTTGGCGTCCAAATGGCTCCATGCTGCGGTAGCGCGACGATATGGCATGCTCTGCTCCTAAGATCTGCCAGAATTATAGATCTCCCTGTCTTGGGCGCAAGTTACCCGGTCAAGCCCTTGAGGGACAAGGAGGAGGGTTACGCGGGGGTGAAAAAGTCCTCAGAAACCTCGACACAGAGCACCTCCCACCGACCCATGCCCTCGTCCGATGGAACATGGGGAAGCATTTGGCTTGTGGATAGCTGGGCCATCCTGTTCGAGCCCACATCCCACACTTGAAAGTGGAAGTCATCGGCAAGGCGCTTGGCCGTTTCCCACTCGTTTCGGGTCAGGTAGAGCTTGGCCGGGGAGGTGCTAAAGCCTTTGACCTCTAGGTACATCGGATACCAATGGCCATCCCGCTTTGACCAGGAAAGGATGTCATAGCCGGCGGCGTTGGAGTCCAGGGCAGTCCACTGGATCGGAGGATGCCCGGGGAAAGACTCCAGCCGCCTTTGCTCCCTTTCCAAGCTGAGGCGCTCCGCACGTCTGCCTACGTCCATCTTGGCCTGGTTCAACGTACCGTAGGCCAGGCCTGCCAAGTCGTCCCACCAGCTGATGACCGTCTGATCGGGTGCCGCATCCAGCGCGCCCGCCCTCTCAAAACAGGAGCGCAGATCCGCGCCGGCGTCGCTGAGAAACTCCCGCCCCGATCGGAGCTGCCCCAGCCACGGAGGCAGCTGCTTGGCTGTGAGCAGTATGGCCGCTCGATACAAGCCGGGACTGTCCACCAGGTCAGCAGGCAACAGCTCATGCAGCTGGCACGCGCGATCAAGATCAACCCCTTGCCCCTGATGGCTTGCCGCGGCCAAGCGAACGGTGACCTCCCATGGCTGACCCGGCGCCTGAGCGGCCCGCTTGCGCAGTAGCGCCAGCCCAGATACCACCGAGGGCTTTAGAAAGGAGGCCGCAGCGGCCTCCCGGTTCACACCAGATCCTCGTCAGTTGCCGGAGGGGGATTGCCCTCGAGCTCGGCGATGATGTCATCGATATCCTCGGCGTCGAGCTCATCTGCCAGCGATGCCGGAGCGTTTTCCTCGTCCAGGGCAAGATCATTCAGGTCCGGATCCTCCAGAAGCTTCTCCATCGCTCGGATCTTCTGGCCCAGACGCCGGCTAACGGACACGTCGATCGAGCCGATTCCAGCCGGTAGCCGGTTCTGGATGACGTACACCGTAGTGACGACATCGGCCGGCAGCCCCAGTCGGTGAATTCGGTCGATGGACTGGAGGAAGTGGGTCGCGTTGTAGCTACGATCCACGTAGATTGCATCGTGGCAATGCATGTGCAGGCTGATGCCCTCCGAGGCCGCCGCAGGGTTGGCGATCATCACGCGGCAATTGGGATCATTCTTGAAGCGGGCCAGGTTGCCTTGGCGCGTGCTCAGGTCATCTGCCTCACCCATGCCGATTTCGCCATAGATTAGGGCAGGGTTGTGGTGGGCAAGAACATCGCGCAGCTTGCGGACCGTAGAGGTAAAGATGGTCCAGATCAGCACCTTCTTGCCCTCACTGATCAAGCGTTCGGCCAGATCCACAGCGGCTCGAATTCGCCCATTGAGCGCTTCCGCCTGAACTGCTCGCAGCAACCCATTGGCGTTTTGGCTTGCCAAGTCATCGATCGTCTCTGCGACCAGGGTGGGATCGACAGCTGCCTGCAAAAGCCTTACCACAGAGCGTCGGGCCGCGATGAGGGACTGGGATGTCCGCCCTTTCCGAAGCAAGCTCGCCCTAGACCGTAGGTCATCCTTAAGGACAGAGTAGAACGCGCAGTGGGCATCGGAGAGGGTCGCTTGGACAAACTCACGGCGCCTCTCAGGCAGGCCGAGCTGTGTCTTGGTTGTCCGGACATAGAGTCCATCCATCACCTTTCGAGGCTCAGTGCCTGCGGCCACCTTCCAGCCCAACCCGACACCCGGCCACAGGAAATCCAGCTGAGATTGCATGTCCGAGCTGGACTGAGGCATCGGGGTGCCTGTCAAGATGTCGCGCCTCACAGCAAGGTGGGCCATTCGCAGCAAGCTGGCGCCACGAAGTGAGTTGTAACCGGCCTTCATGCGATGCGATTCGTCGAGGACCAAGTGCACTGGGTGGGTGGCAATGAACTGAGCAAAGGTAGCCTCGACCCGCACCAGCTGATCATAGGAGATGAGGAAGCGACGTCCGCCGCCTTCAAGGGCGGCACGGATACGCACCTCGCCATCAACCAGCGGGATGAATTCCTCCATCAGCTCCTCGTCCGCCGTCGGCAGCAAGCACTCCTCTGCGATGCCCTCCCAGGCGGGAAACGCGTTCTTCGGGGCGGCAACGATCAGGATGTCGCCAGGGCTTCGGGCTAGCAAGTGCAGTGCGAACGTAACGGTCGTCTTGCCTGCGCCAGGGACAGAGAAATTGGCTCCATTACGTATGGACAGCAGCGTTGCGAGATTGTCCAACTGGTAGGGCTTGAGCTTATGCGTCTGGTTGTTCCATCCCAGTGCGGTAAGCCTTGCAGCGAGCTCTTGCGCATCAATGGTAGTGCTTCTGCCGCCCGCCTCCTGGGTGGCGCGGAAGTCCCGCATGAACTGCTGGACTCTCTCCCCGGAGGAGTCGTCGGTGGTGAAGCGAAAGCCGTGTGACTTCTGCAAGGTGTGAAGCGCTCTCAGCAGACTAAGTGCTGCTGGCCAATGGACTTCCAGCTCATCGCCGACACTTCTGCTTCCCGCATCCATTTCCTGCGCAACAGCTTTAAGCCTGGTCCAGGCATCGCTAGGGACCCCGGTGCCTCGACGGAACACGCCGCTTCGGTCGACCGTGTTGTACGAAAGAACGATCGCTGGTTGGCTCAATGGGTGCCCCCGGCGCGATTCTGAAGTCCGATCTCGTTACGGATGCTTTCAATGCGAGCTACGCAGCGATCAAGCAGATCAAGAATTTCAGCATAGGTATCGGTGCCAGCTGAGTTGATGTCGACCTGGGAGAGCTTTCGCTCGGCCGCCTGGACCAACTTGAGCGCGGCCTTGTCTCGGGCCCTGCCTTGCTCAACCGCTGCGAAGGCTACTTCCTCGATGGTACTGATCAGTTGCTTCGCTCTGACCTTATCACCGCGGCCGACCATCAGACTATCGATCAGGGCGTCGTAGCTGACAGGGGCTACGCCATCAGCTCCAACTCCGAAGTCGATCTCCAGCACCTCTTCGGACGCATCCTGAAGTGGGGCGAGGTCAACGTCCAACTCCTTGGCCATGTTGGTCAGGAATATCTCGGGGTTGGATTCAATTGCGTTGATGAGCTTGTAAGCGCTATCACTAATGAAGTCGCGATGCTCAATCACAAAGAAGTCGAACTTGCGCGTGGCTTCCCGAAGCTGCGCGTCGTCCTGCTTGGCATAATTTCGCACTACTACTTGGGCAAATGCCTGCTCGGTATCGTCAAGCTTGCTGAAGTCCTGGGGCTTCTCCAGCCAGGAGGCCAGGTAGAGCTCCGCGGCAGTGACCATTGCGGCAGCCCGGTCCAGCTCGCTCCTGCTACGGTTCGTTTGCCGCTCGATCTCTTCATAGGAGTAGTTCGCATCGAGCATGTCTCGCACCGCACGGCCAAGAGCAGTCCAGTTGTAGGGCAGCTTCGTCTCAGGCTGCATCTGCAATGCAATCTCGAGCTCGCGAATTTCCCTCGGAGTGGCCGACGCTGGTAAGACCATGCAGTTGACGTACTTGAACGGATCCGAGCCCTCAGACCTCTGCCCGCGCAGGTCTCGCATTGCCGCCAATCGGCGGTTTCCATTCACTACAATGCCGGTGGCAGAGATGATCAGGTTTTCCGTCTGTTGGCCGACGCGGCCAAGCTCCTGATGGATGGGCTTGATGGTCTCTCCACTCCCGTCCTTTGACTGCTTCAGCAGGATGGCGTGCTGCGCCAGCTGCGACTCGGGATTCTCAGTGTTGCTTACATCAAACAGGCCGTCCTCTTTCTCCCGCTTGGCGATCAGCGTCAGCTGCTGGTCGCGAGTGCGATAGTTCTCCAGGCGATAGACCGGCAACTCGATCGGAACGGCAATGACAGGAAGCTCCATGCCGGCTCGGAACTTGAACTCTTTCTGGTACTGCCGCTTAGCGATAGCTTCTTCAGTCAGATCCCTGATGAGCTCCGTCCGGGCTTCGGGATCCATTACCTTGAAAATGATGCTCACTGCCTTCCCCTGTCGAGTGTGTGCGTGAATCGATCCCCTTAACGGGGCAGCGCGATTGTTGCACACGTAAACTCTGTCCTTGCTGTAGGGAAATTCCTACATGCGGCACTGGATTTCTAACGCTGTCCCAGGCATATGGCGAACGAGCCGTCCCGGCGATACACTCAATGAGTGCATTCGCAACGGGCTGTCATGGGGGATCCGAGGTGAACGAAGTTCTTGCAGCGGACGCCAGTCCGGAGAAGCGACTATTTATCTCCCTGCTGACCAGGGACATCCCCCTGGTCGCGGCGTTTCTTGATCTTGTAGATAACTCCATCAATGCGGCTGCCGAGCCCTACGCGGCTCGGCTGAAGACGGCGCATGACTATCTGAAGCTCAAAGATGACCCAAAGGTAAAGCCATCGGCTTCAATCTCTTTGGAGATTTCTGATCAGTCTGTTGTCATCGTCGACACTGCAACTGGCATCTCGGCTCAGACCGCCAAGGACCACGTGTTTAAATTTGGACGGGGCGATGAGCCAGCAAGCGTAACAGACCGTTTGTCAGTCTATGGCATCGGCCTTAAGCGGGCGATCTTCAAGCTCGGCAACGTTATCCATATGCGGTCTGATCACGTTGATGGAGGCTTTGACCTGGCCTTGAACGTGTCGGAGTGGTCGAAAGTCAAAGGCAGTGAATGGACCTTCAAGATCACCAAGCGAGATCCGGTTCCTGCAGGCGAGACAGGTACGACCATTACCGTCACTGAGCTGTACGACGAAGTAAAGCGGCGCGTCAATGATGGTGTCTTTGACGGGCAGCTGAGAGATGCCATCTCTCGTACCTACTCCTATTACTTGGGTAAGCTGGTCACCATCAGCCTCAATGATGAGCAGGTGGAAGGCACCAGCATCGATCTCAGCGAGAATCACGCCACCAAACAGGTGAAGATCAATGATGTGACCTGCACAATCTCTGCGGGCTTGGGTGTGCCGGTTGCGGGAAAGTATCGCGAGAAGTCTTCTGGTTGGTTCGTCTTCTGCAATGGCCGAGCTGTCGTTTCGGCTGATAAGACCGCACTGACCGGCTGGGGCGGTGGCGCCATTCCCATCTTCCAGCCTAAGCACCGACCGTTCTTGGGGACGGTCTTCTTTGTCGCCGAGGACCCGGAGAAGCTGCCTTGGACGACGACCAAATCGGGAATCAATGAAGACTCTTCGACTTGGCAGACGGCTAAGCGCGAGATGGCCGCCGTCGGGCGCGAGGTCGTGTCTTATTTGGACTCTCGCTACTCCGATGTCGGAACTGAGGTGGATGCCAACGATCTACAGACCGCCTCCGGTCCGGAACGGGTAAGCGTCTTGGCTGCCGCGGTAGCAAAGCCCAAGGCCTTCAAGACGCCTAAGAGAAAGGTGATCCCAACGGTCAAGATTCAGTACGACGCGCTGATGCCTGAGGTTGAGAAGATCGCTAAGCATCTGAAGAAGCCGGGTATGTCGGGATCAGATGTTGGGCGACATACGTTCAACTACTTCCTGCGCAATGAGGTCGGAGAGACCTGATGCCTCGGCCAACCAAGTCTACTGCGCGATTCATTGCTTACGATCTTAGGCCGGCGAAGCAGTCCGAGCGCGGCCTTCTGGTAGATGTGTTGAAGGTTGCGGGTGACTGCGGCATCCCCATTCGTGACTACAAGTACATTGGCATGGGCGCAAATCGCTTTTACGACTTCCTGATGCTGCACAAGCATCTGGGAGTAAAGGCGATGGTGAGCTTGGAGCATGACGCCCAGATGTACGAGAGGGCGATGTACAACGTGCCCTATCGCTTCATCGAAGTTAGAAATGAATCAGTGCTCGGCTTCTTGCAGAACGTTCGGTCGGCGAGGAGGGAGCTGCTGTGGCTGGACTACGATGGAGGCATTGGCCCTGAGGTGGTGGCCGATATCGCATCTGTTGCTACCAGGGCCAAGCCGGGTCACTTCTGCTTTGTCACGGTTTCCGGTCATCCTCCGCGAGTGATTGAGAGTGCCAGCGCAGCGGATCGTTTGACTCACCTGCAAGAGAATTTGGGTGATTTTTCAGGGGGCGTGAGGGTTGCCGACACCGAGAAGTCCTCTTTTGCCACAGCGGTCCACAAGATACTGGTTGCTGCTTTTAAGAATGCATTCCCTGGTGATGCAGAAAACGAGTTCGTGTTCCTGCTTCAGGTTGAGTACTCCGACTCGATGCCGATGGTGACTGTCGGTGGTGGGCTGCTGCCGGTGGCCAAGGCGAAGAAGGTGCGCAAGGCGCTGAGCTCTTCGTTGCCGTTTCTTCCTCAAGGATCGATGTACAGGATTAGGTCGTTCCATCTCACCGAGCGAGAGCGGGCGCTGTTTGATAGAGCGGTGACCGGGGACGAGGCGTCGCCTGAGCATGAGACGCTCGAGCTGCTCGGTTTCAAGGAGCCTGATCTCCGCGCCTACTCGGAGTTGGTCAGATACCTCCCAAGGTATGTCGAAGCTGCAGTCTAGATGGCTGAGCGTCCTTGCATTAGAGCGCTTGCCTGCTCGGCGGGCTGATCATGTCGCCGGCAGAGTGGTGGTCGGCTATCAGGCCTTGGGTTGGGCTATTCGCTTGAAGCTCGCGTGCATGGGCTTGGATGGCCGTCGCCTCGGCGCGGCCTTGTAAGTGTCCGAAAAACTGGGGTTGAACCGTTCCCCGAAGAAACGCCGTTAGCTCGCCCTTTGCCGAAGACGCTTCATCTTGAGCATAGCCATTGGGCTAACTGTTGGGCCCATCGCGATTGCGCTCAGTTGGTCATCCAGACCCAGCGCTTTGAGAACGCAGACGAGCGTGTAAACGGTCGAGCCCTGCCCACCCTCAAGCTGCACCAGGGCCCTGCGCGAAATTCCAGCTTTGTCGGCGAGTGCTGCTTGAGAAATGTTGGCGGCAAGCCTCTTGGACCTCAATCGCTTTCCTAGAGCTTCGGCAATTTCGTCGGGAGACTGGACTGGACTGACGTTCATATGCGCGTAATTCCGCTCACAAGGAGCCTGGAGCCCTTATAGTGCGCGCAAATGCGCGCAATATCGATGTGAAAGTTTGAATGAGCCGCCGGCTATCGAATCAGGAGCCTACGAGCCAGATGGCTGACAAGCCGAGTTGCTTTTCTGGGTCAAGTTAAGGTAGCGTGAAAGTCGCGAGGGCTGGGTTGTAGTACCAGCAGCGTGCTGGTGCGGTCCATTGCTCGCAGATAGGTGTTTCATGAGTGCCGTTGGACAACTGCAGACTGCAATTCGCACATTGCACAGTGAATCGGTTGGCTGGGACGACCTGGTTTTCAAGGCTGAATGCGACCGAGTTCGCGCTGAGGCGCAGAAAGCCGCCGAAAACGGGACAGAGGAAGAAGTGCAGGAAGCACTTAAGCTGGTGAAGGCCCAAATTGCAGAGCTCGAAGAGCAGCGAAATTAGGCGCACTAGCGGCCAGTAGGGCTGGCATTGTGATGATCTTAGATGGGCTCCGCCGAACCGGCGGAGCCCATTTTCTTGCGCGATCAACAAGATGAAGACCTCCCGCGAAGCGGTGGGTCCCTTCAGCTATCCAGCATGAATCGCGGTGGCGCGGGAGGTGTCAGATTGGCGACATCGATTTGGGGCATCGTTACCCTGATGGCAGTAGCCACACTGGCGATCGACGTTGGACTGTGTCGTCTCTGGTCATGTCGTGGGTGACTGTGAGCCCCATTGCGACACCGAGTCAGGGGCACCGTGTATCTGCCTTCCTGTTACCAGGCATCTAGACCCCGGGGATTCACTAATGCCAGTCGCGGCAATTGTGATCTAGTCGCACTAATCGAGAATCGTGACAGCCCCCACCCACCAGCGCCGCCGCACTGGCGCTGTGATGTGGCGCCCGAAAGGGCCGCTGCCGCCATCGTCTTGGGTCCAGCCCTTCGCCACTCACCGACGCAATCGCGGCAAGCTGCAGCGCCTCAGTCTCTTCGGTATCCGGCAACAGACTGGGCAGGCGCGAGGCCAACAGAGTCTTGCCGCAGCCAGGACTACCGATCAACAATAGATGGTGCCCATCGGCAGCGGCCACTTCCAACGCGCGCCGTGCGTGCGCCTGCCCGCGCACGTCGGCCAGATCCGGCAGCGGCAACGGCGTCGTGTCCACGCGCTCCACGGGCGGCAACAGGCGCGGGTTGCCCAACCCGGCGCAGCATTCCAGCAGCGTGCGCGCCACACGCACATCCGCGTGCTCGGCCAACGCAGCCGCTGCGGCATTCCCTGGCGGCACCACCAGGATGCGCCCGGCTTCAGCGGCCGCGATCGCAGCCGGTAGTGCACCGGCCACCGGCCGCAGCTCGCCGTTCAGCCCCAGCTCGCCAAGGAATTCGTACTGCAGAAGCGACTGCGGATCGACCTGGCCGCTGGCCGCAAGAATGCCCAGGGCAATCGCCAGGTCGTAGCGGCCGCCTTCCTTGGGCAGGTCGGCGGGCGCGAGGTTCAACGTGATTCGCCGCTGCGGGAAGTCGAAGCGCGCGCAGAGCAGGGCGGCACGCACGCGCTCGCGCGATTCGCGCACACTGGTCTCGGCCAAGCCCACGATCTGAGTGACAGGCAGGCCGCCAGAGAGATGCACTTCCACCCGCACCAGCGGGGCATCAACCCCGGCGCGGGCGCGGCTGTGAACCAGCGCCAGACTCATGTGTGGTTTCCTGCAGAGGGGCGCTTGATGGTGCGGCAGGCATTCGGCACGGCGCCATCGGACATTGCGGGTGAAACGGCTAGGGGGATTCTGGTCAGGGGCGATCCTTTGCCCTGACCAGACATCGCTGCGCATCAGAAGTTGCCTCGCTGAAGCAACCCGACCGCGCTTCGATCCACGATGGATGCACCCAACCGGCGGTTGCATAATCAGTGCATGAAGCGGTTCTCATTTCGACTTACGTCTGAGTGGAGAGGACGGGAATGAAGATTGTTGCAGCACAGATGCGATCAGTTCCTGGCGACATCGTTGGCAATATCGAACGGCATGTGCACTTCATTGAACTGGCCGCCTCATGTGGCGGTGCAGCGGTCTTCTTTCCGGAAATGTCGCTGACGGGCTATGAGCCGCGGTTGGCCGAACAGCTGGCAATGACGGCAGACGATGCACGGCTGGAGGTATTCCAATCTCTGAGCGATCGGCACCAGATTCTGGTCGCCGTCGGCGGGCCGTATCGCGGCAAGGATGGGCCGGAGATCGGCATGTTCGTTTTCCGCAGCGGCCAGACACCGGCTGTCTACACCAAGCAGACGCTCCACGCCGACGAACTGCCTTACTTCAAGGCAGGAACCACGCCCCTGTCAGTAACCCTTGGAGAGGAAATTCTGGTCCCCGCCATCTGCTTCGAGTCGCTACAGATGGAAAGTGCATTGCGGGCCAAGGACGCGGGAGCAACGGTTTACGTTGCCAGTGTTGCGAAGAACATGATCGGTATGGAACGCGCTCACCGCCACTACGCAACAGTCGCGCGGGAGCTTGGGATGAACGTGTTGGTATGCAACGGCGTGGGTCATGCCGATGGATTTGAGATGACGGGAGGGTCTGCAGCCTGGGACAACAGTGGTGCGCTCAGATGCAGCGCCGGAACTGAAGACGAGGCATTGGTGGTGTATGACCTCGCAGAACAGATCGGTAGTGCCGTGGCAGTCCAGGCAATGAGCATCGCGGGAGCGCGGGGCAACGCCCGGGAAAATTGACTGGCACGCGACTTCAGCAGCTGGCTTTGTTCGAACAGAATCCGTTCGATCAGATGGTGTCCCTGAGAAACTGTGTCCCTGTCATGTGCACGACGTCGTTCACGCAGCGCTGGTCATCAGGCACCGACCTGTCAAGGCGCCCAAACCGCGCCTCAACCCACGAAGGCCCCGCACTTTCCACCAGCAACCTTCCCCGGCTCTGGTGTAGATCCAGCCAACGCTCGAAGCTGATGCGCAGGCGCTCGATGTCCGGCGCTCGCCAGCGTGCATCGGCAGGCATGCGGATCAGCACGTGCGAGGGCGCATTCTCCACGTTCATCACCACAACGCCCTTGCATCGGATATCGAAGGACGTCACTCCGGCATAGCGCGTGCGCAGTTCAAATCCTTCCTGGGCCTTCGCAGTGACGAAGCCGAGCGCATCGCTGTGCAGCAGCCGGTAATCAGCCGGTTGCAGCTTCTGGTAGGCCCACACCTGATCGCCCGCGGGCTCGGGCCATGCTGCCCATACTGCGCCGATCACCGCGATGCACGCCGCCACAGCGGCAAGACCGTACCGCTTCATTCGTCACCCCGCACATAGGTAGAAGGGCATGCGTTGCTGGCGGGGCGCTCAGTCCCTTGGCCGAACTCGCTCGTGGATGAAAGCGGTAAGTGCCAGGTCGGCCATCACCAGCCCCTCCATCACCCGGTCGCCCACGTACTGCTCGGGCTCGCCGTTCTGGCGCGTGCGTTCTGCGGCCAGCAGGATTTCCTGCACGATGCGCTGGCCGGTGAGCGCGCAGTCGGCGTCGGACAACTGCATCTGTCGGCTGCGCAGGTGATGCCGCTCGGGCCAGGGCTGTCCGTCGGCCGCAGCGCCCGCGCCGATGGCGTGCAGGATGGCGATGAGGCTGTTGGGGTCCAGGGCCGGGGCGGCCGAGGGCGCTTCCTGGATGGGGCGCGGGGGAGGGGAGTGCGGTGTGGTCATGGCTGGCTCCGTGCATGCAGGCGGAAGCCGCCACCGATAAAGGTGGCGGGCAGAGCGTGGCTCGAAAACCGGGCTACTAGGAAGAAACCGGCGGGCACGAGGCCCCCACGCCCCGCCCGCCATAGCCGGCAGACGGAATGCCAGCCGGCACCACGCAAGGTGATGCCGGCTGGCAAGTGCAAACAACATCCTAATAGCTCGGGTTTTCGAGGCCCGGCCACCCGTTTTCGGTGGCGATACCAGAGTTGCCTGACGTAGTTGGGAATGCCAAGGGGTAGGGGTCAATGCCGCCAAAACCCGAGACGCTTTTGGCATTGTCGCATAGCACCGGAAGCGGCGAGAGCCTTGGCGTGCTTGGCGCAGCGGCACTTCTGGAACGGAGTCGTCAGAAACTTCCGTCAGAGATGTAAAGCGCGGCAAATGCGACAGCACTCGCCCATCGGGCATGCGTGATCGCTCATGCAACCGAACCGCTGCGACACCGGCTGGATGGTTTAAATGACTTCCTGCCTATTGAACCTACCGAGTGCCGCGCGCAATCTGACTACCGCTGTAGTCACGCGGGGCTGCCCTGCCCGCAGCAGGACGGTCTTGTAGCGTTTGAACGGATTTCACCCACTGGCGCAGGCCAATACAAGGATCACTGTACGTGTTACGCCGCAATCGACTTCTTCTGTCTGCGGGCCTGGTCCCGCTTCCGTGGTTCCTGTTCTGGACCAGCGTTGCCGCCCTGTTCGCGCCGGGCTACAACCCGCTTGCACAGCACGCCAGCGAACTGCTGCAGGCACCAACGCTTGCAAGCATCTGCGCCAGGATTGCCCCCATCGGCTGCGGCGTGGGCTTCGTGGCGTTTGCCATCGGGGTATGGCGGGAGTCCGGCCGCCGGATTGCCGTAGGCGCGATCTGCTGGATGATCTTTGGCATCTCCATGCTGACCAACGGTCTCTGGCCCATGGGCCATCCGATGCACGGCTTCTACACCATCGGTATCGCAAACATCATTGCACCGGCGATGTCGCACATCGAACTGAGCGCGTGGTCTGCCAACCGAAGGGCGTACGCCGTGACTGCTACGGTGAGCGTCGCGGGGATTGTCTATCTCTGGTTGAACGTGGTGGGAGCGGACCCGGAAGGGTTCAGGGGGCTGACCCAGCGCGTGTTCTCGTCTATCAACTCGCTGTGGCCGTTCCTGGTTGCGCTGTACCTGCTGCGAAGGGGTTCAAGCGCGCTGAAGGCGGAGCCTGCGCATTGATGGATAGGCATGCAGTTGCATGGATGGCTGTTGAGCACGTGGCTTTGAGATGGGGATGAAGATCTTTCGCCGTCAGCTGATCTACGTTCGAGTGCACCAGTACCACTTCATTGCGCGCGTGGTTGGTGGAGACAGGACCATCCGTCGTCAGTGTCATGCCCTTGGCAATCGCGCGGGCCCGATCAAGGACTTTTCGAGTATCCGGCCCCTGCTCAAGGCGATCTTCTCGGAACTCCTGCCTGGGTTCTCTCTCGTCAAGCCGTGGGGGATTCTGCACTTTGATCCGGTTGAGTACCCGGTCACGAAGGAAGAACTGGCCGGGTTCCAGAAGGCTGCCATGGGAAGTGGTGTGAGCTTCTGTTTTCTCTCCACGTGGGAGAAGCGGCATGAAGACAAGGATCTGTTGGAGATGTTCAAGTAGTGCCGGCCCGATACTTCGTTCCAGGTCAGGAAAATTTGTGGTTGGGTCTGTTCGAGGCACTGCGAGAGTCCGCTCTTGGCCGGGAGCGGACATCGTTCGACGATCTGCTGCGTTGATCCTCCGTCGGCCAAAGCACGTGTCTCTCCTTTCCTCAATTGATGATCTCCCCACTCCCCGAAGCAACAAACGCCTTCAACTGCCGGACGAACTCCGCGTCATACACCTCCCACTCCACAATCTCCCCAACCACCCGCAACGGCTGCGCACTGCGATACGACCGCGTCGGGTTCCCCGGAAACTTCTTGTTGGTCACATTCGGGTCGTCTTCAAACGGTCCAGTCGGCTCCACCACATACACACGCGGCCGACCCTCGCCGCGGGCCATCTCCGCAGCCAGCCCGGCGCCCTTGGCAATCGTGGTGAAGTAGATGTGGTTCATCACCACGCTGTCGCGATAGTTGGAGCGGAAGCCCGCGCTCAGCAACTCGCCCACCGCGAGGTCAGCGCGGGTGCCGTGATAGAACGGCCCGTCGACCTGGTCGCAGGTGTCATGCGAAACGGGTGTCCAATCGGTGTCCTGCGCCATCGCTGCTGCCCCTCTCTGTGCTGCCGGATCGACAGGCCGGCGAGTCTAGGGCGCCCGGTGGGCCTTGCTGCAAGGCCCCATCCGGGAAATAATCTGTAAACGGGAGGCGCAGTGCGCCTCCTTTTTTCATTCTGCGGCGCCGCGCCCTTCCAGCTCGCGCACGGCCGTTTCCAGCGCATCCAGCTTTTCGCGGGTCTTCAGCAGCACGGCGCGCTGCACTTCGAACTCCTCGCGGGTGACCAGGTCCAGCTTGGCCAGACCCGCCTGCAACGCGCTCTTGAAGGTGGCCTGCAGTTCCTCGCGCGATTCGCGCAGGCCCGGTGGCACCAGGTCGCTCAAGCGACGGGCAAGGTCATCCAGTTGGTTCAGGTCGATCATGGGAGTACTCCGTGGTGCGGGCGGGCCGTGCAGGCCACAAGGATACTGCTGGGCCGGTCGCCCGCACAGGCATGGGCTGTTTCGCACCGGGCCACGTTCAGGCGCTATCCTCCACGCCGGAAGACAGGAGATAGACGATGAAGATGGTCATGGCGGTGATCAAGCCGTTCAAGCTCGACGACGTCCGCGAAGCGCTGGCCGAGCGTGGGGTCACCGGCATCACGGTGACGGAAGTGAAGGGCTTTGGTCGCCAGAAGGGCCACACCGAGCTGTACCGTGGCGCGGAGTATGTGGTCGATTTCCTGCCGAAGGTGAAGCTGGAAGTGGCGGTGACCGATGACCAGGTGGAGGCCGTGGTTGAGGCCATCGTGAAGGCCGCCGGCACCGGCAAGATCGGTGACGGCAAGGTGTTCGTGTACGACCTGGGCAGCGTGGTGCGTATCCGTACCGGCGAACTGGACGCGGACGCGTTGTAACCCGCTCGGCGGGATGTTGTAGAGCCGAGCCTATGCTCGGCTGCATTTCGCGCGATGCAGGAACAGCAGCCGAGCGCGGGCTCGGCTCTACAAAGAGCGGTAAAGCGGTCGAGCGAGCTCGACCCCTACCGGCGCTTGGCCCACTTGTAGAACCGCTTCCAGCCCTGGCGCACGGCAGCGACCCAGCCGGGGTCGGCCACCAGTGCGGCCTGCGCGGCACTCGGGGCCTGGCCGGTCATGCGCTGGCGGATCTTCAGCAGGTTCTTCATGTCGCTGCGGCGCATCTGCCGGCTGAGCGGGTTGCGGCGCAGCCAGCGCGGGGCGCGCCAGGCGGAGGTGAAGTCCAGCAGCACCGGCACGCCGCCGCTGACCACCACGTTGGTGCCATGCAGGTCGTTGTGGGTGATGCCGGCGGCATGCAAACGGCTGAGCGCGTGCTGCAGCTGCTCGAACACTTCATTGCCCACGGCCTGCGCGGTGCTCAGGGTCTGGCCGGGAATGAACTCCATGCCCAGTGCCAGGCCACCCAGGGTGCCAAGCAGCGCGGGGGCATGCTTCCAGCCGCCCAGGCGCTGCAGCATGCGGGCCTCACGGCGCACCATCAGCCGCGCGATCAGTGAAACGGGGGTGCCGCGGTAGCGGGAGTAGTCCTTGATGACCGCCTCGCGCCCGTCCAGGCAGGTGCGATAGACGTCGGGGGCCAGGAAGCGTTCGCCGCGCTTGAGCAGCAGCGGGGAGGCGGCGTCATTGCCGCAGGAGGAGGGGGGGAGAGCAGGAAGATACATGTCGGGGTCTCGGACGACCCGGTGGGTGGCGCAAAGCGTCAAGCGAACCGGTGTTACAGGGAGTTACTAAGTTTTCGTTAATTTTAGTACTCGCCAGTTCGCTATTCCACGATTTGTCGGAGAAATGTCGGGGCCGTGGCTGGAACAGTTCGTCACGCAGAATCGGACAATTCCGTCTCACTTATAAGGGTTGCCCTTCTGGATCAATGAGTTGGGCGCGATTCCAGCCCAGTCATCGGCGCCGCGCTGAACGCCACGCACGTCCGGCTTGACCCCGGCGCACGCCCTGCCGACCATAAGCTGTTAACCCGCGACATCGGCGGCCGCCCCCTCCGGCACGTCCCCGTCCCCTGCCGCGTTCCCAATCGGTGCTGGCCGCCAGGCCGTGCATCGCCCCGTTTCCCATTCCGGCTGCGGCTGGAGGAAAGTGTTTTGATCATCAAAATCGTCATTGCAGCGCTGTTCGTCGCCTGCGTGCTGTACATCCACTTCCGTGGCAAGGTTCGCGCGCGCTGGTCGCGCCAGCTGCTGGACCACTCCAGTTTCATGGCCCCGATCAACGTGGTCATGTACATGTTCTCGAAGGTGCCGACTACGCCGTTCCTGGACCCGGCCAAGGAGTTCCCGCAGCTGGAGCCGCTGCGCCAGAACTGGCAGATGATCCGCGACGAGGCGCTGGCGCTGCGCGATGCGCAGAAGATCGCCGCCTCCAGCACGTTCAACGATGCCGGCTTCAATTCGTTCTTCCGTCGTGGCTGGAAGCGCTTCTACCTGAAGTGGTATGGCCCGTCGCACCCGTCGGCGAAGGCGATGTGCCCGAAGACCACCGCGCTGCTGGAGTCGCTGCCGGACGTGCGTGCGGCGATGTTCGCGCAGCTGCCGTCGGGCAGCGAACTGCGCCCGCACCGCGATCCGTTCGCCGGTTCGCTGCGCCTGCACCTGGGCCTGGCCACGCCGAACAACGACGGCTGCTACATCGAAGTGGACGGCATCAAGAAGAGCTGGCGCGATGGCGAGTGGATGATGTTCGACGAGACCTACATCCACCACGCGCACAACGAGACGCCCGATGACCGCGTGATCCTGTTCTGCGACATCGCCCGCCCGCTGCGCTTCGGCCTGCCGAGCCTGTTCAATCGTGCGGTGGCGGCCACGCTGCTGGCCGGCGGTGCCTCGCCGAACCTGCCGGGTGACCCGACCGGTGGCGTCAACAAGGCGTTTGGCAGTGTCTACAAGGTGCGCCTGAAGGCCAAGGCACTGCGCGAGCGCAGCGTGGTGGCCTACCAGCTGATCAAGTGGGGCCTGGTGGTGGCGGTGATTGCGGGTATCTGGGCGCTGTGACTGTAGAGCCGAGCCTATGCTCGGCTTGATTTATCGCAACCTGTCCGAACAGCAGCCGAGCATGGCTCGGCTCTACAGAAAGCAAAAACCCGCGCTGTCGCCAGCGCGGGTTTCTGTTTGGATCAACCCTTCAATGCCGCCTGCACGAACGGCGGAGTCACCAGCACGCCGGTGTGCAGCGCGGCGGTGTAGTACAGCGTGTTGAAGGTCTTGGCGGCCGAGTCGGCCTGGCGGAAGTCGAAGCTGCTGTCGCCCTTGCGCGCCATGGTCACGCTCCACCAGCCGGTGGGGTAGCACGGCTGCGGGAACGGCAGGGTCTTGAACGAACCGAAGCCGGCCTTGCCCATCTCGGTGCGCATTTCGTTGATCAGCTCCAGCTGCATCAGCGGCGACTCGGACTGCTGCACCAGAATGCCGTCGTCCTTCAGGGCCTTGAAGCAGCTCTCGTAGAAGGCCTTGTTGAACAGGCCTTCACCCGGGCCGACCGGGTCGGTCGAGTCCACGATCACCACGTCCACGCTGCCGGCCGGGCAGTTGGCCATGTAGGCCACGCCGTCGTCGAACAGCAGCTCGGCGCGGGCGTCGTCATTGGAGTCGCACAGTTCCGGGAAGTGCTTGCGCGCCATCACGGTGACCTGCTCGTCGATATCGCACTGGGTCACGCTCTCCACGCCGGTGTGCTTGAGCACTTCGCGCAGGGTGCCGCAGTCGCCGCCACCGATGATCACCACGCGCTTGGGCGCGGCGTGGGTGAACAGCACCGGGTGGCTGATCATCTCGTGGTAGAAGAAGTTGTCCTTGCTGGTCAGCATGATGGCCCCGTCGATGGTCATCAGGTTGCCCCAGTCGGTGGTCTGGAAGATCTCGATCTTCTGGAACGGCGACTGCACCTCGTCCAGCTTGCCGGTGATGCGGTAGCCGATGGCCGAGCCGGTGCGCTCGAAGTGTTCGATGTACCAGTTGTTGCTGTCAGTCATTGGAAAACAGTCCTGTTCGGAGGGGTGGAGCCGGGCTGGCGGGCGGGGCCGCGTGGCACAGATGCCACATCCGGACGGATCGGCCCGTTCAGGTTGAAACCTGTCACGGGCGCGGGCGCGCATGATAACGAACCTGTGGGCATATAGGCGTTATCATGCCCCCCCTTTTATTGCCAACAAGGCCGACTGAAATGACCGATTGGTCCCTCGACCAAGCCCGCAAGACCTACTCGATCCCGCATTGGGCGGACGGTTACTTCGATGTGGATCAGGCCGGGCACATGGTGGTGAGACCGACCGGGGCGGACGGCCCGGTGGTGTCGCTGCCCAAGGTGGTCGATGCGGCGCGTGCGGCGGGCGCCAAGCTGCCGCTTCTGGTGCGCTTCCCGGACATCCTCGGCCAGCGCCTGGGCAAGCTGCAGGCGGCCTTCGGCCAGGCCCAGCAGGACTGGGAATACAGCGGCGGCTACACCGCCGTGTACCCGATCAAGGTCA
Organism: Stenotrophomonas hibiscicola ATCC 19867; assembly: GCF_000382065.1. GTDB lineage: Bacteria > Pseudomonadota > Gammaproteobacteria > Xanthomonadales > Xanthomonadaceae > Stenotrophomonas > Stenotrophomonas hibiscicola. Next base: position 88,880 of record NZ_KB907503.1, on the reverse strand, counting down.
ACCAGACCCGCGGCGTGGCCGGTACCCTGGCCAGCCACCACGGCGAAGGCTTCGGCCTGGAAGCGGGCAGCAAGCCGGAGCTGATGGCCGTGCTGGCGCTGTCGCGCCCGGGGGGCCTGATCGTCTGCAACGGTTACAAGGACCGCGAGTACATCCGCCTGGCCCTGATCGGCCGCAAGCTGGGCCTGCAGACCTTCATCGTCATCGAGAAGCCGTCCGAGCTGAAGCTGGTGCTGGAAGAGTCCAAGGCGCTGGACGTGAAGCCGGGCCTGGGCGTGCGCATGCGCCTGGCCTCGCTGGGCGCCGGCAAGTGGCAGAACAGCGGTGGCGACAAGGCCAAGTTCGGCCTGTCGCCGCGCCAGCTGCTGGACCTGTGGAAGTCGCTGCGTGACACCGAGTACGCCGACTGCCTGAACCTGCTGCACTTCCATATGGGCTCGCAGATCTCCAACGTGCGCGACATCGCCAACGGCATGCGCGAAGCCACCCGCTACTTCGTGGAGCTGTCGCGCCTGGGCGCGAAGATCACCCACGTCGACGTGGGCGGTGGCCTGGGTGTGGACTATGAAGGCACCCGTTCGCGCAGCTTCTGCTCGATCAACTACGGCCTGCATTCCTACGCCAGCAACATCGTGCAGCCGCTGGCCAATGCCTGCGAAGAGTTCGGCCTGACCCCGCCGCGCATCGTGACCGAGTGCGGCCGCGCGATGACCGCGCACCACGCGGTGCTGATCGCCAACGTGTCGGAAGTGGAAGAGGCGCAGGAAGGCCGCGTGCCGGACCAGCACGACGACGAGCCGGCGGCGATCCGCCACCTGCGCGAGATCCACGACGAACTGGACGTGCGCCCGGCGGTGGAGCTGTTCCAGGAAGCGCAGCATTTCCATGCCGAAGGCCTGGCCAGCTACGCGCTGGGCCAGATCGACCTGCCGCAGCGTGCGCGTATCGACGATCTGTTCTACGCCATTGCCCACGGCGTGCGCGCGCGCCTGAGCTACGACGAGAAGAGCCATCGCCCGGTGCTGGACGAACTGAACGAGCGCCTGGTCGACAAGTACTTCGTCAACTTCAGCGTGTTCGAATCGATCCCGGACGTGTGGGCGATTGACCAGGTGTTCCCGATCGTGCCGATCGAGCGCCTGGACGAGACCCCGGACCGTCGCGGCATCATCGCCGACATGACCTGCGACTCGGACGGCATGGTGGAAACCTATGTCGAGAACGAGAGCCTGGACAGCTCGCTGCCGCTGCACAAGATGAAGCCCGGTGAGAGCTACCGCATCGGCTTCTTCATGGTGGGCGCCTACCAGGAAATCCTGGGTGACATCCATAACCTGTTCGGCGATACCGACGCGGTGGAAGTGCTGGCCGACGCCGATGGCTACGCCATCACCCAGCAGCGCCGCGGCGACACCACCGACGTGATGCTGGACTACGTGGGCTACCGCCTGGATGAGCTGCGCGCGACCTACGCGCAGCGCGTGGCCGAGGCCCAGCTGTCGCCGGAACGCGCGCAGGAGCTGTCGGAGGCGCTGGAAGCCGGCCTGACCGGCTACACCTACCTGTCCGACGAACCGCTGGTCTGATGGACGGCGCCGGGCTTGCCCGGCGCCACCGCTGCCGATGAGCGCACGCGCGATCTTCCACCTGTTCCTGCATGCCGCCGTGCCAGCGTTGCTGGCATGGCTGTTCTGGCGTAAGCGCTTTGCCTCGGCGTGGCTGCTGATGCTGCTGGGCTGGATCATCGATCTGGACCACCTGCTGGCCGATCCGATCTACGCGCCCAACCGCTGCAGCATCGGTTTCCACCCGCTGCATACCGCACCGGCCATCGCGGTCTATGCAGGGCTGTGCGTGCCGAAGAGAACGCGGTTGTTCGGCATCGGTTTGATCATCCACATCGTGCTGGACGCGATTGACTGCTGGTGGATGCACCACCGTTGATGCTTGATCGATGCTCTTGATGCGTGTCGACCAAGGTCGACACCTACCGGGTGCACGATGGCCGACGGAACCGATGCACTGCTTTGGTAGATGCCGACCTTGGTCGGCGCTTTTGATGCGTGTCGGCCAAGGTCGACACCGGGTGCACGATAGTCGGCGGAACCGATGCACTGCTTTGGTAGATGCCGACCTTGGTCGGCGCTTTTGGTGCATGTCGACCAAGGTCGACACCTACCGGAAGCGCGTGAACCGGTAGCGGTGCGTCACCCCACCGGCAACCACACCGTCGCACGCAGGCCGGGCTGCGCATTCTCCAGCGCCACGCGCCCGCCATAACTGGAGGCGATATCGCCCACGATGGCCAACCCCAGCCCGCTGCTGCCCTCGCGCTCATCCAGCCGCACGCCGCGCTGGGTTACCCGTTCCAGGGCGTCTGCAGCCAGGCCAGGTCCGTCGTCACGTACTTCGATGCGTAGCTGTCCGTCGCTGGCTTCCGCTTCGACAGTCACCTGCTGTTGTGCCCACCGCCCTGCGTTGTCCAGCAGGTTGCCCAGCATCTCTTCCAGATCCGCACTGGCACCGGCGAACTGCAGCACCGGATCGATACCCACCGCCGTGAACGCAATGCCGCGTTCGCCGTGCACGCGTGCCATCAATCGGCACAGCGCCTGCACCACCGGCGCTACGCCGGTGCGCTGGCGGTGGTCAGCGGCCAGTCCGGCAGCCAGGTAGCGGTCGACGCTGGCCTGCATGCGGGCACTCTGCTCACGCACGGTGGCCCGCCAGTCTGCGCCGTCGCCGTCAGCCTCGGTGGCCAAAACGCTCAGTGGGGTCTTCAGCGCATGCGCTAGGTCCTGTGCACTGGTGCGTGCCCGCGCGACCATGCGTTGCTGGTGGTCCAGCAGTGCATTGAGTTCTTCACCCAGCGGTGCGACTTCTGCCCCCAGTCCCTGCGTGTCGATGCGTTGCGCGTCGCCGCGCCGCACCCGTTCCAGCTGTGCACCGAGGCGGTGCAGCGGACGCAGGCCGAAGTGCACCTGGCTGGCCAGCACCGCCAGCCACGCTGCGACCAGTACACCCAACGCGATGGCGGTGCGCTGCCGGAACGCGGCAACATCGGCATCCAGCGCGCTGCGGTCGGTGGCAACCACCGCCACGAACGGTTCACTGGCGCGCGGCAGGCGCACCTGCTGCACGCGTGCGCGCAGCGATTGCTGCAACGGACCGGTCAGGTTGCGCGTGGCCGGACCGGTGACCGCAGCGGGAAGCGTTTCATCCCACAGCGAACGCGACTGCAGCAGCACGCGGCCATCGGCACCGGCGATCTGCCAGTACGCACCGGAGAACACGCGCTGGAAGCGCGCATCGTTCGGTTCCTGGCGCAGCTGCAGCTGGTGGTCGGGGGTGACTTCCATCTGCGCGACCAGGGTCAGCATGTCCTGCTGCAGTTCGTGGTCCAGCCGATCACGCGCGCTGCGCTTGAACAGTTCGCCCAGCAATGCACTGGCCAGCAGCGAGACCAGCAGCAGGCCGACGCCGCCAGCCAGCAGCAGGCGCCGCCGCAGCGAGGATTGCCGGCTCACGGCGCGGCCAGCCGCCAGCCCTGGCCGCGCACGGTCTGGATCAGATCGATGCCGAGCTTGCGGCGGACCCGACCCAGCAGCATGTCCAGCGCGTTGGAGTCCGGGTCGTGGCCGCCTTCGAACACCTGCTCGCCCAGACGATCACGGCCGATCACCTGGCCGCTGTGGTGGATGAAGTAACTGAGCAGGCGGAACTCCTGCGGGCTCAGCGCCAGCGGCTGTCCGTCCAGTTCGAAGCGGCCGGCGTTGACGTCCAGCTGCAGCGGCCCGCAGTGCAGGCGCGGGCTGGCATGGCCATGGCTGCGGCGGATCAGGGCGCGCATGCGCAGCACCAGTTCGTCGGCCTGGAACGGTTTGGTCAGGTAGTCGTCGGCACCGGCATCGAAGCCGGCCAGCTTGTCGTGCCAGCGCCCGCGCGCGGTCAGCACCAGCACCGGAAAGCTGCGGCCATTGCCGCGCCAGCGCTCGATCACGCTCAATCCGTCAAGCCCGGGCAGGCCCAGGTCAACGATGGCCGCCTGCAGGTCCTCGATCTGGCCGATTTCCTCGGCCTGGCGGCCATCGGCAACCACATGCACCACGTAGCCGGCCTGCTCCAGCAGGGGCACCAGGCGCTGTGCCAGTGCGGCATCGTCTTCGGCCAACAGGATGCGCATCAGTCGTCGAGCTCCGTCTTCAGCAGCTTTCCGCTGCGCGCATCATAGTCCAGCTCCACCACCACGCCGTCGCCGCGCAGGATCTCCACTTCGTAGACACCATCGTCCAGCTCCACTTCCAGCAGCTGCCCCGGAAAGCGCTTGAGTGCATCGCGCACCACGCTTTCCAATGGCACGTAGCGGCCCTGCTGCACGGCACGGCGCGCGACCTGCTGTGCCGGGTCCTGGACGGGCGCGGCGGCGGTAGGAGCGTTGGCCAGGGCCAGCAGCAGGGGCAGGGTGGAGAGCATCGGGGCGCAGGGAGGGCTGTAGGAACAGGCGTGAGTGTGCCGGGGGTGACTAACAGCTGGCTAACAGTGCCGGCTAAGGCGCTGTTAATCACGGGGTGCATTGTGGCGTTGCCGGGATGGTCCGGCCACGAACACGAACAGGAGAACCCCCATGTTGAAGTCGCTCACCCTCGCCACTGTTGCCCTGCTGACCGTCGCGCCGGCCGTACAGGCCGCGCCGCTGGGCATGGCCCAGGTTGAACAGACCCTGCGCAAGGCCGGCTACACCCAGATCCACGAGATCGAACGCGATGATGGCCTGTGGGAGGCCGACGTGAGCCGCGCCGATGGCCGCTTCAGCGAGGTCTACGTGGACGCGAAGACCGGCGAGATCTTCGACGAGCACAGCGGCCGCGCGCTGCTGACCACCGAGCAGGTGCTGGCACGGGCACAGGCGCATGGCCTGCGCGAGATCCATTCGCTGGAACGCGATGGTGCGACCTGGTCGCTGGAGGCCCGCAATGCACGCAACCAGAAGGTGGACGTGCGCCTGAGCGGTTATGACGGCCGCATCCTGCACAGCGAGCGCGATGGCTGGCTGGATTGACGTTTGCCCATGTAGAGCCGAGCCCATGCTCGGCTTTGCGGCCAACCGTAGCCGAGCATGGGCTCGGCTCTACAGGAGCTGGCTTACCAGCCGTACGGCGGCGGGTAGTCCCAATAGCCCGGGCCGCGGCCGTAATAGCCGCCATACGGACCGAAGAAGCCCGGTCCCTTGCCTTCGCTCACGTGGATGTTGACGTTGACCCCGTGGGTCTTGCCTTCATCGGTGGTGTAGTTCTTGCTCAGGTTCAGCGTGGCGGCGTTGTAGTGGCTGTTGCCACCGTTCTTGGAATAGCCGATGCCGGTGGTGAAGCTGCCGGACACCTTGACCTTGTCGTCGGTGACGTCGGCGATCTTCGCGTCGTCGTGCACGCGCGGGCCGCTCTTGTCGCCGTAGTACGTGCCCGGGGGGTCCTGCTGCAGGGCCGGGTCGTTGAGGTAGCGCATCGGCGCCTGCGGCAGCGTCAGATCCAGGCCGGCCGCCTGCGGCGCGGTGGCGCCTGCGGCGGACTGGGCCAGCACGGTTCCCGGCAGGGCCAGGCACAGCAGCAGGGTCAGGGGGCGGATCATGACGGCGCTCCAGCGGACAGGTGGCCACGCAACACGCGGCGGTACAGGCCGACGCTAGCAGGGGTTGCTTGAATGATGCCTGTCGGCGCCGGATTGGGGTAGAGCCAGGCCGTGCCTGGCCGCAGGTCACAACCGCCCGAATCCGAACAATCCCTCCAGCGCATGCCTGCGCCGCTCGATCCGGGCCCGCAGCAGCTGCGCGCCGATCATCGAATAGGTGATGCCGTTGCCGCCGTAGGCCATGGCGAAATGCACCCGCGCCCCCCACTGGTCGTGCGGGCCAAAGAACGGCAGGCCGTCGGCGGTTTCAGCGAAGGTGCCGGCCCAGGAGAACGCTGGTACCGGATCCAGACGCGGGAACCAGTGCAGCAGCTGATCCATCAGCTTGTCGGCCTTGTGCTGCACGCGCCGGTCGCGGCGGGCGGGGATGTCGATGGCGTCGTCCAGCCCGCCGACCAGCAGGCGACAGTCGCCGGTGGCGCGCAGGTACAGGTAGGGGCGGGCGCTCTCCCAGACCATCGTGGTGCGCAGCCGGCCGAGCACGTCCGCATCGATGGGATCGGTGATGAAGGCGTAGCTGCTGCGGTTGCGTGCGACCCGTTGCTTGAGCCAGCGTTGGTTGGCATAGCCCATGGCCAGCACCACGTGGCGTGCGCGGATGGTGGCACCGGCTTCGGTACGGGCGGCCACCCCGCGCGCGGTAGCATCGAGGCTGTGCAGTACGGTGCGGTCATGCACATGGCCGCCGCGCCGACGCAGGCGCTGCAGTAGCGCATAGGTCAGCCGATACGGATCAACCCGGGCCGCCTGCCGGGTCAGCAGGGCGCCGCCGGCCTCAACGTCGAAACGTTCCCGCAGTGCCTCCGGGCCCAGCCAGCGGGCATCCAGGCCGATGCCGCGACGGGCATCGCCCTCGGCCATCAGGCGCGGCACGTCGCGATGGCGGCTGGCCAGGTACAGGCTGTCCATGCGCTGGAAATCCACATCCTTCAACCCGCGCGCCACGTCGCCCAGGGCCGGAATGGCCTCGGCACACGCACGGTAGGCAAGCGCGGCGGCGTCCTGGCCGTAGCGCTGGGCCAGTTCCAGCAGATGGGTATCGATCTCGTACTGCAGCAGCGCGGTGCTCGCGGCCGTGCTGCCCCAGCCGATGTCGCGCTGCTCGATCACCGCCACGTCGTGGCCATGCCGGGACAGTTCGTCGGCAATCAGCGCGCCGGTGATGCCGCCGCCGACCACCAGCACGTCGCAGCGCAGGTCCTGCTGCAGCGGCGGGAAGGCGTGGATCAGGCCATTGCGAACCGCCCACCACGGGTAGCCACTCTTCAGGTCCATGGGTCAGCCTGCCGGATTGATTTCATGCTCGTCCTCAGGCTGATCTGCAAGCAGTCGAGCAAACAGGTCGGGGAGGTCGCGCGCTACCGGGAGGGCGTACTGACGTTCCATGCCAATGAATGGAATCCGCACTACCGGCATTGCTGCGTCCAGTGTGTCGAATCCAAATCCCTCCCCGCCGCCGTCCGACGCGAACAGGAATATGCCCGGCGCGTATGATTCAACTTCATACTCACGATTGAAGTCGACCACCTCTTCCGCTTTCCAGAAGACAATGTAGTTGTCGCCAATAAATCCTTCGCCACCGTTGTGCGCCCTAAGGAATTCAAGGTAACTCTCGGGAAGTGCCACTCCCACGCGGGCTGACAGATCAGCAATGGCCGACATTTCAGCCGGGCCATTGAGGTGTCCCTCTGTCAGGTGATATTCCATGACTGCTCTTCCATGTCTCTCGGGGACTGGTTAAACCAGAAGTTTGCCTGCTGCTGATGAATGTCGCGATGGGGGATAACGTCATGGGCGGAGTCGGTTGGCGTCCACCATTGCCCGTAGATCAGGCCGTGGGCTGGCCGGTATGCGGGGTCTGGATCAGTTCGGACAGATCGAAGCCCTGCAGGCGCGCGGACGCCAGATAATGGTCCTGCACGGTGGCGTCCAGCTGCGGCTCGCGGGCCAGCAGCCACAGGTACTTGCGGTCCGGGCTGCCGACCAGCGCGACGCTGTAGTCCGGGGCGACCTGGATCACCCAGTAGTCGCCCTTGGCGAACGGCAGCCAGCGCAGGCCCTTGGGCAGGAAACTGACCTCCAGGCGCGCGCTGTCGTTGTCGATCGCGCAGGCCTCGCCGGTGGCCTCTTCGATCTCGCCGTCCATGCGGCAGCGGTTGGTGACACCGACGTTGCCGTTGTCGAGCAGGGTGTAGTGCGCCGACACGTCGGTGCAGCCTTCCGGTTCATGGCGCATTGGCAGGCGTGCGATCTCGTACCAGGTGCCCAGGTAGCGGGGCAGCTTGAGGTCGGCAACGGTCTTCAGCGGCGGGTGCTCGGTCATCGGCGGTCGTGGCAGGGGGGGGGCCTCCACGATGCCGATGGCCTTGCCATGGGCGGGTGAAGCCGGGGCGATGGCCGTGTCCAGAACGTTCCGTCGCTGCTGCGGCGTGCCCGTTGTCACCGGTGCGGCGGTATGCTGCCGCCAGCGCCGTGTTTTCCTGATCCAACCGAAGTGGAGGTGCCGATGTACCAGGTGATCCTGTTGAAGAGTGAATCCGCGTTCGCACGCGAACAGTGGCCGCAGGTCGATGATCTGGTCGACTACGAAGGCGTGTCCTACAGCCTGCGTGCCGGGCCGCGCCAGCCGCTGCCGACCGACCACGACTGGCATCCGGTGGCGGTGTACGCGCCCGATGAGATCACCGAGGAAGAGTTCCAGGACTGGTACGCGCTGCAGCAGCCGACCGTGGAAGAGCTGCGCCTGAAGTACTGATATTGCTGCGCGTCGCCCATCCGCCCTTTACCGCCTGTGCCGTATAGTCGCGCGCAGGCGCGGTGGTCCGCGCGAACCGGTGTGGCTGGCGTGTCTTCTTTCCTGCGATCGATCCGTGCACGGGGCCCCTGGTGGGTCCTGATGCTGTGCACCGCCCTCCTGCTGTCCGCGCCGGTGCTGGCACAGGATGAAGACCCCACGCCGAAGCAGCAGCTGGCGGATATCGATGCGAAGCTGAAGGAAGTCGACCGCAAGCGTGGTGATGCCGCGGCCATCGAAACATTGGCCATGCTGTCCGAGGACGCTTCGAAGGCCCGGCGTGACGCCGAGGCGCTGGAGAAGTCGCTGCAGCCGCAGCTGGACCGTCTCGACGAACAGCTAGCGCAGCTGGGCACGCCTGCCGAGGGCACCACCGAGCCGCCCGAACTGGCGGCGCAACGGCGCACGATCAACAAGCAGCGCGACGGCCTGGCCGCATCGGTGGCGCAGGCCAAGACCAGTGCCGTGCGTGCCCAGCAGCTGGCAGCCGACATCGACCAGCAGCGCACTGCGCAGCGCGCCGAAGACATGGGGAAGAAGGTCGCCTCGCCGTTGTCTCCGGCACTGTGGAGCAAGGTGGCCGAGCGCCTGCCCATCGATATCGCACGCGTCGCGCCGTTGGCCGAGCAGGGGCGCGATACGTTCGTTGCCGGCGTCCGGGCCAATGGCTGGGGCACGCCGTTGCTGGGCCTGATCGCCGCGCTGGTGATGATGTTCCCGCTGCGGCTGTGGCTGCGCCGCTTGGGGTGGCAGTTCGCCGCGTCCGATCGTGCGCCTGATGGACGCCTGCGCCGTTCCGGCCTGGCCATGTGGTTGTTGCTGGTCGGCACGATGCTGCCCGGCTATGCCGTGGTGGTGCTGATGGCGGCGCTGGACGCCATCGATGCCATCGCGCCGCGCCTGCAGGTGGTGGCCGACGGCCTGGAGACGGCCACCTTCCGCGCCGCCTTCATCGCTGCACTCAGCGCCTGCATGCTGGTGCCCAAGCGCCCGTCATGGCGGCTGTTGAACCTGGACGACACCGCCGCGCTGAAGCTGCGCAAGTACGCGTGGGGCGCGGCGGCGCTGGCCTGGCTGAGCACGGTGCTGATGGTCCTCGACCAGGCCACGCGCACCAGCGATGTCACCACGGTGGCGCTGGATGGCCTGATTGCCCTGACCTACCTGGGCCTGATCATGGCCATGCTGGTGACCCTGGCACGCCTGCATCGCCGGCAGACCGCCGAGGCCGAGGCCAAGCTGGAGGCACAGGCCGATGGCGTGGGCGCGGCCACGCCGGTGCGCCGCAGCAGCTGGCTGGTATTGGCACGCGTGGCGGGCAACGTCGCGGTGGTGGCCGCCATCGTCGCGACGTTGCTGGGCTACCTGAACTTCGCCAAGTTCGTGAACCAGCAGCTGATCGGCGGCAGCATCGTGGTGCTGGCAGCGACCCTGCTGTTCAAGTTCGTTGATGACCTGAGCACGTGGATGCTCAACGCGGACAGCAAGGTGGGCCAGACCATCCTGCTCAGCACCGGCCTGAGCGTGTCGCGTCTGGAGCAGGCCGGCGTGCTGCTGTCGGCGGCGTTGCGCACCATCGTCGTACTGATCGCGCTGCTGGCGCTGGTGGCACCGTTCGGCAACATCGGCGCGGTGGTGGAGCGCTTCTCCTCGCTGTTCACGTCTGGATTCGACATTGGCGGAACCAAGCTGGAGCCGGTGCGCATCGTGCTGGCGGTGCTGGTGCTGCTGGCTGGCCTGGCCGTTACCCAGCTGGTACAGCGCTGGCTGACCGACACCTACCTGCCCAAGACCGAGCTGGACCTGGGCGCGCGCAATTCGGTGAGTACCGTTGCCCGCTATGTGGGCATCATCATCGCGGTGATCTGGGCGCTGTCGGCGATGGGCCTGCAGCTGAGCAAGCTGGCATTGCTGGTCAGCGCGCTGTCGGTGGGTATCGGTTTCGGCCTGCAGGTGATCACCCAGAACTTCGTCTCCGGCCTGATCCTGCTGGCCGAGCGGCCGGTGAAGATCGGCGACTGGGTGAAGCTGGGTGACCAGGAGGGCGACATCCGCCGCATCAGCCTGCGATCGACCGAGATCCAGGTGGGCGACAAGTCGACGCTGATCGTGCCCAACTCCGAGCTGGTCACCAAGACCGTGCGCAACATGACGATGGGCAACAACCAGGGCCGCATCCAGATCCAGTTCGCGGTGCCGCCCAGCACTGATGTCGGCAACCTGCGGCAGGCGCTGCTGGATGCGTATACCGCGCACACCAACGTGTTGCAGCAGCCGGCACCGACGGTTTACATCGACAGCATTGCCGGTGGCCAGATCACCATCAACAGTTTCGCGTACGTGGCCAGCCCGCGGCAGGTGTATGCAACCCGCAGCGATCTGTACTTCAGCCTGCTGCAGATCCTGGCCGAGCGGAACATTCCGCTGTCGACGCCGACCGACATCCACATCACCCGCGACCCGCAGTAGTAGGGGTTGTTTTGCAGGGCTGCGCCCTGCACCCGCGGTAGTGCCGGCCGCTGGCCGGCAACTTCAACAGCAACAGCAAAGGCTGGTTTCCTGAGGGATGGCGGGGTGGGTCCGGTTGCGGGGGACGCCGTGAATCCGTCCCTGGAGGCTTGGCAGCCGCATCCATGCGGCTGACCCCCCCGCACCCGGCCCCACCCCGCCTTCGACAGTTTTCCGCGATCTGTCGGAAATGCTCTTGGGGTCAGATCCGTTTTCCTCCGGAAAACGGATCTGACCCCAGATTGATTTCGATATCTGACAGAAGTGTCGACCAAGGTCGACACCTACCGACAGCCGCAGGAATCTGTCAGAGGTGGGGCGGTGTCGGAGTGCGGGGTGTCAGCCGCATGGATGCGGCTGCCAAGCCTCCAGGGACGGATTTACGGCGTCCCCGCACTCCGACACCGCCCCGCCATCCCACGGAATGCACGCTGTTGCCGTTGCTGTTGCCCCGGCTTGTAGCGGGTGCAGGGCGCAGCCCTGCAAAGAACCCTACCCTCGCGGTCGGCTGCGCGACGGCACCAGTGCGAACGTATCCACCGCCAGCTTCTCGGCATGGTTCAACCACGCGCGGATCTCCAGATCATCCACTTCGTGGTCCAGCCCGAACGTCACGTTGATCTTGCCGTCGGCATCGGGCTGCACCCACTGCTGGGCCAGCACCACCTTGCGCTGCGACGACACTGCTTCGATCCAGAAGCCGCGATCCGGGCGCGTGCTCGCCACCAGCTGCAACATGTACTGGCCGGCACGGGTACGGCGGCCCTTCTGGGTGATCATGTGCGCCTGGCGCACGCTCGGTCGCGGTCCCTGGAACGCATCCAGCGGCGCATCCACGGCGATGCCGGCACGCAGGTCGTTGTCGCGGTACAGCTTGATGCCGTTGTCGCGGTTGACCAGCAGCGCACACCAGTCGCCGTCGGCCGAGCCGTCCTCGAACGCGGTGCAGCGATCAACATAGGCCAGCGTGTTGTCCGGATCCGCGTCATCGAACTGGCGCGAGGTGTTCTCCAGGTAGACCGACTTCAAACCCCAGTCCTTGTCGTACTCCAGCAGCACCGGTGGCTGCACGTGCTGCAGGCCGACCACCACCTGGTCGTCGCCGTCGATCTTCAGTTCACGCGTAGGTTCACCCAGCCACAGCGAACGGGCGAACGCCAGATACTGCGGGTAGTCGCGACCCTGGTCGCGTCGCGCGGCCACACTGGCGCTGGGCGCGCGTTGCGGGTCGATCAGTGAACGGCCGAAGCCCATCGTCTTCAGGTTCGGGTCCAGCAGGCTGAGCAGAGTCGCACCCGAATCCAGCGTGGTGCCGGCGTCGGCGCTGAGCTGCTGCGGCGCAATGCCATCGCTCAGGAACAGCAGCAGGTTCTCGCGCTTCTGCCGGGTCAGGATGTGGGTCAGATCGTTGGGCATCGCCAGGTGGTCGGAGGCGATCACGATCAGCGTGTCCTTGCCGTACGGGCTGGCCTGGATGCGTTCGACCAGCTGCGAGATCAGCCGGTCACTGCATTTGAGCGCGTTGAGCATGTTGATGTTGCCGTACTGGCTCTGGTAGCGCTCGCCCTTGCACGACACCGGCAGGTGGCCCGCCGGGTGGTGGGTGTCCATGGTGAGCGTGGTGAGCATGAACGGCGAGCCGGCGCGCGAGAGCTGTTCGAAGCGCTGGTAGGCGGTATCCAGCAGCACGTCGTCGTGCACGCCCCAGGCTGAGTAGTGGATGCGACCGATCTTTTTCTGCTGCTTGAACCAGGCGAGGTCATGCACTTCGTCAAAACCGTGGCTGGCCAGGAACTGGCCCTTGCCGGCGAACTGGCCGTTGGCTCCGCCCAGGTAATGGTTGGTATAGCCCTGCTGCTTCAGGTAGTCGCCCAGGCACACTGCCTTGGGCAGGAAGCTACCCATCCGGTCCATGCTGTTTTCATCGCCCTGCGAGGTGGTCAGCGGCACGCCGCACATCGACGACACCAGACCGGCGATGGTCCAGCCGCTGCCTTCGGCCGAGGCAAGGCCGCGCACGTCCAGCGACTTCGTGGCCAGGCGGTTGAGATTGGGCATCAGGCCCGGGAACACGTTCTCGTCCAGGTAGGTGCGCTCCAGGCTCTCGCCGTAGATCCAGACGATGTTGCGTGGGCGCTGCAAGGGCTGCGTCGGCACTTGATACTCGGGGGCGATGCGGGAGAAGTCGACCGGGCGCAGCTGCTGGTACAGGCGTTGGCCGTCGCGGGCCAGCGGGCTGATCATGATCGTGGCCACCCACACGGCCGCGAAGCCCGCGAACAGCGCGCCACCGTGGCCGGGCCGGCGCCAGCGCTTCACCCGCGTGGCGAACAGCGGCAGTAGCGAGACCAGCGCCAGCACGATGAAGCCGGCGATGTAGCCCTTGAAGTCGGAGACACCGGCGCCTTCCATGTCGGCGCCGAGGTGGTAAAGGGTGGCAGCGTTGAGCCCATCACCGGACAGCTTGTCGATCAGCCACCATGCGCTGAGCATGAGCAGCAGCAGCGAGAACGCACTGGCCTTCCACCACACCCATTTCTCGGACGCGAGGAACAACCAGCACAGCAGCAACAACGACAGCAGCAGTATCCAGAGCATAGGCAGCTTCGGCAGTGACGGGGTGGTGGTGATGGACGTCGTACCGACGCGTGTCCATCCGACCGGCGCTGCCGCAAGCACATGCATGTGACAGGCCGATGACCCGATAGTGCATGCACGAACCTGACTGAAATGTTTGTTGAAATGACGCGCGCGCAATCGCGCTCAGAAGGTAAAACGAGCGTGAAAGGCTTCGTTGGATTACATTAAAAACCGCATGAATGCGTGTTTTTTCCCAGATTCGCTAGCGATGCCCGCGTTCTTCGCGTGCCCGCGCACGACGGTCGAACAGCAATGCACTGGTTACGATGCCAAGGCCGAGCACTACGCCGATGAACAACAGAATCAGGGCGATGAGCGGATAGCCGAACAGGTGCCAGCCGGTGTCGATCTTCATCATCATCGCGGCGGCCATGATCAATGCCGCGCTGATGATGCCGGCCGCCACGCGGTTGGCGATCTTCTGCAGGTTCTCCATCAGCCGCGATTCTTCCAGGCCCGTCACCTTCATCTGCAGACGGTTCTCGGCCAGCAGGGCCATGATGTCCGACAGCTTGCGCGGCCCATCGCGCAGCAGCTGCTGCAGCTCCATCGCCTCGCTGGCGATGTTGGCTGCGGACAGTGATTTTTTCAGGCGCGCACGCATCACATGCTGCAGCTGGCGCTCGACGATGCGGCGCGTGTCCAGCTCTGGCGCCAGCAGCCGGCACACGGTTTCCAGGTTGAGCAGGGCCTTGCCGAGCAGGCTCAGTTCCGGCGGCGTGCGCAGGCCGCAGGCGGTGGCGATGCGCACCATGTCCAGCACCACGCGGCCTTCGGAGAACGTGCCGCTGGCGGCGTAACGCGCGATCAACTGGCCGGTTTCGCGCAGATAACGTTCCTCGTCGAACGCCTCCAGCCGCGTGCTGATGCTGATCAGGTCGTCAGCCACTTCCTCGCCGCGGCCATCGACCGCTGCGAACAGGATCTTCAGCAAGCGCTCGCGCAGGCGCGGCGGCATGTGCGCGACCATGCCCAGGTCGAAGATCGCCAGCCGTCCATCGGGCATCACCCGCAGGTTGCCGGGGTGCGGGTCGGCGTGGATCTCGCCGTGCACGAAGATCTGGTCCAGGTAGCCGCGGATCAGCGCGGCCGCCAGCGGGTCCATCGATTGTTCGGTGCGGCGCACATCGGGAATCGCATCCACGCGCACGCCGGTGGCCAGTTCCATGGTCAGCACGCGCTGGCTGCTGTAGTCCCACAGCGGCTGCGGTATCCACAGGCGGCGGAACGGCTTCAGATGCCGGCCGAAACGGGCCAGGTTCTCGGCCTCGGCGTGGTAGTCCAGCTCCTGCATCAGGGTCTTGGCGAATTCGTTGAGCCAGTCGCGCAGACGCACGCGGCGGCCCACCTGGGTCAGGTGGTCGGCGGCCAGCGCGAAGCTGCGCAGCGCCTCCAGGTCCGAGCGAAGTTGTGCGGCCACTTCAGGCTTCTGCACCTTCACCGCCACCTGGCGTCCGTCGTGCAGCACGGCCCGATGCACCTGCGCGATCGATGCGCAGCCCAGCGGCTCGGGGTCGAACGCGGCAAACAGCTTGTTCACCCCTACGCCCAGCTCCTGCTCGATGATGGCGTGGATGCGCTCGACGGGAATCGGCGCTACCTTTTCCTGCATGCGCTCCAGCGCCGTGGCGAACTCTACCGGCACCATGTCCGGGCGCGTGGACAGCATCTGGCCCAGCTTGACGAAGGTTGGCCCCAGCGCTTCCAGATCACTGACGAACTGTTCCGGGTTGCCATCTGCCGGTACGTCGGCCGGATTGCCCGCGGCATCCAGGTTCATGCCCGAGAACACCCCTGAATGGCGATAGCGCATCAGCAGGCGCAGGATCTGGCTGCGCCGGTTCATGCCTTTGACCAGCGGAGGATTGCCATTGGCGGTGGGCGGATTGCTCAAGCGGAACTCCCATGCGACGAAGACAGGTAGCGCCGGCCACGGGCCGGCAATGTCCGGATTCCGCAGTGTCGCCGGGGGGCGGTGGGCACGCGGTGAATCCGACGTCTTCCGCAGTCCACACCGGATCGGTCAGAATCCGCTCATTCCCTCTCTGGACTTCCCATGGCCGGTGCCAGCCTGTTCGCCCTGCTCGACGATATCGCCACCCTCCTCGACGATGTCTCGGTGCTGACCAAGGTCGCCGCGAAGAAGACCGCCGGTGTGCTGGGCGACGATCTGGCGCTGAACGCGCAGCAGGTGACCGGGGTCAACGCCAACCGCGAGCTGCCAGTGGTGTGGGCGGTGGCCAAGGGCTCGCTGGTCAACAAGGTCATCCTGGTGCCGGCGGCCCTGGCGATCAGTGCGTTGGAAGCGTGGCTGCGCAGCCGCGGCTGGAACGTGCCGCTGATCGTGCCGCTGATGATGATCGGCGGTGCCTTCCTGTGCTTCGAAGGCGTGGAGAAGCTGGCGCACCGCTTCCTGCATTCCTCCGACGACGATGCCGAGCGCCAGGCCGAACGCCGCAAGGCGCTGGCTGACGCGCAGGTGGACATGGTCGCGTGGGAGAAGGACAAGGTGAAGGGCGCGATCCGCACCGACTTCATCCTTTCGGCCGAGATCATCGTGCTCACCCTGGGCGTGGTCGCCACTGCGTCGTTCACCAACCAGATCCTCACGCTGAGCGTGGTCGCACTGGCGATGACCGTGTTCGTCTACGGACTGGTGGCGGGCATCGTCAAGCTCGATGACGTTGGGCTGTACCTGTCGCGCAAGGGCGGTGCCATTGCCGCCTTCGGTCGAGGCCTGGTGGCGTCGGCGCCGTGGCTGATGAAGTTCCTGTCGGTGGCCGGCACCATCGCCATGTTCCTGGTCGGCGGCGGCATCCTGGTGCACAACGTGCCGGCGCTGCACCACGCGGTGCAGGCCCTGGGCGGTGAAGGGCAGTGGGGTTGGCTGATCAGTGCTGCGGCCAACATGGTGGTCGGCATCATCGCCGGCGCCATCGTGCTGGCGGCGGTGACCGGGTTCCAGAAGCTGCGCGGGAAATGATCTGTAGAGCCGAGCCCACGCTCGGCTGCTCTACGGCGCTGCGTGCCGCCGCCCGAGCATGGGCTCGGGCGCTACAGCGTCTGCACGCTGGATCATCAGCCCGCCTGCACCTGGTTCTTGCCTTGCCGCTTGGCCGCATACAGCGCGTCATCGGCGCGCCGCAGCAGGGTCTCGGTATCGTCACCGGGCTGCCATTGCGCCAGCCCGGCGCTGAAATGCACCGGCACGCGCCGGTCCTGCACGGTCAGCACGCGGTGCGCCAGTGAACGTTGCAGGCGCTGCACGGTGGCCATGCTGTCGGCGCCCTGGGTTTCCGGCAGTACCAGAACGAACTCGTCGCCGCCCAACCGTGCGATGCCGTCGGTGGCGCGCAGCAGCAGCTTGCACACGGCCACCAGGTGCTGCAGCAAAGCATCGCCACCAGCGTGACCGTGCGCCTCGTTGGTCAGGTGGAAATCATCCAGATCGATCACCGCCACGCCCAGCGGCGAGTTGTTGCGCATGGCACGCGCCAGCTCACGCTGCAGCAGTTCGTCCAGGCCGCGGCGGTTCAGTGCCTGGGTCAGCGGATCGATACGCGCCAGGTCACCAGCAGCACGCAGCTCCTGCTCCAGCTCGGCAATGCGCTGCTCTGCGCGTTCCACTTCCTGCCGCGCGCTGGCCAGGTGATCGCGGGCCTGCGCAGCCTGCTGCTGTACCTTGCCGGTATCGCGCATCACCTCCTGCAGCAGCTGGTTGAGGTCGGCGATGCTGCGCGCCTCACGCAGCTGCAGCGCGTAGCTGCCGATGCGGTCATGGTACTCACCGGTGCTGGTGGCCATGCCATCCATGCGCTCGATGAACTCGCCCATCAATCCGCGCATCGCCGCTTTTGAATCGTCGATGCCCTGGCGCAGCAGTCCCTGCTTGTAGATCACTTCGCGCAGTTCGGCGCGGGTGCGCTCGACTGCTTCGGCTTCCAGCGGACCATCCAGCAGCTGGCGCACCGCCGCGATCTGGCCCTGCAGCCAGCTGCGGTCATCCAGCAGCTCGCTCACGTTCTCCAGCAGCAACGCGAACAGCTCCAGCAGCAGCGCCTGCTGCTCCTGCCAGCTCTCGGCACGCACACCGACCTGGTGGCCGAGTTCGCGCACTCCTTGTTCGATCGGCTCCAGTGCGGTACCCGGCTGCCACTGGCGGAGGCGCGTGGCCAGGGCCTGCGCCTGTTCGCGCAGGTCCGGGTCGTGCTGCAGCAGGGCCACCACCGCACCGCCCAGCAGCAGCCGCAGCTGCTCGGACAGGCGCAGGCTTTCCGGCTGCCCGTCCGGCGAATGCTGTTCGATGGTGCGGATGTACTTGTCGATCAGTTGCCGCATCGCGCGGCCGTAGCGCGGCCAATCGGCGCTGGCCTGCGCCGACTGCAGGCGGTCGCCCATGTCGCCCAGCTCGCCCGGCAGGGTGGCCATGCCGTTGGCGAACGCCGCCAGCAGCGGTTCCGGCGCGTCGGCGCCTGCGAACAGCTGCTGCAGGGCCACGCCACCGCCGCCCTGCAGCACCACGCGGTCACCCAGCCCATCGTCCACCACCGCGCGCACGCGTGCCGGCGGCCCAAGGGCGGTACCGGGGGCAGGGCGGTGGTCGGGCTGGTCCGTCATGGAGCGAATCCTGGGGGGCTGGCAGGGACTGGTTCCAGCATATCGGCGCGGCCGCCGACGGCTTGAACGGCTAGGATGGGCGACAGGATGCCGCAGTGGAGGTGCTGATGCGCGTGATGTTGCTGGGGGCGACCGGCCTGGTCGGTGGGCTGACCCTGCCCAGGCTGCTGGACGACCCGCGCTGCAGCGCCGTGGTGGCGCCCACTCGCCGCCCGTTGGGCGTAACCCACGGGAAGCTGGAGAACCCGGTGTTGGCCTTCGACGCGTTGCCCACCTCGCCCGAATGGGCGCGCGTAGACGCGGTCATCTGCGCGCTGGGCAGCACCATTGCCCAGGCCGGCAGCCGCGAGGCCTTCCATCGCATCGATCATGACTACCCGCTGGCGTTCGCACGCCTGGCAAAAGCACAGGGGGCGCAGACCTATGTGCTGAATTCCGCAGCCGGCGCCAACCCACAGTCGTCGATCTTCTACAGCCGGGTGAAGGGCGAGCTGGAGCGTGATCTGCGTGCGCTGGGCTTCAATTCGTTGACCCTGGTCCGCCCAGGACTGATCGGTGGCGAGCGCAACGAGGTTCGCCGCGGCGAACGCCTGGCACTGACGGTGCTGGGTGCACTGGGGCCGGTGTTGCCACGGGCATGGCGGATCAACCCGGCCAGCGAAATTGCCAGGGCGCTGGTCGAGGCTGCGCTGGCCCCGCAACCGGGCGAGCACGTGGTGGCGTCGCGCGCGCTGGTCGGCTGATGTCGCGAGCGCTGCGCCTGACCCAGCTGCTGCAGCTGCTGCGTCGTCATCGACGGCCGGTCGCGGGGCAGGTGCTGGCCGATGCGCTGGGTATCAGCCTGCGCACGCTGTACCGCGATATCGAGACCCTGCGCGAGCAGGGCGCCGACCTGCGTGGCGAGGCCGGCGTCGGCTACCAGCTGGCGCCGAGCGATACCCTGCCGCCGATGACCCTGCCACCGGCCGAGATCGATGCGCTGGTGCTGGGCCTGCGCTGGGTTGCGGCCCGTACCGAACCCGCGTTGGCCGAAGCCGCACGCGATGCCCTGGCGCGTATCGCGCATGTGTTGCCCGCAGCGCGGCGCGAGGCCTTGCGTGACAGTGGCCTGCGGGTGGGCCCTTCGCGTGCGGCGGCCAAGGTTCCCCCAGCTCGTCTGCAGGCCGTGCGAGAGGCTGTCGGTTCACAGCAGCGCCTGAATTTCGGCTACGAGGACGCGCACGGCCAGCGCAGCGAGCGCATCGTCTGGCCGTTCGCGCTGGGCTACTTCGATGAGGTGCCGATGCTGGCGGCGTGGTGCGAGCGCCGCGAGGATTTCCGCCATTTCCGTCTGGACCGCATCCGCCAGGCGCGTGTGCTGGAGGATCACTACCTCGTGCCACGCGCCACCCTGCTGCGACGCTGGCAGAAGGCGCAGGGCATCGCGCCGGACTGGTTGGACCGTTCGTAGCCACAGCAACAGCGGGGAGCGGGCGGCGGGGTAGAGTCGACTGTTAGTCGACTATCGCGCGCAGCGCGGGGTTTCAAGCGCGTTGAAGGAAGAGCAGTCGACTAACAGTCGACTCTACCGACAGACGAATCTGCTGACAGAATCTGTCAGCAGGCCCGTACCACCATGAACGCTCCCAACAACGGAGCTTCCCCATGTTCACGCCCAGCACCCTGCTGCAGTACGTGCGCGACGTCGCCACCAGCGCCACTTTCTACAGCGGCATCCTCGGCAAGCCGCCGGTCGAGCAGTCGCCCGGCTTTGCCCTGTTCCTGCTCGGCGATGGCGCTGCACTGGGCCTGTGGCAGCGCGACGGCGTGCAGCCGCCGGTGTCCGCGCAGGCCGGCGCCGCCGAACTGGCGATGGTGGTGGCCAACCCGGAGGCTGTGCAGCAGATGCACGATGCGTGGCGCGCTCTTGGTGTGGAGATCCTGCAGGCGCCGTTGACACTGGAATTCGGCCATACATTTGTCGGGGCAGATCCTGATGGCCACCGCCTGCGTGTGTACAGCCGCGCCGAGGGCATGGTCGCGCGGAATTGATCAAAGGAGGGGGGGCGGCAATTGCCGGCTCCTGGACCTACCCTTGCTTCTGCGCTGCGTCGATGACGATTGAGAATATCTCGTCGTCTTCCGAATCCCATTCAATGGCCAGCTGGGCCAGCTCTGCGACCACGTCGCGGCTTGGATTGCATCGCCTGAGCTCTTTGGTGAACTGTCGGACCTGGCGTGGCGTTAATTCACTGCCCGGATAGTTGAAGAGATTGAGCGCAGCATCTGAAGAGACGTCCAAGAGGTCGGGTGCGAGGATGGAATACGCTTTGATGTAGCGGGAGAGCGGAATATCCGACAGGAAGTTCTCGGCTGCACACATGATCGACGCGTCATGTGGCGGGTTCCGGAGGAACTCCCTCATGACCGCAAGGACGACTTCTACTGACGGTGGTTTTGTCAGTGGCCTGTAGAAGTGGTTGGCGTATGCACGATCACCTTCGTGGGTGACCGCAGCATCCGATAGCGTTGCCAGTGTTGAGATCCAGACGTCAGCGTCCAGCGGCGTAGCCTGTTCGGCGTGTCTTTGTTGATCGGCATTGGGGACGACCGCCCGGATGATGGGCTCGCCGTTGCGCCATGACTGCAGACGGGAGTCGATAATTGCGTATACCTGCTCCTGTTTGTCCCACATGGCGTCCGGCGAAGGCATGGCGTCTTGAGGGAACAACGAGAAGAAGTCCGAAAAGTAGGGAGCGGCCATGCAGAAGTAGCGAACGGTGAACTCCAGCAATTCCGGGTCGAACGCAGCACCGGGGATTTCGTCCTGGAAGGCAGCTTCGATGCATGCCAGGGTGTCTGTCGGCGAGGGGGCGGCTGCCACCGTAGAGCCGACCGATGCGTCAAGGAAAGCGTGATTTCGGGCGAGCCAGCGCAGGAAGATGATGCCAAGGACCCAGTTCGTGTCTGACGGATCCTCATCCCTCGTCAACCGTAGGAAGAATGGAGAGGCGCGGAAAAAATCATTGCCCGCCTTCATGAATTCTTCGAGTGTGGGTGGTGTCTCAATCACGGAAGTTCGACGTCTGCAGAGAGGCTCAATGCTATCGAGCTGCTCTTGGGAATCCATGCAACTATTCTCAAAGTGCTTCGTTGGGCTTTCAACCGACGGTCGGAGAGCCCAGTAGATCCCCGCCATGCGTGGATGGAGCGCGACGGAGCAGGCACAAAAAAACGCCGGGCAATGCCCGGCGTTTTTCCAAGTCATGTGCCAACCAAGGTTGGCACCCACCGATCAGATGCCGATCAGCTGGCCAGCGCCAGGTCGTCCATCATCGCGCGCAGGAAGCGGGCGGCTTCACCACCCGTAGCCGCGCGGTGGTCGAAGGTGACCGACAGCGGGATCACCTTGTGCGCTTCCACGCCGCCCATCACCGGGGTCATCTGGTGGCGGGCACGGCCGGCACCGACGATGGCCACGCACGGCGGCACCACGACCGGGGTTGCGTAACGACCGGCGAACATGCCGAAGTTGGACAGCGAGATGGTGTAGCCGCTCAGTTCCGAGGCAGCGATCGAACGCGATTCCACCTGCTCGCGCAGGCGGTTGACGCCCTCGCGGATGCCACGCGCGTCGAGCATGTCGGCATTGCGCAGGGCCGGCACGAACAGGCCGTCGTCGGTGTCCACGGCGATGCCGATGTCCACCTGGGCGTGCAGGGTGCGGGTCAGCGCTTCACCGTCGAACCAGGCGTTCATGGCCGGCACCTTCTGTGCGGCAACGACGATGGCGCGAACCAGGCGCGCGGTGACGTCGTTGCCCGGCAGCCAGGCGTGGATGTCGGCGTCGTCGTTCAGCGTGGTCGGCACGACCTTGCTGTGCGCGTCGGCCATCACGCGGGCCATGTTGCGGCGCACGCCCTTCAGCGGTTCCGGCTGGCCCTTGGCGACCACGCCCGGCGGCTGGGTGCGCATCGGCTTGCCGGCGGCGGAGAGCGGGGTGCGGGCTTCGCTCTGCACCGGGGCAGACACCTGCGCCGGGGCCGGCGCTGCATACGCCGTGGCAGCGACCGGTGCCGGAGCGGCGCCAAGCTTGGCGGTGCCGTTGGCGGCGGCCTGCTTGACGTCGGCCATCGTCACCGCGCCATCGGTGCCGGTAGCGGCCACGCGGCTCAGGTCCACGCCCAGCTTGCGCGCCATCGCACGCACGGCCGGCACGGCCTTGACGCCGCCGACGGCCAGCGCCTGTTCGGCATGCACGGTGTTGGAGCTCTGCATCGCGCCGACCACGGTACCGGCGTCATCACGCTCGGCAGCGGCGGGCTTGGCTTCTTCCGCAACGACCGGTGCAGCCGGCAGCGGCGGCGGGGTCGGTGCGGCAGCCGGCGCGGCCGGTGCGGCGTGGCCATGGCTGTGGCCGGTGTCCTGGCCATCGGCGCGCTGCGGCAGGTTCGGGTCCAGTTCGAAGCTGGCCAGCACCGAGCCGGTCGGGATGATGTCGCCGGCCCCGCCGGACAGCTTCAGCACCTTGCCGGAGAACGGCGAGGGCACTTCCACCACGGCCTTGGCGGTCTCCATCGAGACCAGCGGCTCGTCCAGCTTGATCACATCGCCTTCCTTGACGAACCACTCGACGATGGTCGCGTCCGGCAGGCCTTCGCCCAGGTCGGGCAGGTTGAAGTTCTTGGTCTGGCTCATTTGCAGTTCTCTTCCAGCAGTTCCAGTTCGCGGGCCGGCAGCCAACCCGTCGCGCCATTGGCGCGCTCGGACCACCACCACCCGCCGTGTTCGTGATGAAGCTTCACCATCTCGCCGCTTTCCACATCCAGCTCGCGGGCGTCGTAGTCGCACAGCGCTTCGGCGCGACCCTCGTCCAGCAGCTGCAACCAGGCGATGGGCGCCCAGCCAGCGCGCCCATCGTTGGTGCGTACCCAGGCAAACGCCGGCCATTCCTCGTCACGCACACCTACTTCGACGATCTGGCCGGTGTGGAACCGGAGCGGGTTGGGATACTGGCTGCGGTAAGCCCCCAGAAGGCGGGCCCGCATGTCAGCCGGCCGCCACCGCGCGCTTGGCCGCAGCCACGATCCGCTCAACGCTCGGCAGGTACTTCATTTCCAGGCGGAACAGCGGAATGTGGGTGTCGTAGCCAGTGACGCGCTCGACCGGGGCCAGCAGGTCGTAGATCGATTCCTCGGCCAGGCGCGCGACGATCTCGGCGCCGAAGCCCGCCGTCTTCGGGGCCTCCTGCACGATCACGCAGCGGCCGGTCTTGGCCACCGATTCGGCGATGGTGGCGAAGTCCAGCGGACGCAGCGTGGCCACGTCGATGACTTCGGCACTGATGCCTTCGCCGGCCAGCTTGTCGGCCGCTTCCAGCGCTTCCTTCACCTGCGCGCCCCAGGTCACCAGGGTCACGTCGGTGCCGTCGCGCAGCACGAAGCAGACGTCCAGCGGCAAGGCTTCGCCGTCGTTGACGACCACTTCCTTGTACTGGCGGTAGATGCGCTTGGGCTCCATGTAGATCACCGGATCCGGCTCGCGGATCGCGGCCAGCAGCAGGCCGTAGGCGCGCTGCGGCGACGACGGCAGCACCACGCGCAGGCCCGGCACGTTGGTGAAGATCGCCTCGTTGGCTTCGCTGTGGTGTTCCGGCGCGCGGATGCCACCGCCCCACGGCACGCGCAGCACCATCGGGCAGTGCAGGCGGCCACGGGTACGGTAACGCAGGCGTGCGGCGTGGCAGACGATATGGTCGACCATCGGGTACATGAAGCCATCGAACTGGGCTTCTGCCACCGGCTTCATACCCTGCGCGGCCAGGCCAATGGTCAGGCCGGCGATGGTGGTTTCATCCAGCGGGGTGTCGAGGATGCGGTCCGAGCCGAAGCGCTGCTGCAGGCCGGCGGTGGCGCGGAACACGCCGCCGTTGACGCCCACGTCTTCGCCCAGCACCAGCACCGACGGGTCGTGTTCCAGCTCCCAGGCCAGCGCCTGGGTGATGGCTTCGATGAGGGTGATCGGGGTGGTGGTCATGCTCTCTTCTCCGCGCGCGACCGCAGCGCTGTCGGCGGCGTTGGTGTGCGCGCCGGGCGCGCCGTTCTTGATCTCATCCATGGCGCTTCTCCAAGGCGATCGCCTGGGCACGCTGGGCCAGCAGGTCCGGCGGCGGATCGGCATACAGGAAGTCGAACATCGCCTCGACCGGCTGCACCGGCGTGTTGAGGTACAGGTTCACTTCCTCGTCCACGCGCGTGCCGCACTCGGCGACCCAGGCGGTCTCTTCGTTTTCGCTCCACACACCGGCGTTGATCAGGTACTTGCGCAGGCGCAGCATCGGCTCGCGCTGCCAGGCATCCTTCACTTCGGCGTCGTCGCGGTAGCGGCGCGCGTCATCGGCGGTGGTGTGGTCGGACAGGCGGTAGGTCATCAGTTCCAGCACGGTGCCGCCGTCGCCGGCCAGCGCACGTTCGCGCGCCTGCTCCATGGCCGCCAGCACCGCGATCAGGTCATTGCCATCCACCTGCAGGCAGTGCAGGCCGCCGGCCAG
Source organism: Stenotrophomonas hibiscicola ATCC 19867 (assembly GCF_000382065.1). GTDB lineage: Bacteria > Pseudomonadota > Gammaproteobacteria > Xanthomonadales > Xanthomonadaceae > Stenotrophomonas > Stenotrophomonas hibiscicola. The sequence continues at coordinate 64,107 of NZ_KB907503.1, read as the reverse complement.
GCCCTTCTGCGCCAGTGTTTCGGCACCGGTCTGGGCCGAACGCGGAACCGAGATGGCCCAGCCGTTGTTGACGATGCACAGGATCAGCGGGAGCTTGTAGGCGCCGGCCGAATTCAGTGCCGCGTAGAAGTCGGTCTTGGAGCTGCCGCCGTCGCCGCACACCGCCACCGCGATCTGCGGTTCCTTGTTGAGCTTGAACTTCAGCGCCGCGCCTGCGGCATGCAGGCACTGGGTGGAGATCGGCACGCAGAACGGGAAGTCCTTGGCCGCGTTGCCGCCGTAATCGTTGCCGCGTTCGTCGCCCCCCCAGTACATCAGCACGTCGTGCGGGCGCACGCCACGCATGAACATCGCGCCATATTCGCGGTACGAAGGCGCGAACACGTCGTCCTTCTGCATCGCCGCGCCGATACCCACGTGCGCGGCTTCATGGCCCAGGCAGGCGGCATAGGTGCCCAGCTTGCCGGTGCGCTGCAGCGCGATGGATTTGCTGTCGAACGTGCGTACGAACAGCATCTGCTTGAACAGCGGTACCAGGACCTTGGGGTCGCGCAGCGACGCGGGCAGGTCGTCACGGACGAGCGTGCCGTCCGTGTCCAGGTACTGCAGGTATTCGATCTTGAATTCAGCGGCAACCGTCATTGCGTACTGCACCTTCGACAGAGAAGTTACAAATGATATGAATCGCCATGTTAAGGAACGCGTACGGAATAGCCTTCCTGCGCCGCAACACGGGGATTCCCCGTTTTACCCCTGCCGGCGGGTGGGGGGCCAATAACAACAACGTATTCAGTCGTTGCTGCAAAGCATCAGAATACGCCTCTGGCTGACCGCCAGTACAACGGCCTGGACGGTTCCACGCGCAGGCCCGGGATCGGCCGATGCTCCACGGCCAACCGCACGCTCCGGTATGGACCCGGCGGCTGCCAGCGCGGCGGCAACGCGCTACCCTTGCCGCCCCCGATCTGGTCCCGCCCATGTCCGTCGACAACAACCAACGCGATCTCGAAGCCGGCATCCACACCGACCTGCAGGGGCGCCTGACCTACGGCGGCTACCTGCGGCTGGACCAGCTGCTCAGCGCGCAGCAGCCGCTGTCCAGCCCGCCGCACCATGACGAGATGCTCTTCATCATCCAGCACCAGACCTCGGAGCTGTGGCTGAAGCTGCTGGGCCATGAGCTGCGTGCCGCAATCGGCTTCCTGCAGCGCGATGAAGTCTGGCAGTGCCGCAAGGTGCTGGCGCGCAGCAAGCAGGTGCTGCGCCAGCTGACCGAGCAGTGGTCGGTGCTGGAAACGCTGACCCCGTCCGAGTACATGGGCTTCCGCGACGTGCTGGGCCCGTCGTCGGGCTTCCAGTCGCTGCAGTACCGCTACATCGAGTTCCTGCTGGGCAACAAGAACGCGCAGATGCTGCAGGTGTTCGAGCATGACCCGGCCGGGCAGGCGCAGCTGCGCACCGTGCTGGAGGCGCCGAGCCTGTACGAGGAGTTCCTGAAGTACCTGGCCCGCTTCGGCCATCCCGTGCCGGCGGTCTACGAGGCCCACGACTGGACCCAGCCGCACGTGGCCGACGACGCATTGCAGCCGGTCTTCGAACGCATCTACCAGGACACCGACCGCTACTGGCGCGAGTACGCGCTGTGCGAGGACCTGGTGGACCTGGAGACCGCCTTCCAGCTGTGGCGCTTCCGCCACATGCGCACGGTGATGCGGGTGATCGGCTTCAAGCGCGGCACCGGTGGCTCGTCCGGCGTGGGCTTCCTGGCCAAGGCACTGGAGCTGACCTTCTTCCCCGAGCTGTTCCAGGTGCGCACCAGCCTGCAGGCCGCGCCCCCGACAGCGCTGGGTTGATCCCCATTCAGCTTGGATCCCAGCCGGCGACTGGATCGTTTCAGATGCAAGTTCAGGGAGCAGGCTGCCACCTGCCTCAAACGGCGTGTATTTGACGTGAACGCCAGAAGTCGGTGATCCTCGCGCGTTGCTTCAACTGCACAGCGGACGTGCTCGTCATCCACCGAACCAGGAAATCCGCATGAGCGTAAACGCCACTGCGAACACCCCAGAGCCGGCGCTGCCGGACTTCAAGACCACGCTGGGCCACCCGCGCCCGTTGTGGATGCTGTTCATGACCGAGTTCTGGGAACGCTTTGCGTTCTACGGCATCCGCTGGGCCTTGGTGCTGTACATCGTCGCCCAGTTCTACAACGGCAGCGCTGCCGGTGAAGGCGACGCCAGCCGCATCTATGGCGCCTACCTGGCCCTGGTGTACGCCGCGGCGATCTTCGGTGGCTACGTGGCCGACCGGGTACTGGGCTACCAGCGCTCGATCCTGACCGGCGCGATCATCATGGCCGCCGGCCTGTTCATGATCTCGCTGCCGCAGGAGCACATCTTCAAGCTCGGCCTGGCCACGATCATCGTCGGCAACGGCCTGTTCAAGCCCAACATCTCGACCATGGTCGGCAAGCTGTACGGGCTGAAGGACGAGCGCCGCGATTCGGGCTTCACCATCTTCTACATGGGCATCAACATCGGCGCGATGATCGCCCCGGTGCTGACCGAGTACCTGGCCCGCAAGGTGTTCGGTACCGATGCGATGCCGTCCTACAAGGTCGTGTTCATCGCCTCGGGCGTAGGCATGCTGATCTCGCTGGTGTGGTTCTACATCGGTCGTGCCGGCCTGAAGGGCATCGGCGCACCGCCGGCCGGCGCTGAAGGTTTCGGCCGCATCATCATGGTGCTGGCCGGTGCCGTGGTTGCCATCCCGGTCGCGTACTTCCTGCTGGCCACCGGCGCCACCGCGCTGGCCTGGATCCTGGGTGCGATGTTCACCGCGCTGGCCGTCCTGCTGCTGGTCGAGGGCATCCGCGAAGGCAAGGTGCAGCGCGACCGCGTGATCGCCATGCTGATCATCTTCGCCTTCAACGTGATGTTCTGGATGTTCTTCGAGCAGGCCGGCAGCTCGTTCACCTTCCTGGCCGAGAACATCGTCAACCGCCAGTTCGGCAGCTGGACCTTCCCGACCGCGTGGTTCCAGTCGGTCAACTCGGTGGCGATCATCACCCTTGCCCCGGTGATCGCCTGGATCTGGGTCGCCATGGGCCGCGCCAATCCGTCCATCCCGCGCAAGTTCGGCCTGGGCCTGCTGTTCAACGGCGCCGCCTTCGCGCTGCTGATGTTCGCCCTGTCGCAGATGGTGGTGGACGGCAAGATCCCGTTCTGGACCCTGTTCATGGTCTACGTCATCCAGTCGGTGGGTGAGCTGTGCCTGTCGCCGATCGGCCTGTCGATGGTGACCAAGCTGGCCCCGGTGCGCTTGGTCGGCTTCGGCATGGGTGGCTGGTTCCTGTCCACCGGCATCGGCAACAACCTGTCGGGCATCTTCGCTGGCGTGGTCAGTGGTGAAGGCGGCATGACGGTCGAGTCGGCCCTGAAGGGGTATACCTTCGGGTTCTGGGCCCTGATCGGCTCCGGCGTGGTGCTGTTCCTGATCGCCCCGCTGATCAACAAGCTGATGCACGGCGTCAAATGATGATGAGAGGGTAGAAGGCATGCGTAGCAAGCTCGGTACTGCGGTAGTGGTGGTCTGTGCGGCGCTGATCGGCGCCTGTTCCCAACCGCAACCACCTGCGACCGCCGAGCCCACGCAGCCGCTGGATACCCGACCCACCGAGCCACCGGTCGCTGACCCCAGCGAACCGGTGGCCTCGGGCAACACCCCGGTGGCGGCGGACATCGCCGCCATCGCCGGGCTCGGTGCGCAGTTCGACCCGGCCCGCAACCCCGCCGATGACCTGGCCACCGCCAAGGTGGAAGCCCAGCGGGGCAAGAAGCGCATCCTGCTGGAGATCGGCAACGCCGCCTGTGAGCGCTGCCGGGCGCTGGACGATGTGGTGGAAGGCAACGGCGACCTGCGTCGCTTCCGCGATGCCCACTACGTGTGGGTGAAGGTCAACGCCAGCGACGAGCAGCCCAACACCGCGTTCCTTGCCCAGTTCCCGGTGATGGAACGCGACTATCCGCATCTGCTGGTGCTGGACGCCGATGGTGGCCTGCTGGTGTCGCAGGCGACCGCTGAGCTGCGCAGGGGCGAGGCGTTCCAGCCTGCGCGGGTGAGCGCGTTCCTCAAGCAGTGGGCACCCGACAAACCGGAATAGGGGAGTGCCGGCCGCTGGCCGGCAGGGGGGGGGGTGGGTGGGTGCCAACCGCTGACCGCCAACCCCGGCGGATGCCAACCGCTGACCGCCATCCCCGGTGGGTGCCGACCGTTGGTCGGCACAGAAGTGCATCCACGCATGGCGTGGATCTACTGTGGTTGCGGTCACATTCCCGGAATCGGCATCTCAATATCGCAACGCGCTCGCCGTTACCGGCAAGGACCTCAGTCGACATCCCGTCGATGCAACCTTCCGGAACGCCCATGCACAGCGACCACGCCGAACGATTGCCCGGACCCGCCAGTGAGCTGGCCGAGGGTGGAGCAGGCGAGGGCGTGACCCTGCCGCCGCAGGAGGCGCTGCTGGATGACGCCGGTACCGGCGAGGCCACCGTCGACCTGGCACCGCCGCGCCATCGCCTGCCGCAGATCGCGCTGCCCGATAACGTGGTGCTGAAGGGTGCGGTGCAGAAACTGGTCGAGCAGAAATCGCGGCTCGATGCACTGGCCGCCGATGGCCAGCTGGCCGGGCTGCTGCCACCGGAGTGGCAGGGCCATGGCGTGCGCGCGATTGAACTGTCCACCTTCATCCAGGGCGTGCTGCCGTTCCTGCAACCCGGCGAACGTGGCGAAACCGCGCCGGCGCGCCTGCCGGTGCGCCATGTGCTGGGTGACGACAGCCGCTGGGGCCTGGACGATGTCGCCGAACCGAAATCGCTGGCCTGGTACCTGGCTAGCGACGAACGCGCCACCGCCGGCAGCAAGGACGTGGCCGAGGCCTATCTGGTGGGTGCACTCGGCCTGGCGTGGATGCAGGAGGGGCGTAGCCGCCCCGGTTTCCTGCGCGCGATGGGCCAGGACAGCCTGGCGGCACGGGTGACCATGCTCGGCTACCCGCCGGCCAACGAACTGGCGCTGTACAGCGTCACCGCGCACGGCCAGTCGCAGATCTGGTGCGTGCATGGTCGCCGTCGCATGCGCCCGCTGGTGGCGCCGTGGCTGAGCGTGCCGCTGCTGACCGCGTATGGCGTGCCGGCGCCGGTCGCGTGGCCGTCCAGTTTCCCGCCTGTGGAGGCCGTGGCCGAGCTGTTGGCAACCGCACGGCAGGGGCGCGCGCTGCCGGAAGTGGACCTGGCCAAGGCCGTGGCGAAGATCGCCGAAGAGGCCGCATCCGAAGCCTGGCAACCGGTCAGCCTGCTGCAGCTCAACACCTGGTCACCGCGTTGGCATTTCTTCCTGGGCACCTTCGTCGGCCTGCCGTCGCTGCTGCTGGTGGCGGCGGCGCTGGCGCTGCCCGGTGCGGTCGAGGCGGCCACGGTTGCTGCATCACTTGGCTTCGCCGGTGGTGCCATCGCGGCGCTGGCGGTGCCGTGGATCCACGCGCGGCGCAAGCACCTGAGCTGAAAAAAGGGGACGGAGGGGATTAAGTCGTTTCAGGCACACCTGTACTCATTACGACTTAATCCCCTCCGTCCCCTTTTTCTTTCAGACGCCTTCGCCCATCCGCTCCAGGCCGTCACCGGCCAAGCGCAGGATCAGCTTTTCCAGCAGCTGTTCCTCCTCCTCGCTCAGCACCGACATCAGCTTGCGGGTGATCTCGATCACCATCGGCGCGATGGTCTCGTACACCTCGAAACCGGCCGCGGACAGCGCCAGCACCGAGCGGCGGCGGTCATCGCCGTGGGTCTCGCGCTTGATGAAGCCGCGCTCCAGCAGGCGGGCCACGGCGCGGCTGACCGCCACCTTGTCCATCGCCGTGCGGTCGGAGACCTCGCTGGCCGAGGAGCCCGGGTACAGCGCCAGGATGGTGATGACCCGCCACTCGGGAATCGCCAGACCGTAACGATCACCGTATAGCTTGGCGATGTTGCCGCTGACCCGGTTGGACAGCACGCTCAGCCGGTACGGCAGGAACTGTTCCAGGTCGAGCAGGACGTGCGAGGCACGCAGGCGGGTCGAGGCGGGATCGGGGCTCATGTTGCGGTGCACCTTGCTGGTGGTTTCAAGTGTAACTATAAGGGGTGGGTCCAGACCCTGCATTCTCGCCGGGTCCCTACCTGCCCGCACCTGGTTTGTACCGATGCGGTACCGATTCGGAGCCACGCCATGAATACCGCAGTCCCGACCGCCTCGCACCCCAACCCCGGCATGCAGGTCACCACCTTCGAGAACCCGATGGGCATCGACGGCTTCGAGTTCGTCGAATTCGCCGCCCCGGCCGGCCGTGGCCAGGAGCTGCACGAGTACTTCCGGAAGATGGGCTTCAGCGCGGTGCTCAAGCACAAGCAGCGTCCGATTACCGTCTATCGCCAGGGCGACGTCAACTTCCTGGTCAATGAAGACCCCGATTCGTTCGCCGCCGACTTCGCCGAGAAGCACGGTCCGTGCGCGTGCGGCTTCGCCATCCGCTTCAAGAAGCCGGGCCAGGAGGTCTACCAGACCGCGCTGGGCAACGGCGCCGAAGCCATCGCCTTCAAGCCGGACAGCAAGGCGGTCAGCGCGCCGGTCATCAAGGGCATCGGCGACTGCATGCTGTACCTGGTTGACCGCTATGGCAGCGCCGGCAGCATCTACGATGGCGACTACGAGCCGATCGCAGGGGCCGACCTGCATCCGGTCGGCTTCGGCCTGACCTTCATCGACCACCTGACCCACAACCTGTACTTCGGCAACATGCAGCAGTGGTCGGACTACTACGAGCGCCTGTTCAACTTCCGCGAGATCCGCTACTTCGACATCAAGGGCCTGAAGACCGGCCTGGTGTCCAAGGCGATGACCGCGCCCGATGGCATCGTGCGCATTCCGCTGAACGAATCTTCGGACCCGAAGAGCCAGATCAACGAGTACCTGGACGCGTACAAGGGCGAGGGCATCCAGCACATCGCCTGCTTCACCGAGAACATCTACGAGACCGTCGAAGCAATGCGCGCGCAGGGCGTGGACTTCCTGGATACGCCGGAGACCTACTTCGAGGTGATCGACCAGCGCGTGCCGAACCACGGTGAAGACGTGCCGCGCCTGGCCAAGAACAAGATCCTGATCGATGCCGATCCGGAAACCCACCAGCGCAAGCTGCTGCAGATCTTCACCCAGAACTGCATCGGCCCGATCTTCTTCGAGATCATCCAGCGCAAGGGCAACGAAGGCTTCGGCGAAGGCAACTTCACCGCGCTGTTCGAGAGCATCGAGCGCGACCAGATCCGCCGCGGCGTGCTGTAAGGTCTGCAGGCAATGTCGGCTTCCGGTCGACATTGCCTGTCCGAATGGTAGTGCCGGCCGCTGGCCGGCAATCTCTGGAGTTCCCATGTCCCCCGCCATCACCGCCCGCGGCTACCAGTCCGGCTTCGGCAACGAATTCGCCACCGAGGCAGTCGCCGGCGCGCTGCCGGTCGGACAGAACTCACCGCAGAAGGTGGCCCACGGCCTGTACGCCGAACAGTTGACCGGCACCGCCTTCACTGCGCCGCGCGGCAGCAACCGCCGCAGCTGGCTGTACCGGATCCGCCCGGCGGTGACCCATGGCGAGTTCACTCCGTTCGCGCAGTCGCAGCTGCACTGTGATTTCGGCGCACAGCCGGCCTCGCCGAACCAGCTGCGCTGGAGTCCGCTGCCGCTGCCGGAGCTGCCGACAGATTTTGTCGAAGGCCTGTACACGATGGGTGGCAACGGCTCGCCCGATGCGCATGCCGGCGTGGGCATCCACCTGTACGCTGCCAACCGCGACATGGTCGGCCGCTACTTCTACGACGCCGACGGCGAGCTGCTGATCGTGCCGCAGCTGGGCGCGCTGCGCCTGCTGACCGAGCTGGGCGTGATCGAGATCGAGCCGCAGCAGATCGCGGTGATCCCGCGCGGCGTGCGCTTCCGCGTTGAACTGCCCGATGGCCCGAGCCGTGGCTACATCTGCGAGAACTACGGTGCGCTGTTGAAGCTGCCCGACCTGGGTCCGATCGGTTCCAACGGCCTGGCCAATCCGCGCGACTTCGAGACCCCGCATGCGGCGTTCGAGGATGTGGATGGCGACTTCGAACTGATCGCCAAGTTCGAAGGCCGCCTGTGGCGTGCACCGATCGACCATTCGCCGCTGGACGTGGTGGCCTGGCACGGCAATTACGCGCCGTACCGCTACGACCTGCGTCGCTTCAACACCATCGGTTCGATCAGCTACGACCACCCGGATCCGTCGATCTTCCTGGTGCTGCATTCGCCCAGCGACACCCCGGGCACCAGCAACATGGACTTCGCGATCTTCCCGCCGCGCTGGCTGGTGGCGCAGAACACCTTCCGTCCGCCGTGGTTCCACCGCAACATCGCCAGCGAGTTCATGGGCCTGGTGCATGGCGCCTACGATGCCAAGGCCGAAGGCTTCGTGCCGGGCGGCGCGTCGCTGCACAACTGCATGAGCGGCCACGGCCCGGATGCACCGACCTTCGACAAGGCGTCCAATGCCGACCTTTCCAAGGCCGATGTCATCAAGGACACGATGGCCTTCATGTTCGAGACCCGCGCGGTGATCCGCCCGACCGCACAGGCACTGGCCGCCGGCCACCGCCAGGGCGATTACCAGCAGTGCTGGAACGGCCTGCGCAACAACTTCCGGTCGTCCCGCTAGCGTGGTGGGTGCCGACCGTTGGTCGGCACGATGCGCCGGAACCTGCGCTTACGCCACCTCGGCGAAGGCGTCGCAATGCTCCAGCGGCAACGCCTCCAGCAGGCGCTGGCGCACGCGCTGGCAATAGCCATCCGAAGTCAGCGCGGGCAGCAGCTGCATCGCCGACTGCAGCCGCTGCAGCACCTCATCCTCCGCACGCGCCTGCTGCAGATCGCGGAACAGCGCCGCTGCCTGCGGATGCCGCTGCATTTCCAGGATACCCAGCAGGTAGATGCGCGCTGCCACCAGCGAACGGCGACGTTCGACCGGCGTGGCGCTGGCGTTCGTTGGCACCTTCACCAGCGCCGCATTGGCCGGTTCGGCAGCGGCGTGAGGGGGTGCCGCCGCCGTTGCCGTGCCGGTCGCCAGATAGCCCGCCTGCACCAGCTGGATGACCATCGCCGGCGCATCCTGTCCAAGCAGACCGGTCAGGTCGGCGACGGTACGCTGGCCGTCGCACAGGATCAGCAGCCGGCGCTGGCGCATGTCCAGCGGCGCGCGGTGGGCCTGCAGCGCGGTTCGGGCGAGATCGGTCTTGCGCGGTTGCATGGAAGGGACGGCCAGATCGGTGCTCGCCGAGCCTGAACGAGGGCGATGAAACCGCGATGACAATGCAGCGCCTGCACACCGGATGGGTTAGCGTGCAGCCATCTTCGTGCCAGGGAACCGCACCGATGAAGCACCTCCCGATTGCTGGTCTGTTGCTCCTTTCGCTCGCCGCCTGCAGTGCGGGCCCCGACAAGCAGGGGGCGGCCGGTAGCGGCAGCGACACCCCGGCGGAAACCGCCTCGGCGACCGGGCCTGCGCAGTCGACGGATCCCGACCTGGCCGCCCGTCCAGCCAATGACCGTCGCGAGGACAGTCCCGCGCGCCTGGATGGCTTCGGCGGCGCCGCGCTGGGCGCTGGCATCGCCGAGGTCCGCAGTGGCTTCGGCACGCCGCTGCAGGGTCTGGGCGCCGATGCGGCCGGCAAGCCGCTGCCGGCTGACGACAGCAACGACGGCTGCTACTTCCTGCGCCCGCAGGATGCCGAAGAGCCGCGCCTGATGATCGAAGGCCGCAAGCTGGTGCGCTACGACGTGCGCAGCGCCGCCATCACCGCACCAGGCGGCGGCAAGGTCGGCATGACCCTGGGTGAGCTGCAGGTGCTGTACCCGGAGCGGGCCGATGTCGGCCCTGACAAGTACGACGAGAAGGCCCAGCACCTGCGCGTGCGCCCGGCGCAGGAGGGTGGTGCGGTCATCGACTTCGCGCTCGGCGCTGATGGTCGGGTCAGTGCCTGGCGCGTCGGCAAGACCCCACAGGTCGATTACGCCGAAGGCTGTGGCTGATCCTTGATCCACCGCCGAGCCATGCGCTCGGGCCACGCGTAGAATCGCGGCACCACTGCTGGGGAGTGCTCGATGATCGCCATTGCCATTGCCTGGTTCCTGCTCGGCCTGCTGCTGCTGGCGCTGGGCGGGGACTCCATCGTCAAGGCCGTGTCCGGCCTGGCCCAGCGTTTCGGGGCCAGCCCATTCACTGCCGGGCTGCTGCTGCTCGGGGTGGCCACCTCGTTGCCGGAGCTGGCAGTCAACGCGTGCGCGCTGGCGGTGGGCCAGCCAGAACTGGCGCTGGGCAATGCGGTCGGCAGCAGCATCACCAACCTGGGCCTGACCCTGGCCGTGGCGGCCATGGCTGCGCCCCTGCTGCTGCGCGCGCGCCTGCAGACGGTGCTGTGGTGGTCGCTGCTGGCGGCAGGTGTGCTGCTGATCCTGTTCGGGCTTGATGGCGGCCTGGCACGTTGGGAGGGCGGCATACTGCTGGCCGGCTTCATCGTGGTGCAGGTGCTGCTGCTGCGCCGTGGTCGCAGCGAGAGCGCGGAGGTGCAGGTGGCCATCGCCGAGTCCGCACTGAGCCGCACCAGCCTGCCGTTGAACGTGCTGCGCGTGCTGATTGCCGCGTTGACGCTGTACTGGGGCGCGCGCCTGGTGGTGGGCGCCGCCGCCGACTTTGGCGTCGCCCTGGGTTGGACGCCGCTGCTGGTCGGCCTGCTGCCGGTGGCGATCGGTACCGCACTGCCGGAGGTGGCCACCGCCATCGCCGCCGCGCGTCGCGGGCATGGCGACATGGTGCTGGGCCACGTGCTGGGTTCCAGCGTGGTCAACCTGCTCCTGGTGATCGGTGCGATGGCCGTGCTGCAGCCGCTGGCGCTGCCGGCCTCGTTCGTACGCCTGGAACTGCCGGCGCTGCTGGCGTTCGCGCTGGTGCTGTACCCGATGCTGCGTGGCGACCTGAAGATCAGCCGCGGCGAAGGTGTGATCCTGCTGGTCGCGTTTGTCGGCTGGTTCGTGCTGGAACTGCTGCTGGTCGGCGCACCGGCGCTGTAGAGCCGAGCCCATGCTCGGCTGCTGTTCGTGCCGACCAGCGGTCGGCACCTACCGGGCGTCACATTGCCGGCCAGCGGCCGGTTCTACCGGTTCTGCGTGATTTCTTCTTCCCGCACCGGTTCCGGCGGTGGCAGCTGCTCCTCGGCGGCACGTTCGTTGCCCGGCAGGGTGGGGCGGGTCTCCATCAGCAGCGACAGCGCGGCCTTGGCCATCATGTGCGCGCTGATCGGTGCGGTGATGAACAGGAACACGGTGATCAGCAGCTCGCGCGGCTGCGGGTCCTGGCCGAGGAAGATGTGGTAGCAGACCGAGCACACCAGCACGCAGCCCACGCCCAGCGTGCTGGCCTTGGTCGGCGCGTGCAGGCGCTTGAAGAAGGTCGACAGCTTCACCAGGCCCAGTGCGCCCACCAGGATGAAGAAGCAGCCGAACAGCAGCAGGATCGACAGGCCGATCTGGATGGCAGTGATCATTCGACGATGTCCCGGCGCAGCACGAACTTGCTCAGCACCACGGTGCTGCCGAAGCCGAGCATGGCGATGATCAACGCCGCCTCGAAGTAGATCGGTGAATTGAGGTACATGCCGAACAGCATCAGCTCGGCGATCGCGGTCACCGACAGGGTGTCCAGTGCGAGGATGCGGTCGGGCACGGTCGGCCCGCGCAGCAGGCGCCAGGTGGCCAGCAGCATGGCCAGGCCGACCACGTGCATGCACACCACCAGGGTGGTCTGGATGACTTCAAAACCGGTCATGGGAAGATCTCCATCAACGGCGCCTCGTAACGGCGCTTGATCGTATCGATCAGGTCCTGTGGATCCTCCAGGTGCAGCACATGCACCAGCAGGAACTTGCGGTCGTCGCTGAGCGCGGCCGAGACCGTGCCCGGGGTCAGGGTGATCATGCTGGTCAGCGCGGCGATGCCGTGGATGTTGGCGATGTCCAGCGGCAGCCAGATGAAGCCCGGGTGGATGTTCTTTTCCGGGCCCAGCACCTGCAGGGCGACGCGGATGTTGGACATCAGGATGTCCAACAGGGTCACGCACACCAGTCTGGGCAGCGGCCGCAGGGTGCCGATGCGCGCGAACTCGCGGTCCAGGCGCGCGGCGAACAGCGGAACCACCACGCCCAGCACCAGCCCCAGCACGATCTGGCCGAGGGTGAAGCTGTCGGACATCAGCAGCCAGAACGCCACCACCATGATGCTGAGCATCGGCGAGGGGATCAGGCGACGGAACAGGGAGCGCTGGGCGGTCATGGCTGGCGGATCTCCGGCGTGGTCGCGCGCAGCTGCTGCACGTACTCGCTGGGGTGCAGCAGCTGTGCGGCGGTGGCGTCGGTGTAGCGCATCAACGGTGCCGCGGCCAGGGTCATGCCGATGCCGTAGGCCAGCAGCAGGCAGGCGGCGTAGAGTTCTACCCGGCGCAGGGGAGCCTTGCGCGGCTTCGGTGCTTCTGGATCGACCGGCGGCACGCGCCAGAACAGGCGGATGCCGCCGCGGGTCAGGCCCATGATCACCAGCAGGCTGCTGACCAGCACGGCGGACCACACCGGCCCGGTGTACTGCGCCGGCATGCCGGCCAGCAGCGCGGCCTTGGCCAGGAAGCCGGACAGTGGCGGCAGGCCGGCCACCGACACTGCCCCGATCAGGAACAGCACCGCTGGGGTTTCCTTGCCCGGCATCGGTGCCACCACTTCCTTGCGGTCGCTGGCACCGCCGCGACGACGGCGGATCAGGTCGGCGATCAGGAACAGCGCGGCGGCGACGAAGCTGCTGTGCGGCAGGTAGTACAGGCCCGCCGAGAGTACCTGCGGCGTGCCCACCGAGAAGGCGATGAACAGCGTGGCCGCCGACACGATCACCAGGTACGAGATCAGGACGCGCAGGCGGGTCGCGGCCAGTGCACCCAGGCCACCGAGCACCAGCGTCGCCACGCCGGCCCACAGCAGCCAGTCGCGGCCATAGCCGGCCATCGCGCCTGCGTCATCGCCGAACCACAGCATCTGGATGCGCAGCACCGAGTACAGGCCGACCTTGGTCATGATCGCGAACAGCGCAGCCACCGCTGCTGGCGCACGCGAATAGGCTTCCGGCAGCCACAGGTACAGCGGCATCAGCGCGGCCTTGGCGCAGAACACCAGCAGCAACAGGCCCATCGTCGCCTTCACCAGGGTCAGCTGTGCCGGCGGCACCTGCGCGATGCGCTGCGACAGCTCGGCCATGTTCAGCGAACCCAGCGTGGCGTACAGCAGGCCCAGCGCGATCAGGAACAGGGTCGAGGCGGTGACGTTGAACACCACGTAGTGCAGGCCGATGCGCATGCGCAGGCCGCGGCCACCGCTGAGCAGCAGGCCGTAGGAGGCGATCAGCATCACCTCGAAGAACACGAACAGGTTGAAGATGTCGCCGGTCAGGAACGCACCGTTGAGGCCGACCAGCTGGAACTGGAACAGCGCATGGAAGTGCGGTGCGCGGCGGTCCCAGCCCGAGCAGGCGTGCAGCAGGCTGGGAATGGCCAGCAGCAGGGTGGTCAGCAGCATCCACGCCGACAGCCGGTCGGCCACCAGCGCGATGCCCAGCCGCGACGGCCAGTCGCCCAGCAGGTAGACGTTGATGTCACCGCTGGCCGTGCTGGCAAACAGCAGGCCCACCGCCAGCGCCAGCGCCGACAGCGCGGTCCAGGCCACCGCGCGCTGCACCCTCGGGCCGTAGCGACGGTGTTCGACGAACAGCGACAGCGCAGCGCCCAGCAGGGGAATCAGGATCGGCAGGATCACCAGGTGGTTCATGCGCGGTCCTCGCCCTGGCGCGGCGGCACGCGCTCATCGTGCAGGTCATCGTCGGGCTCGTGGGCGTCCACATGGTCGCTGTGGTTGTCGCTGCGGCTGCGCATGGCCAGCACGATGCTGACTGCGGTCATCGCGAAGGCGATCACGATCGCGGTCAGTACCAGCGCCTGTGGCAGCGGATCGGTGTAGTTGCCGAGGTGGCTGTCCACGCCCTCCTGCAGCACCGGCGCCTTGCCCAGCACCACGCGGCCACCGGCGAAGATCAGCAGGTTGGTGGCGTAGGACAGGAAGGTCATGCCGAGGATCACATCGAAGCTGCGCGCACGCAGCAGCAGGTAGATGCCGATGGCGGTCAGCACGCCGATCGCGGTGGCCAGGGCCAGTTCCATCAGTGCATCTCCCCGGTACGTGCCGAACGGCGTTGCAGGTCGATCTCGCCCTTGCGGGCGGTGCGGGTACGCGACGGCTTGATCGTGCCCATCATCGACAGCATCAGCATGGCGCCGCCGAACACCACCAGGTAGACGCCGATGTCGAAACCGATCGCACTGGCCAGCGGCACGTCGCCGATCAGCGGCAGGTGCAGGTCGAGGTGGCCACTGGTCAGGAACGGCACGCCGAACAGCATCGAGGCGCAGCCGCTGAGCAGGGCGATCAGCAGGCCCATGCCGATGCAGCGGATGTAGTCGAAGCCGAAGCGCGACTCCACCGACGCGGTGCCCTGGATCACGTACTGGATCAGCAGCGGCACCGCCAGCACCAGGCCGGCGATGAAGCCACCGCCCGGCGCGTTGTGGCCGCGCAGGAACAGGAAGATCGATACGGTCAGGGTCAGCGGGAACATGATCTGGGCCAGGTCGGCTGGTACCGGCAGCTTGATCGGAGGGCCGGGCATGATCTGCTCCGGTGCCATCCGCGTGCGCCGCAGCAGGGCATGCACCACCAGCGCGGCGATGCCGAACACGGTGATCTCGCCGAAGGTATCGAAGCCGCGGAAGTCGACCAGGATCACGTTGACCACGTTCTGGCCATAGGCCTCGGGCAACGCACGGGCGAGCAGTTCGCCGGCCATGGTGTTCGGCGGCAGGGTCATCGCCGAATAGGCCAGCGCACCCAGGCCGGCGCCGGCGATGATCGCGATCACCGCATCGCGGCGCTTGCGCCAGCGCGGACGTTCCGGCCCGGACTGCGCCGGCAGGTAGTTCATGCCCAGCAGCATCAGCACCAGGGTGACCATCTCCACCAGCAGCTGGGTCAGGGCCAGGTCGGGTGCGGACAGGAACACGAAGGTCAGCGCCACCATCAGGCCGACGCCGCCGACCAGCAGCACTGCCAGCAGGCGCTGCTTGTAGATGCGCAGGGTGGCAACGGCGCAGGCCATCATCACCAGCCACAGCGCCCAGCCCAGCAGCGGGATCGGCTGCGGCGCGGTCCAGTTCGGCGAGGCCGGGTTGGCGATGTAGGGCGCGGCGGCCACGGTGATGGCCACCAGCACCAGGCCCAGCAGCATGCGCTGCAGGCTGCCATTGGCGATGCCGTTGGTCAGGCGCATGGCCAGCGCGGAGATCGCGTCCAGCTGCGCATGGAACACATTGCGGCCAGTGCTGACGTTGGTCACGGCGTGCAGGTTGATCAGCTTGCGCAGGCCGAAGTACAGCGCCACGCCGCCGATCACGCCGATCGCGCTCATCGCCAGCGGCAGGTTGAAGCCGTGCCATACCGCCAGGCTGTACTCGGGCATGGCGTCGCCGAGGATCGAGGCCGCAGCGGCGTGCAGCACCGGCGCTACGGTCAGTGCCGGTGCCACGCCCACCGCCACGCAGATCACCACCAGCAGTTCCACCGGCACCTTCATCCAGCGCGGCGGTTCATGCGGCACGCGGTCCAGGTCCTGCGGGCCGGGGCCGAAGAAGGTGTCGTGCACGAAGCGCAGGCTGTACGCCACCCCGAATACGCCAGCCAGCAACGCGGCGATCGACACCGCCGTGCGCATGATGCCCGGGCCGCCGGCCGTGATCGCTTCGGCGAACAGCATTTCCTTGGACAGGAAGCCATTGAGCAGGGGGATGCCAGCCATCGCCAGCGAGGCGATGATCGCCAGCGCGCTGGTGAACGGCATCAGCCTGCGCAGGCCTCCGAGCTTGCGCATGTCACGGGTGCCGGTTTCGTGGTCGATGATGCCGGCGGCCATGAACAGCGAGGCCTTGAAGGTGGCGTGGTTGAGGATGTGGAACACGCCGGCCACCACCGCCATCGGCGTGGACAGGCCGAACAGCAGGGTGATCAGGCCCAGGTGGGAAATGGTCGAGTACGCCAGCAGGCCCTTCAGGTCATGCTGGAAGATCGCATTCCAGGCGCCGATCAGCAGGGTCAGTGCGCCGATGCCGCTGACCGTGTAGAAGAACAGGTCGCTGCCGGCCAGTGCCGGATGCAGCCGCGCCAGCAGGAACACGCCGGCCTTTACCATGGTGGCCGAGTGCAGGTACGCCGAGACCGGGGTCGGCGCCGCCATCGCGTGCGGCAGCCAGAAGTGGAACGGGAACTGCGCGCTCTTGGTGAAGATGCCGGCCAGTACCAGGAACAGGGCGTAGGGGTACAGCGCGCTGGCGCGGATCTGCTCGCCAGCGGCCAGCACCACGTCCAGGTCGAAGCTGCCGACGATGCGGCCGATCAGCAGCACGCCACCGAGCAGGGCCAGGCCACCGCCACCGGTGATCACCAGCGCCATGCGTGCGCCTTCGCGGGCGTCCTGGCGGTGCGACCAGAAGCCGATCAGCAGGAACGAACTGATGCTGGTCATTTCCCAGAAGATCATCAGCAACAGCAGGTTGCCCGACAGCACCATGCCCAGCATGGCGCCCATGAACAGCAGCAGGTAGCAGTAGAAGCGGTGCGCGTTGTCCTGCTGGCTCAGGTAGTAGCGCGCGTACAGCACCACCAGCGCGCCGATGCCCAGTACCAGCCCGGCGAACATCCACGCCAGCCCGTCCAGGCGCAGGGTGAAGTCCAGGCCGATCTGTGGCAGCCAGGGCACCAGGGTGCGAACCACCTGGCCATCGAGCACCGCCGGGGTCAGCCAGCCGAGGATGGCCAGCCCGCCCAACGGCGCCAGCGCCGCCAGCCAGGCAGCAGTCGAGCGCGAACTACGGGGGAAGGCCGCAACAGCCGCTGCCATCAGGAACGGCAGGGCCAGCAGCAGGGGCAGGCTGGGGAGCATGCAGGGAATCCATGATTCACGAGCAGGTCAGGGAGAATAACAGGCTGCGAAATGTCGCTGAAACCCATCGAACAGCGATCAATTGCATGTAACGTCCGCTGATTCATATTTTCTGCGACGCAACATCGCGTTCCTGCGTGTTCTCCTCGCTTGCCCTCGGGGGACGCCCTACGCCCACGCAGGGAGACCGCAGGCCCTGTCGCACAGGGGCTGCCGTCGACGGGCGGGAAGTGGGGAGCGGATCACCGGCGCAGGCTGGCAGGGCCGTCGTGGAGTGCGGGTGACGGGATCTGCCCGTTCAGGAAACGAGGTGCGCCGTCGGCCCTGGGCAGGTCAGTAGCGCCAGTCGAGCTTGCGGTAGAACTTGGCCATCACCCAGGCCGGGCCGATCAGCAGGTAGGTCAGGTCGGTCAGGAAGCTGGGCTTGCGGCCCTCGAACGTGTGGCCGATGAACTGCGCGATCCAGGCCACCACGAACACGCCCACCGCCAGCCAGCGCAGGGCCTGCAGGCCGATTTCGGCTTCCAGCAGGCGGCACAGGCAGCCGAACACGAAGAACTGGATGAGCATGCCGATGCCCAGCGGGCGCGACAGCTTGTTGTAGAAGCACCAGGCGCTGAACATCGCGAACGCCGACCAGATGCCGTACTGGAACCAGGTGATCAGCGGCGGCAGGCACCACAGCAGGGCCACCACCGACCACAGGATCGCCGGGACCGCCACCACGTGGATGCGCTGGTTGATCACATTGCGGTGGTCGTCGGAGTAGCTGGCGAAATAGCGGTCGATCGGCCGCGCAAGCTCGGTGGATGTCTGCATGCGGCCAGCATACTCCCGCCAGGGCCGACAGTAGAGCCAGGCCATGTCTGGCTGCGGATTCGCCGAGGTTGCCGGCCAGCGGCCGGCACTACCACCAAAATGAAACGCCCCCGGCGGGCCGGGGGCGCAGGCGGATCAGTCGACGCTGATCCCGGCCAGGCGCTGCAGCGCCTCGGCGTACTTGGCGCGGGTGCGCTCGATGATCTCGGCCGGGATGCTCGGGCCCGGGGCGGTCTTGCCCCAGTCCAGCGTCTCCAGGTAATCGCGCACGAACTGCTTGTCGTAGCTCGGCGGGCTGGTGCCCACTTCGTACTCGTCGGCCGGCCAGTAACGCGAGGAATCCGGCGTCAGCATCTCGTCCATGATGTACAGGCGGCCATCGGCGTCGGTACCGAACTCGAACTTGGTGTCGGCCAGGAGGATGCCGCGTTCGCGGGCGTAATCGGCGGCGAACTTGTAGATGCGCAGGGTGGCGTCGCGCACGCGCTCGGCCAGGTCCGCACCGACCTGCTTCACCATCGCGTCGAAATCGATGTTCTCGTCGTGGTCGCCGACGGCGGCCTTGGTCGAGGGGGTGAAGATCGGCTCGGGCAGCTGCTCGGCCTGGCGCAGGCCGTCGGGCAGATCGATGCCGCTGACCTTGCCGGTGCGCTGGTAATCCTTCCAGCCGCTGCCGATCAGGTAGCCGCGGGCGATCGCTTCCACCGGCACCGGCTTCAGCTTGCGGGTGACCACCGCGCGCTTGGCATACAGGGCGGGGTCCACGCCTTCGGGCAGCACGCTGGCCACGTCGATGCCGGTCAGGTGGTTGGGCATCAGGTGCGCGGTCTTGGCGAACCAGAAGTTGGAGACCTGGCAGAGCATCTCGCCCTTGCCCGGGATCGGGTCGGGCAGGACCACGTCGAACGCCGACAGGCGATCGGTGGCCACCATCAGCAGGTAGTCGCCCGGCGGGGTCCCTGCAGGCAGCCGCTCGCGCGGGATATCGAACACATCACGCACCTTGCCGCGATGGCGCAAGGGCAGGCCGGGGAGATCGGATTGCAACAGCGTGGTTGGCACGGGCACTCCTGGGGCGTTGTCGATACGGCTGCCCAGCGGACCCGGCGGGCCCGCTGACCAGCGGGCGGCCTAGTGTAAAGCGGTCCGGGCCCGCTGTGACGTAAAATGAGCATCCATTTCGCCGGTCGACCCTGGGGCGCCATGCGCTGGTACGGAAAACTGCTCGGTTTCATCGCCGGGGCCCTGCTGTTCCGGCCCAATCCGCTGTTTGGCGCGGTAGTCGGCCTGTTGATCGGCCATGCCTTTGATTCGGACTGGTTCCGCCTGAACAAGGAGAACCCGTACCGGGAGCTGGGGCTGACCTCCGAGGCCACCGATGCCGAGATCGAGCGCGCCTACCGAAAGCTGATCTCGCAGTACCACCCCGACAAGCTTGGCGGCGCCGCCCCCGAGCTGCAGCAGCAGGCCGAGCAGAAGTCGCGGCGGATCAATGCCGCCTACGACCGCATCAAGACCCTGCGCAAGCGCTGATCCGACAGTCCCGCCTGCGGGCGGGAGAATCCTTTCCCCGTTCCGAAGGCCCCGGCCATGTCCAACTGCCTCATCGCCCCGTCCATTCTCTCTGCCAACTTCGCCCGTCTCGGCGAGGAAGTCGACAACGTCCTCGCCGCCGGCGCGGACTGGGTCCACTTCGACGTGATGGACAACCACTACGTGCCGAACCTGACCATCGGCCCGATGGTCTGCCAGGCGCTGCGCAAGCACGGCGTGACCGCGCCGATCGACGTGCACCTGATGGTCGAGCCGGTGGACCGCATCATCCCGGACTTCGCCGAGGCCGGTGCCACCTACATCAGCTTCCATCCGGAGGCGAGCCGCCACGTGCACCGCACCATCCAGCTGATCCGCTCGCTGGGCTGCAAGCCGGGCATCGTGCTCAATCCGGCCACCCCGGTGGACATCCTCGACTGGGTGCTGGATGACCTGGACCTGGTGCTGCTGATGTCGGTCAACCCGGGCTTCGGCGGCCAGGCCTTCATCCCCTCGGCGCTGGACAAGCTGAAGGTGGTGCGCAAGATGATCGATGCCAGCGGCAAGGACATCCGCCTGGAGATCGACGGTGGCGTGAAAGCCGACAACATCGGTGAGATCGCCGCCGCCGGCGCTGACACCTTCGTTGCCGGTTCGGCCATCTTCAACGCCAGGACCAGCTACCAGGACGTGATCGCGCAGATGCGCGCGAACGTTGCTGCGGCAAGGGGCTGAGCCATGGGTACGGTGGCCGTGTTGAACATCCGCCCGGCCACCGTGGCCGACGCTGGCCTGATCCTGCGCTTCATCCGCGAACTGGCCATCTACGAGAAGGCCGAGCATTCGGTGCAGACCGATGAGATCGGTATTGCCGAAAGCCTGTTCGGTGCCGATGCGACTGCCCGCGCGTTGATCTGCGAAGCCGACGGTGAGGCCATCGGCTATGCGGTGTATTTCTACAACTACTCCACCTGGCTGGGCCGCAAGGGCATCTACCTGGAAGACCTGTACATCAGCCCGGAGAAGCGCGGCGGCGGCGCCGGCAAGGCACTGCTGAAGTACATCGCCCGCCAGGCCGTGGCCGAAGGCTGCGGTCGTTTCGAATGGTCGGTGCTGGACTGGAACACCCCGGCCATCGAGTTCTACACCGCCGCCGGCGCAAAGCCGCAGGACGAGTGGACCGTGTACCGGCTGCAGGGCCAGGCGCTGCACGATTTCGCCAACGGTTGACGTGAAATGCATCCACGCATGGCGTGGATCTACGGCCGGCAAAAAAAAGCCACGCCAATCACTGGCGTGGCCTCGCTGCATGCGTGGGAGGCTGATCCTGCCTCCATCCGTCGTCCCTGCTATGGCCTTCCATTCTCCAGCAGCTGAATGACATCTGCGTGACATTCACCGCGGGCAAACAGCGCATTGCTAGCCTGTGCCACCGCATCCCTGGAAGCTCTGCATGACCACCCCGCGCTGGCGCCTGATCCTCAACGGCAAATCCGCCGGCAACGATGAGTTGCGCGACGCCGTCGGCCATTGGCGCGGACAGGGCGTGCAGCTGGAAGTGCGGGTGACCTGGGAAGACGGTGACGCCGAACGCTACGTGGCCGAGGCGATCGATCATGGCGTGGACGTGATCGTGGCCGCCGGTGGCGATGGCACGCTCAGTGCGGTGGCCGAGACACTGGCACATCGTGAGGAGCCGGCAGATGCGCTGCCCTCGCTGGCGCTGATTCCGATGGGGACCGCCAACGATTTCGCGACTGCTGCCGGCATTCCCACTGAGCCGAAGGAGGCCTTCGCCTTGATCGGGCAGGCGACGCCGCACGCCATTGACCTGTTGCGCGTGGACGCCGATGGCACGCAATGGTGGTGCGCCAATCTCGCCAGCGGTGGCTTCGGCACGCAGGTGACGGTGGAGACCGATGCCGGCCTGAAGAAGATGCTGGGCGGGCTGGCCTATGTGATCACCGGCATCGCCAAGCTGGGCCGCATCGAGCCGATCACCGCGCGGCTGTCCGGCCCGGATTTCGCGTGGGAAGGCGACTTCATCGCCCTGGGCATCGGCAATGGCCGGCAGGCCGGCGGTGGCCAGCAGTTGTGCCCGCAGGCCGTGATCGACGATGGGCTGCTGGATGTCACCGTGCTTCCGGAACTGGAGGGTGAGGTCACCGCCACGCTCGGCCAGATGCTGAAGTCGGGCACCCAGGCGGCGCTGGAACAGCTGGCCACGCGTGCGCGGCTGCCGTGGCTGCAGGTGGAGTCCGAGCGCCCGTTGACCCTCAACCTGGACGGCGAACCAGTCCAGGCCCGCCAGTTCCGCATCGCGTGCGTGCCGGGCAGGGTGCGCATGCACCTGCCGGTCGGTTGCCCGTTGCTGGCGGGGTAGGCGGGGTAGAGTCGACTGTTAGTCGACTTACGCGTGTAGCGCCGGTTTTACCGTCGGGACGAAGAGCAGTCGACTAACTGTCGACTCTACCGGTTCCCGCGCCGGTCCCCCACCGGTCCCCGCCATGAGCCCTGTGCTTTCCCGTGGTTCAGTTTCCCAGGGTTCCCCTCCCGCCCCGGCTGCGATACAGTCAGGGGGTGTCCAGCCTGACGACCCCGCATACCCTTTCTTCCGCACGCCGTTGGTGGCGATGGTGGCCCGTTGCCGTCGTCCGCCCCCATAACGCTGTGTCCCGGAAGGAAAGTCGTCTTGAACTCGCACGCTCAGTTTCAGCAGCAGGCCGCTGAAGGCCACACCCACATTCCCGTCGTCCGTGAAGTGCTGTCCGACCTGGACACGCCGCTTTCGGTCTATCTGAAGCTCGCCGACGGCCCCAATACCTACCTGTTTGAATCCGTCGAAGGCGGCGAGCGCTTTGGTCGTTACTCGATCATCGGCCTGCCGGCGCGTCGCGTGTACGCCTTCCATGGCCACACGCTGACTGTGCGCGAAGACGGCCAGGTGGTGGACACCCGCGAGGTGGCCGACCCGTTCGCCGAAGTCGAGGCGCTGCGCAGCGCCCACTCGGTGCCGAAGCTGGAAGGCCTGCCGGGCTTCACCGGTGGCCTGGTCGGCTGGTTCGGCTTCGAGTGCATCGGCTACATCGAACCACGCCTGGCCCCGCCGGCCGGCCGCGATGAGCTGGGCACGCCGGACATCCTGCTGCTGGATTCCAACGAGCTGGCGGTGTTCGACAATCTCAAGGGCCGGCTGTACCTGATCGTGCACGCCGACCCACGGGTCGAGGGCGCCTTCGAGCAGGCCCAGGCACGCCTGGATGCGCTGACTGCCAAGCTGCGCGCGCCCGGCGCCGGTTATCCCGCACCGCTCAACAGCGACGTGCTGGACGAGTCCGACTTCGTCTCCGGCTTCACCCGCGAAGGCTTCGTCGATGCGGTCCAGCGCAGCAAGGAATACATCCGCGCCGGTGACATCTTCCAGGTGGTGCTCAGCCAGCGCCTGAGCGTGCCGTTCAAGGCGCGCCCGGTGGATGTGTACCGCGCGCTGCGTGCACTGAACCCGTCGCCGTACATGTACTTCCTGGATGTCGGCGACCTGCAGGTGGTCGGTTCATCGCCGGAAATCCTGGTACGCCTTCAGGACGGCGAAGTCACCGTGCGCCCGATCGCCGGCACCCGCCCGCGTGGCGCCACGCCCGAGCTGGACCTGGCGCTGGAAGCCGAGCTGCTGGCCGATCCGAAGGAACGCGCCGAGCATCTGATGCTGATTGACCTGGGCCGCAACGATGCCGGCCGCGTCTCGAAGGCAGGTACCGTGGAGGTGGGCGAGCAGTTCGTGATCGAACGCTACAGCCACGTGATGCACATCGTCAGCGAAGTGACCGGGCAGCTGCAGCCGGGCCTGAGCTATGCCGACGTGCTGCGTGCCACCTTCCCGGCCGGCACGGTCAGCGGCGCGCCGAAGATCCGCGCGCTGGAAGTGATCCGCGAGCTGGAACCGATCAAGCGCAATGTCTACGCCGGCAGCATCGGCTACATCGGCTGGCACGGCGATGCCGATACCGCGATCGCGATCCGCACCGCGGTGATCAAGGACGGCCGCCTGTACGTGCAGGCCGGCGCCGGCATCGTCTACGACTCGGACCCGGACAAGGAATGGGATGAGACGATGAACAAGGGCCGCGCGCTGTTCCGCGCCGTCGCCCAGGCCGCCAAGGGCCTGTAACCTTCCCATTGTCGAAGGCTGTCCGTCGCGCGGTGCAAGGGATGCGCCGCGCCCACTTGAATGGGTTCTTGCAGATCATGAAAAGCGCCACCTCCCGGTATATGCCGCACATTGATGGACTGCGCTGCGTCGCGGTGCTCGCGGTCCTGCTCTTCCACTTCGGGGTGCCTGGGCTCGGCGGTGGCTATGTCGGCGTCGACATCTTCTTCGTGATCAGCGGCTTTCTGATCACCTCCATCATCCGAGGTGAGCTGGTGGAGACCGGTGGTTTCCGCTTCGCCAACTTCTACACGCGTCGGGTCCGGCGCATCCTGCCCGCACTGATCGCCACCCTGCTGGCTACCACGGTCCTGGCCGTGCTCAGCCTTACGCCAGCCGATCTGGTCGCGTACGGCAAGTCTTTGTTGGCCTCGGCGCTGTCGGTATCCAACCTGCTTTTCTGGTCGGAAAGCGGCTACTTCGATGCGGCCTCGCAGACTAAGCCCCTGCTGCACACCTGGTCGCTGAGCGTGGAGGAGCAGTTCTACCTGGTGTGGCCTGCGTTCCTGTTCCTCTGCTACCGGTTCGGCGGCCGCCGCGGTATCGCCTGGGGCATCGTCGCCGCAGCAGCAGCCAGTTTCCTTGCCAACCACCTGGTGGTGGCCAGGCAGAGCGTGGGTTTTGCTTCGGATCTCTTCTTCCTGCCGCACTTCCGTGTGTTCGAGTTCGCCATCGGCGCAGCCGGCTGCTTCATCGCCGCGCGGCTGCCGGCATCGCGCTGGCTCCACGAAGGCATGTTTGCCGTCGGCGCTGCCCTGATCGTGTATTCGATCGCCACCCTGGTGGAAGGCGACGTATTCCCGTACACCAACGCCATTGCGCCGTGCGTGGGCGCGCTGCTGGTCATCGCATCGAGCCGCTCCCGTGCGACCACGTTGCTGCTGGCCAATCCCCTGGCGGTCTGGTTCGGCAAGATCAGCTACTCGCTGTACCTGACCCATTGGCCGGTAGTGGTATTCGTCACCCAGTTCATGCCGCACTGGTCGTGGGCGGTACAGTTCAGTCTGATGGTGGTGATGTCCCTGGTGACGGCCGTGGCGCTGCATCATTGGGTGGAAGTGCGATTCCGCTATGTCGATCCGGCCGCGCCCAAGGGGGCGCTGGTGGGCCGCACGCTGGCCGCCTCGCTGTTCTGCTGTGCGCTGGGCGTGGCGGTGCTGGCATCCAACGGCATGGTTTGGCGCTACCAGTACTTTACCCCTGGCATGGTCGGGCCGGGCACGGCGGCCAGCGCCCCCGTCCAGCATGCAGCGGCACGCGCCGAAGTGTCGGTGTTCCAGCCGCTGGGGGCCGCCGACATCGAGGCCGGCAAGGGGCGCCGATTCGAAGGCCTTGCCGCAGCCTGCAATGTGCAGTCGCTGCGGGATCCAGCGCGCTGCCCCATGGATCGGCCGGTGCAGGTGCTGCTGTTCGGCAACTCGCATGAGCCCGACGGCTTCAACGCCTTCGCGCAGATCTACGGGCGAGACCGCCGCGTGAACCTGGTCAATTTCGGTACCGTCAACGACTGCAAGGTGGTGCTGGAGCGGGGCCGCATTGCATCGCCCACGCCGGAACTGGCATGCGATACCCGCTTCGCGGCGCTGGACGATGAACGCTTGGTGCAGGCGCTGGACGTGATTGTCTACAACACGCACCAGGGATTTGACCCTGTTGCCGCCGACCTGTGGCGGATCCTCGAGATCTTGAAGACGCGCAACCCGCAGTTGAAGATCATCGCGATCGGCTCCTTCCTGCAAACCACCTCCGACTGCGCGTCGCTGTACAACCGCTACGGAAGCTTCGATGCATGCAAACGCCCGGACCTGGTGAATTACTTCAACCCGGATGAGCGCGCCAAGTCGACCATTCCGCAGGTGAAGTCGCTGCCGTACCTCTACATCAGCAAGTACGAATTGCTGTGCGGCGGCAATGCTATGGAGGGCTGCGTGATGGAGGCCAACGGCGAGCCGGCCTTCTACGACCAGCATCACCTGTCCCTAGGCTACGCGCGCTTCCTGGGCCAGCGGCTGGCCAAGCGGCATGCCGCCGACCTGGTTGCTGCCGGCCTGCCTGAGCCCGTTTCCAGTGAGGAGTAGATGATGAAGCTGCTGAGCGCATTGCTGTGGTCGTCGCTGCTGGCCACGATGGCCCCGTCTGCGTGGGCGCAGGCCAATACCATTCCCTCGCAGCCGCATCTGCTGGTGAAGGGGCAGGGTACCCGCACGGTGATGCCCGATCGGTTCGGCCTGCAGCTGAACATCGAAGAGACCGACATGGATGCCGACGCGGCGCGCCGCCGCGTGCAGGACAACGTGGCGCGCGTGCTGGCACTGTTCAAGCAGCACAAGGCGGTGGAGGGCAGCGTGCGTGCGGACAACCTGCGGATCGGCCCGGCCACGCGCTATGAGCAGAACCGGCAGGTCTTCATCGGTACCCGCGTATCGCGCCAGCTGCGTGCCAGCTTCGCCAGCGTGAAGGCGATGCAGGATGTTCTGGGGGCGTTGAAGGCCAACGAGAACGTACAGGTGAGCAGCCTGGCGCCGACCTATTCGGGCGAAGTGACGCTGCGCCGCGAACTCAAGGGCGAGGCAGCGGCCCAGACCCGCGAGTCCGCGCAGGGCCTGGCCAAGGCCTATGGAACAAGAGTGCGTGGCCTGTACAGCATCTCCGATGTGGCGCCGGACTTCGCCTACGGCATCCGGGCCGGGCAATGGCCGCAGCAGGGCGAGGACGGCGGGGACCTCGACAGGATCTCGGTGACCGGCAGCTACGCGCCCGCCTCCGCGCCCGCGCCCGCTGAGCCCGAATCCATTGAAGCCGGCCCCATCACCTACATCGAAAACGTGTACGCCATTTTCCTGATAAGCGACGGAACCTGACCATGTTGTGGATGATCGACAACTACGACAGCTTCACCTACAACCTCGTGCAGTACCTGCAGACGCTGGGCGCCGAAGTGAAGGTGGTGCGCAACGATGTGATGAGCGTGGACGAGATCGCCGCGCAGAAGCCCGAGCGCATCGTCATTTCGCCCGGCCCGTGCACCCCCAACGAAGCGGGCGTTTCGCTGGAGCTGATCGAACGCCTGGGCCCGACCACGCCGATCCTCGGCGTGTGCCTGGGCCACCAGGGCATCGGCCAGGTCTACGGCGGCACCGTCATCCGCGCCGGCAACATCATGCACGGCAAGACCTCGCCGATCCGCCATGAAGGCAAGGGCGTGTTCGCCGGCCTGCCGGACCGCTACCAGGCCACCCGCTACCACTCGCTGGTGGTGGACAAGAACAGTCTGCCCGACTGCCTGGAAGTGACCGCCTGGACCGAGAACGAGGACGGCTCGATCGAAGAGATCATGGGCCTGCGCCACCGCCAGTTCCCGGTGGAAGGCGTCCAGTTCCATCCCGAATCCATCCTCACCGAACACGGCCACGCGCTGCTGCGCAATTTCCTCCAGCGCCCGGCGGCCTGATCCAAGGAGCATACCCATGAGCTTCTCCCCCCAGGAAGCCCTGCATCGCACCATCGAGCACCGCGAAATCTTCTTCGACGAAATGGTCGACCTGATGCGGCAGATCATGCGCGGCGATGTGTCTCCGATGATGACCGCCGCGATCCTCACCGGCCTGCGCGTGAAGAAGGAGACCGTGGACGAAATCGCCGCGGCGGCCACCGTGATGCGTGAATTCGCCCGGCCAGTGCCGGTGGCCGATACCTCCAACCTGGTTGATATCGTCGGTACCGGTGGCGATGGCTCGCACACCTTCAACATCTCCACCTGCTCGATGTTCGTCGCGGCCGCCGCCGGCGCGCGCGTGGCCAAGCATGGCAACCGCAGCGTGTCGTCCAAGTCCGGCAGTGCCGATGCGCTGGAAGCGCTGGGCGCGGTGATCGAACTGCAGCCGGATCAGGTGGCCGCGGCCATCGAGCGGACCGGCATCGGCTTCATGTTCGCGCCGATCCATCATCCGTCGATGAAGGTGGTCGCGCCGGTACGCCGCGAGATGGGCGTGCGCACCATCTTCAACATCCTCGGCCCGCTGACCAATCCGGCCAGCGCGCCGTCTGTGCTGATGGGCGTGTTCCATCCCGATCTGGTGGGCATCCAGGCCCGCGTGCTGCGCGAACTGGGCACCGAGCGCGCGATGGTGGTCTGGGGCCGCGACAACATGGACGAGATCTCGCTGGGGGCGGGCACCCTGGTGGGCGAGCTGCGCGACGGCAAGGTCCGCGAGTACGAGATCCACCCGGAAGACTTCGGCATCGCCATGTCGGCCAGCCGCAACCTGCGCGTGGACGGCCCGGAACAGTCCATCCAGATGCTGCGCGCGGTGCTGGACAACGAGCCGGGCCCGGCGCTGGACATCGTGGCGCTCAATGCCGGTGCCGCCCTGTACGTTGCCGGCGTGGCCAGCGATATCGGCGATGGCCTGGCCCGTGCCCGTGCCGCCATCGCCAATGGCAGCGCCCGCCAGCGCCTGCAGCAGTACATTGAAACCACCCGCGCGCTGGTTGCCTGAGCGCGCGGTTCAGCCTGACCCCGTCGATGGCCCGATAATGGCCGTCCTCACCGCCCCCGCACCGACCCGAAGACGATGAGCGACATCCTGCAGACGATCCTGGCCCGCAAGGCCGAAGAAGTGGCCCAGCGCCGCGCCCAGCGCCCGCTCGAGGAGCTTCAGGCCGCCGCGGCCAGCGCCCCGCCGGTACGCGGCTTCGTGCGCGCGCTGCAGGCGGCGGTGGCCAATGGCGACCCGGCGGTGATCGCCGAGGTGAAGAAGGCCAGCCCGTCCAAGGGTGTGATCCGCCCGGACTTCCGCCCGGCCGACATCGCCGTCAGCTACGAATTCGGCGGTGCCAGCTGCCTGTCGGTGCTGACCGACGTGGACTTCTTCCAGGGTGCCGACGCCTACCTGCAGCAGGCCCGCGAGGCCTGCACGCTGCCGGTGCTGCGCAAGGACTTCGTGATCGACGCCTACCAGGTGTACGAAGCGCGCGTGCTGGGCGCCGACTGCATCCTGCTGATCGTGGCCGCGCTGGACGACACCCAGCTGGCCACCTTGTCCGAACTGGCGCTGTCGCTGGGCATGGACGTGCTGGTGGAAGTGCACGACATCGACGAACTGGAGCGTGCGCTGCAGGTGCCGGCACCGATGATCGGCATCAACAACCGCAACCTGCGCACCTTCGAGGTGTCGCTGCAGACCACGCTGGACATGCAGCAGGCCGTGCCGCGCGACCGCCTGCTGGTCACCGAGAGTGGCATCCTGGGGCCGCAGGACGTGGCGCTGATGCGTGATGCCGGCATCCACGCGTTCCTGGTGGGCGAGGCCTTCATGCGCGTGGAAGAGCCGGGCGAGGGCCTGCGTCAGCTATTCTTCGCGGCATGAAAACGCACTATCCGACGCCGCGCGAGGATGCGCCGCTGGTGGTCTTCGACTTCGACCACACCCTCTACGACGGCGATTCGGGCACCCATCTGTTCGCCTCGCTGATCAAGCGCAACCCGTTGCGCATGCTGGCGGCGCTGCTGGTCACGCCGATCGCCGGGCCGATGGTGGCGCTGCTGCCGACCCGTCGTGCCGGCATTTCGGTCTACGTGTGGATCGGCAGTTTCGGCCTGCACCGTGCGCGCGATTTCAACAAGGTGATCGACGCCTACGTGCTGCGCAACGAGGCGCAGATGCGCGCCAAGCTGCTGCCGCAGGCGCTGGAGGTGTTCGCCGCGCACCGGGCCAAGGGCGACCGCGTGGTGGTTGCCACAGGTGCGCCGCCGGAGCTTGCACGCGCGATCCTGGCCTTCGTGGCCCATCAGGATGTGCCGGTGATCGGTACCGAGGTCGGCCCACGGCTGGGCGGCGTCGGTCCAACCCGTCACTGCCACAACGAAGAGAAAATGCGCATGCTGCGCGAGCGCGGCTACGGCGATATTGATATCGCCTACTCCGACAGCACCGCCGACCTGCCGCTGCTGCTGGCGGCCAAGGCACCGGTGGTGGTGAACCCGAAGCCGGGCCGGGTGGCGTTCTTCCGCCGCGTGCTGCCCGCCGGCACCCGCATCCTCAACTGGGGCTGCGTGGACCGTGGTGGCGACAAGGCCTGATCCAAGGGTCAGATCCCCGAAGGGGCTCTGACCCCATCTCACGGTGAATGATCCGCCGGGCATGGCCCGGCGCTACCGGAAAAGGCGCGGGTAGCGCCGGGCCATGCCCGGCAAGCGCTCAGCGGCCCAGATGCCCGTAAACCGCGTGGCCGATCTGGAACAGGCTGATGCCCAGCACCAGCACGCCCACGGCCACCAGCACCCAGCGCTCCTTCACCCGCTTGACCAGGATCGCCGCCACCGGCGCGGCCATCATGCCGCCGATCAGCAGGCCGGCGACGATCTGCAGGTGCTGCACGCCCATCGACAACAGGAAGGTCGCTGACACCGTCAACGTGACCACGAACTCGGCTGCGTTGACTGTTCCGATGGTGGTGCGCGCCTGGCCGCCGCGGGCGAGCAGGGTGGACGTGGCGATGGGCCCCCAGCCACCGCCGCCGCTGGCGTCGAGCAGGCCGGCGAAGAAGCCCAGCACCGGCACCCGGCGGATCTCGCCCTTGGGCATCCAGCGCCCAGCGGCGCGGGCCAGGATGATGATCGCCAGCACCAGCAGGTACAGGTAGATCAGTGGCCGAATGATCTCGCCCGGGAGCTGCGTGAGCACGTACGCGCCCAGGGCGCCGCCCACTGCGCCGGGCAGGGCCAGGCGCAGAAACAGGCGCTTATCGACATTTCCGGCTGCGAGGTGCGACACCCCCGAGGCGCCCGTGGTGAACACTTCAGCGGTGTGGATGCTGGCGCTGACCTGCGCCGGCGGCAGGCCCATGCTCAGCATCACCGACGAGGACACCAGGCCGAACGCCATGCCCAATGCACCGTCCACCAGCTGTGCGCCCAGGCCGATGAGGATGAACCACCAGAATTCGCTGCTCAGCTCCATGCACCGAGCCTAGCGCGCCAGGGAGTGCGGACCAAGGTCCGCACCCACCGGGTGCTCAACGGTCAACGGGTGCCGTACAGCACCACGGTCTTGCCGCGGGCATGCAGCAGGCCGTCGGTCTGCAGTTTCTTCAGCACGCGGCCGGCCATCTCGCGCGAGCAGCCGACCAGGCGCGCCAGCTCCTGCCGCGATACACGCAGCTGGCTGCCTTGCGGATGGCTCATCGCCTCCGGTTCCTGCGCCAGGTCGTGCAGGGTGCGCACGATCCGGTCGGTCACGTCCAGGAATGCCAGGCGGCTGGCCTTGCGACTGGTGTCGAGCAGGCGCTTGGAAATCTGCTGGCCCAGCGCATACAGCAGGCGCGGGGCATCGGCCGACAGCGGGCCGAGGAACAGCTGATGCAGGCGCTCGTAGCTGATTTCGGCCAGCTCGCAGGCGGTACGGGTCCGCAGGATCACCTCGCGGCGGTCCGATTCGACGAACAGGCCCATCTCGCCGACGAATTCGCCGGCACCAAAGTAGCCCAGCACCAGCTCGCGATCGTCATCTTCCTCGGCCATGATCGAAACCGAGCCGCTGATGACGTAATACAGGGTTCCCGCCGGGTCCCCGGGCCGGAAGACGTCGGTACGGGTGGGGTATCGCCGCCTGTGGCTGTGCGCCAGGAAACGATCGATTGTGGCGATATCCAGGGCCAGTGGACTGCTAGCTAGGCGCACGGTTGACACGATAGGAGCGCTCCCTCTGCGCATGAACGGATTCACGGGGTCGATAGCGGAGCTTAACCAGCGCAATTGTTAAGGGCAAACAGTGTGCCAGATGTGAGCGCTCTTCACGTTCCCCCCGGGGGCAGTTTGCCCCATAATTCCCCCTTTCCCTTCTTACACAGGAATCGACCGCCGTGGTCAAGCCGTTGCCTCGCCTGAGGCTGCAGGGTTTCAACAACCTCACCAAGGCGCTGAGCTTCAACATCTATGACGTGTGTTACGCGCGCACCGAAGAGGAGCGTCAGCGTTACATTGAATACATCGATGAAGAGTACAACGCCGACAGGCTGACTCAGATCTTGACCGATGTCGCCGAGATCATCGGCGCCAACATCCTGAACGTGGCCCGCCAGGACTACGACCCGCAGGGTGCCTCGGTGACCATCCTGATCTCCGAAGAACCGGTGATCGACAAGAAGCTGGCCGGCAAGGAGCTGATCTCCGACGCCGTGGTCGCGCACATGGACAAGAGCCACATCACGGTCCATACCTACCCGGAGACCCATCCGCAGGAAGGTATCGCGACGTTCCGCGCGGACATCGACGTGGCCACCTGTGGCGTCATTTCCCCGCTGAAGGCCCTGAACTACCTGATCGAGAGCCTGGAATCGGACATCGTGATCATGGACTACCGCGTCCGTGGCTTCACCCGTGATGTGAAGGGCAAGAAGCACTTCATCGACCACAAGATCAACTCGATCCAGAACTTCCTGGCCAAGAACATCAAGTCGCGTTACGAGATGTTCGACGTCAACGTCTACCAGGAAAACATCTTCCACACGAAGATGCACCTGAAGGACTTCGACCTGGACCAGTACCTGTTCGAGGAAAAGGCCAGGAACCTGTCGTTCAAGGAGCGGATGAAGATCGAGGCGCTGCTCAAGCGCGAGATCGAAGAGTTGTTCCACGGCCGGAACCTGTCCGAGTAAGCCCCATGTGCGATGCCCGCAGGCATCGCCACCCAGGCGGGACGACCCGCCCCGTGGAACTGGCGTCGCACGCGCGATTGGCTCCATGGTGATGTACCGACCCACGGCCCGGTGTGAAAACACCGGGCCGTTTCGTTTTTTCCCCAAAAGGTAAGGAGCCCCCACCCATGCCCTGGATCTACCTGCTGCTGGCCGGCCTGTTCGAGATCGGTTTCGCCCTCGGAATGAAGTACTCCGAAGGCTTCAGCAAACCCCTGCCCACCGTTGCCACGGTGGTGTCCGCCCTGATCAGCCTGTACCTGATGAGCCAGGCGATGAAGAGCATCCCGGTCGGCACGGCCTATGCGATCTGGACCGGCATCGGTGCCATGGGCGTGGCGGTGCTGGGCATCTATCTGTTCAACGACAGTGCGTCGCCGGCCCGCCTGGCCTGCGTGGGCCTGATCGTGGCCGGCGTGATCGGCCTGAAGCTGGTCTCGCCCAACTGATTGATGGCCCGACCAACGGTCGGGCCCCACCGTCGGCCCCCCCCGCACCTCCTGGTAGGCCCGCACCGTTGGTGCGGGCGACCCTTCAAATGCGGTAGGCGATGGTCTTCATCACCCTGGAGGCCAGTGCCATCGCGCCCGGAATCGGGAACGGAAGGCGGCGTGCGCCGGCCTGCTCGGCGTGCTCGGCATGGCGGGCCTCGTCCTCCTTCATCACCTGGATGACCGCGCGGCTGCGCAGGTCGCCGGGCGGCAGGTCGACCAGATGCTCGTCCAGGTGGGCCTCCACTTGGCGCTCGGTCTCGACCACGAAGCCGAGGTTCCAGCCGTCACCGCGCAGCCCGGCCAGCGTACCGATGGTATAGCTGCCGGCGTACCACAGCGGGTTGAACAGGCTGGGACGGCTGTCCAGTTCGGCCAGCCGGGTGGCACACCAGGCCAGATGGTCGGTCTCTTCCTGGGCCGCTTCCAGCAGGTGTTCACGCGTGGCCGGGTCGCGGGCCACGGCGGCCTGGCCGAAATACAGGCCCTGCGCACAGACTTCGCCGACGTGGTTGATCCGCATCAGGCCGGCGGCATGGCGGCGCTCGGCGCTGCCCATGCCGGGCTCGTCGGTCTCCGCAGCCGGGTAGGGGCGGGCCGCCGGTGGGTTGCCGAACACCGTGTCCAGGGCGCGCTGCGCCTCGGTCAGCAGGTGGTCCAGCGGGGTGGTCTGGCGGAGCACGGTCATGGCAGTACGCGGTGGGGCGGAAGTCCCCCCGATTCTCGCCCGGCCCTGCGTCCGTGCCAACCCGGCCTGACGGTCCACTTGCAAGTGGCTGGCAAGGCCAGTACAATCCCGCCTCTTGCGCTTCACCTTTTCACAACGCGTGGCAGAGTTCCGGCGAGCCTTTCGCCGCAATGAGCCCGACCTAACCTAGAGTTCTTCATGAGCACTTTCACTGCCAAGAACGAGACCGTCCAGCGCGACTGGTACCTCGTCGACGCCGAGGGCAAGACCCTGGGCCGTCTCGCCACCGAGCTGGCCCGCCGTCTGCGTGGCAAGCACAAGCCGGTCTACACCCCGCACGTTGATACCGGCGACTACCTGGTCGTCATCAATGCAGAAAAGATTGCCGTCACCGGCAAGAAGCTGCAGGACAAGATGTATCACCGTTTCACCGGTTACATCGGCAACCTGAAGACCGAGTCCCTGGCCCAGGCGCTGGAGCGCCACCCGGAGCGCGTGATCGAGATCGCCGTCAAGGGCATGCTGCCGAAGGGCCCGCTGGGTCGCCAGATGTACCGCAAGCTCAAGGTCTACGCCGGCACTGAGCATCCGCACGCCGCACAGCAGCCGCAGGTTCTGGATATCTAATCATGGCTATCACTCAAAACTACGGCACTGGCCGCCGCAAGTCCTCCACCGCTCGCGTGTTCCTGCGCAAGGGTTCGGGCAACATCACCGTCAATGGTCGTCCGCTGGACGAGTTCTTCGGTCGTGAGACCGCGCGCATGATCGTGCGCCAGCCGCTCGAGCTGACCAAGAACACCGAAAGCTTCGACATCCTGGTCACCGCCGCTGGCGGCGGCACCACCGGCCAGGCCGGTGCGATCCGTCTGGGTATCGCCCGTGCGCTGGTCGAGTACGACGAAAGCCTGAAGTCCGAGCTGCGCAAGGCTGGCTTCATGACCCGCGACGCCCGCGAAGTCGAGCGTAAGAAGGTCGGTCTGCACAAGGCCCGCCGCGCCACCCAGTTCTCCAAGCGCTGATCTGCTGCGCCTGGTTGGGCTCCTTCGGGGGCCCGCTGGATGGAAAAGCAAAAGCCCGGCTTCGGCCGGGCTTTTGTCGTTTTGGAGTCAGGCATTTCGTGGTTGCCGGCCAGCGGCCGGCACTACCCGTCTTTTTGCATGTCCGACCCCGGGCCTCTCTCTGGAGAAGAGCCCCCTTGTTGTTCAAGGGGGTGCGCCGACAGGCGCGGGGATAAGGTGGAATGCGCGACCAAATTAAAAGCAAAAGGCCAGATCTTTCGATCTGGCCTTTTGCTTTTAATTTGGCTGCCCCGGATGGATTCGAACCACCGAATGCCTGAGTCAGAGTCAGGTGCCTTACCGCTTGGCGACGGGGCAAAACGTACAACGATTTTCTCACTTGTCACGCTGAAAAACAACTTCATTTTCAGTGTGGTGGCTATGGGTGGACTCGAACCACCGACCCCAGCATTATGAGTGCTGTGCTCTAACCGGCTGAGCTACATAGCCTTGGTGAGCCCGCTATTCTGCGGATGTGTACCGTCCCTGTCAACACTTTTGTGCCGTGCTTGTGGGCCGACAGAGGGCGTGGGATAGTCCCGGGCAGTAGATTTTCTTAGGAGTCCGCATCGTGATCGATCCGGACGGCTATCGACCGAACGTCGGCATTGTGCTGATGCGGCAGGACGGCCAGGTGTTCTGGGCACGACGCGTGCGCCGGGATGGTTGGCAGTTCCCGCAAGGGGGCATGAACACCGATGAGACGCCCGTCGAGGCCATGTATCGTGAACTGCAGGAAGAAACCGGCCTGCTGCCTGAGCATGTGGAAGTGCTCGGGGCCACGCCCGGTTGGCTGCGCTACAAGCTGCCGGCGCGGGCCATCCGCCGCAACGAGCGGCAGGTCTGCATCGGCCAGAAGCAGGTCTGGTTCCTGCTGCGCCTGACCGGCGACGAATCCCATGTGAAGCTGGACCACACTGACTCGCCCGAGTTCGATCATTGGCGCTGGGTCGATTTCTGGTACCCGGTGGAGCATGTGGTGGTGTTCAAGCGCGGCGTCTATGCGCGCGCACTGCGTCATCTGGCGCCTTTGGCGCGCGGGGTCGCCGGGCAGGGCGTAACCGCCATGCCCAAGAGCGCCGCCGAGGCTTGGATGCCCGGCCACACGGCCGGCCACGACCGCCCGCGCAAGCGCCCGCGGACGCGCGGCTACTGGCCGAAGAAGGCCACGGGTGATGGCCCAGCCAGCTGACGGGCTGAACGGTATCGAGAATGGTTCAGGTCTCTGATTGACAACCATTCTCGTTTCCATTGGAATAGCCACCAGGCCGCTCCTGGCCTGTCAGCCCGGTTCCCGCCTGTGTACGTCTGCATCTGCAACGGAGTCACCGACCACCAGATCCGCGAAGCCGCCAGCCATGGTGTCAGCACGGTGGCCGAACTGACCATGCGGACCGGCTGTGGTGCGACCTGCGGTTCCTGCCTGGACATGGCCGCGGACCTCTTGGCCAAGGCGCGTGCGACCCACGATCTGCCGCTGCCGGTATTGGGCCTGGCCCAGGTTGCCTGATCGTTTCTTCGCGGCGCATTGACGCCGCGCTTTCGCATCCTTCACGCGCGGCCGCACAGGCCAATGCGCACGATTCGCGTTCCTTCACGGCCGCAGGCAAGGCGTTAAAGTGCCTGCGTTTTCAGCGTGCAGGAGCATCCCATGAAGGGCGACACCAAGGTCATCGAATTCCTCAACAAGGTCCTCTACAACGAGCTGACCGCGATCAACCAGTACTTCCTGCACGCCAAGATGCTGAAGAACTGGGGCATCAAGGAACTGGCCGAGCACGAGTACAAGGAATCGATCGACGAGATGAAGCATGCCGACATGCTCGCCGACCGCATCCTGTTCCTCGAAGGCCTGCCGAACTTCCAGGCGCTGGGCAAGCTGCGCATCGGCGAGAACCCGACCGAGATCCTGCAGTGCGACCTGTCGCTGGAGCGCGACGGCGTGGTCACCCTGCGCGAGGCCGTCGCCTATGCCGATTCGGTCGGCGACTATGTCAGCCGCCAGCTGTTCGTGAAGATTCTCGATTCGGAAGAAGAACACATCGACTGGCTGGAAACCCAGCTCGACCTGATCGAGCGCATCGGCGAGCCCAAGTACCTGCTGAGCAAGCTGGAAGAGTGAGTCAGCTGTCCTGGCCGGCACGATGCTGCGCCAGGTAGCCCGTCAGCGCCACACGTGCCCGGGCGAATTCGGCAACCAGCAGCGCGACCGCCACCGCGGGGCGCTGCAGGCTGCCACCACGGGCCTCGCGTTCGATGCGCTGCGCGACCGCCGACAGCGACAGGGCTCCCACGTTCGCACTCGACGATTTCAGGCTGTGCGCGACCGCCTGCAGGCGGGGCTCGTCGCCGCTCTGCGCGGCCTGCTGCAGCTGCTGCACCATCGCTGGCGCATCGTCAAGAAAGACCGACACGATCTGGATGGCGGCGTCGCCGATCACCGCGTGCAGTTCGTCCAGCACATCGCGGTCGAGTACCGGTTGTGGCTTGGAGCCCACTCGGCTGTCATCGTCCTGCAGAGCCGAGCCATGCTCGGCTGATGGAGCCCCACTGCTGTTGGCCGTCAGCCGAGCCATGCTCGGCTCTACAGAAGGCCGTGCAGGTGATGCGGCTTTACCGCTACCCCAGCGCTTCAACAGCGCATGCAGCGTGGCGCGGGCGATCGGCTTGGACAGGTAATCGTCCATGCCAGCCTGCAGGCAGCGCTCGCGGTCGCCGGCCATGGCATTGGCGGTCATCGCGATGATCGGCAGGCGCGCTCGCCCGGTTTCCGCTTCTTCCGCACGCCAGTGGCGCGTGGCGGCGTAGCCGTCCAGCACCGGCATCTGGCAATCCATCAGCACGATGCCCACGCCGCCTTCGCGAAGAGCGGCCAATGCCTGCTCGCCATCGACGGCGTTGCGCACCTCGCACTGGAATACGCGCAGCAGCTGCTCGGCCACCATCCGGTTGACCGTATTGTCTTCCACCAGCAGCACGCGCAGGTGCAGTGGCGGCAGCACCGGCGCGGGTACCCCATCTCCGGCACTGGAAAGCAGGGCGGCAGGACGGGCAGGCGTGACAGGTGCGGCCAGGAGTGCATGCAGTGCGGCATCGTCGAAGTGCGTGGGCAGCTGGCGCTGGCGCGGTCGTTGCGCTGGTGCGTCATCCTGCAGCCAGAGCACCTGCAGTGCGTCGTCGTCACCGCGCTCGGCCAGTGCCTGCTGCAGCATCGCCTCGCCGCTGCGCCGCGCGCGTGCATCGACCAGCAGCCACGCCGGTGCCGGTTGCCCGGGTTGCGGCGCGGTGCGCAGCTGTTCGACCACGGCGTCCAGCTGGCTCAGCATCTGCACCTGCAGCCCATGGTGGGCGGCGATGCGCTCGATGCGTTTCTGCAGCATTGCATCGGCACTGAACAGCAGCAGCGCTGTCGGCGCGCGGGCCATCGCCGGCAGGTCGCCGGGCACCTTCAGCAGCGGAATCTCGAACCAGAACGTAGCACCCTGGCCGGGCGTGGACTGCACGCCGATCTGCCCGTGCATCAGGTCGATGATGCGCCTGCAGATGGCCAGGCCCAGGCCGGTGCCGCCGTAGATGCGCGTGGTCGAGGCATCGGCCTGGCTGAAGGACTGGAACAGGCGTGCCTGCAGTGCCTCATCGATGCCGATGCCGGTGTCGATGATCTCGAAGCGCAGCTGGTGCTGGGCCGCGCCTTCGCCCAGCCGCTGCACGCGCAGTTGTACCTGGCCGCGCGCGGTGAACTTGATGGCATTGGCCAGAAGATTGCTCAGCACCTGGCGCAGGCGTACCGGGTCGCCGCGCACCGGCAGGCGCACCGACGGGTCAAGCTGCAGGGTCAGGGACAGGCCCTTGGCGTCGGCGGCGCGCTGCATCAGCTGCACCACGCCATCCAGCAGATCGCGCAGGTTGAAGCTGGTGATTTCCAGTTCCAGCGCCTGTGCTTCCAGCCGTGAGTAGTCGAGGATGTCATCGACGATGCGCAGCAGCTGCTGTGAACTGGCCGAAGCGGTGGCCAGCATCTGCCGCTGGTCCTCGCCCAGCGGCCCGTGCGCGATCAGCTCCAGCATCGGCAGGATGCCGTTGAGCGGGGTGCGGATCTCGTGGCTCATGGTGGCCAGGAACTCGCCCTTGGCCAGCACCGCTGCTTCGGCGGCCTGCTTGGCCTGCAGCAGCTGCTGTTCCAGCTGGCCCTGGCGTTCGGTGGTACGGCGCAGCTGGTCGCGTTCGACGGCGAGCGCATCGTGTGCGCGTTGCAGCCGGGCCAGTGCACGGCTGCGTGCGCGCAGGCGCAGGCCCAACAGCAGCGCCACGGCGGCCGCGGCAAGGGCAACCAGCAGCACGCCCCACAGCGGCACGTCAGAGCACCGCGTTGTGGAAGTCGAAGTTCAGGTCGCTGCCGGCCGACTGCACCATGTTGCCCTGGATGTAATCGACGCCGCCGACCCACATCGCCGCGGCGGCCTGTGGGTCCTCGATCTGCTGCCCGATGATCTGCAGCCCGGCCGCATGTGCCTGTTCGATCGCCTTGCGCAGTTCCTCGCGCGTGGCCGGGTTGGCATGGCTGCTGGAGAAGCGCGCGGCCATGCGCACGAACGACAGCGGCAGCTGGGTCAGCAGGGCGTCGGCTTCGCCGCTGGGCTCGAACTGGCTCAGGCAGAAGCGCACCCCGGCGCCGGCCATGCGCTGGCAGAACTGTTGCAGCGGCACGGTGTGGATCAGTGCGTCGGGCAGGCGCACGTCGATCACCAGCGCACTGCCCGGCAGGTCACGCTGCTGCAGCGATTCCAGCAGCCAGTCGGCGAAGGCATCGCGCTGCAGGGTGCGCAGCGACTGCGAGACGAACAGGTTCAGCGGCGGCGTGGCGTGCCGGTAGAGATCCAGCAGGCCCAGCGCGTGGTCCATCACCTGCTGGTCGAGGTCGGCGATACGGCCTGCCGCTTCGGCGGCCGGAATAACCTGGCCGGCCGCCAGCACCGTGCCATCGGCCTGGCGCAGGCGCAGCAGCAGCTGGTACTGCGCGGTGTTGCCACCGGCGACGGCGACGATCGGCTGATAGGCCAGCT
Organism: Stenotrophomonas hibiscicola ATCC 19867; assembly: GCF_000382065.1. Classification (GTDB taxonomy): domain Bacteria; phylum Pseudomonadota; class Gammaproteobacteria; order Xanthomonadales; family Xanthomonadaceae; genus Stenotrophomonas; species Stenotrophomonas hibiscicola. The sequence continues at coordinate 24,364 of NZ_KB907503.1, read as the reverse complement.
CCAGCTGGCCTTCCAGCAGTGCCAGGTGCTCCTGTTCGGTGACGGCCTGGCGGTGCACATGGCCCGCCACACCGGCGCTGAGCAGGCGTGCCTGCAGGGTGGTGCGCTCGATCGCTTCCAGTGCAGCGTTGGCATCGTCGAAGCCCGGCGACAGCGGCGCATAACCCACCACGCCGCGCAGGTGCACCGATTCGTCGTCGCGGATCACGAAGGCACGCGCCGACAGCTGCTCGCGCAGGGAAGCGGCGATGCCTTCCAGGGCATCTTCGTCGGCGTTGCGGGCCAGCAGCAGGAAACTGTTGTCGTTCAGGCGTGCCAGCAGGTGTGGATGGCCGGCCTCGGCCAGGCGCTGCCCGGCCTGTACCATCAGGCGCTCGAAGGCGGCATAACCATAGCGTTCGCGCAGCCCCAGCGCGCTGGCCACTTCGATGAAGAACACACCGCCCCGGTCGCGGTGGGCGAGTGCGGTGTTGAGCTGCTGCAGCACGTGATGGCGCGTCGGCAGGCCGGTTTCCGGATTGCTGGTGGCCGGTACGCCGCTGGCACCGGGCAGGGTCGCGGCCTGCGCACGTGCGCGGCGGATGCGGTTGGCCACGGCGGCGATCAGGTGGCGCGGGCGGATCGGCTTGCTCAGGTAATCGTCGGCGCCGCTGTCGAGCACTTCGAACTGGCGCTCTGGATCCGGATCGCCGCTGAGGAACACGATCGGCAGCAGCTGCAGGCCGGGCTGCTGGCGGATCAGTGCGGTCAGCCGCATGCCATCCAGTCCGGGCAGGTGCAGATCCATCAGGATCAGGTCGGGACGGTGTTCCTTGATCGCCTGCAGCGCGCCATCGGCGTCGCTGTGCACGATCGCCTGCATGCCGGCGCCGTGCAGCACGCTCTGCGCGAACAGGGCCTGGGCGCGGTCGTCCTCGACGATCAGCACGCGGTAGGGCGAATCGGAGGCCAACGGCGCCTGGTCGTTGTTGCCAGCCTCGGCCAGGAAGGCCGGGCCCGGCAGAGGCGGTGGCGCGCTGCCGATCGATGCGGGCATGTCGGAGCTGGCCAGCGGCGGAACCACTGCGGGTACTGCGGCGACCGCGCTCGCCGGCTCCGCGGCCCAGCGTTGCCAATGATCGGCCGGAGGGGATTCAGCGCGTCCCGGGCGGGCGCCCGCGGGGGATTCGTTTGCGGCCATCGGTGCTCCTGGTGTTCGCGTCCATTATGCGACAAGCCCGAGGTTCAACCGGTACCCGGCTGGCGCGGACCGTCCGGCGACGCACTGCGTGCCAGCCAGCGCACGCCCTTCCACAAGGTGCGCCAGACCAGCCACACCAGCAGCGCGCCCGCCAGGCTGCAGGCCAGCACCACGATCAGCGCGATCCACGGGTGTGCCAGGGCCAGGGCCAGGCCCCCGACCACCACGGTGTCCTCGGCGGCGGAGGCCACCCAGTTGCTGGCAGGCTCGGGCGAGGTATTGAGCAGGGCACGGGTGCCGGCTTTCAGGCCATGGCTGGCCAGCGCGACACCGGCACCGGCAGCAAGTGCGCCGGTACCCAGCTGCCCATCCGGCGACAGCGTGGCTGCGGCAAGGAAGGCACCTGCGGGTACACGTGCCAGGGTCTGCACCAGATCCCACGCCGAGTCCACGCCGGGAATCTTGTCGGCGAAGAATTCGGTCACCGCCAGCGCCGCCGAAGTGCCCAGCACCCACCACGATTCAGTAGCCTGCAGGGCCGGTGGCAGGTCGACCCAGCCGAGCAGGCCGGCCAGGCCGACACCGAACACGGTGAGGTAGACGCGGATGCCGGCCAGCCAGGCCAGCAGGATGCCGATCACGAACAGGTGGGCTTCGGTCATGGCGATGCTCCGGCGACGGAACTGTGCAGGGGACCACACTATCGACGATGGCATGCCTGAACGCCACAGACCGTGGCTCGCTGCTGCGCAGGAAACCCACCCGTCCTGTCATACACTAGCCCGTCGTTTGCCACAGGGGCCGTACCGGTGTCGCCCTTGCGATACCCCGGAAACCACCCATGACCAACCGTCCTCCCATGCGCGTGCAGGTCCGCCTGCCCGGCGCGCCGCAACCGCCTGCCGACCGTCGCCGCCTGCTGGTGATCGGCGGCATCTGGCTGCTCAGCCTGGTGCTGGCCGTGCTCGGTGGCTGCTGGATGGCCACCCCGCGCGATGCCCAGGGCCAGCGCCTGCAGGCCGCCGAGAAGCGTGCCGAGACGCTGCAGGCGCAGCTGACCGAACTGCGCCAGAAGCAGGCCACGCTGGAAGCCTCCGACCGCATCAGCCGCGCTGCCAACACCGAGGTGCAGTCCTCGCTGGCCGAGCGCGATGAGGAAATCGCCGGCCTGCGTGCCGACGTTGCCTTCTATGAGCGCCTGGTGGGTTCGACCAGCCAGCGCAAGGGCCTGAACACCCATTCGATCGAGTTCAGCCCGGAAGCGGCCGGCACCTGGCAATACACCGCCGTGCTGACCCAGAACCTCAACCGCGGCGCCATCAGCCAGGGGCAGATGCGCTTCACCGTGGAAGGCGTCAGGAACGGCAAGCTGGCCACGATCAGCTGGGATGATCTGCACCAGCGCAGCAAGGTACCGGGACAGGATTACTCGTTCCGGTACTTCCAGCAGCTCACCGGCAGCGTGATGCTGCCGGCTGACTTCACCCCGCAACGCGTGCGGGTGACATTGGGGAGTGGTACGGGGGGTACCACCCAGGTATTCGACTGGAAACAGGCCGGTGCGCCGGCCGCCAAAGGGGAGTAGGCAGATGTTCGGAAGCAGCAAATCCAACCGTGAAGGCCAGCTGGTGGTGGATGCCCTGATCGGCAACCAGGTGGTGATCCGCGGTGATGTGGAATTCAGTGGTGGCCTGTACGTGGAAGGCCGCATCCATGGCAAGGTGATCGCCGCCGAAGGCGCCAGTGGCGCGACCCTGACGGTCGCCGAGCACGGCGTGATCGAGGGCGAAATCCGGGCCCAGGTGGTGGTCATCAGCGGTCGCCTGGACGGCGATGTACACGCCACCGAGAAGGTCGAGTTGACCCCGAGCGCACGGGTCAATGGCAACGTCCATTACCAGGTGGTGGAGATGAATGCGGGCGCCCAGCTGAACGGCCGCCTGATCCATGCCAGCGCCCCGATGGCGGCCCTGCCGGCGCCGGAAGGCGATGAGGCCAATGGCGGCAAGGGCGACACTGCTGCACGCCGCAAGCTGGCCGAGGCGATGGCTTGAAAGCCATCCCCGGCACCCCCATGCTGACATCATGAGCACGCTAGTCTCCCTGCCCGGCGCCACTCCGGTTGCCGCGCCCGATTACCAATCGCTGGAGCGCCCGCTGAACTTCACCGAGTCGGCGGCCGCCAAGGTCAAATCCCTGATCCAGGAAGAGGGCAACCCCGACCTGGCCCTGCGCGTGTACATCGAAGGCGGTGGCTGTTCGGGCTTCCAGTACGGGTTCGAGTTCGACGAGAACCGTGCCGAGGACGACCTGGCGGTACAGACCAGCGGGGTGACCCTGCTGGTCGACCCGCTCAGCCTGCAGTACCTGATGGGCGCCGAGGTGGATTACACCGAGAGTCTGACCGGTGCCCAGTTCGTGATCCGCAACCCGAACGCAAAGACCACCTGCGGCTGCGGCAGCAGCTTCAGCATGTAAGAGCCCTGTGGCCAGGATGTGCCAACCACGGTTGGCACCCACCAGAGCGGATCAGTTGATCCACGCCGTGCGTGGATGCTCTGTGCCTCCATGCACACAACAGCAGATTGCGCACAGCGCCGACCTTGCCACCCGCATCGATTGGCGGCACGCTTGCCGGATGCCCAATACTTCTTCGCCGCTTTCCGGTTTCGCCTTCGTTGGCGAACCGCTGGAGCGCGCCGATGCCCTGCGCGACGATGCCGATGCACTGGCGCGCCTGTGGCCGGGCGCGCGCATTCTCGTGCTCGATCAGGACGGCAGCGCCTTTACCGGCGATGACGACCAGCCGCTGGCGCTGACCGGCGCCGACATCGGGGGTGGTCCCGGCTCCGCGATCTTCCTCGGCCTGCGCGGGGAACAAGCATGGTTCTCGGTTGAAGCCGCCAGCGTCACCGTCACCGCACCACGTCGCCTCGACCTGCGCCAGGCCGCGCTGCTGTGGTCGATGGCCGATGCGACCGCCTTCAGCTATGCCCGCGGCATGTCTTACTGGCACTCGCGCACCCGCTTCTGCGGTGTGTGCGGCGGCGCCGTGGCGTTTGCCCGAGGCGGCTTCGTCGGCCGTTGCGCGCAGTGTTCCACCGAGCACTACCCGCGTGTCGATCCCGCCGTGATCGTCGCCGTGGAGAACCAGGGCCGGCTGCTGCTGGGCCGGCAGTCGAACTGGGCCCCGCGTCGTTACTCGGTGCTGGCCGGCTTCGTCGAACCCGGCGAGACGTTCGAGCAGACCGTGGTGCGTGAAGTGCACGAGGAGAGCAAGGTGCGGGTGACCGCCTGCCAGTACCTCGGTTCGCAGCCGTGGCCGTTCCCCGGCGCGCTGATGATCGGTTTCCGTGCACAGGCGCAGGATGACCTGCCGACTGTGGATGGCGAACTGGAAGACGCGCGCTGGTTCACTGCCGATGAGGTTGGCGCAGCATTGGCACGCGATGCGGACGACGATGGCCAGGGCATCCGCCTGTCGCCGCCGATCTCGATTTCGCGCGGCCTGATCGAACACTGGTACCGCGAGCAGCAGGGCTGAACCGGGCTGCGGCCGGGCCGGTTGTGGCTGCTGTATTGCCGCCACCTGAACACGGCCCGGGTTACAGTCCGGTTCACCGCTGAGGGGCGCCGCTGCGACAGGTAAGGTAACGGCGCCGAGCGTTCCGTTTCGTAGGGAGACCTGCCATGTTCACCACTCTGGCCGCCGTGCTGGTGGCACTGGCCCTGGGCCATGTTGCCCCGGCCGCTGCCGCCTCGCTGCGCCGTTTCGCCGGCTTCCGGCGCTGGCTGGGCTGGCTGGACGCGCATGGCGGAAAGGCGTGGCAGGGACCGGCCGGTGTTGCATTGGCACTGCTGCCGCCGCTGCTGCTGATGGCGCTGCTGGCATGGCTGCTGCGCGGGGTGCTGTTCGGGCTGCCGTCGCTGATGCTGGGCGTGGCGGTGCTGGCCTGGTGCTGGGGGCCGCGTGATCTGGATCGTGATATCGAAGCGATCATCGATGCGGACGACGCCGCAACGCGTCAGGCCGCCGTGCGCAACCTGCAGGCGGCCGGTGGCAGCCTGCGCGAAGACGTGCCGTCGCTGGTCGAGGCCACCGTGCTCAACGCGCTGCGGCGCTGGTTCGCGGTGCTGTTCTGGTTCCTGCTGCTGGGCCCGGCCGGTGCGCTGGGGTACCGGCTGCTGGCGCTGATGGCGGAAAGCCCGATGCGTGCCCGCGTGCCGGTGGAGCCGCTGGCGCTGGCGCAGCGCCTGCTGGGCTGGATCGAGTGGCCGGTGGCGCAGCTGATGGCGTTTTCGATGGCGCTGGTGGGCAACTTCGATACGGCGTGGAAGGCGTGGCGCCAGGCCCATGGCGAGCGGCTGGCCGGCACCATCGGGTTCCTGGGCGCGGTGGCGCGGGCCAGCGTCAACGCCGAGCTGCGCGAAGATGCGCACGATTACACCGAGGCCGGGCTGTTGCCGGTGTGGCAGCGGCTGCCGGACCTGCGTGATGCGATGAGCCTGGTGTGGCGGATGCTGCTGCTGTGGCTGGCGATCCTCGCCCTGCTGGTGATTGCAGGCTGGGTGACGTAGTTGCTTTGCAGGGCTTGCAGCCCTGCACCTGCAGAGGCAACGGCAACAGCAACAGCAACAGCGGCTCTGGGTTGCTGAGGGTTGGGCGGGGCGGTGTGGGGCTGCAGGACACGCCGTAAACCCGTCCCTGGGGGCTCGATGGCGCCATCCATGGCGCCAACGGTCCTGCAGCCCCACACCGCCCCACCCCCGATGGTTTCCCGGTGGCGGTGGGTGACCTGCGATTGCGGGTAGGTGTCGACCTTGGTCGACACGGTAGATCCACGCCATGCGTGGATGCAGAGCGAAGCGATCCGCTTCCGCTTTTGATCTTCTCTTTCTTTTCCGTGGTGGACGCACACGGAAACTGTCCGTGGCCGGGCGGGTGGGCTGCGCAGGGGCGTGAGCCGCATGGATGCGGCGACCGAGCTTACATGGACGTACTTGCAGCGGCCCCTGCGCAGCCCACCCGCCCGGCCAACCCCGGCGCTTTTGCCTTCAGATACCGGCCCACCACGAGGGGCTGCGCCGTTGGCTGGAAACCTAGATCGGCGCCAGCGCGGTAAACGGTGCCCACGGCAGGTTGCGCAGCAGCGCATACCCAGGCAGCACCCAGAGCCAGAACACAGGATTGGCCAGCACCCGCATGAGCGGGTCGAGCAGGCGTGGGCGGATGCCGGCGATGTTCAGCAGCATCAGCAACAGGAAGGGCAGGCTGATGACCAGCAGCGGGTTCATCGCCATCGCGCCGGGCAGGTCGAAGTGGACCAGGGAATACAGGCAGCGCGTGCTGCCACAGCCCGGGCAGTACAGGCCGGTCAGGGCGTAGAGCGGGCAGCTCGGCAAGGGATTGCCGGCGACATACGGATTGACGTTGCGCAGGACCACCGTGGCGCCCGCGGCCAGGCCGGCGGAAACCAGCAGCGGCGCCCAGCGGGCGAACCGGGAACGAGCAGGAAGCGCGGACATGCAACAACGGATCCGGCGCAGGCGCCGGATCCGTCCAAGCGTATCAGTAGCCGCTGTTGCTCATCGCGCCCATGCCGCCGAGCACAACGAAGAACAGCACGTACAGCACGACCACGACGGCCCAGGCGATGGCCGACCAGATGGCCCACTTCTTGGCCTTCGCGGCGGAGTCCTGGGCGCCGGCAATGTCGCCAGCGGCCAGCTTGCCGTTGACCTGGGCGGCATAGACGATCGACACGATGCCGGCCGGCAGGCAGCAGAACAGGGTGGTCAGGATCGCCCAGACCAGGTTGTTCGGGACCTGCGGAGTGGCGGTATTCATGGGTTCAAGCTCCTTGATGGGTGGTGGTGGTAGATCATTGGTCGGAAAGAGCGCCCAGCACGGCCAAGCCGCCGAACAGCCCGAACCACAACAGCAACAGGACCGGCAGGGCCACGGCCGAAGCCACCGCCCACCAGCCCGCCTTGCGCGACGCACTGTAGGCCCCCGGCAGGTCGCCGGCCGCGCGGCGGCCATCGACCTGGGAGGCATAGACGATCGACACCACGCCCAACGGCAGGCAGCAGAACAGCGTCGTCAGGATCGCCCAGACCAGATGGTTGGGGATGTAGACCGGACGGCTGAGCGGTGGTGGTTGATTCAAAGCAAGACTCCATTCCTTGGTGGCCAGCCGTGATGTATCGGCCGGACCTCCCCCCTGTGGGTGCGTAATCTACCGCAACCGACGTTGCATGTATGCGTTTACAGTCACGACATGTCGCGTACGCCACTGGACGGTGACGTATGTGGGGGAGGTCGCCGGGCCCGCCTGGCGGGCCGGTTCCGTCAGGCGTGATCGCCGCGCAGTGCCCGCACCTGGGCCTCCAGCACCGGGGCGCTGGTGCTGTGGCCATCCACGGCCGGCGCCGCGACCACTTCGACGGTGGCACGGAAACGGCGCGGCACCCGCATGCGGCCCAGGCGGCTGTCGCGCCGGCTCCACATGCTCGACCACATGCCGCGCAGGGCCATCGGCACCACCGGCACCGGCCGCCGTTGGAGGATCTTCTCAACGCCGGACTTGAACGGGGCCATCGCACCATCCCTGGTCAGCGCACCTTCCGGGAAGATGCAGACCAGCTCACCTTCGGCCAACGCGGCGTCAATCTCGTCGAACGCGCGCTGCATCAGCGCCGGGTCTTCGCGCGCGCCGGCGATCGGGATCGCCTTGGCCGTGCGGAAGATCCAGCGCATCACCGGGATGTTGAAGATCCGGTAGTACATGACGAAGCGCACCGGGCGTGGAATCGTCGCCGACAGGATCAGCGCGTCCATGTAGCTGACATGGTTGCAGACCAGCAGCGCGGCGCCTTCGTCGGGCACGTTGGCCTCGATGCCGTGCGGGCGCAGCCGGTACAGCGTGCGCACCATCAGCCAGCTGAGGAAGCGCATCAGGAATTCGGGGACGATGGTGAAGATGTAGATCGCCACCAGCGCGTTGGCGATGGCCAGCGCCAGGAACTGCTGCGGGATGGTCCAGTGCAGCAGCGTGTGCGCGGCCAGCGACAGCAGGGCCGCAGCGACGATGAAGCCGGAATTCTGGATGTTCAGCGCCGCGAACACGCGCGACATCTGCGCCTTCGGCGTGCGGCTCTGGATCAGCGCGAACAGCGGCACCACGAAGATGCCGGTGAACAGGCCGATGCCGACCAGGTCGATGACGATGCGGCTGCTGCCCGGCTGCTGCAGGAACGGCCCGATGGCCAGCCCCTGCACGGTCGCCTCGCCGCTGCGGGCGAAGTACAGGTCGAGCAGGAACGCGGTCATGCCGAACGCGCCCAGCGGCACCAGGCCGATTTCCACCGTGCGCGCCGACAGCTTCTCGCACAGCAGCGAGCCGATGCCGGTGCCAACCGAGAACAGGGCCAGCGCAAAGATGTACAGGGTTGGCTCACCGCCCAGGTTGGTCACCGCATAGGCCGGTAGCTGCGAGGTCAGCACGGTGCCGACGAACCAGAACCAGGACACGCCCAGGATCGAATTGCGCACGGCTTTCTGCTGGCGCGCCATGCGCAGCACCGCCAGTGATTCCGGCAGCGGGTTCCAGTTGATCTTCAGGTTCGGGTCGCCGGCATCGACCTTGGGAATCAGGCGCGCGGCGATGTTGCCGCAGATCGCCAGCGCGATGATCGCGCAGGCCGCCACCACGGTGCCGTGGCTGCCGGCCACGGTGAACACCAGGCCGCCGACGATCATGCCGGACAGGATCGACATCGAGGTGCCCATCTCGACCAGGCCGTTGCCGCCGGTCAGTTCCTCGGGCTTGAGCACCGACGGCAGCACCGAGTACTTCACCGGGCCGAACAGGGTCGACTGCATGCCGGTGCAGAACAGGGCCACCAGCAGCACCGGCAGGCTCTGGGTGAGGAAGCCGGCGGCCGCCAGCGACATGATCACGATCTCCATGGTGGTGGTGATCACGATCAGTCGCGATTTCTCAAGTTTGTCGGCGATCTGCCCGGCCAGTGCCGAGAACAGGAAGTAGGGCAGGATGAAGATGGCCGGTGCCAGCGTGGCGTACAGCCCCAGCTCCTCCTCCGGCACGGCCATGAACAGCAACATGCTGATGATCGCCTGCCGGTACACGTTGTCGTTGAACGCGCCGAGTGCCTGGACCACGAAGAACGGCAGGAAACGGCGCTGGCGCAGCAGGGCGAACTGGTTGTGACCGGACATGGAGCCTCCTTGACCGGCGCAGCCTAGCATTCCTGCCCATCTGCTGTGGGTACGGACCTGTGGGTGCGGACCCGTTGGTCCGCACACCTGCCAGCACCCTCAGACGATATCGTCGACCACGCCGCCGTCCACGCGCAGCGCCGCGCCGGAGGTGGCGGAAGCCTGCGGCGAGGCCAGGTACACCACCATGTTGGCCACTTCCTCGACCGTGGCAGTGCGCTGGATCACCGAGGATGGCCTGTGTGCCATCACGAACTCGCGGCCGATCTGCTCCAGCGGCTTGCCGCTGCGCTGGCGTTCATCCTCGAACATCGCCGCGAAGCCATCGGACAGGGTCGGGCCGGGCAGCACCGCGTTGACGGTGACGCCACTGCCGGCCACGCGCTTGGCCAGGCCGCGCGACAGCGACAGCTGCGCGGTCTTGCTGACCCCGTAGTGGATCATGTCGGCGGGAATGTTGCGTGCCGATTCGGAGGAGATGAACAGCACGCGACCCCAGCCGGCATCGACCATCGCCGGCAGCAGTGCCCGCGACAGGCGCACACCGGACATCACGTTGGTCTGCCAGTAGCGCTCCCAGGTGGCGTCATCGGTCTCGAAGAAGTCCTGTGGGCCGAAGATGCCGGCGTTGTTGACCAGGATGTCGATCTTGGGCAGGCCGGCCAGCAGCACATCGACACCGGCTGCATCGGAAAGGTCGGCGGCCATGCCGATCACCTCGGCACCCGGAACGGTAGCGAGCAGGCGCTGGCGGGCGCGTTCGACACTGTCGGTGCTGCGGCCGTTGAGAATGACCTGCGCACCCGCCGCGGCAAGACCCTGGGCGATCGCCAGGCCGATGCCGGCGGTGGAGGCGGTGACCAGCGCGGTGCGGCCGGCGAGTTCGATCTTCATGGAGGATTCCAGTACCAGGGGATCACCCAGTATCCGCGCGGGAACGTGATCGGGATGCATCGCAAGGCGCAACACACGGTTGCACACGGTGCAGTAGATCCACGCCACGCGCGGATGGGATGTCCGACCAGCGACAAGGAATCAGGTCAGGTTGGTCACTGCCTCATTGGCCGCTGCACGCACCTTCGGCAGCATCCGCAGCACCAGCGCCATCTGGGTACGGATCAGCTGCAGTTTCGGCGGCATCGCCTCGTCGATCTGCTCCAGCTCGGCGGCCACCGCGCGGTCTGAGTCGTTGTCATCTTCCGCAACGGGTTGCCGCGCGGTCAGCGCCGTCGCCAGCTGCTGAAGTGCCTTGCGCACGCGATCGCCCGCGGCCAGCGCCAGTGGATCGCCAGCATAGCTGTCCACCTGGTCGCGGTGCGCACCCAGCGCCGACAGATGCCCCAGCAGCGTGTTGGACAGCGCCAGGAAGCGGAAGCCGGCATCCAGATTGCGGCGCACATGGCCGGGTTCGCGCAGCATGTTCGACAATGCGGTGGACAGCGCGGCGTCGGCGTTGTGCATGTCGCGGCGGGCGATGCGGTAGGCCAGGTCATCGCGCATGCCGCTGCGGTACTGGCCCAGCACCGAATCGAGGTAGCGCGCAGCGGTATCCAGAACGCGCGCCAGCACGAGGTGCAGCTGGCGGCCCTGCCAGTCGGGCAGGATCAGGAATGCGGCGACGGCGGCGATCGCGCAGCCCAGCAGCGTATCGACCATGCGCGGCACGATCAGCACGAAGCCGTCGCCGATAAGGTTGAAGCAGGTCAGCGCCATCACCGTGATCGCCGCCGATGCCACCAGGTAGCGATCGGTACGGGTGAAGAAGAACAGCAGCGCCGACAGTAGTGCGATCAGCAGCTGCACGTGCAGCTGTGGGAACAGCTGCAACAGCGCCCAGGTCAGTACCAGGCCGGCCACGGTGCCGACGATGCGTTGCGCCAGGCGCTGGCGGGTGGCACCGAAGTTGGGGCGGCACACGAACACGATGGTCAGCAGCACCCACGAGCCGTTCTGTGCATTGAACAGGCGTATCGCGGCAAAGCCGGCGATCAGCGCCAGCGCCATGCGCAGGCCATGGCGGAATAGCACCGAGCCGGGCGTGAGCTGCTGGCGGATGCGCACGCCCATCTCGCGCAACGTGTGCGGGTTGCTGTCGCGCAGGCGGGTGTCGACGTTGTCCAGACTGGCCTCGGAGCGCTCGGCGTCCAGCAGGCGGCGCTCGATGCTGCGCAGGTTGTGCACCAGCAGGTCCAGAGAACCAAGCAGGCGCTGCCACTGCGGGCGCTGCTGGTCACGCAGGTAGGCCAGCGCATCGGCCAGATCGCGTCCGGCCTGCTGGTTGCTTTCGCCATACACGAACGGACGGCGCAGGCGGATCGCTTCGCCCAGGCGCGCGCAGGCCTGGCCCTGCAGGTCGAGCAGGCGCTGGCAGCGGTACAGCACATCGCTGTGGAAGAAGGCGTCGACCAGCGCGCCATAGGGGTAGTGCGAGGAACTGGCGCGCTCGTGGAAATCCTGTGCCATGTAATAGAGACGCAGGTACAGACCGGAGTTCACGCCCGGCCGCCCGGAACGGCCGAAGCGGGCCAGGATCGCGGTCTTGGCCTCGTTCAACGCACCGACCACACGCCGGTTCTGTTCGGCCAGGTCGAGTTGGCGACGTTGCAGGTCTGCTTCCCTCACCGGCTCGAACAGCGCGGCCTTCAGCTGCAGGTAGTGGCCCAGTTCCTGATACAGCCGCGCCACGCGTTCGCGCACCGGACGGTTGGCGAACAGCGCGGTCCACAGGATCGACAGCAGGCCATACCAGACCGCACCGGCCAGCAGGTGGCTGACCGCGTCCAGCGCGCTGTGCAGGTCGCCGGCGCCATGCTGCTCCAGGCCGATCATGGTGTAGATCGCCAGCGTCACCGTCGCCTGGGCGATCGACGCATAGCGCTCGCCGAGCGCACCGAGCAGGGTCAGGCCGAAGGTGGACAGCGCCAGCGCGCCAATGAAGATCCACGGCCACGGGAACAGCCAGATCACCGATGCTGCGGCAAGGCAGAAACACAGCAGCGACAGCAGTACCGCCTTGGTGCGGCCCCACCAGTTGTCGTCGGTCTCGGCGATGGCGCTGGCGATGATGCCGAGAAACACGCCGGGCAGGGCGGTGAGCGCATCCAGCTGCCAGCACACGGCAAGCGCTGCGGCCAGGGCGATGAACACGCGCAGGCCGTAACTGGCCTTTTCGTGGGCCCACAGGCGGCTGAGGCGGGATTGGCGGGCGGACATGCAGGCTCGGTGGAAGGGTCTTCCACCATTATTGCGGGCCACGCGTGAAATGGTAGATCCACGCCACGCGTGGATGATTTTCCGCTCGATACGCGGTAGTGCCGGCCGTTGCCCGGCTCTTCATGCGCCCGGACGAAGGTGCGAGGAGCCGGCCGGCGGCCGGCACTACGGGGTTGCCGGGGTTACATGTCGAACCGAACGCTCACCGCGAACGTACGCGGCAGGCCGGCGCCAGCGTTGGACCAGTACTTCCGGTTGGCCAGGTTCTCGACGCTGGCACGCAGGGTCACCGGGTGGCCCGAGGCAAGCAGCCGGTAGCCGACGCCGGCATTCACCAGCGTGTAGTCGGGCAGCTTCAGGGTGTTGTCGGCGTCGTACCAGACATCGCCGTAGTAGCGCACGGCCGCATACGTTTCCAGGCCGTCCACCCACGGCAGCTGGTAGGTGGCATGCATGACGCCGCTCCAGCGCGCGGCACCGGCGGTACGGTTGCCTTCCTGTGCGGCGCTGGCCGGCGACAGCCTGTCGTAGGTCGGGTCCAGCCAGGTGACGCCACCGCCGACCGTCAGGGCATCGTTGAGGTGCAGGTCGGCACTGGCTTCGATGCCTTCGTACAGCGTGATGCCGTCCTGCACCAGGCGCTTGCCGGCAGGCGTGAGCTCATCGATGTTGGCGCCACGCTCCAGCCGGAACGCCGCCAGGTTCGCATTCCAGCGTGCCCCCTCGACCTTCGCGCCGATCTCGTACTGCTTGCTGATGGTCGGGTCGAGCACGTCGCCGGCGTTGACGTAGCTGTTGCCCACGCGGCTGCCCGCTTCCAGCGATTCGATGTAGCTGGCGTAGAGGGTGACGGCCTCGCGGGGCTTGAGCATCACCGCGTAGGTCGGTGTGACCGGGTAGGTGTGGTAGCGGCCCCTGGTCTCGTAGTCGTTGTAACGCCAGCCTGCCAGCACCGACCAGCCACTGCCGAGATCGACGGTATCGCTTGCGAACACCGCTTGCTGCACGGCTTCGTCGCCACGGGTCATCACTCGTGAACCGACGGCATCGTGGCGGATGGCGTGGCGCTGGTACAGGTTGCCGCGGCCGATCAGGTTCCATTCGTAGGGGCGGTCCCAGCCCAGCCCGGTCTGGTGGCTGATGCCCGCCACCACCTGATGCTGCAGCGGGCCAGTGCGGAAGCTGCCCTGCAGCATCGCCTGGGCCAGCTTCCACTCGCTCTTGCCGCCCAGTTCGTAGACGTTGACGTCATAGTCGCCGTTGGGATTGTCGATGTAGGCGAAGATCTTGTTGACGTCGTTCCACGAGGTGGTGACGCCGTAACTCAGGCTGGCTTTCCAGTCGCTGTTGATCTGCCAGTTCAAGCCGGTCGACAGCAGGCTGGATCGGGTGTCGTAGTAGGTGCCGGGCACGCTGTTGTGGGTATCCCCGGCAATCGGTCGCGGCAGCGATGTCAGGCCACGGAAGTAGTACTGCGGCGATTCTTCGCGCAGATCGCGTGACTGGAATACGCCGTCGAAGGTCCAGGTCAGTACATCGCTCAGGCGGGCATCCAGCGAGAGTGCGCCAACCTTGCGATCGACGTGCCCACCATTGAAGGTCTCGCCCTTTTCCTGGAAGGCGTTGAAACGGTAGCCGAACATCTGCTCGTTGCCGAAACGTCCGCCAACGTCGATGCCGCCGCTGACGATGCCCTGTTCACGCCAACCCAGCTGGGCGGAGAAGGTGGGCGTGTCCGTCGGCTTCTTGGTGATGTAGTTGACGATGCCGCCGGGTGCACCGAACCCGTACAGGAAGCCGCCCGGGCCTTTCAGCAGATCGACCTGTTCCATCACTTCCAGCGGCCATTCGGTACCCCAGGAAGAGACCTGCAGGCCATTGACGCGATAGCTGTCAAAATTCAGTTCGATACCGCGATTGCGGATGGGTGAGCTCCAGCCGCTGGCGTAGGCGCTGACCTGGGTGGTGACCGAAGGGTCGAGCAGGAAGGCTTCGCCCAGCGAGACCACCTGGCGCTGCTCGATCTGCTCGCGGCCAACAGCGGTGATCGCAAACGGAGTGTCGCGCAGGGCGCGGTCGCCCAGTGCGCCGGCGTCGGTATGGGTGCGTTCGGCGGTGACATTCACCGCATCCAGATCGGTGGCTTTGCGGCTGACGGCCGGCGCTTCGGCATGGGCAGCGCAGGCGGCGGACAGGGCGGAGGCCAGCAGGGCCAGGCGGGGGAGACGGGAAGGCAGCATCGATGGTGGTCCTCGACGGACGGCCACAGGCCATCCGCCCACGGGTGGGGGAAGGGGCAGTGGCTGGGATCACGCAGGCTGGCCGGGGAAGGCAGCGGGGCGCCGCAACGGGGCGCAGGACCGTAGCTGGATGAGAATTGTTCTCTTTTCGTTACGGCACGTCAAACCTGGAGGCGTGCGGACCAACGGTCCGCACCCACGGTCCGTACCCACCATTCGCATCCACGGTAGTGCCGGCCGCTGGCCGGCAGATTCGCCGTACGGAGAAAGCCGGCCAGTGGCCGGCTCTACCCCCGTAGATCCACGCCATGCGTGGATGGGCCGCTCTACGCCCGCTGCGCGCGCTTGAGCAGCTTCGCTTCGCGCCTGCGCGCGCGACGGGCCCGCCAGCGTTCGGCCAGGCAGGAGAAGATCACGTACAGTGCCGGCGTGCTGAGCAGGGTCAGGCTCTGCGAGAACAGCAGGCCGCCGATCATCGCGATACCCAGCGGACGACGCAGTTCGGACCCTTCGCCCAGGCCGATCGCCAGCGGAACCGCTGCCAGGATCGCCACCATCGTGGTCATCATGATCGGACGGAAGCGCACGATGCTGGCCTCGCGTGCCGCCTCGCGCGGCGCCAGCCCATGCTCGCGCTGCGCCACCAGCGCGAAGTCGATCATCATGATCGCGTTCTTCTTGACGATGCCGATCAGCAGCACCAGCGCGATCATCGAGATCACCGACAGTTCGGTGTTGGTGCCGAACAACGCCAGCAGCGCACCGACGCCCGCCGCCGGCAGCGTGGACAGGATGGTGACCGGGTGGATCAGGCTCTCGTAGAGCATGCCCAGCACCAGGTAGACGGTCAGGATCGCGGCAAACACCAGGATCAGCATGTCGCTGGGATCGGAGTTGAAGCCGAAGCCCGCGTCGTCGGCCAGGCGGATGTCACCGGGCATGCGCATGCCGGCTACGGTGGCGTCGATGATCGCCTTGGCTTCGCCCATGCTCACGTTCGGAGCAAGGTTGTAGCTGAGGTCCATCGTCGTGTACTGGTTTTCATGGGTGATCTGCGACGGTGCCAGGCCGGGCACCTGGGTGGCCACCGCGGTGATCGGCACCATGTCGCCGTTGCGCGCACGCACGTACACCTCATCCAGCGCCGCCGGGGTGGCGGTCTGCGAGGGCAGGGCATTGACCACCACGCTGTACTGGTTGATGTCCGAATAGATGGTGGAGATCTGGCGCTGGCCGAACGCACCGTACAGCGCGCCGTCGATGGCGCCCACCGTGATGCCCAGGCGCGCGGCCTTTGCGCGGTCGATCTGGATGTTCTGGCGCAGGCCGGCATTGTCCACATCGGTGCCGACGTCGCGCAGCTTCGGGTTCTTCTTCAGCTCCGCCTGCAGCTTGGGCAGCCACTCCTGCAGTGATGCCAGGTCGTTGCCCTGCAGCGAGATGCGGTACTGCGCGCCCTGGCTTGAGCCGCCGCCGTCATTGCTGGGCAGATCCTGGATAGCGCGCAGGCGCAGTTGCAGGTCGGGGTAGCGGTCGGCCTTGGCGCTCAGCCGCGCCAGGGCGTGCGCGGTGGTTTCGCGACGGCCTTCCCTGCGCGATTTCAGCTCGATGTTGAACTGCGCACTCGACCCCTGGCGGCCGCTGCCCAGGCGAACGCCCACGGTCTTCACTGCCGGGTCGGCCATCAGCATGTCGGTGATGCGACGCTGGCGGCTGACCATGTCCTCGAAGGAAACAGTGGCGCTGGAATTGGCCCGGCCCCAGATCAGGCCGGTGTCCTGCGGCGGGAACGCACCCTTCTTCACTGCACCGAACAGGAAGATGGTGGCGGCGATCAGCAGTAACGGCGTCAACGACAGCAGCAGCGCGTGGCGCAGCGAGAAGTCGAGGAACACGGTGTAGATGCGCAGCATCCGCTCGTGGCCGGCATCGAGCCAGCGGCCGAAACGCGACGGCGGCGCGCTGTGGTCGTGCGCACTGAGGAAGCGGCTGCACAGCGCCGGGGTCAGCGTCAGCGAGACGATCATCGAGACCACAATGGCCGCCACCAGGGTGACGGTGAACTCGCGGAAGAACGCGCCCATCATGCCGCTGGCGAACAGCAGCGGAATGAACACCGCCACCAGCGAGGCAGTGATCGAGACGATGGTGAAGCCGATCTCGCGCGCGCCGGTCAGTGCCGCCTGCATGCGCGGCATGCCCTCGTCGAGATGGCGCATGATGTTCTCGATCACCACGATCGCATCGTCCACCACGAAGCCGATCGCGATCACCAGCGCCAGCAGGCTCAGGTTGTTCAGGGTGAAGCCCATCACGTACATCACCAGCGCCGCACCGGCCAGCGACAGCGGCACGGTTACGGCGGCGATCAGCGTCGGCGCCAGCCGGCGCAGGAACAGCGCCATGGTCAGCACCACCATCGCCAGGCTGATCAGCAGGGTAATCTGCACTTCATGCAGCGACGAGCGGATGGTCGGCGTACGGTCGAAGTACGGCGTCATCGTGGTGCCGGGCTGCAGGTAGTCGCGCAGCGCGGGAATCTGCGCCTTGACCCGGTCCACGGTCTCCACGATGTTGGCCCCGGCGCGGGTGAACACGTACATCACCACCGCCGGCTTGTGGTCGAACCAGGCGGCCTGGTAGGCATCCTGCTGGCCGTCATAGACGTTGGCGATGTCCTTCAGGCGGATCACCCGGCCATCGCCCTGGGTCTTCACCACCAGGTCGGCGAAGTCGGCTGCACGCGCGACCGAATCGTTGGCGATGATCGCGGTGGTGGTATTTCCATCGCTGAGGAAGCCGGTGGGCGAGGTGACATTGGCTGCGCGTACGGCGTTGCGCAGATCATCGGCAGTCAGGCCCAGCGCGTTCATCAGGCGCAGGTTGACGTCCACGCGCACGGCCGGCGTCGAGGCACCGGCGATGTCCACCGAGGCCACGCCGCTGATCTGGCGGATGCGCTGTGCCAGCAGCGAATCGGCGACGTTGTAGAGCTCGTCGGCAGACTGCGTCTGCGAGGTCAGCGCAATGGCGATGACCGGGTCGTCGTTCGGGTTTGCCTTCTGGTACATCGGCGAGCCCATGCCCGAGGGCAGGTCGGCCTGCGCCGAGTTGATCGCGGTCTGCACGTCCAGCGCGGCCGAATCGATGTCGTGGCCGCTCTGGAAGATCATGAACACCAGCGAGCTGCCTTCCGAGCTCGACGAGCGCATGCGGTCGATGCCCGGCAGCTGGCCGAGGTGGCGTTCCAGCGGTGCGGTGACCGTGGACGCCATGGTTGCCGCATCGGCGCCGGACTGGCTGGCGTGCACGAAGATCACGGGGATCTCGATGTTCGGCAGCGCCGACACGCCCAGGCGCAGGTAGCAGATCAGGCCGACCATGAACAAGCCGATGGCCAGCAGCGCGGTGCCGATCGGGCGGCGGATGAAAGGGCCGGACAGGTTCATCGTGCGGCCTCCCGCAGCAGCGGGGCGTGGATCATGCCTGCGGCTCCTGCAGCGAACCATTGCGCAGCGCGCGCTGTTCGCGGCGGCGCGCCAGCCACTCGGAGAAGCGCTCCATGTACAGGTAGATCACCGGCGTGGTGTACAGCGTGACCAGCTGCGACAGCAGCAGGCCGCCGACGATGGCGATACCCAGCGGGCGGCGCAGCTCCGAACCGATGCCGGTGCCCAGCGCCAGCGGCAGTGCGCCGAGCATGGCTGCGGCGGTGGTCATCATGATCGGGCGGAAGCGCAGCAGGCAGGCGCGACGGATCGCGTCATGCGCGTTGGCACCGGCGCGGCGCGCCTCGATCGCGAAGTCGACCATCATGATGCCGTTCTTCTTGACGATGCCGATCAGCAGCACGATGCCGACGATGCCATCCACCGACAGGCTCAGCCCGCACAGCATCAGCGCCAGCAGCGCGCCGACACCGGCCGGCGGCAGGGTGGAGATGATCGTGATCGGGTGGATGTAGCTCTCGTAGAGCACGCCCAGCACGATGTAGATCACCACCAGCGAGGCCAGCAGCAGCCACACCACATCGGTCTGGCTGCCGGTGAACTCGGCTGCCTTGCCGATGAATTCGGCATGCAGATGTGCCGGCATGTCCAGGCTGTCCTTGGTCTCCTGGATCGCTCGCACCGCTTCGGACAGCGAATAGCCCGGCGCCACGTTGAACGACACCGTCACCGCCGGCAGCTGCTGCTGGTGGCTGACCACCAGCGGTGCGCTGCTCACCTTGCCTTCGGCCAGCGCCGACAGCGGAATGATGTTGCCGGCGCCGACCGTGATGCCGGTGTTCTGCGCGCCGATGCCGGTGGCGGTGGACGAGTTGGAGGAGGTGACCTGGCCGAAGCTGGTGGCATTGGTGCCGGTCAATGCGCCGGCGCCGTTGGAGGCGACCGCCAGCTGTTCCATCAGCGCGGTGCTGGTGCGGAACTCCGGTGCCACTTCCAGCACCACGCGATACTGGTTGAGCTCGGTGAAGATGGTCGAGATCTGGCGCTGGCCGAACGCATCGTAGAGCGTGTCGTCGATGGTCTGCATCGGCACGCCCAGCACGCTGGCCTTGTCGCGGTCGATGTTCAGCTCCAGGGCGCGGCCCTGGCTGGACAGGTTGTTGTCGACGTCGGCCAGTTCCGGGCGCTTGCGCAGCGCTTCGGTCAGGCGCGTGGCCTGGGTCGCCACCGTCGCCGAATCCACGTCCGACAGCGAGTACTGGTACTCGGTGGCGGCCACACGGGTATCCAGGGTTACGTCCTGCACCGGCTTCAGGTACAGCGCCACCCCCGGAATGCCGGCCACTGCCTTCTGCAGGCGCGGCAGGATCTCCTCCAGGCCATCGCGCTCGCCGCGTTCCTTCAGCACGATCGACAGCTGGCCCTGGTTGAGCGTGGGGTTCATGCTGCCGGCGCCGATGAAGGCCGACACGCCGGTCACGTCCGGATCCTGGCGCAGCGCTTCGGCCACCTGCCTGGTGCGCTGCTCCATCTGCGGGAAGGCGATGTTCTGGTCGGCCTGCACCACGCCGGTGATCAGGCCGGTGTCCTGTTCGGGCAGCAGGCCCTTGGGGATCAGCACGTACAGCAGCACGGTCAGCACCAGTGCGCCGCCGGCCACGGCCAGGGTCAGGCGCTGGTGGCCCAGCACCCAGTCCAGGCTGTGCTCGTACAGGCCGACGGTGCGCGTCCACAGGTTCTGCTTGCCGGCCGCCGCCGCGCGCTCATGCGCGTCCTCGCCCTCGGGCAGGGCATCGGGCTTGAGCAGGTAGGCACACATCATCGGGGTGAGCGTCAGCGAGATCAGCATCGACAGCACCACCGCGATGCTCAGCACCCAGGCGAACTCATGGAACAGGCGGCCGGTCACACCGGGCATCAGCAGCAGCGGCAGGAACACCGCCACCAGCGAGATGGTCAGCGACAGCACGGTGAAGCCGATCTGGCGTGCACCGATCTCGGCCGCTTCCTTGCCGCTCTTGCCCTGTTCGATATACCGCACGATGTTCTCGATCATCACGATCGCATCGTCGACCACGAAACCGGTGGCCACCACCAGCGCCATCAGCGAGAGGTTGTCCAGCGACATGCCGGCAAAGGCCATCACCGCGAAAGTGCCGGCCAGCGAGAGCGGTACCGCCACCGAGGGAATGATCGTGGCCCACAACCGGCGCAGGAACACGAAGATCACCGCCACCACCAGGCCGATGGTGAGGATCAGGGTGAACTGCACTTCGTGCACCGAGGCGCGGATGGTCTCGGTACGGTCGTTGAAGATCTCCAGGTGCACGTCGGCTGGCAGCACGCCCTGCAGCTGCGGCAGGATCGCGCGGATGCGCTCGACCGTCTGCACGATGTTGGCACCGGGCTGGCGCCGCACTTCCAACAGCACCGCCGGCTTGCCATCGGCCCAGGCGGCGAGCTGGTCGTTCTCCACGCCATCGACCACCTCGGCCACGTCCGACAGCCGCACCGGGCGGCCGTTCTTGTAGCTGATGATGGTGTCGCGGTACTCGGCGGCGCTGGCCAGCTGGTCGTTGGTGCCGATGCTGTAGGACTGGGTCTTGCCGTTCAACGAGCCCTTGGGCGCATTGACGTTGGCCTGGGTGAGCGCGCTGCGCAGCTGTTCCAGGGTCAGGCCCATGTTCGACAGCTGCGCCGGATTGACCTGGATGCGCACGGCCGGGCGCACGTTGCCGGCAATCGAGACCAGGCCGACGCCCTGCACCTGTGACAGGCGCTGGGCCAGGATGGAGTCGGCGTAGTTGTTGACATCGCGCAGCGGACGCGTGTCAGACGTCAGTTTCAAGGTAACGATGGCCGCGTCAGCCGGGTTCACCCGGTTGTAGACCGGCTGGTAGGGCAGCGACGAGGGCAGGGTGGCCTGGCGTATCGCCGCCTGTACGTCCTGCGCGGCGATGTCGATGTTCCGGTCCATCGAGAACTGCAGGATGATCGTGGACAACCCGGCCGACGAGTCGGAGGTCATCAGCTCCAGCCCGGAGATCTGCCCGAACTGGCGCTCCAGCGGCGTGGTGACCAGCGAGGCCATGGTGGTGGCGTTGGCGCCGGGGTACTGG
The DNA here is from genome assembly GCF_000382065.1 of Stenotrophomonas hibiscicola ATCC 19867. Classification (GTDB taxonomy): domain Bacteria; phylum Pseudomonadota; class Gammaproteobacteria; order Xanthomonadales; family Xanthomonadaceae; genus Stenotrophomonas; species Stenotrophomonas hibiscicola. The sequence goes on along the minus strand of NZ_KB907503.1, from coordinate 2,921 downwards.
GTGGTGACCACCAGGCTGGGCGCATCGATTTCCGGCAGCGCCGACACCGGCAGCTTGCGGTAGCCGAGGATGCCCAGCAGCAACAGGCCCGCCATCAACAGCGAGGTGGCGATCGGGCGGCGGATGAAGATCGTCGAAAAGCCCACGGACTGATCCTTGCTGGCACTTCAATGTCGGCGCCGACGAGCATGCCGGCGCGAGGGAGAACAGTCGCCTGCGCTCAGCGCGGGCCACCACCGCGACGGCCACCGCCGCCACCGTTCTTCTGCTCGGCCGCCTTCAGCTCGGCCTCGGTCGGTGCGGCCGGGGTCTGGCCCGGCTTCAGTGCGGTGACCTTGCTGCCCGGCTTCAGGCGGAACTGGCCTTCACTGACCACCCGCTCGCCGCCCTTCAGGCCTTCGGCAATCTGCACCTGGCTGTCGCCCACTTCCACGCCGCTGCGCACGGTCTGCATCTTCACCGTGTTGTCGCCCTGCACGACATAGACGTATTCGCCATCCGGGCCACGCAGCACCGCCTGGGTCGGGATGACCACGCCACCGGCGATCGTGCGCAGCTGCATGCGCACGTTGACGAACTGGCCCGGCCACAGGCCATTGTCGGTGTTGTCGAAGACCGCACGTGCCTTGAACGTGCCGCTGTCCGCACTGATCAGGTTGTCGACCACGTCCAGCTTGCCGTCGCCGGACAGAACATGCGAGTCGGCGCGGTCCAGCGCGGCCACCGGCACCGTGCCGGCGGCCTGTGCCTGGCGCACATCACCCAGCTGGCGCTCGGGCAGGTTGAACAGCACGTGGATCGGATGGATCTGGGTCAGCGTGACCAGCGCGGTGCCGGCGTTGACCACGTTGCCCGCATCGACCGCACGGATGCCGGCGATGCCGGAGATCGGCGCAGTGACCCGGGTGTACTGCAGCTGCACCTGCGCCGAGCGCATGCTGGCCTCGTTCGCAGCGACCGCGCTTTCGTACTGTGCCACTTGGTTTCGCTGTGTATCCAGATCGGTCTTGGCGACGTACTGGCGGTATTCCGGCGCGTTGGAGCGCTGGTAGTTGGAGCGCGCGGTGGCCAGCAGGGCTTCGTTCTGGCGCTTGGCTGCCGCGGCCTGGTCATAGCTGGCCTGGGCAGTGCGCGGATCGATCACCGCCAGCACATCACCCTGCTTCACTTCCTGGCCTTCGCGGAAATTCAGGCTCATCAGCTGGCCGCCGACCTGCGGGCTGACCGTAACGGTATTCATTGCGGTCACCGTGCCCAGCGCGCTGGCGTACACCGGTACGTCCTGGCGGGTGGCATCGACCACGGTCACCGGCACCGGGCCCGCATCCGGGTCTTCGCCGCCCTGGCGTGCGCCCGCAGCCGGTTTTCCAGCCTCGTCCTTGCCGCCGCCGATGACCCGCAGGCCGACCACGGCCAGCACCAGCACTGCCACGACCAGCAGCACGATCTTCCAAACACGTGACATTACGAGGACTCCAAAAGGGCTGGACCGGGCGCGACCCGGGGGCAATGCGCAAAGCATACCTGTGCCACATCACGTTTCCTGCATGACGGATGGGACGGGCGCTAAGACCGGATGCCGCGCCGGAGGTTCCCGTGGCGGCAGTGTTGCCCTACATTCAGCTGGAACCCCCTGCCGTGGAGATTGTGATGCGCCGTTCGCTGCTGCTGTCCGCCCTGCTGCTGGCCCTGCCGGCCCTCGCCCACGCCCAGGACGGGCAGCGCCCGGAAGTGACCGCCGCCGCGCAGCGGCTGCAGTCCAAGGTGATCGAGTGGCGTCGTGATTTCCACCAGCACCCGGAGCTGTCCAACCGCGAAGTGCGTACCTCGGCCGAAGTCGCCAAGCGCCTGCGGGCGATGGGCCTGAAGCCGAAGACCGGCATCGCCCACCACGGCGTGGTGGCGATCATCGAAGGCGGCAAGCCGGGCCCGAAGATCGCATTGCGCGCGGACATGGACGCGCTGCCGGTGACCGAGCAGACCGGCCTGCCGTTCGCTTCCAAGGCCACTGACCAGTACCGCGGGCAGACCGTGGGCGTGATGCATGCCTGTGGCCACGACGCGCACACCGCGACGCTGCTCGGCGTGGCCGAAGCACTGGTGTCGATGAAGAAGGACCTGCCGGGCCAGGTGATGCTGATCTTCCAGCCGGCCGAGGAGGGCGCGCCGCCGCCGGAAGAGGGCGGTGCCGCACTTATGCTGAAGGAAGGGCTGTTCGCCGATTTCAAGCCGGAGGCGGTGTTTGGCCTGCATGTGTTCTCCAGCGTGCAGGCCGGCCAGATCGCGGTGCGCGGTGGCCCGTTGATGGCCGCCTCGGACCGTTTCGGCATCAAAGTGATCGGGCGCCAGACGCATGGCTCGGCACCGTGGAACGGTGTTGACCCGATCGTCGCCACCGCCGATCTGGTCGGCACCGCGCAGACCATCGTCAGCCGCCGTGCCAACCTGTCCAAGCAACCGGCGGTGCTGACCTTCGGCGCAATCAACGGCGGCATCCGCTACAACATCATTCCCGATGAAGTGGAGATGGTCGGCACCATCCGCACCTTCGACGAAGGGATGCGCCAGCAGATCTTCGCCGACCTGCGCAACGTGGCCGAGCACACGGCCGCCGCGCACGGTGCCAAGGCGGTGACCGACATCTACGAATCGGAGGGCAACCCGGCCACGGTGAACGACCCGGCGCTGACCGCGAAGATGCTGCCGAGCCTGCAGGCGGTGGTGGGCAAGGACAACGTGTACGAGCCACCGCTTCAGATGGGCGCGGAGGATTTCTCGCTGTACGCGAAGGAAGTGCCTGGCATGTTCTTCTTCGTCGGTTCCACCAGCGTGGGCATCGACCCGGCGACGGCGCCGGCCAATCATTCGCCGAAGTTCCTGCTGGATGAGAAGGCGCTGGATGTGGGTCTGCGTGCGCTGCT
>NZ_KB907502.1 GCF_000382065.1 Stenotrophomonas hibiscicola ATCC 19867 | reverse complement strand
GCACTCTTTAAAACAAAGCATGTCCCGGCGTGGCAACTGCCTGGACAATGCAGCGATGGAGAGCTTCTTTGGGACGCTGAAGTCGGAGTTCTTTTACCTGAACAACTTTGACAGCATCGAGAGTCTGGAGGCGGGGCTGGTGGAATACATCCAGTACTACAACCAAGAGCGAATCAAATTGAAATTGAAGGGCCTGAGCCCGGTACAGTACCGGGAGCAGGCCCAACAGGCCCAATCGGCCGCCTGACCCCTGTCCAAGTCTCGGGGGTCACTTCAGGGACGGGTTTACGGCGTCCCCCGCCAACCCACCCTGGCCCGGCCCCCCTCGCAACTCGCGACCGCCGACCAACTGCTGTTACTGTTGCTGTTGCTGTTGCTGTTGCTTCAAAAGCCTACCGCAGGCAGCGCCGCAGCCGCCGCTGCAAGAAAACCTGAATACGTTCCGACACCGCACCTCAATCCCCCGCCTCAGCGGCCGATAACGGGGTTGTCACCGCTTGTCCCGCCGTGACCGGCTCGGCGCCGCCCGCCCGTTTCGACCTGGTCCTGCTCGATGAATCTCCTGCATCGCTGGCAACACTACTTCAGCAATCTCTCCGTCCGGCGCAAGCTCAACCTGCTGACGCTGCTCATCGCGCTCGGCGTGATCGCGCTCTCGGTGATCGCCGCCCGCATGCAGTACCTGGACCTCACCGAGACCCGCAAGACCGCGCTGAAGACCCAGGTCGAACTCAGCTACGGCATCCTTCAGCACTACCACCGTCTGGCCGGCACCGGCGAACTCAGCGAGGACGCCGCGAAGAGCGCCGCGTTGCAGGCCCTGGAAGTGATGCGCGCCGAGAACGATACGTACTACTTCAACATCTACGACACCGGCTACCGCCTGCTGATGCACCCGTTCCGCAAGGACCTGGTCGGCAAGGACATGAAGGACTTCCGCACCGACGACGGCGTGCGCATCTATTACGACCAGGTCGAAGCGGCCAAGGCCGGCGGTGGCTTCGTCAACTATCGATGGGCCAAGCCGGGCAGCAAGGGCGAGGTCGAGAAGGTCGCCTACGCCGGCCTGTTCGCGCCCTGGAACTGGGTGGTCAGCAGCGGCGTCTACATGGACGACGTGCAGCGGCAGGCGCTGGTGTTCACCGCCATCATGGCGATCTCCGGTGGTGTACTGGTGCTGATCGTGCTGGCCCTGAGCTGGGTCATCGGCAACCGTATCGCGCGCCCGCTGAAGCAGGCTACCGCCGTCGCCGAAGGCATCGCCAACGGCAAGCTGGACAGCCATATCGGCCCACAGCCGCACGACGAGCCCGGCCGCCTGCTGGAGGCGATGTCCGGCATGCAGCAGCAGCTGCACGCAGTAATCAACGGCCAGCGCGAAATGGCCCGCCGCCACGATGGCGGCGAACTGAGCTACCGCATCGACGCCAGTGCGTTCCCCGGTGAGTATGGGCTGATGGTGCAGGAGACCAACGCCCTGGTCGGCAGCCACGTGCAGACCCTGCACGATGTGCTGGATGTGGTGCAGCAGTACGCGGTCGGCGACCTCAGCCGCGACATCGCGCGCTACCCAGGCGAGAAGGCCGCAATGACCACCACCGTCGACACGGTCAAGGCCAACCTCGGCCGCATCAATGCCGAGATCAAGCAGCTGGCCAGTGCCGCCGCCGCGGGCGACTTCAGCCGCCGTGGCGACGCGCAGCGCTTCGATTACGATTTCCGCCTCATGCTGGAAAACCTCAACGCGATGATGGCGGTCAGCGATGACAACCTCGGCAAGCTCTCGCAGCTGCTGTCGGCCATCGCCGAAGGTGACCTGACCGCGCGCATGCACGGCGACTACCAGGGCGTGTTCGCACGGATGCGCGACGATGCCAACACCACAGTCGCACAGCTGACCCAGATCGTCGGCCAGATCCAGGCCAGTGCTTCGAGCATCACGCTCGCCGCCGGCGAGATCGCCTCCGGCAACAGTGATCTGTCACGCCGCACCGAGCAGCAGGCCGCCAACCTGGAAGAAACCGCAGCCTCGATGGAGGAACTGACCTCCACCGTGCGCCAGAATGCCGAACACGCCCGCCAGGCCAACCAGCTCGCCATCGGCGCGCAGTCTGTTGCCTCCCAGGGCGGCAGCGTGGTCGGCCAGGTGGTCAGTACCATGTCCGCCATCGAGGCCTCGTCGAAAAAGATCGCCGAGATCATCTCGGTGATCGACGGCATCGCGTTCCAGACCAACATCCTGGCGCTGAACGCTGCCGTGGAAGCCGCGCGTGCCGGTGAACAGGGTCGCGGCTTCGCAGTGGTCGCCAGCGAAGTGCGTACCCTCGCCCAGCGTTCGGCCGCTGCGGCCAAGGAGATCAAGGGCCTGATCGACGATTCGGTCGGCAAGGTCACCGAAGGCTCCAGCCTGGTGCACCAGGCCGGCAGCACGATGGGCGAGATCGTCGCCTCGGTGCAGCGCGTGACCGACATCATGGCCGAGATCTCTGCCGCTTCGCAGGAGCAGAGCGCCGGCATCGAGCAGGTCAACCAGACCGTGGTGCAGATGGACGAAACCACTCAGCAGAACGCTGCGCTGGTGGAGGAAGCCACCGCCGCCGCGCGTGCGATGGAAGACCAGGCCGCGCAGCTGGCCGATGCCGTGGCGATCTTCCGCCTCGACAACCAGGTCTCCGCCGCAGTGAAGGCTGTCGCCGAACGCGTGGAATCGGCGTGCATCACCACCGTGGCACGTCCGCAGCCGACCGGAACGCCCGCGCCGGTACGTCGCAGCAGCAACGCCCGCACCTTCGCCGCCAGCGACAGCGACTGGCAGGAATTCTGAGACCCACCCGCAGCGGCTTCGGCCGCCGCCTCTGCCGATGGACACGTCCCCCGTGCAAAGTCCTACTCCCATCGTCACCGGCCCGCGCGAATTCGAGTTCGCCGACCGTGATTTCCGCCGCGTCTGCGACCTGATCTACCAGCGCGTGGGCATCGCCCTCGCTCCGGCCAAGCGCGACATGGTCTATGGCCGCCTGTCGCGCCGCCTGCGCACGCTGGGCATGCGCAGCTTCCAGCAGTATCTGGACCATCTCGAGCAGGAAGATGGTGACGAGTGGCAGGCGTTCACCAACGCCCTGACCACCAACCTGACCTCGTTCTTCCGCGAACCGCATCACTTCGACAAGCTGCGCGAGGAGCTGCAGCAGCGCTCCAGCCGCACGCCGCTGCTGTTGTGGTCGTGCGCAGCGTCCACCGGCGAAGAACCCTATTCAATGGCGATTGCCGCCTGTGAGGCCTTCGGTACGCTGAAGCCGCCGGTGCGCATCATCGCCACCGACGTCGACACCCAGGTGCTGGCCACCGCCGGCCGAGGTGTCTACAACATCGACCGTGTGACCAACCTCGACCCGGACCTGCGCCGGCGCTACTTCCAGCGCGGCAGCGGCCCCAACGAGGGCCAGTGCCGCGTGCTGCCGGCACTGCGCGAGCTGATCGAGTTCCGCCCACTGAACCTGCTTGCCCCGCGCTACGACGTCGGCGGCCCGTTCGATGCGTTGTTCTGCCGCAACGTGATGATCTACTTCGACAAGCCAACCCAGCGCGCGATCCTCGGCCGGCTGGTACAGCACCTGGCCGATGACGGCCTGCTTTACACCGGACACTCGGAGAACTACCTGCACGCCGCCGACCTGATCCAGCCCTGTGGCCGCACCCTGTACCGCCGCGCGGCAAAGGCCGGTGCATGAACGCCTCGCTACGTACCGACGATGTGATGCGCTACCAGGATGCGCGCTTCCAGACCATTGCCGCCAAGCTGCTGCCGACCCAGTACCTGGTGGTGGACGACACCACCGCGCTGACCACCACGCTGGGTTCCTGCGTGGCGGCCTGCCTGCGGGACCCGGTACTGAAGATCGGTGGCATGAACCATTTCCTGCTCCCCGAGGGCAATGCCGGCGACGGCGCGCCCGCGCGTTACGGCAGCTACGCGATGGAACTGCTGATCAACGACATGCTCAAGCGCGGCGCCCACCGCAAGCGCATCGAGGCCAAGGTGTTCGGCGGCGCCAACGTGCTCAAGGGATTCACCAGCAATCCGGTCGGTACCCGTAACGCCGAGTTCGTGCGCCAGTACCTCCAGGCCGAGCATATCCCGATCATCGCCGAGGACCTGTGCGGCATCCATCCGCGCAAGATCTGGTTCTTCGCCGATACCGGCCGCGTGGTGGTGCAGCGCCTGCCGCATGCCCACGAAGCCGAAGTGGCTGCCACCGAATCGGCCGTGCGTGCACGTCTGTCCAAGGCCCCGGTCACCGGTGGCGTGGAGTTGTTCGAATGACCCTGACCGGCAACGCCCCCTGCCGGGTCCTGATCGTCGACGACTCTGCCGTCGTGCGGCAGATGCTCACGGAAATCCTGTCCAGCGACCCGGCCATCGACGTGGTCGGCACCGCCGCAGATCCGCTGCTGGCGCGTGAGAAGATCAAGCGCCTGGCCCCGGACGTGATCACGCTTGACGTGGAAATGCCGCGCATGGACGGCCTGGCGTTCCTGGAAAACCTGATGCGGCTGCACCCGCTGCCGGTGGTGATGATTTCTTCGCTGACCGAACGCGGCGCCGACACCACGCTGCAGGCGCTGGCACTGGGCGCGGTGGACTTCGTCTCCAAGCCCAAGCTGGACGTCGCACGCGGCCTGCAGGGGTACGCCGACGAAATCATCGCCAAGGTGAAGATGGCGGCGCGCTCGCGGGTGCGACCGCTGGTGCGCGCGGCCGCCCCGAAGCTCACGCTGGACGCAGCGCCGGCAACGCGTGCTGCTTCGCCGCAGTTCCGTACCACCGACCGCCTGATCGCGATCGGCTCGTCAGCCGGTGGCACCGAAGCGCTGCGCGTGGTGCTGGAAGGCATGCCGGCCGACGCGCCCGCCGTGGTGATGACCCAGCACCTGCCGGCCAGCTTCAGCAGCGCCTTCGCCGAACGCCTGGACCGCCACTCGGCCATGGCCGTGCGCGAGGCCAGCGACGGCGAAGCGGTGCTGCCCGGCCATGCCTACCTGCCACCCGGCGGCAAGCACCTGCGCATCATCCGCGACGGTGCACGCTGGCGCTGCCGCATCGACGATGGCCCGGCGGTGAACCGGCACAAGCCGGCGGTGGACGTGCTGTTCCGCTCGGTCGCGCAGAGCGCGGGTGGCAATGCCATCGGGGCCATCCTCACCGGCATGGGTGACGACGGCGCACGCGGCCTGCTGGAAATGCGCCAGGCCGGCGCGCCGACACTGGTGCAGGACGAGGCCACCAGCGTGGTCTGGGGCATGCCCGGTGCAGCGTTCAAACTCGGCGCCGCTGAGGAACAGGTGCCGCTGGAGCGGATCGCCGAACGGCTGCTGGCGCTCTCCCGCGGCTGATTGCGCGCCGCGGCTCAAGGACTCCGCGGTCAGTAGATCCACGCCATGCGTGGATGCCTTTGTAGAGTCGAGCCGCGCTCGACTCATCGCGCATCGCACGAACAGCAGCCAAGCATGGACTCGGCGCTACAGGCCATCAGGCAACGAAAGAACCCCCGGCTTTCACCGAGGGTTCTTCGTTTCATCGGGGTGCCGGCCAGCAGCCGCCACCCCCATGCGTTGTCCGCTCACAAAAAACCCCCGGCGCAAGCCGGGGGTTTTCAGTTACCGCATCAGGCAGCGACCGACTTGGCCACGTCCTGGTATTCCTCGATCTGGTCAAAGTTCATGTAGCGGTAGATCTCCGCACCATTGGCGTTGATCACGCCGATGTCCGCCATGTACTCCTCCTTGGTCGGGATGCGGCCCAGACGCGAGCAGATCGCGGCCAGCTCCGCCGAACCCAGGTACACGTTGGTGTTGCGGCCCAGGCGGTTCGGGAAGTTGCGGGTCGAGGTCGACATCGCGGTGGAACCCTCGCGGATCTGCGCCTGGTTGCCCATGCACAGCGAGCAGCCCGGCATTTCCATGCGTGCGCCGGTAGCGCCGAAGGTGCCGTACACGCCCTCCTTGGTCAGCTCCGAAGCATCCATCTTGGTCGGCGGGGCCACCCACAGGCGGGTCGGCAGGTCACGCTTGCCTTCCAGCAGCTTCGCAGCGGCACGGAAGTGCCCGATGTTGGTCATGCACGAACCGATGAACACTTCGTCGATCTTGGCACCGGCCACCTCGGACAGGGTCTTCACGTCGTCCGGGTCGTTCGGGCAGGCCACGATCGGCTCGTGGATGTCGGCCAGGTCGATCTCGATGACGGCGGCGTACTCGGCGTCGGCATCCGGCTCCAGCAGCTGCGGGTTGGCCAGCCACGCTTCCATCTTCTCGATGCGGCGCTGCAGCGAGCGCGGATCCTGGTACCCCTCGGCAATCATCCACTTCAGCAGGGTGATGTTGCTGGTCAGGTACTCGATGATCGGTTCCTTGTTCAGGCGCACCGAGCAACCGGCCGCCGAACGCTCGGCCGAGGCGTCGGACAGTTCGAACGCCTGTTCGACCTTCAGCTCCGGCAGGCCTTCGATTTCCAGGATGCGGCCGGAGAAGATGTTCTTCTTGCCGGCCTTGGCCACGGTCAGCAGGCCCGACTTGATCGCGTACAGCGGGATCGCGTTGACCAGGTCACGCAGGGTCACGCCCGGCTGCATCTTGCCCTTGAAGCGCACCAGCACCGACTCCGGCATGTCCAGCGGCATCACGCCGGTGGCCGCAGCGAAGGCGACCAGGCCCGAACCGGCCGGGAACGAAATGCCCACCGGGAAACGGGTGTGCGAGTCACCACCGGTACCGACGGTGTCCGGCAGCAGCATGCGGTTGAGCCAGCTGTGGATCACGCCGTCGCCCGGGCGCAGCGAGACGCCGCCACGGGTGGAGATGAACTCCGGCAGGGTGTGGTGGGTCTTCACGTCCACCGGCTTCGGGTAGGCGGCAGTGTGGCAGAACGACTGCATCACCAGGTCGGCCGAGAAGCCCAGGCAGGCCAGGTCCTTCAGCTCGTCACGGGTCATCGGGCCGGTGGTGTCCTGCGAGCCGACCGAGGTCATCTTCGGTTCGCAGTACGTGCCCGGGCGCATGCCCTGGCCTTCCGGCAGGCCACAGGCGCGGCCGACCATCTTCTGCGCCAGCGAGAAGCCCTTGCCGGTATCGGCCGGCTGCACCGGCAGGCGGAACAGGTCGGTCGGGGCCAGGCCCAGCGCTTCTCGCGCCTTGCCGGTCAGGCCACGGCCGATGATCAGCGGGATGCGGCCACCGGCACGCACTTCGTCGAACAGCACGTCGGACTTGACCTGGAATTCGGCGATCACCTCGCCGTTCTTCAGCGCCTTGCCTTCGTACGGGCGCAGCTCGATGACGTCGCCGTGCTCCATCTTCGACACGTCCAGCTCGATCGGCAGCGCACCGGCATCTTCCATGGTGTTGTAGAAGATCGGCGCGATCTTGCCGCCCAGGCACACGCCACCGGCGCGCTTGTTCGGGATGTACGGAATGTCATCGCCGGTCCACCACAGCACGCTGTTGGTGGCCGACTTGCGCGAGGAGCCGGTACCGACCACGTCGCCGACGTAGGCGACCAGGTGGCCCTTGTCCTTCAGGTCGAGGATCTGCTGGATCGGGCCGCGCTTGCCGTCTTCTTCCGGGGTGAACGGCGCGTCGTCGCGCTTGTTCTTCAGCATCGCCAGGGCGTGCATCGGGATGTCCGGGCGGGTGGTCGCGTCCGGCGCCGGCGACAGGTCGTCGGTGTTGGTCTCGCCCGGCACCTTGAACACGGTGACGGTCAGGCTCTGCGGCACTTCCGGGTTGCTGGTGAACCACTCGGCATCGGCCCAGCTCTGCAGCACGGCCTGGGCGTTGGCGTTGCCGGCCTTGGCCTTTTCCTGCACGTCGTGGAAGGCGTCGAACACCAGCAGGGTCTTCTTCAGGCCGTTGGCGGCGATGGTGCCGACGCTGGCGTCGTCCAGCAGCTGCACCAGCGGGGCGACGTTGTAACCGCCGAGCATGGTGCCCAGCAGTTCGGTGGCGCGCTCGCGGCTGATCAGCGGGTTCTGCTCGCTGCCCAGCGCGATCGCGGCCAGGTACGAGGCCTTGACCTTGGCTGCGTCATCGACGCCGGCCGGCACGCGGTGGGTCAGCAGGTCGAGCAGGAACTCGGCCTCGCCCTGCGGCGGGTTCTTCAGCAGTTCGATGACATCGGCCGTCTGCTGCGCGCTCAGCGGCAGCGGCGGGATGCCAAGCGCAGCGCGCTCGGCGACGTGGTGGCGGTAGGCTTCCAACATGACAACTCCCGGGTAATGCGTAGGTTGAAATAACAAAGTGGGCTCAGGCGTGCGGCACGATCAGCTTCAGGCCCTTGAAGTAGTCGCGGTAAAACGTGTCGTTCCAGGTGATCAGGCCATCGCACTGCAGCAGTGCGTGGGCGCCGACCATGAATTCGTCCAGGCTGCGGCGGCTGCCGCCACGCTGGCGATGACGGCGGTGCATCTCGCCCGCGCGCAGCGCCGACTTGGCTTCCATCGGGTTGAAGTGCACGCCCATTTCTTCCAGCGCTTCGAGCACCTCGGCGCCGCCGCGCAGCGATGCGCAGACCTCGGCCAGGGTCGCGCCGCAGACCACCACACGGCCACCCACCAGGCTCTGCCGGAGGATGGCCTCCACCGCATCGGCCTGCGGACCATTGCTGAGTAGCTCGACCAGCACCGGTGAATCGACGGCGATCATCACGGCTTATTCCTCGTCACGCACCGCGCGTACTGCCGCATCGGACGATTCGAAGCCGTCCAGCGCGAACTTGCCGCGCGCCCGTGAAATGGCATCGTCAACACTCTTGCGCAGGATGATGCGGCTGCCGTCCAGCTCGACCTTCAGCAGCGTGCCCTTGGTCAGGCCGAGGGCATCACGCACCGCCTTGGGCAGGGTGATCTGTCCGCGTTCTGCAACAGTGGCTTCCATCGGTAGGCCCTCCAGAGTATGCACAAATTATACATACTTCCTTGGGCATACTTCCACCCTGAACAGGACCGGCACCCTGCCAGCCCTTGCCTCGCAAAGGATCGGCCACAAACGTGACATACGCCATACACCCTCCCCTGTAGTCTGGAACCGATGCCGCAGGCCGAACCCGGCCCGGGTGAATCCATTCAGTTTCGGGTTCATACTGGAACTTCCGGGGCCACCAGGCCACCGGCGACCGCAAGCAGGTCCGCCCATGCGCGGGCCACTGCAAGCCATCCGCAAGAAGGAGTTACCCCGCATGAGCGATTCGTTCTCCACCCGCAGCCAGCTGAACGTCGGCGGCAAGACCTACGACTACTTCAGCCTGCCCACGCTGGGCCAGCGCTTCGATATCTCCCACCTGCCCTACTCGATGAAGATCCTGCTGGAGAACCTGCTCCGGCACGAGGATGGCGGCATCACCGTCGGCAAGGACCACATCGAAGCCGTGGCCCGCTGGAACCCGGCGGCCGAACCGGACACCGAAATCGCCTTCATGCCGGCGCGCGTGGTCCTGCAGGACTTCACCGGCGTGCCCTGCGTGGTTGACCTGGCCGCGATGCGCGACGCCGTCGTCAAGCTCGGCGGCAAGCCGGAGCAGATCAATCCGCAGATTCCCTCCGAACTGGTCATCGACCACTCGGTGCAGGTAGATGTGTTCGGCAAGCCCGACGCGCTGGACCTCAACGGCAAGATCGAGTTCCAGCGCAACCAGGAACGCTACGGCTTCCTGCGCTGGGGCCAGAAGGCCTTCGACAACTTCAAGGTGGTGCCGCCCAACACCGGCATCGTGCACCAGGTGAATCTGGAAAACCTGGCCCGCGTGGTGATGACCGCGGAGAAGGATGGCAAGGCCGTGGCCTACCCGGATACCGTGTTCGGTACCGACAGCCACACCACCATGATCAACGGCATCGGCGTGCTGGGCTGGGGCGTGGGCGGCATCGAAGCGGAGGCGGCCATGCTCGGCCAGCCGTCGTCGATGCTGATCCCGCAGGTGGTCGGCTTCAAGCTGACCGGCAAGCTGCCCGAGGGCGCCACCGCCACCGACCTGGTGCTGACCGTTACCCAGATGCTGCGCAAGCTGGGCGTGGTCGGCAAGTTCGTCGAGTTCTACGGTGATGGCCTGCAGCACCTGCCGCTGGCCGACCGCGCCACCATCGGCAACATGGCCCCGGAATACGGCGCCACCTGCGGCATCTTCCCGATCGACGCCGAATCGCTGAACTACCTGCGCCTGTCCGGCCGAAGCGAAGAGCAGATCAACCTTGTCGAGGCCTATGCCAAAGCGCAAGGACTGTGGCACGAACCGGGCAGCCCGCATGCCCAGTACAGCACCACGCTGGAACTGGACATGGGCACGGTGAAGCCGTCGCTGGCCGGCCCGAAGCGTCCGCAGGACCGCGTCCTGCTCGAAGACGTGCAGAAGAACTACCGCGAAGCGCTGGTCGGCCTGACTGCCAACCGTGACAAGCGCAGCGAGGACGTTGCCACCTTCGTCAACGAAGGCGGTGGGGCGGCGGTCGGCAACGAGCAGCTGGCCAAGGGCTTCGCCGACATCGAGATCGAAGGCAGCAAGGTGCGGCTGAAAGATGGCGCGGTGGTCATCGCGGCCATCACCTCCTGCACCAACACCTCCAACCCGGCGGTGATGATCGGCGCCGGCCTGCTGGCCCGCAATGCGGCCGCCAAGGGCCTGAATCGCCAGCCGTGGGTGAAGACCTCGCTCGGGCCGGGCTCGCGCGTGGTCACCGACTACCTGGAAAAAGCCGGCGTGCTGAAGGAGCTGGAGAAGATCGGCTTCTACGTGGTCGGCTACGGCTGCACCACCTGCATCGGCAACTCCGGCCCGCTGCCGACCGAAGTCAGCGCCGGCATCGCCGCCGGCGATCTTGTGGTCACCTCGGTGCTGTCGGGCAACCGCAACTTCGAGGGCCGCGTGCACCCCGAAGTGAAGATGAACTACCTGGCCAGCCCGCCGCTGGTGGTGGCCTACGCCATCGCCGGCACCACCGACATCGACCTGACCACCCAGCCGCTCGGTACCGGCAGCGATGGCCAGCCGGTGTTCCTGCGCGACATCTGGCCGAGCAACAAGGAAATCGGCGATGTCATCGCCGCGACCATCGGCCCGGAGATGTTCAAGCAGAACTACGCCGACGTGTTCAAGGGTGACACCCGCTGGAACACCATCGCCTCGCCAGACGGCAACCTGTACGAGTGGAGCGATGCCTCCACCTACATCAAGAACCCGCCGTACTTCGATGGCATGACCATGCAGACCGGCAGCATCGACGACGTGCATGGTGCACGCGTGATGGGCCTGTTCGGCGATTCGATCACCACCGACCACATCTCCCCGGCCGGCAACATCAAGAAGGACTCGCCGGCAGGCCGCTTCCTGCAGGAGCGCGGCGTGCAGCCGGCCGACTTCAACAGTTACGGCAGCCGCCGCGGCAACGATGACGTGATGGTCCGCGGCACCTTCGCCAACATCCGCATCAAGAACCTGATGTTCGGTGGCGAGGAAGGCGGCAACACCCTGTACTACCCGGCCGGCGGCGGTCAGCCGGAGAAGCTGGCGATCTACGATGCGGCCATGAAGTACAAGGCTGAAAAGGTGCCGCTGGTGGTGCTGGCCGGCAAGGAATACGGCACCGGCTCGTCGCGCGACTGGGCGGCCAAGGGCACCCTGCTGTTGGGAGTGAAGGCGGTCATCGCCGAGAGCTTCGAGCGCATCCACCGTTCCAACCTGGTAGGCATGGGCGTGCTGCCGCTGCAGTTCCGCAACGGCGAAAACGCGCAGAGCCTGGGTCTGGACGGGTCGGAAGTGATCGACATCACCGGCCTGCAGGACGGTGCCAGCAAGCGCGCCACGGTCACCGCGACCAAGGCCGATGGCACCAGGAAGACCTTTGAGGTCTCGGTGATGCTGCTGACCCCGAAGGAAGTCGAGTACTTCCGCCATGGTGGCCTGCTGCAGTACGTGCTGCGCCAGCTGGCCAGCAAGTAACGGAAAAGGGCCGGATCCGCACGGATCCGGCCCTTTCCGTTTGCGATGCACCCCCCTGTAGAGCCGAGCCTGCGCTCGGCTGCTTCTGCGCCGACAGCAGCCGAGCATGGGCTCGGCTCTACAGAAGCACTCAGCGGCGCGGTGCGTCCGGGTCGGTGCGCAGCGCCTTCAGCAGGCCCCACATGTAGAACGCCAGGGTGAACGAGAACGGCAGGCCGCACAGCACCACCGCCGTCTGCATCGCGCTGAAGTTGCCGGCCAGCAGCAGGCCAACGCTGGCCACGGTGATGCCCGCCGCCCAGAACACGCGCAGCCAGATCGGTGCGTCGTGACCGTCCTCGACGCCGTCATCGACACGACGGGTGCACAGATTGGCGATCATCAGCGTGCCCGAATCGACCGGGGTCAGGAACAGCACGAAACCAATCACCACCGCAGCACCGGCCACGTACGGCGCGCCGGGCAGGTATTCCAGCAGCTTGAACAGCGTCATCGCCGCATCGTGCTGGGCCACGTCGCCCAGGATCGCCTGGCCATGGTTGAGGACCAGGTCGATGGCGGTGTTGCCGAAGATCGACAGCCACGCCAGGGTGAAACCGAGCGGGATGAGAAGCACGCCCATGACAACTTCACGGATGGTGCGTCCCCGCGAGATGCGCGCCACGAAAAGGCCGACGAACGGCGCCCAGGCGATCCACCAGGCCCAGTAGAACAGCGTCCACGAGCCCATCCACTCACGCCCCTTCGGGTCGTTGAGGTACATGTCGAAACTCTTGCGCACGAACGCACCGAGGTAATCGCCGGTGTTCTGGATCAGGCCATCGAACAGGTGCAGGGTCGGGCCGGTGACCAGCACGAACAGCAGCAGGCCGCACAGCAGGCGCACGTTGAGGTTGGAGAGCCAGGCAATGCCCTTTTCCACGCCTGCAACCACGCCGATGGTGGCCACCACCATCATCACCAGCACGATCGCCACCAGCACCTGCGGCGTATCCGGGATGTGGAACAGGTAGACCAGGCCGGACTGCACCACCAGCGCGCCGATGCCGAGGTTGGTCACCATCGAGATCAGCGTGGCCAGGATGCCGAAGCCATCCACCATGTCGCCGATGCGGCCATGGATGCGCTCACCGAAGATCGGGTACAGCGCCGAGCGCAGCGCCAGCGGCAGGTCGCGGCGGTAGGCGAAGTAGCCCAGTGCCACACCGACCAGCGCATACAGCGCCCAGCCGTGCAGGCCCCAGTGCAGGAAGGTCAGCACCATCGCCTCGCGGCCGGCGGCCACGGTGCCGCCGGGTTGCCCGGGCGGATGCAGGAAATGGTCCAGCGGCTCGTAGGCGCCGTAGTACAGCAGCGCGATGCCGATGCCGGCCGAGAACAGCATCGAGACCCAGGCCACGTAGCCGAAGGCCGGTGATTCCTCGTTGTGGCCCAGGCGGATGCGGCCATACGGCGAGAACGCCAGCCACAGCACGAAGCCCAGGCACAGCACGATCAGCAGCATGTACCACCAGCCGAACGCGGCCGACACCTCGGCCTGCGCCCATTGCAGCCAGTGCTCGCTGCCTTCGGGATAGAGAACGGTGAGCAGCCCGAGGATGCCGATCGACACCGAGGAGCTGAGGAAGACAAAACGGTTCAAGCGCAGGGGCGAACGCTTGGGATGAGCCAGGGAAGACATGGGATCGTCTCATCAGTCCGGGGGAGTACATGGGCGGGGCCGGACCGGTAAACCGGGCCCATGGCGTGGGGCGCGAGCGCATCCTAGGGTTTATTGATTGAACGTTCAATCAATAAAAAGCATAATGGCGGGCAGCCGATCCTTCGGGTCGCAATCCGTGGAGAGACAATGCCGAAGAAAGGCGTGGAACCGGTACGGCGCGAACAGCTGATCCGGGCCACTTTCCAGACCATCGACGAGATCGGCATGGCCGATGCGACCGTCGCCACCATCGCGAAGAAGGCAGGGTTGTCCAGCGGCATCGTCGCCCACTACTTCGGCGACAAGGACGGCCTGCTCAATGCTGCAATGCGGCAGATCCTGCGCGAGCTGAAGGACGCGGTCGCCCGCTACCGCGCCGACGCCAGCGACGACCCGCGCGAGCAGCTGCGCGCCATCGTCGACGGCAACTTCGACGACAGCCAGATCAACGGCACCGCGATGCGCGTCTGGCTCACCTTCTGGGCCGCGAGCATGCACCAGCCGGAACTGGCCCGCCTGCAGCGCGCCAACGACCAGCGCCTGTTCTCCAACCTGTGCCACCAGTTCAACCGCCTGCTGCCCCACCCGCAGGCCCGCCTGGCCGCCCGCGGCCTGGCCGCGATGATCGACGGCCTGTGGCTGCGTGGCAGCCTGGTCGGCGGCCAGTTCAACGCCGAGAAGTCCCGGCGCATCGCTTACGGCTATATCGACTTCCAGTTGCAGGCTGTCGCGCTATAAGCGCTTCAGCACCCGCCCCCTTCCAAGGAGTACGCCCCATGACCACCCTGCCCGTCCAACAGCTCTACATCCACGGCCAGCGGGTCGATGCCACCAGCGGCAAGACCTTCAAGACCGTCAACCCGGCCACCGGTGAAGTCCTGGCCGAGGTGCAGGTCGCCAGCCAGGCCGACGTCGAACGCGCCGTGCAGAGCGCGGCCGAAGGCCAGAAGGTATGGGCGGCGATGACTGCCATGGAGCGTTCGCGCATCCTGCGCCGCGCCGTCGAGATCCTGCGCGAGCGCAACGACGAACTGGCCCAGCTGGAGACTCTGGACACCGGCAAGGCGTTGGCCGAGACCACCGCCGTGGACATCGTCACCGGCGCCGACGTGGTCGAGTACTACGCCGGCCTGGCCACCGCCATCGAAGGCATCCAGCTGCCGCTGCGCGAATCGAGCTTCTTCTACACCCGCCGCGAGCCGCTGGGCGTGGTCGCCGGCATCGGCGCCTGGAACTACCCGATCCAGATCGCCATGTGGAAGTCGGCCCCGGCCCTGGCTGCCGGCAACGCGATGGTGTTCAAGCCCTCCGAAGTGACCCCGTTGACCGCGATCCGCCTGGCCGAGATCTACACCGAAGCCGGTGTGCCGGCCGGCGTGTTCAACGTCGTGCAGGGCCCGGGCCGCGAGATCGGCCAGTGGCTGACCGAGCACCCGGTGATCGAGAAGATCTCCTTCACCGGCGGCGTCGCCACCGGCAAGAAGGTCATGGCCAGCGCCGCGTCCTCGTCGCTGAAGGAAGTGACCATGGAGCTGGGCGGCAAGTCGCCGCTGGTGATCTGCGATGACGCCGATCTGGACCGCGCCGCCGACATCGCGGTGATGGCCAACTTCTTCAGTTCCGGCCAGGTCTGCACCAACGGCACCCGCGTGTTCGTGCCGCGCAGCATGCTGGCCGCCTTCGAGGCCGCCGTGGTCGAGCGCGTCAAGCGCATCCGCATCGGCGACCCGATGGCCGCCGACACCAACTTCGGCCCGCTGACCAGCTTCCCGCACATGGAAAACGTGCTGCGCTACATCGAGAGCGGCAAGGCCGAAGGCGCCCGCCTGCTGACCGGCGGCGGCCGCGCCACCGAAGGCGCGCTGGCCAATGGCGCCTACGTGCTGCCGACCGTGTTCTCCGACTGCCGCGATGACATGACGATTGTCCGGGAAGAGATCTTCGGGCCGGTGATGAGCATCCTCGCCTACGACGACGAAGACGAAGTGGTGCGTCGTGCCAACGACACCACCTTCGGCCTGGCCGCCGGCGTGGTCAGCAAGGACGTCAGCCGCGCCCACCGCATCATCCACCGCCTGGAAGCCGGCATCTGCTGGATCAACACCTGGGGCGAATCGCCGGCCGAAATGCCAGTTGGCGGCTACAAGGAATCCGGCGTCGGCCGCGAAAACGGCATCTCCACCCTCGGCCACTACACCCGCATCAAGTCGGTGCAGGTCGAGCTGGGCGACTACGCCAGCGTGTTCTGACCGGCGCGCCCCGAGCACGCCCTCTCGTCCGGCCACCGCGCCGATCCGACATTCCGCCGCGACGCCTGCATGCAGCGCGCCCCGGCCTGCAGGAGACACCCATGAGCACCCATAACGAGTACGACTACATCATCATCGGCGCCGGTTCGGCCGGCAACGTGCTGGCGACCCGCCTCACCGAAGATGCCGATGTCAGCGTGCTGCTGCTGGAAGCCGGTGGCCCGGACTACCGGCTCGACTTCCGTACCCAGATGCCGGCGGCGCTGGCCTTCCCGCTGCAGGGCAAGCGCTACAACTGGGCGTACAAGACCGATCCGGAGCCCTTCATGAACAACCGCCGCATGGACTGCGGACGCGGCAAGGGCCTGGGCGGCTCGTCGCTGATCAACGGCATGTGCTACATCCGCGGCAACGCGATGGACTACGACAACTGGGCCAGCATGCCGGGCCTGGAGGATTGGACCTACCTGGACTGCCTGCCGTATTTCCGCAAGGCCGAAACCCGCGACATCGGACCCAATGACTACCACGGTGGCGATGGCCCGCTGCGCGTGACCACGCCCAAGGCCGGCAACAACGAACTGTTCGCTGCGATGGTCGAGGCCGGCGTGCAGGCCGGCTACCCGCGCACCGACGACCTCAACGGCTACCAGCAGGAAGGCTTCGGCCCGATGGACCGAACGGTGACCCCGAAGGGCCGTCGTTCCAGCACCGCCCGCGGCTACCTGGACCTGGCCAAGCCGCGCCCGAACCTGACCATCGTCACCCACGCGCTGACCGACCGCATCCTGTTCTCGGGCAAGCGTGCGGTGGGCGTGCAGTGGCTGCACAACGACCAGCCACAGCGTGCCACCGCCCGCCGTGAGGTGCTGCTGTGCGGCGGCGCCATCGCCTCGCCGCAGATCCTGCAGCGCTCGGGCGTGGGCCCGGCCGACCTGCTGCGCAGCCTGGACATCGACCTGGTACACCACCTGCCGGGCGTCGGCGCCAACCTGCAGGACCACCTTGAGATGTACCTGCAGTACGAGTGCAAGAAGCCGGTCTCGCTGGCCCCGGCGCTGAAGCTGTACAACCAGCCGGCGATCGGTGCCGAGTGGCTGTTCCTGGGCACCGGCATCGGCGCCAGCAACCAGTTCGAGGCCGGCGGCTTCATCCGCAGCGACGCCGAATTCGACTGGCCGAACCTGCAGTACCACTTCCTGCCGGTGGCGATCAATTACAACGGCTCCAACCCGATCAAGGCGCACAGCTTCCAGATGCACGTCGGTTCGATGCGCTCGCCCAGCCGCGGCCGCATCCATGTGCGTTCGAAGGATCCGCGCGAACATCCGAGCATCCTGTTCAACTACATGTCGCACGAGCAGGACTGGCGTGAGTTCCGCGCGGCGATCCGCATCACCCGCGAGATCTTCGCGCAGCCGGCGCTGGCACCGTACAGCGGCCGCGAGATCTCGCCGGGCAGCGCGCTGCAGACCGACGCGCAGATCGACGCATTCGTGCGCGAGCATGCCGAGACCGCCTACCACCCGTCGTGCTCGAACAAGATGGGCCATGCCGATGACCCGATGGCGGTGGTCGACGGCCAGGGCCGCGTGCACGGGCTGGAAGGCCTGCGCATCGTCGATGCCTCGATCATGCCGCAGGTGGTGACCGGCAACCTCAACGCGCCGACCATCATGATGGCCGAGAAGCTGGCCGACGTGATCCGCGGCCGCACCCCGCTGGCCCGCAGCACAGCGCCGTATTACAAGGCCAACGGTGCACCGGTGCGCAAGCAGGGCTGAGCCAGCCGCACACCTTGAAACACCCGCCGGGCATGGCCCGGCGCTACCAGGCGCGTCCTGCCTTCGGTAGCGCCAGGCCATGCCCGGCGCCGTTTGACGCGTTCGCACAATGCGCTACGCAAACCCCTCTTCGCGTTTTCCCTACGGCGGGGTATGCTGCAATGAACGGCCATTGTCGATACGCTCGGGGCCGAACCTAATACATCACGATTCCTGGAGGGGGAATATGAGTCTGGATCGTCCCTGGCTGCAGAGCTATCCGAAAGGCGTTCCCGCCGAAATCGACGTCAACGAGTTCCATTCGGTAGCTTCGGTCTTCGACGCTTCCGTCGCGAAATTCCGCGACCGTCCCGCCTACTCCAGCTTCGGCAAGGTCCTCACCTATGGTGAGACAGACGCGCTGGTCACCCAGTTCGCCGCCTACCTGCTGGGTGAGCTCAAGCTCAAGAAGGGTGACCGCGTCGCCCTGATGATGCCCAACTGCCTGCAGTACCCGGTGGCCACCTTCGGCGTGCTGCGCGCCGGACTGACCGTGGTCAACGTCAACCCGCTGTACACCGCGCGCGAACTCAAGCACCAGCTGGTCGACGCCGGCGTCAGTGCGCTGGTGGTGGTCGACAACTTCGGCGACACCGTCGAACAGGTCATCGCCGATACGCCGGTCAAGCACGTGGTCACCACCGGCCTGGGCGACCTGCTCGGCGCCAAGGGCGCGATCGTCAACTTCGTACTGAAGTACGTCAAGAAGATGGTGCCCAACTACCACATCAAGGGTGCCGTCCGCTTCAGGCAGGCGCTCAAGCTGGGCAGCCGCCACGCGCTTCCGCCTGTCGAGATCGACCACGACGACATCGCCTTCCTGCAGTACACCGGCGGTACCACCGGCGTGGCCAAGGGCGCGATGCTGACCAACCGCAACCTGATCGCCAACATGCAGCAGGCGTCGGCGTGGCTGTCCACTTCAGGCATCGAGCCGGGCAAGGAAGTGATCATCACGGCCCTGCCGCTGTACCACATCTTCGCGTTGACCGCGAACGGCCTGGTCTTCATGAAATTCGGTGGCTGCAACCACCTGATCACCAACCCGCGCGACATGAAGGGCTTCGTCAAGGAGCTCAAGGGTACCCGCTTCACCGCCATCACCGGTGTCAACACGCTGTTCAACGGCCTGCTCAACACCCCCGGCTTCGACGAGATCGACTTCTCCTCGGTCAAGTTCACCCTGGGCGGTGGCATGGCCGTGCAACGTGCCGTGGCCGAACGCTGGAAGAAGGTCACCGGGGTGACCCTGGTCGAGGCCTACGGCCTGACCGAGACCTCACCGGCAGCCTGCATCAACCCGCTCACCCTGCCCGAGTACAACGGCGCCATCGGCCTGCCGATCCCGTCCACCGATGCGTGCATCAAGGACGACAACGGCAACATCCTGGCGCTGGGCGAAGTGGGCGAGCTGTGCATCAGGGGCCCGCAGGTGATGAAGGGCTACTGGCAGCGCCCGGAGGAAACCGCCACCGCCATCGACGCCGACGGCTGGCTGCACACCGGCGACATGGCGAAGATGGACGAACAGGGCTTCTTCTACATCGTCGACCGCAAGAAGGACATGATCCTGGTGTCCGGCTTCAACGTGTACCCGAACGAGGTCGAGGACGTCATCGCGATGATGCCCGGCGTGTTGGAAGTGGCTGCGGTCGGTGTCCCGGACGAGAAGTCCGGCGAGGTCGTGAAGGTCGTGATTGTGAAGAAGGACCCGAACCTGACCGCGGAAATGGTCAAGGAACATGCCCGGGCCAACCTGACCGGTTACAAGCACCCCAGAATCGTAGAATTCCGAAAGGAGCTGCCGAAGACCAACGTCGGCAAGATTCTCCGTCGCGAGCTGCGTGATACGCCCGCCCAGTAAGGGTTTCCGGGCAGCACGACAGTACAGGGGACCCCGCCGGAGACGGCGGGGTCTTTTTATTGCCGGAACATGGCCGGCCCGGCGCTTGCGGGCGGTTCACGACGGGTGCATAGAATCAGTCGCCGCCGCATGTTCAGCTCGCCCCCTCACTCCTCTCCGTCCGCTCTGCGGTTGGCCGGACGGTCACACGGAGAACTCCCATGTCTGCAGTACGCCCCATCATTACCCGTCCCTCGCAGCACCCTACCCTGCGTATCACCGAAGAACCCGAGCGGGACGTTTACTGGATCCATATGCACGCCAACCTGGTCAACCAGCCAGGCCGGCCGTGCTTCGCCTCGCGCCTGGTCGATGACATCGTCGACTACCAGCGCGAACTGGGCGATCGCCTCAGCGCCTCGCACGCTCTGTCACCCCATGTCGTACTTGCCTCGGACAGCGACGTGTTCAACCTGGGCGGCGATCTCGAACTGTTCTGCCGCCTGATCCGCGAGGGCGACCGCGCCCGCCTGCTCGACTATGCCCAGCGCTGCGTGCGCGGCGTGCATGCCTTCCATGCCGGCCTGGGCACCCGTGCCCACAGCATCGCCCTGGTCCAGGGCAATGCACTGGGGGGCGGCTTCGAGGCCGCACTGAGCTGCCACACCATCGTCGCCGAGGAAGGCGTGTTGATGGGCCTGCCGGAGGTGCTGTTCGACCTGTTCCCCGGCATGGGCGCCTACTCCTTCCTGTGCCAGCGGATCAGTCCGCGGCTGGCGGAGAAGATCATGCTGGAAGGCAACCTCTACACCGCCAGCCAGCTGAAGGAAATGGGCCTGGTCGACATCGTGGTGCCGGTGGGCGAAGGTGTTGCCGCAGTCGAACAGGTGATCAAGGAAAGCCGACGCATCCCGCACGCCTGGGCGGCGATGCGTGAGGTCAACGAGATCGCCACCATGGTGCCGCTGCATGAAATGATGCGGATCACCGAGATCTGGGTAGACACTGCGATGCAGCTCGGCGAGAAGTCCCTGCGCACCATGGATCGGCTGGTACGGGCGCAGGCCCGACGCAATGGCGACCCGGCCTGATCGTCTGGCGGGTCAGGACGGGCTGCGCTCGCTGTCGTCGCGGTGCGGTGCCCCCGCACTACGGGCAGCCAACGCATTCCTGCCGTTGCGCAGAGCGGTCGCCAGGTTGCTGAGGCGGGCGCTCCATTCACCCTTCAGCTGCCAGTCCGCCATGCGCATGATTTCGCCACTGGAGGCGGCAACCTGGACAAGCCCCAGGTTGCTTGCCACGCCGCGCAGCGCGTGGGCGTGCTCGCGGAAATCCTCCCAGGCCTGGCGCTCGCCGCAGCCCTGCAGCTGGCCCATGCTCGCGTCGACGTCCGCCAGGCATTGGTCGATGAACTTGCATTCGAAGCCATCGCCCATGCCCAGCGACGCCAGCTCGTCCAGCACCGCGGTATCGAGCACGCCATCGCCGACCGGCAATGCAGGCACCGACTGGATGCCGGGCTCGGCGCGGGTGTTGGCGGCGACATCGGCCAGCACTTCCAGCAGGCGGGTGGCCACCACGGGCTTGGCAAGGAAGGCGCGGGCGCCGGCCTGCTCACAACGCAGGATGGACTCGGGGGTGACGTCTGCGCTCAGCACCATGACCGGAACGTAAGGCATGCCGCTGGCCTGCATCACCCGCAACTGCTTGAGCAGATCCAGTCCGCTCATGCCGGGCATGTGCAGGTCGACGATCGCTGCGTCGTAACTGGCCTGCTCCAACGCATCGAGCACTTCGGCGCCGCCGTTGACGCAGGTGACCTTGTGGCCGGCCTTCTCCAGCAGCCGCTGCAGCACCATGCGGTTGGCCTCGTGATCGTCAGCCACCAGGACCCGCAGGCTGCGCACCCGTGCACGATGGCGCAGGAAGGGGTTGGAAAACGCGATGACATTGCCGGCTTCAGCCACCTCGGACGGAACCGCCGGGGCTGATGCGGTCTCTGCGACGTCCAGCGTGATCTCGACCCAGAACACGCTGCCGCGCGGGCTGTTCGGTACATAGCCGACCTGCCCGCCCATCGACTCGACCAGGCCCTTGGCAATGGCCGTGCCCAGGCCGGTGCCCTCATGGCGACGGGCCAGGCCGACATCACCCTGCTCGAAGGCATTGAACAGGCGCCCACGCAGCGCCACCGGCACGCCGATGCCGGTATCGACGATCTCGAATCGCAGGCGCATCCGTTGGCTGCCCGGCGCGTCCGGGCTCGACACGCGCAGATGCACGTAGCCGCTGTCGGTGAACTTGACCGCGTTGCCCATCAGGTTCAGCAGGATCTGCTGCAGATGCCCGGCATCACCCAGCAGGCGCGGCGGCACGTTGTCGTCCACCTGCACGCGATAGTCCAGCGACTTGGAGCGGGTCTGCGGGGTCAGGATCAGGTTGATCGCCTGCAGCACGTCGGCCAGTGCGAACTCGTGCGACTCCACGCGCACCTTGCCGGCTTCGATCGCGGAGATGTCCAGCACCTCTTCCACCAGCGCCAGCAGGCTGCGGGTCGAGGCCTGGATGGTGTTCAGGCACTCGCGCTGTTCGTCGTCCAGGCGGGTGGTGGCCAGTACTTCGGTCATGCCCGCCAGCCCGTTCAGCGGCGTGTGGAACTCATGGCTCATGTTGGCCAGGAAGCGGCTCTTGGCTTCGTTGGCCTGGCGCGCCTCGGCCACCGCCCGGGTCAAGGCATGCAACAGCGAATCGAAGTACAGCGGAATCGCGCCCAGGCCCAGCAGCAGGCCCCAGCCCAGATAGTCGTGGCTGCGCCAGTAGGGCGACAGCATCACCGTGCACAGGAACGCCAGGCAGCCCATGGCCGTGGCCACGCGCAGGTAGGTGCTGCCGTAGCGCATGCCGTTGCCGATCGTGACCCACAGCATCACCGCATACAGCGGTGCGGCCGGCTCGCCCTGGATCGTCATGATCCAGGCCATGCAGGTGTAGTCGGTCAGCATGCCGATCACCCGGCGCACATGCGACACGCCCGGATTGACCAGGATCGCGGCCAGCAGGCCTGCGGAAATGGTCAGCTCGAAGGCGAGGATCAGCCACGTCGCAGTCAGCGCCTCACCGCCACCGCTCAGCGAGCGCCAGCCGAGATAGCTGATGAACAGCGCCGTGATGATGATGCGGATCAGGTTCTGCGCGTGCTCGCTGTCCTCGCGCCCGGACAGGCGCTGCTTGAAGCGGGCCAGCAGCGAGCGCTTGTCGGAGCCAGTGGCGGGCGTCGTATCCATGGTCGGATGTCGCATCCTTCGGCGCAGCAGGGAGGAGCAGCACAACGGTACCGCCAACAGCCCCAGCCACAGTGAAACCGCCAGGCCCAGGTTGGCCTGCCAGTAAGGGGTCAACAGCACCGTAGTGCCGAAACTGGCCATGGCCAGCACGACGGCAGCGGCCAGGTACCGCGGCCCGAAGCGCAGGCCGTTGCCCACTGTCACCCACATCACCACCGCATACACCCACGCCAGCGGCTCACCCATCTGGATCATGCCGATCGCGATCAGTCCGTAATCGGCCAGCATCCCGGCCACCCGTCGCGGGTCCGAGCGCTGCGGCCTCCACAGCAGCCAGCCGAACAGCAGCAGCGACAGGCCCAGGCCGGTCACTACCGTTGCCAGCACGCCCTGGTACTGATCCAACCGGTGCAGGCGGGCACCGGACAGCAGAACATAGATCAGGATCAGCGAGATCAGCACCACCCGCACGATCGCCTGGCCATGTTCCGAATCCGGACGCTGCGCCAGCCGACGCTTCACGCGTGCGAACAGGTCCTGCATGTCACCCACCCGGTCGCGTCGATGCCGTCGAGTGCTGGGCGCAGATGTCCATCAACTGCTGGCGGCCGCGCATCAGCGCATCCACGCAGCGTGGATCGAACAGGCGGCCACGCTGTGCGTACAGATAGGCCAGTGTGGCTTCCATGGTCCATGCTTCCTTGTACGGACGGGGTGAGATGAGTGCGTCGAAGACATCGGCGACAGCAACGATCCGCGCTTCCAGCGGGATCGCTTCGCCGACCAGGCCGTCGGGATAGCCGCTGCCGTCATAGCGCTCGTGATGGCGCAGCGCGATGAGCGCGCCCACCTGGATGAAACGGTTCTGGCTGCCACTGAGCAGCTCGTGGCCGATGCGTGGATGCCGGCGCATGATCGCCAGCTCCTCGTCATTGAGCTTGCCCTGCTTGAGCAGCACCGCGTCGGGAATGGCGATCTTGCCCATGTCATGCAGCGGTGCGGCCATCTCGATCAGGCGCACGTCGTCTTCGGGCAGGCCCAGCTGCTCGGCAATCAGCCCCGCCACGCGCGCCATGCGTTCGAGGTAGGCACTGGTGCCGGCATCACGGAACTCGATCGCCCGTGCCAATCGCGACAGGGTCTCGCGTTCGCGTTCCTCGACCTCGTGCATGCTGGCCAGCAGGCGCTGCTCCAGCGACAACGCGCGCTGCTTCACGTTCTCGGTCTGCTGGCGCAGCTGCAGCAGGTTGTAGCAGCGCGCGCGCAGTTCGCGCGGGCGGATCGGCTTGACCAGGAAGTCGATGACCCCCGCTTCCAGCGCCGCCTGCCGGATCGGCTCGTCGCCGACCACGGTGATCAGGATCACCGGGATATCGCGGTGCTTGGGCAGGCGACGGAAACGGCGGGCGAACTCCAGCCCGTCCATCTCCGGCATGCGGTAATCGAGCAGCAGCAGGTCGACCGGGTGCGCCTCGCACCAGGCCAATGCGGTCAGCGGATCGCCGAAGTCATGCACGCTCAGTTCCGGCGCGATGTCTTCGATGACGTGACGCAGCATCGTCCGCGCGGACGTCTGGTCGTCAACAATGACGATGTTCAACGCGTACTCCGCCTGGTTTCTCGACCATGCTGGATCATCAGCAGGCGAGGATACCCTGCCGCTGCGAACGCTCGCACCCTGCATCGGCCCGACTCCCGTGTCATGCGTCCCGGTTCATGATCGTCATCACATTGTGAAGCGGACTCTCCACAATGCGCACTCCCCCTGGCGCCGATCAAGCCATAACAGACGTCAAGGTAGTGCATTAACGATACGCCGAGTGCGGGAGGCGTCAATCGCGCCGTCTCATTTCGCGACGGCGCGCACAAACAGGGGTCAAAAAGACGACTTACTGCTCCGGACGCATGTACGGGAACAGCAGCACGTCACGGATCGAGCTGCTGCCGGTCAGCAGCATCACCAGGCGATCCACGCCGATGCCGAGGCCACCGGTCGGGGCCATGCCGTACTCCAGCGCACGGATGTAGTCGGCGTCGTAGTGCATCGCCTCGTCGTCGCCGCCTTCCTTCGCGGCCACCTGGGCCTGGAAACGCTGCGCCTGGTCTTCCGGGTCGTTCAGTTCGGAGAAGCCGTTGGCCAGCTCCTTGCCGTTGACGAACAGCTCGAAGCGATCCGTGTAACCCGGGTCGTTGTCGTTGGCACGAGCCAGCGGCGAGACCTCCACCGGGTGGTCGGTGATGAAGGTCGGCTGGATCAGGGTGTGCTCGACCGTGGCCTCGAAGATCTCCAGCAGCAGCTTGCCCCAGCCGTAGGACGGCTTGACGCGGATATTCAGGCGCTCGCAATGGCGCAGCAGCGCGTCGCGGTCGGTGCAGTCGGCGACGGAAATCTCGGGGTTGTGGTGGCGCACCGCCTCGTCCATGCGCCAACGGCGGAACGCCGGGCCCAGGTCGATCTTCGCCCCGTCCCACTCGACCTCGGTGCTGCCGTTGACGGCCTTGGCCACGTCACGGATCACGCCTTCGGTCAGGTCCATGATCTCGTTGTACGTGGCGTAGGCCTCGTACAGCTCCATCATGGTGAATTCCGGGTTGTGGCGGGTGCTGACGCCTTCGTTGCGGAAGTTGCGGTTGATCTCGTAAACGCGCTCCAGGCCACCCACGGTCAGGCGCTTGAGGTACAGCTCCGGCGCCACACGCAGGTACAGGTCCAGGTCCAGCGCATTGTGGTGGGTGGTGAACGGCTTGGCCGCCGCGCCGCCGGGGATGTAATGCATCATCGGCGTCTCGACTTCCAGGAAGTCGCGGCTGTCCAGCCAGGCGCGCATGGCGCGGATGATCTTCGAGCGCTTGATGAACACCGCGCGCGATTCCGGGGTCACGATCAGGTCGACGTAGCGCTGACGATAGCGCTGCTCGACGTCGGCCAGGCCATGCCACTTGTCCGGCAGCGGGCGCAGCGACTTGGTCAGCAGGCGGATCGATTCGGCCTTGACCGACAGCTCGCCGGTCCTGGTGCGGGTCAGGCCGCCTTCGACGGCGATGATGTCGCCCACGTCCCAGCCCTTGAAGGCGGTATAGGCATCGCCCAGCACCGTGCCCTGCAGGAACAGCTGGATGCGGCCGGACTCGTCCTGGATCTGCGCGAAACTGGCCTTGCCCATGATGCGCTTGGCCATCAGGCGGCCGGCCATCTTCACCTGGCGGCCATTGCCTTCCAGCGCCTCGGCGGTCCACTGTTCGACATCGGCGAACTCTTCCTGCAGGCGGCCGGCGAAGTCCTCGCGACGGAAATCGTTCGGATACGCGATGCCCTGCCCACGCAGCGCTTTGAGTTTCTCACGGCGCTCGGCGATCAACTTGTTTTCGTCGACGGGGGGGGTATCGGTAGCTTCGCTCATGGATCTGCGGGAATCGTGTAGTGAGGGGGATCTTGCGCCCGGCACAGCCGGTTGCCCAGCATACCAAAACCGTCCAGCCCCAGCCGGGAGAGGGGTCAGATCCCCCTGCTGCGCAAAGGAATCTGACCGCCTCCGGGACCCTGCCTGGCCCTGGATGTCTACCTGTTGCCGGGGAAGGCCTGCCGCAACTCATCCACCAGCACCCGCTGGTTCTCCGAATAGTCCACCGGCACCGACACCAGGTGCACCCCACCCTCGTTGAAGGCCGCCTCCAGGGTCGGGACGAACTGCTCGATGGCCGTCACCTCATGCCCCTTGCAGCCATAGGCCTCGGCATACTTCACGAAATCGGGATTGCTGAAGGTCATGCCGTAGTCGGTGAAACCATCCACCGCCTGCTTCCAGCGGATCATGCCGTAGGCACCGTCGTTGAGGATCAGCACCACCAGGTTCAGGCCCAGCCGGCGCGCCGTCTCCAGCTCCTGGCTGTTCATCATGAAGCCGCCGTCGCCACACACCGCCAGCACCCGTCGTTGCGGGTACAGGATCGAGGCCATGATCGCCGACGGCAGGCCCGCGCCCATGGTCGCCAGCGCGTTGTCCAGCAGCAATGTGTTGGCCACCTGGGTGCGGTAGTTGCGCGCAAACCAGATCTTGTACATGCCGTTGTCCAGCGCCACGATGCCGTCCGGCGGCATCACCTGGCGCACGTCGTGCACCAGTCGTTGCGGGGTGAAACCAGCGTCCTCGGCGCGATCGGCAAGGTGCTCGAGGATGGTCGCGCGCAGCGGCAGCAGCGCATCGGCATGGGGCACCGCGCCTTCGATGCGGTCGGCCAGTTGGGTCAGCGAACGGCCGATGTCACCGATCACTTCCACCTGCGGGAAGTAGACCTGCTCCACCGCCGCCTGCGAGTAGCCGATATGGATCACGGTCGGCCCGCCTGGACGCATCACGAATGGCGGCTTTTCGGTGACCTCATGGCCGATGGTCACGATCACGTCGGCATGGTCGATGGCCATGTGCACGTAGTCGCGTTCGGTCAGCGCCGCGGTACCCATGTACAGGCCCGAGCCGCCGGCCACCGCACCTTTGCCCATCTGCGTGGTGAAGAACGGAATGCCGGCGCGTAGTACGAACGCCGACAGCGCCTCGCTGGACTGCGGCCGCGACGCCGCCGAAGCGATCATCAGCAACGGCCGCTTGGCATTGCGGATGATCTCCGCGGCGCGGTCCAGCGCCTCGGGGCTGGCAATCGGCCGCTCCACCGCATGCGGCGGAATCAGCGACACCCCTTCTACTTCATCGGCGGCGATATCCTCGGGCAGCTCCAGCAACACCGGGCCCGGGCGCTCCTCCTGGGCCACACGGAACGCTTCGCGGACGATGGTCGGGATGGTGCGCGCCGAGACGATCTGCCGCGCCTGCTTGGTCAGCGGCTTCATCGTGCTGACGATGTCGACGATCTGGAAGCGTGCCTGCTTGCTGGCCACGATGCCCTTCTGGCCGGTGATCATGATCACCGGCCACGCACCGAGCAGCGCGTAGGCGGCGCCGGTGGTGAAGTTGAGCGCGCCCGGACCGAGCGTTGCCAGGCATACGCCCGGCTTGCCGGTCAGGCGGCCATACGTGGCCGCCATGAACACCGCCGCCTGTTCGTGGCGGGTGATGACCAGTTCGATGCTGGAATGGCGGAGCGACTCGACCACGTCGAGGTTTTCTTCGCCGGGAATACCGAAAATGCGCTCGACGCCTTCGTTCTCAAGTGCGGCGACGAGCAGATCTGAACCCTTGGACATCGGATGCCGTCCTTTGTGCTGGACTGATGGTGGATCGTTGCAGGAAGGATGAGAGCCGCGCGTCAATGCTTGTCGAACCACACTGTCTGCGCGTTGACGAATTCACGGATGCCGAAGTGCGAGAGCTCGCGGCCGAAGCCGCTCTTCTTCACGCCGCCGATCGGCACGCGGGGGTCCGAAGCGGAGAAGCCGTTGACGAACACACCGCCGGTCTGCAGCCGGCGGGCCAGCTGCATGGCTCGGGCGCGGTCGCCGGTCCACAGGTTGCCGCTGAGGCCGAACTCGCTCTGGTTGGCCAGTTCCACCGCGTGGTCGGCATCACGGGCGCGGCTGATCGAGGCCACCGGCCCGAAGGTCTCGGTATCGAAGGCCTGCATGCCCGGCTCCACGTCGGCCAGCACGGTGGGGGCGTAGAACGCGCCCGGGCGATCCAGCTGATGGCCGCCGACCAGCAGCTTCGCGCCGGCCTCCACCGAGGCGCGTACCTGCGCATCCAGCTGTTCCAGCAAGTCCTGGCGGGCCATCGGGCCGATGCGGTTGGCCGGGTCGCGGCCATCGCCGATGCTCAGTGCCTGCACCTTCTGGCAGAACTGCGCCACGAAACGGTCGTAGACCGCGTCCTCGACGATGATGCGCTTTCCGGCGATGCAGACCTGCCCGGTGTTCTGGAAGCGCGAGGCGACCGCGGCATCTACGGCGGCGTCCAGATCGGCGTCGGCCAGCACGATGAACGGATCCGAGCCACCCAGCTCCAGCACTACCTTCTTCAGTGCCTGCCCGGCCTGGGCGGCGATGCTGCGGCCGGCGGCCACGCTGCCGGTCAGGGTGACGGCGGCGATGCGGTCATCGGCGATCGCACGGCTGGTACCCTCGCGGCTGATGTTGGCGGCGATGAAGGTGCCTTCCGGCAGCCCGGCATCACGCCAGGCGGCATCGAGCAGTTGCGCGGTGCCGACGATGTTCTCGGCCGGCTTCAGCAGGAAGCCGTTACCGCCCATCAGGATCGGTACCGCCGCGCGCATCACCTGCCAGTACGGGAAATTCCACGGCATGATGCCCAGCACCACGCCCAGCGGCAGGTAGGACACGTAGGCCTTGTCATCGGGCACATGGGTCGGTTCGTCGCGCAGGAACTGCGCGCCGTGGTCGGCGTACCAGTCGCACAGCACGGCACATTTCTCGATTTCGGCCAGCGCTTCAGCTTGGACCTTGCCCATTTCGGCAGTGGCCAGCGCGGCCAGCTTCTCACGGTCTCGGCGCAGTACGGCGGCCATCGCACGCAGTACGTCTGCGCGCTGTTCCAGGCTCTTGACGCTCCAGGTCGCAAAGCCGACCTGGCCGCGATCGAGGATTGTTTCCAGCTCGGCATCGGTGGCAAAGGGATGGCTGGCGATCTGCCGGCCGGTGGCCGGATCGCGGGAAATGGCGGTGGTGGGGGCAGCGGACATGCAGGGCTCCTGGTGTCTCGACAACGGGCGGTGGCCCGTCTCCTGCGCAGGAATGTGGACCCGAATGGCGGAGGCAACAAGGCGTCTGCTTATCCTGTGACCTGCACTTACCTGTCTGAATGGGGATAGGTGCCGGCAGGGCTGCGCCCTGCACCCGCAGAGGCCAGGGCAACGTCAAGGTCAAAGGCCTGCATTCCGTGGGATGGCGGGGTGGGTCCGGTTGCGGGGGACGGCGTGAATCCCCCTCCGGGGTCCGGCCCAGCCGCCGGCGGCTGGGCGTTCGGGCGCTTGCGAAGCAGTGCTTCGCAAGCAAAGCGCCCTCACCCATGTAGCCTCGGTCGCGCCATCCATGGCGCTCACGCCCCCGCAACCGGACCCACCCCGCCTTCGACAGATTTCCGCGATCTGTCGGGAATACTCTTGGGATCTGACCCCGGAATTTCTTTCGATATCTGACAGATGTGTCGACCAAGGTCGACACCTACCAACAGCCGCGCGAAATTTGTCTGAGGCGGGGCGGTGTGGGTTGGCAGGACCGTTGGCGCCATGGATGGCGCCATCGAGCCCCCACGGATGGGTTCACGGCGTGTCCTGCCAGCCCACACCGCCCCGCCATCCCAAGGATGCTCGCTGTTGCTGTTGCTGTTGCCTTGGCTTGAAGCCTCTGCGGGTGCAGGGCGCAGCCCTGCCGAACACCCCCTACTTCCGCGGCAGGTAAGTCACCAGGGAAAGATCGTGCCGGCTCTCCGGCACCAGCGCCACGTACTGCAGGTCCAGCAACCCCCGCGTGGGATGGTTCAGCTTCTTCGCACCCTCATCGAACCGGCGCACATCGTGCTCCGGCCACCACTGGCGGAACTCCTCGCTGTGCGCGGCGATGTCTTCCACCAGCGCCAGGAACGGGGCCTTGTCCGGGGCCTGCGCCATCGCCGCACGGAAGCCTGCCAGCAGGCCGCGGGTCATTTCTTCCCAGTTGAGGATCAGCGTGCGGTACGGCGGGTACAGAAACATCAGCCGCAGCGTGTTGCGCTCGTGCGGCGCCAACTGGCTGTAGTCCACGAACAGATCGGCGATGGCCGGGTTCCAGGCCAGGATGTCGAAGCGGGTGTTGCGCACATAGGCCGGGATCGGCTGCATCGCCTCCACCAGCTGGCGCAAGCCGTCGGTCACGCTCTCGTCCGGTGATTCCAGCGGCACGCCGTAGCCGGACAGCGCGAACGCGTAGGCGCGCTCGTCGTCGCTCATGCGCAGCACCTGCGCCAGCCGCTCCAGCACCTCGGGCGAGGCGCGCACTTCACGGCCCTGCTCGATCCAGGTGTACCAGCTGACACTGACCCCGATCGCCAGCGCGACTTCCTCGCGTTTCAGGCCCGGGGTACGCCGGCGCCCGGCCGGCAGGCCGAGCGTGGCGGGGTCGACACGGGCGCGGCAGGCCTTAAGGAAGCCGCCCAGTTCCTTGCGTTCACTTTCGCTGCGCATCATCGCCCTCCGTTGCGGAAGGCGATGCTATCCGCGCAGGCGCGTCGATCAGGCATCGACGCGCTTGGAGCCCACGGCCAGGCCGGCCTTCAGGCTGGCCTCGACGAACTCGTCCAGGTCGCCGTCGAGCACCTTCTGCGTATCCGAGCGCTCGATGCCGGTACGCAGGTCCTTGATACGGCTCTGGTCGAGCACGTAGTTGCGGATCTGGCTGCCCCAGCCGATGTCGGACTTGGTGGCTTCCACCGCGTCCTTCTCGGCGTTGCGCTTCTGGATCTCCAGCTCGTACAGCTTGGCGGCCAGCATCTTCATCGCGTTGTCGCGGTTCTGGTGCTGGCTGCGGCCGGTCTGGCAGGCCACGACGATGTTGGTCGGGATGTGGGTGATGCGCACCGCCGACTCGGTCTTGTTGACGTGCTGGCCACCGGCACCGGACGAACGGTACACGTCGGTACGCAGGTCGGCCGGGTTGATGGTGATGTCGATGTTGTCGTCGATTTCCGGCGACACGAACACCGAGGTGAAGCTGGTGTGGCGGCGGTTGTCCGAGTCGAACGGCGACTTGCGCACCAGACGGTGCACGCCGGTCTCGGTCTTCAGCCAGCCATAGGCATAGTCGCCTTCCACGCGCAGCGTGGCCGACTTGATGCCGGCGACGTCGCCACCGGACACTTCCATCAGTTCGGTCTTCCAGCCGCGTGACTCGCACCAGCGCAGGTACATGCGCAGCAGGATCTCGGCCCAGTCCTGGGCTTCGGTGCCGCCGGCACCGGCCTGGATGTCGACGAACGCCGCCGCATTGTCCATCTCGCCGGAGAACATGCGCTGGAACTCCAGCTTCTCCACGTGGGCCTGGTGCTTGTCCAGGTCGGCGACCACGGCCAGGGCGGTGTCCTCGTCCTGCTCGGACTCGGCCAGCTCCAGCAGCTCGGTGGCATCGTTCAGGCCATCGAGCACCGAGGCGATGCCGCCCACGGTCTTTTCCAGGCTGGAACGTTCGCGGCCCAGGTTCTGGGCGTACTCGGCGTTGTTCCAGACGTCGGGGCTTTCCAGCTCCCGCGTTACTTCTTCAAGACGCTCTTTCTTGGCGTCGTAGTCAAAGATACCCCCGAAGCGACAGCACGCGATCGGTCAGATCGGTGATGCGCTGGCGGACAGGATTCAGTTCGATCATGTCGGCGGTTATGAATTCAAAAGATGACTGGTAATGATACCGCAGGCTGCGGGTACCCGGAATGAGGGCCTCACCCTGCCCCCAGCGCCTGCCGCAGCAGCGGCAGCTGGCGCCGGCTGCACGGCACTTTCGCCCCGTCGGCCATATGCAGCAGGGCCTCGCCACCGTCCAGCGGCTCGATCGAGCGCAGCTGGCCCCGATGGATCAGCCAGCTGCGGTGCGGGCGCAGGAACTCGCCCGGGTCGAGCCGCTGCTCCAGCACTGCCATGGTGATCCGCAGCGGATAGTCGTGGCCGCGTACCCGCAGGTTCACATAGTTCCCTGCGGCCTGGGCGTACTCCACGTCCGCCGTGGCGACCAGGAACTCCTTGCCCAGCTTGCGCACCAGGAAGTGCTGGGGGCGCTCGACCGGCTCCACCGGCGGGCCGACGTCCGGCTCGGCCAGCAGGCTCGCCTCGCCCTGCCTGCGCCGGCCGAACCAGCTGGCAAAGTGCTCCAGTGCCACGAATATCGCAAACGTGCGTACATCCTTCAGGTATTCGTAGGCAAAACGCTCCAGCCAGCCGGCATCATCCTGGTAGCGATGGCCCAGCGACCCGTAGGCCAGGTGCCGCAGCAGCACCATCCCCACCACGTGCAGCAGCGACCAGCCGACGCTGGCCAGCAGATACAGCGGCAACCGCTGCTTCCAGGTATCGGCATGCAGCGGCCAGCGCTCGCAGCCCCACCACAGCAGCGGCAGGGTCAACAGGACCAGGCCGAGGCTGCTGAACTCCCAGATCATCGGCTCCCACAGCCCGAGATCGGCGCCGCGGCGACTGGCGTCCATCACTTCCACCAGCGCATTGGTCACTGCCGAGGCCGACAGGATCGCCGCCCATACCAGCAGGCGGGTTGAAGTACGCCAGCGCGATGGTCGGCCCTGGGTCATTGCTGCATCCATGTCGTTGCGGTGCTCCAGCCTGCCTCAAGGGACAAAGGGTAGCGGCTCCATTGGTCCCACCACCCCCGCCATTGGTCACTGCGTCGGTTCCAGCGGCCCCTTGCCAGTCGCCGCACGGACCGGGCGGCGTCACCTTGGCTCGACTCTCCGGCACACCATCACCATGACCCGACGCTACGACATCGACGCCCTGCGCGTGTTCGCCTTCGCCCTGCTGATCCTCTACCACACCGCCATGGCCTACGTGGACGACTGGGGCTTTCACCTCAAGAGCGTGCATACCGCCGAATGGCTGCAGTGGCCGATGCTGTTCGTCAACCGCTGGCGGATGTCGCTGCTGTTCCTGATCTCGGGTATCGCCATCGCGCTGATGCGGCCGGAAGGCAGGTTGCTGCGCTTCGCCGGCCTGCGCACCTGGCGGCTGCTGCTGCCGCTGCTGTTCGGCATGTTCGTGATCGTGCCGATCCAGCCCTATTGCGAAGGCGTGGCCAACGGCCACGTGGCACCCGGCTTCGGCCACTTCCTGCTGCGCTACTGGCAGGTGCGGCCGTGGCCGGAAGGCAGCTTCGCCGGCTGGCAGTACGGCATCACCTGGAACCACCTGTGGTACCTGGCCTATCTTTGGAACTACACGCTGGCCTTGGCCCTGTTGATGCCATTGCTGGGAACGGCGGTGGTTCGCCGCGCGATGGCGCTCTGCGCAGCATCGCCGATGCTGCTGATCGGCCTTCCGTCCACCCTGTTGCTGGCCTGGGTGATCTGGCTGGAGCCGATCTACCCGTCCACCAATGCCCTGCTCGGCGACTGGTACCAGCACGCGAAGTACGCGACGGTGTTCCTGGCCGGCTACCTGCTGGGTCGTGAACCGGTGTTCTGGGAGCGCGTGGTCGCCCTGCGCCGCACCACGCTATGGCTGGCGCTGGCTGCCGTCGGCTGGTATCTGGGGTTGCGCATCCTCGGTCAGGTACTGCCCGCCGATTCCCCGCTGCGGCAATGGCCCGAACCGTTCTGGGACCTGCAGGGCCGGGCCAGCCAGTCGCTTTACGTATGGACCGCGCTGCTGGCCATCCTCGGCTGGGGAAAGGTCTTCCTCGATCGCCCGTTCCGCTGGCTGCCGTACTGCACCGAAGCCATCTATCCGTGGTACATGCTGCACCAGAGCCTGATCATCGCCCTGCTGTTCTGGCTCAAGCCACTTCAGTTGGGCTGGTGGATGGAACCGGCCCTGCTGCTGGCCGGTACTGTCGGCGGCTGCCTGCTGATCCACG
Organism: Stenotrophomonas hibiscicola ATCC 19867; assembly: GCF_000382065.1. GTDB lineage: Bacteria > Pseudomonadota > Gammaproteobacteria > Xanthomonadales > Xanthomonadaceae > Stenotrophomonas > Stenotrophomonas hibiscicola. The sequence continues at coordinate 367,298 of NZ_KB907502.1, read as the reverse complement.
AACTGCTGATCCGACGCGTGCGTTGGCTGCGGCCGCTGTTCGGCCTGCGTGCGAATCCGCCAGCGTGGCCGGTTGCACACGCTGCGCGGTTGTAGAGCCGAGTCCACGCTCGGCTGCTTCTGCCCTGAGCCGAGCATGGGCTCGGCTCTACACGTCCACCGGCCGGCAATCCACTTCTGGCTGGCCGCTACTGATGGCACTGTCACGGACGCACCAGCGCCGGCGCATTTTGGCTGACGTGCTGGCTGGCTGATAGACCAGCATCGATGCTGGGGACTCCACACGGGACCTCGTACGGGCAACGGATACGCAGCATGTTCATGGCATTTGCAACTATTCGCATTGGAAGCTCAACAGCGCCCTGCCAGTGTAGGAAGTCGCCTTTTCGACGGAAGGCACTTTTTGCCGGGAGCGCTGCAATGGATCAATCCGACATCAATCTGCTGGTCGCCTTTGTTAACTCGGAAGAAGCTGCGCTTGCTGAGGAATGTCAAGGCGACATTTACCCGAGCTATCACTACCAACTCGGAGCACTTGCACCGAAAGCAGGTCGCCACTTGTCTGGGGATCTGCTGCAACGTTTCTACTTCCACTGGCTGCGCGTGGGTGACTGGAAGGTCGCCGGACTCCCTGAGAGAGACTTTCCCACCCTTGTTGCAGCCTATCTGGAACTCACAAAGCTCCCGATGGGCTACGGCACGCGCCCACCCAGCCGAAGCCTCGAGCACCTGTTCTGCTTCGGCTTCAATGAGCATGGCGAGCTGCCAAGTGGCACGGTTGCAAATGCAGCCGACCTGAAACAGCGCACCCATCTGGTGGAGCATTGCAGGAAGTACCAATCGTTCCATGCCCAGCGAGAGAAGGTCGAAAAATTCCTTCCATTCCGCTCGTCGGCCCCGATCATTCTCGAAGCCGGCCGATCCCTGCAACACGATATCAAGGAAATGGGGCCAATCCTCTATTGGGGCATGGCACTCATTGCACAACTCAATGAGGACACGCGCATCCCGATGGCACATGACCTGATGGTCAGGAAGTGGTCTGGAGACGGAGATCGAAACCACGCGCTCTCCGTGCTTTACCTGACTGCCCAAGCCGCCCGACCACACTGCGCGGAGAACAGCGAGTACGTCGCTCTTTGTGAAAATCTGGCGCAACTGCATGACATGCGGATCATGGCGGGGGACGCTGTCCAGCTGGTGCAGCGCCAGGGTTGGCGTGTGCAGAACATCCGAGACTGGAGCGCCAGAATCACCCTCTATCAGGACGGCGAGTACAGCAGCGAGAGCGGACATCCTCGGATCAGCCTGACCCTCAACAGTTGGCCTGACAGCCCTTGGTCAATCAACCTGACCTCGGGTGATGGCTCCTACGTCGCCTACCGGGACAGACCCACCAGCAACGACTTCCAACTGCCGCCAATCATCGGCGCCACGCTTGATCACTTTCCCGAATGGGTCAAGCAGATAAATACAAGCCTGGGTATCAATTTGGTTCCAGGCACGGATTCGGTTGCGTCTGCCCACAAGAATCGCACGCTGGCCAGACAACTAGACGCTTGGATGCGCGCAGACTAGCAGTGTAGAGCCGAGCCCACGCTCGGCTGCTTCTGCCATGAGCCGAGCGCAGGCTCGGCTCTACATTGAGGCAGTCGAGCAAGCTCGACTCCACAAGGGCGTCCGAGTGATCAACGCACCTCGAACTCGCCCACCAGCACGGTTTCGGCGCGGTCCTTCAACCGCATCGTGACCATCTGGTCCTTCTGCTTCGACGTGCCCCAGTGGGTGGTCAGGCGCAGCATCAGCGTCGTCGCCCCGGTCACCAGCTGCTGGCGGCTGCCGAAGTAGTTCGCCTCCACCTTGTACTTGCCCGGCTTGGCATTGCGTAGCGAGAACTGCTCGGGACCATAGCCGCCGGTGAAGTCCTGCGACATCTGCCCGCCCTGGTAGGTCAGGCGGTTGCCGTAGTAGGCGCGCTCGCCGTTCGGGTCGGTCACCCACAGGTCCATGTCGCTGTTGTCGGCATCCCACGACAGCACCACCCGCAGGTCCAGCGGCATCGCCTGCAGCAGGCGCGGGTCGATGGCCGAGGTATCCAGCCGCGGCGTGCTGCGTGCCACCAGGTTGGTCAGCTCATCCAGTGCGATCAGGGCGATGCCATCGAAGCGGCTGTCCCACGGCCGCACCACCACCTGGTACAGCGGCGCAAGCGCCTGCTGCGGCTTGCCGGCCGCTGCCAGCGCCAGGCCCAGGTCGCGGAAGCTCTGCGGCTCTTCCTGGCCCATCGCCAGCACCTGCTCGAACACCGGCACCGCCAGTGCGGGCGCGTCGGCCTGCATCAGCCGGTAACCAAGCACGCGCAGCAGGTGCCGGTTGTCCAGGTCCATCTCGGCCAGGTTCGACAGCACCCGCAGTGCCAGCTCGCGCTGGCCCTGCTCCAGCAGCAGGTCGGCCACATCGAGGAAGAAGGCGCTGCTGTCGGCGTGGGCATCGCGCTCGGCCAGATAGCGGTCGTAGAGTTGCGACGGCGGGCCCTGGCGCAGGCGCCGGGCGATGGCCGAGTCCGGCTGCCAGGCCGCCAGCTGGATGCCGAGTTGGCCGTCGTTGGCGGCAGCGGGCGCAGCGACACGGCCACCAGTGACCGTGATTGAATCGAGGGCCATGTTCGATGCAGGTGCTGAGCGACGCGCACGCGCGCTGCTGGCTTCCATGCGCTGCTCGGCGGCGGCGGCCATCGGTGCCGGGGCGGGCGGTGCCGCGGGGGGCGGCGCGGCGAGCGTCGCCACCGGCGCCGATTCCATCGCGTAGTCCGCGGAGGCCACTTCCAGTGCCCCACCCTTCACGTGCGGCGGCGCTCCCTTCGGCCAACTGCGGTTCCACCACTGCTGCCGCTCCTTCCAGCGTGCCGCCAGCTCATCCAGGCGCTGGCGATCAGCAGCGGCGCGGTCTGTCACCTGCCGTGCGAACCGCGCGTCGTAGTCCGCGCGCAGCTTGCCGGACGGACGGATGGCATAACGCAGGTAATCCTCCAGCGTCTCCAGCACGATCAACGAGGTGTCCGGCCCGACCAGGCCAAACTGCTGCGACAGGCGCTGCATGGCCTCACGGTTGCCGCGGCGGTCGACGGCCAGTTGGTGCAGGCGCGCCTGCGCCCACAGGCCGGCCAGCAGTTCGCCGTCATCGCTTTTCTGCGTGGCCGGCAGCGCCTGCCATTCGCCGCCACCCACGCGCACCCGCATCGGCACGCCGTCAGCTGCCAGTCGTGCATGCAGCCACAGCCAACCCTGGGCTTCACTGCGACGGTCGATGACCACGTCCTGCACGCCGCGCCCTGCATCGACCTGCACATCCAACGGCGACGCCAGCAGCGCATGCGCGGCCGCGTCGACATCCTTGCCCAGCGCGACGAAACGGCCGCCATGCGCCTCACTCCAACCCCGCAGTCGCACGGCATCGGTGCGCGCGCCGGCGCTGCTGACCGCAAACAGGCGTTGATCCGGCGCCATCGCCGGCAGCTGTTCCGGCCCATAGGTCAGCAGGCCATCACTGACCAGCAGGTATTCCCTCACGCTCGATCGCGGCTGCCACTGGGCCAGCGCGCTGGCACCGTCCGGGCGCACGGCCTGCAGGGCTGCGCGCAGCTCGCTCCAGTTGCCGGCGCGGATACGGAATCGACGCACCGGCTCGGCGCGATCCCGCAGCACGGTCAAGGCCACGGTGCCGTCACCCATCGCAGCGAAGTAGCGATCCAGCAGGGCAAGCTCACGCGAGCGATCGCGCTGTCCCGCCGAACCGGAGCCGTCCCACAGCAGGCCGATCTCGCTGGGCAACGTGCGCGGCGTGCTGCTGGCCGCCACCGGCAGCTGTGCCAACAGGTAGTGTCCATCCTGCCAGGGCGCCACCTGCACCTGCGCCTGACGTGCTGCCGGCAGGTTCCACTGCAGCTGCTGCGGCAACTGCGCGCCCTTGCCCTGCCACAGCAGCTGGCCCGCGCTGATGCGGAAGGGCGCCGTACCCGCGGTGGCCGTACCGGGGGCCTGCAGTTTCAGTTCAACCGAGGCTGCACCGGCGGCGAACTGCAGCGGCAGCGTCCACTGCCAGCCTTGGCCGGCAAAGGCCAGCGGTTCGCGGATCACCAGCTGCACGCGCCGGCTACCGCTGGCCGGCAGCGGGTAGATGCGCAGGCGGAACTGATTGCCGGCGGTCTGTTCCAGCAGGGCCGGGTCGACGCCGCGGCGGGCGATCTCCTCGAACACCTGGCGACCGCGGTCCTTGGGCACCGGCACCGCGTCACGCATCTCGCCGTTGATATCCAGCGCGAAGCCGGTGATCTGCTGGCCCTCGGCCAGCGGGAACTGCAGCTCGCCCTCCAGCACGCGCCGGTTCGGGTTGTGGAACTCCAGCGTGATCCGGGTCTGGGCGACGCCGGCCTGCACTTCGCCTTCGATGCGGGCTTGTCGTAATTGAACCGGCTGCTCAGCCGCCGGCGCGATCAGCAGCGGCGTGGCGGACTGCGGCCGGGAGATCGTCGGCGACTGTGCGCCAACGGGCCAAGCCGCAAGGGCCAACAACAACACAGTGCAGCAACGGGCGAAGACCATGACCGGACTCCAGTGGGATCGTGGATCGTTGAACGCACCAGCAACCGTAATGGGGTTGGCGCCCCCCCCCAAAAAGGGGACGGAGGGGATTAAGTCGCAATTGGCATACAAGGCAAAAGCGGCTTAATCCCCTCCGTCCCCTTTTTCCGTCCCCTTTTTCTATGCAGGCAGGCAGTGCTCCACGATCAGCTGGATGGCGCTGCCGCCACGGTAGTCATCGCAGGCCAGCCGGTAGGCCAGGTGGACGTGACGTGATGGCGCGTTGCCGTGCCAGCCGCCGAAATGGATGGCGTTGATCGTGCCGGGTACGCCGGGCAGGCGCAGTTCCAGCTTCAGGTGACGCTCCTTCAGCACGCGCCAGTTGGTCACTTCGAAGTGGCCGTCGAACAGTGGCTCGGGGAAACCCTGGCCCCACGGCCCGGCCAGGCGCAACGCATCGGCGTGGCGATGGTCCAGCTCGTCCGCGGCCAGCTCGCCGTCACTGAGCACCTGCTGCTGCAGTGCCGCCGGATCGAGCATCTCCAGCACCACCGCGACGAAGGCGGCCTTGAAGTCATCGACGTGGTCACGCCGCAGGCTGAGGCCGGCCGCCATGGCGTGGCCACCGAAGCGTTCGATCAGGCCCGGGTGGCGCGCATCGACCAGCGCCAGGGCGTCACGGATGTGCAGGCCGGGAATGGAGCGCGCCGAGCCTCGCAGGGTGTCGGCGCCGGGTTCGGCCGGGGCGAAGGCGATCACCGGGCGATGCAGGCGATCCTTCATCTTCGATGCGACCAGGCCGACCACACCCGGATGCCAGTCAGCATCGAACAGGCAGGCCGCCACCGGTCGCTGACCGGCCATGTCCAGCACCACCCGGGTCAACGCCTGCTCGGCGTCATCGGTCATCGACTGCTGCACGGCGCGCCGTTCCGAATTGATCTGCTCCAGCGTCTGCGCGATCTCGCGCGCCTGGCGCGGGTCTTCGGTCAGCAGCAGCGCGATGCCCAGCGCCATGTCTTCCAGCCGGCCCGCGGCATTCAGGCGCGGGCCGAGCGCGAAGCCGATGTCGGTGGCCGTCAGCCGCGCGGCATCACGGCCGCTGGCTTCGATCAGCGCACGCAGGCCAACACAGCCCTGTCCCGCGCGCAGACGCCGCAGGCCCGCGCTGACCAGTGCCCGGTTGTTCGGATCCAGCGCCACCAGGTCGGCAACGGTCCCGACCGCCACCAGGTCCAGCAGCGTGGTCAGGTCCGGGCCCTTGCCATCCGCAAAGACACCTGCCTCGCGCATGTGCCGGCGCAGCGCCATCAGCACGTAGAAGATCACGCCGACGCCTGCCAGCGATTTGCTCGGGAACGCATCACCGTCCAGATTCGGATCGACGATGACATCGGCCGGCGGCAGCTGCGGCCCGGGAAGGTGATGGTCGGTGACCAGCACCTGCCAGCCGCGTGCCTTGGCCGCGGTCACGCCCGCATGGCAGGCGATGCCGTGATCGACCGTGACCAGCAGGTCCGGTTGCAGCGCGGCCAGCTCTTCCACCAGCGACGGTGACAGGCCATAGCCATGCACCATGCGGTTCGGCACCGCGTGGAAGACGTGTTGCGCGCCGAGCATGCACAGGCCACGCACGCCGACCGCACAGGCGGTGGCGCCATCGCAATCGAAATCGCCGACCACCAGTATGCGCTTGTCGTTGGCGATGGCTTCGATCAGCAGGCCCACTGCATCATCGATACCGGTCAGCAGCTCGGGCGCGTGTAGGCTGCCCAGTTTCGGCAGCGCCAGCTCTGGCGTTCCCGCACCACGGCTGGCATAGAGTCGGGCCAGCAATGGCAGCGTGCCCTCTGGCCAGCTGCCGGGCACGACCGCATCGCGGCGGCGGATCAGCGGTGTATCAGAGGGCGGCTGCGCAGCATCGGCGGCAAGGGACATCGGCATCGCCGGTTACGAAAGACCCGCACATCATAACTTGCACCGCTCCCCCGGTCGGCTGCCGCTGCTGACGAGGCAACTTGGCTCTTCGGCCAGCAGCATTTGGATTTCACGACCGCATCTTCCATGCTTGCCTGCCCTGGAACGGACTTCCATCCATGACCCGCACCCTGCTGACCGCGCTGATGGCACTCACCGTGGCCCCGGCCGCCCACTCCGCCACGCCTGAGCCCAGGCCCGGGGTCGAATTCGAACACAACGACTGGTCGCTGGCCTGTGACAACACCCGCACCTGCCGCGCCGCCGGCTACAGTCCGGAACAACCCGGCAACCTGCTCAGCCTGATGCTTGAGCGCGCCGGCGGCCCGGGTGCGAAGGTGATCGCGCGGCTGCGCAATGGCGAGGATGGCGAAAGCCCGACGCCGACCGGGGCACTGCGCCTGCGCCTGAACGGCAAGGACCTGGGCCCGGTGCGCGACACCGGCGACGGGGACAAAGTGTTGTTACAGCAGGCACAGACCGATGCACTGGTCGCCGCACTGCCGCGCCAGGCACGCATCGAGATCATCGACGGCAAGGGCAAGGCCTGGCCGATCTCCGACAGCGGTGCAGCAGCCGTACTGCTGAAGATGGACGAGGCCCAGGGCCGGCTGGGAACGCCCGGTGCGCTGGTACGGCGTGGCGACAAACCCGAAGCAAGCGTGCCTGCGGCGTTGCCGGTGCCAGTGATCGTGCGCGGCACGCTGGTGGCATCGCGCGCCTCGGACGCGGCACTGGCCAAGGCACCGGGCCTGCGCAAGGCGCTGATCGCCAGCCTGCCGAAGCCGGATGAGTGCGGCCGCCTGAGCGATGGCGGGACAGATGAAATCGAGATCCAGCGACTGGACGCCCAACATGTGCTGGCAAGCACCAGCTGCTTCGTGGGTGCCTACAACTTCAGCAGCAGCTACTGGGTAGTGCAGGACAAGCCGCCGTACGAAGCACGCTTCGTCACGTCCGATGCAGAAGACTTCGATCGCGACGACGCTACGTTGAGCGGTCGCTTCCGTGGGCGCGGCGTCGGTGACTGCTTCTCCGGCCACGACTGGGCTTGGGATGGCGCGCGATTCGTGAAGAGCAGCGAGTTCACCACCGGGCAGTGCCGGGGCGTTGCGGGTGGGCACTGGACACTGCCGACGGTGGTCAGCGAGGTCCGTTGAGGCGCCGCTACCTGCGATAGTGCCGCCCGCTGGCCGGCAACTCCGGCAAACCCTGGGGGTCAGCGCCGTTTCCGATGGAAAACGGATCCGACCCCGCTCGGCCGAGCCCCGATCAGTCGTGAAGCTGGCGCGGCTTCTTCCAAAACTGCCAGCGCTGTCCGCGATCCAGCTGGAACTGCAGGCCGTCCTCGAAATCCAGCACCAGCCGCTGCAGCTCGCCGCGCTTCAGCGCGGCCAGCAGCGGACGGATCGCATCGTTGCCGAGCTGCTGCAGGGAACGCAGCTGGCGCAGGTCGACCAGTGCATCCACCGCCTGCTCGCCATCGACGGCTACGCCAGCCGCCAGGGCCAGGCCCTGCAACAGGGCATCGCGGCTGCGCACCTGTGCGTGCGGTGTGCTGACCGACACCGGCATCACGCCACCGCCCCAGAACCACAGCGAATTGATCGGCTGTTGCCCCTGCGCGGCGCGCTGCTGGTTCCAGGAATGGTTGTGCAGCAGCACCTGCGCCTCGGTCATCAGCGCCCGCCAGCGACGGCCGCCCTCGCCCTCCGGCAGATGCGAGAACAGGTCATCGCCCAGCACCTCGTCCGGACTGTCGAAGTCCGGCAGGGCCAGGTCGATCGGCAGGCGCAGGTACCAGCGCGACGGGTCCGGTGCGTCGAGCACGAATCCGGCATCGGCGAACAACGGCTGCAGCACCGGCAGCAGGGCCAGGCTGTCGGCCAGCGTCGGCCGCAGCGTTTCGCCGTAGGCCATCATCCGCGCGCCATGCATGTCCGGCACCATGCAGGCCGGATCGGCACGCAACCAGCTGGCGCCGGCCGCATCGCCGACGTCGCGCTGGCGGGTCAACGCGGCCACCGGCCAGTGCGGCGCGGCAACCGCAAAATGGCGCGTCAGCTGCGCGCGTTCGCCCGGCGCGACCTGCACGGTCGTGGCACGGCCGAGCGCACGTGCCACATCGTCCGGCAACGCAGCCGCGGCAAAGCGGCTGCGGGCCGGCAACAGCAGGGTCGCCGTTGCCACCGTGTCAGTCCACGTAGCTGACGCTGACGATCTCGTACTCGCGTTGGCCAGCCGGGGCGTCGATCACGATCGAATCACCTTCCAGCTTGCCGATCATCGCGCGCGCCACCGGCGAGGAAATCGCGATCAGGCCCAGCTTGATGTCCGCTTCCAGGTCACCGACGATCTGGTACTTCTTCTCTTCGTCGGTTTCCACGTCGGCCAGCGTCACGCTGGCGCCGAACACCACCTTGGAGCCGGCGTTGAGCTTGCTCACGTCGATGATCTCGGCGTGCGACAGCTCGCCTTCCAGCTGCTTGATGCGGCCTTCGATGAAGCCCTGTTCCTCGCGCGCGGCGTGGTACTCGGCGTTCTCCTTCAGGTCGCCATGCTCACGCGCTTCGGCGATGGCGGCGATCACCTTCGGGCGCTTGACCGACTTCAGGTGATCCAGTTCGTCGCGCAGCTTCTGCGCGCCCTTCATCGTGATGGGGGCTCTCATGCATTCAACTCCTTGTGCAGCTCCTGCAGCGACCAGACGGGGCCGGTGCCGCGGAATTCCAGTGAATCCACCAGCGCCTTGGCGCCGGCAATTGTGGTCGAGTAGGTGACGCGATGCTGCAGCGCCTCGCGACGGATCGAGAACGAGTCGTTGATCGCCGAACGACCTTCGGTCGTGTTGACGATGTAGACGATCTCGCCGTTCTTGATCGAGTCGACGATGTGCGGACGGCCTTCGACCACCTTGTTGATGATCTCGCAGTCCATGCCGTGCTGCTGCAGCCACGCGGCAGTGCCACGGGTCGCGACCAGGCTGTAGCCACGCGCCAGCAGCGCCTTGGCCACCGGCAGCACGCGCTTCTTGTCCGGATCGCGGACCGAAACGAAGGCCTTGCCGACCGGCGGTGCCTTGATGCCACCGGCTTCCTGCGCACGCGCGAAGGCGGCGTTGAAGCTGCGGCCCACGCCCATCACCTCACCGGTGGAGCGCATCTCCGGCCCGAGGATCGGGTCGACGCCCTGGAACTTGGCGAACGGGAAGATCGCTTCCTTCACCGAGTAGTAGTCCGGTACGATTTCCTTGGTCGCGCCCTGCTCGGCCAGGCTCTTGCCGGCCATGCAGCGCGCGGCGATCTTGGCCAGCGGCATGCCGGTGGCCTTGGACACGAACGGCACGGTGCGCGAGGCACGTGGGTTCACTTCCAGCAGGTAGATGGTGTCGGCACCCTCGTCGCTGGTCTGGATCGCGAACTGGGTGTTCATCAGGCCGACCACGTTCAGGGCCTTGGCCAGCTCCACCACCTGGCGGCGCAGCTCGGCCTGGGTTTCAGCCGACAGCGAGTACGGCGGCAGCGAGCACGAGGAATCGCCCGAGTGCACGCCGGCTTCTTCGATGTGCTCCATCACGCCGCCGATCAGGACGTTGCCCTGGGCATCGGCAATGATGTCGACGTCGCACTCCACGGCGTTGTCGAGGAAGCGGTCCAGCAGCACCGGCGAATCGTTGGACACCTTCACCGCGTCGCGCACGTAGCGGGCCAGGTCGGCTTCGCCGTAGACGATTTCCATCGCACGGCCGCCCAGCACGTAGCTCGGGCGCACCACCAGCGGGTAGCCGATCTCGCGGGCCAGCAGCAGGGCTTCCTGGTCGTTGCGGGCGATGCGGTTCGGCGGCTGCTTCAGGCCCAGCTTGTCGACCAGCTGCTGGAAGCGCTCGCGGTCTTCGGCCAGGTCGATCGAGTCCGGGCTGGTGCCGATCACCGGCACGCCATTGGCCTCCAGCGCGCGCGCCAGCTTCAGCGGGGTCTGGCCGCCGTACTGCACGATCACGCCCTTCGGCTGCTCCAGTTCGACGATTTCCAGCACGTCTTCCAGGGTCAGCGGTTCGAAGTACAGGCGGTCGGAGGTGTCATAGTCGGTCGACACGGTTTCCGGGTTGCAGTTGACCATGATGGTTTCATAGCCATCCTCGCGCAGCGCCAGTGCCGCGTGCACGCAGCAGTAGTCGAACTCGATGCCCTGGCCGATGCGGTTCGGGCCACCACCCAGGATCATGATCTTGTCGCGGTTGCTCGGCGCGGCCTCGCACTCGTCCTCGTAGGTCGAGTACAGGTAGGCGGTACCGGTGGAGAACTCGCCGGCGCAGGAGTCCACGCGCTTGTAGACCGGGCGCACCTTGTGCGCACGACGCAGCGCGCGGATGGCGGCTTCATTGGTGCCGGTCAGCTGCGCCAGGCGCGCATCGGAGAAGCCAGCGCGCTTCAGCTTGCGCAGGCGTGCGGCGTCCAGCGCGTCGATGCCACCGGCAGCGACTTCGCCTTCTGCAGCGATGATTTCCTCGATCTGGTCCAGGAACCAGTGGTCGATGAACGACAGTGCGTAGATCTCTTCCACGCTCATGCCGGCGCGGAACGCGTCGGCGACGAAGAACAGGCGCTCCGGGCCCGGCGCCTTCAACTCGCGGCGCAGGGTCTGCAGGTCGTCTTCGTTGGCCAGGTCCAGGCCGGTCGGGTCGAAGCCGACCTTGCCGGTTTCCAGGCCACGCAGGGCCTTCTGCACCGACTCCTGGAAGGTACGGCCCATCGCCATCACCTCGCCGACCGACTTCATCTGGGTGGTCAGGCGAGCGTCGGCGGCCGGGAACTTCTCGAAGGCGAAACGCGGGATCTTGGTGACGACGTAGTCGATCGACGGCTCGAACGAGGCCGGGGTCAGGCCACCGGTGATTTCGTTCTTCAGTTCGTCCAGGGTGTAACCCACGGCCAGCTTGGCGGCGACCTTGGCGATCGGGAAGCCGGTGGCCTTGGACGCCAGCGCCGAGGAACGCGACACGCGCGGGTTCATCTCGATGACGACCACGCGGCCGGTCTTCGGGTTGATGCCGAACTGCACGTTCGAGCCACCGGTATCGACGCCGATCTTGCGCAGCACGGCGATGGAGGCATCGCGCAGGCGCTGATACTCCTTGTCGGTCAGGGTCTGCGCCGGCGCCACGGTGATCGAGTCACCGGTGTGCACGCCCATCGGGTCCAGGTTTTCGATCGAGCAGACGATGATGCAGTTGTCCGCAGTGTCGCGGACCACTTCCATCTCGAACTCCTTCCAGCCCAGCACCGACTCTTCCACCAGCACCTCGGTGGTTGGCGACAGTTCCAGGCCGCGGCTGACGATCTCGACCAGCTCTTCGCGGTTGTAGGCAATGCCGCCACCGCTGCCGCCCAGGGTGAAGCTGGGGCGGATGATGGTCGGGTAGCCGACGCGGGTCTGGATCTCCAGCGCTTCGTCCAGGGTGTGGGCGACGGCGGCGGTCGGGCATTCCAGGCCGATCTCACCCATGGCCACGCGGAACAGCTCGCGGTCTTCGGCCATGCGGATCGCTTCGCGCTTGGCGCCGATCAGTTCGACGTTGTACTTCTCCAGCACACCGTTGTCGGCCAGGTCCAGCGCGCAGTTCAGCGCGGTCTGGCCACCCATGGTCGGCAGCAGCGCATCGGGCTTTTCCTTGGCGATGATCTTCTCGACCGTCTGCCAGTTGATCGGCTCGATGTAGACGGCGTCGGCCATCTCCGGGTCGGTCATGATCGTGGCCGGGTTGCTGTTGACCAGCACCACGCGGTAACCCTCGTCACGCAGGGCCTTGCAGGCCTGGGCACCGGAGTAGTCGAACTCGCAGGCCTGGCCGATGACGATCGGGCCAGCACCGATGATGAGGATGGTCTTGAGGTCAGTGCGCTTGGGCATTTTCTTCTCTAAGTCAGTACAGCGTGACAAGGGGGGTGATCGCACGCTGTCGATCAGGAATCTTGATCCGCAGCGCCGCGCCAGGGGCAGCAGCGATGCGGGGTTTACGGTCCATCGCGACGCCACCGGCAGGCCGGCGGCGTACTGATCACGCCTTGGCCTGCTCCATCAGCGCCACGAAGCGGTCGAACAGCGGACCGACATCGTGCGGGCCCGGGGATGCTTCCGGATGGCCCTGGAACGAGAACGCCGGCACGTCGGTGCGGGCCACGCCCTGGTTGGTGCCGTCGAACAGCGAACGGTGGGTCACGCGCAGGGTCGGCGGCAGGGTTGCTTCATCGATCGCAAAACCGTGGTTCTGCGAGGTGATCATCACCCGGCCACTGTCCAGGTCCTGCACCGGGTGGTTGGCACCGTGGTGGCCATGGCCCATCTTCATGGTCTGCGCGCCAGAGGCCAGGCCGAGCAGCTGGTGGCCCAGGCAGATGCCGAAGGTCGGGATCTTCACGTCGATGAAGGCCTTGATCGCGTCGATGGCGTAGTCGCACGGTTCCGGGTCGCCCGGGCCATTGGACAGGAACACGCCGTCCGGCTTCAGTGCCAGCACTTCGGCGGCCGGGGTCTGCGCCGGCACCACGGTCACTTCGCAGCCGCGCTCGGCCAGCATGCGCAGGATGTTGGTCTTCACGCCGAAGTCGTAGGCCACGACCTTGAACCGGGCCGGCACGCTGACGAAAGCATTGGCATCCAGGTCCAGCTGGCCCTCGGTCCAGGTGTAGGTCTTCTCGGTAGTGACGACCTTGGCCAGATCCATGCCCTTCAGGCCCGGGAACTTGCGGGCGGCTTCCAGTGCCTTTTCCACGTCGATGTCGCCGGCCATCAGCGCACCATTCTGCGCGCCCTTCTCGCGCAGGATGCGGGTCAGCTTGCGGGTGTCGATGCCGGCGATGGCGACGACGCCCCGCTGGATCAGCCAGTCCTGCAGCGACAGCTGGCTGCGCCAGTTGCTGGGACGGCGCGGGACGTCGCGCACGATCAGACCGGCCGACCATACCTTGGACGCTTCATCGTCCTGGTCGGTCATGCCGGTGTTGCCGATATGCGGATAGGTCAACGTGACCATCTGCCGGGCGTAGGACGGGTCGGTCAATACTTCCTGATAGCCGGTCATGGCGGTGTTGAACACCACTTCACCGACGGACAGGCCGGGCGCGCCTACGGATTCGCCCTCGAATACGGTGCCGTCTTCGAGGACGAGGATTGCGGCTTGGGTCACGGGAATCTCACTTTGGCTACCGAGGGGGCTGCCGAAGTCACGCCTGCGCTTCACGGAAATCCGGTTGCAAAAAAGCGCGGACGTACGGTCTGGGACCGGTCCGGCTTTCGTGATTCGGCGAGTGCGAATTGTAGCGCTGCCGGGGCGCTCGCGCCAGCGGTTATCGCGCTTCATGAACAGGCGATTGCGCATTCATTTCAATCCGGCGGCGTATGCGGCGCCCGCTGGTAGCGCCGGGCCATGCCCGGCGAACCGACACCGACGCCGGGCACGGCCCGGCGCTACCGGTTAACGCGGCCCGTCCAGTAGATCCCGCACCCGGTAGCTGCCCGGAGCCCGGCCCTGCAGCTGGCGGGCGGCGAACAGCGCGCCGCGGGCGAAGATGTCGCGGTTGGTGGCCCGGTGCACCAGCTCGATGCGCTCGCCCAGCCCGGTGAACTGCACCAGATGCTCACCTACGATGTCGCCAGCACGCAGGCTCGCGTAGTGCGGCTCCGCTCCGCCGCGCTGCGCGGCCGCGCCCAGGGTTAGCGCGGTGCCTGACGGTGCGTCCTTCTTCTGCGTGTGGTGCGATTCGACGATATCGCAGTCCCAGCCGGCCAGCGCCTGCGCGGCGCGCTCCACCAGCTCGTCCAGCACCGCCACGCCCAGGCTGAAGTTCGACGCCCAGACCAACGGGATCTTCGCCGCTGCTGCATCCAGCGCCTGCCGCTGCGTGCCGGAGATGCCGGTGGTACCCGACACCAGCCCCGCGCCGCGTTCCACGCACAACGCCAGCATCGGGTCGAAACCCTCCGGCAGGCTGAAGTCGATCGCCACGTCGAACACCGGCGCGCCGGGCAGTTCGCTGGCACCGAAGAACGGCACGCCGTCGACCACGCGCTGCGCCGGCGCACGGCCGGCCACTGCGGCCACGATCTGAAGGGTTTCGGGATGTTCGGCGGCCAGCCGCAGCAGGGCCTGGCCCATGCGCCCGGAGGCGCCGTGAATGAGCAATCGCAGGGGAGTCTGGTTCATGCCTGCAGGCTAGCGGCAGCACGCCTGCTCCGGCAAGCGCCGTCACTGCGACGCTGGGTGACCTTCCGCGCAATGGATGCTCGTTCCTCCCTGGGTACGCCTCTCTTGACTGCACCAGGCGGAGCGCATGCGACACCGTAGATGTCGCGTTTACCACTGGACGCAGAAACGCGGCCACTCAAGGCTGTGGTCCCCTCTTCCGGCCCAGGCAACGCCCATGAAATCCGCGACCGTCTTCAGCAAGTGCGCCAGGAAGACCGGCTATGCCGGGACCACGACCACCCGCTACCGCTTGCTGGATGACGCCCTGCTTGTCGTGAATCACCAACGCGCCAGCGAAAGCCGCGGTTTCTATGTGAATGCCGGACTCTACTTTCCAGAGTTGCTCGTGCACCCCCTCACGCCCGACGATCTTGAAACGGCTTTCAGGTACCGCTCCAGCATCCCCACGCCGCATGTCGACTGGCGTATCGAAGAGACGCCAGGCCTGCGCCGGGCTTTCACCCAGCAGGATCTTCATGACCTGCTCGATGCTGGCGATCGCAACGCGATGAAGCGCCTGCTGCTCAATGCCCTTGCCGACGTGGCGGGCTTCGCAGCGACCCATGGAAATCGCGCCTCGGTACGGCGGATGCAGCAGGAGGGACGCTTTCGCGCGATCATCCGCAAAGAGGTCTGAACCCCGGAAAGCGTGCAAACCAAGGTTCGCACCCACAGGCCGAAAGTTCGCACCCGCCGCACAGCCGCCGTCGAGCATGGCTCGACGCTACTTCTTGTTGGTCGGCCCGCAACTGTCGCAACCGCCACAGGCACCGCCACCTCCGCTGGCAGGCGGCGCGATCTTCCGCCCCAGCGCCTGCGCCCAGGCCGCGCGGCCCGGCTTCAGCAGAGCCAGCGCCAAGGCACCGCGCAGCGTGCGCACCGTGCCGGGGAACTGCTTCTTCAGCACCACCCAGGCGCTGACCAGCACGGCCACCGCGATGATCAGGTACTGGATCAGCAGCCCGGTATCCATCAGCCACCTCCCAGCGCCTTGGTCACCTGGTAGGTGATCAGCGCCGCCACGTAAGCTGCGGCGAACAGGTAGAACGCGGCAAAGCCCATCTGCTTCCACGAGTTGGTCTCGCGCTTGATGGTGGCCAGCGTCGAGATGCACATCGGTGCGTAGATGTACCAGACCAGCAGCGACAGGGCCGTGGCCAGCGACCAGCCATCGCTGATCAACGGGGTCAGTGCCTGGCTGGCCGCATCGTCATCCGCCGCCGACAGCGCATACACCGTCGCCAGCGACGACACCGCCACCTCACGCGCGGCCAGGCCCGGGATCAGCGCGATGCAGATCTGCCAGTTGAAGCCCAGCGGTGCGAAGAACACCGCCATCGCATGGCCGATCTGGCCGGCGTAGCTATAGTCGATGGCCGGCATCGTGGCGCCCGCCGGCGCCGCTGGGAACGACAGCAGCACCCACAGCAGGATGGTCAGCGCCAGGATGATGCCGCCGACGCGCTTGAGGAAGATCATGCCGCGCTCGTACAGCCCCACCGCCAGGTCGCGCGCATGCGGCAGCCGGTACGACGGAAGCTCCAGCATCAGCGGATGCTCGCTCTTGTCGCGGCGCCACTTCTTCATGATCCACGACATCGCCAGCGCACTGAGGATGCCGGCGACGTACAGGCCGAACAGCACCAGGCCCTGCTGGTTGAACACGCCCCACACGGTCTTCTGCGGAATGAACGCACCGATCAGCAGCGCGTACACCGGCAGGCGCGCCGAACAGGTCATCAGCGGTGCGACCAGGATGGTGGCCAGGCGGTCACGCGGGTCCTGGATGCTGCGCGTGGACATGATGCCCGGCACCGCGCAGGCGAAGCTGGACAGCAGCGGGATGAACGAGCGGCCAGACAGGCCGGCAGCGGCCATCATGCGGTCGAGCAGGAACGCCGCGCGCGGCAGGTAGCCGGATTCCTCCAGCACCAGGATGAAGAAGAACAGGATCAGGATCTGCGGCAGGAACACGACCACGCCACCGACACCGGCGATGATGCCGTCGGTCAGCAGGCTGGCCAGCGGACCCTCCGGCAACACGCTGCCAACGAGAGTACCGAGCCAGGCGAAGCCAGCCTCGATGCCATCCATCAACGGCGTCGCCCAGGCATACACCGCCTGGAAGATCAGGAACATCACCACCGCAAGGCTGATCAGCCCGAACACCGGGTGCAGCAGCCAGCGGTCCAGCGCGTCGTCGATCTTCGCGGTTCGCGCCGGCATGCGCACGGCGACCGAAAGGATCTCGCGCACCTTGGCGTGGTAGTCGATGCCACCTTCCGGGCCCGGCACCGGCGCATCCAGGTGCGGCACCATCGCATCGAGGCGCTCGACCAAGGCCTTGGCGCCCTGCTTGCGCACCGCCACGGTCTCCACCACCGGCACGCCCAGCTCGCGTTCCAGCGCGGCCACATCCACCTGGATGCCGCGGCGTTGTGCGGCGTCGACCATGTTCAGCGCGACCACCATCGGCTTGCCCAGCTCACGCAGCTCCAGCGCGAAGCGCAGGTGCAGGCGCAGGTTGGTGGCGTCGATCACGCACAGCAGCACGTCCGGCGCGGCTTCGCCCGGGTAGAAGCCCCGGCACAGGTCGCGGGTGATCGCCTCGTCCAGGCTGGCCGGATGCAGGCTGTAGGCGCCCGGCAGATCAAGCACCGCGAATTCACGGCCGGACGGCGCACGCAGGCGGCCCTCCTTGCGCTCTACGGTGACGCCGGTGTAGTTGGCGACCTTCTGCCGACTGCCGGTCAGCTGGTTGAACAGCGCGGTCTTGCCGCTGTTGGGGTTGCCGACCAGCGCAATGCGCAGCGGGGCGGTGGCAGCGGAAGCGCTCATGCGCGTCGCTCCTGGCGGTTGGCGTCTACCACGACGCGCTTGGCCTCACTGATCCGCAGCGCGAACCGGGTGAACCCGACCTGCACCAGCAGCGGCTCGCCCCCCACCGGACCTTTGGCCACCAGGCGCACTTCCTCGCCATTGACGAAACCCAGCTCGCGCAGGCGACGGGCGATGGCATCGTTGGCGTGCAGGTCCTGCACGGACTCGACCACGGCCGAGATGTGCAGCGGCAGTTCGGACAGCGTCATCTAGCGTGTTCTCTGCTGGATGTAAATGGTTCTCGATTCTAACATTCCCGCGTCGCGTCATGGCCCATGACCAATGGCCCGCTATGATCCATACAGGTATGGAGTGACCCTGGAATCCCATGAACGATGCTTTGCAGATCGAGCGCCGCGGCGCCGTCATCACCCTCTGGCTGAACCGGCCGGAACTGCACAATGCCTTCGACGCCAGCCTGATCGCCCGGCTGACCGCCGCGCTGGAGGCCGCCGGACGGGACGATTCGATCCGGGCCGTGGTGGTGGCCGGCCATGGCGCCTCCTTCTCGGCCGGCGCCGACATGCAGTGGATGCGCGGCATGGCTGCGGCCAGCGAAGCCGATAACCGCGAGGACTCGCTGGCCCTGGCCCGGCTGATGCGCACCCTGGACGAGCTGCCCAAGCCGACCCTGGCACGGGTCCACGGCGCGGCCTTCGGCGGCGGTGTCGGCCTGGTCGCCTGCTGCGACATCGCCATCGCCAGCACCGCGGCCCGCTTCGGCCTGACCGAAAGCCGCCTGGGCCTGCTGCCGGCGGTGATCTCCCCCTATGTGATCGAGGCCATCGGCCCACGCCAGGCCCGTCGATGGTTCGCCACCGGCGAGCACTTCGATGCCGAGACCGCACTGCGGATCGGCCTGGTCCACCAGCTGGTCGAACCCGAGCGCCTGGACGAGGCGTTGGAACGCCAGCTGGCCCTGCTCGACAAGGCAGGCCCGATCGCCTCGTCCACCGCCAAGCAGCTGGTGCGGCAGGTCCGGGACAGCCATGACCGCGACACCCTGGATCGCGATAATGCCGCCCTGATCGCGCGCCTGCGGGTGTCCGCCGAGGGCCAGGAGGGCCTGGGCGCCTTCCTAGACAAGCGCGCCCCCCATTGGGTCACGGAAGCCTGAACATGCTCGATCATCTTGGTTTGACCAGCGCCGACCTGGCGCGCAGCAAGGCCTTCTTCCTGCAGGCACTGGCGCCACTGCAGATCGGCGTGGTGATGGAAGTGAGCGCCGAACTGACCGGCGACCACGACCACGTCGGCTTCGGCAGCGACGGCAAGCCGTTCTTCTGGCTCGGCAATGGCGGCACCGCCAGCCACGGCGTGCACGTGGCCTTCGCCTGCGCCAGCCGCGCGCAGGTGGACGCCTTCCACGCCGCCGCCCTCACCGCCGGTGGCCGCGACAACGGCGCGCCGGGCCTGCGCCCGTGGTACCACCCGGATTACTACGCCGCCTTCGTGCTCGACCCGGACGGCAACAACATCGAAGCGGTCTGCCATCGCCCCGTCGGCGAGGTGGCTGCATGAGCGACTACGTCCGCATCGTCGAGGTCGGCCCGCGTGACGGCCTGCAGAACGAAAAGCAGTCGGTGTCCACCGCCGACAAGATCGAACTGATCAACCGCCTGTCGGCCACCGGCCTGCGCAGCATCGAGGCGACCAGTTTCGTCAGCCCGAAGTGGATTCCGCAGCTGGCCGATGCCGCCGAAGTCTACGCCGGCATCCAGCGCCGCCCGGGCATCCACTACCCGGTACTGGTGCCGAACGAACAGGGCTACGACCGCGCCCGCGCGGTGGGCGTGGAGGAAGTGGCGGTGTTCACTGCCGCGTCCGAGGCGTTCAACCGAACCAACACCAATGCCGGCATCGACGAGTCGCTGGCCCGGTTCGAGCCGATCCTCCGCCGCGCCGCCGCCGATGGCGTGCGCGTGCGTGGCTACGTCTCCACCGTGCTCGGTTGCCCCTACCAGGGCGAGGTGCCGCTGGCCGACGTGGTGCGCGTGGCGCGCGCGCTGCACCAGATGGGCTGTTACGAAATCTCGCTGGGCGACACCATTGGCGTCGGCACCCCGCGCAAGGCACGGGCGATGCTGCAGGCGGTGGCGGCCGAGATTCCGATGGAAGCATTGGCCGTGCACTTCCACGACACGTACGGCCAGGCCATCGCCAACATCGCCTCCTGCCTGGAAGAAGGCGTGCGCGTGGTCGACAGTGCCGTCTCCGGGGCCGGTGGCTGCCCGTATGCCAAGGGTGCCAGCGGCAACGTCGCCAGCGAAGACGTGGTCTACCTGCTGCGGGGCCTGGGCCTGGAGAGCGGCGTGGACCTGCCGGCACTGGCCGAGACCGGCCGCTGGCTGGCCGGCCTGCTCGGCCGCGCCACCGCCAGCCGCACCGGCCAGGCGCTCGCAGCGACCGGCTGAGCACCCCGCTGCGCCGCTCCCGCTCGGGCGGCGCAGCGCACAACGGCGACGGTCGCCGCTTCCGTTAGAATCGGCGGTTCTCGAACCTGCAGGACCGTGCAATGCAGCTGTCTTCCGTACGTGCCGTGATCACTGGCGGCGTCTCCGGCCTCGGCCTGGCCGTGGCCCAGCACCTCGTCGCCCAGGGCGGCAAGGTGGCTCTGTTCGACCTCAACGACGACAAGGGTGCAGCTGCCGTTGCCGGGCTGGGTGCCGACAAGGCCCGCTATTTCAATGTCAACGTCAGCGATGAGGCGGCCGTGGCTGCAGCCATCGACCAGGCCCACGATTTCCTCGGCGGCCTGAACGTGGCGATGAACTGCGCCGGCATCCTCGGTGCCGGTCGCGTGCTCGGCAAGGAAGGCCCGATGCCGCTGGCCGGCTTCCAGGGCACGGTGATGGTCAACCTGGTCGGCAGCTTCAACGTCGCCAAGGCCGCGGCCAACCGCATGCAGCACAACGACGCCGGCGAAGACGGCGAGCGCGGCGTGATCATCAACACCGCCAGCATCGCTGCCTATGAAGGACAGATCGGCCAGGCCGCGTATGCGGCCAGCAAGGGCGGCGTGGTGTCGATGACGCTGCCGATGGCGCGCGAACTGTCGCGCTTCGGCATCCGCGTCAATACGATTGCTCCTGGCGTGTTCTGGACGCCGATGGTCGATGGCATGCCCGAAGCCGTGCAGCAGTCGCTGGCCGCCTCGATCCCGTTCCCGTCGCGCCTGGGCAAGCCGGAAGACTTCGCCAGTCTGGTCGGCTTCATTCTCGGCAACACCTACCTCAACGGCGAGACCATCCGCCTGGACGGCGCTACCCGCCTCGCTCCGAAGTGATTCCCCCCGGGCGCCGGGACGGCGCCCTCCCCCAACGACCTAGATCACCATGAAAGCCAACGACATCAAGAAGGGCAACGTCGTCGAGTACAACAACGGCGTGTACCAGATCCGCGACATCGAGCGCAGCTCGCCGCAGGGTCGCGGCGGCAACGTCCGCTTCCGCTTCATCATGTACAGCGTGCCGGGCGGCAACAAGCTCGACGCCAGCTTCGATGCCGACGACAACCTGGTCGAGGTCGAACTGCTGCGCCGCCAGTCCACCTATTCGTACAAGGACGGCGATGCCTTCGTCTTCCTCGATGACGAGGACTACACCCCGTACACCCTGGATGCGGACGTGATCGGCGACGACGCCGGTTACATCACCGACGGCCTGACCGGCATCTACGTGCAGGTGATCGACGAGCAGCCGGTGGCGATCCAGCTGCCGGCCTCCGTGGTGCTGGAGGTGATCGAGACGCCGCCGGAACTGAAGGGTGGCACCGCCACCAAGCGCCCGAAGCCGGCCAAGCTCAACACCGGCATCGAAATCATGGTGCCCGAGTACATCGTCAATGGCGAACGCGTGCTGGTGAACACCGCCACGGGCGAATTCGCCGGCCGTGCCGACTAAGCGCCTCGCGCTGATCGGCTGCCTGTTCCTGCCTGCGGCGTGTTCGCCGCAGGCAGCGGACGGATCATCGGTGGCAGCGGTTACGGCTGTTTCGCACCGAAGTTGCCGCAGCCATGGTACTGGCGGGTACCGACAGTCAGCATCGCCTTGGCCTCGAACGCCTCGCCGCTCATGTCATCCTGGCAGGTGGTGCGCTGGAAGCTGAGCTTGACGTCGGTGCCGTCGGACGCCTTTCCGCTCCATCCATCAGCGCCCTGGGTGGGTTTGGCCACGTCGAAGCGGCGCTCGCCATAATCGACCTCCACCTGCAGGCCCGGCGCATCGCCGTCGACGACTGCAAGCCAGCCGGGTTCATTGCCGGTGGCACGGAATGCCGCATTGCCGGCGCTGCCATCGCCTTCGGTAGCTTCCACCGCATGGCACTCGCGATCCGGTTCGCCCATCAGGCTCAGCAGGCCATCATCGCTGCCCTTGGTCCAGAAGCTGTTGCCGAGACCATCGCTGTACTTGGCGCCGGATGCCGCGCGCTCGGAGGTCATGGCGAAGCTACGCTCGCCGATCACCAGCGTGGCAGCATCCTCGCCATTGAATGTCGCGCCCACACTCAGATCACCACACTGGTAGGCGGTCTCACTGCCACCTTCCGTGTTGGCGCTCGGCTGCGGCGTGGCAGGCGGGGCGTCATTGCTGCCCGCCGCGGGTGCCTGGGCCGGCTGGCACGCGACCAGCACCAACCCCAGGGAGGCTGCCAACAGACTGGGAACTACACGCATGGCTCGACTCCTTGTCGGCACTACAGGAATGCTCGACCCTACCACCTCGCGGTGAGCGGGGCCTGAAAGCGGCCTGACCGCGCTCATGCGGCCAGTACCGCCATCGACAGCAGCTGCGCGCCGCTTTCGCCGGAACTGCAGGTCCACACCCGCAGCAGGCGCAGTTTCAGCTCGCGCTCCTGGCCCTGCCCGCGCACCGACAAGCGCACGTCGCTGGACAACAATGCCAGGCGTCCGCACAGCAACGTTTCCACCGCGTACGACTGCAGGCTACGCACCTGCAGGTTTCCGGTCAGCCAGTCGCCCAGCCACGGCAGGTCGAGCATGCGGCCGCCGTGGCCATCCATCATGAACAAGGCCGGCGATACCAGCGCGGTCAGCGCATCGTGGTCGTCATCCAGCAATGCCTGCCGCAGGCGCTGTTCCAGCGCTGCCAACTGCCGCTCATGCAGATCTTCAACGATGTTCCGTTCCATCCACGGTTCCTCCCGGCATCGGCCGGCGTCTGCGCAGGCGCTGCGCGATCCACTGCCGCGCGCCCTGCACCACTACATAGAAGACCGGCACGAAGAACACGGCCAGCACGGTCGCACTGACCATGCCGCCGAACACACCGGTTCCAATCGCCTGCTGGGTTTCCTTCGACGCGCCCTGCGCCAGCATCAGCGGCACCACGCCCAGCGCGAATGCCAGCGAGGTCATCACGATCGGCCGCAGTCGCAGCCGCGCTGCCTCCAGCGCTGCTTCAACCAGGCCGCGACCCTGCTGCTGCAGCTGGCGCGCGAACTCGACGATGAGGATCGCGTTCTTCGCCGACAGCCCGATCACGGTGATCATGCCGACCTTGAAGAACACGTCGTTGGGCATGCCCCGCAACAGCACCGCAGCAACCGCACCAAGCAGGCCCAGCGGCACCACCAGCATCACCGCCAGCGGGATCGACCAGCTCTCGTACAGTGCCGCCAGCACCAGGAACACCACCAGCATCGACAACAGCAGCAACCACGGCGCCTGCGCACCGGACTCCCGCTCCTGCAGCGACTGGCTGGTCCACTGCAGGGCAAAACCGGACGGCAGCTTCTCCGCCAACCGCTCCATCTCCGCCATGGCCTGGCCGGTCGACACGCCGGAGGCCGGTGCGCCGGACAGATTCAGCGCCGGGAAGCCGAGATAGCGCTGCAGCTGCAGCGGCGCCTCGGTCCAGTGCGGCGTCACCAGTTCCGACAACGCCACCATGCCGCCTTCGCTGTTGCGAACGTACAGCTTCAGCACATCCTCCAGCTCCATCCGGTGCGGTGCATCGGCCTGCAGGATCACCTGCTGCAGCCGGCCCTTGTTGGGGAAGTCGTTGACGTACTGCGAGCCCATCGCCGCCGACAGCGTGCTGCTGATCTGCTCGAACCCCACGCCCATCGCCTCGGCCTTGGCGCGGTCGATGTCCAGCCGCACGCTGGTACCTGCTGGCAGGCCATCGGCATGCACCTCCGACAGCAGCGGGCTGGCCTCGGCCAGCTTCAGCAGCTGCTGCAGGGCCGCACGCAGTTCGGCCTGGCTCTGCCCGGTACGCGCCTGCAGGGCCAGCGAGAAGCCGGACGAACGGCCCAGGCTGTCGATCGCCGGGGGCATCACACTCATCACCTCGCCCTCGGCAATCGTGGCCATCGCCTGCTGCGCGGCCTCCACTTCGCCGGCCGCGGTGGCCCCTGCACGCTCGCCCCAATCCTTCAGCATCGTGTAGGTCAGCGCCGCGCTCGGGCCGGAACCGGAGAAGCTGTACCCGAGGATCGACTGGTTGGAGCCGATGCCCGGGCGTGACGCCACGTGCCGTTCGTAGGCTTCGACCACGGCCAGCGTGCGTTCGGCCGTGGCTTCAGCCGGCAGCTGGATCGAGGTCATGAAGTAGCCCTGGTCCTCTTCCGGCAGGAAGGCGCCCGGCAGCCAGTGCAGGCCCAGCAGCAGCGCCGCCACCAGCGCCGCGAACACGCCCATGACCCGCCCGCTCCGCTGCAGCACGGAGGCCACGCCGCGCTGGTAGCGCCCAGTCAACGCCTCGAAGCCACGATTGAAGGCACCGAACAGCCCGCCACGGCCATGATGGCCATGGGTGTTCGGGCGCAGCAGCGTCGCGCACAACGCCGGCGTCAGGCTCAGGGCCAGCAGCGCCGAAAACAGGATCGACACCGCCATCGCCACGGTGAACTGGCGGTAGATGGCGCCCACCGAGCCGCTGGCCAAGGCCATCGGAATGAACACCGCGGTCAGCACCAGGGTGATGCCGATCACCGCGCTGGTCAGCTCGCGCATCGCCTTGATGGTCGCCTCGCGCGGCGGCAGGCCCTCCTCGGCCATGATCCGCTCCACCCCCTCGACCACCACGATCGCGTCGTCGACGATGATGCCGATCGCCAGCACCATGCCGAACATGGTCAGCACGTTGATCGAGAAGCCCAGCGCCAGCATCACCGCGAAGGTACCGAGCAGCGCGATCGGTGCGACCAGCGCCGGAATCAGCGTGTAGCGCCAGTTCTGCAGGAACAGGTACATCACCGCGAACACCAGCAGCATCGCCTCCAGCAGCGTCTGCACCACCTTCTGGATCGAGATCTTCACGAACGGCGCGGTGTCGAACGGGATGCTCGCCTCCACGCCGCGCGGCAACAGCGGCGCCAGCTCGGCCATGCGCTCACGGACCGCCGACGCCGTGCGCACCGCATTCGCGCCCGGCCGCAGCTGCACCCCGGCAGCGGTGGCCGGATGGCCGTCCTCGCGGGTGCCCCAGGCATAGCTCTGCGCGCCCAGTTCGACGCGGGCGACATCACCCAGCACCACCCGTGAACCGTCGGCCCCGGCGCGCAGTACGATCGCCGCGAACTGTTCCGGCGTGGACAACTGGCCGTCGGCGCTGAGCGGCACGGTGATGCGCTGGCCTGGAACACCCGGCGAATCACCGATGCGCCCCGGCGAGATCTCCAGGTTCTGCTGCTCGATGGCAGCGGCCACGTCACCCATGGTCAGCCCATAGCCGGTCAGCCGGGTCGGGTCCAGCCACACGCGCATCGCCTGCTCCGCACCGAACAGCTGCACGCGGCCGACGCCATCGATGCGGCGCAGCTCCTCGATGATGTTGCGCGCCATGAAGTCGCCCAGTGCGGCCTCGCTGACGCTGGCATCGGGCGAACGCAGGCCGACCAGCATCAGGAAGCCGGAATCGGCTGCTTCCACGAACAGGCCGTTCTGGCGCACGCTGCGCGGCAGGCGCGGCTCGATCGCCTTGATCCGGTTCTGCACGTCCACCTGCGCCAGCTCCGGATTGGTACCCGGCTTGAAGGTCGCGGTGATCGAGGCTTCGCCGGAGGTGTCCACCGACGACTCGAAATACAGCAGGTGCTTGACGCTGGACAGCTCGCGCTCGATCAGGCCGACCACCGCGTCGTTCAGCGTCTGCGGGCTGGCACCCGGGTAGCTGGCATAGATGCTGACGCTGGGCGGGGCGACTGCTGGATAGCGCTCCACTGCCAGCCGCGGGATCGCCAGCACGCCGGCCAGGATGATGAAGATCGCCAGCACCCAGGCGAACACCGGGCGATCGATGAAGAAACGTGCCATGTTGGATTTTCCTGGAGGGACCGGCCCGGTAGAGGCTCAGCCCTTGCTGCCGGCCTGCACCGCGCCGGCGCTGGCGACCGGCATCTGCCAGTCGCGCGCATCGACCACCACGCCTTCCTGCAGGCGTTCCTGGCCTTCGACCACCACCTTTTCGCCCGCCTTCAGGCCCGTGCGCACCAGCCATTGGCGATCGACACTACCGTCCACTTCCAGCGTGCGGATCACCGCCTTGCCATCGCCACCGATCACCCAGGCATAGGCCTGGCCACCGGCACTGCGCAGCACGGCCTGCTGCGGCACGGTCAGTGCGCTGGCCGGCGCACCCCGCGGCACCTTCGCGCGCACGTACATGCCGGGCAGCAGCTGGCGCTGCGGGTTGTCGACCAGGATGCGCAGGATCACATCACCGGTGCGCGCATCGACATTGATGCCGGAGAACAGCATCTGGCCACGTTCGGGCAGCGGCCTGCCGGCCGCACCGATGATCGTCACCGGCAGCTCGCCGCCACCGGCACTGCGTTGCAGCGACTCGAGCTGCGCCGCTGGCTGGCGCACATCGACGTAGACCTGGTCGATCTGCTGCACCACCGCCATCGGCTCGGCATCGGCCACGCCGACCAGTGCACCTTCGGTCACCAGCGCCTGGTCGATGCGGCCCGCAATCGGTGCACTGACCGTGGCATAGCGCAGGTCGAGCTGGCGGCGGGCCAGGATCGCGCGCGCCTCGTTCACCGCGGCACGGGCCTGTTCGTACTCGGCACTGGCATCGTCGCGGTGCTGCTGGCTGACCGCCTGCGCGGCCGCCAGCGCATGCAGGCGCTGCGACTGCACGCGGCTGCGGCCCAGGGCTGCCTCACTGCGCTGCAGCGCTGCCAGTGCCGAGTCGACATCGGCACGGAACGCCGCCGGATCAATCTGGAACAGGGCCTGGCCGGCGCGCACTTCGGCGCCCTGTTCGAACAGGCGGCGCTGCACGATGCCGCCGACCTGCGCACGGATCTGTGCGGTGCGAACGGCGGCGACACGGCCGGGCAGTTCATCGTCGCGCTGCACGACCTGCGGGCCGACAGTGACCACGCTGACGCGCGGTGCCACTTCGGGCGTGGCTTCGGGGGCGGAGCAGGCCGTCACGGCCAGGGCGAGGGCCGCGATCAACGCGACCGGAGTCCTGAAGGTTCTCATTGCTGTGCACAATGCCGCGCAGGCGGCTGATAGGTTCTGAAGCGTGAAGTGTGCGTGGCGATGATGGGGTTTCGATGGAGGAACTGTGGAGATACGATGGAGGCAAGCACCTTAAGGCCCCGCCCCTGCATGCATGCCGCCCCTGCCCTCGCCGCCCTCGTCCTGATCGTCGAGGATGAGGCCGAGATCGCCGATATTCTCACCGCCTATCTGGAACGCGAAGGACTGCGTACGCTGCGCGCCGCCGACGGCCACAGCGCGCTGGACCTGCACCGCAGCGCCCGCCCCGACCTGGTCCTGCTTGATGTGCAGCTGCCGCGCCTGGATGGCTGGAGCGTGCTGACCCAGCTGCGCCAGCGCGGTGAAACGCCGGTGATCATGCTGACCGCACTGGACCAGGACCTGGACAAGCTCACCGCGCTGCGCATGGGCGCCGACGACTACGTGGTCAAGCCGTTCAATCCGGCCGAAGTGGCAGCACGCGTGCGCGCCGTGCTGCGGCGTACGTTGCGCGCCTCGCGCGTGGATGCACCGACCGCGCTGCGGGCGGGCCCGCTGCTGATCGACTCGGCCACCCATGCCGTGCATGTGGAGGGCGAAGGCTACAGCCACGAAGTGCTGCTCACGCTCACCGAGTTCAAGCTGCTGCACTGCATGGCGCTGGCGCCGACCCGCATCTTCAGCCGCAGCGAACTGATGCACGAATGCCTGCCGGAAAGCGAAGCGCTGGAACGCACCGTCGACAGCCATGTCAGCAAGCTGCGCCGCAAACTGGACGAAGTAGGCATGGTCAATGTTCCGGCCAGCGTGCGCGGTGTCGGCTACCGGCTGATGGCCGACCGCTGATGGCGCGCCTGCGCCGTTCCGGGCTCAGCCGCCACATCATCATCTCGATGTCGCTGATGGTGATCGGCGTCATCGTGATGATGATCCTGTCGTCGTGGCTGCTGTACGCGGTGCTGGTCGAGTTCTTCCCCGGCAGCACCGAGGAGCCGGAAAGCTGGCTGCCGACCGGGCCGGAACTGGCATGGATGGTGGGCGTGATCCTGACCGGACTGGCGCTGGCCATCGCCGCTTCGTTCCGTCTTGCGCACCGGATCCTGTCGCCACTGAATTCACTGGTGGACAGTGTGCGTGCGCTTGCCGGCGGCGACCTCGGGGCGCGCGCGAGCGTCGAGGAGAATTCGCCGGGTGAAGTGGCGACCCTGGTCGAGGACTTCAATGCAATGGCCCGCCGCCTGCAGCACATGGAGAGCGAGCGCGCGATGTGGCACGCGGCCATCGCCCATGAGCTGCGCACGCCGGTGACGATCCTGCGCGGTCGCCTGCAAGGGCTCGCCGAGGGCGTGTTCCAGCCGGACGAGTCACAGTTCCGCAGCCTGCTGGCGCAGGTCGAGGGCCTCTCGCGCCTGATCGAGGATCTGCGCGTGCTGAGCCTGTCCGACAACGCGCGGCTGGACGTACGCCGCGCGCGCACCGATGTGGTGGCCGAAGTGCATTCGGTGATGACCCTGGTCGATCCGCAGTTCCGCGCCGCCGGCTTCGTGCTGGAGCTGGAAACCAGCCGCGAGGAACACAACGCGCACTGCGACCCGACCCGCCTCCGCCAGGCGCTGCTGGCGCTGCTGGAGAACGCACGCCGCTATGCCAGCCCGGGCAAGGTGCGGATTGCCGTGCATGACACACCGGGACATGTGCAAGTGGCAATCGAGGATGAGGGCCCGGGCATCGATCCGGAGCTGCACGCCGACATCTTCAGCCCGTTCATGCGTGCCGACGGCTCACGTTCACGCCAGGGCGGCGGCAGTGGCCTCGGCCTGGCGGTGGTCAAGGCCATCGCCGACGCGCACGGCGGCCGCGTCTACTGCGCGGCGGGCGACGCCGGCGGCAGCCGTTTCGTCATCGAACTGCCGCGCCAGTAGCGGGCGTGGCTGCCTGTTCCCGCAGGCGCGCGCCAAGTGCGGCGAGGTTGGCATCGATCGCATCCATCTCGTTGCGCTGGCCCACCGGCAACTGCTGGCGCAGTTGCACGCGCAGCGCCTGCCAGGCCGGCACCGCCTCTGCGCTGGCAGTGGCAACCGTTTCGGCCAGCACCGCCTGCTCATCGGCCAGCGGCAACCCGTAGCCGCCCTGCAGCAGCGTCCCCGGGCGCAACCACTGCCCGCTCTGCGCCAGCAGGCTGCGCAGGCTGCGGGTTTCCGCGCTGTCCGCAGCAGCCAGTAGCTGCCGCTTGAGCACATCGCGTGCGCGCAGTTCGGCACGCCGCTGTGCCGCCTGTTCCAGCAGCAGCAGGCCGGCACTGGCGCGCAGGTTGCCCTTCAGCAGCCACGGTGCCCGTTGTTCTGCCGGCAGCTTCAACCAGCCGCGCACATCGCGCGCGGGCAAGGCCAGCTGGGTCGCCGCCACTGTGAACAACTGCTGGTAGTGGTCGCGCGCGGAAGCGAAGTAATAGCCCTGTGCCTGCGCTGCGTTGCGGTCCGTGAGTACCCGCTCGTCGAGCATGCCCAGCCGCGCCAGCCGCCGCTTGAGACCGCGCGGACTCAGCTGGGCCAGCCCGTCCTCGCCCAGCCGGGGCACTCCGGCCTGCAGCAGCCTGGCGGTCTCCACCGCACAGTTGTTGCTGACGAAGTAATAGCGCCCGTCATAGCTCCAGTGCACCTGCGCGGTGCGCTCGAGCAGGCTGGCAATCTCGTCGCGTTGCAGCTGCAAGGGCAACGACTGCAGGCCCCGCAGTTCCACCTTGGTGTACTCGTCCACCACCTGCTGCAGCGGCAGCACGAACAGCCGCGACGGGTAGCCGCCGGTCAAGCCGCGCCAGTTGGAAATCTGCACATCGCCGACGAACGCGCGGAACGACAGCACGCGGTGGTACTCCAGGTCCAGGCGGCAGTCCGGACCCGGTGCACGGCCCGGCCGGCAGATCACCAGCCGCAGCATGCTGTGCCCCCAGCGGCTCATCGGCTGCGCACTGCCCTCGGCGAACAGGTAGTCCACGGCGTAGACACGCGCCGGGTCGAGCTGCAGCAGCGATGCCGCCCCCTCTTCCGATTCGGCCTGCAGCAATGGCAACGCGTTCGCGCAGTGCGACTGTGGCAGCGATGGCGGGGTTCCGAAATGGACCTGGAACCACTGCGCCAGTGCCGGGCGCCGGCAGGCGAACTCGCTGTCGAGCACGAAATGCTCGGCGTTCACTGCCAGGTACTCGGCCGGGTCCTTCAGTTCATACGCATCGGGACTGCGGTCACGGAAATCGTTGTCGCCACGGCCGAGATGCCAGGGCTTGCGCTGCCATCCAGCCAGATCACGCCAGCGCACACTGCGTGACCAGTTCGCCCCCGTACGGTCGGCGACATGGGTCAGTTCGTGTACCAGCGCGCTGCGGCGTGCGCGGCGCGCGCCGGGCACGGCATCATCCAGCAGCTCGCGACGCAGGGCGATGCGCCCGGCGAACGCGCGGCCGTGCACATCGGCCGGCAGGTCATCGCGCCAGCGCACCTGGACCTGTGCCGGCAATGCGCGGAGCAGGCCATCCGGCAGCAGTGCCTGCACGTCGGCCAGGGTCTGCGTCGCCACCTGCTGCTGTGCAGGGCTCAACCCTGCCGGGTCCAGCTGCAGGCGATCAGCTGCGTGCGCGACGTGGGCGACCAGCAGTAGAGCCACGCCATGCGTGGCTGCGTTCCACCGGCCAAGCCTCTGTAGAGCCGAGCCATGCTCGGCTGCTGTTGCGATCCGCGTGCGCTGGGCATCCAGCCGAGCATGGCTCGGCTCTACAGAAGGCGATGACGCCGAGGTCATGCAGCCTGGATCAACGTGCCAGCAGCGCGCGGGCCAGTTCCAGATCGCTCTGCTGCTGTGCGGCGGCGCTCTGCTCACGCAGGTGGACCAGTGCGGCCTGCAGGCGGGCGCCACGAATCTCGCCATCGCTGGCGACGAATGCAGCCGCATCGTCGCGCGCAGCCAGCACCACCTTGTCATCACCCGAGCTGCTGCCCGAGGAACCGGAGGACGCACCCGTGGCCGAACCGGCCGAGGTGCCGGCGAAGCTGGAAGCGAAGCCGGCCAGCGGCAGGGACAGCAGGGCGAGCAGCAGAAGCGGACGGGTCATCGGTTCGAAGCCGGTTGTGAGGATGCGTGGAGCGTAACGGGTGCGTGAAGGATTTGCCCGGCTCAAACGTCGAACAGCTTGCCGGGATTCAGCCGCGCTTGAGGATCGAACGCACGTTTGACCGCCTTCATCAGGGCGATCTCGGCCGGGCCGCGGGTGCTGTCCAGGTAGCCCTTCTTGACCAGGCCGATGCCGTGTTCAGCCGAGATGCTGCCATCGAACCGGGCCAGCACCTGCGCCAACAGCTTGGTCACGTGTTCACACTGCGCCACGAAATCGGCGTCGCTGGTGTCGTCGGGCTTGAGCACGTTGATGTGCAGGTTGCCGTCACCGATATGGCCGAACCAGACCACGTCGAAGTGTGGGTAGGCCTGCCCGATCAGTGCCTGGGTCTCGGCCAGGAACGCAGGCATCGCCGAGATCCGCACCGAGACATCATTCTTGTAAGGTTTGTAGCGCGCCAGCGATTCGGTGATGCCTTCGCGCAGGCGCCACAGCTGGGCGGCCTGGGCATCGCTGGCGCTGATCACCCCGTCGCTGACCCAGCCGTTGCCCATGCAGTCCTCGAAGGCGGCCATCGCCGCCGCTTCCTGCGCTTCGTCGTTGGCGGCGAACTCGGTGACCACGTAATACGGGTGCACCTCGTCGAACGGTGCCTGCGCACCATGCGCCAGCACGTGCTCCAGCGCCCGGTCGGTGAAGAACTCGAAGGCCTGCAGCTGCAGGCGCGCGCGGAACGCGGCGAACACCTGCATCAGCACCTCGAAGCTGGGCACGGCCAGCAGCATCACGTTGCTGGCTGGCGGCGGATCGGTGAGTTTCACTGTCGCCTCGACGATCACGCCCAGCGTGCCTTCCGAACCGATCAGCAGCTGGCGGAAGTCATAGCCGCTGGAGTTCTTGATCAGGCCCTTGTTGAGCTCCAGCAGTTCGCCGCTGGCGGTAACCACCTTCAGCCCGGCGATCCACTCGCGGGTGTTGCCGTAGCGGATCACACGGATGCCGCCAGCATTGGTGGCGATGTTGCCGCCGATCGTGCACGACCCGCGTGCAGCGAAATCCACCGGATAGATCAGGCCGTGGTCCAGCGCGGCGTTGTGCACGGCCTCCAGCGGCATGCCGGCCTGCACCACCAGGGTGCGATCGACCGCGTCGTAGGCCAGCGCCTTGTTCATCCGCTCCAGGCTGAGCACCAGCTCGCCATTGGCCGCCACCGCGCCACCGGAAAGGCCGGTACGGCCGCCGGACGGCACCACGGGCACGCCCTCACCCGCACTCCAGCGCATCACCGCCTGTACCTCCTCGACCGTGGCCGGCAGTGCGACCGCCAACGGCGCCGGCGTCCAGCGCCGGGTCCAGTCGCGCCCGTAATGCTCCAGGTCGGCCGGGTCGGTCTTCAGCTTCAGGCCGGGACAGGCCTGCTGCAGCGAGGCAATGCGGGAATCGGTCATGACGGTCCAGCGCGGGGCGTGAAGAACGGGCAAGCGTGCCAGCGGCACGCGCCAGCGTCCAGCCCTGCGAGCAGGCAGATAGCTACGGATGCAACCAATTGCGCACTGCACCATGGGGGCTTCGATCTGGCATAGTGGTCAGCCCCTGTCCCACTGGCCGTGTTGCCCCATGTCGCCGAAGAAGACCTCGTTCCCGAAGCAG
The DNA here is from genome assembly GCF_000382065.1 of Stenotrophomonas hibiscicola ATCC 19867. GTDB lineage: Bacteria > Pseudomonadota > Gammaproteobacteria > Xanthomonadales > Xanthomonadaceae > Stenotrophomonas > Stenotrophomonas hibiscicola. Next base: position 334,396 of record NZ_KB907502.1, on the reverse strand, counting down.
GATATCCGCGTGCTGTTGCTGGAGGGGGTCAGCCAGACCGCCGTGGAGGTGTTCAGCGCGGCCGGCTACAGCCAGATCGAGGCGCACACCAAGGCACTGCCCGAGGACGAATTGAAGGCGCGCATCGCCGAGGCGCACATCGTCGGCATCCGCTCGCGCACCCAGCTCAGCGCCGAGGTGCTGGCCGAGGCCAAGCGCCTGATCGCGGTGGGCTGCTTTTGCATCGGCACCAACCAGGTCGACCTGGACGCGGCCGAACTGGCCGGCATCCCGGTGTTCAACGCGCCCTACTCCAACACCCGCAGCGTGGCCGAACTGGTGATCGCCGAGGCGATCATGCTGACCCGTGGCATTCCGCAGAAGAACGCCGAATGCCATCGCGGCGGCTGGTCGAAGTCAGCCAGCGGCAGCCATGAAGTGCGCGGCAAGACGCTGGGCATCATTGGTTACGGCCACATCGGCACCCAGGTCGGCGTGCTGGCCGAATCGCTGGGCATGCAGGTGATCTTCCACGACGTGGAAACCAAGCTGGCGCTGGGCAATGCCCGTGCAGCGGCCAGCCTGGACGACCTGCTGGCGCGCGCCGACATCGTCACCCTGCACGTGCCGGAGACCCCGTCCACGCAGTGGATGATCGGCAGCACCGAGCTGGCGAAGATGCGCAAGGGCGCGCACCTGATCAACGCCGCGCGCGGCACCGTGGTCGACATCGATGCGCTGGACGCGGCCCTGGCCAGCGGCCACGTCGGTGGCGCCGCGCTGGACGTGTTCCCGGTCGAGCCGAAGGGCAACGGCGATATCTTCGAATCGCCGCTGACCCGCCACGACAACGTCATCCTCACCCCGCACGTCGGCGGCAGCACGCTGGAAGCGCAGGACAACATCGGCGTGGAAGTGGCGGCCAAGCTGGTGCGCTACAGCGACAACGGCAGCACCCTGTCGGCGGTCAACTTCCCCGAAGTGACCCTGCCCGAACACGAAGACAGCCTGCGCCTGCTGCACATCCACCAGAACGTGCCGGGCGTGCTGTCCAAGGTCAACGAGATCTTCTCGCGCCACAACGTCAACATCGACGGCCAGTTCCTGCGCACCGACCCGAAGGTGGGTTACGTGGTGATCGACATCACCGCCAGCGAGGCGCAGGCCGCCGCCGTGCGCGACGAGCTGGCCGCGATTCCAGGCACGCTGCGGACGCGCATTCTGTATTGACGCGCATCCCGCCTTGCACGTGTAGAGCCGAGCCCATGCTCGGCTGCGGTTCCGGCCCGCATCGAGCCGAGCATCGGCTCGGCTCTACAGGTTGCTAGCGCGCCAACCACCGGCGCGCCATGCGCTGCATCGACTCATCCGATTCCGGATCGGCGGCGACCTCGGTCACCGGCCGCCAGGCCAGCTCCAGCGACTCCTCGCTGAGCACGAAGGCCTCGCCACCCAGCGCCCGGATCACGAAACGCACGTCGTAGTGCCAATGCCCCGGTACGTCCTTGCGCTCCGGAATCCAGTGCTTGTCGATGTCGAAGATGGCCGGGTTTTCCAGCACCAGACCGCTCAGGCCGGACTCCTCCTCGGCCTCCTTCAGCGCGACCTGGGCCAGGTCGCGGTCGCCGTCGGCGTGGCCGCCCAGCTGCAGCCAGCGCTGCAGCTTGCGGTGATGGGTCAGCAGCAGGCGCTGGCCATCGGCACTGACCAGCCAGCAGCTGGCGGTGAAGTGACCAGCCAGCCGTTCACGACGGAACGGATCTTCCGGATCGTCCAACAATGTGCCGAATTCGGCAGCCAGTGCGTAGTGGGCAGGCTCGCGGCGGGCATAGTCCCGCAGCAGGCCACGCAGGCGATCGTCAAGCATGGCAAGGGTTTCGGCGGTCTGGCTCATGAATGGGCGGAGTTTGGAAAAATGCTGCTCATTATCGCCGTTCATTGTTGCGATTGCGCTTGTGCGTTGGCTTCAGCTTTGGCTAAGATACAGCGGGCCGTTCGCGCGGCCTTCACCATTCCAGGGTTGCCGGCAACGTATCGGCGGCCCACCCAATCCGATCACTAGGAAGTACTGCATGCTGAAAGCTCTGTTGAGGGTCAAGCCGGTTGAACCGGCCGGGCACGTCGATGCTGGCGAACCCATCGAAGGCAGCCTGGACGGCGAAGCCACGTTGAAACGGACCCTCACGGCTAAACACCTCATCCTGCTTGGCGTGGGTGCGGTGATCGGCGCAGGCATCTTCGTGCTGACCGGCCAGGCCGCGGCCAACCACGCCGGCCCGGCGGTCATGCTGTCGTTCGTGATCGCCGGTTTCGCCTGCGCCCTGGCGGGCCTGTGCTACGCCGAGTTCGCGGCGATGATGCCGGTCTCCGGCAGCGCCTACTCCTACTCCTACGCCACTCTCGGCGAAGGCATGGCCTGGTTCATCGGCTGGTGCCTGGTGCTGGAATACCTGTTCGCTTCGGCCTCGGTCGCGGTGGGCTGGTCGGCCTACCTGATCAGCTTCATCACCACCACGCTGCACATGCCGTTCCCGGATGCCCTGAGCGCGGCCCCGATTGCCTGGACCGGCAGCGAGTTCATCGCCTCCGGCAAGCTGTTCAACCTGCCGGCAGTGCTGATCGTGGCAGCGGTGTCCGGCCTGCTGTACGTGGGCGTGACCCAGTCGGCCTTCGTCAACGCGATCATCGTGGCGATCAAGGTCACCGTCATCTGCCTGTTCATCGGCATCGGCGCAGCCCACATCGACCCGGCCAACTGGCAGCCCTTCATCCCGGAAAACACCGGCGTGCCGGGTGAGTTCGGCTGGAGCGGCGTGTTCCGCGCGGCCACCATCGTGTTCTTCGCCTACATCGGCTTCGATGCGGTCTCCACCGCCGCCGGTGAAACCAAGGACCCGCAGCGCAACATGCCGATCGGCCTGCTCGGCTCGCTGGCCGTGTGCACCCTCGTCTACATCATCGTCTGTGCGGTGCTGACCGGCATGATGCCGTATCACCTGCTGGGCACCGACAAGCCGGTGGCGACCGCGCTGGAGCCCTACCCGACCCTGTCCTGGCTGAAGACGTTCGTGGAGATCGGCGCCATCGCCGGCCTGTCCTCCGTGGTGCTGGTGATGATGATGGGCCAGACCCGCATCGCCTACACCATCTCCCGCGACGGCCTGCTGCCGAAGTTCTTCGGCAAGGTCCACACCCGCTTCCGTACCCCGTATGTGGCCACCATCGTGGTCGGCGTGATCGCCGCCGCGCTGGCTGGCCTGGTGCCGCTGAACGTGCTGGGTGAACTGGTGTCGATGGGTACCCTGCTTGCCTTCGCCACGGTCTGCATCGGCGTGCTCGTGCTGCGCTATTCCAAGCCGGAGATCCATCGCCCGTTCCGCGTGCCGATGGTGTGGATCATCTGCCCGCTGGGCGCGGCCACCTGCCTGTTCCTGTTCTGGCAGGCGTTCGTGGTGCACTGGCACCTGTTCGTGGGCTGGACGCTGCTCGGCCTGCTGATCTACCTGGGCTACGGCATCCGCAACAGCAAGCTGGCCAAATCGCCCTGATCCGCCTACGGGCCGGCCTCGCGCCGGCCCGTCCGTTTTCCCCGCGCGCCGGTCATGGCGCGCTTCGACAAGACCACCACACATGTTCAAGCAACTGTGGGCCACCAAGCACCCGCATGCCGCCCATGAAGACGCCAACGGCCTGAGCCTGCGTCGCCACCTCGGCCCCTGGGGCCTGACCGCCCTGGGTATCGGCGCGGTGATCGGCGGCGGCATCTTCGTCATCACCGGCCAGGCGGCCGCCAACCACGCCGGCCCCGCGATCATGCTGTCGTTCGTGCTGGCCGCCATCTGCTGCGCCTTCTGCGCGCTGGCCTACGCCGAGTTCGCCTCGATGGTGCCGGTCTCCGGCAGCGCCTACACCTATACCTATGCCACCTTCGGCGAACTGTCGGCCTGGTTCATCGGCTGGATGCTGGTGCTCGAATACGGCGTCTCTGCATCGGCGGTGGCGGTCAGCTGGACCGGCTACTTCCTCAGCCTGCTCAGCCAGTTCGACATCCATCTACCGGCGGCGCTGGTCAGTGCGCCACTGGACGCACAGCTGCGGCCCACCGGCGCGATCGCCAACCTGCCCGCCGCGGCACTGGTACTGTTGCTCACCTGGCTGTGCTACGTCGGCATCAGCAAGTCCTCGGCGATGAACATGGCAATGGTCGTGCTCAAGACCGGCCTGATCGTGCTGGTCATCGTGGTCGGCTGGAAGTACGTGGACACCAGCAACTGGACCCCGTTCATTCCGGCCAATGAAGGCCCGGGCAAGTACGGCATGGAAGGCGTGCTGCGTGGCGCGGCGATGGTGTTCTTCGCCTACATCGGTTTCGAGGCGGTATCGGTGGCGGCCCAGGAATCGAAGAACCCGCAGCGTGACATGCCGATCGGCATGATGCTGTCGCTGGTGATCTGCACCGTGCTGTACATCGCGATGGCCGCAGTGATGACTGGCCTGGTGCCGTTCCAGCTGCTGGGCACCGACGAGCCGGTGGTGACTGCCGTGGCCGCACACCCGCAGCTGGGCTGGCTGCGCTGGGTGGTCGAGGTCGGCGCGCTGGTCGGCCTGTCATCGGTAGTGCTGGTGATGATCATCGGCCAGCCGCGCATCTTCATGATCATGGGCCGCGACGGTCTGCTGCCGCCGGTGTTCACCAAGATCCACCCGAAGTACCGCACCCCGCACATCAACACGGTGATCACCGGCATCGGCATCGCGCTGCTGGCGGCACTGTTCCCGCTGGACATCCTCGGCGAGCTGACCTCGATGGGTACGCTGATCGCGTTCGCCGCCGTGTGTGCCGGCGTGCTGATCCTGCGCCGCACCCAGCCGGACCTGCCGCGCCCGTTCCGCATGCCGATGGCCTGGCTGATCTGCAGCCTGGGCGTGCTGAGCTGCCTGGCGCTGCTGTCGGCGATGACGATGCACAACTGGATGCTGATGGGCGTCTGGACCTTCGTCGGTTTCGTGATCTATTTCTGCTACGGCTTCAGGCACAGCCGCCTGCGGGGGAAGTAAGGGGTTTTGCATTGCAGGGCCTGCCGCCCTGCACCCGCCTTTGAAGCCGGAGCAATGGCAAGAGCGGGACTGTGGGTTTGGCGGGGAGGCATGGGTTCGCGGGGGACGCCGCAAGTACGTCCATGTAGGCTTGGCAGCCGCATCCATGCGGCTGACACCCCCGCGAACCCATGCCTCCCTGCCCCTGACAGTCTCCCGGCGCGTCCGGTAGATCCACGCCATGCGTGGATGAATTCATCCGGGAAATGAATTTTCTCCGTTCGATGAATCCTCTGTAGAGCGGAGCCATGCTCCGCTCCAAGCAAGCGCAGCGCCGCGACCCGCTTTTCGCTCTTCCTTCTTCATTCCGTGGCTGGCGCGCACGGAAACTGTCCATGGCCGGGCGGGTGGGCTGTGCAGGGGTGTCCGCGGCATGGATGCCGCGGCCAAGCCCCCATGGACGGGTTCACGGCGTCCCCTGCACAGCCCACCCGCCCGGCCAAAGCAAGAAATCCAGCCCCGCCTCCAGCCACGAGGGGCTCAGCCGTTGGCCGAATCCAGTAAAATCGCCGACATGAACGCCCCCACCTTCCCGTACGACACCGCGCGCCTGAGCGAACTGGCCCAGCTGCTGATCGACAACATCCGCGAACTGGCCCACGCCGGCTGGACCCCGGCCACCAGCAGCAACTTCTCCCACCGCCTGGACGACCGCCACGCGGCGATCACCGTCTCGGGCAAGGACAAGGGCCGCCTGATCGAGGATGACATCATGGTGGTGGACTTCGACGGCCAGGCCGTGGGCCGTCCGTTGCGCCCGTCCGCCGAGACCCTGCTGCACACCCAGCTGTACCGCCGCTTCCCGGAGGTCGGCTGCGTGCTGCATACGCATTCGCCGGTGCAGACCATCGCCTCGCGCCTGTATGCGCCGCAGGGCCACATCCGCCTGGAGGGTTACGAGCTGCTGAAGGCCTTCGCCGGCAACAGCACCCACGAGATGGCCATCGACGTGCCGGTGTTCGCCAATACCCAGGACATGAACGTGCTTTCGCAGCAGGTCGATGACCTGCTCGACCGGCAGAACCTGTGGGGCTACCTGATCGACGGCCATGGGCTGTACGCCTGGGGCCGCGATATGGCCGAAGCACGCCGCCACCTGGAAGCGTTCGAATTCCTGTTCCACTGCGAACTGGAACTGCGCAAGCTGCGCAGCTGAACCGGCGCGCAGGTGCAGATGCCGATCCGGAATCTGCGCCCCGCCCCCACCCTGCTACCCTGTCTTCCCCCGAGACGTTCAAGCTGCCGCCATGAGCCGACTGCGCATCTACGACGACACCCGCCCCGAATCGCCGCTGCTGGACACCCAGGACGGCGCGGTCATCGCTGCCGAACTGCAGAAGATCGGCGTCACCTTCGAGCGCTGGCAGGCCACCGCGCCAGTCGCGCCGGGCGCCAGCCAGGAGGAAGTGTTCGCCGCCTACCGTGCGGACATCGACCGCCTGGTCGCCGAGCGCGGCTTCAAGAGCGTGGACGTGGCCTCGATCGCCCCGGACAACCCGAACCGCGCCGAGCTGCGCAAGAAGTTCCTCGACGAGCACTTCCACAAGGAAGACGAGGTGCGCTTCTTCGTCGCCGGCTCCGGCCTGTTCACCCTGCACGTGGGTGACAAGGTCTATGAGATCGAGTGCGTGAAGGACGACCTGATCGCCGTGCCCGATGGCACCACCCACTGGTTCGACATGGGCGATGAACCGAGTTTCGTGGCGATCCGCTTCTTCACCGAGCCGGACGGCTGGGTGGGTCATTTCACCGGCACCGACATCGCGCAGAAGTTCCCTCGTTACGTACCCACCCAGGCGTCCTGATCCATGCAAGCCCGCGTCATCCTGACCGACATCGAAGGCACCACCAGCAGCATCTCGTTCGTCAAGAACGTGCTGTTCCCCTATGCGCGCAAGGCGTTGCCCGCGTTTGTCGCCGAGCATGGCCAGCAGCCGGACGTCCGCCGCTGGCTGGATGCGGTGGCTACCGAGATCGGCGGTGCCTGCCAGGACAGCCTGGTGGCCGAAACGCTGCAGGGCTGGATCGACCAGGACCGCAAGCACACCGCACTGAAGGCGCTGCAGGGACTGATCTGGGACGAAGGCTACCGCCGTGGCGACTACACCGCGCACTTCTACCCGGAAGTAGCGCCGGTGCTGAAGGGCTGGCACGCTTCCGGCCTGCCGCTGTACGTGTACTCCTCCGGTTCGGTGCCGGCGCAGAAGCTGTTCTTCGGTTTCAGCGATGCCGGTGACCTCAGCCCACTGGTGTCGGGCTGGTTCGATACCGAGATCGGCGGCAAGCGCGAGACCGACAGCTACCGCCGCATCGTGCAGGCCATCGGCGTACCGGCCGGCGAGATCCTGTTCCTGTCCGATGTGGTGGAAGAGCTGGATGCCGCCCGTGAAGCCGGCCTGCAGACGCGCCTGATCGACCGCCGCGACGACTACCCGATGCCGCGCACCGGCCAGGCCGCCAATGGCCACGAGCGGGTCGAGAACTTCCAGCAGATCCAACTGTAAAAAAGAAAGGTGTGCGGACCAACGGTCCGCACCTACCCGGCTCCGCTTCTGGTAGTTGCCAACCTTGGTTGGCATACGGCCGATGTGTCAACCAAGGTTGACACCTACCAGAACATGGTTCACCTGCCCTCATCGATCGTTGAGGGTTTTCACCTTCAGCGCTTCGCGCAGGGTAACCAGATCCACCGGGCCGCGTACGGCGATATCGCGGGTTTCGCCTGGCAGCAAGTCCAGCAGGTTGTCTTCGACCTGCACATCCAACGCACCGAAATCAATCCACGCCGCGCGCACGTACGCCGCGCTTTCCAGCCGTAGTCGATAGTGGTCGCCTTCGATGGACAACGTGGCCTTGAGCTTCTGCCGCGGCAACATCTGGTCCTTGGCTTCGACGAATCCGACCACCTGCCGCGCGCCCACCGCCCCGTTCTGCAGCAGCTCGAACACCGCCACCGTGCGCTTCGGGTCGGCACCGGCCAGCAGCTCGGCATCGCGGAAATCACCGATCGAGGTCACACCCGACGCCGCCAGCGTCACCGCGTCCTCGCGACGGCGCAGCACCTTCCCTTCCACGTCCATCACCCGCAGCCGCCAACGTGCATCCAGCGCCGCACCGTCATTGATCAGGCGTACCCGCGTACTGCCCTCATCGCGCAGCGCCGCTACCGTGACCGGCGCGAAAAAGCGCCGCGCGGCGAAGTGCAGCGCCTTCCAGCGACCGAAGTAGTCCACGCTGGACCATGAAGCACCCGGCCAGACATCGTTGAGCTGCCAGTACAGCGAGCCCATCGTGTACGGCCGCGAAGCGCGATGGTGCAACGCGGCGAGCGCGATGCCATCGGCCTGCATCACCTGGCTGAGGTAGACAAAGTCCTCGAAGTCCTTCGGCGTGCCGTAACCCAGTTCGATGTAGTGCAGCAGGCGGCTGTTGCCCTCGCCGGCCATGAATTTCTGGTGCGCGCGGATCACCGGGCTGTCGATGCGCTGCTCGGCGCGGGTGGCGATCTGGTCCACGGTGGCCACCGACGGCCATGCCTGCAGGCCGTACTCGGACATGAAGCGCGGCGTCTCGCGCAGGTAAGCCTGCACCGGCAGCGCCGGATTGCCCCAGACCTGCCAGTAGTGCTTGTCGCCACGGGTCGAGTCGTTCGCCTTTTCGTCCAGGTCGTTGCTGGGCGAGCTGGACCAGTACGGCACGCCCAGCCCCTCCTCCCCCACTACCTGACGCAGATCATTGCCGAACAGGTCGACATAGCCCTGCCAGACCTTCGCTGCAAACGCAGGGTCGGCTGCCTTCAGGTCGCGACCGTGGCCCCAGTCCTTCCAGGCGGTTTCTTCCTCGTTGTTGCCACACCACAGCACGATGCTGGGGTGATGGCGCAGCCGGCGCACATTGTCGCGTGCCTCGGCCACCACGCTGGCACGGAAGGCCGGATCGTAGCCCGGCTGCATGCCACCACCGAACATGAAGTCCTGCCAGACCAGCAGGCCCAGTTCGTCGGCGATGTCGAAGAACGCATCGTCCTCGTAGTAGCCGCCACCCCAGTTGCGCAGCATGTTCATGTTGGCGTCGCGTGCGGCGGTCAGCACCTGGCGCAGGCGCGCGGCGTCGACCCGTGCGGGGAAGGCATCGAACGGAATGACATTGGCGCCCTTGGCGAAGATCTCCACGCCGTTGATGACGAAAGCGAAGCCCTGCCCGCCCTTGCCGTCTTCCTCGCGGCGCAGTTCAACCGTGCGCAGGCCGATGCGCTGCTCGCGCACCAGCTCCGGCGCGCCACCTTGGTCCAGGCGGGCCCGCACCGTGTAGCGGTCCTGCACGCCGTGGCCGACTGGCCACCAGCGCCGCGGATCGGCCAGTTCAACCGGAACCTCGATGCTGTTCTGGCCGGCCTTCAGCAGCACCGTGCGCTGCACCTGGGCCACGTTGCGGCCCTGCGGATCCTGCACATCCACATTCACCACGGCCGAGCCCGCCGCCGCACCCTGCTCCACTCGCAGCAGCACGGCCAGCTTCGCCTGCTCCGCGCTCAATGCATCCGTGCGCACCGCAAGATCGGTCAGGCGGTGCGCGTCCCAAGCCTGCAGATCGATTCCGCGCCAGACGCCGGCGGTGACATAGCGCGGACCCCAGTCCCAGCCGAAGTGGTAGGCCGGCTTGCGCGCGAAGTTGCCGACCATCGCGTCCTTCGGCTCATCGCCATACGGCGACGGGTAGTTGCCAGCGATCTTGCGCGGCATTGCCTGCACGCCCGGCAGCAGGGTGCGGATCGGCGAACGGAACACGATCTGCAGTTCATTTTTGCTCGCACGGAGGCGGCCTTCGACCCGGGCACGCCACGTGCGGTGTGCGTTGTCCGCGCGCAGCAGCGGCTTTCCGTTGAGGCTGACTTCGGCGTAGGTATCCAGCCCATCGAAGCGCAGTTCGGCATTGGGTCTGGACAGCGTCGCGGCATCGACGTCGAAGCGCGCGCGGTACTCCCAGGCAGCCAGGCCGATCCACTGCAGTTCGGCCTCGGGCGCACCGACATACGGATCACGGATCAATTCGTGAGCCAGCAGGTCGGTGTGCACGCTGCCCGGCACCGTCGCCGCCCGCCATTGCTGCAGACCTGGGTGGGCGGCGCCCTGCGCGTCGCCGGGCAGCATGCGGAACTCCCACTGTGCCTGCAGCGGCGCTGCAGCTACCGGGAAGGAGGAGGCTGCAACCAGCAGCAGGAGCAGACGGACAACGAGGGAAAGACGATGCACGCAGGGCTCCTGTTTTCCGCCGGGCGTGGCCCGGCGCTACCGATGCGGGATTGCCAGGCATGGCCTGGCACTACTGAATTCGAACGCTCTTCAGCGCACCACGTTCAGCACTTCGTAACACGCACCCATGGTGTGGTAATCCACCTTGCCGGCCGGGCTCTTCTCGTCGCTGTACTTGCGATTGTCGGCATCGAGGATGCGGAACCAGGCGCCGTACCGGTGATCGACGAAGTGTTCCCACGAATACGCCCAGATACGCTGGTACCACTGCCAATAGCGGTCATCGCCGGTACGCTTGGCCATCAGTGCGGCGGTCGCCAGCGTCTCCGCCTGCACCCAGAAATACTTGTCGTCGTCGCAGACGAAACTGTCGCCACCGATCGGGGCGCCATCCATGCCCGGCTGCCGGCGCGATTCCGGCGCGAAACCGTAGTACAGGCCACCCCGCGCCTCGTCCCAGCTGCGCGCCACGGCCACGTCGAACAGGTGCTGCGCGGTCGGCACCAGCCAATCGGCCTGCACATGGCGGTCCAGGATCAACAGCAGCTTGGCCCATTCGGTCTGGTGGCCCGGCTGGAAGCCCCACGGGCGGAACAGGTGCTTGGGGTCATCCAGGTTGTAATCCCAGTCGATCTCCCAGTTGGAATCGTAGTGCTCCCACACCAGGCCACCGGCCTTGGCGGCCTGGCGGCGGGTCATGTTGTCGGCCAGCTGCAGCGCGCGCTCCACATAGCGCTGTTCGCCGCTGGCCTCGAAGGCGGCCAGCATCGCCTCGCACATGTGCATGTTGGCGTTCTGGCCACGGTAGCCGGTGAAATTCCACTGCCCATCGGCTTCGTCCTTGTAGAGGCCGTGCTGCGGCTCCCAGAAACGCGCTTCCAGCAGCTGCCAGGTCTCGTCCATCCATGCGCGGGCCTGTTCGAGACCGGCCTTCAGTGCGCAGCTGTAGGCCAACAGCACGAACGCCACGCCATAGCAGTGGTTCATGTCGTCCTCGACCTTGCCATCGCGCAGGGTCCAGGCGTAGCCACCGGTGGCCGGATTGCGATGCACCTCGCGCAGATAGCGCACGCCATGCTCGACTGCGTCGCGGTATTCGGCGTTGCCGAACTCGCGGTATGCCATCGCGTAGTTGAAGACGAAACGGGTGCTGCTCACCAGGTGGCGGTGGCTGGCATCGTAGATGCTGCCGTCATCACGGAAGTAGTGGAAGAAGCCGCCGTTCGGATCGATGCAGCGCGGGTGGTAGAACGCCATCGTGTCGGCGATGTGCGCACGCAGGAACGCGGGTGAACGGAAATCGGGCGAGGTGCTCATGCGGTAATGTCCTGGTCCTGCAGCAGCTGCTGCACTTCATCGAGCGAGGGCATCGCGGCGAACGCGCCCTTGCGGGTAACAGCCAGAGCGCCGACCGCGGCACCGAAGCGCAGCGTGGCGGTGATCGCCTCCGGGTCCTGGCAGAACGCTGCAAAGCCTGCACCGGCCCCGCCACGCTCCAGCAGCCCAACCAGCACGCCACCGACGAAGGCATCGCCAGCAGCCGTGGTGTCGACCGTGGCCACGCGGAAACTGGTGACCGTGCCGTGGTTGTCGCGGGTGTACCAGTGCAGCGTGGCCGCACCGTCGGTGACGATGACCCAGCGCGCCTGCGCGGCCAGCAGGCGCCGCAGCACCGTCGCCTCGCCGTCACTGCCCAGCGGCGCGGCCAGGTAGTCCAGCTCCTCGCGCGACAGCTTGACCAGGTCGGCACGTTCCAGCGCCTGCCACAGGCGCGGCGTCGGGTCCTCGTTGGCCGGCCACAGCGCCGGGCGCAGATTGAGGTCCAGGCTGACCACCGCACCGGCGTCACGGGCGCGCTCCATGCCGGCGAAGGTCGCCTCGGCAATGGCCGGCTCGGTCAGGCTGTTGGAGCAGACATGGAAGCACTGCGCGCTGTCGAAGCACGCGGCTTGGAAGTCGCTGTCACGGAACAGCAGGTCGGCCGCCGGTGGGCGGTAGAAACTGAAGCTGCGCTCGCCGCTGGCATCCAGCGCGACGAAGGCCAGCGCGGTCTTTGCCGCATCGGTACGCACGATGTAATCCGTGCCCACGCCGTGCTCGGCCAGGCTGTCCGCCAGGAAGTCACCGAACATGTCTCGGCCCAGCATGCCGACGAACTGGGTCTTCGCCCCCAGTCGCGCTGCCGCCACCGCAACGTTGGCCGGCGCACCGCCGGCGTACTGAAGGAATGCGCGCGGGGTTTCGGCCGAGGCCGGAGGCTGCGCTAGTAGATCGATCAAAATTTCGCCGAAGCAAACAATGGCACCCATTCCGGACTCAGCCTCCCTGCGTTGCGGAAGCCGGCGTACGTGCGCCGACCAGTCCGTAGAAAATGATGTAGCCGTAGCACAGCAGCGGCAGGATGAAGCTGGCCTGCACACCGATGTGGTCGGCCAGCACGCCCTGCAGGTACGGCACCACGGCACCGCCGACGATGGCCATGATCAGCAGGCTGGAGCCCTTGTTGGTCAGCGGCCCCAGGCGCTCGATGCTCAGTGCGAAGATGGTCGGGAACATGATCGAGTTGAACAGGCCGATCGCCACCACCGAGTACAGCGCGATGCTGCCAGAGGTCAGCATGGTCGTAACCAGCAGGGCCACGTTGACCAGCGCGAAGATCGCCAGCAGGCGGCTGGGCGAGAAGCGCGCCAGCAGCGCCGAGCCGGCGAAGCGGCCAATCATCGCCATCGTCCAGTAGGCCGACACGTAATGGGTGGCCTCCTGTTCGCTGAAGCCGCCGATGTTGGGCATCGACAGGTAATTGACCAGGAAGCTGCCGATCGACACTTCGGCACCGACGTAGAAGAAGATGCCCAGCACGCCCAGCAGCAGGTGGCGCTTGCGCAGTGCATCCAGGTAGCTGTGGTGGTGACCCTGATCAGCCTGCTCGGTGGCGTCGCTCAACGCCGGCAGGCGGAACAGGAACACGAACAGCGCCAGCAGTACCAGCGCCACCGCCAGGCCCACGTATGGACCCTGCACGGCCTGCGCCTCGGCGGCACGGTAGGCCAGCTGCTCGGCGGCCGGCAGCGCCGCGATGTCATCGGCACTCTTCACCGTGTTGGACAGGATCAACATGCCGCCAAAGATCGGGGCGATGGCCGTGCCCAGCGAGTTCAACGCCTGCGCCAGGGTCAGGCGGCTTGAGCTGGTCTGCTCCGGTCCCAGCAGTGCGACGTACGGGTTGGCGGCGACCTGCAGCACCGTGATGCCGGTCGCCAGCACGAACAGTGCACCGAGGAAGGCGCCGTAGACGCGCAGCTCGGCCGCGGGCCAGAAACCCAGTGCGCCGATACCGGCGATCAGCAGGCCGGCCACGATGCCCTTCTTGTAGCCCAGCGCCGCCACCAGGCGTCCGGCCGGCAGCGACATCAGGAAATAGGTGCCGAAGAAGGTGAACTGCACCAGCATCGCCTTGGCGTAGTTCAGCTCGAACACCGCCTTCAGGTGCGGGATCAGGATGTCATTGAGGCAGGTCAGGAAGCCCCACATGAAGAAGATCGTGGTGACCACGGCCAGCGCCTTGCCGTTGGTGACGGCGGGTGCGTTGCCCGAAGAACCCGATGGACGGGGCGTTGCGGAGATCGGCATGCGGTACGCGCCTCGATGCGCGGAAGGTCGTTGTTGCGTGGAAGGGATGTATGAAAGGAATCAGTTCGGTCGTGCGGCACTGCTTTCGCGGATGCGCAGCTGCACCGGCGCGACCGTGCGCCGCGGCGGCGCATCCGGTTCGTCCAGTCGTTGCAGAAGCAGCGCCGCAGCTTGCCGGCCACGCTCGCGCGGGTCGGCGGTCAACGTGGTCAACGGCGGCACCGCTACCGCCGCCTCGGAGATGTCGTCGAAGCCGGTGACCGCGAAGTCACCGCCCGGGCGGATGCCGCGCGAATTCAGGCCCAGCATCAAGCCCAGCGCGACGGTGTCGTTGTAGCAGACGGCCGCACTCGGGCGATGGCCATCGGCAAACAGCTCATGGGTGCGCGCCGCGGCCTCCAGGCGGTTCGGTGCCGATTCGATCATCCAGCCCGGCGGCAGCGACAGCCCGGCCTCGGCCAGCGCCTGCTGGAAACCGGCGCGGCGCTGATGACAGGAGCTGGATGCCGCGTGGCCGCCGAAGAAGGCGATCTGGCGATGGCCGCGCTCGATCAGGTGGCGCGTGGCGAGATAGGCGCCGTGCTGGTTGTCGAGGGTGAGGAAATCCCAGTCAGCCCCTTCAAGCTCGCGGTTGAACAGCAGCACGTTGGCATTGGCACCCAGCGCCTGCCGCAGCAGCGTGGTATCACTGCCCTCGGCCGGCGACAGGATCAGGCCGGCCGGGGTGTGCTCCATCAGCGTGGACAGCACCGCCTGCTGGCGCTCCGGCGATTCGCCGGTGCTGCCCAGCAGGGTCACATAACCACGCCCGCCCAGCGCCTCATCCACACCGGATGCGAATTCGGCGAAGAACGGGTTGGACAGATCGTTGATCACCAGCGCGATGCTTGATGACGTGCGCCGGCGCAGGTTGGCCGCCGCGCGGTTGTAGACATAACGCTGGCGGCGCAGTTCGGCCTCGACCTTGGCGCGGGTATCGACGTTGACCAGTGGGCTGCCGCGCAGCACCAGCGACACCGTTGCCCGTGACACGCCGATGGCACGCGCGATGTCGGTCACCGTCACCGCCTTGCCGGCGCGTTTGCTGGGACTGCTGCCGTTGTCGTTCATCGTCTTCCCGGACTCCGCTGGAGGCTCAAGCCTAATGGATCAGGGCCGTGTCGTGCCGTGCCGTTCGCTGGGTGACCGCGAACGGCACAGTCCGGCTCAGCGCAGCTGGCTGCCCGGTGCCGCGCACCAGGACACCGGTAGGTCCTTCACCGCCGTACCCCAGCCCTGCTCCGGCGCCTTCGCGTCGAGCGCGAACTGCAGGCGCGGGCCCTGCTGCAGGCGGTTCCAGTCCAGCCATACCGGTGCATGCGCCTGGCCGTCGACCTGGACGCCCTGCACATACTGCAGGCGGCGGCCATCGGCGCCCGGCGCGTCGATGCGCAGGGTGCGGCCGTTGCCCATGTCCACTTCCACCTTGCTGAAGCGCGGGGTGTGCAGCAGGAACTGGCCGCTGCCCGGCACCGCCGGGTACACGCCGATGGCACTGAACAGGTACCAGGCCGACATCGTGCCGAGGTCGTCATTGCCGGTCACGCCGTTCGGGGCGTTGGTGAACAGCTGCTGCGCAGCGCGCACCACGGCAGCGGTCTTCCACGGCTGGCCGATCAGCGTGTACAGCCACGGCGAGTGCAGGTCGGGCTCGTTGTTCGGGTTGTAGCGGAACTGGTTGTAATAGCTGTACGGCCCGACCACCCACTCTTTGCGGGCGGCATGGAGCGGGTCGGCCTGCAGCGCGTCCATGGCGAAGAAGGCGTCCAGGCGGCGGCCAGCCTGTTCGCGGCCGCCCATCGCTTCGACCAGGCCCGGCACGTCCTGCTGCGCCAGCCACTGGTACTGCCACGCCGTGCCTTCATGGAATCCATGGTGCGAGCGCGGGCTGTAGTGGCCATCGGCCGGGGTGTACCACTGGCCATCCTCGGTGCGCGGGCGCGGAAAACCGGTGAAGCCGGTCTCGGCGTCACGCACCTGCGGGTCCCACACCTTGCGCCAGTTGCGGCCGCGCTCACGCAGCGTCGCCGCGTCCTGCGCGTGGCCGAGGCCATCGGCCATCTGCGAAAGCGCACAGTCGGCCAGCGCGTATTCCAAGGTGGCCGAACCGCCATGGTGCGGATCGACGTCCATGCCCTTGGACGGGAACGCGCGGTCGTAGACCACGTAGCCCTTGTCCAGATAGGTCGGGTTGCCGGAACGGCCGGCCATGCGCGAGTTCAACGGCGGCGTGCCGAAGGCGTTGCGGCGCAGCGCATCCCAGGCCTGCGATTCACGGCCCTTGAGCGCGCCGAAGCGCCACAGGTCGACCATGAACGGGGTGACCGGGTCGCCGGTCATGATGTTGGTCTCGAAGTTGGCATAGCCCCAGCGCGGCAGCCAACCACCCTGCTCGTCGATCGCCAGCAGGGTACGGCCGATATCGCGTGCCACGTCCGGGCGGGTCAGCGCCAGCCACTGGTTCTGCGCGCGGTAGGTATCCCACAGCGAGAAGTACTCGTAGTAGGTCCAGCCGTCGGCACGGTGGATACCATCGTCATAGCCGCGGTAGCGGCCGTCGGCGTCGTTGCCGGTCATCGGCTGCAGCAGCGCGTGGTAGACCGCGCTGTAGAACACCGCGCGGTCGTCGGCATTGCCGCCCTGCACACGCACCCGGCCCAGCTGCTCACGCCACGACTGCTGGGACAACGCACGCATGCGGTCGAAACCGAGCAGCGCTCCCCCCTGCATGCCATCTGCGCGCAGATTGATGCGCGCGCCTTCGGCATCCACGTGCGAGATTGCGCTGACCGCCGTCACCGACTGGCCCTTGGCCAGGTCGAAGGTCAGCCAGGCACCGTTCGGCTTCTGCTCGCCTTCCATGCTGTGCCGCGCACCCGGCAGGCCACCGCCCTCGCCCCAGGTGCCATGCGCCTTGAACGGACGGTCGAACTCGATGCGGAACCAGGTGGTGTACTGATGACCGCCACAGAAGCTCTTGGTCACCAGCTTGCCCTCGACTACACGGTCGCCGACCACATCGACCACGCTGCCGATCACTGAATGGCGTTCGTTGGCCTGGCCTACATTGACGAGGACGTGGCCATCGCCGCTGCGCTGGCTGAAGGTGTAGCGCTCGGCCGCGGCACGGGTGCGCGCGGTCGCCTCGGCATCGATGCCGCCGTAGCTGGTCAGGCGCACCTTGTAGTAGCCAGCCTGGCCGATCTCGCCGTCATGCGTGTAGTTCGAGGCATACGTCTTGTGGTCGAACTTCTTGGGGTTTCCGGTATCGAAATCGCCGCCCGGGCCGATCGAGCCGGTCACCGGCAGCACCGACACCTGGCCGCCCTGTTCCCAGCAGCCGGCACCGGAGATGAAGGAATGGCCAAAGCCACGGATCTTCTCGTCGTCATAGCGCCAACCCGAATAGTGGCTGCCGATCGGGCTGACCTGGATCAGGCCGAACGGCGCCGACGCGCCCGGGAACGTATTGCCGTCGTCCTTGCTGCCGATGAATGTATTGACCTCCCGCTCCAGCGCTGCCGGCGCGGCCTGCAACAGCATCGGCATGGCCGAAAGTGCCAACAGGCAGGCCAGGCGCGCCAGCGGGCGCGAGGTCGATGGGACGGCGGGAGCGGACGGCACTGGGCGCATGTCGGGTTCCTGTAGTCGATGACGCGGAGGCAGACGGCCGGGGTCGTTCGGCACCGTTCCGCTGAGTCCCGCCGTGACTGGCAGAGAGCTCCCCCTGGAATGACGCCTGACCCACCAGACCGTGTATTTAGATCGATTCAAGTAGAGCATGCAGGTTCAGCCGAATGCATTCTGCGGCGCAGCATGAGGGGGTGTTCGGCAGGGCTGCGCCCTGTACCCGCTCCGAGCTGGAGCAACAGCAACAGCAACAGCAGAAGCTGGTTTCCTGTGGGGAGTCGGGCTGGGTCCGGTTGCGGGGGACGCCGTAAACCCGTCCCTGGGGGCTTGGCCGCGGCATCCATGCCGCGGCCCCCCCCGCAACCGGACCCACCCCGCCTTCGACAGATTTCCGCGATCTGTAGATCCACGCCATGCGTGGATGAATCTCTGTCAGATAGCGAAACAATCGGGGGTCAGATCCGTTTTCCAAAGGAAAACGGATCTGACCCCATGACCCCATGCCGCACCAGGATCAATGCAACCGTCACCGGGAAACTGTCGAAGGCGGGGCGGTGTGGGCTGGCAGGACCGTTGGCGCCATGGATGGCGCCATCGAGCCCCCAGGGACGGGTTTACGGCGTGTCCTGCCAGCCCACACCGCCCCGCCAAGCCACAGACAACCCAGAGCCGCTTTGGCTTTGGCTGTAGACGTTGCCCTGGCTTGAAGCAGGTGCAGGGCGCAGCCCTGCCGACCCACCCTTCCCCTGCGCACGAAAACGATTTCACTGATTTCAGCAAACCGTCATCCCTTCGCCACGCCAGTACCATATTGCGCAGCAGCATGCGCCCACGGGCGACCCGTGCTAAAAATCGCCCGCCCATCGCTTAGATCGATCCAAGAACGACATTGCGATGGCCGGGAGTTGGGGAGCAGCAACAGGACGTACCAGGCCACACGCGCGGTGCTCTGCCACCCACATGGCGACAGCCGCAAAGTCACTTCAAATTAGATCGATTCAAGTTGTCCGTGCCACGTCACCGGATCAATCCAGGAGAGAGGGAGAGATGGGAATGAAGCATTCAATACGTACGCATGGCCAGGACGCACTGTCGTTGGCCATCGCGCTGGCATTGGCCGCCGCCGTCATTCCGGCTGGCGCCGCCGCGCAACAGGCCACGTCTACCGGCGCGCCGGATGCCACCACTCTGGACAGCGTCCAGGTCACCGGCTACCGCTACGCCATCGAAAAGAGCCTTGAGCAGAAGCGCGACGCCAACGCCGTTGTCGAAGTGATCACCGCCGAGGACGTCGGCAAGTTCCCCGACAAGAACGTGGCCGACGCACTGCAGCGCGTGCCCGGCGTGGTAATTACCCGCAGCGGTGGTGAAGGCAAGAGTGTCAGCGTGCGCGGCCTTGCGCCGGACCTGACCCTGACCCAGTTGAATGGCAACTACGTGGCCACGTCGGAAACCAACGACGAAGCCACCCGTTCGTTCAACTACACCCTGCTGCCGTCGAACATGCTGTCCAGCGCCGAGCTGTTCAAGTCGCCGGAAGCACGCATCGACGAAGGCGGCATCGGCGGCACGGTCATCCTGCACACCCGCCGTCCGCTGGACATGGAGTCCAACTCGGGCTTCGTCACGCTCGAGGGCACCTCCTCCGATACCCACCACGATATCGACCCGCAGGCCTCGGCCCTGTATTCGTGGCACAGCAAGGATGAGCGTTTCGGCGTGCTGGTCGGCGTGACGCAGCAGAAGCGCACGACCCGCACCATGGAAGCCAGCACCGAGGACTACCAGTGGTACGGCGCCGGCAGGGCACGCGACGCCTATGGCAACGTGCAGCAGCAGGATGGCATCCACTACTGGTGGGGCAAGTCCGGCTTCAACAACCAGACCGGCGGCAACTACAGCGACTTCTTCATGCCGACCTCGGTCAACTTCGCGGTGAAGGAAGAAAAGCGCGAGCGCAAGGGCGGCCAGCTGACCTTCCAGTTCAAGCCGGTCGACAACGTCACGATGACCGCCAACTACTTCCGCTTCGAGCTGCAGGGTGACTACACCCAGAACATGCTGAAGATTCCGGAATGGAGCATGGCGCGCTACAACCAGGACGGCAACTGGGCCGGAGGCCGCCTTCTCAATGGCCTGGACTTCGATGCCAGCGGCAACACCGTCACGGGTGCCCAATTCGAAAAGCTGGCTGGAAAGACCTACTACTGCAGCGAAGACCAGGCCAAGGCCGCCGGCCTCAAGCCCGGCGGCTGGGGCCCGGACGACTGCACGATTCCGACACCGCAGCTGACCGGTGGCTACAGCAAGGAAAAGGCGCTGTCGCAGACCGCCGACCTGACCATCGACTGGGACATCAGCCCGCTGTGGAAGGCCTCGTTCACCGGTGGCCGCACCTGGTCCGAAGGTGGTCCGTCGATGAACTTCCGCATGTCGGCCAAGCCGCGCCGCAAGGTCGGCAACGACTACCTGTCCGGTAACCAGTACAGCGCATGGGACCTGACCGGCACGCCGTCTGCCACCTTCTCGCCCGACCTGCAGCAGCAGTTGATGAACGGCATCGCCGAAGTCGACACCGGCTCGACCGATTCGTCGTGGAAGCGCACCGAGGTCAAGCAGAACTACTTCCAGGCCGACGTGACCAAGCTGTTCGAGTCCGGTTGGCTGGATTCAATCCAGTTCGGTGCCAAATACCGCGACGGCAAGGTGCACCGCAACACCGGCAACACCTACTGGGTGTGCCCCGGCCGTGACCCGGCCGACTATGACAACAGCCGCTACCAGAGTGGCTGCGATCCGACTGCCGGCGATGCGCAGCCCGGCTTCTTCCTGTCCAATCCGATCAGCAACATTGCCGGTGGCTTCAATGCCAACGTGTTCCCGGGCATCAACTACCCGGCGTACATCGACTATCTGAACAAGACCTACGGTGGTTCGCACAACCGTACCGAGGAAGACTTCGTCTACAACGTCAACGAGAAGATCTACTCCGGCTACTTCCAGGCCAACTTCCGCACCGAGCGCCTGCGCGGCAATGTCGGCGTGCGTGTGGTGCGCACCAAGCAGTTCGCGCAGTCTTCCGACTCGATCGAGAAGTTCAACGACTACTTCCTGGACAACGCATCCGGTGCGCCGATGGCGTGCACCGACCCCGCCGCTGCGGCCTACCCGACCTACAGCTGCGAGAGCGGCTTCGTGCGCCTGCCGCATGACCTGGCGCAGAGCAAGACCTACAGCCTGATCGGCGTGGACCGCACCTACACCGACGTGCTGCCGAGCTTCAACATCGCATGGGACATCACCGACACGCTGGTGCTGCGTGGTGCCGCATCGAAGGTGATCGCCCGACCTGGCTACACCGACATCGCAGCACCGGGCGCACTGAGCTACTACAGCGAGGAGTACGTCAATGATCGCCGCGTTGCCGGTGGCGCATCGACCGCAGGCTGGGTCGGCCAGGGCAGCAACAAGCAGCTGGAGCCGTTCAAGGCCACCCAGTTCGACCTGGGCCTGGAGTGGTACTTCCAGCCGGGCGCGGTCGCCGGCGTCAGCCTGTTCCGCAAGAACGTGGACAACTTCACCCTGCCGGTGGTGCGCGACACGCCCATGGTCATCAACGGTGAAGCGGTGAACGTGCAGCGCTACGAGACCCAGGCCAATGGCCGCGATGGTGTGTCGCAGGGCGTCGAGCTGTATGGCCAGTACACCTTCGATTTCGGCTTCGGCGTGCAGGCCAACTACACCTACAACGACACCAACCTGGCTTCCATTGTTCTGGACGGGCAGGAAATCGGCTCCTCGCCGCTGGTCGGCAGCGCCAAGAACCAGGCCAACGTGACGGTCTTCTACGAGAACGAGAAGTTCCTCGCGCGCGCTTCGTTCAACCGTCGCGGCCAAGTGGTCGGCGGGCTCAACAATGGCCTCACCGTCTACACCGAACCGTATGACCAGCTGGATCTGAATGTTGCCTACAACCTGACCCCGGACTGGACCCTGACCGCCTCGGTGATCAACGCCACCAAGTCCGAGCAGCGCGTGCACCTGGGAAGCGACACCAAGGCACGCCTGATCTCCAATACCTATGCAGGCCGCCAGCTGTACTTCGGCGCTACCTGGAAGTTCTAAGGCAACACCGGGTTGCCCGGGCGCGCCCGGTGCAACCCACGCCCCGCCCTGGCGGGGACGTTCCTCCACGGCAGCCGCGCTGGTACAGGCGGCTGCCGTTTTTTTTGCCGCCTTGCCTGTCGTTCAGCCCGGCACTTGACCCTGCCATCGTTGGAAGGTGCACACTGACTCGACCCCAAGAGCACCCAAGGAGCTACGGATGGAATTCCATGTTGAAGGCATGACCTGCGGCGGTTGCGCGCGCAGCGTGACCAAGGCGATCGAACTGATCGATCCGCAGGCCAGCGTGCAGGCAGATCCGGCCAGCCGCCGAGTGCAGGTGCAGACCTCGGCCAGCGAAGCGCAGATCGTGGCGGCACTGACCGATGCCGGCTTCCCGCCGCGTACTGCCTGATCCCCTGTCCTGTCCCATACTGAAAAGCCCGCCGGGTACTACAGCACCCGGCGGGCTTTTTCATGCATGCGATATCGAGTCAATGCTTGTGCGTACGCCGCCGCACCGCACCAGTCTTCGCGGTATCGACCGGTACCAGCGTCCCATCGTCCTCACCCAACCGCTCCAGGATCGGGCACTCCGGGCGCTCATCGCCCGCGCAGCAGCTGATCAGCGACTTCAGCGTGTCGGCCATCTGCCGCATGTGCTCGATGCGTTGCTCCAGATCGGCGATGTGCTGCTCGGCCAGGTGCTTGACGTCGGCGCTGTGCCGCGAGGTATCGTTCCAGAGGCCGAGCAGATCGGTGATCTCGGCCACCTGGAAGCCCAGATCGCGTGCGCGGCGGATGAAACGCAGGCGGTGGATGTCCGCCTGCGAATACGCCCGGTAGCCCGACTCGGTTCTATCAGCGGCGGGAATCAGGCCGATCTGTTCGTAGTAGCGGATCATTTTCGCCGACACGCTGGAGGCTTTGGCGGCTTCACCGATGTTCATGGGTAATCCCTTCAGTGAGTGACGGCGGCGGCATCCGCCATCGGTGGCTGGAAGCGGCGCAGGCGCAGCGCATTGCCCAGCACGAACACGCTGGACAGGGCCATCGCACCGGCCGCGAACACCGGTGACAGCAGCACGCCCCAGACCGGATACAGCACGCCGGCGGCCACCGGAATCAACGCCGTGTTGTAGGCGAAGGCCCAGAACAGGTTCTGCCGGATGTTGCCCAGCGTCGCCTTCGACAACGCAATGGCATTCGGCACACCCTGCAGGTTACCCGACATCAGCACCACGTCGGCCGATTCCACCGCGATATCGGTACCGGTTCCGATCGCCAGGCCGACATCGGCCTCGGCCAGTGCCGGCGCATCGTTGATGCCGTCGCCGACGAAGGCGACATGGCCATGTGTGGTCTTCAAGCGGCGCACCGCCTCGACCTTGCCTTCCGGCAGCACCTCGGCCACCACTTCGTCGATGCCGAGCTGGCGCGCGATCGCCTGCGCGGTACCAGCGTTGTCACCGGTGATCATCGCCACCTTCAGGCCAAGCTGATGCAGTGCCGCGATCGCGGCCGGCGTGCTCGGCTTGATCGGATCGGATACCGCGATGATTGCGGCCAGGCGACCGTCAATGGCGGCATACAGCGGCGACTTGCCCTGGGTGCCCAGCTCTGCCGCCAGCGCCGCAAACAAAGTGACGTCCACGCCCAGATCGCGCATGAAGCGATCGGCACCGACCTCCACCCGCGCACCATCAACGCTGGCACGCACGCCCATGCCGGTGACCGATTCGAAATCGACCATCGACGGCAGTGCAATGCCCTGTTCAGTGGCTGCATCGACGATGGCGCGGGCGATCGGATGTTCAGAGCGCGATTCCACTGCGGCAACCGCCGCCAGCACGGTGCTGCGATCGAAGCCGTCCGTGATCTCGAAGTCGGTCAGGCGCGGGCGACCCTCGGTCAGCGTGCCGGTCTTGTCCACCGCCACCACCTGCGCATCCTTCAGCAGCTGCAGCGCTTCGCCCTTGCGGAACAGCACGCCCATTTCGGCGCCACGACCGGTCCCCACCATGATCGAGGTCGGCGTGGCCAGGCCCATCGCGCATGGGCAGGCAATGATCAGCACCGCCACCGCATTGACCAGCGCGAAGCTCAGCGCCGGCGACGGGCCGAAGATCAGCCAGACTGCGAAGGTCGCCAGCGCGGCCAGCATCACCGCCGGCACGAACCACAACGTGACCTTGTCGACCACGGCCTGGATCGGCAGCTTCGAGCCCTGCGCCTGTTCGACCATGCGGATGATCTGCGCCAGCAGGGTCTGCGCGCCCACGGCCGTGGCGCGCACCGTCAGTGCGCCCTTCTGGTTGACCGTACCGCCCACCACGCTGCTGCCCGGCTGCTTCTCAACCGGAATCGGCTCGCCGCTGATCATCGATTCGTCGATGTAGCTGCGGCCTTCAACCACCTCGCCATCGACCGGCACACGCTCGCCTGGCCGCACTTCCACCACGTCGCCGCTCTGCACTTCATTGACCGGGATATCGACGGTGCGACCGTCACGGATCACGTGGGCGACCTTGGCCTGCAGGTTGACCAGACGCTTGATCGCCTCCGAGGTGCGGCCCTTGGCGCGCGCTTCGAGGAAGCGGCCGAGCAGGATCAGTGCGACGATTACCGTCGCCGCTTCGTAGTAGACGTTCACCGTGCCCGGCGGCAGCAGCCGCGGTGCAAAGGTCGCGACCACCGAATAGCCGAACGCCGCAGCGGTGCCCACCGCCACAAGCGAATTCATGTCCGGTGCGAGGCGCAGCAGCGCCGGGAAGCCCTTCTGGTAGAAACGGCGACCGGGGATGGCCAGCACCAGGAGCGTCAGTGCGAACTGCAGGTACCAGCTGGCCTGCATGCCAATCGTGGCCATCACCCATTCGTGCATGCCGGGAATCAGGTGCGAGCCCATCTCCAGCACGAACACCGGCAATGCCAGCGCAGTGGCCACGATCAGGTCGCGCTTCAGTTCGGCACGCTCGGCATCCTTCTTTTCTACCGCCTCGTCATCGGACTGCACACCCGCCTCGATTACGCGTGCGTCATAGCCGGCCTTGTCGATGGCGGCGACCAGCGTCGCAGCATCCGCCACGCCACGCACCGTGGCGCGCTCGGTGGCCAGGTTGACGCTGGCCTGGCTCACGCCTGGCAACGCCAGCAGCGCGCGCTCCACGCGGCCCACGCAGGAGGCGCACGTCATGCCTTCCACGGCCAGTTCAACGGTGGCGGCAGGTACGTCGTAGCCCACCCGCTCCACCGCCTGGATCAGCGCGGCCCGATCGACCGGGCCGGACGGGCGGATATCCGCGCGCTCGGTGGCCAGATTGACCGAAACACTGCCCACACCTTCGACCCTGGACAGCGCCGCCTCGACCCGGCCGACACAGCTGGCGCAGGTCATGCCCTCGATGGGCAGGCTGATGGTGGCAGGACTTGCGGAGGCGGCAGCGGCGCGGGGCGTGCTCATGATCGGATTCCCGGGGTTCCTTCTGGATGCGGACAGGCTAAACCTTGCCATCGTGGGAAGGTCAAATCCAGCCTGTCCGCATGCCTGAAGGGGGGGCCGCCCCTGGCGTTCCGTTTCCGCATCCACGCATGGCGTGAATCTACCGGCGAGGTCGGTCTCTTCAGAACGTGAACACATACTCCAATGCGAACTCACGGCCGACCGCGCTCAGCAACCGGGTCGGGGCAAAGTCATAGTCCAGCTTGTACGGATCCTTGTGGTTCCAGCTGGCGGAGTTGAAGGCGTTGTTGACGTACACGTTTACCTTCGCGTGTTCGGTCACCTGGTAGCCCACGTTGAAGTTCCAGGTGATGAACGGCCCCACTCGACCGTAGTAGCGCGCCGTCTGCTGCCCGGCATTGGGGTTCGGGTTCGGCGAGCCATCCGGACGCGTTGCCGGCTCCAGGCAGTTCAGCGACGGGCTGTCGCTGGGCACGTAGCCATCGGCGAACGGCAGGCAGCCGCCGGGGTTGTCCAGGCGGTCGGTGCCCCAGTGGTAGCGCACGCCCGGCACCGAGCCCACGCGGTCGGCATAGACATTGGCATTCCAGTTGCCGCGCTGCCAGGCCAGGCTCGCGCGCAGCTTGCTGCGCAGGTCGCGGTCGCGGCGTTCCGGGTTCGGGTCGTTGGCGTAGCGCTGTTCCTTGGTGGAGATCTGGTTGGTGTAGTTCACACCCAGCTGGAAGCTGCCCCACTGCGCGGTCTCCAGACGGTAGCGCGCGGTCAGGTCGACGCCACGCACTTCGCGGCTGGCCAGGTTGAACGGGCCGCGCTCGATCGACACCAGGCGCCCGTTGCTGTCACGGTTCACGCGCGCCAGGATGCCGGCGCAGTAGTCGCCACCGGCCGGATTGGCCCATGGCGTGCCATCGATGTTCTTGCCGGTCAGGCAGCCCGCCTCGCTGGCCAGCACCTCGTCGGCGCCGACGTCGACGATCATGTCTTCCAGCTTGATCGCCCAGTAGTCGGCGCTGACCGACAGGTTGGGCATCACGTCCCAGACGAAGCCGACCGTCCACGAATCACCGGTTTCCGAGCGCAGCAGCGGCGTGCCACGGCGGTTCACGTCGAAGGTGTACCAGACATCGGTGTTGCCCACGCCACAGTTGTTGACCAGGTAGGCACCGCTCTGGATGCAGCGCAGGCGATCATAGGTCTGCACTTCGGAACTGCTCGGCTGGCCCAGCAGGTAGTGCATGTCCGGCGCGTGGAAGCTGGTGGCATACGAGCCACGCACCAGCAGCGATTCGACCGGGCGCCATTCCAGGCCGACGTTCCAGGTGGTTTCCTTCTGGCTGCCGATATCCAACGCTTCACCGCTGTCATCGGCCTTGTAGTTGCCATAGCGGTCGTAGCGCGCGGCCGCGGTGGCCGTCACGCTCTCCAGCAGCGGGATCTTGAACTCGACGCCCGCCGAATACCGGGTGCGCTCGCCACCACCGCGGTCGACGTTCTGCAGGTCGAAATCGATGCCGGCGCGTGGGTCCGGGCTGAGGTGGTAGCCCTGCTGCGCGACTTCAGCTACCGCTGCGAACGAGATCGGGCCTGCCCAGCCCTGGAACAGCTCGCCGGTGATATCCGCCGAGGCTTGGTTGACCCACGATGACGCGCGGTTCCTGGCCACCGTGCCCATCTGCCAGTATTGGTCCGGCGTGAGCGGATTCCACCAGCGCGATTCGTTCAACGCGTAGATCGCCTCGCCATCGGGAGTGGTGCCCAGGCGCGGGCCGAGGAAGTAGTCGTACGACTTCTGCTCGTCCACCACGTTCTGCCGTTCCTCCACGCGGTAGTAGGAACGGCCCACCGAGGCGCTCCAGTCGAAGCGATCGGCAAGGCGGCCACGCAGGCCTGCGCTCCAGTCCCAGGACAGCTCGCGGTTGGTGTTGCGCAGGGTATCCAGGCCACCGACTTCGTTCGGAGTGAACTGGCGCACGCCCAGGATCGGGCGGTTGCGGTTGGCATCCCAGTAATAGCCGTTGTCGTCGTCGATCAGCGAGACGCTGGGCGGATTGGTGCCCCAGATCGCTTCGGAGTGGTACACCGCCAGGTTGGTCCAGGCCTGCAGGTCGCTGCTGAAATCGAAGGTGGCGTAGAGGTTGCCGGAAACATTCTCGGCGCCGCCGGTGAGCAGCCAGTTGGCGTAGTCGGCGCTCATGCCGCACAGGCGGCCGGTGTTGGTGATGGTGTTGGTAGCGTAGTTGTAGACCAGCCGATCGGCAGTGTAGTACTCGCCGTCGAACTTCTCGCAGGTGCCTGCAGGCGGTGCCAGGCGCTGGCCGTTGGTCGGGTCGATCAATGCCAGGCCCGAGGTGGGGCGGAAGCCGACCTTGCGCTGCTCCATGTTCCAGGAGGGATACGGTGCGTCGTCGGCGTCGTCCATCTGCGGTCGGTCGCGTCCGAACAGCGGATCGCGCTTGGTGTACTGCAGCGCGTAGGTCACGCTCCAGTTGTCGCCGGTCTTGCCGCCGGCCCAGGACAGGTCCCAGGTATCTCGTCCACCTTCTGTGGAGGTACCCCCACGCACGCGCACTTCGTCGCCGTCGTAGTTGGTCTTGAGGATGACGTTGACCACGCCGGCGATCGCATCCGAACCGTAGATGGCCGAGGCGCCGCCGGTCAGCACTTCAATGCGCTCCACTGCTGCGGCCGGAATGTTGCCGTAGTTGGAGAAATTGGTTTCGCCGCCGTAGGGCAGCGGGTAGTCGGCCACACGGCGGCCGTTGACCAGCAGCAGAGAACGGTTCGGGCCCATCCCGCGCAGGTTCAGGCCACTGGCGTTGGGCGTGTGCGAGCCCCATTGCGAGGCGGCTTCAACGGTGCCGGTCGCTTCGGTGAGCGTCTTCAGCGCGTCATACACGCTGACGAAGCCCTCTTTCTGGATCTGCTGCGCGGTGATCACGTTGACCGGGGCCGGGCCTTCGACACTGGCGCGCTTGATGCGCGAGCCGGTGACGGTGACCGCGTCGAGATCCTTGGTAGACGAGCTTGAGGCTTGCTGCGCATTGGCAGCCAGGGGAAGCAGGGCCAGGATCAGGGCCTGGGACAGCAGGTGGCGACGCTTGTGGACGATCTGAGCCATGGTGGTTGCTCTTCGAAGATGTGGACGCACGGGCGGACGGTGGCGCGGCACTACGACGGATCCAGGCGCTTGGATCGGTTCACGACCGATATGGCACCTCCCCTGTGGATCGATCCAAACTAAAGCACAGCTGAACCACGCCCGGCATGCGGCGGCGCAGCAACAGCCGACGGAATGCCGCTAGCGGCCACCGACATCCATAACAATCAAATAGTTGCGACACATCGCTGAGAGAACGGCGCACGAAGTAGTGACACGATCACGACAACCGCGCGCGGAACGGTTTTGTCCGCCCTCAGCGATTCCCCTCACCCGATCGAGTCGGGACGAAGCGGTCATTTCGGAGCGCGTAGTGGCTCGACGTATCGCCTCCGGGTCCGATACCCCACCACTCGATGGAGAACCCGTCCCCCTGCCAGATGACCGAGGAAAAGTCGGATTCACTGTTGGATCGCCCTGAGTTCTGGCTCACCAGAGACAGGGTTTCAAGGCAGCTGCTGATCAACACCCTGCCGCGCTCAATGGGCTTCGGCAGGGTCAATTCGTAGACGAACAGATGGATCTCGCGCCCAGCGCCACAACGTCCCATCGGGTTGGAAGCGTTTGAATCGAACACCTGATACAGCGCGCGAAAGCGCTTCTCCCCGATCCGATGTACGCGCGTGTCGAGGAACGCGCCCCGCGCGGTTGGCTCAAGCCTCACACCAACCATTTCGGGGTCAACCTGCAGGTCCTTGTCGGCAGTCACCTCCCGCACCCACTCCGGTGCATGCCCTTCACGTGCGCCGATGGCAATGGCTGGCACCACGCAGACAAGCAGCAGGAACAGTCGAAACATGCGGGAATTCGTTGGCGAACGACGGTATGAACCACTATCGGCAATCATCGACTGCGCCGCCATGCGACGGCGCACCAGCGTATCCATTTCAACGACTTGGCCTGCCGCCCCAGCCGTTCGAACGTGCTGTAAGCGTCACTTCTTCGGCCGCAACGATGGGCAGGCCCGGGGTCGGAGCCATTCTGCGAAGGGATCCGACCCCGGGGCCCAAAGAGCAGCCGAGCGTGGGCTCGGCTCTACAGAAGAAGCGGGCTACCTTGCGCCGTCCAGCGCCTGCCGCAGCGCGGCAACAGTGGCGGTGGCGGTCTGGCTCCAGTCCGGGTCCAGCCCGCGCAGCGCCGGGTTCTGGAACTGCATCACCGACCGGCGCAGGCCCTTGGCTGAGGCGTGCAGTTCGGTGCAGCCGGTCCGTCGCGCAACGGCGGCGATATTGGCCGGGCCCAGCCCCGCGCCGGCCATCACACTGATGCGTCCCTTCGCCTTGGTCACCAGGCCCGCCAGCACTTCGGCACCGGCCTCGGCGCTGACCTGCCCGCCCGAGGTCAGCACGCGCTGGCAGCCCAGCCCGATCACCTGTTCCAGCGCTGCCGGCAGGTCGCGGGCCGCATCGAAGGCGCGATGGAAGGTCACCTGCAACGGCCCGGCGGCCTGCACCAGTTCCCGGCACAGCGCCAGGTCGATGCCGCCCTGCACGTCCAGCGCACCGATCACCACGCCATCGCAGCCCAGCGCGCGGCACTGCGCGATGTCACGCAGCATCAGTTCGGTTTCCAGCGCGTCGTAGTGGAAGTCGCCCGGGCGTGGCCGCACCAGCACGAACAGCGGAATCGACAGGCGTTCGCGGGCAATCGCGATGCTGGCGAAGGACGGCGTGGTGCCGCCCTCAGCCAGGTTGTCGAACAGCTCGATGCGGTCGGCGCCGCCGGCCTGCGCGGCCAGCGCCGAGGCCAGCGAGTTGCTGGCGATCTCCAGGGTCCGCCGCGTACTCACGCCTGGGAGCTCGTGTAGATCGACGGCGAGTCACGCAGGTCATCCTGGCGCTGCGCATCGCACACCGCATAGACGAAGCCACGATGCAGCGCGTAGGCGCCGACCTCGCCCTGCTTGTTCATGGCCAGGAAGCACACCTGCAGGGTCTTGCTCGCCTCCGGCCGCTTGCGCACCACACGGTCGATCGCTTCGCGGCAGGCCTGCGCCGGCGAGCGCCCCTGGCGCATCAGCTCGACCACCAGGAACGAGGCGGCGTTGCGGATCATCTCCTCGCCCACGCCCGAAGCAGTGGCCGCACCCACTTCGTTGTCGACATACAGGCCGGCACCGATGATCGGGCTGTCGCCGACCCGGCCGTGCAGTTTCCAGGCCATGCCGCTGGTGGTGCAGGCGCCGGCCAGGTTACCGCGGGCATCCAGCGCCAGCATGCCGATGGTGTCGTGGTTGTCGCTGTTGCCAGGAATGCCACGGCGCTCGGCATTGATCTGCGGCTGGTATTTCTCGGTCTTCAGCCACTCGCGCCAGGCCGCTTCGGCCTGCGGCGTCAGCAGGTGCCTGCGCTCGAAACCCTGCTGCACCGCGAACTGCTGCGCGCCCTCGCCCACCAGCAAAACATGCGGGCTGTTTTCCATCACTTTGCGGGCTACCGACACCGGATGCAGGATGTCCACCAGCGCGGCCACCGCGCCACAACGGCCATCGCCATCCATGATGCTCGCGTCCAGGCTGAGCACGCCGTCGCGATCGGGGTTGCCGCAATGGCCGACGGTGGGGTTGCACAGCTCGCTCTCGGCCCAGCGTGCGCCCGCTTCCACCGCATCCAGCGCGCTGCCGCCCTGCGACAGCACCTTCCATGCGGCCTGGTTGGCCGGCACGCCGAAGTCCCAGGTCGAAACCACCTTGGCCCCACCCTGCGTGCGCGCCTGCACGCCCGGCAAAGCCGCCATGCCTGCAGCCAGTGCACCGGCCTGCAGGAACTGCCTGCGATCCACCATCTTCCCCTCCCAGTCTGCAATGCACGGCCGGCACGATGCCGGTCATGCCGATCAGTCGTGCGTGGGCTGTCGTGCGGCGTGCCAGACCGCTGCACCGAGCACGCCCAGCTGGCCATGCTCCACGCGCCACACCGGTACCTGGCGCAGCACCTCGGTCAGCACGCCCTTGTTGAGGAAGCGCTCACGGAAGCGGCCATCGGCCAGGAAATCCTGCACATGCGCGGAAATGCCCCCGGCCAGGTACACCGAGCGTGCACCGACGGCGATCGCTGCGTCGCCGGCCAGGCTGCCCAACCAGGCGCAGAACACCTGCAGCGTCTCCACCGCCAGCGCGTCTGCACCGCTGCGGGCGGCACCGATCAGTGCTTCGGTACTGGTCCACACCGGGATGACGCCGCGCAGCTCGCACAGGCACGGGTACAGGTTCATCAGGCCACTGCCGGACAGCACGCGCTCGTTGTCCACGTGCGCCCAGCGCTGCAGCAGTTTGCCCAGCACCTGCAGTTCCAGCGCGTTGCCGGCGCCGAGCGCGGCATGGCCGATCTCGCTGGCCAGCACCGGGCGCTCGCCATCGGCGAAACGCAGTGCCGCGCCCAGGCCGGTACCGGCGCCCAGCACCAGCGCCGGGAACGCCTGCGCCGGGTCAGCATCGCCGTTCAGCGGCACCAGCGTATCCGGCTGCAGATAGGGGATGGCCAGCGCCACCGCTTCGAAATCATTGATCAACTGCAGCTCATGCAGCCCGGACTGCGCGCGGGTGGTCGACAGCGAGACCGTCCACGGCAGATTGGAATTGATCAGCACGTCGCCATCGAGCAGGCCGGCGATGGCGACCACCGCGGTATGCACCGGCTGGCCGAGGCCAGCGGTGAAATCAGCAAGGATCGCCGCCAGGCTGGGGTGCTCGGCGCAGGCATAGGTGCGGTGGTTGCCCAGCCGTGGTGCGTGGCCGGGTTGCGCTTCAGCCAGCGCCAAACGGGCGAAAGTGCCGCCGACATCGGCGACAACGAGACTGCGCGGAAGACCGCCGCGGGCGGAGTCGGTGGAAACCGTGGACGCTGCTGCGATGGTCACGCTGGCCTGGCCTGCTTGGATCGATTGAATCGCCTCGATTCTCAGGCATCGGGGCGGCTTTGCCTAGCGCGCCGGCGGTTCAGGTTGGCCTACATGCCTTCCTGTTCGGCCACCTGCACGCCATCCACCAGCACGCGCAGCCGCTGCGGGCGGAAGCCGGCAAACAGCAGCGGCCGGGTGCGCTCGACCAGCACTTCGTGGCCGGCGATGTGGCGCCGCCACGACTGTACCAGCGAGAAGGAGAAGTGCGTGCCCGGATGCAGCGGATGCTGCACCCAGACCTTCTCGGTGGCGCTCTGCAGCAGCATCGCGCCGGTGAACCAGTGGCGGCTCAGGGTCACCGGCGTGGTGCCGGCCATGAAGCGGATATCCATGCAGGGTCCTTTCGCTGGAGAGGCCTTGCGGCGTGTCAGGGCTGGGCCGTCTGCAGGCTGTAGCGGGTGGTGGCGGTGAACACCGCGCCATCGGGCTGGGTGGAGCGTACCTCGACCTTGTGGCTGCCCACGGCCAGGTCGGTCGGCAGCGCGCCACGCCACAGGTGCGGCGACGCGGTGGCCTCCGGCGAGCGGTCGTAGCCACGCAGGCTGTCAGCCAGATCGTCGGCCACGTTCTCCACCATCAGGCGCGGGTCGGGCTGGCTGACCTGCTTCATCGGCTGCCAAGCGCCGCCATCAACGCGGTACTCAACCACGCTGGCATCCTCACCCATGTAGACGTTGGCATAGATGCCCCACGCCGGGTAAGCCCCCTGGCGCAGCACTTTCGGCGCATGCAGGCCGATCTGCTCGCTGGCCGGCTTGCCGGCCACGCGGTACTGCAGGCGATAGCTGCCGTTGCCGGCCACGTCGAGCAATGCGTAGCCCTTCGGCGTGCCATCACTCATGGTGCTGTCCGGCACGCCTGCGGCATCCTTCACCCCCGACCAGAACGCACCGCAGTTGGCACCCACGTTGTATTCGTGCAGCGGTTTGTCGCCGTTCCAGCCGTCGGCCTTGCCGTGGTAGACGTGCTGCTGGGTGTGGCTGTGGCCGCTGAGCACGAGCACGTTGCGGAAGTCCTTGAGCAGGTCGAACAGGCGCTGGCGGTCGGCATGGCGGAAGGTCTCGCGCCCCGGCGCCGCGTCGAACAGCGGGATGTGCATGCCCAGCACCAGCAGGCGATCCTTGTGCAGGCCCTTCAGGTAGCTGGCGAGGAAGGCGAACTGGTCTTCGCGCAGGCCGCCGATGTACTTCGGCCTGGCCTTGGGGTCGTACACCACGTCGTCCAGGAACACGAAACTGGCGCCGCCCTCTTCCGCCGCGTAGGTGTCCGGACCGTAGATGTTGCGCCAGCTATCCAGCGAGTGTTCGTCGCTGGCCGCATCGAAATCGAGGTCGTGGTTGCCCGGCACATGGAACCACGGCACGCCAAGTCCGGTGGTGACCTTGTTGATCGCCGGGTAGAGAGTCAAGTCATCGTTGACGATGTCACCCAGGGTGGTGCCCATGCGCGCCTTGGTCTGGCCGACCAGCGGCGCCACGATCGACTGCTGGTAGTAGCCGATGTCCTTCAGGCTCGCGGTCTGGGAGTCGGTGAACACCAGCATCTGGAAGCCGCGCCGACTGTCATGGCGATCCGACTGCAGGGCGAAATCCCAGTTGCGGGTGACGTCGCTGGTCGCGGCGATGCCGCCGTACTTCAACGCCGGCGAACCGTTCGGGCGATAGTGCCGCCAGAACGAAGGCAGGCCGTCGGCCGCTTTCGGGAAGGAATACGCATCAGGCTTGATCACGAACACGGTCTGGCCGTCGCGCACCGGCAGGCTGTAGCTGCCGTCAGCGGCAGTCTTTACGATGATCTCGCCGTTGGAAACCTGCACCCCGGCCAGGCCCGGATCGGTCGCACCGCGGCCAGGCTTGCCGTCACGCTCCAGATACACCTTGCCGCTGACCACGGTGTCCGCAGCCCAGGCCGGCGAGGTCAGCAACAGGCAGCACAGCCAGGCGGCAGGCAGTTTCATGGGAGAGGCATCCGGCAGAATGAGACGCGGTATTGTAGAGCCGAGCCACGCTCGGCTGCATTGCCGGCGGGTCGTGCCGGCCGCTGGCCGGCAACCTCCTGATCGTCGGACATCCAAGGCTTGCCGGCCAGCGGCCGGCACTACCGCACTTCAACGATGGCGTTTTTCCAGCACCGCGCGCGCATCATCCAGCGACAGACCGCGCGCGCGCAGCAGCACCAGCAGGTGGTACAGCAGGTCCGACGCCTCGCCCAGCAATGCCTCGTCATCCTGCGCCACGGCGGCCAATGCGGTCTCCACGCCCTCCTCGCCCACCTTCTGCGCGATACGGCGGATGCCGCCCTCGAACAGGCTGGTGGTGTAGCTGCCCGGCGGCCGTTGCGCCTCACGCATCGCCACGAGCTGGCCCAGCCCGCCCAGGAAATCCTTCGGCGCCTGGTCAAAGCAGCTCTCTGCACCGGTGTGGCAGGTTGGCCCCGCCGGCCGTGCCATCACCAGCAAAGTATCGGCATCGCAGTCGACGCTGATCGACTGCACCACCAGCACGTTGCCGGACTGCTCGCCCTTGGTCCACAACCGCTGCTTGCTGCGGCTGAAGAAGGTCATGTGGCCGATGGCCAGCGTGGCCGCCAGCGATTCGGCGCTGACATAGCCCAGCATCAGCACCTGCAGGGTGTCGGCATCCTGAACCACGGCCGGCAGCAGGCCGTCGCCCTTGCTCCAGTCCAGCGCCTGCAATGCGCCCAACGACGGCCTGACTTCAATAGACATCCCGCACCTCGATCTGCTGTCCGCGCAGGTAGCGCTTCAATTCCGGAATGGCGATGGCACCGCTGTGGAACACACTGGCCGCCAGCGCGCCGTCGACGTCGGCCTGGTCGAAGGCTTCGGCAAAGTGCTCCATCGCGCCGGCACCGCCAGAGGCGATCAACGGTACCTGGCACAGTGCCCGCGCCTGTTGCAGTTGCACGACATCGTAGCCACGGCGCACGCCATCGCTGTCCATGCAGTTCAGCACGATCTCACCGGCGCCCCGCCGTTGCGCCTCGACAATCCAGTCCAGGGTGCGCAGCGGCACCGCCTGGGTCTTGTCCGGATCGCCGCTGAAACGACGCACCCGCCATTGCCCGTCGGCCTCGCGCACCGAATCGACCCCCACCACCACGCACTGCACGCCGAACTCGTCCGCCAGCTCGGTGATCAGCTCCGGCCGGCCCAGCGCCGGCGAATTGATCGACACCTTGTCGGCACCGGCGAACAACACGCGACGCGCGGTTTCCACACTGTCGATGCCACCGGCCACGCAGAACGGAATGTCGATCAGCCGCGCGATGCGCTCGATCCAGGTAACGTCGACCGAACGCGCCTCGGGGCTGGCGCCGATGTCATAGAACACCAGCTCGTCGGCGCCCTGGTCGCGATAGCGCTGCGCCAACTCGGCGATGTCGCCCATGTCGACGTGGTCGCGGAAGCGCACACCCTTGACCACCCGGCCATCGCGCACGTCAAGGCAGGGAATGATGCGGCGGCTCAACATGCGAGCGCCTCCGCCAGGTCCATGCGCTGTTCCAGCAGCGCCTTGCCGAGGATCGCACCGCCGCAACCCGCACTTCGCGCTTCGGCAACGTCGGCCACGTCACGGATGCCGCCGGACGCCTGCACCGCCACGCCCGGCAGCAGCGCCGACAGGTGCTGGTAGAGACTGATGTTGGGCCCGGCCAGCATGCCGTCGCGGGCGATGTCGGTGCACAAGAGGTGGCGCATGCCAGCGCTCGCGTAGCGCTGGGCAAGGTCATCCAGGGTCACCCCGGCGTTCTCGGTCCAGCCGTGCACAGGCAGCTGCCACTGCCCCTGTGCGTCCTGGCGCGCGTCCAGCGCAATCGTGATGCGCTCGGCGCCGAATTCCTCCAGCCAGCCGACCACTTCATCGGGGCGGCGCACCGCCAGCGAACCGACCACCACGCGGCAGGCGCCAGCATTAAGGATGCGCGCCACGTCGTCCCGACCGCGCACGCCACCGCCGGTCTGCACCTGCAGCGGCGTCTGCGCACGGATCGACGCGAGCAGCGGCGCAAGGGTGTAGCCACCGGCACGCGCAGCGTCCAGGTCGACCAGATGCATCCACTGCGCGCCCTGCGCAGCAAAGGCCTGCGCGCGCGGCAGGGCGTCGTCGCCATACGAGGTTTCCTGCGCGTAGTCGCCCTGGCGCAGCCGCACCACGCGGCCATCACGGATATCCAGCGCGGGGTAAACGATGAAACTCATGCAGCCGTGCCCTCGAGGAAGTTGCGCAGCATCAGCGAGCCGGTCTCGCCGGAGCGCTCGGGGTGGAACTGTGCGCCGTAGTAACGCCCCTGCTCCACCACGGCGGTGAACAGGCCACCGTGGTCGCAGGCAGCGACAGTGTGGGTATTGAGTGGTGCCGCATAGCTGTGCACGAAGTAGGCGCTGGCGCGCTCCGGCACACCGCGCAGCAGCAGCGATTCGCGCAGTGGCAGCAGGCGGTTCCAGCCCATGTGCGGCACCCGGATGCCGCAGGCCGGCACCAGCTTGCGCACCACGCCGGGAATCAGGCCCAGTGTCTCCACACCCGCTTCCTCGGAGCGCTCGAACAGCAGCTGCATGCCCAGGCAGATACCCATCAACGGCACCTCCAGTTGCTGCAGCGGTTCCACCAGGCCCTGAGCGTGCAGGCGCTGCATGCCGGGACCGGCGGCGCCGACACCGGGCAGGATCACCCGCTGCGCGCCGATCAGGCCGTCCGCATCGCGCACCAGCCGCACCGTCGCACCCAGACGCTCCAGTGCATAGCGCACCGAGCCCAGGTTGGCACCGCCGGCATCGATCAGCGCGACGTCGCTCACAACGCCCCCTTGGTGGAAGGCAGCGCGGTGCCCTGCCGGGCCAACGCCGGACGCAGCGCACGCGCCAGCGCCTTGAAGCAGGCCTCGACCTTGTGGTGATCGTTGTCGCCGCGCACCTGCAGGTTGAGGTTCAGGCCGCTGGCATCGCACAGCGAACGGAAGAAATGCGGCACCAGCTCGGTCGGCATATCGCCCACGCGCTCACGCTTGAACTCACCTTCGAACACGAAGTACGGGCGGCCGCTGAAATCCAGTGCGGCGCTGGCCAGCGTCTCGTCCATCGGCAGGGTGAAACCGTAGCGACCGATGCCGCGCTTGTTGCCTAGTGCTTCGCGCAGGGCCTGGCCCAGGGCCAGCCCGGTGTCCTCGATGGTGTGGTGCTCGTCGATGTGCAGGTCACCCTCGGCCTGTATGTCCAGCGCGAAGCCGCCATGCTTGCCGATCTGTTCCAGCATGTGGTCGAAGAACGGCAGGCCGGTGGAGATGCGTGCATCAGCGGCACGGTCCAGGTCCAGTTCCACGCGGATCTTCGTTTCTTTCGTATTGCGCTGGACCACGGCGGTGCGCGGTGCGTCGGCCAGCGCGTGGGCAATGCCCGGCCAGTCCCACTGACCACCGAACTGCGCGGTGCGCAACTGGAAACCGCGGATGTTGAGGTTGTCGGCAAACTGCAGGTCGGTGATGCGATCGCCGACCATGCCCGAACGCGCCCAGTCGATGCTGCGGTCCTGCAGATAAGCCGTCATCAGTCCGATGCCCGGCTTGCGGGTCGGCGCATTGTCCTGCGGCCAGCTGCAGTCGATCAGCACATCACGGAAGGTGATGCCCTGGCTCTCGAAGATCTGCAGCATCAGGTCGTTGGGGCCATCGAAGCTGGCGCGCGGGTAGCTGTCGCTGCCGAGGCCGTCCTGGTTGGTGACGATCACGAACTCGTAGCCGGCATCCCGCAGTTTCAGCAGCGCCGGGATCACCTGCGGCACGAAGCGCAGCTTCTCGTAGGCATCGATCTGGAAGTCGGCCGGCTCCTCGATGAGGGTGCCGTCGCGATCGATGAACAGGATCGGGGTCATGCTGCGGCCCTCCGCGCCGACAGGGCCGCAAGCACGCGGTCATTCTCTGCGGGACTGCCGATGCTGATGCGCAATGCATCGTCCAGCTGCGGCGCGGCGCGCTGGTCGCGCACCACCACACCGACATTCAGCAACGTGTCGAACGCCGCCTGCGCATCGGCGAAGCGGACCAGCAGGTAGTTGCCGGACGAGGCGTACACCCGGCGTACACCGGGCAGGCTGGCCAGTGCCGTTCGCAGGCGCTCGCGTTCGGCGATGACCGTGGCCACGCGTTCGGCGGTGCGTGCCAGCGCTTCGGGTTGCAGTGCCTGCACGGCCAGCTCGGCGCACGGGGTCGGCACCGGGTACGGCGCCTGGCAGCGGCGCAGCACGGCAATCAGCTCGGGGGCGGCGATCAGGCTGCCAATGCGTGCGGCGGCGAGTGCATGGGCCTTCGACAGCGTGCGCAGCACCGCCACGTTGGCGTGCGCGGCCAACAACGTGGTCGCCGACGGGCGCTGCGCGTATTCCACATACGCCTCGTCCACCACGACCAATGCCTGTCCGCGCAACGCAACCGCCACCCGTTCGACCTCGACCAGGGCGATATCACTGCCGGCGGGGTTCGACGGTGCGCACAGGAACACCAGCCTGGCATTGCGTGCCCTGGCGGTGTCGATCACCGCATCCAGGTCGGCGCGCAGGCCATCCTCGCTGTCCACCAGCGGCACTTCAATCAATGCGGCGCCCTGCAGGCGTGCGCAGACGGCGTACATGCCGAACACCGGCGGCGTGACCAGCACGCCATCGCGGCCCGGCACGCACAGCGCGCGCACCAGCAGATCAATGGCTTCGTCGCTGCCGCGACCGATCAGCAGCTGCTGTGGCGTCACGCCGTACAGCGCCGCCAGTCCCTCACGCAATGCCAACGGCTGCGGTTCGGGATAGCGACGGCTGCTGCCGGCGGCGTCTGCCGGATTGGCCCATGCCGACTCGTTGGCGTTCAACCA
The DNA here is from genome assembly GCF_000382065.1 of Stenotrophomonas hibiscicola ATCC 19867. Lineage (GTDB taxonomy): Bacteria > Pseudomonadota > Gammaproteobacteria > Xanthomonadales > Xanthomonadaceae > Stenotrophomonas > Stenotrophomonas hibiscicola. The sequence continues at coordinate 295,265 of NZ_KB907502.1, read as the reverse complement.
GACCTCGCCCTGCACCGCCGCGCTGCGCGCCGAACTGTAGCCAGCGAAGGCCTGCAGATCGGGGCGCACAAGGGCCAGCACGTCATCGATCGCCGTGCTCATGCTGCCACCTCCATGCGCACTGCGACCGCACGCTCATGCGCATCCAGGCCTTCGGCGCTGGCGATGATGCGCGCGCAGCCGCCGATCGCGGCCAGGCCGGCGGCACTGGCGCTCTGCACGCTGATCAGGTTCTGGAAGCTGGCGACGCTGACGCCACTGTAGGCACGCGCCGCACCGGCGGTCGGCAGCACGTGATTGGTGCCACTGCAGTAGTCGCCCAGTGCTTCGGGCGTGTAATCCCCCAGGAACACCGAGCCGGCCGCCTGCACCTTGTCCAGCCACGCGCGCGGATCACGCAGTGCCAGGATCAGGTGCTCCGGCGCATAGCGGTTGCTGATCGCGAAGGCTTCGTCCAGCGAATCGACCTGGATCAACCGCGAGGCCGACAAGGCCTGGCGCGCGATCTGCTGGCGCGGCAACAAGACCACCTGGCGCTCCACCTCGACTTCGACCGCGGCCAGCATCGCGGCATCGTCGGTCAGCAGCAGCACCTGTGAATCCGGGCCGTGCTCGGCCTGCGACAGCAGGTCGGCGGCGACGAACGCCGGATTGGCACCAGCATCGGCAATCACCAGCACTTCGGAGGGACCGGCCGGCATGTCGATGGCGGCGGCGCCATCCTGCGCGACCTGCTGCTTGGCTTCGGTCACGAAGCTGTTGCCGGGCCCGAACAGCTTGTCGCAGGCCGGAACGCTGGCGGTGCCATAGGCCATCGCGGCGATCGCCTGCGCGCCGCCCAGCTTGAACACGCGCCGCACGCCGGTCAGCCGAGCGGCCACCAGCACCGCCGGATCAGCCGTGCTGTCGGCGCGCGGCGGCGTGCACAGCACCACCTGCGGGCAACCAGCTAGTTGCGCCGGCACGCCCAGCATCAACGCGGTGGACGGCAACGGCGCACTGCCTGCCGGTACGTACAGCCCTACCCGTCCGATCGGACGCAGCATGCGTTCGCAGACCACCCCCGGCGCGGTCTCCACCGCGTATCCCTTGCCCATGCCGGCGGCGTGGAAGCGGGCGATGCGCTCGGCGGCGTCCACCATGGCCTGGCGCAGTTCGGCGGGCACGGCGGCTTCGGCAGCGGCGAATTCGGCTTCGCTCACCTCAAAGGACGAGAGCTCGACACCATCGAAACGCGCGGTGATCGCACGCAGCGCGTCGTCGCCCTGCGCACGCACCTGCGCGATCAACGCAGCCACCGCGTCGCGGGTCTGCTGCGCCACGGTCTGCACCGGGCGGGTCAGCGCGGCGCGGCGCGCGGTTTCATCAAGTCGGGACCAGGTCAGACGGTTCATGCCAGCGACCGCTCCACGCTCAACACCATCAGGCCCTGCGCGCCGGCGCGCTCGAGTTCTTCCATGCGCTGCCAGCTCAGCGGGCCCGGGCACATGGTCTGCAGGCGCAGTGCGCCGCCATCGGCCGGCAGCCGCACCAGCGGCTCGGCATCGGCCAGCAGCTGCGCCAGCGCGTCGACGCGATCCTCGCTGGCGCGGAACATCAGCAGCTTGCGGTCCTGGCGCTGCACCACGCCGTCGAGACGGCGCAGCAGCATCGCGCGCAGCGATGCACGCGCATCATCCGGCACGCGCACCGCACCGGCCAGCACCGCCTCGCTGTCGAGCAGGTTGTGCACCGGGGTCAACTGGTTGGCGCGCAGCGTGGCGCCGCTGGAGACCAGGTCGCAGATCAGGTCGGCGGTACCGAGGCGTGGCGCGATCTCCACCGAACCGGACAGCTCGACCACCTCTGCATCCACGTTCTGCTCGGCCAGCCACTGCTTGAGGATGGCCGGGTAGCTGGTGGCGATGCAGGTACCGGCCAGCTGCGCCGGTCCCTGCCACTGCCACTCCTCGGGTACCGCCAGCATCAGCCGGCACTGGCCAAAGCCCAGCCCGCGCAGTGCCTGGTAGGCATCCGGCAGGCCGCTCTGGCGACGTGCCGCAGCCTGCTCGTCCAGCTCGTTGCGGCCGACGATACCGAGGTCGCAGACGCCGTCGGCGATCAGGCCCGGGATGTCGTCGTCGCGCACCAGTAGCAGGTCCACCGGCAGCGATTCGCCGTAGCAGAACAGCTTGTCGCGGCTCTCGCGCCAGCTCAGGCCACAGGCACTGAGCAGGTTGCGGGCGGGCTCGGCCAGCCGGCCACTCTTCTGGATGGCGATACGCAGCCGGTCGCGTGCCGGCGCTGCCTGGGTTGCACTCATGGGGAGGTCTCGAAGTTCGGAACGGGGCGCGGATCAGCGCGAAGCAAGGCGGTCGATGGCAGCGGCATAGCCTCGATGGCCATGCTCGAGCGTGCGCGCCACCCGTCCGGTGGTGGTCACGCTGACGCCAGTGCGCTCGTGGATCTCGCGGTACGGCACGCCCTGCTGCAGCAGCGGCACCACTTTCCAGCGGTCGGCCATGGCTTCCAGCTCAGCGGGGGTGCACAGATCGCGCAGGAAGGCCTCGACCTGTTCCGGCTCGCGCAGGGCGGCGAAGGCCCGGGCCAGGGCTTCCAGGTCGGCCCCGGGGTCTTTGGCGGCAATGTCGGGACGGGCTTTCACGGGGTCGTTTCCATGCATCAATGTAATAGCGCGTTAGTACATTAGCGCATTATTGCGCGACGCGTCAAATAGGGGGGTGAGGGGGCGGCAGGGCTGCTGCCCTGCGCCCGCACAGGCCGGAGCAGCGGCAAAGCGGGGTTCGGACCGCCCCCGCCTTCGACAGTTGGCCGCGAGCTGTCGGCACGGCCGGGGCCCGGAAACGACAACGCCCACCGGTCGGTGGGCGTTTCGTTGAAGCGCTGCATGCTGCCAATGGCCGTTACATCACCTTCGACTGCTCCAGCTCCACCTGCAAAGTGCTGGCCAGCTCGTCGCGGGAGACTTCGAACTGCTGCTCGCGCACCAGGTCCTTCACCGCCACCACCCCGCGCGCCAGCTCGTCCTCACCGGCCAACACCACGAAGCGGATGCCCGCCTTGGCGGCGTACTGGAACTGCTTGCCGATCTTCTTCGGCTCCATCTGCACTTCGGTGTTGATGCCACCGGCGCGCAGGCGACGCGCGATGTCCAGCGACTGCGGCATGCCCTGCTCGTCCATCAGCGCCACCAGCGCCTGCACGCTGCTGGCCTCGATGCCATCGATCAGGCCAGCCTCGCGCAGCTGCCAGAACAGGCGCGACAGGCCGATGGAAATGCCCACGCCCGGCAGCTTCGACTTGCTGTAGTGGCTGGCCAGGTCCTCATAGCGGCCGCCCGAGCAGATCGAGCCGATCTGCGGGTGGTCGGTCAGCGTGGTCTCGTAGACGGTGCCGGTGTAGTAGTCCAGGCCGCGCGCAATGGAGAAGTTCAGGCAGTATGCGGTTTCCGGCACGCCCAGCGCCTGCACAAGCTGCAGCACCTCGCGCAGTTCGGCCACGCCAGTGCGCAGGATCTCCGAAGAACCGGCGTTGGCTTCAAGCGTGGCCAGCTGCGCCAGTGCATCGGCATGCCCCTGCGAACGCACGGCCACGAATGCCAGGATCTTCTCGACCTGCTCGCCCGGGATGTTGAAGCCCTCGCCCACCAACGTCTCGCGCACGTAATCGGCGCCGCGCTTGTCCAGCTTGTCCACTTCACGCAGCACCGCCAGCTGGCGCTCGCCTTCGGCCACGCCCAGGCTTTCGAAGAAGCCGCGCATCAGCTTGCGGTTGTTCAGCTGGATGTTGAAGTCACCGATGCGCAGTTCCGAGAACACGGCGTGGATGACCGCCAGCACTTCGGCATCATAGCGAACGCTCAGGCTGTCCTTGCCGATCACGTCGATGTCGCACTGGTAGAACTCACGGAAACGGCCGCGCTGGGCGCGCTCGCCGCGGTACACGCGCTGCATCTGGTAGCGACGGAACGGGAAGGTGAGTTCGTGTTCGTGCTCGGCCACGTAGCGTGCCAGCGGCACGGTCAGGTCGAAGCGCAGCGCCATTTCCGGCAGCGAACGGTCGCCCGATTCGGCCGCATTGGCCAGCGCACCGGTGGACTGCACGAAGTACACCTGGCGCTCGGTCTCGCCGCCGGACTTGGTCAGCAGCACGTCGGACAGTTCGAACACCGGCGTCTCCACCGGCAGGAACCCGAAGCGCTCGTAGTTGCGGCGGATCACGTCCAGCATGCGCTGGAATGCAATCTGCTCGCGCGGCAGCAGTTCAAGGGTGCCGGGCGGGGTACGGGGCTTGATCACGGGCGGAACTCCTGCTGGAACGGGACGTGGGAGGGGGCGACATTCTAGCGCCCCCGCCTCGGGCAGGGTCGAACGGCCGCTTGAAGTATCATAAGGCCCTCCCCGCCCGCGATACGCCCCCGCAACATGTCACGGCCTTCCGGCGCTCCGCCCGCCACCAACGATCCCGCCTCGCCGTCCTGCAACACGCTGGACTGCCTGCACTGCTCGGTTCGCCACCTTGCGGTGTGCTCGGCGCTGTCGCCCGATGAAGTGCAGGCACTGGAACAGGTCACCGTTTCCCAGCAGGTCGGCATGGGCAGTACCCTGGCCCGCACCGGCGAAGAGCGCGACCATGTCTATACATTGACCGCTGGCGCACTGCGACTGGTACGCACCCTGGCCGACGGCCGCCGCCAGATCAACGGTTTCGTGCTTCCCGGCGACTACCTCGGACTGAGTGGCAGCGACCATCACCGCTACGACATCGAAGCCATCGCCGACAGCCGCGTATGCCGCGTCGCGTTGCCGCAGATGAAGGCGCTGCGCAGCCGCTTCCCGCACCTGGAGCGCAAGCTGCTGCAGCGTGCCTGCCAGGAACTGGATGCCGCGCAGGACGCTGCACTGGCGCTGGCACGCCTGCAGCCGGCAGAGAAGCTGGCTGATTTCCTGCTGCGCCTGGCCGCGCGCGAGGCCAGGCTCGGTGGTGACGGCCTGCGCGTATCGCTGCCGATGGGGCGTGGCGATATCGCCGACCACCTGGGCCTGACCATGGAAACGGTCAGCCGCACCTTCACCAAGCTGCGCCAGCAGGGGCTGATTGCCCTGCCCCACCTGAACGTGGTGGAGATCCTCGACGAGGACGGGCTGCGCACGCTGGCCGGTGAAGGGTTGATCTGACCGCATCGCGGTTGGCTGGGTTGCCGGCCAGCGGCCGGCACTACCCGTTTTGCGCGAAGGGCATTGTAGAGTCGAGCCATGCTCGACTCATCGCGCCGTGCGCGAACAGCAGCCGAGCATGGCTCGGCTCTACATGGGAGCCAACACCTCACGCAACGCCGCGTAATCGGCGGCCAACGGTTCGGCGTGCGCCGGCCGCTGCAACAACGCATCCAATGCAGGCGGCACGGCCACGGGTTCGCCGATCAACGGTTCGACCACAGCCTCGAACTTGGCCGGATGGGCGGTAGCCACCACCGCCCAGTCACCCTTGGCACCACGCGCCCGCAGGTCCTGCAGCACCTTCACCGCTGTGGCCGTATGCGGGCAGAACAGTTCGCCGTTGCTGGCGTGCGCCGCCGCAATCGTCGCGCGGATGTTCACGTCGTCCACCGCGAACGCACGGAACGCAGCGCGCAGTTCGGCATCATCTCCGTGGTAAAGCCAGCGCAGGCGTTCGAAGTTGCTTGGCGCCCCTACGTCCATTGCATTGGCCACGGTGGCCACACTGGCCTGCGGCTGGTAGTCGCCGCCGCTGAAGTACGCTGGCAGTACCACATTGGCATTGGTGGCCAGCACGATCTGTCCGATCGGCACACCCAGCGCACGCGCCAGCACCGCAGCCATTGCGTTGCCAAGGTTGCCGGTCGGCACCACCAGGTTGAGCCGGCGACGGGTTTCAGCATGATGGGTCAGTGCCGCATGCGCGTAGTAGCTCATTTGCGGCAGCAGGCGGCCCAGGCTGATGCTGTTGGCCGAGCTCAGCGGCACCTGTGCCTGCAGTTCGCGGTCAGCCAGCGCCTGCTTGACCATCGCCTGGCAGTCGTCGAAGGCACCGGCCACGCGCAGGGCCTGGACGTTGTCACCGAAGCAGCCGAGCTGGTGCGCCTGGCGCGGTGACACGCGGCCATCCGGATACAGCACCACCACGCGTACGCCGGGCTGGCGATGGAAGGCCGCGGCAACGGCGGCGCCGGTATCGCCAGACGTGGCGACGACGATGGTCAGATCACGGTCCTTGCCGGCCTGCAGCCGCGACAGCGTACCGGCCAGGAAACGCGCACCAATGTCCTTGAACGCCGCCGTCGGCCCATGGAACAGCTCCAGCACATGGTCACCGCCGCCCAGTGGACGCAGCGGCACCTGAAAGTCGAACGCCTCGCGGCAGATCGATGGCAACGCAGACTCCAGCGTGTCGCCAGAAAAGAACGGCGCCAGCAGATCGGCGGCGGTATCGGCCAGCGTTGCGCCGGCCCGCAGCTCACGTGGCGCCGGCAGCACCTGCGGAACATACAGCCCTCCATCGGGCGCCAATCCTGCAGCGATCGCCGCACTGAGGCCAACGGCCGGGGACTGACCCCGGGTCGAAACAAATTGCATGGGTTCGGTATCCAGTAAAGGGGAAGGATTCAGCACAAGCGGGCTCCCGGTGCATCCAGCGGCGACACCCAGGCATCGCTGTCGAAACCGGCGGCGGCAAATGCGGCCTGCACCGGTGCGGCAGCGGCGCGGGCCTGGTCGGCGTCCTCGAACCAGGCGAACACGCTGGGTCCGGCACCGGAGATGCCCGCACCCATTGCATGCGCAGACAGCGCCGCATCGCGTGCGGCCTCGAAGCCCGCAATCAGGCCGGCGCGGCGAGGCTCCACCAGCACATCACGCAGGCCTGCGCGGACCAGCGCGGCGTCGCTGCGATGGCAGCCACTGAGTACCAGCGCAAGGTTCGCACTCTGTGCCACGAATTCACCCAGCGCATAGCTGCCCTGCAGCGCCTGGCGTGCGCGGCGTGTTTCCAGGACCGCGTGCGGATGCACCAGCAGGCTGTGCCAGGTAGCCGGTACCGGAATCGGCAGCAGGCGGTCGGCCGTGCACAGTGCAAGCCCGCCCAGCAGCAATGGCCCCACGTTGTCACCGTGACGGCCACCACTGGCCACCGCCTCGCCATCCAGCGCAAATGGATACAGCGCCTCGCGCGTCAGCGGCGCATCCAGCAGTGCATTGGCGGCGACCAGCGCCGCGACACTCGACGCGGCCGAACCGCCCATGCCGGAACCGAACGGGATGCCCTTGTCGATCTCGACTGCGAAACCGAAATCCAGGCCCAGGCCTTCGCGCAGCGACATCAGCGCAGCCCCGGCGGTGTTGCCGGCTGCGTCCAGTGGCAGCGCGACAGCACTGCCACGGATCGCATCGATGCGCACCGCAGGCTCGTCGATGCGGCGCACGCTCACGGTATCGCCGATACCGGCAATGGCATGGCCGAGAATGTCGAAGCCCACTGCCACGTTGGCCACCGAGGCAGGCGCGAACGCACGTGCGATCACAGCCGCGCTCCTTCACCGGCGGCGACCCGCAGCAGGTCCGCGAACACACCCGCTGCCGTCACCTCCGGACCCGCACCCGGCCCCTGCACCACCAACGGGTTGTCGCAGTAGCGACGGGTACGGAACTGCACCACGTTGTCGGTCAACCGAAGGTTGGCGAAGGCGTGGTCGGCGGGCAGTTCCTGCAGGCCCACCGAGGCACCGTCAGCGCCCAGCTGTGCCACGTAGCGCAGCACCGCGCCACGCGCCCGCGCGTCCTGCAACCGCTGCAACAGGCTGGCATCGGACTCGCCCAGCCGCGCCATGAAGTCATCCACGCTGCCGTCGCGCAGCAGCGCCGGCACCAGGCTTTCCACCTGTACCTGTTCCAGGCTGAGCGCGTGGCCGGCCTCGCGGGCGAGGATCACCAGCTTGCGCGCCACGTCCACGCCCGAAAGATCGTCACGCGGGTCCGGCTCGGTGTAGCCCATCGACCGCGCCTGCGCGACCAGCTGCGAGAACGGCTGGCTGCCATCGAAGCGGTTGAACAGCCAGGCCAGCGTGCCGGAGAAGATGCCTTCGATCGCCAGCACCTCGTCGCCCGTATCGACCAGATCACGCAGCGTGGTGATCACCGGCAGGCCCGCGCCCACCGTGGCTTCGTAGCGGAAGCGCGCACCACTGGCCGCCGCAGCAGCGCGGATGCGCTGGTAGCGCGGCAGTGGGCCAGCACCGGCTTGCTTGTTCGGGGTCACCACGTGGATGCCGGCTGCCAGCCAGCCCTCGTAGCGCTCGGCCACCTCGGCGCTGCCACTGCAGTCGATCACCACCGCATGCGGCAGGTGCGCGGCCAGCAGGTGTTCGGTGAAGCGATCCAGTTCGCTGGGCTCGCCCGCGTCCTGCAATGCCTCCCGCCAATCGGCGTGCAGGCCATCCACTTCCAGCCGCATGCGCGAACGCGAGGCCAGCGCGCGCAGGCGAAGATCCACATTGGCCTTGGCCAGCAGCTGCGGGCGGGCCGCCAGCAGCTGGTCCAGCAGTGCCGCGCCGACGTTGCCCGGCCCGATCACACCGACCGCGAACGTCTGCGGCGACAGCCAGAAGCCCGCATGTGCGGCCCGCAATGCGCGGGTGGCATCGGCACTGTCCACCGCCACAGAAATATTGCGCTCCGACGAGCCCTGCGCGATCGCCAGGATGTTCACCTGCGCGCGTCCCAGCGCCTCGAACAGGCGCGCCGCCACACCGGGCTGGCCGGCCATGCCGTCGCCCACTGCCGCCAGCACGCTGACGCCCTCGCTGACCTGCACGCGCTGCACCTGCCCTACCGACAGTTCATGCGCGAACGCATGCAGCAGTGCCTCACGGCCACGCGCCGCTTCGGCGGCGCGAACCACGCAGCAGATCGAATGCTCTGATGAACCCTGCGAGATCATCACCACCGACACCTGCGCCTGGCGCAGCGCCGCGAACACGCGCTCGGCCGTACCGGGTACACCGATCAGGCCGGTGCCTTCCAGGTTCAGCAGGGCCAGCCCGGGGCTCAGGGTCAGTCCCTTCACTGGCCCGCGCGGCGAGCGCTCGGCACTGATGCGCGTACCCGGATGTGCCGGCTGGAACGTGTTGCGGATGAAGATCGGCAGGCCCAGGCGGATCGCCGGCGACATCGTCTGCGGATGCACCACCTTGGCACCGAAGTAGGCCAGTTCGCAGGCTTCGTCGTAGCTCAGCGATTCCAGCTGCACGGCTTCAGGCACCAGCCGCGGGTCGGCCGACAGCACGCCGTCGACGTCGGTCCAGATGTGCAGTTCATCGGCGTTGAACAACGCGGCGAAGATCGCGCCGGAATAGTCGCTGCCGTTGCGGCCTAGCGTGGTGATGCGGTCATGGCGGTCACGGGCAACGAAACCGGTGGCGACCAGGCGCATCTGCGGATGCCGCAGGCGCCACTTGGCCAGGCGGTCCGCGCTGGACTCCCAGTCGACATCCACACCCAGTTCGCCATGCCCGACCACCAGCACGTCACGTGCATCGAGTACCGCACAGTCTTCGCCCAGGGCACGCAGGTGGCTGCCGAGCAGCTGTGCGGAAAACACTTCGCCCAGGCCCTGCACACGGTCGAGCACTTCGCGCGGCAGCTCGCCGATCACCGCCAGCGCCGCCAGCACTTCGGCCAGCTGATCGAAGCGGGCGTCGATCCATTCGACCGTCTCGCCGACCTGCTCGCCCAGCAGCGCCACGGCGGCGCCGCGATGGCGCGCGCGCAGGGCATGCCACGCCTCGCGCCAACCTTCGTCGCCCTTGGCCGCCAGCTGCGCCAGATCAATCAGCGCGTCAGTGACGCCCTTCATCGCCGAGACGACAGTGACCTGCAGCGGTTCGGGGCGGGCCAGCAGCAGGCCGGCAACATGGCGATAGCGTTCGGCATCGGCCACCGAGGTGCCGCCGAACTTGTGCACGACAGTGGACGGCGCAGCCAGATCGGCCGGGGAAACGGGATGGGCGGGGGCGTGGGAAGACATGCAGACCTCGGCAGGAGGCCCCGTCGCATGCAGGTGTCGAGTTTCCCCGCCACCTGGATGGTGCGGGGCCGTGGTTTTCGGGAGTTACACGAAGACGACGGGCCGCACCAGGGCAGTGGTGACGGTGGTGGTGGTAATGGTGGTGGTGGCGACCGGCGCAGTCGAACGGCCCGCAGTGGCGGGGGCGATCAGGCTGGCGTGGGCGGCATCAAGGACCATGGCGCACAGAAAACACTGCGCATGGGCCTGCTGTCAAGTGTTGCACCGCAAAAGACCACTCCCGCGATCATCGGCTAACGTGCGTACATTTGGTTGCAACTGAGACCAAGCGCGCATCAGCACGCTTGTCGACCGGATTCAGCCGGCATGTTCGGCGATCGCCCGCGGCGTGCGATGGGCATGCGCGCACAGCATCACGCCGGCCATCAGCATCACGATCGCCAGTGCTTCCAGCAGCGTCGGCCAGCGCTGTTGCCAGGCGAAGGCATACAGCAGTGCGAACAGCGTCTCGAACACGATCATCTGGCCAGTCAGGGTCAGCGGCAGCAGGCGGCTGGCGCGGTTCCAGAATGCGTTGCCGAGGATCGAGGCCACCACTGCCACACCGGCGCTGATCGCCCAGAACCCACTCCACTGCGCCGCCGAATGGCTGCCGGTGTGACCGATGAAGGCCATCGGCACCAGCAGCAGGGCCAGGCCGCCGGTAGTGACGCCGGTCAGCAGCGACCAGTCATGGCTGGACAGGTCCGGCCTGCGCGCCAGCCAGCGGCTGTTGCCGATCGAGTACAGCGCCCACGAGAACAGCGCGCCGAACGCGCACAGCAGGCCGATCAGGCGCTGCCGCCACGGGGTGGCCAGATGCTCGGACATCAGCGCTTCCCAGCCAACCAGTCCCACGCCGAGCACGCACAGGCCCAGCGCCGGCAGCAGCTGCCTCAGCGGCACCGCCCCCTGCTCGCGCACGCCAACGAGGGTGACCACCACCGGGATCAGGCCAACAATCAAGGAGGCTGCAGCGCCACCAGCCCACTGCACCGCCACGGCCAGCAGCAGGAAATAGACCAGGTTGCCTGCCAGGCTCAGCCACAGCAGGCCGATCCATTCGGCGCGGCCCAGCCGCGGCGCCAGCCGCTTCCATCGCGGCAGCAGCAGGGCTACGGCGATCAGGCCGTAGACCAGATAGCGACCGGCCGACAGTTGCAGGGCGTTGAACGACTGCAGCACGGCGGGCGCGAGGAAAACCACGCCCCACAGTGCGCCAGCGGCAACGCCATTGGCGATGCCCAGGGCCATAGGGTTGTTGCGCATTCGGGTTCTTCGGGGGAGAGAGACCAGGCCGCGCAGTGTAAGCGCTGGCCGGTAGGGGCTCTTGACCCAGGCTATTGCCTTGTCATCTCTGTAGAGCCGAGCCAATGCTCGGCTGCGATTGGCCGCTGTGCAGATAAGGGCAGCCGAGCGTGGGCTCGGCTCTATAGATCAGCCGGCGCTCCTGCGCCACGCAGCCGGGGTCTGGCCACACTCGCGGCGCAGCGCACGGGTCAGTGCGCTCTGCTCGGAATAGCCTGCGGCCAGCGCGATATCGCTGATCGGCGCCGTACTGGTGCGAAGCTGGTGCTTGGCCCAGCGCAGCCGGCACGCGCTGAGCCAGGCCTGCGGGCTCAGCCCGAACTCGCGCTGGAACAATGCGTGCAACCGGCTCTCGCTGACACCGACAAATCCGGCCATCCGGGCAACCGGCCAGGCCCGGCCGGGGTCGGCCTGTACCGCCGCACACAGGCCCTGCATGCGCGCGCCACTGCCCGCCGGTGCAAACACCTGCAGCAGCTGCGGCAGCAGCGCCGGCATCGGCTGCCCTGTCTGCACGTCGGCCAGGCACCGGCGCAACGCCAGTGGCAGATGCAGCCAGCGCTGCCGGCACAGATGCTCCTGCGTGCCGTCATCAAGCACGCCTGGAGGACAATCAACGATCACGAAACCATTGGGGCCGTCCGCCATCTGGTCATGCGCTTCGCCGGCAGCAACAAATACCCCCTGCAGCAGGTCCAGCCGACCGCCGCGCCCTTCCATCTCGAACTGCAGCTCGCCCTGCAGCGGCAGAACCCACTGCGCGTAGTCATGGCGGTCCAGGCCGGTGGCCTGCCCGTAGTGCCGCAGATGGAAGATGGCGCCCATCCGGGCAGTGTGCGCGTGTAACAACGGCCGTGCAAACCGCTGCTATAGTCGGTCCGTCATCCAACGCAGGGAGTGCAGGTCATGACCCATCAGCAGCTGTCCCTGGTGCTTGCCACCAGCCTCGGCCTGGCGCTCACCGCCTCGGCCTCCGCGCAGGAACGTACCCCACCGGCGCCGCACTGCATGGACGCGGTCGGCGTCCAGGAAGTGGAGCAGGCGTCACCGCGTTCAATCGCCCTGCGAGCCGCCTCGGGCCAGGCTTATCGGATCGACTTCAGCGAGGAGTGCCCCGGCGTCCGCGGTGCCACCACGCTGAAACTTGAGGCGCCCGCTGGCTGGGCCTGCGGTCGCCCCAGCGAGCGTGTGGTGGTCGATGGCCGCGCCTGCGCGATCAGCGCGGTGACCCCCGTGCAGGATCGCGACTACGCCAACGTGGCCCGCGACAGCGACCGCCTGCGCATGGCCACCCTGCCCGCCCTGACCATCCGCGAGCGCAGGGACATCCGCCGCAGTTTCGGTGGTTCGCCGTCGTACTGCTTTGCCACGCGCAACGTGCGCGCGTGGTCGTCCGACCCGCAGGGCATGCTGGTGGAGACCAATCCGCATCGCAATGGTGGTCACCGCTACTATCGCGTGGAGCTTGGCAGCCACTGCCGCCAGCTCGACCGTGCGCCACAGCTGAGCTTCCACTCCGGCATGCAGAACGGCCTGATCTGTGGCAATCCGGGCGATCGCATCCTTACCGCCGGATTCGAGAAGGGTGACCTGCGCAACGATGCACTGGCGCCGCTGCCGCAGTACACCCACGGCGGCTGCACGATCCAGGCGGTCTATCCGGCTTCCAGCCAGGCGTCGAACTAACCGTCGACGCCGAGGAAGGTGAACGGTGCGCTGGGTACGAACTGGCCCAGCGCATCGCCGGCAAAGGTGTTGCGCTGGTCCTTGCCGAGGTCCAGCTTGAGGACCTGGCCGCCGAAGTCGACCTTGTTCAGATCAACCCAGAAGGTGTTCGGGGTCAACGCCGACTCGAAGAAGTACAACCGCCGCTTGTGGTCGGCTACGGTGCGCCAGCGCGTGGAAGAAATGTTCGGCTCGCCTGGCGTGGTGATGCCATACGGCACCGATGCATTGCGGATCACGCTGAACACGCTGGCCAACGCCATCACCGGGTCTTCGACCTTGGGAATGGCATTGATGTAGAACGAGGCGCGGGCGAAGCGGTCGGCGGAACGGTTGGTGCCGGGCAGCATCACCGTGCCACCGATCTGCTGCCAATAGCTGTTCAGCGCCAGCTGGTGCTCGAAGATCGGCGAGTTGGTCATCACCTGGTAGCGCCGGTCATGATGGATCACCTGGCGACCGCCGATGTATTCGACGATCGCGCTGTCGCCGCTGGCATCGGACAGCGACAGGTGCAGCGTCGCCTGGCGGTCTTCGCCGGGCACCTTGTCGGTGACGATCGAGTACGGCTCGCGCTTCAACGCGGTGACCGCCTCTTCGACGGTAGCGAAGTTGTCCAGCACATACTGCGCCCACAGCGAAATCGCCAGGCCCGGCTTGTTGCCACGCTTCTGCGGATACTCCGATTCGACCAGCCACAGCAGGTTGGCCACCAGGCCCTTTTCGTTCATGCCGTCGGTGGTCGACACGTCGTAGCCGGTGGCCACCACGCTGCCGTAGCGCGCGGTCCACGCCAGCGACTTCGGGCCGGCCTGGCCGGTGCGCGCAATGCCGCGCGGCAGTATGTAGAGGTTGGTCGCCACATCGACCTTCCAGTCCATCGAGCGCGCGGTGATCACATCGCCGTTGTCACCCAGGTACACCGCACGCGTGCAGGCCAGTGCCGGCGTGGTCGCGGACGCCAACGCCACGGCCAGCATTACCTTTCCTTTCCAGTTCATCCGTGCCATGCACTACGCTCCTTTCCCCGTGATGCATGATCTGATCCGATCCAGGGTGACACCGGAGTGAAGCCTCAGCGCACGAACCGATCGTGCGCCCAGAAGCCCAGGACCATGGCAGGCACGAACCACAGCGCCTCGCGCGATGCCGCCGCCAGCCCCGCGATGGCCGGGCCCGGGCAGTAGCCGGCCCATCCCCAGCCGATACCGAACAGTGCGGCACCCAGCAGTAGACGCGTATCGACATCGCGCGCGGTGGGCAACTGGAAGCGCATCGCGAACCACGGCCGCGCGCGCCGCAGCGCCCAGCGCTGGCCGGCCGCACTGACCAGCAGCGCCGACCCCAGCACCCATAGCAGGGTGGGATCGAAATCCCCGGTGACATCAAGGAAGCCGAGCACGCGACGCGCATCGGTCATGCCGGAAAGGGCCAGGCCTGCGCCGAACAGCGCACCCGCTACAGCGGCAGCAGCCCTCGGACGACTCATGCCAGGGCTCCACCGTGCCGGGCCAGGAAGGTCGTCAGCATCGCGAACGCCATGAATAACAGCACCGCCAGCGACGATCGCTTCGAACCGCGCGCCAGGCCACACACGCCGTGGCCACTGGTACAGCCGCTGCCCAAGCGGGTGCCGAAGCCGACCAGCAGGCCGGCGCCGACCAACTGCCAGGCCGGCAATGCATCACGCAGCAGTGCGCGTGGCGATGCCGCGGGCACCGACTGCCACCACAGCACCAGCCCCGCCGATGCCAGCAGGCCGGCCAGGAATGCCCAGCGCCAGCCACGCTCGCCTTCGGCTGCCCGCAGGCTGCCCGCGGCGATGCCGCTGATGCCCGCCACGCGCCCGATGCTGGCCAGCAACAGCACCGCAGCGGCACCGATCAAGGCGCCGCCGGTGACCGCACCCCAGGGCAGGTTCATGCCCCACCCTCTTCGCCACCGCACATGGAATTGCTCCTTAATTTAGACTAATCTAAATTAGATCATCCTAAACAAAGGAGTCAACATGGTCCGGTCCCTGCCCGACGGCGCAGCCATGGCCGAACACGCTTCAGAGGCAGCCACGCTGCTCAAAGGCCTGGCCCACCCCGCCCGGCTGCGGGTGTTGTGCCGCCTGGTCGAAGGCGAGGCGGCAGTAGCGGAGCTGCAGGCGCTTACCGGGCTGAGCGCGTCGGCGCTGTCCCAGCACCTGGCGGTACTGCGCGCGATGAAGATCGTGGCAACCCGGCGCGAGGCACAGGCGATCCACTATCGGGTGGTCGAAGGGCCTGCGCTGGGTGTGCTGCAGGCCCTGCACGCTGCCTACTGCGGCCGGGCGTGAGGTTGAATGTCAGCCGGCATGCAGCGCCGGCTGCACCACCGTGTCCAGCAGGTCGACCGGTGTCGGCGCCGCGCGATCCCCCTCCAGCGCCCGGCTGAAACCGGCCCAGTCGCTGGATGACAACTGGCGCAGCAGCGCTGCCTCCACCGGCAACGCCCGCATCGACCAGTAGGGAAACTGGCGCTGGCCGAGGCGGCCTCGCGCCAGCTCGATGATGTCGATGTGACTGCCGGCCTGGAGAATGCGCTCATACACCGAGTCGATGCCATCCGGCGGCCCCTCGATGTACTGCAGGAAACGATTGCCATCGTGCAGCAGCACTCCGGTCACCCCCGCCATCTTGTTGAAACGCGCAGCGTCTTCGACCAGCGCCTGCAGGCGTTGGCTGGAGAGCTCCGGCAGCGCCCGGCTGATGTAGGCGATGGCGCGCAATGGCATGGTGCTTCCTTGGCTGGGTGTGAACGCACGGTAGCAGTTGCGGACGAGCCCGTCTCAATACGCCCGCCCGTTCCCTGAAGAATTCAGGTTGCGATGGCGCCCGCCCCGTCCCACCGCCGCGGCAGCACGGCCTCGAACACGACCTGGCCTGCCTCGTTGCGCGCCGCGATCCGGCCGCCGTGCGCGCGCACGAACTGATCCACGATGTACAGGCCCAGCCCCAGTCCCTTGCTCTGGTGGAAACTGGCCTTGAACGGCTCGAACAAGCGCGGCAACAGCGCGTCATCGATATGGCCGGCATTGCTCACCCGCAGCACCACCGCGCGGGCATCGTTGCCATCCAGCTGCACGTGTGCCTCGCTGCCATGCGTCAACGCATTGCCCACCAGGTTTGCTGCGATCTGGCCCAGGCGGTCCATGTCGCCTTGCAGGCGCGTGTCGCCGACGGCGTCGAAACGAATGCGCTCCTGACCGTGGGCACTGCCCGCTTCGGCGATCACCGCACGGGTGACCTCACGCAGGTCGCAGGCGGTAGCCTGCAGCCGCAGGCCACCACTGCGGATCCGCGAAAAGTCCAGCAACTGCTCGACCATCCGCGCCATGCGCAGGGTACTGGCCTCCAGATGCGCCAGTGTCTGCTGCGCGCTGCTGTTGTTCGCCGGAAGCTCCAGCGCCAGCTTGTCGGCACACAACAGGATCGCCGACAGCGGCGTGCGCAGGTCGTGGGTCAACACGGCGGCCATCGTCTCGTTGAGCTTCAGCGCCCGCTCGAGCGCCTCGTTGCGGGCCTTCAGCAGCTGGCGCTGCTGGTACAGCTCGATGAAGACGTTGACCTTGCTCAGGATGACCTGTGGTGCCACCGGCTTGTGCAGGAAATCCACCGCACCGGTTTCGTAGCCCTTGAACGCACGCAGCGGATCGTCCGGCGAGGCGGTCAGGAAGATGATCGGCACCGTGCGGCTGCGATGCGAGCCGCGCATCAGTTCGGCCAGGGTGAAGCCATCGATCTCGGGCATGTGTACATCGAGCAACGCCAGCGCCACCTCGTGCTCCAGCAGCAGCTCCAGCGCCTCCGCGCCCGAACCGGCCAGCAGCAGGTTCACGCCCTCGCGCTGCAACAGCGCCTGCATGGCCACCAGATTCTGCGGCACGTCGTCGACGATCAGCAGGTTGACCGGGGACTGCGACTGCGCAGGGTCCGGCGGCAACAGGTTCATGCAAACAGCTCCTTCAGGCGACGACACATCAGTTCAAGGGGCAGCACGGCATCGGCACCAGCGTGCTGCAGGGCGGAGGCCGGCATCATCGATGCCTCGGCCTCCTCGGGACATTGCAGCCAGGCTCGACCACCGGCGCCACGCACTGCGGCCACCCCTTCACTGCCATCGCTGCTGGCGCCGGTCAGCAGCAGGGCCAGCACCTGGTCGCCGAATACGGCCGCTGCCGATTCGAACAGCGGATCGATGGCCGGGCGCGAGAACAGCACCGGCGCGTCCACCGACAGCGCCAGCGAGCCGGCGTCTTCCACCAGCAGGTGGTAATCCGGCGGCGCGAAGGTCACCGTGCCACGCAGCAACGGCTGCTTGTCTTCGGCCTCGCGCACCGGCAGCGCGCAGTACGGTGCCAGCACTTCGGCGATGCGGCTGCTGCGATCGCGTGGCAGGTGCAGCACCGCCAGCACCGGCACCGGCAGCGTCGCGGGCAGCGCGCCGAGCACCGCCTGCAGGGCCGCGACGCCACCGGCCGAAGCCCCGATCACCAGTACGGCCGGGGGTGTCGGCGTGGCCATCAGGCCACCTTCCGGTACAGGCGATGCTCGCGCGAACAGACCTCGAACGCATCGTGGTGGCACCCGAACTGCAGCGACTCCTTGCTGCCCAGGCCCAGGAAGCCGCGGTGCACCAGCGCTTCACGGAACAGGCCCACCGCGCGGTCCTGCAGGTCGCGGTTGAAATAGATCAGCACGTTGCGGCACGACACCAGGTGTACTTCGGAGAACACCGTGTCGGTGGCCAGGCTGTGGTCGGCAAAAACCACGTTGCGGCGCAGCTGCCGATCGAACACCGCGCCATCGTAAGCCGTGGCGTAGTAATCGGACAGCGACGCGGCGCCACCGGCCGCCAGATAGTTGCGGCTGAACTGCGCCATCCGGTCGATGCCATAGGCCCCGGCTTCCGCGGTGGCCAGCGCCGCTGGATTGATGTCGGTGGCGTAGACGATGCTGCGCTCGAGCAGGCCTTCTTCGTGAAGCAGGATCGCCAGCGACCAGACTTCTTCGCCCGTGCTGCAACCGGCCACCCACAGCTTCACCGACGGATAGGTGCGCAGTACCGGCACTACCTGCTCGCGCAGCTCACGGAAATAGGCCGGGTCACGGAACATCTCCGAGACCTGCACGGTGAAGAACTGCATCGCCTGCGCGAACAGGTCCGGCTCGTGCAGCAGGCGGTGCTGCAGATCGGCCAGCCGCCCGCACTCATAGCGCTGCATGGCCTGGCGGATCCGTCGGCGCAGCGACGACACCGCGTAACTGCGGAAATCGTAGTGGTAGCGCTGGTACAACGCTTCCAGCAGCACCTTCAGCTCCAGGTCGAACAGGGCCTGCTCGTTCATTGCCGCGAGCACCAGACCCGGCACAGCGATACCAGCTTGTCGACGTCGATGGGCTTGGCGATGTAGTCGTTGGCACCGGCCTGCAGGCAGCGCTCACGGTCGTCCGGCATGGCCTTGGCGGTCAGCGCGATGATCGGCAGGTCCTGCAGGTGGCGTTGCGCGCGGATCTCGCGCATTGCGGCCAGCCCATCCTTCTCCGGCATCATGATGTCCATCAGCACCAGGTCGACCTCGCGCTCGGCCAGGCGATCCACCGCTTCCTGGCCATTGCGCGCGATCTCCAGGGTCACGCCCAGCGGTTCAAGCACACTGGACAGTGCGAAGATGTTGCGCACGTCGTCCTCGGCCAGCAGCACCGTCCGACCGTCGAGCACAGTATCGCGACGGCGCGCCTCGCGCAGCAGGCGCTGCTGGTCGGTTGGCAGGCTGGCCTCCACGCTGTGCAGGAACAGGGTGACCTCGTCCAGCAGGCGCTCGGGCGAACGTGCGCCCTTGATGATGATGCTCTTGGAATAGCGACGCAGGCGCTGCTCTTCCTCGCGGCTGAGCGCGCGACCGGTGTAGACGATCACCGGCGGGAAACCGACATCGTCGTTGCCGGCCATGTGCTCGAGCAGGTCGTAGCCACTGCCGTCGGGCAGCGACAGGTCCATCACCATGCAGTCGAACGTGACCGTGCTGAGCTGTTCCAGTGCGCCGGCCAAGGTGCCCACCGCGACGATCTGCAGCTGGTCGCGGCCCAGCAACAGTTCCAGGTTGCGGCGCAGCTCGCTGTCGTCCTCGACGATCAGCAGCCGCCGCACGTCGCGTTGGCTGGTCTGTTCCAGCTGCTCGATGGCCGTCACCAGCCGCTCGCGCGTGGTCGGCTTGATCGCAAACCCGATCGCGCCCAGCTCGCGCGCCACCTGGCTGCGATCCGTGGCCGAGACCACATGCACCGGGATATGGCGGGTATCCGGGTTGCGCTTCAGCCGCTCCAGCACGCTCAGCCCGGACACATCGGGCAGGCCGATGTCGAGCAGGATGCCATTCGGGCGCAGTTCGCTGGCCAGGGCCAGCGCCTCTTCCGCCGTGCCCGCTACCACGCAATCGAAGTCCAGTTCATGGGCCAGGGCCACCAGCGCTTCGGCAAACGTGGCATCGTCCTCCACCGCCAGGATCAGGCGACCGGCGCGCTGCCGGCGACCACGGTCGTCGGCCACGCCGGCCGTCGCAGTGACCGGCGCTGCCGCGCTCGCAACGCGCACGGGCGCGGCTGGCAGCACCGCCGGTGCCGCCGGCGGCGCTGCCAAGGGACCCTCGGCAGCGTCAGCCGCGCTCGCGGCGGGCGCACCCTGCAACGGCAGCTCCAGGATGAAGCAGCTGCCGCGTCCGGGCTCACTGTCGACCTGGATGCCACCGCCCATGCGCTCGGCCAGATCGCGCGAGATCGACAGGCCCAGCCCGGTACCGCCGTAGCGACGGCGGGTGCTGCCGTCGGCCTGGCGGAAGGCTTCAAAGATGACGTCCAGCTGCTCGCGGGCAATGCCGATGCCGGTGTCGCAGACCTCGAACCGGATGCGGCCGTTGCCGCCGGCCCGCACGTGCAGGCTGACCTTTCCATGCTCGGTGAACTTCACTGCGTTGGCCAGCAGGTTCTTCAGGATCTGCTGCAGCCGCTGGCTGTCGACCACCAGCTGGGTCGGTGCCAGCGCGTCGGCTTCGATCTGCAACGCCAGGCCCTTCTGCCGCGCCATCGGTTCGAAGGTCTCGCGCAGGCGCTGCAGCGCGCTCTCGACCACCACCACTTCATCGGACAGTTCGACGTGGCCGGCCTCGATGCGCGACAGGTCCAGGATGTCGTTGATCAGCGCCAGCAGGTCGTTGTTGGACGAGAGGATCGCACGCGCGTACTTCACCTGCTCCTCGGTGAGCGTGCCATCCTTGTTGTCGGCCAGCAGCTTGGCCAGGATCAGCGAGCTGTTCAGCGGCGTGCGCAGCTCATGCGACATGTTGGCCAGGAACTCGGACTTGTAGCGCGAGGTCGCGGCCAGCTCGTTGCTGTTGCGCACCAGCTGGCTCTGCGCCACCAGCAGCGCCTGCTTCTGCGCCTCCAGCTCGTGGGTGCGCTCTTCCAGCTGCACGTTGCTCTGTTCCAGCTCGGCCTGCTGCTCTTCCAGGTGGCTCTGCGACTGGAGCAGGCTGCGGCTCTGCTCTTCCAGTTCTTCGTTGGCCACGCGCAGCTCTTCCTGCTGGGCCTGCAGCTCTTCACCCTGGCGCTGCGACTCTTCCAGCAGCACCACCAGTTGCGCACGCAGCAGCGATGCGCGCAGCGCCATGCCGACGGTCTCCGCACAGCGCTCCAGAAGTTCGCGATCCAGATCACGCAGTTCGCCCACCTTGGCGCGACCCAGCTCGATGACCCCGACCACCGCGCCATCGCTGCTGATCGGCGCCAGGATGCGCTCGCGCACCGGCAACCGGCCGAGGCTGGTCTGCAGTTCAAGCACGGCGGCATCATCGCCGTGCAGGTGGCGGATGCGTTCATCACGAGCGACCTGCCCGGCCAGCCCTTCGTGAAGGGCCAGCGACGCTGGCGTTCCCGCAGGCAAGGCGACGCCACCGGTCAGCTGCAACCGCCCGCCTTCCAGTCGGTAGACCGCACCTACCTCCGCGCCGAGCTGCGCGGCCAGGCTTGTCGCTGCAGCCTCGGCGATCTGTTCCGGCCCCAGGTCACCGCGAAGGCTCGTCGCCACCGCGTTCTCGGCTTCCTGCAGCCAGAGCTCGCGCATTGCCTGGCGCCGGGCCTGGATCGCGCGCGAGACGATCAGTGCGATCATCAGGAAGGCACAGCCGCCAATGGTCCGGTTGACGAAGGAGAACGCCGAGTTGGAACTGGCGGGCGCGACGTTGAAGCCGATGACCAGCAGGAGGCAGGACAGCAGGGCCACCACGAACGGCGCCCGCGCGCTGCGCTGGAACACCGTGACGCCAACAGCCAGGAAGTAGGCCAGCCATACGGCATAGCCGAGCGGGACGACCAGTTCCAACGCGATGGTCGCGGCCAGCAGCACAGCGGACGTCATCCAGATCCAGCGGTCACGCGTAGTCGCACCAGGACGCATGCAGGTCGGTTCCAGAAGGCAAAGGGTGGAAGATGGTACTCCGTGTCGCATTCAGCCGCACAGGACAAATGGCACGTGTCAGGTGTGCACGCATCCTTCACACTTGACTGCCTAGCTTCACGTCCCTCACAGGGGTAACACTTATTTACACGTGGACGCAGCTGCCTCTACGACGTCCGTGCTGACGGACCCTTCCCGACAACTGCGACTGCTGATCGACAGCGTGCGCGATCATGCGCTGTACCTGCTTGATCCTGAAGGCATCGTCTGCAGCTGGAACCCCGGCGCCGAACGCATCAAAGGCTATTCAGCCGACGAAGTGGTGGGAACCCACTTCAGCCGCTTCTATCTGGCCGCCGACCGCGAGGCCGGCGAACCACAGCGCCTGCTCCGCGTCGCAGCGCAACAAGGGCATGTCGCCAGCGAGGGCTGGCGGGTACGCCGTGATGGCTCGTCGTTCCGCGCCAGCGTGGTCATCGAGCCGGTCGTCGAAGCGGGCGAACTGCTCGGCTTCGTCAAGATCACCCGTGACATCACCGAGCAGTGGCAGGCGCAACGGCTGCTGCGTGATGCCCAGCGTGCGCTGCGCAATACCCAGCAGTTCGAAACGGTCGGCCGGCTCAGCCGCGGCCTGTCGCACGAGTTCAACAACCTGCTGACCACCATCGGCAACGCGCTGGACCTGCTGTCGCTGCGCGTCAGCGGGGACGATGCACGCGCGGCCGAGCTGCTGGATGCCGCGCAGGCGGCCACTGACCGTGGCGCGCTGCTGACCCGCCAGCTGCTGGCCTTCAGCACCGGCCAGACCCTGATCCGCGAACCGGTGGACATCAATACGCTGGTGCGGCAGTGGCTGCCGGACCTGCAACGCGCCTGCCCGCCCACGGTGACGCTGGATGCCCATCTCACCCCCGGCCTGCCGCAGGTGAGCACCGATGCGATGCAATTGCAGACCGCCCTGGCAAACCTGGTGGCCAATGCCGTGGAGGCCACCGCCGATGGCGGCCGCATCCTGATCGGCACCGCACTGGAACATCGCCTCGACCCGGATGCGGACACCACGCTGCAACGCGGCTATGTCACCCTCAGCGTCTGCGACGAAGGCCACGGCATGGCCGCCGACATCGCCGAGCGGGCCAGCGAGCCCTTCTTCACCACCAAGGACATCGGCAAGGGCAGCGGCCTGGGCCTGAGCCAGGTGTTCGGATTCACTACCCAGAGCGGCGGCTTCGTCGATGTGTCCACCACCCCCGGTGTCGGCACCACGGTCAGCCTGCTACTCCCCGCAACAGAGGATGCAACCGATGACCGATGAACCGATCCGCGTACTGATGGTGGAGGACCAGAACGATCTGCGCGAGATGATCGGCATGGCCCTGCGCGATTTCGGCATCGAGGTATCCACCACCGCCGACGGCCATGAAGCTGCCGCGTTGCTGAAAGGCGACGCACGCTTCGACGTGGTGTTCAGCGATGTCAGCATGCCCAACGGCATGTCCGGTATCGAGCTGAGCGAGCATGTGGCGCGCGAACAGCCGCAGGCGCGGATGATCCTCTCATCCGGATACGCGCGCTCGCAGCTGCCGCCACTGCCCGATCAGGTGGAATTCCTACCCAAGCCGTATCGTTTGCGCCAGCTGGTGGAGCTGCTGAAGCAAGCGTAAGCCACGGCGCCCCGGCAGCAAGCCCCTGCGGTCATCCCTTCATCGCCCCCCGCTGGAACGACGCCAGCAGCGTGGAGGCCGCCGCGGCCGGCGCCAGCCGACCACGTGCGAGTGACCAGGTGATGCCGTAGAAACAGGTCCAATAGAAGTCCGCGAGCCACACTGCGGTGAAACCGACGTTGAACTCTCCGGCCGCCTGACCACGCAGGAAAAAGGCCTCGAAGCGCTCGCCGATCGGCGCCCAGCGCTCCGGCAGCAGATGCAGGTCGCCCTGGCGCTGCTGCTCTTCCATCATCCGCGCGAACAGCAGCGTCACCAGTTCCCAGTCCGCCAGCAGCGTGGCGGTGACCTGCTCCAGCACGTGGCGTGCATCACCGCCCTTGTCGAACCAGACCGCCGCCGCTTCCAGACGCTCGAAGCCTGCGGCGAACAGTGCTTCGTCTATCGCTTCACGTGTCGGTGCAAATCGATACAGCGTGGCCCGGCTGATGCCTGCCCCCTGGGCCAGTTCGCTGAGCGTGCAACGCGGATGGCTGACCAGGGTGGCTGCCAGGGCGTGGTGCAGGTCGCGGCGGGTGCGCGCTGCGGCAGGTCGCATGAAAGCGCTGAGGTGTGGGTTCACCCTCACGCTAGCATGAATCATCAATTAATAAACTGAATCATGGGTGATTCATCCGAATCACCATTGCGCTAAAACGGGTATGCGTCCGGTGCACCCGGGTCGGCGCGCGGCAGGGAAAGCGTCACAGGCATCGAAGGAGACAACGCCATGCTGCATCCACTACGCGATATCGCTGTGCTGTTCGACGCCAGCGACACCGGGAACCGCGTTCTCAACATCGCCGCCGATCTGGCGCAGGCGCAGCAGGCGCATCTGGTCGCAGTCTCCACCGCCCAGCATCCCACCGACATCGCCAACGGCTTCGCGCGCGGCGCCGCCATCGCCGCCGCGCTCGACCATGCGGCGCGCGCGGATGCCGCCTGCACCGCACAGCTGATGCAGAACCTGCGTGCCGTGTCCGAGCCGCTGCAGATCAGCACCGAACTGCGCATCGTCTCGGACTATCTGGGCGGCGCCGACCTGGCCCTGCAGTCGCTGTACTGCGACCTGATCATCGCCGGCTATCCGCGCACGCCCGGCGCCCCTTCTGGCTGGCACCCGCTGGGCACCCTGCGCCAGACCGGCGTGCCGATGCTGCTGGTGCCGCCGCACTGGCAAGGCGATCAGGTCGGCCATCGCATTGTGGTGGCCTGGAATGCCAGCAAGCAGGCACGTCGCGCGGTGGCCGATGCGCTGCCCCTGCTCGCACGTGCACACGCGGTGCACCTGCTGATGGTCGACACGCCCAAGGCCGAGGCCACACCCGGCGCAGAGATGGCCCAGCATCTATCGCGGCATGGCGTTGAAGTGGAGATCCAGACGATCAGTTCGAGCCAGGGCGGCGTTGCCGCAACCATCCGCCAGCACGTACTCGATGCCGACGCAGACCTGCTGGTGCTGGGCCCTTACAGCCGCAGCCGGGTGGTCGAGCGCGTGCTCGGCGGAGTCACCGAGGATCTGCTCGCCGAAGTACCGGCGCCGCTGTTCGTATCACATTAGTGCCACCCTGCCCCGCCCGGCGGTAGCCAGTCAGCGATTGACCGGTATGCCGCCGGAAGTAGCGACACAGGTAGGACGCATCCTCGAAACACAGGCGCTCGGCGATGCGACCGATCGGCAATTCGCTGTAGGTGAGCAGTGCCTTGATCTCCAGCACCACCTGACGGTCGATCAACGCCTTCGGCGTCTCGTCGAAGCACTCGCGGGTCAGCTGCGAAAGATAGAACGGGGTGATGCACAGCGCCTCGGCGTAGGACTGCACGTCACGTTGGCGCGTGCTGCGCTGCCCGACCAGCTCCCAGAAGTTCCAGGCCAGGCGTTCGCGTCGGCTGACCTGCGCGGGCGCCCGCTTCTGCTTCGGCAGCAACGTGGCCATCTTCAGGAAGAAACTCTGCAGCAGATTGCGCAGCATCACGTGGCGATGCCGTCCACCGTTGTGCTGCGCGTCCATCATCAGCTGCAACCATCCCTGCAGCAACGGCACATCCAACGGTGACGGCCGGCAGTGCGGCTGTTCGTGCAGGAACTGGAACAGCGCATTGGGCAACACATAGGCCACCTCCGATGCCAGCGCTTTGGGCATCAGGCAGACCATCGCCAGGAAGCCGCGCGAGCGATGCCGCAGCAGCGCCAGCGTGTCCTCTGCCAGCACCAGCACATCATGACGCTGCACCGCTACTTCGCGGAAATTCAGTGCAAAGCGCGCGCCCCCCGAGACGCATACCAGTACCACCAGATAGGTGTGACCGAACGACAACGGGACGCCCTGTCCTTCGGCCAGCGTACTGACCTCCAGCCGCATGGATTCGTCCTGGTCCAGAAGCTGGGGTACGCGGTCCATGGGCCGATCCGGCTGTATTCCGGGCCCCAGCATACCCGGGCTCGACCATCAGTTGTGAAAAGTACCGAAACCATCAAGGTCTCGCTCTGGGCCGGTCGCGCCTGGCGACCTAGCCTGTGCACTCTCTTTGTCTCCTTGTAATCGACATGCAGCTGCACACCGAACGCTTGATCCTTCGCCCCTGGCGAGACACCGACGCCGCCGATCTGTACGAGTACGCCCGCGACCCGCGCGTGGGTCCGATCGCCGGTTGGCCGGTGCACACCAGTGTCGAGGAAAGTACCGAAATCATCCGCACCGTCTTCAACCAGCCAGAGGTCTACGCTCTGCAGAACCGCGAAGACGGCCGCGCCATCGGCTGTGTCGGCATCCTGATCGGCGCTGACAGCAACTTCGAGATCAGCGACCGCGAAGGCGAGATCGCCTACTGGATCGGCGTACCGTACTGGGGCCGCGGCTTGGTACCCGAAGCGGTGCGCGAAGTGATGCGGCATGCATTCCTGCAGCTGGAGCTGGAAGCGCTGTGGTGCGGCTACTTCGCTGACAACCTCCAATCACTCACCGCGCAGAGCAAATGCGGTTTCCAGCATCACCACACCGAAATCAACAAGTTCAACAGCTTCCTTGGCGACTACCGTACCGAGCACATCAGCCGCATCACCCGGGAGCAATGGTGTGCCCTGTAGGCCGCCTCGCCGGCCTGAGCAGAGTTCAGGCCAACGTGCGCCGCATGAACAGAAGTTCCGGCGTCGAGGACGCTTCAACCTGCTGGAAACCGAGATCGCGGTACAGGGCCACGGCGGCCGTGTTGTCACGATAGACGCGCAGAGTGAGCCGCTGGATACCGCTTTCGCGCAGCGCCTGTGCACTCAAAGACTGAACGAGCAGCCGGCCAAGGCCGCGCCCGCGTGCCAGTGGGGAAACAATGATGCGGCCCAGGTGCGCGGTGCCGGCGCCAGTCATCCAGTACTGGCCGAAGCCTACACAAACACCCTGCTCGTCCAGCAGCGCCCAGCCCGGGCGCACCTCGAGCTCAAGCACCTGCGCGAACCGCTGCGGCGGTAGTGGAAACGGCACACCCGGGCCTGCCCAGCGCTGGGTGGCCCCGGCGGATTCGGGCCAGCTGGCGACGGTGGCGTAGTTCGAAGGCTGGACGGGGCGAAGGTTCGGTTCCATGACATTCATGGTGCGCCATTTGCACCGGATAGACACGCTTCATGGCCGCACTTGAGTTTTGTCATAGGACAATAAACAACTCCAGACGTCCAGTCGTCACGCCCCAGGCGCGGTGGCACCCAACCCATCCCAGTTCCGGGAGATCCCATGTTCAATGGCCTCAGCGCGTTTCCCCTGACCCCGCTCTCTGAAGCCGGCATCGACTTTCGGGCATTTGCGCACCTGATCGAGCGCCTGGCTGATTCCGGTGTTGATTCAATGGGCGTCCTGGGCTCTACGGGCAGCTACGCCTATCTTGAAAAGCCCGAGCGCAAGCGGGTGCTGCGCGAAGCACTCGCGCATGCCGGGGGCGTACCGGTGATCGCCGGCATCGGTGCACTGCGTACCCGGGATGTGCTGGAACTAGCGCTGGATGCCGAAGATGCGGGCGCTGCCGGCCTGCTGCTTGCACCCGTGTCCTACCAGTCCTTGAAGGACCATGAGGTGCAAGTGTTGTTTGAAACCGTATGCGCGGCGGTACGCACGCCGATCTGCGTCTATGACAATCCCGGCGCCACGCACTTCAGCTTCTCCGATGCGCTGCATGGCCGGATCGCCGCACTGCCCAACATCGCCTCGATCAAGATCCCGCGACTGGCTGATGACCCGGCCGAGGCAACTACGCGCGTCGCGTCACTGCGCGCAAGCGTTCCTGCCCGTGTGACGCTGAGCATCAGCGGCGACGCCACGGCCGTGCGCGGGTTGCTGGCGGGGTGCGATGGCTGGTATTCGGTGACAGCAGGGTTGTTCCCTGGGCTTGCGCTTCAGATCACGCAGGCCGTGGGCAACGGCGATGCGGAGGGCGCCCTTGCTCTGTCCACACGACTGGCGCCGCTGTGGTCGCTGTATGACCGGTTTGGCGGGATTCGCGTCATGGCCTGCGCAGCGGCCCTGCTGGGGCTGTGCGGCGAAGACTGCCTGCCACTGCCTCTGCAGGGGCTGCGGGATAGCGAGCGGGAGGACGTGGCGGCGGTGCTGGGTGGGCTGGGGTTGTTGTGAAGCCCGAGGCGACGGCTGCCGTGCAGCAGTGGTGGATGGTGACCCCGGCCCGATTCGAACGGGCGATCTTCCCCTTAGGAGGGGGGCGATCCGGCTATATCCGCCAATGCTCTTAGTGCGATCTGTGCCAATGCTGTGCCAGATTATGCGCGTCCGGGGGGCGCAAGCGCCGTAAAGGGCATGCTCTCGGATGGAACCTGAACGCGGGAACGGCTATCATCTCGCCTCCAAAATGGAAGGGGGATTAAGGATGAAAAAAGTACTCGCACTCAGCGCCTTTGTCGTTGCCGTACTCACTGGATGTGGAGGCAAATTTGAGCTTTCGGTGCCAGAGGGCATCTCAAAAGCAGGCCTACAGATCGGCAAGTGCAAACGCGACCACAGCGCCGCATCACCGGTATGCACAGTGAAGAACGATTCCAACCTGATCGTTCCGGAACGCTCTTTTAGCTACACCTGCTTCGACAAAGAAGGAAACATCCTTCGCGCACCTGGAAGCGGTCGATTCCCAGACCGAACGATGAACCCTGGAACGGGAATTCGATTCAAGTTCATGTGCCAGAACTCTGAAGACCTGGGGAAGATTGAAATAGGCATGTAACGGCCTTTCTCTTTGATTAGAGCGTTGCAGCACGAACTGGAGCAACGCTCTTACTGCGAGCAGCCTCTCAGGTCCATTGAGGCGTTCCGCGTCAGCCAGGCAGTGAACACGCTGCGGAACAACCGCGAGGACCTGCTGACGCAGGTAGCTTGAGCGGCTCCCATCGAGAGCCGGTAAGGCGGCATGGGGTCACGCAATCCCGACCCAGCGAAGTATCGACCTGTTCCCCTTCACCAGCCGCTCAAACACGAAGGCGCCAGCAGCGCACACGGCGAGCGTGGCAATCACGGCCAGAAGCACAAACGCGGGCTGCAGAGCGTCGAGGCCCGGCACTCTACGCAGGGCCGCCTGAACAACCCCGAGCACCAGCATGTGAGAGAGATAGAAATAGAAGCTTCGCGCACCGAGCCAGGCAAGAACCCAGCGCCAGCCGCTCGCTGTGACCCATGTGCGCGCGACACAGACCGTCAAGGCACACACCAGCAACGACGTAATCATCGAAGACAGCTTCAGCTGCGAGATCGCCAGCTCCATTGAGCTTGGAATCCAATAGAACGCTTCGACAACAGCACAGGTAACCCCAACAGACGCCAAGCCCACTGCAATCTGCCAGCGGCCGACATTCAAGGCCGAATCGCTCTTACCTGCAACCAAGCCGGCCAAGTAGAAGGGAAGCCATAGGAAGAACGGCAGCGCGCTGTACGGGAAGTGTGACCACGTTCCGTCGAGACCACCGGCGCGTATCCCATAGGTGAAGGCGCAGGAGGCCGCGATCGACACCGGGATGCCTACCTTCAACGCCCTGCTCGACAAGCGCTCAAGAGCCGGCGAGAGAACGGCGATCTGGAGCATCACGATCACGTAATAGCCCACCGATATAACAGTCCCTGTGGCCAACATCTCCGGTAGCTCAGCAAGTACCAGCTTGCCAGTGATCGCTTTCGCAGCTGAGTACACCGCCGCCCATACCAGGTACGGGACAAGCAGCCGAGATGCCCTACTCCTCACGGCGGAGAGGTACGAATTGGCCGGTCGGCCCTGCAATGCAAACATGCCCGAGAGGAACACGAAGAGGGCGACCGGGAAGTTGATGAACTGCCGGAGAACTACGGCGAATGTCTGGTTCGCGCTTCCATCCGGAAAGGCCAATGCGCTACCGCAGGCATGGATGGCTACAACAGCCACGATGGCAATGCCTTTCCAAACGTCCCAGTACAGATTCCTCATTACATCCCTTGAATTCTCAGCGGCGCGCATTTATAGCACGCCGCAGGCGGATTGCCAGAAGGGCCGCTCTTCAGACCGGTGCCCCCATAGCGTCTACCCATCGCGATCCACTCCAGAACACCGGCTTACCCAAGGATGTGTCCCAGAACCTGTAACCGGCGTCGATCGTCCCGAGGATGGGCGAGATTGTGGAGTTCCGAAACTGGGTATCGCCCCGTTGCAGCCGCTCCACCAGTATTTACTACTTGTCACCTTCGTAGTTGCTCAGAATTCTAAATCTGGCGCGATTGGGGACAGAGAAGCCGACGGCACCGAACGTTTCAAGCTGCTCATCGGGATTTGAATCCTTAGTACCGAACTAAATGCCTTTGGCAAAGAATGGCTTCCTGTTGTGGATTGGCTGGGCCTGAGAGTACGTGTAGGACTCACGCCTACCTGTGATGTTGCTCGTGCTGATGTTGGGCCCGCCGAAGCGCTGCAGAATAGCGCTATTCGTCTGATCTTGAACCTCGCAGTCCGTGCATGAGCCGGACTGAGCAACCTGAAAAGCCACCAGCTTCCCTACCGGTGCGACCTCGCCGGATCCTGCTCGATTTGGAACAAGCACTGTGCAACCATTTGCTCTGAACCCGAAAGCATCGTGCGAGAAGAAGATTCCGTAGCCACCGTTGGGTCGGCAGCGACTCCAAGGTGCTGATCGGTCAGCATTGAGCCTTCAGCCGACGACGGCAAACTCGGCGTCGACCACATCGCCTGGTTCGAACCCAGCACCGCTACCGTGGCCACCGCCTCGGCGCTGGGCGTAGTACTGCTGTTCGAGCTGCTCGGTGCGGTCGGCAGAACCGTGTTGAGGGCTTGCATGGGTTGCTCCACCGAGCGCGCGACATCCACGACAAGCGCTGTGCGTCCGCCGGCGGTGGCCACCTGGTCGCGTGCGCCTGCAGGTTGACCAGCAAGCATGCCGATCCCGACATGGCCATCGCAGCGCGGCGCCGACTCAACCGCCCCACCCGCAGCGCGCGAGCGCCCGCCCTGCCGGCTGTCGCCGACAACGTCGTGCAGTTCAACCTCGGCCTCGCTGAGCAGGCGCCGACCAGGAGAATAGCCGCGGGAGGCGCCAATGGGCGCCGCTGAAAGGCTCGACCTATCAGGGAAAGACTGGCTCACCGTCGAGGAAGCCGCCCACTACTGCGGCGTCTCCAACAGCCAGTTCAGGAAGAGCGCCATGGGCTACGGGCTGACGCCTCGCCGGTTCATGGGAAGCGGTTGTACGAAAAGGCGGCGCACTATGCCGCGATCGAAGGTGCAGAGGAATGGCAAAGGTTCGGCTCTACTGGCGCGGCAGCAAGGCCTACCTCGACTGGGCGGAAGGCAGAGAGCGCTTTCGCCGGTCCATTGGGCAACCTGACGCCCGTGAGGCGGAGAGAATACGTGCCGCGAAAGAAGCAGAACTGACTCATGGGGTCCGGATCTTGGCGCGCCTGCCGAAGGTCCGCGGTTACCTGGAGTGGTATCTGGACTGGTACGAGGCCGAGCACCCGACCACGATTTCGAAGGCCAGAAGCGAGGTAAAACGCTTCGTCGAGCGCTTCGGCCACCGGCCGATCGACAGCATCCGCGCAGTTGAGGTGGAGCAATACAAGCGCTCCAGGCTGCTGGACGACAAGGCGGCAAAGGAAACTGTCGGCAAGGAGATTCGGAGGTTGAAGGCGGCTTTCAACCGCGGCGTCGAATGGAAAGAGCTTGACGTGAACCCGCTGGCCTCCGTAAGGGCGCCTCGCGGCGTGCGGAGCGTGGCCGTCAAGTTCTATGACCGGGCGGCGATGCGCCGGCTCTATCGGGCGAACCCTGGGCGGGCGCCGCTGTGGCTCTTTATGGCCCACACCGGGCTGCGGCGGGGCGAAATCATCGGGCTTGAGAAGAGCTCGACAGTGGCCGGTCGGCTCCTGGTAGAGAGCGATCCGGACGATAGCGGCGAAGGCCTAACTAAGTCAGGGAAATGGCGGGAGGTTCCCCTCAATCGCTATTCCAGGTGGGCCCTGCGCCATCTGCCCGATCCGCTCGTCACGGCGCACAAAGACACCGTGTCGGACTGGTTTAAGAAAGATTCGGAGCTGGCCGGCGTGGGAGGGCATCCGCACAGGCTTCGCCATACGTTCTGCGCACACATGGTGATGGCTAGCGTACCACTGCGTCGTGTGCAAGTGCTTGCAGGTCATGCAGACTATGCGACCACCGAAAAGTATTACGCACATCTAACTCCAGATGGCGACGAGATGGCGGACTCTAAACTGCGCTATTGATTAAATCGCTCATAGCTAACGACGCTCCAAGGGAAGTGCTGAATCAAAAATCGTCCACTCTGACGAGCTAGGCGAAGGGTCGACAATAGCTTTCGCTTTTTCGATCAAAGCAGCGGCAATCTCACTCTGACGCACAAAAAGCTCGCCCTCGAGCGGCTCCTCATGTGGCACGGCGGTCGGGAAAACGACATTCGTGTGGCCTGCGTACTCCTCTGGAGTGTACTCAAGCCCAAGGTTCTCGGTTAAATAATCACCAGCAGTAAGTGCAGCCACGCCCCAATAATGGTTGCTACCGGAGTTGCCAATTGATGCACATCTGGCTTTGACCTTTGCGTCTGGGTCTTCCCTATCCAGCCAGCGAATAGTAGACAGCTTCGCGTGCCCACGTTGGGGCCGAAACGCAGCAGAGGTCAAGGATCCCTTCCTGTAGAAGTGGGGAGTCTTCAAAATCCTGACAATCAACTCATCTTCCATGAAATCCCCTGAACTACTCACCACACCCTCGCTATGTAGATAAGCCCCCTTCAGTCAGAAGCACATTGGCAGACCCGCAACTATGCAGCTTCTTCCCATGCATGCTTCATAGTGAACACAACAGTGCGAGGGTCTTCGGCCTTTGAACTATGGGCTATAGCCCAAGCCAAGTCGGACATCCCCAATTCTGGCACCCGCTCGTTATCGCCTGAGCATGATGTGCGGCGGGCATAGCCAGGGGATTTGTCCACGACAATCCAAGAGTGGCGAGTCTTGCCGATTTCCAGCTCAGCGCGCCCAGTTCGCCAGCGCCACGCAAGCGTAATTGTTCCATTGGGATTAGGGTAAGCAATAGGAGTGGACATCGTGCTACCCATCAATTCCACAAACTGCGTGGCCGTAGAAATGGCTTGGGGGGCAATAGGTGCCGCGCCTTCTCCATCCCAGTCCTCAGGAAGGTTTCTAAATCCCCTGATCTCAGACACAAGCGCGACCCTCGAAGCGAAAGCGTGAATGCTCTTCGTCGCTTCTAACGCCTGCGCCACCGCAACGCCACTTGTAAAGGCGGATGAATGGAACGTCGAAAAAATGGTGGCGCCCGAAGTCAGCCCGCTGATAGTCGATGCCAAATCAGGAATCGCGCCGCCAATAGCTGCTGACGACCCAACTCTTGAGCCAAGAATTTCGAAATTTTCGACAAGCATCTTAGCCTCCCAACCCAAGGTTGGCGCTAACACGAGCGCTTCTATTGACCATTTCGAAGAATGTCTTATGAGCAACCGCTTGCAAGTCATCAAAAGAAGTCATCACGTCTTCAACGGATTCCGTCTTTAGTGCCGACGAGATAATAGTAGTGTTCATCACGATTCCGGGCTTATCGTGGAGCCCGCCTTCACCAACGTCCAAGGCGAGCTCCCGACCATTCGAGTCCTTACTTGAATAGAAGAACCTCATGGACGACGCGCTGGTATCGGTCGAAAAATCTTTTGCCGAATCAAGCTCTTGGTACTGCAACCCCACCACATCTGCGAAGAACTCAGTAGCGGTCAGGCCAGCAAGATGAGACTCATTGAAGAAATCAATGTACTTCACGACACACCACACCTCAGCCTTGCTGGCCAAGGGAGAGACCACATTCAAAGCCTCAACGCCCCTGTGAAGCACGTCGCGAAAAGTCGCCCAAGATGTGTAAGGCGCCACTCCATTAGTCGTAAATATGCCTACGCCGAGTTGGTAGAGGGTGTTGAAATCACCCTCACCTAGGCGGTATCGATATGCCACCGTCCCACCGGGCTGACCTGGGATCCCTTGCGGCATCGTGCGTTCAAGTTGGTTGTACCCAAACTTGCCCACCTCTATCCCGAACTTGATGTAGTCAGATTCATTCGCAAATGCAAAAGGCGCGGGATGGATTGGGTTGCCCTCACCCCATCGCAGCTCGGCGATTACTTCAACGATCGGTGCGTTTGTCATTGCGACTATCAGTCCGGATAGATAGCAGGTTGGCGTCGTGCCAGAGTGTCGATCCATTGCGCGGATCCACGGCCTACGAATAGCATGCCGTTGACATGCTGCCTAGAGGGGCAATGGGCTCCCGCCAACGGAGTTTACGTAGCCCAAGAGGTAGCCCCCCCCCCAACCGGACAGCATCTTCCGCTCGTGCAGCCTGTCCCCGACCCAGTGCCAACTGTGCCAGATGAAGCGACAAGTATCGCTAAGAACGGCAACCCAGCACCAGCAACACTCGCGTAACCTATTGATTAATGGTGACCCCGGCCCGATTCGAACGGGCGACCTTCCCCTTAGGAGGGGGACGCTCTATCCAGCTGAGCTACGGGGCCATTTCCAGCAGGGAAGGATACCTCCTCTGGCTGAATGGACCAAGCGTTAGTCGTTCTTCGCAGCGCCCGGAGTCGATATGCTGGCCCGCCGCGCCCCGTTGTGAACTGGATGCCCGACGTCTGGCGAAGCCTCTCCGCCCTCGGCGACAGCCGCTGGCTGCTGCCGGTGGCCCTGGTGCTGCTGATCACCCTGCCCCGCGCAGACGTACGCCTGAAATGGCGATGGCTGCTGGCCATCGCCGTCACCGCCGGCGTCACGCTTGCCTCAAAGCTGGCCTTCATGGGCTGGGGAATTGGCATCAAGAGCGTGCACTTCACCGGGTTTTCCGGGCACGCGGCGATGTCCAGTGTTATCTACCCTGTCGTTGGCATGCTGCTCGCCGGCCACGGCAAGCGCACTCGGGCGTTCGGCCTGGTCTTCGGCGTACTGCTGGCCACCGCCATTGCCTGGTCACGAATCCCGCTGCATGCGCACAGCCTTTCGGAGGTCATTGCCGGGCTGGCGCTTGGGCTGGGCAGCGGCGCCTGGGCGCTTTCCACCACAACTCCGTGCAACCGCCCCAGCGCGCGGATCCTGGCCTCTGCCCTGCTCATCGGCCTCATCCTTCCATTCTGCCTTCCAGATCTACGCACACATCAGCTGGTCACAGCGCTTGCCGAGGCCCTGGAGGGCTGCCTCGACACCAACCACTGAAGTTGAAGGCCGTCGATTTGCTTGCACAAGCCCTTCACCTTCCTTGACAGGGCAGATGACTATTCGCCACCATACGCGTGGAAAAATTTACCTCACGGAGTAGGAGACCCCGTAGATGAAGAAGATGATTGCCGCCCTGGCCCTGCTGGGTCTGTCCTCCCCGGTGTTCGCTCAGGAGGTTCCGGCAACGGAAGCCACCGCAGAAGGCACCACCGCCGCTGTAGCGGGCACCGAAGCCGCAGGCCTGTCGACCGCCGCCATTGTCGGCACCAGCGTCATCGCCGTTGCTGCTGGCGCCGTGCTGTACAGCGTCGCCGGTGACAGCACCAGTGGCCCAAGCGATCCGGGCGGTGACCCGGGTAATCCGGAAGAGCCGGGCACCGGTGGCACCGGCGGCACGGGTGGTACTGGCGGCACTGGCGGCACTGGCCGCTGATCCAACCGTTTCCGGTTTCAAGCCCTCGCCGGGCAACTGCTTGGCGAGGGTTTTTTATGCCTGTCGAATTTTCTTACTCCCATGACCAAGAAGTTGACCTGTCTCGCGGCTGCTCTACTGGCAACCGCCACCCTGTCCGGCTGCCTGCTGGCCCCCGGCCAGCACCTGCGCCATAGCGATGTCTCGCGCGGCCGCCAGAGCGACGACCGCCAGCTTGAGCTGATCACCATCACGCCCAAGCTCATCGCCATGGATCGAGCAACGCAGAGTGAGCAGGTCCTTCCCTCGGAACTGTTTGACTACCAGCCACCGGAATACACGGTTGGTATTGGCGACATTCTGTATATCACCGTCTGGGATCATCCGGAACTGACTGTTCCCGCCGGCTCGCAGCAGCAGGGCAATCTTGCCGGACGACTGGTGCAGAGCGACGGCTCACTGTTCTACCCCTACATCGGTAAGGTTCAGGCCAAGGGCAAGACTCCGGTTGCCCTGCGCGAGGAAATCAGCCGACGACTGGCGCAGTACATCGAATCGCCCCAGGTCGACGTTTCCATCCTTACCTACGGTAGCCAGCGCGTATGGGTCACGGGCGCTGCCGAGCGCTCAGCCCCGATTGCACTTGGTACCTCGCCGCTGACTTTGGCTGACGCCATCAGTCAGGGTGGCTTGAACGTCAATCAAGCTGACCTGTCCGGCGTCCGCCTCAGCCGCGCCGGTGCCACCTATACGATCAATCTGGAAACACTGGCCACCCAGCATGGCGGCCGCCAGTTGTTCCTGAAGGACGGGGATTCAATCTTCATCCCCTACTTGGATCGAAAGGAAATTTTCGTAGTCGGTGAAGTCAATCTTCCTGGCGCCTACAGCTTCCGCACCGGCGACGTGTCACTGAACCAGGCACTCGGCCGCGCCCGCGGACTGACCCAGGAGACCTCAGCGGGTAATGCAGTCTATGTGATCCGCGGCAGCAGGGATCTGGAGTCAGTGCCTTCCACTGTCTATCAGCTCGAAGCTCGTTCACCGGCTGCCTTCGCCATTGGCAGCCAGTTCATGCTGCAGCCTGGAGATGTGGTTTTTGTTGGCGCGGCCGGCGTCACGCGCTGGAGCCGCTTCGTGAACCAGCTGTTGCCATTCACGAACATCCTGTACACCGCCGCCCGCACGGAGAACGAAGTCGGGAACAAGTGACATGATGCGCATGGATGTGCTCTTGGCGCGCCGCAGATTGCGGCGCGCCCTCCATTGGATGATGACCCTCTCCATGCTGGCTCTGCTGGCAGGCTGCACAACGGCCAGCCGTGCGACCAGCGATTCCTTTCGCCTGCTGCTGAAGCGACAGGTGACAGCTACTCCTGAACAGGTCGCCGCGAACCGCTTCCCACAGGCGCAGTTGAAAGCCCCCGACCTGACTGCCGTGATGGTGTTGGGTTACGTCGACGGTGGGCGCCAGAGCTGGTACGCCGGAAGCAACGCGGTATTCCAACTCGACGACACAGGCCTGGTAACCGGCGTTTCGAGCTCAGACCGGCAGATTCAGGCGCGCATCGCAGGAGCCTCGCCTTTTAGCAGATTGCATGCGCTCAACAGCACCACCACTGTACAGCGCGAGTACGACTGGATTCCTGGCTACCGTATGGGGGTCAGGGCCACCGGCACCCTCACGCGTGGCGGTATCGAGTCGGTGAGCATCCTCGGCAAGGAACGGTCGTTGATTCGCTTTGATGAGCGCATCGAAGGCGGCTTCCATGCGCACAACATCTACTGGGCGGATCCCAGCACGGGCTTTATCTGGAAGAGCCGGCAGCAGCTGGGACCCTCCTACACCGTGGAGCTGGTGCAGCTCAAACCTTACCGCGCCGCAAAGGACTGACCATGGGATTTCGATTCTTGCCGCTGCTGGCAGCGTTGCTGGCTGCTGGTCCTTCCCTGGCCAACAAATCGCCGGCGCCCGGCAATCTTGAGGTCGTCGCTGATGGAGCGCTGTCTGCACCGGGAAGCTACACGGTGGCTGTCGGCACCCGGCTTTCCCGGCTTCTCGCAACCACGCAACCCACTGCAGACGCCTATCTGCCCGCATTGGCGCTGTATCGGCCGCATGCACGCCTGCAGCAGGTTCGACTGCGTGCGGGTCTGCAACACGACCTCGACTTACTTGAGGAGCATCAGGATCCGCAGATCGCAGACGCAGCAACCGGGCTTTCTCGTTGGCTGCAGGACCATCCGGCATCGGGTCGCATACGACTGCCCGTCAACGACATGCGACTGATGCAGGTTCAGGCGGGCAGCGACCCGGTGCTGGAACAGGGAGATGTACTGATCGCTCCTCGCCGACCTGCCACGATCACCGTAGTGGGTGCGGTGGAATCAACCTGTGAGCTTACTCATCAGCCGCTGCGTGATGCGCATGAATACCTGCGCGAATGTGCTGTCACACCTGCGGCAGACCGTGATGAACTCTATGTGGTACAGCCAGACATGACTGTCCAGAAGATCGGCATCGCGCTATGGAACCGCTCCGATCCGCAGCCAGTCGCCCCTGGCGGCGTCATCTTCGTGCCACTGCGCCAGCACGCCGTCGCTGCAGTCGACAGCACCTTCAATGCCGAGTTTGCGGCGTTCATCGCTACCCAGGCCCTGCAACCGTGATTCGCTCCACCCTCTCATCCGCCGGCGCTACGCGCCCTACCGCCTTCGCCCTGTCGCTGCTCGCCCTGTCGCTGGCAGCCGAACTGCATGCACAACAGGCTCCGCCCCCGACTGCCAGCGAATGGGGTGGCATCGGCTTGCTGCAGACACCGACAGCACGCATGGCCGAGGATGGGGATATCGCGTTCACTGCATCACACAATTCTCCGTACAGTCGATACAACCTGACATTGCAGCCATTCTCTTGGCTGGAAGGCTCGTTCCGATACATCAACGTCTCCAACCTGCGATACGGGGAAACCAGCCTCAGCGGTGACCAGAACTACAAGGACAAGTCGATCGATTTCAAGGTGCGATTCTGGCGCGAAACGCGCTGGACGCCAGATCTTGCCTTCGGCGTGCGTGATCTGGGCGGCACGGGCTTCTTCTCCAGCGAGTACTTGGTCGCGAGCAAGAATTTCGGCCCTATTGATGCATCCGTTGGCCTGGCAACCGGCTACATTGGCAATCGCGGCGACTTTTCGAACCCTCTAGGAGCAATCGATGATCGCTTCAAGGAGCGCCGGCCTATCGCCGGAAGCAATATCAATGACGCCGGCAAGTTCGGGGTGAGCAACATGTTCAAAGGCCCAGTAGGCATCTTTGGCGGCATCACCTACCAAACACCGTGGGATCCCCTGCTAGTCAAGGTCGAGTATGACGGCAATGATTACAGGCGCGAACCGCGACGCAACAACCTCAAGCAAAGTACGCCGGTGAACATCGGATTGGTCTACGCGCCAAATCGAAATGTGGAACTCACAGCGGCTTGGGAGCGTGGTGAGGCGGCCATGTTTTCATTGACCCTGCGCGGGAATCCCGGTCATGCCCCCTCTGCACCTAAGCCCTTCGATCCACCTCCCACAAGGATTGACCGCAGCGCGCTAGCGAACCAAGGAGCATCAAGTGCGACGCAACCGGATTGGAAGTCCGTCGCTGGCGACATTGACGAGAACGCTGGATTCCGCGTAGACAGCATTTCCCGCCGCGGCAGCGAGCTGGTGATCGACGGCTATCAGAATCGCTACGCCAGCCCAGCCAAGGGCATGGGCCGCGCTGCCCGCATTATTGGCAACACGCTTGACGACAGCTACGACTGGTACACATTCCGGACGACACGTCTGGGCATGCCAACCGCAGACATGTCGATCAAGCGAGAGACCATCGAAGCGTATCTGCAGGGGGCTGCAAGCGAAGATGACCTTCGACGCAGTACCGAGATCAGCGCGCCCACCGCCAACCAGACCGAACCCCTCTATCAGGCAGGAAGCCGCCCCTGGGGTGGCGGCTTCAGCTTTGGGTATCGACAGAATCTCGGCGGCCCGGATGGATTCATCCTGTATCAGGTTTCTGCCAATGCAAGCGGGAGCGTATTCTTCCGTCCAAACGTATGGCTGACAGGTTCGCTGAGCGCGAACGTCATCAACAATTACGACAAATTCCGCTACGACGCCCCGAGCAATGTCCCGCGGGTACGAACTGATATCCGCAGGTACTTGAATACATCCGACCTAACAATGCCCAACCTGCAGTTCAACATTGCAGGCCGACTTGGCAAAGACCTCTACGGTATTGCGTACGCCGGCTATCTTGAGTGGATGTACGCCGGTGTGGGCGGCGAGCTTCTCTATCGACCGATGGGTGAATCATGGGCAGTTGGCGCCAATTTGAACCACCTGCGCCAGCGTGATTTCAATCAGCATTTTGGTTTGCGTGATTACCGAATTACCACGGGCCACGCCACACTTTACTACTCGTTTGACGCACAGGAACGCGTCGTTGGCTCTCTCTCGGTAGGACGGTATCTGGCCGGCGACTACGGCGCCACGATCAATGTCGCGCGGGTTTTCGACAATGGCATGAGCATGGGGGCCTATGTTACGAAAACCGACATGTCTGCCAGGGACTTCGGGGAGGGCAGCTTCGACAAGGGAATCTACTTCAGCATACCGTTTGACAGCATTCTTCCTCGCTCCACCCGCGGCAGCGCAACCATCAACTGGGCCCCCCTTATCAGGGACGGCGGCGCAATGATGGGACGCAAGTACTCGCTCTATAGCATTACTGGCGAGCGTGAAGATCGAATTTTCTACGACAACATCCGGTCGATTGCGGATTGAGCAAAGAAACAGTCGGCGGACAAGCAGAAGCACAGAACAGGGAGAGTTGCAGCCCAATCAGGCGAGTTCAGCTGCCGCTAGAAGCTCCATATGCAGTTGAGCGCATGGGCTGCAAGCTTCAGATAAACCAAAGCAAGACCGGTAGTCCGTAGCAAATCCTGCTTCTGCCATGGGTTTCTTCGGGTCGACCGAAGTCGATGCAACCTTCATCAAGTTCACAAGAGGCGCCCGTGCGCCTGCCGCACGGGATCCCTGATACGCCACCTCAGCCCTTCCAATTGAGAATTGGGCTAGACAATCAGGCGCAGGCCACCCACCCGTCAAATGGCGCCGTCACACAGCATTGCAAAATAGCCAAGCTCCACACCAAGTCACCGCCGACCAACGACTGCAGCCGGCCCTCGCAATCCGAGCGCCAATGCAATGGCCAGGCTGACAAATACACTATTCATCGCAGAGACCGAAAGCGCAGAACTACAGATGATGCCGAGGAATACGAAAACTTCATTCTTTGCATAGCCACTCTTCCTGAGTGAAATCATCATGAAAAGGAGCAGAAACGCCAGACCAATAATTCCATGATCAAAGATTACACGAAGAAAATAGGAATGAAGAATAACCGAATAGCAACGCCCATCCCCCGAAAAACTAAATAAATCGTGATAGTAGGCAAGGCTACTGCAGGAAGCACTCGACAACGGCGTCAAGGGCATGCTTCCAAATAGAAACTTCCAGGCAGGCCAGTACCGGACCTCGTCCACGAAGACCATCATAAAGTTATAGCGATCGATCGACTGAATCCCCCCCCCATCCGAGCGAAGCACAAATATTGCAACTGCCGCGCCACCGAGCAGCAGCAACCCCGCAATGTAGAAGAACGACCGCAACGTCAGACGATTAAGGAAGACTCCATAGAACAGGACAAGCAGCGCCAATACAGAGCTGCGCGAACCGGACATCCCGACAATTGCCACCAACAAGCCAAACCAGACAAGCGCCCTCCGGCCCAGGTCACTTCTAAGCAAGTAGAACATGAGCATCAGGAATATAAGCTCAAAGTTATTCTCGACATAGAGACCAGGGCGACTCCCCATCCGAGGCGTCAAATTGAGCGCAACTGAGTAAGCGTACTTCAATAAAAAAATTATCAGAAGGAGCTTCAGAAGCTTAACCGAGCTCTCTCTTGAAAAAGCCTCCGACCTGAAGAAGACGCACAAGGGGGCGACATAGAAGAACGCCTTGAATGCCTGTGCGAAATCGAGGAAATGTGCCGGCCGAAAAAGGCTCATTACTACATACGATCCGCCAACATATAGAATCGACGCCAGGAAGAAGCCAGCTACCGGCCTTTTGGGCACACGGAAGGCAAGAGTGGCGCACAACAGAAGTACGACCTCAAAGTAGGAGTTCGCGGGAATAAGGTTGTACTCGAAGGGGCTAAGGAGCCCCGCCACCCCCACCAGCAAGAAAGAATAGAAGTAGACCTTCGCTGCCAGCTGGACTCTTGCGATACGCATTGCATTGCCCTACCTGAATTTTCCGACATCACACCGACCGCATCTGATCCACACTCTCAGAATCACAGCCTTTGAGCATAAATCTAGCGTTTCAAAAGGCGCTTTGCGCCCGCTAGAACCATTGGCATCATCCACCCGCCACAATAGGTGGCGTGAACATAAATCCGCTGTGCGACTGAGAGCTGCGCACACATCGTTCGTCGGCACTGGCGCGGGATACTTCCGAAGAACCCCCGGGATGCCGAGTAACACTGCCAGTAGTTCCGCCAGGTGCACCCCTTCCCCAATCCCGACGCAAAGCGCGGAAGTGAGTAAAAGAAGAGTTCTTTGACGATCGACGGTCCCAGTCTCCTCGCCTCAACGGCGCCATAAAACATGAGATGGGAGAGTGCGAACATAAGGTCATCATGACGGGAATAATTCCCATGAATACTCGATGCTGGACGCACCCCGTAGCGATATCTGATTACTGGATCACAGAAGATATGCCTCGAAGAAGTGAGCCAAAGTGGCACAACCGCAAGATCCTCATGGATCCGCCCTTCGACAAATTGATTTCCAGGCAAGAAAAATATCTTCTTGGAGACAACTTTATTCCAAGCGCTGTGCCCCAGATCGTCAAATCGGCTGATATGAGAAGAAGCCACTCTCCCGCTTGCAATCTGCGGCCTATAGACGCCGAGTGAGCATCCCGA
The DNA here is from genome assembly GCF_000382065.1 of Stenotrophomonas hibiscicola ATCC 19867. GTDB lineage: Bacteria > Pseudomonadota > Gammaproteobacteria > Xanthomonadales > Xanthomonadaceae > Stenotrophomonas > Stenotrophomonas hibiscicola. The sequence goes on along the minus strand of NZ_KB907502.1, from coordinate 252,759 downwards.
AACTGCGTCATATCGCTCAAATCCGGTCAACAGGATATCAATGCCCTCTTCGGACAATTGAACAAGGAACTCAGTTGGAACCCGGACATCAAGAAGATCATCCACATCCACGAACCACAGGTACCGGCCACTGGCAGCCGCAGCACCCAGATTCTTGGCACGCCCCTGCCCTCCATTCTCCACATGCAAGGCACGGATCGACGGGTTCGCCGAGGAAATCGCATCCAGCATCTCTGCCGTGCCATCAGTGGAGCCGTCATTGACCATGACAAGTTCCACGTCCCCCTCATCCAGCAGCCTCTGGACCGAGGCCATGAATGGCGGTAGGAATGCGGCACCGTTGTAGACCGGTACGATGATCGACAGTGTTGTCATGAGCGCTGTTCCTGCTGATGACGAACATTGCGCAGACGAAGGCGAACATCGGCGAGCAAGAAGGGCTGGTACTCGATCAGATAGCGACGCCACAGTCGCCGCGGCTCGCGCAGCAGCCGATAGGGCGCCCGCAGGTTGAAGCGATTCACCCAGTCCGGGTAGTACTTCACGCCGGATGCAAGCGCTTGGTCCAGATACCCGCCGCAGGTGAAGCCAAGCCCCCTCCAACCCGAGGCCTTTAGCTCCAACAGGAACCGATCCTGGTGCGGCGCCCCCATCCCACAGATGACCACGTCGACGTTCTGCTCACGCAATGCCCGGAAGCACTGATTCCGCTGCTCCGCGTTGGCGAAGAAGCCAGATCGAGTAAACACCACTTCTACGCCGAATTCCTTTCGGAACAACGATGCAGCCGCACTCGCGACGCCTTCAACTCCACCCACCAGCGCAACACGGAGCCCATTGCGCTGGCAGAAGGACAGTACCTCCGGCGCCAAGGAGTTGCCATCGAACGACTTCCGTTCAATCGTGCGACCCAGCTGCCGGGTCGCACTTTGAGCGAGCAGGTTTCCATCAGGAAGCACCACATCGAACTGTGCCAGCGTCGAGGAGTAGTCCTGCCGGTCCATCATCAGCCGCACCGAATGGGGATTGGCGAACGTTACCAGCCACGCTTCGGGCTGGCCCGCGCGGAATTCACGCCAGTCCGGCGCTGAGCGACCCAACAGTCCTGCGAGCTCGTACAGGGTGGCGATGGCATTGGCTGGCATGGTCAGAAACCGAGCTTCTTCAAAATGCGGGAGACGAGACCCTGTCGCCAGGACTTCCCCCAATGGTGGATCGCGAAGGTGTCCTGCGTGATGCTGCTGAACATGAGTTCCTTTACCGGACGCGACGCATCGTACGGGTTGTAGGGATAGAAGTGCTCTTCGGACAGAACCGCGATGCTGCCGGCCTCCCCAGCTTCGACACACGCCATGGCCACTTCCGGAGCAATCAGATACGGCTTGCGAGCTGCGTGGCGTTCGTTGATCAGACGCATGCAGGCGCGCGGGAACCAGTGATCGGCAACCGAGCCGATAACACCCGTGGTCGGGCGGGCCGGAGCTTCCATTCCCAGGAAACACTGATTCGCCAGCAGAGGATCGAATGATTTCACCACTTCGATATCGGCATCCAGGTAGATGCCGCCCTCGTCGGCGATTGCACGCAGCCGGATGTAGTCGGAGAGAAACGCCCATTGCTGCTTTCGCAGGCAATCCTGCAGGAAAGGCGTATCGAACTTCGTGTTCGTTTCATCCCAGCGAACAACCCTATAGTCTGGGAGCTTCTCGGCCCAGCTATCGACGCAGCGCTGATAGAGAGGTGGTAGCGGCTTTCCACCAAACCAGCAGTAATGAATGATCTTGGGGATCATGAGCGAGCCTCCACGTCGAGCGCATCGGACAGGAAGGCACGTGACTTCATCCTCAGCTCTGCGATGCGTCGATTGACCCGGCTATAGTCGATCTGCGCACCGGGCAGCTGCACCCGCTCATTACCCACCTCAACCAATCGATCCTCCAGACCCAACTGGGCCAGCAGGGACTTGAACCGGGTCAGGCCGCGCCCCGCATTGCCTATAGCCACGAACTGCTTCTCGAAGATGATCGAGAAGATCATCCCGTGATAGGAGTCGGTAACCACGAATTCCGCGTCACGGAAGCGCCGCACCCACTCGCCGAGGTCCACGTACCCTGCCAGATCATTCTCCGGTTCGGCAATGGTGATCTTCGAGAGATTCTCCGACTGCCCGGCAGCGTCGATGATCGCCTTCTTGTCCGCAGAACGATCCAGCACGTACGCATACAACCCACCCTCCCCGCGCCCGGGGGCCAACGTTGCGATCACTTCCTCATGGAAGCTGCGATCGACCAGCAAAGTAGGATCAAGCACGTGTACAGCGTCACTGCGACCGAAGCGATCGGCGCACAACTTCTGGCCGCTGTCTTCACGGACCGACACCGCCTGGAATCCGGCCAACAGGCGAGACACATCTTCCACCCTGGACGCATCGGGCCACCGGTCGGTTCCGAACGACGCAGCGTAGGACACGCGGCGAATCGGAGACCCCACCAGGAATGAGAGGAAATAGGCGTCGTAAGCACCATCGTCAATATAGTCCAGGCGCCAGACCTGATCGCTTCCCACCACGACTGCATCCAGGCCGAGTCGATCACACTCCATGCGAAGCTCTGCAGGCGAGCGGCTGACCCTGGATTGCTCAGGCAGGAACGCCTTCATGAACGCAGCGTGCCGTTGCAGCTTGAGATACTGGTTGCGATAGTTCGCAATGTTTTGTCCCGGAAGCCGCTTGAGCACCTCGATGATCATTCGCTTCCAGCCCGCCTTCTGGTGCTCCTTGCGGAGCAAAACCGGCTGCAAGCCAAGCGCGCGTACGAAAGCACTGAGCGCTGCAATCTGGATGATGCCGCCGTAATTGGAATGCAGGGGCAGTGTCAGCAGCCCGATTCGTTGAGTCATGGTTTCCTTCCCAAGGGGCGGAGGACGAGCGATTGCAGCATCGCCCTCAATGTACGGTAGGTCCTACGCAGGAGCTGGCGATTCTGGTAGTTGTAGAGCACGTCATAGGGCAACAGACGCAGGAAGTACCACGCCAACCCACCGCGCTTCTTTGCATCGCGCAAGGCACGATGGGAGGCCTGCGATAGACGCATACGGGTTATGTAAAGGCGCTGCCGCAGGCGGGGGAGCCCCGCATCTCCTGGCTGCACACGCTTGCTCGGGCGCCAGATGCCTCTGGCGTCCATGTGCGCAAGCCTGACTTGGAGGCCCTCGCCACGATGGCGGAAGGTAGCGGCCTGGGATTGATGGATCTTCGCCGGTTCGATCGGATCCAAAGCGATATCACCGCGGTCACGCGCTTCGCTGAGAAGACGCGCGATCAACGGATGGCGCACGATAACCACGTTCGTTCCCAGGCTGTCCTTCACGTACTCGGGCAGCCAGGCATCACCCATCACGACATCGGCCGTTTCACAGGCGACATCATCACAGAAATCGCATGCCAAGGGCTTGAACAACCCCAGCCCCCAGTCCGATCCATACAGGCGAAAATTCTCTGTGCGTTCGACCCGTGTCGCCGAGCTCACCTGAATGGAATAGTCATTGGCTGGCCGCGTCTCGTCCTTCACGCGGAAGTCCACGTCTGTGACCTGATCCGGCTCGATTCCCAACTGCCAGCCAAAGGACTCGACGAAACCACGCGACTTCATGTGGCCGCAGAAGATCCCGACGAAGAACTTGATCTTGCCGCGCAGGAGCGGATCTGATTCGACGACCAGGCGCAGCGCCTTGATGTGACAAGGAACACCGGTGATTGCGAAAGTTCGGCCCTGCTCTCTACGTACCTGTTCCAGAACATCATGGAACCCGGTCGGGTAGTAGAGCGACTTCACCCGCGGCCGCATCTCCTCGACTGAATTGGAGATCAAATATTCAAAAATGCCATCGCCGGGCCCACGACCGACATGAATGACTGCATCCACCTCACCGCGGGTCAGCAGTTCTTCCAGGACCCAGGACGTCAGCCCGCCGGAACTTCCCGCAGCACGGTGCGGGCCAACCACGGCGTGCCCTGCATAGAGTGATGAATGGAATCCGGTGGAGGGGTGATGCTCGATTCCAGGAATCCCCGCGAACAGTGCATTGGCCAATCGCGTCTCGTCCGGCGCATCGCCAAACGGGCAGGAGTCAGCCGCAATGTCGTCCAGCTTCGGATGCACGGGCTCTGGCATGCCGATGTCATTGATGCGCATCGTGACACCCGACTTCCCAGAGGCGCATCCACCACAGCCAACACAGTAGCCGCCGCGAACGACCTTTCCGATAGTTACAGCCTTGTTCATGCCTGAGCGTCCATGCGGAGAGAGCGATTGGCGGTAAAGAGGTACAGCCCCATCAAGAGTGCTTCGGTCGCGATAGCCGCAACCACGGCGCCTCGTAGACCGGCCCAACCAATGAACAGGAAGTTCATGACCAGATTGAGAACCGCGACCAGCCCCATGATGCGGATCTTTATTCGCATCCGGTCACCCGTGCTCAGAACTGCACCTGCACTCGTCGAAACGAATCGCATGGGAATACAGGGAGCCAGCCAGGCCAGCAGCCAAGCAGCTTGCTCATAGAGCTTCCCGAACAGCAGCGGCACAAGGAACTGAGCAAGTAGCGCCGTACAGACGGCGGCTGCCAGGCCCAGCAACAACATGTACTTGTTGCCGGCGTGATAGGCACCGCGAAACGCGACTGGGTCCTGATAGGCCCAACGGTGAAGCCGAGGCATCAGCAGCTTCTGGTAGATGGTAGTAGGCAGCAGATACAACGCTGCCAACAGCGTCACTGCAACACCAAACGTGCCGGTAGCCTCCGCTCCCAGATAGTGACTGATGAAAATGACGCTACTCTGGAAGTAGACGAGAAAGAACAGGTTCCCGAGGCCAAATGCCCAGGTCTCTTTGGCGACGGCCAGAACACCTGGGCGGACATCCAGGGAGATGGCACCAGGCTTCTGGTGTCCAACCATGTGCATTCGCCCCCTCGCCAACGTCATCATGCTGGGAACGCTCGCGAGTGCGAGACCTCCGCCCACAAATGCGTAGAGCCAAGCGACAGTCACGGCGTCAGGCGCCGTAGTCGCCATCAGCACACCAACTACGACAAGGAAGCGCACCACCTGTGGCAAGGTCTGCCAGACCATCAATGGCAATGGCTTTTCCTCCAGCAGGAAACGGGTGGTCACCACCTCGATGCTCGCAACGGAAAGCAGGTTGGTGGACAGGATCAAAAGGCACCACGCCACACGGTCTTCCATGCCCAGGCCCAACAATGCCCAAGCCACCACGCCAAGCATGGTCAGCACGGTGCTGAGCAGGCAGAACACGAAGGTTGGCCGGATCCAGCGCATGGCATGCCAGCCCTCCCGCCCAAAGGCCTTAAGCCAGAATGCCTGCAAGCCAAAAGCAGTCAGTGGCGAGACGATGTTGATCGTCGTGAAGGCTGCCATGAAGATCCCGTATTCACGCGGGCCCAGGACGCGTGCAGCCAGCATCTGGGTGAAAAACGCAAGACCGGCCCCTGCAAGAGTAAAGAGGCCGATGACTGAGGCGTGCTTGACGGAACGATTCATGGTGCCAACCCGCGTTCCCGGCCTCAGGATGCGGTCGACTTGTACTCGTAGTACCCGTAGCTGTAATAGCCCGTAGCGCGACGCTGTACCGCGTTGAAGATCGCACCCTTGATACGCACGTTGTTCTGTTCAAAGCGGCGCTTGGCGAGCGCCAGCTCCTTCGCCTGGTTGAGGCCAAAGCGCGCCACCATCAGGCAGGTACCGGCGTGATGGGCAATGATCGCAGCATCGGTAACGGCCAGGATCGGCGGCGTATCCACAATGACCAGGTCGTACTGCGGTGCCAGCTCTTCCAGCAACGCGGTGAAGTTGGCGTGCATCAGCAGTTCCGACGGATTCGGCGGAACGTCGCCACGCGCGATGAAGCTCAGATTGTCCAAGCCCGGAAGGCTTCGCACCACCTGAGAACGATCAACCTTGCCCACCAAAAGGTCAGACAGGCCCGGGGTCTGCGCTGCACCCAGCGCCTTGTGCAGGGTTCCCTTGCGCATGTCGGCGTCGATGATCAGCACGCGCTGCCCGGCCTGCGCGATCACCGCCGCGAGGTTGGAGGACACGAATGTCTTGCCGGCGTTGGGGCTCGCGCCAGAGATCAGCACAATGTTGTTCTTGGCTTCCAGACGCGCGAAGTGCAGGCTGGTACGTAGGCTGCGCACTGCTTCGATGGCCAGGTCGGCCGGGTCTTTCACCGCCAGCAAGTGCAACTTGCCGTCGGCGCGGAACTTACCGCGGACCGAATCGGTCTGCTGCTGCGGACTCACCGGAATCGACGCATATACCGGGAGACCCAGCTCTTCGATCTGCGAGGGGTCTTCCACGCCGCGATTGAGCAGCTGCTTCAGCAGTACCAGCGCCACCGACAGGAATGCGCCCAACACGGTGCCGATCAACACGACGACAGCCTTGCGCGGCTTGACCGGCGTAGTGGCATCGACTTCAGCAGCATCGACGATGCGCACATTGCCGACGGTGCCAGCACGGGCCACGTCCAGCTGCTGCGCCTGATTCAGCATGCCGGTATACATCTCATTGCTGACCTGCAGGTCGCGGGTCAGGCGCAGCAACTCCTGCTGCGCTTCTGGAAGCTGCTTGACCTGCCCCTGGAAGTTGCTCTTACGGCCCTCAAGCTCGCCGATCTGGCGCATCAACGCCTGGTAGGCCGGGTGGTCGCGGGTGAACTTGCGGTCCATCTCCGCCTGCTGCAGGCGAAGCTGCTGGATGCTGGTTTCCACGGCCACTTCCTGATCCAGCAGACCCTTGGTCTGCAGGGTCAGATCCACGGAGTTGGCACGCGTCTGGTAGGCACTCAGCGCCTTCTGCGCCGCATCCACCTGGTTGCGGACGTTGGGCAGCTGCTCTTTGACAAATGTCAGCTGCGCAGAGGCTTCGGCCGAATTGCGCTCGACGTTCTGACGGACGTAGGCCTGCGCCACCTGCTGCAGGAAGTTCTGCGCCAGAACCGGGTCGGCACTCTCATAGGCCAGGGTGAGGATGCCAGAGTCCTTGCCGGACTCACTCACGGCAATGTCCTTCTGCAGATCGTTGATGACCGTCAGATGGCGCTGGCGGGACACTTCGAAGCGCATGCCCGGATGCGCTCGCAACTCGGCAACCTGCGCGGTCACCCCCTTCCCCGATGCGACCTTGCCGACCTGCCCCTTCAGCAGAAGATTATCATCCTCGTCAAACAGCTCATAGCTGCTGTTCTCGCCGACGACCAAGGTCATCGGTCGCGCCAGCAGCGTGCGCGGCACGTCCAACTGGAAGACCTCCAGCTTCTCGCCGCCCCAGCCGAAACGGCTCATGCCAAAGCGCACATCAGCCAGAGCGTCCGGATCGGCACGCTCTGCCTTGCGTGCGACATAGCCGCCCAGCAGCGGGAAGCGATTGGGCTCGATGGTGATATCCAGCTTCAGCGCGTCGACCGCGCTGCCCACCACTGCACGTGAGGTGATCAATGCGATCTCGGTGGTTGCTTCTGCAGATCCGGTGCCCATGCCCAGCGACTGGCTGATATCCGACAGACCTGGCAACGAAGGCACCTTCGATTCAACCTGGACGATTGCGTCCGCACGATAGATCGGCGTGGCCAGCAACGCGTAGGCCACCGCAACCACGAAGAAGAGCCCGGTAATGCCGACGATCCACCACTTGTAGTCGATCAAGGTTCCGAGCAGCTGGCGCAGATCGATCTCGTCGCTGTCTTCAGGTGCGGAGGTACGGGCTTCGGTGGTCATGGATTAGGGATCTTCAATGCGGGAAAAGAGTTGCAGGACAGGACTTCGCAGCGGACTTCAGAGGTGCCGCGCCCAGCTCTCCACGCCCTCGGCCATCAACTTGTAAACATGCTCGAATGCCGGGCGTTGCTGGCGGTAAGGATCGGGAATCTCCCGATCCTGCTGCCATTTGCCCAGCAGGAAGGTTTTTCCGGACGCCTGCGGCGCGATCTCGGCGATGCGGCGCACGTGCTTGCGCTCCATGGTCAGCACCAGATCAGCGGCTCCCAGGATGGCGTCATCAATCTGGCGCGCGCGATGAGCCAGGCCATCCATGCCCTGCTCAACCAGCAGCTCCTGCGCCGTGGCATCAATGCCATGCCCAACCAGCGCACCGAGACCCGCGGAGGACACCTGGATGCCCCTGCCCTCGACCGCCTGCCGCAGCATCACTTCTGCGGACGGACTGCGGCAGATGTTGCCGACACATACAAAAAGAACGTTCTTGAACACTGACCTGGATCCTGTGGCATTCCTTGCAGCGCACGCGACCAGAACACCCAGGGCCGGCGGCAGCCGCACAGCATACCTCACAAGCGCACTACAGGCGATGAAATCGCCAACAGATTCATGGAATTACGTCGCAGTTCTGGAAGTCGGCGGCCTAGTACGCCGATTTCTGCCCCAGCACCTTCAGCGCAGTCAACACAATGATCCGCACGTCAAGCGTCGGGCTCCAGCGCCGGATGTAATCGATGTCGTACTGCACGCGTTTCTTCATCGAGCGCAGCTCCGGCGTCTCGCCACGCAGGCCGTGCACCTGCGCCCAGCCGGTAATCCCAGGCTTGACGTAGTGACGATGCATGTAGCGCTCGATCACGCGCTCGTAGTGGTTGTTGTGCTGGATCGCGTGCGGGCGCGGCCCGACCACCGACATGTTTCCACCCAGCACGTTGAAGAACTGCGGCAGTTCGTCCAGGCTGCTGCGGCGCAGGAAGGCGCCGAACCGGGTGACTCGCGGATCACCGCGCCTAGCCTGGGTAATCTGCCCCTCTCCCTCTGCATGCACGCGCATGGAGCGGAACTTGAGCATCCAGAACTCCTTGCCACCCAGCCCGTGACGCTTCTGGCGGAACAGCACTGGCCCGGGCGAACTCAGCTTCACGCCAATGGCGAGCACGACAAACAACGGCGCCAGCAGGACCACCGCGACACCAGCCACGAGGATGTCCTCGATCCGCTTGAACAGGCGAAACCGGTGGTCTGCCAAGCCCTGCCGCACACCGATCATCGGCACATCACCCACTTGGTGCAGACCGGGGTTGAGCGCCCCCAGGCCCGTGGTATCAGGGATCAGACGCACAGGCACCGGAAATCGCTCGATCTGCTTGAGCATGTCCCTGACCGCGGCGGCATCCCCCATCGGCATCGACACCCAGACTTGATCGAACTCACCCCGATGCTGATCCATGTACTGCGGGACCTCAGCCAGCAAGCCCAGTCGGCGCGGCGCATCACCGCCACGGCGGGTGGCGATATCCCCTGCACCGGCGAAGTAGCCAATGACTTCCTTGCCCAGCTCCGGCTTGCCACGCAGCAGGCGGTGCAGTTTCAGGGCCGGGGCGCGAAGTCCGACCAGCAGGACCCGCTCGCGGTCCATCCCACGCGAGCGCAGCCGATGCAACTGCACCCTCAGCAGCACACGCAGCGCCACCATCGATCCCAGGCCAAAGGCATACCAGCCAATCAGCCACGTCGAAGGCACCACATCGGCAAGCCCGACCAGCACGACGTAGAGCGAGAACAGCGCAAAAGTGGCAGACCACGCCAACAGCAGCAGCCAGAGATCAGCGAGAAGCCCTCGCATCCGCCAGCTGCGATAGACCGGCGCTACCGAAAAGCAGACGATGGCGCTAAGGATCACCGCCCCGAACACGATTCGCTGGGACGAGTCCGGTGCGCCTGCGCCATAGAGCAGGATGTGAGAAAGCACTGCCATTCCTGGAAGTAGCAACAGATCACCCAGGCGCAACCCCAGCTCGAGGGCTGCTCTAGCCTCGACACGACGGCGGCCAGAGCGGGCGCGCTCCGCGGGAAGGTCTTCTACTGATCCATGTAGCAAAGCACTTCTCCAGTATCCGCTCGACACGACTCCGAAGGATTCGGCGTCACGTGCATGGGCTCCCCAGCCAGCACGGCATTGTCCGGACAACGTCAATTAAATGTGGAGGAATTGTGAATGAAGTCCAGACCAAAAGATAGGAACCTCAAGTCGGGAGAATCCCTACCCAGCCTCGAGAGAATCACCTAAGTAACTAGAATTATTACGAATTTTAATTGTATCACACTGCATCAAAAGAAATCATTTTGAGTCCAACGTCAGGCTTGTCGACGATCCCTGAGCATCAGGGATCCCTCAGCACTGGTAGACTTTCGTGCAGTTTTCGCAACAAGGACGATGCGTGTCGGACATCCTCATCTGCGGCGGCGCCGGCTACATCGGCAGCCACATGGCCCAGTACTTGGCCGAAGCCGGCCACTCGGTAACCGTACTCGACAACCTGTCCACCGGTCACCGCGATGCCGTCCGCTGGGGTGAACTGCTGGAAGCCGATCTGCTGGCCCCCGAAACACTCGAGCGCGCCCTCCAAGGCCGTCACTTTGACGCCGTGATGCACTTCGCCGCACGTTCGCTGGTGGGCGTATCGGTTTCCGCTCCTTATACCTACTACGCCAACAACGTCACCGGCACGTTGAACCTGCTGGAGGCCATGCGCCGCCACGACATTGATCGCATCGTGTTCTCCTCCACCGCTGCGGTATTCGGTAATCCACAGTCGGATGTGATCGACGAGGACCACCCCACGGCGCCCATCAACCCTTACGGTGCCAGCAAGCTGATGGCAGAGCGGATCCTCGCTGACGCAGCCACGGCCTACGGCCTGCGTTCGACCTGCCTGCGCTACTTCAATGCCGCGGGCGCACTTCCCGACCACGGCATTGGCGAGGCCCATGCCTGCGAAACCCACCTGATCCCCAATGTCCTGCGTGCCGCATTGGGCATCGGCAACGCCATGAAGGTGTTCGGCGATGACTACGCCACGCCCGATGGCACCTGCGTGCGCGACTATGTACATGTGCAGGACCTGGCCCAGGCCCACGCGCTGGCGCTTGAGTACATGGACCACACGCCCGGCGCGCATGCATTCAATCTCGGCAATGGCCAAGGCTTCTCTGTCCGCGAAGTCATTGCCGCTGCCGCAGAGGTGAGCGGGCGCAGCATTCCATTTGAGTTGGCAGAACGCCGGCCGGGCGATCCAGCCAGTCTGGTCGCCTCCTCCACCCGCGCTCGCCAATTGCTGGGGTGGCACCCCAGATGGACCGAGCTGGCACCGATCATCGAGAGCGCGTGGCAGTGGCATCGCAACCCGCCCGCATGGTCGCCACAGCCGGCCATTCCTGGCACCGCGCGCAGCCCGGACGAAGCCCTGCCTGCCTGAACAGGCATCCCTCACTGGGATGGCGTCTCGGCGTGGCCCCACCCCGCACCGCACCAAAGCCCAACCACCACCCTCTGCTACCATCGGCGGTTCTGTTCATCGCGTTCCCCACCTGCCCGCGATGGCGCCAAACAACGTAACGAAACACAGGAGTCTGCATGTCTTCCGAGCTGCTCAAGTCCCTTGGCCTGGACGCGATCAACGCTGGCACGTACCTGGGCAACGGGGAGTGGTCGAGCGCGACCAGTGGTGAGCTGATCACCCCGGTCAACCCGACCACCGGCGAGCCGATCGCACAGGTCCGCGCGACCACCGAGGCCGAGTACGAGACCGTCGTCGCCCGCGCCCAGGAAGCCTTCAAGGTCTGGCGCACCACGCCTGCCCCGCGCCGCGGTGAGGCCGTGCGCCTGTGCGGCGAAGCGCTGCGCAGGCACAAGGATGCGCTGGGTTCGCTGGTCGCCCTGGAAATGGGCAAGAGCAAGCCGGAAGGCGACGGCGAAGTGCAGGAGATGATCGACATCGCCGATTTCGCCGTGGGCCAGAGCCGCATGCTGTACGGCTACACCATGCATTCCGAGCGCCCCGGCCACCGCATGTACGAGCAGTACCACCCGCTGGGCCTGGTCGGCATCATCTCGGCCTTCAACTTCCCGGTGGCGGTCTGGAGCTGGAACTCGTTCCTGGCGGCCATCTGTGGCGACGTGTGCATCTGGAAGCCGTCCAACAAAACGCCGCTGACCGCCATCGCCTCGCTGAAGATCTGCAACGAGGCCCTGCGCGAAGCCGGCTTCCCGGATATCTTCTTCCTGATCAACGATGCCGGCACCGCGCTGTCGGAGAAGATGGTCGATGACCGTCGCGTGCCGCTGATCAGCTTCACCGGCTCGACCCAGGTCGGCCGCACCGTCAACGAAAAGGTCGCGCGCCGCCTGGGCCGCTGCCTGCTGGAGCTGGGCGGCAACAACGCCATCATCCTGGACGAAACCGCCGACCTGAAGCTGGCCGTGCCGGGCATCGTGTTCGGTGCGGTCGGCACCGCCGGCCAGCGCTGCACCACCACTCGCCGCCTGATCGTGCACCGCTCGATCTACGCCGACGTACTGGCCACCCTGGTCAAGGCTTACAAGCAGGTGGAAGGCAAGATCGGCGACCCGACCGATGCCGCCAACCTGATGGGCCCGCTGAACAGCGAAGGCGCCGTACAGCAGTTCCTCGATGCCATCGCCCAGGCCAAGGCCGCCGGCGGCACCATCGAAACCGGCGGCACCCGCATCGACCGACCGGGTAACTTCGTACTGCCCGCCATCGTCTCCGGTTTGAAGAACAGCGACGCCGTGGTCCAGCACGAGACCTTCGCGCCGATCCTGTACGTGATGCCGTACGACACCCTCGACGAAGCCATCGAGATGCAGAACGGCGTGCCGCAGGGCCTGTCGTCCTCGATCTTCACCCAGAACCTGAAGACCGCCGAGAAGTTCCTGTCGGCGGCCGGCAGCGACTGCGGCATCGCCAACATCAACATCGGCACGTCCGGTGCGGAGATCGGCGGTGCCTTCGGTGGCGAGAAGGACACCGGCGGTGGCCGCGAGTCCGGTTCGGATGCGTGGAAGGTCTACATGCGCCGCCAGACCAACACCATCAACTATTCGGACTCGCTGCCGCTGGCCCAGGGCATCAAGTTCGACCTGTAACGCAATCTGTAGTGCCGGGCCATGCCCGGCAGGATGCGCCATGAACACCGCAGGAAATGCAGCCGAGCATGGCTCGGCTCTACAGGGTGGCAAGCCGGTGATTGATTTCACCGGCCGCCGCGTGCTGATCGCCGGCGGCAGCAAGGGTATTGGCCGTGAAATGGCACTGGCCTTTGCCGGTGCCGGTGCGCAGGTCTCGGCCTGCGCCCGCGGCCAGGCAGGCCTGGATGCCCTGCGTGCCGATGCACGGGCGCAGGGCTTCGAACTGCACGCGTTCTCTACCGATCTGGCCGATCCCGGCCAGATCCAGGCCTGGCTGCAGGCCGCCGCCGATGCCCTCGGCGGTATCGATGTACTGGTCAACAATGCCACGGGCTACGGCATGGTCGACGACGAGCACGGCTGGGCCGCCAGCCTGCAGATCGACCTGATGGCGGCCGTGCGTGCCTCGCGCCTGGCACTGCCATGGCTGCGTGCCTCCAGCGACGCCTGCATCCTCAACCTGTCCTCGATCGCCGCCCAGCAGCCGCGTCCCGGTGGCGCGCCCTACGCTGCCGCCAAGGCCGCGCTTTCGCACTACACCACGTCACAGGCGCTGGCGCTGGCCAAGGACCGGATCCGGGTCAATGCCATCGCACCGGGCTCGATCGAGTTCGATGACGGCCTGTGGGACCGCCGCCGCACCGAAGACCCCGCCCTGTACCACGGCACCTTGGCGAAGATCCCGTTCGGCCGCTTCGGCCACCCGCGTGAGATCGCCGACGCCGCCCTGTTCCTGTGCTCGCCGCTGGCGCGCTGGATCACCGGTCATGTGCTCAACGTGGATGGCGGCCAAGTGTTGATGGGCTGATGCCGGCACGCCGGTAGGTGCCAACCTTGGTTGGCATGGCTTTCGTCGACCAAGGTCGACGTCTACCTGGCTGAAATGCCGTTCGTCGACCAAGGTCGACGCCTGCCATCACATCCGCCGGGCATGGGATTGCCCGGGCAGAGGCACTATCATGTGCACACTGCCAAGGAGGACCCCGATGAGCGTGGCACCCCGACAGACAAGCGCCCTGGCCGTGGTCAGCCTGGTCATGGGCATCGCCAGCTGGACCGTCCTGCCCTTCGTGGCCAGCATCGTGGCCATCATCACCGGCCACATGGCCCGCGCCGAAATCCGGCGCCGCCCGCTTGAACTGGAAGGCGATGGCATGGCCGTTACCGGCCTTGTGCTGGGCTGGGTCATGGTCGGCGCCGTGCTTGCCGCCATCCTGGTCTTCATCCTGTTCTTCGGCGGCCTGGCATGGCTGGCGGCAGTGTCGAAGTGACGCCATGACTGCCTCCGACAGCACTGAACGCTTCAGCAGCCGCGTTGCCGACTACGTCCGCTACCGGCCCGGTTACCCGCCCGCACTGCTGGACTGGCTGCACGGCCCGATGGGCGCCAGCCGCGAGGCGATGGTCGCCGACATCGGCGCCGGTACCGGCATTTCCAGCCGCCTGTTCCTGGCCAGCGGTCACCCCGTGATCGCGGTGGAGCCCAATGCGGCCATGCGGGGCGCGGCCGAACAGTGGCTGGCACCGCAGTATCCGCAGTTCCGCGCGGTCGACGGGCGCGCCGAGGCCACCGCGCTTGACGCGGCCAGCATCGATCTGGTCAGCGTCGCGCAGGCCTTCCACTGGTTCGACACCGTGGCGGTGCGCGCCGAGTGGCAGCGCATCCTGCGCCCGGGTGGCCTGGCACTGATCTACTGGAACTCGCGCCTGCTCGACGCCAGCCCGTTCCTGATCGGCTACGAACAGCTGTTGCTGGACTACGGCACCGACTACACCGCGGTGGCCGAGCGCTACCAGGACGACGCCACCATGCAGGCCTGGTTCGGCGCCGGGCTGCGCGGCATGGTGCAGCTGCCGAACGTGCAGCATCTGGATTTCGACGCCCTGCGCGGGCGACTGCTGTCCTCCTCCTATGCTCCCCAACCCGGTCACCCGCGCCACGCGCCGATGATCGACGCGCTGCAGGACCTGTTCGCCGCCCACGCGGTCGACGGCCAGGTTGCTTTTGAATATCGAACCCGAGCCTTCCTCGGCACGCTGGACTGAACCGACGCATGTATTCGCTTGCCCGCCCCTTCCTGTTCTCGCTCGACGCCGAGCGCGCCCACGGCCTCGGCCTGTCCGCACTGGACCTGGCCTACCGCACCGGCACCACGCCGCTGCTGGCCGCACGCATCGCGCCGATGCCCAGCACGGTGTTCGGGCTGACCTTCCCCAATCCGGTCGGCCTGGCTGCCGGACTGGACAAGAACGGCGAGCACATCGACGCACTGTTCGCGCTGGGTTTCGGCTTCGTCGAGATCGGCACCATCACCCCGCGCCCGCAGGCCGGCAATCCGCTGCCGCGCCTGTTCCGGCTGCCGGCGCACAACGCGATCATCAACCGCATGGGCTTCAACAATGCGGGCGTGGACGCGCTGGTGCGCAATGTCGAGCGCGCGCGCAACCGCCGCGGCCTGCTCGGCATCAACATCGGCAAGAACAAGGACACGCCCAACGAACAGGCGGTGGACGATTACATCGCCTGCCTGGACAAGGTCTATCCGCTGGCCGACTACATCACCGTCAACATCTCCTCGCCCAACACTGCCGGCCTGCGTGAACTGCAGGAGGAAACCGCGCTGCGCCAGCTGGTCAGCCAGTTGCGCGACCGCCAGGAAGCACTGGCCGCGCAGCATGGCCGCCGCGTCCCGATGCTGGTGAAGGTGGCGCCGGACCTGAGCGAGCGCGACATCGATGCCGCCGCCCGCGTACTGGGCGAACTGCAGGTGGACGGCGTGATCGCCACCAATACCACCATCGACCACAGCAAGGTGGCCGGCGATCCGCTGGCCAACGAAGCCGGCGGCCTGTCCGGCGCGCCGGTGCTGGAGCAATCCACGCTGGTACTGCGCCGCCTGCGTTCGCGCCTGCCCGAATCGGTCCCGCTGGTCGGCGTCGGCGGCATCCTGTCCGGTGCCGATGCGGTGGCCAAGATGGCCGCCGGCGCGGCGCTGGTGCAGTGCTACAGCGGCTTGATCTTCCGTGGCCCGGCGTTGGTCTCTGAATGCGTGGAGGCGATCCGTCGCCGCCGCGAAGCGCCGAGCCGCGGCGCGGTGGCCCCACTGTGAGCGCGCCCATGGATACCGTCGACGGCAACGCCCCGCTGCGCTGGACGCTCACCCGCAATGCGCCGCTGCAGGCGCTGAACACCTTCCACGTGCAGGCCAGCGCCGCGCAGCTGCTGGAACTGCACGATGCCGCACTGCTGCCGGACGTGCTCGCGCTGCCCGAGGTGGCCAGCGGCCCGCTGCTGGTGCTGGGCAGCGGCAGCAACGTACTGATCGCCGAAGACCTGCCTGGCACCGTGCTGGTGTTCGGCAACCGGGACATCAGCTTCCTGGAGCACCGCGCCGACCATGCGGTGATCCGCGCCGGCGCTGGCGTGTCCTGGCATGGCCTGGTGATGTGGTCGCTGCAGGAAGGCCTGTCCGGCCTGGAGAACCTGGCGTTGATTCCCGGCACGGCCGGTGCCGCGCCGATCCAGAACATCGGTGCCTATGGCGCGCAGGTCGGCGAGTTCATCCAGGCCGTTGAAGCCTGGGACTGCCAAGAGCAGGCCTGGGTGCGGCTGGACAACGAACAGTGTGGCTTCGCCTACCGCGACAGCGTGTTCAAGCAGCAACCCGATCGCTACCTGATCACCGCCATCGAGCTCAGGCTGCCGCTGCTGCACGACCTGCGCATGGACTACGCCGGCATCCGTGAGGAACTGCAGGCACAGGGCGTGGAGCTGCCCAGTGCCGTGGACGTGGCCAATGCGGTGATCGCGATCCGCCGCCGCAAGCTGCCCGACCCGGATGTGCTGGGCAACGCCGGCAGCTTCTTCAAGAACCCGGTACTGCCACTGGAACAGGTGGACGTACTGCTGCAGCACTTCCCCGAGCTGCCGGTGTTCCCGGCCGAACAGGACGACAAGCGCAAGGTCTCTGCGGCCTGGATGATCGAGTCCTGCGGCTGGAAGGGCTTCCGCGAAGGCGATGCCGGCGTTGCGCCGAGCCACGCGCTGGTGCTGGTCAATTACGGCAACGCCACCGGTGCTGAGCTGCTGGCGCTGGCGCGACGCATCTCGGCCTCGGTGCTGGAAAAGTTCGGCGTGCCGATCGAACCGGAGCCCCGCCTGCTCGGCGCACAGTGGTGAACACCCCCGCCCTCTCCCCCAGCGCCTCCCCGATGCGGGCGGCGCTGCTGATGCTCGGCAGCACGATGGCATTCGGCCTGATGGCCGTCGCCATCCGCTACGCCACCCGGTACGTACCAACCCAGGAAGTGGCGTTCTTTCGCAATGCCTTTGGCCTGCTCGCGTTGCTGCCGATGCTGCTGCGCCCCGGCCATGCACCACTGAAAACGCAGCAGCTGCCGCGTTATTTCGTGCGCAGTGCGATTGGCCTGGGTTCGATGCTGTGCGCATTCTGGGCACTGGGCCATCTGCCACTGGCGCAGGCGGTTTCCCTCTCGTACTCCACGCCGTTGTTCGTCACCATCGCCGCCGTGCTGTGGCTGGGCGAGACCGTGCGTGTACGCCGCTGGGCTGCGGTGGTGGTTGGATTCATCGGTGTGCTGGTGATCGTGCGCCCCGGTACCGCCGGCTTCACGGCGGGCAGCCTGGTAGCGGTGGCAGCCGCCGTGCTCAGCTCATTGGTGGCGATCCAGATCAAGCAGCTGACCCGTGTCGACAGTGCTGACACCGTGGTGCTCTACACCTACGTGTTCTGGGTGCCGCTGTCGCTGGTCCCGGCACTGTTCGTCTGGGTCTGGCCCTCCGGCATGGCGTGGCTGTGGCTGCTGGCCACCGGCGTGCTGGGCACCGTCGGCCAGCTGTTGTGGACCCGCGCGCTACGGCTGGGCGAAGTCTCCGCCCTGACCCCGATCAGCTTCCTGCAGCTGCCACTGGTAACGCTGTTCGGCTGGCTGCTGTTCAACGAAACGGTGGACCGCTGGACGATCATCGGTGCCGGCATCATCCTCGCCGCCAACGCCTACATCGCCCACCGCGAAGCCGTGCTGTCGCGGCGTGCCGCAAGTGCAGCGGCCTCGGCAGCGGCCAAGCCCGCCGAGTAGATCCACGCCACACGTGGATGACGCTGCACTCCTCGGTAGAGCCGAGCCTACGCTCGGCTGCTCTTCGCGCCTCCACCGTTGACTGAGCGCGCAGGGTTCATCCACGCATGGCGTGGATCTACAGCGCGCGATACACCCGCTCCGCCGCATCGAACACATTGCCCGGCGCGAACTGCTCGCCCAGATAGTGCAACGACTGCCGGCGCAACTGCGGCGAACGCTCCTCGCCATCGCTGCCCAACAGCACCTGCTGGAACTCGATCAGGTCCTGCAGGATGCGCCAATGCCGGTACCAGGCGATCCAGCGCGGATCGCCGCGGTCGCTGCCGTAGCCCTCCTCGAAGCCCAGCGGATTCTCGCGCCCCCAGCGCCCACCAACCGCCGCACCAATGAACATCAGGTCGCGCTCGCGCGGGGCCAGCGAAAGGCCGTCCCAATCGATCAGGTGCAGGCCCCCGTCATTGCCCATCAGCAGGTTGCCGGCATGCAGGTCGGTGTGACACAGATGCAGATCTACCGGTACGTCCTGCAATGCCACGAGCAGCTCCCGTGCCTGCGCATGCAGCGCCGCGATGCGCGCATGCTGCTGGTCCCATACCGAAACAAATGCGCGGCCCAGCCCGTCCTTCGCGGCCGCCAGGCCTTCGCCGGCCAGCCATTGACCGACCGTCTCCAGCGCTGCGGTTTCCAGCCGTACGATCGGCAGCGCCTGCTGCAGTTGCGCTGGCAGTTGCGCGCCGTGCAGGCGCCGCAGTACCTCGCCCAACCGCTTCCACTGCGTGCGGCTCAACGCCGCCTCGAATCCGGACTGCCCTTCCACATAAGGGAACAGGGTGAACTGCAGCCCCCACCGCTGTACCGATGCGCCGCCGGTCAATGCTGGCCACGGCGCAACGATCTCATCGATACCCAGCGTGCCGCGCAGCCAATGCAGGCTGTCCCACACCGCTGGGGCGACCTGGTAGGTGCGGCATTTCAACCACCACTGCCCGTGCCGCGCATCGACGCGATACACGCTGGCATTGGCGTCGGCACCCACCGGGCGTGGCACCACGGCGGTGGCAGTGATGCCATAGGATTGTTGCAGGACTTCGCCGAGATGCTGCGCCGAAGCGAATGACATGGATGCAAGCGGAAAGTATTGCCTGCTGCCACTATCGCAGATGCATTCGCCGCGACACAGACATGTCCGTCACAACATCAGCTCGCCGCGACCAGAGAACTAGCCTGCGATGCGTCGCATCACCATCTCCAGCGGGCCGCGTGCGAACTGCCACGACCACAGCCAGGCCGCGCCCGTGGCCAGCATCAGGAACAGCATCGCCCACAGCAGCACCGATGCGAGCGACGCGCTGCCATCGAGCAGGCCCAGGCTTTCCAGCGTGCCCATGCCCAGCAGGATGTGGCCCACGTACAGGGTCAGGGTCATGCGCCCGGCCGCGGTGAACGGCTCCAGCCAGTCCCCGGGTTGCACACGCGTCAGCCACAGGCAGGCGGCAATGACACTGCACGCTGCGCCCGCACCCGTGAGTACGTAGGCTGGTCCCGGCGGCATCGGTTGCGTTCCCAGCCACACCTGCCAGGGCGTTCCCTGCGCAAGCTGCTGAACGCCATGGCCGGCCGCGATCAGCAGCAGCCCCAGCACCAGCAATGCTCGCTGCACCCGCGGTTGCGACAGCTGAAGGCGTGCCAGCAGCATCCCCAGCAGGAAGAAGCACAGCCACGGCAGCAGCGGATGGAAGCCGTTGAACAACAGGTTGCGGGCCGCGCCCGGCCATTGCCACAGGTCGGCGTATTCCAGCGTCTGCCAGTTCCATCCCTGGCTGTAGTCCCAGTGCAGCAACGCCCAGAACGAACACGCCGCCAGGCCCACGATGCTGGCCAGCAACACCCGCGGCGACGCACGCAGCCACACCACCGCCAACGCGAAATACACCGCGTAGTAGTGCAGGATATCGGCCGGGAACAGAGTCAGGTTGAGCAGGCCCAGCACCATCAGGAACAGCGCGCGCCTCCAGGTCTGCACGCTGGCCGGCCACCACCCCTGCCGCTGCGTGGCCAGCACCAGGCCAAGACCGGCCAGAGTGACGAACGTCGCCGAGGCTTTGCCTTCCAGCAGATGGAAGAACCCTGCCAACCAACTCGCACCCTCTGCCGGCACGGCCATCGCCAGGCGGACGTTGACCAGCACCATGCCGGCCAAGGCCAGGTAACGCGCCAGATCAACGCCGTGCAATCGCCGCTCAACCGCGCTCATGCGCGTGCACCGAGCAGCAGCGCGAGCAGGCCAGGGTCCAGCGGAGCCTCATCGGTGCCACCGGCTTCGCCCAGCCCCCGGCGCAGCGCATCGCTTTCGATGGCATCCAGCAGCACCTGCGCCTGCAGTGCCGGGGCCAGTACGGGACGCCGGCGCTCACGCTGTGCCACCTGCTGCAGGGCTTCGGCCAGCACAGCCTGCAATTGCCTGCGATTGGCCGCAAATGCCTCGGCCACGGCCCGATTGCGTGCGCTCTCGGCCAGCACTTCGACGGCGAGCGTCGCCCATTCCGGCTGGCAGCACAGCGCGTGGAAGTCCTGCAGGAACGCCAGCACCTGCGTGCGATCACCGTCGGCCGCGGCCAGCCGCTGCAGCAACGGCGCCAGTTCCTCGCTTTCGGCCACGGCCACTGCAAGGATGATCGCTTCCTTGCCGGGGAAGTGGTTGTAGAGATTGCCCAGGCTGACGCCGGCCGCCTGCGCGATGGCACGCATGCTGGTCTGGTGGAATCCCTTGGCGAGGAAGCACCGCAGGGCCGCGTGCAGGATCAGGGTCACGCGCTGCTCATTGCGGTCGATTCGGCTCATGCCACAAGCATGAACGAACGTTCGTCCATTTTGTAGATGTCGACCTGGCCACCATCGGGCTCCGTTCAGCCGGGCTTGACCTCAACTGCGGTTGAGGCCCGATGCTGCGCGACCTGTTCCATGCCCAACCCGGAGTTCCTGCATGCCACGGATGATCACCACCCTGCTCGACAGCCGCGTGCTGTGGTTCCTCGCCCGGCTGCTGCTGGCCGTGGTGTTCCTGTCCTCGGGCCTGGCCAAGCTGCAGGCGTGGGACAACAGCGTGGCCGAAATGCAGGCCGCCGGGCTGCAACCGCCTGTGCTGTTCAACCTCGCCAGCGCGGTGGTGCTGCTGGGCGGCGTACTGTGCCTGCTGCTTGATCGCCTGCTCTGGCTGGGCAGCGGCGCGCTGGCAGTGTTCATGCTGCTGACCATCGCCGTCGTGCATACCTTCTGGACCAAGCACGGCGCGGAACAGCAGCTGGCCCTGTTCTTCGCGCTGGAACACTTGAGCGTGGTCGGTGGCCTGATCTGCGCGGCCATCGCCAGCCATGCGCGGGCTCAAAAGAACTCGTCGAGCAACCGGTAGAACGCCAGCCGACGCTCGTCGGCCACCGCGCCATAGCGCTGGAACAACGGCGCCACCCAACGCGTGTCGCCGAAGTTGTGGACCAGGCTGCGCGCGGCCAGCGCCAGGTCCTGGTAGCGGTCGGCCACGCCCAGCCGCCCACAGTCGATGAAACCACTGAAACGCCCCTCGACCGCCATCAGGTTCGGCAGGCACGCATCGCCATGGCTGACCACCAGATCTTCATGGTCGGGCCGGGTGCTGCACAGTTCGGCGAACACCTGCTGTGCGCTCTGCCCCAGGCGCTCGTCATCGAAGTCATCGGCGTCGACCAGACCCGCCTCGACGCGGGCGGCGGCGGCCTGCAAGCGCGAGGCCAATCGCTGGTCGAACGGACAGGCTGCCACCGGCAACACATGCAGCCTGCGCAGCGCGTCAGCCAGCAGTTCCACCAACTGCTGCGGCGCAAGTTCCGGCGACGAGGCCAGGTCGCGGCCGGGCAGCGCGCTCATCAGCAACCAGCGCCGGCCCGCTTCTTCGGCGGTGGCAATCACCGTTGGCGCCGGCAGTCCCTGTGCCTGCAGCCAGCGCAGGCGCATGATCTCATCGCCCAGCTCACTGAAGGCGTCGATCACTTCCGACTTCACGAAGGCATCGGGCTGGCCTGGCTGCTGCACACGAGCAACATCCGCAGGCGACACGCCGATCGACTGCCGCTCGATGCGCGCATCGCCCAACGCTTCCTGCCACGCCCGCGGCAGCGGCAGGCCATCAGTGAAGGGATCGGGTGCTCCCATGTCGGGATGCTCCTGTTGCTGGGGACCCTACGGATTCTCGCCGATCCCGAAGCACACCGCCCAGCAGAGCGCGCAATGGAAGGAAGCAACATGAAATTGATGGTCATCGGCGCCAGCAGGGGCCTCGGTCGGGCATTCGTGGAAGGCCTGTGCAGTGCGGGCGACACCGTCATCGGCGTTTCGCGCAGCCGTCCGCGCGACTTTGAATGCCCCGAGGGTGTCACCCTGCAGTGGATCGAGGCCGATCTGTCCCAACCCACCCTGGCTGCCAATCACATCGCAGCGCAGGCACCGGCCGATCTGGATGTGCTGATCCACAACCTGGGCATCTGGGAAGAGACCGCCTTCAGCGACGAGTACGCCTTCCTCGACGAGAGCGATGCCGCGCTCACCCAACTGGTCGACGTCAACATCACCGCGACCCTGGTGCTGCTGCAGCGCCTGCTGCCGCGGGTACTGGGCGCACCACGCCCGCAGCTGGTGCTGACCGGCTCGACCTCGGCGCTGCCACGCAGCGGCCGCCCGGAAGTGGCGTTCGGCGCATCCAAGTTCGCGCTCAACGGCATCGCCGATGCACTGCGCGAGGGTTTCCGCGATCGCCGCCTGGCGGTGACCAGCCTGCAGCTGGGCTACCTCAACACCGACGATGCACTGTCGGTGCCGGTGGCAGAGGCCGCAGCACGCGGGGATGGCGAACTTGTCCCGGTACACGATGTGGTGACCATGGTGCGTGCGCTGCTGCAGCTGTCGCCGTCCGGCTTCGTACGTGAACTGGTACTGCCAGCCATCGCCGACCCACGCTACTGACCTTGCCGGCCGCCGCAGGGCACCATCAGTGGCCGCGCGCGCGGTCGTGGTTTACCCTGCTCCTCACCGGCCGTCGGTCACAGGCGGGAATGCTATGGATGCGCTGTCACGGGTCTCGGCCCAGGTCCTGGACGGTTCCCTGCCCAGCCTGCCGCTGTACCTGCTGCAGGCCACCGCAGTGATCGGCATGATCGGGGTGCTGCTGATCGCCACCCGCCGTGCCGGCCATGCCATTGAAGGCCGCCGCCTGTATGTGGGCGTGGCACTGGGCCTGATCTACCTGTTCAATTCCTGGTTCGTGGCCCGTTACACCCAGGGCGTGGTCAAGCTGCACCTCGGCTTCGACATTCTGCTGGTCAGCGGCCTGCTCGGCGGCTGGCGCGGTGGCCTGGTGTGCCTGGGCGCCAGCCTGCTGGCCCGCTACCAGTTCGCCGGCACCCAGTACTTCCTGCCTGCCGGCCTCGAGGCCACGCTGCAGATGCTGGCCGGCGTCTGGCTGCGCAGGCGCCTGCACCCACGCATGCTCAATGAACTCTCGCCGCGCATGATCCTGCAGGCCTGGGGCGTGCGTATCGTCGTCACTGCGTTGGGCCTGGCACTGGGCGTCGCAATCATCGGCGCCAATCAGCTACCCGTGGAGGAGTTGGCATCCAGCGCCTGCTGGCACTGCCATTATCGCTGCTGATGCTGGGCGCGGTGTTCGCACTGGTTTACAACGATGCGCAGATCGATGCACAGCGTCAGCGCGAACACGCCTGGCTGCGCATCGATCCGATCAGTGGCCTGCCCAACATGCGTGCGCTCGGCGAACGCCTGCAGCATTACTGGCGCGACAACGACGGTATCGGCAAGGCCTGCCTGATCGTGGCCGAGATGGGCAACCTGCGCGACCTGCGCCTGCGCTACGGTCCGCTGCAGGACAACGGCCTGTGGCAGCGCGACAGCACCGAAGAGGTGCATCGGCTGCTGCCCTCGCTGCCGGCCGGCCAGCTGGAGATCTACCAGTTCGGCGATGCCGCGCTGGCGATCCTGGTGCGCGACCTGACCTTGTCCGAACTGCGCACGCAACCGCAGATCACCGAGCTGGCCAGCAACCTGGCCGATCAGGTCGGCCGCGATTGGCCCGGCTTCCGGCCGCTGTTCCGCTGCGCGGTAGTCGAACTGAAGCCACCGGGCGCGGCAGACGATGGCCACCTGCCCTTCCGGGCAATCACCGTGGCGCTGAGTGCGATCGAATCCGGCGTCGTGTTCTTCGACGACACGATCCAGCGCGACAGCGAGATCGACGCCCTGATTGAAGTCGCCCTTGATCGCTGGCTGCAGCAGGGCGACGCCCCGCTGTGCTACCAGCCCAAGCATCGCCTGCAGGATCGCCAGCTGGTCGGCGCCGAAGCACTGCTGCGCATGCGCGACGGCGAGGGTCGGCTGATCGCGCCGATGCGGGTGATCTCGCTGCTGCGCCGGCAGGGGCGGCTGGCTGAACTGGAATGGGCCACGCTGCAGTCGGCCATCCACTTCCTGCAGCAGTGCCGACGCGATGGCACGCAGCTGAAAATCGCCGTGAATGTTTCGGCCGAGTCACTGCGCCTGCCCGGCTTCGGCCTGCGCCTGCAGGAACTGCTGCAGCTGCACGATGTGCCCGGCGTGATGCTGCGCCTGGAGATCGTCGAATGGACCGAGATCGTCGAGCGCGACGTGGTCGATGCCAACATCGCACAGCTGCTGGCGGCGGAGGTCACGTTGTCACTGGATGATTTCGGCGCTGGCTATTCAACCCTGATCCTGCTCTCGCAGCTGGCCATCGCCGAGGTCAAGATCGAGCAGGCGCTGATCGCCACACTGTCCGACGCCAAGTCGCAGTCGATCGTGCGCTTCATCGTCGAAGTCGCGCACCGCTGCGGTGCCATCGTGGTGGCCGAAGGTACCGAGACCCTGGCGCAGGAACAGCAACTGCGCGCACTGGGTGTGGATGTCGGCCAGGGCTATCTGTACTCGGCGGCGCTGCCGGCCGACGAGTTCCGCCGCTTCGCTGCCGGCTAGACCGCGTAGAAACCCAGGAACATCGCCACCGCTGATTCGGCAACGCGTGCACGCTCCTGTGCGCTCAACGGTGCCTGCCCCATCGTCACCTGTGGCCAGAACGCGAAGCTCTTCACCAGCCCGTGCAGCTGGTGGCCGGCAAAGTCCGGATCCACCTCGCGCAGGCGGCCATCGGCAATTGCTGCGCGGATCCAGGCACTCTCGCCACTTTCCTTCTCGCCCATGCGGCAGACGATGGCCTGCGCCCGCTCCGGTGAGTGGATGACCTCGGCCATCGCCACCCGTGCCAGGTCGATGAAGTTGGCATCGCTGAGCAGTTCCAGCTTCTGGCCCAGCAACTGCAGCAGCTGCGCCTGCAACGGCTGGTCCGCGCGATACGGCAGTGCGTCGCTGGCCACGCTGCGTTCCCACAACTCCTCCAGGATCATCGAAAACAACGCTTCCTTGCTCGGGAAATGGTTGTAGACGGTGCGCTTGGAGACCCCCGCCGCCTCTGCAATGCGGTCCATGCTGGTCGCCTCGTAGCCCGATGCACGGAACTCCTCCACCGCCGCGCGCACGATGGCATCGCGTTTACGGTCGGTCAGGCGTTGCGGGGCACGGGGCATGGCGGGAACCGGATAACTGAACGGACGCCACCATTTTACACCCATCAGTGTACTTTTGAAAAAGACGAAACTACACTGTGCAGTGTACCCAGCGGACGTCACCCATGAAGCGCCTGCTCCTTGTCCTCCTGCTTGGAATCCTCGCTGTGACCGCCTACACCTTCTGCAAGTCCTGGTCCCTCCCCGACTTCCCCGATTCGCCGCAGTACCGTGATGGCAAGTTCCGCAATGCCCTGCCCCGTCCGGCGATGGGCCTGCGCGACGGTGCGGAGATCTGGTGGACGTTCCTGTTCAACAAGCCCAAGGGCACCGTCCCGGCCCACCCCATTCCGGTGCAGCCGCTGGACCGCGCCACGCTGGACGCCGCACCGGACCGCAGCCTGTTCCGGCTGGGGCACTCCACGATCCTGCTGAAGCTGCGTGGCCAGTACTGGCTGACCGATCCGGTGTTCTCCGAGCGCGCCTCGCCGGTGCAGTGGTTGGGCCCGGCCCGCTTCCATGCGCCACCGATCAGCATCGACGCGCTGCCGCCGATAGCCGGTGTGATCCTCTCGCACAACCACTATGACCATCTCGACCATGCCGCGGTAATGCAGCTGGCCGGCAAGACCGCGCGCTTCATCGCCCCGCTCGGCGTCGGCGATCAGCTGATTGCCTGGGGTGTGGACGCCAGCAAGGTCGAACAGCTGGACTGGTGGCAATCGACCGAGGCCAGCGGCCTGCGCCTGACCGCCACCCCGGGCCAGCACTTCTCCGGCCGCGGCCTGGGCGACAGCGACCGCAGCCTGTGGGCGTCGTGGGTGATCCAGGACGACGACTTCCGCATCTTCTTCAGCGGCGACACCGGCTACTTCGACGGCTTCAAGGCCATCGGCGAGAAGTACGGCCCGTTCGACCTGACCATGATCGAGACCGGCGCCTATGATCCGCGCTGGGCGTTCGTGCACATGCAGCCGGAACAGACGCTGCAGGCGCACCTCGACCTGCGCGGCAAGTGGCTGCTGCCGATCCACAACGGCACCTTCGACCTGGCCCTGCACGCATGGCAGCAGCCGTTCGAGCGCATCACCGCATTGGCGGCCGCAAAGAACGTGCCGGTGGCTACGCCGATGATGGGCGAAGCGCTGGACATGCAGGCGCCGCAGGCGGGTACGCGCTGGTGGGAGACGGTGGAGTTGTAACGTGCGGTGCGCTTGACCTGCCGGAAACCATGTAGAGCCGAGCCATGCTCGGCTGCGTCAACCACAGAAGCGGCCTGCGACGCTGCAGTGCGTCATGTAACCGATTACATCCCTTGCTAGCGTAGCGCTCGCCCGATACCGGCCGAACCTGCGAGGCTGTACGTAATGACATTGCGCGCCGAACGCTACAAGGTCTCCCGCTCAGCCATTCCATGGCGAGCTGCCGCCACCCTGCTGTTGGCCGCCCTCGCCGCTGCCGCACAGGCACAGCCCCTTCCCCCGCGCAGCCAATGGCAGGCCAGCAGTTCCTCGCAGCAGGTGCCAGCGATGGCGATCAGCCACCTGATCGACGGCGACCCGAAGACCGTCACCGGCGGCGCCTTCAGCCCCGGCCACTGGTTCCAGATCGATCTGGGCACGCCAACCCGGCTGGCTGGTGCACGACTCACCTGGGATGTCTCCAACCCGGAAGGGTATTCACTGCAGACCTCAATGGATGGTAAGCAGTGGCAGACCGCGTACACGATGGCCGATTCACTGGGCGATGTGGAAACGCTGTACTTCGCGCCGCGGCAGGCGCGCTATCTACGACTGGCCAGTCCGCAGCGCACCTCCGACTGGGGTGTGTCGATCTTCGAGATGGAGCCGCTGGACAGCACACTCAGCGCACGCATCGCCGATGTCGATGCAACACAGGCAGCCGCGCTCTGGCAAGGCGGCGGCACCATTGCGGTTCCGACCGGAAAAGGTGGATCCCATGCGCTCGAGATCACGCTGCCGCAGGCTCAATCCTCGGCTGGCCTGGTGGTCGACTGGGCCGATGGCGCGCGCGGCGCTGCACGACTGCAGGCGCAGGATGCACAGGGCCGCTGGCAGGACGTCGCACACGATGCACAGGCGGCCAATCATCGGCAAAGCTGGCTGGCTGCTGACACGGCACAACCCCTGCGTGCGTTCCGGCTGAGCGTGGACGGCCCCGCACCGCAGGTCGCGCGACTGCGCCTGCTCGGGCCAAAGGCGGTAATGACGCCGATGAAGCGATACCAGATCACCGCCAGCGGCGCTCAGCGCGCGTTGTTCCCGGCATCGCTGCAGATGCAGCAGACCTACTGGACCGCCGTCGGTGTGCACGCAGGACGACAGAAATCGATCTTCGACGAATACGGCAATCTGGAAGCCTTCAAGGGCGCGCCGCTGGTGCAGCCGATCTGGCGTGGCGCTGACGGGCGTGCCGCTGGCGCGGCAGGACAGCCGATACAGCACGCGTTGCGGGATGGCTGGAAGCCGATGCCCTCCGCCATCTGGTCACCGCAGCCCGGCCTGGAGCTGCGCAGCGAGGTATTCGCCATCGAGCGCGACGGCCAGCCGGTAACGTTCTTGCGGCATCGCCTGCACAACACGGGCAGCGCCAGGATCGAAGGCACGCTCAGCCTGGTCGTGCGCCCGATGCAGATGAATCCGCCGTGGCAGAACGGCGGGCTGTCACCGATCCGCGATGTGACCATCGATGGGCAGGCGGTGCGCATCAATGGACGCACGCTGCTGCAGTCGCTCACGCCGGTGGCTGCGTCCGGCGCGGCGCCGTTCGGCAAGGATGGCGCAACGGAAATCACCGCGACCCTCGCTGCCGGCCAGCTGCCCTCCACGCAACAGGCGCGCGACGACGAGGGTCTTGCCTCGGCTGCGTTGAACTACCGCGTCTCGTTGGCGCCGGGAACCAGTGATGCCGTCGTGGTCGCGTTCCCGTTGGGCACCGCCCCCGCCGATGCCAATGGCGTGTTGCCCCAAGCGCCTGCGCTGGATCTGACCACGCTGCCCCGCGATGCCAATGCGGCGTTTGATTCACTGGCCACGCAGGCCTCCGCCGACTGGCAGGCACGGCTGGGCCGGGTCGGCCTGCGCCTGCCCGATCCCTCACTGGTCGACATGCTGCGCGCGCAGGCCGCCTACATGCTGATCAACCAGACCGGCCCGGCGATGCAACCCGGCCCGCGCAACTACAACCGTTCCTTCATCCGCGACGGCATGGCCACCTCGGCGGTGCTGCTGCGCATGGGCGAAGCCAAGGTCGCGCGCGACTACCTGGCCTGGTACAGCGAACACGGCGTGCATGCCAACGGCCTGGTCTCGCCTATCCTCAACGACGATGGCAGCGTCAACACCGGCTTTGGTTCGGACATCGAATACGACAGCCAGGGCCAGTACGTGGCGCTGGTGGCCGATGTCGCGCGCCTCGATGGCGGACCCGAATCGGTACGCGCCTATCTGCCGAAAGTGAAGGCAGCGCTGCGCTTCCTGCAGGAACTGCGCGAACGCACGCTGGCGCCCGGCTACAAGGCCGACCAGCCAGCGCCGGAGCGCTTCGCGGGCATTCTTGCGCCGTCGATCAGCCATGAGGGTTATCCGTCTCCCACCCACAGCTACTGGGACGACTATTGGGGCCTGAAGGGCTGGCACGACGGCGCGTGGCTGGCCGAATCGCTGGGCGACCACGAGACCGCAGCGTGGGCACGCGAACAGTACAAACTGCTTTACGACGCGCTGCATGCCTCGATCCGGGCGACGATGGCGTGGAAGGGCATCGACTTCATTCCCTCCTCGGCCGACCTGGGCGATGGCGATCCCACCGGCGTTTCGATCGCACTGGACCCGACCGGCGCACAGAGCGTGTTGCCCGCCGAGGCGCTGCGGACCACCTTCGCGCGCTACCTGGAGGACGTCCGCAAGCGCAGCCAGCCCGGTGCGCTGTACGCGTACACACCGTACGAGATCCGCAATGTGCTGAGCTATGTGCACCTGGGCCAGCCGCAGGTGGCCGATGAGCTGCTGCAGGGACTGCTGCATGATCGGCGCCCGCTTGAGTGGCAGGTGCTGGCTGAGGTCGTGCACTCACGCCTGCGTTTTCCGCGTTACCTGGGCGAC
Source organism: Stenotrophomonas hibiscicola ATCC 19867 (assembly GCF_000382065.1). Classification (GTDB taxonomy): domain Bacteria; phylum Pseudomonadota; class Gammaproteobacteria; order Xanthomonadales; family Xanthomonadaceae; genus Stenotrophomonas; species Stenotrophomonas hibiscicola. Next base: position 222,904 of record NZ_KB907502.1, on the reverse strand, counting down.
ATGCCGCATACCTGGATTGGTGCCGAGTACGGCCGCACGCTGTTCGGCATGCTGATGCGCGAGGACGATGATGCCCTCTCACTGCTGCCGGGCACGCCACCGTCTTGGGTGGCTGGCGATGGGTTGGCGGTCGAACGCCTGCCGACAGCGTATGGCACGTTGCAGATGCAGGCGCGGCAACGCGACGGGGTGCTGACGGTGGCGCTTGGTGAGGGGCTGCGCAGCGGGACGGCGGTGAAGGTCTGGTGGCCGGAGCGCACCATGCCGAAGACGGTGCGTGTGGATGGACGTAGCGTTTCCGACTTCGATGCCGAGGGTGTGCGGCTGGTGAAACCGTTCCGGACACTGGAGGCGCGTTGGTAGAGCAGCCGAGCATGGCTCGGCTCTACAAAGACGGAGGTAGCGCCGGGCCACGCCCGGCGTCATTGCAGCGTCGGCAACCCCGGCGGATTGGTCTGCGACTGCGGCACCGCCTCCTCGGCCACATTCCATCGCTTCAGCGCCTGCGCATAGGTGCCGCTGCCGATCTGGGTATTCAGCGCCTGCGTCACCGCGTCGGCCAGGCCGCTGCCCTTACGGGTGGTCACCGAAATCGCCGCAGCGTTCGGCCATCCCCCTGGGAACAGGCCAACACGCCGCACCTTGCCATCGCGTGCCGAATACGCGCCGGTGGCATTGGGCTCGAACGAGACATCGGCGCGGCCGGTGATCACCGCCAAGCGGCCGACCACCGCGTCGTCGAAGTACTGGTACTCCACCGGCTTCAGGCCGGCAGCGATGTTCTGCTGGTCCCACTGGCGCAGGATCTGGTCCTGGTTGGTGCTGGCGCCCACCACCACCTTCAGCCCGGCGACGTCGGCGGGCTTTTCGATCTTCTGTATCGGCCCATCGGCGCGCGTGTAGATGCCCAGCAGGTCGTAGCGATAACTGGAGAAATCGAACTTCTTCTTGCGCTCCTCGGTGACCGTCACATTGGAGAGCACCGCATCGTACTTGCCCGATTCCAGCCCCAGCGGCCAGTCAGGCCAGGCCACCGGTACGATCACCAGCTTCAGGCCCAGCCCATCGGCGATCAGCCGCGCGATGTCCGGCTCGATGCCGACCACGTCCTTGCTGTCGGCACCATAGTCGGCCAGCGGCAGCTGCCCCGGATGAGTGGCCACGGTGAACGTACCGGGGGTGACGAAGCGATAGTCGGCCGGGATCAACGCCTGAGCCTTCGGGTCAAACGTGCCCTTCAGCACGGCCGTGTTCGCACCGGCCAGACTGGTCGCGGCCACGGCGCCGGCATCCGGTGCCTGGCGCACGCGCGAATAGACGATGCCGGCGATGCCGATGACCAGCACGCCCACGATCAACAGGGTGCTGCGCGAGGGGCGACGGGGTGCTGCAGGGCTCATGGTGTTCCTTCCAGGGCTATAGGGTCTTGGCCAGGAAATCGGCGGTGCGTTGCTGGCGCGGGCGCTCGAACAACGCCTCGGGCGTGCCCTGCTCGATCACCCGCCCCTGGTCCATCATCACCACGTGGTCGGCCACGCGGCGGGCGAAACTCAGCTCATGGGTGACGATCACCAGCGTGGTGCCGGAACGGGCCAGCTCCTCGATCACGCTGAGTACTTCAGCCACCAGTTCCGGGTCCAGTGCCGAGGTCGGTTCATCGAACAGCAGCACCTTCGGTTGCAGCGCCAGTGCGCGGGCGATCGCGATGCGCTGCTGCTGGCCACCGGACAGCTGGCGTGGGAAGGCATCGGCCTTGTCGGCCAGGCCGACCCGCTCCAGCAGTGTGCGCGCCTGCTGCTCGGCCTGCGCGCGCGATACACCACGTACCGCGATCGGTGCCTCGATGATGTTCTCCAGCGCGGTCAGATGCGGGAACAGGTTGAAGCCCTGGAACACCATGCCCACCTCGGCACGCCGACGGCGGATCTCGCGCTCGGGAAGTTCGTACAACGTGTCACCCTCGCGGCGGTAACCGATCAGCTGGCCGCCGACATTCACGTAACCACTGTCCGCGCGTTCCAGGTGGTTGATCAACCGCAGCAGCGTGGATTTCCCGGCACCGGACGGGCCGATCAGCACCGTCACGCTGCCGGCGCGCAGGTCCAGGCTCACGTCTTCCAGCACCGGCTGATCGCCGAACACCTTGCCCACGCCATGCAGCGATATCGCCGCACCCTCGCCCGCTTCCACCTGGGTGGCGATGCGCGGGCGGTTGGCCACGCGCGGCGCAGCATCACTGGATGTCCGCACCGGTGACGACACCCGCGACACCGAGCGCTCGCGCTGCAGCTGGCCGCGCGCGAAGCGCTGTTCCACGCGCCGCTGCAGCAGTGAAAGTACGGTCAGGATCACCAGGTACCAGACCGTGGCCACCATCAGCAGCGGCACCACTTCCAGGTTGCGCCGATAGATCACCTGTACGGTGTAGAACAGCTCCGGCAGCGCCAGCACGTAGACCACCGAGGTGCTCTTGGCGAGGCCGATCACATCGTTGAACGCCGCCGGCAGGATCGAACGCATCGCCTGCGGCAGGATGATGCGGCGCACCTGGCGGCCACGCGGCAGGCCGAGCGCGGCCGCGGCCTCGTACTGGCCGTGGTCAACCGAGAGAATGCCACCGCGGATCACCTCGGCCGAGAACGCTGCCTGGTTCAGGGTCAGGCCCAGCACCGCGGCGGTGAACACACCGATCAGCTGCGTGGTCGGGTACGAGAACAGGCTGATGCCGGTGAACGGCACGCCCAGTTCGATGGTGCTGTACAGATAGCCCAGGTTGTTCAACAGCAACAACAGCACGAGTAGCGGAATCGAGCGGAACAACCACACATAGCCCCACGACACCGCCGACAGCAGCGGCGAGCCGGAGACGCGTGCCAGCGCGAGCAGCGTACCCAGCACGAAGCCGAGGCCGGTACCGAGCGCGGTCAGCAGTAGCGTGCGACCCAGGCCTTCCAGCACCGGGCGTGCGAAGAACCACTCGGCGAAGGTGCCCCAGCCCCAGCGCGGATTGCCCAGCACGGACTGCAGCCCGATCAGGATCAGCGCCAGTGCCAGCACCGTGCCGAACACCTGCAGCGGATGCCGGGCCGGCACGATCTTCAGTGCCGGTCCGGGCGCCGGACGAGCGGCGATGCCCTCCAGCGCGGTCGACGGTGTGCTCATGCGTGGGCTCCGTGCAGCGGTACCTGTGCAGGGGTAACGACAGGCGTCGTCGCCCGCAGGTGCTTCTCGAACGGCAGATGCGCAACCGTTTCCGGGTCGGCCTCCAGATCGAACAACGCGGTGTAGCCGTGGCTCAGGTACAGGCCAACAGCTTCAGGCTGGCGGAAGCCGGTCGTCAGGAACACCCTCCGGTACCCTTGCCGCGCCGCCTGCTCTTCCAGCTCCTGCAGCACGCGCCGCGCAATGCCCTGGCGACGCAGCCCGGGCAGTGTCCAGATGCGCTTGAATTCGGCGGTATCCGGATCGCGGTGCGGCATGAACGCACCGCCGGAAATCGCCACCCCGTCGCGCAGCAGCAGCACGAAGGCGCCCACCGGGGCCGCAAAGGCCTGCGCCGGGTAGCGCTGCAGCTCCTCGCGAGCGCTGCCACCGATGCGTCGGCGCACGTCGGCATAGCGGGTGTCGTACTCCTGTTCCAGGCCGTCGAACAGCGGCCGCGCCAGCGGATCATCCACCGAGGTATAGAGGAAGCGTTCGCTGCTGCTCATGCCACGTCCTTCACCAGATAGTCTTCGGCCAGCCGCGCCCACAGGCTGGCGGCGGGGGCAATGGCGGCGTCGTTGAACACATAGCGCGGGCTGTGCAGCGGTGCGCTCTCGCCGTTCCCGACGAACACGAAGCTGCCCGGTCGTGCCTGCAGCAGGAACGCGAAATCCTCGCTGGCCGTGCGCGGTGCGAAGTCGGGCACCACCTGTCCGGCGCCGAAGCCCTGCACGGCCACCTCGCGGATGTAGGCGGTCTGCTGCGGATGGTTGATCACACTGGGGAAGCCGCGCGGGAATTCGATCTCGGCGCGCGCACCGAACGCGGCGGCGGTCTGTTCGGCAATCTCGGTGACCCGGCGCCGCAGGGTATCGCGCACCTCCGGTAGATAGGCGCGCACGGTCAGCTTCAGCTCGACCATGTCCGGAATCACGTTGGCGGCCTGCCCACCGTGGATCGAACCGACGGTCACCACCCCCATCTGCCGCGGATCGACATTGCGCGACACCACGCTCTGCAGCGCAGTGATGATGTGCGCGGCGACCAGAATCGGATCCACGCTGCCCTGTGGTTCGGCGCCATGGCCACCCTTGCCGATCACCTTCAGCCGTGCCCAATCCACCGATGCCATCGCCGGGCCATCGACAAAGCCGAAGTGGCCCACCGGCACGCCCGGCCAGTTGTGCAGCCCATAGATCGCATCCACCGGGAAACGCTCGAACAAGCCATCGGCCATCATCTTCGATGCGCCCGAGCCCGTCTCCTCGGCCGGCTGGAACACCAGCTGCAGGGTGCCGTCGATATTGCCGTGATGGGCCAGATAATGCGCCGCAGACAGCAGGATGGCGGTGTGACCATCATGACCGCAGGCATGCATCAGGCCGTCGGTCTGGCTGGCGTAGGCCAGGCCGGAGTCCTCATGGATCGGCAGTGCGTCGATGTCGGCGCGCAGGCCGAGGCGACGGCTGCCCTGCCCGCGATGCAGCGTGCCGACCACGCCGGTGCCACCGAGGCCGGTGGTCACCTCATAGCCCCATTGCTGCAGCAGCTCGGCCACGCGGGCGCTGGTGCGGTGCTCCTCGAAGGCGAGCTCCGGGTGCTGGTGCAGGTCATGGCGGATCGCGATTGTGGCCTCGGCGCGTGCCGCGATCTCGGGCAATATGCCACTGGTTGGGGAAGTCCGCCGGGCGTGGCCCGGCGCTACCGCGGTTTCTCCGCTCATCGCCTTATCCCGCCTTCCGTGCCGGCTCGGCGTCGGTCGAATAGCGGCTGGCCTTGTACGGCAGACCCAGATGCTCGCGCAGGGTCTGTCCTTCCAGCTCGCGCTGGTGGTAGCCGCGCGCCTGCAGGATCGGCAGCACCTGGGTCACGAAATCGTCCAGGCCCTCGCGCTGCGCGGCGAAGCCGAGAATGAAGCCATCGCTGGCACCGGCATCGAACCAGCGGATCAGCTCATCGGCCACATGCTCCGGTGTGCCGATGAAGTTCGGCCGTGGGCTCACTGCTTCCAGTGCCACCTGGCGCAGGCTCAGGCCCTTCTCACGCGCATCCTGCTTGATGCGGTCGGTGGTGGAACGGAACGAGTTGCTGCCGATGTCACCCAGCTCCGGGAACGGTGCATCCGGATCGTACTGGCTGAAATCGTGGTGATCGAAGAAGCGCCCCAGGTACGCCAGTGCATCCTCCAGCGTGGCCAGTGCGGCAATCGCCTGATACTTGGCTTCGGCTTCCTCGGCGGTGCGGCCGACGATGGGGCCGATGCCCGGAAAGATCTTCACGTCATTGCCGCTGCGGCCGTGCGCGATCGCCGAGTTCTTCACCTTCTGGGTGAATGCACGGGTTTTTTCCAGCGATGGCGAATGGGTGAACACCGCATCGGCGTACTTGCCGGCCAGCGCGATGCCATCGTCAGACGAACCGGCCTGGAAGATTACCGGCTGTCCCTGCGGCGAACGCTGGATGTTGAGCGGGCCTTCCACCTGGAAGAAGCGGCCCTTGTGGTCGAGGCGGCGGAATTTCTCCGGTGCGAAGAAGGTGCCGCTGTCGCGCTCACGCACGAAGGCGTCGTCGTCCCACGAATCCCACAGCCCCTGCACGACGTCCAGGTACTCATCGGCGATCTGGTAGCGCAGCGCGTGATCCGGGTGCGGCCGGCCGTAGTTGCGGCCCGAACCCTCCAGTGGCGAGGTCACCACGTTCCAGCCGGCGCGGCCGCCACTGAGCAAATCCAGTGAAGCGAACTGCCGTGCCACCGTGAACGGATCGCTGTAGGACGTCGACAGCGTGCCCGCCAGGCCGATCTTTTTCGTTGCCGTGGCCAGCGCCGACAGCAGCGAGATCGGCTCGAAGCGGTTGAGGAAATGCGGGATCGACTTCTCGTTGATGTACAGGCCATCGGCCACGAAACCGAAGGCAATGCCGTTGTCCTCGGCGGTGCGCGCAATGTCGATGTAGAACTGCAGGTTGACGCTGGCATCGGCCGGATTGGACGGATGCTTCCAGGCATGCATGTGGCTGCCGGGGCCCTGCAGCATGATGCCGAACGGAATGTGGCGCGGGGTGGTGCTCATGGGAATCGCTCCTGCAGGTCAGGCCACCGCCGCGCGCGGCGCGGGCGACAGCAGTTCAAGGGATGTCAGGCGTGCGTCGAGGTCGGCCACCGGCGCGTCGAGGATGAATTCGCCCACGCCGAAGCGCCGATGCAGCGCATCCAGTTCGTCACGCACGTGCTGCGCATCGCCGGACAGCACGCTCGGACGCGTTTCCTCGATGCGGAAGTCGGCAACGCCCACCTGGCGCGCGTACTCGGCAGCCGCCTCGGGGCTGGGCAGGTTCACCGCCTGCCCGGGACCAAGGTGCAGCTTGTAGACGCGTAGCGCACCGATATGCCGTGCAGCCGCTTCGGCCGTAGGTGCGGCGAAGGCCACCGTGGCCAGCAGCGGGGGCTGCGAGGAGACGCTGCGGTAGGCGTCGAATGCGGCCTCGATGTGCTTCGGATCACCATCGAAGTGCGCGGCGTAGACGAAGCGCCAGCCCAGCTCGGCCGCCTGCTTCGCGCTCTGCGGGCTGGCACCGAGCAGGAAGCGCTCCGGCGCCTGCTGCGGGATCGGGCGCGCCTGCGCTTCGGCGTCGGTACCCGACAGGTAGCCCTCCAGGTCGCGCAGTTGCTGGTCGAAGTCGGCAAACGCCGGCCGCCCTGCTGCCAATGCAGCCGTAGAGGCCGGCAGGCCACCGGGTGCCTTGCCCACGCCCAGATCGACACGCCCCGGCGCCAGCGCCGACAGCAGGTTGAAGTTCTCCGCTACCTTGTACGGCGCATAGTGGCGCAGCATCACCCCGCCGCTGCCGATTCGGATGCGCCGGGTCTGCGCCAGTACCCAGGCCGCGAGCACTTCCGGTGCGGGGCTGGCCAAGGTCGGCGCGGCATGGTGCTCGGCAAACCAGTACCGGTGGTAACCCAGCTGCTCGGCGCGCTGAGCCAGCTGCAGGCTGTTGCGCAGCGCCTGCTCCGGTGAGGCGCCCTCGGCCGCCGGGCTCTTGTCCAATACGCTGATCTGATAGCTCATCGTCGCGTCCTCGCTCAGGGGTGGGCCACGGGAATGCCGAGCAACCCGTTCAGCGCAGCCAGGATCGGTTCGGCACCGGAGATGTACTGGCGGTTCTGGTGCGCACCACTGGCCAGCTCGCTGTGCACGCCCTGCGGCAGCACCAGCTTGGGCAGCGACTGGTCCTGCTCGCCGATCTCGGCGATCACCTCGCGGCGCGGCCGCGCGAAGCCGATGCGGCGCACGTCCAGCTGCGCGTCCAGGCCGTCGATGCTCGACAGCGCCCCTTCCAGCAGCAGGCTGTGCCGACAGAAGAAGCGCTGGCCGGGAATCTGTCCGTCCTCGAACTCGCGGTCGAGCAGGAACAGGATGGGCTTATCGGTTGCGTCCAGACTCACGGGGTCGTCCTCATCGGGGGGCGGCAATGCGATGCCGCTTCGATATCGATGCTAGAGATGACCGCGACCGCGACAGCGATGCCAGGCGACAATCGGCGGTCAGATTCGGCCACGCAGATGCGCCTTGGCCATAAGCAAAGCGCCGCCGGTTATGCCCTCAGGCGATGCGTCGCAGCGGCGCCGCTACCGCCAGCGACTGCGTGGCCAGATGTCCGGCCGCACGCTCGGTCGCCAGCGCGATGCGAGCCTGCAAGGCCACACTGGTGATGTGCTCACCCTCGAAGTCGGCCGGCGTGGCGTACACCCCGATCGGCAGCGTGTGCGCCTGCAGGAAACTGAACAACGGCCGCAGCTGGTGATCGATCACCAGCGCATGGCGCTCACTGCCACCGGTTGCCGCGAGCAGTACCGGCGTATCCACCAGCGCTTCCAGGCCGATGAAGTCGACCAGATGCTTGAACAGCCCCGGATACGATCCCCGATAGACCGGCGCAGCCACTACCAGCAGCCCGGCCGCCTCGATCGTCTGCAGCGCCTGCTCCACGGCGGGCTCCACTTCGTCGCGCGACAACGACTGCCCCAGCGAACGCGCGATCGGTGCCAGCTCCACCAGATCCACACTGGCATGCACCCGCTGCTGCAGCGACGCCAGCAGGTACCGCACCAACAGCAACGTGCGCGACGTCGCCGAACTGGTCGGCGACCCCACCACTGCAACCACCCTCAATGCAGAAGACATGAACTGCTCCTCGATGATGCCGAACTACCGCCGGCCGCCTTTCGCCTTGTGTAGAGCCGAGCCATGCTCGGCTGCTCCACCTCAGAACCGGTAATTGATCCGCCCGTACCAGAACGCCCCGATGCGGCTCAGCACGTCGCCCGAATCCCAGGTCGTCTCGATGCTCGCCACATCGGTGGCACTGCGCGCGTACTCCGGCACCTTGCGGGTGCGCTTGTCGAACACGTTGTTAATGCCCAGCGCCGCACTCCAGCCCGCACCCAGTTCCACGCCACCGGAGAGATTGGTCACCAGCACCGGCGGCTGTTTGTACTCCACGCCGTTGTTCAGGCGCTTGATCGGGCCGTAGTAGGTGAAGTCGACGTTCGAGCGCCAGCGCCCGTTCTGCCAGCCCAACCCCGCCACCTGCGTGTAGCTGGGCGTACGGAAGCGCAGCGCGTACTCGCTGGTCCTGGTCAACAGGTTGATGTTCGGCAGCCCCTGCAGCGCCGCCGGAATGTCGCTGACCTTCTGGATGGTGGTACGCCCCACGTTGGCCGCATAGCTCCAGCGCAGCTTGCCCCACGCGGTTTCCTGGTTGGCCTCCAGGGTCAGCTCGACACCGCGTGTGCGGGTATTGCCCACGTTGGTGAAGTAGCTGGCGTAGAACGCATCACCCGGCAGGATGCTGATGCCGGCCGAGCCCAGCAGCGCATCGATGGTGTTCTTCTGCGCTGCGCTCAGCACCGTGCCGCTGTTGTCGGTGATGCGCGCCGGATCCTGTGCGTTGTAGCCGATCTGGCTGGACTGCCCAAGCTGGCCACGGATATCGATCTGGTACGCATCCACGGCCAGGTGGAACGCCGGGCTCGGGTCCCAGGTCACGCCCAGGCTGTAGTTGGTGGCTTTCTCGGGCTTCAGCGGCGTGGCACCCAGTGCGATCCCCGCCGGCGAAGACACCTGCGCAACCAGCGTGGTGCCGCAGGGGCAGCTGCCCGTGGCCTGGTAGAACTGCGCGCCCAGGCTGGGTGCATGGAAACCGTTGCTGACCGTCGCGCGCACGCCCAGCGCATCGGTGACGTCGAAGCGCGTGGTCAAGCGCCCGGTGGACACGCTGCCGAAGTCGGAATGGTCTTCCCAGCGCGCGGCGGCATCCAGGTACCAGCGCGAGGTGATGTTGGTGGCCGCGCCCACATAGACCGCCTTGCTGTTGCGGGTAGCCTTCACCGCATCGGCAGTCGAATAGCCGACGAACGCCGCAGCACCAAAGCCGGTATACGACTCCCACTGCCCGGCCCCGCGTTCGTACTTTTCGTGCTGGTATTCGGCGCCCGCGCTCACTTCCAGCGGCGAGGCGAATGCCGCCACCTCGAAGCCACGGCGCAGATCGAGGTTGGCGATACCCTGCTGGTAGTCCAGCTTGCCGTCGTAGAAATCGGTGGGCGAGCCGGGGTACTGCAGCGAGTAGTTCACCGAGTTGCGCGTATAGGTGCGCACCGTGCTGCGGTTGCCGGTAAGGCTGGCGTCGTAGTCCCAGCCTGCGATCTGGCCTTTCACGCCCGCGGTGCCGGTGTACTGCTTCTCCTTGGTTTCCAGCACCGGCAGGAAGCCATCGGGAAACACGCTCAGCACGCCTGGAGCCTTGTAAGTGGTGAAGATGGTCGCCGGCAGGCGGAAGTTCTGGATCGCCTGCGCGGTGCGGTCGCTGGCGGTGGCATTGGCGTAGAACTGCGCGCTGTCGCCCAGGCCATGGCCCACGTTCACCGCGAAGGCCTTCAGCGCATACGACGGCGCGCTGAGGATGGTATTGGCCTCGGCGTTGCGGCTGGCTTCGGCCGGGTTCGGCGTTGCACCGGCCGGCAGCCGGTTGTTCGGACGCAGCGCCACCAGATTGCCGCTACCATCCACCGCCGGGTAGCTCAGATAGCCATCGATGTAGCGGCGGGTACGGATCGCGTGGTGCTGCCGCGTGGTCTCGCCGGACAGGTTGACGAAGCCATCGGCACCCCACGGCAGGCCCACGTTGGCACGCACGCTGGTTCGCGAGCCATCGCCATCAATGCTCTGCCCGCTTTCCACGGCGAGCTCGCCACCGTGCGCCTGCGACTTCAGGATCACGTTGACCACACCGGTAATCGCATCGGAGCCATAGATGGCAGACGCACCATCGCGCAGCACTTCCACGTGATCGATGGCCGACACCGGAATCAACGCCAGGTCCGCCCACGCATGGCCTGGGAAGCCGCCCCCATTGGCACCGCTCACATAGGCACTGGCATTGCGGCGCTTGCCGTTCACCAGCACCAGCGTGTAGCCCGGCGACAGGTTGCGCAGCTGGTAGCCACGGATCAGGCTTTCCTGGTCGCTCTGGTAGCCACCGATCTGGCTCAGCGACGGCAGCGCACGCTGCAACGCTTCCAGCAGGTTGCCCTGCCCGGTAGCGGCAAGGTCCTCGGCAGAGATCACATCGATGGGCGTGGAGCTGTTCTTCACCGTGCGCGTGCTGGTGCGCGAACCGGTCACTACCACTGCATCCAGCGTGGACGCTGCCACGTTGGCTGTCGCGGCGGTGGCGGCAGGATCGGCATCGGCTTCGGCCGCATGGGTGGGCGACGCGGCGAGGATAGCAGTGATCAGAACCGCGAGAGTGCTCAGGACAGGGGTGTGGGCGGCAGGCATGGGGGCTCGTGGGGGTGGGCCGGAAACACGCTTCCATTCAAGGGCCTGTTCACCCACGGCAACAGGCGGGATCGCGTCACCCAGCCGTAACATCCGGCCACCCACATGACCGCTGGTAATGACGTTAGGCCGCAGCACCGGTGCCCTGCATTCTGTAGAGCCGAGCCCACGCTCGGCTGCTCCTCGCGACGGCGTCAGATGCATCCCCCTGCCGGTATTGAGCCGAGCGTGGGCTCGGCTCTACAAGAGGGGAGCGACCGCTCCATATGCCTGGTCGGCATCACCTGATGCCCTCGCACCACGCAGCGCCCCGCATCTGCACCCGTAGCATCAAGCCATGCCCAGCCCACCCGCCGATCCCACCGCGCCGCTCGTCGCCATCGTTGCCTGCCACGGCCAGGGCCTGTTCGAGTTCGGCTGTGCGGTTGGCCTGTTCGCGCCGGTGCGGCCGGAACTCGGCGTAGCCTGGTATCGCACCCAGCTGTGCGCGGGTGAACCCGGTGCGCTGCGCATGCTTGGCGGAACGCAGGTGCAGCTTCCCTACGACCTCAGCACAGTTGATGACGCCGACATCATCGTCATTCCCGGTTGGCGCGAGCCCAGCGAGCGCCCGCCACAGGCGCTGCTTGATGCACTCATCCGTGCCCACGGCCGTGGCGCGCGCATCGCTTCGATCTGCTCCGGTGCCTTCGCGCTGGCGTGGGCCGGGCTGCTCGATGGCCGCCAGGCCACCACCCACTGGCGCCTCACCGAAGCGCTCGCACGCGAGTTCCCGCGCATCGATGTGCGCGAAGATGCACTGTATGTAGACACCGGCAGCATCATCACCTCGGCCGGCTCGGCCACCGGCATGGACATGATGCTGCACATGGTGCGCAAGGATTACGGTGCGCGCGTGGCCAACCTGGTGGCCGAGCGACTGGTACTGGCGCCATGGCGTGATGCCGAACGCAGCCAGCGCGTCAGCCGCGCCATTCCCCATGGCGAGCCCTCGCGTCTGGCAAAACTGATGGAATGGATGCGCCGCAACCTGCGCGAGCCGCACTCGCTGGGCAGTCTTGCCGAGCAGGCCGCGCTCAGCCAGCGCACCCTGCAGCGGCAGTTCCTGGAAGCCACCGGCCTGTCACCCATCGACTGGCTGATCCGCGAGCGCGTGGCATTCGCCCGCGAGCTGCTGGAAACCACTGACCGGCCGCTGCAGTGGATTGCCGAGCAGGCCGGCTTTGGTTCGCAGGAGTCGTTCCGCCGGCACTTCCGCGGCCAGGTGGACGCCAGTCCTACCGAATACCGCAGCCAGCATCGCGGCGGAATTGGCGCGGATCGGCTGGTGGGCTGCTGATCCAACGCATCACTCCCAAGTGATGCGTGAGGAAAGGCTCACGGCAGGCTACGGCGCCCCACGTATAGTGACGGGCGTCACAAGAACCCCTTCCATGCTCCACGCATTTGCCTACTCCAGCCACATGTCGGCTGGGCTTTCCGATGAAATCCTCCGGCAGATCGTCTCCTGCTCTGCCACGTTCAACCGTCGCGTGGACGTTACCGGAGCGCTGCTCGTCGACGGTCAGCGGTTTTTCCAGTACGTCGAAGGTCCTCCCGACGGCCTGGAGGCGGTCAAGCGCCGCATCCATGACAGTCGCTCGCATGCTGCCGTCGTTCCGGTACTGGACATGGCCATCAGCGCGCGTGCTGTTCCCTATTGGGCCATGACCCGCATCGACACCGGGCAGATCATGGTGTCCGGCCTGGTCAATGCGCGATGGGACGAATTTGGCCATGCCGTTCCGGGCATGGATCAGCTCGTCGGCCTGCTGCGTCCGCACTTTCCGCGCATCGGCCCGCTCAGTGCGCACCATGCATCCGTCGGATCCAGCTGAACCGCCGCCTTGCGCGCGTAGTCCCACGCGGCCGCGTACTCCCTGCGCACGTCATCATTACAGCATGCCTGTACCTGCTCAACCTTCAACGGAAACACGTGCCTCGCCTGCCGAGTTGTTCGAGGTTGTCGTCCTGCGCGTAGGCACGGCCCTGTTCGCGATCGACGTACAGGTGGCCGTGGAAATACGCGGCCCCGAGACCTTCGGCCCTGCAGATCAGCATGGCAGGCGGAACCTGGAGGTACGAGGGCAGCCGTTGCCGGTAGCCGACCTGCGCAGGCTCAGCGGTCAACCGGCATTCGGTGGCGGCAGCCCTGCCGTGCTCTTGATCAACGCCGGTAGCGCAACCCTGGCGCTGGCGGTGGATGAAGTGCTGGAAATCGAAACACCGGACGCAACGCCAGACGTATCCGCGCCTGCCGAGGGTCGGGTGTTCAACTTCTGCAGCCGGCATGTTCGGGTGGATGCCACACGTTCGGCTGCGCTGATCGAACCGCAGTCGTTGCTGGCTGAAATGGCCATGCGGGACTGAGGTGCCTCTGCTCAAGGGCGCCTGCGAACCGGTTGAGACCGCATGCGCCAGCACTGCGCGGCAAAGCCCAGCACAAACACTGCCGCCAATCCCAGCAACGTATGCAGCACCACCGGGGCCATCGGCGCGGCAGCAATCGGATGCGCTGCCGGCACGCGGGTCAGCGTTTCGTTGACGCCGGGCACCAGCGACAACAGGAAACTGAACGACAGCGCGAAGGTCGACAGGTAACGCGCTGCGCGCCCCAGCCAGCGCAGCCGGGCGGCCAGCACGCCGCCGAAGGCGACCAGCAGCACGATCAACCCGAATGCGTGGCCCGGGTTGATCCCGCCCGTACTGGAGACGGTGAACGAGGTGGCCACCGACAGCACCAGCCCGAGCAGGTACAGCTTGCCCGCGCGCGTGGCGGGATCGATTGCGCGATGACGAATGAAGGCATACAGGCCACTCAACACCGGGATCAGGCTGACAGCGGTATGGATCACGCCAAGCGTGGACAGAGGGTGGGACATGGGACATCTCCAGGGACAGAATGAACCTACTAGTAGGTAGGCGTTAGACTCAAAAAGAAGGCCCGCGTCACCGCAGGCCGACCACACATCTCTCAGGACGCCGCGCTCACCCGTGCGATCGCCAACCGTGCCAGTGCCGCGAAGGTCGCCGCGTCACCAAAACCGCGCGCGGCCAGCATCGCGCCATGCACCGACGACATGAACGCCCTGGCCTCGTCCGCAGGGGAACCCTGCAGGCGCAACTGGCCCAGCGCGGCGCCCTTCTCCAGCGTCACCGTCAGCCACCCGCTCAGATCCTCGAAATGCCCGCGTACTTCTTCGGCAATCTCCGCAGGGATCATCGGTGCCTCTGCCGCCAGCATCGCGCAGATGCAGAACGAAGACGTGCCACCGGCAATACAGCTGGACCAGTAGTCCACATAGGCGTTGAGCTCCTGCAACGGGTCGCCCAGCTGCCGGTCCAGCAGCGCCAAGCCTTCGCGCGCCTCGGCCCGGTACAGCTCAACCACCGTGCGCACCAGATCCGCCTTGCTGGGGAAATGGTGGTGGATGCTGGCCTTGCTGATGTTCACCCGCGCCGACACGTCGGCGTAGCTGAAGCCGTTGTAGCCACCGGCCTCCAGCAGCGAACGGGCGTGGGCCAGGATCTCCTGGGCCTTGGGCGAGAGCGACTCTTTCATGTCGTCAACCTACTAGTAGGTTGACACGCTGTCAACTCCCCGCTGCCGGGTGGGCAGCATCTGGTAGTGCCGGCCGCTGGCCGGCAACTGCACACCCCCAACTCCACCGGGATGCCGGCCAGCGGCCGGCACTACCAGGGCCGGACGTCCGTGGGCCAGATTTGACATGCAGGCATTTACCTGCATATAGTCCACTCGACGGCGGCGCCTGCCTGCCCATCGCGAGGAACCTGCAATGGTGGATATCGCACACCGGGTCGGCATCAAGGCCCCCGCAAGCCAGGTGTATGAAGCACTGGCCACCCCCGAAGGCGTCGCCGCATGGTGGGCTGAAGACACCCACGGCGACCGCGAGACCGGCGGCACGGTCAGGGTGCGCTTCACGAACAACGGCCAGGAGATCGGCGCCATGGAAATGCAACTGGAACAGCTGATTCCCGGCGAGCTGGTGCTCTGGAAGTTCCTGGCCGGCCCCGCCGAATGGATCGGCACGCATGCACGCTTCGCACTGAAACAGGAAGGCGACTACTGCATCGTGCTGTTCACCCACGAAGGCTGGAAGGAACGCGTCGAGTTCACCTTCCACTGCAGCACCAAGTGGGCGGTGTTCCTGATGAGCCTCAAAGCCCTGCTGGAAATCGGCAAGGGCCAGCCCAACCCGCACGACGTCAGGATCGACAACTGGAACTGAAGACGCCCCGCATGAATGCAGACAAGGTGTTCAAGGCCCTGGCCGACCCCACGCGCAGAACGCTGCTGGACCTGCTCTGCGAAGACAACGGCCAGACCCTGGGCCAGCTCTGCGAGCACCTGGACATGGCCCGGCAATCGGTCACCCAGCACCTGGGCCTGCTGGAAGACGCGAACCTGATCAGCACCGTGCGTCGTGGTCGCGAGAAGCTGCACTTCATCAACCCGGTGCCGCTGCATGAAGTCTACGAGCGCTGGGTACGCAAGTTCGAGCAGCAGCGCCTGAGCCTGCTGCATGACCTGAAACGAGAACTGGAAGGAGAATGACGATGTCCGCAGAGACCACCCGCTTCATCCACGTGATCTATATCGCCTCCACGCCACAGAAGGTGTTCGAGGCCATCACCCGCCCCGAGATCGCCAGCCGCTACTGGGGCCATGAGAACGTCTCGGACTGGAAGCCCGGCTCGCGCTGGCAGCACGTGCGCGCCAACGAAACGCGCTCGGTCGAGCTGGTCGGCGAAGTGGTGGAAAGCACCCCGCCCTCGCGTCTGGTCATCACCTGGGCCGCCGCCTCGCAAGCCGACAACCCGGATGCCTACAGCCGGGTGACCTTCGACATCGTGCCCTACCAGGACATGGTGCGGCTGACCGTTACCCACGACGAGCTGGAACCCGGCAGTGGCATGGATACCGGCATCCGCCAGGGCTGGCCGATCGTGCTGTCGAGCCTTAAGTCGCTGCTGGAGACGGGCAAGGGGTTGGATGTGTTTGCGAAGCCGAGTTGAGAAGTGCAGCTGTGCAGGTTGGCTAGGCAACCCGCACAGCTCAGCTATCGCCATCCGATCGAGGACGTGTGAATGCGGTTGCGGCTGCGACAAGAGCGCGAGAAGGCAACGCTACTTGCACACCCCGACCTGTCTTCCCTGCCATACAGCCTGCGAAGGAGTTAGCTTCTCATTGGCAGAACCGGCGGGACTTAGCGCCCCATCAAGATAGGTTGCACGCATGCCGCTTTTCTCCTTTAAAAGAGCGATGGACTCTGTCTTCCCGTTCAGCAAAATAAGTTGATCTCCACGGACCTCGATCTTCATGACCTCGGGGGTACTAACCTCTCCCTCGTATCTTTGTACAAGGACGTAGCCTCGATCTGCGCCGCCGATGAACGACAATTCCAGTCCTAACAGGTCGCCGGATTCGGGATGCCTGCAGACGTTCGAATAAGTAGGTGCAGGAATTTTAGAACCATCGCCTATCGCGACTCCAGGCAAGAGCAACAGAGTCAGCGTGATGATTCGTGACAGTTGCAAGTTGATCATTTCTTAGTCTCCATTCCTTAATGCGCGAACTTGACGGGCCGCTTCATCTATAAGTGGTTGCCTATCTCCACCTGGCGCGGGATCGAAATAGAAGTGAGGCGGATCACTCGGCCTGAAAGCCCCCCCAAGACAATCCTGCATCCGCAGCCGTACTCCTAATTACACTGCGCTGCTCGTCACCAGTAAGGCCTCCCGGAACGTTTCGCAAGCTGGAATAATTCACATCCACAGCAAACCCAGCCGAATGGAGACTCAGGCGCGCCGGCGTAATAGCGTTCGGATCTCCTCTCAGACCTGCCTGCCGTGCCGCATCTTGATATGCAGAGTTGAAACGAAGCTCAACTCCCTGACCAGAAGCTGAGTCCACCCATTCATCAACACGCGCCGCCATACCTGAATCAAGATAGGACGAACCGAGTCCTGATAGCGTCACCCTTTGCATGTGCACGAGTCCTGAAGCCCCAGTCTCAGCAGGAACCCCGCCTGTTACGGTACCAGCAGTTCCTCTGGCAACTCCTGCATCTCCTGATCGAACGCTTGGTGGCGCAACCTGCATCACTGTCAAGTTGCCTACAGCGGACCCACAAATACGGGAACCCGTCTGGACCGCGCATCTGCCGTCAGGATCCGTGAATCGATATGGGTTGTTCGCCGCGTATCTGTAACGATTGAATGCACCGAGTGGATTGCTGTGCGCGGTTACTGGATCCACGCTCAAAAAGGCGCCCAAGGTTGGGTCATAGTAGCGCTGCTGCATATACGAAAGCCCATTAACCGCATCCGATATGTGCCCAGCGTAGCCAACCCCGTCGGCGACAGGCTTATTGAGCACTTCTCCATATGGGTCATAGAAGCTCCGCTCCAGAACCGCCCCGGACGCATCCGTAACAGCGACAGGAGAGCCGATCACGTCCAAGTGCTGATACTTTGGTCGTGTAACTCCATCGCCCCCCGTTTCCAATGTGGCGACGAGCAGCCCACCCAAGTACAGATACTCTCTTGATTTCCCGTCGCGCTCACTCTGCTGGCGGCGCAGCCGACCTTCGCTGTCGTACATCGAAAGAATGGAACCACTACCCTGAAGCCAAGCCAGCACTCGGCGACCTTGGGCATCGTAACGATAGTTTTCCGGACCTGGAGCAGATCTAAGTCGATTCCCGAGATCAAAGACGAAGGCCTGCCCATTGCGCATTGAGAGATTGCCTTGAACATCGTAGGCCAGTCCAATCGTGGTTGCCCCGTCGGCTGAACGAACGTTCGTTAATCGATTGTTCGCGTCATATGTGTAGGCGTGATCTTTACGCCCTGCAACCTTGGCGCTGCGAATATTGTCCAGAGCATCGTAGGTATAGCGAACAATTCCGTCCCCGCCGAATGCCGGAGATACCGCCTGCACCAGGCGACCCTGCCCGTCATACTGCATCTTCCGATCGCGAGAACCATCCAGCGCATCAACAATATCAATGACATTACCGATCGCGTCATACGAATAACTCAAAATACTAACATTCGTCGATGCAGTAATCCGCGAAGGCAGCTGCCTTCCATTCAGCTCCTGCTCGAAACCTACTCCATTACCATATGTGAAAGATCTTGGTGCGCCATTCGGGTGATAGCTCGCGCCGCTTACATAGCTACCAACGCGAGTAGGTTGGCCGAGCGCGTTGGGCTCCAGCGGGATATAGAGCCCGCTTGGATACTGGATACCCGTCCTTGAGCCATTTGCGTCGTAAGCGTACCCAATTGCCCATGAGAACCATCCATGCTGAGAAGTCGACTCACTAGTCAATAGACCACGCTTGTTGTAGGTGTACACATTTGTGGTCTTTGATACACCACCGTCATTGTCGGTCACGATCTGAGTCGGCAGTCCATTGGAAGCATAGCTCCAAATCTGATTCCCATTGCCATCTGGGAACGCCAGTGAAATCAAACGATTGCGGGAGCTATAGGATCTCTCCACACGCCGACCGGACCCGTTGGCGGCCTCCAGATCGCACCTAGACGAATCGGGCAGATTCAGACCGCTGGCCGACCACAGCATGTTGTTCGCGCCATCGTATGCGACAACAGTGCTGCCCGATTCTGGTTCAATCGCTTTGCAGAGCTTGCCTCCTTGCCCGTAGACGAAACTACGGCGCAGCTGCGCAGACCCATCAGTGCTGCGTCGAATGATCGCCGTAGGCCTGCCGTAACGATCGCGTGGAATATCAGTTATTGCTGATTCTGGAGAACTCACGGAAATCGCGCTGGACTGCTCCGGCGTACCGAAGGCCTGGTACTTCTTGATGGAGATAGCGCTCGCTGATACTCCGCTTCCGCGCAGGTTCAACCGGAGGACCGACGTTTCCTGGTATGGATACGTCCGTTGTCCGGAAGCTTAGCTGGCCGTTGAAAAGCGGGATCTTCTCTCCAAAGGTTCCATCGTTCAGCCGTCCCATTTGCTGGGCCTTGCCGACCTTATTTGCATACTCGGTTTCCGGTTGCACCGTTTCCTGAGCTACCGAGGAAAAGCTCGCCACACACAGCACCGCTGTCACAAAGCGCCAGCAACTGGATCCCATGATGCCCCCAGATAGAATGAACGAACCGTTCAGGTTTGCGGAGCGATTCTGCGCCCATTAGCAGCTTTGATGCACAGGGGTTCTGCTTAATTTTCTGTAGGACTTTCCCTACCCGACTGGCCGATCAAGTCCTTCAATGCCCGTGATAGTCATAGGTTGATGGGGCAAGGCTCGCGCACATCCATCCCACGCCTGCAGCCCCTTGATTCGGCTTTTAAGATCCTCGCGTAGAAGCAACGCCAGCTCACCCTCACCGAACCCGGTTCCGACCGCGCTCCGAAGCCCGCCGCCACAGCATCGCCCGCAGGCTCCCCAGGCGACGTTCCATGAGTGCTTCAGACGCAGAGTCCCTGCACAGCAAAGTGGCGGCGGTCACCCTAGGCTTCTGGGTGATGAAGATCTCCGCCACCACGCTCGGCGAGACCGCCGGCGACCTGCTGTCGAAGACACTCAACCTGGGCTACGTGGCCAGCTCGGCCATCCTGCTGGCGATCTTCGCAGCCCTGTTGGCGCTGCAACTGTCGGCGCGGCGCTTCCACCCGGTGCTGTTCTGGTCGGTGGTGCTGGCCACCAGCACCGCCGGCACGACCATGTCGGACCTGATCGACCGCACCCTGGGGCTGGGCTACGCCACCGGCGCCAGCCTGCTGGCCGGCTGCCTGGCGCTGGTGCTGCTGGCCTGGCGCATGTCGGAGAAGTCGATCTCGGTCAGCAACATCGAATCGCGCCGCGCCGAAGGCTTCTACTGGACCGCCGTGCTGTTCTCCAACACGCTCGGCACCGCGCTGGGCGACTTCCTCGCCGACGATTCCGGGCTGGGCTTCACCGGCGGCGCCCTGCTGATCGGCAGCCTCATCGCGCTCACCGCACTGGCCAGCCGCATCAAGGGCATCAACCGGGTCATCCTGTTCTGGATCGCTTTCGTGCTCACCCGCCCGTTCGGCGCCACCTTCGGCGACCTGCTCACCAAGCCGCTGGAGAAGGGTGGCTTGGGCTTCGGCACCGTAGGTTCGTCGCTGGCGCTGTTCGCCCTCCTCGCCACACTGGTGGCACTGCCAATGCTGCAGCGTAAGGCGCAGCCGGCAAGCTAGCGCGCCGTCCAGCCCCCATCCACCGGCAGCGCCGTGCCGGTAATCTGCGCCGCCGCGTCCGAGGCCAGGAAAACCACCATCTCGCCCAGTTGCTCGGGCGTCACAAACTGCAACGACGGCTGCTTCTCAGCCAGCAGCGCACGCGCGGCCGACTCCTGATCCGTACTCTCGCGCTCGGCCAACGCGGTGATCTGCTGCTCGACCAGCGCCGTCCGCACCCAGCCCGGGCAAATGGCATTTGCGGTGATGCCGGTGCCGGCGTTCTCCAGCGCGGTCACCTTGGTGAACCCCACCACGCCATGCTTGGCCGCCACATAGGCCGACTTGTTCACCGAGCCCACCAGCCCGTGCACCGACGCAATGTTGATGATGCGGCCGGCGCCCTGCTGCTTCATGTGCGGCAAGGCCGCTGCCGTGGCATGGAATACCGCCGAGAGATTCAGCGCCAGGATCGCATCCCACTTCTCGACCGGGAACTCCTCGATCGACGCGGTGTGCTGGATGCCGGCATTGTTCACCAGGATGTCGATGCGGCCCACCGTCGCGACGGCATGCTCAATCATCCCGCGCACTGCCTCGCCACGGGAAAGATCGGCGCCGTCATGCGCCACGCGCACGCCGAACTCGGCTTCCAGTTTGGAACGGATGCGTTCGATCTCCGCCGCATCGCCGAAGCCATTCAGCACGATATCGGCGCCTTGCCGCGCCAGCGCTGTGGCAATTCCAAGACCGATACCGCTGCTGGAGCCGGTGACTACTGCAACCTTTCCACTGAACATGGGCGAGTTTCCATTAGGCGTAGGTGGCCAGTGTAGCTTCACCGGCGCGCCCCTTTAAGCGGCGCTACCTTGGTCAATCAACGGTTAAAACGCGTTGGGTACCCGCCGAGGGAAGTGTCCAGCGTTCATTCAAAACGGACGGTACGCCTCAGAGGGGGCGCAGCCGTGGCCTGCTGGCGATGCTGTCCGACTCCCACAAGGGCAATGCATCCATGCTTTGCCCGGCGGATCGAACACGTCCGAAAATAGCTTCTGCGGCCGTTCTACTCCCCCCACCTCCAACCGGGCGGAGCGCCTTTCATCCAGCAGATAAAGACAAGGACCAACACTACGGCC
This sequence comes from Stenotrophomonas hibiscicola ATCC 19867, assembly GCF_000382065.1. Lineage (GTDB taxonomy): Bacteria > Pseudomonadota > Gammaproteobacteria > Xanthomonadales > Xanthomonadaceae > Stenotrophomonas > Stenotrophomonas hibiscicola. The sequence goes on along the minus strand of NZ_KB907502.1, from coordinate 201,479 downwards.
CACGTGTAGAGCTGAAACGCGATGGGCTCGCGAAATGGAGAGAACAGAAACGGACCCGCCAGCAGCAGGCCGAATGCGACTGCGTACACAAGCCAGCCCTGCCACGCGCACGGCATCCCCCAACCCCATCCGTACTTTTTCCTGGTAAACCAGTACTTCTTGTTGATCATTGCAATCTTCCTCGATGGCCGCCGGTCTCACGTACCTGATCCAAGCATGCTTTGAGCTGTTCGTGAAGACGTCGGTCCAGAATCAAGTCAGTATCCCCTCTGGTTGTGACGAGAACAGAGCTACGGTCCGTGCGCAGCACGAAGACGTTGCGACCGTTCTGCATGCGGAACTTGCCAAGTTCAACGCCCCCTGTGCTGGTCCCAAGTTGCCGGTGAGGCAGCGTGATCCTTGAAGCATCGGAAGCGTCCTGCCACGAGACACTGGAAAGCGGGAGCTGCAGTCGGACAAACGCTGCTGACCCAATCAGCTGGCCATCTTTAACGGCGATGTACGCTGTCCGCGCTTGATATACGAGGCCAAAGGCAACTACGACAACAACGGCCAGCGCCGAGCCGAGCGCAATATTCCTGGCTGGCACCCCGCCGGAGCGGGATGCAAACCATATTGCGATCAGAACCACGGCTGCTGCCACGCATATGCCGAGAGGAAGCGCGTAGGCGTGAATCAGGGATACATCCAGCGTCGATCGGCACATCATCAGGAACTACTCCGCAGAGATTGACCGCATGCCATAAACGTAAATCGTCTCGACAATTGTCTCAAATGCGTCTTCGTCACAGGTGACAAGGCCCACGCTTCGCATCGCGCGCAGAAACGAGCGGACCTCGTTCCATGTTACGGGCTTTGCGTGTTCATCGCAGATCATACTTGCACTGCCACGCATGAGAATGCTTCGGCATCAGATACCGCGCAACAAACGCCCATCTCTCATCGATCACATCGGTCGAACATGGGCTGCGCGCTGTGATGCCATTGCAGTGACACTGTTCATACCGAACTTCAAACACGCTCTAGAAGAGAACGCTCGCTCGATCAACGGTCGCGAGCGGGTTGGCCTTCCGCACCGCCTCCAGAAAGAGCAGGAAGTCGCGGTTGAACAGCGACAGGTTGTTGGTGAACGTCACGCACTTTCTACCCGATGCTCTGCTGAAGCACACCTGCCAGACATAGCGCGAATAGATGACGTCGGACGTTCGTGTGACTGAGGTGATCTGCGAAAGCGGAACCGCCGTGGGCACCGGCCCGCGCCGCAGGTAAAAGGACTCCGCATCAAAGAAATAGTGCTCGCGATCCTCTTTGCCATCCACCATCACCAAGGTCATGGATGTTCCGGAGATCCGGCGAGGGGCATGCAAATGCAGCCCCGATTTCACGGACGAGCGAGCAGTTGCTGACATTCGCCGAAGGGTGAACCAGAGGATCACCAACGGAAGTGCCGCGAGGATAATGAAACCTACGGTCTTCAAAACAGTTTCCAGCGTGCTGGGCACACAGATCTCCAGGATGAACGTTCAGGCGATACCCAAGTAGATCCACGCCACGCGTGGATGCTCTGGCTTCAACACCCCATCACTTCCAATGATCCGGCCCCAGAAACGGCAGGCTCAACACAAACACCGGCACCGCCACAGGGATCAACGCCGCGCCCAGCACCTTGCCCGCCGCCGAACCCACACCCGGCTTGTCCTCCCTCTCCGGCAGGATCCGCTGCGCCCGCGCACTGATCGGCTGTGCCAGCTTCCCCTTCTCCGCCAGCGCCGTAGCATCCGGCAACTTCACCCGCTCGCCGTCGCCCTCGAACAGCGCGCTGTAATAGCTGCCACCCTTCTTGGAAAGATTGCAGGCACGGTCAAACGCCAGCGCGTAGGGGGTCCGGTCCATCGGCAGGTAGTAGCGCGCCCGCTCCTCCACGGCCTTGGCCTCGCGCGGGGGGACCTCAATCCGCTCCAGCTTGAACTGCGCGGCCTGCTCCGGCGTCACCTGCTCCGGCCGCAGCAGCAGCGCATAGCTGCCGTGCACCTTGGCCTTGTTGGCCGGGTCGCGCCAGTCTTCATGGAAGTACATCTGCGCGCAGGCCACCGCCTCGCGCAGCGGGCTGTCCATCAGCGCCCGATATTCGCGGAACGGCGCGGCATTGAAGCGCATCGGCGCGTCATAGCGCGGCAGCAGGTACAGCTGGCCGTCGTCGGCCACGAACGCACTGGTGATCTCGCGGCTTGAGGCGTGCTCCTCCGGGCCACTGGCACAGCCGGACAGCAAGCCAAGCCACAGGGCGGAGAGAATGAAAAAAGACGTTCGCATGTCGTGTTGTAGAGCTTCCGTGGAAAACCGGCCCCGCCCGGAAGAACGAGGCCAGTCCGCCATGGTGCCACGGCACCGCATGCGATGCTGAATCCGCCCTACTTCAACCGCTCCACCAACCGCTGCCCCACCTCCAGCGCCGAAGCCGGGTTCTGCCCGGTAATCAGCTCGCGGTCCACCACCACATGCCCGGTCCACGGCGTGGCATTGCTGCTGAACGTCGCGCCCGCCTGCTGCAACGCCGTCTGCGGGTAGAACTTCATCTCACCGCCGCCCAGCAGCGGCTTGGCCTGTTCTTCTTCCTGGTTGCTGATCACCGTCATCCGGTAGCCCCTGTAGATCCACTTCGGCGCGGCCGGCATCGCACCCGCTTCCAACTTCGCCACGAAACCCGCAGCATCTGGCAGCGTGGACAGCAGCGCGATCGGCCCGTGGCAGACCAGCGCGGTGGTCTTGTTGCGCTGGTGGAAGTCGGCCAGCAGCCGGCCCAGCGCCGGGCTCTTCAGCAGGTCCTGCATCGGCGCGTGGCCACCGGGAATATAGACCGCATCGAAACGTGCGTAACCCTGCTGCTCGACGCGCGCCAGGCTGACCACCGGCGAGACCGTCGGCGAGGTCAGCGCCAGCTTCTCCAGCAGATCCTTGTGCAGCGCCAGCTGCGCGGCATCGTTGCCGAAGTACGCCGGCGTCACCGAAGACGCATCCACCGTCGGCGCCCGCCCCTGCGGCGTGGCGAAGGTCACCTCGTGGCCCGCGTCCAGCAGCAGCTTGACCGGCTGCATCAGCTCGTTGAGATAGAAGCCGGTGCACAGCACCTTGCCGTCCTTCAGGTCCAGGTGGCTTTCGTCGGACAGCACCACCAGCACGTTGGCGGCCTGCGCGCCGTTTGCGGCCAGGGTCAGGGCCAGCGCTGCGGCCAGCCGGGTCATCAGGTTCATGGGGAGCTCCTATCGGGGAATGGCCGCCACTTTATTCATCGCCCCAGCGGCGATAAATTGGCCCCATCGCAAAACATCTGTTCCCCGGAGAGCCAAATGAGCCGCAAATTCGACTACCTGGGCGACGTGGAAGTGTTCCTGGCGGTGGTCGAGCACGGCTCGTTCACCGCCGGCGCGGTGGCGCTGTCCACCACGCCCTCGGTGCTGAGCCGCGCGGTCACCCGTCTGGAAGCGAGGCTGGGTCGGCAGCTGCTGCAGCGGACCACCCGCCGCGTGGGCCTGACCGACGCCGGGCGGCTCTACCTGGAACAGGTGCGCACCGCCTTCGGCCTGCTGGACGACGCCGAGCGCGACGTACTGGCCCAGGACGGTGCGCTGGCCGGCCGCGTGCGCCTGAGCGTGCCCACCACCTACGGCCACTACCGGCTGCCGCCCGTGCTGGCGCGCTTTGCGCAGCAGTACCCGCAGGTGCAGGTGGAACTGAACATCACCAACCGCAACGTGGACCTGGTGGCCGAAGGCTTCGACCTGGCCATCCGCCTGGGCCAGCTGCCGGACAGCGGGCTGGTGGCGCGCAAGCTGGAAGACGCCCCTCTGCTGCTGGTGGCCGCGCCGGACTACCTGCAACGCCGCGGCACGCCGCAGACGCTGGACGATCTGCAGCAGCACCTGTGCCTGCCGTTCGTGATGCCGCGTACTGGGCGGTTGGCGCCTTGGATCTTCCGTGACGGCGGGCACGACGTGGACTGGCTGCCGCGCTCGTCCATCGAGACCTCCGACGATGTGCTGGGCGTGGTGTCGCTGGCCGAACAAGGCATTGGCATCTGCCAGAGCTATGCGTTCATCGTGCACGAGCGGTTGCAGCGTGGGGAGCTGGTGGAGGTGTTGCCGCAGCTGAGGGGAAGATCGCGGCCGTTCTCGGTGATCTATGCGCCGCATCGACGACAGTCGGCGGCGGCGCGGGCGATGATTGAGTTGTTGGTGGGGAATTGGGGTGAGGATGGCGTTGGTTGAAGCTGTGAGCTTGTTAACAGTGTCGGGTTTGAACCGATTTTCGGGGTGTGCGGCTGATCGGGCGCCGATGCCTGCCGGACGTGACTAAGAACTGTTGTAAAGAAGGCCGTCGCGCAATGCGCTTGTGGCGCGGGCGATTGCGTCATTCGGAATCGCAATCAACAGAGCAGCTGCGCGAATGCGTCTGGCGGTGTCGCGTGCTGCACGAATGGTGCATGTAACAATAGTTCTTCGCTCTCGGGTTCCGCGATTCCTTCGCGAATTTCTATTGGCATTCGGAGCGGCGGCGTAAACAACATGGCGCGCCACCAAAAAAGGGTGGCAGCGGGTCTGCAAACCCGTGATGAGAGATGCACCTGTAGTTTGCGCTTGCCCGTCGGCACCGTCCTTAACCGGTGCCGGCGGGCAATCCGTCGGCCTTTCTGGCGGGCGGTGCGTGGGGGCCCTCGGGCCCACCGGTCTATGGTGCTATTTCATCCCGGTTTGCAGCCACGCATCGTCCGCCACCTCTTCACGGTGGCGCTGTTAAGCACAGCCACGGAAGCCGACGCCATGAACGAATCCGACACCTTCTCCTCGTACACCGTTGTTGAGCCCATCAACGACGACACCCCCCTGCCCGACCTGAACTCCCTGCTCGGCATCCTCAAGCGCATGCGCGGCTGCGAAGCTGCAGATGGGCATCCCTGGCCAGAAACCGATGTGTCACCCGGCCGACGTGTAAGCCTCGCCAGGAGCGAGCGCGCGATGGTGGGTGCGCTGACGGTTCTGGAGTTGCTGCACGCTGCCGACCGCTGCCGGGTGGCAGCGGAGCCGGAGCGGCATCTGGATGAAGGGGTTGTGGATGGGTTGTTTCTGGCTTGCCGCGGGTTGGTTGAGTGGGCTTGTCGGGAGGTTAGGCCAGAGTAGTTGGATCCACGCGAGCACGCATGCAGAAGATTTGATCAAGCGCGGAATCGGCCGACGTCCACTTCCGAGGATAAACAGTCGTTCTCAGTAAGAACTCAGGCAGAGACTCGAGCGGGTTCGGCTTGAATGCTTGTTAGGCGGTGGGCGCAAAGAACTAATTTATGCGTACCGGGTCGCCTTGGTCCAAAGCATGATTCTGAAGAATATGCTGCAGCGCCTGAGAGCCTGCCGCCAGCCAATCCTTTACGAGCTGGTCAAAGGCCGGCGTGCACTCAATGTCTGGAGCCAGCCGACGAATGTAAGCATCCGCAATGGATTGGTAGTCAACGCCACGTTGCTTTGCGATCTGACGGACTACCCGAACGCTCTCGCTACGAATTGATTCAGGTTTGTCGGGTCGATAGCCACTGCGGATGCTAGCAAGAACCTGAAGAACGTCTTCAATTTTCTGACTCATCGCCACGGCCCCTCTAAGCCATAGTCTATGGCTGCGAAGCTTCTACGGAACCCTGGGGCGATCCAGGAATCCAGCCACCAACTTGTCAGCGCACGAATAAGCTATCAAACCATACCAACCTGTCGGCAGGCGTCGAAAAAAGCACCTTTAAGAAAATTGCTCTCATGCCAAGGGAATCTCCCACATTGCGCCAGCTCTCTACTCAAAGAGTCCTGAGAAAACTGCTGGTAATTTTCACTCTCATCCAGTACACGCTGTAACCAGTATCTCGCACCGGAAGAAGACTTGCATTTCGCCTCATAACGCTTGCGTATTTTGTAAAGCCGGTCCCAGGTTTCGATCTCCTCATCATATCCCACGCAACCTAGAGAAACGCAAATATCCCACTCTTCTTCCGGGAGCTGGACAGCTGATTTGAAATGCACGGACACTTGAATTTTATAACAGTCAGCGGCATACGGGTAAAACGCCCTTCTTTTGACCCCAGCCTCATCTTGCAGAGGGTCTTTTGCACCTTTGTTTTGCGAATTGCATTTATAGCACGCAGGTGCCAAATTTCTTAAATTCACGGAATTGAATGGATATTTGCTAGCAGGCAAATAATGATCATAGGCCTCTCGAGTCGGATCACACTCAGAATCCATTGGCAAAAGTCCACAAAACGGGCAGCAAGGCATGTCGTTCAGAGAAGAAAATTCCTTGTAGTGCTCTTTCAAGCCGGCACCAATATTTTTCTTGACTACTGCCAGCTCAAAGAAGCCGCAACTGTATAGCTTACTGAAAAAATCTTCTACTTTTTTCATCAGTTCATTCTGAGCGCCCGCGATGTAGCGGACAGGTTCCTTTCTACCCTCACAAAGTGCCTGGATATTATTGTTGACCCTGAACATTCTTCGATAAGACCGGATTTCCGCCGGACCAAGCTGCTTGAACTCTTTGAATATTTGGTTAACGCAACGATAGAAGAATGCTCCTGCCCCCTTTTCTGTGCCAGCCAAATCCGCGCGATGTAATTCATCCATGATGGAATATAGGGGTTGCAACCCCTTGAACAGTTCGAGGCTGTACTCCTCATTTGGTGCGCGACACCAGACCTTGGCAAAGACATAAGTGACAAACCCGTGCATGGCCCGCATCGGGTGACGAGGCCGCTTATAAGGAAATAGCATCAGCCCGGCTCCTCGTCGGCTTCTGGCGTCTGTAGCAAGGCATGCACAGCTAACGTACGTTCCACAGAGTCGCCCATGGTATCCATGATCTTGCGGGCAAGGGCATGGGGATCGGCTCTCGACATAGGGTCAGCCAGTAATTGCTCGAGCACTTGTTGAGCCCCACCTCCAATAGTTTCACGCTTGCCGAATGTATTCATGGTGATCTTATTGATCGAAGCGCCCAACGTGTTGTATGGCGGGTGGCTGATGCTGACCTTGCCGCTGGCTCTGTCCTTGGCAAACACCAGCACCTTGTCCGGCTTGCTGTCGGAGATCAAGAATGGGGTATGGGTGGTGATCAGCATTTCCTGCGCGAATTTACCCTGGTCCAACAGGCACTGGCGCAATCGACTGATGAAGTTAGCGCGCCATTCGGGGTTGAAGTGCGTTTCGGGCTCGTCGAGAAGGAACAGGCTGTTCGTCTCCCGAAACAGCAGGCAGAGGCCGAGGCTGTGCAGCAACTGGTGCTCGCCGTCCGACAGCTCCTTGAGCATTATCGGTTCGGCCACGCCCTGCTTGGTGAAGCGCACAAACTTGAAGCGCATGATGCGCTGGTCGGATGCCAGGGTTGGAACCGTCTCGCTGACGTAGTGGCTGGCGGAGGTGTAGAGATCGGCCTTAAGAACATCGCCGACGACATACAGATTTAGCGTCAATAGCACCTGAAACGCCCGGAACAGCGCCAGCGCCGAACCTTCGAAGTTCTTGCGGAATGCCCGCCGGGTCGCCTCATTCACCCAGTAGTCAAGCGCCAGCGTATCGGTGGTGTCGTCTATGTAACTTAGCGTGGCACAACGCTTGAGTGCGCTCACCACCAGCGAGGACTTCTCGTCACCCTCCAGCAGCTGCAGCAAGTTCAGACGATAGCGTGCACTTCCCGGCTCATCGGTTTCCGATAGCGCGGGATTGCCTTTGATGATTTCGCGGCGAACCCAATCATCAACTGATTGGCTGATCTCAGAATCTGAGAGTCCGCGTGCTCGAGCTTCCGCCTGTATTCGATTTCGTCGCTCGCGTTTCTGATCTTCATCAGCGAGATCGAAGGCTTCCAGTTGTACTTCGTCGATGGGAATTCGGCGGCGCAGAATGACGCGGAATTCCCGCAAGGTCTCGATGCCCACATCCTCGCGGAAGGGCTGCAGTGTGGCCTCGTCATGAAACAGCATGTTGCACAGCAGGATGGCCTGGCTGAATCCACTGTCCAGATAGGCCAACCGTGTCTCCGGATGGCCGGGGTAGCTCAGTTGTCGGGTCAGTGCGTTCCAGTACTCGTCGAACTGCACGAATCGCAACTTGAAGAATGGCAGGCTGACGATCTCGTTCTCGCCCGAGGAATAGCCCAGCACATACTGCGGCAGCAGGAAATCGCGCTCTTCATCGGTCAAACGACTAGAAACAAAGTCCTCAGAAGGGAATGCGTCGTGGTTCTCCCAGCGCAGCCAAGGCGACCCTCCCGCCTCCTTGATCACCACTACGTGGGCGAACGGCGGACTGCCGGAAGGTCTGTATTCCTCTGACAGCTTGATCAAGTATTCGAGTTCATAGGCGACGGGTGAAACATCTGGCGCCTCCTCCTGCAAGGCTTCGGGCAAAAAGCTGCGGCGCACCCGCAGCACTTCCAGCTGAAAGAAGATCGCTGCCAGTGCTTCGAGCAGGTTGGATTTGCCGCTGCCATTTGGCCCCGCGCAGACGAAGGGCGCAAAGTCGTTCGCTTGCGCAAGCTCGTCCTGCAGGCTCAACTCAGTGCGGAAGTGATGCTCAAAACCACAGGGCAAGCTACGGAAACCGTCCGGGTCGGTGATCTTCAGGCGTAGCAGCTTCATTGCTGAGCGAGCCTCCTGGCACGCAGAAGAATCTGATTGCCGAACTGCCGCCTACCGTCGATACAAATAATGTCTCGGGTTTGCTTGAGCCTTCTATTTTGAAGCTCATCGAACACCCATGTCTTGATGATCTCGTAGTCGTCGGCGCGCAGTTCGAAATCGTTGTCCGGGTGCAGTTCGCTCAGCCGAGCTTGCGCTGCGGCGGTGAAGCGTTCGATGGAGAAGGCCGCAGGGCCCAACTGCGTGCGATAGGCTTCCAGCCAGCAACGCAACAGCGGCGCAAGCTGCGTTCGATCTTGCAGTGCGGGCAGCAGCAAATCAGTTTCGGGCAGCTCGATCACCGGTAGGGTGATGGGCGTAGGCACGGTAGCGGCCACGGGCATTTCCTCCTTGATGGGGGCGGCAGGCAAGGCCACCCGCGACAAATCCAACTCGTCCTTGAAGGCCTGCTGGCTCAGGGCACCGTAGAGGGCTTCGAGATAAGTGACGCTTTGCTGGTACTGGGATTTGAGGGCTTCCACTCGTTCAACGATTGCGGCGAACTTGTTCTGAAGATCGATAGGAGGCAACGGCAACGGATAGTCCAGTAGCATTGACTGGTTGATGAACGGGAGATCCAGTTGCTTTACACGTTCGCGAATTGGCGCGTAGTGAAACGCCTTCGCTAGATAGATTGTGTTTAGTTGCGAGTGATCCGATATACTCAGGACAATTGCATTGTCGGTAACCCAGCAAGGCGACTTTGACACATGAATAACTCCGCACTGCTGACCGACTCGTCCTGCTATAACAACCGGATCGTCATACAAAGCATATTTCGCCCATCCATTGATACCGTTTCCGCCGTAAATCGGAATTCCCGTATTTGTTTCTGAAGCGACACCCTTGCTGGACTTACCGCTATTTGCCTTGAGATAAGGCCTCAATGCCAGCCAAGGATGGATGGACTTTTTTGTGCGAATATCTCCAAACATTTCCAGAAACACGCTCTTGAGCAGGTCGTCGAGTTGTTGCAGGTATTGTTTGCGCTGGGCGATCAGCTCTTCCACTTTGCCGAGCAGATGGGCAATGCGAATTTGGTCGCCGAGGGGTGGGAACGGAATTTCTAGGTTGAGAAAGTCCGTCTTCGTCAGACTGCGCCGCCGTGCAACGGCACCTTGCATGCGCGAGGCATATGAACCCCTTGCCTGCGGTGATCGCAAATATCGCTCAAGGTAGGGGATGTGGGAATCCACCTCGCTTCGTAGCTTCCAGATGTCATACGCCGGACTAACGATGCCTGCTGGATGTTTAGTCTGGAAACCGAGGACACCCTCATCAATCGGAAAACCGACAACCAGTTCGTTTTTGTATGCAACGCGATAGTTCGAGGTGTCTGAACTGGCAACGCGCTTCTTGAACTTGTCTGCTTGATCGACCAAGCCATGCTTCATGGTGATCGAAAGGACTGGCAGATTCTGATCGCCAGCACGGTGGCGGCCCGACTGTTCCAAGATTTCACCGAGAGGTTTAGGGGTCCAGCTCATCCCACCATCCCCTTCAACTCCAGCAACTCGCGCACTATGCCGCTTCGCACCTTTGCGAGCTCCGCTTCGTCCACATCCCCCACTTCGGCCTGAATCAGACGATCCAGAATCACGCCCGGCGCGTCGTAGTGCAATTCCTCGTAAACGTCCTGCTTGTAGCGCGAGAGCGAGAGGTCGTAGTTGTTTTTCTCATCCGCAATCTCGGTACGCGGCACCATGAAGAATTTGGCGGTGCGGTCGGTGTCAGTAGCGGCATCGCGAGCGCGATATCTGCCAATGATGTCTTGCAGGTCGCCGTAGCCTTCCTGCTTGCTGCGCTTGTCGTCTAGCGAATAGCCGTCGGCAACCATTTCGTAAAACCAGACGTGTTCAGTGGCGGCTTTGCTCACCGTGTCTTTTGGCCCCCAGACCTTGGTGAACAGCAAGATGGCGGTACTGACCCCGGCATAGGGTTTGAACACGCCACTGGGCAGGGTGATCACAGCCTTAAGGTCGCAACGCTCCACCAGCATCTGGCGCAGCGTCTTGAAAGCTCCGCCGGAGCCGAACAGCACGCCCTGCGGCACGATCACGCAGGCTGTGCCACCCTTCTTGAGCAGGCGATAGATGTTCTCTACAAACAGCAGCTCGGTCTTGGTGGTGGGCAGTTGCAGGTGCTCGTTGATGTCGCCCTTGTCGATGCTGCCGGTGAAGGGCGGGTTGGCCATCACGATGTCGTATTCGGCTTCCTCGGCGTAACTCTTGCTGAGGGTGTCCTTGTAGTCGATGTGCGGCTCGTCGATACCATGCATCATCAGGTTCATCAGCCCCAGGCGCACCATGGTCTGATCGATGTCGTAGCCCCACAGCGAGCTGGCCAGAATGGCCTGCGCCTTTTCGGTGAGAGCCGCAGCCACCGAGGTGCGGCTAAAGCCATCTTCATCGGGCTTGGGGTCTTGGGCGCCCGCTTTTTTCGCCAGTTCGGTGACCATGTACTGATACGCGCCGAGCAGAAAGCCGCCTGAACCGCAGGCCGGGTCGGCAATCTTGCGGCCCAGTTGCGGCTGCACCAGATCGGCCATCAGCTTGATGATGTGGCGCGGGGTGCGGAACTGGCCGTTCTTGCCGGCAGTGGCTATCTCGGACAGCAGGAACTCGTAGACATCGCCCTGGATGTCCTGGAAGGCCTGGCCCTTCTCCTTCGAGTCCTTCTCCATCACCTCGAAGATCTCGTCGATGGTCTTCACCGCTTCCACCAGCAGGGCGGGCTTGGGGATGATGAAGACCGCGTTCTTCATGTGGTGTGTGAAGTTGGATTCAGCGCCGTTCAGGTCTTTGAGGAAGGGGAACACCTTGCCCTGCACGTGTTGCAGCATCTCTTCGGCCTGCATGCGCTTGAATTCGCTCCAGCGCAGGCTGCGCTTCTCGATGGCGAATTTCTCGGGCTCAGGCTGGCTGCGGTACTCGGGCGGAATCCACGTGCCCGTGAATTTGGAGATGTAGTTGTCGCCGGTCCACTCAGCATCGGCTTGGCGCTTCTGGTCCAACTCATCAAGCCGCTTCATGAACAGCAGGTAGGTAATCTGCTCGATGGCGGTGAGCGGGTTGCTAATGCCGCCGCTCCAGAACTTGTTCCACAGCTGGTCGATCTTGCTTTTGAGTTCGGGGTTGTTTTGCAGCATGGTGTACCCTGTTATTTAGGCGGCCAACCGTTCGGTCAGCTGCAGGATCTCGTTGATTTCAAGTGGGCTGAAAACGCCACGGATGCCTTGCGGATGGATGACCGTGAAGGGGGCGTTAATCAGGTCTTTCTTCTCCACCTTTTCGCGCTCGATGATGAAGCCCCTCAGCAGATTGAGGAATTCCATCTGCCGACTGCTGAGCGTGGTGTGGGCGCGAATGAACTGGTCAAAGGCGGCGCTGACCTCGTCCGGGAAGCTCTTGAGCATTTCAATTCCCAGAATGTGGCGGATGAACTGGATGAAGCGCGCCTTGCGATTCTTGTAAACCTGACGCAGCAGGTCTTCGGTGATGTGAGGGTGTTCTTCATGCAGCAGTTCGGCTAGTTCTTTGGCCTCTTCGCTGTTCACTGTCTCGCCGTTCTTGATCTTTTGCAGCACCGGATTGTGCGCAGTGAGTTCAGCGATCAGATTCTCCACCATTTCGCGGTAGCGGGTGATGCTAACCGCCTCGTGCTGTGGGCCGAACTCCACCCATTCCTTCTTGTGCAGCTCATCGGCCAGATCGAGATGGGTTTGCTCCTGGCCGCTGGATTGCTCGCGGAATTTCATCAGCGGGCCGAGCTTGGCGACCAGTTCGTCGAAGGCGTCTTCATCCGCCTTGGCCCAGTAGTGGCTGGTTTGCGCGGCGCGGATCAGCGCCTCTTCCTGCTTGACGAAGCCGACCGAGAGTGGCAATTCGCCGATCTGCTCGACGATGCCTTCCTTGAGGGTGTCGGCTTGTTCCTTCTCCTCGCTCAAAACGGCCAGTGAATATTCCAGCAGATCGCGCTCGAAGCGCATAGTCTTGAAATCGGCCTCGGACACGGTGCGGAACAGCGGCTTGATTTCTGCGCGCAGGAACTCAAGGCGCTCGTGGTTGAGGCTAATCCAGAAATTGTCATCGTCCAGCCGCGCCAGCGCGGCGGCGGCCTCCTTGATCACCACCGACTCTTTGGGTAACACGGCAATCTGCAGACGGAGCTTGGCGACTTCACGCCTGGCGATGTCGGCATGGCCGCTGTCATTGGCCTTTTCAATCTTGTCGAGGCGCAGGCCCACCAGCCGCACCGGGAGCGGCAACTGCGGCTTAAGTTCCTTGCCCTTGGGGTTGAGCTTGAAGTATTCGAAATTGTCCCAGCAGTCGAGGATCAGGAACACATCCTTCTCAAGACACCAGGGCTTGGGCTTGCTGGTTTCCAGCAGGCGTGTGCCGCGCCCGACCATCTGCCAGAACTTGGTGTACGAGTAGACCGGCTTGGCGAACACGAGGTTGACGATTTCGCGCACATCGATGCCGGTGTCGAGCATGTCCACGCTAATGGCGATGCGAGGCATGTCGTTGTTAGTGAATTGATCGAGCAGCCCACCTTTGCCGTAGACGCGCGGGTCATCAGACACCAGCACCTTTGCTAGCTCACCGTGGTACTGAGGGTAAAGCTTGTCGAAGATTTCTTCCATGCGCCGGGCATGGGCCTTGGTGGCGCAAAAGAAGATGGTCTTGCCTGGCAGCACGCCGTTAGCATCCTTGATGGCCTCCTCCATGAATTCGCGGACGATCAGGGTGTTGGTGCCCTTGTTGATCACCTGCTTTTCAAGCTGAGTGCCCTCGAAGTTGATGTCTTCAACCTCCTTGCCCTGGAGGATCAGCTTCTTCTGGTCTTCCAGTGAAATGGTGCGCTTGCTGATGCCCTCCATCTGGAACTTGGTCTGAATCTTCATGACCTGGAAGTTGCAAAGGTAGGGTGGCACATTGTTCACAGCTTCTTCATAGGTGTAGGCAAACGTGGGAATGCCATCTTCGCAATGAAAAAGCTGGAAGGTGTTGTGGTCGATGATGTCGGTCGGCGTGGCCGTGAGGCCCAGTGTGATGGTCTTGAAGTAGTCCAGCACTTCGCCAAAGGTGTTGTAGATGGAGCGATGGCTTTCATCGACGACGATAAAATCGAAGAAGTGCGGCGACAGGTGCTGTGCGTCATCCCGAATAATGTTGAGCATCGTCGGGTAGGTTGCAACATACACACGACGATCCGTCGCGATCAGCTTTTCACCTACATTGGGCCAGCGCGGCTCGTTGGGCATGTGCTCCTTGAAGGCGGCCAGTGCCTGTTCACGCAACGCTATACGGTCCACGAGGAACAGCACTTTTTCTGCATGACCAGCCCGCATCAAGGCATCGACCATGGCGATGCAGGTGCGGGTCTTGCCGGTGCCGGTGGCCATCACCAGCAGGAAATCGCGCTTCTTCTGTTCAATGCCTTCGAGCACCGAGCGTATCGCGCGAATCTGGTAATCACGTCCGGCAATCGAAGTGTTGATGAATTCATGCGTCAGCGGCTTGCGATTGCGACGGACGTAGGCTAAGCGTTCGAGATCGTCGCGGGTGGGGAAGCCAGCAACCTTGCGGGGGGGTGCATTCTCCAGATCCCAGAAAAAGGTTTCGAGGCCGTTGGTGTAGAAGCAGAATGGCAGTTCGCTACCCAGTTGCTTCTGAATGTTGTAACAGTACTGCTTGGCTTGCTCACGACCAAGAGCGGCATCTCGGAGGGTTTTTTTGGCCTCGATCACGGCTAGTGGCTTCCCGTCTTTCCCCAGCAGGACGTAATCGCTGAACTGATGACCCTGATACGGGGTACGTGGTTCGGCCACACCCTCTGCTAACGCAGTGAGGATGTCGAATTCTTCGATAACCTGAGTCGGGTCTTTGACGTTCCAGCCTGATAGCGCGAGTTGCTGGTCGATAATGTCGGCTCGCGTCTGTGCTTCGGTCCTATTCATTCCCTTCCCCAAGTTATCCAAAGCCCAGCAAAAACCCTCTGAACAGCGGAGGGATCCTCTCGCCAGCATTGTATCAATCGCTCGCATTTAGCGGCGAACAGCGGCGATCTCAGGCGAAAAAAGGGCGCCTCTCGGCGCCCTCATTCTTTCAACTCATTCCCACTCAATGGTCGCCGGCGGCTTCCCGGAGATGTCATAAACCACCCGCGACACCCCCCGCAATTCATTGATGATCCGGTTGCTCACCGTCCCCAGGAACTCATACGGCAGATGCGCCCAATGCGCCGTCATGAAGTCGATCGTCTCCACCGCACGCAGCGCAATCACCCACTCATAAGCCCGCGCATCACCCACCACGCCCACCGACTTCACCGGCAGGAACACAGCAAACGCCTGGCTGGTCTTGTCGTACAGGTCGGCCTTGCGCAGCTCATCAATGAAGATGGCATCGGCCTTGGCCAGCAGTTCGGCGTATTCGCGCTTCACTTCACCCAGGATACGCACGCCCAGGCCCGGGCCCGGGAACGGATGGCGGTAGACCATGGTGCGCGGCAGGCCCAGCTCAACGCCCAGGCGACGCACTTCGTCCTTGAACAGCTCGCGCAGCGGCTCCACCAGGCCCAGCTTCATGTGCTCCGGAAGGCCGCCCACGTTGTGGTGGCTCTTGATCACATGCGCCTTGCCGGTCTTGCTGCCGGCCGACTCGATCACGTCCGGGTAGATGGTGCCCTGCGCCAGCCACTTGGCGTTCTTCAGCTTGCTCGACTCTTCATCGAAGATCTCAACGAACAGGTTGCCGATGATCTTGCGCTTGGCTTCCGGGTCGCTCACGCCTTCCAGCGCGGCGAAGTAACGGTCGGCGGCGTTCACGCGCACCACCTTCACGCCCATGTGCTCGGCGAACATCGCCATCACCTGGTCGCCTTCCTGCCAGCGCAGCAGGCCGGTATCCACGAACACGCAGGTCAGCTTCTCGCCGATGGCCTTGTGCAGCAGTGCGGCCACCACGGACGAATCGACGCCGCCGGACAGGCCCAGGATCACTTCGTCATCGCCCACCTGTTCGCGCACGCGGGCGATCTGGTCGTCGATGATGTTGGCGGCGGTCCACAGGGTCTGGCAGCCGCACACATCCACCACGAAGCGGCGCAGCAGCGCCTGGCCCTGCAGGGTGTGGGTCACTTCCGGGTGGAACTGCACGCCGTACCAGCGCTTTTCTTCGTTGGCCATGGCGGCCACCGGAATGCGGTCGGTGGTGGCGGTGATGGTGAAGCCCGGCGGCGCAACGGAGACGTGGTCGCCGTGGCTCATCCAGACATTCAGCTTCGGCTCGCCGCCGTGGTCGCTCAGGCCCTTGAACAGCGCATCGGGGTTGATCACGTTCACTTCGGCGTGGCCGAATTCGCGCTGGTCCGCCGCTTCGGTGGCACCGCCCAGCTGCGCGGCCAGGGTCTGCATGCCGTAGCAGATGCCGAAGATCGGCAGGCCGCTGTCGAACACTTCCTGCGGCGCGGCCGGGGCACCGGGCAGCGTGGTCGATTCCGGGCCACCGGACAGGATGATGCCCTTGGCGCCAAACGCGGCGATCTCGGCCGGGTTGTGGTCCCACGCCCAGATTTCGCAGTAGACGCCCAGCTCGCGGATGCGGCGGGCGATCAGCTGCGTGTACTGCGCGCCGAAATCGAGGATGAGGATCTTGTCGTTATGGATATTGGTCATGGTGCCGTTCCAGTGGTGTTTTTCGCAGCGCCCGGCGCTTCAAGGCTCTGCGTCAGCGTGGCGATGAACGCCTCGCGTTGTTGAATATGTGAGGTGTCTTCCTCGTCCCAGCGCAGCATCAGCAGGCCGTGCGGTGCGGCGGGGTTGGCGCGGTCGGCGCGCGGCAGCTCGGCGATTTCCTGCACTTCGGTGCCGGGCACGATGCGCCGTTGCAGCGCCGCCATCGAGGCGCCCCAGGACGCCCATTGCACGCTCATCCGTGCAGGCTCCAGTGCGCCCAGTACCGGTGTCAGCACCGGATCATCCGGCCCGTGCAGCAGCTCGGTAATGCATTGCACGGTGACCTGCAGCGGGCGCTCGCCGGTGCCTTTCAGCAGCCAGCGCTGCTCGCCAGCGGCCTGCACCTGCCAGCCCTTCGGCAGCGAGAACGCGTTCTGGCACGCCTGCACGGCCTGCAATTGCGAAACCGCCGCGCCCGGAGACCCGGAGCGCGGCGGCGGTTCGGACAACGAACAGCCTGCCATCAGCAGGCTGCCCGTAATCGCAAGAGCAGTTCGCAAGCGCATCAGGCGCGGTAGTTCGGCGGCTCTTTGGTGATGGTCACGTCGTGGACGTGGCTCTCACGCTGGCCGGCGCCGCTGATCTTCACGAACTTGGGCTTGCTGCGCATGTCTTCGATGGTGGCGCAGCCCACGTAGCCCATGGTGGCGCGCAGGCCGCCCATCAGCTGGTGGATGATGCCGCCCACCGGGCCGCGGTACGGCACGCGGCCTTCGATGCCTTCCGGCACCAGCTTGTCGGCGGTGGCGGCGTCCTGGAAGTAGCGGTCCTTCGACCCCTTCTCCATGGCAGCCAGCGAACCCATGCCGCGGTAGCTCTTGTACGAACGGCCCTGGTACAGCTCGGTCTCGCCCGGCGATTCCTCGGTACCGGCCAGCAGGCCACCGACCATGATGGTCGAGGCACCGGCGGCCAGCGCCTTGCCGATGTCGCCCGAGTAACGGATGCCACCGTCGGCGATCAGCGGGATGCGGTCCTGCAGCGCTTCGGCCACCAGGTCGATGGCGGTCACCTGCGGCACGCCGACGCCGGCGACGACGCGGGTGGTGCAGATCGAGCCCGGGCCGATGCCGACCTTGACTGCGTCCGCGCCGCTGTCCAGCAGCGCCAGTGCGGCTTCGCCGGTGCAGATGTTGCCACCGATGACCTGCACGTGCGGGAAGTTCTTCTTGACCCAGCTGACGCGGTCCAGCACGCCCTGCGAGTGGCCGTGCGCGGTATCGACCACGATCACGTCCACGCCGGCGGCGACCAGCGCTTCCACGCGGCGATCGGTATCGCCACCCACGCCGACGGCAGCGCCGACCAGCAGGCGGGTCGACAGATCCTTGGCAGCGTTCGGGAAGTCGGTGTTCTTCTGGATGTCCTTGACGGTGATCAGGCCACGCAGTTCGAACGAATCATTGACCACCAGCACCTTCTCGATGCGGTTGCGGTGCAGCAGCTGCAGCACTTCATCAGACGCGGCGCCTTCCTTGACCGTGATCAGGCGATCCTTCTTGGTCATGATGTGGCGGACCGGATCGTCCAGCTCGGTCTCGAAGCGCATGTCGCGGTGGGTCACGATGCCGGCCAGCTGGCCGTCGCTGCCCACCACCGGCACGCCGGAGATGTTGTGCGCCTGGGTCAGGGCCAGCACGTCGCGGATGGTGGTTTCCGGGCCGACGGTGATCGGGTCGCGGATGACACCGGCCTCGAACTTCTTGACCTTGGCCACTTCCGCGGCCTGCTGTTCCAGGCTGAGATTCTTGTGGATGATGCCCATGCCGCCGAGCTGTGCCATGGCGATGGCCAGGCGGGCTTCGGTGACGGTATCCATGGCTGCGGACAGGATCGGAAGCTTCAGCTTCAGGTCTCGGGTCAACCGCGTTTCGAGGTTGACGTCCTTGGGCAGGATGGTCGAGTGAGCGGGGACGAGCGAGACGTCGTCGTAAGTGAGTGCTTCAGCCTGGATGCGCAGCATCGGCATACCCGAGATGTGGGGAAGCGCGACATTTTACCCCTTTTCAGGAGCCAAGAACAGCATTTTGGGTAGCCAGAATTGGAACTTCGCGCGACACAGTGTCGCACCCGCTCACCTGTAGAGCCGAGCCCATGCTCGGCTGCTTTCCGCCAGACCGCGATGAGCCGAGCATGGGCTCGGCTCTACAGGAGGCCCGAGGCCCGGTACCACCAAGCGGTGCCGCAGCGTCGCGCGGGCGGTGATTGGTTCAGGGGGGCTTGGGTGGGTGCCAGATCCGTCCGGCACCGGCACCCCAGATGGGCCGATGGCTCCGATGGATGTGTGCCAACCAAGGTTGGCACCTACCAGGAGCGGGTCGCCGGGAATCGCGGGGCATCAATGCAACCCCGGTAGCGCCGGGCCATGCCCGGCGAGCGCAGCGGCGCCGCAAACATCCGCCGGGCATGGCCCGGCGCTACCCTCAGGAGGCTTCCGCCGCTTCCAGGGTGTTCTGCATCAACGTGGCCACGGTCATCGGTCCCACGCCGCCCGGCACCGGGGTGATCCAGCTCGCCCGCTGGGCGGCCGCTTCAAACCCCACGTCGCCCACCAGGCGGCCGTCGTCCAGGCGATTGATACCGACGTCGATCACCACCGCGCCCGGCTTCACCCACTCACCCGGCACGATGCCGGGGCGGCCCACCGCCACCACCAGGATGTCGGCGTTGCGCACGGCCTGTTCCAGCACGCCCTTGGGGGTGAACTTGTGGCAGCTGGTCACGGTGCAGCCGGCAATCAGCAGCTCCAGGCCCATCGGGCGGCCGACGTGGTTGCTCACGCCCACGATGGTGGCATTGCGGCCGCGCACCGGCTGGTCGGTGTGGCCCAGCAGCGTGGTGATGCCGCGCGGGGTGCACGGGCGCAGGCCGAACTCGCGCAGGGCCAGGTGGCCGACGTTTTCCGGGTGGAAACCGTCCACGTCCTTGCGCGGGTCAATGCGCTGGATCAGGCGGCGCGCGTCGGGGATGCCCGGCAGCGGCAGCTGGATCAGGATGCCGTTGATCTTCGGATCGGCGTTGAGCTGGTCGATGAGGTCGAGCAGCTCGGCCTCGGTGGTACCGGCCGGCAGATCGTAGTCATGCGCCTCGATGCCGACCTTCTCGGCGGCACGGCGCTTGTTGCGCACGTACACGGTCGAGGCCGGGTCGCCACCGACCAGCACCACGGCCAGGCCCGGGCGGCTGCCGCCGGCGGCCACGCGGGCGTCGACGCGCACCTTCAGGCTGTCGAGCAGGTCCTCGGCGATGCGGCGGCCATCAAGGATGCGGGCAGGATGCTGGGGGGCGGAATCGGTCATCGGAGGCAGGCGTGGGGCGGCGGGGACGCTATTGTCCCCGATTCAGGCCCCCTCGCCCACCGCCAATCCGGGCGGCCGCTGCGCTCGCCGGGCATGGCCCGGCGCTACCCCACCCGTGCGCACCACGGTAGCGCCGGGCCACGCCCGGCGAGCGCGGTGCGCGGCACCTCATTCTTCCTCTTCCGGCACATCCTGCGGGTTCAGTGTCTTGCTCTCCCGCTTCGGCGCGGTGAACGGCGTCGGCGTCGGCACGCCCTGCGGACTGTTGCCATAGATCATCCGCGCGCCGGCATTCAAACCACCACCGGCAATTTCCAGCTCGAAGCGCTCGGCATCGCGGCGACGGATCTGCTCGGCAATCTCCACCGCATCGTCTTCGTCCGCACCCAGCTCCACCAGCGCGGCCTGGCCGAACAGCACCGCCGACTCGAACGTCTCGCGGATCTGGAAATCGACACCGGCATGGATCAGCCGCAGCGAATGCTCGCGGTCGAACGAGCGCACCATGAGCTTGGCCTGCGGGAACTCGTGCGACACCAGCTCAACAATGCGATCAGCCGCCTCGGCCTTGTCCACGCACACCGCAATCGCACGCGCGGTGGCCGCGCCCGAGGCATGCAGCACGTCCAGTCGCGTACCGTCGCCGTAGTAGATCTTGAAACCGAAGCGCGCCGCGCTCTGGATCATCTCCACATCGTTGTCGATGATGGTCACGTCCACGTCGCGCGCCAGCAGCGACTGGCTGGCGACCTGGCCGAAGCGGCCGAAGCCGATCAGCAGCACGCTGCCGGACAGGCCCTCGGCCTCGTCCACGCCGTCCATGTTCACCGTCGGCTTCGGCGCGATGCGCTTGTAGACCAGCACCACCAGCGGGGTCAGCGCCATCGACAGCACCACCACGGCGGTGAAGTTGGCATTGATCTCCATGTTGATCACGCCGGCCGATGCCGCAGCGGAGAACAGCACGAAGGCGAACTCGCCGCCCTGCGCCATCAGCACGCCACGGTCCAGCGCCTGCGCGTGGTCGCTGCCCATGATGCGCGCGACCACGTAGATGCACAGCGCCTTGGCCGCCATCAACGCCAGCACCAGGCCCAGGATCAGCTGCCAGTTGCCCGCCACCACGCCCAGGTCCAGCGCCATGCCCACGCTGAGGAAGAACAGGCCGAGCAGGATGCCACGGAACGGTTCGATGTCCGCTTCGATCTGGTGGCGGAAGGTCGATTCGCTCAGCAGCACGCCGGCCAGGAACGCGCCCATCGCCATCGACAGGCCGGACAGCTGCATCAGCAGCGCCGCGCCCAGCACCACCAGCAGCGCGGCGGCGGTCATCACCTCGCGTGCCTTCGATTCGGCCAGTACGCGGAACAACGGGTTGAGCAGGAAGCGGCCGACCAGCACCAGGCCGACGATGGCACCCACGCCGATCGCCACCGACAGCCAGCGCGAACCCTCGCCATCGGCACTGCCCGCGCTCGGGCCCATCCAGGCCACCAGCGCCAGCAACGGGACGATCAGCAGGTCTTCGAACAGCAGGATGGAGACGATCTTCTGCCCCGACGGCAGCGCGATGTCACCGCGCTCGGCCAGCAGCTGCATCACCACCGCAGTGGAGGTGAGCACGAAGCCGGTGGCGCCGATGAAGGCCACCTGCCACGGCAGGCCGAACAGCTTGGCGATGCTGGTCAGCACCAGCGCACAGGTGACGATCTGCAGCGTGCCCAGCCCGAAGATTTCCTTGCGCAGGCTCCACAGGTGCGAGGGCCGCATTTCCAGGCCGATCACGAACAGGAACATCACCACGCCGAGTTCGGCGGTATGCAGGATCGCCTGCGGATCGGAGAACCAGCCCAGCCCGAACGGTCCGATCGCCAGGCCAGCGGCGAAGTAGCCCAGCACCGAGCCCAGACCGGCCCGGCGGAACAAAGGCACCATCACCACCGCCGCGCCCAACAGGGCCACGACCTTGACCAGCTCGCTGGTCGCTGCTTCTACCGCCATGCGGTGTTTTCCCCAAGATCCAGAATCGGGTTCAACAATAGAGCAATGCCGATGACGGCAATAGCACGCATGTTGCGCCGGATTGTCTTGGCGATGGAACGATGCAGAGAGTGAGCCCCGGCATCATCCCGAAACCATGCACATGCTTGGGTGGGCGCCATTACCTGTAGAGCCGAGCCCACGCTCGGCTGCTCTTCGTGCCGAGGCCAGAAGCAGCCGAGCATGGGCTCGGCTCTACAGTAGATCCACGCCATGCGTGGATGGACGCCCAGCCGTCATGCCCCGGTAGATCCACGCCACGCGTGGATGCCGCCCGGTCGGATTCACCCGCCCCGGCAGAACGCGGCGTAATCGATATACCCCGGGAACGGCACGCCCGGCGCGCACACCGGGCACTGCGGGTCCGGCCGGATGCCGGTCTCGCGGAAGCGCATGCCCAGCGCATCGAAGCGCAGCAGCCGCCCCACCAGCGGTTCGCCGATGCCCAGCAGCAGCTTCAGCACCTCGGTGGCCTGCAGCACCCCGGCCAAGCCGGGCAACACGCCCAGCACACCGGCCTCGGAACAGTTCGGCGCAAACTCCGGCGGCGGCGGTTCGGGGAACAGGCAGCGGTAGCACGGCGCCACGCCACGCTGGCGGCCGGCATCAAACACGCTGACCTGGCCATCAAAGCGCTCAATGGCGGCATACACCAACGGCTTGGCATGCTTGATGCAGGCGTCGTTGAGCAGGTAGCGCAGCGGGAAGTTGTCCGAGCCGTCCAGCACCACGTCCACGCCGTCCAGCAGCGCATCCACGTTCTCGGAGGTGACCCGCTCGGGCACGGCCTCGACCTCGATCGACGGGTTCAGTGCCAGCAGCCGCTCGCGCGCCGAATCGACCTTGAGCTGGCCGACGCTGGCTTCGGTATGCACGATCTGCCGGTGCAGGTTGCTGCGCTCCACGCGGTCGTGGTCGGCGAAGCGCAGGTGCCCTACCCCCGCGGCGGCCAGGTAGAAGCCGGCCGGGGCACCCAGCCCGCCCGCGCCCAGCACCAGCACGCGCGACTGCTGCAACCGGCGCTGGCCGGCCTCGCCGACTTGCGGCAGCAACAGATGGCGCGAATAGCGATCAAAGAAATCGCGGTCGGCGGCGCTGGCCAGCGGCTGCACCAGCGGTAGCGACTGCTCGCGCCAGGCCACGGTGCCGCCCGTCACGGAAGCGACGTTTGTGTAGCCGGCCTCCAGCAGGAACTGCGCGGCATCGGCCGAGCGCTTGCCGCTCTGGCAGATCAGCAGGATTTCCTGGTCGTGCCGCGGCAGGTGCGCGGCCGGGTCGGCCTGCAGCTCGCCCTTGGCCACGCCGCGCGCGCCCTCGGCCATCCCGCCGGCCCGCTCGTGCGCCTCGCGCACATCGATCAGCACCGCGCCATGGGCCAGGCGCTCGCGTGCCTGCGCGGGGGAAAGCTCTTGGATGCTCATGGCCGCATTATCGCGCACGTGGCGGCAGGCCGCCTTGACCGATACCTGCAAACATGGGGTAGTGCCGGCCGCTGGCCGGCATGGCCATGAACGCACCGGACGACGCGAGGTTGCCGGCCAGCGGCCGGCACTACCACAGACAAGAAAGGCGGCCCTGCGGCCGCCTTTCTCTGAATCACTTGCCCTTGACGTGCTTCATCAAGCGCCGCTTGGACTTGATCTGCCGCTCGGTGAGGACGTTCTTCTTGCCCTCGTACGGGTTGGTACCCTCGCGGAAGATGAAGCTCACTGGCGTGCCGATCAGCTTGAAGCGCTTGCGGAAGAAGTTCTCCAGGTAGCGCTTGTACGACTCCTGCAGCTCCTTCAGGCGGGTGCCGTGCACGATGAAGGTCGGCGGGTTGGAACCGGCCGGATGCACGTAGCGCAGCTTGGAGACATGGCCGCGGATGGTCGGCGGCGGGTTGGTCTCGTAGGCCACTTCCAAGGCCTTGTTCACTTCGCTGGTGGTGAAAGTCTTGTTGGCCGACTCGTGCGCACGGTGCACCGCACGGAACAGCTCGCGCAGGCCCGAGCCGTGCTTGGCCGAAATGCGCACCGATTCGGCCCAGGGCACGAAGCCCAGCTTGAGCGACAGCATGGTTTCAGCCTGTTCGCGCTGGTACTCGGTCAGGCCATCCCACTTGTTGATGGCGATCACCAGCGCGCGGCCGGCGTCGAGCACGGCACCGAGCACGGTGGCGTCCTGGTCGGTCACGCCTTCGGTGGCGTCGAGCATCAGCACGGCCACCTGGCACTGCTCGATCGACTGCATGGTCTTGACCACCGAGAACTTCTCGACGACCTCGTCCACGCGCGAGCGACGGCGCAGGCCGGCGGTATCGATCAGGCGGTATTCGCGACCGTCGCGCTCCAGGTCCACTGCGATCGAGTCGCGGGTGGTGCCCGGCACGTCGGAGGCGATCATGCGCTCCTCGCCGAGGATGCGGTTGACCAGGGTCGACTTGCCCACGTTCGGGCGGCCGACGAAGGCGATGCGGATGCGGTTTGGATCGTTGTCCAGCTCTTCGCCGCTACCTTCTTCCGGCAGGCGCTGGATCACTTCGTCCAGCAGGTCGTCCAGGCCCTGGCGATGCGCGGCCGAGACGGTCAGCATTTCGCCGAAACCGTAGCGGGCGAACTCGGAGCGGACGCTGTCCTCGTCGGTACCGTCGATCTTGTTGATCAGCAGCAACGTCGGGCGCGACAGCTTGCGCAGCCACGCCAGGATCTCGTCGTCCAGCGCCGAGGTGCCCTCGCGGGCATCGACGACGAACAGGATCAGGTCCGCTTCGGCAGCCGCCGCACGCGCCTGGCGGGTGGTGGCACCGGCCAGGCCTTCGTCCTCACCGGCAATACCGCCGGTATCCACGACGAGGAAATGATTGTCCTCGTCGAGGCGGCAGACGCCGTAGTTGCGATCACGGGTGACGCCGGGCTGGTCATGGACCAGGGCGTCACGGGTGCGGGTCAACGCATTGAAAATGGTCGACTTGCCGACATTCGGCCGTCCAACCAGGGCGACCAAAGGCAGCATCGCGAGTACTCCGTATTAATTTGCCAACCGGAAGGCGGTCAGCTTGCCATCCACGTTCTGCACCAGCAGCACCCCGTCTGCGACGACCGGCTGGGCCAGCAGGGCGTCACCGCCACTCTTTGCCCGTGCCGCCATCGCACCATCGGAGGCCTGCAACCAGTGCACGTATCCCTTGTAGTCGCCGACCACGACGTAGTCGCCATGCAGCGCCGGGCCGGTCAGCGAGCGACGGGCCAGTGCGGTCTGCGACCACATGGCTGCGCCGCTGGCCTTGTCCAGGCCGAACACGCCGCCCTTGTTGTCGGTCACGAACACATTGCCCGACGACACCGCCACGCCACCCGCACCGCCATGGTCGCGCGCCCACAGCGGGCGACCGGTCGGGCCTTCGATGGCCATCGTCTGGTTCTTGAAGCTGCTCACGAACAGGGTGTTGCCATCCAGCACCGGCGCGCCGTCCACATCGGCCATGCGCTCCAGCTCGGTACGGCCTTCACCGTTGCCCACGTTCTGTTCCCACAGGGTGCGGCCATCCTGCTGGGCCAGGGCGGCAACCGCGCCCTCGTCCTTGCCGATGAACAGCACGCCCGGGCCGGTCACCACCGGTGCGTTGCCACGCACGGTCAGCGCCGGCAGCTCGCTCGGGTTGAACCACTTCTGGGTGCCGTTGCCGGCATCGAACGCAGTGATACGGCCGTCGTTGCTGCGCACGTAGACCGCGCCCTGGGCAATGGCCGGCGCGGCGATGACTTCACCCGGAACACGGGCGCGCCACTTTTCGCTGCCGTCGTTGATGTCCAGCGCGATGACCTGGCCATCGAGCGTGCCGATCACGACCAGGTTCTCACCGACACCCGGGCCACCGGACAGGCGCAGCTTGGCCTTCTTCTTTTCCTTCTGCGGCTCCCAGGTCCAGACCTTCTTGCCGGTCTGCAGGTCGATGGCGTGCACGCCACCGGTGATCGCCGCAGCGAACACGTGGCCGTTGGCCACGGCCGGGCCCTGGCGCACGCCGATGCGGCGCTCACCCTTGCCGAGGTTGACCGACCAGGCCTTGTTGACCTTCAGGGTCGGCTCGAACTTGACCAGCTCAGCCGGTTCCTGTGCCTTCTTCGCGGCCGCGTCCTTGCCGGCGAACCAGCCCTTCATGGTGCTGCAGCCGGTCAGGGCCATGCCCATCAGGAGCACGGTGGCGACGCGGGTGATCATGACCTTCTGACTCATCAAACCGACTCCGCAGGGGCGGCGACGGTGCCGCCGGCGTCCATAACCTTGGTTTCCAGCAGGCGCCGCTGCGGCGCTGCCACGTCCAGCGTCTTCAGCGCCTTCTCGTACTGTGCGCGGGCCTCATCGCGCTTGCCCTGCGCCATCAGCGCATCGCCATGGATTTCCAGGCTGCTGCTGTCGGTGGCGCTGCCCAGCAGCTTGATCGCCTCGTCGCTCTTGCCGGTGGCCACCAGCAGGCGGGCCACGCGCTGGTCGACCACGCGCTGCAGGTCACCTTCAACCTTCACGCCGCGCAGGGTAGCCAGGGCTTCTTCGTTCTTGCCGGCATCGACCTGGGCCTTGGCCAGCTGCAGCGCCGCCAGGTCGCCGTAGATGCTGGACGGGCCGGCTTCGAGCGCCTTGACCGCCTTGGCGGCGTCGTCGAGCTTGTTCTGCTGCAGGCCAACGAGCGCCTTCTGGTACTCGACATTGGCCGAGGCCAGCTTGCCGCCCTGATCCTTCTGGTACCACTGCCAGCCGGCAATGGCACCGATGGCGATGACCACGCCACCGAGGATGCTGGCGCCATTCTTCCGCAGCCAGCTGCGGACGCGTTCACTTTGTTCGTGCTCGTCGAGCAGATCGTCGATCGCCATGCGTACTCTCGCCCCGCCCATCGGGAGGGACCATTGGAATTAATCGAAGGTGGTGAAACCGCGCCTCAGTGCGAAACCGGGACTACGGAGCCTTCAGAGGATACCTGAAAGCGTGCCACGTTGGCTCGCTGGTAGGGGGTCAGATCGACGATAGCGCCGTTCTGCTGAACCTGGACCGCCGAGGCGTTGCCCAGGGTCACCCGGGTCACCTGGCCCGGCGTGAAGCTGCGGCTCTCGCCGGATTTGATCAGCGCCTTCTCGACAGTGCTGCCGTCCGGGCCGCCGATATCGACCCAGCTGTCGCCACTGAACTGCATGTCCAGCGTATTGGCGGCAGCGGCCGGTGCCGGGGCTGGACGCGGCACCGGGGCCAGCGAGGCCACGTACGGAGTGGCGGCCGGCTTGCTGGCCGGAGCGCTCGCCACTTCAGCCGGCGCCGAGGGCTCGACACCCGCAGCGGACGGGGTCACCGGCACGGCGGCCGGAATCGCGTCCAGCGAGGCGGTGTTCGGCGACGGCGTCGCACTGCCATCGAAATGACCACGGGTGGCGAACCACACCGGCACTGCCAGCACCGCGGTGATACCGACGTACAGCACGCGACGGCCGAGATTCTCGGCAATGCGGCGCGCACGCGGGGTATGGGTATGGCTGACCAGGGTAGGCGGCACCACCGGGCCGACCTGGGCCTGCTCCAGCAGCTCTCCCACGTCCACGTCCAGAAGCCGCGCATAGCTGCGCAGCTGGCCGCGCACGAACACCGGCGCGCCAAGCTTCTGCCATTGTTCTTCTTCCAGCGACCTGACCACCTGGACCGGCATGCGCAGGCGCGAGCCGACATCTTCGAGGGTCAGTCCGGCCGCCTCGCGGGCCTGGCGCAGGCGGGTGCCGCAGCCGGCCGCAGTCTCGAGAGCGCTCACAGTCTGGTCATCAATCACAATGCATCAACCCTGGAGTTAGGAGCCCGCTTCCTGCGGAAATTCCTGTCGAATCCGCTGAAGATAGCGATCAGATGCCGCCCGATCACCCAGCCGCGCTTCGATTTGAGACGCAAGTTGTAACACGGAACGCGTTGCGGGTGCAGCCGCAATCCTACGTTCGGCGAAGGCCCGCGCCTCCATGAAGCGGCCCTGGCGGAAGCTGAGCTGGGCCATCGCCTCCAGCGCGACCGGGTTTCCCGGCAGCACCGACAGCGCCGCGCGCAGGTCGCCTTCGGCACGTTCAAGTTGGCCAGCGTCCAGTGCACAGCTGCCCGCATTGGCCTGGGATTCGGCCGGTGTGGCGTAGCCCGGCGCCTGCAGCGCTCGATCGAACCACGCCAGCGACTCGGCCGGCCGCCCCTGCTGGCACAGCCACGCCCCGTAATTGTTGAGGATGTCACCGCGCTGCGGCGCCTGTTCGGCCGCCCTGCGGAAGCTCTCGCCCGCTTGCTGGCTCCGGCCACGGCGCTCATCGATGCCGGCCAGCAGCACCAGCGCATCCGGCGAGTCGGGCGCCAGCTTCAGCGCCTCGCGCGCCTTGCGTTCGGCCGCATCTAGGTTGCCGACCTGCATGTCACGGGCAGCCAGCGCCAGCAGATCCTGCAGGCGCACCTGGCGCCGCACGCTGTCCGGATCGCGCACCGAATAGACCGGCGCTTCGCTGGGGCCCAGCTTGGCCTTGGGTTGGGATTTGCAGCCACCGACCGCAACGGCCAGCACGCCTGCGAACAGAGCCAGCCAGAGGCGGTCAGGCCGCGGCATCGCTCCCCTTCCCCGCCTGCAGCGTCTTGTTGAACTCCGCCTGGCGGCGGGTGCGGTCCATCACCTGGCCCTTGAGCTGGCCACAGGCGGCGTCAATGTCGTCGCCACGGGTGCGGCGGACCATCGTCAGCACGTTGCTGTCGAGCAGGATCTTCTGGAAGGCGCGGATGTTGGCCTCCTCGGAACGCTCGTAGCGGGTGCCCGGGAACGGATTGAACGGGATCAGGTTGACCTTGCCCGAATCCTTGGCCTGCACCGCGTTGTCGAACTGGCGCATCAGGCGGGCCAGTTCGCGGGCATGCTCGGGCTTGTCGTTGATGCCCTTCATCAGGGTGTATTCAAAGGTGACCGATTCGCGGCGCTTGTTGGCGCGCAGGTAGCGTGCGCACGAGGCCATCAGCTCGGCGATCGGGTACTTCTTGTTGAGCGGCACCAGCGTCTCGCGCAGTGCGTCGTTCGGCGCATGCAGCGACACCGCCAGCGACACGTCGCTTTCGGCAGACAGGCGGTCGATCTGCGGCACCAGGCCGGAGGTCGACAGGGTCACGCGCTTGTTGGCCAGGCCGTAGCCCAGGTCGTCGCGCATCACGCTCATGGCGCGCACGACGTTGTCGAAATTCATCAGCGGCTCGCCCATGCCCATCATCACCACGTTGGTGAGGCGGCGCATCTGGTGCGGCACGTTGCCCAGGTGGCGTGCGGCAACCCACACCTGGCCGATGATCTCGGCGGTGGTCAGGTTACGGTTGAAGCCCTGGGTGGCGGTGGAGCAGAACGTGCAGTTCAGGCCGCAACCGACCTGCGAGGACACGCACAACGTGCCGCGGGTCTTGTCCGGGATGTACACGGTCTCGATGGCGTTCTTGCCATCCACGCCCATCGCCAGCAGCCACTTGTGGGTGCCGTCGGCGGAGGGCTTGTCGAACACGATGTTCGGAACCAGCACCTCGGCATGGGCCTGCAGCTTGGCGCGCAGGACCTTGCCGAGGTCGGTCATTTCATCGAAATCGGTGACGTAGCGATGGTGGATCCACTTCATCACCTGATGGGCACGGAACTTCTTCTCGCCGAGAACCTCGACGAAAAACTTCTCCAGGCCCGCGCGATCGAGGTCGAGCAGGTTCTGCTTGCCAGCCGTGGGTGCCGACTTCGGCAGCGGCTGGATGGCGGGGGACTGTACGACCTCGTTCACGGCATTACTCTCAGCGCGAGACGACTTCGGTGGCGGCGAAGAAGTAGGCGATCTCAATCGCGGCATTCTCGACCGAGTCCGAGCCGTGTGCGGCGTTGGCATCGATGGATTCGGCGAAGTCGGCGCGGATGGTGCCCGGCGCGGCTTCCTTCGGGTTGGTGGCGCCCAGCAGGTCGCGGTGGGCCAGGACGGCGTTCTCGCCTTCCAGGGCCTGGATCATCACCGGGCCGGAGATCATGAACTCGACCAGCGCGTTGAAGAACGGACGCTCGCGGTGCACGGCATAGAAGCCTTCGGCTTCACGGCGCGACAGCTGCTTGTACTTGGCGGCCACGACCTTCAGGCCGGCCTTCTCGAAGCGGGCGTAGATTTCGCCGATGACGTTCTTGGCAACGGCGTCCGGCTTGATGATCGAAAGGGTGCGCTCCAGCGCCATGGGATGTCTCCAATGGAATCGGGCCGCTGATGGCCCGAAGGGTAACATGAAAAAAACCCGCGTCGGGACGCGGGCTTAGCCTGATAAACGTAGGCGAATTGTAAAAGATAACGTGGCCGGGTGGTAGAGGGCCATGTGGCCCTGTTGTAGCGCCGAGCCCATGCTCGGCTGGCCTTTGGGCCGAAGAGCAGCCGAGCGCGGGCTCGGCTCTACAGGTTCAGGTCCACCCATTCACCCACCTGAGTGAAATCTGACCGGAGCGGCCGATTTTGCTGCACTGCAAAATGCCATACGCTACCGTCTGGTCCTAGTATCAAACAATCGTTTGATTAAGGTCTGCCCGCCGATGGCCAAACCCGCCCACTTCTCGACCAAGGACCGGATCCTCGGCGCGGCCGAGGAGCTGTTCGCCCAGCACGGCTTCGCCGGCACCTCGCTGCGCCAGGTGACCAGCCAGGCCGACGTCAACATTGCCGCGGTCAACTACCACTTCGGTTCCAAGGAAAACCTGGTCAATGAGGTCTTCCGCCGCCGCATGGACGAGATGACAGGCGCGCGCCTGGCGCAGCTGGAGCGGGCCCGCAGCGAACACCCCGGCGAACTGCGCCCGGTGCTGGCCGCCTTCGTCGAACCGGCGCTGGCGCTGGCCCAGGACCGCCAGAACGGCGGCGCCTTCGTGCGCGTGATCGCCCGCGCCTACGCCGAGAAGAACGACAACCTGCGCAAGTTCCTGTCCGACCACTACGGCCACGTGCTGCGTGCGTTCGGCAAGGCCATCGGCGAGTGCGTGCCCGGCCTGAGCAAGGAAGAGCTGTACTGGCGCCTGGACTTCCTGGCCGGCTCGCTCACCTATGCCATGGCCGACTTCGGGCTGATCAAGCGTCCCGCCGGTGTCACCGAAGCGGCGCATCGTGCCCATGCCGCCCACGAACTGATCCATTTCGCCGAAGCCGGGTTCCGCGCCGCCGCACGTGCCAGCGCCCTGCCCGCTTCCCGTTGATTCCACCCAGTAACTGCTGACCAACAAAGGCCCTACACCATGTCCAATTCCCTGCTAGTCCGCCGCGCCGCCGTGCTGGGTGCCGGCGTCATGGGTGCCCAGATCGCCGCCCACCTCACCAACGCCGGCGTCGACACCGTGCTGTTCGACCTGCCTGCGAAGGAAGGTCCGGCCGATGGCATCGTGCTGAAGGCGATCGCCAACCTGGGCAAGCTGAGCCCGGCGCCGCTGGCCAGCAAGTCGCTGGCCGAAGCCATCACCCCGGCCAATTACGACTCCGGCCTGGAGCAGCTGAAGGACTGCGACCTGATCATCGAGGCCATCGCCGAGCGCATGGACTGGAAGCAGGACCTGTACAAGAAGATTGCGCCGTTCGTGGCCGACCACGCGGTGCTGGCCTCCAACACCTCGGGCCTGGGCATCAACAAGCTGGCCGACGTGCTGCCCGAACAGCTGCGCCACCGCTTCTGCGGCGTGCACTTCTTCAACCCGCCGCGCTACATGCACCTGGCCGAGCTGATCCCGGCCACCACCACCGACGCCGCCGTGCTGGAAGGCCTGGAAGCCTTCCTGGTCACCACCCTGGGCAAGGGCGTGGTGTACGCCAAGGACACCCCGAACTTCATCGGCAACCGCATCGGCGTGTTCTCGATCCTGTCCACCATCCACCACACCCAGCAGTTCGGCCTGGGTTTCGATGAAGTGGACGGCCTGACCGGTCCGCTGGTCGGCCGCCCGAAGTCGGCCACTTACCGCACCTCCGACGTGGTCGGCCTGGACACCATGGCCCACGTCATCAAGACCATGGGCGACACCCTGCCGAATGACCCGTGGCATGAATTCTTCAAGTCGCCGAAGTGGCTGGACGCGCTGATTTCCAAGGGCGCGCTGGGCCAGAAGACCGGCGCCGGCATCTTCCGCAAAGTCGGCAAGGACATCGTGGTACTGGATCTGGAGAAGCAGGACTACCGTCCGGCCGACCGCACCGCCGCACCGGAAGTGGTCGAGATCCTGAAGATCAAGAACCCGGCCGAGAAGTTCGCCAAGCTGCGCGAGAGCCAGCACCCGCAGGCGCAGTTCCTGTGGGCGACCTTCCGCGACCTGTTCCACTACAGCGCCTACCACCTGGCCGACATCGCCGAGACCGCGCGCGACGTCGATCTGGCCATCCGCTGGGGTTACGGCTGGTCGCTGGGCCCGTTCGAGACCTGGCAGGCTGCCGGCTGGAAGCAGGTGGCACAGTGGATCGCCGATGACATCGTGGCCGGCAAGAGCATGAGCAGCGCCCCGCTGCCGGATTGGGTGTTCGATGGCCGCGACGGTGTGCACGCCGCCGAAGGCAGCTACAGCCCGTCGCGCAACGCCAAGCTGCCGCGTTCGTCGCTGCCGGTGTACCAGCGCCAGCGGTTCCCGGATCCGCTGCTGGGCGAGCAGTTCGCTCCGGGCGAAACCGTGTTCGAGAACGACGGCCTGCGCATGTGGCACGACGGTGACGGCATCGCCGTGGTCAGCTTCAAGACCAAGATGAACACCGTGTCCGACCAGGTGCTGGATGGCCTGCAGGAATGCGTGAGCCGCGCCGAGAAGGACTTCCAGGGCCTGGTGATCTGGCAGCAGAAGGAACCCTTCTCCGCCGGTGCCGACCTGGCCGGTGCGCTCGGCCTGCTGCAGGCCGGCAAAGTCGACCAGTTCGAGGAAATGGTCGCCAACTTCCAGCGCACCAGCCAGCGCATCAAGTACTCGCTGGTGCCGGTGGTGGCAGCGGTGCGTGGCCTGGCCCTGGGTGGCGGCTGCGAGTTCCAGATGCACAGCGCCAAGACCGTGGCCTTCCTGGAAAGCTACATCGGCCTGGTCGAGGCCGGTGTCGGCCTGCTGCCGGCCGGTGGCGGCCTGAAGGAACTGGCCGTGCGTGCCTCGCAGGCCGCGGGCCCGGGCGGCGACGTGTTCGCCGAACTGAAGAAGACCTTCGAGACCGTGGCGATGGCCAAGGTGTCCAACTCGGCGGTCAACGCCAAGGAACTGGGCCTGCTGCGCAGCACCGACAAGGTGGTGTTCAACAGCTACGAGGCGCTGTACATCGCCAAGGCCGAAGCACGCGCCCTGGCCGAAGCCGGCTACCGCCCGCCGCTGCCGGCACGCCGCATCCAGGTCGCCGGTGACGTGGGCATCGCCACCTTCAAGATGATGCTGGTCAACATGCTGGAAGGCCGCTTCATCAGCCCGTACGACTACGAGATCGCCGAGCGCATCGCCACCGTGCTGTGCGGCGGCAAGGTCGACCGCGGCACCCTGGTCGACGAAGAGTGGCTGCTGACCCTGGAGCGCAAGCACTTCGTCGAACTGGCCCAGCAGGAAAAGACCCAGGCCCGCATCGCGCACATGCTGAAGACCGGCAAGCCGCTGCGTAACTGATCGCCCATCCCTGCTTCCGGTGGGTGCCGACCGTTGGTCGGCACTCCGGCTAAAAAATTCAAGAGATCACTGCAATGACCAAGCAAATCCAGGACGCCTACATCGTCGCCGCCACCCGCACCCCGGTTGGCAAGGCGCCCAAGGGCATGTTCCGCAACACCCGCCCCGACGACATGCTTGCGCACGTGCTGCGCAGCGTCGTCGCCCAGGCCCCGGGCGTGGACGTCAACCGCATCGATGACGCGATCATCGGCTGCGCCATGCCGGAAGCCGAGCAGGGCATGAACGTGGCGCGCATCGGCGTGCTGCTGGCTGGCCTGCCAAACACCATCGCCGCGCAGACCGTGAACCGCTTCTGCTCCTCCGGCCTGCAGGCCGTGGCGCAGGCCGCCGACGCGATCCGCCTGGGCAACGCCGACCTGATGCTGGCCGGTGGCACCGAGTCGATGTCGATGGTGCCGATGATGGGCAACAAGATCGCCATGGCACCGAGCGTGTTCGACAACGACCACGTGGCCATCGCCTACGGCATGGGCATCACCGCCGAGAAGGTGGCCGAAGAGTGGAAGGTCTCGCGCGAAGACCAGGACGCCTTCGCCCTCGCCTCGCACCAGAAGGCCATGGCGGCGATCCAGAACGGCGAGTTCAAGGACGAGATCAGCCCGTACGAGATCGTCTCGCACCTGCCGGACCTGGCCGACGGCCAGCGCATCATCACCCGCAACAAGATCGCCGACACCGACGAAGGCCCGCGCCCGGATTCCTCGGCTGAAGGCCTGGCCAAGCTGCGCCCGGTGTTCCGCAACGGCCAGTTCGGCGGCACCGTCACTGCTGGCAACTCGTCGCAGATGAGCGATGGCGCCGGTGCCGTGCTGCTGGCCTCGGAACAGGCGATCAAGGACTACGGCCTGACCCCGCTGGCCCGTTTCGTCAGCTTCTCGGTGGCCGGGGTGCGCCCGGAAGTGATGGGCATCGGCCCGATCGCCGCGATCCCGAAGGCACTGAAGCAGGCCGGCCTGACCCAGGACCAGCTGGATTGGATCGAGCTCAACGAAGCGTTCGCCGCGCAGTCGCTGGCGGTGATCCGCGATTGCGGCCTGGACCCGGCCAAGGTCAACCCGCTGGGCGGCGCGATTGCCTTGGGCCACCCGCTGGGTGCAACCGGCGCGATCCGTACCGCGACCCTGCTGCACGGCCTGCGTCGTCGCCAGCAGAAGTACGGCATGGTGACGATGTGCATCGGCACCGGCATGGGCGCGGCGGGTATTTTCGAAGCGCTGTAAGGTTCAAAGCGTTGCCGGCTGATTGTTGGTTGGCTGTGGGGCCCGGGTGGGTGAGGCTGCCCGGGACACGCCGTAAACCCGTCCCTGGGGGCTTGGCAGCGGCATCCATGCCGCTGACAGTCCCGGTTCACCCACCCGCGCCACCCAACATTCCGCGCGGCGGAGGGATGAGCAAAGCAAGAGCCGGGGTCAGAGCCCTTTGCTGCGCAAAGGGATCTGACCCCGACCCACGAAAAAAGGCAGCCATTGGCTGCCTTTTTTTTGCTTTTGCCCCTGCCCTTGATTCCGCCCTTCCCGTCCGCGCCGCACGGAAACTGTCGAGAGGGGGCGGATGGCCCTCTCCAAAACCGTTGGCGCCATGGGCCCGAGGCATGCCTCGGGCGGGTTGGGCAGGACGCCCAACCCCGGTCTTGCCGTGTGCGCAGGACAGCGCACACGAGCAAGGCGCCATCGAGCCGCCATGGACGGGTTTACGGCGTGTCCTGCAACGGCCCACCCGTCCCGCCCATCACGTATCAATCAAGGCGCTGCACGGAACGCTTGATAAACCTTATTCCGCCAACATCGCCGTCAGCTTCTCCCGCGCCGGCCCTGCCAGCTTCGGGTTGTCCAGCGCAAAGCGGATCGTCGCCTCCACCAGCCCCAGGTGCGTGCCGCAGTCGAAGCGGGTGCCCTCGAAACGATAGGCATCGACTTCTTCGGTCTTCAGCAGCTGCGCGATCGCATCGGTCAGCTGGATCTCGCCACCGGCACCACTGCCGGTCTGCTCCAGCAGCTCAAAGATCTTCGGGCTCAGCACATAGCGGCCGACCACAGCCAGGTCGCTGGGCGCGTCCTCCGGCTTCGGCTTCTCCACGATCTGCGAAATGCGGCCCTTGCGGCCATCGAACGCCTCGGTGGCAACGATGCCGTAGCTGGCGGTCTTGTCATGCGGCACGTCTTCAACAGCGATGACGCTGGCGCCACTGGCCTCGTTGAGGTCGGCCATCTGCTTCAGTGCGCCGTCGCCGCGGTTCCAGATCAGGTCATCCGGCAGCAGCACCGCGAACGGTTCGTCGCCGATCACGGCCTTGGCGCACAGCACTGCATGGCCCAGGCCCAGTGCTTCGGCCTGGGTCACGAAAATCGCGCGCACGCCATTGGGCAGCACATGACGGATCATCTCCAGCTGCTCCTGCTTGCCGGCGCGCTCGAGCTTCTGCTCCAGCTCGTAAGCCTTGTCGAAGTAGTCGGCCACGGCATGCTTGTAGCGGTTGGTGATGAACACCAGCGTGTCGCAACCAGCTTCGATTGCCTCATCGACCGCGTACTGGATCAGCGGACGATCAATGATCGGCAACATTTCCTTCGGAACCGTCTTGGTTGCCGGCAAGAAGCGCGTCCCGAGCCCTGCCACTGGAAAAACTGCCTTGCGAATTCGCTTGCTCATTGGTGCCTGTTGGCCTCACGTGCCGGAAAGGGCACGACTTTAGCGGATGAAATGTAAGCATCCTGTTCGATTGGCGAGAACTCCGGCATTGTCGCGAACAGGATCTCCTGGATGCTGGTGGTGTCGTAACCAGCCACGGCATCGCGCAGGCGCGGAACATTGCCCAGCACCAGGTCACGTGAGAACGCGCGCACACCGGCCTCGAGAATCTTCGGGTGCGCGGTGGAACGGTAGTCCTCGTCCGAATAGAACAGCGTCTCGTGCAGCTTCTCGCCCGGACGCAGCCCGGTGTAGATGATCGGAATGTCCTTGTAAGGCTGCTTGCCGGCCAGGCGGATCATCTGCTCGGCCAGTACGCGGATCGGCACCGGCTCGCCCATGTCGAGGGTATAGATCGCACCGTGCGACGCCGAGGCGGCGGCCTGCAGGATCAGCTGGCAGGCCTCCGGGATGGTCATGAAGTAGCGGCTGACTTCCGGGTCGGTGACGGTCACCGGCCCACCCCTCAGGATCTGTTCGCGGAACAGTGGCACCACGCTGCCGGCCGAGGCCAGCACGTTGCCGAAGCGCACCGTGACGAAACGGGTATGCGTGGACTTCTGGTCCAGGCTCTGGCAGATCATTTCCGCATAGCGCTTGCTGGCGCCCAGCGCATTGACCGGGTCGACGGCCTTGTCGGTGGAAATGAACACGAAGTGCTCGACGCGCGCTTCCAGGCAGGCGCGGGCCACGTTCTCTGTGGCCAGGATGTTGTTGCGCACCGCCTCGCGCAGCTGCCGCTCCAGCACCGGTACATGCTTGTAGGCGGCGGCATGGAAGGCGGTGTCGACGGGATGCAGCGACAGCGCATGGCGGATCACCGCCGGGTCGCCGCAATCGCCCAGCACTGCTTCAACCTCGACGTCCGGGAAGCTGCGTCGCAGCTCACCCTCGATGGTCAGCAACAGCAGCTCGCTGATCTCGAGCAGGATGATGCGACCGGCACCGTGACGCGCGCACTGGCGGCACAGCTCGGAGCCGATCGAGCCGCCAGCGCCGGTGACCATCACCGTACGCCCGCCCAACCAGCCACGGATCAGGTTCCAGTCCGGCATGATCGGCTTGCGGCCGAGCAGATCCTCGATTGCCACTTCCTTCAACTGCCCCGGCAGCGACTGGCCCTGCAGGATGTCGCTGAGCTTGGGCACGGTGCGGAACGGCACGCCGGTGCTTTCGCAGATGGCCACGATCCGCTGCATGCCTGCGGCGTCCAGCGAGGGGATGGCGATCACCAGCAGCTTGGCCGCCGTCTCACGGACCACGGTCGGCGCATCGTCCAGGGTGCCGAGGATCGGCAGGCCCTGCAGCTTGGCACCGCGCAGGTGCGGCGCATCGTCCAGCAGGCCGACCGGCTCGAAATTGCCTGAACGGCGCAGGTCACGGACCAGGGTCTCGGCGGCCTGGCCGGCACCCAGGATCAGCACGCGACGCGCGGATGAGTCCGACTGCAGCGCCTGGTAGTCCTTCCAGGCCCGGTACAGCAGGCGCGGCGCGCCCAGCAGCGCCGACAGCGCGAACGGATAGATCACCAGCACCGACATCGGCACGCCATCGAAGCGCTTCCACATCAGCACCAGCACGATGGCCACCATGCCGATGAAGCTGGCCTTGAAGATGTTCAGCAGGTCGCTGACGCTGGCGAACCGCCACAGCCCCCGATAGAGGCCCACGCGCCAGAACACCAGGCCCTGCAGCAGCAGCACCAGCGTGGTGTCGACGTTCCAGAGAGGGAGCTCGGGGGCGTTGGCCAGGATCGAGTACCGCCCTGCATGCAGCAGCTGCCAGCATGCCCAGACCATGAACAGGTCGTGGCAGACGATGGCCGAACGCGGCATCAGGCCGAGGATTCTGTCCCGCCAGGGTGAAGCCATAAGTCAGGTATTTCCTTTTCGGTGGCGCAATCCATTGCGCAGGAGGAGCCAGAGGACGCTCAGCGCAATGAACCACGCGATCGCCACGGCAGCCTCCCACCTCGGCTGCAAGTTGGAGCAGACATTAAGCACTGTAATACTGAACAGGCCTAAAGCAAAGTACATCCCTGTTACCCGGGCGTGACTGGCTCCTGCCTGCACCGCGCGCTGGTAGACATGCTGGGTATGGGGTTCCATCCAGCGTTGTCCTGAAATGATGCGCGCCAGCAGTGTGAAGCCCGCGTCCACAAGGAACGGCGATGCCGACACAAGCAGCAGTATCCAGTTGATGTCGGTCTTGACACTGGCCATTGCCAGCACCGCCGCAACCGCATAACCCAGCGCGCCACTTCCGACATCGCCCATGAAGATCCGGGCCCGTGGGAAGTTGAACGGCAGGAAGCCCAGGCACACCAGGCCCAACGCGATGGCCGCCAGCGAGTACGGCCAGGGCAGCAACGGCGCCAGCCCCAGGGCCACCACAACGGCCTGGCTGGCCGCGATGCCGTTGATCCCATCCATGAAATTCCAGATGTTGATCAGAGAGGCAGTGAACAGCAGGACCAACACGGCCAGCAGCCAGCTGCCACCATGCACCCTGACCAGCGCGGCCAGCAGCGCGGCGGCGATGAAATGCACCATCAGGCGGCGCATGGCCGGAAGCGGCCGATGGTCATCCCACCAGCCGATACCCGCCACCAGCGCCAGGCCAAGGGCGGCCACGAGCAGGCTCGGAAGCGCTGCGGGCCAGGCCCACATGGCAACACCGGCGGTCACCAGCAGGCTGATGACGATGGCGATGCCGCCACCTCGAGGGGTCGCTACGCTGTGACTGCGGCGCTCGCCCGGCTGGTCAAACAGTTGCCGGCGCAGCGCATAGCCCCGCGCCGCCCAGGTCAGTGCCGCACTCAGCAGGGCCAGGCCCAGCAGCGCGCCCATCACGAGCCACGGCATGGATCAGAGCACCGCGTAATTCAACAGCGGCTTGACCGTACCCCACTCCTTGCAGCTCGGGCACTGCCAGTGATGGGTGCGCGCCCCGAAACCACAGCGGGTGCAGCGATAGGCCGGGTTGCGTACCAGCAACTGGTCGGTGATGTGCTTGAGGTCGTGCAGGGTCGCCGTGGAATCAGCGCCTTCAGCAAGGGTCAGGTCGATCAGCGCGGACTCGC
Source organism: Stenotrophomonas hibiscicola ATCC 19867 (assembly GCF_000382065.1). Lineage (GTDB taxonomy): Bacteria > Pseudomonadota > Gammaproteobacteria > Xanthomonadales > Xanthomonadaceae > Stenotrophomonas > Stenotrophomonas hibiscicola. The sequence goes on along the minus strand of NZ_KB907502.1, from coordinate 162,224 downwards.
CACGCACCGACGGGCGGTCCTTGAGCTGGCGGCCCAGGTAGGCACGGGCCGGGGCCACGCCCTCCTGCTCTTCCATCAGGCGGGTCAGCGCCAGCACCGGGGCAATGCCACGGTAATGCTCGGTCATCTCCGACAGGAAAGCGCGCGCGCCTGCCAGATCACCCACCTTGCGGTAGTTCTGCATCAGCGCCGGCAGCAGCTCCGGCAGGTACTCCGGATCATTGCGCGCAGCACGCTCGAACGCGCGTACGGCCGCTTCCGGATTGCCCGCGTCGGTTTCCAGGCGCCCTTCGATGATGCCGGCACGCACCGACATCGCATCGGCCTGGTAGGCCCGGGCGATCGCCGCCCTCGCCTCTTCCAGCTTGCCGGCACCGCGGAAGCGTTCGGCCAGTTCGCACTCGAACTGCCCGATCAGCTTGCCCATCGGCTCGCCGGTGACGTCCTCGAAACGGGTCGCGTTGTCGATCGCCTTTTCCCAGTCACGCTCGGCCTGGTAGATGCCGATCAGGTGCTTGAGTGCCTGCGGGGCACGCTGGTCCAGCTGCGCCAGTTCGGTGAACACGGTCTCGGCACGGTCCAGCAGGCCGGACTTCATGTAGTCCTCGCCCAGCGCCAGCAGCGCCTGCACGCGTTGCGCATCGCTGAGGTCGTGTCGGTTGACCAGGCCCTGGTGCAGGCGGATGGCGCGATCGACTTCGCCGCGGCGGCGGAACAGGTGGCCCAGCGCGACCTGGGTCTCGAAGGTTTCCTTGTCCAGCTCGGCGATGTGCAGGAACAGCTCGATGGCCTTGTCCGGCTGCTCGTTGAGCAGGTAGTTCAGGCCACGGAAGTAGGTGCTGGACAGGCGGCTGACCTGGTTGTCACCGTGGCGTTGACCACCACGCCGTCCGATCACCCACCCGGCCAGTGCGGCCAGCGGAACGAACAGGAAGAACCAGAACCACTCGGTGACGAAATCCATCTTCGATCAGCGTCCATCAAAAGATTGAGGGGAGGCAACCGGTGCCGGCGTGGCGGCAGCGGACTTGTTGGCGCGGCGCAGCTGGCTGTAGAGCGGAATGACCACGCTCACCAGCACCAGGCCAGCACCAACGATGACGCCGATCAGCAACGCGGCAATGATGGCCACGCCGACCGAGGTCTTGAGCTGGGTGAACAGCAGGTTGATGGTCATCTCGTCCATGTTCATGGCACCGATGATCAACCCAACAATGAGTACCGCCAGCAGGACCAGCAGACGAAAAACCTTCATGCGACAGCTCCAGTGGCAGGAGTCCGTAGCTTATCCGACTCGCGGCTGGATTCGCACGCGGTGGCGCGACGGGAGGCTCAGGCCGGATCGGCGTCCAGCGGCAGCACACTGCTGACACGCTCGCGCAGTTCCTTGCCCGGCTTGAAATGTGGGACGTGCTTGCCCGGCAGGGCAACCGACTCGCCGGTCTTCGGGTTGCGACCCAGGCGCGGCGGCCGATAGTGCAGCGAGAAGCTGCCAAAACCACGAATTTCGATGCGATCCCCGGCGGACAGCGATCCGCCCATCATTTCCAGCAACGACTTCACCGCCAGATCGACATCATCGGCCTTCAGGTGCGCCTGGCGGCGCGCAAGGATTTCGATCAGTTCGGATTTGGTCATTACCGGCTCACATCAGGGGTATCTCAGCCTGAAACGGCCCGGGCAAGGCCCGGGCCGTCCAGGAAACAACGAACAGCCTAAGGCCGATTACTCGGACTTGTTGCCGTTCAGCTGTGCACGCAGCAGTGCACCCAGCTGGGTGGTGCCGCTGGAAGCCGAAGAGGACTGGTATTCCTCCAGCACTTCGCGCATTTCCGCGTCGTCCTTGGCCTTGATCGACAGCTGCAGGGTACGGCCCTTGCGGTCCATGCCCACGAACTTGGCTTCGACCTTGTCGCCGACCTTCAGGTGCTGGGTGGCGTCGTCAACGCGCTCGTTGGCGATGTCGCGGGCCGAGACGTAACCTTCGATGCCGTCAGCCAGCTCGATGATCGCGCCCTTGGCGTCGACTTCCTTCACCACGCCTTCGACCTTGGAGCCCTTCGGATTGGCAGCCATGTACTGGCCGAACGGATCCTGCTCCAGCTGCTTCACGCCCAGGGAGATGCGCTCGCGCTCCGGATCGACAGCCAGGACGACGGCGTCCAGGGTATCGCCCTTCTTGAAGTTGCGAACGACGTCTTCGCCGGTGGTGTTCCAGCTGATGTCGGACAGGTGGACCAGGCCGTCGATGCCGCCGTCCAGGCCGATGAAGATGCCGAAGTCGGTGATCGACTTGATCTGGCCCGACACCTTGTCACCCTTCTTGTGGGTGGCAGCGAAGGTTTCCCACGGGTTGGCGGCAACCTGCTTCATGCCCAGCGAGATGCGGCGACGCTCTTCATCGACGTCCAGCACCATCACTTCGACTTCATCACCAACCTGCACAACCTTGGACGGGTTGACGTTCTTGTTGGTCCAATCCATCTCCGAGACGTGCACCAGGCCTTCGACGCCCGGCTCGATCTCAACGAACGCACCGTAATCGGTGACGTTGGAGACCTTGCCGAAGACGCGGCTGTTGGCCGGGTAACGACGGCCGATGTTGTCCCACGGATCCTCGCCCAGCTGCTTCAGGCCCAGCGAAACGCGGTTGCGCTCGCGGTCGAACTTCAGCACGCGGACGTCCAGCTCGTCGCCGACGTTCACGACTTCCGACGGGTGACGCACGCGCTTCCACGCCATGTCGGTGATGTGCAGCAGGCCGTCGATACCGCCCAGGTCCACGAACGCGCCGTAATCGGTCAGGTTCTTGACGACACCCTTCAGGATCGCGCCTTCCTGCAGCTTGTCCATCAGCTGCTCGCGCTCTTCCGAGTGCTCGCTTTCGACGACAGCGCGGCGCGAGACCACGACGTTGTTACGCTTGCGGTCCAGCTTGATGAGCTTGAACTCGAGCTCCTTGCCTTCCAGGTAGGCCGGATCGCGCACCGGGCGCACATCGACCAGGGAACCCGGCAGGAAGGCGCGGACATCCTTGATGTCCACGGTGAAACCACCCTTGACCTTGCCGCTGATGCGGCCGGTGATGGTTTCGTTCTTTTCCAACGCTTCTTCCAGCTCGTCCCACACCATCGCGCGCTTGGCCTTCTCGCGCGACAGGACGGTTTCGCCGAAGCCGTTCTCGATCGAGTCGAGGGCGACCTTGACGATGTCGCCTTCGGCGACGTCGATTTCGCCAGCGTCGTTACGGAACTGTTCGATCGGCACGATGCCTTCGGACTTCAGGCCAGCGTTGATCACCACGACGTCGCCGCGGACTTCAACAACGGTACCGCTGACGATGGCGCCCGGCTTCAGCTTGGCCAGGTTGGCCTGGCTGGCTTCAAACAGTTCGGCAAATGATTCGGTCATTAGATTTACTCTGTTGGACACATGGGTCGGTGGCGTCCCCTTCAGGGGAATGGCGACCGCCCGCCTGTTGGTCGACCCCGGAAACGCAGGTCGTGTGTAGTAGGAAAACCGCCACGCATCAGTGCGCGACGGAGCGGGTACAGCACTGCTTTGCGCGACCACTGCCGATGCGGCTGGCAGTGCTCCCGCGCGAACGGATCAGGCAGCCGGAACCGGAAGCAGATCCATCACTCGGGCAACGACATCATCGATGCCGATGCCTGTGGTGTCGATGAGGACAGCATCGTCTGCCGGCTTCAGGGGCGCCACGGTACGCTGGGCATCACGGGCGTCGCGGGCCATGATCTCGCGCAGGAGGTCATCAAAGTTAACAGAAACCCCCTTGTCTTTCAACTGCTTATGCCGGCGCTCGGCGCGCTCCTCGGCGCTGGCGGTCAGGAAGACCTTGTGGGGGGCATCCGGGAAGATCACCGTGCCCATGTCGCGGCCGTCGGCGACCAGGCCCGGCAGCTCCCTGAATGCGCGCTGCCGCTCCTTCAGGGCGGCCCGGACCTCGGGGATGGCGGCGATGGCAGAGGCCAGGGCGCCGGTGGTCTCCAGGCGCAGCTCGTCGGTGGCATCGGTGCCGTTGACCATGACCCGCATGGCATCGCCCTGCTCGACAAACTGAACATGGGTATCGAAGGTGCAGCGCACCAGCGCCGAGGCGTCGGAGGTGTCGATGTCGGCCCAGCTTGCGGCCACGCCCACCGCCCGGTACAGCGCACCCGAATCCAGGTAATGCCAGCCCATGCGGCGCGCGATGATGCGGCTGATGGTACCCTTGCCGGCCCCGGATGGGCCGTCGATGGTCAGGACGGGAGCGAGTGGATTCATGGGGGTCCCAGAGCGTGTGAAGGGGTCATTCTAGCCCCTGCCAGACGCCCCCAGCGGGGTCTTTTGTGCAACCACTTGAAACCACGAGGAAAAGCCCGGTAGAATGGCGGGCTTGAACGAGCGTCAACTGCCGATTGTCTTTCGCATATCGCGGCCACGCTCCACCCGAACAACTACTGTTTACGCCGAGGTATGCCATGAAAGTCCTGTCCTCCCTGAAGTCGGCGAAGGCCCGTCACCGCGACTGCAAGGTCGTCCGTCGTCGCGGCAAGATCTTCGTCATCTGCAAGTCGAACCCGCGTTTCAAGGCGCGTCAGCGCTAAGCCTCACAGCCTTCCGGCTGCGGCTGGCCCTACGCGGGGCCGACCCGATGCAAGAAACCGCCTTCGGGCGGTTTTTTGTTTATGCGGCTTTTTCCTGCCGTTTTTGCTGTAATCGCCTTTCTTGACCACTGGGGAGTAGATCGAGATGAAGCGTTACCTGTCCGCCCTGGCCGTAATGGCCACCCTGGCCGCCGCCACGCCGGCGCTGGCCGATACCCTGCTTGTCGACCGCGCCCGCGAGAAGCCGGCCGGTGCCCTGCCCGTGCGCGGCCAGAGCATGCAGCAGGTACAGGCGCAGTTCGGCGCGCCGAGCGAACAGCTGCAGCCACGCGGTGGGCAGAAGCGGCAATGGCCGACCATCAACCGCTGGGTGTACCCGCAGTTCACCGTCTACTTCGAGAAGCAGAAGGTGATCGACGTGGTGGCCAACCAGGCGGACCCGAACGAAATCGGCCCGAAACCGCCGATCCGCTGATCCCCTTACCCGCCGTGGGCGGGCCTGTGTAGCGAGACCATGAACCAGACCCTTCGTTTTCCTGCCGAGTGGGAAGCCCAGAGCGGCGTCCTGATTGCCTGGCCCACCGCCGATACCGACTGGGCTGACCGCCTGGGCCAGGTGGAAGAGACCTACATTGCCCTGGTCGCGGCCATCACCCGCTTCCAGCCGGTGCTGATCTGCGTGGCCGACGACGATGTGGAGACCTACGCCGAGATGCGGCTGCGCTCCAACCGCATCGACATGGACAAGGTCCACTTCACCACGGCGGCCTACGACGATACCTGGCTGCGTGACTCCGGCCCGATCACCCTGCGCCGTGCCGACGGCGGTTTCCAGCTGCTGGATTTCCGCTTCACCGGCTGGGGCGGCAAGTTCGACGCCACCCTGGATGACCAGCTGGTGGGCGTGCTGGACCAGGCCGGCGTGTTCAACGACGCGCCGGTGCGCAGCATTCCGTTCGCGCTGGAAGGCGGCGGCATCGAGACCGACGGCGAAGGGACCCTGCTGACCACCTGGAAGTGCCTGCACGAGCGCCACCCGGACCGCGACCGGGCAAGCCTGAGCGCCGACCTGGCCAACTGGCTGCAGCAGGACCGCGTGCTGTGGCTGGACCACGGCTACCTGGAAGGCGACGACACCGACGCCCACATCGACACCCTGGCCCGTTTCGCCTCGCCTGACAGCATCGTCTACCAGGCCTGCGACGACGCGAGCGACTCGCACTACGCCGAACTGCAGGCGATGGGCAACGAACTGGCCGCGCTGCGTACCAAGGATGGGAAGCCGTACCGCCTGTTCCCGCTGCCGTGGGCACAGCCGGTGATCGACGAAGGCCGCCGCCTGGCGGCGTCGTACGCCAATTACCTGATCATCAACGGCGCGGTGCTGATGCCGGCCTACGGCGATCCGGCTGATGACCTGGCCCGCGACGTGCTGGCCCAGGCCCATCCGGGCCGCGAGATCGTGCAGGTGCCCTGCCGCTCGCTGATCTGGCAGAACGGCAGCCTGCACTGCATCACCATGCAGCTGCCGGAAGGGCTGTTGAAGGCATAAGCCGGACCGGTAGCGCCGGGCCAAGCCCGGCGAGCGCAGCGACGACCTGAAAATCCGCCGGGCATGGCCCGGCGCTACCGTGTGCGGACGCCATTCAGCGCGCAACACGCTGCGGCCGCCCATCCGCGCTAACATGCAGGTTTTCTCCCGCAGGAACGCCCCGCATGAACTCGCGCAGCCCCCTTACCGTCGCCCTGGTCCAGGAGCGCAACCACGGTGATGCCGCCGCCAACCTGGCGGTGATCGAAGCACGCGTGGCCGAGGCGGCTGCGCAGGGTGCCAAGCTGGTGCTGCTGCAGGAACTGCACAACGGTCCGTATTTCTGCCAGCACGAATCGGTCGATGAGTTCGACCTGGCCGAACCGATTCCGGGCCCGAGCACCGAGCGCCTGGGCGCGCTGGCGAAGAAGCATGGCGTGGTGCTGGTGGGCTCGCTGTTCGAGCGCCGCGCTGCCGGCCTGTACCACAACACCGCCGTCGTCTTCGAGAAGGACGGCACGTTGCTGGGCAAGTACCGCAAGATGCATATCCCGGACGACCCGGGCTTCTACGAGAAGTTCTACTTCACCCCGGGCGACATCGGCTTCAAGCCGATCGACACCTCGGTGGGCCGCCTTGGCGTGCTGGTGTGCTGGGACCAGTGGTACCCGGAAGCGGCACGCCTGATGGCGCTGGCCAGTGCCGAACTGCTGCTCTACCCGACCGCGATCGGCTGGGACCCGGACGACGTGCAGGACGAGAAGACCCGCCAGCGCGACGCCTGGGTGCTGAGCCACCGCGGCCACGCCGTGGCCAACGGCCTGCCGGTGCTGAGCTGCAACCGCGTCGGCCACGAGGCTTCGCCGCTGGGCGCGTCGGGCATCCAGTTCTGGGGCAACAGCCACGTGCTCGGCCCGCAGGGTGAGTTCCTGGCCGAAGCCGGCACCGACGCCACCGTGCTGCTATGCGATGTCGACCTGCAGCGCAGCGAGCACGTGCGCCGCATCTGGCCGTTCCTGCGCGACCGTCGCATCGACGCGTACGGTGACCTGCTCAAGCGCTACATCGACTGAGCCGGAGCCGCGCATGGCCGTCCTCATCCGTGATGTCGGCCCGGCCGACATCGCCGCGATCACCGCGATCTATGCGGTGGAAGTGACCGACTTCGTCAACACCTACGAGTACGACATTCCGGACGCGACCGAGATGCTGCGCCGCATGCGCGACATTGTTGATCGCGGCTTTCCCTACCTGGTCGCCGAAATCGACGGCCAGGTGGCCGGCTACGCCTACGCCAACACCTACCGCACCCGCATTGCCTACCAGTGGACCGTGGAGAACTCGGTCTACGTCAATGCCGCGTTCCAGGGCAAGGGCGTCGGCACCAGCCTGCTGCAGGCCCTGATCGATGCCTGCGTGGCGCGTGGCTACCGGCAGATGGTGGCCGTGATCGGCGAACCGACCAACACCGCCTCGATCAAGCTGCACGAACGCTTCGGCTTCGAGCTGGTGGGCGTGTTCCGTGGCCTCGGCCGCAAGCATGGCCGCTGGCTGGACACCGTGCAGATGCAGCGCGCGCTCGGCGATGGCGCCGAAACCGCACCTTTCAATGAATGAACCCATGACCGAAACCCTTCCCGAGACCGGCGACGATCTGTTCGCCGGCCAGCCGGTGCGCGTCGTCGAACGCGACGGCGTGCGCTACACCCTGCTGGGCACCGCCCACGTTTCGCGCGCCAGCGTCGAAGCAGTGGAGAAAGCCATCGACAGCGGCCGCTTCGATGCCGTTGCCGTTGAACTGGACCCGCAGCGCCTGCAGGCGCTGAGCGACCCGGATACGCTGGCCAAGCTCGACCTGGTCGAGGTGATCCGCAAGGGCCGCGTCGCCCTGTTCGCCGCCAACCTGGCCCTGTCCGCCTACCAGCGCCGCCTGGCCGAACAGCTCGACATCGAGCCCGGTGCCGAGCTGAAGCGCGCGGTGGACCTGGCGCGCGAGCGCAACCTGCCGGTGCACCTGATCGACCGCGAGGTCGGCCTGACCTTCCGTCGTGCGTCGCAACGGCTGGGCTTGTTCGGCAAGCTGAAGCTGGTTGCCGGGCTGGGCGCGGGCCTGTTCTCGTCGGAAGAAGTGGGCGAGAACGAGATCGAGAAGCTCAAGCAGGGCGACATGCTGGAATCGAGCTTCGGCGAGTTCGCCAGCGAGAGCCCGGCACTGTACGAGACCATCATCGGCGAGCGCGACCGCTACATGGCCACGCGCCTGCGCGAGGAACACGACCCGCAGCAGCGCGAAGTGCTGGCGGTTGTGGGTGCAGGTCACCTTGCAGGCCTGGCACGCCACCTGGAAACCGACACCGAGGCACCGGCACCGCTGCGCGCCGAGCTGGAGGCGGTGCCGAAGAAGCGCAACATTCCGTGGTTCACGCTCGGCATTCTGGCCATCGTGGCGACCGGCATCGGCGTGGGCTTCTACCGCGGTGGTCTGGGCGTGGGCACCGAACTGCTGGCGACCTGGGCGATGTATACCGGCGGCTTGGCGGGCCTGGGCTGCCTGCTGGCAGGCGGTCACCCGCTGAGCATCCTCACCGCCATCGCGGTGGCCCCGTTCAAGCCGTTCCGCCTGAGCATCCCGACCGGCGCATTCTCGGCGCTGGTGGAAGCGCGCCTGCGCAAGCCGGCGTACGAAGACTTCCTCAAGCTGCGCGACGACGCGCAGAGCCTGAAAGGCTGGTACCGCAATCGGGTCACGCGCGTGGTGCTGACGTTCATGCTGACCAACATCGGCAGCATGCTCGGCCTGTGGCTGACCACGTTCAAGGTGTGGGGCAAGGTGGCGGGGTAAACCCCTCAACCGGCCACAGAATCTGTAGCGCCCGAGCCCACGCTCGGGCGACGCGGCGACGCGGCGAACAGCAGCCGAGCATGGCTATGCCGGCCGTCCTGGCCGACACCCTCCGGGCCGTCGCAAGCGACGTTGGCAGCGGCTCCTGCCGCTGCCTTCGGTTCTACAGAGACAAACAGACGCGGCGAGCCAAAAAAAGGGGGAGGCCGCCCCACTACGACCGGCCTCCCCCACACCACAACACGTTGTCGCGCATTACGGCCGGGCAGCGCCCGGCTCTACCCTCTCCACACCTCGGGCACGGCGGATCAGCCGCGTCACCGCACTGCGCAGGTCATCCAGCACTGCATAGATGGTCGGCAGGAACAGCAGGCTGACCACGGTGGAGAACGCAAGCCCGCCGGCAATCGCGCGCGCCATCGGCGCGTACTCCGGACCATTGCCGAACATCTGCGTGTTGGTCAGCGAGATCGGCACCATCGCCAGGATCGCCGTGCCCATCGTCATCATGATCGGGCGCAATCGCTCGCGTGAGCCCTCCACCAGCGCCTGGGTACGGCCCATGCCGCTGCGCCGCAGGTTGTTGATGTGCTCGATCATCACGATGCCGTTGTTCACCACCACCCCCATCAGCACAAGGATGCCGATGAAGGACATGATCCCGAACGAGGTGCCGGTGATCCAGAACAGCCAGAACACGCCGAAGATCGAGAACAGCACGCCGCTCATGATCGCCGCCGGGAACAGCAGCGACTCGAACACCGCTGCCATCACCACGTAGATCATCACCAGCGCGATCAGCAGGTTGAACACCATCTGCTGCATGGCTTCGTCATCGTTGCCGTAGTCGCCGCCATCGAAGGTGAAGCCATAGCCGGCCGGGAAATTCATCGGCTTGAGCACCGACTCCATCGCCTTGCGGCCATCCGGCGCGGTGACCTTCTCGGCCAGGTTGGCCTTGATGGTCAGCGTGGTCTGGCGGTTGGTGCGGCCGATCTGGGTGGCCGACGAACCGACGTCAACGGTGACCAGGCTCAGCAGTGGCACGCTGCGGCCGTCGCCGGTGCGCACGCTGAAACCGGCCAGGTCTTCCGGGCTGCTCTGCTCGGCACCCGCGAAACGCACCCACACCGGCACTTCGTTGTCACCACGGCGGAACTCGCGCATCGGTGCACCACGCAGGGCCAGGCCGACGAAGCTGGCCACCTGCTCGGCATTGAAACCGAACGCCGCAGCACGCTCGCGGTCAACGCGCACCTTCAGCTCGCCGCCCTTCTCACCATTGTCGATGCGCACATCGCGCAGCTCGGCACGCTGGGCCAGCAGCGGCACCACTTCCTGGCCGATCTCCTGCAGCATCGAACTGGAGTCGCCGACCAGCTGCACCTGCACGCCCTGGTTGCCGCCACCGCCGCCATCACCGCCCTGGTTGCCGACAAAGTAGTCGGTGCGCGCCGACTTCGGCAGGCCCTTGCGCAGCTCTTCCTGCAGCGCCTTGATGTCCTTGGCGTACTTCTCGTCCAGGGTGACCACCGTCGAGCTGCCTTCCTGCTCGCTGTACCAGGAGTACACCTGCTTGACGTGCAGGCGCTCGCGGTTGGCGTCGATCCAGTTCTCCACGCGCGCCACCTCCTCGGACATCTGCCGATAGGTATAGGCGCCCTTCCACATGTAGCCGATGAAGATGTCCTTGCCGCCATCACCGCCGAACATGTCGACCTTGGTCAGCTTCATCGGCACCAGGCTGACCAGCACCACCAGCACGATGCCGAGCAGGCTCCAACCGCGATGGTGCAGCGACCAGTCCAGCAGTCTGGCGTAGCGGCGCTGCAGCCGCGCGATCAGGCCGGTCTGCGAGTGCACCAGCTTGGGCGTGGCCATGCGCGCGGACAGCATCGGGATCAGGCTGACCGCGACCAGCCACGAGGCCAGCAGCGAGACCGAGATGGTGATCGCGATCTGCGCCATGAAGATGCTGATGTTGTTGGTCTCGCCGAACAGGTTCGGCACGAACACGATGCAGTGGCACAGCGTGCCGGCGCTGAGCGCGATGGCCACGTTGCGGGTGCCGATGATCGAGGCCAGGCGCGGCTGTCCCGGCATGCGCTCGCGCTCCTGGTAGATGCTCTCCACCACCACCACGGCGTTGTCGACCAGCATGCCCACCGCCAACAGCAGGCCCATCATGGTCAGGATGTTCAGCGTCACCCCGACGAAGTACATGAAACCCAGGGTGATGGTGAAGCAGATCGGAATGGCCAGGGTCACCATCAGCGTGGACGGCCAATGGCGCAGGAAGAAGAACAGCACCGTCACCGACAGGATCAGGCCGACCGCACCGGCCTCGGCCAGTTCCAGCAGCGAGGAGGTCACCGCCTTGCCCTGGTTGTCGATCACCTTGATCTGCACGTCGCGCATCGATGCTTCGGCACGGATCGATTCGACCTCGGCCAGCGCCGCGCGCGAGACTTCCACCAGGTTGGCGCTGCGCTCCTTGAAGATGTCCAGGCCGACGGCCGGGTTGCCGTCCAGGCGGCGCCCGTAGTTCATCCGCGCCGGCTTCAGGCGCACGTCGGCGATGTCGCCCAGGCGCAGGCCCTTGGCGTTGATCACCAGGTCGCGCATTTCCTGCAGGTCGGTGATCTCGCCCACCGGCTGCACGCGCACGCGCTGGCCGTTGTCGTCGATCTGCCCGGCCGAGATCGAGAAGTTCAGCGTGCGCAGGCGCTCGCTCAGCTCGTTGATGCTCAGCCCATGCGCGTTGAGCCGGTTCGGATCGATGGCGATCTCCACCTCGTTCGGCGGCGCGCCGGTGATGTCGACGCGGGCCACGCCGGGGATGCGCTCGATGCGCCGCTTGAACTCGCGGTCGAGCATGTCGTAAGCGGTGGTCAGGTCGGTGGTGCTGGCCAGGCGCACCTTCAGCACCGGCTGGTCGCTGCTGGACCACTTGAACACGTTGTAGCGCTGCAGGTCATCGGGCAGGTCGCTGCGGATCGCATCGATGCGCTCGCGTGCATCGGACGCGGCGATGGCGATGTCCCGGTCCCAGTCGCTGAACTCGATGAAGATCAGCGCCGCCTCGGAGGTCGCCGACGAGCGCATCCGCTTGATGCCGGTCATCGTCGCCAGCGATTCCTCCACCGGGCGGATGATGGTCCGCTCCACTTCCTCCGGGGTTGAACCGGTGTACGGAATCTGCACGAACAGGAACGGCGCGGAGATGTCCGGCAGCGCTTCCAGCGGCAGCCGGAACGAGGCGATCAGGCCGATCACCACCAGTGACACGAAACACATGATGGTGGTGACCGGACGGCGGATGGAGAACTCGGCAACACTCATGCCGGTTCCTCCGCACCCGCCGCGCTGCCTGCTGCACCCGGCTCGATCTCGCCGGCGTGCTTGCGGCCACGCTCGCGGTAGTAGGCGTCACCGCGCCGATCCATCAGGTCGTATACCACCGGGATCACCAGCAGGGTGAGCAGGGTTGACACCAGCAGGCCACCGATCACGGTGATCGCCATCGGTGCACGCACTTCAGCGCCCTCGCCCATCGCCACCGCCAGCGGCAGGAAGCCGAACAGCGTGCACAGGGTGGTCATGATGATCGGCCGCAGGCGCGAGCGCGCCCCTTCCACCAGGGCCTCGTGCTTGGCCACGCCGGCCTCGCGCAGCTGGTTGACCTTGTCGATCAGGATGATCGCGTTCTTGGTGACCAGCCCGACCAGCAGGATCAGGCCGATGAACACCACCACCGAGATGGGCTTGCCGGTCAGTGCCAGCGCCAGGATGGCACCGACCAGCGCCAGCGGAATGGTGAACAGGATCACGAACGGGTGCAGGAGCGATTCGAACTGCGAGGCCATCACCAGGTAGACCAGGAAGATGGCCAGGCCGAAGGCGAAGATCAGCGACTTCGCCGCCTGCGCCAGCTCCTCACCCTGGCCACCGATGTGCAGGCCGACACCCGCGCCCAGCGGTTGCTCGGCGACCATCTGCTGCACTTCACGCATGGCCGCACCCAGATCGATGTCGCGCAGGTTGGCCGAGACCACCGCAACGCGGGTCTGGTCGGCACGATGGATCTCGCTGGGGCCAGTGGTGGCAACCACGTCGGCAACCGCGTCCAGCGTCACCGGACGGGTACTGCCGGGATTGACGATCAGGCGGCGGATGCTTTCCACGCTGGCACGATCACCTTCCTGTGCACGCACCAGCACGTCGATCTTGCGGTCGCGGAAGCTGTAGCGGGTCGCCACGTCGCCGCGCACCTTCTTCACCACCACATCGGCGATCTGGCGGGTGGTCAGGCCCAGCGCACCGGCACGCTCCTGGTCGAAGCGGATCTGGATTTCCGGGAAGCCCTCTTCCACCGTCGACTTCACGTCAGCGTAGTGCGCATTGCCACGCAGCATCGCCGCCAGGCGCTGGCCAGCCACTTCCAGTGTCGCCATGTCCTGCCCGCGCAGCTCGATTTCCAGCGGCGTGGAGAAGCTGAACAACGCCGGCCGCGCGAAGTCGACCTGTGCGCCTGGATGCTGGCCCATGGTGTCACGCAGGCGCTCGGTGATCTCCGCCTCGGTACGCGCGTTGCCGCCGCCTTCCATCACCACGGTCAGCTTGCCGATGTTCTCGCCGCTCTCGGTCGGGCTGGCATCCAGGCGGGTGCCGCTGCCGCTGACGCCATACAGCGAGGCCACGCCCTCGCCGTTGCCGTGGGCCAGCTGCAGCTCGCGCACCAGCGCATCGGTCTGCTTCAGCGGCGTGCCGGCCGGCAGCTTCACCGTCATTTCGAAACGGTCCTGCGCCAGCTGCGGGATCAGGTCGGCACCAAGCATCGGCACCAGCGCTATGGTCGCCACGAAGATGATCGTGGCCACGCCCAGCACCTTGCCCGGATGGGCCAGCGCGCTCGGCAGCAGGCGCAGGTAGCCGCGCTCGGCACCGGCATAGGGCTTCATCGCCAGATCGCTGGCCTTGCGCATCACCGGGCCAACCACGGCCACCACGCCACGCCACGCCCGCACGACCAGCCAGGCCAGTGCATAGAAGCTCCAGCGCGCGGTCGCCACGGCACCACGGCGACCCAGCGCCACCGGCTTCTGCCAACGGTTCTGCGGCTGCCACGGTTCGTTCGGTGCCTCTTCCGGGAACGCCAGCGGCGGCCGTCCCTTCAGCGAGCTCAGCATCGGGATCAGGGTCATCGACACCAGCAGCGAGATCGCAATGGCGATCGCCACGGTCAGTGCCTGGTCGCGGAACAGCTGGCCGGCGATGCCATCGACGAACACCAGCGGCAGGAACACCGCGATGGTGGTCAGGGTCGAGGCGACCACCGCCATGCTCACTTCGCGGGTACCGACGATGGCCGCCTGCAGGATACCCAGGCCACGCTCACGCGCCTTGGCGATGCTCTCCAGCACCACGATCGAGTCGTCCACCACCAGGCCGGTAGCCAATGCCAAACCGCCCAGCGACATCACGTTCAAGCTGAGGCCGAGCTGGCCCATGAAGAAGAACGTGGCGATGATCGAGACCGGCAACGACAGGCTGATCACGAAGGTGCTCCAGCCATCGCGCAGGAACAGGAAGATGATCAGTATCGCCAGCAGGCCACCGATCACCGCATCCTTCTTGACGTCGGCGATGGCGTGCTCGATGAAGCGCGACTGGTCCTCGATGGTGGTCATCTCGACATCGGACGGGAACGTGCCCTTGATCTGCTCCAGGCGCTTGCGCAGCGCTTCGGCGGTGGACACGGTATTGGCGTCGCCTTCCTTGTAGATCGCCAGTTCCACCGATTCCTTGCCGCCCAGGCGGATCACCGCTTCACGCTCCTTGTAGCCCTGGCGCACGGTGGCCACGTCCTTCAGGCGCACCGGCACGCCGTTGGCGACCACGCTGGAGCCACTACCGGACGATGCGCTCTGTGCCGCCGACGCCGCCGCGATGGCCGCCGCCGACCCGGTCGACGCGGCGATGTTGAACATCTGCTGCAACGCCGAGTCGGCCGCGCTGCCGTTCGAGCCCTGGGTGGTGACCAGCAGGTTGCGGATTTCCTCCAGGTCGGCGAACTGGTTGACGGTACGCACCAGGAAGCGCTGCGAGCCCTCCTCCAGGCGGCCACCGGAGATGTTGATGTTCTCGTCCTTCAGGCGCTTGATGACGGTGTCGATCGGCAGGTTCAGCTGGGCCAGCTTCTGCTGGTCGATGTCGACCTGGATCTCGTCCTCGAGGCCGCCACCGACCTTGACCGCTGCCACGCCGGTGACCGGCTCCAGCTTCTTCTTCAGGTCTTCATCGGCATAGCGGCGCAGGCCGGTCAGCTCGCGGATCGCATCGGCATCGGTGGCTGGCGCGTCCTTGCTCGACAGCACCAGGCGCATGATCGGCTCGGTGGATGGATTGAACCGCAGCAGTACCGGGGCCTTGGCCTCCAGCGGCAGGTTCAGCGCTTCCATCTTGTCGCGCACCTCCAGGCTGGCCTGGTCCATGTTGGTGCCCCAGGCGAACTCCAGCACCACATCGCTCTGGCCGGTGCGCGAGACCGACTTCAGCTTGCGCAGGTTCTTGACCACGCCCACCGCTTCTTCGACCGGCTGGGTGATCAGGGTTTCGATTTCAGTCGGCGCCGCACCGGTGTACTCGGTGCGCACGGTCAGCGTCGGGTAGCTCAGGTCGGGCAGCAGGTTGACCTTGAGGTTGCCCAGCGCGATCAGCCCGAACAGCAGCAGGGTGACCGTGCACATGGCAATGGTCACGCGGCGGCGGGTAGCGAACTCCACCAGGCCGCCGCGCATGCCGGCGGCGGCACCGTCGCTCTCCGGCGAGGCACCGTGGTCGTGGCCCTGGGCGGTCATTGCTTGCTCCCGGCCTTGTCTGCCGGCTTGGCTGCCGCTGCGACCGTCTTCGCCTTTGCCTTCGGATCGGCGATCACCTGCACTGCGGTACCGTCGCGCAGCGCGACCTTGCCGGCGGTGACCACCTGATCACCGGCCGCCAGGCCATCACGGATCTCCACCCACGGGCCCTCGGCGTAACCCAGCTTGACCGGAACGCGTGCGACCTTGCCTTCGCGCACCCGGAACACCGCCGGCTCACCGTCGTCGAGCAGCGCCAGGCGCGGCACCACGAGCGCATCGGCACGCTGGTCGTAATCGATGCGGATGCGCCCGAACATGCCGGGCTGCAGCGCGTGCGCGGCGCCATCGAAGGCGCTGACCACGCGAAACGTGCCGCTGCCCGAATCCACCACCGGCGCGATGCGGTCGACGGTGCCGGTGAAGCTCTGGCCCGGCAACGCGTCGGCGGCCAGGGTTACCGGCTGACCGGCACGCAGCGTGGCCAGCTCGCGTTCGGGCACGTTGAGGGTGGCTTCCAGGCGCGAGTTGTCGACGATGCGGAAGATCGGCGTGTTGATCTGGACGAAGTTGCCGGTCTTGATCGAGCGCGATGCGATCACGCCGGAAATCGGCGCCACCACCGTGGTGTAGGACAGTTCCAGCGTGGCCAGGCGGTACTGCGCGCGGACGTTCTCCAAGTCGAAACGCAGCTGATCGACATCGGCCGCACTGACCATCTGCTGACCAACCAGTTTCTGTGCACGCTGGTAGTTGTTTTCCAGCTTGCGCATCTGCGCTTCGCTCTGGGCTACGGCCAGGCGTGCGCGGTCCGGGTCCAGGCGCACCAGCGGCTGGCCGGCGGTGACCCGCTGGCCTTCCTCGACCAGCACCGCCAGCGCCACACCGGAGGTCTTGGCCACCACCTGCGACTCGGCGCGTGGTTCCAGCGCGGCGGTGCCTGTGTAACTGGCCGCGACCGCGCGATGGCTGGCCACGGCCACTTCGACCGGGACCGCATCGACCTTCTTCTCCTCCTTGGTGTCGGCGGCCTTGGCTTCGGAATTGGGCCCTGCGGCGCAACCGCCCAGCAGCAGGGAGGTGGAGATCAGCAGTGCGGCAGCGCAGATTCCGCTGCGACGGCCGGACGGGAAGGTTGGGTGCGACATCGTCAGGTCCCTGGAGGATGCGTGGACAGGTGTGGTAGCAAAGTAATGCACCACTTCACGGCCACACCATATCCCAAAGGTCATGGTGCCTTCACGCCACCGGTCGGACCGACCCCATTTCAGCTAGATGAAACCTGAGGCTATACTCGGGTCGTTCCGTACCCCACGCCGGAACGACCAGACCCGAATCCCCGGAAACGACACCATGCGCCCGCAGCCGCTCGCCGCTTGTCTCGCTCTGGCCGTCCTCCTGCCCCTTGGGGCCGCCGCACAGCCCGCTCCTGCTTCTGCTCCCGCCACACCTGCCCCGGCCCCGGCTCCCGCCGCCGCGCCGGCGCCTGCCGCGCCCACCGGCAACTTCGACAATGGCCGCGTGCTGGCCTACACCTGCCAGGGCTGCCACGGCATCACTGGCTACAAGAACGCCTACCCCAGCTACCGGGTGCCGAAGATCGGCGGCCAGACCCAGCAGTACCTGGCCCAGGCCCTGGCCGAGTACCGCCAGGGCAAGCGCCGGCATCCGACGATGCAGGCGCAGTCGATGAGCTTCAGCGAACAGGAGATCGCCGATCTCTCTGTTTACCTGTCCACCGTCAAGTAAGGCCCGCCCATGTCGAAAGCCGCGCATCCGATGCGTCATGCCATCGCCCTGTCCGTTGCCCTGCTGCTGGCCGCCTGTTCGCAGTCGCAGGTGGAAAACAGCGAGAAGTCTGCCGCCGACCCGGGCCACGCCAGCGGCGAACACGGCTCTTCGTCTTCGGCCGGCCTGCCCGCAGGCCGCGAGGCCGCCGGTGAAGCCCGCGCCAAGGTGAAGGGCAAGGCCACCAACCAGAGCTGCATCGACTGCCACGGGGCCGACGGCAATGCGCCGATCGATCCGACCTACCCGAAGCTGGGTGGGCAGTACGGTGACTACCTGGCGCACGCGCTGCAGGCCTACCGCGCCGGTGACCGCCAGCACATGTTGATGACGCCACAGGCGAAGGACCTCAGCGATCAGGACATCGCCGATCTGGCGGCGTATTTCGGCAGCCGGCCGAGCCAGCTGCGGGATCTGCACGGGGTCAAATGACCGCAGGCCCCCGGTGGGTGCGGACCGTCGGTTGGTAGGTGCGGACCGTTGGTCCGCACAGATTCCGGATATCCACGCATGGCGTGGATCTGCTGAGCCGAGCGTGGGCTCGGCTCTACATCAATCGGCGCGATCGCTGGTGCCGGTCAACGCTCAGCCTTCCAGCTCTTCCCAGCGCGCGTAAGCGGCATCCAGTTCGGCCTGCACCTTGGCCAGCTGCTGGGTGTGCGCCGTCACTTCAGCACTGCTGCGGGTGTAGAACGACGGGTCGTTCATCGCCGAGGTCAGGCCTTCGACATCGCCTTCCAGCTTCTCGATGGTCTTCGGCAGCTGCTCCAGTTCGCGCGCTTCCTTGTAGGCCAGCTTGCGCTTGGGTGCGGCCGGAGCTGCGGTAGCCGGGGTGGCCGGCGCAGCGGCCGCCGGCTTGGCCGCAGGGGCCGCGGCAGGCGCTGCGATGCTGGCCGCATAACGCTGCCAGTCGCTGTAACCGCCCACGTACTCGCCGATCACGCCATCGCCCTCCATCACCAGCGTGGAGGTGACCACGTTGTCGATGAAGTCACGGTCGTGGCTGACCAGCAGCAGGGTGCCGGTGTATTCGCCCAGCAGCTCTTCCAGCAGCTCCAGGGTTTCCACGTCCAGGTCGTTGGTCGGTTCGTCCATCACCAGCAGGTTGGACGGCTGCGCGAACAGCTTGGCCAGCAGCAGGCGGTTGCGCTCGCCACCGGACAGGCGGGTAATCGGCGCACGCGCACGTTCCGGGGTGAACATGAAGTCCTGCAGGTAGGCATGCACGTGCTTGCGCTTGCCGTTGAACTCGAGGAAATCGCGGCCTTCGGCGACGTTCTCGATCGCGCTCCAGTCTTCGCGGAGCACCGCGCGGTACTGGTCGAAATACGCGATCTGCAGGTTGGTGCCGGCATTGACTTCGCCCTTGGCCGGCTGCAGCTCGCCCAGCAGGAGCTTCAACAGCGTGGTCTTGCCGCTGCCGTTGGGGCCGATCAGGCCGATGCGGTCGCCGCGCAGAATGGTCGTGGTGAAATCGCGGACCATGGTGCGCTCGCCGAAGGCGAACGAAATGTCCTTGACGTCGATGACCTTCTTGCCGGAGCTGATGCCCTGCGCCGCTTCCATCTTGACGTTGCCGCTGAGATCACGGCGCTGCGAACGCTCCACGCGCATCGCCTTCAGGCGGCGCACGCGGCCCTCGTCGCGGGTGCGACGGGCCTTGATGCCCTGCCGGATCCAGACTTCTTCCTGCGCCAGCAGCTTGTCGAAGCGGGCGTTTTCCTGCGCCTGCGCATTGAGGCGTTCCTCGCGGCGGCGCTCGTAGTTGGCCCAGTCGCCTGGCCAGCTGGTGACCTGGCCGCGGTCGATCTCGACGATGCGGGTGGCCAGGGCACGCAGGAATCGACGGTCATGGGTGACGAACACCACGCTGCCGCTCCAGCCCTTCAGGAACGCTTCGAGCCAGTCGATGGCCTCGATGTCCAGGTGGTTGGTCGGTTCGTCCAGCAGCAGCACATCGGGGCTGGACACCAGCGCGCGGGCGAGCAGCACGCGGCGCTTCATGCCGCCGGACAGGCGGCCGAACTCGGCCTCGCCATCCAGGTCGAGCTTGGTCAGGGTTTCGCTGACGCGCTGGTCCAGGCCCCAGCCGTTGGCGGCATCGATCTTGGCCTGCACGTTGCCGAGGGCTTCGCCATCGAAGACTTCGGCATGGCTGAGGTGGTGGAATTCGGCCAGCCACTGGCCCAGCTCGCCGAGGCCATCGGCGACGACGTCGAACACCGAGCCGGCGGCGCCGTGCGGCACTTCCTGCTCCAGGCGGGTGACGCGCACGCCCTGCTGCACGCGGACTTCGCCGTCATCGGGCTTGTGGTCGCCGGACAGCAGCTTGAGCAGGGTGGATTTGCCGGCGCCGTTGCGGCCGATCAGGGCGATGCGTTCGCCCGGCTCGATCGACAGTTCGGCTTTTTCCAGCAACAACGGGCCGCCGACGCTGAAGTCGACGTTCTGCAGAGTAATCAGAGGCATCCGGATATTGTACGGGTTGGGGGCGTCGGCCGGGTTGCACCCGGCACCCGCGGTAGTGCCGGCCGCTGGCCGGCAACGTCAACGGCAACGTCAAAAGCTGGTTTCCTGTGGGATGCCGGGGCGGTGCGGGTCTGCAGGACACGCCGTAAACCCCTCCTTGGGGGCTCGATGGCGCCATCCATGGCGCCAACGGTCCTGCAGACCCACACCGCCCCGCCTCTGACAGTTTCCCGCGATCTGTCGGAACGGCATTCTGCGCGGGTGGGTGTCGACCTTGGTCGACACGGCAGATCCAGGCCACGCGTGGATGAGCGCTGCAAGGCCTGTCGATCTGTCGGGGTCGGATCCCGTTGCTGCGCAACGGGCTCTGACCCCTTCGTGGAATTCGCGCAGTGCAAGACCGATCCCTGCTACTCCACGTCCCCCAGCAACGCCTGCAACCCCGGCAGCCACTGCTTGCCGGGATGCCGTACCAACCACAGGGTGCGCTGCAGGGGCGGCAGCGGGGTCTCCAGCACGCGCAGCCGGCCCAGGGCCAGCGGCTCTTCCAGCGCGTGGCGGGAAAGGCAGGCCAGGCCGAGGCCGGCGATGGCGGCCTGCTTGATCGCCTCGGTATTGCCCAGCTGCAGGGTCTGGGCGAAGCCGCGCAGGTGCGGCAACAACGCCTGCTCCACCGCTTCGCGGGTACCCGAGCCGGGCTCGCGCAGCAGCCAGCGTGCACGGCGCAGTTCGTCCAGCGTCCAGCATGCGGGGGCGTCGGCGGCGGCGACGATCACCAGCGGGTCCTGCTGCCAGGCCGTGACCTGGAGGCCACGCTCGTGGCACGGGCCTTCGATCAAGCCGGCGTCGACGTCCAGGCGCTGCACGGCGGCGACCACGCCAGCACTGTTGTCGATGCGCAGATCAACCTCGGCCTGCGGCGCCTGTCGCAGCAGCTCGGCGATGCGCGGCGGCAACAGGTAGTTGCCGATGGTGGTACTGGCGGCCAGCACCAGCCGCAGCGGCGCGCCCTGCCCCGGATCGCCGCCGGCGGCCAGCTGCCGCTCCAGGTCGGCGGCGTTGACCAGCAGCGTGCGGGCCGGCTCCAGCAGCGCGCGGCCGTGGCCGTTCAGGGCCAAGCGGCGGCCGATGCGGTCGAACAACGGGGTACCGAAGTGTGCCTCCAGTTCCTGCAGCGCAGCACTGCTGGCCGACTGCGATAGCGCGATGGCTTGGCCAGCGGCGGTGGTGCTGCCGTGATCGGCGATGGCGACGAAGACCTGAAGCTGGCGCAAGGTCAGGCGCATGTCATTTACCCGCTTGATAGGTAGATTTCACCCATATTATTCGTTTTACAGGTCAGCCATGCAGGCGCACGCTTGCCTGGCCATTCCAGACCTGCCGTTGCCATGAACGCCCCCGCTCTCTCCCCCTGGTCCCTGCCCGCTCTGCGCCAACGCTGGCTGCCGCGCCTGCCCGGCCTGCTGCTGGTCGGCCTGGTCGCGGCGGCGTCGCTGTACCTGGCCGAGCTGCCCTGGCTGCAGGCACACGGCTTGAGCGCGCTGACCGTGGCCATCGTGGCCGGCATCGTGGTCGGCAACACCTTCTACCCGCGGCTGGCACCGAGCAGCGCGGCGGGCGTGGGCTTTTCCAAGCACTGGCTGCTGCGTGCCGGCATCGTGCTGTACGGCCTGCGCCTGACCTTCCAGGACATCGGCCACGTCGGCGTCAGTGGCGTGCTGATGGACGTGCTGGTAGTGGCCAGCACCTTCGGCCTGGCCTGCTGGCTGGGCGTGCGCGTGTTCAAGATGGAACGCGAGGCGGCGATGTTGATCGGCGCCGGCAGCGCAATCTGCGGTGCAGCGGCAGTGATGGCCGCCGAACCGGTAGTGCGTGGCCGTGCGGCGCAGGTCACGGTGGCGGTCTCTACGGTGGTGGTGTTCGGCACGCTGGCGATGTTCCTGTACCCGGCGCTGTATGCGCTGGTGCAGTCGCACGGCTGGCTGGCGATGGACGCGCGGCAGTACGGCCTGTTCACCGGTGCGACGGTGCATGAAGTGGCACAGGTGGTGGCGGCCGGCCGTGCGGTCAACGAAGCTGCGGCTGATACTGCCGTGATCACCAAGATGGTGAGGGTGATGCTGCTGGCACCGTTCCTGGTCGCCCTGTCGCTGTGGCTGGCGCGTGGCGGCGAGGCCAGCGCCGACGGCAGCAAGGCACGCATCGTGGTGCCGTGGTTTGCGTTCGGTTTCGTGGCGGTGGCCGGGTTCAACTCGCTGCACCTGCTGCCGGCCGGCCTGCAGGCCGGGCTGGTGCAGCTGGATACCGTGCTGCTGGCGATGGCGATGGCCGCGCTGGGCCTGACCACCCACGTCTCGGCGCTGCGCCAGGCGGGCCTGAGGCCGCTGCTGCTGGCGCTGATCCTGTTCGCCTGGCTGCTGTTCGGTGGCCTGGCGATTCATCAGGGCGTGCTGGCGGTGCTGGGCTGAGCAGGAGCGTGCCGACCAGCCGTCGGCACCCACCCGTAGATCCACGCCATGCGTGAATGGCGGGCCCAGTTGGGGGTCAGAGCCCTTTCCTGCGGAAAGGAGGCCGACCCCACCCCATCAGGCGGGACCGGCCGCGCAGGCAGGTACAATGCGCCATGACTGACTTCTCGACCCTGCCGCTGAGCCCGGCCCTGCAGCCCGGCCTGGATGCCCTCGGCTACACCACTCTTACCCCTGTGCAGGCGCAGAGCCTGCCGGCCATCCTCGATGGCCGCGATGTGATCGCACAGGCGCCGACCGGCAGCGGCAAGACCGCCGCCTTCGGCCTGGGCCTGCTGCAGGCCATCGATCCCAGCCTGATCCGCGTGCAGGCACTGGTGCTGTGCCCGACCCGCGAACTGGCCGACCAGGTCGGCAAGCAGATCCGCAAGCTGGCTACCGGCATCCCCAACCTGAAGCTGTTGCTGCTGGTGGGCGGCGTGCCGCTGGGCCCGCAGCTGGCGTCGCTGGAAGGCCACGACCCGCACGTGGTGGTCGGGACGCCCGGCCGCGTGCAGGAGCTGGCGCGCAAGCGCGCGCTGAATCTTGGCGCGGTGCGCACGCTGGTGCTGGACGAAGCCGACCGCATGCTCGACATGGGCTTCGAGGAACCGATCCGCGAGATCGCCGGCCGTACCCACAAGGATCGACAGAGCCTGCTGTTCTCGGCCACCTTCCCCGACAGCATCCGTGCCATGGCACGCGACCTGCTGCGCGACGCGGTGGAAGTGACCGTGGAAGGCGCCGACCAGGCCCCGGCCATCCGCCATATGTTCTGCGAAGTGGAACCGGCGCACCGGCAGAAGGCGCTGGCCGGCCTGCTGCTGAAGTACACGCCGGAATCGGCGGTGGTGTTCTGCAACACCCGCAAGGACGTGGACGAAGTGGCGAACTCGCTGCAGCAGTTCGGCTTCTCGGCACTGGCCCTGCACGGCGACATGGAGCAGCGCGACCGCGAGGAAGTGCTGCTGCTGCTGGCCAACCGCAGCTGCAACGTGCTGGTCGCCAGCGACGTGGCCGCGCGCGGCCTGGACGTGGAAGAGCTGGCCGCGGTGATCAACTACGAGCTGCCGACCGACGTGGAGAGCTACCAGCACCGCGTGGGCCGTACCGGCCGTGCCGGTGCCAGTGGCCTGGCGATCAGCCTGGTGGCCGGCCGCGAGAAGACCCGCGCCGAAGCGATCGAAGCACAGATGGGGCAACCGCTGGATTGGCAGAAGACGCCGCTGGCGACGGCGCGCCCGGCCGAGCTGCCGCAGGCATCGATGCGCACGCTGCGCATCGATGGCGGCAAGACCGACAAGCTGCGCCCGGGTGACATTCTCGGCGCATTGACCGGCGACGCCGGCCTGTCAGCCAAGTTCATCGGCAAGATTGCGATCTTCCCGACCCGCTCCTACGTGGCGATCGCCCGTGAGCAGGCCAACAAGGCCGTGGCCAAGCTGGAAGCCGGCAAGATCAAGGGCCGTCGTTTCCGCGTGCGGATGATGTAAGGAACAGGGTGGTCGCCGGGCGTGGCCCGGCGCTACCGGCATGCCGTGTGTAGCGCCGGGCCACGCCCGGCGACACGCTCAGAACACCAGTTCGGTGTGCAGCGGCAGGTCCGCTTCCCAGCGCGCGCGGCCGCCGAGTCCGTCCAGTTCGACCAACACGCCGGCACCCACCACCTCGACACCCAGGCGGCGCACCAGCGACAAGGCAGCGACCAGCGTACCGCCGGTGGCCAGCACGTCATCGATGATTGCTACGCGGGCACCGGCCGGCAGTGCATCGGCATGCACCTCGATGCAGTCGCTGCGGTATTCGAGCGTGTATTCCTCGCGCAGCACCTGGCCCGGCAGCTTGCCCGGCTTGCGCACCGGCACGAAGCCCACCCCCAGTTCCAGCGCCATCGCGGCGCCGAGGATGAAGCCGCGCGATTCGATGCCCACCACGGCATCCAGCTTCTGGTCGCGCCAGCGGTCGGCCATCGCGGTGATCGCGCCGTGGAAATCCCCGCCGTGGGCGAGCAGCGGCATGATGTCCTTGAACAGGATGCCAGGCTTGGGGAAGTCGGCGATGTCGCGCAGGCGGGAGGACCAGGCGGGGAGGGCCATGGTGGCGTCGGTCATTGCAGCTACCAGCGTGTATGGCGGCATAGGGTAACCGGTTCGCCTGCGCCCTGCCCGTTCCCGGTACCTGCGCGCCAATGCGTTCCATCAATGGCGACGCGCCGTCACGTCAAAATCGCACACTAGTGCGATAATCGCCACAACCGGTCATTCACCCAGCCTGCGCCATAAGCAGGCCGACGCCTGCCCGCCTTCACCGGCCCGCAGCCGCCCGGGATGCCGACGGCCCCCGCCACGCCTGGCGCGCGCGGGGCTTCCCCGCCTCCGCGCGGGTTTTTCGCAATGAGGTTCATGCAACGTGGACGAGACGACGGAGGTTCCGGCCCTGTGCCGTGTGCTGGTGGTCCTGCTCGGCATCCTGGTGACCCTGTTCGGCCTGGCTCTGCTGGTCGGTGGTGTTCGCCTGGTAATGCTGGGGGGCAGTTGGTATTTCCTGCTGATGGGTGCTGTGTCGGCGGTCGCCGGGGTGCTGCTGGTGATGCGTCGGCCGAACGGTGCGCTGCTGTACGGCCTGGCCTTCGTGGCCACGCTGGTCTGGGCGCTGGTGGATGCGGGCTGGGAGTTCTGGCCGCTGGTCTCGCGCCTGGTGATGCCGGCCGTGCTGGCCCTGCTGGTCGCGCTGGCTTGGCCGGTACTGCGCCGCAGCCGCGGCCAAGTGGCCGGTCGTGGCGCCTATGGCGTAGCCGTGGTGCTGCTGGTCGGCCTGCTGGGCACGGCCTTCTCCGCCTTCCAGCCGCGCCCGGTGCAGACCGCACAGGGCACGACGCCGCCGGTGGTACCGGTGGCCAAGGGCGCTGAACAGCGCGACTGGATGCATTGGGGCAACACCACCGCCGGCACCCGCTTCGCTGCACTGGACCAGATCACCCCGGCCAACGTGAAGGAGCTGCAGGTCGCCTGGACCGCGCACACCGGCGACGTGCCGGAAAGCAACGGCTTCGGTGCCGAGGACCAGAACACCCCGCTGCAGATCGGCGACACCCTGTACCTGTGCACCCCGCACAACCAGGTGATCGCCATCGACGCCGACTCCGGCAAGCAGCGCTGGGCCTTCGACCCCAAGGCCACCGCGCCGAACTGGCAGCGCTGCCGTGGCCTGGGCTACTTCGATGCGGCCACCGCAGCGGCAGCCACAAAGACCGCTGCGCCAGCACCCGCACCGCAGCCGGCCACTGACACCGCCAGCGCCGGCCCGGCCCTGTGCGAAAAGCGCATCCTGATGACCTCCATCGATGCGCGCCTGTTCGCGCTCGATGCCAGGACAGGCGCGCTGTGCCCGGACTTCGGCAGCAACGGCGTGGTCGACCTGAAGACCGGCATGGGCGAGATCAAGCCCGGCTTCTACACCCTCACCGCCGCGCCGCTGGTGGCAGGCGACCTGGTCGTGGTCGGTGGCCGTGTGGCCGACAACATCGAAGTGGGTGAACCGTCCGGCGTGGTGCGTGCGTACAACGTGCGCACCGGTGCGCTGGCCTGGGTCTGGGACCTGTCGAAGGAAACCCCGGATGTGCCGCTGGATCCGTCGATCCACTACACGCGCGCCACGCCGAACGTGTGGACCTCGATGGCCTACGATCCGCAGCTGGGCCTGGTCTATCTGCCCACCGGCAACACCACGCCGGACCAGTGGGCCGGTGAACGCACCCCGCAGGACGACAAGTACAGCTCGGCCGTGGTCGCGCTGGATGTCGCCACCGGCAAGGAGCGCTGGGTGTATCAGACCGTCCACCATGACCTGTGGGACTACGATCTGCCCGCACAACCGACCCTGGTCGACGTGCCCGACGGCAAGGGCGGCACCTTGCCGGCACTGCTGCAGGTCACCAAGGCAGGCCAGATCTTCATGCTCAACCGGCAGACTGGCGTACCGATCAGCGAAGTACGCGACATCCCGGCGCCGCAGGGTAACGCTGAGGGCGAGCGCTACGCCGCCACCCAGCCGCTGTCGGTGGGCCTGCCGCAGATCGGCGCGGAAACGCTGACCGAGTCGGACATGTGGGGGGCGACTCCGATCGATCAGATGCTGTGCCGGATCCAGTTCAAGCAGTTCCGCTACGACGGCATGTACACCCCGCCGGGCGAGGATCTGGCGCTGCAGTGGCCGGGCTCGCTGGGAGGCATGAACTGGGGCAGCGCTTCGGTCGACCCGACCACGGGCTACCTGTTCGTCAATGACATGCGCCTGGGCCTGTGGACCAAGCTGATCCCGCGCGCACAGATGACCAGCGGCGCCGGGGGCGTGGAAATGGGTGCGGCGTCGCAGACCGGCACGCCCTACGGCTCGCTGCGCGACCGCTTCCTGTCCAAGCTGGGCATTCCCTGCCAGAAGCCGCCGTTCGGTACGATGTCGGCGATCAACCTGGCCACCCGCCAGCTTGTCTGGCAGGTGCCGGTGGGCACGGTGAAGGACACCGGGCCGATGGGCATCAAGATGGGCCTGCCGATTCCGATCGGCATGCCGACCCTGGGCGGTTCGCTGGCCACGCAGTCGGGCCTGCTGTTCTTCGCCGGTACGCAGGATTACTACCTGCGCGCCTACGACAGCCGCACCGGTGAGGAAGTGTGGAAGGCCCGCATGCCTGTCGGCAGCCAGGGCACGCCGATGACCTACGTTTCGCCGAAAACCGGTCGCCAGTACGTGGTGATTTCCGCCGGTGGTGCCCGCCAGTCGCCGGACCGTGGCGACTACGTGATCGCCTACGCGCTGCCCGAGCGCAGGTGACCCACGCCACGCGGTGCAGCCTGCCAGGCTGCCCCGCGTGGGTACCGGTTGCCGGTTCCAGCGCTTACCATGCAAGGTCGAACCTGATGAAAGCTGCTGCCATGCCTGCCGTTCCTCCCAGCCGTCGTCCCAAGCGCCCGCCCGCGCCGCCGCAGGATCGTGGCTTGGCCCATGAGCTGATGCAGCAGATCCAGGACAACCAGGGCGATCCGGATTTCATGACCTCGCTCGGCCGCGGCCTGGCCGTGCTGAGCGTGTTCTCGCAGCATCCGCGCGAAGTGACCATGTCGCAGATCAGCACTGATACCGGCATCTCGCGCGCTGCAGTACGGCGCGTGCTGTACACGCTGGAAAAGCTGGGTTATGTGGGCGAACAGGGCCGTGGCTACGTGCTGCTGCCGCGCGTGCTGGGCATGGGCGGCGCCTATGTGGCGTCGTCGTCGATGACCGCTGCCGCGCAGCCGGTGCTGGATGCCCTGCGCGATGATGTGCACGAATCCTGCTCGCTGGGCGTGCTGGACGGCGATGACATCCTGTATGTGGCGCGCGCGGAAACCGTGCGCATCATGTCCATCGGCCTGCGCGCGGGCAGCCGCCTGCCGGCCTACTGCACCTCGATGGGCCGCGTGCTGCTGGCCGCGTTGCCGCGTGACACGCTGGAAGGCTACCTGGAACGCAATCCATTGCGGCCGCGCACCGAGCGCACCATCACCCGCATGGATGTTTTCCTGGACGCCCTGGAAAAAGTGCGACGCGACGGCATGTCGCTGGTCGACCAGGAGCTGGAGATCGGCCTGCGTTCGATCGCCGTGCCGGTGCGCTCGCGCAGCGGCGATGTGGTCGGCGCGTTGAACATCGGCACCCAGGCAGGCCGCATCGGCCTGGGGGTGATGCAGACCCAGCTGCTGCCTCGCCTGCGCGAAGCCGCGCAGCGCTTGGGTACGCTGTTGAACTGAAATGTACTGAATCTGGTAGTGCCGGCCGCTGGCCGGCATTGCCGATGTGCAGGAGGTTGCTGGCCAGCCGACGGCACTACCGTTCCGAAGCCTGCTCTTCCAGGATTGGCTTGGCCAGTGCGAACGCGTGGTTCGCCGCCGGGACGCCACAGTAGATCGCTGCCTGCAGCAGCACTTCCTTGATCTGCTCCGGCGTCACCCCGTTGTTGCGGGCCGCGCGGATGTGCAGCTTGAACTCCTCGTCATGGCCCAGCGCAACCATCATCACGATGGTCAACAGCGAGCGCGTATGCCGCGGCAGTCCGTCGCGTGTCCACACCGTGCCCCATGCGGTGCGGGTGATGAATTCCTGGAATTCGGTGGTGAACTCGGTGCGTGCCTGCAGAGAACGTTCCACATGCGCCTCGCCCAGCACCTCACGGCGCACCGCCAGCCCGGCTTCGTAGCGTTCCTGTTCGTCCATCGTCGTAACCCTGTTGAGTGATTCAGTACTGCGCGGAAAGCTGCGCGGCGAGTGCCGCAGTGAACGCCTGCGGCGATTCCAGATTGCAGATATGCCGGCCCGCAACGGCGGCATATCGCCCGTGCGCCACGCCCTCGGCGATCGCCTGCAGTTCGGCCGGCACGCAGACCGGATCGTCATCACCGGCAATGGCCAGCAGCGGCACGCCGATGAGGTCCAGTGCATCACGGAAGTCAGCCGTGCCCACCGCATTGCAGCAGCCAGCGTAGCCTTCGACGCTGGTGGCGAGGAAACGTTGCAGGATGTCCTCTACTAGGCTGGCGTGGGTCTGCGCGAAGCCCGCGGTGAACCAGCGCTCGCGTGTGCCATCCACCAGCGACAGCAGGCCATCATGCTGGACCTGGGCGATGCGTGCCTGCCAGCCGTCCAGCGTGCCGATCTTCGCAGCGGTAGCCGCCACGGTGAGCGTGTGCAGACGGTTGCCGGCGTGCACGCCCAGCCACTGCCCGGTCAGGCCGCCGATCGACAGGCCGCAGAAGTGGCTGCGCTCGATGCCGAGGTGATCCCACAGGGCCAGCACGTCGGCGCCCAGCTCGGCCACGGTGTACAGCCCCGGCGGCGCACTGGACTGGCCATGGCCACGGCGGTCATAGCGCAGGATACGGTACTGCGAGGCCAGTGCATCCACCTGCGGCTGCCACATGCCCAGGTCGGTACCGAGCGAGTTGCAGAAGGTCAGCCACGGGCCATCGGCGCGGCCTTCGGTCTGGTAATGCAGGCGATGCTGCGGAAGGTCGAGGAAAGACATGGGGGCTCCAGCGTTGAACGTAGGAATCAGCCGCGCGCCAGCACGCGGTCGATCCACGTATCGGCCATGCCGCGCCAGCTGTCGGCGGCGAACAGGGCATCCAGTTGTGCGGGCGACAGCTGCGCGGTGATCTCCGGCGTCTGCGCCAGCACGTCGCGCAGGTGCAGCGACTGCGCCAACGACTGCCTGGCCGCCTGTTCCGCCAGCGCATGTGCGGCCGGCTTGCCGATGCGCTCGCCCAGGGTGACCGCCACGGCTTCGGCATAGAGCAGGCCGCCATGGCTGTCCAGGTGCTGGCGCATGCGCGCGCGATCCAGCTGCAGCCCCTGCACCACCACGGTCACCTGGGCCAGGCTGCCGGCGCACAGGCGCACGATCTCCGGCACGGTGTCCCACTCGGCATGCCACTGCCCGGCGGCGCGTTCATGCGGCTGCGGCATGGCCGTGAACAACGTGGACAGCAGGCCAGGCACGCGCGTGGCCGCAGCGATGGCGGCCACGCAGCCGACCGGGTTGCGCTTGTGCGGCATCGCCGACGAGCCACCCTTGCCCTCGCCCGCCGGCTCGAAAGCTTCAGCAACCTCGGACTGCATCAGCAGCACGATGTCGGTGGCGATCTTGCCCAGGCTACCGGTCAGCAATGCGAACACGCTGCCGAACTCGGCGATGCGGTCCCGTGCGGTGTGCCAGGGCAGCGCCGGCAACGGCAGCTGCAGCTCGGCGGCCAGCGCTTCGGCCACGTCCAGCCCACGCGTCTGCAGCGAAGCCAGGGTGCCAGCGGCCCCACCGAACTGCAGGACCAGGGTGTCGTCGGCCAGCGCATCGAGACGCCGCTGGCTGCGCTGCAGGGCATCGAGCCAGCCGGCGGCTTTCAGGCCGAAGGTGACCGGCACCGCCTGCTGCAGCAGCGTGCGCCCGGGCAGGCCGGTGCCGCGCTCGGCCTCGGCCAACCGCGCCAGCGCGGTACACAGCAGCTGAAGGCGCGCCTGCACGTGACTGACCGCCGCGCGCAGCTGCAGCACCGCGCCGCTGTCGATGATGTCCTGGCTGGTGGCGCCCCAGTGCACCCAGCGCGCGGCCTCGGCATCGCTCGCCCTGACCTGCGCGGTGAGTGCCTTGACCAGCGGAATGGCCGGGTTGCCGGCCAGTGCGGTCGCCGCCGACAGCGTCGGAAGCGCATACAGATCGGCGCTGCACGCCGCTTCGATCGGGGCCAGTGCAGCGGCGGGGATCACCCCGCACTGTACCTGCGCGCGCGCCAGGGCGCGTTCGACATCCAGCATCGCCTGCAGGCGTGCTTCATCACTGAACACGGCGTCGACGGCGGGGTCGCCGAACAGACCGCCCAGCAGCGTTGGGGAGTGGCTCATCGGTGCAGTCCATCCGGGGTGGCCACAGCTTACCCGCGCCCGCTGCACGCGGGCGTGGAGTGGCCGGAAGGCGCGTTGGCCGCGCCGCGATCAGTAAGCGAAGAACACGGTCTCGTCCGGACCCTGCATGCGCACGTCCCAGCGGTACAGGCCCTTGCCCTGCGCCTGCGCGACCAGGGTATGGCGGCGCTCGGCCGGCACCAACGCGAGGATGCCGTCCTCGCCATTGCTGGCTTCGTCACTGAAATAGATGCGGGCACGGGTGGCCTGCAGCAGGCCGCGCATGAACACCAGCACCATCAGGTGCGGTGCCTGCGCCTCCCCACGCAGGCCCGGCACGCGGCCCGGCTTGACGGTGCTGAAGGCGAAGCGGCCCTGGTCGTCGGTCGGTACGCGGCCCCAGCCATCGAAGGCCGGATCGTGGTCATCACGGCGCGGGTCCTCGCCATGGGCGTAGATGCCCTGCGCGTCGGCCTGCCAGATTTCCAGCACGGCATCGGACACCGGCACGCCATTGCCATCGAATACCTGCCCCTGCACTTCGATGCGATCACCCTGCGCGGTGGCCGGGGCGATCTCGGTGCGGTACAGCGGTTCCAGGCCCAGGCGGTAGTACGGGCCTACGGTCTGCCACGGAGTGGATTGGAAACTCATGGTCTTACTCCCAGACGGTCATCTTGCGACCGCGCAACACGATGTCGAAGCGGTAGCCGAGTGCGAATTCGTTGGCGGTGTTTTCCCAGTCGAACGAGGAGACCATGCGCTCGCGCGCCTTGGCGTCGTCCGTGCAGTTGTAGATCGGGTCGAACGCCAGCAGCGGGTCGTTGGGGAAGTACATCTGGGTGACCAGGCGCTGGCCGATGCCATCGCCGTGCAGCGAGAAATGGATATGCGCCGGGCGCCAGGCGTTGTAGTGGTTGCGCCACGGGTACGCACCCGGCTTGATGGTGGTGAAGCGGTAGCGGCCTTCGCTGTCGGTCAGCACCTGGCCGGTGCCCTTGAAGTTCGGGTCCAGCGGCGCATCGTGCTGGTCGCCCTTGTGCAGGTAGCGGCCGGCGGCGTTGCACTGCCAGACCTCGACCACGGTGTTGCGCACTGGGCGGCCATTCTCGTCCAGCACGCGGCCGCTGACGATGATGCGCTCGCCCTGCGGCTGGCCGGGGAAGCCGGCGGTCAGGTCGGCGGCATGCTCACCCAGGGTGATGCGGTTGATGCTCGGCCCGGTCACCTCCGAGAGCGTCACCGGGATCGCGATCGGGTCGGTACCCGGTCCACGCAGCGCGGTGGAGGCATACGGCAGATGGATGCGCGGCGGCTGGCTGCCGGGGTACGGCTTGCGATAGCCGCGCAGTTCGGTGGGATCGCTCATGGCGTGCTCCTGTTGGCGAGCGGCCCGAAGGCCGCGGCTTTCTTGCAGATCATGGATACGGGGGAAGGCTTACACGCGTTCGATGGCCAGCGCCACGCCCTGCCCCACGCCGATGCACATCGTCGCCAGGCCGCGGCGGCCGCCACTGGCTTCCAGCTGGCGCAGCAGGGTCAGCGCCAGGCGCGCGCCGCTCATGCCCAGCGGGTGGCCCAGGGCGATGGCGCCGCCGTTGGGGTTCACGTGCGCGGCATCGTCGGCCAGGCCAAGCTGGCGCATGCAGGCCAGGCCCTGCGAGGCGAAGGCTTCATTCAGTTCGATGGCATCGAAATCGGTGATCGACAGGCCCAGGCGTGCCATCAGCTTCTGGCTGGCCGGCACCGGGCCCATGCCCATGATCGCCGGCTCGACGCCGGCGCTGGCGAAGCCGAGGATGCGCGCGCGCGGGGTCAGCCCCAGCGCCTTCACCTGCGCGCCCGACGCGAGCAGCAGCGCGGCGGCGCCGTCATTGATGCCCGAAGCGTTGCCGGCGGTGACCGTGCCCGGCTGGCGGAACAGCGGCTTCAGCCTGGCCAGTGCCTCGGCGGTGGTATCGCCGCGCGGGTGTTCATCGCGGTCCACGGTCACGGTCTCACCGCGCCTGCGGCCCGGTACGTCCACCGCCACGATCTCGCCGTCAAAGAAGCCGTGCGCCTGCGCAGCGGCGGTGCGCTGCTGGCTGCGCAGGGCGAACGCATCCTGGTCCTCGCGGCTGATACCGTAGCGCTCGGCCACGTTCTCGGCGGTCTGGCCCATGGTCTCCACGCCGTGCAGTTCGCGCAGGCGCGGGTTGATGAAGCGCCAGCCCATGGTGGTGTCTTCGATCTGCTGGTCGCGGGCGAACGGCGAAGTCGCCTTGCCCATCACGAACGGCGCGCGCGACATCGATTCAACGCCACCGGCAATGGCCAGGCCCAGCTCGCCGGCGGCGATGCCACGGGCCACGGTGCCGATCGCATCCAGGCCCGAACCGCACAGGCGATTGATCGTGCTGCCCGGCACCGTCACCGGCAGCCCGGCCAGCAGCAGGCTCATCCGGGCGACGTTGCGGTTGTCTTCACCGGCCTGGTTGGCACAGCCGAGGTAGACATCCTCGACCCGCGCCGGGTCCAGCTGCGGGTGGCGCGCGAGCAGCGCCTTCAACGGGATCGCGCCAAGATCATCGGCGCGCACGCCGGACAGCGCGCCGCCGTAACGGCCGATCGGGGTGCGGATGCCATCGACGATGTAGGTCTCGTGCAGGCTCATCTCAGGCTCCCTTGGCCTGTGCCAGCGGCAGGCCGGTCAGTTCACGCAGTTGTTCGATGTCCATGCCCTCGACCATTTCCAGCACGGTCGCGCCGTCGGCGCCAAGGTCAAACACCGCCACATCGGTATAAACCCGTGACACACAGCGCAGGCCGGTCAGCGGGTAGCTGCATTCGGCCACCAGCTTGCTCTCACCCTTCTTGGTGAACAGGTCCATCATCACGAAGACCTGCTTGGCACCGATGGCCAGGTCCATCGCGCCGCCCACGGCGGGAATCGCGTCGGGCGCACCGGTGCTCCAGTTGGCCAGATCGCCGTGTGCCGACACCTGGAAGGCACCCAGCACGCAGATGTCGAGGTGGCCGCCGCGCATCATCGCGAACGAATCGGCATGGTGGAAATAGCAGCCACCGGTAAGCAGGGTGACCGGCTGCTTGCCGGCGTTGATCAGGTCCGGATCTTCCTGGCCAGGGACCGGCGCCGGGCCCATGCCGAGCAGACCGTTTTCCGACTGCAGGAAGATCTCCTTGTCGGCCGGCAGGAAGTTGGCCACCGTGGTCGGCAGGCCGATACCCAGGTTGACGTAGGCGCCTTCGGGAATATCACGCGCCACGCGAGCGGCCATCTGTTCGCGGCTGAGCCTGTTCATGCCTGCACTCCTTCTGCGGCCACCTGCACCACGCGCTGCACGAAGATGCCCGGGGTCACCACGGCCTCCGGATCCAGTTCGCCCAGCGCCACCACCTCACGCACCTGCACGATGGCGCAGCGTGCGGCCATCGCCATCAGCGGGCCGAAGTTGCGCGCGGTCTTGCGGTACACCAGGTTGCCCCAGCGGTCGCCACGGTCGGCCTTGATCAGCGCGAAGTCGGCATGCAGCGGGTACTCGAGCACGTAGTGGCGCCCATCGATCTCGCGCGTTTCCTTGCCCTGCGCCAGCTCGGTGCCGTAGCCGGTGGGGGTGAAGATCGCGCCCAGGCCGGAACCGGCGGCGTGGATGCGTGCGGCCAGGTTGCCCTGCGGCACCAGCTCCAGTTCGATCTCACCGGCGCGGTAGGCCGCATCGAAGTGCTGCGAATCGGCCTGGCGCGGGAAGGAGCAGACGATGCGGCGCACGCGCTTGTGCTTGATCAGCGCGGCCAGGCCGGTATCGCCGTTGCCGGCATTGTTGTTGATGATGGTCAGTTCGCGCGCGCCCTGTGCAATGAGCGCATCGATCAGCTCATCGGGCATGCCGGCGGTACCAAAGCCGCCGATCATCACGGTGGCGCCATCATGGATGTCGGCCACCGCTGCTTCCACGCTGGCCACGGACTTGTCGATCACTGCATTGCTCCTTGCCCTGCCTGCCGGCGGTCATCGCCGCCACGCTGCAGGGCCACTGCGAAGGGAAAACGCGACCCGGACATGGTCGCCATGGCGCCCTGTCCGGTCAATGCGATATTCGGACATGTGCGTCGATAATCGCACATTGCATGACGTGCCTTGGGCATGGGGTTCAGCGCGTTTTCTGTCCCACGCCTACACGTAAGCCAAGGCATGCCCAAGCCGCGAGCAGAAGCGGCAAGGCGCACAGCACGTACAGCGCAGACGGCTGCCAGCGGCCGTCCACCAGCACGCCCACGGTGAGCGGCGAGAGAATCGCGCCGACGCGGCCGATGCCGATCGCCCAGCCCAGGCCCGTGGTGCGCACCTCGGCGGCGAACACCACCGGCGCCGCCGCATACAGGCCGGCCATCGCTGCAAACAGGGCCGCGCCGATCACGAAGGCCAACGGGAAGGCCACGCCCAGCTGCGTGTTGAAGGCGGCGAAGCCCAGCATCGACACCATCGCCAGCAGCAGCGCACCGGCAGTCAGCTTCGACAGCGACCAGCGCGATGCCAGCCAGCCGAACAGGCTGCCGCCGACGATGCCACCCAGGTTCAGCAGCACGCCGCCGGTGATGCCCTGCTGTGCCGACACACCGGCAGACACCAGCAGCTTCGGTGTCCAGCTCAAGACGAAATAGAAGGCGAACATGTGCAGGAAGAAGGCCAGCGCGATCAGCAGCGCGACGCGGCGCAGGTCACCCACGAACAGCGCCGCGTAGCCCTGGCGCTGGCCATTGCTCGCCGGCACGGGTGGCAGCGCCTGCAGTTCCGGCATGCGCATGCGCGACAGCAGCACGTTGAGCCGAGTCAAGGCATTGGCCGGGCGCCGCGCGACCAGGAAATCCAACGACTCGGGCAGGCACTTGAGCACGAGCGGGATGCAGACCAGCGAGGCGCCGGCGCCGATCAGGAACACGCTGTGCCAGGACCAGTGTTCCAGCATCCACGCCGCCAGCAGGCCACCGGCGGTGGCGCCGATGGGATAGCCGGTGGCCTGCAGCGCCACCGCCGTGCTGCGCCACTTGGCGTTGGCGTACTCGGCGGTGATCACGCCCACCCCGGCCAGCATGCCGCCGATACCGATGCCGGTGTACACGCGCAGCGCGCCCAGCTGCCACGCGTTGGCGGCCAGCGCCGACAGCGCCATGCCGCTGGTGAGGATCAGCAGGCAGCAGATGATCATCGGCCGCCGGCCCCAGCGATCCGCCAGCGGCGCCAGCAGGAACGAACCCAGCGCCATGCCGACCAGGCCGGCACTGAGCATCAGCCCCAGCACCTTGCCCGACAGTTCCCAGTCCGCCGACACATGCGGCGCGGTGAAGGCCATGACCATCACATCGAAGCCATCGAGCATGTTCAACAGTACGCAGATGGCGATGGCGGTCCACTGGAAGGGACTCATCCGCTCAAGGACAAGCGGCGGTGCAGCGGCGGAGGCGTGGCTCATGGTGCGGTTTCCTGCAACAGCGTGAGGCGGTGGAACGTCCAGCGGGGTGGTCTCAGTGACCGGCCTGGCTGGATGCGTGGATGACCTGCAGGACGTCCTGCAGGCGATCGACCTCGACCTGGCCCGGCGCCGACGGGGTGCCGATCATGCCGAAGGTCAGGGCCTGGCCGAAGGTCTCGCCGGCCAGCCGGGAGACCACGCCGGTGCCGCCCATCGACATGGTCAGCAGCGGCTTGTCGCTCTGCTGGCGCACCTGCCAGGTGGCGTCGAGCAGGGCCAGCACATCGCCGGCGTCGCGCGGCATCACCGCGATCTTCAGTACGTCCGCGCCCAGCGCCTGCTGCTTCAGCAGGCGCGCGACGATTTCCTCGCGCGGCGGCGTGGCATGGAAGTCATGGTTGGACATCACCACCTTCACTCCGGCTTTGTGCGCCTGCGCCACCAGCGCCTGCACCACCTTCGGGTCGCGGAACATCTCCACGTCGATCAGCTGTGCAACGCCGCCGCGCAGCAGGGTGGCGTAGAGCGCGCCGTAGTCGGCATCGCTGATCGCCTTGGCACCGCCTTCGGCCTTGGTGCGGAAGGTGACGATGACGGGCTTGCCGCCGAGCATGGCCTGGATGCGCTTGCCGAGCGCGACCAGTGCCTTTCCATCGGTGGCGATATCCAGGTAGTCGATGCGCCACTCGGCGATGTCGGTGGCCTTGCTGGCAGCGATGGCTGCAGCCTGCTGCAGGGCGACGTCGGCAGTGGCACCGGTGATTGGCACGATGGTGCGGGGGCTGCCCTCGCCGATGCGCAGCGATCCCACCTGCAGTACCGTCGGCGGTGGCGCGGCCATGGCCGGTACGGACCCGTTGCACAGCGCACCAGCAAGGACGACCGAGGCAAACGGAATCTTCATGGCAGTCACCAGAGCGGGAATGGAGCGCGCGACCATCAGAAGGTCACCTTGGCCTGGACGCCCACGGCCCAGGCGTTGTCGGTGCCGCTGTAGTTGAACGTGCCCGGGTTGACGATGTACTGCACGTCCGGGCGGATCATCAGCCATGGGTTCACCTGGACGCTGTAGGACAGTTCGAACAGTTCTTCGGCCTGGCTGAGGTTGTACAGCGGCGAATCGACGGGCACGCCGCCGGCGGCCAACGTGGCGCGCCGCGCATCGACCAGCCGGTTGTTGATGTCCGCGCCCACGTAGCCCAGCGCAATGCTGTCCTGCGCGCGCGAGCCGATGCCCTGGTAGACACCACCCAGCGCGTACCAGCGCTTGATCTGCGCGGTATCGGTGTCGGACACCATGTATTGCGCGAAGGCGGTGAGGCCGCGGCTCGGGTCGGCCGATTCCTGGGTCAGGCGCTGCTCTGCCAGCACGTAGGCGCCGTGGCGGCCGGTGGTCGGGGTGGTGTCCAGCCCGCGCTTGTCCACGCGCGAGGTGTCGTAGTAACCACCGAACTTGTAGACGCCGGCATGGCGGCCACCCTTGGCCGGGGTCCAGGTCACTTCCACCGGGAACAGCGAACCGGTGGTGCCCGAGACGAACGGACGGAACGCATTGCGCTCGATGTTGCCACCCAGGTTTGGGTTGACCTGGAACCAGCCGGTGCGCACGTTCACCGCCGGGCTGATCTGCTGCGCGAACTCACCGCCCCAGCGCGCCATCGGGTAGTTGTACCAGCCGCTGTTGCCGGACATCGCCAGCGGATGCGCGCAGAAGGCGGCGTTGACGAAGTGGGTCAGCAGGCTGTGCAGGCCGAACTGGTTGCCCATCGCGTAGTAACCCAGCTTGTAGTACGACTGGCCTGCGTTGAAGGTCTGGTCGTAGCTCAGCTCGGTCAGGCGCGTGTACTGGCCGCCGTACGCTTCCTGGATCGGGAAGCGATTGCCGACGAAGTCCACCGACGTGCTGCGGCCGCGACGGTCGTTGAGGGTGAAGTGGAACGCACCGCCGTCCCAGCCCGCCAGCTTGCCCATGTCCAGGTCCATGCCCACGCGCACCTGCTGTGCATAGCGCGCGCCGGTCTCGCCGTAGCCACCATCGACCACGCCCATGGCCTCGCCCACATAATCGCCGCGGAAGGCGATGCCACGCTCGAACAGCTCGGTGCGGGTGCCGCCCCAGTCGCCGGTGAGCGTCTTGCCTTCATAGCGGTTGCTGGACTGCGCGCTGGCCAGGGCCGGCAGCAGCGCGGTGGCCAGGATGCCCAGGGACAGGCCCAGTGACGGGGATTTCGCAGGATTCATGATCGCGGTCTCGTGGAGGTGATCAGCGCAGCGACAGCGGCGCGCTCAGGGGGGAGGTGGCGCCCTGCGCCGAGGTGACGGTAGCGGTCAGGCTGCCGGCAGCGGCAGCATCTGCCCCGGTACCGAGCGGGAAGGTGAAGCTGCCCTGCCCCTGCGCATCGGTGCGGGCTTCGACGCTGCCCAGCACCCACTCGGCCTCGCGGCCGTTGGTGGCGCGGTTGCCGAACACTTCCACCTGGTAGTGGGAATCCGGCACACCCTTGAAACGACCGTTGAGCTGGCGCTGCGCGCCCTTGCCCTGCACGGCGGTCAGCTGCGGCGCGGCCTGGCCGAGGTTCGGCAGCGGCTGGCAGTCGGCCTGGCCGGCAGCGGTGCAGATGTGCGCACGCTTGGACGGATCGTTGTCGACGCCACGGCCGCGCGAGCCGACGAAGCTGGCGTGCTCCAGGCCCGGCACACCGAACACGATGGCACCGCGCGGCTGGCCCTTCATGCAGGCGCCGCCGGCTTCGCAGCGCTCGATCAGCAGGCCGTTGCCGTAGATGCGGTTGGCAGTGAAGCGGTTCGGCGCGCTGACCGGCTGCGGGCGCACACCAATCCCGATGCCGTTGCCGGTGATGGTGTTGCCATCGACCACGTTGCCGCTGCCGGTGATGCTGAGCCCGATCGAATTGCCGGTGAAGGTGTTGGCAGCGATGTAGTTGCGGTTGCCCCAGTTGATCTGCAGGCCATCGGAATAATCGACGAAGCGGTTGCGGACCACGCTGTTGTCGTTGCCCCACAGGATCTCGATGCCCTGCGAGGGTTCCGGATTGGCGGGGGTGGACTGGAACAGGTTGTCGGCCACCAGGTTCCAGGCCGCGCCACGGGTCAGCTCCAGGCCGTCGCCGTTGTCGAGGAATTCGTTGCGCACGATACGGTTGTGCATGGTAGTGGTGGCGGTGGACTGGCCCTTGCCATCGTCGCCGGTGAGCATGATGCCGGCACCGCCCTTGTTGGCGACGATGCGGTTGTCATGGATCTCGTTGTGACTGGAACGGTTGACCAGCACGCCGATGCAGAAGTTGCGGATCTCCAGGCCGACCAGCTCCACGCCCTGCGTATCGCGCAGGACCAGGCCCGGCAGCGTGGTGGTGCGCACATTGGTGCCGGACTGCCCCGGCTCGGCGCCCGGGCAGGCATCGGTACCGGTACCGGTGACGTAGGCCGAGCCATCGATGGCGATGTACTGGCCATCGCGCGCCCAGGACGTACCGATGATCTGCACCGGCCCCTTGATCTCCGGCAGCGGCGAGGCCGGCCTGATGACGTAGGGCGCAACGCCGACGGCGTCAATCTCGATGCGGTAGCGGCCCGGAGCGGCATTGGCGGTGGTGATCGCCCAGCGCAGCGAACCGGCGTTGGCGTCGTCGGTATAGCGATCCACGCGAAGCACTTGCAGCGGCGCGCGCGGCGGCTCGGCCTGGTAAGCCAGCGCCAGCGTCGGCAACACGGCAAGCAGGGACAGGGCAACAACGGACAGACAACGGGACATGCGAACACTCCGCACAGGTGAAGGGAAATCCTGCGGCCTTCCCCTGCACCTGGCTTCAGCACCGGACCGGCTGCTGCCCTCGCCCCGCCAGGGGTGGATCGCTTGGACTGCTACGAAACTGTGGAGTGAAATTAGGTTTATCGCACTGCACCATTCAAGTGCGGTAATCGACTGCGCGTGCGAATATCGCACTGAATGGGTGATACCATCGTTGTAGGGGAGGTTCGGCAGGGCCGCCGCCCTGTACCAGCTACGAGCCGAAGCAACGTCAAAGGCGGCGTTCTGTGGGATAGCGGGGCACTGTGGATTCGCGGGGACGCCGTGAACCGGACCCACCCCGCCATCCCACGGAATGCCGCACTGGGTTTTGACGTTGACGTTGACTCTGAGGGTGCAGGGCTGCAAGCCCTGCAGAGAAACCCCTACGAACTGCAGGACAGCATCGAGCAGCCGGCGCGGTTGTCGGCCCACGCCGGACGCTTGCCGGCAAAGTGCTCCAGCCCGGCGCGTTCGGTATACGGGTCACGCAGTACGTCCTGCAATGCGTGAACACCGCCCAGGTCGCCCTGCTCGGCGCGATCGATGGCCTCCTGGGCCAGCCAGTTGCGTAGCACGTACAGCGGATTGGCCGCGGCCATTTTCGCCGTGCGCTCGCTGGCCGACAGCGGATCCACGCGCAGTCGCGCCGCGTAGTCCTGCAACCACTGC
This sequence comes from Stenotrophomonas hibiscicola ATCC 19867, assembly GCF_000382065.1. GTDB lineage: Bacteria > Pseudomonadota > Gammaproteobacteria > Xanthomonadales > Xanthomonadaceae > Stenotrophomonas > Stenotrophomonas hibiscicola. The sequence goes on along the minus strand of NZ_KB907502.1, from coordinate 121,233 downwards.
TGCAGCGGTGCCTGCACCGACTGCTGGCGCGCCTCGTCGTAGTACACCGCGTCAAGCACGCCCACATCGGGCGACGTTGGATCAACGCGCATCAGCGCGCGCCAGGCCAGCGTCATGTCCATGCTGCCCTCCTGCATCAGCTGCTGCCAGCGCAGGTAGAGCTGCAGGTCCTCATCATCCGCCGCTGCCAGGCCGAGCTTGGCCGCTGCATCGCGACGGGTGCAGGCAACGAACGTGGACTGGTACGCCGCCAGTCCCGCTTGCAACGGTTCGACATCGGCAAACAATGGCGACAACGCCTGCGCCAGTCGGCTCAGGTTCCAGTACGCCACCTGCGGTTGGGTGCCGAAACGATAGCGCCGGCCTTGGGCATCGGTGGTGTTCGGCGTCCAGTCCGGATCGAAGTCCTCGACCCATCCATAGGGACCGTAATCCAGCGTCAGGCCTAGCACGGACAGGTTGTCGGTGTTCATCACGCCATGCACGAAGCCGACGCGCATCCAGTGCGCGATCATCTCGGCAGTGCGCACCGCGATCTGCGCGAACCAGTCACCGTACAGCGGCTCGCCCTGCCCTTCGAGCTCCGGAAAGTCGCGGGCGATGCACGCGTCGACCAGCTGCCGCAACAAGCCAGTTTCACCACGCGAGGCCGGCAGTTCGAATGAGCCGAAGCGCAGGAACGACGGCGATACACGGCACACGATGGCGCCGGGTTCGGCGCGGGGATGACCGTCGTAGAACATGTCACGCACCACGTCTTCGCCGGTGCCGACCAGCGACAACGCGCGCGTGGTCGGCACGCCCAGGTGATGCATCGCCTCGCTGCACAGGAATTCGCGGATGGACGAGCGCAGCACCGCGCGGCCATCGGCACCCCGCGAATACGGGGTGGGGCCGGCACCCTTCAGCTGCAGCTCCCAATGACACCCATCGGGTGCGACCAGTTCGCCCAGCGAGATCGCGCGGCCATCACCCAGCTGCCCCGCCCAGTGGCCGAACTGATGCCCGCCATAATTGGCCGCCCACGGCTGCATGCCGGGGTACAGCGCATTGCCACCGAACACATCGGCGAAGCCATCGCTCTCCACTTCATCGGCATCGAAGCCGAGCATCGCCGCCACCTCCGGCGACCAGGCCAACAGCGTGGGCGCCGCCACGGGCGTCGGCATCACCGGCGACCAGGCGGCGCCCAGCACTTCACGCCTGCGCGGGCCGGACTCTGGGTCACCCGGCAGGGCATTCAGCAGGCGATTGTCGAAACGGGGGCTGTCGTTATCCATGGAGTTGAAGATGGGGGCGACGGCCGACGGCCTCAATTGCCGCTCAGCGCCTGCAGATGTCCACCGTGGGCCTCGGCGCGCTGGTAGGCCGGGCGCTCGCCAATGCGCTTGAGAAAGCCGCGCAGCGCCGGCTTGTCGTCGAGGCCACCGCCGCGCGCGGCCGCAGCCTGGATCGGAAAGCTCATCTGGATGTCGGCTGCGCTGAACCGATCACCCGCGAACCAGGGGCTTTCGGCCAGGCGGCGCTCCATCCAGTCCAGGTGCAGGCGCCGCTGCGGACCAATGAAGCCGCGCTCGGCCTTGTCGGCAACGCTGCGCGCGATCGGGCGGGCGAAGAACGGCATCGGCGCGTTGCGGATGCGGCCCATCACCAGGGTCAACAGCAGCGGCGGCATCGCTGAGCCTTCGGCGTAGTGCAGCCAGTAACGGTAGGCGATGCGCTCGGCACCATCGGCCGGCATCGGTGACGGCGACAGCTGGCGCTGCGTGTCGTAGCGGTCAGCGAGGTAGTCGAGGATCGCGCCGGACTCGGCCAGTACCAGCTCGCCATCCTGCAGCACCGGCGACTTGCCCAGCGGATGCACGTTGCGCAGCTCCGGCGGCGCCAGCAGCGTCTTCGGATCACGCGGATAGCGGCGCAGTTCGTAGTCCAGCCCGAGCTCCTCCAGCATCCACAGCACGCGCAGGGAACGGGAGTTTTCAAGGTGGTGGACGATGCGCATGGGTGGTTCCGCGACGGAAGGAGTCGCCCGATGTTAGCGCGCCCGGCTGCATGCCTTTTGTAGAGTCGAGCCATGCTCGACGTTACAGAACAGCGGGCAAAAAAAAAACGCCGGAAGCTTTCGCTTCCGGCGTTCTGGCTACCAAACGGCAGCAGACGGATTAGACCGCCTGCACCTGGTCAGCCTGCATACCCTTCTGACCCTGGACGGCGATGAAGGTAACCTTCTGGCCTTCCTGCAGGGTCTTGAAGCCGGTGCCCTGGATGGCACGGAAGTGCACAAACAGGTCCGGGCCGCTTTCCGGGGTGATGAAGCCGAAGCCCTTGGCGTCGTTGAACCACTTGACGGTGCCGGTCTGACGATCAGACATTTGACTAACTCCTGAAACACATGTTGAAAAAATCGCAGCCACCGGGTATCGGGGCCGAGACTGAGTTGCAGGCGTTGGTAAAGCGGATCGATGAGCGGATCGTGAGATCAACTGCACCAGGCCACGATTCACGGTGACCCTAGCAAACACAGTGGGGCCAACGATACGCGTGTTTTCTGCAAAAAGCGATAGCCGGGGCGTTCATGGGCTGGCCCCGCCCGCTAGACGTGGCAAGGGTTGGCAGCCGGTCGAGGCTAACCCTGAGCCCCCATTCAGGATTTTCCTACCCTACACTGGGTAAATGACTGAAGCTGAAACCCAAGCTGAACTGGCCCTCCCCCGTATCTGGGTGGACGCGGACGCCTGCCCCGCCGTCATTCGCGACATCCTGTTCCGGGCCGCTGAACGGGTCGGGATCGAACTGACCCTGGTCGCCAACCAGTGGATCCGCACCCCGCCCTCGCGCTGGTTGCGCTCGATCCAGGTGCCGCAGGGCCTCGACGTGGCCGACAGTGCCATCGTCGAACGGGTGGCCCCCGGTGACCTGGTGGTCACCCAGGACATCCCGCTGGCCGCACTGGTGCTGGAGAAGAAGGCCGTAGCGCTGAACCCGCGCGGCCAGCTGTACACCCCGAACAACATGGCCGAGCGGCTGTCGATGCGCAATTTCATGGAGGAACTGCGCGGCGCCGGGGTGCAGACCGGCGGCCCGCCGCCGCTGGGCCCGCGCGACCGGCAGCTGTTCGCCGCCGAGCTGGACCGCTGGCTGGCGCGGCGACCGGCCCGCTGAACGGGCCTAGTCGCCCTGACCCGGCAGCACCAAGCGGTGCTGGCTGCGGAAGCGCCGTCGCTCCCCGCTCAACGGATCATTGAAGGCCAAGCCCTGCGCCAGCAGCTGCAGGGGCGGCTCGTCCGCCCCCTCCGGGCGCACTCTGAGCTGCGGATACAGGTCGTCGCCCACGATGGGCCCACCCAGCATCGCCATGTGCACCCGCAGCTGGTGCTTGCGGCCGGTTTCCGGCAGCAGCCGGTAGCGCCAGATCGCCCCCTCGGCTTCGACCAGTTCGACCCGGCTGCGCGCATTGGGCTCGCCCGGCACTTCAGCCATGCGGAAGAACGGCTCGTCTGGCGCCAGCCGGCTGTGCCGCAGCAGCGGGAACGCCAGCCCAGGCAGCGCCGGTGCCAGCGCCTCGTAGGTCTTTTCAATGCGGCGCTCGCGGAACAAGCGCTGATAGGCATCGCGTGTCGCCGGCTGGGTCGAAAACAACACCAGCCCCGCCGTGAGCCGGTCCAGGCGGTGCAGTGGTACCAGATCCGTGTTGCCGGTGCGGGCGACCAGGCGCGCCAGCAGGGTTTCGCGCACGTAGCTGCCGGCTGGCGCCACCGGCAGGAAGTGCGGCTTGTCGGCCACCAGCAGGTGCTCATCCAGATGCAGGAGGGTTTCGGCGAAGGGAATCACCGGTTCGTCGGCCACTTCGCGGAAGTACCGGATCTCCAGCCCCACCTGCCAGGGCATGTCCGGCGACAGCGCCCTGCCCTGCACATCCTGCACGCGGCCACGCGCGAACCGGTCCTGCCATTGCGCACGGTCGATGCGCGGGAACCGTGCGCACAGGCCATCAAGCAGGCTGGGCCAGTGGCCGGGTGGCAGCTGCAGGCGGCTGGGCAGGGTCATCGCATCCACTTCCGCGGCTGGAAAGCGTGCAAGCGTGCCACGTTGACGTCCCGCAGACAGCCCGGCAACGGACACCCTTGGAGCAAACCTCTATCATTGACGTCTTTAGTCCACGGATCCCCCATGGCTCTTACCGCCACCATCCGCAAGGCCGAACTGCAGATCAGCGACATGGATCGCGGCTACTACGCGACCCACAACCTGACCCTGGCCCAGCACCCGTCCGAGACCGACGAACGATTGATGGTGCGCCTGCTCGCCTTCGCGCTGAACGCCGGCGACCGCCTGGAATTCGGCCGCGGCCTGAGTACCGACGATGAGCCGGACCTGTGGGAACACGACTACACCGGCGACATCCTGCAATGGATCGACCTGGGCCATCCCGACGAAACCCGCATCCGCAAGGCCAGCAACCGCAGCCGACAGGTGCAGGTGGTCAATTACGGCGGCAACGCCTCGGAAATCTGGTGGGGCAAGCAGGGCAAGGGCCTGGCGCGCTTCGACAACCTGTCGGTGGTTGACCTCGATGGTGCCTTCGTCGAACTGTGGGGCCAGCAGATCCAGCGCGCGATGCGCTGGAGCGTGCTGATCCAGGACGGTGAAGTGCAGCTGCTCAACGATCAGATGCAGCTCGACGTGATCCCGAACTGGCGCAAGCGCGCCAAGGCATGAGCACGATCCGTTGCGACGTGGTGGTCATCGGCGCCGGCGCGGCCGGGCTGATGACCGCGATCACGGCTGGCCAGCGCGGCCGCCAGGTGCAGGTGATCGACCATGCCAACAAGGTCGGCAAGAAGATCCTGATGTCCGGCGGCGGCCGCTGCAACTTCACCAACACCGGCACCACCCCGGCCAACTTCCTGTCGGCCAACCCGCACTTCTGCAAGTCCGCGCTGGCGCGCTACACGCCCTGGCACTTCATCGAGCTGGTCAGCAAGCACGGCATCGCCTATCACGAAAAGGAACTGGGCCAGCTGTTCTGCGACATCTCGTCCAAGCAGATCGTGAAGATGCTGGTGGACGAATGCCAGGCGGCCGGTGCCCAGATCCGCACCGAATGCAGCGTGCAGCGCATCGAGCACGGCAGCGATGGTTTCCGCGTGCACACCACGCAGGGCCTGTTCCATTGCGCCTCGCTGGTGGTTGCCACCGGCGGCCTGTCGATTCCGAGCATGGGCGCCACCGGCTTCGGCTACGAAATTGCCCGCCAGTTCGGCCACCAGGTGCTGCCGACCCGCGCCGGGCTGGTCCCGCTGACGCTGAGCGGCAAGCACCAGGAGCGGCTGGCCGACCTCAGCGGCGTCGCACTGCCGGTCGAGGCGCGCTGCAACGGAAAGAGTTTCCAGAACTTCATGCTGCTGACCCACCGCGGCGTGAGCGGCCCGGCCATCCTGCAGATTTCGTCGTTCTGGCAGCCCGGCGATGCGCTGGAGCTGGACCTGTTGCCGGGCCAGGATGCGGGCGAGTGGCTGCGCCAGATGAAGCGCGAGCGGCCCGCCGCCGAGCTGCGCACCGTGCTGGGCGACGTGATGCCCAAGCGGCTGGCGCAGCGCCTGTGCGAGCACTGGCTGCCGGACCGCCCGGTGCGTCAGCTGGACGAGCCGGTGCTGCGCCAGGCCGCGCAGCTGCTGGGCGCGTTCCCGCTGGTGGCCAGCGGCACCGAGGGCTATCGCACCGCCGAAGTCACCCTGGGCGGCGTGGATACCGCCGAGGTGTCGTCCTCGACAATGGAATCCAAGCGCGTACCCGGCCTGCATTTCGTCGGCGAGGTGCTGGATGTGACCGGCTGGCTGGGCGGCTACAACTTCCAGTGGGCCTGGGCCAGCGGCCACGCGGCCGGTGGCGTGGTGTGAACCACATCGCCGTTCGTTGCGCGCAAGGGGTGCGCGCATGGACGGTTCGGCGCGCATCGTGTATCTAGATTTGCAGATTGGGGAGCAGTGCATGCAGAACGCGAACGACATCACCATCCGCCTGCTGATCGTCGATGACAGCGGCGAGAATGCCGAAGCCATCGTCAGCACCCTGCGCAACAGCGGCATCGCGGTGCGTCCGTGGCGCCCGCAGGATGCTGCCGAGCTGGCCCAGGTGCTGGCCAGCCAGGCCATCGACCTGGTGCTGGCCTCGCCTTCGCAGGGCATTCCGCTGCCGCTGGTGGCCCAGCATATTGCCGCCAGCGGCAAGGATATTCCGCTGGTACTGCTGGCCGAGCGCATCGACGAAGACGAACTGGTACAGGCCAGCAGCCATGGCATCCGTGCCCTCGCCCTGCGCCAGCGTTCCGAGCACCTGCTGGCCGTGGTCCGTGACCAGTGGGTGGACCTGCAGGCACGGCGTGGCCTGCGCCGCATCGAGGCGCAGATGCGTGAGACCGAGCGCCGCTGCGATGCGCTGATTGCCTCCTCGCGCGATCCCATCGCCTACGTGCATGAAGGCATGCACATCCGTGCCAACGACGCTTACCTGGAGATGTTCGGTTACGAGCATTTCGACGATATCGAAGGCATCTCGCTGCTGGACATGGTTGCCGCGCAGCACGTGGAAGGCTTCAAGCAGCTGCTGAAGGGCCTCAGCCGCGGCGAAGCGCCGCCGCCGCAGTACCAGCTCGACGCGCGCCACCAGGATGGCAGTGCGTTCCCGGCGACGATGGAATTCACCGCCGCCACCTACGAGGGCGAATCCTGCCTGCAGGTGGTGCTCCGCCGCCGCATGGAGTTCGATCCCGAGTTGGCACGCGAGGTCGAGGACCTGCGCCAGCGTGACCAGGTGACCGGCCTGCTCAACCGACCGACCTTCATGCTGCAGTTGGAAAGCGCAGTGGCCCAGGCCGGGCGCAGCGAGGGCCAGTTCGGACTGCTGCTGATCGAGCCGGACCACTATGCGCGCCTGCTGCCGGACATCGGCCTGGCCTCGGCCGATACGCTGATCGGCGCCCTCGCCGCCCTGCTGGCCGAAGTAGTTGGCGCGGACGCGCAACTGGCCCGCTTCGGCGAACACAATTTCGCCGTGTTGCAGGCCGGGCCCTACGCGCAGACCGTGGCGCTGGCCGAGCGCATCCGCGAAGCCTACGCCGCACACGTCTTCAGCATCGGCGCGCGTTCGGCCACGGTAACGGTCAGCATCGGTGGCGTGCAGGTGGGCGAGAAGATCGCCAGCATCGGCCAGGTGCTGGCACGCGCGAGCGAATGCACGCAGGCCGCCGCCGAACTGGGCAACACCTGCCGCATCTTCGACCCGGCCGCCGCCGACCGGGTCGAGGAAGAGCGCGTGCTGCGCTGGGTCGCCCGCATCCGCGAGGCGCTGGCTGGCGACGGCTTCCAGCTGCACTACCAGCCGGTGCTGAACCTGCAGGGCGAGCCACTGGAGCTTTACGAGGCCTACCTGCGCCTGGAACACAATGGCGAACTGCTGAGCCCGACCGCGTTCCTGGGCATCGCCGAAGAACACGGGCTGCTGGCCGACATCAACCGCTGGGTGGTCTCGCAGGCGATCGCGGTGCTGGGTGAACGCGCGCGTGCGGGTCATGCCACCCAGGTGCTGGTGAAGGTCACGCCGGAATCGTTCGATGACCCGCAGATGATCGCCACCCTGCGCCGCGAGCTGCAGGCGCAGGGTGTACCCGGCGAACGGCTGTGGCTGCATGCGCCGGAAGCCAAGGTGTTCACCCACCTGCGCAGTGCGCAGCAGTTCCTTGCTGAAGTGGCGCCCCTGGGCTGCCGCATCGGCCTGGAACAGTTCGGTTCCGGACTGGATTCGTTCCAGCTGCTCGCCCACTTCCAGCCGCAGTTCCTCAAGCTGGACCGCGGTTTCACCAGCGATCTGGCGGCCACCCGCGAGAACATCGACCGCATCAGCCAGATTACCGCACGCGCGCAGGAGGCCGGTATCCGCACCATCGCCGAGTTCGTCAGCGACGCCAATTCGATGACCCTGCTGTTCAGTGCCGGCGTGGATTACGTGCAGGGCGATTTCGTCGGCCCGGCGTTGCCGGAGATGGGGTTCGAATTCGGGTGATGCCTCTCTGTAGAGCCGAGCCATGCTCGGCTGCGGGACTCAAGCGAAGAGCAGCCGAGCATGGCTCGGCTCTACACAAAGAGAAGGCCGGCTTTCGCCGGCCTTTTCGTTGATCAGGTCATGTCGACCAGGTTGTCGATCTTCACGTCCGGATTGACGTCGGCCTCGTAGTCGACGCCCTCCACGCCAAAACCGAACAGGCGCAGGAAGTCGGCCTTGTAACCGGCCAGGTCGCTGATTTCGTACAGGTTCTCGTTGGTCACCTGCGGCCACAGCGCGACCACCTTGCCCTGCACGTCCGCCGCCATTTCCTTGTAGTCGGCACGCAGGCGGCCTTCCTCGTCGACCAGCGCAACGGTGTGGCCATCGCCATCGACGAGATCGTGGCGCAGGCGGTCGACCGCCGTGCCATCGGCCCTGCCGCCGTAAAGGATGTCGTACAGCACGTCGAGCTGCTCGATGCAGCCTTCGTGAGTACCCTTTTCCTTCATCACCTTGAACAGCAGCGACAGGTACAGCGGCATGGTCGGAATGGCCGAGCTGGCCTGGGTCACCACGGCCTTCAGCACCGACACGCGCGCGTCGCCGCCGATTTTCGCCAGCTTCTCGCGCAGGCCCAGCACCTTGGTGTCCAGGTCCTTCTTGGCGGCGCCGATCGAGCCGTTCCAGTAAATCGCCTGGGTGATCTCTTCGCCCACGTAGGTGAAGGCCGTGGTGGTGCAGCCGTTGGCCAGCACGCCGGCATCGGCCAGCGCGTCGATCCACATCTGCCAGTCTTCGCCACCCATCACCGCAACGGTGCCGGCGATCTCTTCCGGCGTGGCAGGCTGCAGAGTGGTCTCGGTGATCACTTCCTTGTCGGTATCCAGGCCACGCAGGGTGATCGGCTCGCCGATCGGCTTCAGCGTGGAGCTGATGATCTCGCCGGTCTTGGGGTGCTTGCGGCGCGGTGCAGCCAGGCTGTACACGACCTGGTCGACCTGGCCGAGATCGGCCTTGATCATCTCGATGGTTTTCGCCTTCACCTCATCGGAGAAGGCATCGCCGTTGATGCTCTTGGCATACAGGCCGGCTTCGTCGGCGTACTTGTGGAACGCGGCCGAGTTGTACCAGCCGGCGGTACCCGGCTTGGATTCACTGCCCGGGCGTTCGAAGAAGATGCCCAGCGTTGCCGCGCCACTGCCGAACGCGGCGGTAATGCGTGCGGCCAGGCCGTAGCCGGTGGAGGCGCCGATCACCAGCACGCGCTTGGGGCCGTTCTGGATCGGCGGGCGGGCGCGGATGTAGTCGATCTGCTGCTTGACCGCGGTTTCGCAGCCAGTCGGGTGGGTAGTGACGCAGATGAAGCCGCGGACACGCGGTTTGATGACCATGGATACCTCGGGTTGGCAGATGCGGCGCACGGGGCGCTCAGCAGGAATACGGGCGCGCGCCTGTGCGCGCGAACCGCAGGATCGTAGTGTGCGGGGGCCGAATGCACAACCGACGCTGCCGTAGGGTGGTGTTTGTTTTGCAGGGTTGCACCCTGCACCCGCAGAGGCAACGTCAACGGCAGAAGCTGGGTTCCTGTGGGTTGGCGGGGTGGGTCCGGTTGCGGGGGACGCCGTTAACCCGTCCATGGGGGCTTGGCCGCGGCATCCATGCCGCGGACACCCCCGCAACCGGACCCACCCCGCCTTTGACTGTCTTCCGCGATCTGTCGGAACAGCTCTTGGGGTCAGATCCGTTTTTCGAAGGAAAACGGATCTGACCCCAGAATTGTTTCGATATCTGACAAATGTGTCGACCAAGGTCGACACCTACCCACAGCCGTGGGGATCTGTCAGAGGCGGGGCGGTGTCGGAGTGCGGGGTGTCAGCCGCATGGGCCCGAGGCATGCCTCGGGCGGGTTGGGCAGGACGCCCAACCCCGGTCTTGCCGTGCGCGCAGGACTGCGCGCACGAGCAAGCGGCTGCCAAGCCTACAGGGACGTACTTGCGGCGCCCCCGCACTCCGACACCGCCCCACCAATCCACGGAATGCCCGCTGTTGCTGTTGCTGTTGCTGTTGCCTCTGCAGGTGCAGGGCTGCAAGCCCTGCCAACAAAAAACCCCGCTTGCGCGGGGTTCTCTGCGTGTTGCGTGCAGCGGGACGCTTACGGACGACGGGCCAGGGCCTCGACGTCCTTCGCCTTCGGCAGCAGGTCCTGCTTGCTGACGCGCAGGAAACCGATCGTCAGCATCGGCACCGCCACCAGGATCGAGGACAGCACCACGATCACTGCACCGATCATGTGCGTCTCGGCCAGGCCTTCCATCGAGCTGCCACCGTACAGGTACAGGGCCAGCGCGGACAGGAAGAACATCACCGCGGTGATCACCGTACGCGACAGCGTCTGGTTGATCGAGCGGTTCAGCACTTCCATCGAGTCCACGCGCAGGCTGCGGAAGTTCTCGCGGACGCGGTCGAAGACCACGATGATGTCGTTGATCGCAAAGCCCATCACCGAGAGCAGGCCGGCCAGCACGGTCAGGTCGAACTCACGGCCCAGCAAGGACACGTAAGCCACCGTCACGATCAGGTCGAACATCGCCACGATGCTGGCGGTGACCGCGAACTTCCATTCGAAGCGCACCGCGATGTAGATCAGGAAGCCGGCCAGCATGAAGATGGTGGCGTACAGGCCATTCATCGCCAGGTCCTTGCCGATCTGCGGGCCGACGAACTCGTTGCGCAGCACGGTGGCCTGGTTGTCAGCCGTGGACAGTGCCTTCACCACGGCAGCGGCAGTGGCCTTGTCCTCGGCAGCGGCATCACCGGTACCCGGCGCATGCTCGCCGTGCGGCGCCAGGCGGATGAGCAGATCGGTGTTGCCACCGACGCTCTGCACCTGGGCACCGTCGAAGCCGTTCTGCTCCAGCTTGGTACGGACCTGCTCGACGTCCACCGCCTTGTCGAAGCGGGCTTCGATCAGGGTGCCGCCGGTGAAGTCCAGTGCGTAGTTGAAGCCCTTGATGCCGATGATGGCGACCGAGGCCAGGAACACCACGATGGTGACTGCCATGGCGACATGGCGCCAGCGCATGAAGTCGATCTTGGTGTCGTTCGGGAGGATGTGCAGCGGAAACAGTTTCATGTGCGTGTCGTCCCGTCAGATGGCCACGTTCTGGAGCTTCTTGCGGCGACCGTAGATCAGCGTCGCCAGCGCACGCGACACGGTGATCGCGGTGAACATGGAGGCGAAAATACCGATGATCATGGTCAGCGCGAAGCCCTTCAGCGGACCGGTACCGAATGCAAACAGCGCCACACCGACGATCAGGCCGGTCAGGTTGGCGTCGAGGATGGTGCCCGAAGCACGCTCGTAACCGGTCACGATCGCGGTCTTGCCCGGCACGCCGGCACGCAGCTCTTCTCGGATACGCTCGTTGATCAGCACGTTGGCGTCCACCGACAGGCCGACCGACAACGCCAGGCCGGCGAAGCCCGGCAGGGTCATGGTCGCGCCGAACAGCGACATCACCGCCACCACGATCAGCAGGTTGAACAGCATCGCCGCCGACGTGATCACACCGAACATGCGGTAGTAGATGCTGAAGAACACCAGGGTGAACAGGAATGCGAACACGACCGCGCGCATGCCGTTCTTGACGTTCTCGGCGCCCAGGCTCGGGCCGACCACGCGCTCCTCGACGAAGTCCATCGGCGCAGCCAGCGAACCCGACTTCAGCAGCTTGGCCAGGTCCTCGGCTTCCTTCTTCTGCAGGCCGGTGGTCTGGAAGTTCTTGCCGAACACACCATTGATGTTGGCCACCGAGATCACTTCCTCGTTGACCTTGAAGCCACGCACTTCCTGGCCGTCGACGACGGTCACGGTCGGCACGCGCTCGGTGTAGACCACCGCCATCGGCTTGTTCACGTTGGCGCTGGTGAAGTCGAACATGCGCTGGCCGCCGACATTGTTCAGCGTCACGCTGACGGCCGGAGAGCCACTGTTCGGATCGGTCACCGCCTGCGCGCCGACCATCTGGTCACCGGTGACGATCACGCGCTTGTTCAGCAGCACCGGGCCCAGGCCGTCACGACGCTGGTACACCTTCGCCTCCGGCGGGATGCGGCCGGAATTGATGGCGTCCTGCGCATTGCCCTCGACCACCGCGCGGTACTCCAGGGTGGCGGTGGCGCCGATCATGCGCTTGGCTTCGGCGGTGTCCTGCACACCCGGCAGCTGCACGACCACGCGGTCTGCACCCTGCCGCTGGATGATCGGTTCGGCCACGCCCAACTGGTTCACACGGTTGCGCAGGGTGTTGATGTTCTGCTCGATGGCGCCATTGGCGATCTGGGTGATCTCGGTCTCCGGCACGGTGACCGTGATGCGGTTGCCACTGACGTCATAGCCCAGCGTCGGCTGCGCCTTCACCAGGGCGGCGCGCGCACGCTGCGCGGCGTCGTCGCCGGCGGACGGGCTCAGGTTGGCCACGATGCTGTTGTCGGCACGTCGTTCCACCGACTGGTACGGAATGCGGGCGTCGCGCAGCGTGCTGCGCACGTCTTCGGTGTAGGCGTCCAGACGCTTGTCGAGGGCAGCCTTCTGGTCAACCTGCAGCACGAAGTGCACGCCGCCCTGCAGGTCCAGGCCGAGCACCATCGGGCGGCCACCGAGTTTGGCCAGCCAGTCCGGCACGGTCGAGGCCAGGTTCAGGGCCACGGTGTAGTTCTCGCCGACGGTGTCACGCAGGGCGTCGCTGGCGGCGGACTGCGCCTTCAGGTCCGGCAGGCGGACGATCAGGCTTTCCCCTTCCTTCTCGGCGCCGACGGGAGTGATACCGGCCTTCTTCAGGTCGGCCAGCACACGGTCGCGCAGCGCATCATCGATCTGCCCGCCACGGTTGGCGGTGATCTGGACGGCCGGGTCCTTCTGGTAGATGTTGGGCAGCGCATACAGCGCACTGAGCGCCAGTACGATCAGGATGACGACGTACTTCCAGCGTGGAAATTCGAGCATTGCTTGGGTCCCGCGCGGCGCCATCCCCGGCGCCGCGGTTGTGCATCGGAAAGGGAGTGGCTTACTGGGCCGACTTCAGGGTACCGGCCGGCAGCACGTTGCCGACAGCGCCCTTCTGCACGCGGATGCGCACGTTGTCAGCCACTTCAATGGTGATGAAGTTGTCGCCGATGTCGGTGACGATGCCGGCGATGCCGCCGTTGGTCAGCACTTCATCGCCACGCTTGATCTTCTCCAGCATGGCCTTGTGCTCCTTCTGCCGCTTCATCTGCGGGCGGATCATCAGGAAGTACATGATGGCGATCAGGATGACCGGGAACAGCAGCGTGGTCAGGCCCATGCCCTGCGGTTGGCCGCCGGCGGCCTGGGCGTGGGCGGCGGGAATCAGGAAGGCAAGCAGGTTCATCGTTGGTCCTTTGGTTGGGCGGCGCTTCGGCCGTTTCACGGGCACGAGGTGTCGACCGCGGATCTGGGTCAGCCTTGAAGTATGCCACGGCCCCGGGCGTTCGTCCTTGGACCGTTTGGCAGGGGGCGTCCGGGTTAGAGGGGCGGGGCCACCGCCCCGCGTGCCGCGTAGAAAGACTCACGGAAGGCCAGGAAGGTTCCCGCCTCGATGGCCGCACGGATGTCGGCCATGAGCTTTTCGTAATAGAACAGGTTGTGCAGGGTGCCCAGCATCGGCGCCAGCATCTCGTTGCAGCGGTCCAGGTGGCGCAGGTAGGAACGGGTATAGCCACCGGTGCAGGCCACGCAGCCGCAGCCCGGCTCGATCGGGTCCATGTCGCGCGCGTAATGGGAATTACGGATGCGGACGGTGCCGAACGAGGTGAAATAATGGCCGTTGCGCGCATTGCGGGTCGGCATCACGCAGTCGAACATGTCCACGCCACGTGCGACACCCTCGACCAGGTCCTCCGGCCGGCCCACACCCATCAGATAGCGCGGACGGTCGCTTGGCAGCTCCGGGTCCAGGTGGTCGAGCATGGCGTTGCGCTCGTGCTCCGGCTCGCCCACGGCCAGGCCGCCGATGGCATAGCCGTCGAAGCCGATCGCCTGCAGGGCATCGGCCGAACGGCTGCGCAGATCGGTGTGCACGCCCCCTTGGACGATGCCGAACAGGGCCGCGTCGTTGCCGAGCTCGTCATGCGCGTTGCGGCTGCGCTGGGCCCAGCGCAGGCTCAGCTCCATCGAGCGGCGCGCCACATCCTCGGTGGCCGGATAAGGGGTGCACTCGTCGAAGATCATCACCACGTCCGAATCGAGCACCTTCTGGATCTTCATGCTCTCTTCCGGGCCCAGGAACACGCGGGCACCATCGGTGGGCGAGGCGAAGGTCACGCCCTGCTCGGTGATCTTGCGGCGGTGGGCCAGCGAGAACACCTGGAAACCACCCGAATCGGTCAGGATCGGGCCATCCCAGCGGCAGAAGCCGTGCAGGCCGCCGTGGTCGGCGATGATGTCCAGGCCCGGGCGCAGGTACAGGTGGAAGGTGTTGCCGAGGATGATCTCGGCGCCCAGCGCCCGCACCTGGTCCGGCAGGATGCCCTTGACCGAGCCATAGGTCCCCACCGGCATGAAGGCCGGCGTTTCCACCGTGCCACGCGGGAAGGTCAGGCGGCCACGGCGGGCACGGCCGTCGCGGGTCTGGAGCTGGAACTGCAATCGGGACATGGAGCGGTCATTCGGGCAAATAGTTGCCCATTGTCTCCCAAAACCGCCCTCCCTGCTCCGGTAGCGCCGGGCCATGCCCGGCGGAGCGGTTTGCCCGGGATGGCCGGGGCTACCGGATTCATCACGCATGGTGTGGATCTACCTGGGCAGTAGAGCCACGCCTTGCGTGGCTTTCCTGGTCTCCAGGCACCTGCAAGTGCGCACCAACGGTGCGCACCCACCACAAGCAGGCAGAGGTCAGCGCCCTACCCCCGCCTGCGGGAACAGCAGCATCGCGTCGCCGTAGCTGAAGAAGCGGTAGCGCTGCTCGATCGCGTGCCGGTAGGCCTCGAACACGCGTTCTTTGCCGGCAAACGCGGAGATCATCATCAGCAGCGTGCTTTCCGGCAGGTGGAAGTTGGTCACCATCGCGTCGACGCTGCGGATGCGGTAGCCCGGGGTGATGAAGATCTGCGTTTCACCGGCAAACGGCAGCAGCTCGCCATCGCGCATCGCGCTTTCCAGCGCGCGTACCACGGTGGTGCCGACGCCGATCACCCGGCCGCCGGCGGCGCGCGTGCGCCGCACCTGCTGCACCAGTTCGGCGCCGACGTTCAGCCACTCGCGGTGCATCACGTGGTCCTTCAGGTCATCGGCGCGCACCGGCTGGAAGGTGCCCGCCCCCACGTGCAGGGTGACATGGCCGAAGTCCACGCCCTTCTCCTTCAGCGCGGCCAGCAGCGGTTCGTCGAAATGCAGGCCGGCGGTCGGTGCCGCCACCGCGCCTACCTCGCGCGCGAACACGGTCTGGTACCGCTCGCGGTCGTCCACGCCCGGCTCGCGCTGGATGTAGGGCGGCAACGGCAGGCGGCCGGCATGCAGCAGCCACTGCTCCAGCGACTCCGGCACATGGAACTGCAGCACGTAGAACTCGCCATCGCGGCCCAGCACCTCGGCTTCGCCACCGGCATCCAGCGCGATGCGACTGCCGGCCTTCGGCGACTTGCTGGCGCCGACCTGCGCACGCGCCTGCTGACCGCCGAGCAGGCGCTCGATCAGGATCTCCACGCGGCCGCCGCTGGCCTTCTGCCCGAACAGGCGCGCCGGAATCACCCGGGTGTCGTTGAACACCAGCAGGTCGCCCGGCTGCAGCAGCGACGGCAGGTCACGCACCTGCAGGTCGGTGAAGACGGCAGGTGCCGGCGGTACCAGCAGCAGGCGGCTGGCGGAGCGTTCGGCCAGGGGAGCCTGCGCGATCAGTTCAGCCGGCAGGTCGTAGTGGAAATCGGACTTCTTCAAGGCAGTGGGCGGCAACAGGTCGACAATGGCGCGCATTGTACGTCCAGCGTCTGCGAGCCGGCGCGCTTCGCGGCGAACGTCGCGCAAAATGCTGCTATGCAGCAGGTTTCTGCGGGGTTATCGCGCAAAAAAACAAGTGCTAGCATCGAGTTGGAAGTCCGCTGCACGAGCCTGCCCCCAAGCGCGCGTGATGACGCGCGTTTTGCATTTGAAGGCCCGTGCGACCCATCGTTTCAGGAGATCTGCAATGAGCTTCATCGAACGCCTCGCCCCCCTGCGCGCCCAGCCCGGCACCCGCCTCACCTCCGGCCTGGACGACGCCACGCTGACCGCCCTGTCCGCCAACCACCCGCAGCTGATCGCCGCGGTGGACGCCGCCGCCGAGGAATTCGCGCGCGTGCAGGCCGACCTGGGGCCGCTGCTGGCGCAGGACGAACAGGCGCAGATCGACGCGATGCAGGATGGTTTCGTCAACTTCTACGCCGATGACGCGGTGACCCCGTACGTGGCACTGGCTGCGCGCGGCCCGTGGGTGGTCACCCTGAAGGGCGCCGTGCTGTACGACGCTGGCGGCTACGGCATGCTCGGCTTCGGGCACACCCCGGACGCCGTGTTGGAGGCAATGGCCCGCCCGCAGGTGATGGCCAACATCATGACCCCCAGCCTGTCGCAGCAGCGCTTCATCACCGCCCTGCGCGCCGAGATCGGCCATCGCCGTGGCGGCTGCCCATTCGCCCGTTTCATGTGCCTGAATTCCGGCTCCGAAGCGGTCGGCCTGGCCGCGCGCATCGCCGACGTCAACGCCAAGCTGCAGACCGACCCGGGTGCGCGCCACGCTGGCGCTGCGATCAAGCGCGTGGTGGTCAAGGGCAGCTTCCATGGCCGTACCGACCGCCCTGCCCTGTATTCCGATTCCAGCCGCAAGAGCTACATGCAGCACTTGGCCAGCTACCGTGGCGAGGATTCGGTGATCACCGTGGCGCCGTACGATGAGGCCGGCCTGCGCAAGGTGTTCGAGGACGCCGCACGCAACCAGTGGTTCATCGAGGCGGTGTTCCTGGAGCCGGTGATGGGCGAAGGCGACCCGGGCCGCTCGGTGCCGCCGTCGTTCTACGCCGTGGCCCGCGAACTGACCCGTGCGCATGGCAGCCTGCTGCTGCTCGACTCGATCCAGGCCGGCCTGCGCGCGCATGGCGTGCTCTCGGTGGTCGATTACCCGGGCTTCGAAGGCTTGGACCCGCCGGACATGGAAACCTATTCGAAGGCGCTGAACGCCGCGCAGTACCCGCTGTCGGTGCTGGCGGTGACCGAGCATGCCGCGCAGCTGTACCGCAAGGGCATCTACGGCAACACCATGACCAGCAACCCGCGTGCGCTGGACGTGGCCTGCGCCACCCTGGCCCAGCTGACCCCACAGGTGCGCGCCAACATTGCCGAACGTGGCGCCGAAGCCGTACGCAAGCTGGAGCAGCTGAAGAACGAGCTGGGCGGCCTGATCACCAAGGTGCAGGGTACCGGCCTGCTGTTCTCCTGCGAGCTGGCGCCGCAGTTCAAGTGCTACGGCGCCAATTCCACCGAAGAATGGCTGCGCCAGCACGGCATCAACGTGATCCACGGTGGCGAGAACTCGCTGCGCTTCACCCCGCACTTCGGCATGGACAGCGAGGAGCTGGACCTGCTGGTGGGGATGGTCGGCCGTGCCCTGCGTGAAGGCCCGCGCCGCGAACAGGCCGCTGCCGCGTAAGCCTGCTTGGCGTTTGTAGAGTCGAGCCATGCTCGACTCGGCCTTTGCCGCGATCTGAACGAAGAGCAGCCGAGCATGGCTCGGCTCTACAGAAGGGCTCATAATCCAAGGACACCCCGTCCCCGACCGCCCTGCGGTTGGCGACGGGGCGTTTTCGTTTCCGGCCAAGAGACAGGAAGATCCATGAAATCGATCTGTGTGTACTGTGGTTCCAACGCTGGCAGCAAGCCGGCCTACACCGAACGCGCCATTGCCCTGGGCGACCGCATTGCCCGCGACGGCCTGCGCCTGGTGTATGGCGGCGGCAACGTCGGCCTGATGGGAACCGTGGCCAATGCCGTGCTCGCCGCTGGCGGCGAGGTGACCGGCGTGATCCCGCGCCAGCTGGCCGACTGGGAAGTGGCCCACCGCGGCCTGACCGAACTGGAGATCGTCGGTTCGATGCATGAGCGCAAGTCGCGCATGTTCGATCTTGCTGACGGCTTCGTCGCCCTGCCCGGCGGCTTCGGCACCATGGAAGAGATCTTTGAAATGCTGACCTGGCGCCAGCTGGGCATCGGCAACAAGCCGTGCGCCTTCCTCGATGTGGAAGGTTTCTACGCCCCGCTGATCGGCATGATCGATCGCATGGTGGAAGAGCGCTTCCTGCACCCGGACCAGCGCCAGGACCTGTGGTACGGCTCGGACATCGAAGCGATGCTGGAGTGGATGCAGAACTACCAGCCGGCCCAGGCCTCGAAGTGGATCGACGAGAAGCGTCGCGCTGCCCTGCGTTGATGCAGCCGCACGCGGTGGGCTCAGGCCGCCGCGTGCGACCACGGGGCGGGCCGCCCCAACAGGTAGCCCTGGCCGTAGTCGCAACCCAGTTCGCGCAGGGTCTGCCGCTGCGCCTCGGTCTCGATTCCTTCGCCGATGGTTTCGATGCCCAGCGTGCGCGCCAGCGACAGCACGCCCTCGACCAGCGCGCGCGTGCTCTGCACTTCCGGCCCATGCAGGCCAGCGATGAAACTCTGGTCGATCTTCAACGTGCTGATCGGGAAACGGTGCAGGTAGGACAGCGCGGAGAAGCCCGTACCGAAATCGTCCAGCTGCACCTGGATGCCGCGCTCGCGCAGCCCCTGCAGGATGCGCAGGGTGTGCGGGGCATCATCCAGCAGCGCCACCTCGGTTATTTCCAGCCGCAGCCGCTGCGGATCGGCCCCGTATGCGTCCAGCAGGCCGAACAGGCGGCCGCTGAACTCTGCAGAGCGGAAATGCCGCGGTGATACGTTGACCGATACATAGCTGTGCCCGCCTTCGGCGAGGCCAATGATCACCTGTTCGTAGATCAGCCAGTCGACCTGCTCGATCAGGCCGCTTTCCTCGCCCAGCTCCAGGAACGCGCCGGGCAGCAGCAGGCCACGGCGCTCATGCTGCCAGCGCAGCAGCGCCTCGTGGCCGACCACTTCACCGTCGGACAAGCGCACGATCGGCTGGTAGAACGGTACGAAATCGCGGTTGTTGATCGCACGGCGCAGGTCGGCTTCCAGGTCCAGGCTGCGCATGGCTTCTTCGCGCATGTCCTCGTCGAAAATCGCACAGCGGTCATGGCCCTGCGCCTTGGCCCGGTACATGGCCGCATCCGCATCGCGCAGCAGCTCTTCTCCGGTGCGGTAGCGCGGATTCCACAGGGCAATGCCCAGGCTGCCGGACGGAAACAGTTCGCGCCCGGCGATCCACATCGATTCCTGCAACGCCAGCAGCAGCCGCTGGCCGAAATCCAGTGCCTGGGCCAGACCTTGCGGGCATTGCAGCAGCACCGCGAATTCATCACCGCCCAGCCGTGCCACCACGTCGTCGGCGCCGGCCATCGATACGATGCGCTTGGCCACTTCCTCCAGCATGCGGTCGCCGGCGGCATGCCCGATGCTGTCGTTGACCAGCTTGAAGCGATCCAGATCGAGGAACAGTACGGCGAACACCGGGCCACCCTCACGCCTGGCCAGCACCAGCGCATCCTGCAGTCGATCCAGCAGGTGCAGGCGATTGGGCAGGCCGGTCAGCGCATCGTGCATGGCCTGATGGGTGAGCCGCTGCTCGGCCCGCAGCCGCTCGCCGATCTGCCCGAGCAGCTTTTCGTTGACCTCGGCCAGCTCGCGGGTACGTTCTTCCACGCGCTTTTCCAGTTCGGCATGCGCCGAACGCAGCCGCTGCTGGTCGCGTTGACGGGCCAGGCCGGTACCGATGTTCTGGGCGACGAAGGTCAGCAGGCGCTGGTCGTGAACGCTGAACGTGCTGTTCTCGCTGTAGCTCTGCACCACGATCGCGCCGACCACTTCGTCGTCGCGCAGCAGCGGCACGCCCAGCCAGCAGTGCGAACGTGCACCGGATTCACGCACCTCGCCACTGGCCAGCAGCGCATCGATCTGCGCGCGCGAGGCCAGCAGCGGGCGCCGGTTGCGCACCACGTATTCGGTCAGGCCCCGGCTGAAGGGCCGTGGCGCGCGGCTGGCATTGTGCTCGTCCACCGAATACACGAAATCCAGGCCGTTGCCGGCCGGGTTGACCAGGGCGATGTAGAAATTGCGCGCGTCGAGCAGGCGCCCGACCACGCCGTGCACCTGCCCGTAGAACTGAGCCAGGCTGTCGGCCGACATCGCCATTTCGGCGATGTTGTACAGGGCGGTCTGCAGCTGTTCGGCACGACGACGCTCGGCTACCTCGTCCTGCAGGCTGTGGTTGGCCCGCTGCAGTTCCTGGGTGCGCCGCGCCACCTGCTGTTCCAACCGGACCTGCGCCTGGCGCCGATCCATCGCGGTCTGCACGTGCTGGGCGACGAAGCCCAGCAGTGCGCGCTCGGCCTCGCCGTAGCGGGCGGCCTGTTCATAGCTCTGAACCACGATGGCCCCGCAGACGCGGCCGTCGCGCAGCATCGGCACGCCCAGCCAGTCCAGGCTTTCGGGACCGCGCTGCGGGTCATGCTCCTGTTCCATCACCTGCGCCAGCAGTTTGCGCGAAGGGCCACTGAGCGGCTTGCCATGGCGCAGCAGCGCCACGGTCAGGCTGCGCGGCATCTCGCTGGCGTCATGGCTCTGCGTGGGATCGGCGACGAAGTCATCGACCTGATCGGCAAAGTACAGGAACCGGATCTGGTCGCGCACATCGTCGTATTCCACGATGTAGCAGTTCTCGGCATACATCAGCGTGCCGAGCACGCCATGCACGTGGCGCAGCATCTCGGGCATTTCCAGATCGGCACCGGCCAGATCGGCAATCTGGAACAGGGCCTGCTGCAGCCGCTCGGCCTCTTCCAGTGCCTTGATCTGGCCGGCTTGGCGGCCGCGCTGCAGCGCCAGTTCCATCGCCTGCCGGGCAACCCCCCACCATGCAGGCGAAGGCGCCGCCCCGGCTACCGACAACAGCAACCGCGCACCGTCGTATTCCCAGCCATGCTGACCCTCGCCGATTCCCGGCTCCGCGGCCACCTGGCCGGCAACTGCTGGCGACGGCCAGCCGCCCTGGCCACGACCGAGCTGCGGGTCGTCCCAGCCAACGCGAACCACGGCCGTTTCCGGCAAAAGCGCATGCAACGCGCGCACCAGCGCCGTGCTCAGCACGGCCTCGTGTGGTGACTCTTCCGCCGGTTCAGCATGCGTGGACAAATGACAATCTCTTGGCGCCGTCTGTGCGTCGCCTCCCCTGAGCCGCCGAGCATAGCGCGCCACCCGGGGGGCAATGGAAGCCCGTAAACCCCGAATCGTGCACCCGTACGTTTTTCGTGCTGTCCGTAGCCCCATCCGAGCCATGACCCTCGCCCTGCCCGCCCCCGCCACCGGCTATGCGCCATCGCCCGCAGGCCTTACCCTGTACGCCGTGGAAGCCAGCGCACTGCCAACCGATGAAGCCTTGATGCTGGCCTGGGCCGGTGGCGACCTGCGCGCCTTCGAAAGCCTGTATGCGCGCCACCGCAAGCGCCTGTTCGGCTTCCTGCTGCGGCAACTGCGCGACAACGCGCTGGCCGAGGAGATCTTCCAGGACGTCTGGCAGCGGGTGATCAGCGCCCGCGCCGGCTGGCAGCCCGAGGCCGCGTTCAGCACCTGGCTGTTCCGCATCGCCCACAACCGCCTGAATGACCATTGGCGTGCCGCCCGTCATCGCCCCGCCGCGCCGGCCGACGCCGATCTGCGCCTGGCCGCGATCGAGGATGGGCAGACCCCGGAAGGCGAGCTATCCGAATTCGAGCAACGTCGCCGCATCCAGCTGGCGATGGAACAACTGCCGCCGGAGCAGCGCGAAGTGCTGCAGCTGCGGCTGGATCAGGAACTGAGCCTGGAGGAGATCGGCCAGATCACCGGCGTAGGCCGGGAAACCGTGAAATCGCGGCTGCGCTATGCGATGGACAAGCTGCGTGCGGGATTGAACGCATGAACCGAGACGAACCACTGACGCCGGAAGAACGCGAGCTGTCCCGGCTGCTCGGCCGTCGCGCCGAACAGGCACCGCCGGCTGCACTGGACACCGCCATTCTGGCCGCGGCCCGTGCCGCCGTGGATGCTCCGCCTGCCGATGCAGTGGCCTCTCCGGAGGCGCCGCGCACGCAGCGCACACGCCCGCGTTGGCCGGCCGTGTTCGGCATCGCCGCCTCGATGGTGTTCGCCATCGGCATCGCCTGGCAGCTGCGTCCGGAACCGCCGCCGATTCCGGCCGGTGAGGCGGCCGTGGCTGCGGCACCGGCTGCGGCAGAAGACAGCGCGGCTGCCGATCAGGCCGCTGGCAACCGCGCAGCCGACAGCGCGGTGGTGGCAGCGGATCCCGCTACTGCGCCCGCAGCACCCGAGGCGGCCCCCGTTGCCGCCGCCCCGGCACCGGCCATCGCGCGGGCGTCCAAGCCCGTTCCGGCCGAACCCGATGAAGCGTCGGCCCAGGCAGCACGATCGATGGCTGCGGATGCGGCCGCCGATGTCTCCTTTGCGGCCCTCCCGCCCGCACCGGCAGCGGCGCCACCTGCGCCACCTGCGCCACCGGCACCCGCCGCCTACTCGGCACCCACACCGGCACCGGCCCTCGCGCCGGCAGCGTCCGGGGCACTGAAAGCACGCGCGGCCAGCGCACCGGCCGCCAATGCAGCCGAGGTCGAGCGGGCGCAGGCGCTGGATCGGGTGGAGATCACCTCGATGAAGCGTGAGGCTCCCAGCCGTTCCGCACCGGGCATCATGCGCCGCGGCAGCGATGCGCGCCTGAGCGCGGATGCCGTGCAGGCCGAAGTGGACGCCGACGCACGACTGCCGCGCCGGCAGTGGCTGCAGAAAATCCGTACACGACGCGACGACGGCCAGCGCGATCTGGCCCGTGCCAGCCTGGAGCGTTACATGCAGCAGTACCCGGAAGCGCGCCTGCCACGCGACCTGCGCCCACTGCTGGACGACTGAAGCGGACGGGAATACCCGGCAACCCCGTAGAATGGCGGGAATGCTCGATACTCTCGCCCAGCCGGTCAGCCACACGCTGGAAGTCAAACACAGCCGTTTCATCGCCCATGCCGCGCCGATCGAAGGCGCCGCAGCGGCCATGGCGTTCCTGCAGCAGGTCGCGGTGACCGATGCCACCCACAACTGCTGGGCCTACCGGCACGGCCAGGACTATCGTTCCAGCGACGATGGCGAGCCGGCCGGCACGGCTGGACGTCCGATCCTTGCGGCGATCGACGGGCAGGGCTTCGACCGGGTGATGGTGGTGGTGACGCGCTGGTTCGGCGGCATCAAACTCGGCGCCGGTGGCCTGGTACGCGCCTACGGTGGCGCCGCCGCCGAGTGCCTGCGCACCGCCCCGCGCCTGCCGCTGGTGGCGCTGGCCCGGTTGCAGCTGCTGGCTGGCTTTGAGGACCTCGGCACCCTGCACGCCACCCTGCCCGCCTTCAGCGCGGAAAAGCGCGATGAACAGTTCGATGCCAACGGTGTGTGCCTGCGGATCGAACTGCCTGCCGATCAGGTCGACGCATTGAAAATCCGCCTGCGCGACGCCACCCGTGACCGTATCCGCATAGAAGACGACCAGGATGACTGACAAGGACGACGCCCCCGCTTCGACCCCGCCGCTGCGGCGCCTCGGCAGCCTGCGCACGCTGTGGCCATTCGTGCGCCGCCACAGCGGGCTGTTCACCGCCTGGCTGCTGGCCCTGGCGGTGTCTTCGGCCGCCACGCTGAGCCTGCCTCCGGCGGTGAAGCAGATGATCGATCATGGTTTCAGCAGCGGCGGCCAGATCAACCGTGCGTTCGCCCTGCTGATGCTGGTGGCGGTAGTGATGGCGTTGGGCACGGCCGCGCGCTTCTACTTCGTGTCGCTGCTTGGCGAGAAAGTCGTGGCCGACCTGCGCAGCCAGCTGTATGCCCACCTGATCCAGCTGGGCGCCGGCTTCCACGACCGCAGCCGCAGCGGAGAGCTGGTTTCGCGCCTGACCGCAGACACCGAACTGCTGCGCAGCGTGGTCGGCTCGACCATGTCGGTGGCTCTGCGCAGCACGGTCACGGTCATCGGCAGCCTGGCGATGCTGTTTGTGACCAGTCCCCGGCTGGCGGCGTGGTCGCTGCTTGGCATCCCACTGGCGGTGCTGCCCATCATCATCGGCGCACGCAAGCTGCGCACCGTCGCACGCAACAGCCAGGACCGCATCGCCGACGCCAACAGCCTGGCCAGTGAGACACTGGGAGCGGTGCGCACGGTACAGGCACATGCGCGCGAACCCTATGAACGCGGACGCTTCGACAAGGCGCTCGGTGACGCCATCGGCGCCGCTCGGCGCCGCATCGGCGCGCAGTCGCTGGTCACCGCCAGCGCCATCCTGCTCGTGTTCGGCGCCATCGTCGGCGTGTTGTGGCTGGGCGCGCACGACGTCATCGACGGCCGCCTCAGCGCCGGCACGCTGGGTCAGTTCGTGCTGTATGCATTGATCGGCGGCGGTTCGGTGGGCGCGCTGGCCGAAGTATGGAATGAGCTGCAGCGCGCCGCCGGCGGCATGGGCCGCATCGGCGAGCTGTTGCAGGAAGACATCGAGATCCGCGCGCCGGCCCAGCCGCACGCGCTGCCGCAACCGCTGCGTGGCGAGATACGATTCGACGACGTGGTGTTCCACTACCCGCAGCGACCAGACCAGGCCGCACTGGACCACTTCAACCTGCATGTGCGCCCCGGCGAGACCGTAGCGTTGGTGGGTCCGTCAGGGGCGGGCAAGAGCACGGTGCTTTCGATGCTGCTGCGCTTCCATGACCCAGCCAGCGGCCGCATCGACGTGGACGGCATCGACGTGCGCCAGGTCGACCCGGCCGAGCTGCGCGCGCAGCTGGCGCTGGTGCCGCAGCAGCCGACGCTGTTCGCGGCCAGTGCACGCGACAACATCCGCTATGGCCGCCTGCAGGCCAGCGACGCGGAAGTCGAGGATGCCGCGCGTGCCGCCGAGGCCGATGCTTTCCTGCGCGCGTTGCCGCAGGGCTATGACAGCGAGCTGGGTGAGCGCGGTGCCCGCCTTTCCGGTGGCCAGCAGCAGCGTGTGGCGATTGCCCGCGCGCTGCTGAAGGATGCGCCGATCCTGCTGCTGGATGAAGCCACCAGCGCGCTGGATGCACAGAGCGAACACAGCGTGCAGCAGGCATTGGAACGGTTGATGGCGGGTCGCACCACGCTGGTCATCGCCCACCGCCTGGCCACCGTGCTCAAGGCCGACCGCATCGTGGTGATGGACCAGGGCCGCATCGTCGCCGAGGGCACGCATGCACAGCTGCTGGCCGAAGACGGACTGTACGCTGAACTGGCACGCCTGCAGTTCATCGATTGATGACGTCCGGCTAACATCGGCGCGGCCAAGCTGGCCGCGCAACAGCAGCATCCGCTGAAGGAGGTGCACGATGTCGTTCCGTCAGTTCCCCGCCGTCGACAGCAACGGCGAAAGCCACATCATCATCGAGTTCAAGCCCGAAGCGAGTGGCAGCGGGCACCACTCCGAAGCTACGCCACGCTATGAGCTGGATGACGGGCGCCAGCTGGTGCGCAATGGCCGCGAATTCACAACAAGCGGCGGTGAGCTGAGGCTGACGATCTGAGGCTCGCCAGGCATGCCCGGCGATACCGGATTTCATTCCGCCCCGCTCTGGTGGCTCTGGTGGGTGTCGACCTTGGTCGACATGCTTTTTGCCAAAGGCGGTCGAGCATGGCTCGACGCTACAAAAAAGCATGGTCAATTTTTCACCAGGCATCTTGACAGCCTTGGCTGCCAAGGGCTGCGCGCGGTTATCCACACCTTTGCTCAGAAACCATCCACACCACCTGTGGATGAATGTGCTCAGCCCAGCACCCGTCCGATGCCGCTGGCGTCCACTTCGGCCGCTGCCCGACGGATCGCCGTCGGATCACTGCCGGCCACGAATCCGATATGGAAATGCACCTCGCCCCCGGGCGTGCGTGAGGAATGGATCGAGGCCAGGCTGATGCGGTGCTGCTCGAACACGTTCAACAGTTCACGCAGCGAGCCCGGCCGGTCCTCCGGCAAATGCACCGACAGCGCGTTGCGCTCGGTCAGGTCCGCCAACAGGTAACCCACGCGTTCGAACGTGTAGTTGCCGTCAGCCAGTTCCTGCTCGCCGAAGGCAGTGCGATTGGCCAACAACAGCTGCTCACGGAATGCACTGCGTGCAGTGTCGTCGCCCTGCCCGACCTGGGCCTGCAGGGCCTGCAGCTGGCCGACCAAGCGCTCCAGCATCGGCGCCACGTACGGATTGCCGAACTGGATGTCCTCGTAGATCGCGGGGTTCAGCGACAGGATGCGCGAGATGATCGCCGTATCCAGTTCGAACGATGCCGACCGGTACGGCATCATCGCGGCCAGGTCGCCCAGCTGCGGCTGGTACTGGCGCAGCACGCCGGCCTGGGCCAGGTGGGTGGCATGCACCATCGCCTGCACCAGCGCCATCATCTGGTCGTGATGCTGCGGCGTGGCGCGCACGCACTCAGCCTGCAACGCCGTGCACAGCGTATCAACCCACGGTTGCCAGTGCCGCAGCCGCGCTTCGCAGACCACCATCACCCGGCCCTTCAGGGTCGGCGCCTTGGGCGGCGCGGTCATCGGGTGCAGGCCGACCACTTCGGCTTGAGAGGCCAACATCGCCTGCACCGGCGCTTCTTTTACCGAGGTCACGTCCAGCCACAGCCGGTCCTGCTCGCGACCGGCCGACTGCTGCACGTACGCGGCAATCAGAGCCGGCGTATGCCGGATCGGTGCCGAGAACACCAGCACGTCAGCCTGCGCCAGCAGCTGTTCCGGCGTATGCGAGTCCGGATCGGCCGGATCGTGGCCGATCACCTGCAGCTGCATGTGCTGCTGGAAGAAGCGGGTCAGCCAGCGCCCGTAGGCGCCGGCACTGCCGATGATGCCGACCGTGCGCGGCGTGCGTGGGTCCAGGCCGCTCATGCCACGCGTTCGGCGCGGAAGCGCGTTCCTTCGGCCAGCGCCGCCGGCGCTGCAGCAATCACGTCGAACTCTTCGAAGCCGTTGTCGAGGGTCGCCTCCAGCGCCGCATGGGTGCCGGCAATCGCGCGCGAGATCGCTTGCTGCATCGATTCGCCGCGCAGCAGGAACGACACCACCAGCGACATCAGCACATCACCGGTGCCTGCCACGTCCACTGGCAGCAACGGCGAGGTCCAGCGCCAGGTTTCCTCGCGGCCAACGGCCAGGGTTACCAGTTCACCCGGGGTGCCGCCCACGCTGTGCGCGATCACCCAATGCGGGCCGCGATCCAGCAGCGTGCGCGCGGCGGCGATGGCATCGGCCTCGGCCAGCGCTGGCATGCCGGTCAGGCGATTGAGTTCAAAGGCGTTCGGGGTCACCAGCCAGGCATGGGGCAGCAGGCGCTCGGCGAAGATCGCTTCCAGGCCCGGTTCCACGTACGGGCCGGTGTGGGTGTCACCGATCACCGGGTCCAGGCAATAACGCAGTTGCGGGCAGCCCGGCAGGATCGCGTCCAGCCAGTCGGCGAAGGCGGCACCGTTGGCGGTGCTGCCGAAGTAGCCGGACACCAGCATCTTCGCGCGTTGCGGCAGGCCGCGCTCGTGGCTGCCGAGCAGCAGGTCGGCGAACCAGTCGGCCGGCAGCACGCGGCCACGCGTGGTGTCGTAGAACGGCGCGTTGCTGAGCAGCACCGTCGGAATGCTTGCCACACGCACGCCCAGCGCGCGCATCGGTGGGATTGCCGCGCTGTTGCCGGCATGACCGTAGACGAGTTGCGACTGGACCGAGATGACATCGATCGGCGACGGACCGTCGGGCCGCTGGCGGCGGCCGTGGACCAGGTGGTTATCAAGGGATTCGCTCATGGCCGCATTCTACGCCCAAGGGGGTTTTCGGCAGGGCTTGCAGCCCTGCACCTGCCGAAGGCGAAGCAAGATCAAGAGCCGCATTCCGTGGGATGGCGGGGCGGTGTGGGTGGTCAGGACACGCCGTAAACCCATCCATGGGGGCTCGATGGCGCCATCCATGGCGCCAACGGTCCTGCCCACCCACACCGCCCCGCCTCTGACAGATTCCCGCGACTGTTGGTGGGTGCCGACCGTCGGCACATCTGTGGGATACCGAAATAAATCGGGGTCAGATCCGTTTTCCTTCGGAAAACGGATCTGACCCCACGAGCTGTTCCGACAGATCGCGGAAAACTGTCGAAGGCGGGGTGGGCCCGGTTGAGGGGGCGAGAGCCGCATGGGCCCGAGGTATGCCTCGGGCGGGTTGGGCAGGACGCCCAACCCCGGTCTTGCCGTGTGCGCAGGACTGCGCACACGAGCAAGCGGCGACCGAGCTTACATGGGTGAGGGCGCTTTGCGTGCGAAGCACCGCTTCGCAAGCGCCCGAACGCACAGCCGCCAGCGGCTGGGCCGGGCCCCGGAGGGGGACTTGCAGCGTCCCCCTCAACCGGACCCACCCCGCCAACCCACGGATAGCCAGCTTCTGCTGTTGACGTTGACGTTGCTTCGGCAGGTGCAGGGCTGCAAGCCCTGCAACCCAACCCCCTCATTGAGCGGCAGGCCGCGACGGCGGCAGCCACGCCGCCACGATGCCCAGCAGCGGCAGGAACGCAGTCAGCTGATAGACGTACTCGATGCTGGTCTTGTCCGCCAGCAGGCCCAGCACGGCGGCACCCAGCCCGCCCATACCGAACGCGAAACCGAAGAACAGGCCGGACACCATGCCGATCCGGTGCGGCATCATTTCCTGCGCATAGACCACGATGGCCGAGAACGCCGAGGACAGCACGAAACCGATCAGCACCGCCAGCACCGTGGTCCAGAACAGATCGGCATGCGGCAGCATCAGTGCGAACGGCGCAACGCCCAGGATCGAGGTCCAGATGATCGGCTTGCGGCCGATGCGATCACCCAGCGGGCCGCCGAGGAAGCCGCCGGCCGCGGACGCCACCAGGAATGCGAACAGGTGCAGCTGCGCCTGTGCCACCGGAATGCCGAAATGGTGGATCAGGTAAAAGGTGAAGTAGCTGCCGATGCTGGCCATGTAGAAGTACTTGCTGAAGATCAGCACCAGCAGGATCGCCAGCACCTTGGCCACGGTGCGCGGCGGATGGCGCGGCGCCGTCGAGGCGGTGCTGGCCGGGCGCGGGATGCCCAGGTGCAGCGCGTACCAGCGGCCGACATAGGTCAGCAGCGCGATGCCGATCAGGGCGGCGCCGGCAAACCACGATGCGGCATGCTGGCCATACGGCACGATCACCGCCGCTGCAATCAGCGGGCCCAGCGCGGTACCGAAGTTGCCACCGACCTGGAACACCGACTGCGCGAAACCATGGCGACCGCCCGAGGCCAGCCGCGCGATGCGCGAGGCTTCCGGATGGAAGATGGCCGAACCAATGCCGACCATCGCCGCCGCCATCAGCACCACCGCGTAGTTCGGTGCGAAGCCCAGCAGCAGCATGCCGCACAGGGTCGAGGCCATGCCGATCGGCAGCGAGTACGGCGCCGGGCGGCGGTCGGTAGCCATGCCGATCAACGGCTGGAAGATCGAGGCGGTGAGCTGGTAGGTCAGCGTGATCAGGCCGATCTGGGTGAAGCTGAGGTTGAAGCCGCCCTTGATCACTGGATAGATGGCCAGGATCAGCGACTGCATCATGTCGTTGACGACATGCGAGGTGGAGATGGCGGCCAGCACGCCGGGGGCCACCGGGCGTGAGGTGGTTGCGGGAGAAGCCAGGGTCGACATGGATACAGTCAGGTTGGGGGCGAGCCACGCATGCTACGGTGACCTCCCCCTCCCTTCTGCCGCGTTCGGGTCATGGCATATCGCAAAAAGGACATCCCCTGCCAGGTCCGCGAGACTGCGCCGTGGAACGAGGTTCCGGTGCACCGCCCAGTGACCTGCCGCGCCCGCCATTACAAGCCCGGGACACACATCGCGCCCCACCGGCACCGGCGTCACCAGCTGGTGTTCGCCATGTCCGGACTGATGGTGGTGCGTGCAGACGGCGGCCGCTGGGTAGTGCCTTCAACCCGCGCGATCTGGGTCCCGGCCGGCATGGCCCATGCGGTGGACTGCATCGCCGAAGTACACATGCGCAGCCTGTACGTGGAGCCGGACTTCGCGCCGCAGCTGCCGGACGAAGCGTTCGCGGTACAGGTGGCGCCGCTGCTGCGCGAGCTGCTGCTGGCCGCCAGCCTGATCGAGACCGCGCATGTGGACGACAGCCGCGACGGCCGCGTGGTGCGCCTGCTGCTGGACGAGCTGCACCGCATGGACGTGCTGCCGCTGCACCTGCCCTCGCCCACCGACCCGCGCCTGCAGCGGATCTGCCAGCACATCCAGAAGCATCCCGGCGACGACGCCACGCTGCAGGATTGGGCGCAGGCCCTGCAGGTGGACGTGAAAACCATCCAGCGCCATTTCGCCAGCGAACTGGGCATGACCTTCGGGCAGTGGCGACAACAGGCGCGGCTGCTGGCCGCACTGGAACGGCTGGCCGTCGGCGACAAGGTCATCGATGTCGCGCTGGCGATGGGTTACGACAGCCCAAGCGCGTTCACCAGCATGTTCAAGCGGCAGCTCGGGCAGACACCTGCGGCGTTTTTCCGCTGACCGCATACGAAAACGCCGGGCATGGCCCGGCGCTACCGTTCAATGCTTGCGTTGAGAACTCAGGACGTCATGCGGTCCCAGAAGCCCTTCACGCCATCGATGAAGGTGGCCGACTTCGGCGAATGCTTGCGCGCTTCCTCACCGACGAAGGTGGCTTCGAACTGCTCCAGCAGCTTGCGCTGCTCGTTGGTGAGGTTGACCGGGGTCTCCACCACCACACGGCAGTACAGGTCACCCTCGCTGCGGCTGCGCACCGAACGTACGCCCTTGCCACGCAGGCGGAACAGCTTGCCGGTCTGGGTCTCGGCCGGGATGCGGATCTCCGCCTCGCCGCCGAGCGTGGCCACGCGCACGGTGTCACCCAGTGCCGCCTGCGAGATGCGGATCGGCACTTCGCAGTGCAGGTCGTCGCCATCGCGCTGGAAGATCGCATGCTCGCGCACGCGCACTTCCACGTACAGGTCACCCGGCGGCGTACCGGCCGGACCGGCTTCGCCCTCGCCCTGCAGGCGGATGCGGTCGCCGGTATCGACGCCGGCCGGCACCTTCACCGACAGCACCTTATCTTCCTCGACGCGGCCGTTGCCATGGCAGGTCTTGCAGGGCTTGGCGATGATCTGGCCACGGCCGCCGCAGTTGTGGCAGGCCTGCTGCATGGCGAAGATGCCGCGCTGGATGCGCACCTGGCCACGGCCGTGGCAGACGTTGCAGGTCTCGACCTTGCCGTCCTCGGAGCCACTGCCATCGCAGTCGCTGCACTCGGCCAGGGTCGGAATCTCGATGCGGCGCTCGACGCCGCGCACGGCTTCTTCCAGGTCCAGCTCCATCACGTAGCCGATGTCGGCGCCGCGACGGGCCTGCCGCGGACCACCGCCGCCACCAAAGATGTTGCCGAAGATATCGCCGAAGATATCGTTCATGTCCGGGCCGCCCGGACCACCGCCGCCCATGCCGTGCTCGAACGCGGCGTGGCCGTGGCTGTCGTACATGCGGCGCTTGTTGCCGTCGG
The DNA here is from genome assembly GCF_000382065.1 of Stenotrophomonas hibiscicola ATCC 19867. GTDB lineage: Bacteria > Pseudomonadota > Gammaproteobacteria > Xanthomonadales > Xanthomonadaceae > Stenotrophomonas > Stenotrophomonas hibiscicola. Next base: position 89,384 of record NZ_KB907502.1, on the reverse strand, counting down.
ACAGTACTTCGTAGGCTTCCTTGCACTCCTTGAAGGAGGCCTCGGCCGCCGCATCACCCGGGTTGCGGTCCGGGTGGAACTTCATCGCGCAGCGGCGGTAAGCCTTCTTCAGCTCTTCCTCGGTGGCGGTGCGGGCAACGCCCAGCACTTCGTAGTAATCGCGCTTGCTCATATCGTGAATCGGGTTCCGGAACGTCGGGATTCGTCAAAGCGGAAGAGCGGAACCAGGTCCGCTCTTGCGTCGGGCGCCCCGACACGCCGGTGGGCGGTCAGGACCCTGATGCGACAACGGGACGCTGGTGGCCAGCGTCCCGCGTCGGTCCGGATCAGGACTTCTTGTCGTCCTTGACTTCGGTGAACTCAGCGTCGACCACGTCGTCCTGCGCCTTGCCGGCATTGCCGGCGTCGGCACCCGGGGCACCGCCCTGGTCGGCCGAAGCAGCGGCGAACAGCGACTGGCCAGCTTCTTCCAGTGCCTTCGACTTGGCTTCGATCTGTGCCTTGTCGTCGCCCTTCATCGCGGTTTCCAGGTCAGCCAGCGCTGCCTCGACCTTGCCGATGACATCGCCGCCGACCTTGCTGCCGTGCTCGGTGATCGCGCTACGGGTGCCGTGGATCAGGGCGTCGGCCTGGTTGCGGGCCTGCACCAGTTCCTGGAACTTCTTGTCTTCTTCGCGGTTGGCTTCCGCGTCGGCGACCATGCGCGCGATCTCCTCCTCGGACAGGCCCGAACCGGCCTTGATCTCGACCTTCTGTTCCTTGTTGGTCTTCTTGTCCTTGGCCGACACATGCAGGATGCCGTTGGCGTCGATGTCGAAGGACACTTCCACCTGCGGCAGGCCGCGCGGGGCCGGCTCGATGCCGGACAGGTCGAACTTGGCCAGCGACTTGTTGAAGCGGGCCTGTTCGCGCTCACCCTGCAGCACGTGCACGGTCACGGCCGACTGGTTGTCCTCGGCGGTGGAGAACACCTGCGAGGCCTTGGTCGGGATGGTGGTGTTCTTCTCGATGATCTTGGTGAACACGCCACCCATGGTCTCGATGCCCAGCGACAGCGGGGTCACGTCCAGCAGCAGCACGTCCTTGACGTCGCCGCCGAGCACGCCGCCCTGGATCGCCGCACCCAGTGCCACGGCTTCGTCCGGGTTGACGTCCTTGCGCGGTTCCTTGCCGAAGAACTCGGTCACGGCCTGCTGCACCTTCGGCATGCGGGTCTGGCCGCCGACCAGGATCACTTCGCTGATGTCGCTCGAACGCAGGCCGGCATCGTTCAGGGCGACGCGGCACGGCTCGATCGACTTCTTGATCAGGTCGTCCACCAGTGCTTCCAGCTTGGCGCGGGTCAGCTTGATGTTCAGGTGCTTCGGACCCGACGCGTCAGCGGTGACGTACGGCAGGTTCACTTCGGTCTGCTGGGCGCTGGACAGCTCGATCTTGGCGCGCTCGGCAGCGTCCTTCAGGCGCTGCAGGGCCAGCGGATCCTTGCGCAGGTCGATGCCCTGGTCCTTGTTGAACTCTTCAACCAGGTACTCGATGACGCGGTTGTCGAAGTCTTCGCCGCCCAGGAAGGTGTCGCCGTTGGTGGCCAGCACTTCGAACTGCTTCTCGCCGTCGACGTTGGCGATCTCGATCACCGAAACGTCGAAGGTGCCGCCGCCCAGGTCGTACACCACGATCTTGCGATCCTTGTTGTCGCCCTTGTCCAGGCCGTAGGCCAGCGCAGCCGCGGTCGGCTCGTTGATGATGCGCTTGACGTCCAGACCGGCGATGCGACCGGCGTCCTTGGTCGCCTGGCGCTGGCTGTCGTTGAAGTAGGCCGGCACGGTGATGACCGCTTCGGTGACCTTCTCACCGAGGAAGTCCTCGGCGCTCTTCTTCATCTTCTCCAGCACCTTGGCCGAGATTTCCTGCGGGGCCATCTTCTTGCCGTCGCTGGTGGCGACCCAGGCGTCGCCATTGTCATGGGCCAGGATGCTGTACGGGACGTGGGCGATGTCCTTCTGCACCTCACCATCGGTGAACTTGCGGCCGATCAGGCGCTTCACCGCGTAGAAGGTGTTCTTCGGGTTGGTCACGGCCTGGCGCTTGGCCGAGGCACCGACCAGGACTTCGCCGTCCTTGGTGTAGGCGACGATCGACGGGGTGGTGCGATCGCCTTCCGAATTCTCGATGACGCGGGCCTTGCCGCCGTCCATGATCGCCACGCACGAGTTGGTGGTGCCGAGGTCGATACCAATGATCTTGCCCATGGGGGAGACTCCTGAGGATGCTTGTTGGGGTCAGTCCGGCCGTTCGGCCGGTGGATGAATACGATGTGGGGGAGGCTCGTGGAACATTCAAGCCATCCTCCGAACGCTGTGTTTCCGGTCATCCGGCGCGTTCAGCGTCGGGTCGGGTGGCGGGTCTGTCCGCCGCCCCGGCCCTGCGGGATCACTCGGCGGCCACCACCACCAGCGCTGGCCGCAGCAGGCGCTCGTTGAGCAGGTAGCCCTTCTGGAACACGGTCACCACGCTGCCCGGGGCGGCGCCCGGGGTCGGCGCCTGGCTGATCGCCTGGTGGTGTTCCGGGTTGAACGGCTGGCCGATCGGGTCCAGCAGGACCAGGCCGTTGTCGGCAGCGACCTTGAGCAGCTGCTTGTAGGTCAGCTCCAGGCCTTCGCGCAGCGGGTGCGGGTCGTCGCCGGCGGCCTTCAGGCCGGCGTCCAGGCTGTCGAACACGGGGAGCAGATCGCCCAGCAGCTTCTCGTTGGCGAACTTGCGGGCCTGTTCGATGTCACGGGCAACGCGCTTGCGCTGGTTCTCCAGGTCGGCGCGCTCACGCAGGGCATCGGCCTTGACCTGTTCGATTTCGGCGCGCAGGCGCTCGACTTCGTCGTTGACGCCGGCGGTGGCGGCCGCATCGGCGGCACTCTGCTGGGATTCGATATCTGGCTGTTCGTGGTTCATGTCTGGGTCCCTGGCGGTCAAACTCCGCCTCCAACCACCCTAGTGTGGGCGGGATGCTGCGTTTCAAGCGTCGGATGTTCCCGGCGTGCGCGAGGCCGGTGAAAAGGCCGCGCCGAGCACATCGGCCGTGGCCTGGACCAGCGGGATCACGCGGTCGTAGGCCATCCGCTTGGGACCGATCACGCCCAGCACGCCCAGCACCTGGCCGTTGGCGGTGTACGGGGCGGTGACCAGCGAGACGCCCTGCAGCGGCATCATCCCGGTCTCCTCGCCGATGAAGATGCGCACGCCCGGCGCCTGGATGGTCCGCTCCAGCAGCTGCAGGATCTCGCGCTTGCTGGAGAACAGCTCGAACAGTTCGCGCAGGCGCTCCAGGTCAGACAGGTCCTGCACCCCCATCAGCCGGGTCTGGCCGGCCACCAGCATGTCGTCGGCCGGCGGCTGCAGGGCCTGTTCGGCCAGTTCGATGCTGTGCGCCAGCAGCTGTTCCAGTTCGGACCGGGCATCGCGCAGTTCCAGCAGCAGGCGGGTGCGGATCTCGGCCAGCGGCAGGCCGGCGAAATGCGCATTGAGGTAGTTGGCGACCTGCTCCAGCTGCCCCGGCGCAAACTCCTGGCGGGTCTCAATGACCCGGTTCTGTACCTCGTTGTCGGCGAACACCAGGATCGCCAGCACCCGCCGTCCGTCCAGCGCCACGAAATCGATCTGGCGGAAGGCGAACTGCTCCCGCCGCGGGGCGCTGACCACGCCGACGAAGTGGCTCATCGCCGACAACAGTTCCGAAGCGCTGCCGAGCAGGGCCTGGGTGCTGCCACCGCCGGCCAGCTCCTGGCGCAGCCGGGCCAGCTCGCCCTCGCCCGGCGGCTGCATCTGCAGCAGGCTGTCGACGAATACCCGGTAACCGTGCGCGGTCGGTACCCGCCCGGCCGAGGTATGCGGCGAGGCCAGCAGGCCCAGGTCCTCCAGGTCGCCGAGGATGTTGCGGATGGTGGCCGGGCTGACCTCCAGCCCGGCCACGCGTGCCAGCGTCTGCGAGCCCACCGGCTCACCGTCCTGGATATAACGCGCGATCAGCGTGCGCAGCAGATGGCGCGCACGCGGGGCAAGCTGGTCGGGAGAACCGTGCATGGAATCAACCTGTGAGACACGGACACTAGATAATGGCGGCGCATCACCTTGGCAAGTCATTGGACCTCGCGCGCCCGCGTGCTAGCGTTGCGCGGCTGCTGATACCCCCTTACCCATGCTCAGACATCTTTCGATCAAGGATTTCGCCGTCGTCCGCGCTACCGAACTGGAGTTCGGGCCAGGCATGACCGTGGTTTCAGGCGAGACCGGCGCCGGCAAGTCGCTGATGGTCGACGCGCTGGGCTTCCTGTCCGGCCTGCGCGCCGACAGCGGCGTGGTCCGCCATGGCGCCGCCCGCGCCGAGCTTTCCGCAGAGTTCGTGCTGGACCAGCTTCAGGCTGCGCGCCAGTGGCTGGCCGACAACGAGCTGGACGACGAGGACCAATGCCAGCTGCGCCGCGTGATCCGCGCCGACGGCGGTTCCCGGGCCTGGATCAACGGCCGCCCGGTGACCCTGGCCCAGCTGGGCGACCTGGCCTCGTTGCTGGTGGAGATCCACGGCCAGCACGAACAGCAGGCCCTGCTGACGCGCCCGTCGCAGCTGGCGCTGCTGGATGCCTATGCCGGCAACGAGAACGAACGCCGCCAGGTACGGCGCGCCGCCGCGGCCTGGCAGGCACTGGTCGATGAATCGCTGGCGCTGTCGCAACAGGGCGACGTCAGTGACCGGATCGGCTTCCTCGAGCACCAGCTGCGCGAACTGGACCGGGAAGACCTTGAGCCGGAATCGATCGCGGCACTCGGCGCCAGCCACCGTCGCCAGGCCCACGCCAGCGCCCTGCTGAGTGCCTGCCAGGCGGCCAGCAACCAGCTCAACGGTGACGACGGCAGCTCCGCGCTGGACCTGTTGCAGCAGGTGCGCCACGAGCTGTCGCGCCTGATCGAACACGACCCACGGCTGGGCGAGGTGGACGGCCTGATCGAGAATGCCTCGATCCAGCTGCACGAAGCCCTGTCGCTGCTTGACCGCGTGCATGACGATCTGGATGCCGACCCGGAACAGTTCGAGGAGAACGAGCGCCGCCTCGGCCGCCTGCACGACCTGGCCCGCAAGCACCGCGTGCCGATGGACGAGCTGGGCGCGCAACGCGAGCGCATGCATGCCGAAGTGGAGCAACTGCGCGGCGCCGACGAGCGCCTGCAGCGCCTGGCCGGCGAGATCGACAAGGCCGCCGCCGCCTGGCGCGTGCAGGCTGAAGTGCTGACCGCCAGCCGCCGCAGCGCCGCCGCCGAACTGTCGGCCACCACCACCGGCATCATCGCCGAGCTGGGCATGGGCGGCGGCCAGTTCCTGATCGAGCTGGAACCCCAGGACGCCGGCAAGCCCGATCCGCAGGGCGCCGAACGCGTGGAGTTCCTGGTCGCCGCCAACGCCGGCCAGCCGCCGCGCGCCCTGCGCAAGGTGGCCTCGGGCGGTGAACTGTCACGCATCTCGCTGGCCATTGAAGTGGCCGCGCTGGATCTGGACGCGGTGCCGACGATGGTGTTCGACGAAGTGGATTCAGGCATCGGCGGCGCGGTGGCCGACATCGTCGGCCAGAAGCTGCGCGCACTGGGCGAGAAGCGCCAGGTGCTGTGCGTGACCCATCTGCCGCAGGTCGCCTCCAAGGGCCATGCCCATTACCGGGTCAGCAAGGCGCCGGTGGAAGGCATGACCCAGAGCGCCGTGGAAAAGCTGGACAGCAAGGCGCGCGAAGAAGAGCTGGCGCGCATGCTGGGTGGCGTGGAAGTGAGCAAGGAAGCGCGCGCCGCCGCACGCAAGCTGCTGCAGGTGTAACGCCGCCCGAGCCGGGCATAGGCCCGGCTTCCGCGCGGTAGTGCCGGCCGCTGGCCGGCAACCCAACACGGGTGGGCGAAGATCGTGAGGTTGCCGGCCAGCGGCCGGCCCTACCCCCGTGGCTGCGTCAGATCGACCTGTTCCACCAGGAAATCGAGGAACGCGCGCACCCGCAGCGGCAGGTAACCGCCCTGCCCCAGGAACACGGCGTGCACTTCTTCCAGGTCACCCGGATTGGCCTCTTCCAGCACCGGCAGCAGGCGCCCGGCGGCGACGTCGTCCTGCACCTGGAACGCGGCCAGGCGGGCCATGCCCAGACCACCCAGCACCAGCTGGCGCAGTGCATCGCCGTTGCTGGCACGGGCGTTGCCGCTGGGCAGCACCATCCGCTCTCGCCCCTCCTGCAGCAGCGGCCAGCCCTGCATCGCACGCGCGTGGCCGATGTCCAGCCGGTTGTGCGACTGCAGTTCGTCGGCGTTGCGCGGCATCCCGTGCCGCTGCAGGTACGCCGGCGCGGCCACGATCATCATCCGCGTCGCGCCCAGCCGTCGCGCCACCAGGCTGGAGCTCTTCAGCGGACCGGCCCTTACCGCAACGTCGGTGCGCTGCTCCAGAAGGTCAATCACTTCATCATTGAGGGTCAGGTCCACCCCCACCTGCGGGTTGCGCGCCAGGAACGCCGGCAGCAGCGGCAACAGGAAATGCTGGCCGAACGGCACGTTGGAGTTGACCCGCAGGCGTCCACGCGGTTCGGCATGGGCACTGGCGCAGCGCTCTGCTTCTTCCAGATCGGCCAGCACCCGCAGGCCCCGCTCGTAGAACGCGCAGCCTTCCGGGGTCAGCTGCAGCTGGCGGGTGGATCGCTGCAGCAGTCGCGTGCCCAGCCGCTGCTCCAATCGTGCCACGAGCTTGCTCACCGCAGACGGCGTCATGTCGAGCGTGCGCGCGGCGGCGGAGAAGCCGCCGGTCTCGATGACCCGCACGAACACTTCCAGCTCGCCGGATCGGTTGATGTCGGGTCGCGCCATGACGATGAATCCAGTTCACAGATGATTATCCATGCGCAGTCTAGTTCACAGATGGCCGGAGAATCACCATGGCGATTCCTCCTTCCCGGGATTGCCCGATGAACCGCTTGAGCCAGTTCACCGCCGCCGCATTGATTGCCCTGTCCGGCGCTGCCAGCGCGGCCACGGCCCCGCACTGGGTCGCCAGCTGGCAGGCCAGCCCGCAACCGGTCTGGGGCGCGGATTTCCTCTTCCCAACCCTGGTTCCGGCCGCGCTGCATGACAAGACTTTCCGCCAGACCGCGCGCATCAGCCTGGGCGGGGCGCGGCTGCGGGTGCGGCTGAGCAATGCCTACGGTACCCAGCCGTTGCGGATCGGAGCGGCCAGCATCTCCGCACGCATGGGCGGCGCGCCTCACCCGCTCAGCTTCGACGGCCAGCCCAGCGTGGTGATCGGCCGGCCAGGAACGGCTGAGCGATCCGCTGGCGCTTGCCACGGATGACCGGCAGGCGCTGCAGGTCAGTGTCTTCGTGCCGGGGCCGGCGGCGGTCCAGACGTTCCATTGGGACGGTCGCCAGACCAGCTGGATCGCCGCTGGCGACCAGAGCCGGGCCCAGGCGCTGCGCGCTGCCAGCAGCACCACCGCGCGCCTGCTCCTGGCCGGTATCGAGGTCGAGGCCAACGCCAGCGCGCGCAGCGTGGTGGTGATCGGCGACTCGATCACCGATGGCGCCACGGCCAGCCTCGACCAGGACCAGCGCTGGACCGACCATCTGGCCGCGCGCCTCGCCCCGCGCGGGGTGGCGGTGGTCAATGCGGGCATTTCCGGCAATCGGCTGCTGAGCGACGGCATGGGTGAGTCCGCCCTGGCCCGTTTCCAGCGCGATGCACTGGATCAACCCGGCGTGGCGAGCGTCATCGTGCTGATCGGCATCAACGACATCAGCTGGCCCGGCACGGCGTTCGCCCGGGGCCAGGCCAGGCCAACGCTGGCCGAACTGCAGGCGGGCTATCGCACCCTGGCAGAACAGGCCCGCAGGCGTGGTGTGCGGATAATCGGCGCCACCCTGCCACCGTTCGCTGGTGCCCTGCCCGGAACGCCGCTGGACGACTACTACCACCCGGACAAGGACGCCCTGCGGCGGCAACTCAATGCCTGGCTGCGTACGGACAGCCCGTTCGACGCGGTGATCGATCTGGACGCGGCGCTGCGCGACCCGGCCGAGCCGTTACGGATGGCCGCCGCCTACGACTCCGGCGATCACCTGCATCCGGGTGATGCAGGGAACCGGGCGATGGCCGAGGCGGTGGACCTGGACCTCCTGATGGGATCATCCAGGCGTGGCGGGAATCTACCGTAAGCAACGAAAAACCCCGGGCAGGCCCGGGGTTTCGTCGCATCCAGCGGGCCTGAACGGCCTACTTCCGCTTCTTGCGCACGTACAGCACCAGCGAGTGCTCTTCCAGCTCGTAGCCATGGTCGGCCGCGATCTTGCGCTGCAGCTCCTCGATCTCATGGCTCTCGAACTCGATGATCTTGCCGCTGTCCACGTCGACCATGTGGTCGTGGTGGCCACCACGGTCCAGTTCGTAAACGGCCTGGCCGCCCTCGAAATTGTGCTTGAGCACGAGGCCGGCAGCCTCGAACTGGGTCAGCACCCGGTAGACGGTCGCCAGGCCGATCTCGTCGCCATGCTCGAGCAGCTGGCGGTAGATGTCCTCGGCGGTCATGTGATGCTGGTGGTGCTGGGCATTGCGCTGCTCGAGCAGCGCCAGGATCCGCATCCGCGGATGGGTCACCTTCAGGCCGACTTTACGCAGGTCGTGGGTTTCCATAGGTCTCCGTTCATTGGCGATTTAGCGCCAGCTGCCTCGGATTGGGTCGCGGTGGCACGCCGGGAGTGTATCATCGGTTTGATTTCCCCAACCGCCAGTCCCGATGCGCAATCTCCTGTTGGTCGCCGCCGTCGCCCTGTCCACCACCGGGTGCGGCATCATCTACAAGCAACCCATCTATCAGGGCAACCTGATCCGGGAAGATGCCGTGGCCAAGCTGCAGGTCGGGCAGAGCAAGCAGCAGGTCACCGCGCTGCTGGGCACCCCGTCCATTCCCGACCCGTTCCACGCCCAGCGCTGGGACTACACGTCCAGCCAGCGCGTGAACCGCCTGGGCCGTACCGAAGTGAAGAACTTCGTGGTGTTCTTCGAGAATGACACCGTGACCCGCTGGGAGGGCGATTACTTCCCGGGCAACGACAAGGCCCTGGCCCAGCAGACCGTGCGCCAGTTCGGCCGCAACCTGCCCAAGGACAAGAAGAAGAAGGGCCGTTAAGCGCCCAGCCCCGTCCGCAGGGACGGGTTGCCGGGATCAACCGCCGAGCGCGCGACGCCGGCGGTTGTCCTTGGGATCGGCCAGCAGCGGGCGCAACAGCTCGACGCGGTCGCCATCCAGCAGCACCTGCTGCGGACGCGCCAGGACGCCGTGCACGGCAGCGGCCGGACAATCGGCACTGCCTTCCAGCGCCGCAGCGGCAATGGCGTCGGCCACGGTGGCACCCTCCTCCAGTTTCAGTCGGCGCGACAGCACCTGCTGCGGCCAAGCCAGTACCACTTCGACCTCGATCACCGCTCAGTCCTCGTCGGCGACGCGGACGAAATCGTTGACCATCCGATCGGCCAGGCCCTGGAAGCCGATCGCCAGCGCCGGACCGAGCAGGCGCGAGCTGGGCTCGAACTCCAGGGTGAGGGTGACCTTGCAGGCGTCCTCGGCCAGCGCATGGAATTCCCAGCGGCCGTGCAGCCGCTTGAACGGTCCATCGCGCAGCTGCATATCGATGCTGTGTGGGCGCTGCAGGGTGTTTTCGGTCTGGAACCAGGTGCTGAACGAACCCAGGCCCAGGTCCAGGCGTGCCACCAGGCGGTCCTCGCCCTGCTCCAGGATCTGGGCGGCCGAACACCAGCGGAAACGGCGCGGATAGGCCTGGACATCGTTGACCAGGTCGAACATGCGCGCAGCCGAATGTTCGACCAGGGCGCTGCGGCGGATAGTAGGCATGAATACAGGACGTTTCGGCAATCGACCGGGCGGGCCCGAATCGGAGACAATACGGAAATGAGCAAGAACAGCGGCAAGGATAAAGCAAAGAGCGCGACGGCCAACAAAACCATCGCGTTGAACAAGCGTGCCCGCCACGAGTATCACATCGAAGAGCGCTTCGAGGCCGGCCTCGCCCTGCAGGGCTGGGAGGTCAAGTCGATCCGCGCAGGCCGTGGCAACATCATCGACGCCTACGCCTATGTGAAGCGCGGCGAGATCTACCTGATCGGTGCACAGATCACCCCGTTGATCCAGGCCTCCACCCACGTGGTCGCCGAGGACCGCCGCGAGCGCAAGCTGCTGCTGCACCGGAACGAGATCGACAAGCTGATCGGCAAGGTCGAGCGCGACGGCTACACGATCGTGCCTACCGCGATGTACTGGAGCAAGAACAAGATCAAGCTTGAGATCGCACTGGCCAAGGGCAAGCAGAACCACGACAAGCGCGATGCCGCCAAGGACCGCGACTGGGCGATCGAGAAACAACGCGTGATGCGTCGCGGCAACCGCGACGCGTAAGGCGGCTGCGCAGCACCCTGTAGAGCCGAGCCATGCTCGGCTGCTTTGGCTTTCTGTAGAGCCGAGCTGTGCTCGGCTTCCGCGTTCGTAGAGCCGAGCTGTGCTCGACTGCCGTGAAGCAGCCGAGCATAGGCTCGGCTCTACAACACGATGCGGCTCAGCTGGCCAGAACGCCCTGCCTGCGCATCCTCGGCGCCAGCGCCGCATGCATCACCGCCAGGTGCATCACCACCGAAAGTTCCGGAGCGTGGCGATCATCACCGGCGCGCCACTGCTGCGCCAGCCGCGCGGCGTCGACGGGCAGCAGGGCCAGCAACTGGGCGTCGTCCAGCGCATCGGCGGAAGCCTGCAACTGCCGCGCAACTTGCCGCGACTGCCACACATGCACGCCAATGCTGAGGCTGGCCAGCGACATCAAGGTCAGGGCCAGTCCATGTTCGAACCACTGTGACAGTACATCCGGGCCCCACAGCAGCGCGGCGAGCACCGCCAGCGCCGGCAGCCGCCAGCCCAGCCAATGCAAGCGCCCACGCTGCGGCCAGTGCACCACCACCGCACTGGAGACCAGCGCGGCTGCCGCCGTCGCCGGCAGCTCGGTCGGCCAGGTGGCCGCCAGCAGCACCGCCAGCACCGCCCAGACCCAGCCGGGCGGCAACGCGCGCCGCTGGTAGTCGGCCCCGACGGGTCCAACCAGCTGTCGCAGGCTGCGTTGTTGGCTTGCCTCGGTCACCCACAGTCTCCCTGTCTGTCCTGGCTTGGATGGTCGTCGCCAGTGTGTCGCAAATTCGTGCCCATGACGTTACCAATCCGCTATGACGGAGGCTCTACAACTTGTTGTGGATTGCCACGGTGACTGTTCAGCTGTTTTGGCGTAGCATTGGCAGCGTTGGGCAGGCCCCGCTCGTGGCAACACGGCATTGGCCCTGTACCTTGCAGCACTGTAGAAACCGGGGGTGCATTGGTTTCGACGGGGGTTGTGAAGTCGCCTGGCGCATGCCGAGGGGGTAGCTTTCCTCGTAAATCCAGCTGCAAAACTCTAGTTGCCAACGACGACAACTACGCTCTGGCCGCTTAAGGCCTAAGCCTCGAAACCGCTTGTGTCCATGCTCGCGGTGTAGAGTCACTATCATGGAATCGCGCTGGGCGGCTGCCTGTCAGCCCGGCACTAGAACACAACAGGCTGGTTCCCGGATGCGCTTTGCGCACCGTGCTGTTCGGGGACGAGATCCAACGGTGAGCTAAGCATGTAGTGCTGGGGATGGAGTGCCTTCGGACGGCGGTTCAATTCCGCCCACCTCCACCATCTGTATGGCCTGTCGAGGCCGCAAGAAGCCGGATCTCCCGTCAACCGGGGTTCCGGCTTTTTTGTGCCTGCACGTCGCGGAGGATGTGTGGCGCATAATCGGGATGACACCTCCAACAGCCCCTCACCCCGCGATCGCCAGAAGGATCTGCCATGAAAGCCCCCCTCGCGATGTCCCTGCTCCTCACCGCCCTGGCCGCAGCCCCAGCCACGCACGCCTCCACACCCACCATCGCGCCGCCAGGCACCGCAACGTTGGAAGCCCTGCTGTCCTGCAGACCTGGCTCCAACTTCAGCGAGGCCGAAGCCATCGATGCGCTGCAGGCAGCCGGCCTGGCCAAGAAGCCGGGCGGTACATTCGAACCGGAGGACAAGCCGGTCGCGCTGTTTGGCGGCACGGTCACCAATGCCGATGTGAACGTGGCCGAAGGCGAGAGGAGCCTCTTCGTGTACTTGAACGGTGTCGATGCCAAGCGCCTGGCCAAGGCCTGGTCGGTGACCGAAGTCAACGAGCACGCCAATACCGAAGAACCGTCGTACGCGAAGCGCGTCGACAAGCGCCATACCCTGCACGTGATCGCGGGCGACGACTACGAGGGCTATTCGGCCGCAGTGAAATGCCAGATCAGCCGCTGATGGCGTAGCCAACGCTACAGCCAGCGCGGCACGCGACGACGGTACTGCGCGTATGCCTCGGGAAAGCGCGCCATCAGTGCCCGCTCCTCCGGCAGGATCTGCAACCGGGTGATGTACGCCAGGAACAGCGGGACCACCATCAGCGCGGTCGGATGCTGCAGGTACACCATGGCTCCCAGCAGAACCAGCGCCTGGCCCAGATACATCGGATTCCGTGTGCGGCAGTAGATCCCGCTGGTAACCAGCACGCTCGAGGCCGAAGGTCGCAGAGGATTGACGGTGGTGCCTGCTCGCCGTAAGGAGATCTTGGGCAGCAGGTTGAGCACCACACCGAGCGCCATCGTCAGACCCGCCAGTAGCGCCGGCACCGGTGCCCGAAAGGCAGAACCCGGCCACAGCCTGCACGCTGCATAGCCGACAGCTGCACACAGCAGCATCACCACGGGCGGGGGAACACGTGTTTCCAGCCAGGTCATCACGATCACCAAGCACGTTCCACCACAGTGTCACACGGGAATGCCCGGATCGCACGGCGGACGCATCGGCCAGGCCCAATCCGGCCAGTGGATTCCACTTTGACAGACCGACCGCTAGAGTGGCGCCTCCGCGCAGGAGGATCGCATGGCTACCACGGGCTTGGGCTTGATCGGCCGCACGACCCTCATCATCGCCGCGCTGCTCAGCCTGGGAGGTTGCGCGACCCTGCGGCAGTTCGGGCCTTCGGTGCAGGTCGCCTCGGTCACGCCCGGCCAGTACATCGCGCTCAAGCGCGGTGACATCCTCACCTCCGGCAAGCTCAGTGCGGCGACCACGGAGACGCTGCGCGTGGCCGGCCTTGATGAAGGTGTCTGCGCCAAGCCCGGCCTGCCCTGCATCGAAGCAATGGAAGCCAGCATCGTCGTGCGCGAGGAGGACAAGCGCTCCAGCCTGGCCGAGCTGTGGCTGCAGTATGCGATGACCCTGCCGGCGCCGAAGCGCGAGTACTCCGCCTCGGGTCGCGCCAAGACCGCAATCAACGAGTTGGATGCCGACTTCCAGCCGCGCCTGGACGCATGGATGCAGGTCGCGCGCCAGGCCTACGCCTATCTGTTCTTTACCGAGCGCACCGCCAACCAGCGCGGCTTCGAAGACCGCCAGACCCAGGTGCGCGACTATTACAACCTGGCCGTGCAGGAGGCGTCGGTGCAGCTGTACGACGCCTACGCCACCGGGCGCGTGCACAACGATGCCAACCATCTCCAGCTGGGCCGCTGGACGTTCGTGCTGGTCCCTTCAGGGGAAGCATCGGCGTTGGACGAGCGTACACCGACCGAGCTGGTACCCGCCGCCTCGCTGTCGTTCACCGGCACGCTGCGCAGCGTGCACCGCCGCGATGGCTTCGGTGCCGAACTGGTGGCCGTGATGGATGACCCGGCCGCAACCACGCCCAGCACTACGCCGGCAGCGGTGCAGGCAAGCCCTTCCGCCACGCAGAGCTGGAGCGAGATGCCTTCGCCATCGATGACGGTGCTGCTGCGCTTCTCGGGAAAGAACCTGTGGGAAGTGCTGCACGATGACGAGCCGGAGCTGGAGATTCACGATCCCTACCAGGTTTCGGAAGTAACCCTGCACGGCCAGCACGTGCCATTGGCGGCCAACTTCACCGCCGGCTATGCGTTGTGGCTGGCCCGTTCCAATTTCAGCCGGCAGTCGCTGCGCTCGCTGTTCGGGGGCAAGGGCGGCATCGACACGCCGCATCTGTACATGATGCAGCCCTACGATCCCAACCGTCGCGTACTGCTGATGATCCATGGCCTGGCCAGCAGTCCGGAAGCCTGGGTCAACGTGGCCAACGAACTGCTGCGCGACGACGAGATCCGCCAGGACTTCCAGGTCTGGCAGTTCTACTACCCCACCAACATGCCCATCGCGATGAGCCACGATGCGATGCGCCACACGCTGGATGAGGTGTTCAAGCATTTCGACCCCAGCGGCAAGGCGCAGGCTTCGCATGACATGGTCCTGGTCGGGCACAGCATGGGTGGGGTGATCGCGCGGTTGATGGTTTCCTCTTCCGGCGATCATCTGGTCGATACCCTGCTGGCAACCGCGCAGATGACGCCGGCACAGCGTGAACTGCTGCGCACCAAGGGCGCACCGGTGCTGACCTTCCTGCCGGAACCGGCAGTGTCGCGGGTGGTGTTCATCGCCACGCCACACCGCGGCACCGATGTGGCGGGCACCCGCCTGGGCCGCTGGATCGGTCGCCTGGTGCGGTTGCCGCTGACCGTGCTGGAAGACGTTGCCACCATCGCCAACGACGGCCAGATCGACCGCTCCGACGGCAAGCACGGCTACCAGATGAACAGCATCCAGAATCTGGACAAGGACGATCCCTTCGTTCGCGCCGTGGCAGACCTGCCGATGTCGCCGAAGGTGCACTACCACTCGATCATCGCGCGGGCAAAGGCCGATGGTCCGCTGGGAAAGACCAGCGACGGGCTGGTGCCCTACTGGAGCTCGCACCTGCCGCATGCGGACTCGGAGAAGGTGATCGTCTCCGGGCACAGCGTGCAGGAAGCCACGCCGGCCATCGTCGAACTGCGGCGGATCCTGCATGAGGACATGCAGCAACACGGAAACCAGGCCAATTAGCCGTGGGCAGCTGAGGGAAATCCCTCATCGCGCGTGCGCACCCACCCTCCTATGCTGGCCTCACATTTCCCGCAGGAGATCTGCATGAACACGCAAGAGCCCAGCCGCCAGCCCAGTCCCGACCCGGCCGAGCGCGATGCTTTCTTCCCGTCGCCCTACTCGCTGTCACAGTTCACATCGCCCAAGAGCAACCTTTCCGGTGCCGACTACCCGGATGCGCGCCGCGATGGCCGCTGGAAGGTGCTGATGATCGCTGCCGACGAACGCTATCTGCCAACTGCCGATGGCCACCTGTTCTCCACCGGCAACCATCCGGTGGAGACCCTGCTGCCGATGTACCACCTCGACAAGGCCGGCTTCGGCATCGATGTAGCCACGCTGTCGGGCAACCCCGCCAAGTTCGAATGGTGGGCATTTCCGAACGAGGACAAGGAAATCGGCGGGCTGTACGAGCGTTACGCCTCGTGCTTCCGCCAGCCGCTGCCACTGGACGAGGTGGTTGCCGGGCTCGATGCGGATTCGGACTATGCTGCAGTGTTCATCCCCGGTGGCCATGGCGCCCTGATCGGACTGCCGCAGAGCCGCGCGGTGAAGTCCGTCCTGCATTGGGCGATGGCCCAGCAACGCCACATCATCACCCTTTGCCACGGTCCGGCCGCACTGCTGGCTGCGGGCGTGGACGAGGCCGATGGCGGTTCGCTGTTCCGCGGCTACCGCATCTGCGCCTTCCCCGATGCGATGGACCGGCAGACGCCGGAGATCGGCTACATGCCTGGACAGTTGCCGTGGTTCTTCGGTGAGCGCCTGGCACAGCGGGGCGTGCAGATCGTCAATGACGGCATCGATGGCAGCGTGCTGCAGGACCGCCTGCTGCTGACCGGCGACAGCCCGTTGGCTGGCAATGCGCTGGGCAAACTGGCTGCACGCGCCCTGCTCGACGCCTTGGCCGGGCGCTGAGCCGGATGACCGAGCTGGTGCAGGCGCTGCTGGAGCTGGAACGCGCCCGTTCGCTGAGCGCGGTGGGTGCAGTCCTGCGAGGCATCGCGGCACCGCTCGGCTTCGACCGCGTGCTGGTGTTTGCCACCGGCACCGGGCTGGAGCGGGGTACGCAACGCGTGTACTGGATCGAGGGCGACTGGTTCGGCGATGGCAGCGATACCGACCTTGCGCGCTACCTCCACGCCTGCCCCGTCAATCGCCACGTGCTGGACAGCAACGCGCCGTTCTTCTGGAGCAAGCGCCTGGGCGTTCGCGGCGAGCGCTACCAGGTGGTGAAGCAGCCTCGCGGCGAAGGCCTGCATGGGCTGCAGGTGCCGGTGTTCGGCATCACCGGCCTGGAAGGCGCGGTCAGCGTTGCCGGTACGTCAATCGACGCGTCGGCCAACGCGCGCCTGCGGCTGGAAGCTGCTGCAACCGCAGCATTCCGGGCCGCGCGCCGTCTGGCCGAATCACCTGCCGAGCGTTCGGGAAGCGCACTGAGCAACCGCGAGCGCGAAGTGCTGCGCTGGGTCGCCGCCGGGCGCCGGCAAGCTGAG
This sequence comes from Stenotrophomonas hibiscicola ATCC 19867, assembly GCF_000382065.1. GTDB lineage: Bacteria > Pseudomonadota > Gammaproteobacteria > Xanthomonadales > Xanthomonadaceae > Stenotrophomonas > Stenotrophomonas hibiscicola. The sequence continues at coordinate 72,801 of NZ_KB907502.1, read as the reverse complement.
ATCGCGGCCACGCTTGGGCTTTCCACGCGCACGGTGGAGAACCACCTGCGCCACGCGCGGCAACGGCTGGGTGTGGCGACCACCGCGCAGGCAGTGCGTGCCGCCAGCCGTCGCGGCGAGATCGAAGACTGATCGCGGCGAGGCACTTCCGGAGCTCTGGTTCGCGTGTTACACACGCCATGCGCATGTGCGCGATTGCAGAAAGCAAGGATGATGCTTATGAAACTGCAACTGGCCTCGATGGCCGCATTGATGTTGGCATTGGGTAGTGGGATACCGGCGACTGGCCACGCGGCCGGGTCCCCCGGATCGACGACCGATTGCGTGCCCGTAAGACTTGGGCCCAACCTCGTGCATCAGCGCTGCACCGTCACCCGCACTCTGGCAGACGGCACCGTTTTCACGTCGGTGTACTGGATAGACGAGAACGGTCAGTGGTACCTCCCGGCAGACTGATCTGCATCGGACACCGACTACGGCTACAAGGAGTGTGATCAATGACGCTGCACAATCGAATGACCGCTTTTTCTTTCGCTGCAGTAGTTGCACTTGCGGCCCTGGTGCCCTCGCCGCCGGCGAATGCAGCCGAAGAGGTCGGCCTGCAGGAGGAGTGCGTGCCCTTCCGCATCAGCGGCAACGTGTTCCACCAGCGTTGCACGCTGTACGTGGTCCATGACGACGGCACCCGCGTGGCCAGCGACCACTACAACCGCGACGAGAACGGGATGATCTACGACCCCTGATCGGGCAAGGGGCATCTGCCGGGCGGAGCGTCCAGCGCCCGCCCGGCGTCTCCAAGTCGCCCGTCCCGGCATACCACTGCCCCCGCCTTCCATGGCATGCTCCATGAAACCGTTTTCATGGGATGGAGGGATTCCACGATGTTGTCGCGTTTCCGTCGCCCGGCGCTGAGTGCGCTGCTGGCGCTTGCTCTGCCTGCCGTTGCCTGGGCCGTCACGCCGGCGCCGTTGAAGGTGATGTCATTCAACGTCCGTACCCCGGCTGACACCGAGCCGGGCAAGCGCTGGCCCGACCGCCGTGATGCGATGGTCAAGGTGATCCTCGACGCGCACCCGGCAGTGATCGGCACCCAGGAACTGGTGAAGGAACAGGCCGACTACCTGTCAGGGCACCTGCCCGGCTACCGCTGGTTCGGTGAAGGCCGCCGCGGTGGCAGCGGCGATGAGCACATGGGCGTGTTCTACGACAGCAAGGTGCTGGCCATCGAGGAATCCGGCAACTTCTGGCTTTCGGATACGCCGGACGTCCCTGGCAGCATCAGCTGGGGCAACCTGTACCCGCGTATGGTCACCTGGGCCCTGTTCCGCCGCCTGGACGATGGCCGTCGCTTCTACTTCCTCAATACCCACCTGCCCTACCGCGACGAGGACGAACCGCGCCGGGTGAAGGGTGCCGAGCTCATCGGCAAGCGCCTGCAGGCCATGCCGGACGACCTGCCGGTGGTGTTGACCGGTGACTTCAACAGCGAGCCCGGCGGTGACACCTACAGGGCGTTCACCCGCCTGCTGCAGGACACCCGTGCCCAGGTGAAAACACCGCAGGGTCCGCGCCCGACCTTCCACGACTTCACCGGCAAGGCCACCGTGCAGCTGGACTGGGTGCTGGTGCGTGGCTTCCGTGCGCGCAGCTTCCTTACCGATGATCGTCGCATCGACGGCGTGCTGCCGTCGGATCATTTCCCGCTGGTGGTCGAGCTGGACTGGCCGAAGCCCTGAATTCCCGCGGCAGCCGTGGCTACGGCGGCGGCTGCCGCGACAACAGCCGGTACAACGCCTGGTGCTGGTTGCGCGCCTGGCAGATGCGGGCGCCGACGGCAAGGAACACGGCGACACCGATCAGCCCGAGCCCCAGCATCGGATCGGGCAGTCGCAGGAAACCGATCGCAGCGGCCATCGTCGCCAGCGCCAGCAGCACAACGACCGCCACCGAAAGGCCCGCACCGGGTGGCCCCGGGTCGCCAAACAGCATGCGCTGGGTATCCCGCCTGTCATCGCTCATCGTGTGTACTCCCTGGAATCTGCCCCACTAGTTACACGGCGGACACGGCTTCCGGCAGAGTCAGAAACGTCACGACTGTGACAACGTCCACAGCAGACGCCGCGCTACCCTGCCCCTGTTCCCGAACTGTGGAGAAAGGCATGGCACACCAGAGTCGCCTGGCCGGTTTCATCATCGATCGCGAGGGCATTCCCGCCGACGAAGGCGCCCGCTTCTGGGCCGCCGCGCTTGGCCTGCAGGCGCAGCCCGCCCGTGCCGAAGACGCCGCCGAGTACGCCGACCTGCTGGGTGCTCCGGCGGGCCTGGACGTTGAAGTCCAGCGCGTCGATCACCCGTCACGGGTGCATCTGGACATCGAGAGCGACGACATCGATGCCGAAGCCGACCGCCTGGAGAAGCTCGGCGCGCGACGGATAGGCTTCGTCAAGCGCTGGTGGGTGATGGAAGCACCAACCGGCCATCGCTTCTGCATCGTGCGCATGCGCGAGCGTGAGGTACCGGCCAACCACTGGCCCTGAAAGAACAAGGGGACGGAAGTCCCTGCTTCCGTCCCCTGCGGTTACTGCGCCTGCGCCACGCTTGGCGGCTGCGGTGATTGACCCCAACCACCCAGCGCCTTGTACACACCCACCACGCTGACGTTGACGTCGGCCTCGGCCGCCGCCAGCGCATCATCGGCTGCCAGCTGGGTCCGCTGCGCGTCCAGCAGGGTCAGGAAGTCCTCCGATCCCTCGCGATAGCGGATCTGCGCCAGCGATTCGGCACGCCGAGCCGCCTGCGCCTGCTCCACCACGATTGCCAACCGTGCCTGCTGCTTGGAATAGCGGGTCAGCGCGTTCTCGGTGTCCTCCAGGGCGAGCAGTACCGCCTGTTCGTACTGCGCGGCCACGCCTTCGGCTTCAGCCTTGCTGGCACGCAGCCGCGCACGCACGGTGCCGAAGTCGAACGCGGCCCAGCTCAGCGAGGGCGTCAGCGACCAGGCCTTGTTGCTGCCATTGACCAGGCCGCTGGCATCGCCGCCGAGGAAGCCGACGAAGCCTGACAACGACAACCGCGGGAACAGGTCCGCTGTGGCCACGCCCACGCGTGCGGTCGCGGCAGCCAGGCGACGCTCGGCCATACGCACGTCTGCACGCTGGCGCAGCAGTTCGCGGGTATCACCCAGCGGCAAGGCCTTGGCGAACGCCGGGACTTCCTGCGGCGCCAGCATCGCCGTCAGCACTTCCGGGCGCTGGCCCAGCAGAACGGCCAGTCGGTTGCGCGACTGCGTCTCGGCTACTTCCAGCAGCGGGATATCGGCCTCGATCGCCTTCAGGCGGGCGCGGCTGCTCTGCACGTCCAGTTCGCTGCCGGCCCCAAGTTCCCAGCGTGCTTCGGTCAGCTTCTGCGTATCGCGCAGGTTCTCCAACGTGTGCTGGGCCACTGCGATGCGCTTCTGGGTGCCACGCAGTTCGAAGTAGTTGCGCGCCACTTCAGCGGCAACCAGCACCTGCGCGTCGGCCAGGTTGGCCTGCTCGGCGTCCAGGTCAGCGCGCGCGGCTTCTGCAGCACGGCGCTTGCGGCCGAACAGATCCAGTTCCCAGCCGGCGTCGAAGCCGAGCTGGTAGCTTTCACTGAACACCCGCTGCCCACCCAGCTGCGGATCGGGTTGCTTGCGGCGGTCGTAACTGCCGCCTGCGGTGATGTGCGGGGCCTGGTCGAAACGGCTTTCGACGAACACAGCACGGGCCTGGCTGACGCGGGCCACGGCCACGCGCAGGTCCAGGTTGTCCGACAGTGCGCCGTGCACCAGCTCTTCCAGCACCGGATCGTCGAACTGCGCCCACCAGCTGGCCACCGGCGAGACGGAACTGAAGACCGGCTGCTGCGCGCTCTTCAGCACCACCGGCTCCTGTACCGGGGCCTTGTAGTTCGGGCCGACGCTGACACAGCCTGCCAGCACCAGGCTGGAGACGGCCATCGCCAACGTGCGGATCACCATGGCAGCACCTCGCCCAGGTAGGTGAAGCTGCCGCTGGCACCGGACTCACCGATCAGCGCCATTTCCACGCTGGAACGCGCGCCTTCGCTGATTTCGATCTCGCCATTGCCGCCGTTCATGTCGGTCTTTACGTAACCCGGATGCACGGTGTTGACCTTGATCGGCGTGTTGCGCAGCTCATAGGCCAGGCTCAGGGTCCAGCTGTTCACTGCGGCCTTGGACGCGTTATAGGCCGGGATCTTGAAATCGTAGATGCCCGAGGTCGGGTCGGCATGCAGGGTCTGCGAACCGAGCATGCTGGACACATTGACGATGCGCCCGGACTTGGCCTGCCTGATCAGCGGCAGGAAGGCCTGGGTGACTGCCACCAGCGCATAGACGTTGGTGTCGAAGGTGCGCTTCCAGGTCTCGAGCGATTGCTCCGACGGCGCCTGCGCGGGATTCTCGATCATGATGCCGGCATTGTTGACCAGGATGTCGAGGCGGCCATGGCGCTGGCGCACCTGCTCGACTGCCTCGGCGATGCTGGCCGTGTCGGTCACGTCCAGCTGCAGGGCTTCCACCGGCAGGCCCTCGGCCTGCAGCTTCAGGGCCAGCTCCACCGCCGTTTCGCGCTTGCGACCGGCCAGCAGCGTGTGCACGCCCGCCTGGGCCAGCTGGCGCACGGTTTCCAGGCCGATGCCACGGGTAGCGCCAGTGACCAGCGCGATCTTGTTCTGATGGGTGTTCATGGATTCATGCCTCGTGAGGGAAAAGCCGCCGCCGGCCGGTAGCCGGCGGCGGCGGGGTTCCATGTCAGTGATGGATGGTCGGTTCGCCATGCTGCACCAGCTGGCCGCCACCGTTGCGGGTAACCAGCTTGCGCAGTGCCACGTAGAACACCGGGGTGAGGAACAGGCCGAACAGGGTCACGCCCAGCATGCCGGCGAACACGGTGATACCGGTCACCGAGCGCACCTCGGCGCCTGCGCCGTGCGACAGCACCAGCGGCACGGTGCCGGCGATGAACGCGATGGAGGTCATCACGATCGGGCGCAGACGCAGGCGGCAGGCTTCCAGCGCGGCTTCAACGATGCCCTTGCCGCCCATCTCCAGCTCTCTGGCGAATTCGACGATCAGGATTGCGTTCTTGCACGCCAGGCCCATCAGCACCACCAGGCCGACCTGCACGAACACGTTGTTGTCACCACCGGTCAGCCACACGCCGAACAGCGCCGACAGCAGGGTCATGGGCACGATCAGGATCACCGCCAGCGGCAGCGACCAGCTCTCGTACAGCGCGGCCAGCACCAGGAAGGCCAGCATGATCGCCACCGGGAACACGATGAAGGCGGCCTTGCCCTGGGTTGCCTGCTGGTAGCTCAGGTCGGTCCATTCGGTGGTCATGCCGACCGGCAGTACCTTGCCGGCGATCTCGGTCAGCTTGGTCATCGCCTCGGCCGAGGACAGCAGGCGCGGGTCGGCCTCGCCGGCCAGGTCCGCTGCCGGGTAGCCATTGAAGCGCAGCACCGGATCCGGGCCGAAGGTCTGCTTGATGGTGACCATCGAACCGATCGGCACCATCTCGCCACGATCGTTGCGGGTGCGCAGCTTGCCGATGTCCTCGACCGTCTCGCGGAACGGACCGTCGGCTTGGGCGATCACCTGCCAGGTACGGCCGAACTGGTTGAAGTCGTTGACGTAGGCCGAACCCAGGTAGGTCTGCAACGTGTCGAACAACTCAGTGAGCTGCACGCCCTGTGCCTTGGCCTTGACGCGGTCCACCTCGGCATCCAGCTGCGGCACATTGGCCTGGTAGCTGGAAATCGGGAAGGCCATGCCCGGGGTCTGCGCAACGGTGCCCTGCATCGCCTGCACGGCATTCTGCAGTGCGCCGTAGCCCAGGTTGCCGCGATCCTCGATGAACATCTGGTAGCCGTTGCCGTTACCCAGGCCGAGGATCGGCGGCGGCATCATCGCGAACGCGAAGCCCTCCTGCAGGCCAGCGATCTTCTGGTTGATCTCAGCGCTGATCTGCGCGGCAGTGCGGCCATGGCGCTCGGCGAACGGCTTGAGCGGAATGAACGCCACACCGGTGTTGGGCGTGTTGGTGAACTGCAGTGCATTCAAACCCGGGAACGAGATGGTGTGGGCCACGCCATCGGTTTCCTGGGCGATCTTGGCCACCTTGCGCAGCATTTCATCGGTGCGTGCGATCGACGAACCTTCCGGCAGCTTCACGCCGGCAATCAGGTACAGCTTGTCCTGGGTCGGGATGAAGCCCGGCGGCACCAGCTTGAAGATCACGCCGGTACCGATCAGCAGGATCGCGTAGACCACGAACACCGCACCACGACGGCCGAGGATGCGGGCCACGCCACGTTCGTACTTCTCCGAGCTGGACTTGAAGAAGCGGTTGAACGGACGGAACACCCAGCCGAACAGGCGGTCGATCAGGCGGCTCGGGCCGTCCTTCGGCGCACCATGGGCCTTCAGCAGGCGCGCGGCCAGGGCCGGCGACAGGGTCAGCGAGTTGATCGCCGAGATCACCGTGGAGATGGCGATGGTGACGGCGAACTGCTTGTAGAACTGGCCGGTGACCCCCGACAGGAACGCCATCGGCACGAACACGGCACACAGCACCAGCGCGATCGCCACGATCGGGCCGGACACTTCGCGCATGGCCTGGTGTGCCGCCGCAGTGGGCGACAGGCCTTCCTCGATGTTGCGCTCGACGTTCTCCACCACCACGATCGCATCGTCGACCACGATGCCGATCGCCAGCACCAGGCCGAACAGGCTCAGCGTGTTGATCGAGAAACCCAGCAGGTACAGCGCGGCAAAGGTACCCACCACCGACACCGGCACCGCGATCAACGGAATGATCGACGCACGCCAGGTCTGCAGGAACAGGATCACCACCAGCACCACCAGGGCGATCGCTTCCAGCAGCGTGGAGACCACGGCCTTGATCGAGTCGCGCACGAAGATGGTGGTGTCATACACCGCTTCGTACTTCACATCGGCCGGCATGGTCTTCTGCATCTCGTCCATCGTCGAGATGACCTGGTCGCGGATTTCCAGCGCGTTGGCACCCGGCGACTGGAAGATGCCGATACCCACCGCGTTCTTGCCGTCCAGCTGCGAGCGCAGGGTGTAGTCGCCCGCGCCCAGTTCCAGGCGGGCCACGTCGGACAGGCGCACGATCTCGCCATCCGTGCCGCTCTTGAGCACGATGTCGCCGAATTCCTTTTCGGTCTTCAGCCGGCCCTGGGCATTGATGAGGGTCAGGAACTTGCTGTCCGGCAGCGGTTCGGCGCCGAGCTGGCCGGCCGACACCTGCACGTTCTGCTCGCGCATGGCGCGCACCACGTCGCTGGCGGTCAGGCCGCGCGACGCCACCTTGTCCGGGTCCAGCCAGGCACGCATGGCGTAGTCGCCGCCACCGAAGATCTGCGCGTCACCCACGCCCGGAATACGCGCCAGCGCATCCTTGACGTGCAGGCGCGCGTAGTTGCGCAGGTACAGAGTGTCGTACTTGCCTTGCGGCGAGGTCAGGTGCACCACCATCAGGAAGGTGGGCGACTGCTTCTGCGTGGTCACGCCCTGCCGGCGCACGTCCTCGGGCAGGCGTGCCTGTGCCTGCGCCACGCGGTTCTGCACCTTCACCGCCGCCGCGTCCGGGTCGGTGCCCGGGCGGAAGGTGACGGTCATCTGCAGCACGCCGTCCGAGCCGGCAACCGACTTCAGGTACATCATGCCTTCGACGCCGTTGATCGCCTCTTCGAGCGGGGTAGCAACGGTCTCGGCAATGACCTTGGGGTTGGCGCCCGGATAGACCGTGCGCACGACCACCGACGGCGGCACCACTTCGGGGTACTCGCTGATCGGCAGGATTGGAATCGTGATCAGGCCTGCGGCGAAGATCACGATCGACAGCACCGCCGCGAAGATCGGCCTGTCGATGAAGAAGCGGGAAAAGTCCATGGAGGAATTCCTGGGAAAGGCATTCGGCGGGCAACAGCCGCCCCGCCCCTCGCCAATATGACGAAGGCAGGGAAGGCTGCCGCTGGCGCCGGCAGCTAAGCGGGGACGCGGATCAGGAGCGGGCGGATCAGTGGTTCAGCGCAGCGGTGGCATCGCGGCCCGGTGCGGGCTTTGCGGCCGGTGGCTGCATGGCCACCGCCTTGGCCTGCACCGGCATGCCCGGCATGAAGACCTTCTGCACACCGTCGATGATGACCTTGTCACCTGCGGCCAGGCCATGCTCGACAATGCGCAGGCCGTCGGCGGTACGGCCGAGCTGGATGTCGCGGCGCTGGGCCTTGCCATCCTTGTCGACCACATAGACGTACTTGCGGTCCTGGTCGGTCAGCACGGCCTTGTCGTCGATCAGCAGGGCCTGGAACTGGCCGCTGCCAAGCAGCTGCACGCGGGCGAACAGGCCCGGTGTGAACTGGCGGTCGGCGTTGTCCAGCAGCGCACGGACGCGGATGGTGCCGGTGCTGCGCGCCACCTGGTTGTCGAGGAAATCGACCTTGCCCGAGTGCGGATAGCCCTCTTCCCCCGACAGGCCGACCTTCACCGGCAGCTCGCTGTCCCGCTCGCTCGGGCGCTCGCCCTTGCGCGCCATCTGGGCGTAGCGCAGGAAAGTGCTCTCGTCGGCATCGAAGTAGACGAACACCGTGTCCAGCGAGACCAGCGTGGTCAGCACGCTGGCGCTGTCGCCAGCAGTGACCAGGTTGCCGGCGGTGACCATCGCGCGGCCGGCACGGCCGTCAATCGGCGCGCGCACCTTGGTGAATTCCAGGTTGAGCCGGGCTGCATCCAGGGCCGCCTGCGCGGCCTGCACGGCAGCCCCCGCCTGGTCGGCAGCCGCGCGACGCTGCTCGGCGGTCTCCGTGGAGATCGCCTGCTGCTCGGACAGCCGCTTGGCACGCTCGGACTCGCTGCGGGCCAGGCTGGCCTGGGTGCGGGCACGGGCCAGCTCGGCTGCTGCGCGGTCGTACTCGGCCTGGTAGCTGCGGGCGTCGATGGTGAAGAGCACATCGCCCTTCTTCACTTCCTGGCCTTCGACGTAGTTGACCTTGTCGATGTAGCCGGACACGCGCGGGCGCAGTTCAACGCTCTGTACCGCTTCGACGCGGCCGCTGAACTCGTCCCACTGGCTGACCTGCTTGACCAGCACCGGCGCGGCGCTGACCTGCGGCGGCGGCGGTGCACCGGCCTCTTCGGCATGGCCGCCGCTGCAGGCCGCCAGCACGGCCGCGGCGAGGATCGACACGCCAACCATCGCAATGCGATGGCCGAAACGATGTGGGGTGGTATTGGGGGAAGTCATGGCATGCATCCGTACGGAGGGGTGGTACAGCAATATGGGAACGTGTTGCAAAAATCGGCGGCGCATACTGCGACCTCAACCTTGGTCGAGGTCAAGCGACGCCTGCGGTATCGCGCCACAAAGGGGGAACTTCCAGGTGCAGCAGGCCGCGTGGCAGTTCGGCATCGCTGCTGTCGCAGCGGACGATGGCGCGGTTGTCCCGGCAACCATCGAGCAGCGAGACCACGCGGCGGCCGACCAGCAGCGAGCTGGGCCACTCGATGCAGGCGTTGGCCGCGTTGGCCGGGGTACACACCGGGCTGCAGACTTCCAGCATCTGCGCGCGCACGCCCAGCGCCTGCGCTTCCTGATGCACCACCTGCGCGTACATGCGCAGCGCGGCGGTAGTGATCGAGGTCTCGCCGTAGCCCGCCCAGGGCTTGGCGCTGGCCGGGCTGCCGATCATCACATAGCGCCGCGCATGCACGTTGTCCTGCAACAACGGCAGCAGGTGGCGCACCGCATGCACATGCGGCATCAGGTCGGCCTGCATGGCCCCGAGCAGCTCCTCGCCGTTGCGGTCGATCACCCGGCCGCGACGGTAGGGCCCGCCCATGGCCGCGATCACCGCGGCCAATGGACGCGGGCGCTGCCCGATGCGTTCGGCCAGGGCGCGTGCCGAGCCGTCATCGCTGAGTGAACCCAGCAGCGTCTCCAGGCCCGGCTCATCGGCGAACTGCTCATGCAGCGCAGCCAGCCGGCCCGGATCGCGACCAACCACCAGCACCGGACTGCCGGCTTCCAGCAAGGCGCCGACCACGCCCTGGCCCACGGCACCGGTACCACCAAGGACCAGAACTTCGGGCGTCAGTATCCCATTCACGGGACATTTCCTCCCAAATCCGGGATAGTCCCGATCCGGCGCAGCCGGTCACCCTTGTGGGGGGCCAAGCGGATGGCGCCGCCACGCTGCTGACGCATGGGCGCGGTAAACTCACGAAAGTCCTTGTGTACCAAGGAACTCGGACGGGCTTCGACGGTCATCGCCAGGTCCAGGGTGCTCTGGCCGGCGTTCCGGAGTCGGGCAAGAATGTTGCGCAGGCTCATGGCGGACGGGCTCCAATTAACGAATGGCGCCACGATAGACCTCAAACCTTTACTTGATTAGTCCTGATTAAGGGGAATAATCATCCCGCTCCCGGTCCAATCGTTCTGTCACGATTGTCCCATCCCCGACGTCCAGGATCCCGACCATGTCCCACGATCTCAACGAGACGCTGATCTTCGTCAAAGTGGTCGAGCAAGGCAGCTTCATTGCCGCTGCCAAATCGCTCGGCCTGCCCAAGACCACGGTCAGCCGCAAAGTGCAGGAGCTGGAAACGCGCCTGGGCGCGCGCCTGCTGCACCGGACCACGCGCCGCCTCGGCCTGACCGAAGCTGGTTCGATCTACCACGAACATTGCCAGCGCATCGCACGCGAGCTTGAAGAGGCCGAAAGCGCGGTGAGCCAGCTGCAGTCCGGCCCGCGCGGCTGGCTGCGCTTCACCGTGCCCTATTCGATCGGCATCACCTGGATCGCCCCGCTGCTGGGCCAGTTCCATGCGCAGTACCCGGAGATCCGCCTGGACATGCACATGGGCAACGAAAAGCTGGACCTGATCGCCGGTGAAGCGGACCTGGCGCTGCGCGTGGGTGCCCTGCCCGATTCCAATCTGGTCGCGCGCAAGCTGGGCAGCCTGCGGACGCAGGTGTTCGCCAGCCCGGCCTACATCGAGCGCTACGGCGAGCCGCTGCATCCGGAAGAACTGCAGTTCCATCGCATCCTTGCGATGCGCAAGCCGTACCACACCGGCAACTCGCCGCGCTTCACCTGGCAGCTGGGCGAGAACGGTGGGGAACTGCGCGACTTCCCGGTTACCCCGCTGATGACCGCCAACGACATGTCTGCGTTGAATGGTGCATTGGTCTGTGGCGAAGGCCTGCTGCTGACCGGCGACGTGATGGCCAAGCCGTTCGTTGAATCGGGCATGGTGCGCCGCGTGCTGGCCGGCTGGACCGGCCCGGAAGTGGACTTCAACGCCGTGTTCGCCGGCGGCCGCCTGGTCTCGCCAAAGGTGCGTGCGTTTGTCGACTTCCTGGTCGAGAAGCTCAACTTCGACGCCAATTACATGCTGGCGCAGTGCCCGGGTGCGAAGCTGGCGCAGCAGCAGAAGGAAAAGGAAGACGCCGCTCTGGAAAGCAGCGGCAAGCGGATCCTGGAGAAGGTGGCCGCTTCGGCGGCGTAGCCGGGGGTATCCACGCATGGCGTGGCTCTACCCGGGCGCGCGATGCCGGTTTCTGTAGAGTCGAGCCACGCTCGACTGCCTCTGGTGAGTCGAGCACGCTAGACTCCGCATACGCCATCGGCGTGCCGAGCAACGCTCGGCACCCACAAAAATGCCGCCTGCAAGGGCGGCATTTTCGCTCCGGCCGATGGCCGGACCGGCTCAAGCAATAACGCTACGCGTTACTGCTTGAGCGGAATCACCCGAATCTCGACGCGGCGGTTCTTGGCACGGCCGGCGTCGGTGCTGTTGTCGGCAATCGGATACGCCTTGCCGGCGCCCAGCGTTTCGATACGTACGCTCTGCACGCCCTGGCCGATCAGGTACTGGGCGACCGAGTCGGCGCGTTCCTTCGACAGTCGGTTGTTCACAGCGTCGCTGCCGATGCTGTCGGTGTGGCCGACCACTTCGATCATGGTCTGGTTGTACTCACGCAGCGTACCGGCGACGCCGTTGAGAGAGCCGTAGAACTGCGGCTTCAGGGTGGCCTTGCCGAAGTCGAAGGTGATGCCGTCCGGCAGGTTCAGCATGATGTTGTCGCCCTGGCGCTGCACATCGATGCCGGTGTTGGCGGTGCGCTCGCGCAGCGCGCGTTCCTGGCGATCCTGGTACTGGCCGACCGCGGCGCCGCTGAGCGCACCGATACCGGCACCGATCAATGCGTGCTGACGGCGCTCGGTGGCGCTGTCGCCGGTCAACAGGCCGGCAGCCACGCCGATGGCGGTACCGATCAGCGCGTTACGACCAGTGCGGTTCTGCTGCTCGGTCGGATTGCCGTACTGGTCACTCTGCACGTAGGAGCCGCCGGTGGCGCAGGCCGACAGGACGGCCGCACTCATTAGGGCCAGTGCGACGTTGCGGGTGGTGTTGCGGATCATGAGGTTCTCCTTGGTTTCCGGACGGGCCGGCGGCTTGCGGGCGCAGAGAGAATAAACAGCTCGATGCGACGTCGGGATGATGATCCGGTGCGCCGACAGGGCCGCGTTCAGCTAACTGACCGGATCGCTCGGGTCACCCTTTACCCCGCCCCCGACTGGCGGTATGCCGCCAATGCGGCGTCGCGGCCCGCGGCCAGGTCCACCAGCGGCGCACGCGGATAGCCCGGGGCATGCGCCGCCAGCAGCAGCGGATGCTGCCACGGCGCAAACCGGGCCTTCACCGGCAGCGCGGCCAGTTCGGGCACCCAGCGGCTGATGTACCGTGCCTGAGGATCGAATTTCTCGGCCTGAGTCACGGGGTTGAACACCCGGAAGTACGGAGCGGCATCGGCGCCAGTCCCGGCCACCCATTGCCAGCCCATGGTGTTATTGGCCAGGTCGGCGTCGACCAGGGTGTCCCAGAACCAGCGCGCGCCATGCAGCCAGTGCGCGCGCAGGTGCTTGCACAGGTAGCTGGCCACGATCATCCGCACCCGGTTGTGCATGTAGCCGGTGTGCCACAGCTCGCGCAGGCCGGCATCGACGATCGGCACGCCGGTATTGCCGCGCTGCCAGTCGTGCAGCTGCGTGGCACTCGGAGTGGCCCACGGGAAACGGTCGAAGCGCGGGTTGAGGTTGTCGGTCGGCGTCTTCGGGAAGTGATGCAGCAGGTGGTAGGCGAAGTCACGCCAGCCCAGCTGGCGCAGGTAGCCGTCGATGTCGGCATCGGTGGCCGCACTGCGCAGCCCTTCCAGGGCTTGCGCGATGCGCCACGGCGCGATCTCGCCGAAGTGCAGATGGGGCGACAACCGCGAGGTCCCGACACGGTCCGGCAGGTCACGCTGCTCGCGATACCCGCGAAGGGCACCGTCTTCAAAGACGGACAGTGCTTCCAGCGCACCGGCTTCACCCGGCTGCCAGTGCTCCCAGAAGCCGGTATCCCAGTCCAGCGTCGGTGCCAGCTGGAGATCATCCAATGCCAGGCTGTCGACCGCGTGCGGCGCCAGTGCTTCCGGTGCAGCCTGCAGTGCCGGCAGGCGCCAATGACTGAGTACATTGCGCCAGTACGGCGTAAATACCTTGTACGGCTGGCCCTGCTGGGTGGCAATGTCCCAGGGTTCGAACAACAGGCTGCCATTGCAGCTCTGCGCGTCGATGCCCTGCTCGCGCAGCGTGCGCTTGATGGCCGCGTCGCGGGGCTGGGTGGCCGGTTCGTACTTGCGGTTCCAGTACACCGCCTCGGCGCCCGCCTGCTCGATCAGCAACTGCAGGGCCGGCAGGCTATCGCCGCTGCGCAGCACCAGCGAGGAACCCCGCGCGCGCAGGTCCGCATCCAGCGCGGCCAGTGAACGGTGGCGCCAGGCATCGGAGGCCGCACCGGGCACCCATTCGCCTTCCTCGTGCGGCGCGTGGATGTAGACCGGCACCACATCGTGACCTGCATCCAGCGCGGCCTGCAGGGCCGGATTGTCCTGCAGCCGCAGATCACGGCGGAACCATACCAACGCTACCGACACAGGCACTGCCTTCGTTGTGGAAGGCGCACATGATAGCCAGCGGTGGTGAAGGCGATGCGCGCAGACGCTGTCTGCTAGGCTGCACGGCCGCTACCCGTTGGACTCTGACATGGAAGATCTGCACGCCTCATTCGCCCGCTTCGGGCTGCTGCATGCCCAGCACGAGCGTGACTGGCAGGGCCCGTTCCCGCTGCCCCCCGTACTGGCACGTTTTTACGCGCAGGTGGGGCCGCTGGGCGAACAGATCAATGCCAGGGTTGGCCGCGCCGGCATCACCGTTCCCGGCCTTGATGTCTGGATACCGCCACTGCAACGCCTGTGGAGCCAGCAGGCCGGCTATCGATGGCACGGCGTCAGCGGCGAACGGATCAACGACTGGCCATCGAACTGGCTGGTGATTGCCGATCGCAGCGCCGATCCGTTCATCCTCGACCTGGACGATGGCCGTGTACTGTTCAGCCATCACGGTGCCGGCCTGCTGGATGCCGGCGAGATCACCGCCGATGTGCCGACCCTGATGGCGGCTCTGGCTGCAGCGGGCACGGTATACCTCGATGCCGGCGATGACCTCTACAACGACGATGACGATGGCGGCATCCGCCCTGAACACCAGGAGGCAGCAGTACAGGCGGTGGCCCGGGTACTGGGCGACCGCCTGCAGGCCGAATCGTTCATCGAGACGTTGCTGGACTGAATCCACGCATGGCGTGGATCTACTTTTCGAAGCGCTTCATCGCTTCGCTGATCAGTGCCCGCGCCTCGGCGCCGTTGCCCCAACCGTTGAGCTGCACCGGGTTGCGCCCGGCCGGCAGGTCCTTGTAGACCCGGAAAAAGGCCTCGATGCGCTGGCGCTCGACCTCCGGCAGATCCTTCAGATCGCGGATCGTGGCGTAGGTCGGGTCGACCTTGTCGGTCGGTACGCCGATGATCTTCTCGTCGTGCTCGCCGCCATCGATCATCTTCAGGTAACCGATCGGCCGGAAGCGCACGATCACGCCCGGATGCAGGGGTTCACGGGTCAGCACCAGCGCGTCCAGCGGATCGTTGTCGCCAGCCAGCGTGCGCGGCATCGAACCGTAGTTGGCCGGATAGGCGACCGGCATCGACTGGAAGCGATCCACATGCACCAGGCCGTCTTCCTTGATCTCGTACTTGGTGAAGCTGCCGGCAGGAATCTCCACCGCCAGGTGAACTTCATCCGGGGCCTGCTTCGGCTGGTCGGCCAGGAACGGGTGCAGCACGGTATCGGCAGCGGTCACTGCACTGGCCAGCAACAGCAGTGCCGCACCGATGGCAGCGAGAGGAACGATACGGCGGTGCGTGGTCATCGGCATCTCCTCATTCCCAGCAGCGGTCGGTACGACCCTTGGCGGTCTGTGCGCGCGGGCAGTCGCGTGGCGTAATGCGGCCTTCGGTCAGCTCCGTGCGCTGCTTGCCCCCCTTGGCATCGCGGCGCAACTCGAAGGCATCGTAGAGACGACCGGTCACGGTACGCGCCTCATAGCGCAGGCGCTGCGGATCGATGTTCAACACCTGGAACAGCTGGGTGTCCTCGGCCACCGGATCCATCGTCTTTCGTGCCTCGTCGGAGAGACGGTACTGTTTGGGCCCGGCCACGGTCACCACGTACTGCGGGGTTGCGGCCTGCCCTTCGCCACGGCGGCCGTAGGTGTGATCGTGGCCCTGCAACACCAGGTCAACATTGTGGCGGCGCACCACCGGCAGCAGCACGTCACGCAATGCGGCGTTCTCGCGGCCTTCGCGCGGCGAATAGAACGGCTGGTGCAGCAGCACGATGGTCCACGGCTGGGGATTTCCGGTCAGCACCTTGTCCAGCCATTGTGCCTGTGCCGTGGCGGTGCCCAGGTCGAGTGCTGACGTGCCATCGACCACGGCCACGCGCACGCCCTGCGCGTCGAACCAATAGCTGGTCTGCTGTGCAGCGGTGGCACCATTTCCCGGCAGTGCGAACGTCAGCGGCCAGTGCCTGCCCAGCACGCGGCGTTCCTGCGGAGTGTCCTCGAACTCCTCGAAATACTCGTGGTTGCCGATCGCCGGCGCCACCAGGGTCTCCTGCGCCAGCCAACCGGTGGCGGCAAACCATTCGCCCCACTCGCTGTCATCGGCACCATCACCTCCACTGACCAGATCGCCAGCGAACAGGCTCATGCGCGCCTCGGGTGCGGCCTTCTGCGCGGCGCGCACCACCCGGCTGACATGGCTGACGTTCTTGTTCTGGGTGTCGCCAAAGTACAGCAGGGTCAGCGGCTGGTCGGCGGCGGCCAGCGTACGCAGCTGGTTCCAGGCGCTCCAGCTGCCGTTGCCCTGCACCCGGTAGACGTACTGGGTATCCGGCCGCAGGCCGCTGATGTCGGCGCGATGATGATGCGACAGACCGTTCTCGGTCTGTAGCGAACGGGTCGTTGCGCGCACCTGGCGGATGCCCTCGATGGCGGGCGAATCCGCGGCGGGGGCAATCTCCAGCAGCGGTGCCTGCACGCTGCCGTCGGTACGCCAGGCCACGGCGAACCCATGGCTGGGGTCGGCCGACGGGGAGGCGACGATGCGGTCCGGTACCGTCGTCGCCGCGTAGTGGCGGCTGCCCGCCGGCACCTGGGTATTGGCTTCGGCTGCTGCGAACGACAGCGACGGGAGGGCCAGCAGCAGGCCCAGTGCCAACGTAGGCATCACGCAGTGCCGGCTCATGCACCACACTCCAGCGGTAGCGCCAGCTGTTTGGCGATGCTCTCCCAGTCGAAGGCCACCACGCCCTGGTCGTCGTGCACGGCGTACAGCGCACCATGCGGGAAGCGCGCGCTGGTCTGCTGCATCATCCAGATGCCATCGGTGTTGGCCACGGTATTGCCCTGGAACGCGCCGACCGGTTTCAGCGTGTGCCGGTCGAACAGGTGGAACACGCTGCGCTGCTTGCCCTGTTCGGTGGTGATCCACCAGCCGTCCTTGCCACAGGTGCGCAGGGTCACGCCTTCGGCCTGTGCCTTGAAAACGTCGCGGCCGAAGGTGGTGCCGGTGAAGCGGCCCGCCAGGGTGTAGACCTTGAACTCGCTGGCGTAGCTCTCGTCCTCTTCGGCGATCAGCAGGCGGTCGTTCTCGGGATCGCCCCAGATCGACTCGACCACGCGCAGCGCACCGGCCTCGGTGGTGTCACCGATGCTGGCGACAAGCTTCGCGTCGACCTTCGCGCCATTGCGGGACACGTGGTACTGGCGCACGCGCTTGTCCAGCTCGGCCAGCGGCGGCAGGATGTCACGCCCCTGCGCATCCTCGCCGTTGTCCCAGGAGTCGGTGACGTAGACGCTGTAGCCATCGGCACGGCGGTCGACCCACAGCCCGTACGGCTTGCGCAGGTCGTCGGCAGCGAACGTCGCCAGCGGCGTGAAGTCCGGCAGGCTCAGCACCTGCACACGGTGATTGTCGCGCTCCACGATCCACAGCAGGTCGTCGATCACCGCGATACCGTTTGGGCGGTCGAACTGCCCCGGTGCGGTGCCGCTGCTGCCGACGTCACGCAGGTGCTGCCCGGTGCTGCCGTCGTAGACCACCAGCTTGTCGGTGGCCTTGGCGGTGGCGATCAGCCACAGCGCGCCGTCCGGCGCGCGCCAGGCTGCAGGCGAGTCGATGTTGTCGGCCGGGGTCATCGGTGACAGGAAGGCCTCGGCGATGGTGGTCACCACGCGCTCGCCCCCGGCGGCCGGCGCGGCTACTCCCGCAACCGGATCGGTGCCGGTGGCCGGCGTGCAGCCGGCGACCAGCGCGGCTGCCAGCGCGGCGGCCAGGACGGTGAAGCCACGCCCGCTCACAGCGCCACCTTCAGGCCCAGCGCATAGGTGCGGCCGTACTCTTCCATCTGCAGGGTGCGCGAACGGGTGCCCTGGTAAAGCTCCAATGGCTTGTCCAGCAGGTTCTGCGCTTCGAAGTACACGCTCACGCGCGGGGTGAATTTGTAGTCAAGCGAGAAATCGAGCTGGGTGTTGGGTGCCACGTAGATGTCGAACGCGCGGCCCTTGCCGATGCTGTCCAGATACTCGCTGCGGTACACGGCCGCCAGGCGCGTGCTTACACCATACTTTTCATAGCCGATGTGTGCGCTGTAGACATGCTTGGAAGCGCGCGGCAGCGTGAAGTCCTCGCCCGCACGGTCCTTGATGCCGGCATCGAACTCGGTATCCAGCCAGGTGCCACTGGCGCCGACCAGCAGGCCATCCAGGCCGTCCGGCAGGAAGGCCAGCTGCTGCTGCCAGTTGAACTCCGCACCACGCACGGTGGCCTTGCGACCATTGATCGGCTGCGTCACGTCGTATCCGCCGTAGGCCGGATCATTGGTGCGCACGGTCTCCACGATGTAACCGTCGATCGATTTATGGAACAGGCCCAGCGAAACGATGCCGCTGCTGCCGATGTACTTCTCCACCGACAGGTCGATGTTCTTCGACTCGTACGGATCCAGGTCCGGGTTGCCCAGGCGCACTTCCTCGTCACCACGGCTGTAACCCACGCGCGGCGAGACGTCGCCGAAGGACGGGCGCGATACGGTCTTGTTGGCCGAGGCGCGCAGCACCCAGTCATCAGCCGCGTCATAGCGCAGGTGCAGGCCCGGCAGCACGTTGGTGTAGCTGCTGTTGGCCACGCGCGGGGTGACGGTGAAGCTGCGGCCGTTGGCGGCCACGTCCACCTGGTTGCCGATCGCCTTGAACTGCGTGTTTTCCACGCGAATACCGCCGATGATGCGCAGTGCGCCCACGTCCCAGGTACCCATGGCATAGCTGGCGAAGATGTCCTCGCTTGCCACGTAATCCTCTTCCAGCGACGTCATCGCATTGCCACCGGCGTCCTGCGGGCGGGCGCTGTACTGGCCGCCGTTGGCCGCCCAATAGGCACGCATCGCGGGCGAATCCATGCCGTCACCGATATCGCCGTGGCGGTGTTCCGGCGAGGTGGTGGTCCAGCTCGACAGCGCCACCTTCGGGCCGACACGCAGTTCGCGCTCGTCCACATTCACGTCGCGGTCGCGCCAGCGGCCCAGCAGGCCGAACTTGATGCTGCTGCTGTCGCCGTCGAAGCGCACGTTGACCTGCGCGCTGTGTTCCTTGTCATTCACCTGCTTCGGCGAGATCACGAAACGATCGAACGCGTAGTTGGCATTGTCCAGCCACTGCGGATTGTCGAAGCTGTAGCTGGGCAGGCGGCTGCGCTGGTCCAGCGTGCCGTTGAAGGCCTTTCCGTTGAGCTTGAAGCGCGCCTCCATCTCGTCGTTCACGCGCTCTTCGGTACGGGTGTAGCCGATCCGGTAATCGACCACGGCATTGGTCAACTTGTTCTCGCCGCCCAGGCTCGCCGCGAAGGTGTTTTCCTTCTTGGTGCGATAGCGCATGCGCTTGTCGATGGAATCCTTCGGCATGCCGTCCAGGCGGTACTGGTCGGTGCCGGTCTTGACCATCTTCCCGTCATCGAAGTTGAAGATCACGCGCTGACGGGTCTCCGCATCATCGAACTGACTGTACAGCGTGCGCAGGTAGTACTTGCTGTTTTCGTTCGGCCGCCAGTCGAGGTTGAGGTTGGCGCCGATGCGCTTGCGCTCGATCTCGTACTTGCGGTGCTGCAGGTTGATCGCGGTGACGTCGCCAGGTGCGGCGTCATCCTCGCCGTCGTACTCCACTTCGGTGTTGTCCGACTCGAACTTCCGCTTCTGGTAGTTCACGCCCAGGGCCACGCCGAAGGTGTCGTTGAACACTTCGCTGTAGTTGAAGGCGGCCTTGGGGCTGGTCTCGCCGGACAACTGCTGGTGGCTGCCTTCGATCTTGCCACGCAGGCTGCGACCGTCGCGGTCGAAGGCCGAGGCTGATTCCACCAGTACGGCGCCGCCGATGGCATCACCGGGCATGTCCGGGGTCGGCGACTTGACCACGCGCAGGCGTTCGGTGGAGTCGGACGGGATAACGTCCAGCGGCGCGGCGCGGCTGGAATCTTCCGGCGTGCCGACGGCGATGCCATCCACGCTGACGCTGTTGAGATTGGCATCCAGGCCGCGGATGACCACGAAGCGGCCCTCGCCCTGGTCGCGGGTCACGCTGATGCCCGGCAGGCGCTGCAGCGACTCGGCCACGTTCTTGTCCGGGTACTGGCCCAGTGCGTCGGAGGACACTGCATCCTCGATGGCGTCGCTGCTGCGCTTGAGATCGACTGCGCGGATCTGCGACTCGAGCTGGGCGCGTACTTCGATGCGGTCCAGGTCGACCGCGTCGGCGGCCACGGCGCCGGTGGCGGCTACCGCCTGCTGCCCGGCCGCCTGCAGCGGTGCTGCGGCCCCCATTGCCAGGGTCAGGGTGATGGCAACGGCCAACGGAGTCTTGATATGCACTGGGAATCCCCATTCCTGTTAAGAATGGGTCTGCACGATATGTCCGCAAGGTTGCATGGCCATGACATGCACCTGCACATTTCCGGTCACGCCGCTCCGGGGCCGGTTTGGGATTCGACACGCCAATCCGGCAAAATGGCCTCCTCTCTCTCCTTTCCCCCTTCCCGACCATGAAGATCGTCGAAGTGCGCCACCCGCTGGTGCAGCACAAGATCGGCCTGATGCGCAATGCCGCGCTCAGCACCAAGGATTTCCGCGAACTGGCCAACGAGCTGGGTACCCTGCTGGCCTACGAGGCCACCGCCGACCTGGACACCGAGCCGCACACCCTGCCCGGCTGGGCCGGCCCGGTGACGGTTCAGCGCATTGCCGGCGCCAAGATCACCGTGGTGCCGATCCTGCGTGCCGGCCTGGGCATGCTCAGCGGCGTGCTGTCGCTGATCCCGGCCGCCCGTGTCAGCGTGGTGGGCCTGCAGCGCGATGAGGAAACCCTGCAGCCGGTGCCCTACTTCGAGCGCCTGACCGGCCGCCTGGAAGAGCGCGACGCACTGATCCTCGACCCGATGCTGGCCACCGGCGGCACGCTGATCGCCACCATCGACATGCTCAAGCGCGCCGGCGCCCGTCGCATCAAGGGCATCTTCCTGGTGGCCGCGCCCGAAGGCATCGAAGCAGTCAAGGCCGTGCATCCGGACGTGGAGATCTACACCGCGGCCATTGATGCCCAGCTCAACGACAAGGGCTACATCCTGCCGGGCCTGGGCGACGCCGGCGACCGCATCTTCGGAACCCGCGTCGGGTAATCCCGGTGAACGGGTCGGGTCCCTCTCCGCAGGAGAGGGCTCTGATCCGCCAACCACTCGCGGGCGCGCTTCGCCGCGGCACGTGAACGCCCGTGGACGCGGGCGTGGCCGACGCGTGATCCTTCACGTGGCCTTACCGGTCGGAAGCGAATGCTCCGCGCACCCGCCACCGCTTGGAGCATTCCGATGAAAGCCGCTTTCCTGCTGGCCGCCGTCCTGCTGGTTGGCCTGCCCCTGGCTGCGAACGCCACCACCCCGCAGCAGCAGCGCATGGCCGAATGTTCGGCCAAGAACAAGGGGCTGAAGGGTGATGCCTACAAGACCGCGCAGAGTTCCTGCCTCAGCGGCCACGCCGCCGAAACCAAGGCGGTCAATCCACAGCAGGAACGCATGCGCAAGTGCAATGCCGACGCGGGTGCGAAGAAGCTGGCGGGCGATGCGCGCAAGACCTTCATGAGCAGCTGCCTGAAGGCGTCGTAACGAGAGTGATGTAGAGCCGAGCCCACGCTCGGCTCTGCCATTAACCCAGGGCGCGCGCCTTCAGCTCGCCCTGTTCGTGCAGGGTCACGAAACGTCCCTTGTCATCACGGCCCAGCTGCGCCAGCGCCACCTGCGGGTCGTGGGTGAAGAACAGCCGCACGTTGCGCGCCAGCTTGTCTTCAAGGAACTGCCGCTTCTCGTCGATCAGCAGCTCGGCGTTGCGGTCGTAGCCCATGGTGATCGGCACGTGTACCCATGAGCGCCCCGGGATCAGGTCGGCACAGAACACCACGCCACCGTGCGCATCTTCACCGGCATGCGCATGACCAACGATCTCGGCCAGCATCAGCCCCGGCGTATGCCCGTCGCTGTAGCTGAAGCGCACGCTGCGGCCAAGTGCCTTCGAGTACTCCCCCTCCACCACTTCCAGGCGGCCACTGGCCTGCAGCAGGCCGGGCAGCTCAGGAATGAAACTGGCCCGATCGCGCGGGTGTGGCTGCACGGCGCGCTGCCAATGCTGCGCACCGACCACGTAGGTCGCGTTGGGGAACAGCAGCTCGGGTTCACGCCCTTCGCTCCATGCCGCCAGCAGGCCGCCAGCATGATCGAAATGCAGGTGGCTGAGCACCACCACGTCGATATCCTCGTGCTCGAAGCCGGCTTCGCGCAACGAATCGATCAGTACGTGCTGACTTTCCTGCACGCCGTAGCGCTCGCGCATGCGCGGATCGAAGAACGCCCCGATACCGGTTTCAAACAGCACGGTCTTGCCTTCCAGCGGACTGGCAAGCAGCGCGCGGCAGGCCAGCTCGATGCGATTGAGCTCGTCCGGTGCCGCCCATTTTTCCCACAACGCGCGCGGCGCGTTGCCGAACATCGCGCCGCCATCAAGGCGTTGCGAGTTTCCACGAATAGACCAGAGTTTCATGTGTCGATTATCGGCGCCGGACCGTTAAATAATCGCTAGAAAGTAAACGGAAAACCCCGCCGGCGAAGACGGGGTTTCGATAACCGCCGAAGTGCCGGCCAGTGGCCGGGACTCCCACGTCAATGGGCCGGCACGACCTGGGCACTGCCCACCGGATTGCGCGGGTCGCTGCCGCCGAACAGTCGGTTCGCCTTGCGGTCCCATTCCACGGTCTGCAGGTTGCCCCACACGTGGCTGGAACCGCGGCCGCCTGCGGCGACATTGCCCGGCAGGTCGATCTTGTGGCCCATCGCCTGCAGCTGCTTCACCGTCGCCGCGTCGAATGCATCGTCCTCAGCTTCGATCAGGTCCGGCAGCCACTGGTGGTGATAGCGCGGCAGCGCAGCAACCTGCTGCGCGTCCAGGCCGGCGTCGTAGCCGAGGATGCCCAGCAGCACCATGGTGATGATGCGGCTGCCACCCGGGGTGCCCAGCACGATCACCTTGTCGCTGTTTTCCATGAAGGTCGGCGTCATCGAGCTGAGCATGCGCTTGCCCGGCTTCGGCGCATTGGCCTCGTAGCCCATCACGCCGAATGCATTGGGCGTGCCTGGTTTCAGCGCGAAGTCGTCCATCTCGTTGTTCAGCAGCACGCCGGTGCCCTTCGGAATCAGGCCCGAGCCGTACAGCAGGTTGACGGTCTGGGTGGCGCCGACGCGGTTGCCGTCACGGTCGATGATCGAGAAGTGCGTGGTCTCGTCATCTTCCAGTGGCGTCGGGTTGCCCGACAGCAGGTCGCTGGGCGTGGCCTTCTCCGGATGGATGGTCGCGCGCAGGCCCTGCGCGTAGTCCTTGCTGGTCAGCACCTTCTGCGGGATCTGCACGAAGTCCGGATCGCCGAGGAAGAAGGTACGGTCGCGGTAGGCACGGCGCATCGATTCCACCACCAGGTGGGTGCGGTGCGCCGGGTCCATCTTCCTGATGTCCCAGCCTTCCAGGATCTGCAGCATGCTGGCCAGCGCGATGCCTCCGGATGACGGCGGCGGCGCGGTGGTGATCTTCCAGCCGTTGTAGTTGAACACGATCGGTTCGCGCTGCTTCACGCGATAACCGGCCAGCTCTTGAGCGGTCCAGTTGCCGCCGGCCTGCTTCACGCCGGCCAGCAACAGCTTTCCGGTCTGGCCCTTGTAGAAGCCATCGAAGCCACCCGCAGCCAGCCGCTCCAGCGTCTGCGCCAGTTCCGGCTGCTTGAACAGGTCTCCGGTAGCGATCGGCGTGCCGTTACGCAGGTAGACCTCGCGCGTGCCGGGATAGCGCTCCATCACTTCACGGCGCGAGGCATAGCCCTTGGCCATGCGCTCGTACACCGGGAAGCCTTCGCGCGCGATGCGGATGGCCGGCTGCAGCGAGGCCGACAACGGCAGCCTGCCGTGCTTGGCCGACAGTTCAACCAGCGCTGCAGGCAGGCCCGGGATGCCGGCCGACCAGGCGCCGTTGACCGAGCGGTCACGGTCCAGGTTGCCCTGCTTGTCGAGGAAGGCCTGCGGGGTCGCGGCGGCCGGCGCGGTCTCGCGCGCGTCCAGCATCACGTCCTTTCCGGTGGCCGCATCGTGCAGCAGGAAGAAGCCGCCACCGCCCAGACCTGAACTGATCGGCTCGACTACCGCCAGCGTGGACGACACCGCCACTGCTGCGTCGAAGGCGTTGCCGCCCTGGGCCAGGATGTCGATACCGGCCTGGGTGGCCAGCGCATGGCCGCTGGCAATGGCGGCGCCATCGGGGCGCTCGGCACGGACCGGGCTGCCGGCCCAGGCAATCGGGCTCAGCAGCAGGCCGAGCAGCAACAGGGGGCGAACGATCAGCGTCTTCATTCGGATGGGGGCTCCGCGTAGAGTTCGGGGTGATCGTGCTGCAGCTGGCGCAGCTTGGCCAGCAGCTGGTCTTCCGTTTCCACGATCTCCGGGTCCGGGTCGATGCACTCGACCGGGCAGACGACCACGCACTGTGGCTCGTCGAAATGACCGACGCATTCGGTACAGCGCGCAGGGTCGATCACGTAGATGGTTTCACCCATCGAAATGGCCTGGTTCGGGCAGGCCGGCTCGCAGACGTCGCAGTTGACGCAGAGCTCGTTGATTTTCAGCGACATGGCGATACTCCTCGCCCGCGCCTTGGGACAAAGGACCGGCCAGCGCGGGCGCGCGGGCCGGTCAGGTCATCAGCGGCACCCTTGCGGGGTGCCGCCCGGGCCATGCCGGAGCATGGCCGCCATGGCTCGGTATTACTTGGCTTCGACGAAAATGTACTCGGCGCCGGTCGGCTGGACCGCCGCCTGCACGCGGGCGTTGTCGGCCGACTGGCCGATGAAGACGACGCGCACGCCCTTCATCGAATCCGGCGCCACGTCCTTGAACACAGCCTGGATCATGTCAGCCATCTTGCCCGAGGCCGACGAACCGAAGGCCAGCATGTTGCCCGGCTGCACGCCACGGGCCACGGCCTGGGTCGCGCTCTCGGTCTGGCGCTCGTACTTGGCCTGGAAGTCCGGGTCCGATTCCGGCGAGAGGTAGTACAGGAACGGGCTGTTGCTGATGTTGCCCATGTTCTGGATGGCCACTTCCTGCAGGTACTTCTTCCAGCCTGCATCGTCATCCTTGGACGGCGCGACCAGGGCCTGCTTGGCCTCGTCGACAGGAGCGGCCTCTTCCTTCTTGCAGGCGGTGAAGGCCAGGGCCAACGAAGCGATCAGCATCGCGCGCATGGTGGTGTTCATGGGTTTCCTCCCGGAATGGTGCGTGGTGGTGTACGTAATGGGGTGGGGGTACAGCGGGGCTTACGACTGTGCCGCCTTCGCTTCGCGGACCTTGCGCAGGGCTTCGAGCACCGCGGCCGGCACGAAGCCGGACACGTCGCCACCCAGGCGGGCGATCTCGCGGACCAGCGAGGACGAAATGAAGCTGTGCTGCTCGGCCGGGGTCAGGAACAGGGTCTCGACCTCGGGGATCAGGTGGCGGTTCATGCTGGCCATCTGGAATTCGTATTCGAAGTCGGACACCGCGCGCAGGCCGCGCAGCAGCACCCCGCCCTGCACCGAACGTACGAAATGCGCCAGCAGGGTATCGAAGCCGATGACCTCGACATTGCCGTGATGGGCCAGGGCGCCGCGTGCCAGCTGCACGCGCTGCTCCAGCGGCAGCGCCGGGCCCTTGGACGGGCTCTGCGCCACGCCGACCACGACTTTTTCGAACAGCGGCGCGGCCCGGCTGACCAGGTCGATATGACCGTTGGTGATCGGATCGAATGTGCCGGGATACACGGCAATGCGGCGGTTGGCCACGGTCATGGGCGGGTGCAGATGTTCAGATGAGGTCAAAGTGTAGCAGTGGCGCGGCGGTACAGGGCAAAGCGCACCTCGCGGGTGCCGCCCTCGCGGTGCAGCAGCCAGTCCGGCGGCAGCACCGGCACGTGGCCGGCCGGCGATTCCAGGTACAGCCAGGCATCGGCGGCCAGGTGCCGCGGCAGCTGGGCCAGCACGTCCTGCCACAGGCCATCGGCGAACGGCGGGTCGATGAAGACCAGATCGGCCTGCTGCGCCTGCGCCCCTTGCAGCCAGCGCAGGGCATCGGCCTGCACCACGGTGATCTGGTCGCTGGCCTGCAGCCTGGTCACGGCGGCAGTCAGGTTGCGCCCCAGCTGAGCATCACGCTCGACCAGGGTGGCGTGAGCAGCGCCGCGCGAGACCGCCTCCAGGCCCAGCGCGCCACTGCCGGCGAACAGGTCCAGCACCCGCGCCCCGCCCAGCTTGGGCATCAGCCAGTTGAACAGGGTTTCGCGCACGCGGTCGCTGCTGGGTCGCAGCCCCGGCAGGGTCGGCACCGGCAGGCGGGTGTTGCGCCAGCGACCACCGATGATGCGGACCTGGCCGTCATTGCCACCTCGGCCGCTCACAGGCGCCCCCGGCGGGGTTCATTCGAGAATTTCAGCATGAGCGGGATTGTAGTTCGGCCGGGCGGCGCCCGGGGACGCGCCAACGCATGCGCGCTGTCGCTCCCACGCTTCGCTGCGCGAAACGCGGGCCCCACTTACCAGCTTCCATACCCCCGCCACTTCGCGGCCGCCCCCTGACTCAGGGGGCTCTACCCCAGACGCGATCCGATGCTCGACATACAGGCGGGGTCAGATCCGTTTTCCGTGGGAAAACGGATCTGACCCTGGATTGGATTTCGATATCTGAGAGATTTCATCCACGCATGGCGTGGATCTACTGGCTGCCAGCCAACTGTCGAAGGCGGGGCACTGTGGGTTTGCGGGGTGTGAGCGGCATGGATGCCGCGCCCAAGCCCCCAAGGGTGAGGGCGCTTTGCTTGCGAAGCACTGCTTCGCAAGCGCCCGAACGCACAGCCGCCAGCGGCTGGGCCGGACCGCGGAGCGGGGTTTACGGCGTCCCCGCAAACCCACAGTGCCCCGCCATCCCACGGAATGCCCGCTCTTGCCGTTGCTGTTGCAGTTGCGGTTGCTTCGGCCTCTGCAGGTGCAGGGCTGCAAGCCCTGCCGACCAACCCCTTGATTTCGGGACAATCAGCCATACCCCTTGGCGAGGCCGCACGCGCTGGCGCGGCATTGCACATGGAGCCCTATCGATGACCGACACCATCCAGACCGAAACCCTTGGCTTCCAGACCGAAGTCAAGCAGCTGCTGCAGCTGATGATCCACTCGCTGTACTCCAACAAGGAAATCTTCCTCCGCGAGCTGGTCTCCAACGCCGCCGACGCCGCCGACAAGCTGCGCTTCGAGGCCCTGACCCAGCCGGCGCTGCTGGAAGGCGACAGCGAACTGCGCGTGCGCGTCAGCTTCGATCCCTCCGCCCACACCATCACCATCGACGACAACGGCATCGGCATGAGCCGCGCCGAGGCCATTACCCACCTGGGCACGATCGCCAAGTCCGGCACCGGCGACTTCCTGCGCCAGCTGTCCGGCGACCAGAAGAAGGATTCGCAGCTGATCGGCCAGTTCGGCGTCGGCTTCTACAGCGCCTTCATCGTTGCCGACGAAGTGGAAGTGACCTCGCGCCGCGCCGGGCTGCCTGCCGGCGAAGGCGTGCGCTGGACCTCGCGCGGCGAAGGCGATTTCGAGGTGGCCACCGTCGACAAGGCCGAGCGCGGTACCCGCATCGTGCTGCACCTCAAGGACGGCGAGCACGGCTTCGCCGATGGCTGGCGCCTGCGCAGCATCCTCAAGAAGTACTCGGACCATATCGGCCTGCCGATCCAGATGCCGAAGGAAGGTGGCGAAGAAGGCGCCGCGGCCGAATGGGAAACCGTCAACCGTGCCAGCGCGCTGTGGACCCGTCCGCGCACCGAGATCAGCGACGCCGAGTACACCGAGTTCTACAAGCACGTTGCACACGATCACAGCGATCCGCTGGCGTGGAGCCACAACAAGGTCGAAGGCAAGCTGGAGTACACCTCGCTGCTGTACGTGCCTGGCCGCGCGCCGTTCGACCTGTATCACCGTGATGCGCCCAAGGGCCTGAAGCTGTATGTGCAGCGCGTGTTCGTGATGGACCAGGCCGAGCAGTTCCTGCCGCTGTACCTGCGCTTCATCAAGGGCGTGGTCGATTCCAACGACCTTTCGCTGAACGTCTCGCGCGAGATCCTGCAGTCCGGCCCGGTCATCGATTCGATGAAGGCCGCGCTGACCAAGCGTTCGCTGGACATGCTGGAAAAGCTAGCCACCGACAAGCCGGAGCAGTACGCCACGTTCTGGAAGGAATTCGGCCAGGTGCTGAAGGAAGGCCCGGCCGAGGACTACAACAACCGTGAGAAGGTGGCCGGGCTGCTGCGCTTCGCCTCCACCCGTGGCGACGGCGATGCACAGACTGTGTCGCTGGCCGATTACCTCGGCCGCATGAGCGAAGGCCAGGACAAGATCTACTACCTCACCGGCGAGAGCTACAGCCAGGTGCGCAACAGCCCGCACCTGGAAGTGTTCCGCAAGAAGGGCGTGGAAGTGCTGCTGCTGACCGACCGCATCGACGAGTGGCTGATGGGCTACCTGACCGATTTCGACGGCAAGGGCTTCGTCGACATCGCCCGCGGCGACCTCGACCTGGGCGCGCTGGAAACCGATGCGGACAAGCAGGCACAGGAAGCGGCAGCAAAGGACAAGCAGGGCCTGGTCGAGCGCCTGAAGACGGTACTGGGCGATGACGTGGCCGACGTGCGCGTCTCGCACCGCCTGACCGATTCGCCGGCGGTGCTGGCCATCGGCGAACAGGACCTGGGCCTGCAGATGCGCCAGATCCTGGAAGCCAGCGGGCAGAAGGTGCCGGACAGCAAGCCGGTGCTGGAGATCAATCCGGGCCATCCGCTGATCGCCAAGCTGGATGCAGAAGCCGACGGCGCACGCTTCGATGATCTCGGCCGGGTGCTGTTCGACCAGGCCGCACTGGCCGCCGGTGACAGCCTGAAGGACCCCGGCGCCTATGTGGCGCGCCTGAACAAGCTGCTGCTGGAGTTGTCGGCCTGATCGAGGCGGTGGTCGCCGGGCATGGCCCGGCGATGCTCTGGTAGGTGCCAACCTTGGTTGGCACTGCAGCCCTGGCAGAGGCCAACCTTGGTTGGCGCCCCAAAAGCGTGCCAACCAAGGTTGGCACCTACCAGGGGGGAGCGTGTCAACCCAGGTTGACACCCACCAAAGCCGGGCGGCTCAGACCTCCCGATCCAGCAGCGAACCCAGCATCTGGTCCTGGCGCCGTATCACCGTGGCATTGGCGGCGAAGGCCACCACCTCGGCTTTCGCCGCCAGCAGGTCCCCCAATGGCACGCCAGCATCGGCGTCGGCAGGGGTCATCGCGGCCTGCACCCCGCCCTGCTCCGCCTCACTGCGCAGCAGTTGCAGGCGTCGGGCATCAGGAGTCGCCAGGTTGGCCACGTTGTGCGCGGCCACCTGCACGCCCTGGTGGGCCGCGCGCATCCCGCCGAGAGCGATTCCCATCACGTCGTTCATGGCGGTCTCCGGGCCGCGCTGCGCAGCCCTTCGGACCGGTTAACGGCCGGCGGGCCGCGACCTTGAGTCCACATCAGCCCGACAGGCCCGAGTGGTAGCATATCCCCCTGATTTCAGCGCCTTTTGCCAATGCTCAGTTTTTTCCGCCGCAAGAAGCCCCAGGATGCCCCCGCCACGGAGGCACCCAAGACCCAGCACTACTCGGCTGAAGAGCTGGCGGCGGCGTTCCCGTCAGCCGCCCCGGCCGAAGACGCCGCCACGATCCCGGTAGTCGAAGCCGCAGCACCGGCACCTGTACCGGAACCGGCGCCCGTCGCCGAATGGCCTGCCGTACCGGCTGCGCAGCCGGTCACCGCGCCGGAGGACGTCCAGGCCGAAGTGCTGGCTGCGGCCGCCGTGCTGGCCCCTCTGGCTCCGGTCATTCCGGTCGAGGAACCAACCGCCCCGGCCGCCGACCTGCCAGCTCTGGTGGATGCCCCGCCAGCCCCGGCCGGCAAGCCCGGCTGGCGCGAGCGCCTGCGCAACAGCGTCATCGCGCGCAGCTTCGGTGGCCTGTTCTCGCGCAATCCCAAGCTCGACGACGACCTGCTGGACGAACTGGAAACCGCACTGATCACTGCCGACGTCGGCGTGGGTGCCACTACCGATCTGGTCGAGGGCCTGCGCAAGCGCATGAAGTCGCGCGAGTTCGCTGATGCCAATGCGCTGCTGGCCGCGCTGCGCGCCGAGCTGATCGCGATCCTGCAACCGGTCGCCAAGCCGCTGGTGATCGACCGCAACGCGAAGCCCTTCGTGGTGCTCACCGTCGGCGTCAATGGTGTCGGCAAGACCACCACCATCGGCAAGCTGGCCAAGCGCTTCAAGGATGATGGCCACAGCCTGATGCTGGCCGCCGGCGATACCTTCCGTGCCGCTGCCGTGGCGCAGCTGCAGGCCTGGGGCGAGCGCAATGGCGTGGCCGTGGTCGCGCAGGGGCAGAACGCCGATGCCGCGTCGGTGGCGTTCGACGCGCTGCAGGCCGGCAAGGCCCGTGGCACCTCGGTGCTGATCGCCGACACCGCCGGCCGCCTGCACACCCAGTCCGGCCTGATGAACGAGCTGGGCAAGATCCGCCGCGTGCTCGGCAAGATCGATCCCACCGCCCCGCACGAAGTGCTGATGGTGATCGATGGCACCACCGGCCAGAACGCGCTGTCGCAGCTGCGCCAGTTCAATGCTGCGGTGAACGTGACCGGCCTGGTGGTGACCAAGCTGGACGGCACTGCCAAGGGCGGCGTGGTGTTCGCACTGGCCCGCGAGTTCGGCATTCCGATCCGCTTTGCGGGCATCGGCGAGCGCCCGGAAGACCTGCGCGTGTTCGACCCGGAAGCCTTCGTCGACGCCCTGCTGCCCGAAGCGCTGGGCGCCTGATACACCGTGCAGCCACGCATGGCGTGGCTCTACTGCACCGCAACCGCAATCCAGTAGAGCCACCCTACGGGTGGCTGCCTTCCCCGGAACACCCATGCCCCGCCAGCCGCACGCCAGCGCCGACAACCCCCAGCAAGACGACTTCATCGCTCGCCTGCTGCACTGGTTCGACGACCACGGCCGCCACGACCTGCCCTGGCAGCACCCGCGCAGCCCTTACAGGGTCTGGTTGTCGGAGATCATGCTGCAGCAGACCCAGGTGACCACGGTCATCCCGTACTTCCTGCGGTTCCTGCAGCACTTCCCGACCCTGCCCGACCTCGCCGCCGCCAGCAATGACGCGGTGATGGCGCAGTGGGCGGGGCTTGGCTACTACGCCCGTGCGCGTAACCTGCATGCCGCTGCAAAGCGCTGCGTGGAACTGCACGGCGGCGACCTGCCGCGCGATTTCGATGCATTGCATGCCCTGCCCGGCATTGGCCGCAGCACCGCTGGCGCGATCCTCAGCCAGGCCTGGAACGACCCGTTCGCGATCCTTGACGGCAACGTCAAGCGCGTGCTCAGCCGCTATCACGGCATCGACGGCTTCCCCGGCCTGCCAGTCATCGAAAAGCAGCTATGGGCGATCGCCGAGGCACACGTGGCGAAGGTGCCGGCCGGTCGCATGGCCGATTACACCCAGGCACAAATGGACCTGGGCGCGTCCGTATGCAGCCGGGCCAAGCCCGCCTGCGTCATCTGCCCGCTGCAGGACACGTGCGTGGCACGCCGCGAAGGCCGCACCGCTGAACTGCCCACGCCCAAGCCCAGCAAGACCCTGCCCGAGCGCGAAGCCGTGGCTCTGCTGCTGCGTGACGCCCAGCAGCGCGTGCTGCTGCAGAAGCGGCCGGACACCGGCATCTGGGCGCAGCTGTGGACGCTGCCGCAGGCGGAGGCCGGCAGCGACCTGCAGGACTGGTTCGACGCACATGTCGACGGCTCGCTGGAAGATGCAGAGGAACTGCCGGTGCTGCAGCACACCTTCAGCCACTACAGGCTGCACCTGCAGATATTGTCACGGAAGGTGCGCGGCCTGCGCGTGGAAGAACCCACGCTGCGCTGGGTCGCCAACGACGAGTTACCCGCATTGGGCCTGCCAGCGCCGATCCGCAAACTGCTCGACGGCGCCACGATCAGGACGCCAAAACGAACTTCCAAGAAATCCCGCAACCACGAGTGAGTGCCATGCCCCGAACCGTCTTCTGCCAGTACGAACAACGCGATGCCGAGGGCCTGGACTTCGTGCCCTACCCCGGCGAGCTGGGCCAGCGCATCTTCAACAACATCGGCAAGCAGGCCTGGGCCGCATGGCTGGCGCACCAGACCATGCTGATCAACGAGAACCGGCTGTCGCCGCGCACCCCGGAGCATCGTGCGTTTCTTGAAGGCGAACTGGTCAAGTTCCTGTTCGAGAAGGACGCAGAGAAGCCGGCTGGCTTCGTTCCGGAAGCCTGACCTGCCGGTAGCGCCGGGCCATGCCCGGCGTCCAGGCATCCGCCGGGCATGGCCCGGCGCTACCCGTTTATTTCCCGGATTCCTCGCGCTCCTGCACCTGCGCCTGTCGCAGCTCCTGCTCGGACGCGCGCAGCGCCTTCACATCCAGCTTGCGGATGCTGTCGATGAAGCACGGCATGCGCGGGCCACCGGTAGGGTCGCGCACCAGCACCTTGTCGAAGCGCGCCGAAACACGATTCATCTGGCTGGTCAGGCCGATGGCGGAGGCATACGGCAGGTCCTGGCAGGGGCCTCTCAGCTCCAGCAGGTAGGCCTCGCTCGGGCGCGTCCAGACCGCCAGTGCGCTGTCGCCCAGTTCGGTCCAGCCATTGAGGGTGCCGAAGAACTGCATGTCGCTCTGCGGCGCACCGGCGTGGGCGCGGTAAAGGTCAAGCTTCTCGGCGCTGCTGAGCCGGCCGGTGGTCGCGCAGGCGACCAGGGCGAGGCAGAGGCCGGCCAGCAGGATCGGGGTCTTCATGGCGATCTCCTCGGGGAACTGTCGCCATCATGCGCCCGGGCTCGCAACGCTGGCGCGCCGACCGGCAGCCCATTCAGCCGTCGGTCGGCGGCTGCTGGCCGGACCACGGTAGACGCCAACCTTGCTTGGCGCTTGCCCTGAAGGAGCAGCCGACCCAGGTCGGCTTCCACCAAAGCGGGCCCAGCGCCTCAGACGTCGGCGTGGGCCAGTGCGTGCAGGCGCCCTTCCCGCAGTTCCAGCACCCGGTCCAGGCGACGCGCCAGGCTGCGGTCATGGGTCACCAGCACCAGGCTGGTATGGCGCGCGCGGTTGAGTTCAAGCATCAGCTCGAACACCGTTGCCGCCGTGCGGTCATCCAGGTTGCCGGTAGGCTCGTCGCCCAGCACGCAGGCTGGGTGATTGACCAGTGCCCGCGCCACCGCAGCACGCTGCCGCTCGCCGCCGGACAGCTCGCCCGGCTTGTGGTCCAGGCGATGACCGAGGCCGACCGCTTCCAGCAGCATGGTGGCGCGGCTGCTCGCTTCGGCCACCGCGGTGCCAGCCAGCAGCACCGGCATCATCACGTTTTCCAGCGCGGTGAACTCCGGCAGCAGGTGATGGAACTGGTAGACGAAGCCCAGCGCCTGGTTGCGCAGCAGGCCGCGCGCGGTGTCCGACAGCGCCGACATGCGCTGGCCGGTCACATAGACCTCACCGGCAGTGGGAATGTCCAGGCCACCCAGCAGGTGCAACAGCGTGCTCTTGCCGGCGCCGGAGGCACCGATGATCGCCACCGTTTCGCCGGCGGTCACGGTCAGGTCCAGCCCATCGAACACCGGGGTCTGCATGCGCCCTTCAGCGTAGGTCTTGCCCAGTGCTTCGGCACGGATCACTTCGTCGCCGCGGTTGAAGACCTTATTCATAACGCAGGGCCTCCGCCGGCTGGGTGCGTGCTGCCCGCCAGGCGGGATACAGGGTGGCCAGGAAGCTCATCAGCAGCGCGACCACGGTGATCGCCACCACGTCGCCCGTCTGCATGTCGGTCGGCAGGCCGGTGATGTAGTACACATCCTCCGGCAGCAGCTTGACGTTGAACACGCTCTCGATGGCGCCGAGGATGCGTTCCAGGTTGAGGGTCAGGGTGATGCCGCCGATCAGGCCAGCCAGCGTACCGAAGATGCCGATCAGCGAACCCTGCACCATGAACACCTGCATCACGCCACCCGGGGTCAGGCCGAGGGTGCGCAGGATGGCGATGTCGGCCTGCTTGTCGGTCACCAGCATCACCTGCGAAGACACCAGGTTGAACGCACCCATGGCGATGATCAGCGACAGCAGGATGCCCATCACCACCTTTTCCATGCGCAGTGAGTGGTAGAGGTTGGCATTCTGCTGGGTCCAGTCGCTTACGCGGTAGGCGCCACCGAGGTTCTGCGCAAGATCCACGCCCACCTCCAGCGAGCGGTCCATGTCGTGCAGTTTCAGGCGCACGCCGGTGGCACCGTCGCTGCGCAGCACGCGCTCCAGGTCCTGCATGTTGGCGAAGCCGACGCCGCGATCGACCTCGTTGTAGCCGGCCTCGAAGAGGCCACTGACGGTGAAGCGTTTCATCCGCGGCACCGCGCCGGCCGGCGTGCCCTGCACTTCGGCAAAGGTCACCAGCACCTGGTCACCAACGTCCACGCCCAGCCAGATCGCCAGCTCCTTGCCCAGCAGCAGGTTGAAGCTGCCCGGCTTGAGGCTGTCATAGCTGCCCTTGGTGATCTTCTTGTCGATCACCGAGACGTTCGGCTCCAGCGCCGGATCGATGCCCTGGATGATCGCGCCCTGCACGCGCGGGCCGCTGATCATCGACTGGATCTCGATGTACGGTGCGGCGCCGGCCACACGCGGGTCCTTCCTGGCCACGTCGACCACCCGCATCCAGTCCGGCATCGGTTCGCCGTCGCGGCTGATGGTGGTGTGCGCGGTCATCTGCAGCAGACGGCTGCGGATTTCCTTCTGGAAACCGCTCATGACGGCCAAGGTGGTGATCAGCACCGTAACGCCGAGCGCGATGCCCAGGATCGATGCCATCGAGATGAAGGAGATGAAGCCGTTGCGGCGCTTGGCACGCAGGTAGCGCAGGCCGATCGCCACGGGAATGGGTTTGAACATGCAGGCACGCCAGTCAATTCAGCTTATGGTGCCATTGACCGGGGCCGACGGGAAACGCCCCGTGCGGCCACGGCCAGTCGCAGTTCACGTCGCTGCCCGGAATCGAGCACATCGGGCCAGAACAGCAGGCGCCGGCGGCGCCGATCCTCACACCACAGCAACAACAGCCATGGGCCACGCACCACCAGCCGTGGCCTATCAACGTCCTGCCCGGCCACCTGCAGTGGTTCGGGAAGCGGCGCAAGAAGCACCTGTACGCGTGGCCTGCGCTGGCGCCAGGCCAGTTCGGCCAAGCCGACGCCCCAGGCCAGCAGCAGCGCGGGCATCAGCAGCCGCGCAGGTAGATCCGAGGCGCGCAACAGCCAGGGTGCGGCCAGCAGCACCGCCAACTGAGCGGCGGCCTGCAGCCTCGAAGGGCGCCACTCAAGGCTTGAGGGTGAGGATCTTCTGCATGAGGGGGATCGCGTGCGCATGCGGACAGGCCTCGTAGCCCATGAACCAGCGCCACAACTTATCGTCCTCGCAGTCGAGCAGGAACAGGAAAACCTCGCGCTCTTCGGTCGGCGCAGTGCGCCATTCGTGGTCGAGATAGCGCTCGAACAGCTGATCCAGCTCACGCATGCCGCGGCGGCAGCGCCAGCGCAGCTTCTTCAGCAGAACGTCTTCTTCCATCGTGCTTCTCCAGATACAGCAAAGCCACGCATGGCGTGGCTCTACTGAGGTGGTGCAGCCACGCATGGCGTGGCTCTACCAGGTACAGCCAGGCCTGATCAGGCGCGGCGTTCCATCATCAGCTTCTTGATCTCGGCGATCGCCAGCGCCGGGTTCAGGCCCTTCGGGCAGGTGCGGGCGCAGTTCATGATGGTGTGGCAGCGGTACAGCTTGAACGGATCTTCCAGATCGTCCAGGCGCGCACCGGTGTCCTCATCGCGCGAGTCGATGATCCAGCGGTAGGCCTGCAGCAGGATTGCCGGACCCAGGTAACGCTCGCCGTTCCACCAGTAGCTCGGGCAGCTGGTCGAGCAGCAGGCGCACAGGATGCACTCGTACAGGCCGTCCAGCTTCTTGCGGTCTTCCGGCGACTGCAGGCGCTCGCGGTCCGGCGGTGCCGGGGTCTGGGTGCGGATCCACGGCTTGATCGAGGCGTACTGCGCGTAGAAGTGGGTCAGGTCCGGAACCAGATCCTTGACCACGTTCATGTGCGGCAACGGGTAGATCGGCACTTCCTTCTTGCCGCAGTCCAAGATGGCTCGGGTGCAGGCCAGGGTGTTGGTGCCGTCGATGTTCATCGCGCACGAACCACAGATGCCTTCGCGGCACGAGCGGCGGAAGGTCAGGGTCGGGTCGATCTCGTTCTTGATCTTGATCAGGGCGTCCAGGACCATCGGGCCACAGGCATCCAGATCGACCTCATAGGTATCGGTGCGCGGGTTGCTGTCGTCGTCCGGACTCCAGCGGTAGATCTTGAAGGTGCGCACATTCTTGCCGCCGTTCTTGACGGGGAAGTGCTTGCCCTTCGTGATCTTGGAATTCTTGGGGAGTGAAAACTCGGCCATGGCTGCTCTCGTTGGCTCAGGCGGCCCGCGCCCGTGGGCGCGGATTGCATGGTAGGCGGGGTCGGATCAGTACACGCGCGGCTTCGGCGGCACCACGGACACGTCGTCGGTCAACGTGTACATGTGCACCGGACGGTAGTCGAAGCTGCACTTGCCCTTCTCGTCGACGCTGACCAGGGTGTGCTTCTGCCAGTTGACGTCGTCGCGGTCCGGATAGTCCTCGTGCGCATGCGCACCACGGCTTTCCTTACGCTGTTCGGCCGAGTTGATCGTCGCCACCGCGTTGAGCAGCAGGTTGTTCAGCTCGTAGGTCTCGATCAGGTCCGAGTTCCAGACCAGCGAGCGGTCGGAGACCTTCACGTCCTGGAACGAGTCGAAGATCTTGTCCATCTTCTCGCAGCCTTCCTTCAGCGTCTGGCTGGTGCGGAAGACCGCCGCGTCGGCCTGCATGGTGCGCTGCATGCGGTCGCGGATGACCGAGGTCGGGGTATCGCCGTTGGCGTGGCGCAGCTTGTCCAGCAGGCCCAGCGCCTTGTCGCAGGCATCGGCCGGCAGCGGCTTGTGCGCGGCGCCCGGCTTGATGGTCTCGGCGCAGCGGTTGGCCACCGCACGGCCGAACACCACCAGGTCGAGCAGCGAGTTCGAGCCCAGGCGGTTGGCGCCGTGCACGGAGACGCAGGCCGCTTCGCCGATGGCGTACAGGCCCGGCACCACGGCGTTGTCGTTGTCGCCGACCTTCTGCACCACTTCACCGTGGTAGTTGGTCGGGATGCCGCCCATGTTGTAGTGCACGGTCGGAATGACCGGGATCGGCTGCTTGTGCACGTCGACGCCGGCGAAGATGCGGGCGCTCTCGGCGATGCCCGGCAGCTTCTCGTCGATCACGCCCGGGCCGAGATGGGTCAGGTCGAGCAGGATGTGGTCCTTGTGCTCGCCGACGCCGCGGCCTTCGCGGATCTCGATGGTCATCGAACGGCTGACCACGTCGCGCGAGGCCAGATCCTTGTAGTGCGGTGCATAGCGCTCCATGAAGCGCTCGCCGCTGCTGTTGCGCAGGATGCCGCCTTCACCGCGGACACCCTCGGTGATCAGGCAGCCGGCGCCGTAGATGCCGGTCGGGTGGAACTGCACGAACTCCATATCCTGCATGGCGATGCCGGCACGCATGGCCAGGCCGCCACCGTCGCCGGTGCAGGTGTGCGCCGAGGTGGCGCTGAAGTAGGCACGGCCGTAGCCGCCGGTGGCCAGCACCACGCCCTGGGCGCGGAACAGGTGCAGCGTGCCATCGGACATGTCCAGGGCCAGCACGCCGCGGCAGGCGCCTTCGTCGTCGAAGATCAGGTCGAGCGCGAAGTACTCGATCATGAAGCGCGCATCGTGCTTCAGCGACTGCTGGTACAGGGTGTGCAGCATCGCGTGGCCGGTACGGTCGGCCGCCGCGCAGGTACGCTGCGCCGCCGGGCCTTCGCCGTACTTGGTGGTCATGCCACCGAACGGACGCTGGTAGATCTTGCCTTCGGCGGTGCGCGAGAACGGCACGCCGTAGTGTTCAAGTTCGATGATGGCCGGGATGGCCTCACGGCACATGTACTCGATGGCGTCCTGGTCACCCAGCCAGTCCGACCCCTTGATGGTATCGAAGAAGTGGTAGCGCCAGTCGTCCTCGCCCATGTTGCCGAGTGCGGCCGAAATACCGCCCTGGGCGGCAACGGTGTGCGAACGGGTCGGGAAGACCTTGGTCAGGCACACGGTCTGCAGGCCCTTGGCGGCCAGGCCGAACGTGGCGCGCAGGCCGGCACCGCCGGCGCCGACCACGACCATGTCGTACTTGTGTTCGGTGATCTTGTAAGCGGACATCTAATCTGGATTCCTGTGTAGGTGCCTGGGCTCAGGCAACGCCGAGGGCGATGCGGCCCACCGCAAACACACTGACGATCATGCCGAGCACGGCGACGAACTTCACCGCGGTCTGCAGCACCAGGGCCAGCAGCGATTCGTGGATGTAGTCTTCCAGCACGACCTGCATGCCGAGCTGCGCGTGCCAGAACATGGCGATCAGCAGGCCGATCAGCGGCACCGCGTTCCACGGCTTGGCCACGGCGGCGGCAGCGGTCGCGTAGTCCGAGCCGAGCAGGCCCAGCACGAAGACCAGGAACCAGATGCCCAGCACCACCAGTGCGGCGGCGGTCAGGCGCTGGTGCACGAAGTGCTCGGTGCCGGTCTTGGCCGAGCCCAGGCCGCGCACGTTCTTCAACGGGGTACGGAACTTGCTCACGCGGCACCTCCGAACATCACATAGGCCCACACCAGCAGGGTGATCACCAGGCTGCCGATGACCGACAGCCAGCTGCTGCGGATGAAGGCCGGGATGCTGAAGCCGATGGCAAAGTCCTGCACCACGTGGCGGATGCCATTGCACAGGTGATAGGCGAACGACCATGTCCACGCGAACAGGAACACGCGGCCATACCAGGCCCCGGCATGGCCGGTGAAGCAGTTCCAGGACTCGGGCCCCATCATCAGGGCCAGCAGGCCGGCAGCGATGATGAGGGCACCAACAGACAGAAAGATGCCGGTGGCTCGATGCAGGATCGAGGTGGCCATCTGAATCTGCCAGCGATACACCTGAAGGTGCGGGGAAAGTGGGCGTTGTCTGGTCGCCATTCGCTGGGCTCGTTGTCTCGGCTGGGCGGCACGCGGCCGCGTTGGCTCAATGCTGATCAGAAATCGATGCAGCGTCCGTTTTTCTCCCAATCGCCATACCGCACCGGATCAAGTCCGCCGCGGCCGCCGAATTCCTCTGCCTTTTCCTGCTCCACGGGCACGGGTGCCGCAGGGACCAGCGGGGCTTCAGATTCGTCGTCGGGAGTGGGGGTTGTTTGGCCTATCATGTTCGGTCTCGCAACGCACAAATTTTAGACCTCGTTCACGTGCCTGACAACCTGCCCCCTGCTTTCGTCGGATATCCGCGCCTGCCCGGCCACCAGCTGCTGAGCCTGCAGGGCCCGGATGCGGCCGCCTTCGCCCACGCCCAGTTCAGCAGCGATGTCACCGCCCTGCCCCTGTTGCACTGGCAGTGGAGTGCCTGGCTGAGTGCCAAGGGCCGCACTCTGGCGGTGTTCCAGCTGCTCCGGCTGGCCGACGATCACGTGATGCTGGTGCTGGCCGACGGCGATGCCGATGCGATTGCGTCGCAACTGCAGCGCTTCGTGTTCCGTCGCAAGGTGAAGGTACAGGTGCGCAGCGATGTGGCAGCTGCCGGCGCCTTCACCGCGCCCGAGGCCGCCAGCGGCGCGGCGATTGCGCAGGCCGCAGATGAGGGTTGGGAGCTGGACCTGGGCAGCGATGCACTGCCGCGCACCCTGCGCATCGGCAGCGCCGAAGCGTTCGCCGCCAGTTCTGAAGCCGATGAGACCGCTTTTGCCCTGGCCTGGCGCCAGGCCGACCTGCGCTACGGCCTGCCACGGCTGGAAGAGAGCCAGCGCGAAGTGTGGACCCCGCAGCAGCTGGGCCTGGACCGCCTGAATGGCTACAGCGTGAAGAAGGGCTGCTACCCCGGCCAGGAAATCGTCGCCCGCACCCATTTCCTCGGCAAGGCCAAGCGCGCGGTGCAACTGCTGCATACCGCGGCACCCGCACGTGCCGGCGATGGCGTGCAGCAGGACGGCGCGACACTCGGCACAATCGCCAGCGTGGCCGGCGAGCTGGCGCTGGCGGTGCTGCCACTGGAGGCTGGCGACGCCGAGCTGCAGGTGGGTGATGCCATTGCGCAGCGCGTGCCGCTGCTGGATGGATTGGCGCGCTGAATCTGACGCGCCCTCATCCACGCATGGCGTGGATCTACTGACCGACCCGGTGGGTGCGGACCGTTGGTCCGCACGCCTTCGGTGAAGGAATGGTAGTGCCGGCCGCTGGCCGGCAACCATGCAGGGTTGAGGTTGCCGGCCAAGCGGCCGGCGCTACCCGCTACAGGCGCTCGCCGCTCTCTGCGTTGAAGAAATGCAGGCCCTGCGGGTGGATCGCCACGCGGATGTCATCGCCCACCGCAGGCAACGCCTGCGGTGCCACGCGCATGGTCAGCGCATGCTGGCCACTGCTGAGGTTGACGAAGATCTCGTTGCCGACCGGTTCGATGCCCTCAATGCGCGCGATGAACGCGTGCGCATCATCG
The DNA here is from genome assembly GCF_000382065.1 of Stenotrophomonas hibiscicola ATCC 19867. Classification (GTDB taxonomy): domain Bacteria; phylum Pseudomonadota; class Gammaproteobacteria; order Xanthomonadales; family Xanthomonadaceae; genus Stenotrophomonas; species Stenotrophomonas hibiscicola. The sequence goes on along the minus strand of NZ_KB907502.1, from coordinate 31,878 downwards.
GCAGCAGCCGGTTGCAGGTGCTCCGGGCGCACGCCCACCGCGATCGGTTTCTGCAGCCATGCCGGATCGATCGTGGCCTGGCCCAGCGGTGCACGCCACTGGCCGTCTACCACGGTCACGCCACCGGCATCGCCCTGCAGCGTGCCACGCAGCACGTTCATCGCCGGGCTGCCGAGGAAACCAGCCACGAACAGGTTGGCCGGGCGGTCGTACAGCGCCATCGGCGTATCGATCTGCTGGATGATGCCGTCCTTCAGCACCACGATGCGCTGACCCAGGGTCATCGCTTCAACCTGGTCGTGCGTCACGTAGATCATGGTGGTGCCCAGCTTCCGGTGCAGCTGCGCAATCTCGGTACGCACGCTGTGACGCAGCTTGGCGTCGAGGTTGGACAGCGGCTCGTCGAGCAGGAACACCGCCGGCTCGCGCACCAGCGCCCGGCCCAGTGCCACGCGCTGACGCTGGCCACCGGACATCGCCTTGGGCAGCTTGTCCATCATCTCGGTCAGGCCCAGCGTCTGCGCCGCCTCGGCAATGCGCTTGTCGATGGTCGCCTTGTCATGCCCGCGCAGCTTCAGGCCGAAGGCCAGGTTCTCGGCCACGGTCATGTGCGGGTACAACGCGTAGCTCTGGAACACCATGGCGATGTCGCGATCCTTCGGCGCCACGTCGTTGACCACGCGATCACCAATGGTCAGCGTGCCACCGCTGATCTCTTCAAGGCCGGCCACCATCCGCAACAGGGTCGACTTGCCACAGCCGGATGGTCCGACCAGCACCATCAGCTCGCCATCGGCTACCTCGAAGGTGGCGTCCTTCACCGCGACCTGGCCGTTGTCATAGACCTTGCGCACACCCTGCAACTGCACTTTTGCCATATCACCTATCCGGTCCGCCCGAAGCCGGGCTGTCTTTTGGGACTGCCTCGGCCCTCCCGATGGCAGTGATGATTGCGCGCCTGCCGCATGACGGCGAGCACTGCAATCGAATACAGTTGCCCATTCTGCCATGTAAACGTTTTCACGTGGCACTATCCGATGATCGGTGCGCACCGATCTGCGTCGGCGGTTGAACGAAGGTTCCGCCGAGGTAGTGGTTTCGAATGGAACGATCTTCCGCAACACCGGAGATCGCCCCTGACGAACCTCGGACAGGCAGTTGCGCGGATGTCCCCCGAACCCAGCCATGAAGCGATTGACAACGATGTCACCCGGATCTGAAACTCGAGCGATGCACGACACCCTCTTCCTGTTCGGTGCCACAGGTGATCTGGCCCAGCGCTACCTGTTCCCTTCGCTGCTTCGCCTGCTTGGCGACGGCCTGCTGCCGGAGGACTTCCGCATCCGCGCATTGGCCCTGTCCGGGCATGACACCGAAGCTTTCCATGACATCCTCCGGCCGCGCCTGCAGCAGGCCATGCCGATGGCCACGCAGGACGACATCGCTGCCCTGCTGCGCCGCATCGACTACCGTTCGGTGGACCTGCGCGATGTCGACTCGGTTGCCGCCGCCGTCTCCGACCTGGTGCACCGCAAGTGCGTCAGCTACCTGGCCATTCCGCCGGGCCTGTACATCTCCACCTGCGAAGGCCTGGCCAAGGGCGGCGCCCTCGCCGCGCCGGCACGCCTGATGCTGGAGAAGCCGATCGGCAGCGACAGCGAGAGCGCCGAGGAAATCATCAGCACCATCGGCCAGTGGATCGACGAGGACCGCGTGTTCCGCCTCGACCACTACCTGGGCAAGGCCGCGGTGCAGAACCTGATCGCACTGCGCTTCGGCAACACGCTGCTGGAAGCGGTGTGGAACCGCAACTACATCGAATCGGTGCACATCCTGGTGGCCGAAAGCGAAGGCGTGGATGGCCGCGATGCCTATTACGCCCGCTCCGGCGCGCTGCGGGACATGGTGCAGAGCCACATCCTGCAGCTGCTGTGCATGGTGGCGATGGAACCGCCGGCATCGCTGGAAGCCGATCGCATCCGCGACGAGAAGGTCAAGGTGCTGCGCGCCCTGCGCCCGCTCGATGCCAGGCACGCCGCGCGTGACAGCATCCGTGGCCGCTACACCGCCGGCACCATCAATGGCCAGCCGGCCCAGGCCTACCAGCCGCCGGAAGGCAGCGACGTGGAAACCTTCGCCGGTGTCACCGCGCATATCGACAACTGGCGCTGGAGCGGCGTGCCGTTCCACCTGGTCACCGGCAAGCGCCTGCCCGAGCGCACCACCCGCGTGGTGGTCACGCTGAAGCCGGTCACCCACTGGCTGTTCGAGCGCCCGCAGCGCGCGCAGGCCGCGCCGAACCGCCTGGTGTTCCAGCTGCAGCCGCAGGAAAACATCGAACTGGGCCTGATGAGCAGCCTGGCCGGCCCGGAATGGGGTGCCCTGGAACTGCATCCGCTGGAACTGGAACTGTCGGTGCCGACCGGCCTGCACCGCCGCATCGCCTACGAACGCCTGTTCCTGGATGCCTTCAACGGCAACCACACGCTGTTCGTGCGCGACGACGAAGTGCGCGCAGCGTGGGCCTGGATCGACAGCGTTGCCGACGCCTGGAAGGAGGCCAAGCTGCCGCTGGAACCGTATCCTGCTGGCCAGTGGGGCCCGAGCAATGCAGGCGAGTTCCTGCCGCAGGGCGTGGACGCGCCGGACAGCGGGGCCTCGGCATGAGTGCCATCTCGCAGCCGGTGCTGGTTGCCGACATCGGCGGCACCAATGCCCGCTTCGCCCTGGCCGACACCTCGCAGGACGCGCCGCTGCTCAAGGAGAGCATCCGCGAGTACGCGGTGGCGGAATTCCCGTCGCTGGGTGATGCCGCGCGCCACCACCTGGAGCAGATCGGCGCTGCGGCCAGCCGCGGCGTGTTCGCAGTGGCCGGCCGCGTCGACGGTGACGAGGCGCGCATCACCAATCATCCGTGGGTGATCTCGCGCAGCCGCACCGCCGCGATGCTGGGGTTCGACGAGCTGCACCTGATCAACGACTTCGCCGCACAGGCGATGGCGATTTCGCTGCTGCAGCCCGAGGACGTCGTCCAGGTCGGCGGCGCCGCCTGGGTACCGGGCAAGCCGGGACAGCCGCGCAACTACGCGGTGATCGGGCCCGGTACCGGGCTCGGCGTCGGTGGCCTGATCATGCGCCACGGCCGCTGCTATCCGCTGGAAACCGAAGGCGGTCATGTCAGTTTCCCACCGGGCACACCGGAGGAAATCCGCATCCTGGAAATCCTCTCCGAGCAGTTCGGCCGCGTCTCCAACGAACGCCTGATCTGCGGACCCGGGCTGGTCAACATCCATCGCGCCGTGTGCGAGATGGCCGGCATCGACCCCGGCCAGCTGCAGCCGGTAGACGTGACCGCGCGTGCCCTGCACGGTGATCCGCAGGCAATGCGCACCGTGGACGTGTTCTGCGCGGTGTTCGGCGCCATCGCCGGCGATCTGGTACTGACCCAGGGCGCCTGGGACGGCGTGTTCCTGACGGGCGGCCTGACCCCGAAGATGCTCGATTCACTGCAGCACTCCGGCTTCCGCCAGCGCTTCGAACACAAGGGGCGGTTCTCTTCGATCATGGCGAGGGTGCCATCGCTTGCCGTGATGCATCCCCACGCCGGACTGCTGGGCGCTGCCGCCTATGCTGCCGACGCCGAACGTGACGCACCAGGAGTTGCCGCATGAGCCCCACCTTGCACGACGACCGCATCGAGTTCATTCAGCACGGCGACGCCGATGGCTGGATCGAGGCGGTGGCCGCCGAAATGGCGCAGACCCTCAACCACGACATCAATGAGGTGGGCCGGGCCCGCATCCTGCTCTCCGGTGGCACCACGCCGGCGCCGGTATACCAGGCACTGGCCGAACTGGACGTGCATTGGGACCGGGTGGAAGTGAGCCTGGCCGATGAGCGGTGGCTGTCGCCGCAGGATCGCGACAGCAACGCCTGGCTGGTGCGCGAGCACCTGCTCAAGCGTGCCGAGGGTGCGCACTTCGATCCGCTGGTGCGGATCGGCAAGCCGCTGACGGAGTGCGTCTACACCGCCAACCTGCAGGCCCAGCACAGCCAGCCACCCAGCCTGGTGGCACTGGGCATGGGCAACGATGGCCACACCGCCTCGCTGTTCCCGGGTTCGAAGGACCTGGCCCGTGCACTGGAAAGCACCCTGCCCTATGCGGCACTGGATGCCACCGGCTGCCCGGGCGCGAACCAGTGGCCGCTGCGCATCACCCTGACCCCGCACGGCCTGCGCCAGTGCCGCCAGCGTCTGCTGCTGCTGCGCGGCAAGCAGAAGCTGCAGGTACTGCGCCAGGCACTGGACAGCAATGACCCCCAGCAGTACCCGATCCTCAATGCAATCAACCTGGAAGGCGCGCGCCTGCGCGTCCACTGGGCTGATTGATGTCGGCGGCGGCGCCACGCCGCCGCTTGCCTCTCGCCACCACGAACGCCGGTAGCCAATGAGCCTCCATCCGCAACTGCAAGCCATCACTGAGCGCGTCATCCGCCGCAGCGCGGCCTCGCGCGCCGCCTATCTGGCCGCGATCGACGCCTCCCTGCGCGAAGGCCCGTTCCGCAGCCGCCTGAGCTGCGGCAACCTCGCCCACGGATTCGCCGCCTGTGGCGGCACCGACAAGAGCCGCCTGCGCGGTGGGGTGACACCGAACCTTGGCATCATCACCGCCTACAACGACATGCTGTCGGCGCACCAGCCGTTCGAGACCTATCCCGAGCAGATCCGCCAGATCGCCCGCGAGCTGGGCGCCACCGCGCAGGTGGCCGGCGGTGTGCCGGCGATGTGCGACGGCGTCACCCAGGGCCGTGGTGGCATGGAGCTGTCGCTGTTCTCGCGCGATGTGATCGCGCAGGCGACGGCGATCGGGCTCAGCCACGACATGTTCGATACCACCGTCTACCTTGGTGTCTGCGACAAGATCGTGCCGGGGCTGCTGATCGGCGCACTGGCCTTCGGCCACCTGCCGGCGGTGTTCGTGCCGGCCGGCCCGATGACCCCGGGCATACCCAACAAGCAGAAGGCGGAAGTTCGCGAGCGCTATGCCGCCGGCGAAGCCACCCGTGAAGAACTGCTGGAAGCCGAGTCGGCCTCCTACCACGGCGCCGGCACCTGCACCTTCTACGGCACGGCCAACTCCAACCAGGTGCTGCTGGAAGCGATGGGCGTGCAGCTGCCGGGCGCGTCGTTCGTCAATCCGGGCACCCCGCTGCGCGACGCTCTTACCCGCGAAGCGACCGAACGTGCACTGGACATCACTGCGCTGGGCGATGACTTCCGTCCGCTGGGCCGGATCATCGACGAGCGCGCGATCATCAACGCGGTCATCGCGCTGATGGCCACCGGCGGTTCGACCAACCACACCATCCACTGGATCGCGGTGGCGCGTGCGGCCGGCATCGTGCTGACCTGGGACGACTTCGACGAGCTGTCGCAGCTGATTCCGCTGCTGGCCCGCGTCTACCCGAACGGCGAGGCCGACGTGAACCGCTTCGCCGCCGCCGGTGGCCCGGCGTTCGTGTTCGGCGAGCTGATCAAGGCCGGCCTGATGCATGGCGACCTGGTCAGCGTGGCCCGTGGCGGCATGGCCGACTACGCCCGCGAACCCCAGCTGCGCGACGGCCAACTGGTTTATCTGCCGGGCCTGGAACGCAGCGCCGATGACGAGGTGGTGCGTGGCGTCGACAATCCGTTCGAACACCAGGGTGGCCTGCGCCTGCTGCGCGGCAACCTGGGCAAGTCGCTGATCAAGCTGTCGGCGGTGAAGCCGAAGTACCGCACGATCGAAGCACCGGCCGTGGTGGTCGATGCACCGCAGGTGCTGAACAAGCTGCACGCCGGTGGCCTGCTGCCCGAGCATTTCGTGGCGGTGGTGCGTTACCAGGGCCCGCGTGCGAACGGCATGCCGGAACTGCATTCGCTGGCGCCGCTGCTGGGCCTGTTGCAGAACCAGGGCCGACGCGTGGCGCTGGTCACCGACGGTCGCCTGTCCGGCGCCTCGGGCAAGATTCCGGCGGCGATCCACGTGACGCCGGAAGCGGCGCGCGGCGGCCCGCTGGCGAAGGTCCGCGAAGGCGACATGATCCGGCTGGACGGCGAGGCCGGCACGCTGGAGGTGCTGGTGGACCCGGCCGAATGGGCGGCGCGTCCGCTGGCTCCGAACACTGCGCCGGCCGCGCATGACCTGGGCCGCAATCTGTTCGCGGTCAACCGTCGCGTGGTGGGCCCGGCCGACCAGGGAGCGATGTCGATTTCGTGCGGTCCGGCGGCGGCCGATGGCGGGCCGTGGGAGTACGACGCGGAGTACGAGCTGGGGCATGATGCCGCGGCGGCGGCAGCGCCGCATGAGGCGAAAGACGCCTGAAGCGAAAAGCCGCGGCAGGCTTCCCGGCTTGGGCAGTAGAGCGCCCTGGCCGGGACACGCCGTAAACCCATCCATGGGGGCTCGATCGCGGCATCCATGCCGCTCACGGTCCCGGCCAGGGCACTCCACTGCCCTTGGACAATTCCCGGCGCGTCATTTGCGCTGCGGCCACTGAATCAAGAAGAGCAAAGGCAAGGGCAAAAGCATGGGTATCGAACAACATCAGGTGAAGGCGGCGGAGCTGTTGCATGCGGCGGGCATCCTGCCGGTGGTGACGGTTCATACGCTGGACCAGGCGCGGGCGGTCAGTGCGGCGCTGCTGGACGGTGGTTTGCCGGCGATCGAGCTGACGCTGCGTACGCCGGTGGCGATGGAAGCGTTGGCGATGCTCAAGCGCGAGCTGCCCGATGTGGTGGTGGGTGCAGGCACGGTGCTGACCGTGGAGCAGATGCAGCAGTCGATCGATGCGGGCGCGGACTTCCTGGTGACCCCGGGCACGCCGCCAGCGCTGGCCGATGCACTGGCTGCTGCGCCGCTGCCGGTGGTGCCGGGTGCGGCCACGCCGACCGAGCTGCTGTCGCTCTACGCCCGCGGCTTCCGCGTGTGCAAGCTGTTCCCGGCCACGGCCGTGGGCGGGCTGGCGATGATCAAGGGACTGGCCGGCCCGGTGGCGGACCTGAAGCTGTGCCCGACCGGCGGCATCACCGAAAACACCGCCGCCGAATACCTCGAGCAGAAAAACGTGGTCTGCATCGGCGGTTCGTGGATGGTGCCGGGCAACTGGATTGCCAACGGCGAATGGGACAAGGTGCGCGCCAGCGCCGCCGACGCCGCGAAGATCATCAAGCGCGTTCGCGACCACTGAGCGCAACGCAGCTGTAGAGCCGAGCCCACGCTCGGCTCCACGCCAGCGGAATGGAAAGCAGCCGAGCATGGCTCAGCTCTACAGGACCAGCATCCAGAGCGCGACCCGCTCCCGCTCTTCCTTCTTCATTCCGCGGTGGCGGCGCACGAAAACCGTCCTTGGCCCTGCGGAGGGATTGCGCAGGGGCGTGAGCGCCATGGATGGCGCGACCGAGCCTCCAGGGATGGATTCACGGCGTCCCCTGCGCAATCCCTCCGCAGGGCCAACCCCACGAATCCTGCCGCACACCGCAAGGGGCTCAGCCGTTGGCCGAAACCCGTTACAGCGGCCGCGCCGGATCCACCAACCCGTACTGGCTGGCCATCCGCGCCAGCGCGATGTTGTCGTGGATCCCCATCTTCTCGAACAGCCGCGCCTTGTGCGTGTTCACCGTCTTCGCACTCAGGCTCAGCCACCGCGCGATATCTTCCTGGCGCAGGCCCTGGGTCAGCAGCAACGCCACTTCCAGCTCGCGCGGCGACAGGCTGTCGAACGGCGAACCGTTGCCTTCCACCGTCGACAGTGCCAGATTCTGCGCGATGCTGGTGCCCAGGTAGCGGCGCCCACCTGCCACGTCACGCACCGCGCGCAGCAGTTCCTGCGCATCACAACCCTTGCCGATATATCCGGCCGCGCCGGCTTCGAGCAGCCGCTTCGGCAGCGGGCCATCTTCCAGCACCGACACGATCACTACGCGGGTGTTGCGGTGGCTGCGCACGATGCGCTCGGTCACTTCCATGCCGCTCACACCCGGCAGGTGCAGGTCACACAGCACCACATCCGGCAGCAGCTGGCGGACTTCACGCAGCGCGTCTTCGCCGGTCTCGGCTTCGCCCACCACCTCGATGTCGGTTTCCCCCGACAGAATCATCTTCATCCCGGTGCGGACCAGCGCGTGGTCATCCACCAGGTAGACTCGAATCGTCATTCACGTACCTCTTCGAATGCGGCCATTGCAGGTCAAGCTAGGCAGGGTGCCGATACCCTGCAAGCGCGTTCGGAATGCGGCCCCGGCAATCTGCCTTGCGCATCACAGTACCGCGCGTTGTGCTTGCCCCCTGTCTTGCAGAACCTGCTGCAACGAAACAACTGATCTATCACGTAGACGTCCCGCGCGGGGCATCCACGTCAATCCCCCTGTGATGATGCTTCGCTGGCCTTCGCTGGCCGCGTGCCATGATGCCGCCAAGGGTGCCGGTGACTGAACATGACCAGATAGCACCCTACCACCCAAACCAGCGCGGCACACCATCCGGCCAGGATATCGGAGGGGTAATGCACCCCCAGATAGACCCGGGAGACGCTGACCAGCAGGCTGAATGCCGGTGCCAGCAGCAGCACCGGCCAGCGCCAGCGGGTGTTCCAGGCCAGCAGTACCAGGGTCACCGCCAGGGTCATCGAGCCCATCGCGTGGCCGCTGGGAAAGCTGAACGTCGATTCCGGCGCGATCGATTCCCACAGGCTGGGGCGCTGGCGCTGGAAGAAGTGCTTGCTGCCCATGTTCAGCAGCGCCGAGCCGACGAAGCTGACCGCCACGAAGGTGGCCTCGCGCCAGCGCCGGTAGCCCAGCAGCACGCCGATGATCAGCACGTCGGCCGGGATCAGGAACCACTCATAGCCCAGTTTGGAAATGAGCACGAAGAAGCGGTCCAGCAGTGGCGAGTGCAGGCCATGCATCTGCCACAGCAGCGGCGCGTCGAAATGGAACGATTCAAACTCGTGCACCTCGTCCGCCAGGGCGACGAAGCCAGCCAGCGGCAGCAGCACGCCGCCGAACAGCAGGACCAGACGCCAGGCATTGCGCGCCATCCAGTGGCGGAAACCGGAGGCGGATTCCGGTGCAGCGAGGATCGCAGGCTTATCCGGCGCTTCGGACATACGTGTGTTCGACGTAGTCGTCGATCAGGGCGACGAACTCCTGGGCGATGTTGTCGCCGCGCAGGGTCACCTTCTTCTCGCCATCGACAAACACCGGCGCTGCGGGTGTTTCGCCCGTGCCCGGCAGCGAGATGCCGATGTTGGCATGGCGCGACTCGCCCGGCCCGTTCACGATGCAGCCCATCACCGCCAGGGTCATGTTCTCCGCCCCCGGGTGGTGGATCTTCCACAGCGGCATCTTCTCGCGCACGTGGTTCTGCACGACCTTGGCCAGCTCCTGGAAGAACTCCGAGGTGGTGCGGCCGCAGCCCGGGCAGGCCGTGACCAGCGGCGTGAAGGCGCGTTGGCCGGTGGTCTGCAGCAGTTCCTGGGCGACGATCACTTCCTGCGTGCGCGACTGGCCCGGTTCCGGGGTCAGCGAGATGCGGATGGTGTCACCGATGCCTTCCTGCAGCAGCACCCCCAGCGCCGCCGCCGACGCGACGATGCCCTTGCTGCCGATACCGGCTTCGGTCAGGCCCAGGTGCAGGGCGAAATCCGAGCGCTGGGCCAGGTCGCGGTATACCGCGATCAGCTCCTGCACGCCGCTGACCTTGGCCGACAGCACGATGCGGTCGCGCGGCAGGCCGAGTTCCACCGCCTGCTCGGCCGAATCCAGGGCCGAGCGGATCAGCGCTTCGCGCAGCACGCGGCCGGCATCCCAGGGCTGTTCGCGCAGGCTGTTCTCGTCCATCAGCTTCGCCGCCAGGGCCTGGTCCAGCGAGCCCCAGTTGGCGCCGATGCGCACCGGCTTGTTGTAGCGGATCGCAAACTCGATCAACTGCGCGAACTGCAGGTCCTTCTTCTTGCCGAAGCCGACGTTGCCGGGGTTGATGCGGTACTTTGCCAGCGCTTCGGCACACGCCGGTTCGGCGGTCAGCAGCTGGTGGCCGTTGTAATGGAAGTCACCGATCAGCGGCACGTCGATACCCATCATCGCCAGCTTGTCGACGATGCGCGGGATCGCCGCAGCCGCTTCCACGGTGTTGACGGTCAACCGCACCATTTCCGAACCCGCGCGCCACAACTCGGCCACCTGCTTGACGCTGGAAGCCACGTCGGAGGTGTCGGTGTTGGTCATCGACTGCACCACTACCGGCTTGCCTCCGCCTACGGTGACCCCGCCGATCTGCACGGCATGGGTCTGGCGGCGGGGCCAGGAGGTGGCATCGGAGGGAGGCGTAGGGCGGGTCACGGCGTCGTGCATGGGCGCATTCTACCGCCCGCTCCCGCATTCGGGGTGACTCGCATTCAGCCGGCGGCACGGCTGCGGCCGATTGTCGCAGGCACGCGCGCCCGTGAACGCATACGATGAGCATGAATGACCGGTCCCGACGCCCCGTTCCTCCGTACCCTGTGCAGCCTGCGCTGGCTTGCCGTAGGCGGCCAGGCCGCCACCATCCTGGTCGCCAGCTGGGTACTGGGCCTGCCGTTGCCCCAGCTGCCACTATGGGCCGGCGTGGCCGTGCTCACCTTGTTCAACATCTACACCCAGCTGCGCCCGGAAGCGGCCGACACCGCCCCGCTGACCGCATTCGGCCATATCCTGGTGGACGTGATCATCCTGACCTGGATGGTGGGCTGGAGCGGCGGCATGGCCAACCCGTTCAGTTCACTGTTCCTGATCCTGATCGCGCTGGCCGCCTTCGCCCTGCCCCTGCGCTGGGCACTGGCAGTGGCCCTGGCCTGCCTGCTCGGCTACGCCGCCAGCGGCATCTTCGGCCAGCCGCTGCCGGACGGCTATTTCCGCGCGCAGGACCTCAACCGTTGGGGCGTGGTCGCCAACTTCCTCATTTCCGCAGCGGTCGTGCTGACCTTCTCCACCCGCCTGGCGCTGGCGCTGCGACAGCGCGAACTGGAACTGTCGGCACTCAGGGAACGCTTCGCCCGCAACGAAGGCATCGTCGCCCTGGCCACCCATGCCGCCTCCGTGGCGCATGAACTGAACACGCCGCTGGCGACCATGACCCTGCTTGCCGATGACGTCGCCGAGCGCAGCGAAGAGCCCGAAGTGCGCGAAGACATGGAGACCCTGCGCGAACTGCTGGTGCAGTGCCGGGAACGCGTGCTGGCGCTGGCCGCACCGGCCTCGGCCGACGCACCGGGCCGCAGCCACTCCAGCGCCCAGCAGGTACTGGAACAGTGGCGCCTGGTGCGGCCGACCATCGACCTGCATCGCAATGACGATGCGCCGCTGCGGTTACCACTGGATCCGGGCGTGGGCCATCTGCTGATGGTCCTGCTCAACAATGCCGCAGATGCCGGCGAACAGGCCGGGCGGCCACGGGTAGACCTGGACCTGCGCATCGAAGGCGACGACCTGATCGGCGAAGTCCGCGACTACGGCCACGGCTTCGATGCCCGTGCCGCGGTGCTGCCAGGCAAGCTGTTCGGCAGCAGCAAGAGCGAGGGCATGGGCGTTGGCCTGGCCCTGTCCCATGCCACCATCGAACGCCTCGACGGCGAGATGTGGATGCGCCCGGCCCAAGGCGCCGGCAGCCGCGTCGGCTTCCGCCTGCCGCTGGTCCCACGCGAGGAAACCCCATGAGCGCCTCAACCCTCGGCCTGCTGGTCGACGACGACGAACTGTACCTGCGCACCCTGCAGCGCAGCCTGGCCCGCAAGGGACTGGAAACGCAGACCGCGCAGGATGCCGCCAGCGCGCTGGCATTGGCCCGCCAGCATCCGCCGGCGTTCGCGCTGATCGACCTGAAGCTGGGCAGTGATTCCGGCCTGGCGCTGATCCAGCCGCTGCGCGCGCTGCGCGCGGACATGCGTATCCTGCTGGTGACCGGCTACGCCAGCATCGCCACTGCCGTTGAGGCGATCAAGCTGGGGGCCGACGATTACCTGCCGAAGCCGGCCACGGTACCGATGATCCTGCGCGCGCTTGGCGAGGAAGACGACGGCCCGGCCGACGATGGCGAAATGGAAGTGCCGGACGCGATGACGCCGATCAGCCGCCTGCAGTGGGAACACATCCAGCAGGCGATGCACGAGACCGGCGGCAACGTGTCCGCAGCGGCACGCCTGCTCGGCATGCACCGGCGTTCGCTGCAGCGCAAGCTGGCAAAGCGGCCGAGCCCGGAACGCGATCCGAGCCGTTGATCGCTGACGGACCGGTCCGGCTCAGGCCTCGACCAGCGCCGGCCGGTCCTGCGCGGCGCTGGAGCGCACCGCACACGCATCGGCCCGCGTGGCCATCGTCTCCTGCAGCAGCGGCGATGGCAGTACGCAGGCCGGATGCATGCGCAGGAAGCCGTAGATCGAACCCGCCAGGCCGATCATCAGGCCCGGGGTAAAGGCCGCGCGGGTGAGGCCGCCAACCATCCCCTGGTGCTCCTCGATCGAAGAAATGATCTCGATGGCGGCCTCGTCCTGCGGATAGGGACACCCTGCCGGATCCAGCGCAGCGGCCAGCACCAGCAGTTCCCGGGTGGACACATCGCCATGGCACAGGGTGTGGCTGAACCCCCATTTGCCGCGCGCATCGGCCACGGCGCGACGCATGTCGCGCAATTGCGCGGCATCACCGGTGCGGGCATACAGGTCCGCCGCCGCCAGGCCGATGCCCACGCTGCCGTGGCACCAGGTCGGGAAGTTCTTCTGCCCATCCTGCAGGTGGATGTCCCGCCAGTGCCCGGTATGTGGCTCGAACAGGGCTGCCTGGAATGCAAATGCTCCTTCGGCCAGCCGCCACCATGCGGCCCGCTCGGGCACGCTGCCAGCCTCGGAGCGGGCCAGTCGTGCCAGCGCCCAGCCCATGCCCATCGCACCGTGGCCAAAACCACCGATCGGCTCGCTGAACTGTGGCGTCGGCCAGCGCGCACCGTCTGCGTCGACAATCGCAGCGTCCTGCATGCGGCGTCCCGCTGCGGCCGCCAGTTCCAGCCAGCGTGCGTTGCCGGTGGCTTCAGCCAGCGCCAGCAACGGCAGGATCATGCCGGACACACCATCAATCAGTTCGAACTTTGCCGCCTGCTGGAAACCGCGATGCTCCGCGGCTTCCGCGCAGCGCTCTGCCAGCGCCAGCAGCGCCGGTCGCTGCAACAGGTCGTGCAATGCCAGCAATGCCCACATTTGCGAACCGGTTCCAACGAATCCACCGTCAATTTCGGCGGGGTGCCGCTCGCACAGGGTCTGGAACACCGCAAGGGCGCCCTCGATGGCCGGATCCAGCCCGGCCACCGGATCGGCACGCCCCTGCTCCACTTCGTGGCGATAGGCTGCCAGTGCGAAAGCGATGCCGCCCAGCCCGAAGTACAGGTCTGGCTGCACCGGCTGGACGGTCCATCCGGTACGCGTCACTTCAGGTGTGATCCAGGTCATCGAGCCGTCTTCGCCGTGCACCGCCAGCCGCAGCAGGCTTTCCACCGCGCGCGTGGCCAGCGTGCGACGGCGTGCGTCCAGGTCGTCGGCGCGCGGATGCCGTGCTGCATAGCTGTAGCCGGACCGGGCCTCGGCTCGGGCCAGTGCATGCTGGTTCAGGTCGGTGGCGACCAGCGTGCTGCGGATCGTCACGTCTTCCAGGTCGATCCGCATCGCGCGCCAGTTGGCGACGACGGAGTGGATACGCGCCGCGTCCAGCTGCGATGCGAAGATCGGAATGTCACCGTGGCGCAGGTCATCGACCTCTCCGCGTACGGTTTCCAGGTCCGATGGCGCAGCGGGCGACACCGCCGCATTCCGCACCAGCAGGTCGATCGCGCGCTCAACCGCCCGAGCTTCGTTGTGAAGCGATGCTGGATGCCAGAGCATCCGCCCGAGCTCGGCGTAGGCCATTGTCGGCCGCCGTACATCCCGCACCTGGCAGCCTTCGAAGGCCGTCAGCAGCGGCATCAGTTCGCCGTTCGCGTCCAGCGCGCGCAGACGCCCACTGGCGTCGATGAAGCCCTCGCTGATGTGGTCCCAGTACAACGACACATCGGGCTGTGCGCTGGGATGGTTCTGCGCAATGGAGACCTCGGCCTCGACCATGCCCAACCGGGCCGGTTCGGTCCCGTCGTCGACGATCACCGGCACCTGCACCCGTGGCTGCTCGCCGGGCAGCGCGCCGGCTGCAGACAGGTCCACGCCCTCCATGCCCAGGCCGGCAGTACGGAACGGCACGATTCCGGTACGCAGCACTGAATTGCGCATCAGCTTGACGGCGGTGTCGTACGCATCGCCAAGCCCTGATGGCTCGATTTCGATTACCCGGCAGAACACGCTTTCGGCGTCGACCACCACCGGCACCGGCCCGACCGCGATCAGATTCTCCAGATGGATGTCGGTGCCACCGATCAGGCGCAGGATGGCCAGCCAGTGGCCGAGGCCGCGGTAATAGCACCGCAGTTCAGCCTCGCCGGAACAATAGCGATGCGCGGCGAATGCAGCCCAGCCGTGGCTGCCACGATCGATCACCTTCGGCACGCGCACGCGGTCAGGGGCATCACCGAAGACCGCGGACAACAGGCCATCGAGCGTGGCATCGATGCGCAATGAGCGTGGCTTGTACATCACCGTGCCGCCTTCGAACTGCAGCCGTGCCACGGTGCGGCCGCCACCGTGCAGGTCACCGCGGCCCAATGCAACGGCATGCAGCGTGCCCGCCGGCGCACCCAGCAACTCGGCCAACGCAACACGATCACTGCCGATGCGTGCAGCGAGCTCCACCACGGCCGCGCATTGTCCTTCGAGCATGCGCGTCAGGCGCGGCAGCAGTACCGGATAGCGTTGCTGCAGATGCGCGCGGAAGCCCTCGCTCGTGGCCAGGGCAACGAATTCGTCCAGCGCACCAGCACTGTCAAGCGGGCCGATGTCACCGCTGCGTGCAGCGGCGTGCAGCTCCAGCAGGAGCACGCGGTTGAGCTTGAGCTGGGCATGCTCACGCAGCGCCGCCTCGCCCTGCGAATGCAGCAGCGCACGTTCGCCGGGCTGCAGGGCGATGGCGGGATCATGCAGGCCGGCAGCCAGCGCAGCGCGCGCCTGGGCAAGGAAATGTTCGGTGATGCGCGCAAACGCGGCCGCAGCCGGAGAAGCGGTCATTACGCCCCCTGCGAGATTCAAGAGTCTGTTCCAGTCGCCGGCACGCAGCTGCATGCCTCTGCGTGCCGGCACGGGCTACATCAGCAACACAGGCAGTGGTTGATCACCGATACCGTGGTGGTGCACTCGTTGGTGCCACCGGTGATCATGGTGTCCGAAGCCCCGGTGAGGGCCGCTTCGGTGGCTGCCGCACCGTAGATGAACAGCGAACCCGCAGGGTTGGCGCACCCATCCACATCGTCCGAGCCATTGAGCCAGCCGGACACAACGTCGTCATTCAGATCCATTCGCAATCTCCTGTCATTCACAACATGAGGCGTTGAGGACACGGATCGATTCCACGTCCCTCCGGATACGGCCAGTCCCTGGCATCAACATCATGCTGCGAGCGATACTGGATGACAGGTACAGCCGCCCATGCACACTGCATTGGCACGCCATGCGTAGTCAAGCTGCGCTGCCGCAGGCACGCGAATACGCTGCATGGGCAACGCCGCAGGGCCCCGGAATGGCAGGAACGGAAGGCATGGGATGGCCGGCCTGTCGCCGGCGCATCCACGACCGGGCTCAGCGCTTCAGCTGCGCCAGTATCTCGCGGGTCATCGGATCGGCAATCGCCACATCCTCACCCTGCAGCGCCGGCAACAGGCCACTGGCCAGCTGCTTGCCAAGCTCGACACCGAACTGGTCGAAGGCATTGATGTTCCAGATCACCGACTGCACGTACACAGCGTGTTCGTACATGGCGATCAGTGCGCCCAGCGCCTGCGGGGTCAGTGCGTCGAGCAGGATCAGCGTGCTCGGGCGGCCCCCGGGGTAATCGCGGTGCGGGTCGTCGCTGCTCTGGCCATTGGCCAGTGCTTCGGTCTGCGCCAGCAGGTTGGCCAACAGGGCCTGATGATTGATCGTGTAGGGATCGTCGCTGTGCACGCAGCCGATGAAGTCGGCCGGAACGATGCTGGTGCCCTGGTGCAGCGCCTGGAAGAAGCTGTGCTGCACGTCGGTGCCCGCCCCGCCCCACCACACCGGCACGGTGTCGGTGGTGACCGGCTGTCCGTCACGCTGCACGCGCTTGCCCAGGCTTTCCATCACCAGCTGCTGCAGGTAGGCCGGCAGCAGCGCCAGGCGCTGGTCGTAGGTCATCACCGCGTGCGTGGCATGGCCCAGCAGGTTGCGGTTCCAGATGTCGGTCAGGCCGTGCAGCACCGGCAGGTTGCGCTCCAGCGGTGCATCCAGCGCATGCGCATCCATCTGCGCGGCGCCTTCCAGCAGCTGCTCGAAGCGCTCGAAACCGATGGCCAGCGCGATCGGGAAACCCACGGCCGACCACAGCGAATAACGGCCACCGACCCAGTCCCACATCGGCAGCACGTGATCGGCGGCGATCGCGAAAGCCTTGGCCGCGCGTTCCGGATTGGCGCTGACGGCATACAGGCGCTCGCTGCCCCCCAGCCAGTCGTGCAGGATCTGGCCGTTGAGCAGGGTTTCCTGCGTGCCGAAGGTCTTGGAAATCAGGATGCCCGCGGTCTTCGCCGGATCCAGCGTGGCCAGCGTGCGCTGCATGGCGGCGCCGTCCACGTTCGACACGAAATGCACGCGCAGGCGCGCACCGCTGACCGGACGCAGCGCATCGGCGACCAGGCGCGGACCGAGGTCGGAACCACCGATGCCGACACTGACCACGTCGGTTACGCCGCTGTCTTCCAGCGCGCGCACCAGCACGCCCATGCGCTGGCGGATCTCGCGCGCGGTGGCATAGGCCTCAGCGGCAACCGGTGCATCGACCACGTCGCCGCGCAATGCGGTGTGCAGTGCGGCGCGACCCTCGGTCAGATTGACCTGCTCGCCACGGAACAGGCGCGTGATGGCGCCGCCGACATCACGTTCGGCAGCCAGCGCCAGCAACGCCTGCAGCGCGGCGGCATCGTATTTCTGCCGCGCGAAGTTGACGTACAACGGACCGACCCGCAGCGCCAGATCCTGCACGCGGCCGGGTTCGGCGGCGAGCAGGCTGGGGATGCTTGCGCCCTTCAGGCGCTGGGCGTGGGAATGCAGCGAGTCGAATCCGTTGTTCGTTGTCATGCGGCCTGGGTCGGGATCGTGTCGTTGGTGTGGGTGATCTGGTTCTTGCCATCAACGTACACCAGCTTCGGCTTGAAGCTGTCGGCTTCCTGCTCGGTCATGCTGGCGAACGCGGCGATGATGATGATGTCACCGACCTGCACGTGGCGCGCGGCGCCACCGTTGAGCGAGACAACGCCGCTGCCGGCTTCGGCGCGGATGGCATAGGTCGAGAAGCGCGCACCGTTGGTCACGTCCCAGATGTGCACCTGCTCGAACTCGCGGATGCCGGTGGCATCCAGCAGGTTGTCATCGATGGCGATCGAGCCTTCGTAGTTCAGCTCGGAATGGGTGACGGTGGCGCGATGGATCTTGGTCTTGAGCAGGGACAGGTGCATGGGGGCGCTGCAACGGCAAAGGAAAGAGCGGATTCTAGCACCCGCACAGCGCGGGGCATCACGGCCGGCAACCTGTTCAGGTAGGCGGTGAAACCGGGGTCAGAACCCTTTCCCCTGGAAAAGGCATCTGACCCCATGCATCGCGCGGCGCCGCCGGAGCTCAGAATTCCAGGTTGTCGATCAGCCGGGTCGTACCCAGTCGCGCGGCGATCAGCGCCACGCGGCCACCGCCGTCGAAGGTCGGCTCGGCCAGCTCCGGGGTGCGCAGCACCGCATAGTCGACCTGGAAACCGGCCGCCTGCAGTGCGGCGGTGGCATCGGCCTCGATGCGTTCGCGCGGGTGACCGGCCACGTAGCCCTCGCGCATGCCCAGCAGGGTGCGGTGAATGGCGGTCGCGACCGGGCGCTGTTCCGCGCTCAGGTACTGGTTGCGCGAACTCTTGGCCAGGCCATCCTCGTCACGCACGATCTCGGCACCGACGATCTGGATCGGGAACGACAGTTCGGCCACCATCTGCCTGATGACAGCCAGCTGCTGGTAGTCCTTGCGGCCGAACACAGCCACGTCCGGCTGCACCTGCAGGAACAGGCGCGCTACCACCGTGCACACGCCGTCGAAGTGACCCGGGCGACTGGTACCTTCAAGCACTTCACTGACACCCGGCGCGTGCATGCGCGTGGTCTTGTCCACGCCCAGCGGATACATCGCCTCCACGCTGGGCAGCCACACCGCATCGCAGCCGACCTGTTCCAGCCCGGCCACATCGGCCTCGGGCGTACGCGGATAGCGACTGAAATCCTCGTCCGGCCCGAACTGGGTCGGGTTGACGAAGATGCTTGCCACCACCTTGTCGGCGTACTGGCGGGCCAAGGTCACCAGGGAATGATGGCCACCGTGAAGGTTGCCCATGGTGGGCACCAGCGCCACGCGCAGGCCCTCGCGCTTCCAGTGGGCGATCTGCTCGCGCAATGCGCCAAGCTCGTTGAAGGTCTGGATCATTGGGCGTAGGCGTGCTGTTCGTCGGGGAAACTGCCGTCGCGCACGGCGTCGGCAAAGGCACGGGTGGCACCGGCCACCGAGCCGCCTTCGGCAAGGAAATCCTTGACGAACTTGGGGCGGCGATGACCGCTGTCCAGGCCGAGGAAATCGTGCAGCACCAGCACCTGGCCATCGCAGTGCGGGCCGGCACCGATGCCGATGGTCGGCACCTCCACCGCAGCGGTCACCTCGGCGGCAACCGGGGTCGGCACGCACTCAAGCACCATGATGCTGGCGCCGGCAGCGGCCACGGCCCTGGCATCTTTCACCAGCTGGCGCGCGGCATCGCCGCGGCCCTGGATCTTGAAGCCGCCCAGGCGCAGCACCGATTGCGGGGTCAGGCCCAGGTGCGCGCAGACCGGAATCTCGCGCTCGACCAGGTAGCGGATGATGTCGACCTTGAAGCCGGCACCTTCGATCTTGACCATCTCGGCACCGGCCTGCAGCAGCTGCAGCGAGGCATCCAGCGCGCGCTCCGGGGTGGCATCGGCGCCGAAGGGCAGGTCCGCCACCAGCAGCGCACGCTGCAGCACGCGGGCCACGGCGCGGGTGTGGTAGACCATGTCGGCCACGGTCACCGGCAGGGTCGAATCATGGCCCTGCACCACCATGCCCAGCGAATCGCCGATCAGGATCAGGTCAACGCCATTGGCGTCGAAAGTGCGGGCGAAGCTGGAGTCGTAGGCGGTCAACATGACCAGCTTCTGGCCATTGCGCTTGGCCTCGGCCAGGGCGGGAACGGTCCAGGGCTTGCTGTCTGCGTGGGTGCTCATGTGCTGATAACCGGGGGAGATAACCCGGGCATTATCACCCTATCGGGGTAATCCCGCAGGCGTCCACCCGCACCACTGCGTCCCGCACGCGGCCGTGGCCGGGAATGGCCAGATCCGGCGCGATTTCGGCCAGCGGCACCAACACGAAGGCCCGTTCGTGCATGTACGGGTGTGGCACCTTCAGCCCGGGCTGGTCGAGCTCCTGCACGCCGTACAACAACAGGTCCAGGTCCAGCGCGCGCGGGCCCCAGTGCACTGCCGGATCGCGCACGCGACCGAAGCGCTGCTCCAGCGCCAGCATGGCCTGCAGCAGCTCATCGGCCGGCAAGATGGTTTCGACCGAGGCCACCGCATTGACGAACGGCAGCTGGTCTTCATTGCCCCAGGCCGGCGTTGCGTAAAGCCGCGAGGCCTGGCGCAGCCGGGTCCCGGGCAGGCCGTCCAGCGCGGCAATCGCCGCGCCGACGGTGGCGGCCGCGTCGCCGAGGTTGGCGCCGAGGCCGATCCAGGCAGGGGTCATCGCCTACTCGCCCGCTGCACCGGCCGGGGCACCCGGACGACGGCGGCGACGGCGGCGCTTGCGCGGCGCTCCGCTCTCGTCATCGCCTTCTTCGCTGTGCATCGCATCCAGCGACGACTCCAGCTCACGCCCGGACTGCGCCTGCGCTTCGCGCCAGAACTCGACATCGGCGGCGTGCTCGGACGACGCCACCTGGCGCAGGCTGAGGAAATCGAACGCGGCACGGAAGCGCGGATGGGTCAGGGTGCGGAACACGCGCTTGCGCTGGCGCGAGCTGAAGCGCGACTGCAGCAGCCAGATTTCCTGCATCGGCAGCGAGAAGCGGCGCGGCAGCGCGATGGTGCTCAACTGCTGCACGGTGACGCGGTCGGCGGCGCGGCGCTGCGCCTCTTCCGGTGCCACGCCCTGCTTGAGCAGGGTCGCCTGTGCACGGCAGAACCCCGGCCACAGCAGCAGCGCGAACAGGAACGCCGGCGAGACCGGTTCGTCGTTGGCCACCCGCGCATCGGTATTGGCCAGGCCCTCGACCAGCATGCGGCGCAGCGCGCCGGTGCGGTTGGCTTTCAGCGCCTTGGCGCTTTCCGGGAACAGCACGTCGAGCAGGCCGTAACGCTCAAGGCCTTCGAAGCTGGCCACGCCGTGTCCGGACAGGAACAGCTTGAGCACTTCCTCGAACAGGCGCGCTGGCGCGGCTTCGTTGAGCAGGCCGGCCAGGTGCGGGATCGGCGCGGCAGTACCCTCCTCGATCTGGAAGCCGAGCTTGGCCGCCAGGCGCACCGCTCGCAGCATGCGTACCGGGTCTTCCTGGTAGCGCTGCACCGGGTCGCCGATCAGCTTCATCAGGCGCGCCTGCACGTCCTCGAAGCCACCGGTGTAGTCGCGCACCGAGAAGTCCTCGATGGCGTAGTACAGGGCGTTGCAGGTGAAGTCGCGGCGGATGGCGTCGTCTTCGATGGTCCCGTACACGTTGTCGCGCACGAGCATGCCGTTTTCCATCTCGCGGTCGCCGCTGCCGTCATCGCTGTTGGCGCGGAAGGTGGCGACTTCGATGATTTCGCGGCCGAACACAACGTGGGCGAGGCGGAACCGGCGGCCGATCAGTCGGCAGTTGCGGAACAGCTGCTTGACCTGTTCGGGCGTGGCGTCGGTGGCCACGTCGAAATCCTTGGGTTGGCCATTGACCAGCAGATCGCGCACCGCGCCGCCGACAAGGTAGGCGCCGAAGCCGGCATCGCGCAGGCGATAAAGCACGCGCAGGGCGTTCGGGCTGATGTCCTTGCGGGAGATCGTGTGCTGGTCGCGCGGGATGACGCGCAGGCTGAACGGTGATGTAGCAGGGGAAATGATGTTGGCGCTTCCGGTTGAAGTTTCGGGATTGCCCAATGGCATCGAGGTGCATATACTAGCGCTCCTGCCTCGGCAGCGACACAGTTACGCTCCCTTCGTCTAGTGGTTAGGACGTGGCCCTCTCAAGGCTAAAACAGGGGTTCGAGTCCCCTAGGGAGCGCCAGTCGCCGCAGCAGGAACCGAAAAAGCCCGCCTTGTGCGGGCTTTTCTGTTTTCCGGGGTTTGCATCGGCATCGGTCGGCCTGGTCGCAGTAGCGCCTTCCTGTTCCTGCGTGGGAGGGGGTGGGCCACCCTGACAGTTTCCCGCGACGGCGGCACGAACAGCCTCGCTCCTCCGCAGCCAATTCAATCCCGACGCGCAGACCTGCGTCCGCCAGAACCGCAATGCCTGACGCGAAGGCGGGGCAGCTCAAGCCGGGACCGTTGGCGCCATGGATGGCGCCATCGAGCCCCCATGGATGGGTTCACGGCGTGTCCCGGATTGGGCTGCCCCGCCTTCGCCCTCGATGACACCGAGGCGCCAACGGAATGCAACCGAAGCCGGGCAGCGTCAGCCTTCCATCTGCTCCAGCTCCTTGCCCTTGGTCTCGCGCACGTAGCGGACCACGAAGAAGATCGAGAGGATGGCCGCCACCGTATAGATCCCGTAGGCCCCGGCCAGGCCGATGCCCGCCAGCAGCATCGGGAACGTCACGGTGATCGCGAAATTCGACGTCCACTGCGCCGCACCGGCGACGGCCAATGCCGGGCCGCGGATCTGGTTGGGGAACATTTCACCCAGCATCACCCACATCACCGGGCCCCAGGACATGTTGAAGAACACCACATAGACGTTGGCCGCCACCAGCGCCAGCCGGCCCATGCCGTCGGACAGTTGCAGGCGACCGTCGGCGAGACTGCCACTGGCGAACGCGACCACCATCAGTACCAGCGCTACCGACATGCCGACCGAGCCGATCCACAGCAGCGGCTTGCGTCCGATGCGGTCGATCAGCAGCACTGTCAGCAGGCAGGCACCGATGCTCAGCGCACCGGACAATACATTGATCAGCAGCGCGTCGCTTTCCGAGAACCCCACCGCCTGCCACAGCACCGCGCCGTAGTAGAACACCACGTTGATGCCGACCAGCTGCTGGAACATCGCCAGGCCGATGCCGACCCAGAGGATCGGGCGCAGCCTGCCGGTGACCTTGTCGCGCAGGTCGGCGAAGCGTGGCTTGTGCTGGTCCTGGGCCAGGCTCGCCTCGATCTCGGCCTGCTTGGCCGTGGCTGCGGCCTCGCCGTACAGCCGCGCCAACACCGCCCTCGCCTGCTCCGGGCGCCCCTTCACGACCAGGAAGCGCGGGCTTTCGGGAATCACCAGCAACAGCAGCAGGAACAGCCCCGATGGCAGCGCCTGCATCCAGAACATCCAGCGCCAGGCCTCATGGCCCAGCCATAGCGGCTCGGTCGACGCCCCAGCGGCACGGGCCAGCAGGTAATTGCTGAGGAAGGCGGCGAACAGGCCGCAGATGATCGCCATCTGCTGCACCGTGGCCAAGCGCCCGCGATAGCGCGCCGAGGCCACCTCGGCGATGTAGGCCGGCGACATCACGCTGGCCGCGCCCACCGCGAAACCGCCCAGCACGCGCGCGGCGATGAACAGCCAGGAAGCGTGAGCGGCACCGGCGCCCAGCGCCGAAACCAGGAACATCAGCGCCGACACGATCAGCACGCCTCGGCGGCCCAGGCGATCCCCCAGCCAGCCTGCCAGGAAGGCACCGACCGCACACCCCAGCAGCATCGAAGCGACTTCGAAACCAAGCGCCGCCTCGCTGGAGTTGAAGGCCTGGCGAAGGCCGTCGACCGTGCCATTGATGACACCACTATCGAAGCCGAACAGGAATCCACCGAGGGTGGCCACGCAGCTGATGAGGACGATGAATGCCGTGTTTTCGCCGCCGTGGGAGGCGATGCCGGGTTGGCGCTGGGACATGGATGAACCTGTTGGGAAGGGAGGCCGGCCATCCGACGCAGCCGGCTGACCCGCAGCGTCGCACAGGCCTTGCCCTGCCGCCAATGTCCGCCACGGCCGCGCCTGCCAGGCGCCCGATTTCCGCCCCGCGCCGACACTGGGGGCCAACCTGTTCTAGAATTGGCGGGTTCAGGAATCGATCCGCCCCCAGCCCATGCCCTTTGTCGTCACCGAAAACTGCATCAAGTGCAAACACACCGATTGCGTGGAAGTGTGCCCCGTGGATTGCTTCCACGAAGGCCCGAACTTCCTGGTGATCGATCCGGATGAGTGCATCGACTGCACCCTGTGCGAACCGGAATGCCCGGTCAACGCGATCTTCCCGGAGGACGATGTTCCTGCCGGCCAGGAGAGCTTCGTCGCCCTCAACGCCGAGCTGGCGAAGGAGTGGCCGGTGCTGACCGTGCGCAAGGACCCGCCTGCCGACGCCGGCGAATGGGATGGCAAGCCGGACAAGCTGAAGCTGCTGGAACGCTGAGAAGCGCCTGCTGCGACAACGAAAAAGGGCGCCTTGGGCGCCCTTTTCCATTTCCGGTAGCGCCGGGCCATGCCCGGCGGATCCTGGGCCGCGCTTCAAGCTCGCCGGGCATGGCCCGGCGCTACCCAAGGCAGGTGCGGACCAAGGCCCGCATCCACCCGACCAGCCCTTACTGCGCCAGCTTCGCCTTGAGCGCGGCGATCAGCTTTACCGGCGCTTCGGCCGTGGCCGGCAGGCCGCGCGGGTCCACCGCGGAGATGTAGGCGCCGGCATCGACGGCCACCACGCGGACCAGGAAGTTGCTGCCTTCGTAGGCCACGTCATACGAGCCCAGCAGCTGCGCGCGGCTGGCGATGGTCACGCCTTCCACGCCTTCCAGCGCGGTGCCGACCTTGGCGAAGGCCTCATCCTTGCCACCGGCGATGGTGAAACCCGTGTTGCCCACGGCCGGGGCCGCAGCCACCGGGGCCGCCGGCTTGGTCGCCGAGGAAAGGGTCGGCACCTTGTTGTCGCCGGTGGTGGCCGGCAGGTTCAGGTCCGGCGGCACTTCCAGCGGACGCATTTCCGGGGCCAGGGCGTAGTCGCCCTTGACGCCGCGCTTGAAGCAGCCGGTGGTGCCGGCAGCGACCGCCACAGCAAGCAGGGCATAGGACAGCACGCGGACGGTGGAAACGGATTGACGCATGTGAATCTCCTGGGTCAGACCAAGACGGAAGGTCAGTGGCTGGAAAGGGCTTCGAGGGCGGCGATGTCGCCGGCAAGGTGGTCGGCGGCCGCATGGTGCGGCGCCGACAGCGGCAGCAGCGGCAGGCGCAGGTCATGGCCGACACCGATGCGGCGCAGCAGCGCCTTGACCGGAATCGGGTTCGGTTCAACGCCGCAGAAATCGTGGAACGGCTGCAGGCGCGCGTCCCAGGATTCGGTGGCTGCATGGTCGTGCGCGGCGGCCAGTTCGCACATCCGGCGGTAGGCACCCGGAAGCACGTTGGAGCCCACGGAGATCAGGCCATCGATGCCGGCCCGGATCGAGCGCGCGGCGGTGCCGTCATCGCCACTGAGGACCGCGAACTTCGGGCTGCGCAGCGCCAGCAGCGCCTGCACCCGGCCGGTGTCGCCCACCGCCTCCTTGATGCCGACGATGTTGGGGTGGCTGGCCAGTTCGGCCACGGTCTCCGGCTGCATGTCGCAACCGGTACGGCCGGGCACGTTGTACAGCACGACCGGCAACCCGCCCTGGTCGGCGACCGCACGATAATGGGCAATCAGGCCGGCCTGGGTCGGCCTTACGTAAGGCGGGGTGACCACCAGTGCATGGCTGGCGCCAAGCGCGGCCGCACGACGGGTCTGTTCGATGGTTTTGGCAGTACCGGACAGGCCGGTGCCGGCCATGACCGGGATGCGGCCGCCAATGCGTTCGACCGCGCTGGCCAGCAGCAGGTCGTACTCGGCATCGGTGAGGGTTGCCGCTTCGCCGGTCGAGCCGGCAACGACAACGCCATGGACGCCACCTTCCAGTTGCAGGTGCAGCAGGCGCTGCCAACCGTCGGGATCGAGGGCGCCGTCGGCCCGGAACGGGGTCGCCAGCGCGGTGATGAGGCCGGAAAGGGACAAGGACGTGCTGCTCTTGGCTGGAAAGGGAAAACGCCCGCCACGAAAGGCCGGGGGCGACCTGAATGTTACTTGCGGCGCGAAAGCACGGGCAAGTATGCTGGACACCGGTGGATCCCCGCCTCTGGCGGGCATTCAGACTCACGCATGCATTACCCGGAATCGCCTTGACCGACACCACCCCGCGCCCCGCGCCGAGCGAAAACCACCTCCTGATCAACGCCTACACGACGCATCCGGAGTCCCCCCTGCTGCCCGTCACCCGCCGCATCGCCGACAGCGGCTGCAATCTGGTGGACGCACGCCTGGCCACGGTCGGCCGCGACGTCTCGGTCACCGCCCTGGCCACCGGCTCCTGGGACTCGGTGGCCAAGCTGGAGGCGATGCTAACCCGGCTGGAGCGCGAGGAAGGGCTGAAGCTGGTCTGGTACCGCACCGCCGCCAAGCAGGCGCAGTCCAACCTGCTGCCCTACATCGTCGAGGTGATCGCCGCCGACAAGCCGGGCATCCTGTTCCAGCTGGCCGATTTCTTCGACCGCCAGGGCATCACCATCGAGAACCTGCAGAGCACGCGCTACCGCGCCATGCAGACCGGTGCGGAAATGTTCAGCGCACAGGTCACCATCGGCGTGCCGGCCAACATGCATATTGCCGCGCTGCGCGACGATTTCCTTGAGTTCTGCGACCACCTGAACCTGGACGCGATCATGGATCCCATGAAGTTCTGATTCTTCGCGCGTCTCTCACGCGCGCGTGGCGTTTCATGTAGCTGTAATGGCAAGAACCCAGGCTCGACAGAAGGACCTCATGAACAACGGCGACACCCTGGACAGCACTACCCTCTCCCTGCCGCTGGCCCTGTCCGGCGGCGACCACGCCACCCTCGGCGACTATGCCGGCCAATGGCTGGTGCTGTACTTCTATCCCAAGGACAGCACGCCGGGCTGCACCACCGAAGGCATCGACTTCAACGCCCTGCTGCCGAAGTTCAGGAAGGCAGGCGCGGTGGTACTGGGCGTCTCGCGCGATTCGGTGAAGTCGCACGACAACTTCTGCGCCAAACAGGGCTTCAACTTCCCGCTGGTCAGCGATGGCGACGAAGCGCTGTGCAGCGCCTTCGACGTGATCAAGATGAAGAACATGTACGGCAAGCAGGTACGCGGCATCGAACGCAGCACCTTCCTGATTTCCCCCGACAGCCGCATCGTGCAGTCCTGGCGCAAGGTCAAGGTTGCCGGCCATGCCGATGCCGTTCTCGCCGAACTGAAGGCCTCCCAGTCCAAGTGAGACCCACTGCCTACCGTGTCTGCCATCACCCTGCCCCGCTGCAGGCCGTGGTGGTTTTTCCCTGCCCGTAACCAGGAATCGACGATGACCCGAGGCAAGCGCATCTACGTGCTGGATACCAACGTGCTGATGCACGATCCCACCGCGCTGTTCAAATTCGAGGAGCACGACATCTACCTGCCCATGCAGGTGATCGAGGAGCTGGACAACGGCAAGAAGGGCACCTCCGAAGCCAGCCGCAACGCTCGCCAGGTGAGCCGTTTCCTCAACGAGCTGGTGCAGGAATCCGGCCTGGACAACCTGGCCGACGGCATTCCACTGCAGCGTCCCAATGGCCTGCAGCTGCGCGGCAAGCAGAGCGCCGGCAAGCTGCGCTTCCAGACCAGCCATTTCGACGCGGGCAAGAGCTTTGGCAAGGTCATTCCGGACAATGCCATCCTCGGCGCGATCCTGGCCCTCAAGGAGGAAACGCCGGACCTGCCGGTGGTGTTCGTTTCCAAGGACATCAACCTGCGGATCAAGGCCGCCATCGCCGGCATCGTGTCCGAGGACTACGAGAACGACCGCGCACTGGACGATTTCAGCCTGCTCTACACCGGTGCCACCGAGCTGCCCGAAGACTTCTGGAAGCGCCACGGCGAGGATCTGCGCAGCTGGAGCGACAAGGGCCGCAGCCATTACGAGATCCAGGCGCAGGATGGCGAGGAGTGGTACCCGAACCAGTACGTCTACCTGCCCGGCGAAGACGAAGTCGAACTGCGCGTCAGCCGCGTGGTCGGCGACGGCAAGGTAGTGCTGTCGCTGGTCGATGATTTCCGCCACGGCAGCCATGCCGTGTGGGGCATCAGCGCACGCAACCGCGAGCAGAATTTCGCCCTCAACGCACTGATGGACCCGGAGATCGACTTCGTCACCCTGCTGGGCACCGCCGGTACCGGCAAGACCCTGCTGGCACTCGCCGCCGGCCTGGCGCAGACGATGGACCAGCAGCGCTACCGCGAGATCATCATGACCCGCGCCACGGTCAGCGTTGGCGAGGACATCGGTTTCCTGCCGGGCACCGAGGAAGAGAAGATGACGCCGTGGATGGGCGCGCTGACCGACAACCTGGAAGTGCTCACGCACAACCAGGAAGGCGGCACCTGGGGCCGCCAGGCCACCAACGACCTGCTCGCCAGCCGCATCAAGATCCGCTCGATGAACTTCATGCGCGGCCGCACGTTCCTGTCACGCTACCTGATCCTGGACGAGGCGCAGAACCTCACCCCCAAGCAGATGAAGACGCTGATCACCCGTGCTGGCCCCGGCACCAAGATCGTCTGCCTGGGCAACGTCGAGCAGATCGACACCCCGTACCTGACCGAAACCACCTCGGGCCTGACCTACGCGGTGGATCGCTTCAAGAACTGGCCGCATAGTGCGCACATCACCCTGCGCCGTGGCGAACGCTCGCGCCTGGCCGATTACGCGTCGGAGGTGTTGTGAACCGCTGCACCCGCCTGCTGCTGCCCACGGCTGCGATCGCCCTCGCAGCCGCGCTCGGCGCCTGCACCACCACGCGCGGCCCGGCCAGCGTGCCGACCGCCGAACGTACCGGACAATCCTGGGTGGTCACCCGCCCGATCATCGCCGCGCAGGTGCTCGACACCTGCTCGCGGCCCAGTCCAGGCCGCGAGGCGGGCCGGGTCAGCGGCTATTGGGCACCCAGCCGGCAGCAGATCGACCAGCTGGAAGCACAGCTCTCGTCGCTGCAGGCACAGGTCCCGAAGGTGCTGGACTTCGACCGCCAGTACGTCGGCATCGAAAGCGCCGGCAAGCGGCTGATCTACGTCAACGCCTTCCATCTGCCCGATGGCAGCGGCATCAATCCGGCACGGGAAGCGATCCGCGTCTGCGACGGCGGCACGCAGTTCTGGGGCGCGGTGTTCGACCCCTCCAGCAATACCTTCAGCGAGCTGCAGTTCAACGGCGGCTTCGGCGGGCCCTGAGGGGCCTTGCCGATGGGAATACGCCTGCCCACCTGGGTCTGGATTGGTGCGGTCGCGCTCTCGTGCGTGGCCGGCATGGTCAACGTGGTCGGCTTCCTCGGCTTCGAGCATCAGGCGGTCAGCCACATGACCGGCAGCACC
Organism: Stenotrophomonas hibiscicola ATCC 19867; assembly: GCF_000382065.1. Taxonomy (GTDB): domain Bacteria; phylum Pseudomonadota; class Gammaproteobacteria; order Xanthomonadales; family Xanthomonadaceae; genus Stenotrophomonas; species Stenotrophomonas hibiscicola. The sequence continues at coordinate 3,011 of NZ_KB907502.1, read as the reverse complement.
AGCCAGCTGGGCATGGCGCTGGCGCAGGGCGACTGGCGCGCGGTCGGCCATCTGTGGGGGCTGCTGATCGCGTTCTCACTGGGTGCGATGCTCAGCGGCCTGTTGATCCAGGACAGTACCCTGCAACTGGGCCGACGCTACGGCGTGGCGCTGGCCTTGGAGTCCGCGCTGCTGCTGGTGGCCATTCCGCTGTTCGAACGCCACCAGATCTGGGGCGCACTGGCCGCCGCCATGGCCTGCGGCCTGCAGAACGCGATGGCCACCACCTTCAGCGGCGCGGTGGTACGCACCACCCATCTCAGCGGCATGTTCACCGACCTCGGCATCGGCCTGGGCCACCTGCTGCGCGGATTGCCGCTGCAGGTACGACGCCTGACCCTCAGCGGCCTGATCATCAGCGGCTTCCTCGCCGGCGGCATCCTCGGCGCCTGGCTGTTCATGCGTTGGCAATATGACGCTCTGCTCGCCCCTGCCCTGCTGACTGGCCTGACGGGCCTGGGCTATGTGCTGTACCAGCAATGGGCACGTTGGCGGCATTGAATCAAGGACATCGGCGCATGGCGTGGATCTACCTTCCCCTGCGCGACCACGGCACAATCGCGGAATGAGCCCGACCACTCCCGTTTCCGCTCTCACCATCGCCGGCTCCGACTCCGGTGGAGGGGCGGGCATCCAGGCCGACCTGAAAACCTTCGCCGCGCATCGCGTGCACGGCCTCTCCGCAATCACCGCACTGACCGCGCAGAACACGCGTGGCGTCATCGCCGTGCATGTGCCGCCGATCGACTTCCTGCGCGCGCAGCTGGAAGCCTGTTTCGACGATTTCGACATCCACGCGGTAAAGCTGGGCATGCTGGCCAACGCCGGCGTGATCAACGCCGTTGCTGACGCACTGGAGAAGCATCGTCCGCCGCACGTGGTGCTGGACCCGGTGATGGTCGCCACCAGCGGGGCGCGCCTGCTGGAAGACAGCGCATTGCAGGCCATGCGTGAGCGCCTGATCCCGCTGGCCACGCTGATCACCCCCAACACACCGGAAGCAGAACTGCTGGTCGGACGGAAGATCAGCAATGGCGATGACGCTGAGCGCGCGGCGTCAGCCCTGCTCGATCTCGGTGCCGGCGCCGTACTGCTGAAAGGTGGCCACCTGCAGGAAGGCAACCGCGTAATCGACCGCTACTTCGACGGCGTCAGCAGCGAAGAATTCATCCATGCGCGCCTGCCACTGGACGCGCACGGTACCGGCTGCACGTTGGCTTCGGCCATTGCTGCGCAGCTGTGCAATGGCCTGAGCCTGGCCAATGCCTGCGAAGCCGGCATCGACTACGTTGCACGTGGGCTGCAGCAAGGCTATGCGCCGGGCCGCAGCGAAGTGCTGGTGCTCGACCATTTCGGCGCGGCACCGCACGCATGAGCCTGACGCCACGCATCCTCGCCGTGCAGTGCAACGACGGCCATCGCTACGAAGTGATCGCCTGCGTGCCTGCACATCCCGTCGCGCGCCTGCTGTGGCTGCCGGCACTGGGCGTCGCCGCGCGCCACTACCTGCCACTGGCATTGGCGCTGGCGGCGAAGGGCGTGGCGGTCTACCTGCACGAGTGGCGCGGCAACGGCAGCAGTTCACTGCGCCCGTCGCGCACGCAGGACTGGGGCTATCGCGAGGTACTCGAACAGGATCTGCCAACCAGCCAGGCGGTCCTGGCCACAGCGGATGACGACGCCGGCGCCCTGCCCTGGATCATCGGTGGACACAGTCTCGGTGGGCAGCTGGCTTGCGTGCATGCCGGCCGCAACCCGCACTACTTCAACCGGCTATGGCTGGCCGCCAGTGGCTCACCGTTCTGGCGCGGGTTCCCGCCACCCCGTGGCTGGCTGCTGCCACTGGTCTACCGCTTCCTGCCGTGGATCGCGCGGCGCCAGGGCGTCCTGCATGGCCGTCGCCTCGGCTTTGGTGGCACCGAAGCGCGCGGGCTGATTGCCGACTGGGCGCGCGTGGGCCTGAACAACCACTACGCCGCGTCCGGCATGGACGAAGACCTCGATGCGCAGATGGCGCGCGTGCATGGCAGCGCACAGGCGGTGCTGATGGAGCACGACTGGTTGGCCCCCACCGGATCGATGCAGACGCTGCTGGCGAAGCTGCCGAATGTGGACGCGCAGCTGCGCGTGCTGTCCGCGCAGGAACTGGGCACGCGCGCCGATCATTTCGCGTGGCTGAAGGCGCCGGACGCCGTGGCTGACAGCTTTTTCATTCAGTTGGATGAAAATTTTCACAAAACTGTTGACGGTCCGCGCCGACATCCGCATAATTCCGCTCCTGTCGCAGGGCGCCCGTAGCTCAGTTGGATAGAGTACCTGGCTACGAACCAGGCGGTCGGGAGTTCGAATCTCTCCGGGCGCACCACTCGACAGGTTTCCGGCATCCGCCGCTGGAAATGCAGTAAAATTTGATTGTGTACCGCGCGCCCGTAGCTCAGTTGGATAGAGTACCTGGCTACGAACCAGGCGGTCGGGAGTTCGAATCTCTCCGGGCGCACCATACACAGTCAACACAACAAGTTTATGTAATTGGCGCCCGTAGCTCAGTTGGATAGAGTACCTGGCTACGAACCAGGCGGTCGGGAGTTCGAATCTCTCCGGGCGCACCATTACACCGAAACAGCAGGCCTCGGCCTGCTGTTTTTTTATATGTGTTTTTCGACAGGGCTGCGCCCTGCACCCTGGTAGTGCCGGCCGCTGGCCGGCAACGGCAACGGCAACGGCAACGGCAACGGCAACGGCAAAAGCTGGCATTCCGTGGGCTGGCGGGGCGGCATGGACAGGCAGGACACGCCGTAAACCCATCCATGGGGGCTCGATGGCGGCATCCATGCCGCCAACGGTCCTGCCTGCCCATGCCGCCCCACCTCTGACAGATTTCCGCGATCTGATGGATCCACGCCATGCGTGGATGAATCTCCATCGAGTTCGAGTTCGAAAATTTCGACAAGTGATCGAAGAGCATCCACGCA
>NZ_KB907501.1 GCF_000382065.1 Stenotrophomonas hibiscicola ATCC 19867 | reverse complement strand
TCCATCGCCACCGGGTTGATCAGGGTGACGACCATCTTGACGTTGTCACCCGGCATCACCATTTCGACGCCTTCCGGCAGTGCAGCTGCGCCGGTGATGTCGGTGGTGCGGAAGTAGAACTGCGGACGGTAGCCGTTGAAGAACGGGGTGTGACGGCCGCCTTCGTCCTTCGACAGGACGTAGACTTCACCCTCGAACTTGGTGTGCGGCTTGATCGTGCCCGGCTTGGCCAGCACCTGGCCACGCTCGACGTCGTCACGCTTGGTGCCGCGCAGCAGCAGGCCAGCGTTGTCGCCTGCCTGACCCTGGTCCAGCAGCTTGCGGAACATTTCAACGCCGGTCACGGTGGTCTTCTGCACCGGACGGATGCCGACGATTTCGATTTCGTCGCCGACCTTGATCACGCCGCGCTCGATACGGCCGGTCACCACGGTGCCGCGGCCCGAGATCGAGAACACGTCTTCCACCGGCATCAGGAACGGCTTGTCGATCGCACGCTCCGGCTCCGGAATCCAGCTGTCCAGGGCATCGACCAGCTTCAGGATGGCCGGCACGCCGATGTCGCTCTGGTCACCTTCCAGCGCCAGGCGGGCCGAACCGGCGATGATCGGGGTGTCGTCGCCCGGGAAGTCGTACTTGCTCAGCAGCTCACGCACTTCCATCTCGACCAGCTCGAGCAGCTCGGCGTCGTCAACCATGTCGGCCTTGTTCAGGAACACGACGATGTACGGCACGCCGACCTGACGCGACAGCAGGATGTGCTCGCGGGTCTGCGGCATCGGGCCGTCAGCGGCCGAGCACACCAGGATCGCGCCGTCCATCTGGGCGGCACCGGTGATCATGTTCTTGACGTAGTCAGCGTGGCCCGGGCAGTCAACGTGGGCGTAGTGACGGATCGGGGATTCGTATTCGACGTGCGCGGTCGAGATCGTGATGCCACGCGCCTTTTCTTCCGGCGCGGCGTCGATCGAGGAGTAGTCCTTGAACTCGCCACCGAAGCGCTCGGCACCGATCTTGGTCAGTGCGGCGGTCAGCGTGGTCTTGCCGTGGTCGACGTGACCGATGGTGCCGACATTGACGTGCGGCTTGGTGCGCTCGAACTTACCCTTGGCCATGGCTGCTTATCTCGAATTCGTCTGAGAGGTGATGCTTGAGATGGTGCTCACGAAAGGAATCGAACCTTCGACCTCTTCCTTACCAAGGAAGTGCTCTACCGACTGAGCTACGTGAGCCGAGTTTTGCATTATGACATGAACTCGATAATATTCAAAGTTCATTCAATGGAGCGGGAGACGGGAATCGAACCCGCACCATCAGCTTGGAAGGCTGAGGTTCTACCATTGAACTACTCCCGCGCCGGGAATGTCACAACGTGAAACTGGTGGAGGGAGGTGGATTCGAACCACCGAAGGCGTAAGCCAGCAGATTTACAGTCTGCCCCCGTTGGCCGCTTGGGTATCCCTCCTTACCACCCCAAACCGTTGCCGCCGAAGCGTTGCGGTGTGTGGTGGTGAGCCGCTTATTCTGCTGATGGGACGTGGGGCTGTCAACGCTTTTTTCCATTTTTTTCACACGCTGTCGCAAACCCATTGATACGCAAGGTTATTGCCCGGGAACCGGCAGGGTCTCGTTGGCGAAAATTGCGACATGAGGGACGCCGTCGCCGCCGATCCAGCCCCGATACATGCCCTGGGTGTTGAACGGCGTGGCCATTTTTCCGTCTGCGCCGAGCACGATCGCACCGCCGTCGCCGCCCATCTGCGGAATCGTCTCGTTGATCACGCCCTTGCCGGCCTGCTCCGGGCTCTGCCCCTGGTAGCGCATGCGCGCACAGATCTCGTGCGCGGCCGCAGTGCGGATGTAGTACTCGCCCCACCCGGTGCCGGACACCGCGCAGCGTGCGTCGGCCCAGGTGCCGGCACCGATGATCGGCGAGTCACCGACCCGGCCGTAGCGCTTGTTGGTCATGCCCCCGGTGGAGGTGCCGGCGGCCAGATGCCCCTGCGCGTCCAATGCGACCGCACCAACGGTACCGAAGTGCTTTGCAGTCTCCAGGTCGGCATGCGCCTGGCCACTGGCCTCTTCCTTGAGGGCGCGCTGCAGCTGTTGCCAACGCTTCTCTGTACGGAAGTAGGAGGGATCGACCAGAGGAATGCCCTGCTCGGCCGCGAAGGCTTCGGCGCCCTGCCCGACCATCATCACGTGGCGGGATTTCTGCATCACGGTCTGCGCCAGCAGGATCGGGTTGCGCACCCGTTGCACGCCCGCCACCGCGCCCGCCGCCTGGTTCGCGCCATCCATGACCGCCGCATCCAGCTCGTTGCGGCCGTCGTGGGTGAACACTGCGCCCTTGCCGGCGTTGAAGGTGGGATCGTCCTCCAGCACGGTGATCGCGGCGGTGACTGCGGCCAGCGCGGGGCGCCCCGCCGCCAGTTCCGCATGACCCTTCAGCAGTGCTGCCCGCAGCGCGTCACGTGCGGCCTTTTCCTCGGCCGGCGACAGGTCCTTGCGCTCGACGCCGGCGCCGCCGTGGATGACCAGCAGCGGTGAAGCGGCCGGTGCGGCCTGGGCAAGCATGGGCAGGGACAGCAGTGCGGACAGTGCCAGGCGCAGTTTCATCGGGTACGTCTCCAGCAGGTGGGCAAGGGAGGCATCATCGTAGAGCCGAGCCCATGCTCGGCTGATGCCTCGATTGAAGAGCAGCCGAGCGCGGGCTCGGCTCTACAGCATCCCATGCGTGGCCACAGGATCGCCGGGTCACTGGCGGATGAGTTCGATCTCGCCATCGCTGACGTCGGCCACGGCCTGGTAGTCGGCCTCGGCCTGGAAGTCATCCAGGCGCATGCGGCTGCCGCTGGCGACCACCGTTACCGGCACCGCGTGGAAGCGCAGCGGCTCACCTTCGACCAGGCGGTCGGCATCGCGGCCGGGGCTGACCACCCAGACCTTGCCCTCGCCGTCAGCACTGTAGACCTGCGCCTGGCCATCAGGCTCCACGCACAGAGCGGTGTCCTCGTCGACGCCGATGCCGACGATGCCGGGGTCGCCACTGTCCTGGGCGGCGCGCGCCACGAACACGATCAGGCGACCGAGCCGGTCGCGCTTGTCGAAGTGGGTGTCGGTGACCACGCGCTGCAGGTAGGGCATCTGCAGGAAGCCACTGTCCATGGTCACCGCACTGCCCATCGGGTCGGCCAGCGCACCGGCGGAGGTGATGCTGCCGCCGTCCATCGCGCCGTATGCATAGCCACCGAGGATGGCGAGCCCAGCGCTGGTACCGGCAATCGGCTTGCCGGCGCGCACATGGGCGTTCAGCGCGCGGTTGAGCGCAGTACCCTTCCAGAAGCGGATGTAGCGCGACTGGTCACCACCGGCAATGAAGATGGCATCGGCGGCGGCAACCACGCGCAGCACGGCCGGATCGTCGGCGCCGCGGCGGCTGTCGAAGACCAGCGTCTGCACTGCGGTGGTACCGCCGATCTCGCGGTAAAGGCGGTCCTGCAGCTCATCACTGCCAGAAGCGCGCAGGATCAGCACCCGGCCATTGCCAGCCTGCTTCAGCCACCAGTGGAAGGCCTCCGGCACCCATTCGCCACCGCCCATCAGCATCATGGCCGGTGCGCGCGGACCGGGCCGGGGCGCGTCGAGATCGCCGGCTTCGTAGTAGGCGAAGCCCGGGCCCTGCAGGTCCTGCGCAAGGGCGACCAACGGCACGGCCAAGACCAGCAGCGCCAGCCGGGCGAAGGGGGCACGCACGGTCCGATGGAGGCGTCGCATCTTGATCTCCCTGAACAAAATCGACTTGCAAGCGTTTCCACTCTTTGCCAGATAGGGACCCAGTAGTCAAGGACATGAAAAAGGCGTTAAATGCGCGCGCCCGTTCCGGAAATCTGAATGGGGGACAGGGCCCCTCCTCTGCGGGCCGGCTTCATTTCCGAGAATTCCTCATGCGTAGACAGGCGATGGCGTGGTCGATCCAGCTGGCGTTGATGGGCGTGGCTGCTTCCGCGGCGGCCCAGGCACCGGCTTCCTCTTCGGTGCAACAACTGGACGCGGTGCAGGTCACCGGCTCGCGCATTCCGCGCGCCCAGGTGGAAGGCCCCGCCCCGATCACGGTGATCAACGCCGAACAGATCCGCTCCAGCGGCTTCACCAGCGTGCCGGACGTGCTGCGTGCAATGACCCAGAACGGCGGTGAGACCCAGAGCCAGCAGTCTTCCAGCGGCGCCGACTTCTCGCCGGGCGCCCAGCAGGTAGACCTGCGCGGCCTGGGCCCGAACCACACGCTGGTGCTGGTCAATGGCCGCCGCATCGCCGACTTCCCGATGCCGTTCAAGGGCCGCAGCAACTTCACCGATGTCTCCAACATCCCGCTGGGGATGATCGAGCGCATCGAAGTGCTGACCGGCAGCGCCTCGGCCATCTACGGCTCGGACGCGATCGCCGGCGTGGTCAACTTCATCCTGAAGAAGAAGGCCGACGGCACCACGATCGACATGCGCATGGGCACCACCAGCGAAGGCGGTGGCGAGTCGTTCGACATGAGCCTGGCCAGCGGCTTCAGCCGCGGCAACTTCAACGCCGTGTACAGCGTCGAGCTGCAGTCGCAGACCCCGCTGTGGGCCTATGAGCGCGACATCCAGGATTCGACCCAGGACGGCCCCACCGAGGGCTCGCGCATCGCCCGCCGCGCTTACCTGCGTACGGACTACAACGACGACTACCTGGATCCGGGCGCGGCCACCTGCGAAGCGCTGGCCGGGCAGAACCAGGGCAGCACCTACCGCGCCTACCGCCCGCGCTACGGGTACTACTGCGGCAGCGACAGCTCGATCGGCTACGGCACCATCCTCAGCAAGCGCCGCGGCGCCAATGGCTACGCCTCGCTGAGCTACGACTTCGACAACGGCCAGCAATGGTTCGCCGATGTGCAGCTGGGCTACCACACGATGTCGCTGATGCGCGACGTCACCAAGTGGGGCCGCATGGACGCCAATGGCGATGAGTCGGGCTACTTCAACAACCAGGCCACCGGCGAGATCGAGTTCTGGCAGCGCCAGTTCTCACCCGAGGAAATGGGGGGCCTGCGCAATGCGATGGTCCGCAGCACGCAGAAGACCTTCAGCGTGACCACCGGCTTCAAGGGCAATCTGGCCGGCAACTGGGACTACGAAGCGGCGCTGAGCCATTCACAGTACCAGTCGCGGATCAGCTGGGCGCAGATCATCGCCGCCAAGGCCAATGACCTGTTCCTGGGCCCGCAGCTGGGCGTGGACGACGACGGTTTCCCGATCTACAACGCGGACCCGTCGCGGCTGTACCGGCCGCTGACCCGCGCCGAGTACGATTCGATTGCCGCACGCACTACCTATTCGCCGAAGTCGCGCACCGAGACGGCTGCATTCACGCTGACCAATTCCGCGCTGTTCGGCCTGCCGGGCGGTGATGCCGGGTTCGCCGCGACCGTGGAAGTGGGCCAGCAGGCCTATGCGCTGAATCCCGATCCGCTGGCCACCCAGTACTACTACTACAGCTGGAAGGATTCGGACGGCCAGGGCTCGCGCAACCGCTGGGCGACCGCCGCCGAGCTGCGCATGCCGCTGCACGAGACGGTCAACCTGAGCGTGGCCGGCCGCTACGACCAGTACCGCTATTCCGGCCACACCATCGGCAAGGCGACCTGGAGCGGCGGTCTGGAATGGCGCCCGATCGACACGCTGCTGGTGCGCGGTTCGTATGGCACCGCGTTCCGCGCGCCGGACCTGCACTACGTGTTCGCCGGACCGGGCAACGACGAGACCACCGCCGAAGACCTGTACAGCTGCCGCGCCGATGGCGCTAGCGACTGTTCCGACTACGAGCGCAACCTGATCCGCAGCCGCACCGGCAACCGCCAGCTCGACCCGGAAACCAGCACCTCTTGGAGTGCAGGCTTCGTCTGGTCGCCGGCGATCGGCCTGGACCTGTCCGTGGACTGGTTTGACATCGACATGCGCAAGCAGGTGCAGGACATGGACGTTCGCACGCTCCTGGCCAACGAAGCCAACTGCCGCCTGGGTACTGCCGACATCAACTCGCCGACCTGCGTGGACGCGCTCGACCGCATCACCCGCACCGGTGATGGCCGCCTATACGGCGTGCGCGTCGCTCCGATCAACGTCGCCCGCGAATCGACCTCCGGTATCGACGTCGGCCTGCGCTACCGCATGCAGACCGGCATCGGCGATTTCATCCTCAACGGCACCCACACCTGGGTGAAGAAGCACGATTTCCAGCGCTACCCCGGTGACCCGACCCTGGACCAGTTCGCGGTCAACAGCGGATTCGACATCCCGCGTACCAAGACCAGCCTGAGCGCGACCTGGGAGAAGGACGCGTGGTCGGCGACGGTCTATGGCTCGCGCCTGGGCAAGCTGCCAACTTCGGACAGCTACGACCAGTCGTTCGACTGGGACAGCGGTGACAGCCCGTACGTGAAGGCGACCTACCGCTACAACGCCTCGGTGCAGTACCGCTTCGACGACCACTCGCGCCTGTCGCTGTCGGTGGTCAATGTGTTCAACAAGATGCCGCCGAAGGACACCACGTATACCGCGTACCCGTACTACGACGTGTCCTGGTTCGACAGCGTCGGCCGCACCATCAACCTGCAGTACACCCACAAGTTTGGCGGCACCGCGCTGTAAGGCGCGCGGCCTTGCAGGACGTGGACGACAAGGCCCGCCATTGGCGGGCCTTGTCATTTGCGCTCTGGTAGATGCCCACCTTGGCGGGCACTGTCTCGCCGCGCGCCCACCAAGGTGGGCGGCTATCAGAGCGGGCCACCGGGGTTTTCCACACAATGCGTGGAGAGTGATGGGAACTTGATGTGGACAAGTGGGTTCGAGCGTTGCGATGCAGGCATTTCCGGGCGTGGTTATTTTTTATCCACGCCTCCCGTTGTTTTCCACACCACGCGTGGAAAGCGATGGGAACTTGGTGTGGACAAGTGGGTGCGAGCATTGCAGCGCAGGCGTTTCGAAGCGTGGTGAAAATCTGTCCAGGTCGCGCGGGCGAGCCCCTTGTAGAGCCGAGCCCACGCTCGGCTCCGGCTGGCATCAGCCGAGCATGGGCTCGGCTCTACATCGGCTTCGCCGGTTTTCCACATGCGGCGTGGAAAGCGATGGGAGTTTGCTGTGGACAAGTGCCGGCGAACATCACGCCGCAAGCGTTTCGCAGCGTGGTGATTTTTTATCCATATTCAGAAACGCGAACGCCCCGCACGAGGCGGGGCGTCCGGGATCGATCCGATGCCGCTGGATCAGACGTTGAAGCGGAAGTGCAGGATGTCGCCTTCCTGCACGCGGTATTCCTTGCCTTCCAGGCGCAGGCGACCGGCTTCCTTGGCGCCGGCTTCGCCCTTGTACTTGATGAAGTCGTCATACGCGATGGTTTCGGCGCGGATGAAGCCCTTCTCGAAGTCTGTGTGGATGACCGCGGCAGCCTGCGGGGCGGTGGCACCCTTGCGCACCGTCCACGCGCGGACTTCCTTCACGCCTGCGGTGAAGTAGGTCTGAAGGCCGAGCAGGCTGTAGGCCGCGTTGATCACGCGGTTCAGGCCCGGCTCGCTCAGGCCCAGGTCGGCCAGGAAGGTATCGCGGTCCTCGTCGTCGAGCTGGGACAGCTCTTCTTCGATCGCGGCCGACACCGGCACCACCTGCGCGCCTTCTGCGGCGGCATGCGCGCGCACGGCTTCCAGGTGCGGGTTGTTCTCGAAGCCGTCTTCCAGCACGTTGGCGATGTACATCACCGGCTTCAGGGTCAGCAGGAACAGGTCGCGTACCAGCGCCTTTTCTTCATCATCCAGGCCGGCCGAACGGCCGGCCTTGCCCTCCGACAGTGCCGCCTGCAGCTTGGCCAGCACCGGCTTGCGCGCCGCTGCATCCTTGTCGCCGCCCTTGGCCGCGCGCTCGGCACGGTTCAGTGCCTTCTCGACGCTGTCCAGGTCGGCCAGCGCCAGCTCGGTATCGATGGTTTCGATGTCCGAGATCGGGTCGACCTTGCCGGCGACGTGCACGATGTCACCGTGCTCGAAGCAGCGCACCACGTGGGTGATGGCATCGACTTCGCGGATGTGCGCCAGGAACTTGTTGCCCAGGCCTTCACCGCTGGCCGCACCGGCGACCAGGCCGGCGATGTCGACGAACTCGACCGCGGTCGGGATGACCTTCTGCGGGTTGATGATGCCCGCCAGCTCGTTCAGGCGCGGGTCCGGCACCGGCACGATGCCGACGTTCGGCTCGATGGTGCAGAACGGGAAGTTCGCCGCGGCGATGCCCGCCTTGGTCAGCGCATTGAACAGGGTCGACTTGCCGACGTTGGGCAGGCCGACGATGCCGCATTTGATACCCATGGGTGACAGCTCTCTGGGGTGAAAGTGATTGGGGAAACAGCGACGTGGGCGCTGCTTTTCCAATCATTCTCCGTACCGACCAACGGTCGGTACCTACCGACCTGGTTGACTCCGTACCGACCAACGGTCGGTACCTACCGGTTATTTCGGGGTGTGCAGGCGCTTCATCGCTTCGTTGAAATCGCCCTGCACCGCCAGCGGCAGCACGTCGATCGCATCGTCGATGGCGCGCGCGATCAGCACGTCATCGTCCTTCGACGGGCGGCCGAGCACCCAACCCACCACGCGGTCCTTGTGGCCGGGGTGGCCAATGCCCACGCGCAGGCGATGGAACTTGCCATGGCCGAGCAGGCGGATGGTGTCGCGCAGGCCGTTCTGACCGCCGTGGCCACCGTCGAACTTCAGCCGTGCCGCGCCGGGCGGCAGGTCCAGTTCGTCGTGGGCCAGCAGGGTTTCCTCCGGCTCGATCTTCCAGAACCGCTGCGCGGCGGTGACCGACTTGCCGCTGAGGTTCATGAAGGTGGCGGGCTTGAGGAGCCACACCGTCTGCCCGGCGATCTCGACCTTGGCGGTCTCACCGAACAGCTTGCTGTCCACATTCCATCGCGCACCGGCTTTCTCCGCCAGGGCCTCAACGAAATGAAACCCGGCATTGTGCCGGGTCCGGGCGTGTTCCGATCCGGGGTTGCCCAGACCGACGATCAGTCGCAGTCCTGCCATGGTTCCTTCCAGTACGGTGCCTGCCCGCAGGCAGGCACCGTAGCGGTATTACTCGGCGGCAGCCGCTTCTTCGTCGGCCGCGTCGGCCTTGCCGGCCTTGGCGGTGACGATGGCGTCGTCGTGGTCCTTGCCCAGCGCCAGGGCCGGGATTTCCACGCCCTTCGGCAGCTTGATGTCGGACAGGTACACCACGTCACCGGCCTTCAGCTCGCCCAGGTCGACTTCGATCGACTCCGGCAGGTCCTTCGGCAGGCAGGTGATGGTCACTTCCTTCAGTTCGTGGGTGACCACGACGTCGGCAGCCTTGCCGGCCGGCGAGGTGTCTTCGTTGACGAAGTGCAGCGGGACCGAAGCGGTCAGGGCTTCGTTCTCGTTCACGCGCTGGAAGTCCAGGTGCATGATCAGCTGCTTGTACGGGTGGCGCTGCATGTCACGCAGCAGGACCTTCTGCACCTGGCCATCCAGGTTCAGGTCCAGGATCGAGGCATAGAACCACTCGTTCTGCTGGGCCAGCCAGATTTCGTTGTGGTCCAGGCTGATGGCGACCGGCTCGGCGTTGCCGCCGTACACGATGGCCGGGATCACACCGGCGTGACGCAGGCGGCGGCTCGCACCCTTACGCTGCAGTTCACGCTTGGTGACCTTGATTTCATGGGTCTTCGACATTTTCGACTACTCAGGTTGTTGCCGCGCCCTGCGGCGTGGCGGTTGAAGATGCTTCCGCGACCAGAAGCACCCGGGGTATGCCCCCGCCGTTGCCGGCAGGGGCGAAAACTCAGTCGACGTACAGCGAGCTGACCGACTCACCGAACGCGATGCGGCGCATCGTTTCAGCCAGCATTTCCGCCACGCTCAGCTGGCGGATCTTGCTGCACACCCGCGCCGCGTCCTTCAGCGGGATGGTGTCGGTCACCACCAGCTCGTCGAGCTGGGAATTGGTGATGTTGTCCACCGCCGGGCCCGACAGCACCGCGTGGGTGCAGTAGGCGGCGACCTTGAGCGCACCGCGCGCCTTCAGGGCAGCAGCAGCGGCGCACAGGGTGCCGGCGGTATCGACGATGTCATCGACCATCACGCAGGTCTTGCCTTCGACGTCACCGATGATGTTCATCACGGTGGAGACGTTGGCGCGCGGGCGGCGCTTGTCGATGATCGCCAGGTCGGCGTCATCCAGGCGCTTGGCCACCGCACGGGCGCGGACCACGCCGCCCACGTCCGGCGAGACGACGATCAGGTTCTCGGTGCCGTAGGCGCGCCAGATGTCGGCCAGCAGCAGCGGGGACGCGTACACGTTGTCCACCGGAATATCGAAGAAGCCCTGGATCTGGTCGGCGTGCAGGTCGACGGTCAGCACGCGATCAGCGCCCGCGGTGCTGAACATCTTGGCCGCAAGCTTGGCGGTGATCGGCACGCGCGAGGAGCGCATGCGGCGATCCTGGCGCGAGTAGCCGAAATACGGCACCACGGCGGTGACACTGGCCACCGATGCGCGCTTGAGCGCGTCGATCAGCACCAGCAGCTCCATCAGGTTTTCCGCGCTCGGCGCGCAGGTCGGCTGGATCACGAACACGTCCTGCTTGCGGACGTTCTCTTCGATCTCCACCTGCACTTCGCCATCGGAGAAGTGCGAGACCAGCGCCTTGCCCGGGCGAACCCCCAGTTCCTTGCAGATGTTCTGCGCCAGACGTTTGTTGGCGTTGCCGGAAAAGACCAGCAGGTTCGGGGACTCTTGCATCATGATTGTCTCGGGCGGGGACGAGTGGCGGGGATCGGGAGTCGGCAAGGACCCCGATGGACCCTTGCTGCTGACAACACCGCGGTTGTTTCCACGTCCCGCGCGGGCGATGCGCTGGAAGGCGCGGACACAGCCGCTATTGGCAGGGGCGGTAGGATTCGAACCTACGAATGCCAGGATCAAAACCTGGTGCCTTGGGCCTCTTGGCGACGCCCCTGCAGTGATAAATCAGTGTTGCTCGAGTGCATCCAGCAGTGGCGAACGCGCTACGCCCGCTGCCACCCTTGCCCGCAACTCCTTCGGCAACTTCGACCGTCCCTGCTCTGCGGCAGACTGCGATGCGAACTCGACGAAACAACCACTTCCCGAACCGGTCAGCCGCGCCGTGCCGATGTCGCTCAACGCGGCGAACGCTGCCTCGACGGCAGGCTCACGGCGGCGCAGCACCGGTTCGAACGCGTTCCCGACCAGGGTCCCGGAAGCGAAGTCCTCTATTTTCGCCACTGGGCTGTCGCGCGTCAAATCCGGGTCTGCAAACAGTGCTGGCGTAGGAACATGAACGCCCGGTTCGACCAGCACGTACCAGGCCGGGGCCAGAGTGATCGGCTGCAGGCGCTCGCCCACGCCTTCGGCCCAGGCGTTGCGCCCGCGCACGAATACCGGCACATCTGCGCCCAGGCGCAGGCCCAGCGCCGCCAAAGCCTCTTCATCCAGACCCGCCCGCCACAGCCGGTTCAGCACCACCAGCGCCGTGGCCGCGTCGGACGACCCCCCGCCAAACCCACCCCCGGCGGGAACGTGCTTTTCGATGATGATGTCTGCACCTTGCTCGACCTTTGCCGCTTCCTGGAGCAGGCGCGCGGCACGCACCGCCAGGTCATCAGCCTCGGCCACGCCGGCCAGGCCCTCGCCCTCACGGCGCACCTGGCCGTCTTCACGCAGGCGCAGGCCAATGCGATCGCCCCAGTCCAGCAGGCGGAACACGGTCTGCAGCTCGTGGTAGCCGTCGGCGCGGCGGCCGGTGATGTGCAGGAACAGGTTCAGCTTGGCCGGGGCCGGCCACCAGGACCAGCCCGCGTCATCGTGCCCGGCACTCATGGGGCGCCCTGCCCCCACTGGTCCACCAGCAGGCGCACCTTGGCGTCGCCATTGCTGGCCTCGATCCGGCGCGGCAGCGCCGGGCGTCCGGCCTCGGCCGGGTACCAGTCCAGATACTGCACCTGCCAGCCCATCTGCTGCATGCGACGCGGCCGGCCGTCAGCGTCGCGCTCGACCTTCTCCGGACCGGCAGCATCGCCGGCCACCAGGCCACGGATCCACTGCGGCAGCTGGTTGACCGGTATGTCCCAGCCGGTCGCTTCCAGCAGCAGCTGCTGGGCGTCCTCGCCGTCACGCGGCCCGCCGGCCAGTCCTTCCAGGCGGCCGGCTTCGGAATGGGTATCGCCGGCCAGCTTCCAGCTCTGCCGGGTCACCGGCGCGCTCAGCTCGACCACATAGCGGCGTCCTTCCTGCTTCCAGTCGATGCGTCCGCTGCCGCCGTCCTTGCCCTTGCTGACCGCGACCCGGCCCTGGAAAGCCCAGTCCGGCTGTGCCTGCAGCGCGGCCACGCGCGCCGCCTCGGCCTGCGCCGCTTCGGCTGAAACAACCTCGACCACCGCCGGCGCCGGGGTCTTCTGCGTGCCCACGCTGGTACAGGCGGTCACCGCCAGGGTCACGGCCGCCAACAGCAGCGGCCGGATCAGGGAAACACTCATGGATTGAATTTCTCGCGGGCGCGCAGCAGCGCGCGGTTTTCAGGATCGAGCTTGGCCGCTTCTTCGAAGAAGTGGCGGGCCTCGTCATGCTTGCCCAGCACCCAGAGCACTTCGCCAACGTGGGAAGCGATCTCCGGGTCCTTGGCCAGGGTCCAGGCCCGGCGCAGCTGCACCAGTGCTTCTTCCTTGCGACCCAGGCGATACAGCACCCAGCCATAGCTGTCGACGATGGCGGCGTTGTCCGGTTCGGCCACGCGGGCGCGGTCGATCAGCTCCAGCGCTTCCTGCAGGCGGCCGGTACGGTCGGCCAGGGTGTAGCCCAAGGCATTCAGGGCCGGCACGTTTTCCGGGTCGGTCACCAGGATCTTGCGCAGGTCGGCCTCGGCGCGCGGGATATCGTCGCGGCGCTCCCAGGCGAGTGCACGGGCGTACAGCAGGCCGTTGTCATCGGGGTAGGCGGCCAGGCCGCGGGCCAATGCATCCAGTTCGCCGGCACTGTCATCGCCACGCTGGCGCAGTTCAGCCTCCAGCAGATAGGCGTCGCGACGCACATCGTCATCGACCACCGCATCGGACTGGATCGCGTGCACTTCATCCAGGGCCTGCGGCAGGCGCCCGGCCAGGGCCTGGGCATTGGCGGCGCGCAGGCGTGCTTCGCTCAGCTCATCGCCGCCGGGCACGCTGTGGTACCACTGCACCGCCTCCGGATAGCGCTTCAGGTACTCGGCGATCTTGCCCAGCAGCAGGCGCTGCGCCGGGTCCGGCTTGGCCGCCTGCCGCGACAGTTCGTTGTAGAGATTGGACAGCGCTGCCTTGTCGCCCTGCTTGGCCAGCAGCGAGGCGCGCATGCCCCAGGTCTGCACGTCCTGCGGGCCGAACGCCAGCACGCGCTCGGCCGCAGCAGGCTGCCCCAGGCTGTCGTAGGCGATGGCCACCGCATTGCGCAGTTCCGGGTCCTGGCGCGTCTTCGGCTCCACATCGTGCAGCAGCGACAGCGCCTTGTCGGTCTCGCCCGCTTGTTGCAACTGGCTGGCGCGCAGCAGTGCCACACGTGGCTCTTCCGGGAAGCGCTTGACCACCTCATCGATCATCCGCCGCGCCAGCTCGGGCTTTTCCATGCGCAGCGCGAGTCGGCCAAACTCCTGCCAGGCCTCGATCTTCGGCGGAATGGCATTGGCATCGACCAGCTCGCCGAGCACCTGCGCCGGCACCGCCGGGTCGCGCCCACCGCCGATCAGCGCGGCCAGGGCGAACTTCCAGCCGCGCTCGTCGGGGTCGGCCAGCAGCGCCTGCAATTCAGTGCGGGCGGCCTTCACATCGCCCTGGCGCATGGCCAGCGCACCGGCGGCGCTGCGCAGGGTCAACGAGCTTGGCGCGCGCTGCTGCCACAAGGCCAGGCCCTTGGCGGCGCTGGCGTCATCGTTGGCGAGCATGGAAATGCGGGTCGCGCGCTCGGCCAGGCCGGCGTCGCCGTCGGTCTGCTGGGCCGCCTGCAGGTACCAGCGCGCCGCCTCCGCCAGCTTGCCGGCCTGCAGCGCGAACTCACCGGCCATCACCGGTTCCAGCGCCAGTTCCTCAGTGGCCGGGGCCCTTACAGGGGCCTTGGCCGGCACCGCCGCCAGGGCCTGGCTGCAGGCCAGGGACAGCAGCAGAACACTGGGGATGCGAATCAATGCGGGCATCGTCGGCATCGGGGCCTTAAAATGTCGTCCAATGGCCAGCAGCTTATCGCAAGCAACTGAACAATGACCCTGTGGGTGCTCGGACTGAATCACCAGACCGCACCGGTGGAGCTGCGCGAGCGCGCGGCCTTCGCCGGTGAGGCGTTGCCGCGCGCGCTCGGTTCGCTGCGCGATACCCCGCAGATTGCCGAGGCGGTGCTGCTGTCCACCTGCAACCGCACCGAACTGTACGCCGTGGCCGAGTCGGCACAGGCGCTGGACCAGTGGCTGCGCAGCCAGGCCGGTGACCTGCAGGGCTATCTGTACCAGCATGCCGATGCCGAGGCCGTGCGCCACCTGTTCCGGGTCGCCACCGGGCTGGACTCGATGGTGCTGGGCGAACCGCAGATCCTCGGCCAGGTGAAGGACGCCTGGTCGACCGCGCGCGACCATGGCCTGCTCGGCCAGCGCCTGGACCGTCTGTTCCAGCAGACCTTCTCGGTGGCCAAGCGTGCGCGCACCGATACCCAGGTCGGTGCCAACCCGGTATCGGTGGCGTCGGCCGCGGTGCGCCTGGCGCAGAACGCGTTCGCCCGGCTGGACGACTCCACCGTGCTGCTGGTTGGTGCCGGCGAGACCATCGAACTGGCTGCACGGCACCTGAGTGAAGGCAAGGTACGGCGGCTGCTGATCGCCAACCGCACCCTGGCCCACGCGCAGGAACTGGCCAGCCGCCATGGCGGCGTGGCCCTGCCGCTGACCGAACTGGACCGCCACCTGGGCGAGGCCGACGTGGTGTTCTCGGCCACCGCCGCGCGCGAGCCGGTGATCCATCGCGAGATGGTGGCCAAGGCCCTGCGTGCACGCCGGCACAAGCCGATGCTGCTGTTCGACCTGGCCGTGCCGCGCGACATCGAAGCCGAGGTCGGCACGCTCAACGACGCCTTCCTCTACACCGTCGATGACCTGGAACGCGCGGTGGAAGACAACCGTCGTGGCCGCCGCGAGGCCGCTGCCGAGGCCGAGGCGATCATCGACCTGCAGGTATCGCGCTTCATCGAGACCCAGCAGGCCAGCGCCCACCAGGCACCACTGCGGCAGCTGCGCGCGTTCGGCGAAGCCACCCGTGCCGAGCTGCTGGAGCGCGCGCGCCAGCAGCTGGCCAACGGCAAGCCCGCCGACGAAGTGCTGGAACTGCTGGCCCACGGCCTGACCAACCGCCTGCTGCACCCGCCGACCGCCGCACTGCGCGCCGCCGCGCTGAGTGGCGATGCCGACCTGACCCGCGCCGCCGAGCGCCTGTTCCCGGCCACGCCGGGTTACCGCCACCCACCCGTGAGACCCGATGACGCCGACCCTGCGCCGTAAGCTGGAAGCGCTGGCCGAGCGCCGCGAAGAACTGGAACGCCTGCTCGCCGAACCCGATGTGGTCGCCGACAACACCCGTTTCCGCGACCTTTCGCGCGAATTCGCCCAACTTGAACCGGTTGCCACTGCACTGGCCGATGAAGCCCGTGCCAAGGCCGACCTGGCCGCCGCCGAAGGCATGCGCGCCGATCCCGATCTGCGCGAGCTGGCCGACGAGGAGATCGCCGCCGCGCAGGCGCGCCTGCAGGCGCTGGAGCAGGAGCTCGCATTGCTACTGGTGCCACGCGACCCGCGCGACGAAGGCAACCTGTTCCTGGAAGTGCGCGCCGGCACTGGCGGCGACGAAGCCGCGATCTTCGCCGGCGACCTGTTCCGCATGTACGCCCGCTATGCCGAGCGCCAGGGCTGGAAGGTCGAGATCGAATCGGACAGCCCGGGCGAGCACGGCGGCTACAAGGAGGTGGTGGCACGCGTGGTCGGCCGGGGAGCGTTCTCGCGGCTGAAGTTCGAATCGGGCACGCACCGCGTGCAGCGCGTGCCGGCCACCGAATCGCAGGGCCGCATCCACACCTCGGCGGCCACCGTGGCAATCATTCCGGAGGCCGACGAAGTCGATGACATCGTCATCAACCCCGCCGACCTGAAGGTGGATACGTTCCGCTCGTCCGGCGCCGGTGGCCAGCACGTCAACAAGACCGAGTCGGCGATCCGCATCACCCACCTGCCGACCGGCGTAGTGGTGGAATGCCAGACCGAACGCAGCCAGCACGCCAATCGCGACAAGGCGATGAAGCGCCTGAAGGCGCAGCTGCTCGATGCCGAACGCCAGCGCCAGGACGCGGCGCAGGCCGAATCGCGGCGCCTGCAGGTCGGCAGCGGCGACCGCAGCCAGCGCATCCGCACGTACAACTTCCCGCAGGGCCGGATCACCGACCACCGCGTGGAAGGCCTGACCCTGTACGACCTGCCCAACATCCTGGCCGGCGACCTCGACCCGCTGCTGCAGCGACTCAGCCACGAACACCAGGTCGACGCCCTGGCGCAGTTGTCGGCGGACTGATCACGATGACGGCCTGGCAGCAGCGACAGCACCTGCAGCAGGCGATCGCGCGCCAGCCCGGCGACTTCGTGGCCTGGGTGATGCTGGCCGACCTGGAACTGGAAGCCGGCGACATCGCTGCCGGCGAGCAGGCCGCACGACGCGCACTGCAACTGCGCCCCAACCACCCCGAAGCGCTGGCGCGGCTGGGCCGCGTGGCCTGGATGGCCGGCGCACATGGCGATGCAGCGAAGCTGCTGGGCCAGGCTTCGGCACTGGCCCCGCAGCACCCGGGCATCGCGTTGTGGCTGGGCCATGCGCTGGAAGATGCCGATGATGCCGAAGGGGCGGCGACGGCCTATCGCCGCGCGCATGCGCTGATGCCGGGCGAACCCTATATCGCCGCCCAGCGCCTGGCCTGGCAGCGCCGCCTGTGCGACTGGCAGGACGTGGACGCACTGGCCACACAAGTGCGTGGCGCACTGGCCAGCGGCCAAGGTGTGGTCGAACCGTTCGCGTTCCTCAGCGAGGATGCCACCGCAGCCGAACAGCTGGCCTGCGCGCGCGCGCGCGCCGCGGTGATTGCTTCGGGAGTGCGTCCCCTTCCCGCCACGAAGGTGCGCGGGCGCGGCCCCTTGCGGGTCGGCTTCCTGTCCAATGGCTTTGGCGCCCATCCCACCGGGCTGCTGACCGTGGCCCTGTTCGAGCAGTTGCGTCATGACCCGGCAGTGCAACTGCATCTGTTCGCGTTGAATCGTGATGACGGCAGCCGCATCCGCCAGCGGCTGCAGGCAGCGGCACAGCTGCATGATGTGGCTGGCCTGCGACATGCCGATACCGCCGCACGCATCCGCGCACAGGGCATCGACCTGCTGTTCGACCTGCGCGGATGGGGCGGCGGCGGCACGCCGGAGGTACTGGCGATGCGCCCTGCCCCGCTGCAGTTGAACTGGCTGGCTTACCCCGGCACGTCCGGGGCGCCGTGGATGGATGCCGTGATCGGCGACAGCTTCGTTTTGCCAGTTTCACTGGAGCCGCACTACAGCGAACGGGTGCTGCGCCTGCCGCGTGCCTTCCAGCCCTCGGACAACACCCGCATGCTGGAGCCGGCACCGTCCCGCGCCGAGTGCGGGTTGCCCGGAAACGGCGTCGTGTTCTGCTGCTTCAACAACAGCTACAAGCTCAACCCGCGCAGCATGGGCCGCGCCTTCGCAGTGCTGCAGGCGGTGCCCGGCAGCGTGCTGTGGCTGCTGTCCGGCCCCGGCCATGCCGACGCCCGCCTGCGCAGCGCCGCACAGGCCGCTGGCCTGGACCCAACGCGGCTGGTGTTCATGGCCAAACTGCCGCATCCGCAGTATCTGGCCCGCTATCAGCTGGCCGACCTGTTCCTCGACACGCATCCGTACAACGCCCACACCACCGCGTCCGACGCGCTGTGGGCCGGCTGCCCGGTGCTGACCTGCCCCGGCGACACGTTCGCCGCGCGCGTGGCCGGCAGCCTCAACCACCATCTGGGACTGGCGCGGATGAATGTCGCCGACGATGCGGCGTTCATCACCACCGCCAGCGCGCTGGGCAATGACCCGGCGGCGCTGGCCGCGTTGCGCGCTGAACTGGCACAGGCGCGCGAGCGCAGCGGGCTGTTCGACATGGGCGGGTTTGCCCGCGATCTGTCAGCGTTGGTGCAGCAACTGGCACGTGAGAACGGCTGGACGGGCGCAGCAGGGTAAGCGCGACCAGGTAGCGTCGACATCGCCTGGGCAGCCCTTGCGCTACGCTCGTGCTTCCTCCCCGCGGGTGTGACGATGGCCAAGCTCAAGCGCAAGGACTACGACGAACTGCTGCTGCCTTTGCAGCTGGAACTGACCGCCATGGCGCGCTGGGTGCAGCACAGCGGGCAACGCCTGCTGGTGCTGTTTGAAGGGCGCGACACGGCGGGCAAGGGCGGCGCGATCCAGGCCATCAGCCAGCACCTCAACCCGCGCCAGTGCCGCGTGGTGGCACTCCCCAAGCCCACCGACCGCGAAGCCACGCAGTGGTACTTCCAGCGCTACGCCTCGCACTTGCCCGCCGCCGGCGAGATCGTGCTGATGGACCGCAGCTGGTACAACCGCGCAGGCGTCGAACGGGTCATGGGCTACTGCAGCGAGACCGAGTACCAGCAGTTCCTGCGCCAGGCGCCGGTGTTCGAACAGCTGCTGGTGGATGACGGCATCCTGCTGTTCAAGTACTGGCTGTGCGTGGACCAGGAGCAGCAGGAGAAGCGCTTCGCCGAGCGCCACCTCGATCCGCTGAAGGGCTGGAAGCTGTCCCCGGTGGACCTGAAATCGCGCAGCAAGTACAGCGCCTATACCGAAGCCCGCGAGGCGATGCTGCGCGCGACGCATCGCGAGGCGGCGCCGTGGACGCTGGTGGATTTCAACGACCAGCGGCTGGGCCGGCTGACGCTGGTGCGCAACCTGCTGGACCGGTTGCCCGATACGCGGGTGGATGCACCGTTGCCCGAGCTGCCGAAGCTGAAGGGCAAGCTGCATCGCGAGCACTACGATGTGCTGAAGCCGATCGAGGACTTCCCGGTCGAGGAATAGGGTGGGTCGGCAGGGCCTGCGGCCCTGCACCTGCTCAAGCAACGGCAACAGCAACAGCCAGAGCGGGATTTCCGTGGAATGGCGGGGCGGTGTCGGAGTGCGGGGACGCCGCAAGTACGTCCTTGTAGGCTTGGCAGCCGCATCCATGCGGCTGACACCCCGCACTCCGGCACCGCCCCACCTCTGACAGATTCCGGCGATCTGGTAGATCCACGCCATGCGTGGATGAATCTCCATTGAAATCGAATATTTCGACAATTGAACGAAGAGCACCCACGCATGGCGTGGATCTACGTGTCGACCAGGGTCGACATCCACCAAGAGCAGGGCATGCATTCCGACAGCTCGCGGAGAACTGTCGAAGGCGGGGTGGGTCCGGTGGCGGGGGCGTGAGCCGCATGGATGCGGCGACCGAGCTTACATGGACGTACTTGCAGCGCCCCCGGCCACCGGACCCACCCCGCCTACCCACAGGAAACCCCGCTTGGGCTGTTGCTGTTGCTTCGGCTGTTGCTGTTGCTGTTGCTGCCGGCCAGCGGCCAGCACTACCGCGGGTGCAGGGCCGCAGGCCCTGCCGCCCAACCCCATTACCTGGCAGCCGCGATCTGCTTTTCGATGTCGGCGGCGGTCACCGGGCCAAGGAACGTGTGCGCCAGCTTGCCCTGCGGATCCAGCAGGTGCGTCAACGGCAAGCCGCGTGGCGTGGCGAAGTCCGCCGGCGGATCGAACGGGTCCACGATCACGATCGGATAGGTCACCGGATGCTTGGTCAGGAACGACTGCATCTCCGGCACCTCGATGTCTTCATAGGCCAGGCCGACCACTTCGATGTTGCTGCGCATCGCATGCAGCGCCGACAGCTCGGGCATCTCCTTGCGGCACGGGGCACACCAGGTCGCCCAGAAGTTCACCACCACCCACTTGCCGCGATGCGCGGCCAGGTCGTAGTCGCTGCCGTCCACCGCCTTCATCTTCAGCGTCGGGAACTCGGCGGTGGTACGTTCGGCCGGGGTCTCCTCCACCGCTGCGGGGGTGGCCGGGGTCGGTGCCTGTGCCGGTGGCTGGCTGCTGGCGGGGGTGGGCTCCTGGGCCGGCTTGCAGGCCGACAGCGCCAGCAACAGTGCCAGCGGCAGCAGCAACGGGGTCTTGCGGGTCATGGCATGTCTCCGGAATCGGTGTAGATATCGCTGACCTTGCGCTTCAGGCGTTCACGCAGGGGCAGTCGCAGATCGTCCAGCGCCGCCAATGCGGCACGTCCCAGGCTGTCATCACGATACGGCAGGTGCTGCTCGGCCACCGGGATGCGCAGCTGGGTGCATTCGTAAAGATCGGCCAGGCTGACTTGGTCCAGATCGCGCGACAGCAGCCACTCGCCGCGCTCATCGCGACGCAGCAGGTCGATGTCCTGCAGATTGCAGATCAGGTCCTGCAGCAGTGAATCGGTCAGCATCGGCTCCAGCCGCAGGATCTCGTCATCGGCCAGGCCCTTGCCCTTCGCCCGTGCATGCTGGAAGCGGCCGAGCAGGCGAAGCAGTCCATAGAACTCATACCCCTGCGGCAGGCGCAGTTCCACCGGCTGGTAGCGGAAGGCCGCCATCGACGAAGACAATGATGCGCCGAGCAGCACCGCCACCCAGCACAGGTAGATCCACAGCAGCAGGATCGGCACGAAGGCCACCGTGCCATACAGCTTCTGGTAGGACTGGAAGCTGCCCAGATAGGCCCCGATTCCCCACTTCACCAGCTCCAGGATCACCGCCGCCAGAATCGCGCCGGGTATCGCGTGCCGCCACTTCACGGTGTGGTGCGGCACCACCCGGAACATCAGCGTGATGCAGACGAACTCGATCAGGATCGGCGCCAGCCGCAGGGCCAGTTCGGCCAGCCAACGGCCCTCCTGGGTACCGAACAACGGCAACGCGAACACCCGCGCCGACACCGCCAGCGACGCAGCGGCGAGCATCGCGCCCAGGGTCAGCACGGTCCAGTAGACCAGGAAGCGGGTCAGCTTGGGCCGGGTGGAGCCAACCCGCCAGATCTGGTTGAAGGTCTCTTCCACGCTGTTGAGGGTGATCAGCAGCGATACCACCAGCGCGATGAAGCCGGCGGCGGTGAGCTGGCCGGCGCTGGCCGAGAACTGCCGCAGGTAGCCCTCGGCCGCGCGCGCGGCGTTGGGCACGAAGTTGGAGAAGACGTAGTCGCTGAGCTGGTCGCTCCAGCGGTCGAAAACGGGGAAGGCCGAGAGCACGCCGAACACCACGATGGCCAGCGGCACCAGCGCGAACACCGTGGTGTAGGCCAGCGCCGCCGCTGCCTGGAACAGGCGGTCGTCGAGGAAGCGATGCCACAGGAAGCGGCCGAAACTGATGGCCCGTGCGCGATCCCGCGCGCGCTCCATCCACAGGTTGAGCGTATCCAAAGGTTCCATCGGCGAAAGGGTACCCGATGCGGAATGCTGGCAGGATAGCCATACTGGTGGCCACACGACGAGGAGAAGCGGGCACGATGGGCGAGATTCTGGTGCTGTACTACAGCCGGGGCGGTTCGGTGGCACGGCTGGCGCGCCAGATCGCGCGGGGCGTCGGCGAAGTGCCTGGCATGAACGCGCGCCTGCGCACGGTGCCGCCGGTGGCTGCGGTGACCCAGACCGCACAGCCGCCGGTGCCCGACGATGGCGCCCCCTACGTGAGCGTGCAGGACCTGGCCGAATGCCAGGGCCTGCTGCTCGGCAGCCCGACCCGCTTCGGCAACATGGCCGCGCCGGTGAAGCATTTCCTCGACGGGCTCGGCGCCGAATGGGTCAACGGCACCCTGTCGGGCAAGCCGGCCGGGGTGTTCACCTCGACTGCTTCGATGCATGGCGGCCAGGAATCGACCCTGCTGTCGATGCAGGTACCACTGCTGCACCATGGCTGCGTGATCGTCGGCATCCCGTTCACCGAGCCGGCGCTGAGCCACACCACCAGTGGCGGCACGCCGTATGGCGCCAGCCACGTGGCCGGTGCCGCCGACGACCCGCAGCCGACCGACGATGAAGCCGTGCTTGCGCGCGCGCTTGGCCGCCGGGTGGCCGACATCGCGCAGCGTTTGGCCCGATGAGCACCGGGCAGCGCACGGTCCTGCTGCTGGCCCTGATGGGGCTGGCTGCGCTGTTCGCCGGCTGGTTCATCAATGACAAGCACTGGCTGGCCACCCAGCTGGTGTTTACCGCGCCACCGCTCGCGCTGGCCATTGCGCTGCGCCTGGGCTGGCGCAGGACGGGTTTCTGGGCCTCGGTGCTGGCCCTGGGCTGGTTCAGCCACGGCGTGATGAGCGCCTGGAGCCACCCGCAGACGCGCTGGCTGGCGCTGATCGAAATCACACTGGCCCTGCTGGTGATCTTCAGCGCCAGCCTGCCAGGGCTGCGCGCCCGCTTCGGCAAGCGACGCTGACGCTGCGCCCGCCGGGCCGTATCATCTGTGCTCCCGGCCCCGCGCCGCTGCACCTGTCCTGGTTTCGCGCATGCACATGATGGAAGAGCTCCTGGTCGTCACCACCGGTGGCACGATCGACAAGATCTACTTCGACGACAAGTCGGACTACCAGATCGGCGATCCGCAGATCGGCATGATCCTGCGCGAGCTGGGCGTGACGTTCCGCTTCAACGTGATTCCGATCCTGCGCAAGGATTCGCTGCACATCAACGATGAGGACCGCGAGCTGATCCGCGCCACCATCGCCGCGCAGCCGACCCGGCACGTGCTGGTGACCCACGGCACCGACTCGATGGTGCAGACCGGCAAGGTGCTGGCGACGATCCCGGACAAGACCATCGTGATGACCGGTGCACTGAGCCCGGCACGCTTCCGCGGCTCGGATGCGGAGTTCAACATCGGCTGTGCGATCGGTGCGGTGCAGTCGCTGCCGAGCGGCGTGTACATCGCGATGAACGGGCGGATCTTCGACCCGCAGCACGTGCGCAAGAACGTGGCCGCGAACCGCTTCGAATCGGTCTGAGGAACAGCGTGCCGACCAAGGTCGGCACCCACCATGGCGCGGCGGCACGTACCACCGCCGGCCCCATGCAAGAACGCCCCGGCCTGGGCCGGGGCGTGCCCATGGAGAGGGACTTGGGCTCAGTACTGGGCGTTGAGGGTCACGCCCGAGAAAGTGCTGTACGCCTTCACCCGCACATACCAGGTACCGGCGGCCGGACTGTTCACCGTGCAGGTCTCGCTGTTGCCGCTCAGGTACGGACGGCAGGTGTACACCGTGTCGGTCGGCGCGCTGCCCTGGCGGATGTAGAGGTCGGCGTCACCGGTGCCGCCGCTGATCGCCACGCGCAGCTGGCTGCTGCCGGCCGGGACATTGACGGTGTAGCTGAGCGATGAACCACTGCTGGCCGACAGGCCGGTGACCGGCACATTGTTCTGCAGGACGTTGCCGCCCGGATTCGGAGTGCCGCCCCCGTTGATGGCCGCGGACACCGCAGCGTTGGCGTCGATGATGCCGGCACCGCAGCCACCCGAGCATGACCCCGGCAGCGGGCGTGCGGTGCTCTTGATGATGCTCTCGACCTGCGCCGGGCTAAGCGGGCTTGGCGCGACCGATTGCATCAGCGCAACCACGCCGGCCACATGCGGCGCCGCCATCGAGGTGCCGTTGTACGACGCGTAGCTGGCGCTGCCCGGCGTGGTGGTGCCGGTGTTGAGCGTGGACAGGATGCTCTGGCCCGGTGCCGAGATGTCGATGCCGGTGCCGTAGTTGGAGAAGCTGGCACGCGCACCGGCCGAGGTTGTGGCCGCCACGGCAATCACGTTCGGGCAGTTGGCCGGCACCGACGAGGACACGTTGGTGTTGCTGTTGCCGGCGGCGACCACCACGGTGGTGCCACGGCCGACAGCGCCATTGATCGCATTCTGGTAGGTGGTGGAGCAACTGCCGCCACCACCCAGCGAGAGGTTGATGACTTCAGCCGGGTTGGCATTGGCCGGCACGCCACTGACGGTGCCGCCGGAGGCCCATACGATCGCGTCGGCGATGTCGGAGGTGTAACCGCCGCACTTGCCGAGCACGCGCACCGGCACAACCTTGGCGTTGAACGCGGTACCGGCCACGCCGGTGCTGTTGTTGGTCACTGCCGCCACGGTGCCGGCGACGTGGGTACCGTGCCAGCTGGAGTTGGAGGCCGGGATGCCCGAGCCGCACTCGTTGGCGCCGTACCAGTCGCCTTCATCGTTCGGGTTGTTGTCGCGACCGCCACCATCGCGCGCCATCGCGGCGTCGCTGATGAAGTCGTAGCCGGGCAGGATGTTGGCGTTGAGATCGGGGTGGTTGGTGATGCCGGTGTCGATCACCGCCACGACCACGCCGGTGCCGGTCGACTTGTCCCAGGCCGGCTGCACGTTGATCGACGCATTGGAGGTACCGAAGCCCCACTGTTCGCTGAAGCGGGTGTCGTTCGGGGTCAGCGTCGCGCGCATGATCTGGTCGACTTCGACGTACTCCACGTTCGGATCGGCGGCCAGCTTGCGCATCAGCAACTCCGATTCAGCCTGGTCGAGCGGGCGATCGGTCCTGACCAGGGTCGGGCCGACGGCCAGCTTGCGGACCTGCTGCAGGCCCAGTGCGCGGCCCTGGCTGCTGGCCAGGCCGGCGGCGGCATTCTTCAGTGAAGAGGCCAGTGCGGTGGTGTTGGCCACCGGCGCGCTGCCGTCGCGGTACTTCACGATGAAACGCTGGTGGGTCGGCGCGGACTGCAGGCCGCTGAGCTGGACATCGCCGGCCAGCGCAGGCGTGGCCAGCAGCAGCGATGACAGAACGGACGCACCAAGGACCACCCACACTCGACGCACACGCGGTTGCGTTACCTGGGACATCGTATTTCCCTTTCTTGTGGTGTGAATGCCGGAATCGGCAGAAGCACCGGCCCGAACCCTGGGCTGGCTTGCATTGGCGAGGTTCGAAGTCCGGCGAGCCAGCGGATCCCCCTAACGATCCGCCGTGCAGATGACGCTAATGGCCGAAACCGGACACCACAAGATTTTCAGCGTCTTTTCAGCTAGATGAAATGTTCGTTCTGAGACTTTTCGGGTCAAGGGTTTGTGAAGGTGAAGGAACTTTCTCGCGTCCTGCACAGACCTGACTGGGCCATCACATGTCCCGGAATGACTTTGCCGACATCGGCGTCCGCCGATCCGGGGTCAGATGCCTTTTCACGCGGAAAGGGATCTGACCCCTTGGCCTGAAATGCAGAAAGCCCGTCGCGGGGACGGGCTTTCCAGAAGCGCAGCCGGGCGCGGGCCCGGCTCTACGATTCGATGTGGGCGATCAGCCCAGCTTGACCAGCCAGTTGTGGCGGTCCGGCAGGCGGCCGTACTGGATGTCGGTCAGTTCCTTGCGCAGCGACATGGTCACTTCGCCGGCCGGGGCGTTGATGTCGCCCACCGAGAAGCCCTCGCCCTTCAGCTGGCCGATCGGGGTGACCACCGCGGCGGTGCCACAGGCAAACACTTCGCTGATCGCACCGGAGGCGACGCCGTCCTTCCACTCGTCGATGCTGACCTTGCGTTCTTCGACCTTCATGCCGCGGTCGCGGGCCAGCTGCAGGATGCTCTCGCGGGTGATGCCCTCGAGGATGCTGCCCGACAGTTCCGGGGTGACCAGCGTGCCGTCCTTGTAGACCAGGAACACGTTCATGCCGCCCAGTTCTTCCAGGTACTTGCCTTCGACCGGGTCGAGGAACAGCACCTGCGAGCAGCCCTGTGCCTGCGCCTTCTGCTGCGGCAGCAGCGAGGCGGCGTAGTTGCCACCGCACTTGGCAGCACCGGTGCCGCCCTTGGCCGCACGCGCGTATTCGGTGGACAGCCAGATCGACACCGGGGCAACGCCCTTGGCGAAGTACGGGCCGGCCGGGCTGGCGATGACGTAGTAGCCGGCCTTGTGCGCACCGCGCACGCCGAGGAAGGCTTCATCGCCGATCATGAACGGGCGGAAGTACAGGCTCGACTCGTCGGCCGACGGCACCCAGTCGCCGTCGACGGCGATCAGCTGCTTCAGCGATTCGACAAAGATCTCCACCGGTAGTTCCGGCAGCGCCAGGCGCTGCGCCGAACGCTGCAGGCGACGGCCGTTGGCATCCGGGCGGAAGGTCCAGATCGAGCCGTCAGCATGGCGGTAGGCCTTGATGCCTTCGAAGATCTCCTGGCCGTAGTGCAGCACGGCCGCGGCCGGGTCCAGCTGCAGCGGACCGTAGGCACGCACGTTGGCGTTGTGCCAGCCGGTGTCCTTGTCCCAGCGTACTTCCACCATGTGGTCGGTGAAGTGCAGGCCGAAGCCCGGCTTCTCCAGGATCTTGGCGCGCTCTTCAGCGCTGCGCGGGTGGTCCGAACGGGTGACGGCGAAGCTGGGAATGGACTGGGACACCGGAGATTTCCTGTTCTGGTTGCGGGTATTGCCGGGCCCGCGTCACTGCGGGCCGTGGGTCAAAGCATGCCGGTCTCGAGCCGGGCCGCCTCGGACATCATGTGCTGGTTCCACGGCGGGTCGAACACCAGGTCGACGTCGGCCTCGGCCACCGTCGGGATCATTTCGAGTTTGCTGCGCACGTCGTCGACCAGGATCTCGCCCATGCCGCAACCCGGTGCGGTCAGGGTCATCTTCACATCGATCTCGCGCTTGCCTTCGTCCAGGTGCTTGATCTCGACCTCGTAGACCAGGCCCAGTTCGACGATGTTCACCGGAATTTCGGGGTCGAAGCAGGTGCGCAGCTGCTGCCATACCAGCTGTTCCACCTGTTCATCGGTGGCGTCGGCCGGCAGTTCCAGCGGTGCCGGCGCTTCCTTGCCGATGGCGTCGCCGTCCTTGCCGGCGATGCGGAACAGGTTGCCCTCGACGAACACCGAATAACTGCCGCCCAGCGCCTGGGTGATGTACCCATAGCTGCCGGCGGGCAGGGTCACGGTGTCGCCCTGCGGGACCATCACGGCCTCGCAATCGCGTTCGAAGTGGACAGGTTCGCTGCTACGGGAATACATGGGGACCGATATGGGGCCGTGGCCGGGGCCACGCAAGACGGCATTCTAGCCCAGCCGCCCTGCCGCCGCCGGTGCACTGCGGCAAACCACAGTATCCTGTGGGTGATCTTCAGGGAGCTTCGATGTCCTCCAATGCCGCGCGTGCCAGGACCGTGACCTGGCTCTGGCCCATCATGCTGTTGCTGGGCCTGCTTGTTGCTCCCCTCGCCTGGATGGTGCTGGCGCTGATGACCGGCCGGCAGGTCGGCTGGATGGCGGTTGTGACCGCCCTGGAACTGGTGTTCATGCTGCGCATGGGTACGCTGGGCCCGGGCCGGCTGCGCATTGCACTGGTCGTGCTGGGCACCCTGCTGGTGACCGCCGTCGCCAATTGGACCATCGCCAGCGCCTGGATGGGCGGCTCGATCGGGCTGGACCTGTGGGACGCGACCCTGCGGATGGGCCCGCACCTGGCCTGGACCCTGATCGCCCTCGCCAATGGCGCGGTGGAATGGCTGTGGCTGGCGCTGGGCGTGGCCGTGGGCGCCTGGCTGGCGCGCTGACCGCGCAGATCCACGTCACGCGTGGATGAGGGTAGCGCCGGGCCATGCCCGGCGAGCGCAGCGGTCCGCACGAAACGCCGCCGGGCATGGCCCGGCGCTACCGGTACGGCCTCAATGCCCGCCGTCGAGCGCCTTCAACTCGCTGACCAGCGAGGCTGCCGCTTCGGCACCATCGCCGTACAGCATGCGGGCGTTGTCGGCGTAGAACAGCGCATTCTCGATGCCCGCAAAACCAGTGCCCTTGCCGCGCTTGATCACCACCACGTTGCGCGCATTGACCACGTCCAGCACCGGCATGCCGTAGATCGGGCTGGCCGGGTCGGTGCGTGCCACCGGATTGACCACGTCGTTGGCACCAATCACCAGCACCACGTCGGTGTTGGCGAACTCCGGGTTGATGTCGTCCATGTCGGCGATCAGGTCGTAGGGCACACCCGCTTCGGCCAGCAGCACGTTCATGTGCCCGGGCATGCGCCCGGCCACCGGATGGATGGCGAACTTCACCTTCACCCCGCGCTGGCCCAGCCGCTGCGCCAGCTCCCAGATCTTGTGCTGGGCCTGCGCCACGGCCATGCCGTAACCAGGCACGATCACCACGCGTTCTGCGTAGGCCATCATCGCCGCGACATCCGACGCTTCAATCGGCTTCTGCGCACCGCTGATCGCCTGCGCTTCCCCGCCGGCGCCACCACCGAAGTTGGAGAACAACACATTGCGGATCGGCCGGTTCATCGCCTTGGCCATCAGCCGGGTCAGCAGGATGCCGGCGGCGCCGACCATCATGCCCGCGATGATCAATGCCTCGTTGCCCAGCACGTAGCCTTCGAACGACACCGCCAGGCCGGTGAACGCGTTGTACAGCGAGATCACCACCGGCATGTCGGCGCCACCGATAGGCAGCGTCATCAGCACGCCCAGCGCCAGCGCCAGTACGAAGAAGGCGATGATCGCCCAGGTGCTGAGCGTGCTGGCGGCGATGATCGCCAGCACCACCACGGCCAGCGCCACCAGCAGGTTCATCACCTGCTGGCCGGGCCAGGTCACGCGCTTGTCCAGGCGCCCATCCAGCTTGGCCCAGGCAATCACCGAACCGGACAGCGACACGGCACCGATCGCCGCGCCGACCACCGCCAGCAGCAGCACCGTGCCCGACGGCTGGCGCGCGGCCAGGTCGGCCAGCGCCTGCGCGCTCCAGTGGCGGGTATCGCGATGGGCCAGGAAGGCGTAGCGCAGCAGTTCCACCGCACCGATCGCCGCCGCCGAGCCACCGCCCATGCCGTTGTACAGCGCCACCATCTGCGGCATGTCGGTGATGGCGACCTTGCCGGCCGACCACCAGGCCAGGCCGGCGCCGAGCAGCAGCGCCACCAGGATCAGCGGCACGTTGTGCAGTTCGGGGAGCAAGAAGGTCGCCACCGTGGCCAGCAGCATGCCCAGCCCGGCCCAGCGGATGCCGCTGCGCGCGGTCAGCGGCGAGGCCATGCGCTGAAGGCCCAGAAGGAACAGCGTGGCGGCAGCGAGGTAACTGGCCTTGACCAGCCAATCGAGCAGTTCGACGGTGCTGATGTTCAAGCCTGCGGCTCCTTCGGTTCGTCCTGGCCCCCCTTGGGCGCGCTCGGCTTGAACATTTCCAGCATGCGCGCGGTGACCACGTAGCCACCGGCGGCGTTGCCGGCACCGAGCACCACGGCGAGGAAGCCCAGGGCTTTCTCCAGCGGCGTCTGCGCATGCCCCAGCACCACCATCGCGCCGATCAGCACGATGCCGTGGATGAAGTTGGAGCCCGACATCAGCGGGGTATGCAGGATCACCGGCACCCGCGAAATGATCACGTGGCCGGCGATGGCCGCCAGCATGAAGATGTACAGCGCCACGAACCCGTCACTCACTGGCAACGCTCCTGCTCTGTCTTCGTCGTCCCATCATAACCATGGGCTGAACCCCGCGTGCACCCGGCGTCAACCGAAGCGGCGCTCACGCGTTGTCGATGGTGACCCCGAGCGAGGAACCGTACCCTGTGCTGGTGAGCAGCCCCGTCCCCCCGAGCGCCGAGACCGATGCCCCGCCGGCATCGCTGGAGGCGTTCCTGGCCAGCGTCGGCCCGCGTGCGTTCCGCTTCGCCGAGGCCGGCCTGCGCCAGCGCGAAGACGCCATGGATGCGGTGCAGGACGCGCTCATGCGCATGCTGGACTACGCCGACAAGCCGGCGGCCGAATGGGCACCGCTGTTCTGGAGCATCCTGCGCCGGCGCGTGATCGACGTGCAGCGCCGGCGCCGCTTCCGCCTGCCGTTCTGGCGCGACAACCAAGACGCGGAAGGCGGCGGGATCGACTGGGCCGATCCCGGCCCCGACCCGGCACAGGCGCATGAACAGCGCCAGCAGTACCAGCAGCTGGTGGACGCGTTGCGCCGCCTGCCCGCCCGCCAGCGCGAGGCCTTCACCCTGCGCGTGCTGCAGGACCTGGACGGGGCCACCACTGCCCGCGCCATGGGCTGCAGCGAAGGCGCGGTAAAAACCCATCTGGCACGCGCCCGGCAGGCGCTGCAGGATTATCTGGAGATCCACCCGTGAAACGCTCCCTGCCTTCCGACGACACCCTGCGCAGCCTGCATGCGCAGTCGCTGCAGGCGCTGTCGCCTGCAACGTTGGCCCGGCTGCGCCACGCTCGCCACGGCGCCACGGCCGCCCACCGGGGGCGCTGGCGCTGGTGGCTGGCCAGTGCGTGCTCGCTGGTGGTGGCGCTGGGAATAGGCCTGCAGTTCACCGGCCATGGCACGCTGACGGGCCCTGCGCCGGCACCTGTGCTTGCCGCGGTGGAAGACAACAGCGCGCTCTACGACGAAAATCCCGATCTGTACCTGTGGCTGGGCGATACCGACCTGGCGATGGAGTGAATCATGCCCCGACTGCACACCCTGCCCCTGCTGATGACCCTGTTGCTGCTGCCGGCCGTCCCGGCGGTGGCGCAGAGCGCCGCGCCCGCCCCTGCCGCACGCCCTGCGCCGGCCGCACCGCTGCCGGCCTGGGAACAGTTGAGTGAAGCGCAGCGGGAGTCCCTGCTGGCGCCGCTACGCGACCGCTGGAACAGCGCCGATGCCGGCCAGCGCCAGCGCATGCTCTCGCACGGCCAGCGCTGGCAATCGATGAGTCCGGAAGAGCGCGACAAGGCCCGCCGCGGCCTGCGCCGCTTCGAGCACATGAGCCCGGAACAGCGCGAGCAGGCCCGCGCCCTGTTCGGCCAGATGCGGGGGCTGCCCCCCGCGCAGCGCGATGCCCTGCGCGAGCGCTGGTCACAGATGACGCCGGAACAGCGCAAGGACTGGGTGCGCGACAACCCGCCGCCGGCGAAGCCCCGGTAAGGCCAGATTCAATCCTCTGTAGCGCCGAGCCCACGCCCGGCTGCTTCATCGCGTCTGCGCAAGCCGAGCATGGGCTCGGCTCTACAGCATGCAGGTCAGGTCACGCCTGCCAGCGCGTCTTGGCCAGCAACTCGTCTTCCCAGTCGAAACCGAGCTGCCCTTCGCGCACGAACAGCGCGACGAAGTTGAGCAGGTTGCGCGCATACATCTCGCTGGCCTGGGTCGCGCCGCGGCTGGCCAGGCCCAGTGGGCCATCAATGGTCACGCCCTGGTGTTCGATGCACTGCCCCGGCTGGGTCAGAGCGCAGTTGCCACCGCTCTCGGCAGCCAGATCCACGATCACGCTGCCAGCAGCCATGCCCTCCACCATTGCCGCAGTCACGATCGTCGGCGCCGGTCGCCCCGGCACCGCTGCGGTGCAGATCACCACATCCACGCTGCGCAGGTGGTCGGCCAGCCGGCGCTGCTGCTCGGCGCGCTCCTCATCACTCAGTGCGCGCGCATAACCGCCCTCGCCGGCCGCACTCACGCCAAGATCGAGGAAGCGTGCACCCAGTGACTGGATCTGCTCGCGGGTTTCCGGGCGCACGTCGAAGCCTTCCACCTGTGCACCGAGGCGGCGCGCGGTGGCAATGGCCTGCAGGCCCGCCACGCCGGCACCGATCACCAGCACCTTGGCCGGGCGCACAGTGCCGGCGGCGGTGGTCAGCATCGGGAAGAAACGCGGTGCACGTTCTGCAGCGATCAGCGCCGCCTTGTAGCCGGCCATGCCGGCCTGCGAACTGAGTACATCCATCGCCTGCGCACGGGTGGTGCGCGGCAGCTGCTGCAGCGGGAACAGCTGCAGGCGACCATCGGTCGCCAGCGCGGCCAGCGCCGGATCGCTGGCCGGGGCCAGCAGGCCGACCACGCTGGCGCCGGGCTTGAGCTGTTCCAGCACCGCCGCAGGGGGGGCCTGCACGCACAGCAGGATGTCGATCTCGGCCCAGCGGCCCGCGTCGAAGACGCGTGCACCGGCATCGTCATAGGCGGCGTCGGTGAAACCAGCGGCCAAACCCGCGCCCGCCTCATACCAGACGGCAATGCCCATGGCCCCGAGCTTGCGCGCGGTTTCCGGCGTCAGCGCCACGCGCCGTTCGCCCGGCGCGGTCTCCTTGATCCCCAGCAACGCCACGGCCATGCAGGTCCCCGCTGATCGGTGAGTTTTCCCGATCCTAGCAGGCGGCCACGGCTCAGTGCAGCGTTGCGCTGCCCGGGTCCAGCCGATCGATCACACCCTGCATCGCGCTGTCGAAGGCGCCATCGTCAACGTGGGCACGCAGGCGGCCCAGCCGCACCATCACCGCCAGTTCTTCCGGCGAGGCCACGCAGAAGCGCACGCCCCGACGGTTGACGAACAACAGACGCGAGGAAATCGGGCTGACCCAGGACAGCTTGCCGGCCTGGACCTTGCCGTCCTTGTCGACGAAATCCAGCCAGTTGCCGATTTCCATGCGGCGGAAGCGGTCGGCATCGGCGTTGTCGAAATCGTCGGCGTCGATCTGCCCGCCGAGCTCGACCGCTGGCGATTCAGCCACCGGCGGTACCGGCAACGCAACCTGCGGCAGCTCCGGCAGCGCGCGCTGCAGCTCCGGCCGCGATTCGGCAATGCCCTGCAAGGTGTCATGCAGGGCATCAATGGCGCCGGTGGCGGCATCACCGTGCACGCCAACGCTGCCGAACACCTTGGCCAGCGCCGGCTGCCAGGCCTGCAGCCATGGCTTGCCGACGATCTGGCGGCGCGCCTCGGCCACTTCCTCCAGCAGGCCGTCGGCCAGGCTCAGTGCCTCGGCCACCGACGCGCCCTCCTCGCCCTCGCGCAGCAGGGCCAGGGTCAGGTGGTGCTGCCACGGCTGGCGCAGGAACTCGGCGATGGCCGGCGGCAGGGAGGCATCGCCGATGCGACGGTCCAGTTCGGCACCTGCCCGGCTGCGGGCCATTTCCAGCTTTTCCTGGCCACGCTGCGTTTCGGCGGCGCGCCGCTCGGCGATTTCCACGCGGCGGCGGTGCTGCACGAGGAACTCGCGGAATTCCTCTTCCAGGGTCAGGAAGATCGCCAGGTTCTCGTTGAACTCGGCCACCAGCCGTTCGATGATCTCCTCGACCTTGGCCATCAGCATGCGCTCGGCCTGGCTCTCGCCGGTGTTGCCCTCGCAGGCCTCCGCCAGCGAGTTGAGCAGCTTGCGCGCCGGATGGGTCTTCTGCACGAACATCCGGCGGTCGAGCATCGCCACCTTGACGAAGGGCACCACCAGGCGGCCGATCAGCTCGCGCGAGCGGCCTTCCAGTTCGCGCTCGTCCAGCATCACGTCGAACAGCATGCCCACCAGGTCGATCGCATCCTCGTCCTGCGGGTCCAGCCGGGTCTGGCCCGGATCGACGCCCAGCCGGGTCGCGCTGGACAGTACTTCACTCTTCAACCGCTGCGCCAGGGATTCGCCGTCCTCGCCGATGGCCGCGCGCAGGGTGGCGCTGGGCGTGGCCTGCAGCAGTGACAGCACCGACATCATCTCGCGCTGGCTCAACGGGCGATGCTGGCCGACCGCGACCTGCGCGGCCGAGGTGGCATCCTCGCGAACGTGACGGGTCTGCTGCAGCAGCTCATGCAGGGCCTCCAGCAGCATGCCCTGCTGGCCGGCATACGCCTCGCCGTTGCCGGCATCGTCGCCCCCGAGATGCTGCTGCATGTGGCCACGGCGCTCGGACCAGCGCGCGGCAAAGCGCTGCGCCCAGGCCGGCGCGGCCTGCTCATCATCGCTGAACTCGGATTCCAAGCCCGCCGCGTGGCGCGGCTCGACCAGATCATCCGCCCCCGCCGCCATGCGCGGGTCGGGCGCGGCCGACAATGGACGCCGCGGGGCCCCCACCTGCGACATCACGCCAGCGGCGGCCAGCTGCTCGTCCAGCTTCTCGTAGATGCGGCCCACCGGCGCGCGCAGGTCGCGCTCGCACAGCTTGATCAGCACCAGGTGCACTTCCGGCGCCAGCTCGCAGCCGGCAAAGGCCTCGTGGATGGCCACGCCCAGGTGTTCGGGGCTGACCGGGTTGTGGTCGGCATCCAGCTCGGCGCCGCCGATCAGGCGGCCCAGGCGCTGGTCCAGCCGCGCCAGCACCGGCTTGAAGTCGCGCAGCAGCACGGTGGCGAAATTGCGCACCGCCAGCCGCGATTCCAGTACATGTTCGGCCAGCAGGCTCAGGCCATCTTCGGCAGGACCGGACAGGGTCGCCTCGGCCGACAGCGGCTCGCCGCTGGCGAGCGCGTCCCAAGCCCGCTGCAGATGGCCGGCGAAGGCACCGGCGATGTCCTCGCGGCGGCGGCGCAGTTCACGCATCGCATCCAGGAACAGCAGCTGCGACGAACCGGCATTGCCGGCGCGGTCGAACAGTGCGTCGTCGAAACGCGCCAGTGCGGCCCCGAAAACCTGGCACAGCGCGGGCAGGACCATGTCCCGGGCACGCTGCAACTGGACCGGGTCACGACCCGGCGATCCCATCGGTGTGGGCGCGCTCATCATTCGGGAAGGCTCCCCACCTTCTCTGGTACGACAGTCAGCATGGACATCGCGGCGGCCGGCACACCCCATGTACCGGTACGTCGATGGTAGGCCGGCCAGCCCGTCACGGACAGTGAAACAGTCCTCACTTCAAACCTCATGACCGGCGGCCCGGCAAGATGGATATCGTAAGCCGTGCAAGGCCCACGAGGCGAGAGCAGGCGGCCGTCCCTTTCCCGCCAGTGGCATGATGTTCATCACAGTTTGGTATTCAGGGGCTGGACGCGACCCAGACGGCGTCTTCGACCACCCCGACTATAATCAAATGCCCGTGATGACCGGTTCAGACTCCATGCCCGACCCCACTGCCCTGCTTGCCCTGGATGCCCGCCGCTCGGTGCCCTCGCGGCAATTGGGCGAGCCCGGCCCGGACCCGGCAACCCTGCAGCGCATGCTGGCCTCGGCCGTACGCGTGCCCGACCACGGCAAGCGGGTACCGTTCCGCTTCCTGAAGATCGCCGGCGATGCACGTCACACTCTGGGCAACTTCCTGGCCGAGCGCAGCCGCCAGCGCGACCCGCATGCCGGCGAGGCGGTATTCGAGAAGGACCGCCAGCGTTTCAGTCATGCCCCGCTGGTGATCGTGGTGGTGGCCAGCCCGCGACCGGACCCGAAGGTCCCCGAACAGGAGCAGCTGATGACCGCCGGCTGCGTCTGCTTCGCCCTGCTGCAGGCCGCACAGGCGCTGGGCTTCGGCGCGCAGTGGCTGACCGCCTGGATGGCCTTCGACCCCGCCGTGCACGCCTACCTGGGCCTGGCCGAGGGCGAGAGCGTCGCCGGTTTCATCCATATCGGTACGCCGAAGGCCGCCGTGCCCGAGCGCGAGCGTCCGGACCCGGCCGCGCTGCTGCGCGACTGGACGCCGCCGGCATGAGCCTGCCGGCACCGCCGCCTTCGCTGTACCTTGTCGATGCCAGCATCTACGTGTTCCGCGCCTGGCACTCGCTGCCGGACCAGTTCCAGGACGCGCAGGGCTGGCCGACCAATGCCGTGCACGGTTTCGCCCGCTTCCTGCTGGACCTGCTCGAGCGCGAGCGCCCGCAGCACATCGCCATCGCCTTCGATGAAGCGCTGGACAGCGGCTTCCGCCACCGCCTGTACCCGGCCTACAAGGCCAACCGTGATCCGGCACCGGAAGCACTCAAGCGGCAGTTCGTGCACTGCAAGGCGTTATGCGCGGCGTTGGGCCTGGCGGTGCTGGCGCACCACGAATACGAGGCCGACGACCTGATCGGCAGCGCCCTGCACGTTCACCGCAGCAGCCATCGCGGCGTGATCATCTCCGCCGACAAGGACCTGTCGCAGCTGCTGGCCGACCATGACGAGCAGTGGGACTATGCGCGCAACCAGCGCTGGAACGTGGCCGGGGTGAAAGCGCGGCACGGCGTGCACGCGCACCAGATTGCCGACTACCTGGCGCTGTGCGGCGATGCGGTGGACAACATTCCCGGTATCAGTGGCGTGGGCAGCAAGTCCGCCGCCGTGCTGCTGGCCCATTTCGGCAGCATGGATGCACTGTACGAACGCCTGGACGAAGTGCCGTTCCTGCGCCTGCGCGGCGCGGCCCAGATGGCGGTGCGCCTGCGCGAGCAGCGCGAGCATGCCCGGCTCTGGCGCCAGCTGACCACCATCGCGCTGGACGCGCCGCTGGAAGGCAGCCAACCCGGCTTGCTGCGCCAGGCGGCCGACCCGGAACTGCTCGGCGGCCTGTGCCAGACCCTTCGATTCGGCCCGATGACCCGCCGCCGGCTGTTCGATGCCGCTGGCGTGGCCGACCCTCTTCCCACCCACAGCGAGCCCGCATGAGCCAGCGCAATACCGAAGCCCCGCGTGTCGTCTATGAAGGCAAGTACCAGCGCATGGTCGTGCGCGGTACCTGGGAATACAGCGAACGCACCCACGCCGGCGGCCTGGCGGCGATCATCATCGCCGTCACCCCGGAGGACAAGGTGCTGTTCGTCGAACAGTTCCGTGTACCGCTGCAGGCCCCCACCATCGAGATGCCGGCCGGCCTGGTCGGCGACATCCACGCCGGCGAATCGATTGAAGTCTCGGCCGTGCGCGAGCTCGAGGAAGAAACCGGCTGGACCGCCGATCACGCCGAAGTGCTGCTGATCGGCCCGACCTCTTCCGGCGCCAGCAGCGAGAAGATCGCCTTCGTGCGCGCCACCGGCCTGCGCCGGATCGGCGAAGGGGGTGGCGACGACAGCGAGGACATCATCGTCCACGAGATTCCGCGCAGTGAGGCAGCGGCCTGGCTGGTGCAGAAGATGGGCGAAGGCTACGAGCTGGACGCCAAGCTCTGGGCCGGGCTGTGGATGATCGAGCATCACCTGGACGGACGCCCGCGTGGCTGACGCCGACCTGCATGCGCTGCCGGCGCTGCTCGGCGCCGACGACCCGGCGATCTACACCCTCCACCGGCCGCAGGGCGCGTCGCCGTACCTGCTGCTGGCCGACCACGCCGGCCAGCAGGTGCCGCGTGCCCTCGCAGGCCTGGGCTTGCCGCAGGCCGAACTGGACCGCCATATCGGCTGGGACATCGGCATTGCCGGCACCACTCGTGCACTGGCCGAACGGCTGGATGCCTGGGCGATCGAACAGACCTATTCGCGGCTGCTGATCGACTGCAACCGCCCACTGGCCTCGCCCACGCTGATTCCGGAGGTGAGCGACCACACCGTGGTGCCCGGCAATGCCGCGCTGTCGGCGGCGCAGCGGCAGCAGCGCATCAATGCGATCCACGCACCGTACCACGCCCGCATCGATGCGGAACTGGACGCGCGCCGCGCTGCCGGCCGCCCCACCCTGCTGGTGATGATGCACAGCTTCACCCCTGTGATGAACGGCGCGCAGCGACCGTGGCACGCCGGCGTGCTGTACCACCAGGACACGCGCTTTGCGCATGCCCTGCTGCAGGCACTGCGCGATGAAGGCGACCTGGTGGTCGGTGACAACGAACCGTATTCGGTCAGCAGTACCAGCGACTACGCGGTACCGGTGCATGGCGAAGGGCGCGGCCTGGTGCACGTGGAACTGGAGATCCGCCAGGACCTGATCGCCGATGCCGCCGGGCAGCAGGCGTGGGCAGAGCGGCTGGCGCGGATCTTCAGCGCGTTGCAGCCGCAGTTGCTGGCGCTGGGTTGAATGCGCGTGGATCCATTCCGGATCGGTAGTGCCGGCCGCTGGCCGGAAACCTCAGGGTAGTTGGATCAATGTGTTTGCCGGCCAGCGGCCGGCACTGCCCAGGCGCGGCACATCCACCCACGGCAGCGCCTTCAATCATGCCTCGTTGGCCGGGCAGACGGTGGCGGCCGATTCGGCCGGCGCCGGGCGCAGGCCCAGCGCGATCACCACGCCGAACAGTGAAAACAAGGCGGCACCGTATTCGGCGCGCACCAGCCCGGCCAGTGCACTCGGCGAACCGGCTGCACCCGCATGGGCATTGGCCACCATCACCAGCACCGCCAGGCCCAGCGCACCACCGATCTGCTGCGCGGTCGCCGCCATGCCAGATGCAACACCCTGCTGTGCGGACGGCACGCCCTGCCCGGCCACGATCCACATCGAGGTCCAGGTCATGCCCTGGCCGATGCTCAGCACTACCACGCCGGGCAGCAGCGGCCAGAAGTTCGAGGCGTGCGGGAGTGTTGCTGCGGCCCAGGCGATGCCAACGGCACCGGCCAGCTGGCCGAGCACCAGCACCTTGCGTGCACTCCAGCGCTTCAGCGCCCACTCCGCCAGCTGGATGCCGACCGTGCACACCGCCGTCGCCGGCAGGAAAGCCAGGCCGGCCTGCAGCGGGCTCCAGCCGTAGCCGTCCTGGAAGTACAGCGCCATGAAGTAGTACTGCACTCCATAGCTGCTCATGAAGGCGAAGGTCAGGCCCAGTGCCGCGCGCAGTCCGGGCAGCCGCAGCAACGCGAACTGCATCAGCGGATCGCGGCTGCGCTGTTCGATCTGCACGAACGCCACCAGCAGCAGCACCGACAGCAGCAGGCAGCCCAGCGTGGCCGGCGCAGTCCAGCCCCACTCCGGCCCTTGCACGAGGGTAGTGACCAGCAGACTGCCGCCGGCAGTGACGGTGAGGCAACCGGCCAGATCGAAGGAACGGCCCTGCAGACGCGGGCCATCGGCCGGCAACCACGCGCCCGCAGCGACCGCGCAGGTGGTGGCCAGTGGCACGATCACTGCCAGCACCGCCGGCCAGCCGAACGCTTGGGTCAGCACGCCACCGAGCAGCGTGCCCAGCGCCAGACCCACCGCGCTGGCCATGCTCCAGATCGCAAGTGCGCGGTTGCGCACCGGACCTTCCGCATACAACGTGTTGATCAGCGCCAGCGTGGCCGGGAACAGCAGTGCCGCGCCGATGCCCTGCGCCGCACGCGCGATGATCAGCAGGGTGGCGTTCGGCGCCAGCGCGCCGAGCAGCGACGCCAGTGCGAACAGCAGCATGCCCAGCCGGTAGAAGCGGCGACGGCCGATCAGGTCGGCGGCACGGCCACCCAGCAGCAGGCTGCCGCCGAAGGCCACGGTGTAGGCACTGACGACCCATTGCAGCTGCTGTGCGTTGATCTGCAGCGCGCGCCCCATGTCGTGCAGGGCGACGAAGATGATGGTGGCATCCAGGGCGATGATCAGCTGGGCGGTGGCCAGCAGGGCCAGCGCCCAGCGCGGGTACTTGAGGGGAGGCATCGACGGTCCGGTGCTGTGGGGGAGCGCAGTCTCATTGATGCAGAGCTATCAATAAACCCCTTTCCAGCCATATCTGTCATGATTTTCAGCATGAATGGAACCTCGATGGACCTCAATGCCGTGCGCATGCTGGTGCAGGTGGCCGAAGCACGCAGTTTCACCGTCGCCGCCGGGCAGCTGGGCCTGAGCCAGTCAGGCCTGTCGCGCGCGATCAGTCGGCTGGAGGCCACGCTGGGGGTGAAGCTGCTGCAGCGAAACACCCGCAACGTGGCACTGACCCCGGATGGTCGTCAGTTCGTCGATCAGGTCGCTCCGCTGCTGTGCGGTCTCGAGGACGCCGAACGCCAGTTGGCCGACCGTCCGTGCACACCCTCGGGCACTCTGAAGATCAGTGCGCCCTCGATGTTCGGGCGCA
The DNA here is from genome assembly GCF_000382065.1 of Stenotrophomonas hibiscicola ATCC 19867. Lineage (GTDB taxonomy): Bacteria > Pseudomonadota > Gammaproteobacteria > Xanthomonadales > Xanthomonadaceae > Stenotrophomonas > Stenotrophomonas hibiscicola. The sequence goes on along the minus strand of NZ_KB907501.1, from coordinate 371,574 downwards.
AGGTGCTGGTACCGCTGCTGGGGTCGATGCTGCAGCAGCACCCGCATCTGCAGGTGGAAGCCGTGCTCAACGACCGCCTGGTCGATCTGGTCGAGGAAGGCTTCGATGCCGCGCTGCGCACCGGGGTCATCGCCGACCAGCGCATCGTCGCGCGCCCGCTGCGTCCGCTGCGCTGGGTGACGGTGGCCAGCCCCGCGTATCTGGCCCGCTGTGGCGCACCGGACGATGTGGCGGCGTTGCAGGGCCACGCGTGCCTGGCGGTGCGCAACCTGCGCAGTGGCCGGCTGGTGGACTGGCAGTTCCTGCAGGACGGGCAACTGCGTGAGGTCACACCGCCGACGCGGATGGTGTTCGACAGCGGCGATCCGCTGGTGGAAGCGGCCATCGCCGGTATCGGCATCGTGCAGGTGATGGATTTCGCCGTGGCCGACGCGCTGGCCGACCGCCGGTTGCAACGCGTGCTGCAGCCGTTCGAGGGCCGCAGCCGTGCGCTGTCGCTGATCTACCCGCCGTCGCGCCAGCACTCGCCGAAGCTGCAGGTGCTGGCCGACGCGTTGCTGGCCGGGGACTGGTAAATCCACGCCATGCGTGGATGGGGGTTGGCAGCGTCGGGCCATGCCCGGCGCTACCGGTGAGGCGTTGCCGGCCAGCGACCGGCACTACCGATCAGGCGAAGCTATCGGTGGCGCGCACCAGTGCGTCCACGTTCTCGGCCTCGAACGCCGAATGGCCCGAAGCCGGGGTGATTTCCAGCTTCGCCTTCGGCCACACCTTGGTCAGGTCCCAGGCGTTGGCCAGCGGGCAGACCACGTCGTAGCGGCCGTGCACGATCACGCCCGGAATGTCGGCGATGCGGTGTGCGTCGCGCAGCAGCTGGTCTTCCACCTCGAAGAAGCCGCCGTTGACGAAGTAGTGGTTCTCGATGCGGGCAAACGCCAGCGCGAAATGCGGGTCTTCGTGGCTGTTGATGAAGTCATCATCGACGTGCAGGAAGCTGGTCGCGCCTTCCCACACCGCCCACGCCTTGGCCGCTTCCAGGCGGGTGGTCTCGTCTTCGCTGGTCAGGCGGCGGTGGAAGGCCGAGATAAGGTCATGACGCTCCACCAGCGGAATCGGCTTGAGGTAGTGCTCCCACGCATCCGGGAACAGGCGGTTGGCGCCTTCCTGGTAGAACCATTCCAGCTCCCAGCGACGCAGCATGAAGATGCCGCGCAGGACCAGTTCGGTCACGCGCTGCGGATGGGTCTCGGCATAGGCCAGCGCCAGGGTCGAGCCCCAGCTGCCACCGAACACCTGCCAGCGATCGACCTTCAGGTGCTCGCGCAGCTTCTCGATATCGGCGACGAGGTCCCAGGTGGTGTTGTCCACCAGGTCCGCGTGCGGGGTGGAACGGCCGGCACCGCGCTGGTCGAACAGGATGATGCGGTACTTGGACGGATCGTGGAACTGGCGCATCTTGTCGCTGCAGCCGCCACCCGGGCCACCATGCAGCATCACCACCGGCTTGCCTTCCGGGTTGCCGCACTGTTCGAAGTACAGCGTGTGGCGGTCGTCGACCTTCAGGGTGCCGACGTCGTAGGGGGTGATGGCGGGGTACAGCGTACGCATGCTTGCAGCTCCAGGGTGATGCCCTGCCGGGGCAGGAGAACCTCCATTCTAGGCCGGACGCCGGCCCAGGGTGATGCGGTCGCGCTGCTCCAGGTCCTGCACGGTCTGCACCTCGGTAAAACCCGCCGCGTCGAACAGCGCGCGGATCGCCTCGCCCTGGTCCCAACCGTGCTCGATCAGCAGCCAACCATCAGGCAGCAGGTGGGCCTGGCCACCGTCGACGATGCGGCGGATGTCATCCAGGCCATCCGGACCCGAGGCCAGCGCGGTGGCCGGTTCGAAGCGCAGGTCACCCTGTTCCAGGTGCGGGTCGTCGCTGGCGATGTACGGTGGGTTGCTGGCAATCAGGTCGAAACGCGCGCCCTGCAGCGGCGCATACCAGTCGTGCCCGCCCTCGGCGAAGCGCACGTTGCGCAGTTCATGGCGCGCGGCGTTGCGCCTGGCCACGGCGAGCGCGCCCGGGCTGGCATCGGTGGCCAGCACCTGCGCCTGCGGCCGCTCGCTGGCCAGCGCCAAGGCGATCGCACCGCTGCCGGTGCCGAGGTCGGCCACCTGCAGGTCGCGATTGGCCGGCAGGCGCTCGAGCGCCAGTTCCACCAGCAGCTCGGTTTCCGGGCGCGGAATCAGCGTGGCCGGGTCGACCTCCAGGTCCAGCGTCCAGAAACCGCGGCGGCCGGTCAGGTAGGCCACCGGCTCACCGGCCACGCGGCGGGCCAGCAACGCCTCGAAGGCGGCCTGGTCATTGGCGGCCAGCGGATCGGTGGCATGGGCGAACAGCCAGCTGCGTGGGCGCTCCAGTACATGCAGCAGCAGCAGTTCGGCTTCGTGGCGGGCGTCGACACCGCCCAAGCGGGCACTGGCGTCAGCTACGACCTGACGCAGGGTGGGTTGGGCTTGAAAGGACATGCTGCAATTGTAGAGCCGAGCCTGTGCTCGGCTGCTTCTGGAGCAGCCGAGCACAGGCTCGGCTCTACAAAACCGGAATCCGTTCAGGTTCCGCCGGATGGGATAAGGAGGGGCTATCAGCCCTCTTCACACGTCCCGGTCGATTTTCCTTGTCACACAAGCAGTTGCAGGATGGGAGCGGCAGGGTTCAGTGCCTGCTCATGGCCATTTGATAGACTCCATCTATCAAATAGATGCAATCAATGGATTGTTCTTATCGCGAGCGAATGGGTAACCTAGCTCCTGTCGATTCACCCACTCCCCTTCACCAAGAGGAAAAATGATGTCCCTCATCAATACCCAGATCCAGCCGTTCGAAGCCAACGCCTACCACAACGGCGAGTTCATCAAGGTTTCCGACGCCAGCCTGAAGGGCCAGTGGTCCGTCCTGATCTTCATGCCGGCCGCCTTCACCTTCAACTGCCCGACCGAGATCGAAGACGCCGCTGACCATTACGCCGAGTTCAAGAAGGCCGGCGCCGAGGTCTACATCGTCACCACCGACACCCACTTCTCGCACAAGGTGTGGCACGAGACCTCGCCGGCCGTCGGCAAGGCCCAGTTCCCGCTGGTCGGCGACCCGACCCACCAGCTGACCCGCGCCTTCGGCGTGCACATTGAAGAAGAAGGCCTGGCCCTGCGCGGCACCTTCATCATCAACCCGGAAGGCGTGATCAAGACCCTGGAGATCCACTCCAACGAGATCGCCCGTGACGTGTCCGAGACCCTGCGCAAGCTGAAGGCTGCCCAGTTCACCGCCGCCAACCCGAACCAGGTCTGCCCGGCCAAGTGGAAGGAAGGCGAGAAGACCCTGACCCCGTCGCTGGACCTGGTCGGCAAGATCTAAAGCAGTACCGGCCTGCCGTGGCCCCACGCCACGGCGCGCCCTTCATCCCCGTGCCGGTCCCCCCGCCGGCGTGGGGGTGAACCCAAGACAGCCAACGCGCGCCCGCCTTGGCCAGCCAGCCCCTTCCACGGTCGCTGTCTTGGGTTCACCCCTACCCCCTGCTGGTCCGCTACCTTCTACAGCGGTGCCACGCCCCCTGTTTGCCTGAAGCCAGGAGATGACCCGATGTTGGACGCCAACCTGCAGTCGCAGCTGAAGACCTATCTGGAGCGCGTGACCCGCCCGATCCAGATCACCGCGCACGCCGACGACGGCGCCAAGTCGCAGGAAATGCTGGACCTGCTGCAGACCCTGGAGAGCCTGTCGGACAAGATCTCGCTGCAGGTGCTGCGCGATGGGCAGGGCCGCGTGCCGTCCTTCGACCTGGGCACCCCGGGCCAGGACATCCACCTGACCTTCGCCGGCCTGCCGATGGGCCACGAGTTCACCTCGCTGGTGCTGGCGCTGCTCCAGGTGGGCGGTCATCCGTCCAAGGCCACCGCCGAGCTGATCGAGCAGGTGCAGAACCTGGAAGGCGACTACCGGTTCGAAACCTACTTCTCGCTGTCCTGCCAGAACTGCCCGGACGTGGTCCAGGCGCTGAACCTGGCCGCAGTGCTCAACCCGCGCATCCAGCACGTGGCCATCGATGGCGCCCTGTTCCAGGACGAAGTCGAGAAGCGTGAGATCATGTCGGTGCCGACCGTGTATCTCAACGGTGAAGTGTTCGACCAGGGCCGCATGACCCTGGAGCAGATCGTGGCCAAGCTGGACACCAATGCCGGCAAGCGCGATGCCGAGAAGATCGCCGCCAAGGACGCCTTCGACGTGCTGGTGGTGGGCGGTGGCCCGGCCGGTGCGGCAGCGGCGATCTACGCCGCGCGCAAGGGCATCCGCACCGGCATCGCCGCCGAGCGCTTCGGTGGCCAGGTGCTGGACACCATGGCCATCGAGAACTTCATTTCGGTGAAGGAGACCGAGGGCCCGAAGCTGGCCACGGCGCTGGAACAGCACGTGCGCGAGTACGACGTGGACATCATGAACCTGCAGCGTGCCAGCGCGCTGGTGCCGGCCGGCGAAGACGGCCTGGTGCAGGTGCAGCTGGAGAACGGTGCGGTGCTCAAGTCCCGTTCGGTGATCCTGTCCACCGGCGCACGCTGGCGGCAGATGAACGTGCCGGGCGAAGACCAGTACCGCAACAAGGGCGTGGCCTACTGCCCGCACTGCGATGGCCCACTGTTCAAGGGCAAGCGCGTGGCGGTGATCGGCGGCGGCAATTCCGGCGTGGAAGCGGCCATCGATCTGGCCGGCATCGTGTCGCATGTAACCCTTCTGGAGTTCGATTCCAGCCTGCGTGCCGACGAAGTGCTGCAGAAGAAGCTGCGCAGCCTGGCCAACGTGACGGTGCTGACCAGCGCACAGACCACCGAAGTGCTGGGCGACGGCAGCAAGGTCACCGGCCTGGTGTACAAGGACCGCATCGGCGGCGATGCCCACCGCGTCGAGCTGGAAGGCATCTTCGTGCAGATCGGCCTGCTGCCCAACACCGAGTGGCTGAAGGATGTGGTGGCGCTTTCGCCGCGCGGCGAGATCGTCATCGATGAGCGCGGCCAGACCAACCTGCCGGGCGTGTTCGCCGCTGGCGATTGCACGACGGTGCCCTACAAGCAGATCATCATCGCCATGGGCGCCGGCTCGACCGCCGCACTGAGTGCGTTCGACCACCTGATCCGCTCGTCGGTGAGCAACAGCAGCGGTGCCGTTGCTGAAGCAGCCTGATCCACCGTTCCCAGATCACCGGGAACATTGTCTGCCTGTCGGGTAACCACGCCGTCAGCCGGTCCGTTACCCCTGGGGTGTAAGGATGAACCTACGTGATCTGAAGTACCTGGTAGCCCTGGCCGACCACAAGCATTTCGGCCGGGCTGCCGCCGCCTGCTTCGTCAGCCAGCCCACGCTGTCGACGCAGATCCGCAAGCTGGAAGAAGAGCTGGGCCTGCCGCTGGTGGAACGCGCACCGCGCAAGGTGATGCTGACCCCGGCCGGTCAGGAAGCGGCGGCACGGGCGCGGGTGATCGTGTCCGAAGTGGAACAGCTGAAGGAAGCGGCGCGACGCAGCCGCGATCCGGAAGCCGGCACGGTGCGCCTGGGCATCTTCCCGACCCTCGGCCCGTACCTGCTGCCGCATGTGATCCCGCGCATCCGCGAGCGCTTCCCGGAGCTGGAACTGCTGCTGGTCGAGGAGAAGAGCGACGTGCTGCTGGACCGCCTGCGCGAAGGCAAGCTCGACGCCGCACTGCTGGCCCTGCCGGTGATCGACGACCAGCTGCATGCCGAATTCCTGTTCGAGGAGCCGTTCCTGCTGGCTGTCTCCGGGCGCCACCCGTTGGCCCGTCGCGAACATCTGGACGTGCAGGAACTGGCGACGCAGAAGCTGCTGCTGCTGGAAGACGGGCATTGCCTGCGCGACCAGGCGCTGGAAGTCTGCCGCCTGTTCGGCGCCAATGAGAAGTCCGAATTCCGCGCCACCAGCCTGGAAACGCTGCGGCAGATGGTCGCCGCCGACGTCGGCATCACCCTGCTGCCAAGTCTGTCCGTGCAGCCGCCGGTGCCGCGCTCGAACAACATCCGCCTGCTCGATTTCACCGGCGAGGGCCGTCCCAGCCGCCGCATCGCCATGATCTGGCGTCGCAGCTCGGCCATGAACGACTTCCTGATGGAGCTGGCCGACCAGTTCAAGCGCCTGCCGCAGGCGCTGTTCACCTTGGATGCGCTGAACGCCACGTCCGATGCGGCATCCCTGCCCGGCCCGGCGCTGAACGGCTGAACCCCTGCAGCATCGGCCCGGAATCGGCAGGAGTCGATTCCGGCCGCATTTGTCCCCACAATACAGACAGGCGGCGCCAGCAGGTGCCGCCTTTTGCATGGCTTTCAACCAAGGAGCTTCACCATGAGTACCGCCAGCGGCCTGCCGCCGTCGATCACCGTTTCTACTTTCGACATGGACCGCCTGGACGCCATGCTCGAATCCCCCGCGCTGAGCCAGACGCCTGCCGCGCTCGCGCTTGCTGAAGAACTCAACCGGGCCACCGTGATGGCACCGGACCAGATTCCCGAAGGCATCGTCATGATGCATTCGCGCGTGGAATGCGAAGATGAAGTGTCGGGCGAAAAGCACGTCCTGACCCTGGTCTTCCCCCGCGAAGCCAACGTTGATGAAGGCAAGGTCTCCGTGCTGGCCCCGGTCGGCAGTGCCCTGCTCGGCCTTTCGATCGGCCAGAGCATCGACTGGAACGCGCCCGGTGGCCGGAAGCTGCGCCTGCGCGTGACCGCGGTCCATAACGACCGCCCCTGATTACCGCTGCGCACCGCGCGCGATTCGATTCCCTTGCACCAGGAGCCGCAATGAGTACCCCGTCCAAACTGTCCCAGCTGCGTGAACTGTCCGTGGTCGTCGCCGATACCGGTGACTACGAGGCGATCAAGCGCCTGCAGCCGGTGGACTGCACCACCAACCCGACCCTGGTGAAGAAGGCGCTGGACCTGCCGGTCTACGCCGAGCTGATCGAACGCGAACTGGCCTGGGGCCGCCAGCAGGGTGGCGACCGCGAAGCCGTGGTGCACGCGGTGGCCGACCGCCTGACCATCGGCGTCGGCGCGCTGCTGAGCACGCTGGTGCCGGGCCGGGTATCCACCGAGGTGGATGCCGACCTGGCTCACGACACCGCGGCCACCGTGGCCAAGGCCCGCCAGTTCATCCAGATGTACGCCGACGCCGGCGTGCCGCGCGAGAAGATCCTGATCAAGATCGCCGCGACCTGGGAAGGCGTGGAAGCCGCGCGCATCCTGCAGGCCGAAGGCATCGACTGCAACCTGACGCTGATCTTCAACCCGACCCAGGCGCTGGCCTGCAGCGAAGCCGGCGCGTTCCTGATCTCGCCGTTCGTCGGCCGCATCCTCGACTGGTACGTGGCCAACGGCCAGACCCCGGCCACCATCGACGAAGACCCGGGCGTGAAGTTCGTGCGCGGCGTGTACGCCGAATTCAAGCGTCGCGGTTCGCCGACGGTGGTGATGGGCGCCTCGTTCCGTTCGACCGCGCAGATCGAAGCACTGGCCGGCTGCGACCGCCTGACGATCTCGCCGGACCTGCTGGAGAAGCTGGACGCCGACCACGGCGAGCTGCCGCGCAAGCTGGTGGCCGGTGCAGCCGATGGCACGGCGGTGACGCCGATCGATGCGGCGAAGTTCGCGGCGGATCTGGCGGCCGATCCGATGGCCACCGAGAAGCTGGCAACCGGTATCGAGGCGTTTGCCAAGGATCTGGAAGCACTGCGCGAGCGGATCCGCGCGGCACTGTGATTCCGGCCAACGGCTGAGCCCCTCGTGGCGGGGGGCTTGGTCGCGAAGAGCGGGTCATGTGGTTGGCAGGGTGGGTAGGCCGTGCAGGGGGCGCTGCAAGTACGTCCCTGTAAGCTCGGTCGCCGCATCCATGCGGCTCACGCCCCTGCACGGCCTACCCACCCTGCCTTCGACAGTTTCCTGCGGCCGCCCGCCACGGAAGAAAGAAAGAAGAGCAACAGCGGGTCGCGCGCTTCGCTTGCTCGGAGCCGAGCATGGCTCGGCTCTACAAGGGCAATGCAGAACCAAACAAAAAGGACGCGGCAAACGCCGCGTCCTTTTTGTTTTTCTTCAGTTCGTCAGTAACCCATGCTCTTGCCCACCGTCACCGGGAAACTGTCGAAGGGGGGCCGGGGGCGGCTGGCAGGACCGTTGGCGCCATGGGCCCGAGGCATGCCTCGGGCGGGTTGGGCAGGACGCCCAACCCCGGTCTTGCCGTGTGCGCAGGACAGCGCACACGAGCAAGGCGCCATCGAGCCCCCAGGGACGGGTTCACGGCGTGTCCTGCCAACCCACACCGCCCCACCCAACAAGCAGCAACCCAGAGCCGCTTTGGCTTTGGCTTTGGCTTTCAGCCGTTGACGTTGCCCGCCGCAGGCGGACCACCGCGCGTCAGCGCGGCGCCTCCACATCCAACCCGATCGGGCAGCTCACGCCAGTGCCGCCGATGCCGCAATAGCCGTTCGGATTCTTCGCCAGGTACTGCTGGTGGTAGTCCTCGGCGTAGTAGTACGCCGGTGCCGGGTACACGATCTCGGTGGTGATCGGGCCGTAGCCGGCCGCATCCAGCTGCGCCTGGTAGGCCTCGCGACTGGCCAGCGCGGCCTTGTACTGGCCCTCGTCGGTGGCATGGATCGCCGAACGGTACTGGGTGCCGGTGTCGTTTCCCTGGCGCATGCCCTGCGTCGGGTCATGGCTTTCCCAGAACAGCTGCAGCAGCCGTTCCAGGCTCACCACCGCCGGGTCGAACACCACCTGCACCACTTCGGTGTGGCCGGTCAGGCCCGAGCAGACCTCTTCATAGGTCGGGTTCGGGGTGATGCCGCCGGCATAGCCGACCGAGGTGCTGTACACGCCCGGTTCGGTCCAGAACTTGCGCTCGGCGCCCCAGAAACAGCCCAGCGCGAAGCGGATCTGCTGCAGGCCGGCGAAGCGGTCCTTCAGCGGATGGCTGTTCACGAAGTGCTGGTTGCTGTGCAGCGGCAACGGCTGCTCGCGTCCCGGCAGCGCCTCTTCCGCGCGCGGCAGGCGCTGCTTGAAGGCCCCGATGCCGAGGATGCCCTGGCCAATTCCCAACATGATGCGCTCCTACGCCGGAAGGCCGGCTATGTCGTCTGCATCTGAAATGGGGGCGTCCGGCGCGTGGCCCAAGTCCAGCGCGGCCACGATGTCCTCGGCCTGCGGGCGTGCCGCATCGGGTATACCGACCCGCAGCACACCAAACAGCGGCAGCTCGCCCATGCCGCCCAGCAATGACTCGCCAAATACAAAAGCGGGAATGCCGGCGTCTTCCAGCGCGTGCTTGACCAGGTGGGCGTCGAACAGGTTGTCGGCCTTGTACACGATGTGCATGCGGCGGCTCCATGGGACAAGGTTCCAGCATACGCCCGCCCCGTCCCGGTAGCGCCGGGCAATGCCCGGCGGGTTGCCGCCGCGCTCGCCGGGCGTGGCCCGGCGCTACCGATCCGGACCGGGCAACCCCGCCCGGTACGCGCTAGACTGTTGGTCTTTCTGCCCTTTTTCGCCCCAGACTCATGTCCGAGCACACCCCCGCCAGCCCCGAGACCCCCGCCGACAGCCACGAAAAGCGCGATTTCATCCGCCAGATCGTGCGCGAGGACCTGGCCAGCGGAAAGCACCAGGCGATCAAGACCCGCTTCCCGCCGGAACCGAACGGCTACCTGCACATCGGCCATGCCAAGTCGATCTGCCTGAACTTCGGCATCGCCGGCGAATTCAGCGGCGTCTGCAACCTGCGCTTCGACGACACCAACCCGGCCAAGGAAGATCCGGAGTACGTGGCCGCGATCCAGGACGACGTGCGCTGGCTGGGCTTCGAGTGGAACGAGCTGCGCCATGCTTCGGACTACTTCCAGGCCTATTACCTGGCCGCCGAGAAGCTGATCGAACAGGGCAAGGCCTATGTCTGCGACCTGTCGGCCGAGGAAGTGCGCGCCTACCGCGGCACTCTCACCGAGCCGGGCCGCCCGTCGCCGTGGCGCGACCGCAGCGTCGAAGAGAACCTCGACCTGTTCCGCCGCATGCGCGCCGGTGAATTCCCGGATGGCGCGCGCACCCTGCGCGCGAAGATCGACATGGCCAGCGGCAACATCAACCTGCGCGATCCGGCGCTGTACCGCATCAAGCACGTCGAGCACCAGAACACCGGCAGCGCGTGGCCGATCTACCCGATGTACGACTTCGCCCACGCGCTGGGTGATTCGATCGAGGGCATCACCCACTCGCTGTGCACGCTGGAGTTCGAAGACCACCGCCCGCTGTACGACTGGTGCGTGGACAACGTCGATTTCGCCCATGACGATGCGCTGACCCAGCCGCTGGTCGATGCCGGCCTGCCGCGCGAAGCTGCCAAGCCGCGCCAGATCGAGTTCTCGCGCCTGAACATCAACTACACGGTGATGAGCAAGCGCAAGCTGATGGCGCTGGTCACCGAACAGCTGGTGGACGGCTGGGACGACCCGCGCATGCCGACCTTGCAGGGCCTGCGCCGCCGTGGTTATACCCCGTCTGCGATGCGCCTGTTTGCCGAGCGCGTGGGCATCAGCAAGCAGAATTCGCTGATCGACTTCAGCGTGCTGGAAGGCGCGTTGCGCGAAGACCTGGACAGCGCAGCACCGCGCCGCATGGCGGTGGTCGATCCGGTCAAGCTGGTGCTGACCAACCTGCCGGAAGGCCACGAAGAGCTGCTGACCTTCAGCAACCATCCCAAGGACGAGAGCTTCGGCAGCCGCGAAGTGCCGTTCGCACGCGAGGTGTGGATCGACCGCGAGGACTTCGCCGAAGTGCCGCCGAAGGGCTGGAAGCGCCTGGTGCCGGGTGGCGAAGTGCGCCTGCGCGGCGCCGGCATCATCCGCTGCGACGAAGTGATCAAGGATGCCGATGGCACCATCACCGAGCTGCGCGGCTGGCTGGATCCGGAATCGCGTCCGGGCATGGAAGGCGCCAACCGTAAGGTCAAGGGCACCATCCACTGGGTCAGCGCCGTGCGTGGCGTGCCGGCCGAGATCCGCCTGTACGACCGCCTGTTCTCGGTGCCGAACCCGGATGATGACTCGGAAGGCAAGACCTACCGCGATTACCTCAATCCGGAATCGCGCCGCACCGTCACCGGCTATGTCGAGCCGGCCGCGGCCAGCGCCGCACCGGAGCAGTCGTTCCAGTTCGAACGTACCGGCTACTTCGTCGCCGACCGCCGCGACCACACCGAAGCCAAGCCGGTGTTCAACCGCAGCGTGACCCTGCGCGATACCTGGTCGGCCTGAGGACCTGCGCGGGCGCCAGCATGGCGCCCGCACGCCATCGACAATGATCACCGCCCTCTCCGTCCTGTTCTGGTTCATCTCGCAGCATCCGCTGCTGACGTTCTTTGCAGCGATGGTGCTGGCCGGACTGGTCTCGTGGTGGCGGCGCTTTCCGGGCTACGCCATCGTGGTGTTCCCGCTGGCGATGCTCAACATGTTCCTCGGCCACTTCCTCAACGCCACCTTCCTCAACGTGGTGGGCGAGCGTGGTGAAGCGGTGATCGTCAAGGCCGAGCGAACCAGTTCCACGCTCAACGAACAGTACATCTGGCGCTACGAAGGGGTGCTGCATACCGCCGAGGGCCGCGACGTGGACGTGGTGTTCTACACCAACACCGCTTCGCTGTGGCCGCTGGAAAACGCCATCCGCATCCCGGCGCGCGACCAGCCGTTCGTGGTCAAGTACACGCCGGGCTTCCCACGCAACTTCGTCATCCTCACCAACGAATCCCCGCATGGCATCGCCCAGGCCCGTGCCAGTGCGCGCGAGCGCGTGGAGGTAGCGGCGCGCAAGCTGCACTTCAGCCCGGGCAATGCCGAGTTCCGCGCGGACTATCGCCGCGAACTGGAAAGCTGGCTGCGCGACCACGGCAACGACCCGCAGCAGCAGCCCGACGCGCAGCGATATCGCGCCGAGCTCGACGCGCTCGACCATTAGATTTTCCAGGCCCTGCCTGGATGTTCCACCCCATCCACCGACAGGCCTGACATGACCACGACCTCCGCTGCCCTCCTCCCGCTGCTGCAGCAGGTCCTTCAGGACGCCGGCACCGCCAGCCGCGTCGACGGCAACGCGCTGCTGCTGGACAGCGGCCTGCGCCTGACCCCGCATGCAATGGCCGCACACGCGCGCGACAACGGTGGTTGGCAGACCTCCACCGTCATTGAAAGCCAGCATCCGCAGTTGTTCGCCGATGGCCTGTTCGAGTACCAGCACGCAAATGGTGCCGATGAGCAGGCATCGCTGTTGTCCGGCTTCCAGGCCTGGGCCCGGGTGGACCTGGTGACCCTGCAGACCGCGATCGGCGCCCAAGACGCGCAGGGCCTGCCGATGATGGGCCTGACCTATCCGGCCGGCGCTGACGGCCAGGAACTCGAACGCACCGTGGTGCTCGGTCCACTGGCGCATTACCGCGAGCATGAGATGGACACCGGCCCCCGCAGCGAAGACGATCATGGCTCCTGCCCCTGCTGCCTGTTCACGCGCAGCATCGATGCATTCGATGCGCTGCTGAAGACGCGTTCTTTCCTGGCCATCCGCCTGTTCGCCTCGCGCGATGACGATGGCCTGTGCGAGGCCGATTGCCGGGTCAACGGCCACGACTTCGCCGCCGCCCTGCCCCTGCTGCGCGCCTACGCGGCCAGCTGGCCGCAGGCAGGGCTGGAATTCCGCAAGCAGTACGTGGTGGTCCGCACCGGCTCGCCAGGCTGACCCACGCCCACACCCGATACAGGCCGGTGCGGCTACACTGCGCGCCGGTTCCCCAAGCAACCGCACTTTTTTCCATCCCACACGAGGCACCCCCGCGATGCTGTACGCGCAAGTCCACCTGACCCTTCCCGCCTGGATCCACGACCAGATCGACCTGGATCGTCGATATCCGGGCGACGAGGCCAAGGTCGCGCTGGCGATCGAGCTGTCGCGGCTGAACGTCGAGCACGCCAGTGGCGGCCCGTTCGGTGCGGTGGTGTTCGGCCCGGACGACAAGGTCATCGCCGCTGGCGTGAACCGGGTGATGCCGCACGCGACTTCGCTGGCGCACGCCGAGAACATGGCCTACATGCTGGCCCAGCAGCGCCTGCAGACCCCGCGCCTGAACGCGGTGCTGTCGCCGGTCACCCTGGCCACCAGTTCGCAGCCATGCTGCCAGTGCTATGGCGCTACCGTGTGGGCCGGCATCGACCGCCTGCTGATCGGTGCCAGTGCGGCCGACGTCGAGGAACTGACCCCGTTCGATGAAGGCCCGCTGCCGGCCGACTGGGTCGGCGAGCTCAACAAGCGTGGCATCGAAGTGGTGCAGGGCTTGGACCGCGACGCCGCGCGCAGCGTGCTGCGAACCTATGGGGAAAGCGATGGCGCCCGTTACTGAGACCGGCATCGGCCTGCTGTGCCTGTGCCGGCAGGGCTTTGAACCCGAGCTGGCCGGCGAGCTGCAGTTCCGCGCCGGTGAAGCCGGTTTCGCTGGCTATGCGCGCACCCAGCGCAATGACGGCTATGTGCTTTTCATGTGCGACGACGCTGCAGCACTGGCGCCACGCCTGCGCTGGCGAGAACTGATCTTCGCGCGGCAGAAGCTGGTCGTGCTGGCCGAGCTGCCGCAGCTGGACCCGAGCGATCGCATCACCCCGATGCTGGAGGTGCTGGCCGATGCGCCGCGCTTCGGCGACCTGTGGGTGGAGCACCCCGATTCGGACGCTGGCAAGCCGCTGTCCGGGCTGGCGCGAGCCTTCGGCAATGCACTGCGCCCGGCGCTGCGCAAGGCCGGCAAGCTCACTGATAAGCCAAACAACCGCCTGCCGCGCCTGCACGTGGTGTTCGTCGACGGCACCCATGCCTTCGTCTGCGTGGCCGACCCGGCCGACAGCGCGCCGTGGGCACTGGGCATCCCGCGCCTGAAGCTGCTGCCCGAGGCGCCTTCGCGTTCGGCACTGAAGCTGGACGAAGCACTGCTGACCCTGCTGACGCCGGAAGAACGCGAAGCACTGGCCAAGCCCGGCATGCGTGCGGCCGACCTGGGCGCCGCCCCCGGCGGCTGGACCTGGGTACTGACCCGCCAGCACATGCACGTGCTGAGCATCGACAACGGCCCGCTGCGCCAGCACGTGCTGGACACCGGTCTGGTCGAGCACCTGCGCGCCGATGGTTTCCACTGGCACCCCGAACAGCCGCTGGACTGGATGGTCTGCGACATGGTCGAGCAGCCGCGCCGCGTGGCCGAACGCATGGCCACCTGGTTCCGCGAAGGCTGGTGCAGGCACGCCATCTTCAATCTGAAGCTGCCGATGAAGAAGCGCTGGGACGAAACCCGCCTATGCCTGGACCTGTTCCAGGACCAGGCCGGCAAGCCGCTGGTGGTACGCGCCAAGCAGCTCTATCACGACCGTGAGGAGATCACGGTATTGGCCTCGCCGCTGCGCTGAGGAACATGCCCGCCGGGCATGGGCCCGGCGCTACCGAGGAAGGGAACCATGCGATACCACTCGCTCGCCATGTTGATCACCCTGCTGGCCGCCGCACCAGCGGTGGCCCAGCAATTGCCGCACACCCCTGCGCAGAGCCAGCCGCTGGGCCCCACCGGCGGCGCGATCCGCCAGCAACCGCTGGATGCGGGCCGGGTCAGCGGCAGCGTCGAGATTCCGCAGCAGGCCGGCGAGGCACAGGTGACCGTGCGCTCGCTGGAACCAAGCAGCGTGGTCGGCCAGTACCGCATCCACTTCGCTGCGCTGGATGTGAACGACGATGGCTTCATCAGCCGCGAGGAAGCACAGGCCAACCCGGCGCTGGCCGACGAATTCAATTCGCTGGACCGCAGGCACCGCGGCAAGCTGGACCGCACCGACCTGGCCGGCTGGCTGGTGGATTGAAAAAGGGGACGGAGGGGATTAAGTCGTATGTGCACAAACGACTTAATCCCCTCCGTCCCCTTTTTGCTTCAGACCCCGGCGGCGCGCTTCCAGAATGCCTGCACCAGCGGCGGCCATTTGCCGACGCAGCCCAGCGCGCGGCCGCGGGCCAGGGTCAGGTGCATTTCGTCGTTGGAAAACAGGCGGTTGATCGCATCGAAGCTGTAGGCGGCGATGTGGTTGTCGCTGCGCCGTTCGCGTGCCCAGCGCTGCAGGCGCTGCGGCGACAGCCGCGGCTGGCCGCGGCGCTCGGCCGACGGCGCCAGCCACTGCTGCAGGGCAGCGACATCGCGCAACCCCAGGTTCACGCCCTGCCCGGCCAGCGGGTGCACCACATGCGCGGCATCGCCCAGCGCCAGCACGCGGCCGGCCACATAGTGACGGGCCAGCTGGCGGCGCAGCGGGAACGCCGCACGCGGCGAGGCCAGACGCAGTTCGCCCAGGCGCGCCGCGAAGGCGCGGGTCAGTTCGCGGTTGAAGCTGTCCTCGTCCAACGCCAGCACGCGAGCCGCTTCATCCTCGGGCAGGGTCCAGACGATGGAGCTGCGGCGCTCGGCCACCGGCAGCAGCGCCAGCGGCCCGCCCGGCAGGAAACGCTGCCAGGCCGTGGCCTGGTTGGGAAGATCGCTGTCCACGTAGGCCACCACGCCACGCTGGTGGTAGTCATGCTTTTCAACCTCGATCCCGGCCATCTGGCGCTGGGTCGACTCGGCACCGTCGGCGGCCACCGCCAGCGCCGCTTCCAGGCGACGCCCGTCATCCAGGCGCAGGCGCACGCCGTCCTCGTCCTGCTCCAGCGCGTCCACCCGTGCCGGGCAATGCAGCTGCACGCCCGCCGCAGGCAACGCCGCCCACAGGCGGTCCTGCAGCAGGCCGTTCTCGACGATGTAGCCCAGTTCACGACGGCCGAAGCGATCGGCATCGAACAGCAGATCTTCGCCACCGGCCGCATCCCACACCTGCATGCGCCGGTAGGGCCAGGCACGGGCCTGGGCGATCGCCGGCCACACGCCGAGGCGGTTCAACAGCTGCACGTTGTCGGCGGCAAAGGCGAACACGCGCAGGTCCGGCTGCGCAACCTGCCACGGCGCGGGCTCACGACCTTCCACCAACGCCACCGACAGGCCGGCATCGGCCAGCGCCAGCGCGCACGCGGCACCGACCACGCCACCGCCGACGATGGCCACATCCAGGCGCGCGCGGCGGCTCATGCGGTTTCTCCACGGCACAGCCTCGGTACTTCGCCACGGAAGCCCATCGCACCACCGACCAGCATCGACTGCACCGAGGCGCGTTGTGCGGCCACCAGACCGAGGCTGCGCAGCGGCCGCATCAGTGGCGCCGGGTTGCTGGTCAGCCGTGCCAGGCCGCCGGAGAACGCCACCGTCTGCCGGCGGTCTTCCTCGCGGCGTGCAACATAGGCCTGCAGCAATGCATCACTGCCGGCATCCTCATGCGCATTCTCCAGCAGTTCGGCCAGGGTCAGCGCATCGCGCAGGCCCAGGTTGAAGCCCTGCGCACCCAGCGGATGGATGGTCTGCGCGGCATTGCCCAGCAGCACCGTGCGTTCACCGGCCAATGCGCGCGCCAGCACCTGGATGAGCGGATAAGCGCTGCGTGGACCGGATTCGAGCAGGCGGCCGGCACGCCAGCCGATCGCGTCCTGCAGGCGCTGCAGCCAGGCCGCATCGTCCAGCGCCATCACCGCATCGGCCTGATCGCGGGCCACGCCATGCACGGTGCCGAAGTGGCGGTCACCGCGCGGCAGCAGGGCGGTCGGGCCGGTATCGGTGAAGCGCTCCCAGGCCGTGCCATCCGGCGCACGCTGGCTGCGCACGCGGGCGACGAACAGGGTCTGCTGGAAATCATGGCGGTCGACCTCGATGCCCAGCGCGCCACGCACGCCGCTGGTGGTGCCATCGGCCCCCACCACCAGACGTGCCAGCAGCACGCGTTCACCCGCCTCGTCAGCCACCCGCACCTGGCGGTAGCCGTCCACCACCTCGCCCAGTCCCAGGAACCGCATCGGCCGATAACGGCGCAGGCGCGGCAGCTCCTGAAGCCGCGCTTCCAGCGCCTGGCCGAAATCGCGCGCGACCACCACCTGGCCGAACCACGGCCGGTCGTAATCGGCCGCTTCGAGCTGCACACGGCCGAAATCGCCGGCACGACTGACATGGATGCGCCGGATCGGGCCCGGTGCCATCGCCAGCTTCTGCATCACCCCCAGCGCGGTCAGCGCATTGACGGTGGCAGCGGCGAAACTGAGATTGCGCTGGTCGAACACCGCAGGCAGCTCGCCGGCCGGGCTGGCCTCGAGCAGGCCCACGTCGCGGCCCAGCCGGTCCAGGGCGATGGCCAGGCTGGCACCCACCAGGCCACCACCGACAATCAGCACGTCATGTCGTTCACTCATGTGTTCATGATACGCGCTCGCCCCGACTGTACGCCGAACAAGCGGCGCCTGCGCCAACCGGCGCGGCGGGCTAGAATGAAACCTGAATCCGCTCCGGGCCCGCTGCCATGTCCGCCACCGCCAACCGCGCCTTCGTCCTGTCCGTCCTCGTGCTGTTGCTGGCGGCGACCCGGGTCAACCACTTCGCGGCGATCCCCGATGCCTCCTGGGCGGTGTTCTTCATCGGTGGCTTCTATTTGGCCACGTGGACACGCTGGGCGTTTCCGCTGCTGATGGTGTTCGCCGTGCTGGTGGACTGGATCGTGATCCGCAGCAGCGGCCTGGATTTCTGGCAGCACTACTGCGTGTCGCCGGGTTACTGGCTGCTGCTGCCGGCGTACTTCTCGCTGTGGGCCGGCGGCATGCTGCTGGGCCGCAACTACCAGGGCGCGCGCTGGCCGGTGCTGGCCAAGGGTGCGCTGCTGCTGGTCGCGTCGGTGGCGATCTGCCACCTGCTGGCGCAGGGCGGCTTCTACTGGACCAGCCGTAACGTGGCCGAGCCGACGCTGGCCGGCTGGGCACAGAACTACGCGCAGTGGTTCGGGCCCTACCTGCGCACTACGGCGATCTATGTGGCGCTGGCCGCTGCCCTGCAGCTGGCCGTGGAGCAGGTGTTGAAGCTCCAGCAGGCCCGCCGCGACATCCGCCACTGAGCCGCGCGCCATGGGTCATCGCCTCTCGCGCATTTACACCCGCACCGGCGACGACGGCAGTACCGGCCTTGGCGACGGCCAACGCGTGGCCAAGGATGACGCCCGCGTGGCGTCCTTCGGTACCGTCGACGAGGCCAACGCCGCGCTCGGCCTGCTGCTGGCCGCGCCCCTGCCCGAGGATGTACGCGCGCTGGTGGTGCATCTGCAGCACCAGCTGTTCGATCTGGGCGCCGAGCTGTGCATTCCCGGCCACGCCGCGATCCATGCCGCCGACGTCTCGGCCCTGGAGCAGCAGCTGGACCATTACAACGCCAACCTCCCGATGCTGAAGGAATTCATCCTGCCGGCCGGCGGCGAAGCTGCCGCGCGCTGCCATCTGGCCCGCACCATCGTCCGCCGCGCCGAGCGCGAGACGGTCACCCTGGCCCGCCACGAGGCCGTCCGCAGCGAGGCGCTGCAATACCTCAACCGGCTGTCGGACCTGCTGTTCGTGCTGGCCCGGGTGCTGGCCCGCGCCGACGGCCATGGCGAAGCGCTGTGGCAGCCACAGCAGCGCCAGCGCTGAGTCGGCACGATGCTGGTCTATTCCCACCCGTCCTGCCTGCTGCATGACCCCGGTCCCGGCCATCCCGAATGCCCGCAACGGCTGCAGCAGGTGCTGGACGCGCTGCACACCGCCTTCCCCGGCCAGCTGGACTGGCGCGAGGCGCCGCCGGCGAAGTTCGGCGAACTGACCCGGGTCCACGACAGCGCCCTGCTCGACTTCGTGCTGCAGCCGCAGACCGCACCGCTGCGCCAGCTGGACATGGACACCTGGACCTCGCCGGGCTCGGCCAGCGCCGCCGTGCACGCCGCCGGTGCCGGTGTGGCCGCAGTCGATGCGGTGATGCTGGGCGAGGACCCGCTGGCCTTCTGCGCGGTACGCCCACCGGGCCACCACGCCACCAGCAGCACCGCCATGGGCTTCTGCCTGCTGAACAACATCGCCATCGCCGCCGCCCATGCCCGCGACCGCCATGGCCTGGAACGGATCGCGGTGGTCGATTTCGACGTGCACCACGGCAATGGCACCCAGGACATCTTCCAGCATGACGCCCGGGTTTCGTACTACAGCACCCACCAGGCCGGGCTGTTCCCCAATTCCGGCCTGCGCCGCGACCGCGGTGCCGGCAACCTGATGAACATCCTGCTGCCGCCGGGAAGCGGCGGCTTCCGCTTCCGCAACGTCTGGGCCGACGAAATGCTGCCAGCCATCGACGACTTCCGCCCGCAGCTGCTGCTGATCTCGGCCGGCTTCGATGCCCACCTGCGTGATCCACAGGCGGATCTGATGCTGGAGACCGACGATTTCGCCTGGATCACCGGTGAGCTGCACGCGCTGGCACGCCGCCACGCGGCTGGCCGGGTGGTGTCGATGCTGGAGGGCGGCTATGACCTGCAGGCCCTGGCCGAGTGCAGCGTGGCCCATGTCCAGGCCCTGCTTACGCCATCCGCCGGCACCTCCGCCGGATGAACCCGAACCGGCAGGCTCCGGCGTCCTTCATTGCCCCTATGCAAGGGATGGGGCAAGCTACCGTCCGTTTTCGCCCGAATCCGAACCGCGTGCGCCGAGCCCTCCGCCTGCTTCCCCTGCCTCTGAGCATCGCCATCAGCCTTCCGGCGATGGCTGATGATAAGCCGCTCAACTGGGGCCTGTGCCCGGCCACCGACGTCATTCCCGCGTTCACCGACGCCCCCACGCCGGTCCCGGGCCAGGACAAGGCTGCCGCTGCGGCCGCCCGCGAGAACCAGCCGACCGACATCGAAGGCGACCAACTGCTGGGTACCACCACCGTGCCGCAGTACGAGGGCAACGTGGCGCTGCGCCGGGGCGACCAGTTCGTCGGTACCGACAAGCTCAGTTTCGACACCGAGACCGGCAACTACATCGCCGACGGCAATGTCCGCTACCAGGACGGGTCGATCCGGATGGTCGCCAAGCGCGCCGAAGGCAACCAGGAAAGCGACACCCACAAGATCACCGACATCAAGTACCAGCTGGTGTCGCGCCGCGGCAACGGCGATGCCGAGTCGGTCGACCTGCAGGGCGCGGTCGGCCAGATGCACCGCTCCACCTACACCACCTGCGACCCGTCACAGCCGGTGTGGAAGCTGTCGGCGCCGCAGATCGAAGTGGACAACGACGAGGGCTTCGGCACCGCCCGCAACGCCGTGCTGCGGATCGGCAAGGTGCCGGTGCTGTGGGCGCCGTACTTCAAGTTCCCGATCGATGACCGCCGCAAGACCGGCCTGCTGTTCCCGCAGCTGGGCATGTCCGGGCGCAACGGATTCGACTACGCACAGCCGATCTACTTCAACCTGGCGCCGAACTACGACGACACGTTGACCCCGCGCTACATGAGCCGGCGCGGCCTGCTGCTCGACAACGAGTTCCGCTACCTCTACAACGGCGGCCGTGGCGAGGTGCTGACCAGCTACATGCCCAACGACAGGCTGCGCGACCGCGACCGCGGCCGGGTGATGTTCGACGGCTACCACAACGTGAACAGCCACTGGCAGGCCCGCGCCAACCTGGCCTGGGTCAGCGACGAGCGCTATGTCGAGGACTTCGCCAACCGCCTGGTGGGGGTGACCGCCTCCAACCTGCAGAGCACCATCGGCCTGTACGGTACGGGCACGAACTGGACGGCTGGCATCATGGCCGACCGCTGGCAGCTGACCGACTACACGCTTGACGAGAATGCCCTGCCCTACAACCGCCAGCCGCGGGTGTATTTCAACTGGAACAAGCCGATGCGGCCATGGCTGGAAACCGGCCTGTACGCCGAAGCGGTGAGGTTCACCCACGACGACGTGAACCTCAAGTACGGTGCCGATGCGGGCCCGGACCTGCAATACACCCGCACCGGCCAGACCGTGCGCGCCTATGGCGGCTCCCGCCTTGACGTCAAGCCGTACGTTTCCTTCCCCATCAGCGGCGCGGCCTGGTACATCACGCCCACTCTGGCGTACCGCTACACGGCCTACCAGCTGGACCGCGGCCTGGCCGACAGGATACGCAGCACCGTTCTGGCCTCGGAGGGCGTGGACGTGACCACCGCCACGCCGGAACAGCTGCGCGGCAACACCTCGCCCAGCCGCAGCCTGCCGATCGGCAGCATCGACGCCGGCCTGTTCTTCGACCGCGAGACCAGCATCCGCGGCAAGTCCTTCCTGCAGACGCTGGAGCCGCGCCTGTTCTACCTGCGCACGCCGTACCGCAACCAGGACGAACTGCCGATCTTCGACACCCGTGACTTCACCTTCAGCTGGGGCCAGCTGTTCCGCGATTCGCGCTACACCGGCGCCGACCGCCAGAACGATGCCAACCAGCTGACCCTGGCACTGAGTACCCGTTTCATCGACCAGACCACCGGCAAAGAGCGGTTCTCGGCCTCGATCGGCCAGATCCAGTACTTCGACGAGTCGCGGGTGACCGTCACGCCGGGCGGCGCGCCGGTGGAGAAGGGCAAGTCGGCGTGGATCGCCGACGGCAACTACATGATCAACGACCGCTGGACCCTGGGCGCCACCTACCAGTGGGACCCGAAGTACAAGCGCGAGGATCTGGCCAGCGTCCGCGCCCGCTACCTGATGCCCAACGATGGCGTGATCAACCTGAGCTACCGCTACCGCATCAACGCCGGCGCCCCGGCGACGGCCAACAAGCATGACCGCACCCTGCTGGAGCAGGCTGACCTGTCGTTCCTGTACCCGCTGAATGCGCGCTGGAGCCTGGTCGGTCGCTATTACTACTCGCTGCAGGACAAGGAGCCGCTGGAAATCATCGGCGGCGTGCAGTGGGACAGCTGCTGCCTGGCCGTGCGCGTGGTCGGCCGCCGCTACGTCCGCAATCGCGAGGGCGAGATGAACAATTCCATCCAGGTGGAGTTCGTCCTGAAGGGCCTGAGCTCCATCGGCCAGGACACGGACCGCACCCTGCGCCGTGCTATCCTCGGCTACAACCGCGACGACCTCTATCTCGTGCCGCCCAGCAACACCGGGGTGACCCGCGATGACTACGATCCGAATCAGATCCCATGACCAAGCGCTTCCCCGTTCTTCTCGCCTCCCTGCTGGCGGTGTCCAGCGTGTCCGCCCCTCTGCAGGTGCTCGCGCAGGAGGCGCAGCCGTTGGACCGCATCGCCGCCGTCGTCGACGAGGACGTGATCCTGCAGAGCGAGCTCCAGCGTGCGATCGCCAACATCAAGGCGCAGTACGCCGGCCGTGAAAACCAGCTGCCGCCGGAAGATGTGCTCAGCCGCCAGGTGCTCGAGCGACTGGTGCTGGTCAAGCTGCAGGTCGCCCGCGCCCAGGGCAGCGGCATCCGCGTCAGCGACCAGGAGCTGAACCAGGCGATGAATGCCATCGCCCAGCAGAACGGTTCGGACCTGGATGCACTGCGCCAGCGCCTGGCCCACGACGGCATCGATTTCAACGATTTCCGTGCTTCGGTGCGCGATGAAATCACTGTGCAGCGCCTGCGCCAGAGCTTCGCGCAGAGCCGCATCAGCGTCAGCGAGGGTGAAGTGGACGCCGCGCTGAAGCAGCAGGCCACGGTGGGCAACCAGTACCACCTGGCACACATCCTGATCGCCCTGCCCGACGGCTCCAACGCCGACCAGATCGCCACCGGCCAGAAGAAGGCCGAGGGCGTGAAGGCCCTGCTGGACAAGGGTGAGCTGGACTTCAACGCTGCCGCCGTGCGTTATTCGGACAGCCCGAACGCGCTGGAAGGCGGCGATCTGGGCTGGCGCAGCCTGGATGAAATCCCGCAGGCCTTTGCCCAGCTGATGGAAAAGATGAAGCCCGGCGAAGTGGTCGGCCCGATCCGCGGCCCCAGCGGCTTCCAGTTGCTGAAGCTGGTGGAAGTGCGTGATGCCAGCGCCGCCAGCGGTGGCGCGCACACGGTCACCGAATACCACGGCCGCCACATCCTGGTGCGCGTGGACGATCACCAGACCGACGCTGCCGCCAAGGCCAAGATCGATACCCTGCGCGCCCGCATCGCCGGCGGCGCGGATTTCGAAACCGTGGCCAAGGAATCCTCCGAGGACAACAACAGCAAGGGTCAGGGCGGCGATCTGGGCTGGTTCCCGGTCGACGCGTTCGGTCCGGCGTTCGGCCAGCAGGTGGCCGGCATCCAGGACGGCGGCGTCAGCCAGCCGTTCCGCACCGATGCCGGTTGGCACATCGTGCAGCGCGTGGCCACCCGCCAGACCGACGTGACCAACGACAACCAGCGCGCCCAGATCCGCGAGACCATCGGCCGCCGCAAGCTGGAAGACGAGTACAACCGCTTCCTGCAGGAACTGCGTGGCGAAGCCTATGTCAGCTTCCGCAGCGGGGACCGCGCGGAAAATACCGCCACGCCGCCGCAGTCCTGACCGATGCGCCCCGAGCTCGCTCTGGTACCGGGCGAGCCCGCCGGGATCGGCCCGGAGCTGTGTGTCCGCCTCGTCCAGCAGCCGCGTGAAGATTGCCGGCTGCTGGCCTTCGCCGACCCGGATACCCTGCGCGCAGCCGCCGTCGCGCTGAACCTGCCCCTGCAGCTGCTGCCCGAGGACGCCGAAGCCCGCGCCCCGGGCGACCTGCGTGTGCGCGCGGTGGCCAATGCCATGCCCAGCCACTTCGGCCAGGCCGACCCGGCCAATGCCGGGGCCGTCATCGGCGCCCTGCTCGCTGCCGGTCAGGCCTGCCTGTCCGGCGAACTGCACGGCGTGGTCACCGGCCCGGTGCACAAGGCGGTCATCAACGAAGGCGGCATCGCCTACAGTGGCACCACCGAACTGCTGGCCGACCAGGCCGGGGTGAAGGTGGTGATGATGCTGGCCAACCCCATCGTGCGCGTGGCCCTGGCCACCACCCACCTGCCGCTGCGCGAGGTGGCCGATGCGATCACCGCGCCCAGCCTGGAACACACCCTTCGCACCGTGCACGCCGCGCTGTGCCGCGAGTTCGGCCTGCCCGCGCCACGCATCGCCGTGCTCGGCCTGAACCCGCACGCCGGCGAAGACGGCCATCTGGGCCGCGAGGAACTGGACCTGGTCATCCCGCTGCTGCAGCGCCTGCGCGCGGAGGGCATGGACCTGGTCGGGCCGCTGCCGGCCGATACCGCGTTCCTGCCGGCCAAGCTGGCCGGTTTCGACACCGTGCTGGCGATGTACCACGACCAGGGGCTGCCGGTGCTGAAGTACTCCGGTTTCGAGCAGGCGGTGAACCTGACCCTGGGCCTGCCCTACCCGCGCGTGGCGGTAGACCATGGCACCGCGCTGGACCTGGCCGGCCGCGGCATTGCCGATCCTTCCAGCCTGCAGGCGGCAACGACGCTGTGTGCGCAGCTTGCGCGGCAACGTACACTGAGCGCATGAATTCCCCGCATTCCCCCTCCGGCCCGGTGTTCACCGCACCGGCCAAGAAGCAGCTTGGCCAGCATTTCCTGGCCGATCGCCACTACATCGACAAGATCGTGATGGCGGTCAACCCGAAAGAAGGCGATCGCCTGGTCGAGATCGGTCCCGGCCAGGGCGCGATCACCCTGCCGCTGCTGCGCGTGCATCCGAAACTGACGGTGATCGAGTTCGACCGCGACCTGATCGCGCCGCTGACCGCCGCCGCCGAGCCGCTGGGCGAGCTGACCATCGTCCACCGCGACGTGCTGCGCGTGGACTTCACCGAGCTGGCTGCCGGCCTGCCGATCCGCCTGGTCGGCAACCTGCCCTACAACATCTCCTCGCCGATCCTGTTCCATGCACTGGAACATGCCGCGGTGATCCGCGACATGCACTTCATGCTGCAGAAGGAAGTGGTCGACCGCATGGCCGCCGGCCCCGGCAGCAAGGTGTACGGCCGCCTCAGCGTGATGCTGCAGGCCTATTGCCAGGTGACCTCGCTGTTCGTGGTGCCGCCGGGCGCGTTCCGGCCGCCGCCGAAGGTCGATTCGGCCGTGGTACGGCTGGTGCCGCGTGACCCGGCCTCGATCAACATCAACGACCACGCCCGTTTCGCCGAGGTGGTCAAGGCCGCCTTCGGGCAGCGCCGCAAGACCCTGCGCAATGCGCTCAACAACGTCGTGACGGCCGAGCAGTTCGTCGCCGCCGGCGTGCGCCCCGATGCCCGCGCCGAACAGCTGGATGTGGCTGAATTCATCGCTTTGGCCAATGCCTCCTGATTACACTGCCGGTATGGAAGACGCTGACGTTTACGCCATTTCCGTCGAAGTCGCACCGCGCTTCCTCGACGACCAATCCGCGCCGGAAGACGGGCGCTATGCGTTCGCCTACACGATCCGCATCCACAACCAGGGCCGTGTTGCCGCGCGCCTGGTTGCACGCCACTGGCGCATCACCGATGCCAATGGCCGCGTCGAGCATGTCGATGGCGACGGGGTGATCGGCGAGCAGCCGCGCCTGCGTCCCGGTGAAGACTTCCATTACACGTCCGGTGTCATGCTGGGGACCGATCACGGGACCATGCAGGGCCACTACGACATGGTCGCCGACGACGGCACCGAATTCGCCGCGCCGGTCGCACCTTTCGTGCTGGCCATCCCGCGTACCCTGCACTGACACGGAGGCCGGACGATGAGTGTGTGGGCGATCGGCGACCTGCAGGGCTGCTATGACGTCACCCAGCGGCTGCTGGAGAAGATCCGCTTCGACCCGGCGCAGGACACCCTGTGGTTCTGCGGCGACCTGGTCAACCGCGGTGGCCAGTCGCTGGAAACGCTGCGGCTGGTGCATTCGCTGCGCGGGCACAGCGTGGTGGTGCTGGGCAACCATGACCTTTCGCTGCTGGCCGTCGGTGCACGCACCGAAGAGGAACAGCGCAAGGTCAACCCGGACCTGCTGCGCATCGTGCAGGCCGAGGACCGCGACGAACTGCTGGACTGGCTGCGCCTGCAGAAGCTGGTGCACGTGGACCGCGAGCTGGGCTGGATGATGGTGCACGCCGGCCTGGCGCCGAAGTGGACCACGCAGATGGCCGAAAAGCATGCCGCCGAGGTCGAGGCGCAACTGCACGGTGCCGGCTACCGCAAGCTGTTCCGCAACATGTACGGCGACAAGCCGAGCTGGGCGCCGAACCTGTCCGGCTACGACCGTTCACGGGCGATCATCAATGTGCTCACCCGTATGCGCTACTGCACCCCGCGCGGGCGCATCGGCATCGAGGACAAGGGCACGCCGGGCACGCAGGAACAGGGACTGTACCCCTGGTTCGAAGTGCCAGGCCGGGTCGAGCGCGACCTGAAGATCGTCTGCGGCCACTGGTCGGCGCTGGGCCTGACCATCACCCAGGGCGTGCATGCCATCGACACCGGCGCAGTCTGGGGCGGCAAGCTGACCGCGCTTCAGCTCGATACGGATGAACTGCGCGTGGTGCAGGTGCCGGGCCGCGATGTACCCGCCCCCGTGCCCAACGCCCGCCCGCCCGCGCGCCCGGCGCACGAGCGCCCGGCTGCGTCGGCGCAGGGCAAGGAACAGGGCGGCGGTAACGCTCCGGCCGCCACCCCGGGCAATCGCGGCCCGCGCCGTCGTCGTCGCCGTGGTGGCGGTGGTGGTGGCGCCGCGGGCCCCGGCAACAGCAGTCCCCCGCCGCAGGCATGACGCGGCGCGGCTGGGCACCATGGATGGTGCTGCTGACGCTGGCCCTGGCCAGCGGCTGCCAGCCCACTTCGGCCCCGGCCCCCACCGGCGGCGGAAACGCCGGCCGCACGCCATCGCAACCGCAGGCGCCTTCGCCGCCACTGGTGGCTGCAGCGCGCGCGCAGATCGGCGTCACCACCCGCTACGACCCTGCCTACCAGGTGCTGGCCTATCCCGGTGGAGACGTCCCGGTTGATCGCGGCGTGTGCACCGACGTGGTGGTGCGCGCGCTGCGCAGCCTGGACGTGGACCTGCAGGCCCGCGTGCATGAGGACATGCGCGGCAACTTCAGTGCCTATCCGGCGATCTGGGGCCTGTCACGACCGGATCGCAACATCGATCATCGCCGCGTACCGAACCTGATGCGCTGGTTCGAACGGCAGGGCTGGCAGCAGCCGATCACGGCCCTCGCCGCCGACTACGCGGCCGGCGACATCGTCGCCTGGAAGCTCAACGGCAACGGCCTGCTGCACGTGGGCATCGTCTCCGACCGCAGGCTGGCCAACGGCACGCCGCTGGTGCTGCACAACATCGCGCGCGGCACGCGCGAAGAGAATCTGCTGTTCCAGCACGCCATCATCGGGCATTACCGGATGCCGTAGGCAATCCTGTAGAGCCGAGCCATGCTCGGCTACGGGATGTGTCCGGCAACAGCAGCCGAGCATGGCTCGGCTCTACAGGAAACCATCTTCAGCGGCGCACGTAGTGCACGAAGCGGAACGCGTAGGCATGGCGTTCGTCGGCCGGGTGCGGCTCGCTGCTCACTTCCCGCCAGTCCTGCACGTCCACTTCGGGGAAGTGGGTGTCGGCGGGGACTTCGGCATCCACCCAGGTCAGGTACAGGTCACTGGCCTGGTCCAGCAGCTGGTGGAAGATCTCGCCGCCGCCGATGATGCACAGCTCGCTGGCGCCCTCGCGTTCGGCAATCGTCTTCGCCTCATCCAGCGACGCCACCGCGCGCATGCCCTCGAACGGCACCTGCCCGCTGCGGGTCAGCACCAGGTTGGTCCGCCCCGGCAGCACGCGGCCGATCGACTCGGCCGTCTTGCGCCCCATCAGGATCGGCTTGCCCAGGGTGAGCGCCTTGAAGTGCTTGAAATCATCCGGCAGGTGCCAGGGCATTGCATTGCCCTGGCCAATGCCACGGTTGCGGTCCAACGCCACGATCATCGACAGCTTCATTGCTACCACCTCCTCAGCTGGCGTCGATCTGCAGGCGTTCGCAGGCAGCGTTGGCGGCACTGGCGGCCTGCAGCGCCGCTGCCAGCTCGGGGCTGGATGTGGACTGCTCATCCAGGCCATCGAGGATCTTCTGCTTCTGCGCCTCTTCGATATCCTTCAGGCCCGGTCCTGACAGGATGTCTGCCGACAACGCGGCAGTGTCGGTGCTGGCACGACGTGCCAGAAATGCCTGCAACTGGTCACTGGAATAGACGGTGGCAAGCTGCTGCTCGAGCATGCGCTGATAGGCCGGATCCTCGACACCCGCCTTCAGGTGCTCGGTCATCGCCGTGTACATGCCGGTTACCGCCTCACGCATCTGCGCCCGGCAGCCTTCCGGCACATCCTGGGGCATCATCGTGCTGCCGTTGAACGCCCCGGCGAACGCCTGCACTTCCTCGCGCATGTGCTTGTGCACGATCTGCTCATTGACCTGCCGGGCCAACGACAGCGCATCGGCCGGTCCGGCCTGCACCATGGCCAGCGGCAACATGCCGCCCAGCGCCAGCAGGCCCCCGGAAATCAATCGGGGACTCATACCGCCACCGGCGCCTTGATCGCCGGGTGCGGATCGTAGCCGTCGATGCGGATGTCGTCGAACTGGAAGCCGAACAGGTCGGTCACCTCCGGGTTCAACCACAGCTTCGGCAGCGCGCGCGGTTCACGCGACAGCTGCTCGCGCGCCTGCTCGAAGTGGTTCGAATACAGGTGCGCATCGCCCAGCGTATGCACGAAATCACCCACGCCCAGGCCGGTGGCCTGCGCCACCATGTGGGTCAGCAGCGCGTAGCTGGCGATGTTGAACGGCACGCCGAGGAAGATGTCGCCGCTGCGCTGGTAGAGCTGGCAGCTGAGCTTGCCGTCCACCACGTAGAACTGGAACAGGTTGTGGCACGGCATCAGCGCCATCTGCGAAAGCTCGCCCACGTTCCAGGCGCTGACCACCAGCCGGCGCGAATCGGGGTTGCGCTTGATCTCGTCCACCAGCCACTGCATCTGGTCGATCTCGCGGCCATCGGCGGTGGCCCAGCTGCGCCACTGCTTGCCATAGACCGGGCCGAGGTCGCCGTTCTCGTCGGCCCACTCGTCCCAGATCCGCACCTGGTTGTCCTTCAGGTAGCCGATGTTGGTGTCGCCCTTCAGGAACCACAGCAGCTCATGGATGATCGAGCGCAGGTGCAGTTTCTTGGTGGTGACCAGCGGGAAGCCGTCGGCCAGGTTGAAACGCATCTGCCAGCCGAACACGCTGCGGGTACCGGTGCCGGTGCGGTCGCTCTTCTCGGCGCCGTGCTCGAGCACGTGCGAGAGCAGGTCCAGGTAAGCCTTCATGCCTTGCCCTCGGCAGCCACCGGCAGCTGCGGCTGCAGTACCGGCGCGCGGCGCGACATCACCAGCAGCACCAGGCCGAAGGCGATCAGCGGCAGGCTGAGGATCTGGCCGCGGGTCAGCCAGTCGAAGGCCACGTAGACGCCGTTGTCGGGCATGCGTACGAATTCGACGGCGAAGCGGAACAGGCCGTACATCAGCGCGAACAGGCCGCCGACCAGGTAGCGGTGGCGCGGCCTGGCCGAGACCGTCCACAGCACCACGAACATCACCAGGCCTTCCAGCAGCGCTTCATACAGCTGCGAGGGATGGCGGGCGAACTGGTTCAGCGCGCCGGTGGCGAACTGCGCCTGCAGGGTCGCGTGGTCCAACTGGTTCAGCGGCGCCGGCAGGCCCGACGGGAACACCACGCCCCACGTGCCGTCGGTGTACTTGCCCCACAGCTCGGCGCCGATGAAGTTGCCGATGCGACCAAAACCCAGGCCCAGCGGCACCAGCGGCGCCATGAAATCCATGGTGTCGAAGAAGTGCAGGCGGTGCTTGCGCGACCACCACCAGCAGGCGCCCAGCACGCCCAGCAGGCCGCCGTGGAAGCTCATGCCGCCATCCCATACCTTGAACAGCAGCAGCGGGTTGTGCAGGAAATCGCCCAGCGCGTAGAACAGCATGTAGCCGATGCGCCCGCCCAGCACCACGCCGAGCATGGCGTAGAACAGCAGGTCGGAGAAGCCGTTGGCGTCGACGCCCGGCAGGCGACCGGCGGCGATGCGCGTGCGTCCCAGCAGCCAAGCAGCGGTGAAGCCCAGCAGGTACATGATGCCGTACCAATGCACCTTGATCGGCCCCAGCGAGAGGGCGATGGGGTCGATGTCGTGGAAATAGATCATGGAAGGTGCCTTGCGGTTGAACGCCTATTCTCGGGCCAGTGCCGCCCCGGCTCAACCAAGAAGCTGGGGCGAGTTCGGCAACGCGTCATCGTTCGACCGCGTCGAGGCCGGGAAGTGCCCTTCGATCAGGCTGGAAACCTCGTCGATGGCATCCTGCAGCGCTTCCACCGGATTGGAACCACGCAGGCCCTCGCGCAGATGGGTGCAGACCCGCTGCCACTGCGCCGGGCTGACCCGGCCGTGCAGGCCGCGGTCGGCGACGATCTCGATGGCATGGTCGGCCAGCAGCAGGTAGATCAGCACGCCGTTGTTGTGGGCGGTATCCCAGGTGCGCAGGCGTGCGAAGGCATGCTCGGCGGCCTGCCTCGGGGTGACCTTGTGCCACAACGCGGACAGAGGCAGATCGGCCTCCACAGCGAACATCACCTGACCGCCGTGGCGCTGCTCACCGGCGGCGATGGCCTCGGTGATCGCCTGCAGCGTGGCTGGCGGGAACGCGCGACGTACCGACGGCGAACATACATGGCGGAACAGACGTTGGATCATCACCAGCCTCCCGAAGCGCCACCGCCACCGGAACGGCCACCGCCGCCGCCCCAGCCGCCACCACCGCCGAATCCACCACCACCGCCGAAGCCGCCTCCCCCGCCCCAGCTGCCACCGCCCCAGCCACCACCGCCGGCAAAGCGCCCCGGATGACCGGACAGCATCGCCACGATCAGGCCGACCACGCCGGCCAGGCCACTGGCCATCAGGGTGGAGGTGAACAGGAACGCCGCCAGCGCCGCACCGGCACCGCCGAGCAGGCCGCGCAGCGGTCGCGGTACGCGCGAGAACACGCCGCGCAGGATGCTGCCGGCGAACACGCCGATGAACAGCGCCAGGAACCAGGTGTCGCCGCCACCGCCGGGCTCGCGCCCGCGATGACCGCTGACCGGTGCCGGCAACGCTTCGCCATCGATCAGCTTGACCAGCACCGCAGTTGCATCGGTGATGCCACCAGCGTAGTCGCCGGCGCGGAAACGCGGCACCAGGTATTCCTGGATGACCCGGTTGGCGATGGCATCGGGAATCGCGCCTTCAAGACCGTAACCCGGCTCGATCCGCACGCGCCGGTCGTCCTTGGCCACCACCAGCAGCACGCCGTCATCCACGCCCTTGCGGCCGATCTGCCACTGGTCGAAGACCCGCGTGGTGTACTGCGCGATGTCCTCCGGCTGGGTGGTGGGTACCACCAGCACCTGCAGCTGGCTGCCCTTGCGCTGTTGCAGGTCCAGCGCCTGCTGCACCAGTGCCTGCTTCTGCGCAGCCTCCAGCGTGCCGGTGGTGTCGACCACCGGCGAGTCCAGCGCCGGAATCGGCGCCAGCTGCTGAGCCTGTGCCGCCAGCGGCAGCCACAGCAGCAGGGCCAGCAGCGCAGTGGCCAGGCGCATCGGTCAGTGGCCCGGCTGCGGTGCCGGCTGCTGCTGCGGCGCGTTGCCGAAATCCACCGCCGGTGCGTTGGAGATCTGCGCTTCGTTGTCCACCGTGAAGTTCGGCTTGGTCTTGTAGCCGAAGATCTTGGCGGTGATCACCTGCGGGAACGAACGGATGTAGGTGTTGTAGTCCTGCACCTGCTGGATGTAGCGGCCGCGGGCAACGGTGATGCGGTTCTCGGTGCCTTCCAGCTGGGCCTGCAGGTCGCGGAAGTTCTGGTCGGACTTCAGCACCGGGTAGTTCTCGGTGACCACCAGCAGCCGTGACAGCGCGCTACCCAGTTCGCCCTGGGCCTGCTGGAACTGCTTGAGCGAGGCTTCGTCATCTGCGTTGACGTTGATCTGGCCAACCCGCGAACGGGCGTTGGTGACTTCGGTCAGCACGCGCTCTTCCTGGCTGGCGAAGCCCTTCACGGTCTGCACCAGGTTGGGCACCAGGTCGGCGCGCCGCTTGTACTGGTTGAGCACTTCGGACCAGCTGGCCTTGACCGCCTCATCCTTCTGCTGGATGGCGTTGTAGCCGCAGCCGGACAGCAGGGAGGCCAGCAGCATCAAGGGCAGGACACGGGTGAACAGGCGCATGGCGGAGGTTCCGGGTGGGCTTGGCGCCGAGCATGCCATGGTTCGGGTGAAAGACCGGCCATCGGGCGCCGCCCCCTCCGCGGTGTGGTCCAGCCAGCTCGGGGTGGGCCGGGAGGGTGGGTCGGCTGGGGGCCGCTGCAAGTACGTCCATGTAAGCTCGGTCGCCGCATCCATGCGGCTCACGCCCCCAGCCGACCCACCCTCCCGGCCACGGACAATTTCCTGCGCACCGCGGGAAGATCAAAAGAAAAATCAAAAGCAAAAGCCGGTTCTTCAGGCATTCGTGTCGACCAAGGTCGACACCTACCAAAGCAGAACGCCGTTCCGACCGATCGCGGCAATCTGTCGGAGGTGGGGCGGTGCGGGTTGGCAGGACCGTTGGCGCCATGGATGGCGCCATCGAGCCCCCATGGATGGGTTCACGGCGTGTCCTGCCAACCCACACCGCCCCGCCCAACCCTCAGAAAACCAGCGCCGGCTGTTGCGGTTGCTGTTGCTTCGGCGGTTGCCTTCGCCTTTAGCGGGTGCAGGGCTGCAAGCCCTGCCGGAACCCCATATCACTCAGCAGGCCTCAGCCACCGCAGTGCGGCTACGCCCCAGCCATGCCAGCAGCAGGCCCGACGCGGCCAGCAGGCCACCGGCCACCGGAATGGCGGCGTAGCCCAGGCCCGAGCTGATCACTGCACCACCCAGCGCCGCACCCACGGCATTACCCAGGTTGAATGCACCCACGTTGATCGACGACGCCAGGCCCGGCGCCTCGCTGGCCACCTGCATCACCCGGATCTGCAGCGGCGGCACAAGGGCGAAGGTCGCCGCGCCGAACAGCAGCACGCCGAGCGCCGCGGTGGCGTGACTCATGAAGGCCAGCGGCAGCACGAACATCAGCACCGCCAGGGCAGCCAGCAGGATACGGGTGGCGCCATCGAGCGACCAGTCGGCCATGCGCCCACCGATGCCGTTGCCGAAGGTGAAGCCGATGCCGATCAGGGCCAGCGCCATCGCGATGAAGGCATTGGAGGCGCCGGTCAACTCGGTCAGTACCGGTGCGACGTAGGTGTACAGCGTGAACATCGCACCCGCACCAAGCACGGTGGTGGCCATGGCCAGCAGCACCTGCGGCTGCAGGATCGCCTTCAGTTCGCGGCGCACGTTCGGGCGCGGTCCCGGTGCGGACGCGGGCAGCGCGAAGCCCAACGCAGTGATCGCGACCAGGCCCAGCGCCGCAGTACCGGCGAAGGACAGGCGCCAGCCCATCTGCTGGCCGACCCAGGTCGCCAGCGGCACGCCGCCGATGTTGGCGATGGTCAGGCCCATGAACATGGTGGCCACGGCCGCAGCCTGCTTTTCCTTCGGCACCAGGCTCGCCGCGACCACCGCACCGATGCCGAAGAAGGCACCGTGGTTGAGGCTGGTGACCAGGCGCGACAGCAACAGCATCCCGTAGTTCGGCGCCAGCGCAGACAACAGATTGCCGGCGACGAAGATCGACATCAGCAGCATCAGCGCGGTGCGCTTGCCGAAACGCCCCATCAGCAGGGTCATCACCGGCGCGCCCAGCATCACGCCCACGGCATAGGCGGTGATCAGCATGCCCGCAGTGGGGATGCCAACGCCGACGCCGTCGGCGATGACCGGCAACAGGCCCATCGGGGCAAACTCGGTGGTTCCGATGGCGAAGGCGCCAACGGCAAGCGCCAGCAAGGCGGCTCTGGAATTCATGGGGGAGTCCTGGGGGGCGGGAATCGGGAGTGCGTAGCCTGCGCGCTTTGCTGCGCCGGATTAAGCCTCGCCCCGGGAAAACACTGTTGATCCTGATTCACAAGTGGAGGCCGGAGCGCAGCCAAAAGTGCAAAAACCGCAGTGCCGTTGCAGAGCCAACCTCCCCCACAACGCAGAACCCCCGGCATGCCGGGGGTTCTGAGGGACTCACACGCCTGTGGCGCGCTTACCAGTTGCCGGCACCCGGCACGTTGTGCTCGCGGGCGCGGCGGCGCATCAGCAGATTCAGCCACTCCACCAGCACCGAGAAGCCCATCGCGGCGTAGATGTAGGGCTTGGGCACGTGCACGTCCAGGCCGTCCAGGATCAGCACAGCACCGATCATCAGGATGAAGGCCAGGGCCAGCATCTTCACGGTCGGGTTGGCATCGATGAAGCGGCCCAGCGGGTTGGCGGCCAGCAGCATCACCATCACCGACAGCAGGATCGCGGCGACCATCACCGGGATGTGGTCGGCGATGCCGACGGCGGTGATCACCGAGTCCAGCGAGAACACGATGTCGATCACCGCGATCTGCGCGATCACGTAGCCGAACACGGCCGAGGCCTTGGTGGTGCTGGGATCTTCATCCTCGCCGCCGCTGATCAGCTCCTTGATCTCCATGCAGCCCTTGATGATCAGGAACAGGCCACCAACGATCAGCACCAGGTCGCGGATGGAGATGCCCATGCCGGCCACGGTGAACAGGTTGGCCGCCATGTGCGCCAGGTAGGCCAGCGACACCAGCAGCGCGATGCGGGTGATGCAGGCCACCGCGATGCCGAGCTTGCGGGCGAACGGGCGACGCTCTTCCGGCAGCTTGCTGACCGCGATGGAAATGAACACCAGGTTGTCGATGCCGAGCACGATTTCCAGCGCGCTGAGCGTGAACAGGGTTACCCAGGCATTGGGGTCGGCGAGGAACTCAAAGGACATGGAAACTCTTCAAGGCAGTGGGGGAATGGGGTTTCAGCCGTAGTTGCCGGCCAGCGCGTGCGGAACCACGACCAGCGCCCAGCACAGCAGCACGTTCATCATCAGCACGAAGACCGCCGCCGAGCCCATGTCCTTGGCGCGGCCGGCCAGTTCATGGATCTCGCTGCCGTAACGTTCGATCACCGCTTCGATGGCCGAGTTGGCCAGCTCCATCGCAAGCACCAGCAGCATCGAGCCGATCAGCAGCGCGCGTTCGACCGGCGTCTGGCCCAGCCAGATCGCGAGCGGCGTCAGCAGGATCAGCAGGTAGACCTCCAGCCGGAACGACGACTCGTGCAGCCAGGCAGCGCGCAGGCCCTGCCAGGACCAGCGGGCGGCCTGGAAGATGCGGCGCGGGCCGCGCGGCAGATGGCCGAACTGATCAGCCACGGGGCGAACATCCAGCAACAGGGACGCGGCGCAGCGACCGCTCAGACGCACGGCAGGGGATCATGGGCGCACAGGAATAGGCAGATGGCCGCCATTTTGCCACAAGGCCGCCCGCCGCCGCCCGGCACCGGCCCGGTGAACGGACTGCCAGGGGCAAGCTTCGACCTGCCCCAGCTTCTATCATGGTCGTCCCTACCCTGCCGGAGCGCCTGATGTCCCATCGCCGTACCTGCCTGCTGATGCTGGGCCTGCTGACCGCCGCCCCCCTTGCCCAGGCCCTGGGCCCGGCCAAGTCGCCGCGGGTACCCGAACAGGTCTCCAACGTGGCCTGGGCCAGCGACATGGCCCACTTCGCCAGCGCCGACCAGGCCAGCCCGCCGCCGCGGGGCGGTATCGAGTTCATCGGCAGCTCCTCGATCCGCATGTGGGAGAGCCTGGCCACCGACTTCCCCGGCCAGCCGGTGTTCAACCGCGGCTTCGGGGGTTCGGAAGTGCGTGACAGCACCTGGTATGCCGATCGCATCGTGGTGCCGTATGCACCGTGCAAGGTGTTCTTCTACGCGGGCGACAACGACCTCAACAGCGGCCGCAGCGCCGTGCAGGTGCGCGACGATGTGGTTGCCTTCGTGCAGCGCGTGCATCGCGACCTGCCGAAGACCCGGGTCGAGTACCTGTCGATCAAGCCGAGCCCGTCGCGTGCGCATCTGCTGCCGGCTATCAACGAGGCCAATACGCTGATCAAGGCCGCCCTGGCCACGCTGCCCAACACCGGCTTCACCGACATCTACACGCCGATGCTGGGCACCGATGGCCAGCCGGATGCAACGCTGTTCCGCGAGGACATGCTGCACATGACCCCGGCCGGCTATGCGATCTGGACCAAGGCGCTGGCGCCGAAGGTCAACTGCAACTGAAGCCGACGTGCGCCGGAGGGCGCCAGCGCACGCCCTCCGGTAGATACCAACCTTGGTTGGCATGGGGCACCGGCGTGAATCCTGCTGAAAGCGCCGACCAAGGTCGGCAACTACCGGGCGTCAGGCGCCACGTCAGCGGAAGATGACCGTGGCCTCCGTGCCCTGCCCTGGCTCGCTGGCCAGCCTGACCTTCCAGCCGAAACGGTCGCACAGCCGGCGCACGATCGACAGGCCCAGGCCGGTGCCCTGCGGGCGGCTCGGCTCGGCGCGGTAGAACGGTTCGAAGGCCCGCGACAGGGCGTCTGCAGACATGCCGATACCGGTATCGCGCACTACCACCCGGTCGTTGTGCACATGCACGTCGATGCGCCCCTCGTCGGTGTAGCTGCAGGCATTGCGCACCAGGTTGCTGATCACCACCTGCAGCACCCGCGGCGGCGCATGCAACTGCACCGGGCCGTCGCTGTGCAGGTGCACCGACACCGGGCGAGACCCCAGCAGTTCGTTGGCATTGTCCACCTCGTAGCGGACGATGTCGTTGACGTCGAACAGCTCGATCTGCGGTTCGACATCGGCCTCGCGGGCCAGGATCAGGAACGCATCGATCACCGCCTCCATGTCGCGGCCAGCCCGCTGGATGCGCTGCAGGCTGCGGCGCAGGCGCGGCTGCAGGGTTTCATCGCCAAGGGCCATGTCGCTGGCGACGCGGATGACGGTCAGCGGTGTGCGCAGTTCATGGCTGGCGTCGCGGGTGAAATTGCGCTCGCGCGCCACATGCGCGCTGACCCGGTTGGCCAGCGAATGCAGTGCGGCCGCCAGCTGGCGGGTCTCGCCCTGCATGTCCGCCGGCAGCTTGTTCGGCTCCAGATCGGCCGCTTCGGGGTGGCCCGGGTCCCAGCGCGAGACGCGCCGTGCCAGCCAGTTCACCGGCGACACCAGACGCTTGGAAGCCCGATAGGTCACCCAGCTGGCGCCATACACCGCCAACAGGGTCAGCAGCACCGGCACGATGCCAAACCAGAACGCCAGCATCTCCGCACGCGAACGCAGGAACACCAGGTACAGGCGACCGGCGGGCCGCACATCGACCAGCACCAGCTGGTCATCCTGAGGCAGTTCGTGGAAGCCGGGCTCCAGGTTGCGCAGGTTGGCCGGCAAGGACAGCGCCGACTGCCCGCTTTCCAGCAGGTAGCCGCGGATGTTCTGGGTGTTGGGCGGCGGCTGCACCGGCGACGCCTCGTGCAGCGTCCAGTAATAGGCCGCTTCCTCGCGCAGGGCGGCGCCGACCAGGCTGTGCTTGATCACCAGCGACACCAGCCAGGCACCGAGCAGGATGCCCAGGCTGGCCAGGACTGCCTGCAGGATGAAGGCGATACGGATCTTGCGCGGCAGGCCGTGCGGCATTGCGGGGTCCCGGTCAGAGCGCTGCGATTATAGGCAGCGCGCTGCGCCGTAGTCGTGCACGGACGCTGACCGGCGGCAGCGCCGGCCGGTCATCCGTGCCCGATGCGGGGTCGTTGCCCGGCCGGGCCTGATGCTGCACCGGTCCGGCCCCGATCAGGCCATCGGCTGTGCGATATCGGCAATGCGGTAGCCGGCGCTCTGCACGGTGTGCAGCAGCGGACGGTCGAACGGCTTGTCGATGATCTTGCGCAGGTTGTACAGATGGCTGCGCAGCGTGTCCGAGTCCGGCAGGCCATTGCCCCAGATCTCGCGTTCGATCTCCTGGCGGGTGACCACGCGCGGCGATTCGCGCATCAGGATGGTCAGCAGGCGCAGGCCGATCGGCGACAGCTGCAGCTCGGTACCGGCACGGGTGGCCCGCATGCTGACCGGATCGAGCACCAGGTCGGCGACTTTCAGCACCTCCGAACCCACCTGGCGACGTTCGCGGCGGATCAGCGCGCGCAGGCGGGCTTCCAGCTCCTGGTTCGCGAACGGCTTGGTCAGGTAGTCGTCGGCGCCGAACCCGAGGCCGGTGAGCTTGTCGTCCAGCGTGTCGCGTGCCGTGAGCATCAGCACCGGGGTGGACTTGCGCGCATCGTTGCGCAGGCGACGGCACACTTCGATGCCATCCAGGCGCGGCAGCATCAAGTCGAGCACCACGACGTCATAGCTGTTCTCCGCCGCAAGGCGGTAGCCATCCAGGCCGTCCTGTGCATAGTCGACTTCGAAGCCGCGACCTTCCAGGTATTCGCCGATCATCTCGGAGATGTTGCGGTTGTCTTCGACCACCAGCACCAAGCCGGAGGTCTCCTTCGTCTGACGCATGTGATTCCCTCTAACTTCAGCTTTGTGAAACATGCCGGATCGACGGTGGACGCGATGTGAAGTTCCGTCAAGAGGTACACAAACGGTTCAGAGGAGCGGCCTGAGCAGCGGCCAGACGTTGTCCAGCACCCTCGGTTGCGCCTGCGCCGTGGGGTGCAGGCCGTCGGCCTGCATCATGCCCGGCTGCAGGGCCACGCCCTCCAGCAGGAAGGGCAGCAGCGGCACCTCGTACTGCGTGGCCAGAGCCTTGTAGGCCGCAGCCAGGCGCTGGCGATAGGCCGGCCCGTAGTTGGGCGGTACGTCGATGCCCAGCAGCAATACCTTCGCGCCGGCCTTCTGGCTGGCCTGCACCATCTTTTCCAGGTTGCCCTGCACCTGCGCCGGGGTCAGCCCACGCAATGCGTCATTGCCGCCCAGCGCGATCACCACCACCGTCGGCTTTTCCTTCGCCAGCAGGCCCGGCAGGCGGGTCAGCGCGCCGGCGGTGGTCTCGCCGCTCATGCTGGCGTTGACGATGCGCGCCGGGGTTTTCGACTGCTGCCTGACCCGCTGTTGCAGCAGGCTGACCCAGCCGGCGTCGGCAGGGATATTGTGGGCGGCACTGAGGCTGTCGCCGAGCACCAGCACGGTGCGGGCCGGACCTTTGGCACAGGCCAGCCCCGGCAACAGCAGGAACCCTAGCAGCAGCACCACCATCGCGCCGGCTCGCCGGCTCCATCCCGTCTTGCGCATTGGAGTCTCCTCATCGACAGCCTGTCCCCCCGCAGCGCGCCCGTCGCCATCGCCGTCGACCAGGTCGGCAAATCCGTGCAGGGCCCGGAGGGTGAAGTCCACATACTGGACAACATCACCCTGACCGTCCATGAAGGCACCAGTGCGGCCATCGTCGGCGCCTCCGGTTCGGGCAAGACCACCCTGCTCGGGCTGCTGGCCGGGCTGGACCTGCCCAGCCGCGGCCGCATTGCGCTGTCGGGCCAGGACCTGGGCGACCTCGATGAAGAAGCGCGGGCCCAGCTGCGCGCGCGTGAGGTTGGCTTCGTGTTCCAGAGCTTCCACCTGCTACCGGCGCTGACCGCCGCCGAAAACGTCGCGTTGCCACTGGAACTGGCCGGGCGCGAAGACCGTGCGCGGGTCGATGAAGTGCTGGCCCAGGTCGGGCTGGCCCATCGCGCCCGCCACTATCCGCGCCAGTTGTCGGGCGGCGAGCAGCAGCGCGTGGCATTGGCGCGTGCGTTCGTCACCCGCCCGCGCATCCTGTTCGCCGACGAACCGACCGGCTCGCTGGACCACGCCACCGGCCAGCACATCAGCGACCTGCTGTTCGAACTCAACGCCGGCAGCGGCACCACCCTGGTGCTGGTCACCCACGACCTGCGCCTGGCCCAGCGCTGCCAGTACATCCATCGCATCGACGAGGGCCGGCTGCTGCCGGTCGAGCATGGGGCGCAGGCATGAACCTGCTGCGGCACGCGTGGCGCGCGCTGCGTCGCGAGGCCCTGGCCGGTGACCTGCTGACCGTGTTCGCCGCACTGGTGCTGGGCGTAGCGGTGATGACCGCGGTGGGCACGCTGGTCAACCGGGTCAACCTGGCGCTGACCGGCAGCGCTGCGGAAATGCTCGGCGGCGACCTTGGCATCGTCGGGCGCGATGACCCGCCGCAGGCGTTCGCCGACGAGGCACAGCGGCGTGGACTGGCCTACACCCGCATCGCCAGCTTCGGCAGCGTGCTGTTCAACGGTGATGCCAGCCAGATGGCCAGCATCAAGGCGGTGCAGGCGGGCTATCCGCTGCGTGGCACGCTGCGGGTGCGGGCCACACCCGGCGGCGCCCTGATCGCCGATGCCGGCATGCCGCCCGAGGGCCAGGCCTATGCCGACCCGCGCCTGTTGCAGGGACTGGGGCTGAAAGCCGGCGATGACCTCGAATTCGGCGCCGGCACGCTGCGCGTCGCCGGCATCATCGAGGCCGAACCGGATACCGGTGGCGACCTGCTGACGCTCTCCCCCACCCTGTTGGTCAACCGCGCCGATGTGGAAGGCACAGGCCTGCTTGGCCCCGGCAGCCGCATCAACTACCGGCTGATGTTCGCCGGCTCCGCCGACCAGGTTGCCGCGTTGCGCCAGTGGCTGCTGCCACAGGTGAAAGGCCTTCGCCTGCTGAGCGTGGACGACACCCAGCGCGGCGTGCGCCAGGCCTTTGATCTTGCCGGGCGCTTCCTCGGCCTGAGCGCGCTGCTGGCGGTATTGCTTGCCGGCGTGGCGACCGCGCTGGCGGCCAACCGTTTTGCCCTGCGCCGCATCGACCAGGTGGCGATCCTGCGCTGCCTGGGCGCGCGCCAGCGCGACATTCTGTCCGGTCTGGCACTGCAGCTGCTGATGCTGGCAGTGCCGGCCTGCGCACTCGGCATCGGCCTGGGCATGGCTGCGCAGGAAGGCCTGGTGCAGGTACTGGGCAGCCTGGTGCCGCAGCGCTTGCCGCTACCCGAGGCAATGCCGGCGCTGACCGGCGCCGGCATCGGCCTGTTGCTGCTGTTCGGCTTCGGCCTGCCGCCGCTGCTGCGCCTGCGCGGGGTGCCGCCGATGCGCGTGCTCAACCGCTCCTTCGCCGCCCTGCCCCCGGCCTCGCTGCTGGCCTACGTAGCAGCGCTGGCGGCCAGCCTGCTGCTGGCGGTGCAGGTGACCGGTGATCTCAAGCTGGCGCTATGGGTGCTGGGCGGCCTGGCCGCGTTGGCGGTGGCGGCCGGCGTGGTCGGTTTCGTGCTGCTGCAGCTGCTGCGCGGCCTGCAGCACCGTCTGCACGGCCACTGGCGGCTGGGCTTGGCGACGCTGACCCGGCGCCGGATGCTGGCGGTGATGCAGCTGGTCGGGCTGTCGCTGTCGCTGTGCGCGCTGTTGCTGCTGGCGGTGACCGGCCCCGGCCTGCTGCAGCAGTGGCGCGAACGCCTGCCCGCAGATACGCCGAACTACTTCCTGATCAACATCCAGCCCGGACAGCGTGACAGCGTGCTGGCCGCGCTGCGCGGACTGGGGGCCAACGACGCCAGCATCGAACCAATGGCGACCGGCCGCCTGATCGCGATCAACGGCAAGCCGCCGCTGCGCGTGGATCGCTCGCCGGACCAGAGCGGGCAGCCGGCGTCAGGCGAAGCCCAGCGCGATGACGACGACGAGAACCGGCCGTTGAACTTCAGCTGGCGCAGCAGCTTCCCGCCGGCCAACACGCTGATGAACGGCACCTTCTGGACGCCCGACAGCACGGCGGCGGAGGCGTCGGTTGAAATCGGCTGGGCCAAGCGCTACGGCGTGTATCCGGGCGACCGCATCACCATTTCAGTAGGCGAGCAGGAGCGCGAGTTCACCGTCACCAGTGTGCGCAAGGCCGACTGGAACACCTTCCGGCCGAACTTCTTCGTGCTGCTGAATCCCAATGCGGTGGGCGACACCCCGCACAACCTGCTGTCGGCGTTCCATCTGCCGGCCGGCAACGCGGCCGGGCTGGGCGAGCTGGTGCGCGCGCAGCCCAACCTGTCGCTGCTGGACGTGGACGCGGTGATCTCGCAGGTGCGCGATGTGATGGAGCGGGTCGCGCAGGCGGTGCAGCTGGTGATGGTGTTCAGCCTGCTGGCCGGCGTGCTGGTGCTGCTGGCCGCACTGCAGGCCACGGCGGGCGAGCGCCGCTACGACAGCGCGGTGCTGCGCACGCTGGGCGCGACCCGGCGCCAGCTGCGTGGCGCGGTGCTCGTTGAGTTCGGCGCACTGGGCACGCTGGCCGCGTTGCTCGCGGTGGGCGCGGCGGCCGTCATCGGCGTGGCAGTCTCGCAGAAGGTGTTCGAGCTGCCGTTGCTGCCGCCGTGGCCGGGCCTGCTGATCGGCGGCGTGGTCGGCATCGGGCTGAGCCTGCTGGCAGGCTGGTGGGGTACGCGGGCAATCCTGCATACGCCGCCGGCATTGGCGCTGCGTGAGGCCTGAGGCGGCGCCGGACCGGGGCGCGTGCCGAGCAAGCTCGGCACCTACCAAGTGCACATGACGGCGTTGCCAGTGTTCAAGGAACAAGCACATCCACGCATGGCGTGGCTCTACTGGGCCTTTTCCACGTACTTGGCGAACACGTCGTCAATCTGCGTGTCCTTCACCTTCTTGCCGGACTGGATCTCTTCGGCCTGGGTGAAAAGCGGGATGATCATCGCCATGCCGTCGATCCTGGTCTTCAGGTGCACGCCCGGCGCCTGGGTCAGGAAACCATCCCAACGCTGGCGCACCTTGGCCCAGTAACCGGCGGTGGCCTTCCAGTAGTTGCGCGCCGGGGTGAAGTCGACCTCGGTGGTCTTCACGTAGTCGTTGAAGCCGAACTCGCGTGCGATCTCCACCTGGCTGCCATCGGCGTTGCGCTGCACCTTGGTGTTGAACTGCTCGTGGGTCCAGCCATTGGGCGTGAGCGTGTGGCGGTTGACCACGGCCAGCGCGTTGTAGTCGCTGCGCTTGGTGTACTCACGGCGCGGCAGCGGGCGCCAGCTCAGATCGCTGGTCCAGCTCGGCACGTTGTTGGCGTAGGTCCAGGTGCCGGTGCCGCAGTAGCGCGGTGCGTCGCTCACTTCGTACACGCACTGGGTCCAGGCGCCCTGGTTCACCGCCGACGGAATACTGCGCACCTTCCAGGTCTGGTCGGCGCTGAACTCGAAACGGTTCGGTGCTTCGTACACCCAGTCCTGGCGCCAGTGCTTGGTGATGTGGCCGCTCTTTTCATCCAGCAGCAGGTGCTGCAGCACGATGCGCTTCGGGGTGTCCTCGACCACGATGACCACTTCGCTGCCGCCGCTGCGCATCGCCGGTGCACGCTCGTAGCCCGGCTTCAGCAGCACGGTCTCGTCGAAGGCGAAGTCCACGGTGTACTCACCCTGCATGGCGAGGATGCTGTCGTGGTCGCGGGCGATATCGGAGGGCTGCGCGCTGGCCACGCCGCTGGCGGCGAGCAGCAGCATGGCGCTGGCTGTCTGGAGCTTCATCGGGGTCTTCCTTCGGGGTTGCAGATTCATTGAGGGGCCATCCGTGGCCAACGGGCGTTCCATCAGGAGAAGGTCACAGGCGGATCAGCGGCAGGTCGCCGGGAATCTGGGGCGCCGGACGCCGGGCGGCGTCGGCACAGCAGCAGTCGTCGATCACCAGCTCGCCTTCAGCACCTTCCAGGCGTGCGATGCGGCGCGCGGTGGCCGCGCCCAGCGAGGACAGGGTCGACAGACTGGCGGCCAGCGTGCGTCCGTCGTCGGCGGCATGCAGGCGCAGCGCGCACAGGCGCCAGCGCTGGCCGCCAAGATGGCCGGCCAGGCGCCGCCACAGGCGTTCGCCAACGCTCGCCTCGCTGTCGTGTTCCGGTCCCGGCGGCAGCGGCGCGACCAGACGGTCCCAGGCCAGGAAATCGCTGTCGGGCAGCAGGTACAGGCGCCACACGCAGCGGCCGCGGCCATCAAGGAAGCACAGGCTTTCGCGCAGGCCCTCGCTGTCCACGCCCTGGCAG
This sequence comes from Stenotrophomonas hibiscicola ATCC 19867, assembly GCF_000382065.1. GTDB lineage: Bacteria > Pseudomonadota > Gammaproteobacteria > Xanthomonadales > Xanthomonadaceae > Stenotrophomonas > Stenotrophomonas hibiscicola. The sequence goes on along the minus strand of NZ_KB907501.1, from coordinate 327,462 downwards.
GCGTGTACGCGTACGGCCTGGCGCCAGCCGCCCAGCTCGTTGCCGTCGGCGTGGTACAGGCACAACACGGTGCCGAGCGTGGCCAGCTGTGCCGGGGTCGGCCAGGCCGCGCTGTTCGGCGCGGCGATGGAGTCATTCCTGCGTGCGGACAAGGCTCGGCTCATGAGATCACCAGGAAACGGCAAGGCTGGCGGAGAAGGTGCGGCCCGGGCTGCTGAAACGATCGCTCAGTGCGCGATCGGTGATCAGGCTCGGGGTGATCGACGACCATTCGATGTAGCGCTTGTCGGCCAAGTTGAACACACCGACATTGAAGGTGGCACCCGGCGCGAAGTTCCAGTGCGCCATCAGGTCCAGCACGCCGTAGCCGGCCGGCTGGTAGACGAACGGCGCCGGTGCGTTCGGATTGGTCTGCGCCGCAGGCGGCGGCAGGCGCTTCTTGCGCTGCACGAAGGTACCGGCCAGTTCGACGCCCCAGGTATCGGTGTCGTACATCAGGCCCAGCGTGCCACGCAGCGGATCGACCGAGGCCAGCGGTTCGTCATCGGTCCGGTTGTCACCACGCGACCATGCCAACGCACTGCGCAGCGCCAAGCCCTTCAGCGCCGGGCTGAGTTCGCCAAACTCGATGCCGGCCTTCATTTCCGCGCCATAGATGCGCGCGTCGGCGATGTTCTGCGACTGGAACACGGTCAAACCCTGCGCGTTGCGACCGGTATCGACGTTGGACTGGATGAAATCCTTGTAGTCGTTGTAGTAGCCGCTGACGCTGACGTACGCCGCCGGCGCGATGAAGCGCAGGCCCAGTTCGTAACCGTCGCTGGTTTCCGGCTTCAGATCCGGATTGGCGATGGCGGTATAGCGGAAGGCGATGTTGGTCAGGCCGATGTTGACGTCGTTGTACGGCGGCGAACGGAAGCCGCGCGCATAACCGGCGAACAGCGACCATTCGTCGGTAAAGCGCCAGACCATGCCCAGCTTCGGCGACACGCTGGTCTTCTTCAGCTGCGCCACGGCCGTGGTCGGGTTGTCTTCGGCGAAGATGCTGTCCACTTCCGGCTTCAGCTCGTAGCGGTCCACGCGCACGCCCGGCACCAGCGACAGCCTGCCATCGGCAAAGCGCATCTCATCCTGTGCATACAGGCCCAGCTCGGTAGTCTTGCTGATCGGGAAGTCACGCACCGGGAAGGTGTCCGGCAGCACCGTGTTGCTGACCACGCCAGCCTTACTGACCTGATAGCCGTCGCGCTTCTGCCGTATCTCGGTACGGGTGCCTTCGAAACCGTAGGTCAATGCGTGCTCGACGCTGCCGGTGGCGAACGCCTTGTTGAACTGCGCCTGCAGGCCATAGGCATGCTGGTCGAAGGAGAACACGCGGTGGCGACGGGTGCCGTCGGTGCGGGTCTCGTCGGTCTGCTGCCGGGTTTCGCTGTTCTGCGCGTACACCTGCCAATGCAAGCTGTCGGCGAACGGCTGGTCCAGCGCATCCATCTCGTGGGCGAAGGAGACGCGGTTGCGCTTCTGGGTGTCGTGGGACTTCATGCCAGTGGCCGCAGCCATCGCGCCGGGGCGCGGTGCAACGCTGGCGATCGCCGACAGCACATTGGTATCGGTGGTGTCTTCGTTGCCTTCCACGGTCAGGCGGAAGCGCTGGTCCTCGCTGGGTGCATAGACCAGTTTGCTGAGCAGGCTGCGGCCGTCGCGATCCTGCGGATTGGACGCGGTGCGGGTGTCGTTGTCGCTGCGAACCGTGCCCTTGTTGTCCGTTTCCTGGCCCTGGTGGTGGTTGACGTTGACCAGGCCGCTCCAGTGGTCGCCACCGAAGGCGGCCGTGGCACCGCCGAGCAGGCCCTTCCACTCACCGTCGTAGCCGAACTTCAGGCCGAAGTAGCTGTTCTTGCCGTCCTTGAGATAGTCGGCCGGGTCTTTGGTCACGAACGCGACCACGCCACCGAGTGCATCGGAGCCGTACAGCGGGCTGGCCGGTCCACGCACGATCTCGACGCGCTTGAGCGTATCGAGGTCGGTGAAGTTGCGGTTGGAACTGGCGAACGAACCGATGTCGAACCGGGTCGGCATGACGATGCCGTCGGTCTGGATGCGCACGCGGTTGCCGTCCAGGCCACGGATGCGGAAACCATCCAGGCCGAAGCGGGTCGCGCTGCGGGTGACCGACAGGCCCGGCTCGTAGCGCACCAGATCCTTGATGTCCTGCACCAGGTGCCGGTCCATCTGCTCACGGTCGATGACATCCACGGTGGCCGCCACGTCGCTCAGCGCCCGCTCGGTGCGGGTGGCGGTGACCTGCACCCGATCGAATTCGCGCGCATCGGGGGCAGCAGTGGCAGCAGCGTGGGCGGACAGCGGCAGCGCCATCCAGACAGCAAGGCAAAGGGCGGTATGGCGGGTCATCGGGTTCGTTCGGTCAGGCAGGGGAACCCCCGGTTACCGGCGCACCCGGAAGGTGCACGCGGTAGACCGAGGGGGAGAGAGCGGGAGCGGACGGGTCGCCCACCCTGTCGGCGCTGCCGGCAGGAGGGAGGGAGGCGGGCGACCAGACCGCGATTACTTGGTCAGGATCAGCTTGTCGTTGCTGGTGTGCCGCAGGCGATAGAAACGGTCGCCGTGCTGGATCAGGATTTCACGACGGCCCTTGAGCAGGGCTTCGCTGTCGATGACCTCTTCCGGCGGAACGACACGGACCGGACGATCGCGGAGGGTCAGCGTTTCGGGGCGCAGCAGTACAGGTTGAGCATTCATGAGCATCTGGACTCGTGCGAGGGACGAGTTAAATGATAATGATTCTCAGTTGACAATCAACAACCATTCTCAATTTCATTGATGAGATTAATGATCGAATTCGGAAATTCGATAAACACCATCAATCAAAAGATTGAGTGCGACACCTTTGTAGAGTCGAGCCACGCTCGACTGCTCTTGGCGCCGTCGCCAGGAAACGCCCGCGCTGCGCGCGGAGTCGAGCATGGCTCGACTCCGCAAAGGGCTGTCAGGCGAAGACGGCTTCGACCTGGGCCCAGCCGGCGGCGTCGACCTGCTCCAGCACGTCCAGTGCCTGCAGGTTCTGCAGCAGCTGGCTGACCCGGCTGGCGCCGAGGATCACGCTGGAGACGTTCGGGTTGCGCAGGCACCAGGCGATGGCCAGCGTGGCCGGGGCCTGGCCCAGCGCGCGTGCCACCTCGCTGAAGCGGCGCACCTGGGCCAGGCGGGCTTCGGCGTCGGCACCCAGCACCAGGTCCTGCAACCACTGCATGCCTTCCCGGCCCAGCCGCGCATCGGCCGGAATGCCCTGGTCGTACTTGCCGGTGAGCAGGCCCGAGGCCAGCGGCGAGAAGATGGTGGTGCCCAGTCCGGCGCCGGCATACAGCGGCGCGTACTCGACCTCGACCCGTTCGCGGTGCAGCAGGTTGTACTGCGGCTGCTCCACCGACGGGCCCTGCAGGTTGCGCGCCTGCGCGATGTCCAGCGCCTGCTGGATCTGCACGGCCGACCACTCCGAGGTCCCCCAGTAGAGGATCTTGCCCTGCCGCACCAGGGTGTCCATGGCATGCACGGTCTCGGCGACCGGTGCGTCCGGATCCGGGCGGTGGCAGTAATAGAGGTCCAGGTAATCCACCCGCAGGCGCTTGAGCGCGGCGTGGCAGGCATCGGTCACATGCTTGCGCGACAGGCCGCGCTGGGTCGGCCGCGGGTCCTTGGCGCTGCCGAAGAACACCTTGCTGGAGACGCAGAAACCGTCGCGCGGCAGGCGCAGGTCGGCGATCACATCGCCCATCACCTGTTCGGCGCGGCCGTCGGCATAGCCCTCGGCATTGTCGAAGAAGTTGACGCCATGATCCCAGGCGGCCGCCACCAGGTTGCGGGCCTCGTCGCGCGGGATCTGGTCACCGAAGGTCACCCAGGCGCCGAAGGACAGGGCGGAAATCGGCAGGCCGGTGGAGCCCAAGCGACGGTATTGCATGCGAATCTCCTGCTGCGGGCCCGCATCCGGGCCGGGATCGAACTCCATTCTACCTGCCGCCGCCGGCCGCAAGCCCTTGCCGTTGCTGGCCCGATCGGTACCGTTGGGTGCGCGCACGCTGCTTTTTCTTGCCCCGGCCCCTGCCCTGCACTAGGCTTCCCGTTTTTCGCGACGCCCCAGGGGAGTCACTCACATGGTCGAAGGTTTGGGCAGGATCGGCTTCGGCCTGTTCGGGTTGGCGGTGCTGATCGGCATCACCTGGTTGTTTTCCAACAACAAGCGTGCAGTTGACTGGAAGCTGGTTGCCACCGGTATCACCCTGCAGATCGCCTTTGCGGCGCTGGTGATCCTGGTGCCGGGCGGGCGCGACGTGTTCGATGCGCTGGGCAAGGGCTTCGTCAAGATCCTCAGCTTCGTCAACGAGGGCTCGGGCTTCATCTTCGGCTCGTTGATGGACACCAAGAACTACGGCTTCATCTTCGCCTTCCAGGTGCTGCCGACCATCATCTTCTTCTCGGCGCTGATGGGGGTGATGTACCACCTCAACGTCATGCAGGCGATCGTGCGCGTGATGGCCTGGTCGATCACCAAGGTGATGCGCGTGTCCGGCGCGGAAACCACCAGCGTCTGCGCCAGCGTCTTCATCGGCCAGACCGAGGCGCCGCTGACCGTTCGCCCGTACATCGCCAGGATGACCCAGTCCGAACTGCTGACCATGATGATCGGCGGCATGGCGCATATCGCCGGCGGCGTGCTTGCGGCCTACGTGGGCATGCTGGGCGGCGGCGATCCGGCGCAGCAGGCTTTCTACGCCAAGCACCTGCTGGCGGCCAGCATCATGGCGGCCCCGGCCACCCTGGTCGTGGCCAAGCTGCTGATTCCGGAAACCGGCACCCCGCTGACCCGCGGCACGGTGAAGATGGAAGTCGAAAAGACCTCCAGCAACATCATCGATGCCGCCGCTGCCGGCGCCGGTGACGGCCTGAAGCTGGCACTGAACATCGGCGCGATGCTGCTGGCCTTCATCGCCCTTATCGCGCTGCTGAACGCGCCGCTGACCTGGGTGGGCGAAGTGACCGGCCTGGCCGCTGCCATCGGCAAGCCGACCAACCTGTCGACCATCTTCGGCTATCTGCTGGCCCCGATCGCCTGGGTGATCGGCACGCCGTGGGCCGACGCCACCACCGTCGGCTCGCTGATCGGCCAGAAGGTCGTGATCAACGAGTTCGTCGCCTACACCGAACTGTCGCAGATCGTGAACGGCCAGATCCCGGGCGTGAGCCTGTCCGCCGAAGGCCGCCTGATTGCCACTTACGCGCTGTGCGGCTTCGCCAACTTCAGCTCGATCGCGATCCAGATCGGCGGTATCGGTGGCCTGGCGCCGGAGCGCCGCCACGACCTGGCCAAGTTCGGCCTGCGCGCGGTGCTAGGCGGTACCATTGCCACCTTCATGACGGCGACCATCGCCGGCGTGCTGACGCACTTCAGTTGAACCCCTGGTTGAGAAAAGATTTCCTATGAGCAGCAGTGTCGTTGTCGTCGGTTCCTTCAATGTCGATCACGTGTGGCGGTGCGAAACGCTGCCGGCACCGGGTGCGACCATTGCCGGCCGCTACAGCACCGGCCCCGGTGGCAAGGGCTTCAACCAGGCCGTGGCGGCCTGCCGCGCTGGTGCGGACACCCACTTCGTGTGTGCGTTGGGCGATGACGCCGGTGGCGCCACTGCGCGCGAACTGGCTGCGCACGATGGCTTCGCGCTGATCGCCGAGGCCAGCAGCGAGCCGACCGGCACCGCCGGCATCTACGTCGATGCCCGTGGCCGCAACACGATCGTGATCGGCCCCGGCGCCAATGCCGCGCTGGGCACCGATTTCCTGCAACAGCAGCAGGCCCTGCTGGCCGGTGCCAAGGTGGTGCTGGTGCAGCTGGAATCGCCGGTGCAGACCATCGAAGCGGCGCTGGCCACGGCCCGCGAGGCCGGTGTCACCACCGTGCTCAACACCGCGCCGGCCGACGCGCCCTCGACCATCGGCCTGCTCAAGCTGGCCGATGTGATCACCCCGAACGAGACCGAGTTCGCCGCCCTGCTCGGCCGCCATGTCGGTGAGCGCGTGGACGCCAACGACGTCGCCGCGCTGGATGGCGCCAGCCTGCACGCGCTGTGCCGCAAGCTGGTCGGCAACGGTACCGTGGTGGTGACGCTGGGTTCGGTGGGCGTGTTCGTCTCGCACGCCGACGAGAACCTGCGCGGCGACACCCAGCCGTACTACCGCGTCGGTGCCGAACAGGTGCAGGCCATCGACACCACCGGTGCCGGTGATGCCTTCAACGGTGCGCTGGCTGCGTCGCTGGCACAGGTGGCCGATGCACCGTTCGCCCGCCACGTGCGCTTTGCCAACCAGTTCGCCGGTCGCTCGACCGAGAAGGAAGGCGCTGCAGCGGCGATGCCGCGCTTCACCCCGGCCGACGCCGAAGCCAAGTAATTCCACGCCACGCGTGGATGACAAGGCCCGGGTGCACAGGCACCTGGGCCTTTCTTTCGCCCATTGCCCAGCCCCTGCGACCGCCTGTCGCATTGCCCACATCCTGCCCCCTCGCTCACGATCCGCGCAGCTTCCTTGCACGGGCAGGACATGGACGGATTCCCCTGGTTGCTGGTCGCGGCCGCAGGCAGTGCCGCTGCGGCGCTGCTGCATATCGGCTGCATCGCCTTTGGCGCTCCTTGGTACAGGTACTTCGGTGCCGGCCCGCGCATGGTCCGCCTGGCGCATGCGGGGCACTGGTGGCCGCCGCTGATGACCGCCGGCATTACGGCCGTGCTGGTGGCCTGGACGCTGTACGCACTGGCCGCTGCGGGCTGGCATTCGCCGCTGCCGGCCAGTCGTCTGGTCCTGTCGGGCATCGCCCTGCTGTTGCTGCTGCGCGCGGCGATGGGGTTCGGGCTGGCGCTGCTGCGGCCCGGCTACAACGGCCGGCGCTTCTGGGTGGTCAGTTCACTGGTCTGCCTCAGCCTGGGGCTGGCCTTCGCGCTGGGTGCCGGCCAGGCCTGGCAGCGCCTGGGGTAGCCGCCCACCTTCGCCCGCCCTTGGGGGCGGCGGAAGCAACCGTCAAGCATCTGCTGATGCCGGTACGGCATGAGGTCGGTGCCGATCGGCCTGAACCGGGGCGCAGCCGATACGGCCGCGTCGCTGTCGGCGCCCTACAATGGGCGCATGCAGATCGGCCCGTACACCATTGCTCCGAACGTCGTGCTGGCGCCCATGGCCGGCGTCACCGACAAACCCTTCCGCCTGCTGTGCAAACGGCTGGGCGCGGGCCTGGCCGCCTCGGAAATGACCATCAGCGACCCGCGCTTCTGGACCACGCGCAAGTCGATCCACCGCATGGACCATGACGGCGAACCGGCACCGATCAGCGTGCAGATCGCCGGGACCGAGCCGCAGCAGCTGGCCGAGGCCGCGCGCTACAACGTCGACCACGGCGCGCAGATCATCGACATCAACATGGGCTGCCCGGCCAAGAAGGTGTGCAATGCCTGGGCCGGCTCGGCGCTGATGCGCGACGAGCAGTTGGTGGCGCGCATCCTCGAAGCCGTGGTCAACGCGGTGGACGTGCCGGTCACGCTGAAGATCCGCACCGGTTGGGACTGTGACCACCGCAATGGCCCGCTGATCGCGCGCATCGCCGAGGACAGCGGTATCGCTGCACTGGCCGTGCACGGCCGCACCCGCGACCAGCACTACACCGGCCAGGCCGAGTACGCCACCATCGGCGAGATCAAGGCCGCACTGCGCATTCCGGTGATCGCCAACGGCGATATCGATTCGCCGCAGAAGGCGGCCAACGTGCTGAAGGAAACCGGCGTGGACGCGGTGATGATCGGCCGCTCCGCACAGGGCCGGCCGTGGATCTTCCGCGAGGTGGCGCACTACCTGGCCACCGGCGACGAACTGCCACCGCCGTCGTTGGCGGAAGTGCGCGACATCCTGCTCGGCCACCTGCATGCGCTGCATGCGTTCTATGGCGAGCCGCAGGGCGTGCGCATCGCGCGCAAGCACTTGGGCTGGTATGCCAAGGACCGGCCGGAGAACGCCGCCTTCCGCGCCGTGGTCAACCGTGCCGAAGACCCACAGAGCCAGATCGCGCTGACCACCGAGTACTTCGACCGCCTGATCGCCGGGGAACCGGCGCTGCCTTCGGCCGCCTGACCGCCCTGCCGCGTCGCAACGTCGAGCCTGCTCGACCGAATTGAACTCCGAGAGCCCGCCTCCATGACCCCGCCGATCTCCTCTCCCACCTACCTCCACGGGTTTTCCGGCACCGAGCAGCAGCGCCTCATGACCCAGGCCCGGCTGCTGGAATCGAGCATCTTCGGCCAGATCGACTACAGCGGCGCGCGGCGCCTGCTGGAAGTCGGCAGTGGCGTTGGTGCACAGACCGAGATCCTGCTGCGCCGCTTTCCCGAGCTGCACGTGACCGGCGTGGACCTGAGCGAAGCGCAGCTGGCTACCGCACGCGAAAACCTGGCGCGTACGCCATGGTGCAGCGACCGCTACACCCTGCAGCAGGCCGATGCCGGCGAGCTGCCGTTCGAGGCCCGCAGCTTCGACTCCGCGTTCCTGTGCTGGGTGCTGGAACACGTGCCGTCACCGGCGCGCGTACTCAGCGAAGTGCGCCGCGTGCTGGCACCGGGTTCGCCGGTGTACATCACCGAGGTGATGAACGCCTCTTTCCTGCTCGATCCGTATTCGCCGCACATCTGGCGCTACTGGATGGCGTTCAACGATTTCCAGTACGACCATGGTGGCGACCCGTTCGTCGGCGCCAAGCTGGGCAACCTGCTCCTGGCCGGCGGCTTCCGCGACGTGCACACCGAGATCAAGACCATCCACCTGGACAACCGTGAACCGGCGCGCCGCAAGACGATGATCGCGTTCTGGGAGCAGCTGCTGCTGTCGGCGGCCGACCAGCTGCTGCAGGCCGGCTCGGTGGACGAGGAAACCGTGGAAGGCATGCGCCGCGAGTTCCGCCTGGTGCAGAACGACCCGAATGCGGTGTTCTTCTATTCGTTCGTCCAGGGCCGCGCCACGGTGTATTGATCCGGTGTTCTGCTGCCGATCGAGGCCGCAGAGCCACGCCATGCGTGGATCCACTGATCAATGCACGGCGGTGTGGTCGGCCGCGCCCGGCGCCGCCGCCGGCTCCTGCCAGATCCGCTGCCACATCGCCGCCAGGCGGCGACCGGCGTCGGCACGCGCGGCGGGACTGCTGTAGTCCACGCGCACCTGCTCGGGAACAATTGCCCGCCACTGCCCGTCGGCCTGCTCGGCCACGACGAAATTGAAGGTGTAGTCCGGCTCCAGCCCCATGCGCAGGTCGCTCAGCACCAGCCGGCCGTCCACGACCTGCGCACGCATGAAGCCACGGTTGAACCACTGCAGGCGCCGCACTGCCGGAATGCCCCCCGCTTCGCGCAAGGCCTGCACGTTGGACGCATGGCCTTCGAACCGCATCGGCCCGTGGTCGGCCACCAGCGAGCGATCACCCACCACGTAGCCGTTGGGCGTCATCGCCACCACCCGCCACAGCAGGGTGTTGAACGGCATCGGCACCGAGAAGCGCGGCGCATCGCCCAGGCCCATCGCGGACAGGCTCTGCTGCGCGGCACGGTCGACCTGTGCCTTGGCGATCAGGCCCCAGCCCAGGTAGCCACTGCTGATCAGCAGCGCCACGCCCAGCACCTTGCCCACCCAGGACCGGGCGCGACCAAACCAGGCCAGCACGCAGCCCAGCAGCAGCCATACCGTGTAGCCAGGATCGATGATGAAGACACTGGAACCCATGGTCGGATGTGGCCGCAACGGCCACCACAGCTGGGTACCGTAGACGGTGAACGCATCCAACAGCGGATGGGTGACCAGCGCCAGCTGGATCGCCCAGAACCAGCGCAGCGGTGACTGCGCGACGCGGCCATTGCCGAAGCGCTTGAACAGCCACCAGATCAATGCGGCCACCCAGGGCAGCACCAGCAGCGAATGACTGAAACTGCGGTGCTCGATCATGTTCGCCACCGGATCGGCTGCGGTGAAACCGAGCCACAGGGCGTCGAGGTCCGGCAGGGTGCCAAGCGCGGCACCGGCCAGCAGGGCCGCGCGGCGGTGGCCAGGCGGGGCGATGGCAGCAGCGACGGCGCCACCGAGCACGATCTGGGTCAGGGAGTCCATGGGCCGATGCTAGCGGCTTGCGGGCGGTGCATGTAGAGCCGAGCCCATGCTCGGCTGCTCTTCATTGCGTGTAACGGCAGCCGAGCATGGGCTCGGCTCTACAAGGGTACAGACGCGGGCGGGTTACGCCGCCTGCGACATGCGTGCGCCCGGCAGCTCCGCCAGCGTCTGGCCGTTGTGGTCCAGCAGGCGCAGCGCGCCATCATGGTCTTCGGCCAGCGCGGTCAGGCTTTCCACCCAGTCGCCGTCGTTCGCGTAGACCAGGCCATCGCGTTCAGTCAACGCAGCTCGGTGGATGTGGCCACAGACGATGCCATCCAGCCCGCGACGGCGGACATCGTCCAGCCCGGCCTGCACGAAGCGCTCGATGTAGCGTTCGGCGGCGCCGCTGCGCTTCTTCAGGAATTCAGACAATGACCAGTAGCGCATGCCCAGCAGCCGCCGCACCGCGTTCAGCGCCTGGTTGCCGGTCAGGATGCGGTAGTACAGCCAATCGCCGAATTTCTCCTGCAGGCCACCGAAGTGGGTCACGCCGTCGTACTCGTCCCCATGCGCGACCAGCAGCCGGCGGCCATGGGCGGTCACGTGGATGGCGCGGCGGCGCACCTGCATCGCCGGCAGCATCAGCCCACAGACCTGGCGCAGCGAGGCATCGTGGTTGCCGGGGATGTAGATGATCTCGGTACCCGCACGGCGCAATGCATGCAGGGCCTGGATGACTTCGCTGTGTGACTGCCGCCAATTGGCCCGGCGATGCGCCATCCACCACAGGTCGATGATGTCGCCGACCAGGTACAACCGTTCGCAACGCAGCTGCAAGAGGAACCGTGCCAGCTCGGTGGCATGGCAATGACGTGAACCCAGATGCACATCGGAGACGAACACTGCGCGCCGGTGCGGCGACAGGTTCGCCAGCGCGCTCATGCCGGCGTCCCCGCGTCGCGCAGGTAGCGTTTGCGCTTGTTCGGCCGGATCGCACACAGGTCCACTTCGATCAGGCCGTCGATCGAATCGCTGAAGTCCGGGTCGACACCGAAGGCGAGGAAGCGGGCACCACCGGGTTCACACAGATCGGTGTACTGGCGGTACAGCGTGGGTACGCCGGTACCGAGCGCAGCCAGGTTGGCCTTGAGCACCTCGAACGCGGCGCCTGCATCCAGCTCACCGAAACTGGGCGGTGCGGCGAAGTACTGGAACGGGCGGTTCGATTCGGCCAGGCCAGCGGTACCGCTGTAATAGCGCTGGTAGTACGCCACCAGCTGCTCGCGCGCTTCACGCGGTAGCGCCGCGCTGATCGACACGGCGCCGAACAGGTAGCGGATGCCCGGCCGGCACTGCAGGTAGGCGCCGATGCCCTGCCACAGATAGTCCAGGCTGCGGCTGCCCCAGTAGTCGGGCACCACGAAGCTGCGGCCCAGTTCCAGGCCCTCGGCGATGTGGGTGATGGCATCGTCGGAATAGCGGAACAGCGACGCGCTGTAGAGCCCGGACAGGCCGTGCCGGGCCAGTGCGTGGGCGCCGCGCATGATCCGGTACGCGCCGGCGATGCGCTGCGCGGCGGCGTCCCAGATCACGATGTGCTCGTACTGCGGGTCGTAGTTGTCGAGGTCACGGCTGCGCCCGGTGCCCTCGCCCACCTGGCGGAAGGTCAGTTCGCGCAGGCGGCCCAGCTCCAGCAGCAGCGGCGAATCGGCAGTACAGGTGGCCAGCAGAATCTGCTTGCCATCGGCGGTCTGGCCCAGCTGGGTCGCTGCGGCAATCCCTGCAGCGACCTGCGAAGGGGGCACCGGGGCGGCCAGCGGCTCAGGGCCTGCGCAGGCAGCGGCATTGCCGGCCGCGCCATTGCGGCCCAGCGCATACAGCGCGCGGCGTACCGCCAGCAGCTGTGCGCCCGGGTCACCGCCATCGCCCAGCCGCATCGGCTCGCCGATGCTCAGCCGCAGCGGGCGGCCACGACGGGTGAACATCTCGCGTGCCAGCAGCGCGGTGCCGGCCGGCTTGAACAGGGTTGATGCGCCGTAGAACAGCGCTGAGTTGCGCGCTTCCACCCGCACTGGCAGCACCGGCGCCCCGGCGGCGCGGGCAAAGCGCACGAACCCGCGCTGCCAGCGACCATCGCGGATGCCTCGCAGCGAGAGGCGCGAGACCTCGCCGGCCGGGAACACGATCACGCACTGCTCGGCGGCCAGCGCCTCCTCCACCGCGTGCAGACTGCCGCGCTGGGCCTTGCCGCCAAGGATGCGCACCGGCAACAGCAGATCCTGCAGTGGCGCGATAGCCCCCAACAGATCGTTCGCCACGATCCGCACGTCACGGCGGATGCGGCCGACCGCGTCCAGCAGCGCCAGCGCGTCCAGCGCCCCGGACGGATGATTGGCAACAATCAGCAGGCGGCCGGTGGCCGGGATCTTCGCCAGCGCGGCCGGATCCACCTGGTACTGGCCATCGACGAATTCCAGGGCGGCGGCGACGAAGCCGAATCCGCGCAACCCTGCACTGCGCTTCAGGAAGGCCTCGATCTGGTCCAACCGCGACCAGCGACCGACGCTGCGCAGCAGCGGCCGTGCCAGCTGGCCACGACGGCCATGGAACCAATCGGGGAAGCGTTGCTGGAGACGCTGTTCGAGTTCCTGCATGGCGGATCCACTCATGCCCGGCGGCCGGATTGGCCGACAGCCTGCGCCCGGCAGGCGGCAGCCAGATGGCGGTTTCGGGGCAGAACGATGACGGCCGGCCCGGCAGGGTCGCGGCCTGCGTGGTCCGGGGTTGGACAGCCCCGTCCGTCGTCACGCTGGTGGAACACTGGGCCTCGAGGCCGGGCCCCAATCCCGTCACGACGGCCCTTGCCAGGCCTACGCGGGCTTAACCACCGGCAACCGGTACCGGTTCACAATGCACAGGCGGCGCACCCCGTGTATCATGCGCGCCCATCTTTCCATCCGAATCAAGGGATATTACGCCTGATGTCCAGCTATCTCTTCACCTCCGAGTCGGTCTCTGAAGGCCATCCGGACAAGGTTGCCGACCAGATCTCCGATGCGGTGCTGGACGCGATCCTGACCCAGGACCAGCGTGCCCGCGTGGCCTGCGAGACCATGGTCAAGACCGGCGTTGCCATCGTGGCCGGTGAAATCACCACCAGCGCCTGGATCGACCTGGAAGCGCTGACCCGCAAGGTCATCACGGACATCGGCTACGACAGCTCCGACGTCGGCTTCGACGGCGCCACCTGCGGCGTGCTGAACCTGATCGGCAAGCAGTCGCCGCACATCGCCCAGGGCGTGGACCGCAAGAAGCCGGAAGAAATGGGCGCTGGCGACCAGGGCCTGATGTTCGGCTATGCCACCAACGAGACCGACAGCTACATGCCGGCCGCGATCCACCTGTCGCACCGCCTGGTCGAGCAGCAGGCCAAGATCCGCAAGAAGAAGAACTCGCCGCTGTCGTGGCTGCGCCCGGACGCCAAGAGCCAGGTCACCCTGCGCTATGAAAACGGCGTGGTCTCGGCCATCGACGCCGTGGTCCTGTCGACCCAGCACGCCCCGGGCATCAAGCAGAAGGACCTCATCGAGGCCGTCCGCGAAGAAATCATCAAGCCGGTGCTGCCGGCCAAGTGGCTGCACAAGGGTACCAAGTTCCACATCAACCCGACCGGCAAGTTCGAGATCGGCGGCCCGGTGGGCGACTGTGGCCTGACCGGCCGCAAGATCATCGTCGACACCTACGGCGGCTGGGCCCGTCACGGTGGTGGCGCGTTCTCCGGCAAGGACCCGTCCAAGGTCGACCGTTCGGCTGCCTACGCGGCCCGCTACGTCGCCAAGAACGTGGTTGCTGCCGGCCTGGCCGACCGCTGCGAAGTGCAGGTCTCCTACGCCATCGGCGTGGCCGAGCCGACCTCGATCTCGGTCACCACCTTCGGCACCGGCAAGATCAGCGATGACAAGATCGAGAAGCTGATCCGCAAGCACTTCGACCTGCGCCCGTACGGCATCATCAAGATGCTGGACCTGATCCACCCGATGTACCAGCAGACTGCGGCCTACGGCCACTTCGGCCGCAAGCCGAAGGAGTTCAGCTACCTCAACGGCGAAGGCGAGACCGTCAACGCCACGGCCTTCTCCTGGGAGAAGACCGACCGCGCCGCCGCCCTGCGCGCCGATGCGAAGCTGAAGTAAGAAACACGAAGGGCCGCTCACGCGGCCCTTCTGCGTTCTGTAGAGCCGAGCCCATGCTCGGCTTTCTTTTTCTTGCGACAAGAGCAGCCGAGCATGGGCTCGGCTCTACAAGAGCTACGCCACGCCGATACAATCGGTCCATGTCGACCGAACTGAAAACCCACCAGCTGTCCATGACCGTGCTGATGTCGCCGGACATGGCCAATTTCTCCGGCAAGGTCCACGGTGGCGCCATCCTGCGCCTGCTTGATCAGGTGGCCTACGCCTGTGCCAGCCGCTACGCCGGCAGCTATGTGGTCACCCTGTCGGTGGACCAGGTGATGTTCCGCCAGCCCATCGCGGTGGGCGAGCTGGTCACCTTCCTGGCCTCGGTGAACCATACCGGCACCTCGTCGATGGAGATCGGCATCAAGGTGGTGGCCGAAGACATCCTCAAGCGCAGCGTGCGCCACGCCAACAGCTGTTTCTTCACGATGGTGGCCGTGGATGAGGAAGGCCGGCCGACGCCGGTGCCAACATTGCAGCCGGTCACCTCGGACGAGAAGCGCCGCCAGGCCGCAGCGCTGATCCGCCGCCAACTGCGCCAGGAAATGGAACAGCGCCACCTGGAACTGCTGGCATCGAATCCTCCGTCGCCGGAGGAGTGAGGGCGTGCGGGGCACGCCCCGCACCCACCGAGGCAGGTAGCGCCGGGCCATGCCCGGCGGATACGCATCAACCCGTGTTCTGCACCCCCTGCGAAACGCCGTTCACGCACGCCACCAGCGCGCGCAGCAGCTCGTCATCCTCGCGCCCGCTGGCCCGCCAGCGCTGCAGCAGATCCACCTGCAGCACGCTGATCGGATCGACGTAGGGATTGCGCAGGCGGATCGACAGCGCCAGCCGCGCATCATGGTCCAGCAGCGTCTTCTGGTCCATCAGCGCCAGCAGCCAGTGCCGGGTAAGTTCCAGTTCGCGCTGTACCTGCGGGAAGAAGCGCCCGTGCAGGTCGCCAGACAACAGCGAGAACTGCTCGGCGATGGTGATATCACCCTTGGACAGCACCATCGCGATGTCGTCCAGGAAGGTGCGGAAGAACGGCCAGTCACGCGCCATTTCGCGCAGGGTCTCTTCATGGCCAGCGTCCACCGCCGCCTGCAGGCCGCTGCCCACGCCGTACCAGCCGGGAATGACGGCACGCGCCTGGCTCC
Organism: Stenotrophomonas hibiscicola ATCC 19867; assembly: GCF_000382065.1. Lineage (GTDB taxonomy): Bacteria > Pseudomonadota > Gammaproteobacteria > Xanthomonadales > Xanthomonadaceae > Stenotrophomonas > Stenotrophomonas hibiscicola. The sequence goes on along the minus strand of NZ_KB907501.1, from coordinate 311,894 downwards.
AGGCAAACACCCAGGGAATCGCACGCAGGTTGCCCAGTGCCGCATCCTGGCCGAGCCGGCGCGAAGGACGCGAGCCCAGCGTCATCCGCTCGATCACGTCGATGGGTGTGGCGGTACGGAAGTAGTCCATGAAGCCGGCCTGGCCAACGAAGGCGCGATACACCTCGCTGCTGGCCGATGACACCGCGTCCATCACCGGCCGCCACGCATCCTCGCGCGGCTCGGCGGCACGCGGGCGCAGGCTGGCGCGCAGCACCGCACCGGTGGCCTGTTCCAGCGAGCGCAGGGCCAGCGCGCGGATGCCATATTTGCGATGGATCACTTCGCCCTGCTCGGTCACCCGCAGGCGGCCATCGATGCTGCCGCGCGGTGAAGCATCCACCGCGTGCGTGGTCTTCCCACCGCCACGGCTGATCGAGCCGCCACGGCCATGGAAGAAGGTCAGGCGGATGCCCGCCTCGGCCGCCACCTCCAGCAGTTCCACCTGCGCGCGCTGCAGGCCCCAGCGCGAGGCGGCGATGCCACCGTCCTTGCTGCTGTCCGAGTAGCCGAGCATCACCATCTGCACGTCGCCGCGCGCGCGCAGATGGGTGCGGTACACCGGGTCGTCCAGCAGGTCGCGCAGCGTGGCGGTGCCGCGCTTGAGGTCATCCACGGTTTCAAACAGCGGCGCGATGTCCAGCGGCACCGTGTCATCGGCGTCGACCAGGCCACCGCGCCGCGCCAGCGCCAGTACCGCCAGCACGTCGCTGCGGTCGTGCGCCATCGAAATGATGTAACTGCCCAGTGCATCGCCGCCATGGCGTGCGCGTGCATCAGCCAGCGCGGCAAACACCGCATCCAGCCGCTGGTTGCCTTCGTCGTCGCCCTTCGGCAACGGCGTGTCACCACTCGCATGCGGCGCCAGCAGGCGCGCACGCCCCACGGCACCGAGATCGTCCCACGCTACGTCACTGCCCAGCACCGTGGCCAGCGCACGCGCATGCACGCTCGATTCCTGGCGCACATCCAGCCGCGCCAGATGGAAGCCGAACGTCTTCACCCGCCACAGCAGACGCTGCACGGCAAAGCCGCCGGCATGTTCGCCGCGATTGGCGCGCAGGCTGTCGAGAATCAGCTGCAGATCGTCGATCAGTTCGGCGGGGCCGGCGTAGGCGCCGCTGCCATCATCCAGCGTGGCCTGCAGGCGTGCGCGCATGCGGTCGTTGAGCAGGCGGTACGGCATGTCGGCATGGCGCGGGCGCGACTGCACCTGCGGCAGCAGCTGCTGATACTGCGCCACGCGTGCCTGCAACGCATCACTCACACCCACCCGCTCGGTAGACTGGCTGAGCAGGCTGGCCAGCTGCAGCAGTTCCTTCTGGTAGCGCCCCAGCACTGCCCGCCGCTGTGCATCCAGCGTGTTGCGGATGGTGGTGGCATCCACGTTCGGGTTGCCGTCCATGTCGCCGCCCACCCAGGTGCCGAAGCGCAGCAGGCGCGGCAGGGGCAGTTCTTCGCCGAAGGTATCGCGCAGCGCCTGCTGCAGCGATTCGTACAGCACCGGGATCACCCGGTACAGCACCTGTACCAGATAAAAGCCGACGTGCTCGCGCTCGTCGTCCACGGTGGGCCGCACCGGCGAGGAATCGGTGGTCTGCCACGAAGCGGTCAGCGCCATGCGGAAGCGCGCGGCATCGGCGGCCGCTTCCCCCGGCGTGCGCTGGCCATCAAGGTTGTCGACCAGGCTGGCCACCATCAGCTGCTCTTTCTCCAGCAGCGCGCGGCGCACCGCTTCGGTCGGGTGCGCGGTAAACACCGGTTCGATGTCGATGCGCGGCAGCCATTGCGCCAGCTCGTCCAGCGTCACGCCCTGCGCCTTCAGGTGCTGCAGCGCATCCTGCAGGCCATCGGGCTGCGCCCCTGCGGTACCGGCACGCTGGTAGTCACGGCGGCGGCGGATGCGATGCACGCGCTCGGCAATGTTGACCACCTGGAAATAGGTGCTGAACGCCCGCACCATGGTCTCGGCCTGCTGCGGCGTGCGTCCGGCCAGGCCATCGGCAAGCTCGGACAACGCCGCCTGGTTCTCGCGACGGGCGATGGCGCGGGTGCGCACGTCCTCGACATCGTCGAGAAACGCGGCGGAGACCTGTTCAACCAGCAGGTCGCCGACCAGCGCGCCGAGCCGGCGCACGTCATCGCGAAGCGGAAGATCGGGAGAAGCAAACTCGATGCTGCTGCGGTACTCGTTCATCGGCGACGCACAGGCCTCGGTCAACGGATCCAGACCCCAAGCCTAAACCAGAACGGGCAGCGTGCTGCGATGCAAAAATGGTTTCATCTGCACGTATCCATGGCGGACGCAGCCGAGCATGGGCTCGGCTCTACAAGCGTCATGGCGCGTGACACCGTGTAGCGCCCGAGCCCATGCTCGGGCGGCGGCGCAGCCGCACAGGCGGCCGCTGTTGCAGCGGCCACCCTCATGCACGTATCAGCGCTTCTTCTTCGCCTTGCCCTGCTCGGCCGGGCCAATGGTCTGCTCCAGCCAGCGCTCGCTCTCGGCCAGCATGGTCATGATCGATTCGCGTGCGCGGTAGGCATGCGATTCGTTGGGCAGCATCACCAGCCGCGCGGTGCCACCCAGGCCCTTCACCGCGGCGAACATGCGCTCGCTCTGGATCGGGAAGGTGCCGGAGTTGTTGTCGTCCACGCCGTGGATGAAGAGGATCGGATCCTTGATCCTGTCGGCGTAGTTGAAAGGCGCCATCTTCTGGTAGACCTCCTGTGCCTGCCAGTAGTTGCGTTCCTCGGCCTGGAAGCCGAACGGGGTGAGCGTGCGGTTGTAGGCGCCGCTGCGGGCGATGCCGGCCTTGAACAGGCGGGTGTGTGCCAGCAGGTTGGCGGTCATGAACGCACCGTAGGAATGGCCGCCGATGGCGATGTGATCGCGATCGGTCACGCCACGGCGCACCACCTCATCCACCGCTGCCTGCGCGTTGGCCACCAGCTGTTCGATGTAGGTGTCGTTCGGCTCCTTGGCGCCCTCACCGATGATCGGCATCGACGGGCTGGCCAGCACCACATAGCCCTTGGCCAGGAACGCCTGCGGGCCCCAGTAGCTGACCGCGTTGAAGCGGTACGGCGAATCGGTCACCTGGCTGGCCGCAGCCGCGCTCTTGAACTCACCCGGGTAGGCCCACATCAGCAGCGGCCGCGGGCCGTCCCGCTTGGGGTCGTAGCCCGGCGGCAGCAGCAGGGTCGCGGTCAGGTCGACCCCATCCTTGCGCTTGTAGCGGATCTGCTCCTTCTGCACGCCCTTCAACTGCGGCAGCGGGTGCGCGAAATGGGTCAGCGCGCGCGGTGCAGCACCGGCATCGGCCAGCGACTGCACGTAGAAGTTGGCCGGCTCATCCGGGCTCTCGCGGCTCAGCAGCAGCGAGCTGGCCTGGTCGTCCAGCAACGCCACCGGCAGCGAATAGCTCGGCGCCTGCGAGTGGAACAGGCGCGTTGCCTTGCCCGTGGCGATGTCGAAGCGGTCCACGAACGGACGGTCGCCTTCCGGCGAAGCACCGGCACCGGCCAGGTACAGGCTGCTGCCATCGGGGCTGGTCTGCAGCAGCGAACGACCCCGCTCGTCACTGGCCAGCAGCGGCCGGCCCGGATCGGAATAGCGGTCCTGCGCGTCACGATCCCACAGCAGGCGCGGCTCGGCACCGGCGTTGTCCGGGGCGATCAGCCAGGTCTTGGTCCTGCGGGTCTTCCACCACGATTCGGTCAGCAGGGCCAGGTCACCGCGGCCCCAGCTGATGCCGGCCAGGCGGCTGCCAAGCTGGGCCAGGGTGACCGGCGGTTTGTCGAACGGCGCGGCCTGCATCAGCACCGCATCGCGCACCTTGGCGTCCCTGTTCGGGTCGCCGCCGTCCTGCGCTTCGGCCCAGACCAGGGTGGCGTCGGCATCACCGCGCCAGCTGATGTCGCGCACGCCGGTCACTTCGGCATCGTTGCCGGTCGGCAGCCCTTCCACCAGCGGGCGAACGGCGACGGTGTGCACCAGCTTGCCGCTGGCACGGTCGATCACTTCGATGCGGCGCGGGAAACTGCTCACCGGCACCACGTAGGAGTACGGGCGCTGCACCGGCTGGCGCAGCACGAGGCGGCCATCCGGCGACACCGAGAAGCCCATGAAGATGCCGGCCGCGCCGATCGCGCGGGTGCTGCCATCCAGGCCGACTTCCATTGGCTGGGTAGTGGCGTAGTAGTCGAACTGGCGTGCGTCGGCCTCGTTCTTCAGCAGGTCCTGGTAGGTACGGATCGACACCACGCCGCCGCCCTGGCTGGTCTGCTGCACGGCCGGGCCGGTCGGAATGCCATCGGCGGGCGGGGCCGCACCGAGGTTGGCCGGGCGGGTGAACACCACCAGGCCGCGGCTGTCCGGCAGCCACTGGTAGCCGCTGCCGATCACCGTGTTCAGGCCGGCAACCAGGCGACGGGCACTGCCGCCGGCCACGTCCACCAGCCACAGTTCATTGGCGCCACTGGCAGCGTCGACCTGGTTGAAGGCCAGCCACTTCTGGTCCGGCGACCACATCACACTGGCGATCGACAGCTTGGCCGGCAGGCCGCTGATCTGCCGCTCCTTGCCGTCGGCCACGTTCATCAGCCACAGCTTCTCGCCGAAGCTGAAGCGGCTGTCGGAGAACGTGCGAGGGTTGATGCGCAGGCCAGCCAGCTTCAGTTCCGGCTGCGCCACCACCTGGATCGAAGGCAGCGACGGCATCTGCATCATCGCGGCCACGTCGCGGCGCGGCGACAGGAACAGCGACGGCGCGCGCGGGGCGTCGACCACTGCCTGCAGTGCGGCCGATGGCAGTTCGTAGCCATTGACGCCCTGCGCCTGCGCCGGAGCTGGCTGCGAGGCGGCCGCCCAGGCCAGCGGGGCCACCGCCAGCAGCCCCATCGACAGGACCAGGCCGGTCCAGCGCCGTGTGCGGCGCGCGTGCATGCTCATCGTTCCACCTGTGTGATGCGTGAAAACACCGACCTTAACAGGCCGTGCGAGCGGCCCCATCTGCCGATGGTTGGGTCATGCCGATGTCATGCCGGGGCCGCGATATAATGGGGTTCTCCCCTGCCGAGGGGCGCTGCGACCGGATCCCACGAGGCCCGGCCAGGCTCGGTAAGGTGGCTTTGTAACAACGGCGCCCGGCTAGATTCGAGCAACCGCTCGTCCACAACCGGAGCACACGAATGAACGCTGTTGCCAAGACCTTCTCCACCGAAGGTGACTACAAGATCCGCGATATCACGCTGGCCGACTGGGGCCGCAAGGAACTGGACATCGCCGAGCACGAAATGCCGGGCCTGATGTCGATCCGCCGCAAGTACCAGGCCGAGCTGCCGCTGAAGGGCGTGCGCGTGACCGGGTCGCTGCACATGACCATCCAGACCGCGGTGCTGATCGAGACCCTGAAGGACATCGGCGCCGACGTGCGCTGGGCCTCGTGCAACATCTTCTCGACCCAGGACCACGCGGCCGCCGCCATTGCCGCCACCGGCACCCCGGTGTTTGCCTGGAAGGGCGAGACCCTGGAAGAGTACTGGGACTGCACCCTGGACGCGCTGACCTTCACCCTGGCCGATGGCACCCTGACCGGCCCGGAGCTGGTGGTGGACGACGGCGGTGACGTGACCCTGCTGATCCACAAGGGCTACGAGCTGGAAAACGGCAGCGACTGGGTCAACACCGCCTCCGCCTCGCACGAAGAACAGGTCATCAAGAACCTGCTCAAGCGCGTGGCCAAGGAGCGCCCCGGTTACTGGGGCCGCGTGGTCAAGGACTGGAAGGGTGTCTCCGAGGAGACCACCACCGGCGTGCATCGCCTGTACCAGCTGGCCCAGGCCGGCACCCTGCTGATCCCGGCGATCAACGTCAACGACTCGGTCACCAAGAGCAAGTTCGACAACCTGTACGGCTGCCGCGAGTCGCTGGCCGACGGCCTGAAGCGCGCGATGGACGTGATGCTGGCCGGCAAGGTGGCCGTGGTCTGCGGCTACGGCGACGTCGGCAAGGGCTGCGCGGCCTCGCTGCGTGCCTACGGTGCGCGCGTGATCGTCACCGAGATCGACCCGATCTGCGCCCTGCAGGCGGCGATGGAAGGCTATGAAGTCAACACCATCGAATCGACCCTGGGCCGTGCCGACCTGTACGTCACCACCACCGGCAACCGCGACATCATCCGCATCGAGCACCTGAGCGCGATGAAGGACCAGGCCATCGTCTGCAACATCGGCCACTTCGACAACGAGATCCAGGTCGACGCACTGGTGTCCTACCCGGGCATCAAGCACGTCAACATCAAGCCGCAGGTGGACAAGTACATCTTCCCGAACGGCAACGCGATCTTCCTGCTGGCCGAAGGCCGCCTGGTGAACCTGGGCTGCGCCACCGGCCACCCGAGCTTCGTGATGTCCAACAGCTTCGCCAACCAGACCCTGGCACAGATCGACCTGTGGGCGAACAAGGACAGCTACGAGAAGAAGGTGTACCTGCTGCCGAAGAAGCTGGACGAGGAAGTGGCGCGCCTGCACCTGGAAAAGATCGGCGTGAAGCTCACCACCCTGACCCAGGAACAGGCCGACTACATCGGCGTGCCGGTGGAAGGCCCGTTCAAGCCGGACCACTATCGCTACTGATGCCTGCAGGGTGCCGGACAGCGGCCGGCACTACCGGTGCATGCGACACGGACGGGCGCCTTCGGGCGCCCGTTCTGCGTTGGCGTGTGGTCGTACACCCCGCATCCAGTCCCCACTGGTAGATCCACGCCATGCGTGGATGCTCCGGCAGTAGCTTCGGTCAAGGCAACGCGACCAGCGCGCGCTACGATGCCTGCATGACCCCGGCCATCAACCTGCTCAAGCGCGAGAAGATCGCCCACACCGTGCGCAGCTACGTGCACGACGCCCACGCCGAATCCTATGGCGGCGAAGCCGTGGACAAGCTCGGCCTCGATCCGGCCCAGGTGTTCAAGACCCTGCTGGCCAGCACCGAGGCACACGAACTGCTGGTGGCGATCGTGCCGGTGGCCGGCCAGCTGGACCTGAAGGCGCTGGCCGAAGCGGCCGGCTGCAAGAAGTGCGAGATGGCCGCCGCCGATGCCGCGCAGCGCGCGACTGGTTACCTGGTCGGTGGCATCAGCCCGCTCGGGCAGAAGAAGCGCCTGCGCACCTTCCTGGATGCCAGCGCTCAGGCATTGCCCGCGCTGCATGTCAGCGCCGGTCGCCGCGGCGTGGAAGTGGAACTGGCGCCGGCTGACCTGCTGCGCCTCACCGCCGGCCACTACGCTGCCATCGGCAAGTCTCGCTGATGCGCTGGCCCTGGTCTGCAGCGCGGATACCCCGTCTCGACGATGCACAGGCCGATGTGCTGTTGCAGGACCTGCTGTCGCGCGACGCAACACGCATCACCGATGCCGCACGTAGCGTCGCACGGCTGTTCAGTGCCTCATCGTTGGACGCGTTGGCCACACATGTCGACCTGATCGAACGCAGCTGCGAGGGCATCGCCTTGGGCGGCATGCTGATCAGCAACCAGGCACACCTCAAGGCGGGCCTGCAACGGCTACGCTACTGGCAGGCGCGTAAGGGATGCCTGTGTGCGCTCAACCCCGGCTACCCATTCTTCGATCCGCGTCGCCTGATCGAACAAGGGCAGATGCAGCTGCTCTCGTTGCAGGAGGCCGAGGATGGTTGGGGCGATTGCCACACCGTTGCCTGCACGCAATGCGGCCAGCATTGGCAGGCCATCGACCGCGAGTACCATTACCCGTGGTGGGAATGGAAAGGTGCCTGAAGGCCAAGCAGCCACGCATGGCGTGGCTCTACTGCGGTCCGCACATTCACGCGATGCGTGGATGGCAAATATTGCTCACGGCCGCCAGTTCGCGTTGTTCTCCCAGAACTCGACAGAACGCCGGTACGCCTCACGGTCCAGCGGCACGCCGGAGCCGCCCTCCTCCACGCCCAGCGCATTGCGCATCATCGTGATCGGCGCCATTGGCACCTCTTCCGGTTCGGCGGTGTAGATGCAGCCGACGATGCCCCAGTCGGCCTCGATCGGCGAACCTTCCCTGGCCAGCTGCTCGGCGCTGTACAGGATCACCACCAGGTAGTTCGCACGCGGCGATTCCACGCCCTCGAACCAACGCACCAGCACCGGCAATTCCTCGCGGTTGCGCGCTTCGTAACCACTGCGCAGCAGGTGGCGGTTGGCCTCGGTGACCGGCACCGTCAGGCAGCGCGTGCTGGTCCAGTTCTCGTAGACGAACAGCTTGCAGAACGGGGCGTAGCCGTCGAGTACCTTCAGCGGCGCCTGCGCATTGAGGTGCGCCTCGAACTGCTCGGCAGTGCAGTCCTGGATGGTGTTGCCGCGCGGCACGCGCGGGAACAGGCGGGGACGGGCGAAATCGGTGAGGACGATGGACATGGCGCAGGTGTGATCAGGAGTTCTGCTGCACAGGGTAACTGCTGGCAGCCCCTACAACGCCATCCGTTCGCGCAGTTCACGTGCCTGCCGCCGCGATACCTCCACCTCGCTGCCGTCGTCCAGCGTCAGGTCGTAGCCATCTGCAATGCTGGGCGTCACGCCACGAATGCGGCGCAGGTTGACCAGCGTGTTGCGGTTGGCGCGGAAGAACAACTCCGGCGGCAGGCGTGCTTCCAGCGCGCTCAGGCTGCGGGTCAGCAGGGCGTTCTGGTCGCGGAACCATAGCCGTGTGTAGTTGCCATCCACCAGCAGCCGACGGATCTCCGAGACCGAGACGAACCAGCAGCGTTCGCCCTCGCGCACGAACACCTGGTCCTGCGCGCCCAGCGTGCTGCGCGGCTCCGGCGTTTCGCCCGCCACCACCTCGCGCTGGCGCGCCCGCTGCAACGCTTCCAGCAAGCGCGGCGCCTCGACCGGCTTCACCAGATAGTCCAGCGCGTTGGCCTGGAAGGCGCGCACCGCGTAGGTGTCGTAGGCGGTAACGAAGACCACCGCCGGCACCGTCTCCAGCCCATCCAGCACATCGAAGCCGCTGCCGGAGGGCATCTGCACATCCAGCAGCACCAGGTCCGGCGCCAGTGTGGCGATCGCCTCGCGTGCAGCGGGCACATCGTCGGCCTCGCCCACGCACTGCACCCATGGCAGCGCCGACAACAGCGTGCGCAGCTCCTGCCGCGCCAGCCGTGCATCATCAACGATCAACACACGCAGCACGCCACTCATTGCGGAATCTCCAGCAGGGCCTGCATGCGGTCGCCGACCGGCTGCAACATGAAACTCCCCTGCGTGCCAAGCTGCGCACGCAGGTAGGCAAGGCCGACGCCATGGCCATGGGTGGGCTCGTTGGCGCCGCCCAGCGGATTGTCCACCTGCAGGCGCAGTACGTCATTGTCCAGCGTGGCCCGGATCTCTATCCCGCCGCCGCCCGGGCGGCTGGCGATGCCATGCTTGATCGCGTTTTCCACCAGCAGCTGCAGCGCCATCGCCGGCAGCTGTGCCTGCAGGGCGTCGGCATCGATCTGCCGGTTCACCTGCAGGCGCTGTTCGAAGTGGACTGCCTCGATGGCCAGGTAGTCGTCCACGACCGCCAGTTCCTCGGCCAGCGTGACCTGCTCGCTGCGGTTGTGTGCCAGCGCCTGGCGCAGCGTGCGCGACAGGCGGGTGACCATGTCGCGCGCACGCTCAGGATCTTCCAGGATCAGCGCACGCAGGTTGTTCAGCGCATTGAACATGAAATGCGGGTTGAGCCGTGCACGCAGTGCATCGCGCTCCAGCGCGCTGCGCTCGGCCTCGGCACGCAGGCGCGCCAGGTCCGCACTGCGTATCCGGCGCAGGCTGTGCAGGCCTGCCCAGAGCGCTGCCCACAGGGCCAGCATCACCGCAGTGGTGTACCAGTAGAGCAGCAGCGCCTTGGGGCTGAAGTCGGCCGTCTTCCGCCCCAGGCTCACCCAGTTCCAGGCCAGCGCCGAGTGCAGCGCGATGTTCACCAGCAGCTGCGCCACTGCCGCGCCCAATGCCACCGACAGCGCCAGCCTCAGCAACAGCCCGGCCGTGCCGCGCGCCCACCAGTCGGCACGCAGCGCCAGCGCACGGATGGCACCGCTGCACCCGAACAGGGCCAACGCCAGGCCCAGCGTGATCAACACGCCTGCGCTTCCGGCATCGCTGAAATAGGCCTGGCGCAGGCCGATTCCGGCAACGCCATAGAGCACCCACACCAGCGCATTGAGCAGCCAGAAGCGTACCGTCGAGGAGGAATCCGGCATGTCCATTCCGAGGCGTGTTGAAACTCAGTGGTGGTGGTCGAGGAAGGCCTGCACCTGACCGCGCAGCCAGCGCGGATCATCCCACATCAGGAAGTGGAACCCCTGCGCGCTCATCGCGATCTGCACGCCCTGAAGTTTCGCGTACTGCGCCTGGAACACCGCGCGCGTGCTGTCCTCGGTGCCGCCCATCGGCTGGTAGCCGGCCCAGCTGCCCAGCACCAGTGTCGGTGCGGTGATCGAGGCGATGCTGTCACGCAGGTCGGTGGTCATCACCGCATGCATGGCGTCAGCGGTGGTCTGGCGGTCGCTGGCTTCGCCCCAGCGCCCCAGTTCGGCCTGCCGCTGCGGATCGCGGGTCATGCCCGGCAGGCCGGCTTTCAGCTGCGCCTGCCACTGCGCGGCATCGGCGGCGAGCATGCCCTTGCGCAGCTGGTCGGCCATCGGCCGCACGCTGTCTGCGGTGGCGTTCGGGTCACGCGCCGCCGGCAGGAACGGCAATGCATCGACCACCACCAGCGCGCTGACTGCCTTCGGCTCGGCCTGCGCCATCTGCAGCCCCAGCAGGCCGCCAAGACTGTGGCCGATCACCACCACCGGGCCCAGCTGTTGGTCATGCAGGTAGGCCAGCAGCTGCCCGCGCATGGCCGCCAGGAATTCGGCCGGGCGCGGGTCGGCAGGCGCGGCGTCGGCAAAGCCCGGCAGCTGCACCAGGTGGCACTGCACATCCTCCAGCGCCAGGCAGGTCTCGCGCCAGACCTCGGCGCCGCTGTTCAGGCCGGGGATCGTCAGCAGCGGACGGCCCTTCCCGACTACCTCGACCTGCACCTTGCCCGCACCCGGGGCGCCGGCAGTGGCGGCATGCGCCGAGCCGGAACCGAGCACGGCCATCGCCATGCCGATCATCGCCAGCCGGGCCACGGCCTTCATTGCGTACCAGAGTGCCAGGAAGATCTTCATCGTCTGCTCCTTCATGGGATGGGTGGCGCCGGGATGGGAGCAGCGTGGGCCTGGCGGAGGCACCCCGGTTGCGATTTCGGAGCAGCGGCCGCACGGCGGGGCAAACGGTCGCGGGTTGGGGACGGCTGGCCTCAGGCAATCTTCAAGCATCCATCTTGATGAAGAGATATACTGTTTCGCACCCGCCGCCACCGCCCGTGCCATGACCGCCATCAGCTTCGAGTTCTATCCGCCCAAGACCGACGAACAGCGCAGCCAGCTGGACCGTGCTGCGGCCAAGCTGAAGGACTACGCCCCCGAATACGTGTCGTGTACCTTCGGCGCCGGTGGCTCGACCCTGAGCTACACCTCCGAGACCGTGCGCCACCTCAACCAGCACCATGGGTTCGATGCCGCGCCGCACCTGTCGTGCGTGGGCGGCACCCGCCAGGAGATCCGCGAGCTGCTCAAGCTGTACCGCGCCATCGGCTGCCGCCGCCTGGTCGCGCTGCGTGGCGACCTGCCCTCGGGCATGGGCTTTCCCGGCGACATGCGCTATGCCGCCGAACTGATCGCCTTCATCCGCGCCGAGCACGGCGATGCGTTCCACATCGAAGTGGGCGCGTATCCGGAGACGCATCCGCAGGCCTCCGATTCACTGGCTGACCTGAAGCACTTCAAGGCCAAGATCGATGCCGGTGCCGATGCGGCCATCACCCAGTATTTCTTCAATCCGGACGCGTACTTCCATTTCGTCGATGAAGTGCGGCGGCTGGGCGTGCAGGTGCCGATCACGCCGGGCATCATGCCGATCGCCAACTTCAGCCAGCTGCGCCGCTTCTCCGAACAGTGTGGTGCGGAGATTCCGCGCTGGATCAGTCGCAAGATGCAGGCCTATGGCGATGATGCGGAGTCGGTGCGTGCATTCGGCACGGAAGTGGTGGCCCGGCTGTGCCAGCGCCTGATCGAAGGCGGCGCGCCCGGCCTGCACTTCTACACGCTGAACCTGGCCAAGCCGACCACCTCGGTGCTGAAGCTGCTCCAAGGCTGAAAGCACGCCATGCGGACCGGATCGGCGCTACCCTGCGAGGATGATCCGGCTTTCCTTCCTGCTGTTGCTGCTGCCGCTGTGCGTGCTGTCGAGCGTCGCCCACGCACAGTCCACGCGCCTGAACCACTGCACCGATGCGCAGGGCCAAAGCGTGTATACCGACCGACCCTGCGACAGTGTGGGTGCGCGGTCGCGGGTGCCACCGCCTGCGCCCAGCGGCAACATCCTGCAGCGCGATACCCTGGGGGCACGCTGCCCGCGGCGGCTGAGTGAACTGGTGGACGCATTGCGCAACGGCATCGTCAGCAATGATGTGAACCGGCTGTCCTCGCTGTACCTGTGGGGCGCGGTCTCCGATGCGGGCGCGCAGCGAATCCTCGGTCAACTGGAATCGCTGGTGCGGCGGCCGCTGGTGGACGTCGTGCCGGTGTATCCAGGACAGGGCCAGGACGCAGTGACTGACGAGGGCCAGGGCCCTGCTGCGCAGGGATCCGCCCCTGAGCCGACGGCTGTTCGCCATCCGGTCGGCCTGCGCCTGGAGCAGACCCTGCCAGGCAGCGTGGCGCGTGCCTCGACGGTGGTGGGATTACGGCGGCAGTACGGGTGTTTCTGGATCACGTTGTGATCGCGGGCATCCATCCACGCCTGGCGTGGATCTACTGCTTCCATTCCACAGGGTAGCGCCGGGCGATGCCCGGCGACCGACGCGGCTTTACGCCAGCCACAGCCCGCGAATAGCGGCGATGCCCTGGCCGCCATGGCGGCGCGCTTCGGCAATGTGACTGCGGCCCATGCCGCCCAACGCATAGATGGGCAGTGACACCTGCGCGCGCAGCTCGGCGAAGGCATCCCAACCCAGCGGCACGGCATCTGGATGGCTGGGCGTGGCCTGCACCGGGCCCAGCACAGCGAAGTCGCAGCCCAACTGTTGTGCCTCCTGCAGTTGCTGCAGGTCGTGGCAGGATGCAGCCACCAGCTGGCCTTGGGGTAGCGGGCGCTGCGACAGCTGCAGCAGCTGTTCGCTGCCCAGGTGCACGCCCACGCCCAACGCACGCGCCAGTTCGATATCGCGGTTGAGCAACCATTGCACGCCGCTGCGGCGATGCGCACGCACGACCTGCTCGACCATCGCCTGCCGCTGCGGATGGGCCGTCGGCAACCGCAGTTGGATGCGCTGCTGGCCCGCAGCCACCACGCGCTGCAGCTGTTCATGCCAATGCTGCACGCCGCCCTCATCATCGGCCGGCGCCGGGGTGATCAGGTAGCTGTCGGGCTGGCGCAGGGCGGCCACCACCGGCAGGTCTGCCGGCGGCATTGAATAGCGGCCCAGCTTGTCCGGCGCCACCCAGGTGATCGCCTGGCCCTCCCGCCCACGCGGTGTCCCCTTCCAGCTGCGCACGTGGCGCACCTCCAGGGTCAGGTGCTTGTCCGGATAGCGCTGCGGCACATCCATCAGCCACTCGCCGACATCGGCCTCGATGCCCAGTTCCTCGCGCAGCTCGCGCACCAGCGCCTGTTCGGAGGTCTCGCCGGATTCGCGTTTGCCGCCGGGAAACTCCCACAGGCCGGCCATGTCGCGGTTCTCGGTACGGCGGTTGAGCAGCACGCGGCCACGGGCGTCGGTGATGACGGCGGCCACGACATGGATCGATCGGGTGGGGGAAGGCATGGGGGGAAGCATGCCCAGAACAGGGCGGCCGGCGCAATCACGGATCCGCTGCAACTCCCCTGCCACAAACGAAAAGCCCCGCTTTCGCGGGGCTCTTCGGCATCAGCTCAGCTGGCCGTGGCAGTGCTTGTACTTCTTGCCACTGCCGCACGGGCATGGATCGTTGCGGCCGATCTTCGGCTCGTCACGCTGCATCTGCGCCACGCCCTGCTGGGCAGCCTGCACCTGTGCAGCCTCTTCGTCGGCGCTGTAGCCGCCCGCGTCCTGGTGCTGGAACTGCGACTGGCTCAGGCGGGCTTCGGCCTGCTGCCGTTCGGCCGCTTCCAGCGCCTGCACTTCCTCGTCGCTGCGGATGCGCACGCGCGACAGCAGGGTCACCACTTCGCGCTTGACGTTTTCCAGCATGTCCGAGAACAGCTCGAAGGCTTCCTTCTTGTACTCCTGCTTCGGCTGCTTCTGCGCGTAACCGCGCAGGTAGATGCCCTGGCGCAGGTAATCCATGCGCGCCAGATGCTCCTTCCAGCTCTGGTCCAGAACGGTCAGCATCACGTGCTTCTCCAGCGCGCGCATGGTTTCTTCGCCCACGCCGGCTTCCTTCTCGGCGAAGTGCTGGTTGACGCGTTCCTGCACCTTGGCGGCAATCGCCTCGGCGTCCAGCTCCTCGTGTTCCTTGACCAGGTCGGTCAGCGACATCTGCAGGCCGAAGTCCGACTCCAGGGTCGCTTCCAGGCCTCGCAGGTCCCACTGCTCGTCGATCGAGTTCGGCGGCACGAAGCGGGCCACCACGTCGAAGATCACGTCGTCGCGGATGCCGTCGACGTTGTCCTTCACCGATTCGGCGTCCAGCAGCTCGTCGCGCTGGGCGTAGATCACCTTGCGCTGGTCGTTGTTGACGTCGTCGAAGTCCAGCAGGTTCTTGCGGATGTCGAAGTTGTGGGCCTCGACCTTGCGCTGCGCCTTCTCGATCTGGCGGCTGACCAGGCGGTCTTCGATGACGTCGTCTTCCTTCATGCCCATCATGCGCATGGCCTTCTGCACCCAGTCGGAGGCGAAGATGCGCATCAGGTTGTCTTCCAGCGACAGGTAGAAGCGGGACGAACCCGGGTCACCCTGGCGGCCGGAACGGCCACGCAACTGGTTGTCGATACGGCGCGACTCATGGCGCTCGGTGCCGACGATGTGCAGGCCGCCCGCCGCCTTCACTGCCTCGTGGCGCTTCTGCCAGTCGGCCTTGACCGCGGCTTTCTGCTCGTCGGTCGCGTCCTCGCCCAGCGCGTGGAGCTCTGCTTCCAGCGAACCGCCCAGCACGATGTCGGTACCACGGCCGGCCATGTTGGTGGCGATGGTCACCGCGCCCGGACGGCCGGCGTTGGCGACGATGGTCGCTTCGCGGTCGTGCTGCTTGGCATTGAGCACTTCGTGCTTCACACCGGCCTTGCTCAGGTGCTCGGACAGCATTTCCGAAGTTTCAATCGAGGTGGTACCGACCAGCACCGGCTGGCCGCGCTTGGCGCACTCTTCAATGTCGGCCAGCACCGCATTGAACTTGCCCTTGCGGTTGAGGAACACCTGGTCCGGGCTGTCCTTGCGGATGGTCGGGCGGTTGGTCGGGATCACCACCACTTCCAGGCCGTAGATGCTCTGGAACTCGAAGGCTTCGGTATCGGCCGTGCCGGTCATGCCGGACAGCTTCTTGTACATGCGGAACAGGTTCTGGAAGGTGATGCTCGCCAGCGTCTGGTTCTCGCGCTGGACCGGCACGCCTTCCTTCGCTTCCACCGCCTGGTGCAGGCCATCGGACCAGCGGCGGCCGGCCAGGGTACGACCGGTGAACTCGTCGACGATGACCACTTCGCCGTCGCGCACGATGTAGTCAACGTCGCGCTGGTAGATCGC
This sequence comes from Stenotrophomonas hibiscicola ATCC 19867, assembly GCF_000382065.1. Taxonomy (GTDB): domain Bacteria; phylum Pseudomonadota; class Gammaproteobacteria; order Xanthomonadales; family Xanthomonadaceae; genus Stenotrophomonas; species Stenotrophomonas hibiscicola. The sequence goes on along the minus strand of NZ_KB907501.1, from coordinate 296,052 downwards.
GTGCGCGCGCAGGGCGGCGTTGAGATGGTGGACCACGGTCAGGTTCTGCGCCGCGTACAGGCCTTCGGTTTCGCCGTTGAGGATGCCGGCTTCAACCAGCAGCTGCTCGGCGTGCTCCATGCCCGCTTCGGACAGGTGCACCTGCTTGCCCTTCTCATCGACCCAGAAATCACCTTCGCCGTCCTCGCTCTCCTGCTTGACCAGGTGCGGCACGACGCGGTTGACACGGATGTACAGCTCCGGGGAATCGTCGGCCGGACCGGAGATGATCAGAGGGGTACGCGCTTCGTCGATCAGGATGGAGTCGACTTCGTCGACGATGGCGTAGTGCAGGCCGCGCTGGTAGCGGTCGGCCTTGGACAGCGCCATGTTGTCGCGCAGGTAGTCGAAACCGAATTCGTTGTTGGTGCCGTAGGTGATATCCGCAGCGTAGGCTTCGCGCTTGTCGCTGTGCGGCATGCCCGGATACACCACGCCCACGCTCAGGCCCAGCCAGTTGTACAGCTTGCCCATCTGCGCGGCGTCGCGGCGGGCCAGGTAGTCGTTCACGGTGACCACGTGCACGCCCTTGCCTTCCAGCGCGTTGAGGTACACCGGCAGGGTCGCCACCAGGGTCTTGCCTTCACCGGTACGCATTTCTGCGATCTTGCCCAGGTGAAGCACCATGCCGCCGATCAGCTGCACATCGTAATGGCGCATGCCCAGCACGCGGCGGCCGGCTTCGCGGCACACCGCGAACGCTTCCGGCAGCACCTTGTCCAGGGCTTCACCACCGGCAATGCGCTGCTTGAACTCCGGCGTCTTGGCCTGAAGCTGCTCGTCGGAAAGCTTCTCGATCTCCGGCTCCAGCGCATTGATCTTGGCGACGATGCGGTTGAGCTGGCGCAGCTGTCGTTCGTTACGACTGCCAAATACGCGGGTAAGCAGGCTGTTGATCATTGAAGGAACCGGGTTGGATGGACACGACGCCCGGCCTCCCCCTGGGGATCCGTCCGCCGCAAACGAAACAGGGCGCCTGGCGCCCTGTCGATGGCAACACCCATTGTAGCTTGGGACGGGCGGCTGAGGTTTCAACCCCGAGGGGGTAGTGCCGGCCGCTGGCCGGTGATCCGCGATGCTGCCGAAGATCATGAGGTTGCCGGCCAGCGGCCGGCACTACCAGATCAAACCGCATCGGGTCAGAGCCCTCCCGCGGCGCGGAAGGGATCCGACCCGGGATCAGCCGCGGCTGACGCGGCCGACCGGCGTGTTGCCGCCGTCGCCGAGGAATTTGCGCGGGTTGACCACGTTGCCGTTCTCCCACACCTCGAAGTGCACGTGGGCGCCGGTCGAACGACCGGTGGAACCGGCCTTGGCCACTTCCTGGCCGGCACGGACCAGGTCGCCGGCCTTCACCACCAGGCGGGAATTGTGCGCGTAGCGGGTGACGTAGCCATTTCCGTGGTCGACGTCGACCACGTTGCCGTAGCCCCCCTTCACGCCGGCGAAGCTGACCACGCCTTCGGCCACGGCCATAACCGGGTCACCGACCTTGGCGTGGAAGTCCATGCCCTTGTGGGTGGCGGCGCCTCGGCCGAACGGGTCGGCACGGGTGCCGAAGCCGGAGGTCACGTAGCTGTTGCGGATCGGCATGCGCGAAGGCACGGCGTTCTGCTGCAGCTGGTGGTCGAACATCAGCGACTCCATCACCGACAACTGGCGGCCTGAAGCAGCGAAGCGCTGCTCCAGCACCTGTAAGTCGGCGTTGACGTCCTTGACCGGGATGTCGCTGGTCGGACCGCCTGCGTCACCGTCACCGAGACCGGGGGTCTCGTTGAAGTCGAACTCGCCATCCTCCAGCTTGCCCATCTGGGTCAGCCGTTCGCCGAGCGCGTTGAGGCGGGTGGCCTGGGCCTGCAGCTCGCCGAGACGGGCCGCCAGCGCGTTGACCTGGGTCTGCGCATCGCGCTTGACCTTGGCCAGCTCCGCATCCTGGCGCTCGACCTTGGCCTGCAGCCGGGAATCATTCAGCGCGCTGACGCCAATGCCGCCAGCAAGGCCGATAATGCAGCCTACCCCGAGCACGCTGCCCAGCAGGGCGCGGGGGCGGTCCTCGAAATAGAACCGCAAACGCGTGATCGGCGACGATTTGGCCTGTCCTTCACGCGTTTTGATTACGATCTTTTTGAATGCCATCAGTGAGTTTTCATGTCTGAGCCGAAATCCAGCGTTCGCCCCGCGTCGGCACCGAAACCGGCGCTGGATGCGGTAATGGCGGACAAAAGCGGGAACCCGCTGCGGCGTGCCCTGTGGCTCGACGCGCTGGACCGACAGTTGCGCCCCCAGTTGCCGCCACCTCTGCGCAGCCGCTGCCGGCTGGCCAATGTGGACGGGGAACACCTCGTTTTTCTCGTCGAATCCCCGGTCTGGCATGCCAAGTTGCGGCTTGCCGAAGCCCAGTTGCTCGACGCGGCCCGTTCCATCGGGCTGAAGGCCACCAAGGTGACCATCAAGACTGCGTCTCCCACTCCCACGCGCTCCCCAGCGCTCGACAACCGGAATGGACCCCACGCAGTTTCAGCCGCCACGCACAAAGGGCTACGCGACGCCTTGGCTTGCCTGCAGGACGTTCCTTCCAAACCGAAGAAACGGTCATGATGGCAACGGAGCATCCGGCTCCGCTCCCCGTCGCGCGTGTCACCACGGCGTGAAACATTTCGGGGGCCGGGTCGCATCCTAGCGGCCATCCAGGGGCCTGTCGTTAGATTGTTGTTAAAACGGCGTTAAATTCAGGCTTCGGATCCAACAGGTTCACAAAACCGTGACCTCGAACCGGCCTTGATGCCTTTTCAAGCACACTGAATGCGTCGTCTGCGCCGGAAACAACAACGCCGCCTTGGATGGCGGCGTTTTTATCTTTAAATTCAACGACCTACGGAATCAGGCATAGGCCGGAGTGGCGTATTCGACCGGACCCGGGGTGGCAGGCGAGTCGAAGCTGACCCATTCCCAGGCAGTGGCGTCGGCCATCAGCGCCCGCACCAGCTTGTTGTTGAGCGCGTGGCCGGATTTGAAGCCCTCGTAAGCGCCCAGCACCTGGCCACCGGCCAGGTAGAGGTCGCCGATCGCATCGAGGATCTTGTGGCGCACGAATTCGTCGGCGTAGCGCAGGCCGTCTTCGTTGAGCACGCGGAACTCGTCCAGCACGATGGCGTTGTCCATCGAACCGCCCAGGCCCAGGTTGCGCTCGCGCATGTATTCCAGGTCGCGCATGAAACCGAAGGTGCGCGCGCGGGAGATTTCCTTGGTGTAGGCCAGCGTCGAGAACTCGATTTCCTGGCGCGACTGCTTGGCCGGGATCATCGGGTGGTCGAACTGGATGGTGAAGCCCAGTTTGTAACCCTCGTACGGGGTGAAGCGGGCCACCTTGTCGCCCTCGGTCACTTCCACGGTCTTCAGCACGCGGATGAAGCGCTTGGGCGCATCCTGTTCCACGATGCCTGCCGACTGCAGCAGGAACACGAACGGGCCGGCCGAACCGTCCATGATCGGCAGCTCGGCCGAGGACAGTTCGACGATGATGTTGTCCACACCCAGGCCAGCCAGCGCCGACATCAGGTGTTCGACGGTCTGGATCTTGGCGTCGTTGCAGGTCAGGCCGGTGCACAGGGTCACTTCGGTGACCAGCTCGGCCTTGGCCGGCACTTCCACCACCGGGTCCAGGTCCACGCGGCGGAACACGATGCCATGGTTGACCGGTGCCGGGCGCAGGGTCATGTAGACCTTGTCGCCGCTGTGCAGGCCAACGCCGGTGGCGCGGATCGTGTTCTTGAGGGTGCGTTGCTGGATCATGGGGGATGGACCGGAAGTGACACATTAGATTAACACGCACGCTCCCCTACCCCGGCTGAAACGCCGGCAGGACGCGCGTGAAGCAGGGCGGCCGGGCCCATCCTGGCCCGGCGCCCGCGTTTTCAGGACATGGTGGCGCTACCCGGGGAGGACAACCCCGGGCCGCCCCGCTCAGTCCGCCTGGCGGCGCAGGAACGCCGGGATGTCCAGGTAGTCGTTCGGCAGTTCCGCCGCAGCCGGTGCCGAAGCCGACGGGGCCGACGGGGCCGAAGCCGCTGCGGTATCGCTGCTGGCACGACGCAGGCCCAGGCCCATGCCACCGACGGCCTTGGACACAGCGTCGCCGCCGTTGTCGAAGTCACCGAATTCCGGCTGGCCGGTGGTGGCATTGCGGACCAGCTTGATCGGCGCACGCTCGCCCGGACGCTGGGTCTTGCTGGCCGACACGCGGTTCAGGCCGGTAGCGACCACGGTCACGCGCACTTCGTCCTGCATGTCCGGATCCAGCACGGTACCGACCACCACGGTGGCGTCTTCGGAAGCGAAGCCATCGATGGTGCGGCCGATCTCGTCGAACTCGGCCATGGTGAAGTCCGCACCGGCGGTGATGTTGACCAGGATGCCGTTGGCACCGGCCAGGTTCACATCGTCCAGCAGCGGGTTCTGGATCGCGGCTTCGGCAGCGGCCTGGGCGCGGTCATCACCACGCGCGGTGCCGGTACCCATCATCGCCAGGCCCATTTCGGACATGACGGTGCGCACGTCGGCGAAGTCGACGTTGATCAGGCCCGGACGCACGATCAGGTCGGCGATGCCCTGCACGGCGCCCTGCAGCACGTCGTTGGCGGCACGGAAGGCCTGGATCATGGTCGCGTTGCGGCCCAGCACGGTGATCAGCTTCTCGTTCGGGATGGTGATCAGCGAGTCGCAGTGCTGGCTCAGTTCCTCGATGCCCTTCAGCGCCACCTGCATGCGGCGACGGCCTTCGAACGGGAACGGCTTGGTGACCACGGCCACGGTCAGGATGCCCATTTCCTTGGCCAGCTGTGCCACCACCGGCGCAGCGCCGGTGCCGGTGCCGCCGCCCATGCCGGCGGTGATGAACACCATGTCCGCGCCCTGCAGCGCGTCCATGATGCGCTCACGGTCTTCCAGCGCGGCCTGGCGGCCGACTTCCGGGTTCGCGCCTGCGCCCAGGCCCTTGGTCACGTTGGTACCCAGCTGCAGCTGCAGCTTGGCACCACAATTCTTGATGGCCTGCGAGTCGGTGTTGGCGGTGATGAATTCCACGCCGTCCACCGCCGAGTTGACCATGTGCGCCACGGCATTGCCGCCGCCGCCGCCCACGCCAACCACCTTGATCACCGCATTGGGTGCCATCTTTTCGATCAGTTCAAAATGCGCCATGTCCGTGTCCTCGTTGTATCCGCTTGTCGGTGGCATGGACGGTCGGGCCTCCTGCCTTCGCGTGTCATGTTGCCGTTGCGGCTGTGTGGGTTGTGTATTGCGTTGTTGCGTTGTGATGCGGGTACTGCGGGTGTTGCGCCGGGCCGGGCCCGGAGTTGCGGGTTCCGCGTCAGAACTCGCCGCGGAACCAGGTCTTGAGTTTCTTGAACATGCTTCCAGCGCGCCCGGTCGGCAGCGATGGCCGCCGCGGGTGCTCGATCTGGCTGCCCATCAGCAGCAGGCCCACGCCGGTGGCGTGCACCGGGTTGCCCACCACTTCGCCCAGGCCGGTGACGTGCTGCGGGATGCCCACGCGCACCGGCATCTGCAGCATTTCCTCGGCCAGTTCGACCACGCCCTCCATCTTCGAGGCGCCACCGGTCAGCACCATGCCGGCGCGCACCAGTTCCTCGAAGCCGGAGCGGCGCAGTTCGGCCTGCACCATCTCGAAGATCTCCTCGTAGCGGCCCTGCACCGCCTGCGCCAGCGAATGGCGCGGCATGCGGCGCGGTGGACGGTCGCCCACCGACGGCACCTGGATGCTTTCCTCGGCGGTGGCCAGCTGGGCCAGGGCGCAGGCGTAGCGCACCTTGATCTGCTCGGCTTCCGGGGTGGGCGTGCGCAGCATGTGCGCGATATCGTTGGTGACGTGGTCGCCGGCGATCGGCAGCGAGGCCGTGTGGCAGATCGCGCCCTGCACGAACACCGCGATGTCGGTAGTGCCGGCGCCCATGTCGACCAGCACCACGCCCAGCTCGCGTTCGTCAGCGGTCAGCACCGCAACGCTGGAGGCGAGCGAGGACAGCACCAGGTCGTCCACCTGCAGGCCACAGCGCTGCACGCACTTGCTGATGTTGGCTGCGGCCGACTGCGCGCACACCACCAGGTGCGCATGCACCTCCAGGCGCACGCCGGTCATGCCGACCGGGTTGCGGATGCCTTCCTGCGAATCGTCCAGCACGTACTCGCGCGGGATCGCGTGCAGGATCTTCTGGTCGGCCGGAATCGCCACCGCCTTGGCCGCATCGAGCACGCGATCCAGGTCGCCCCAGGTCACTTCCCCGTCGCGGATCGGCACGATGCCGGGCGAGTTCTTGCACTGCACGTGGTTGCCGGAGATCGAGGCGTACACCGAGCGGATCTCGCAGCCGGCCATCAGCTCGGCTTCTTCCACCGCGCGCTGGATCGACTGCACGGTCGATTCGATGTCCACCACCACGCCGCGCTTCAACCCGCGCGATTCGTGCGAGCCGATGCCGATCACTTCGATCGGGTTTCCCGGCGAATACTCGCCCACCAGCGCCACCACCTTGGAGGTGCCGATGTCCAGGCCAACGATCAGTGATTTGTCACCCTTGCGATTCATGTCCTTTCCTGCGTCCTGCTGGCTGGGGTCGCCGGCGTTTTCGCCGGCGTGGCCGGGGTACCCCAGCTCAGCGTGAAACCATTGGTGTAGCGGAGGTCGGCGCGCTCGATCGGCGCGTCCTGGCGGTTGAGCTGTGGCAGTACCTTGACGAAGCGCTGCAGGCGCGAGCGCGCATCGTCACGGCCGACCACCACTTCGGTGCCGTTGCTCAGCACCAGCGACCAGCTGCCGCGTGCATCCATCGTTACCCGGCGCACATCGACGCCGGCCGGTGCGAACAATGCACGCGAGTCGCTGTACAGCTTCATCACTTCTTCGGTCTGGCTGTCCGGCCCGTCCAGTTCGGGCAACGCCAGGTCGGCCAGCTTCTTCGGCGTGGGGAACAACTTGCCCTGCTCGGAAACCAGGCGGTCGTTGCCCCAGCGCGCGAACGGCTTGTGCTCGACCAGGGTCACTTCCAGCACGTCCGGCCACTGCTTGCGCACCCGCGCGCTTTCCACCCACGGCAGTTTTTCCAGTGCGTCCTGCGCGTCCTGCAGCTTGACCGCGAAGAAGCCGGCGCGCGCATACGGCAGCAGCACCTGCTGCAGCTGCTCGGCCGGTACCCGCTTGAACTCGCCATGCACGCGCAGCTTCGCCAGCGGCCAGCGCTCGGCGCCGACCCAGCCATTGACCACGGCCACCACCGGCAGTGCAACCACCGACAGCGCCAACAGCCAGACGAAGATGCGCAGCACCGCGTTCATGCGTGCGAAGCCTCCAGGGTCTGTTCCAGCACGCGCCACACCAGTTCCTCGAAACCGATGCCGGCCTGGCGGGCCGCCTTGGGTACCAGCGAATGGCTGGTCATGCCCGGCGCGGTGTTCACCTCCAGCAGGAAGAAACGGCCGCTGCTCCGGTCGCGCATCACGTCCACGCGGCCCCAGCCACGGCAGCCGGCCGCGCGGAACGCGGCCAGCGCGATGCGGCGGATTTCCGCTTCGTCGCCACCCTCCAGGCCCGGGCAGAGGTACTGGGTGTCCTCGGCGATGTACTTGGCGTTGTAGTCGTACCACTGGCCCTTGGGCACGATGCGGATCGACGGCAGGGCAACGTCGCCGAGGATGGCCACGGTCAGCTCATCGCCCACCACCATCTGCTCCATCAGCAGCTGGCCGTCGTAGCGCGCGGCCAGGGTCACGGCCTCGTCCAGGCCAGCCTCGTCGGTGACCCGGCTGATGCCCACGCTGGAGCCTTCGTTGGCCGGCTTGACCACCACCGGCAGGCCCAGCTCTGCCGCCAGTGCATGCACCGTGGACGCGTCGACCTTCCGGTACTGCGGCGTCGGCAGGCCCAGCGACAGCCACACCTGCTTGGTGCGGATCTTGTCCATGCTCAGCGCCGAACCCAGCACGTCCGAGCCGGTGTACGGCACGCCGAAGGCGTCCATCAGGCCCTGCACGATGCCGTCCTCACCGCCACCGTTGTGGCCATGGAGGATGTTGAACACACGGTCGATGCCACCGGCGGCCAGCGCCTTGGCCAACGCCGGGATGCCATCGACGGCGAACGCATCGACGCCGCGCGACCGCAGGGCTTCGAGCACGTTGCGGCCCGAGTCCAGCGACACCTCGCGTTCGCTGGAACTGCCACCGAGCAGCACGGCGACGCGGCCGAACTCGGCTGGGTCGGTCACGCGCAGCGGCGGGAAGGTCAGCGTGCTCACGCCTCGCCCTCCCCCTTGAAGCCTTCCACCGCGATGTGGGTGGCCACGGCGCCGATGTCGCCCGCCCCCATCATCAGCAGCAGGTCACCGTCCTGCAGCACGTCCGGCAGCACGCTGGCCAGTTCGGCAGCCTTGCCCACCACCACCGGCTCGCTGCGACCGCGGGCGCGGATGGCGCGGGCCAGCGCATGCGAGTCGGCACCGGCAATCGGTTCCTCACCGGCCGGGTAGACCTCGCTCAGTACCAGTGCGTCGACGCTGGACAGCACCGCAGCGAACTTGTCGAACTGGTCACGGGTGCGGCTGTAGCGGTGCGGCTGGAAGGCCACCACCAGGCGCTTGTCAGCCCAGCCACCGCGGGCCGCGGCGAACACGGCCTCCAGCTCGCTCGGGTGATGGCCGTAGTCATCGATGATACGGACCTTGGCACCACTGGCGGTGGTCACTTCGCCCAGATCGTTGAAGCGACGGCCGACACCGGCGAAGCTTTCCAACGCACGCGCGATGGCATCCGGCGCCACGCCCAGCTGCCAGCCCACTGCGGCGGCGGCCAGCGCGTTGAGCACGTTGTGCCTGCCCGGCAGCGCCAGCACCACTTCCTGGCTGGTGCCCTGCGGCAGGCGCAGGGTGAAGCGCATGCGCGGCCCTTCCTGCACCACGTTCTCGGCGCGCACGTCGGCCTGCGGGCTCATGCCGTAGCTCATCACGTGACGCGGGGTTTTGGCGGCCAGCGCGGCCACTTCCGGGTCATCGATGCACAGCACGGCCAGGCCGTAGAACGGCAGGCGCTGCAGGAATTCGGCGAACGCCGCCTGCACGCGGGCAAAGTCGTTGCCGTAGTTTTCCAGATGGTCGGCATCAATGTTGGTGATGATCGACATCAGCGGGTTCAGGCGCAGGAAGCTGCCATCGCTTTCGTCGGCCTCGGCCACCAGCCACTGGCCTCCGCCCAGCTTGGCGTTGGCACCGGCCGCCAGCAGCTGGCCACCGATCACGAACGTCGGGTCCAGGCCACCTTCGCTCAGCACCGCAGCAGTCAGGCTGGTGGTGGTGGTCTTGCCATGGGTACCGGCCACGGCGATGCCGCGGCGGAAGCGCATCAGCTCGGCCAGCATCGCCGCACGCGGCATGATCGGAATGCGCTGGCTGCGCGCTTCCATCAGTTCCGGGTTGTCTTCGCGGATGGCACTGGAGACCACCACGCAGTCGGTGCCCAGTACGTTGGCTGCCGAGTGGCCGCGCATGATGCGCGCACCCAGGCTGGCCAGCCGACGGGTTGCCACGTTGTCGGCGTTGTCCGAGCCGGACACCTCATAGCCCAGCGTCAGCATCACTTCGGCGATACCGCTCATGCCGGTGCCGCCGATGCCGACGAAATGCACGCGCGGGAACGCGCGTACCAGGTCGTTGGTGTCGTGCAGGCGACGGATCATGCGCGGCCTCGCGCAGGGCAGGCGCGGTGGCATGCCTTCTTCATACAGCTTCCTCAAGAATGATATCGGCGATGCGCTCGGCGGCATCGACCTTGGCCAGGGCACGCGCGGCTTGCGCCATCTGCATGCGGCGGGCGGGATTTTCGGACAGATCGCGCAGCAGTGCGGCAATGCCGTCGGCCAGCGTTCCGTCCTGCTTCAGCAAAACCGCAGCACCGCGCTCGACCAGATACTCCGCATTGCGGGCCTGGTGATCGTCGACGGCAGCGGGGAATGGCACCAGCACACTGCCGACACCGACCGCGCACAGCTCGGCCAGCGTCGAAGCGCCCGCGCGGCACACCACCAGGTCGGCCCAGGCGAAGGCCTCGGCCATGTCGGCGATGAACGGCGTGATGTCGGCCAGCACGCCGGCCTTTGCATACGCCTCCACCGCTTCGGCGTGCATTTTCTCGCCACTCTGGTGGCGCACCTGTACCGGAATGCCGGCGCCGAGTGCGGCGATCGCCTGCGGCACGCCGGTGTTCAGTGCACGCGCGCCCTGGCTGCCGCCAACCACCAGCACGCGCAGCGGTCCGTGGCGGTCGGCGAAGCGCTGTTCCGGCGGTGCGGTGGCGGCGATCTCTGCGCGCACCGGATTGCCGACGAACTCCTCACGCTCGGCGAAGGTACCCGGGAAGCCGGTGAGGAGGCGGCGCGCATAGCGCGACAGGATGCGGTTGGTCATGCCGGGCGCGCGATTCTGTTCGTGCACCAGCAGCGGGAGGCCGTGCAGGCGGGTGGCCATGCCACCGGGGCCAGAGGCAAAGCCACCGAAGGCGACCACCGCACGCGGCTGGCGCTTGCGGATGATCATGCCGGCAGCGCGCAGCGCGCGCATCAGCCGCCACGGCGCGCCCAGCAGGGCCAGCTTGCCCTTGCCGCGCAGGCCGGTGATGGCCAGCGTGTCGATTGGAATGCCGTGCTGCGGCACCAGTCGCGTTTCCATCGCGCCGTCGGCGCCCATCCAGGTCACCGGCACGCCGCGCTCGCGCAGCACGCGGGCCACAGCCAGGCCGGGAAAGATGTGACCGCCGGTGCCACCGGCCAGGATCATCACCGGGCGCACGCTATCGGTGGCCGCGCTCATGACAGCCTCCCGAAGGTCGGTTCGATACGCGACTGAAGGCGGCTGGTGCCGCGCGCGGCGTTTGCTGGAGCTGGGGCTGCGGCCGTCGCCCCGGCGCTGATCGGCGCGCTGGCGGCCACCTGCACGGCTGGCTCGCCCACCGGCTCAGCAGCTGCGTCTTCGGCACCACCGATGCGCACGGCCTGGCGGCGCTCGGCACGCTTGAGTTCATAGGACACGCGCAGCAACAGGCCCATCGCAACGCAGGTCATCAGCACCGACGAACCGCCGGAGGAAATCAGCGGCAGAGTCAGTCCCTTGGTCGGCAGGATGCCCAGGTTCACGCCGATCGAGACGAAGGTCTGCATGCTGATCCACAGGCCGATGCCGAAGGCGATGTAGCCAGAGAAGTGGCGCTTCATTTCCACGCAGCGCATGCCCAGCCAGAAGGTCCGGCCGACCAGCAGCGCGTACAGGGCCACGATCACGCAGGTGCCCAGGAAGCCGAATTCCTCGGCGGTGACCGAGAAGATGAAGTCGGTATGCGCTTCGGGCAGGTAGTACAGCTTCTGCACCGAGTTGCCCAGGCCGACGCCTGTCCACTCGCCACGGCCCACTGCCATCAGCGCGTTGGACAGCTGGTAGCCGTCGCCCTGCTGGTCGGCCCACGGGTCCAGGAAGGAGGTGATGCGGCGCATGCGGTAAGGCTCGATGATCGCCAGCGCGCTCATGCCGACCAGGCCGATGATCACCGGCATCGACATGCGCGGCATGTTCACCCCGCCCAATACCAGCATGCCGGCGGTGATCGCCAGCAGCAGGGTGGACGAGCCGAAGTCCGGCTGCAGCAGCAACAGCACCACCAGCGCACCGGCCACGCCCAGCGGCTTGAGCATCGCCGGCCAGGTCGCGTTGACCTCGTCGCGGAAGCGCACCAGGTAGCTGGACAGCCAGACGATGTAGAGCACTTTCACCGCCTCGACCGTCTGGAACTTGGAGATGCCCAGGTTGATCCAGCGGCGCGCACCGTTGACCGTGCTGCCCAGGCCCGGCGCGAACACCGCCAGCAGCAGCACGAAGCAGCCCAGCAGCAGCATCTGGTTGTACTGCTCGATGGACTTCAGCTCGGTACGGGCGGCAAGCACCGCCAGCACGATACCCACCGCCAGGAAGATCAGGTGGCGGTTGAGGTAGTAGAACGGGCTGCTCATCAGCGCGATCGAGCTGGACGCCACCATCACCACGCCAATGCCGGTGAGCGCGATGATCGCGCCCAGCAGCCACTTGTCGTAGCTGCCTTCGATGGCTTCAAGGCGTGTTGCCTGGCGGGACAGGTCGTTCATCTCAGCGCACCTTCAACGTGGCCAGGCCGATCAGCACGAGCACGACGGAGATGATCCAGAAGCGCACGATCACGCGCGGCTCCGGCCAGCCCTTCAGTTCGAAATGGTGGTGGATCGGCGCCATGCGGAACACGCGCTTGCCGGTCAGCTTGAACGAGGCCACCTGGATCATCACCGACAGCGTCTCGATGACGAACACGCCGCCCATGATCACCAGCACCAGTTCCTGGCGGGTGATCACCGCGATCGTGCCCAGCACCGCACCCAGCGCCAGTGCACCGATGTCGCCCATGAACACCATGGCCGGATAGGTGTTGAACCACAGGAAGCCGAGGCCCGCACCGGCGATGGCCGCGCAGATGATGACCAGCTCGCCGGCGCCCGGGATCTGCGGGATCTGCAGGTAGTTGGCGAACACTACGTTGCCCGAGGCGTAGGCGAACACACCCAGCGCGCAGGCCACCAGCACGGTCGGCATGATCGCCAGGCCGTCCAGGCCGTCGGTCAGGTTCACCGCATTGGAGAAGCCGACGATCCAGAAGTAGGCGATCGCCACGAAGCCGATGCCGGCCAGCGGCAGCGCCACCGACTTGAACATCGGGATGTAGAAGGTCAGCGCTGCCGGCACGTCGGCTGTATGGAACAGGAACAGGCCGGCAGCCAGGCCGAAGATCGACTGCAACAGGTATTTCCAGCGCGACTTCAGCCCGTTCGGGTCGCGGCGGACGATCTTGATCCAGTCGTCATACCAGCCGATGGCACCGAAGCACAGCATCACTGCCAGCACCAGCCACACGTAGCGGTTGCGCAGGTCGGCCCACATCAGCACCGACAGGGTGACGGTCAGCAGGATCAGCGAGCCACCCATGGTCGGCGTACCGGCCTTGGAGAAATGGGTCTGCGGACCGTCCTTGCGGATCGGCTGGCCGCCCTTGAACTGGGCAAGCTTGCGGATCATCGCCGGGCCGAGCCACAGCGACAGGAACAGGGCCGTCAGCGCGGCAAGGATGGCGCGGAACGTCTGGTAGTTGAACAGCCCGAACAGGCTCTCCAACTGCTGCAACCATCGAGCCAGTTCATACAACATGCGGGGATTCCTCTCCTTGCGCCAGCAGCGCTTTGACAATCGTGTCCATGGCGCTGCCACGGGAACCCTTGACCAGGCAGCGCACGCCGGCGTGCAGCTCGTCCTTCAGCGCCTTCGACAGCGCGTCATGGGTGGCAAAGTGACGGCCGCCTTCGCCGAAAGCGGTAGCGGCAGCGGCGCTGAGCGGGCCCAGCGCATACAGGCGCTTGAGGCCGGCCGACCGCGCGCGGAGCCCGGCCTGCGCGTGCAGCGCTCCGGCGTCCGGACCCAGCTCACGCATGTCGCCCAGCACCAGCCAGCCCTCTTCCGGCGCGGCGGCCAGGGCGTCGATGGCCGCGGCCAGCGAACCGGGATTGGCGTTGTAGCTGTCGTCCACCAGCACCGCGCCATTGCGCAGCAGATGGGCAATCTGGCGGCCCGGTACCGGCTGCGCCTCGGCCAGGCCAGCCGCGATCAGCGACAGATCGACACCGGCGGACAGCGCCAGGCTGGCGGCAGCCAGCGCATTGCTGACGTTGTGGCGACCCGGCAGGCCGAGCACCACGCGAGCCTCGCCGGCCGGCGAGACCAGGGTGAACTGGCTGCCCTGCGTACCTGCGCGGATGTCGCGCGCGGTCACATCAGCAGTATGTTCCAGGCCGTAGCGCAGCACGCGGCAGCGTGCCGGGGTACCGACGAAATGCTGTTCGAACCAGCGGCCGTAGGCATCGTCGGCGTTGATCACCGCCACGCCATCGGCCGGCAGTGCGGCATAGATTGCGCCCTTGGTCACGGCCACGCCAAGCAGGCTGCCCATGCGTTCCAGGTGTGCCGGGGCGATGTTGTTGACCAGGGCATAGCGCGGGCGGGCGATTTCGGTCAGGTAGGCGATATCACCCGGCTTGCCGGCGCCCATCTCGTAGACGGCGTAGTCGGCATCTTCCGGCGCATCGATCACCGCCAGCGGCAGGCCGATCTCGTTGTTGCGGTTGCCCGGGTTGGCGTAGACCACCTTGTGGGCGTGCTGGGCCACCTGCTGAAGGATCGACAGCAGCAGGCTCTTCACGCTGGTCTTGCCGTTGCTGCCGGTGATCGCGAACACCTCGGTGTCCCGGTCACGCTGCATGCCGGTGGCGATCTTCGCCAGTGCAAGCTCGCTGTCGGCCACCAGCACCTGCGGCAGCTCGACCGGCAGCAGGCGCTCGACCAGCAGCGCGCTGGCACCGCGCACCTGTGCGTCGGCGGCAAAGTCATGGCCGTCGAAGCGCTCGCCGCGCAGCGCCACATACAGGCTGCCCGGACCGAGGCTGCGGGTGTCATTGCTGACCGCGTCGATGGCCACGTCGTCGCCGTGGATCTCACCGCCGGCCCAGTGGGCGATCAGCGAAAGCAGAGTGCGCTTCACGCGGCACCCTCCCCGGCCTGCGCCTCTAGTACACCGGCCTTGGCCGCCAGTGCAGCGGCAGCCACCTCGGTGTCGTCGAAGTCATGGCGCACACCGTTCACTTCCTGGTACGGCTCGTGGCCCTTGCCAGCAATCAGGATGATGTCGCCGGCACCGGCACGCTTCACCGCCAGGCCGATCGCACGCGCGCGACTGCGCTGCACGGTCACGGCATCGGCATTCTGGAAGCCGGCCAGGATGTCGGCGACGATCACGTCACCGTCTTCGCCACGCGGATTGTCGTCGGTGACGATGACCTGGTTGGCCAGGCGCTCGGCGATCGCGGCCATCTGCGGACGCTTGCCGGTGTCACGCTCGCCGCCGCAGCCGAACACGCAGAACAGCGTACCCTGCAGGTGACCATGCAGGCTGCCCAGCGCTTGTTCCAGCGCGTCCGGGGTATGTGCATAGTCGACCACCACGGTCGGCAGGCCATTCTCGCCGCCGAGGCGGTTCATGCGGCCGCGGATCGGCTGCAACGCCGACAGCACCTCGGCGATGCGCGGCAGCGGCTGGCCCTGCGCATGCAGGGTACCGGCCACCGCCAGCAGGTTGTCCACATTGAAGCGGCCCAGCAGCGGCGAATGCACGGCCGCGCGCTGGCCGTCGATGACCAGTTCAAACGCAATGCCACGACCATCCAGCTGCAACGCTTCGGCGCGCACGCTGGCATCGCTGGCACCACGCGAACTCAGGCCGATCGGCTGCATGCCCACCGGCAGGCCGGCGAACAGCTGGCGACCGAAGGCGTCGTCCAGATTGATCACCGCTGCCTTCAGGCCCGGGCGATGGAACAGCCGCGCCTTGGCCGCGCCGTAGCTGGCCATGTCGCCGTGGTAATCCAGGTGATCGCGGGTGAGGTTGGTGAACACCGCCACGTCGTAGTGCACGGCATCGACGCGACCCTGGTCCAGCGCGTGCGAGCTGACTTCCATCGCCACCGCGCGCGCACCTTCGTCGCGCAGCTGCGCAAGCAGCGCATGCATCTGCAGCACCAGCGGCGTGGTGAAACCGGTCGGTTCAACTGCACCATAAAGTCCGGCGCCCAGCGTGCCGATACTGCCACTGGGCGTGCCGAGCAGGTGCCAGGCCTGGGCCAGCAGCTGCACGGTGGAGGTCTTGCCGTTGGTGCCGGTCACGCCCACCATCGCCATCGCCCGCGACGGCGCGCCATGGAACTGATCGGCCATCGCACCCATGCGTGCGCGCAGGCCCGGCACGGCGATCGCATCGGCTGGCGCCGGCAGTTCGGCCGGTGCCGGGGGCTCGAACAGGATGGCGCTGGCACCGGCCGCGCGGGCCTGCTCGACAAAGTTCAGGCCATGCGCGCCGAAACCGGCGATGGCGACGAAGGCATTGCCGGGACGCACGGCGCGGCTGTCCAGCGCCAGCCCGGTCAGAACGGGATCATGGCCCGCCAGGGCCACGTCCGGAAGCAACTGCGAAAGCAACATCGAAGGACTCATTGCGTGCCTCCCGTAACGGGGGGCGTCTGGGCGTGCGCGCTCGGCAGCGCAGCATCGAATTCAGCGGCGGCATCCACCGGCAGCGCGGTCTCGGCCGGCGGCGCGGGCAGGATCGAGGCCGAGTGGCCGACCTTGCCGGACTGCTGTGCGGCCAGCCACGACTGCAGGTCATCCAGCGGCACGTCCATCAGGCGCAGTGTGCCTTCCATCACGTTGTGATAGACCGGCGCCGACACCAGGCCGCCGTAGAACTTGCCGGCCTGCGGATCGTTGATGACGATGACGGTGGCGAAGCGCGGGTTGGTGGCCGGCACCACACCGGCAAACAGCGCGTTGTAATGGCCACGCTCGTAACCACCCGGGCCGGTCTTGCGCGCGGTACCGGTCTTGCCGGCTACGCGGTAACCCAGCACCGCTGCCTGCTTGGCGCCGCCCTGGGTGACCACCGTTTCCATCATCGCCACCACCTGCCTGGCGACGCTCTCGTCGATGATCTGATGCGCTTCGTTGCGCTGGCCCTTGACGAAGGTCGGCGCGATCAACTTGCCGCCATTGGCCAGCGCCGAGTAGGCGGTGGCGATCTGCAGCGGTGTCACGTTCAGGCCGTAGCCGTAGGACATGGTGGTCTTGGTGGCACCGTCCCAGTTGGCCGGGCGCCGCACCACGCCACCGGATTCACCCGGGAACCCGCTGTGCGGCACCGAGCCGTAGCCGAAACGGCGCACGCCGTCATAGAACACCTGGTCCGGCATCTTTGCCGCGACCTTGGCCGCGCCGATGTTGGAACTGCGGGTGATCACGCCGGTTACGTTCAGCACGCCGTTGTTGCGCGGCACGTCGCGGATGGTGAAGCGGGCCACCTGCATGTAACCCGGGTTGGTATCGATGATGGTGTCCTTGGTCACCGCACCGGCCTGCAGCGCCGTGGCAATCGTCAACGGCTTCATCGTCGAACCCGGCTCGACCAGGTCGGTCACCGCACGGTTGCGGCGCGCATCGGGCAGCGCGCCGGTCAGCGAATTCGGGTTGTAGGTGGGCAGGTTGACCATGGCCAGGATCTCGCCGGTGTTCACGTCCATGATCACCATCGAACCGCCGGCCGCCTTGTTGGCCACCAGCGCGTTGCGCAGTTCCTTGAACGCCAGGTACTGGATGCGGCGGTCGATGCTGAGCGTCAGGTCCTTGCCCGGTTCGGCGGCGCGCAGCAGATCGCTTTCGACGGTCTCGCCCTTGCGGTTGCGGATCACCCGCTTGGCACCGGCCTTGCCGCGCAGCCATTCGTCGAACGCCAGCTCCAGGCCTTCCTGGCCGCGGTCGTCAATGTTGGTGAAGCCCAGCACGTGCGCCATCGCTTCGCCCTGCGGGTAGAAGCGGCGGAACTCGCGCTGCGCGGCCACGCCCGGAATCTTCAGCGCGACCACCTTTTCTGCCTCGTCCGGATTGATCCGGCGACGCAGGTACATGAATTCCTTGTCCGACTTCTGCGACAGGCGGCTGCTCAGCTCATCCACCGACATGCCGACCGCCTGGGCCAGCTCCGGAATGCGCTCGGGCGAACGCAGCAGGTCCTGCGGATTGACCCAGATCGAGGCGACCGGGGTGGACACCGCCAGCGGCTCGCCGTTGCGGTCGGTGATCATGCCGCGCGAGGTCTTGATCGGCAGCTCGCGCAGGTAACGGGCCTCGCCCTGGCGCTGGTAGAAGTCGCTGTTGATGATCTGCACGTAGGCGGCACGACCGACCAGCGACACCGAGCACAGGCCGAGCGCCAGCGCGACCCAGCGCAGGCGCTGGCGCAGGTTGAAGGCGTTGCGCGGGCGGTTGCGGCCGGTCTTGCTCATGGCCGCACCACCACGATGTCGGCGGCCTCGGGGAACTTCATGCCGAGCTTCTCGCGGGCGATGCGATCGACACGGTTGGCTTCGGCCAGGGTGGCCTGTTCCAGCTGCAGGCGACCGAACTCCAGGTTGATGTCATCGCGCTTGCGCTCGGCGCGCGACAGTTCGATGAACGTCTGCCGGTGACGATGACGCACGAACACGACGCCGATCGCCGAGGCCACGGTGGAAGCCAGCAGGATGATCAGCAGCAACCGGCTCATGCGTCGGCCTCCCGCTTCTGCGCCACGCGCAGCACGGCGCTGCGGGCACGCGGGTTGGCGGCCAGCTCTTCGTCGGTGGCCTTGATGGCACCGCCGATCAGGTCCAGCGTCGGCACGAACGCGACCGCCTCGGGCAGGCGGCGGTTGGCCGGCGGCGCCTTGGCCAGGCGGTTCATGTACTGCTTGACGATACGGTCTTCCAGCGAATGGAAGCTGATCACCGCCAGGCGGCCACCGGGCTTGAGCCGTTCCACCGCCGCATCGAGCCCGGCTTCCAGATCGGCCAGCTCGCGGTTGATGTGGATGCGGATGGCCTGGAAGCTGCGCGTGGCCGGGTGGATCTTGTCTTTCCCACGCGGCATCACCGAAGCGATCAGCTCGGCCAGTTCGGCGGTGCGGGTGAACGGCTGCTTCTCGCGGCGAGCCACGATGGCACGGGCGATGCGGCGGCTCTGCCGCTCTTCGCCGTAGGTCCACAGCACGTCGGCAATCTCGCGGTCTTCCACGCGGTTGATCCACTGCGCGGCGCTTTCGCCGCTGTCCGGATCCATGCGCATGTCCAGCGGGCCGTCCTTGCCGAAGCTGAAGCCACGTTCGGCCACGTCCAGCTGCGGCGACGACACGCCCAGGTCGAACAGCACGCCGTCCAGGCCTTCGGCCGTCGCATCCCACTGCAGCAGCTGGGCGAAGCTGCCACGGAAGATGGACACGCGCGGGTCCGGCGCGAAATCGCGCTCGGCAACGGCAATGGCTTCCGGATCCTTGTCCATGACCAGCAGGCGCCCCTCGGGACCAAGCTGGGTGAGCACGCCACGTGCATGACCGCCACGACCGAACGTGCCATCCAGATAACGTCCGTTTTCGATCACCCTCAGGCCTTCAAGGACCTGGGTGTACAGGACCGGCAGGTGCACCGCCGGCGACTGCGACACCGGAAGGTGACCGGTCTGCGCTTCTGGGCGCATCCGGGCACCCCGGCTCACAACTTCAGGTCGAGCAACCCATCACCCAGATCCTCGTCAGACAACGTCTGCTGGATCAGGGCCCGATGCGCCTGCTCGCTCCACAATTCGAACTTGTCGCCCATACCGAGCAATACCGCCCTCTTTTCAATGCCCACCGCACCGCGGTGGCTGGCGGGGATGCTGATGCGACCGTTGCCGTCCAGTTCCAGATGGGCGGCCGAGCCGACCAGCTTCTGCTGCAACAGGCGCACGACGCGCTGGGTGTTGGGCTTGGACATGACGTCGTCGCGGACCCGCTCCCATTCCGACTCTGCATACAGCCACAGGCAGCCGGCTTCGAACGGGTTGTAGGTCAGCACGAGACGGTTGTTGCTGGCGCGCGCGACGAGGTCGCGGTAAGCGGTGGGAACCGCCATGCGCCCTTTATCGTCAACTGTGATGGCCGTCTCGCCCTGGAACACGACGCGTGCACCTATCCTTCGCCCGGTGAAACATTGAACCACGAAAACCCACAAAACACCCGGATTTCCCTCTGATGCCCACCTTAGCAGCGGCCGAAGGGTTGTCAACAACTTTTCAGCGGGGAAATCGCCAGCCACATCAATGGCTTGCAACAACCTTTAGAGAATTGTTCAAGGCTTATCCACAAGTTGCTGATCCGTCTCAATTTTTGAGATTGAACGGAAGTTCAGGGCTGTGGACAGGGCGTGAAACACCTGCTGCGCATTCATCCGCGAGGGCCCGGAAACGCCGCCGGACTGCGCAAACCATGCACAATGAACCCATGTGCCTGCTCGCTCTTGGCTGGATGCACCACCCGCGCTGGCGGCTGGTGATGACCGGCAACCGTGATGAGTTCCACGCCCGCCCCACCGCGGCGCTGGCCCCCTGGCAGGATGAGACCTCCGTCATCGGGGGGCGCGACCTGCGCTCCGGCGGTGGCTGGGCCGGCGTCGGCGCCTCGGGCCGGATGGCGGTGGTCACCAACGTCCGCGACCCGCTGGCGGCCCAGACCGGTCCGTCGCGCGGGGCACTGGTGGCCGACTTCCTGCGCGGCCGCGACCCGGCGGCCGTGCATATTGATCGCTTGGCGACCGTGGCTGGCGCCTACGCCCCGTTCAATCTGTTGCTGGCCGATAGCAACAGCCTGGAGTACCTGGGCAACCATCCCGCCGAACGGCAGACGCTTGGCCCGGGCGTGCATGGCATGTCCAACGGCGCGCTGGACGCACCCTGGCCGAAGACCCGACGACTGATGGCCGCGCTGTCGGCATGGCTGGAAGCGGACGGGGTCAGATCCCTTTCGCAACGCGAAAGGGATCTGACCCCAGACCTGACCCCGCTCTGGGACGCCCTGGCCGATGAACACCGCCCCGCCGACGGCGACCTGCCCGACACCGGCATCGGCCTGGAACGCGAACGCTGGCTGAGCCCGGCCTTCATCCGCGGCGACGACTATGGCACCCGCGCCAGCACGGTGCTGCTGATCGATGCCGAAGGGCACGGGCAGATCCACGAGCGTCGCTTCGGCCCTCAGGGTGTCGCCCTCGGCCAGAGCCAGGTCGATTTCTGACCCTGTACCTGTTTCCTGTGTCTATAAATGTCTGCACGCACGCCACACGATGACCCGGCGCGGTTCTGCCGCGCGCCTCACCGATCCACAGGGAGTCATCGATGCGCCGTGTTCTCGTACTTGTCGTCACCCACCTGCTCGCCCTCGGCCTGGGCTTCGGCCTTGGCATCTACCTGCTGCCGATCCTGATCGCTCCCGACGACCCGCCGGTCGCGCAGGTACAGGCGGCGATGGGCGACGCCCGTTACCACACCACCTTCCGTCGCGACCTCAAGGGCAGCGACGCCGTGCACTGGGCCGACGGCAAGGTCAGCGTCAGCCCGCGCCAGGTCGCGTTCGACGGCAAGATGGGCCCGGGGCCGGACTACAAGGTCTACCTCGTGCGCGACTTCGTCGACAACAAGGCCGATTTCCTGAAGATCAAGGCACAGGCCCAGCGCATCGGCGAGGTGAAGACCTTCAACCGTTTCCTGGTGGACGTGCCTGAAAGCGTCAACGTGGACGATTACACCACCGTAGTGGTGTGGTGCGAACGGTTCGAGCAGTTCATTTCCGCCGGGCAGTACCGCACGCCGGGTTGAACAACATCCCAAGCATCTGGGCGAAGAGCAGCCGAGCATGGCTCGGCTCTACTGTAGAGCCGAGCCATGCTCGGCCTACCGTAAGAAAGAGGCGGAGCCGGCCGATAAGCCGGGTTCTGTCGTGGACAGTCATTCCTCTAGGCGTTACGTCACCGCAACGCTCAAGCAACCTACCCGGATCCAACGCGGGCCGCGCCAAAGGATCCCTATTTGGTCTTGCTCCAGGTGGGGTTTGCCGTGCCGGTCTGTTGCCAGACTCGCGGTGCGCTCTTACCGCACCATTTCACCCTTACCGGCCTTCCGAAGAAGACGTAGGCGGTATCTTTCTGTTGCACTTTCCGTCGGCTTGCGCCGCCCAGGCGTTACCTGGCACCTTGCCCTATGGAGCCCGGACTTTCCTCGGCACCCCCGAAGGGATGACGCGACTGTCTGGCCGACTCCGCCAGCGCGTATTCTAGCGTACGCACGCCCTTCCTGCCGTGCCGATCGCGGCGTCCGGTTCATCCATGCACGCGTGGCGTGGATCTACCGATGCCGCTGCCCTGGTGGGTGCGGATTCCGCTCTGGTGGGTGCGGACCTTGGTCCGCACGATCCATCAACTGCCGTACAACGCCTTGCGCGGCGCACCGGTCAGTTCCGCGGCCAGCTTCGCGGCGGTCGACGGCGGCAGATGCTCGCTCAGCTTGGCGTAGACGCGGCGGCCATGCGCCAGCTGCGCTTCCTCATCGTCGCCGGCGCCCTGCACCATCACCACGAACTCGCCCTTGCGCTGGTTCTCGTCAGCTTCCACCTTCGCCAACAGGCCGGCCAGGTCACCGTCGAGCACGGTCTCGAACAGCTTGGTCAGCTCGCGGGCCAGCACCGCCGGGCGCTCGCCGCCGAAGATCGCCGCCATGTCGGCCAGCGACTCGGCGATACGGTGCGAGGATTCGTAGAACACCATCGTGCGCACTTCGCCGGCCAGCGCCTGCAGGCGGTCGCGGCGGCCGCTGGCCTTGGCCGGCAGGAAACCCTCGAAGCTGAAACGGTCGCTGGGCAGGCCGGCCACGCTCAGCGCGGCGATGGCGGCGCAGGCACCGGGCACCGGGCTGACCTTGATACCCGCCGCGCGCGCGGCACGCACCAGGCGGAAACCGGGGTCACTGACCAGCGGGGTACCGGCATCGCTGACCAGCGCCAGCGACTCGCCGGCCTGCAATCGCGAAACCAGGCGCTGCGCCAGGGCCTCTTCATTGTGTTCGTGCAGGGCCACCAGCGGTTGCTGGATGCCGAAATGGGACAGCAGCTGGCCGCTGCGGCGGGTGTCTTCGGCACAGATGGCCGCCACCGAACGCAGCACCTCCTGCGCGCGCGGGCTCAGATCGGCCAGGTTGCCGATCGGGGTGGCGACGACGTACAGGGTTGGGACACTCATTTCAGCGGTACTCACGGGGCAAGGGTAGAATCGTAGCGTGTACCCGGCCAAGGCCGCTGCCCTCATCGCATGGACCCGATCATGAACAAGCCCGCCGCACGGATCTCCGCCCTGTCGCTGTCGCTGATGCTGCTGGCCGGCTGTGCCACCACCAGCCTGACCAGCGCGCCCGAATCGCCGGCCCAGAGCCAGGCGCTGGCGCTGATCGAACAAGGCAAACCGCGCGACGCCGCCCTGCAGCTGGAAGCGCTGGCCGCAACCCTGAAAGGTGGCGCCCGCAGCAACGCCCTGGCCGATGCCGCCTGGGCCTGGCACCTGGCCGGCGACAGTGCCCGCGCACGCAGCCTGCTCGGCCAGCTCACCGCCCGCCAGCTGTCCGGCGCCAGCCTGCAGCGCTACCAGCTGACCGGCGCCGAGCTGGCACTGGCCGACAAGCAGCCGGCGCAGGCCCTGGCCCTGCTGAAGGAACAGGGCGACAACGTCTTCCCCGCGCTGCGCACGCGCTGGCACGTAGCCCGCGCCAACGCGCTGCAGGGCACCGGCGATGCCTTCGGTGCCGCCACCGAGCGCGCCCGCGCCCACGCCAGCCTGACCGGCAGCGCACGCAGCGAGAACCAGGCCGCCATCGCCGGTCTGCTCGGTACGCTTGACGACGCCACCCTGCGCAGCCGTGCCGCCGCGCTGCCGGCCAACGACCCGCTGTACAACTTCGCCGGCCGTGCACTGATCGCGCGTGGCCTGCCGCTGCCGCGCCCGTTCGACCGCGATGGCGCCGCCCAGTTCGATACCAGCAAGCGCCCGCCGGCCATGAGCGACGGCTACCGTCCGCCGGCCAAGCTGGCCGTGCTGCTGCCGCTCAGCGGCCGCCTGGCCACCGCCGCGCAGCCGGTGCGTGATGGCCTGCTGGCCGCGTACTACGGCGAGACCCGCCGCCGCCCGGACATCAACTTCATCGACACCGCCGGTACCCCGGCCGGTGCGCTGGCCGCCTATGACAAGGCCGTCGCCTCCGGCGCCGACTTCGTGGTCGGCCCGCTGGGCCGTGACGAAGTGGATGCGGTCTATGGCCGCCAGCAGCTGCAGGTACCGGTGCTGGCCCTGAACCGTGGCAAGGACGCGCCGCCAGCCGGCAGCGCCGGCTTCTCGCTGGCGCCGGAAGACGACGGCATCGTCGCCGCCGAATACCTGCGTGGCCGCGAGCGCGGCAAGGCGTTGGTGATCAACAGCGCCGACGACACTGGCCGCCGTGCCGCCGCTGCCTTCGCCCAGCGCTTCGCCCAGCGTGGCGGCCAAGTGGTGGCCACCGTCGGCGTCAGCGACGCGGTTGGCGATGTCGGCGCGCAGGTGCGCAATGCCGGCCAGGTCGATGCCGTGTTCCTCGCCGTGCGCGCGCCGCAGGCCCGCCTGCTGGCGCCGCAGCTGGCGCTGGCCGGTGCCGGTGGCGCCACCCGCGTGGGCACCTCGCAGCTGACCGTCGGCAGCGGCAAGGTGGAAGAAGACGTGGCGCTGGACGGCATCGTCTACCCGAACGAAGCCTGGAACGTGCGCAGCGTGTCCGGCCTGCCCTCGGCCAGCCAGGTGGCCAGCACCCTGCCCAGCGCACGCGGTGCCGCCGGCCGCCTGTTCGCCTTCGGCGCCGATGCCTGGAAGATCACCGCCTACCTGGACAAGCTGTCCAACGAAGGCGGCCTGGACGGCGCCACCGGCACCCTGTTCCTGGACAGCAACGGCAACATCCTGCGCCAGCCGGCCTGGTCCACCTTCAATGGCGGCCGGCCGATGCCGATCGTCGGTGGTCGCTGAGCGCAGCCAACGGGGCTCGGCGGTGGAAGCCGCCGCCGAGCAGCATCTGCAGCAGGCCGGACTGCAGCCGCGTGCGCGCAACGTGCGTTATCGCGGCGGTGAACTGGACCTGGTGATGGACGACGCCGGCACCGTGGTCTTCGTGGAAGTGCGTTACCGCGCGCGATCCGATTTCGGTGGCGGCGCGGCCTCGGTGGATGTGCGCAAGTGCCGACGCGTGGCACATGCCGCGTTGCTGTACCTGCAGGACCATCCCGCGCTTGCCGATGCGCCCTGCCGTTTCGATGTGGTGGAAGCCACGGGTGAACCTCCGCAGTTGAACTGGCTGCGCGATGCGTTCCGGCTGGATGATTGCTGATGTGTACCGTCCGCTCTGGTAGAGGCCAACCTTGGTTGGCGCTTCTGTGCCAACCAAGGTTGGCATCTACCAGCGCGCAGCCTGGCCGGCACGACCATGGTGCGTGACTGATGCCGTCGATCATCACCCATGCCGCTGTACCGCTGGCGCTGTGGTGCGCCGCGGATCGTGGCCGCATTCCTGCGTGGTTGCTCGCTGCGGGTGTGGTCGCGGCGATGCTGCCCGATGCCGATGTACTGGCCTTTGCCCTGCACATTCCCTATGCCGATGCGTTCGGCCATCGCGGTGCCAGCCATTCGTTGTTGTTTGCCTGCGTGCTGGCCGCGTTGGCCGCGGTGTGGGCGTTCTTTGGTAGCGGCCGGCCTTGGTCGACACCACACAGCTCCGGTAGTCGCCGACCTTGGTCGGCGGTTTCGTGCCAACCAAGGTTGGCACCTACCCAGCGAGGGCCAACGTTGGCGTCCACCGTACAGGCGGCGGTGTTCGTCTTCATCTGCGCCGCCAGCCATCCCCTGCTCGACGCAATGACCTCCGGTGGCCTCGGCGTTGCCCTCGCCTGGCCGTGGAGCGAACAGCGCTTCTTCGCCCCGTGGCGGCCGATCCGCGTTTCACCGTTTGCGCCGCAGTTCTTCAGCGCGCGCGGCATCGCCACCCTGCTCTCTGAACTGCGCTGGGTCTGGCTGCCGCTGGCCGGCGCCGTTGTTGCCTGGAAACTGATCCAACCCGCTCCTGCTTCCCCACGAGATCTGTCATGAGTACTGCCCTGCCCGCTGCCCTGGTTGCCGAACTGTCTGCCCTGCTGGGAGCGGAGGGCTGGCGCATGGATGACAACGCGCTGGAGGCGAACGCGCAGGACAACTCGTGGCGCCACCAGCGCCCCGCTGCCGTCGCGCTGCCCGCCAGCGTCGAACAGGTACAGGCACTGGTGCGCGCCTGCCGTGCACATCACGTGGCGCTGGTTGCGCGCGGCGCGGGCACCGGCACCACCGGCGCTGCCGTGCCGTTGCCGGGCAGCATCGTGCTGTCGTTCACCCGCATGGACCGCATCGTGGAGATCCGTGCCGGTGATCGCTGCGCCGTGGTGCAGCCGGGCGTGCTCAATGGAACGCTTCAGCAAGCCCTGGCACCGCACGGCCTGTTCTGGGCGCCCGATCCTTCCAGCGCGGAGATCTGCAGCGTGGGTGGCAACCTGGCCTGCAACGCCGGTGGCCCACGCGCCGTGAAGTACGGCACCAGCCGCGACAACGTGCTGGGCCTGGTGGCCGTCACCGGCACCGGCGAGGTGATCCGCTGCGGGGGTGCCTACACCAAGGATTCCACCGGCTACGACCTCACCCACCTGCTGGTGGGCAGCGAAGGCACGTTGGCGCTGATCGTGGAGGCCACCCTCAAGCTGACCCCGCTGCCGGTCAGCCAGGCCGGATTGCGCGTGCTGTACCGCGACGCCGATGCGGCCGCCGCCGCAGTGTCACGCCTGATGTCGCAGCCGGTGGTGCCCACGCGCCTGGAATTCATGGATTCACGCAGCCTGGAGCTGTTGCGCCTCAATGGTGCTGACGTACCCGAGGCAGGCGCGATGCTGCTGGTCGAAGCCGATGGTGACCACGACACCCTGCCCTACCTGCTGCAGGCACTGGCCAGCGCCGCCGAAGGCGACGGCATGATCGAGCTGGACGTGGCGATGGAAGGCCGTGCACGCGACCAGCTGTGGGCCGCGCGCAAGGCACTGTCGCCGGCACTGCGCACCGTAGCGCCCGGCAAGATCAATGAAGACGTGGTGGTGCCGGTGTCGCGCATTCCGGAACTGGTGGCTGGCGTGCAGGCGTTGGCGCGCGACTATTCGCTAACCATCGTCACCTTCGGTCATGCCGGCAACGGCAACCTGCACGTCAACATTCTTTACCACCCGGACGATGCCGATGAGAACGCACGCGCGCATGCCGCGCTGCCGAAGATCTTCGAACTGACGCTGTCCCTGGGCGGCACGTTGTCCGGTGAGCATGGCATTGGTCTGGCCAAGCGCGATTTCATGGCACAGGCGTTCAGCCCGGCCACGCTGGCGACGATGCGCGCGATCAAGGCTGCGTTGGATCCGGATGGCATTCTCAACCCGGGCAAGGTGCTGCCGCCGGTGTGATGCTGGCCGGGCATGAACCGGCGCTATCAAGGCGTGCACCTGTAGAGCCGAGCCCACGCTCGGCTGCTCTTCGCTCAGATCACGATGCACCCGCGCTTCGCGCGGTGAGCCGAGCGTGGGCTCGGCTCTACAGAGGTCCGCGTGCCGACCCCGGCATTGCCGCTTACCAGGCCATGCGCACGCCCACCTGGCCACCCACGTTGCGGTAGCCGTGCTCACCGCGCTGTACGCTCAGCCCGCCCCATGCGCCCCAGCGCTGGCCCAGCTTGAACTCGGCACCGGCCTGCACTTCATAACGATTGCGCGGCACATCCGCGCCCAGCGTGTCATCGTTGAACTGCAACGTGCTGATGCCGCTGCCGCGCAGCCAGTTCATGCCCAGGTACGGCTGCACGGTGTTGCCGGCCGCAGTGCCATGACCGAACACACGTATGCCCAGGCGCCCACTCAGGCCACCGGCATCGGCGTGGTCGATCACCGTGCCATTGCTCTCCACGTGGCGATCAGCGCGGAAATCGACATAGCTCAGCTGCAGCTGCGGCTGCACATACAGCGCGCTGGCGATGCCCTGCCACACGTTGAAGGTGTAGCCGGCCTCCAGCGACGCACTTGTCATGCGCGAATCGTAGTGCTCCGGCTCCAGGCCGATGCCCTGCACCCGGTTATCGAAACGGCCGTGCTGCAGGTTTGCATCCATGTACGCACCCTGCGTGCCGTCAGCGGCCTGCAACCAGGTGCCGTACACACCCACCGCGCTGCCGCGCACCCGACCCTTGGCGCTGTAGCCGGTCAGATCGGACACTGCACTGCTGTCGGCACGCCCCGTGCCCAGCATCACGCCGAACGCTGCATTGCCTCGGCGAACCAGATCAGTGCCAATCTGCAGCACCGAGGTGTTGCCATCAATCGACAGCTGACCACCGACCGCGCTGAAGTCCGCCTGCTGACGGCCCACGCGCACCCACGCGGCACGGCCTTCATCCAGCGAAACGGCACCGATGCGGTCGTTCAGGCGATGGGAAAACATGTTGATGGCTGCCGACTGGTTGGCCAGGTACGCCCCGGCTTCGGGACGCAGCACCGGCACCGGATCCACCGGATCCACCGGATCCACGGGGTCCACCGGATCGATGGGGTCAACCGGATCAACCGGGTCCACCACACAGCCCGGCGCGGCCGGATTGTCCTTGCAGACATCAAACCATTGCGAACGCAGATACCAGTTGCCATCGGTGGGATCAGTCACGCCCCCCTTGAAGAGGAAGTACTCATAGGAGCCGCCCACGGCGCGGCCGGCCAGCGTATAGGTTGCCAGCGATGCACCGTCCACTTCGATCAGCTGGATGCCATCGGTGGTCTGAGCGCCAACGCCGCCAATGTTCCTCACCGCAATGCTTGCATCGCCCGAAGTATCGCCACGCACATGCAGGCGATCAAAGGCGCTGTCGTCACCGCCCAAGGCGCCCTGGAACAGGAACGTGGCGCCTTCGCTGTGCAGGTCGCCCTCCACGGTGAGCGTGTTGAAGCGGCCACTGGCGTCGGACAACGCCACGCCGCTGTTGCGCACATCCAGCTCGCCCACCGTAGCGTCGCCGGTCAGTGTCCACTGGCTACCGCTTTCAATCGCCATCGTCTGCACCAGGTTGGACGTGCCCTGCCACAGCGACCCGTCTGCCAGGCGCACGTGCACATCGGACTGCGGCACCAGACCGGCATCCTCGTCCTCGGGCGTGATGACGATGTCGCCGACCATCTGCGAACCACCCCGGACGACCACATCGAAGCGACCGGCCACCGCCGCATCCAGCGCGATGGCGATGCCGTTGCCACCGGATACGTAAGCGTTGTTGGACAACGTCAAACCCGGGTCACGGCTGCTCCGTACCCAGACACCGCCATGCTGGGCGCTCACCAGCGAACTACCATCGATGCCCAGGCTGCCGTTGTCATTGATGACGGCGGCCCATGCGCCCTCACCCTCGGTACGGACGTCGGTCCCGGTCAACGTCATCGCACCGGTGCCACCGGCCAGCACACCGTAGGCCTCGCGCCCCTCGGTGCGGATGATGCTGTCGTCCAGGTGGATGCTGCCGCCCTTGCGTGCCACGGCGCCAATGGCCCCGACGCCAGACGTAACAACCTGGGTCGCACGTGCGCTGATGGTCGGATCGATACCGATACCAGTGAAGTCGGCATACAACCCATGGCTGCTCTCGCCCGACGTGGTCACATTCACACTGTCTAGATCCACCGTACCGGTTCGCACATCGATGCCGACAGCGCGATCACCCTCGCTGATGACGGAACTGCGTGCCATCGCCAACGTTGAATCGGAGAACATCTTGACGGTTCCCGTCCCATCGCCGGTGCTATGGAAGCTGGAGTCCACCACAGTGACTGCGTTGCCGCGGCCATTGATGTCCAGCGCGATGCCGCTGGCCCTCACGGTGCTTCCCGCAAGGTCGAGCTGGTTGTTATCGGCCAGCCAGATGCCGGACGCACCCTCAATCTCAACGCCGGTCAGGCTCATGTTCGCTCCGGTGGCCGACACCGCCCGGCTGCCCAGCCCCATTGCCGAGATCGAGCCACCGGTCATCGTGATGTCACCGCCGCCGGAGAGACCCACTGACGACACCCCCTCCATGCGGATGTTCACATCCTGCAGCGTGGCCTGGCTCCCGGTATGGGCCACAACGCCCATGCCGGTACCCTTGTTGATCACGTCGGTCGCCGTCAGATTCAGTTCACCGCCCGTCGTCGCCAGTGCCGTGGTGGCACCGAAGCCGGTGGTGACCAAGGTCGAACCGTTCAGTTCGATACGACTACCAGCGCCTTCGGCACGCGCCGCGGATGCACCATCGCCATCCGTACTCACGTTGACCGCACCCAACGGCACGATGCTGCCGCCATTCAGCGCATGGAACGCATGATTGCCCACTCCGGTTGCACTGTAATCGCCCGCTGCCGGGATTTGCGCGTCACCGTCCGCAATGACCTGCTGTGCGTGTGCCTTGACGGGAATGCCAACGGCGAGTGTAGCCGTCAGTGCCAAGGCCAACGCCGAGTAGTGGACCTGATCGATTTGCATGTCCGGATCTCCATTTGTCGAGACCGGCATGGTGGATGTCGCGTTACCCACCCACCATGCAATTAGTTGCAATGTGGAATACGGCATAGCCACAGCACTTGCGTCACCACTTGTCGCGACACAACCGAATTAGCCTGTCAGCGCTCC
This sequence comes from Stenotrophomonas hibiscicola ATCC 19867, assembly GCF_000382065.1. Classification (GTDB taxonomy): domain Bacteria; phylum Pseudomonadota; class Gammaproteobacteria; order Xanthomonadales; family Xanthomonadaceae; genus Stenotrophomonas; species Stenotrophomonas hibiscicola. The sequence goes on along the minus strand of NZ_KB907501.1, from coordinate 265,676 downwards.
ACCAACATCGCGCAGATTGACGCGTTGCCCCCATTCAAGAAAAATGGCGAGAATGCGACGACATTGCGAAACCGGAATCATTCAGCACCTGCTACAGCAACTGCGCTCGTACCCCAGCTTTCGTGAAGTCCAGTCTCTGGCGTGACAGCTGTGACGGTTCCGCGGAAGGTCACATCAGCGCCATCCTCACGGACTGAAGGTTGGTGCAAGATAGTAGTAGGCACTGCTGTCCAGGCTTGGGTACATCGGCGAGCGCAGCGAAATGACTCCGGTGCGGATGCTGGAGGACTGCATCCGTCCGCCGCGCGAGAACACAAGCGCTGTGTAGTTGATGGTGTATTGCAGGCCATCGCCGGCGCGCGTTTCGTACATGATTTCCATCTCCTCACCCAGACGCAGCGGCGTGCGGTCGAGAGCATTCCAGTACACGTCGAAGGCCAACAGGGCCGAATCGGCAGAGGTGGCGTAGGACGCATACGTCCTGCCTTCATACTGCAGCTCCCCCACATAGGTAAGCCCCGGCACGTCCAGGCGCACGAAGATCGGAATCGGTCCTCCGGGGAATGAGCACTTCCTCATTGCCGAGCGCCCGCGCTCCTGGTCCATGAACATCCGAGGTTGTGTCGGAGCGGATGCATAGAAAGAATCAAGCACAACGTCGGGGTACGCCGAGTACTGCTCGCATGCCGCTGCCGTACCGAAGACCATCAGTGCACCGGCCAGAACCACCGCCTTCAACTGGAGCGGGGCGCGCAACACTCGTTTGCTGCCGGTGTTGGCCGCACGTAATGCGCGGGATGCGTTGGTGCGGCGCGGCGGAGGGAATAGTGCGGAACGAATGCGGTCATGAGTCATGCTGGCACCTCGGAAAAGATCGAACCATCCTCGCCGAGGCCGCCATGCTGCGCCATCAAACTGGTTGCAGAATCACCAACGCACCACACCTGCAGGAGATCGTCGCGCGCACATCATGTGCACGCGCGATCCGCTGCACGGCCTTACCAATAGCTCACGTTGAGCACCGCCTCACCCTTGATAAGACCCGGCATCAACGGCTCATCGGTGCGGATGTAGCGAGCCGTGAATGCGATGTCATGCGTCCCGCCAACACCCGGCTCGAAATTCCAGATTCGTCCAAAGTTCACTTCGCCTCCCGCTTGCAGCAGTTGCACCCGCACGCCCTTCGCATTCGAATCGGCCGTGGGTGTCAGCTGGCTCCCCGAATTTTTCGGGTCGCCAGCATCGGTCAATGTGATCTGCGCGCGCGGTGCATCCGTGCCGCAGTTCAGGCGGACCGCCACCGGCTTCTCCTTGGCAGTGCTGCCCGGCGTGGACAACTCAGCCCACTGGACATCCTGAAGCGTTTCCGAGACATCCCGCAACGGACACGTCACGGCCGGGAACTGGGGTGCCAGGTAGTAGGGCGCACTGGAATCCAGACCAGGATGCGCGGGAGATCGCAGCGAGATACTACCTGTGCGAATACTGGAAGTGCGCATCCGTCCTCCGCGCGAGAACACCAGCGCGGTGTATGAGATCACGTACTGTACACCGTCTCCAGCGGTGGTCTCGTACTCCATTTCAAGCTCTTCGCCCAGGCGAAGAGGCTTGCGGTCAGCCTCATTCCAGTACACATCGAACGCCAGTAGAGCCGAGTCTTCAGAAGTGGCATACGATGCGTAGGTTCTACCCTGATACTGCAGGTCACCCACGTAGGTAAGTCCCGGAACGTCCAAGCGCACGAAGACAGGAATTGGGCCGCCCGGGAACGAGCACCGCCTCAGTGATGACCGGCCTCTTTCCTGGATCATGAACCTCTGCGGGTCCTCCGGGGCATTCGTAAAGACGGTATCAAGGACAACGTCTGGAAACGCGGTGTAGTGCTCGCACGCCGCTGCCGTTCCGGAGAAAACCAGTACACCGGCAAGGGCAGCCGACCTCGGCCGGAGTTGGCCGCGAGACACGCGCTTGTTGCCGGCCTTGGCAAATTCGGCTGCGCGGGACAGATTGGTTCCGCGCAGCGGAAAGAAGAATGCGGAACGAATGGGATCAAGCCTCATGTTGGCGCCTCGGCGGCGGTGGCCCATCGTCGCCGCCACCGCTATGCAGCGCCATCGAACTGGTTGCAGAATCGCGGGCACACAGGCACTCGCGCACATCTCCAGCGGAAGCGAGCCGCTACACGGTCTTACCAGTAGTCGACGTTGAGCACCGCCTCTCCCTTGATCAGACCAGGCACCAGTGCCTCGCTGGTGCGGATGTAGCGCGCGGTGAAGGCGTGATCGTGCACGCCGCCGACGCCAGGCTCGAAGTCCCAGGTCTGGCCGAACTGCACTTCGGTGCCATTGCGCAGCAGCTGCACGCGCACGCCTTCAGCATCGGAATCGGCTGTGGGCGTCAGCTGGCTCCCGGTGTTGCCCGCATCGCCGGCGTCACTCAACGTCATCCGGGCGCGCGGCGGATCGACACCGCAGTTCATGCGAATCGCCACCCGCTTTTCCTTGGCTGTCCCACCAGGAGTGGACAATTCTGCAGTCTGCACGTCGTCCAGCGTCTCGTCGCTGTCCTGCAACGGACACGTCGCCACAGGAAAGTGCAGGGTGTAGGAGCTGTTGTAGGCACCATCAATTGCCGGGTGCTGCGGGGAAGTCCAGGTCAAGGACACGTCAAACGTATACGTACGCATCCGCCCACCTCTGGAGAAGAACTCGGGCCGGAAATCGACGTTCGCATTCATCGGCGTCTGTACCTGGATGGGATAGGTCTGTTCGCGTCCCACTTCAAGCGGGACGCGCTCCCAGCCAACAACCTGCTCAAAGGTGAAGATCACCAAGGGAGATTCCGGCCCGAACTCGTAAGCCGGAAAGGTCATGCCCAGATAGTCGAGGGTGCCGACATAGGTCAGCCCTGGTGCGTCCAGGTGCAGATTCAGATCGAAGTCGGCCGTGCAGTTATTGAATGTTGTGGGGCCATTGCTCCCTCTGAACCATCGGCCACGCTGCTCCGGATAGGTGTCATGGGTGTATTCCCGATGCCTTGGAGTGTTGCTGAAACCTGTGCACGCCTGGACCATCGCGGACACCGTCAGCAGTGAGAGGCCAATCACCAGTGCCGCTGCACGCAATCGCGTGTTCTTTGCCATTGGCTCTCGTTTGAATGCAACGTTCATTGTCATGCTCCCTGGGCGTTGACCCGCCGCCTCACTCGTAGTCAGCAGTAACCACGATCTCAGTGGAAACTTCACCGGCACTCAGCGAAGAACCGGTCGGTGCGTGATACGCCGCCCGCAGGTCATAGCGCGCGGTGGCGCCGGTCACCGGCACATCGATGCCGGTGTCACCGTCCTTCAGATAGGTGTTGCCGGTGGTGCCCGACAGCAGCGAAATCGACACACCGTCGGCGGCATCGGTGGCAGCGGTGTTTTTCCAGCGATCGGCATCACCGTCGGCCGGCGTACCGGAGAACGACAGCACCGCCTTGCTGACGCCCACGCAACCGGTGAACTCCAGCGCACCGGCCTTGATCTGGCTGTCCTGCCCAGGGGTCAAGTCGCTGGCTTTGACCTCGTCCAAGGCGATCGGCGCAGCGGTGAGCGTGCAGGTGCCGGGCAGAACGCGGCCGGTGATGGTCAGGGTGGCGCTGTCGGCCAGGGCCAGCGGCGCAGCGGCCAGCAGCACGGTGGACAGGGTGAGTCGGTTGATCAGGTTCATGGGGTACTCCAAGGTGAAAGAAGAAGTCGGGATCAGGGGGTTGATTCGCTTGCTGCATCCAGTGCGGCCTGCAGGCCGGGGCTTGGCTTGCGCAGCGGCGTGCACACCGCCTGGCTCCACGACAGCCCATAGGCATCGGGCGCGTCGGGGGTGGTGTACCGCAGGCGGCAACGGTTGGGGCCTTCAGGGTCGACAATCAGCTCGCCCTGTTCCGGTGCGCCGCGCAGCTGGATCACGCCGCCCTGGCCAACGGCGCCGTAGGCACGGCCGCTGTCGTCCTCGATGCGCGCGGCAAACGGCAACGGTTGGCCCAGCGCATCGGTGGCATCGATGAACAGCGTGCGTTCGCGCTTGGCATTGAACGCCACGCGCACAATGCTGCCCGCCGTGGGTGCCACCCGCTGCGAGGTCTGCAGCAGCTCCACGTCCATCGGCAGGCCCGACGGATCCAGTTCGATCTGGTTCCAGCGGTAGGGGCTGACATGCGGCAGCAGCGCGTAGCCGTTGCGGCCGATGCGGACATCATCGCCATAGCCGATGCGTGCACCTTGCGCGCCGTCGGCCTGCACCAGCGCAAAGCCATCACCCAGGGGGGCGCCGAAGTTGATGCCATCCCGGTGCAGCACCACGCTGCCCGCCGCGCTGGCATTCATGGCGCTGTAGTCGCCCGAGCGGCTGTAGCCGGCCGTCACTGTGCCGTGGCCACCACGATAGGTGGCATATGCACTGGTGCTGCGCTGGCCGCCGCTGCCGTCGCTGGCACCCACGCTGTAGCTGAGCTGCTGCGATTCGCCCAGCGTGCCGCTCAGGCCCAGCTGGCCCTGTTCGCCACGGGCAGAATGGGCCAGCTGCGTGCTCAGGCGCGGGGCGCGCGGCGCGGTGCCCAGCGGAATGCTGAGGCTGGCGGTGTAGCGCGTATCCTGGCGGCCGTCACCCAGGCGGTAGCGCATGGCAGACAGGCTGTAGCTGGCGCGGCCGATGCTGCTCTGGAAGCGCAGCTGCAGGTCGTTCTGCTGCGGAGAATCGCCCCAGTAGCGCACATGGCCGCCACTGAGCGAAAGGCTGCTGCGCTCGCCCAGGCGCTGCGAGAAATTCACCTGGAAGCGCTGGCGCGCGCGGCCAGCGTGGCCCCAATCGTCACTGCGCGACAGCGCGAAGTCGTTCAGGGTCATGTAGCCGCGCGTGCTGTAGCGATGCGCAGCCAGGCCGAAGTTGGTGCCGGTGGCAGCCACGTAGCGCTGGTAGTTCACCCGGAAGCTGTTGCCGGTCACCTGTTCGCCATTACCCAGGCGCGCACGCGAGTGGGTCACATCGGCACCGAATGCACCAACGGGCGTGTTGACTGCGCCACCGAACAGCGCCGCCTGGAAATCCTCGGCGATCTGCACGCCGCCCAGCGCGGTGAAATGATTGCTGATGCCACGCGCGTAGGTGCCTTCGGCAAACCGCAGCGCCTCGCGCTCGCCACGCGCGTCGCGCAGCTCACCGGCGGTGGCACTGAAGCGGCTGGCGCCCGGGCGCAGTGCCTGCGGCACCGCAGAGAAGTTCACGGTGAAGCGCTGGGTGCGGCCATCGGCTTCGGTAACGGTGACCTCCAGATCACCGCCGAAGTTGGTCGGGTACAGGTCCTCGATGGAGAACGGCCCCGGGGCAACGCTTACCTCGTGGATGATGTTGCCGTTCTGGCGGATGGTCACCAGCGCATTGCCCTCGGCAATGCCCTGCACCACCGGCGCGAACCCGCGCAGGGAATCGGGCAGCATGCGTTCATCGCTGGCCACGCGCGCGCCGGTGAACGACAGCGATTCAAACAACTCGCCCCCGGTATTGCCCTGCCCCAGCAACAGCTGGCTGTTCCAGGCCGGAAGATCGCGTTGCAGGTAACTGCTGATCACATCGTGGCGGGTGCCATGGCTGCTCTGGCTGAAGGACGAACGGTGGCGCAGGCGCCAGGCCCCCAGGTTCAGGCCCGTGTTCAAGCCAAGATAGGTCGCATCCTGGCCTTGGGCACGGTTGTGGTTGACGTTGTAGTCGAAGAACGCAGCGGTAACGCCATGGTCGCGCTGGTCCGGTGCCACGTAGCCGCGTGCATTGCGCGCCTGTGCGGCCTGCGGCACGTTCACAAGCAACTGCAGGTTGCCTGCATCGAATTCCACGGTGGCGCCTTCCACCAGCGCAGGCAATGCAATGCAGCCCTCTGCATCTTCCTGCAGATCGGCCAGGTAGCTGTCCTTCAGATTCAAGCGGCCCAGCAGCGCCATCGGCAGGCAGGGCGTGGCACCCACCGGCGCCGGTGCCTCGACAAAGCGGATGTCGCGGTTCTCCAGGAACTGCCCGTTCACCACCACGTCCAGCGGATAGTCACCTGGCTCCATCGGATTGCCCTGCGCATAGCGCTGCATGTCGATGGCCTTGCCACCAATCAGGAACCCTGCGCTGAACTGCAGCGGCTCACCGTCGCCGGCATGGGCGTGGCTGGCCACTGCCATGGCCATTGCAACGGCAATGGCCACGCCCAGCGGACGGCTGATCAGGCGGCAATGATTGCGGCAAGGGAAGGCTCGCTTTTGCATGGCAAACGTCACTCGATGAGGCCAAAGCCGACATCGCTCGTAGTCGAAGTGGGCCGAAGCGTAGACAGCCCCCCGCCGCCTTCCCATGCAATTTGTTGCAAAGCGACAACACGGAACGCAAAGACGCGGCTTTCCGTGAATGCGCCGTTTTATGGCGATTCAGCGTTGTTTTCACGATGCGACGATGGTCAATCGAATGCGTTGCAGATCACGCACCTCCCGCTTTCAATCGACGGTCGCAGGGTCGAATGTCGTTTCCTGACTGCGCGCTTTACCGCAAGCACGAACCCGCGCGTTGCACAAGCACCTTGCAACTAATTGCATGTTCCCGGCGGGCATGCCCGGGAACACTGGGTGCATCCGCTGGCACGCCCAATGCGGATTCATTGATCCCCCTTCAAAGGACATCCGCATGTCGAACACGTTGAACATGATTGTTGCCGGTGCGCTCGCACTGGCTGTTTCCCCCGCCGCCTTCGCTGAAAAGCTGGAGATCACCGGCGAACTGATGACCAGCACCTGCGCGGTGGATGCCGTGGGCGGCACCATCACGGTGCCGATGGGCAAGGTTGATGTGGCTTCGGTCAATGCGTCCGAGCGCGCTGGCATGAAGAACTTCAGCATCCAGCTGGACTGCACCGGCTCCGGCGCGACGCAGGATGTGGGCGTGCGCTTCGGCGGCACCCCGGACGGCAGCACCGGCAACCTGGCCCTGAACCCCGACCCGAACGCGGCCTCCAACGTGGGCGTCGCCCTGTACGACGTGGCCGGCAATCACCAGAAGCTGGGCGAGGACCCGCTGCAGTGGGTGACCATTCCGGCCGCCGGCAAGGGCCAGCTGGATTACAGCGCGTGGTACGCCTCGCCGGGGCAGAACGCTACCGCCGGTGTTGCCAATGCGTCCGGCGACTTCGTCGTGCTCTACAAGTAATCCCTTCTGCACGCCGGCCCAGGGACGGGCTGGCACGCACTCAACCGAGGTATCTGCAATGAAGTTCCGTGCAATGACGTGGATGACCGCGCTGCTGGCTGGCGCATTGGCGCTGCCGGCATCGGCAGCGGTAACGCTGCAGGGCACGCGTATCGTGCATGACGCAGCCAAGGGCCGCGACGTGACCGTAAAGGCCACCAATACCGGTGAGCAGGCGGCGATGGTGCAGGTCTGGATTGACGATGGCGACAGCCATGCACGTCCTGAGAACGTGCGCACGCCGTTCCGGCTGACCCCGGCCGAACCGCGCCTGCTGCAGGCGCACCAGGGCCAGGCCTATCGCATCACCTACGCGCCGCGTCCGTCGGAAGCACCGCTGCCGACTGATCGCGAATCGGTGTTCTATTTCAATCTGCTGGACATTCCGCCCAAGCCCAGCGATGCCAGCGGCAAGAACCTGCTGCAGTTCGCGGTGCGCACGCGGATAAAGCTGTTCCATCGCCCTGCCGGCCTGCCCGGCAACGCGCGCGATGCGGCAGCGCAGCTGCAATGGCGCGCCGAGGGCAACGCGCTGCAGGTGCGCAATCCCACGCCCTACCACGTAACGCTCAGCACGCTGACCCTGTCTGACGGGCGCACGGTGGAGGTGGACATGGTGGCACCCGGCGCACAGGTACGCCTGCCGCTGCCGGCCGGCTCGGCGATGCCGACCACGGCCAGCTTCACCTGGCTGGATGACTACGGTACGCCGCGCGAGGCCGAGGCACGTATCGAGCGGTAGGTGCAGCGCACCACCATCTACTCTCCGTTGAGCCGAACCATGCTCGTCGGCGCCTCGGTCAGCCCGTATCTGCCCGCGAACTGGTTGCCAGATCGCGCCGGTGGTGGCATCGCCTTCGAGGATGAAGTGCTGAAGGTCGGCATTCCGCGAAACCATTATGAACTGAGCGCGGGTGCGCGGATGGAGTTCCGTTCCGGATGCAGTGCGTGGGATGGCTTCGGCGTGATGCGCGGTGACAGCGGGTACCGGGGAAGCAACGGACAACCTGTCGGTGGCGTACAGCTGTTACCGCGCCGGCATGCCCGGCGCCGTTCCACTGTGCACGATGCGCCTTCTGTAGAGACGAGCCCATGCTCGGCTGCTCTCCGGTCAGGTCACGAAGAACGCCGCGCTTAGCGCGGTAGGCTGAGCATCTGCTCAGCTCCACAAGGGTCTTGCGCGTAGCTTCCAGCGCTCTCTGCCATCGCCTTAACCGCCCTGAAGCACGCGCGCCAAATAAGCCGGTTTTGCAACTAATTGCATGGGCCAGAGCTGTACCTGCACCCAAAATTCGTGCCGATCAAGACACAGGTTGCCTACTTAGGCCCATCACGCACGCTTCACGCGAACAGGTCGAAAAGGCCACATACGTGAACGAGTGCCTGAACGACTCTCTGTGTCGACTCTTTCCCAGAAAGGACAAGACCATGAACCGTCATCGCACCCGCACTGCTCATCCTCATCAACGCCCGCTGGCGCGTGGCATCGTCCTCGCACTCTGCATGCTGCCGCTGGCCGGCGCCTGGGCCGGTGATCTGGACGGTACCGTGGCATCGGTCAACGACGGCGACCCGATTGAGGAATGGACGCTGCGCAACGACGCGATATTGAACGTGACGGGTGGCCAGACCAACAACATCCGTGCCGTTGATTCACGCGTGACCATATGGAATGCCACCATCAACCGCAGCGGCTCCCACCAGCGTGCAGTGGAACTGGACGGGACGGCACGCTTCGAATCAGAGTTCAGTACGATCCGTGGTGGCGGCATCCTGGTGCAGGGCTCCTCGTCGGCGCACCTGATCGGCAGCCGCATTCTTGTCACCGCTGCCGACGGCCTGCTGCCAAGCAATCCACTCAGCATCGGCCTGACGCTGGGCAGCACCCCCGGCGGCATTCCCTTGCCCGGCGCCTGGTCCATTCTGGATTCCACCCATGTGCGCGTGGAGGACACGACAAGCGGTAGCGATATGTCCAGTGGTCTGGGCGTGCGCATGGAAAACGGCCGGGTAGACATCGTCAATGGCTCGGAAATCGACGCCGACAACGTGGGGGTGTTGATGTACGGCTCGATCCATACGCCCGACACGCTACGTCTGGGTATTGACGGTTCCACTATTCGCTCCGGGCGCGGCGCGGCGATCCGCGTGGGCGCCGACGAGGCTGCCGACTTCGAGATCACCGTGGCAAACGGTGCACGGTTGATCGGGGGGAATGGCAACCTGCTGCAGGTGGACTCGCTTACCGGTAGCAGCACGCCGGGGGCCAGCCATGTGCGCTTCAACGTGGATGACGCGCGCCTGATCGGCAATGTCAGCTTCGATGCCGCAACGGTTGATGGCAGCCTGGACGTCTTCCTGCGCAACAAGGCGCAGATCGACGGCCGCTTCATCAACGTCACCAGCGCCACCATCGATACCGACAGCGCCTGGCTGATGACCGGCGACAGCAGCGTGGGCCATCTCACCCTGGGCGCCGGCGGTACCGTGGCGCTGGGCAATGGCAGCAGCTTCAACACCCTCAGCCTGGACGAGTTCACCGGCAACGGCGGCACCCTGCTGTTCAACACCCAGCTGGGTGACGACACCTCGCTGACTGACACGCTGGTGATTGCTGGTGATGCCAACGGCCAGGCCAACGTGCGCGTGCTCAATGCCGGCGGTGCTGGTGCCAAGACCGAACGCGGCATCGAGCTGATCGACATCGGCGGCGCCTCCAACGCGCAGTTCGATCTGGTCGGCCGCGCTGTGGGCGGCCAGTACGAGTACTTCCTGGTGAAGGACGCCAACGGCAACTGGTACCTGCGCTCGGAACTGGCGACCACGCCGGACCCGTGCCTGGCCGACCCGACCCTGCCGCAGTGCAAGCCGATCATTGATCCGATTGATCCCATCGACCCGATCACCCCCATCCCGATCCTGCGCCCGGAGACCGGCGCCTACCTGGCCAACCAGTTCGCGCTCGACCAGATGCTGCGCCACAGCTACCGCGATCGCCAGGGCGGCGCCGCGGCGGCGGAGGGCATCCGAGGCTGGGCCCGCGTGGACGGCACCCAGAGCAAGCTCGGTGCAGTGGATGACCAGCTCGACCTGCGCGTGGACCGCTCGCGCCTGCAGCTGGGTGCGGACGTCGGCGTGTTCGATGACGGCCGTGGCCGCGTCGGCGTGATGGGTACCGCGGCACGCAGCAGCGCCACCTCGCGTTCGGACGTGACCGGTTTCAGCGCACGCGGCAAGGTGGAAGGTGGTGCTCTGGGCGTGTATGGCAACTGGGCCAATGATGCAATGTACGTGGACGCCAGCGTGCAGCGCGGCCAGTTCCGCAACCGCGTGCAGGGCGACGGTCTGGCCGAAGAGCGCTACGACTCGGATATCTGGCAGCCGTCTGTGGAAGCCGGCTACCGCTTCGGCATCGGCCAGATCGGCAACACCGCGCTGAGCCTTCAGCCGGAGGTGCAGCTGATCTACACCGACGCGAAGACCGACGTGCATACCGAAACCAATGGCACCGTGGTGCGTGCAGCGGGTAACAGTGGCCTTTCCGGCCGTGCCGGCCTGCGCCTGCAGGGTGAATCGCGCTCGGCAGCGGGTGCCTCGGTCAGCCCTTATCTGGCGGCCAACTGGTACCGCGATGGCGCGGGTAATGGCATCGCCTTCGATGATGAAGTGCTGAAGGCCGGCATTCCGCGCAACCGCTATGAACTGAGCGCAGGTGCGCGTGTGGAATTCCGTTCCGGTTTCAGTGCATGGGGCGGGTTTGGTGTGATGCGTGGTGACAGTGGGTATCGCGAGGCGACCGCCAACCTGTCGGTGGCGTACAGCTGGTAATGGGAATAGAACGGCGCCGACATCTCCGGCGCCGTTCTGCTTTCTGTAGAGCCGAGCCATGCTCGGCTGCTGTCCGATCAGATTGCGGAAAGCGCCGCGCTTCGCGCGGCAAGCCGAGCATGGCTCGGCTCTACAAGGACGCTGCGCGAATGCTGACGCATTCGCCTCACTCTGCACGGCGATCTTTCGCGCGCATGCAGATTGCAATAACTTTGAATTTGAAACTTTTCTGATTGGTACAGCGGCACCTTCGTGCGCATCATGTGTCCGCCACCGACAACGGGTGGCACGGGCTTGCAATCCCGTTTGATGACTCTGTTGTTTACGCTTGCCTGTCGGCGTCGCCCATTCCTCGGGTGGCGCCGGCAGGCATTCTGTCCGCGCTTACATGGCGGGCGGTGCGTGGGGGCCTCGTGCCCGCCGGCGTTTCGCAGAGTTGTCACCGGTATTGCAACCACGCACCGTCCGCCACCCTCGCTGTTAAGCGGGGTGGCCCCTTGCTTCGCACACAAGGACGCCGCCATGACCACATCACACTATCCCCACCTGTTCGCCACCTTGGGCGAGGCCGCCACGCGCCTGCCCGACGATCTGGCGCGCACGCTGGAAAGCACCTTCGCCACACTGCAGGAAGGCGAAGCGCCCGGCACCATCACGCTGCTGCACTGCCTGCAGCACATCCGCCAGGGCGACGCCGCCGATGGGCAGCCGTGGCCGGGCAAAGGCCGCACGCCAGGGCAGCGGCTGGCACTGGCGCGCATCGACCGCGCCAATGCCGGGCTGACATTTCTACTTGAACTGCTGCACGCCACCGAGCGCGTGCGCGTGGACGGCGAGATCAGCCAGCAGGTGGACGATGACGCGCGCGAGGGGTTGCTGCTGGCGTGCCGGGGGTTGGCCGAGTATGTGGATGTGCAGCTGCACGCAGCTTAGCGGCTTCTGTAGAGCCGAGCCCATGCTCGGCTTGCCCGGAACCTGACCGAAGAGCAGCCGAGCGTGGGCTCGGCTCTACAGGGCCGCGCCGGTTTTCAGTCGTAGGCGGCGGTGACCACGATCTCGGTGGAGATATTGCCGGCGTTGATACCACTGGTGTTGGGAATGAAGTAACCCGCGCGCAGCGGATAGGACGCCGTCGCGCCAGAGACAGCCACCGGAATATCAGTGTCGCCCTTCTTCAGGTACGTGTTGCCGGTCGCGCCGGCCAGCAGCGCGACCGTCACGCCGGTTGCTGGCGTGGTGGCGGCGGTGTTCTTCCAGCGCTCCGGGTCGCCGTCGGCGGCCGTGCCATCGAAGGACAGGCGCGCACGGCTGACGCCCACGCAGCCCGTGAAGTTCAGTGCACCGGCCTTCACGCTGTTGGCGGCACCTGGCGTCATCTCATCGGCCTTCACCGGATCCAGTGCGATGGTGGGCGCTGCCAGCGTGCAGGTGCCCGGCAGCACGCGACCGCTGATGGTGAGTGTGGTTTGGGCACCTACGGCCGACGCGATCAGGCACAGCATCGGCACCGCGATCACCTGAAGAAGAGAACGGGACATGGTTGAACTCCTGTGAACGTTGAAAGGAAAGACGAAACTCATGGGGCGGTGCCCTCTTCCTGCTCCGGCGTGCCCGCCTGCAGGCTCTCCGGCGGCAACGGCTGCGGCACGCACACGGCCTGGCTCCACGACAGCCCGTAGGCGTCCGGCGCATCGGGCATTCGGTAGTCGATGCGGCAGCGTCGCTTGCCATCGGGGTCGACGATCAACGCGCCGCTGTCCTGCGCACCCCGCAGCTGGATCACCCCGCCCTGCCCCACCGCACCGGTCGGCGTGCTGTCTTCGGTCTGCACCATCGCCGCAAACGGCAGCGGCTGGCCCAGCGCGTCGGTGGCGTCGATGAACAGCGTGCGCTCGCGGCGCACCTGGAACGGCACGCGCACGATGCCACCGGCGGTGGGCGCTACACGCTGCGAGGTCTGCAGCAGCTCCACCTCGATCGGCAGGCCAGAGGGGTCCAGGTCAATGGTGTTCCAGCGATAGGGGCTGATGTGCGGCAGCAGTGCGTAGCCATTGCGCGCCACACGTAGGTCAGTGCTGCTGCCGATGCGTGCGCCCTGCGCCCCCGGCGCCTGCACCAGCGCGAAGCCGTCGCCCACGGGAGCGCCCAGGTTCAGGCCACCGCTGTGCAGCGCCACGCTGCCCGATGCGCCAAGCGACAGGCTGCGGTAGTCGCCACTGCGGCTGTAGCCGGCATTGAGATTGCCACGGCTGCCTTGCCACGCGGCATAAGCACTATGGCTGTTCTGTCCATTGCCTTGTGCGCTGGACAGGCTGTAGCTCAGCGCACGTGACTCACCCAGGCTGCCGGTGATGCCCAGCTGCGACTGCCTGCCACTATCGGCGTGGCTGAGCTGGGTGCTGGCACGCGGCGCGTTGGCGCTACGGCCCAGCGGCACGCTGAGGGTGAACGCGTAGCGGGTGTCCTGGCGGCCATCGCCCACGCGGAAGCGCAGCGCGGACACACCATAGTTGACCCGCCCCAGCGTGCTCTGGAAGCCCACCTGGAAATCGTTGCGGCGTCGGGCGCTGTCCCAGTAAGACACATGGCCGCCGCTGAGATACAGGTTGCTGCGCTGGCCGACCTTCTGCGAGAAGTTCACCTGGTAGCGCTGGCGGGCGCGCTGGCCGTAACCCCAGTCGTCGCTCTGCGCGCGTGCCACATCGTTGAGGCTGAGGAAGCCGCGCGTACTGTAGCGATACGCAGCCAGGCCGAAGTTCGTACCGGTGCGCGCCACGTAACGTTGGTAATTCACGCGGAAGCTGTTGCCGGTGGCGGTGTCGTTGCCGCGCAGGCGGGCGCGCGAATGGGTGACATCGGCACCGAATGCACCGATGGCCGTGTTGACCGCAGCACCGGCGAGCAGGGCGCGATAGTCCTCACCCAGCTGCGCGCCACCCAGCACGGTAAGCCGGTTGTTCAGGCCGTGCGCGTAGGTGCCCTCGGTGAAGCGCAGCGCCTGCAGCGTGTTGCCGGTGTCGCGCAGCTCGCCCGCGGTGACCGCAAAGCGCGACGACCCGGCACGCAACGCCTGCGGCACGGCGGAGAAATTGACACTGAAGCGCTGCACGCGGCCATCGGCTTCGGTAACGCTGACGTCCAGATCGCCGCCGAAGTTGGTGGGATACAGATCCTCGATGGTGAACGGGCCCGGCGCCACATTGCTTTCGTGAATGATGCTGCCGTTCTGGCGGATGGTGACCACTGCATTGCCTTCGGCGATGCCCTGCACCACCGGCGCATAGCCGCGCAGCGAATCGGGCAGCATGCGTTCGTCGCTGGCCACCCGGATGCCGGTGAACGGCACGCTTTCGAACGGCTCGCCACCGGTGTTGCCCTGGCCCAGCAGCAGTTGGCTGTTCCAGCGCGGAATGTCGCGTTGCAGATGGCTGCTGATGACCTCGTGCCGGGTGCCCTGTCTGCCATGGGTGAACGATGCGCGGTGGCGAAGCCGCCATGCGCCCAGGTTCACGCCTGCCCGCAGCCCAAGGTAACTGCTGTCGCTGCCTTGGCTGCGGTAGTGGTTGGCGCTGTAATCGATGAAGGCAGCGGTGATGCCGTCGTCGCGCAGTTCCGGTGCCACGAAGCCACGCGCGGCGATGGCCTGTGCCGCCTGCGGAATGCTGAGGGACAACTTCAGCTCGCCACTGTCAAAGGTGCTGTTGGCGCCCTCCACCAGCGCTGGCAGATTCACGCAGGTGCTGTCTTCGGCGGGCAGTGCCTCCAGGAACGCAGGCTTCAACGGCAGCCCGCGTACCAGCGCCGGTGACAGGCATGGCACCGCAATCTGCGGGTCGTCCTGGATGACGAAGCGGATGTCCTGGCTGCGCAGGAACTCGCCGTTCACATGCACGTCCACCGCGTAGTCGCCGGCCGGCAGCGGATTGCCGTTGGCGTATCGCGCCATGTCGATGGCTTCGCCGCCGATCAGGAAACCTTCGCTGAACTCGACCGGGGCTGCCGTGGCATCCAGTGCGAATCCAGCCGACAGCACCCCACCGATGGCGGCGCAGAGCGATCGCGTGGCGGCACGGGTACGATTGACAGCCATCATCGGTAGTCGGCGGTCAGCACCGCCTCGCCTTTGACGTCGCCCGGCACCAACGGATCGGCCGTACGCAGATAGCGCGCACTGAACGGAATGGCCTGTTGCCCCTTGCTGGACCAGCCGTGCGACCACGCCTGGCCGAACTGCACCGGCTGGCCACCACGGAGCAGCTGCACCTGCACCCCGCCAGCGGTGGCGCTTGGCGCTGGCGCAAGCTGGCCGTTGCTGCTGCCAGGATCATTGGCATCGGCCAACGACAGCTGCACGTCGATGTTGTCCATCGGGCAGTTCATCGCGACGTCGAAGCTGGATTCCTTCGCGTTGCTGCCGCTGGCGGCGAGTTCGTTGGCGAGCACGTCGTCAAGGGTGTGGGACGCATTGGCGAGCGTGCAGGTGACGGGAGGGACCGTGAACTCCACCGTAAAGGAATGCCGGAATGGATTGGCCGGATTACTTACCGGCCACGTCTCTACCGTACCCAGGAATGAGCGAGGCACGCTCTCCATCGCACCACCGCGGAAGAAGATCCGGATCTGGATGTAGTGCTCGATTGTAGATGCCGAGGCGAGCAACGTACCTGGATTCCGGTTGAGCAAGCCGTTGCGCAATGGAATGGCCGAGAGAGAGCCACCGAAACCGCCGGAACCACGTACGCCATGCAGGAAGATCACCAACGGCGAGCGTGGACCCAAGCTGTAAGCGGGAACCGACAGCCCTGCGTAGGAAATCTCGCGCTCATAGGTCAGCCCCGAGAGGTTCATGCTCACCAGGAACTCTTCCTGCCCGGGCGGACACTGGTAGGAATCTGAGAGCGTCACACCTGTGCCTGAAAAATGCTGATCTGGGCGATCCAGGTTGGGGACCGTCCGAACGAGCTCATCAACCTGATCATCGAGCCTCAATCGAACGCATGCTGCGGCCTGCCCTGCAACTGCAAGCAGCACCACCGCCAAGGCCGTCATGCGAAGCGATTCTGGAAAGGAGGATGGAATCCGCATAGCGATCCCCTTGGAAACCAATCGAGGCCGCGCAGTCTAGGCAGCGGCACTGCCACTTCCTATCGGATTAATTGCAGTTCGCAAACGTCAACGCGCTTTTACAACTTGTTGCATTCCGTGGTCTGGCGCGCGCGTCGAAACTGGCCGCGCTGGCTGCCGTGGGCGGCCACTGCGTGCCTTCATTCCACAACCGAGAACTGTCATGTCCCTGACGCTCCGCCTGCTGTCCCTTTCCGTCTTCGCCATCGCCGCGTCGTCGGTGTCTGCCGAAACGCTGGAAATCACCGGCGAACTGATGACCTCCACCTGCTCGGTGGGCTCCACCGGCGGCACCATCACCGTGCCGATGGGCAAGGTGAATCTGGCCTCGGTCAACGCCAGCGCCCGTGCCGGCCAGAAGAACTTCACCATCGCCCTGGACTGCTCGGGCTCGGGTGCATCGCAGGATGTGGGTGTGCGCTTCGGCGGCACGCCCGATGGCAGCACCGGCAACCTGGCACTGACCGCGGCGTCTTCTGCAGCCAATGTTGGCGTGGCCCTGTACGACGCTGCGGGCAACCAGCAGAAGATCGGTGAAGATCCGGCGGTGTGGGTGACCATCGCCGCCGGTGGCAGCGGCCAGCTGGACTACAGCGCGTGGTACGCCTCGCCGGCCCAGAACGCTACCGCTGGCACTGCCAATGCCTCGGGCGACTTCGTGGTGCTCTACAAGTAATCCGCTTCCGGCAGGCCAGCGCCACGTTGTGCTGGCCTGCACCCTTGAATGAGGTTGACCATGAAACTACGCGCCGAGGCGTGGATATGCGCACTGCTGGCCGTGTCGGTGGCGCTGCCGGCATCGGCCGCGGTGACACTGCAGGGCACGCGCATCGTGCACGATGCCAGCAAGGGCCGCGACGTGACGGTCAAGGCCAGCAACGTGGGTGAGTTGCCCGCGATGACCCAGGTGTGGATCGATGACGGCGACAGCCAGTCGCGTCCTGAGCATGTACGTACGCCCTTTCGGCTGACACCGGCCGAGCCGCGACTGCTGCAACCGAAGCAGGGCCAGGCATATCGCGTCACCTACGCACCGCGCCCGTCGGAGGCACCGCTGCCAACCGATCGCGAATCGGTGTTCTATTTCAATCTGCTGGACATTCCGCCCAAGCCCAGCGATGCCAGTAGCAAGAACCTGCTGCAGTTCGCGGTGCGTACGCGGGTGAAGCTGTTCCATCGCCCGGCCGGGCTGCCGGGCAGTGCACGCGATGCAGCGGCCACGCTGCAGTGGTCTGCCGATGGTGATGGCCTGCAGGTGCGCAACCCGAGCGCGTACCACGTCTCGTTGAGTTCATTGACGCTGGCCGATGGCCGCCGCGTGGACGTGGATATGATCGCGCCGGGGGCACAGGTGCGCTATGCGCTGCCGGAAGGTGCAGCCATGCCGGCAACGGTGGCGTTCAAATGGCTGGATGATTACGGCACGCCCCGTGAGGCCGAGGCGCGCGTTGATCGGTAAACGTAGATCGGGCTTCCGCAGTGCACCGGCAATGACTTGCACTGAGGGTGGCAGACGCGTCACGCTGCACGCCACAGCCTCACAACCCAGGTTCGCACCATGGCGTCACCCTTGGGCTCCGTGCTTGCCACCCTGCAAGGCCTGCAGCGCCGGCTGCTGTTCGGCGGCGGTGCCGTCTTGACCCTGCTTCTCCTGGCCGCCGGCTGCGCGGCGCTGTGGCTGCGGTTGGAAACGGTGCACCTCAACGAGCGCGAGGCGCTGCAGCGCGGCCAGCAGACGGTGGATCGCTACATTGGCGAGCGCAGGCGGGCCTACGTGGCCAGCTTGAACACCAACGCCATGCTCTGGGCTACCCAGCAAACCGCACTGGTGGCCGGTGGCCTGCCTGTTGCGGCCCGCTTTTCAGCACAGGATGGCCAGGCCGGCGTGGTGGCACCGGGCGCCCTGTCCGTCCCCTGGCTGGCGCTGTCCCCGCGCGAGGGCCGTCTTCCGCCACAGGCGGAGGCGGCATACCTGGGCATGGTGCAGACCTATTCGGCGTACATGGCCGCCACCGTAGCGGCGCAGGATTCGCCCACTTCCTTGATCTCCTTCGCCTTCGAACCGGAAGGGCGCCTGTTTGCGATCGCCGGGCTGCATGATGAAGCGCAGCTGCTGCAACTCATGAAGGTGCCTACCCGTGAACAGGCACTGGCCGCGCTGGCACAGACCGCCGATGCCGGCTGGCAGTCAGCGGGTGCGGACTCCGAGCTTCAACTGGACAGTGGCCGGCTGCGCGCCTACTTCGGCCGCAATCCGTTCACCGGCGAGGATGCACTGGTCACCCAGATGCGCCTGCGCAGCAATGGCACCCCCTTCATCAACCGGCTGACGTTTGAACCGCTTCAAGGCCTGCGCGAGCGGTTGGAGGAGGCCAGCCCGGGAATGTGGGTGGTGCTGGACCGGCAGGGAAACGATGTTCTGCGCAGTGCTGCGGACGCTGCGATTTCCGGGCCTGCGCTGCGCGCCGCGCCATCGCCCCGGCCTACGCTATTGGCACTGCCTGCCGGCCGTGCCTTCGTGATGTCCGCACCCTTGCAGGGCATCGACTGGACGCTGCTGCGGCTCTACCGCTGGACCGACATCTGGACGGCGCAGCAGACCTATCTGCTCGGGGGCGGGCTGGCCCTGACCGCCCTGCTGGCCGCACTGTGGACGCTGTTGCTGCTGGTGGACCGGCGCGTGCTGCGGCCGGCGCTGGAAGAAGCCGCGAGGGTGCATGAAAGCGAAGCGCTGAGCCGCACGCTGATCGAAACGTCGCCGGTCGGCCTGTGCCTGCTCGACCAGCAGAGCGGGCAGCTGATCCTGCACAACCAGGCACTGGAGCAGCTGATCGGTGACACCACTGGCAACCTGATGGACGCGCTGGTCGGCCGCCTGGTGCAACGCGTTGACGGCCAGGTACACGGACAGCTGTTCGAGGCGCCGTCCGCGGACGAGCACGGCCCATCGCGCTACCTGCAATCCATCGTGGCCGCCGCGCGCTACCAGCGGCGGGCGATCTGGGTCTGCGCGGTGACCGATGTGACCGCACAGACGGAAACCCAGCAGCGTCTGCTGGATGCACGGCGTCATGCCGAACAGGCCCAGCACGATGCCGAGGCCGCGGACCAGGCCAAGACCGCCTTCGTGGCAATGATCAGCCATGAAATACGTACCCCTTTGAGTGGCGTGCTCGGCCACCTTGAACTGCTTGCCCGCCAGACCATGCCGGCGGCGGCGCATAGGCATGTCACGCGCGCGCGCAGCGCGGCCGATGTGCTGCAGGGGCTGGTGAACGATACCCTCGACCTTTCCCGTATCGAAGCCGGGCTGATGACGCTGGAACCGGCGCCTTTCGACCCGCGTGCGCTGCTGCAGCAGACTGCGACACTGTTCGAACCACAGGCTGCCGCGAAGGGGCTGCGCCTGGAGCTGCACACCGGCAATGCGCTGGGGCCAGCCTACGTGGCCGACGCGGGTCGCGTGGCGCAGGTGATCAACAACCTGGTGGGCAATGCGGTGAAGTTCACGGCATCGGGAACGGTGGCGGTCAGCGTTGATGCCTCGCTGCGGCCCGATGGCACCGAGTGGCTGCACGTGGAGGTGCGCGATACCGGCCCGGGCATCGATGCCGAAGCACAGGCCGTGTTGTTCAAGCCGTTCGTGCAGGTCGGTGCCGGCTCGGCACGGCAGCACGGCGGCAGCGGCCTGGGGCTGGCCTTGTGCCAACGCTTCGCCGAACTGCTCGGCGGCACCCTCGGCGTGCGCAGCACCCCGGGCACCGGCAGCGTTTTCCGCCTGGACATTCCAGCACGCCGGACCACCGCCGTGGCAGGCACGCCGCCACGGCCGGCGCCTGTAGAGCGCGCGCATTCCCCGCGTGGCCACGCCTTGCTGGTGGATGACAGCGTGATCAGCCGCGACGTGACGCTGGGGCAACTGCATGCGCTGGGTTGGCAGGTCACCCTCGCGGCCGACGGCGAGGAGGCGTGGCAACGCTGGCGCGAGGGCCGGTTCGACATCGTGCTGACCGATCTGAACATGCCGCGCCTGGACGGATACGGGCTGGCCCGGAAACTGCGTGCGGATGACTCCTCCATCCCCATCGTCGCGCTCACCGCCAATGCGATGCCCGAGGACGCGCAGCGCGTGCGCGAGGCCGGCATGTCCAGGTTGCTGCTGAAGCCGCTCGACCTGCCGTCGCTAGAGGCCGCGCTGCATGGATTCGACCTCGATCGCTCGGCACAGGCACCACTGCCTCCGGTAGTGAGCGCGGCGGTTCAGCGGCAGATGCGCGAGGCGTTCCTGCAGACCGCGCACCGCGACTACGCGGCGCTGACCCAGGCGCTGGACAGTGCCGATGCACCGGCCATGATCGATCAGCTGCACAGCTTCGCCGGCGCGCTGGTATTTCTGGGAGAGCCCCAGGCGGCGCGCAGCTGCCAGCAGGCCGAACAGGCCCTGCGCAGCACCGGCGCGACAGATGCGGCGTCGAAGGCGATCGTCATTGAGGCTGTCGGATTGATCGCGGCGAGCATCGAGCGTCAGGTCGCCGCGCAGCAGGCTTGAGCCCGCACCCTCAACCGGCGAAGTGCTGGTATCCGCCGTCGGCGGCTTCGCCATCCACGTGCACGCCCTGCCCTTCGGCAATGCGGCCGATACGGGTCAGCGGCACATCCAGCGATTCGGCGAGGTAATGCAGCGCGTCGCGCTGGTCGGCAGCTGCCGTGAAGCACAGTTCGTAGTCGTCGCCACCCCGCAGTGCGCATTCGCGGGCGTTTTCGCGCCCAAGCAACTCACGCAGCGCATTCGAGATCGGCAACAGATCGGCATCAACATGCGCGGCCACCGCGCTGCGCGTGGCGATGTGGCCCAGATCGGCCAGCAGGCCATCAGACACGTCCACGGCCGCATGCGCGAACGCACGCAGGCGCAGGCCGAGGGTGACGCGCGGGGTCGGCCGCAGCAGGCGCAGGCGCAGACTCTCGTAGTCGGCCAGCAGCGTGGCGGTGGCCACGTTCAGCGCCCCCTGCTGCCACAACCGCAGTGCACCGGCAGCGTCGCCGAGGGTGCCGCTGACCCAGATGTCATCGCCAATCTGTGCGCGATCACGACGCAGCGCCTGGCCGCGCGACACCTGCCCCATCGCAGTGACCGACAGCGACAGCGGGCCACGCGTGGTGTCGCCACCAATCAGGGCGATGTCGTGCTGGTCGGCCAGTGCGAAGAAACCGTCGGCGAAGGCCTCGATCCAGTCTTCGCTGGCTTCCGGCAACGACAGCGCCAGCGTGCACCACGCCGGGCGCGCGCCCATCGCGGCGAGGTCGGACAGATTCACGGCCAACGTCTTCCAGCCGATGTCGAACGCCGGCGTTTCGGCCGGGAAGTGCACGCCGCTGTTGAGCGTATCGGCGGTGACCACCAGCTGTTCGTTCGGGCGTGGCTGCAGCAGTGCGGCGTCGTCGCCAATACCGAGCACGATGTCGTCGCGCTCGGCGGTGCGGGCGCGGATGCGGTCGATGAGGGCGAATTCAGCCAGGGACATGGGGCGTTCCCGTGGGGGTGGCGGCGATATCGGGCATCGGTGCCAACCAGGGTTGGCACCCACCAGAAGCGGAGTCAGGGCCGGTATCGACCCAGCAGGTCACGGCCCGTCCAGGACGAGCAGAACCGGGTCAGTGACCCGATTCGACCTTGCGCCATTCCACGGCGGCACGATCCAGCACGCCGTTGACGTAGGTGTGGCCGTGTTCGGAACCGAAGCGCTTGGCCGATTCGATGGCTTCGTTGATCACCACGCGGTACGGCACATCCAGGCGGTAGCGCAGTTCGTAGGCGGCCAGGCGCAGCACCGCGCGTTCGATCGCGTCCACTTCCTCGATGCCGCGGTCCAGGTACGGGCCGAGCGCTTCGTCGATGTCACGACGGTTGTCGAGCACGCCGTGCAGCAGCGCCTCGAAATACGCCAGATCGGCGATTTCGCGGGCCTGCTCGTGGGCGAACTGGGCGATCAGCGACTGCGCGTTGCCACCGGAGATCTGCCAGGCGTAGATGGCCTGCACGGCACGACGGCGGGCGCGCGAGCGCAGCACCGGATCGACGCCATCGCGGCGGACGGGTTTACCGGAGGGCTTGCCCTGGGTGTTCTTGTTCATGGCAGCTGCTCCAGAAGATTGACCATTTCCAATGCGGCGAGTGCGACTTCCTCGCCCTTGTTGCCGTGGCTGCCGCCTGCGCGGGCCTCGGCGTCTTCAACGCGTTCCACCGCCAGCACGCCGTTCAGCACCGGCACGCCGAAGTCCAGCTGCACGCGCATCAGGCCCTCGGCGCAGCGGTCGGCCACGTGTTCATAGTGGCGGGTATCGCCACGGATCACGCAGCCCAGGGTGAGGATGGCGGCGTGTTCATGGGCGGCGGCCAGGCGTGCGGCCACCAGCGGCAGCTCCCAGGCACCCGGCACGCGGATCACGTCGATGTTGGCTTCGGTGATGCCGTTGCCTGCCAGGCTCTGGCGGGCGCCAGCGACCAGCGTGTCGGTGATGCGGGCATTCCAGCGGCTGGCCAGGATGGCGAAGCGCGCCGATTCGGGAGTGCGAAGATCGCCTTCGTAGTGGCTCATATGCGGCTTGGGGGACTCGATAAGGGGGTAATTCTAGCGTGGATGGGCCCCGGCCGTGGCTGGCGGGACCTGCAGGGTGTGCCGACCAACGGTCGGCACCCACCACGGGCAGGGCATGGTCGGCACCCACCACAGGTAGGGCATGGTCGGCACACCAAGGGGGTTACAGGGCCACCGTCTCCACCACTTCCAGGCCGTACCCGGCCAGGCCGATCTGGCGGCGCGGGGTGCCCAGCACGCGCAGCTTGCCCAGGCCCAGGTCAGACAGGATCTGTGCGCCGGCCCCGTTGCGGCGCCACTGGCCCACATCCTTGTCCTTGCCCGGCACCACCGGCGCCGGCTGCTGGCGCAGGCGGGCCAGCAGCGCTTCGCTATCGCGCGGGGCCGACAGCACCACCATCACGCCCGCGCCCTCGGCATCGATCGCACGCAGAGCGTCGGTGGCCGCCACACCGAAGTCGTCACGGCGCCAGTGCAGCAGGTCGGCCAGCGGATTCTCCACCTGCACGCGCACCAGGGTCGGGGTGTCCGCATCCGGGGTGCCGCGGACCAGGGCGAAATGCAGGTCGTGGGCGATGCGGTCACGGTAGGTCACCAGCTTGAACGGACCGAATTCGGTGTCGATCTCGCGCTCGTCCACGCGTTCGACGGTCTTTTCAGTGGCCAGGCGGTAGGCGATCAGGTCGGCGATGGAGCCCATCTTCAGGCCGTGCTCGCGGGCGAACACTTCCAGCTCCGGGCGGCGCGCCATGCTGCCATCCGGGTTCAGGATCTCCACCAGCACGCCAGCCGGCTCCAGCCCGGCCAGCATGGCCAGGTCGACGCCGGCTTCGGTGTGGCCGGCGCGGGTCAGCACGCCGCCCGGCTGGGCGATCAGCGGGAAGATGTGGCCCGGCTGGTGCAGGTCCGACGGCTTGGCATTGGGCTTCACCGCGGTGCGGATGGTGTGCGCGCGGTCATGCGCCGAAATGCCGGTGGTGACGCCCTCGGCAGCCTCGATGCTGACCGTGAAGTTGGTCTGGAACTGGGCGGTATTGGCCTGCACCATCGGCGCCAGGCCGAGGTCGGCGGCGCGGGTGCGGGTCAGCGGCAGGCACACCAGGCCACGGCCGTGGGTGACCATGAAGTTGATGTCACTTGCCTTGACCAGCTCGGCGGCCATGATCAGGTCGCCTTCGTTCTCGCGGTCTTCGTCATCGACGATGACCACCATGCGGCCCTGGCGGATGTCTTCCAGGATTTCCGGGATCGGGGCGAAATTCATGCAACGTCTCCCTGGGGGTGTTGACCGTTGGTCGGCACGCTGATCAGCCGCTCCACGTAACGGGCGACCAGATCGATTTCCAGGTTCACCGCGCTGCCCACGCCGGTGGCGGAGAAGGCGGTGTTGGCTACCGTGTGGGGGATCAGGGCGACTTCAAAACCCTCATCGTCCACTTCGTTGACGGTGAGGCTGACGCCGTCCACGCAGATCGAGCCCTTCCTGGCTATGTAGCGGCGCAGCGAGGCCGGCGCGGCGAAACGCCAACGCTGGGCACGCGCGTCTTCGTGGATGGACAGGACCTGGCCAAGGCCGTCGACGTGGCCGCTGACCAGATGGCCGCCGAGGCGGTCGGTCGGCCGCATGGCGCGCTCCAGGTTGATGACCGCCCCTTCGCCCAGCTGGCCCAGCGTGGTCAGGCCCAGGGTTTCGGTGGAGGCATCGGCTTGGAAGCTGCTGGCGTCGAATGCGATGACGGTGAGGCAGACGCCGTTGATGGCAATGCTCTCGCCCATCTGCACGTTGTCGAACGGCAGGTTTCCGACATTGAAGGTGAAGCGGACATCGCCGCCGATGGATTCGCGTGCGGCCAGACGGCCGACGCCTTCGATGATTCCAGTAAACAAGAAACGTTCTCCGCGGAATGTGAGCGAAAAACGCCGCAAGGCAAACAGGCGGGCGCAGGGCATGAGCCCTGTGGCACCGTCTTCTTTCATCCGGACTATGACCGTCGGCTCCGGCATTGGACCGGATCTGCTGACCCCCGGCCGTGGGCCGGGGCGCTCGCGGGCTCGTGCTTGCGCACCTACCGCCGGTGGGGAGTTGCACCCCGCCCTGAAGACGTTTGTGTACCGGCGAACCGGCGTGGCCAGTGTACCAGCCCGGGCTGAACGGGGCTGGATGCCACAGCTGTGACGGCCGTCGCTCGCAATTTGTAAAACTTTCATTAAAATTCGCAGCGGACGACATGAGGTCGCCCACGGGTAGCCGAGAGGGCTGGCCCGCCAATGGACTGAAATTCACAGGAATTCCCATGCGCAAGATGCTGATCGTGGCCGCCCTGCTGGCCGCCGCCCCGCTCTCGGCTTCGGCCGACGCCCTGAGCTACACCTACGTCGAAGGCGGTTGGACGCAGGTCAAGGTTGACGACAACGCACTGGACGACCCGAAGGTCGACGGCGGCTACCTGCGTGGTTCCGTGGCGATCGCCGAACAGGTCCATGTGTTCGGTGGTTGGACCTACGCCAGCAAGTCGTACAACTACGACTACGGCTCCTACAAGCTGAAGCTGAACCAGCCGGAGCTGGGCATCGGCTACCACATGCCGTGGACCGACCGCGTCGACTTTACCGCTGACGCCGCCTGGGTCCGCCAGCAGGCCGAAATCACCGTCAACTCCGATTTCTACGGTCGCCTGCGCAACAAGGACCACACCAACCTGGGCCGCGTCACCATGGGCATCCGTGGCAAGCCGTCGCGCATGACCGAAGGTTGGGTCAAGGCCGGTTACATGGACGGCGGCAACAACTTCAAGGGCACCTGGGTCGGCACCGTCGGCGGCCAGATCAACTTCACCAGGACCTGGGGTCTGGTGGGCGAGATCTCCGGCTACCGTGACGTCACCCAGTACTCGGCCGGCGTGCGCGCCAGCTTCTGATCCAACGATCGCTCCTCGTCGTGCGGTCGAACGGGCCCCGCAAGGGGCCCGTTTTTTTGGCCGGGGTACACCGCCATGTGACCTCTGGCCGCCATCGAAAGTAGCGCTGGATGCGCTAGGCTTGCGCGCCTCTGGAACAGGAAAACACCGTCATGAAGACCCCCACCCGTACCCTTCTGGCCAGCGTGCTGCTGTGCGCCCCGCTGTTTGCCAGCGCTGCACCGGCCCAGCTGACGCCCGAGCAGGCCTTCGACCTGTACGCACGCGTGCTGCTGGAAGACGACGCGGCCGCCACGCGCACGCTCAACGACGCACTGAAGCCGGCCTTCGAAGGCCAGGACGCCTTGACCCCCAACCCGGGTGCGCTGGCCAAGGCATTGGCCGAACCCTGGCAGACCGTGCTGGCCAGCGCCGGTGACAAGTCCGACGCTGCGGCCACCGAAGCGCTGTATGCCAAGGCGCTGCGTGATTCGAAGTGCCGCGCGACCAAGAGCGTGGTCGAAGACAACGAATACGTTGAAGACCAGAAGCTGGCGCGGATCACCTACAGCTGCCAGCTGCCCGACCTGGGCAAGGTCCGCCCGCTCTTTGCCGCCAGCCTCGCGTCTGACGCCAGCCCGGCCGCGCGCAAGCAGTTCACCGATGCCTACACCCAGGCACTGCAGAGTGGCGTGCGCGTGCCGGTCAGCGGCACCTTCACCCTGTACCCGGCCAAGGACAACGGCTACTGGTACAGCGGTAATTTCGATGATCTGGTGGGCACCGTAGCCGGTGCGCTGGCGCCGTTCGAGGACTGGATGCAGGATGCACAGGCCGCCAGCGCGCCGAAAGTAACCGGCGTACCGGGCTGCGACCTGCTGCTGCAGCAGCACCGCGCCTGCGTGGCGAAGATCGCGCCGGAGCAGATCAGCGGCG
Source organism: Stenotrophomonas hibiscicola ATCC 19867 (assembly GCF_000382065.1). GTDB lineage: Bacteria > Pseudomonadota > Gammaproteobacteria > Xanthomonadales > Xanthomonadaceae > Stenotrophomonas > Stenotrophomonas hibiscicola. The sequence goes on along the minus strand of NZ_KB907501.1, from coordinate 239,039 downwards.
TGGATGCGATGGCCGAGGAACTGAAGGCCAAGGCGCAGGTGCAGTCGGCCGAGGAGATGACGCAGGAGTGCAAGGCACTGCGGCCGATCGCCGAGATGATGTGGACCGACGAATGCGCGTGAGGTGGTAAGCGGTAGCGCCGGGCCATGCCCGGCGGTTCCATCCCACGACATGCGCCGGACAATGCCCGGCGCATGTCATTGCGCTACGACCGCAGCAACAAGCGGATGTCCTCACCCACCTGCCGCTGATCCACCACGTGCAGCCGCCGCTGCTGGTCCATCGCCTCGATGCCGAGGCCGGCCAGCAGCGGACGACCGTTATCGCCCAGCAGCGTGGGCGCCTGATACAGCAGCAGTTCGTCCACCCAGCCGCCGCGCAGCAAGGCACCGGCCAGCGTCGCGCCGGCTTCGGTATGCACTTCGTTGATGCCACGTTCGGCCAGCAGCGCCAGTACCGCGCCCAGGTCCAACCGCCCATCAACACAGGGCACGCTGGCAAACTCGGCGTCGGCCGCATCCGGTGCGCTTACTGCTGCGCCATGCAGGTACAACGTCGGCGCCCCACCCTCGCGCACACGGCTGCATTCCAGCGAACGCAGGCGTGAATCGAGCACCACGCGCAGCGGTGGCATCACCTCGGTATCGGCCAGGCGCACGGTCAGCATCGGATCGTCGGCCAGCACGGTGTCGGCGCCGGTCAGGATCGCACCCGCACGTGCGCGCCAGTGCTGCACGTCTTCGCGCGCGGCCGGACCGGTAATCCACTTGGAGCTGCCATCGGCCATCGCGGTACGGCCATCCAGGCTGGCGGCCAGCTTCACCCGCAGCCACGGGCGGTTGCGCTCCACGCGCGACAGGTAACCCTTGTTGAGCTCGCGCGCCTGCGCCGCCATCAGCCCTTCGGCGACCTCGATGCCTGCATTGCGCAGCAGATCGAAGCCACTGCCATCGACCTTGGGGAACGGATCGCGCATCGCCGCGACCACACGCGACACGCCCGCTTCGATCAGTGCCAGCGCACACGGTGGCGTGCGCCCGTAGTGCGCGCAGGGTTCCAGGGTGACGTAGGCGGTGGCGCCACGGGCGTCGCTGCCGGCCTCGCGCAGCGCGAACACTTCAGCATGCGGGCCACCGGCGCGCTGGTGCCAGCCCTGCCCGACCACGCGTTCGCCATGGGCGATGACGCAGCCGACCATCGGATTGGGACGGGTGGTGTAGGCGGCACGCTCGGCCAGGCGAAGTGCGTTGGCCATGTGCAGGTGGTCGAGGACGGAGAACGGGGTGGTCATGCGGCCATGGTAACGCCGCCGGTGTGGATCCATGCCGTCAGTGCCAACCAACGGTTGGCACCCACCAGTGAATGCGGCCACCGGTGCCCACCAAGGTTGGCACCCCCAAGGCAGAGGCAGTCAGCCTTTCTTTTTCTTGGTCAGGGCAATCACATCGCCCAGCAGCTGCAGCTGTTCGGTACTGGCCGGCAGCTCGCGCTCGAGCTTCTCGATCTCCTCGCGGAAATCGGCCACGTCCTCGAAGCTGCGGTACACCGAAGCGAAGCGCACGTAGCCCACGTGGTCGAGCTTGCGCAGTTCGTTCATGACGAACTCGCCAACCTTGATCGAGGGCACTTCGCGCTCGCCGCTGATACGCAGCTGGTGCACCACCGCACGTACCGCTGCTTCGATCTTTTCTTCGGGCACCGCGCGCTTCTGCAGCGCGCGATCGAACCCCGCGCGGACCTTGCGCTGGTCGAACGCTTCACGGGTGCCATCGCTCTTGACGATGGCCGGCAGCTTCAGCTCGACCGTTTCCAGGGTGCTGAAGCGCTCGCCGCAGGCTTCGCATTCCCGCCGACGGCGAATCGTCGCGCCGTCTTCAGAGACGCGCGAGTCGATGACCCGGGTATCGGCATGTTGGCAGAAGGGGCAATGCATGGAACGCCTGGCTCAGGGAGCAATTGCCACGGTCATGGCAGCGTCGCAAAGGTACCTGAGAAAGGGCGCCGCAGCAAATGCTGCCTGCGCGGAAGCGCCTGCATTCTGGCTACCCAGCGTGTCCGGCGAGTTCGGATGCCCGGCTCAACCGGGTGCGGGTGGCGGCGATGCCATGCGTGCCCAGCGCAGCCACGCCAAGTGCCCGGACATCACCAGTAGCGGCGGGCCAAACCCGAGGAAGCCCAATGTCGAGATCTCGCCATTGCTGACCGTGGAGTACAGCGTGGCGACGACCACGCCCGACGCGGCCAAGCCACCCAACGCCAGGCCGACCCAGGCCATGACCGGTGCTTGGCGAAGGCCGGCAACACCGCGCCACAGGAACAGCCCGCTCAGCCACAGCCACGACAGCAGGCCGATGATGCCGGCCGACGACCACAGCAGCAACAGCGTGTACTCGTCGCCCGTCAGGTACTTGCCGTCCCATACGGCCATCAGCCCCAGCACGGCACCCGTGCCGCCTGCCGCCACGGTGGGCAGGCCCACCAGCAGGCCGGCGATCGCCATCCAGCGCTTGTGCAGGCGCTCATCCATGCGTTCGATGTCCTTCCATGGGCCACGTCATGCCCGGCGCTTGATCCACACCAGCATCGCAGCCGGCACCAGCATCGACGGGCCCAACAGCAGCAGGGCGATGCCTTCGGCGTGCAGGGTGCTGCTCCACCACAGCGCCAGCCCCAGCGGGGGCACGGCGGCAAGACCGCCGGCCAGCAGCATCCACCACCAGAGGCGATGCACCTGCAGCCCGGCACGCCCCTGCAGCAGATACCCGGCGCTGAGCCACAACCAAGCCAGGCAGCCGGCAATGCCGGCCAGGCCCCACAGCGGCATCACGGTCACCGCAGCCAGCGTGCCATGGCCGAACTGGCCCAGCCCCGTCAGCAGCAGCATCAGTGCGGCAAAGCCGCCGGCCACCAGGCTGGGCAGGCCGAACAGCACGGCCAGGGTGGCGTACAGGTATTTGAGGCGGCGCTCATCCATGCGCGATCGCTGCAATGCCGGGGTCAGAGCCCTTCCCTGCGGGAAGGGGTCCGACCCCAACCCGATCAGCCGTAGACCGGGTACTTGCGGCACTGCGCGCTGACGGCGTCGCGCACGCGGGCGATGACGGCGTCGTCGTTCGGTGCATCGAGCACGTCGGCAATCCAGTTGGCCAGGTCCACGCAGTCCTGTTCGACGTAACCACGGGTGGTCACCGCCGGGGTACCCAGGCGCAGGCCCGAGGTCACGAACGGCGAACGCGGGTCGTTCGGCACCGAGTTCTTGTTGACGGTGATGTGGGCCTTGCCCAGCGCGGCTTCCGCGTCCTTGCCGGACACGTCCTTGCCGATCATGTCCACCAGCATGAGGTGGTTCTGGGTGCCGCCGGAGACGATCTTGTAGCCGCGCGCGATGAGCGTATTGGCCATCGCCTGGGCGTTCTTCACCACCTGCTGCTGGTAGGTCCTGAAGGCCGGTTCCAGCGCTTCCTTGAAGGCCACGGCCTTGCCGGCGATGACGTGCATGAGCGGACCGCCCTGGATGCCCGGGAACACGATCGACTGCAGCTTCTTCACCAGGTCTTCGTCGGCGCCCTTGGCGATGATGATGCCGCCACGCGGGCCGCGCAGGGTCTTGTGGGTGGTGGAGGTCACCACGTGGGCGTGCTCGAGCGGGCTCGGGTAGACGCCAGCGGCGACCAGGCCGGCCACGTGGGCCATGTCGACGAACAGGTAGGCACCGACCTTGTCGGCGATGGCGCGGAAGCGCGCCCAGTCGATCACCTGCGAATAGGCCGAGAAGCCGGCAACGACCATCTTCGGCTTGTGCTCCAGGGCCAGGCGCTCGACTTCGTCGTAATCGATCAGGCCCTGGTCGTTCACGCCGTACTGCACGGCGTTGAACAGCTTGCCCGAGGCATTCACCTTGGCACCGTGGGTGAGGTGGCCGCCGTGGGCCAGGCTCATGCCGAGGATGGTGTCACCCGGCTGCAGCAGGGCGAAGTACACGGCCTGGTTGGCCTGCGAGCCGCTGTGCGGCTGTACGTTGGCGTAGTCGGCACCAAACAGCTGCTTGAGGCGGTCGATCGCCAGCTGCTCGGCAATGTCCACGTATTCGCAGCCGCCGTAGTAGCGCTTGCCCGGGTAGCCTTCGGCGTACTTGTTGGTCAGCTGGCTGCCCTGGGCTTCCATCACCGCCGGGCTGGTGTAGTTCTCGCTGGCGATCAGCTCGACGTGGTCTTCCTGGCGCTGGGTTTCAGCGGCAATGGCCTTGGCCAGTTCGGGATCGTAGGATTCGATGCGGACGTCACGCGGGAACATCGGGTACTCCAGCAGGCAGGGAAAGGGGTACGGCTCAGCCCCTGATTGTAGCCCCGCACCGGCCCGCCGGGGCCGAAAAGGACGGGGCCGGCACTTCCGAAGGAATCCGGCCCCGTGCATGCCAGTGGATCCACGCCATGCGTGGACGTGGCCGCCGGCTCAGCGGCTGTTGATGATGTAGTCGGCGATGATGCCGGTTGCCACCGCCACCAGCAGCATGTTGCCGCGGTCGTCGCGGATCCAGTGGTGCCCATGCGGCGGGCGGCGCAGGTGGTAGCGCGGGTAGTCGTTCACCACGTAGATCGGGCCACGGTAGTAGTCGCGGTAGCGGTGGCCGACCTTCCAGCCGTAGCCCGGGCCATAGGCCGGTCGATAGACCACGCGCGGCGGCGGTGCCGGGCGGTAGTAGCGGTCATGGTCGCGGTGCCAGTCGCGGCGGTCGCGTTCCCAGTCGCGCCGGGCCTCGCGGCGGTCGCGTTCCCAGTCACGGCGGTCCTGTCGCCACTCGCGGCGGTCCTCGCGCCACTCGCGGCGGTCGTGGCCGCGGCGGTGGTCGTTGTCGGCGAAGGCGGGAGCCACGGCACCGAGCGCCAGCACAGAGGCCACGGCGCTGGCCATTACTCGATTGATGCGCATGTCAGACCTCTGTTTGGGTGGTGGTGAGCCCATATTGCGCAACCGATCTGAACCGTTTCCGGCTGGAAACGCTTCCCGCTGCAGGACTGTGACGGAGTATTCAGGCCACGGCCAGCCGGCGCCCCTGCGCCGGGCGCGGCCCGGAACCGGTTCCGGCTATAATTGGCGGCATTCCATTCCAGTCTGTGCCCGCTGCCGCAACGGGATGTTCCCGTGACGGGTCGGGTGCAGGGCCGCGCCTACGGAGACCTCATGTCGTCGCAATACATCTACACCATGAACCGCGTGTCCAAGGTGGTCCCGCCCAAGCGGCAGATCATCAAGGACATCTCGCTGTCCTTCTTCCCGGGTGCCAAGATCGGCCTGCTGGGCCTGAACGGCGCCGGCAAGTCCACCGTGCTGAAGATCATGGCCGGCGTGGACACCGATTTCGAGGGCGAGGCCCGCCCGCAGCCGGGCATCAAGGTCGGCTACCTGGCGCAGGAACCGGAACTGGACCCGAACAAGACCGTGCGCGAGTCGGTCGAGGAAGGCGTGGGCGAAGTGCTGCAGGCGCAGGCTGCGCTGGAAGCGGTGTATGCCGCCTACGCCGAGGAAGGTGCCGACTTCGACGCGCTGGCCAAGGAGCAGGAGCGCCTGGAGGCGATCCTGGCCGCCGGTGATGCGCATACCCTGGAAAACCAGCTGGACGTGGCCGCCGATGCGCTCCGCCTGCCGCCGTGGGATGCCAAGATCGCCAACCTGTCCGGTGGTGAAAAGCGCCGCGTGGCGCTGTGCCGCCTGCTGCTGCAGAAGCCGGACATGCTGCTGCTGGACGAACCGACCAACCACCTCGACGCCGAGTCGGTGGAATGGCTGGAACAGTTCCTGGCGCGCTACACCGGCACCGTGGTGGCCGTTACCCACGATCGCTACTTCCTGGACAACGCCGCCGAGTGGATCCTGGAACTGGACCGCGGCCGCGGCATTCCGTGGAAGGGCAACTACACCGAATGGCTGGTGCAGAAGGATGAGCGCCTGAAGCAGGAAGAAAACCAGGAAAAGGCCCGCCAGAAGGCGATCCAGAAGGAACTGGAGTGGTCGCGCCAGAACGCCAAGGGCGGCCGTTCCAAGGGCAAGGCCCGTCTGGCCCGCCTGGAAGAGCTGCAGTCGCAGGATTACCAGAAGCGCAACGAGACCAACGAAATCTTCATTCCGCCGGGCGAGCGCCTGGGCAACATGGTGATGGAGTTCAAGAACGTCTCCAAGAAGTTCGGCGACCGCCTGCTGATCGACAACCTCTCGATGCTGATTCCGCCGGGCGCGATCGTCGGCATCATCGGCCCGAACGGCGCCGGCAAGTCGACCCTGTTCAAGATGATCACCGGCCAGGAAAAGCCGGATTCGGGCGAGATCGTGATCGGCCCGACCGTGCAGCTGTCCTACGTGGACCAGAGCCGCGACAAGCTGGAAGGCAACCACAACGTCTTCCAGGAAATCGCCGGCGGCCTGGACATCCTCAACATCAACGGCATCGAGATCCAGTCGCGCGCCTACATCGGCCGCTTCAACTTCAAGGGCCAGGACCAGCAGAAGATGGTCGGTTCGCTGTCCGGTGGTGAGCGTGGCCGCCTGCACATGGCCAAGACCCTGCTGCAGGGTGGCAATGTGCTGCTGCTGGACGAACCGTCCAACGACCTGGACATCGAAACGCTGCGTGCGCTGGAAGATGCGCTGCTGGAGTTCCCGGGCAACACCTTCGTGATTTCGCACGACCGCTGGTTCCTGGACCGCATTGCCACGCACATCATCGCTTTCGAAGGCGACTCGCACGTGGAGTTCTTCCAGGGCAACTACCGCGAGTACGAGGAAGACAAGAAGCGCCGCATGGGCGACGACGCTGCGCCGAAGCGCCTGCGCTTCAAGGCGCTGAAGTAAGCCCCGCCGCAGAAAACGAAAGGCCGCGCTCGCGCGGCCTTTCGTCTTTCAGGCGTTCCTGACGCCCGCCTTCCGGGCGTTTTCGCTGGCCGCGATTCAACCGTTGATGAACGCGGGCGCCTCAAGCGGGCTTGAATCCCTGTCGTAATCGGACTTTGCAATTCGTTGTATGTTTCCGCGCGCCCACATCGGTTTTCCTACGCCCCGATTCATCCCCCAACGTAGGAAATTCCAATGAAAGCACTGATCATCACCACGGCAGCCGTGATGCTGTCGGGCACCGCCACGGCCGCGACCACCGACTGGGACGGCTTCTACCTGGGTGCCCAGGCCTCGCATGGCGAGGGGCACAGCAAGGACCGCAGCAATGCCAACGCCTCGGAAAAGAGCGTGCGCGGCTTCACCGGCGGCGTGCAGGGCGGCCGTCGCTGGCAGTTCGACAACAGCATCGTGGTCGGCGTTGAGGGCACGCTGTCGTTCGGCAACGTCACCCGTGACTGGAAGGATCGCGAACAGCACCAGTACAGCCCGTACTACGGCGAAGACGCGCTGACCCGTTCTGGCACCCTCGATGTAACGCTGGGCCGTGCGATGGGCCGCTGGCTGCCTTATGTCGGCGCGGGCGTGACCGTGGCCCAGCAGGAATTCACGCTGGGCTGCGACAAGTCGCTGGTGGAGGCCACCAACGGCTGCCGCGTGGCCGAGTTCGAGATCCGCGCCTCGCACCTTTCCACCGGCGCCCACGCCACCGCAGGCGTGCTGTACCGCTTCAACGAGCGCCTCTCGGCCGGTGCCGAATACCGCTACACCCACCTGGGTTCCAGCCCGGTGACCCTGGAAGACCCCAACTACCCCGCTGCGGCGCGTCGCAGCTTCCATACCGACTACAGCAGCGTTACGCTGAAGTTGAACTACCACTTCTAACCGCCTGGCGACGTACCCGCAGGTCCCCCGGGGCGGCAGGGCGCGCAGGCATGAGAGATCTGCGATGTCCCTGTTCGAGCGCCTGTTCCAGCTGCAGCAGCACGGCACCACCGTGCGCACCGAGCTGCTGGCCGGTGTCACCACCTTCCTGACGATGTCTTACATCGTCTTCGTGAACCCCGAGATCCTCGGCACCACCGGCATGGACGCCGGCGCGGTGTTCGTGGCCACCTGCCTGGCTGCTGCACTGGGTTCGGCGGTGATGGCGCTGGCCGCCAACTTCCCGGTCGGCATGGCACCGGGCATGGGCCTGAACGCGTTCTTCGCCTTCACCGTGGTTGGTGCTGCCGGCCTGCCGTGGCAGCAGGCGCTGGCGGCGGTGTTCATCTCCGGCCTGGTGTTCCTGGTGCTGTCACTGACCGGCGTTCGGGCATGGCTGGTATCGGGCATTCCTTCGTCGCTGCGCTCGGCCATCGTGGCCGGCATCGGCCTGTTCCTGGCGATCATCGCGCTGCAGAAATCCGGCGTGATTGTCGGCAATGAAGATACGCTGGTGGCACTGGGACCGTTGAACACGGCGCCGCCGCTGCTGGCACTGGCCGGCTTCCTGCTGATCGCGGTGCTGGAAGCGCGCCGCGTGCGTGGTGCGATCCTGATCGGCATCCTGGCGGTGACCGGCGCCGGCTGGGCATTGGGCGATGTGCAGTACCAGGGCCTGGTTTCGCTGCCGCCGAGCCTGGCGCCGACCTTCCTGCAGCTGGACCTGCCGGGCCTGCTGCACCACGACGGTGGTGCGCCGATCGCCGTATTGCTGCAGGTGGTACTGGTGTTCGTGCTGGTGGAAGTGTTCGATGCCACCGGCACGTTGTACGGCGTGGTCGGTCGCGCCGGCCTGCTGAAGCTGCCCGGCGCGCAGAAGCGTTTCGGCCGCGCGCTGCTGGCCGACAGCACCGCCATCGTGGCCGGTTCGGTGCTCGGCACCAGCAGCACCACGGCCTTTGCCGAAAGCGCCTCGGGCGTGCAGGTGGGCGGCCGCACCGGCCTGACCGCATTGGTGGTGTCGGCACTGTTCCTGGCCGCGCTGCTGTTCTCGCCGCTGGCGTCGATGGTGCCCAGCTATGCCACCGCACCGGCGCTGCTGTTCGTGGCCGGCCTGATGCTGCGCGAACTGGTGGAGGTGGACTGGAGCGACCTGACCGAATCGGTGCCGGCCGCGCTGTGTGCGCTGGCAATGCCGTTCACCTACTCCATTGCCAACGGCCTGGCCTTCGGCTTCATCGCCTATGCCGCGCTGAAGGCGGGCACCGGCCGCTGGCGCGAAGTGCATCCGGCGGTGTGGCTGGTGGCGGTGCTGTTCACCCTGCGCTACGCGCTGGAATGATGCCTGGCTGAGGGTCGGTCGGAGCCCACTGCGCTGCGTAGGTACCTGACCCCGCAGCGCTGCAGCTACCAGCGCGGCTGCAGGCGGCCGTCGGTGGCGAAGCGCCAGCGTCCTTCGGCCCAACCCACGCCGAACAGGGCCAGCATCTGCGAGTAATAGGCCGGTGCATCGGCGCGTTGCTGCTCGGCGCTGGGCAAGCTGGCCCGCAGCGACTGCGCGCGCTCCGCTTCGCCCTGCGCGATCAGATAGGGCAGCAGGGCCGCGCGGAATCCGTAGTTGCCTTCGCCCTGCCCCTGGCCACTGCGGGTGTCGATCTTTTCCCACATCGGTGCACCACTGCGCAGGCGCTGCAGCGGTCCGGACAGCGCCGCCAGCTGCGCGCGGAACAACGGATCGCGCGATGCGGTCATGCCTGCCCAGGTGTAGCAGCGGATGGCGTCGTAGCCGCCGACCGCACCGCGCACCGGATCGACGACGAAGCGATCGCCTTTCCACGCCGCCCAGTCCGGTGCGAACCCGTGCGGGCTGCTCTGCTGCAGCAACTGCACGCTGTTGCGCGCCAGCGCCTGCCACGGCCCGCTGCGATCCTCCGCCGCAAAGCGGCGCAGCAGCGGCAGTGGCAGATAGCTGGGGTTGACCCGCGTGGCGTCCCCTTCAATGAACCCCTGTGGGCCTGGCAACAGCATTGGGCCGAGCCCGGGCAGATCCACGATCTCGCGCGCCCGCACCTGCACCAGCATGCCCTCCGCGATGGCCTTCAGCGCCGGACGGCGCCACAGCCGCGCGCCTTCCAGCAGCGCGTAGGCCAGCCAGAGATCGGAGTCCGAGGCCGGGTTGTCGTCCAGCACCCGCCAGGCGCCGGCGTCATCGCGTCCCCACAGCCAGGCCGGCAGGCGCTTGCCCATGTCGCCACCGGCAAGGTTGTCCTGGGTCCAGCCCAGGATGCGGTCGAACAGCGCCTGGTCGTTGTCGACCAGGGCGAAGAACAAGGCATAGGACTGGCCTTCGGAGGTGCTGCGCTGATCGTCCTGGCTGCGATCGATCATGCGCCCGTCGCGGCTCAGGCTGCTGTCGAGCAGTACCTGCCACGCCGGCCAGCGCGGGGCGGGCGCGGCATGCACACGGCACACGCCGAGCAGCGGCAGTGTGGCGACCGCCTGCAGCAGGCGCCGTCGTCGCAGGTCAGCGGAATTCGCCATACGGCACCAGTGGTGATACGGGCAGCGGCAGGTTTCCCTGCCAGGGCTTGAAGGTGTAGCGCAGGTAGAGCTGGAACGAATTCGGCGAGAAATCGCGGCTGCGCTGGAGGGTGCCGGCAGCGCCCAGCACGAAGTGGTCGCCGAGGCGGCGTTCCACCGCGCCGTACAGGCGGTACCCGGTGCCCGTGCTGCTGCTGTCACCGGTGTACAGGCCGGCCTCGTCCAGCCGCAGCGGGCCGTACTGCGGCTCAAGCTGTGCAATCACGCGCTCGATCAAGGCCTGGTCGGGGAAACGGCTGATCGACGAGGTACGCGCACTGGACACACTGACCGAGCCATCCAGGCGCACCGACCACACGTCGTTGCGCCAGGCAAAGCTGACCGGCAGGCTCAGCGATGCATAGCGCTGCGGGCTGTAGTAGCCGCCCTGGCCCAGCGAGTAGCCGCCCAGGTCCTTCTGGTAGCGCCAGTACATCGCGGTGGTACCCACATCCAGCCGCATGTCGGGGCGCTGGATCAGCTTGTGGTACCAGCCCACCATCGCGCGTGCGCGGGTGTTGTCGACCACGTTGTGCCCGGTCAGCCGATGCCAGCTCCAGTTCGACCACACGCCATCGCGGCCGCCCTGGTCGTAGCCGAGGCTGAAGGTCACGCCGTTGGCGGTGACGCCGCCCCAGCTGATGCCGCTGCGCGGATCAACCGCACCGGCCTGCGACAGCAGCGAATTGGTCATCGGCCGCCGCGACAGCGTGGCGCCCCAGCCGAAGCGCCCGAGGTCGCCATTGAGCGTGACACCGCCAAGCCAGTTGCCGACCACGTAGTTGGACGGAGTGTGGCCGATATCGACGTTCCAGCGGTCATCCAGGGTGCGCCAGCCGACGGCGAAGCCGGCACCGGAGGTGCGCCGCTGGTGCACGAAGCGGGTGCAGCCCGGTGCGCGCAGGCGGCTGTCGTCGGCCTGCAGCAGATCCAGGTCACAGCTGCCGAAATCCTCGTCGTAGGCGCCGCTCTCATCGGTCTGGAAGCGGCCCGCATCGAAGCTGACCTGCTCGATGCGCGCCCAGCCCAGGCCACCGGCGAATGGCGCGTCCAGATGCGCGATGCGGGTATCGCGCGACAGCCGCGAAATGCCCGGCGTGCCATCGCTGCGGCGACCGGTGTCCTGCATCACCGTCAGGGTGGGATTCTCCTGCTGGTACAGGGTTTCCACATCGCTGCGCAGGCTGCGCCGCAACCAGTCATCGCCGGCTGTCTCGCGGCTGGCCAGGGTCAACGCGCGGTTGTCGCGCGGCGTGACCTGGCCGGGAGCCAACACGCCGTTGTCGGCCATCGCCTGCGCGTACATGTCCAGCGCCTGCTGCGGATCATCGCGGCGCACCAGCCGTGCCGCATCACGCCAGGACTGTGCGTCGGGCCCGGTCTTGCGCGCAAGCAACGCGCGCAGGATCGCCAGGGCCTTCGTGTCCTCGCGCAGGTCGGTCCAGATGGTGGCGAGCTGACGCTGCTGGCCGATCTCGTCATCGTCCACTGCCGGCGGTGCGTCGTGCATCTGGCGGCGTGCGCTGGCCAGATCGCCGGTGCCAATCCAGGCCTGGACCTGGCCCAGCTGCGCATCCACATTGTCCGGCTGTGCGGCAAGCACGCGCTGGTAGTAGTGCAGCGCCTGCACGTGATCGCCGCGCAGGCGCGCCCACTCGGCCATCAGCAGATCATTGTCGGTGCTGGGCGGTTGCTGCTGCAGCAGCGCGATGGCTTCGGCCTCCCTGCCCTGCGCACGCAGATCCCACAGATGATCGACCAGCTGCTGCCGCTGCAGGCGCGCCGACAGCGCGCGGATGTCGTCGTTCCACTTCGCCTGCGGCAGCGCGTCGAGTACCGCCAGCGCTTGCGGCATCCGATCGGATCCCGACAGGTAGAGCGCCTGCGCGTAGCGCGCTTCGGCGCTGTCGTTATGCGTGGCCATGTCGGCCATCGCCGCGTCGGCCTCGTCCTGCCGGCCAGCGGCGCGCAGCTCGTTGGCCAGCGCATAGGCCAGCCATGCATCGCCCGGCAGTTCGCGGCGCAGCTTCTGTCCCAGCGTGATCGCGGTGGTCGCATCACCGGCAGCCAGCGCCTGCTCGCGACGCTCACGCAGGCGGCTGATCTGGAGCTGGCGCAGGTCTTCGGCATACAACCTGCGTTGCGCAGCGGGCAATGCGTTGATGAAGGCTTCCAGCCGCTGCGGGTCGGTGCGGCCGTACAGCTGCACCAGCTTGCGGATCACGTTGGCATCGTTGGGCGCCATCCGCCGCGCAACCTGCAGCTGGCGTTCGGCTGCGGCGTCGTCACCGCGGGCCACGGCCACGTCGACCAGGCCCAGTGCAGCATTGACGTCGCGGGGCTGCTGGCGATGCGCCTGCGCATAGAGGCGCTCGGCCTCGTCCAGCCGGCCGGCCGCCAGCGCCGCATCGGCCTGGTCCAGCTGCAGCCAGTAGCGGGTGCTGGCGATCAGGTCGCGCCACTTGTCGTTGCTGTCGCCGGCCGGGGTGGCCTGCACCGCACGCTGGAAATAGCTGATGGCCTGCTCGCGGCGGCCCTGGCGCATCAGCGCCATGCCCAGCCCCCCCAACAGGTCGGGCTCGCGCGGATAGCCGCGCAACGCCTGCAGGAAAGCGCGCTCGGCCTCTGCATTGCGGCCTGCGTCGAGCAGCTGCTGGCCGCGCAGGCCGGCGCGCCACGCCGGGTCGCTGACCCGCTTGTGCTGGTCGGTGTAGCGCTCGCGCACCAACGCGATGTCGGCAAACGCTGGGTTGCGGGTGATGAAGTCCTGCAGCCGGCGCACGCTGCGGTCGTCGGCCGGCTGATCCTTCAGGTAGGCCCATTCGGCGTCCGCCGCCATGCCGCGGGCCTCCGGATTACGCCCCATGCGCTGCAGCGCGGCGAGCGCCTCTGCATCGCGGCCGGCAGCGAACAGCATCTGCGACAGCGCCTGCAGCAATGGCACATTGCCCGGATAACTGCGGTCCAGTTCGCCCAGCGCACGGATCGCCTGTGCACGCCCATCCGCCTGGCCGCCGCGCAGGCGCCAGTACTCCAGGCCCAGCTGCAGGCCGGGTGGATCATCGTTGAACAGGCGGCGGTAGATCGCCAGCGCTTCGGCGCTGCGACCACCGGCAGCGAACAGACGCGCCTGCTGCAGATCCTGCTGCAGATCACCGCGGTAGGCCCTCCAGAGGCGTTCGCCGGCGGCCAGTTCACGGGTACCTGTACCGATCTCGCGCAGGCGCTTCAGGGTCGCCTCGGCATCCTGCAGCTTCTGTTGCGAGAGCTGCACTTCCAGGATCGCCACCAAGGTGCCGCGATCATCCGGTGCCAGCATGCGCAGCCGCGCCAGGGCGTCTTCGATCAGGCTCTGGCGACCGGTGGCCTCACCGATGCGCACCTGCTGCAACAGCCACTGGCGCTGCTCGGCGACGGTTCCGCCCGGCGTATCGGGCAAGGCCTGCGCCGCGCAGGGCCCGGCACCGGCCAGTCCCAACAGGACGAGGCCGGACGCGGTGACCAGCGGATGCCGCGTACGTGCCATCAGTGCCCCGGGTCCAGGCGCTTGGCCGCGACCCAGCGCAGCGCGCGCCACAGCAGGAAGGCGACCATCAGCACCACCAGCGTGGCCAGCACCGCCAGCAGCGCCGGGTGGTCGGCCAGGTGGTACCACAGCAGCAGCCACCACGGCAGCGCGCCAACGTAGTAGTGATCACCGACGAACTGGCTGTGAATGCCCGAGGTACGCAGGATCGCCACCGAGCCGGCGATGGCTTCGCGCTTGCCGGTATCGCTGAGTGCATCGTGGAGCAGGCCGTAGTCGGCGGCATTGCTGGCGGCCAGCGAAACGATGCTGCGCTGCGCATGCGTCGGTGACTGCATGCCGATGATCGCGGCAAACGGTGCCTGCGCGCTCACTGCCACTTCGGTCACCGCTGGATCGCCATCGCGGCTGCCACGGCGGGCCTGTTCCATCGCCTGCTGCGGCGACGGAGACTGGCCATTGAGCAGGCGCGTGCGCTGGTCGTCGATCAGCAGCGACAGCTGCTGGCTACCGCGCAGTTCGGCCGGCAGGGCGCCCAGCATCAGCAGGTCCGCATCCAGCGCGCTGGCCTGCTTCCAGTCATCGGACAGGCGCAGCCCATAGGCCGGATAGCCGCTCTGCACACCCAGCCCACCGATCAGGTTCAGCAGCAGGCTGACCTGTGCCTCGTTGGCTTGGGGTGGCACCAGCACGACAGTCTCCGACAGATCGGCCATGCGGGTGAAGGGGAATCCACTGAGCGCGAACGCGGACAGGTCCGGCAGGCCCATGTAGTGATGGAATCCGGAGAAGTCGATGGTCGAGTCGTCTTCGATCGCTGCCTGCAAGTTGGGCGGCAGCACGGTCTGGCAATGATCGCGCTGCGCACTGCCCATCACGCTGGCAAAGTTGAAATCGAAACGCAGCTGGTTGCGGTCGCCCAGTTTGAGCGCCGGAATCAGCAGGCGACCGTCATCGGCACCGGCATCGCCGGCCAGCACCGGCAAGCGGATTTCCTCCAGGCCCTGCTTGCCGTTGCGGCGCACCAGCGGGAAGCTGGAGATGAACTGGTCGTTGATCGCCACGCCCAGCCGCGACTCATCGCTGCCAAACGGCGGCGTGTAGCGGTAGCGCAGGTTCAGCGGAATACCCTGGTTGCGCCAGATGAACAGATCCGGCGGCAGGTTGAGGTTGACCGTGATCGGCTGCGGCGACACGCCGTTGGCGTGCAGTTGTTGCGGATAGTCGAGCAGTTCAGCCAAGCGGACGGCGCGGTCGGTGCGCACCCAGTTCGGTGCGTCGTACGGCTTGCGCGGGGCCAGTGGCTTGACCTCATCGACACTGACCTGGCGGCCGCGGAACAGCACGTTGCCGGCCGCCATCGCAGCCACGGCCTTCTGCAGGTCGTCATCGTTGCGGCCCAGCACCAGCAGCAGCTTCCGCTGCGGATCCTCCGGCAGCGACATCAGTTCGATCATCGGGCCCTTCACCGGAGCATGGTTGGCGATCACCGGCGGGAACCTGCCGTTGACCGCCAGCACCACCGCGTGGCCCTTGTCCGGCAACGTGCCGAAGCTGACCGGGAAACGTGCCTGGCGCCACCAGCCGGACAGGCTGCCGAAGTACGAGGACATCACCGCCGCCGCCCGCTGCTGTGCCAGGCTCGGCGCAGCGGCGAACACCACTGGCAGTTCCAGCCGTGCTGTATCACGCGGATCGAAGAACGGCAGCGGGAAGTTGGCCAGGTCGTCCTGCATCGCCAGCGGCTGGCCGCCCAGGCGCAGCGTGCTGTTGCTGGAGAGATTGACCCACAGCGAGCTGTGCGTCGGCTCTTCGCAGATGTCGGTGTAGTGGCCGACGAACTCCAGGCGGACCTGGTTGAAATCCGCAATCAGGCGCGCGTCCAGCGGTAGCTTGGCCTGCACCGGGCGGCCCAGCTGCTCGTTGCTGATCGGCACCACGCCCATCATCGCGTCGTTGAGATAGACCCGCAGGTGCGACAGGGTCGGCAGCAGCGACGGTGAAGGCGTGAAGCTCAGATCCAGCTCGGCATCGCGGACCAGGCGGTCACGGCGGACCTGGAACTCGAAGGTGGTGGCATTGCGCACGCCCGACAGCAGCGTGTCCTGGCGGCGCCCCAGCTGCGCGAAGGTGTTCTGCCGCTGCCAGGGCCAGGCGCTGCCCGCCCAGGTCTGCGCAAGCGCGGGCTCGGTACCGGTGGCAGGCGTGGTGGCTGGCGCGGCCGGCACCCCCGGCGCCGGCGGAGCGGCAGGCGCGGTAGTGGGAGGGACAACCGGCGCCGGGGCAGGCGCGCTGTTGCCTGACGCCACGGGCAGGGCCAGCAGGGGCAGCAGCAGCCAACGCAGAGAGGACGGACGGGTCATGGACGAAGCCCTGGATCAGCGGCTGGGTCAGCCGGGTGGGAAGGAAGCGGACGTTGCGGAGCAAAACTGGCCAGCCATCGCAGCAGGCGACGGTTCCAATGTGCGGGGCGGTCGAGGTCGAACGGTGCGAAATCACCCATCCGCCGGTAGCCGCGCCAGCCCAGGACCAGCACGCTCCACAGGCTGCGCGGCAGGCTCTTGGGCTGGTAACCGGCGTGCCAGTCAAGCCAGGCATCGGCGCGGGCGAAGGTGCATTGGGCGAACTCGACGCGCTGGCGCTCGTCCTCGAACAGCAGCAGCAGGCCCAGTCGCTGGCCGACCGTGCGTTGCACGCGCGCCGGGAATGCGAACTCGCGGCGACCCCGCCCCAGCAGCACCTGCACGCGCTGGCCTTCGGCCAGCTGTGCGTCTTCGCCGAGTTCGACGCCCACGCCATCGTTGGAGTAATCCTGCAGCACGCCGCGCAGGCGGCGGCCATCGGGCACCTGCAGCGCCATCGGCAGACGGGTGGTGACGCGATGCGTGCGTCGCACCTGCTGCACTTCGGCCGCCACCGCCAGCGCACCGCCGATGATCAGCAGGTTGTACAGCACCCACAGCGAACTCACGATCACCGTGCCACGTTCGTCAAGTGGGCCGTGCACGAAGCGCCACACGGCAAAGCACAGGCCCAGCACGTTCAGCAGCGCCAGCACCAGGTAGGGCTGCGCCACGCGCCAGTCGAAACGATCGCCGGCCTGGGTACCGCCCTTGTCGGTGACGTTGAACTTGCCGCGGCCCGGACTGAACAGCGCCACGGTGGTGGGCCGTGCGATGTACCAGGCCAGCACCGTCTCGTACACCTCACCCCAGAACGGACGCCGGTACTTGCCCTGGATGCGTGCGTTGGTCAGGCTGGCGTGGGCCATGTGCGGTACCACGAACAACAGGATGGCCAGCGCCGGTGCGTAGATGATGTACACATGCAGCAGCAGGAACGCCAGCGGCGCAGTGAGGAACACCAGGCGCGGAATGCCAGCCAGGAAATGCAGCATCGCGTTGGCATAGCAGAAGCGCTGGAACAGGCTCAGGCCCTTGCCCAGCAACGGGTTGTCGATGCGGAAGATCTGCACCATGCCACGCGCCCAGCGGATGCGCTGGTTGACGTGCGCGCCGAGGCTGTCGGTGGCCAGGCCGGCCGCCTGCGGAATGCGCAGGTAGGCCGAGTTCCAGCCCTTGCGGTGCAGCCGCAGCGCGGTGTGCGCATCCTCGGTGACGGTCTCGGTGGCAAACCCGCCGATGGCATCGATGGCTTCGCGCCGCAGCACCGCGCAGGAGCCGCAGAAGAACGCCGCGTTCCACAGGTCGTTGCCGTCCTGCACCAGGCCGTAGAACAGCTCGCCTTCGTTGGGATCGCTGCGGAACACCTGCAGGTTGCGTTCGAATGGATCGGCCGAGAAGAAGTGGTGCGGGGTCTGCACCAGCGCCAGTTTGGGATCGCGCAGGAACCAGCCGCAGGTGATCTGCAGGAACGACCGCACCGGCAGGTGGTCGCTGTCGAAGATGGCCACCAGCTCGCCATCGATCAGGGTCAACGCATGGTTGAGGTTGCCGGCCTTGGCATGGCGGTTGTCGGCACGGGTGATGTAGTTGACCCCGGTGCGCTCGGCGAATGCGCGGAATTCTTCGCGCTTGCCATCATCAAGGATGTGGATGCGCAGCTTGTCGGCCGGCCAGTCCAGGCCCATCGCCGCGTACACGGTGTGCCGCACCAGCGCCAGGTCTTCGTTGTAGGTGGGGATCAGCACATCCACCGTCGGCCACTGGCGGATATCGGCCGGCAACGGCGCCGGGCGGCGCCGCAGCGGCCAGGCCACCTGCACGTAACCGAGCATCAGCACGAGCCACGAGTAGGTTTCCGCCGCCAGCAGCACCACGCCACAGACCAGGTCGAAGGTGCTGTTCCAGTTCAACGTGGCCGTATAGCGCCACCACAGGTACCGGCAGGACACGGTGATCGACAGCACGACCAGCACCAGCGTCGCATAGCGCCCCTGCATGCGCCGCACCAGCAGCGCGATGGCCCACAGCAGCACCACGAACACGAACTGCGCCAGATAGGTGAACGGCTGGGTGATGCACAGCGCCGCCAGCCCCAGCGTGGCCAACCCGACCAGCAGGGTCAGCAGGTGCCGCGAACGCGGCGACAGGCTGCCCATCTTCCGGCCGAACCATGCCGCCACGCGGCTGTTCCAGAATTCACTGGGCGCATCGCGCATGGCGCGCAGGTAGCGCAGGCGGCCGCGACCGGCCGCACCGCGCAGTTCGGCAATGCGTTCGCGACGGGCCCGGGCCAACCGTTGCCGCCTCAGCGAGGGCTGCGGTACCAACCGCACCACCGACAGCCACATGGCCTGGATCAACAACCGCAGTGGATCGCCCGGGCGCCAGCGGCGGTCGCCCTGGATCTGCGGGAAGGCGTTACGCAGGCGCGGGGCCTGTGCCTGCCATGCCGGCCCTTCCAGGCGCAGGAACGCCCAGCCCACGCACTGCAGCAGCCACAGCAGCGAGCGGGTTGGCCAAGGCGCATGCACGCGTTCGCGCAGGCGCCCCCAGTCCAGGTAGTAGACGCGGGCGCCCATCAGCGTGTCCCCGCAACGGGCAGGCGCCGTGCGGCCTCGGCCAGGCACCACAGCACCAGGCCATCGACATCGGCAGCGGCCAGCGAATCGGTCGCATAGCGCCCCAGTGGCTGCTTGCTGGCCAGCGCGGAGGGCACCCGCGCATCCTCGTGCAGCGGCTGCGGCACCAGCCGCGGGCCGTGCGCGTGAAGCCACAGCTGCATCAGATCGCGCTGCACCGGGATGACCGGGTCATAGCGGTTGGCCAGCAACAGGCGTGTGTCCTCCGGCTGCCGCTGCAGGAACACGTGGCTGACCGGATCGACACAGGCCAGGCGCAGCGGCAGCGTGCAGCGCACGTGCTGGTTGATGGCCGCTGCATGCGCCGGCAGGCGCTGCGGCAGGTCGAACAGGATCCAGTCGAACTGGGTCTCCAGCAGCGGAATGCGTTCGGCCCAGGTGCCCGGTGCCTGTTGCAGCTGCTGTTCGATGCGCATTGCGGCCTCGCTATCGACGCGACCATAGGGCAGCACCGCAAGTCCTGCTGCAACGGCGTAGGCGGCATCACGCCAGTCCGTGCCGTCCAGCTGCGCGCGCCCCCAACCGTTGTCCACGTCGGCAGGCAGCCCCAGGTGCAGGCCGAGCATCTGGTCCGGACTGCATTCGACCAGCAGGACGCGCTGGCCCTGCGCGTGCAAGCCCTGGCCGAGTGCGGCCAGGACCGTGGTGACACCGGTTCCGCCATGGATGCCCTGCAGCGACAGCACGGTGCTCATCGGCGCGGCTCCAGTTCGGCCAGCAACTGCCAGCGCGCCAGCGCCTGGGCACGCTCATGCTGGGCAGAGAAGTCCACGTAGGGCAGCCCCGGCATGCCCAGGCTGCGGCGCAGCAGGTCGATATCGTCCTCTTCCACGGACAGCGTGACCGGTACGGCAAGGATGTCGGCAGGCATCAGCGTGCCTCCTCGGGGTAGGGGCTCCAGGCCTGGCTGCCCTGCAGCTGCAGCCAGGGCTTGCCGGCGTACTCGATGACCTTGGCGCCTTCGTTTTCCGACACCGACGGTGTCTGCGGCAGCCCCTTCAGGAGGCTGTCCCAGTTGCGCTCGCTCGGCGGCGACTGGGCATTGAGCGCGTACACGCGCGAAACCAGCTCGGACACGGCCAGGTAGCTGCTCGGTTCGGGAACATGACGCGGGCCGCCGGCCGCCGGCGCGCCCATGCCGATCAGCTTCACGCCCACCGGCACGTGGGTGATCGACGGGCTGGGAATCTCGCGCATGCCCGGAATCTGCATGCGGTCGCCATGCAGGGCCGCGCCATGCTCGGGTACCACCACGATCATCGCGCGGCGGCCACTCTTCTCCACCGCATCGACGAAACCGGCCATGTCGCCCAACACCATTTCCGCACGTGCCTTGTAGTCGGCGGCATTCGAACGGCCATCGGCGCCGACGATGCGGTTGCCATCGTGCAGCGAAATCGTGTTGTAGAACAGCGCCACCTGCTGGCTGGACCCGGCCAGCCGCTGTTTCCACCACGCCATCAGCACATCGCCATCGCGGCGCAGCGGCGACTTGTCGAACGCCACCAGCGCTTTAGGAAACGCGCTGATATCCATCGGCTGTGCCTGCAGCCCGCCGTACTGGTGCAGTTCACCGATGAAGTCGTCGAAGTGACCGTCGTGGTTCATCGCCAGCTCGCTCTGGAAGCCCAGACGCTGCAGGTTCGAGAACAGCTGGCACTCGGCCGGCACCGGATCGAACAGCCCGGTATGCGAGGTCTGGCCACAGCTGGCGCGCAGCAGGCGGATCGCCGCCGGGCCGCTGTAGGCGGTTGCCGAGTTGAAGTCGTCGAACACCACGTCCATGTGGTCGAGCAGATTGTTCTGGCGCAGCCCCACTTCATCCAGATCGCTCCATGCCAGCGAGCAGATGTTGAGGATGATGACGTCGAACGGCGCGCCGCTGCCCGGTGCCGGGAAGCTGGTCTTGAGGCTGGCCTGCTGCTGGTAGAAGCCGGCCAGCCATGCGTTGAGCGTCTCGTTGTTGGCCGGCGGCAGGCCGCCACTTGAAGTGCCTGCGACGCTGGTGGTGGCCGCGGTGGCGGTACCCTGCCCCCAGTTCCAACCCGCCGGCATCGGTATCGCCATCACAGCCAGGCCAAGCATGCCCAGCACGCTCAGAGTGGTGATGCGCAGCCACGGCTTGAGCAGTACGTAGGCCAGCACCAGCATCGCCAGTACCGCCACCATCTGCCAGTTGATGAAGCGCTGGGCCAGCTCGAGCCAGTAATCAGCCGAGAAGTCCAGCACGCCAGGTTGCACCAACAGGCGCCGGAACGGCGGCCACCAGGTGTCCTGGTAGTACAGCGCCACGCCCACCGGTACCGCAGCGACAGTACGCGCGATGCGTGCCCAGCGCCAGCGCAGTGGAACCAGCAGCGCGCCCAGGAACAGCAGGTTGGGCAGGATCTTCAGATCCAGCGCGCCCATCCAGGCCAGTACCACCTTGGACAGGAAATACAGGTTCCAGCCGCGCAGGTCGGCCCAGGCGAAGGGCGATGCGGGAGCCACCTGCGGACTCATGCAGCCCCCCGCGGCGCACGCAGGCGTACACCGGCGCGGCGCAGGTGGCGAGGGGGCAGCCAGCGCGCGGCACGGCGGCGCAGCGCACGCCACAGCGTACCGAGCATGGCACCGAAGGGAATCATCACGAGCGCACAGGCGACGATCAGGGTCCAGAGTTGCTGGTCGGTGGTCATGCGCGATCTCCCAGTCGCAGCGGCTTCGGGACAGTGAAAACAGGCGCCTCCAGCGCCGGGGCCACCGGCGGCAGGACGGCGGGGGCTTCGGGCAGGACCTCGGCCTCCGGATCGCTGCTGCCGGCGTTCATCGCTGCAATGTCGTATTCGGCCAGACGCTGGTAGCCATCGAACAGCTCCCTCCAGGGTAGGCGGAACAGATTGCCCAGGGCCTGTTCGACCGCATCACGCCGGCACCCGAACAGGAACAGGCGCACCTGCCCGCGGTAGACACAGGCCAGATCGCCCTGGCGGCGGATGCGCAGCTGCTGCAACGTCTGCTCGGCGCGCAGGCCGGCCACCGGCTGCAACGCCAGCACGGCGCTTTCCACCGCGCTGCCGTCCTGGTCGATGCGTTCGCCGGCGATCTGGCGGAAGCGTGCGGCGTTGACCAGGCCGCTTACCGGTGGCGGCCGATGCGCACGGATCAGCGGCTCCGGATCGTCAGCCAGCTGGCCCTGCCAACGCTGACGCTGCACGGTTTCCAGCAGGGTCAACAGGCGCGGCAACGGCGTGGCTGACGGCACTACCAGGCTGCAGCCGCACTGCATCAGCAGCCGCTCATCAGCGTAGCGCAGGCAGGGCTGCAGCTCGCGCACCACCAGTTTCAGTGCATTGCCACGTTCCCGGCGCAGGCGGTGCAGCAGTCGGGCCAGTGCATCCACCTTGGCGTTCTCGTCGATGGCCAGCACTACGGTGGCCTCGCGCGCCTGAAGCGCGGCCGGCAACAATCCAGCCCAGCCGTCATACAGGTGCCAGGCTGCCGACAGTGGCGGCGCACCGTCCAGTACTTCGGTCTGGGCCAGGAAGACATCGCGATCACTGCCACTGGTGGCATCGACCCCAGTCCCGGCGGCATCGGCCTCGGCCAGATGGCGCAGCCCGCGGCTTTCCTGCTCGACGCCGAACGATCGCTGGGCCACCACGCCATGGCTATTGGACCAGTAGTGCAGCAGCAGCTGCAGGGCACCACGATGCGGATGCAGCTGGGCCACACCGGCGCAGCTCCGGTTCAATGACAACAGGCGCGGGGCCAGGGTCGCCACTTCGCCATGGCACAGCAACAGCAGCACCTGCTGCGCCTGCCCGGCCCAGTCCTGCAGCTGCTGGCACCAGCGCGCCAGCCGGGCATCATCCCAGCCGTCCAGCGCCGCCACCGGGAACTGCACCACGCTGAGCCGGGTGCGCACCGAGGCGGTGCGCGGCAGATCGCCGGTCAGCCCGCGCAGCGCCTGCTGCATGCCGTGATGCGACCGCTGGAACAGCCGCAGGCGGGCCGGCCCCTGATCGGCCGGCAGCAGCGTCAGCATCGATTCGGCCCCCCGCCCCAGCGTGACCAGCACGGCCTCATCCAGTGCGTCGGCCGTGGCCAGCACACCGGCACCGAGCAGATCCGTCGGCGCGCTGCCCGCGGCAACGACCCAATACAGGCCCCCGCTGCGCATCTCCACCAGTTCGGTGGGCAGTCCGGCAATGGCAAGGTGTGTTGCTGGCACGCCGGATCCTTTCATTGCCCCTCACCCAGGCCGACGGCCCGGCAGCGGGGGCGCTGCAGTGGAGAGGGGATCATTTCCATGACGCACATCACATTCATGTGTCTGTACGGCAATGATAGCCCTGATCTTCACGTCTGCGGGATCAAGACGCAGTCAACGCCCCACGCGGAGCGGGGGGGTGAGGCTCCAAACTCAGCAATGGGAGACCTGCGCTACTCGTACTGGATGGTGAACGTCGCCTGCCCGTTGGCGGTGCCCGCACCGACGGTACCTGCCTGGGTCTGCACATAGCGCGCGCGCAACGGCAGCGCCATGACGCTGGTACCCGGCGCCGTAGTGCCGACGTTGATGGTCTGGCCGAAGCGCACTTCTCGCTCGGTGCTGCCGTCGCGCTGGACCATCTGGATGCCGATGCGCGTGGCGCTGTTGCTGGTCGCGCTGAGCTTGAGCACGCCCGGCATGTTCGAGCTGTCCTGGTCGGCGTCGAGGCGGATGCCGATCTTGCTCTGGTAGGCGGCCACGTTGCTGCCCTGGCAGTTCAGGCGGATCTCGAAATCGCGATCAGCGGCCTTGGAGCCGACACCGGTGAAGGTGGTGTTGGGCACGCTGCCGAAATCGACGGCGATGTTGCGGCTGCCGGCCTGCACTTCGCAGGTGGGGCTGACCACGGTGGTACCCGAGCCCTTGAACGTCGAGGTCAGCTCCGGACGGCCAGGACCGTCGCCGTCGAGATAGTAGGTGGTGAAGCGGCCGTTGGGCGCGATGATGCCCGAGCCCGTCTGCGCGGCGGTCTTGATCAGCTCCACGCGGAAGCGGCCACCATTGAGGGTCAACGTCCGGTTGCCCCCCAATTGCAGCGTGTGCGGGTAGTAGGTCTGGATGGTGCCCGAATCACGATAGACACGGATACCCACTCCCGCTACATCGGTCGCATAGACGTTGCTGAAACCCGGGACTGCGTTTTGCTGTGCGGCGTTGACGAAACGCCCGTTGGCACTACCGCCCCAGCGATCGCAGTAACCGATGCTGTCGCGCTGGTTGATCGGCACGATCAACTCCTTGATCACACCACCGACGGGCAGGCTGGGCAGGATCACGATCTGCCCCATGTCCATCTGCACGTCCTGCGCGACAAAGCCCTGCTGGGTGATATAGCAGGTCGCCAACGCCGGGCTGGCCACGGCGATACCCCCCATCACGGCCATGGCGGCAAGCAGCGTGCGGCTGCGGGAAGAAATCATCGGCATGCTGCCTCCAGCGGAATGAAGCCGGTCTTGGACGCATCGGCGCCCGCCGGAACCTGGTAATCGATGGTGCAGCGCTGGTCTGCACCGGCGCCCCACTCCACCAGCAGGCGGCCCTGGCTCTTTTCACTGCGCACGTACAGGCGGCCGCCCTGGCTGACCATGCCCACCGGCTGGCCCTGCTCATCCTTGACCTGCGCACCGAACGGCATGCTGCGGCCATCGGCATTGCGTACCTGGATCAGCAGCGCATTGCCTTTGCGGGTATCGAAGCGCAGGTAGCTGATGGCACCGGCGAACGGCGCGATCGACTGGCTGGTGCTTTCCAGCTCGACGTCATGGGCCATGCCCTGCGGGTCAAGGGTGACGGTGTTGAGGCGGTACGGCGATACGTACGGAACCACTGCATATCCACGGCCATCTACGCGCAGGCCCGGGGCGTTGCTGACGATCGCATCGCGCGCACCCGGCGCTTCCACCAGCACCATGGTGTCGCCCCGCTGCGGGGTGAAGGTGAAGCCGCCCGGATGCACGACCACGCTGCCGTTGGCACCGACCGAGGCCTGGCGGAAATCGCGCGAGTGGCTGTAGGTCGCGTTCAACGCGGAGTAGCGGCTGCGGTACTCGGCGTTGCCGACCGCCGTGGTGCCACCCTCGCGGGAATCGGACAGCGCCACGCCGTAGCTGAAGTTGTTGTCGACGCCGGCCGACCCGGTGATGCCGACGCGGCTGTTGTCGTAGCCACCGCGATCGCGCATGCCCAGGTCGGCGCTGAACGATACCGGGTGAGTGCCACGGCCCAGCGGCACGCTCATCGACAGCAGGTACTGGGTGTCGGAACGCCCGAGCACGCCCTCTTCGGTGCGCAGCGCCGAGAAGCCGTAGTTCACCGAACGCCAGGCGTTGTTGTAGCCCACCTGGTACTGCTTGGAGGTGCCGGAACGGTCGTAGAAGTCACGCACCGAACCGGTCACGTACAGCGCGCCGCCGCGACGTCCCAGCGGCTGGTTCAGCGTTATCTGGAACTGGCTGCGCTGACGGCCACGGGTGGTCGGATCGATGCCGCGCGTGTCCGAATCACGGCCGTACAGCGCATCCTGCAGGCTGTAGAAACCTTCGGTCGAATAGCGGTAGGCGGCCAGGGTCAGGTTGGTCCCGGTCTCGCCGATCATGTTGCTGTAGCTCAAGCGCACGCTGGCACCGGTGTGGTTGCCGTAGTGGTCGAACGTCGTACGTGCGTGGGTGACGTCGGCGGCGAACGCGCCAACCGGCGTGGACAGGCCGACGCCGTACAGCAGCGACAGGTAGCCGTCGCTCAGTGCACTGCCGCCGTACAGGGTCAACTGGTTGCCGATACCGCGCTGGTAGGTGCCCTGCACCAGCCACGGCTCATCGGCCAGCAGCTTGTTGCGCACCTGGCCGGCGGTCAGCGAGTAACGCGACACGCCTTCGCGCAGCATCTGCGGCACCGAGCCGAACGGCACCTTGAATTCGCGGCGGCGGCCATCGGCCTCGATCACGCTCACTTCCAGATCGCCGCCGTAGCCGGTCGGGTACAGGTCGTCGATGACGAAGCTGCCCGGCGACACGGTGGAGGAGTAGATCAGCTGCTCGTTCTGGCGCACTTCGATGCGTGCATTGGTCTCGGCGATGCCGCGCACGACCGGCGCGTAGCCGCGCAGCGAATCGGGCAGCATGCGGTCGTCGCTGGCCAGGCTGGCACCGCGGTAACCGATCGAGTCGAACAGTTCACCGGTGGTGTAGGCCTCACCGATGGTGAGCATGCCGCGCACCTGCGGAATGCCGCGCTGCGCATAGGTGGCGATGCTCTGCCAATGGCGGCCATCGCCCTCGGACCAGGTCAGGTTCGAATCGTGGCGGAACTGCCAGCCACCCAGGTTCATGCCGGCGTTGAGGCCGAGGTAGGCACTGCGGTTGCGCTGGCCACCTTCGACACGGCTGTCGCTGTCGATGGCATTGAAGCTGTAGCCAACGAAGCCGGCATTGATGCCGCGGTCCCACAGCGCCGGGTTGACGTAGCCGCGTGCCTCACGGCGCAGGAATACCTGCGGGATGCTCAGGTCGTAGCGCAGGTTGCCGCTGTCATAGACACCATAGGCATTGGCCATGCGCTGCTGGACCGGCACGCAGCTGGTCTTGTCGGTCGGCACGGACGGATCCTGCTGCAGCAGCACGGCTTCGCTGTCCACGCCCATTTCTTCCAGCATCGGCAGCGGCAGGCAGGCGTCGACACGGCCCTGCGCATCGGCCTTGAACTGCAGATCGCGACGGCCCTGCCAGGCACCGTTGACGTAGACGTCGACACGATAGCTGCCGGCCACCATCGGGTTGCCGTTGCTGAAGGCCGCCAGGTCGACCTGCTTGGCCTGGCCAGACAGGAAGCTGGAATTGAACTGGGCCGACTCCGGTGCACGCGCATTGGCCGCACCACTCTGCGCCATCAGCGCCTGTTCGCCGAGATTGGCCGGGGCAGCCAGCGCCCATCCTGGGCAGGCCACGCCAGCAACCAGCAGGCAAAGCGCCTGATGGATCGACAATGTCAATCTGTTTCCGATCACACTGACATTCCTTCAATTCGCCGCACAGCGGCGGTGGCGGGATGCGCAGGCCAAGGGCCAGCGCGGCGCGTTCAGCCCCCGGTGCTGCCGAGGCGGATGGTGTGTTCCACCCGGCCGCCGTAGTCGTTGATGGTGATGAAGCGGACCTGGCCGGTGCCCGCCGGTGCGGCGAACTCCAGGCTCTGCTTCGGCGCGACCATCGCGCCCTTGTCCTCGACGGCCTTTTCACTGCTGCCGGTCACGGCATGTACTTCGGCCAGAGTGACGTGGAAGGGGCTCGGGTTTTCCACCCGCAGGCGGTCGCCATTGCGGGTCCAGCGCAGCGCTGCCGGCGCGTCGTTGGCGACGCCCTTCAGGCCCTGCGGCCGGTAGAAAAGCTTCAGGCGCGAACGGAACGCGACCTGCAGGTAATTCTGTTCGCCGCTTTCGGCGTTGTCCGGGGACGGCGGCACATCCAGCACGTTGAGCCAGAACACCGACTCACGGTCGGTCGGCAGCTGCGCGCCGGAGAAGATCAGTCGCAGCGCCTGGCTGCGGCCCGGCTCGACACGCGCGATCGGCGGTGTAAGCACGAACGGGGCATCGCTGGTATCGGCGGTCTGGTTGGCGTCGCCGCTGTCGATCCAGGCCTGCACCAGCGCCGGCGAATCGCCCACGTTGTCGACCTGCACGGTGACTTCGCGCGCCTGCGCCGGATAGATCACTCGCGTGCCATTGACCACCACGCCGGCCAGTGCGTTCTGGCAGAAGGGCAGCGTGAACGCTGCCAGCAGCAGCGCCCGGGGAAAGAATGCTTTCATCGGAAGTACTACGCTCGAGGGGTGTGGCCAGCGGCCGCGGAACACCGGCCGGCGCGAACGCCGGCCAGTGGGGGCATGACTGCGATCAGTTGTAGATGATCGTGTACTTGACGCTGCTGGTGACGTCGCCCGGGGTGGCGGCGGCAGTGGCGTAGTACTCAGCGTAGTAGTTCAGGTCGGCCGAGCCGTCGGTGCCGACGGTGACCCACTGCGAGTTGGTCTGGGCCAGGCCAGCACCAGCCGCCTTGATCGGCAGGAACTGGTTGTTCGAGCCCAGCAGCTGCAGCTGCACGTTGGTGGCAGCGTTGGCCGAGGCCTGGTTGACCAGGCGGCCACTGTTGAAGTCGACGGTCGAACCCGGCTCGAAGTAGGTGGCGACGTTGCCGGCGCTGCACTTGGTCAGGTTGATGGCGAACGGAGTACGGCCCGCAACGGCGCCGGCGGTGGCCAGGGTGTTCTTGGACACGGTCGGCAGCGTCACGGCGAAGTCCTTGCCGCCCGGGGTCGAGATGGTGCAGGTCTTGTCGGTCACCTTGCCATTGAAGGTGATGGTGCCGTCGGCGGCGTTGGCGGCCAGCGGAGCGGCGGCCAGCATCAGAGCGGCGATGATATTGATCTTGTGCATTCGCTTTTACCTAACCCTACTGAAGAGATGAGAAGTAGAGGAGGAAGCAAGGAGCACTGCCGGGCTAACAAGACCCATCCTTGCGTCTCACCTGTGGCCGGACTCGGACGTAGCTTTCCCTGAATCCGTGACGCAAGTATAGGTGCAAGTGTGATGAAAGTCTCATTATTTTTCTGAACGTCAATTCATTGACGCTGGAAATGTGACGTGATAGCCGAAATCAGGACCCACGGGGGTTCGGGAACCCGACGGTCGCCGGATCAGGTCAGAAGCGACCTTGGATGACGCTTCGGGTGGCGCGTTCGGCATGCACGGAAACAAACCTTTTCCCGGCGGAAATCGGCTTCTTTGATGCGCATCACTCTTTCTTGGTGATGGCCCTAGCAGATTCGGAATCGTCCTATTAAAGGCTGATCGAAGCTGTCGCTAACTAGGACACACCGAACCAGAGAACGTGTCATGAGGAATTCCATTCTGCTGTGCGTGGCCCTGATGTCCGTCAGTGCGCTGGCCCAGGCCAGCAGCGGCAGCATCCGTTTCAGTGGCCGCATCGCCGAGCCGGGCTGCACGACGAATCTGTCCCAGGGCGAGCTGAGCCTGGCCGCCTGCCCGCCGTCGGCCAAGGGCTCGACGGTGGAAGTGACGGCGCTGGCCAACGGCCAGGCCGCGACGCTGCGCGACGGCAAGCGCCAGGGCCAGAAGCTGTCGGTGTCGGCCAGCGCGCTGCGCGCCGGCGATATCGCCTTCTCCGAGCGTTACAGCGTGCAGGCTTCGACGCAGCAGCCGCTGCAGGGCGCCTATCTGGTGGTGGTCGACTACCTGTAAGCCGGCACGCTTACGCCGGCGGCAGCTCGAAGACCTGGCGCAGGTAGGCCAGGTAGCCCGGGTCGTCGCACATGCTCTTGCCTGGCGAATCGCTGAGCTTGGCCACCGGCTGGCCATTGCAGCGGACCATCTTGATGACGATGTTGAGCGGCGTTGGCCCCAGATCATTGGTCAGGTGGGTGCCGACGCCGAAGGCGACCTGGCAGCGACCACGGAAGTAGTCGTACAGGCGCATCACCTTGGCGATGTCGAGCCCATCGCTGAACACCAGCACCTTGCTGCGCGGATCCACCCGGCGCTGCTGGAAATGCGCCAGCATGCGGTCGCCCCAGTCGAACGGATCGCCCGAGTCGTGGCGGACACCGTCGAACAGCTTGCAGAAATACATGTCGAAATCGCGCAGGAACGCATCCAGGCCGACCACGTCGGACAGCGCGATGCCGAGGTCGCCGCGGTACTCGCGTGCCCACGATTCCAGTGCCGCCACCTGCGAATCACGCAGGCGCGGGCCAAGTGCCTGGAATGCCTGCAGGTACTCATGGGCCATGGTGCCGTGCGGGGTCATGCCGTACAGGCGGGCGAAGTGCACGTTGCTGGTGCCGACCAGTTGCGGGCCGAGCGCATCGCGCAGCAGCGGCAGCAGGCGCGCATGCCAGTCACGCGAATAACGGCGGCGGCTGCCGTAGTCGGCAATGCGGCACTGTTCGAAACCGGGAGTATCACGCAGCAGCGCGGCCTTGGCCTGCAGCCGACGCTCGCCCTCGGCAAAGTCGGCGGTGGTGGTGTTGCGGAACCAGACTTCGTTGATGATCGCCAGCAGCGGGACTTCGAACAGGATGGTGTGCAGCCACGGGCCGGTGATGTCCAGTTCGATCTCACCGGGCACGGCCGTCGACGCGCGTAGCTGGATGTACTTGCGGTCGAGGTGGAACAGGCCGAGGAAATCGGCGAAATCCGGCTTCACGAAGCGCAGGCCACGCATGTAGTCCAGCTCCGCGTCGCTGAAGCGCAGGCTGCACAGGTGGTCGATCTCTTCGTCGATCTGGTCGATGTAGTGGGCCAGGTCGATGCCGGGCGTGCGGCACTTGAACCGGTACTGCACCTGGGCACCGGGGTGCTGGTGGAGCACCGCCTGCATCATGGTGAACTTGTACAGATCGGTGTCGAGCAGGGACTGGATGATAGGCATGAGGCGGATTATGCGCCCGGACGGGTGAACCGGGGTGGCCGCGGGCACGCTCGGCTCTCCGCGTGGGTAGATCCGCGCCATGCGTGGATGCAGGTTCGGCCCTACAACGACCTGCGCAACAGGCGCGGTACCAGCATCAGGGCGTGCCCCCAGATCGCGGCCCACACCGCCACGCGCACCGGCAGCGAACGCTGCCTGGCCTCGAACTTCTGAAAGTAGCGCCACAGGCCCCTGTGCTTGTGCCATTCAACGAAGAACGGCCGCGATCGGCTCGAGACGCCACGTACATGGGTGACCTGCAGGTCGTTTGCAATCGCCACCACGGCCCCGGCTTCGCGTGCACGCCGGCACAGGTCCAGGTCTTCGGCGTGCAGACGATACCCGGCGTCCCAGCCTCCGATCCGGTCGAACAATGCACGCGGCATCATCAGCAGTGCGCCAGACAGTGCCGGCACCCGCTGCAGCACCTGCTGCGGGTCACGCGGCAGCGCCAGCTTCGAGCCCTTTCCCGGCGAGCGCAGCATCATCAGGAAATCCGGGTCGCGGCGGCGCACGGCTTCGTCGGCATGGCCCTGCTCGTCCACCTGCTCGACACCGAGCAGGCAATCGCCCAGTGCTTCCGCCCGGCTGCGCAGTGCGGCCAACGTCTCCGGCTCGACCATCAGGTCCGGGTTGATGAAGGCCAACCAGGGGCTGCGCGAATCGGCCACGCCCTGGTTGTTGGCAGCGGCGAAGCCGGGATTGTCCGGGTTGCCGACGAAACGCACGCGCGGATCGTGGCTGGCATGGCGCTGCACGATGTCCAGCGTGCCATCCATCGAGCCATTGTCGATCACCCGGATCTCGGCCACGTCCTGCGCCTGGCGAAGGCGCGAGAGGCAGGCATCGATGGTGCTGGCACTCTGGTAGGTCACGACGATGGCGGCGATGGCAACATTCAAGCGAGTGACTCCGGCGCGGAAGGAACGAACAGGTCGCCCTGTTCCTTCGGCATTATCGCCTGCCGCATGCGCTGCTGCAGGTCGGCGCGCAGCCCGTGCAATGGATCGTGCATCAGGAAATCGGCCAGGCGCGGCACCCAGCCAGGCCAACGCGCAGCCAGCGCCTCAAGGTCGCCATCGCGGCTGGCCGCCTCGCCCGCCCGGCTCACAAAGGCGGTCTCGCACAGTACGTTGCGCCAGCCCAGGCCGGCCATGCGCAGGCTGAGGTCGACCAGGGCCGCGTTCCAGCCAGCGTAGCTGTCCACATCCAGGCCACCGGCGCGGCGGCGCGCATTGCCACGCACCAGAACCGCATGGGTGACCGCCGATGGCAGTTCCGGGTGCAGCGCCGGCAAGGCGGCGCAGGTCTGTGCCAGCAGCGCCGCATCCTCGGGCTCGGGATTGATCTCGCCCAACCGTGGCCACGCTGCGGTTTCGCCGGCATTGCACCACGGGGTTGCGGTCGCGATGGCGGCATCGCGGGCGAAGGCGTCCTGCAGTTGTTGCAGCCAACCCGGCGCAGGCACGCTGTCCGGTCCCAGCACGGCCACGTCCAGGCCATCGCAGGCGCGCAGCATCTCGTCCAGATGGGCGACCTCGCCCAGTGGCCGCGCGCGCCGGGTGTACTCGGCCTGTAGTGGCGTATGTGCCAGCCAGTGTTCCACCACCGCCTGCGCACGCGGCCCGGTCTGCGCATCGTCGGCCAGCCAGACTGCGGTGCCCGGCGCGGTGCCCGCATCCAGTGCGGCCAGGCAGCGGTCGAGCGCGGCATCGTCCACGCACAGCGGCAACAACACGATCGCCCCCATCCCGCCTCCGTGGTTGTCGGTGGCCACAGCCTAGCACCGGGAGGGTATCGGCCGGGTTGCGCCCGGCACCCGCTTCAGGCCAGGGCAACAGCAACAGCCGAAGCAAGGGCTGGGTTCCTGGGGTTGGCGGGGTGGGTCCGGTTGCGGGGGACGCTGCAAGTACGTCCATGTAGGTCGGTCGCCGCATCCATGCGGCTCACGCCCCCACAACCGGACCCACCCCACCGTCGACAGTTTTCCGCGACCTGCCTGCTCTTCTGTAGAGCCGAGCCGTGCTCGGCTCAGATCTCACAGATATCGAAATATTCGATTTCGATGGAGAGTCATCCACGCATGGCGTGGATCGTGTCGACCAAGGTCGACACCTACCAACAGCAAGCAGGAAACCGTCGAAGGCGGGGCACTGTGGGTTTGCGGGGTGTGAGCCGCATGGATGCGGCGACCAAGCCTACATGGACGTATTCACGGCGTCCCCGCAAACCCACAGTGCCCCCGCCATCCCTCAGTAAACCCGCTGTTGCTGTTGCTCCGGCCTCGGCGGGTGCCGGGCGCAGCCCGGCCGCAAACCCCTTACTTCTTTGCGCGCGGCTGGTTCAGCGGTTCCATCGCGCGGAAGCGCTGGCTGTACTCGTCGGTCAGATTGCGCGCTTCCTGGCTGTTGCGCACGATGCTCGGGGTCAACAGCACGATCACCTCCGAACGGCGGCTGGTGCGGCTCTTCTGCCCGAACAGCGCGCCCACCACCGGAATCCGGCTCAGGCCGGGAATGCCGCTGCTGCCATCGGTGCCCGAATCGGTGATCAGGCCGGCCAGCATGATGGTGTCGCCACTCTGCACCGCCGCTTCGGTCGACAGCTTCTTGGTGGAAATGCGCGGGTTGCAGTTGCGCTCCTGCGGGTTGCAGTTCTCCGGTACGTTCGAGGCGCTGCTCACTTCCTGCACGATGTCGAGGAACACCGTGCCGTCGCGGGTCACGCGCGGGCGCACCTTCAGGATCACGCCGGTGTCGATGTACTGCACCGAGCTGTAGCTGCTGGTGCCGATGCCGGTGTTCACCGTAGTCGTGTTGATCGGCACCTTGTCGCCCACGTTGAGCGTGGCCTCGGCATTGTTGCGCACGAACACCGAAGGGGTCTGCAGCAGGCGCACATCGGTGACCTTGTCCAGCGCGCTCACCACCGCTGCGCCGTTGTGGCCGGTGAACGCCCAGCCCAGGCCTTCGCCACCGGTCGCGGCACCGGCGAAGCTGCTCCAGGAGCCACCCGCTGCTGCCGGCAGGGTCACGCCGCCCAATGCGCCCGTCAGGGCACGCCCGGCCACGGCGTTGTCGAAGAACCAGTTCACGCCGTACTTCAGGTCGCCATCGAGCGAGACCTCGGCCACCTGGGCTTCGATGTGCACCTGCAGGGGCATCACGTCCAGCTTCTCGATCACCTCGCGGATCGACCGCCAGGCCTGCGGGGTCGAACGCACCAGCAGGGTGTTGGTTTCCTCCACCGCCGACACGCCCACGCGGTCGCCTTCCACTTCCAGGCTGACACTGACGTTGCCGGACTGGCGCTGCGGCAGGTTCATGCTGCCGTTGCCACCGCCACTGGAGCTGCTGCCGGGGACCGAGCCGAAGCTGCTGCTGTTGTTGGTGGTGCTGTCCATGCCACGATCGGAGTCGCTGCCCAGCTGCGACGGCATCGCCCCCGGGGCCAGCGAGGCCGGACTGGAACCGCCGCGGTTGCCACTGCTGGCAAATGCTTCACTGAGCCGTTCGGCCAGGTCACGCGCCTTGATGTAGCGCAGCTCGTAGGAAAACAGGCGGGCACTGCCACCGGCGGTATCGATGCGGTCCAGCCACTGCTGGATCTGGTCCAGGTAACGCACCTGCGGGGTGATCACCAGCACCGCGTTGGCGTTTTCCAGCGGCAGGAAGCGGAACATGCCGGCACTGGGCGTCTTGCTCTCCTCGCCGAATACTTTCTCCAGGTCGGCAGCGACCTGCTCGGCCTTGCCCGACTGGATCGGGAACACGCCCACCGACATGCCCGACAGCCAGTCGACGTCGAAGATCTCGACGGTGCGCATGTAGTTTTCCAGCTCGGCGCGGGTACCGCCCAGGGTGATCACGTTGCGGCCGCTGTCGACGTTGACGATCGCATTGGGCCGCGCATAAGGCTCCAGCACCTTCTTCATCTCGGTGGCGGAGATGAACTGCAGCGGGACCACGCGGACCTCGAAGCCACGCGCGCTGGCGGCTGGCGCCGTGCTCGGCGCAACCGTACCGGCCAGCGCCTGGTCGGCGGCAACGATGTTGTAGCGCCCACCGCTGTAGACCATGCGTGCGTTGTTCCAGCCCAGCACCATCTCCAGCAGGTTCAGCGCCTGTGCCGGCGACACGGGCTTGGGGGTGGCCAGGGTGACCGTGCCCTGCACCCCCGGTGCGATCACGTAGTTCTGGCCCAGCATGTCGCCGAGGATGGCCTTGACCACCGCATGCAACGATTCGCCTTCGAAGTTGAAGGTAGCCTCGCCGGTGCTGGCGCCATGCAGCGCCGGTGCCGGTGCGCGGGCTGCTTCGCGGTTGATCATGGTGCCCGTGCCACGGCGGATCACCGCCTGCGGCGCGCCCTGGGCGTCACGGGCGGCGTCAGCGGTGACATCGGCCGCCCGGCCAGCCTCGGAGGTGGGCGACAGATTGCCCTTGCGCTGCACGTGCGGCGCGGACACGGTGCTGCAGCCGACCAGCAGCGCGAGGGCAAAGGACCAGGGAAGGAAACGCAGGCTCATGCATTCACTCTATCGGTTGGTGCCATCGCCCGGGGGCGGCGACGGTTGTTGCTGCTGTTGTTGCTGCAGCTGGCGGCGACGGGCCTGGATGCGTTCGCGGATGGCCTGCATCTGCGCTTCGCTGGGGCCGTTGTTGGTGGCAGGGGCGGATGCCGCAGCCGAGGGCGCTGGCGCACTGCCAGCAGGCGACGGCGATGGGGTTGCCGCAACCGGCGGCGGTGCCGGCGGAGCGCCTGCCGGGGGCGGCACAACGATCGCACCTGCCGGCGGCACACCATTGGCGCCGCGCAGTACGGTCGGCGGTTCACCGCCCTGCCCGTTGAATACCGCCAGTTCCAGCACCTGGTTGCCACCGGGGCCGATCACGGTGGCCTGGCGCGGCTGCAGCGCCACCAGCTGCCAGCCGTCGACAGCTTCACCGTTGAGGCGCAGGCGCAGCGAGCGGTTCTGTTCGGTGGTGAAAGTGGCCATCCCGAAGTTGCCGGTCAGCAGCACGCCGGTCAGGCGCAGCGCGGCACTGGCGGCGGGCTCGCTGCCACCGAGCAGGTAGGGCTTGGGCCTGCGGTCCTCGGCGAACAGCGGCCGTTCGCTGATTGCGCTGTAGCTGTCGGCGCTGGGCATGCGTTCTGCAGCCAACGGCGGCAGCACCGGCAACGAGGGCACCGCGTCGGCATTGCCGCCGGCAGCTGGCAGCTGGCTGCCCAGCCCGAAGCCGGTGGCCAGCCAGACCGCTGCCGCCCAGCCGGCCAGTGCCAGCAGGAAACCGGTGCGCAGGCTGATCTGCTCAAGCTTCATCGGCCACCTCCTGCCCCTCTTCCGGCGCAGCCGGTGAGGGTGCCGGTGCAGCCGAAGGCGGTTGCGGCGCCGCGCCTGGCTCGGCTGCCGGTGCCGCCGCAGCGCCATCGGCAGCGGCACCGGGCAGCAGGTAACCGGCCAGTTCGAACGACACGTCCAGGCCGAGCCCGGATTCATTCGGCGACTGCTGGAAGCGCTGCGCGATCAGGTTGAGGTTGTCGACGAACAGGCGTGGGCTGCCGGTTTCCAGGCTGTGCAGCACCGTGGCCAGCTCGGCCACGCCACAGCGCAGGCGCACCTGCATGGCCACTCGCACGAATTCGGCGTCACGACGGTTGTCGGCCAGTGGCGTGCGGTTGCTGATGGTGCAACTGCGGTTGCCCGGGCTGGCCATCGCCACCGCATCCTGCAGCCTGGCGCCAAGCGCAGCGGCCGCAGCTTCGGCCGTGGCCTCACGCAGGAAACCAGGCCGCTGCTGCAATGCCTCGCGGGTGGCGCGCAGCCGTTGTTCGATCTGCGGCTGCTGCTGCAGCTGCGCCTGCACGCGCTGCTCGCGTTCGCGCAGGGCGGCCACGTCGGCGTCGATTTCACGCAGTGGCCGGGTGAACCAGGGGTGCACCAGCAGCAGGTAGGCCAGGCCCAGCACTGCCAGCAGCAGCGCCAGTGCCAGCCAGCGGTCACGGCGTGCGCTTGGCATCGGCATCGGCCGCCTCCCGGGCCGGGGCTGCAGCCGGCAACGGCTGCAGTTCGGCAGTCATGGTGAAACGGTCACGGCCGCTGGCAGCACCATCGGCCTGCAGTACGCCGGTCAGATTGACCTTGCGCCACTGCGGTGCGTCCTGCAGCAGCTGCACCAGCTGCGACGCCTCGCGGCTCAGGCCGATCAGCTGCAGGTTGTTGTTCTCGATGGCCAGCTTTTCCAGATAGGTGCCCTCCGGCAGGCGCCGGGTCAGTTCATTCCAGATTTCCACCGTTCCGGCACGCTGGCTGCGCTGCTTTTCCAGGAATGCGGCACCATCGATCAGCGCCTGCAGCTGCGCGCGTTCGCTGGCGACACCACGCGCACTGCGTGCACTGCGCTCGACCTGCGCACGCAGCGCATCGGCAGCGTCACGGCGGTTGTCGAGCAGCTGCACGGCGGCCAGCACCAGCATCACCAGCGCGGCCACGGCCAACAGCACGTTCCAGCGCCGCATGGGATCCGCGCGCAACTGGCGCTGCGCCGGTGGCAGCAGGTTCACCTGCAGAGGCTCACCCTCGCTGTCGACGGCATCGACACCGGCCAGTGCATCGGCCCACTCGCCCACGCTGGCCCGCCACGCTTCCAGCTGGCGCAGCGGCCAGGCGATCAGTTCGACCTGCAGCTGGCCCTCGGCTGCGCCCCCCAGCTCACGCACGTCAAAGCTGACCTGGCTCGATTCGAACGGCGTCTGGCGGTCGATCTCGAAACCGACCACGGCGCGCAGGCGGTCGGCCGCAGCCGCGGGCAAGCGCAGATGACGACGCAGTACCTCGCTGGCAGGCAGCAGCCACACCCGTGGCAGGCTGCGCAGCCGCGGTTCCAGCACGCGGTCCAGTTCCACCGGCGACAGCGGCCATGGCACGCTGGCAACCGCTTCGCGGCGTTCACCGGCCTCACGCCAGACCTGCAGCTGGTCACCCTGGCGCTGCAGCAGCAGGCGCGCCTGTGCCCAGCCCAGCGCCCACTGCCAACGGGCCGGCACCCACGCCAGCAGCGATTGCCGCCACCAGCGCAGGAAACGGCCGGCGCCCGGGCCGATCCGGCCCTGCACCTGCCGCACACTGTCCTGCCATGCCGTCATCTTGCTGTCATTCCCTGCTCCCAGCGAAGCACTGTGTAGGACCGCCCGGGAACCCCGCCCGAGCCATTGCGTACCACTGCCTGCAACACCGACCGGCGTCCACTGCTGTCGGTTGCACGGGACTCGATACTATAGGTGCCGCTGCTGCTGGCAAGCGTTGTCGCACCGCCAGCGGTATCTGCGTCACGCTCCTGCTGGGCGCGCTGCGCCAGCACGGTATCCGCATCCAGCCCCAGTGCGGTCAGCACCGGCGCGCTGGCGAACTGGGGATCCGGGCGCGCCTGGCGGCTGTACAGGGTCAGGTGGGGCAGCATGGCCTTGTACAGCGGGCCGCGCATGCCCAGCACCCGCTGCAGTTCGCCGAGTGTCTCAAAGCGCTTGTTGCGCGGGCCATACGGCAACCCGGCCGCCGCGTAGTCCGGCGCTTCGGCACCGCCACCGGGCTGCAGCAGGCTGTCTTCATCACGCCAGTCAACAATGGCGCCGGCCATCTGCCGGGCAGCGCCTTCGTCTTCACCGAGTGCCTTGAGGAACGCCGTCAGCAGGGTCACGTCGGCCAGGTTGAGGTTGATCTTGCCATTCTCGTCCAGCACCTTGATCTCGATGCTGGCGTCATCGAACTGCCAGCGGTAGGTGCGGCCATCGGCACGCCAGGGCGCCCGCAGCGGATCAGCGGACAGGCGCAGCAGCGCGTACTCCAGGCCGGCGCGCGCACGTTCCTGCCCGCGTGCATCGTCATCCAGTACCCGCTGCTGCAGATGCTCGACCCGTGCGCTCAGCGCGAACGCACCGACCAGCGCGGTCATCAATGCGATCAGCCACAGCACCAGCACCAGCGCCGCACCGTGTTGCCGGTTCATCGCGCACCTCCACTGCCACCGGCGCGCGGTGCCACCACCAGCAATGGCCAAGGCGCGCCCTTGGCGGGCACGATCCTGATCTCCACCAGCATCGGCAGCCGCCGGGTATCGTCCCAGCGCGGCATCCAGTCACTCATCTGACCGGTGCCCGCATCGATGCCGCGATAGCGCAGCTGCACCGACTTCAGGTTCTCAACCAACACCTCCGGCGGGCGTGGCGGATTCTCGGCGATGCGCTCGCCTTCCTGCAGCAACACCAGGTCCAGCAGCAGGCGCTGTTGCCCCTCGCGTCCGTCCACCTGCAGCGCGTGCAGGTAGGAGCCTCCACGGCCGAGGTAGCCGGGCAGGTCGGCGGCGAACAGCATGCGCTGTTCTTCGCCCTGGAAGAACACCGGTTCGCGGGTGGGGTCCGGGACCTCCAGCGGGGTGCGCAGTGCGCCGGCCAGCTGCCTGCGCAGCAGAGACTCGACCGCCCGC
Source organism: Stenotrophomonas hibiscicola ATCC 19867 (assembly GCF_000382065.1). Classification (GTDB taxonomy): domain Bacteria; phylum Pseudomonadota; class Gammaproteobacteria; order Xanthomonadales; family Xanthomonadaceae; genus Stenotrophomonas; species Stenotrophomonas hibiscicola. The sequence goes on along the minus strand of NZ_KB907501.1, from coordinate 200,083 downwards.
ATGCGTTCACTTTCGGCGGCGATCTGTTCGCCGCGCTGGCTGACCGCCATCGCCGAGCGCACGCTGGCAAAGGCCAATGCCAGGCCGCCGGCCAGCAGCACGGTGGCCAGCATTACTTCGACCAGGGTGAACCCTGCGGCGCGGCGCTTCACCGCGCATTCTCCAGGTCGGGCGGCAACAGGCGCAGGCTGCGCCAGCGCAGCTGTTCGCGCTCGCTGTCACCCCAGCGCACCTGCAGCTGCAGTTCGGCCAGCCAGGGGGTTCCCGGTGACGTTGCCTGCGCGACATTGCCTGCGCGCGGCTCCGCCCACGGCTGGACCTGCAATTCCCAGTGGTAGCGCCCCTGCTCCCAGTCTCCCTGCTGCCTGCCTGCCTGCAGCGGCGAGGCGACGCCGGTTTCGGCCAGCAGCGACTGCGCATGCAGCACCGCGCGCGTGCGCAGCTCGGCATCGCGCACCTGTTTTGCGCCGCCGGACAGGCTGCCCAGCAGCAGCGTCAGCGCCAGGCCCAGCAGGGCGAAGGCGATGATCACTTCCAGCAGGGTGAAGCCGCGGGCGCGCCGCTTCATTGCGCCCGCCAAGGGCCAGAGCGGACCTCACCGGTCAGCCAGCCCACGTCGATGCGCCATTCGGCGTCGTCACGCTGCAGCCGGATGCGGCCACCGCTGGAGCCGCCATCGGGGTGGAACTCGATCACGCCCTGCCCCGGCGCGGTGGCCAGCTGCGCGGCGCCTTCGAACTGCACCTGCAGCTGTGCCGGCACGTCACCGTGGCGCTGGTTGGCGCCTTCCCAGCGCCGCTTGGCCGGCTCGATGACAAAGCGCTGCGGCTCGCCGCGGGTGATCGCCTGCGCGCGCACCATGCGCAGCTGGTTGGCGATGTCCTTGCCGGCGCTGCGCAGCTGCATGCCAGCGAAACCGCGTGACAGGCCGGCAGCGGTGATCAGGCCGATCGCGGCGATCAGCGCGATCACCAGCAGCATTTCCAGCAGCGACAGGCCCGCTGCGCGCCTCCCGGGCAGGCGCGGGCGTTGCAACCGGCGCGGCAGGAAACGCGACATGCCCGGTTACGGCTGGTAGCGGATGTCGGCGTCGACACTGCTGCCACCGGCCTTGCCGTCCTTGCCCAGGCTGATCAGCTCATACGGCTGGCCCTCGCCCGGCGTGCGGTATTCCAGCGCATGGCCCCACGGATCGTTCAGATCGGCCGGCGTGGCATAGGGCCCCAGCCAGCCAGCCACGCCAGCCGGTGCAGTCACCAGATCATTGAGCGAGCCGGGCAGCTTGCCGGTATCGATCTGGTAGTTGTCGACCTTGGATGCGACGGTCTGCACCTGTGCCTTGGCAATGTTGGCCTTGCCGCGGTCGGCGCCACCCAGCACGCGGCTGGCGACCAGGGTCAGCACCGCGCCGATCAGCACGATGACGATGATGATCTCCAGCAGGCTCATGCCCGACTGGTTGCGCGCTGCGGTGAAGGAAAGGCGGATCGGTCGACGGGAAGCAATCATGGTCGGTCCTTTCAGTTGCGGAGTGTCGGGGTTGCGTAGGGATCCATCGTCAACCGATGGCATTGGTCAGGTCGTACAGCGGCACCAGCACGGCAACGATCACCGCACCCACCACCGAGGCCAGCACCAGGGTGATCGCCGGCACCATCGCCGCCAACAGGCGGTCGATGCGGCGGGCGCTGTCCTGTTCGAAGGTGTCAGCCGCTTTCAACAGCATGGTATCGAGCGCGCCGGACTCCTCGCCAACCTGGATCATCTGCAGGGCCAGGCGCGGGAAACGCCTGCCTCGCGACAGTGCCAGCGACAGGCCGGCACCGTTCTTCACTTCATCGGCGGCGGTTTCCACATCGGCAGCCAGCGCGCGGTTGCCCAGCACGTTGCGGGCGATGCCCAGGGCACCCAGCAGCGGTACGCCATTGCGCAGCAGGGTACCCAGCGTGCGCGCCAGCCGGGCAGTCTCCAGTTCACCCAGCAGGCGGCCGATGCCGCGACGCTGCAGCAGCCAACCATCCAGCGCCAACCGGAAGGCCGGCTGCCGCGCCTTGCGTTCGAAGAACAGCGCCACCAGCGCCGGCACCACCAGCAGCAGCACCCACCAGTCACGCACGAACAGGCCCAGCTGCAGCACTGCGTTGGTGAACCACGGCAGCGCCACATCCAGGCTCTCGTACATCTGCGCGAACTGCGGCACCACGTAGCCAAGCAGGAACAGCAGCGCACCACCCACCACCACCAGCAGGATGGCCGGGTACACCAGCGCGTTGATCACCTTGCCTTGCAGGGCCCGGCTGCGTTCGAGGTAGTCGGCCAGGCGCTGCAGGGTTTCGTGCAGGCTGCCGCCGGCCTCACCGGCACGCACCATGTTCACGTACAGGCGCGAGAACAACCCGTGCTGGCGTTCCAGTGCGGTCGACAGCGGCGCGCCACCGCGCACCACATCGCGGATGTCGGCGATCGCGCGACGCGAACGATCGTCTTCGGGCAACCCGAGCAGGATCGACAGCGCGCGGTCCAGCGGCTGGCCCGCACCGAGCAGTGTCGCCAGCTGCTGGGTGAACTGCAGCAATGCCGCGCCCTGCAGCGGCCGTTGGCGGAACAGGTTGCGCCAGGTACCGCCACCGATCGCACCGCCATCGGCCAGCTGTGTCTCCATCGGCAGATGGCCCTGGTCCTGCAGGCGCGCGACCAGCTCGGCCTCGCTGGCCGCTTCCATCTGCCCGTCGAAGATCTCGCCGTGCGGATTCAGTGCCTTGTAACGGTAGGTCGGCATGTCAGCCCCGTCGTCCTGCGCGCATCAGCTTTCCTCGGTGACACGCAGGACTTCCTCGATGGTCGTCTGCCCACTGAGGGCCTTGGACAGGCCGTCTTCGTACATCGTGCGCATGCCGGCTTCGCGGGCAATGCGTTCGATCTCGCCCATGCCGTCGCGGCGCATCACCGCACGCCGCAGCGCATCGTTCATCACCAGGAATTCCATGATGGTGGTACGACCGAGGTAACCGGTCGGCGCCAGCGCCGAGGGCCTGGGGCGGAACAGATGGATCGGCCCCTCCGGCTGCAGGCGGCGCAGCTCGAAGCGTTTGATTTCCTCCGGCGAAGCCTCGTAGCGCTCGGCGTGGGTCGGTTCCAGCCGGCGCACCAGGCGCTGGGCCAGAATCCCGTTGATGGTGGAGGTGAGCAGGTAGTCTTCCACGCCCATGTCGAGCAGGCGGGTGATACCACCGGCGGCATTGTTGGTGTGCAGGGTGGACAGCACCAGATGGCCGGTCAGTGCCGACTGGATCGCGATGCGCGCGGTTTCCAGATCGCGCATTTCGCCGATCATGATGATGTCCGGATCCTGGCGCACGATGCTGCGCAGCGCGTTGGCGAAGTCCAGGCCGATCTGCGGCTTGGCCTGGATCTGGTTGATGCCCTCGATCTGGTACTCGACCGGGTCCTCGACCGTGATGATCTTGACGTCGGCGGTATTGAGCTGGCTCAGCGCGGTGTACAGCGTGGTGGTCTTGCCCGAGCCGGTCGGGCCGGTCACCAGCAGGATGCCGTGCGGCTGTTCCAGCACCTTGCGGAACTGCGGCAGGAACGCATCGGTGAACCCCAGCCGGTGGAAATCAAACACCACTGTCTCGCGGTCGAGCAGGCGCATCACCACGCTTTCGCCGTGCGCGGTCGGCACGGTGCTCACGCGCAGGTCCAGCTCCTTGCCCTGCACGCGCAGCATGATGCGGCCGTCCTGCGGCAGGCGGCGCTCGGCAATGTTGAGCCGGGCCATGATCTTGATGCGGCTGATCACCGCTGCGGTGAGGTTGGCCGGCGGGCTTTCGCCCTCCACCAGCACGCCATCGACACGGTAGCGGACCTTCAGGCGGCTCTCGAACGGTTCGACATGGATGTCCGACGCGCGCAGTTCCACCGCACGCTGGATCACCAGGTTGACCAGGCGGATCACCGGCGCTTCCGAGGCCAGGTCGCGCAGGTGCTCGATATCGTCGACCGCGCCGCCCTCGCCGTCTGCGGTCTCCACGATCGCGCCCATCGCGCTGCGGCCCTGGCCGAACCAGCGCTCGACCAGGTCATCGATCTCCGCGCGCATGCCCAGCACCGGTGTCACCGGAACCCCCAGCGCCAACTGCACGGCCTGCTGCGGATAGGCATCGTGGGCATCGGCCAGCCACAGACGCACCCCGTGTTCATTCAACTCCAGCGGGCACACATGGAACTGCTTCAGGAAGCGCAGCGACAGTGGCATGCCCTCGGCCAGTGCCGGTGGCGGGGCCTCCGGCACCTGCCTGCCCTCCAGCAGCGGCAGGCCCAGCACCTCCGCGCTGGTCTGTGCCTGGTCGCGTTCAGACACCAGGCCCAGGCGCACCAGCAGGCCCAGCAGGCTGCCGCCGGCCTCGGCGTGCAACGGCCGCGCGCGCGCCAGGTCTCCTTCCTTGAGCCGGCCGCGTGCCAGCAGCGCATCCAGGATGCGGCCTTCGGCATCGTCGGTAACGGTTGCAGCGAGCGCGTTCACGTGACTCTCCTGTCAATCGGACCGACTTTAGCAGTTAAGCCATGATTTCCGCCGCCCTGCGGCCAGCTTTCGTAAAAAGACGAAGCCCGTCACACAGGATGACGGGCCTCGGCCGTTCAACTACGACACGTCAGGCTTACTGCGTGGCGAGGATGCTCACGCCGTTGTAGGCCGCTTCGCCCACCACCTTGATGTAGTAGGTGCCTGCCACCGGCTTGTTCACCCGTACCGTTTCGGACGTGCCGGGACGGGTCGACTTGCCATCGTTGTCGCTGGCGCTCGGCTCGCGACCCTGGGCGATGTAGACCGACACGTTGCCGGTGCCACCGTAGGTGATCACGCTGAGCTGCTTGCCAGCGGCTGCCTCGAAGCTGTACAGGCGGCTGCTGCCGGCCGTGCCGTTCAGCCCCCCCACGGCGGCCTTGTTGGTCAGCGGCGTCGCCACCGGTCCACAGTTCTCGGTGCACGGCTCTTCCAGCGCCTTTGCCAGCGCCGCCTTGGCATCGACGATGCCGGTGCCGATCGGAGTGGCGGTCGGGATGCTGACCGGGAACGGACGCGCGGTTTCCTTCAGCAGGGTGCGCATCGCGGCGGGGGCCAGCGGATCCTTGCCCTTGGCGATCAGCGCGCTCTGCACCAGTGCAGCGACGGCAGCCACGTGCGGCGAGGCCATCGACGTGCCGCCCATGCCCATGTAGCTGTAGCTGCCCGACTCCGGCGTGGTGGCCGCATCGGAACCGGACTGCCAGACGTAGCCGCCGGGATTGCCGTCGACGCTGCCACCACCACCCGGACCGGACAGGTCCACGCGGGTGCCGTAGTTGGAGTAGTAGGTGATGCCGCCGGTAATGCGGGTGGCGCCGACGGTCACCACGCCGTCGCAACTGGCTGGACGGTATTTGGAGGCGTTGTCGGTCTCGTTGCCGGCCGCCACGACCACGGTGGTGCCACGCGAGATCGCGCCATTGATCGCATCCTGGTAGGTTCCGTCACAGCTGCCGCTTCCACCCAGGCTCATGTTGATGATCTCGGCCGGGTTGGCATTGGCGGGCACGCCCGCCACCGTGCCGCCGGAGGCCCAGGTGATGGCGTCGGCGATATCGGAAAGGTAGCCACCGCACTTGCCGAGCACGCGGACCGGCAGCACCTTGGCCTTGTGCGCGACACCGGCCATGCCGACGCCGTTGTTGGTCTGCTCGGCCACGGTGCCAGCCACGTGGGTACCGTGCCAGGAGCTGTCCTCCGCGACGGAACCGGTGTAGCACTCGTTGTCGTTCTCGACCCAGTCACCATAGTCCTGCGCACCTGGCACGCGATCGTTGGTGGCACGGCGCGACGTCTCGGCATCGCTGATGAAGTCGTAGCCTTCCAGCAGGTTGCCGACCAGGTCCGGGTGCTGCGGCAGGATGCCGGTGTCGAGTACCGCCACCACCACGCCTTCGCCCTGCGATACATCCCACGCCGACGGTGCGTTGATGCCGCCGGTGGCGTTGTGCAGGTGCCACTGGTACTGCTGGTAGTAGGGATCATTCGGCGCCAGCGCCGGCTGCACGTCACCGGCACGCAGCTCGGTACGGCGCAGCTTCACATCGGCCTCGGCGTACTGCACGGACGGATCGGCCTTCAGTTCCTTCAGCACGCGCTGCAGTTCGGCAGGCGCCAGGCGCCCCTGCAGGCGGATCAGGTCGGCACCGACGCCCAGCCTGCGCACGACCTGCGGGCCGAGCGCGCTGGCGCGGGTAGTGCCACCGGACAGGCTGGCGCGGGTCAGCGCGGACTGCACGGTGGACAGCTTGGCCGACCGGTCGCCCGCCGCAGTGGTGCCGGCACGGTACTTGACGATGATGCGCTGGGTGCCGGGCTCGGCGGTGCTGGCCTGGCGCACCGGTTCACGGGTCGGCAACCCGGCGGCGTGGACGGCACCGACGGCGGTCATCGACAGCACGGCGGCGGCAAGCACATTGATGCGAAGGTTCTGCTTCTTGATCACGTCGAATTCCTCTTCTGGGTCATGGATCGAACCAACACTGCGGCCATCATTCCTTGACGACTCCCGGCCGGCCCAGCCGGGATTGCCGTGACCTCCCCCCAGGCCCTGTTTGCAGGTTTGGCGCCGGCGTGGGTGGCCGCCGGCGCAGTGGTTTGGCTTACCAGCCGAAGCCGGCACCGACGCCAACCGAGCTGTCGTCACTGCTGAAGGCACCGCCGAAGGTAACCGTGGCGCGATCGCTGATCGCACGCTGGTAGCCCAGCGACAACGCCGACTCGCCGCCCTGGAAACCGATGCCGACGCCGACCCGGTTCTGGGTGCGGATACCGGCGGCACTGGTGGCCATGTTGAGCATCGCCGCACTCATCGCACCCTGGCGGTCGATGCGGCGGTCCATGTGGCGCAGGCGTCCATCGATTTCACCCTTGAACACATCGAAGCTGTCGGCGACGGCCTGGACGCGGCTGTCGGTGTAGCTGTTCGCCGTGGCCACGCCACGGTCCAGCTGGCCCTTGTTGACGGCGTCGGTGGCGGTGGTGCCGGCGGCGACGTTGGTGACCTGGCGTTCGTTGCCTTCGCTGCCGACCGACACGGTGTTGGCACGATCGGCGACCGAACCCTGGCCCAGTGCCACGGCGTTGGCAGCCGTGGCACTGGCACCCTGGCCGACGGCGGTGGACGACGCGCCGCTGGCGACGGCGCCCTCGCCCATGGCCACCGCATTGGCGCCGGTCGCCGGGGTCCCGACCGGAATGCCAGCACCCGCCGCGGCGGCCGTCGGCGTACCCTGCACCCGCGCGGTGCCGGCCGGTGCTGCATCGGCTGTTGCACGCGCATCCGCGGCGCTGGCCAGCGGGCTGTCATCCAGCGAGGCACTCATCGCGCGCAGGCTGGCGGTTCCGGCACGCGTGCCACCGGCGGTGCGACGGTCGATCTCGCTGACCTTGCGGTCCAGCGCGCCCAGCGCATCGCCGACGTTGCTGTAGGTGGCGCCCTGGATCACGCAGTTCGGCGCCACGAACACGCCCTGCATGCCAACGCTGGCGCCACCGCCGAGGAAGCTGGCGGCATCACTTAGCGACTGGAACAGCTGCCCGCCGGTGATCACCTGGCGGCTACCGGCGGCGATGCTGCCGGCACCGACGTTGTCGATGGTGGTGCCCTGGAAACCGGACAGGGTCAGTCGGTCACGGCTGGCGTCGTCGTAGCCGACCGCACTGGCCGCCGTGGTCTCGACCGTCGCGATGCGCGAGTCGAAGTCACCCACGCGGGTTTCCACTGCTCCCACCCGCTGGTTGGTGACGTTGAGCTGGGAGCCGGTGATCGCATCGGTGCTGCCGGCAGCGATGCGGCCGTCGGCGACGTTGACGATGCGCCGCGTGGCCGGACCGGCGGTGCCGTTGCCACCGCCGACCGAGACCACGTTGGCCTCCAGCGCGCGCGAACCGGCACCCAATGCCACCGAGTTGTTGCCGCTGGCGCCGCTGTTGGCACCCAGTGCCAGCGTCGCATTGCCGATGGCCGCGGCACCGCTGCCCAACGCATTGCTGCGGCCGCCACTGGCGTTGGCGTTGCCGCCAATGGCCACGGCATCGGTGCCGGTGGCACTGGCGGTACCCGAACCGTTGGCCTTGAAGCGTTGGCCGACCGCATCGGCGGTGGCGGCCACTGCATCGAGCTGGCCCTTGTTCACCGCATCGGTGGCCTGCGTACCCGCCGCGACATTGGTGAGCTGGCGGTTGATCGCGCTGTGGGTGACGCCGGCGGCATCGACCCACTCCTGCGCAGCACCCACCGACACCGTGTTGGCGCGGTCGGCCAGCGAGCCCGCGCCCAACGCGACGCTGTTACCGGCGTCCTTGGTGGTCCAGGTGTTGCTGCCGAGCACCGTCGCGTTGCTGGCCTGCGCATAGCTGTTGTAACCGACCACGGTGGCGCCATCTTCGGTGGCCCACGCTTCACTGCCGATGGCGGTAGTGAACTGGCCGGCGCTGGCGCTGGCGGCATCCTGTCCGGCCAGTGCGTTGAAGCCGACCGCCACGCCGTTCAACCCGGTGGCGGCGTTGTTGCCCAGAGCGGTGCCGTACTCGCCAGCCTTTGCCTGCACGCCGAAGCCGGCGCCGGCGATCTGCGCGATGGTGCCCTGGCCCACCGCCGTGGAAACATCGGCGGCCTGCGCAGCACTGCCTACGGCGGTGCCGAAGAAGCCGGCGCTGGCACCTGCACCAAACGCCGTGGCGCGCCAGCCGCTGGCCTGCGCGAAGTTGCCGACTGCGGTCGTTTCGCGGCCATCGGCGATCGCGCCGTAGCCCACTGCGGTAGCCGCAAGGCCGGCGGCCTCGGCCATGCCGCCGACAGCGGTCGCCCCGATGCCCTGCGACTGCGACTGCGCGCCGATCGCAATGCTGGCGGCGCCGCCGCTGCTGCTCTGTGCACCCAGCGCAACGGCACTGTCTGCGGTGCTGCTGGCACCGCTGCCGATGGCCACGCTCTGCTCGGCCGTGGCCAGTGCGTCGACGCCGACCGCCGTGGCATTGGCAGCGACCACCGTTGCGCCGCTGCCCAACGCGGTAGCGCCGTTGCCAATTGCATTGGCCGCATTGCCAGCGGCGAGCGCGTTGTCACCCTCCACCAGTGCGCCTGCTTCGCCATCGGCATTGCCGCTGGCCTGGAACTGGCGGCTGGTCTTGTCGGCAACGCTGGCCACCGCGTCCAGCTGGCCCTTGTTCACCGCATCGGTGGCTTCAGTGCCGGCTGCAACATGGGTCACCTGGCGCTCACCGCCCGCGGTTCCCACAGCCACGGTATTGTCGCGCTCGGCCTTGGAGCCGGCGCCCAGCGCCACGCTGTTCAACCCACTGGCGGTGGCACCGGCACCCAGCGCAGTGGCATCCGCCGCATCCGCCCACGAGTTCCAGCCGATCGCGGTCGCGTAGTCTTCGGTCGCCCACGCACCCGCACCGAATGCCGCTGCACCAGTGCCGCTGGCACGCGACGGGATCAAGCCGAAGAAGGTGCTGCCACCAATGGCCACACTCTCCTCGCCACTGGCCTCGCTGGACTGACCTACGGCCACGGCACCGGTACCGGCCGCGGCAGCGCCGAAGCCGACTGCCGTGGTGTTGGCACCACTTGCCGCCGAGCCATAGCCCAACGCGGTGCCGAGGCGTCCGCTTGCTTCGGCATAGCCACCGACGGCGGTGGTGCCATCGGCCGAGGCGGCGCTGCGGAAGCCGCTGGCCAGTGCCTGCGTGCCGCTGGCGTTGGATTCAGTGCCGGTCGCGGTACTGTATGCACCACTGGCCTGTGCACGCGCACCCACGGCACTGGCACCCAGCTCGCTGGCGCTGGCGCCGGTGCCGAGCGCAAGGCTGTCTTCGCCGGTGGCCTGTGCGGCACTGCCCAACGCTGCGGCGTTGTCGCCGGTGGCCAGCGCATCGAGGCCCACCGCCGTGGCGTTGGCCGCCAGTGCATTGGCGCCGCTGCCGAGTGCGGTGGCGCCGTTGCCGATGGCGTTGGCCGCATCACCGGCGGCCAACGCGTTGTCGCCCTCAACCAGGGCGCCGGTTTCACCATCGGCGTTGCCACTGGCCTGGAACTGCCTGCTGGTCTTTTCCGCTGCAGCGGCTACGGCGTCGAGCTGGTTCTTGTTGACCGCATCAGTGCCCTGCGTGCCAGCAGCCACGTTGGTGATCTGGCGGGTATTGCCACCACCGCCCACCGACACGGTGTTGTCGCGGTCGGCGATCGAATCGGCACCCAGCGCCACGCTGTTGGCCGCGCGCGATTCGGCGGCGTTGCCCAGTGCGGTGCTGTTGATGCCACCGGACCAGGCGCCACCACCGACGGCGGTGGAGTAGTTGCCCGATGCTTCGGTGGCCAGCACGCCGAACAGCGAACCGCCGACGGCAACACTGTTGGTGCCGGTGGCCAGGCTGCCCTGGCCGGTGGCCGTGCTGTAGGCACCGGAGGCTTCCGCATCGCCACCCACTGCCACACTGTTGGAACCGGAGGCATTGGCGAAGTTGCCGAAGGCGGTGGCGTTGAACGCCGAGGCCTGCGCATAGCCACCGATGGCGGTGCTGTAGCCACCGGTCGCTTCTGCACCGATGCCGAACGCTGCCGACGCGGTGCCGCTGGCCACGCTCTCGCTGCCGACAGCGGTGGCCGCATCGCCGCTGGCATTGCTGAAGTAGCCCACCGCCACGGCTTCCTCGCCGGAGGCTTCGGACAACACACCGTTGGCGGTACTGCCGGCACCACTGGCGATGCTGGCGGCACCGAACGCCGCGCTCTGCTCGCCGCTGGCTTCGCTTTCCGCGCCCTGTGCGGTGGCGTACTCACCGGTGGCCTGCGCGTTGGCACCGACGGCGCTGGCGTTGGCGGCGCTGGCCAGCGCGTTGAAGCCGATCGCCTGCGCGTTGCTGGCCAGCGCATTGGCACCACTGCCGAGCGCGGTGGCGCCGTTGCCGATGGCGTTGGCCGCATCACCGGCGGCCAGCGCGTTGTCACCGTCCACCAGGGCACCAGTCACGTCGTCGCCGTTGCCGCTGGCCTGGAAGAAGCGGCTGGTGGTCGTGGCGGTGGTCGCCACTGCATCCAGCTGTGCCTTGTTCACCGCGTCCGTGGCTTGGGTACCGGCAGCGACGTTGGTGACCTGGCGTTCGTTGCCGCTGCTGCCCACCGACACCGTGCGTGCACGGCTGGCAACCGAACCGGCACCGAGCGCGACAGCATTGCTGGCGCTGGCGTTGCTGCCGGCGCCCAATGCGATCGCACTTTCGCCGCCGGCCACCGTATTGGTACCGATGGCGATGCTGTTGATGCTGTTGCCCAGCGCCTGGAAGCCCAGTGCCACGCTGTTGTCGCCATAGCCGAATGCACCGCGGCCGACCGCAGTGGAACTGGCCCCATTGGCCCAGCTGTTGTAGCCGATGGAGGTTGCGCCGCTGCCACTGGCCCAGGCCGCGTTGCCAAAGGCCGACGCGTTGGTGGCGGTGGCCCACGCACCCGAACCGAACGCTGCTGCGCCACTGGCCGTCGCCCAGCTGTAACCCCCTACCGCGGTGCTGTCATCGCTGCTGGCGAAGGCGCTGTCACCAACCGCGACCGCATAGCTGCCGGTTGCACGCGACGTGCCGCCAGCAGCGAAGCTGTTGTCCCCGCTGGCCTTGGCCGCATTGCCGAACGCGCTGCTGGCGGCGCCGGTGGCCTGTGCGCCGCTGCCCACTGCGGTGGCGTTGGCGACGGCGGTGGTGCCTACCTGCTGCGCCGTGCCGTCGGCACCGATGATCGGCTGGTTGTACTCGTCGTAGGCCTGGCCGAGGCCACCGATGGCAACACCGCCGTTGCCGGTGGCGTTGCTGTTGCGACCCACCGCTACGGCGTCGTCACCGATGGCCGAAGCGGCGGCGCCATGTGCAACCGCACCGGCGCCGATCGCATTGCTCGACGAACCGGCCGCCACCGCGCCTTCGCCCTCGGCCAGCGCACCGGCATCACTGCCCGCTTCCGGCTGGGCCTGGAAGAAGCGCGCGGTGTTGTCCGCGGTACTGGCCACGGCGTCCAACTGCGCCTTGTTCACTGCATCGGTGGCTTCGCTGCCGGCAGCGACGCTGGTGATCTGCCGTTCGTTGCCGGCACTGCCGACGGCCACGCTGTTGGCGCGCACCGCTTCGGAATTCGCGCCAAGCGCGACGCTGTTGGCGCCACGCGCGGTGGCGTAGTACCCGACGGCCGTGCTCTGTGCGCCGCTGGCCCAGGTCTGCGCGCCGAGTGCGCTGGCATTCTCACCCGGGGCGTAAGCGAAGTAGCCGACGGCGGTGGATTCCGCGCCGGAGGCTTCGGTCAGGCTGCCGTTGGCCACCGCACGATCACCGCTGGCGATAGCGCCGGCGCCGACCGCGGTGGCGGCTTCGCCGCTGGCCTGGGTCTGCACGAAGAAGCCCAGGCCCGGAATCAGGTCGGCCGGGCCGCCGATGGCGACGCTGCTGCTACCAGTGGCGGTACTCTGCGTACCCAGTGCGGTGGAGTAGTCACCGATGGCATTGGCGACCGCACCGAATGCCGACGACTGCGCACCGGCGGCATACGCGCCAACGCCGTAGGACGACGCCGCAAATCCACTGGCTTCGGCACTGGCGCCCACCGCGGTGCCACCGACACCGGCGCTGGTGGCGCCGGTTTCCACCGGCACGCCGCCACTGGTGATCAGCGGGTTGCCGTCGGCATCCACCGCAGCACCACCGACGGCGACACTGCCCGGGCCGTTGGCCTGTGCGTTGTTGCCGAACGCGGCGCTGTTCTGGCCCGACGCCAGCGCGTTGTTGCCGACGGCGGTGGCGTTCTGCGCAACGGCCGTGGCGCCGGCACCCACGGCGGTGGTGCCGTTGCCGATGGCGTTGGCCGCCTCGCCGGCCGCCAGTGCCTCGTCACCTTCGGCCAGCGCGCCGGCGTCGCTGTTGCTGCTGCCAGTGGCCTGGAAACGCTTGGCCGTGGCATCGGCCACGGCGGCCACGTTCTTCAACTGGCCGACATTGACCGCGTCGGTATCTTCGGTACCCGCAGCGACGCTGGTGATCTGCCGGGTCAGGCCATATTCGGCGGCGCCGACAGAGACGGTATCGACGCGGTCGGCCAGCGAGCCGGCGCCCAGCGCCACGCTGCCGGTGGCAACCGCCGCCGAGTTGGACCCCAGCGCGGTGCTGTACTCACCGACGGCGGTGCTGAACGCACCCACCGCGATTGATGCTTCATTGGCGGCAGTGGCGCCGCGACCCAGTGCGGTACTGCCCGGGCCCATCGCCACGGCACCGCCACCCACGGCAGTGGCGCCATCGGCGGTGGCTTCGGACAGCGCACCCAGGGCGGTGGCCGCGCCGTTCTCGCTGGCGGCATAGGCGCTGGCGCCAACGGCGGTGTCACCGAGACCGAACGCTGCGGCGCTCTGCCCGACCACCACGCTGGCATCGCCGATCGCCAATGCGCCTTGTCCGAACGCACTGGCGCCGAGACCGGCGGCAATGGCCTGGGTGCCGATGGCGGTGGTGGCATTGGCCAAGGACTGGGCGCCGGCACCGGCGGCTACCGCGCCTTGCCCGTCGATCTTGGCCGCGTCGCTGTCATCACCTGCGCCATCAGCCTTGAAGTAGCGGTCCCCAGCTGCGGCGACATCCGCCAGCGCGGCCTGCGTGGCGCGCGCCTGCGCATCTAGCTGCCCCTTGTTCACCGCATCGGTGGCCTGGGTACCGGCGGCCACGTTGGTGATCTGCCGTTCCTTGCCGGCATCGCCGACAGACACCGTGTTGGCGCGCGTAGCCTTGGAGCCTGCGCCCAGCGCAACGCTGTTGGCTGCGCTGGCGCTGCTGTTGCCACCGATCGCCACCGCGTTGCTGCCCTTGGCACTGGCCGTGCCTTCAACCAGGCACTTTTCCAGCAGCTTGCCGCTGAGTGCCACACAGGTGGCGCTGCCACCGATCTGCACCGACTGTGCAGCGGCGGAACTGCTCATGCCCAATCCCAATACCAGGCCCAGTGCCACCGCCAACAGCGCGGGCGTGGCCTGTGTCGTATCGCGGCGCTGGTCGACAACACCACCGCTGCTGTCGGAGGAGGCCAGCTCCGAGGCCACCACCAACTGACCCAATACTTTGTTCCAGACCTTGCGATAAATCCGATTCATCGGTACGGCTCCTGATTGGACTGGTTTTGGGCAAAGCGACGCCATCGCCGAGCCTTCTGGCCCAGCGTCCCCTGGGGGCGTCTATTCGCGTGATTTACTGCGGGTAATGCCGAACGGCGCGCAGCGACAGAAACCCGAGCGCATGCGCCAAGCGGTTACTGCGAAATGAATGATTCTGAAACGGGCTTCAAGTGTTAACGGCAACTTTGCAGATCGTCAAGACTTTGACACGGCAAATCCTGTTGCCGTGAAGCAGTTCACCATTTCGCGTGTTTATAAAAGAACTTCGTTATGCACACGTGACGAACTGCTGGCGCATGAAAATCGATGTAACTAGCGGGCGCGACAAGGGTTTCGCGCGCGCAAAGAAAAACCCGCCGGCAACGCGGCGGGTTTTCCATACGCGATGGCATTGCGCCGTGCGCGCAATGCTGCGATCAGCCGCACCACACCCGTGCGTTGCGGAACATGCGCATCCACGGCGAATCACCCTGCCATTCGGCCGGCGCCCAGCTCATGTTGAGCGCGCGCGGGGTGCGCTCGGGGTGCGGCATCATGATGGTGACCCGGCCGTCGCTGCTGGTGAGGCCGGTGATGCCATCCGGCGAACCATTCGGATTCAGCGGATACTGGCTGGCAACGTTGCCATGGCCATCAATGTAACGCAGCGAGACGCGGGCCGCGGCCTGGTCGACGGCCGTGTCGAACACTGCCTGGCCTTCACCATGCGCCACCGCCACCGGCAGGCGCGAGCCGGCCATGCCACGCAGCAGGATCGACGGCGACTCCACCACTTCCAGCAGTGCGGTACGGGCTTCGAACTGCTCGCTGGCATTGCGGCGGAACTGCGGCCAGTGCTCGGCACCCGGAATGATGTTCTTCAGCTGGCTCATCATCTGGCAGCCATTGCACACGCCCAGCGCGAAGCTGTCTTCGCGTGCGAAGAACGCGGCGAAGGCATCACGCAGTGCGCTGCGCTCCAGGATCGAGGTAGCCCAGCCACGGCCGGCACCGAGCACGTCGCCATAGCTGAAGCCACCACAGGCCACCAGGCCGGTGAAGTCCTGCAGCGCCACGCGGCCTTCGATCAGGTCGCTCATGTGCACGTCGAAGGCGCGGAAGCCGGCGCGTTCGAAGGCGTTGGCCATTTCGATCTGGCCATTGACGCCCTGCTCGCGCAGCACGGCCACGCGCGGGCGCGCACCGCTGCTGATGAACGGTGCGGCCACGTCTTCGTTGAGATCGAAGCTGAGCTTCGGCTTCAGGCCCGGTGCGTTGAAGGCACGTGCCACCTCGCGCTCTGCGTCGGCATTGGCCGGATTGTCGCGGCGCTTCTGCATCGCGTGGGTAACCGACCACCACGCGTCGAACAACGCTTCCCAGCGCCATTCGGCCAGGTTTTCGCCACCCAGCGACACGCGCACCACCGGTGCGGTGGTCGGCTTGGCGATGCGCTGCGCGCATTCGGTCAATGCATGGCGTTCGACAAGGTCGGCAAACGCGGCGCGGTCTTCGCGTGCGATCTGCACCACCGCACCCAGTTCTTCGTTGAACAAGCTGCGGAACGGATCGTCACCCCAGGCATCGAGGGTGATGTCCAGGCCCAGGCGCGAGGTGAAGGCCATTTCGCACAACGCGGCGAAGGCACCGCCGTCGCTGCGGTCGTGATAGGCCAGCAGCAGGCCGGACTGGCGCGCATCGCGGATCAGTTCGAAGAAACCCCGCAGGCGCTGCGGATCGTCCAGGTCCGGGGCGGCACCGGCAAAGGCCGGCAGTTCGCTGTGGTCGGCATGCACCTGGGCCAGGATCGAACCACCCAGGCGTTGCTTGCCGGCCCCCAGGCCGATCAGCCACAGCTCGCTGTCCACCTCCCGGTCGAGCAGCGGGGTCAACTGCTGGCGCACGTCGGCCACCGGCGCGAACGCCGAGATCACCAGCGACACCGGCGACACGCTCTTGTGCGCCTCACCCTGGTCGTGCCACTGCGCCTGCATCGACAACGAGTCCTTGCCCACCGGGATGCTGATGTCCAGCTGCGGGCACAGTTCCATGCCCACTGCCTTCACAGCGTCGTACAGCAGTGCGTCTTCGCCCGGGTGGCCGGCCGCGGCCATCCAGTTCGCCGACAGCTTGATCTCATCCAGCGCATCGACCGGCGCCGCGCACAGGTTGGTCAGCGCTTCGCCCACCGCCATGCGTGCCGAAGCAGCCGCATCGAGCAGGGCCAGTGGGGTGCGCTCGCCGATCGACATCGCTTCGCCGGCGACGCCGTCGAAGTCGGCCAGGGTGATCGCCACGTCGGCCACCGGCAGCTGCCACGGACCGACCATCTGTTCGCGTGCGGTCAGGCCACCGACGCTGCGATCACCGATGGTGACCAGGAAGTTCTTCGAGGCGACCGTCGGGTGCGCGAGCACGCGCAGGCCTGCTTCCTGCAGATCCAGGCCACCGGTCTTCAGCGCCGGCCAGCGCGGTGTCGGCGGGTGCGCAGTGTCGCGGTGCATCTTCGGCGGCTTGCCGAACAGCACGTCCATCGGCAGGTCGATCGGTGCGTCGGCCGGGGTGTGGCCCGGCACGGCGCCATAGGCCACCACCAGATGTTCCTCGGCGGTCGCCACGCCAACTGCAGCGAACGGGCAGCGCTCACGAGCACACAGCGCGGCGAACTCGGCCAGGCGCTCCTGGGCCACGCCCAGCACGTAGCGTTCCTGCGATTCGTTGCACCACAGCTGCATCGGCGACAGCGACGGATCATCGGTGGGCACCTTGCCCAGATCGATCACGCCGCCGACCCTGGAGTCGTGCAGCAGCTCGGGGATGGCATTGGACAGGCCACCGGCGCCGACATCGTGGAAGAACTTGATCGGGTTGTCGGCGCCCATCGCCACGCAGCGGTCGATGACCTCCTGGCAGCGGCGTTCCATTTCCGGGTTGTCGCGCTGCACGCTGGCGAAGTCCAGGTCCTCGGCGCTTTCACCGGAGGCCACCGAACTGGCGGCACCGCCGCCCAGGCCGATCAGCATCGCCGGGCCACCCAGCACGATGACCGCATCACCGGCCTGCAGCGGGATCTTGTCGACCTGCACGCGGTCGATCGCGCCGAGGCCACCGGCCAGCATGATCGGCTTGTCGTAGGCGCGCACCAGATCGGCGCCTTCGGGCAGTTCGAAACTGCGGAAGTAGCCGAGCAGGTTCGGGCGGCCGAACTCGTTGTTGAACGCCGCGCCACCGAGCGGGCCGTCGGTCATGATTTCCAGCGCCGGTGCCATGCGCGGGTTCAGCGCGCGCGGCGCCTCCCACGGCTGCGGCAGTTCCGGAATGCGCAGGTGCGAAACCGAGAAGCCGGTCAGGCCGGCCTTGGGCTTGCCGCCGCGGCCGGTCGCGCCTTCGTCGCGGATCTCGCCACCGGCACCGGTCGAGGCGCCCGGGAATGGCGCGATCGCGGTCGGGTGGTTGTGCGTTTCCACCTTGATCTGGAACGCGCTGGGCACCTGCGGCTCGCGGCGGTACTCGCCGCTGGCCGGATCCGGGCGGTAACGCGACGCCGGATGGCCTTCAATCACCGCGGCGTTGTCGCTGTACGCGCTGAGCGTGTGCTGCGGGGTCTGCTGGTGCGTGTTCTTGATCATCCGGAACAGCGAGCGGTCCTGCTCCTGGCCGTCGATGGTCCAGCTGGCATTGAAGATCTTGTGGCGGCAGTGCTCGGAATTGGCCTGCGCGAACATCATCAGTTCCACGTCCGACGGCGACCGGCCCAGCGCAGTGAAACGCTCGCGCAGGTAGTCGATCTCGTCCTGGGCCATGGCCAGGCCGAGGCGCTGGTTGGCGGCCTCCAGCTGGTCCACCGGCACGCGCTCCAGTTCACCCCGGGCCGGTGCCGAGAACAGCGCCTGGCCCTGTTCCACGGTCTCCAGCACGGACTGCGTCATCGGGTCGTGCAGCGCCTTGACCAGCGCCTGCTGGGCGGCGGCATCGGCCGGCCAACCCTGCACGTCGATGCGCAGGCCACGCTCGACCCGGCTGACCGGCTGGCCGGCACCTCGGACCAGTTCGGTGGCCTTGCTCGACCACGGCGACAGCGTGCCCAGGCGCGGCACCACGATGCGGCTGACTGCGCCTTCGGCCACGGCTTCGGCCTGCGGCGCCGCTTCGAGGATGCGGCACAGCGTGGTCAGGTCGGGGGCGGCGCTGCCTTCGGGCTGCACGAAGTAGACGTGCCAGGCACCGCTGATGCGCAGGGAGGGAGCGATGGACTGCAGGCGGGATTCAAGACGTTCGCGGCGGAACGGCGACAGGGCGGGCGCGCCCTCGAGGACCATCATGTCCGGGGAACCGTAGTTGGGAAACGGGCCCGACATTGTACCGGAAGCGGGGGAAGGGCTCTGGCCGGGCGGCGCCCGGCACCCGCCGAGGCCAGGGCAACGGCAACAGCAACAGCAAGAGCTGGCTTCCTGTGGGCTGGCGGGGCGGTGGGGGCCAGCAGGACACGCCGTAAACCCATCCATGGGGGCTCGATGGCGCCATCCATGGCGCCAACGGTCCTGCTGGCGCCCACCACCCCGCCCCGACAGATTTCCGCGATCTGCGGCCATGCGTGAATGCTCCCCGGTAGTGCCGGCCGCTGGCCGGCACCCAGGAAATGTCAGAAATCAGGCATTGAAGAGCGCAGCGACCGGCTTTTGCCTTTGTTTTTTCTTCTGTCTTTCGTGGCTGGCCGCGCAGGAACCTGTCCGTGGCCGGGCGGGTGGGCTGCGCAGGGGCGTGAGCCGCATGGATGCGGCGACCGAGCTTACATGGACGTACTTGCAGCGTCCCCTGCGCAGCCCACCCGCCCGGCCAACCCCCAGAAATCCGCTGTTCGCGGAAAGCCCCAGCCACGAGGGGCTCCGCCGATGGCCGCCGACCGCGCGCAGCGCGCTCTCCGCCCGATTCCCCGAACCATGCGCTTGCTCACGGATTGACCACGCAATTGATGACAACGTTGTCCCCACCTGGTGCCGGACTCTCTCCCCGGCCTCCCAGGTGCCCTCCGTCCGGCCCCTCCGTCGCCTTCCCCGGCGATGCCCGGACCTGCGTCACGCGCGGCGCCATCGGGGCCCGCGCGCCCTTTGATCGGAGACTTACCCATGTACGACCCGATTGTGCGCAGTGCCGAACGTTCGACCCGAAGCTGTCGTCCCCGCCGCCTGGCCTGGCTGCTTGCCTTGGCCGCCGGTGCCGCCGTCCTGCCCGGCCTGGCGCAGGCCGCCAGCTGTGCCGGGGTGGCCGAATGGGACCAGGCCAGGATCTACCGGGCCGGCGATACCCTGCAGAAAGGAGGCGTCCTCTATCGGGCGAACCAGGACATCTGGAACGCGCCGCCGGACCATCCGGCCGGCGCGCCCTACTACACCAACCTCGGCGCCTGCGATGGCGGCGGCGCCAACCAGCCGCCGGTGGTCAGCCTGACCTCGCCGGCCAACGGTGCCACCTTCAGTGCCGGCAGCACGGTGAACGTGACCGCCACCGCCAGTGATCCAGACGGCAGCGTCGCCAAGGTCGAGTTCTTCCGCGATGGCAGCACGCTCGGCGTGGCCACCAGCGCGCCGTATGCGGCCAGCTGGGCCAACGCCAGCGCCGGCAGCCACACCCTGCGCGCGGTGGCCACCGACAACAACAACGCCACCACCAGCACGGCGACCATCACCATCACCGTCAACGCCGCCAGCGGCGACACCACCGCGCCGAGCGTGCCGGGCGGGCTGGCGGTCGGCACCCGTACCGCCAACAGCATCGCGCTCAGCTGGAGCCCGTCCACCGACAACACCGGTGGCAGCGGCGTGGCCGGCTATGACGTGTACCGCAACGGCAGCCTGGTCGGTTCACCGTCCAGTGCCAGCTACGTCGATGGCGGGTTGACTGCATCCACCACCTACCGCTACCGCGTACGCGCACGCGACAATGCCGGCAATGCCTCAGCGCAGGGCACCGAGATCAGCGCCACCACGCTGGCCGGCGACGGCGGAACCACCGGCAAGCGGGTCATCGGTTACTTCACCCAGTGGGGCATCTACGGCCGCAACTACCGGGTCAAGAACATCGACAGCAGTGGTTCGGCCGCGCGCCTGACCCACATCAACTACGCGTTCGGCAACGTGCGCAACAACCGTTGCGAAGTGGGCGTCACCCAACCCTCGGATCCGAACAGCGGTGCCGGTGGCGATGCTTTCGCCGACTACACCAAGGCCTTCAGTGCCGCCGAGAGTGTCAGCGGCAGCGCCGACACCTGGGACCAGCCGCTGCGCGGCAACTGGAACCAGCTCAAGCAGCTCAAGGCCAAGTACCCGAACCTGAAGGTACTGATCTCGCTGGGTGGCTGGACCTGGTCGCGCGGCTTCTCCAGCGCAGCGCGCCCGGAGAACCGCCAGGCCTTCGTCGCCTCGTGCATCGACGCGTACATCAAGGGCAATCTGCCAGTGACCGACGGTGCCGGTGGTGCCGGTGCCGCGCTGGGTGTGTTCGACGGCATCGACATCGACTGGGAATACCCGGTGGCCTGCGGCATCGAATGCGGCAAGCCGGAAGACAACGCCAACTTCACCGCGCTGATGGCCGAGTTCCGCCGCCAGCTCGATGCGGTGCGTCCGGGCCTGTTGCTGACGGTGGCGGTGGGCGCCGGCATCGACAAGATCCGCGTCACCGATCCGGCCGCGTACCACCCGTACCTGGACTACATCAACGTGATGACCTACGACTTCCACGGCGCGTGGGATGCGAAGACCAATCACCAGTCGGCGCTGTTCGATTCGCCCAATGATCCGTCCACCGGCGACCAGAAGCTGTACAACAGCAACGACGCCATCGAGGCCTTCATCAGCCGCGGCGTGCCCGCGGCCAAGCTCAACCTGGGCATCGGCTACTACGGGCGTGGCTGGACCGGTGTGGCCAACGCCAACAACGGCCTGTACCAGACCGCGACCGGCGCTGCCCCGGGCACGTATGAAGCCGGCATCGAAGACTGGAAGGTGCTGAAGAACCTGGCGTGGCCGGGCTACACCGACAACACCGCAGGTGCCACCTGGATCTACAACGGCAGCACGCTGTGGAGCTTCGACACCCCGGCCAACATCACCCGCAAGATGGGCTACGTGAAGACCCAGGGCCTGGGCGGCGCGTTCGTCTGGGAGTTCAGTGGTGACGATGCGCAGGGCACGCTGACCAAGGCGGTCAGTGATGGCCTGAAGTAAGAAAAAAGCCGGGGGTGCTGCGCGCCCCCGGCTTCCTACCTGTAGAGCCAAGCCCATGCTCGGCTGCGGAAACATCAGCCGAGCATGGGCTCGGCTCTACAGAAACAAGGTCGGTCGCGTCAGCGCTTGGCCGACAGCTTTTCCAGCGCCGCACGCAGCTGTGCCGGCGGCAGGTAGCCCCCCAGCTGGGTGCCGTCCGGCGCGAAGATCGCCGGCGTGCCGTTCACGCCCAGCTGCTGGCCCAGTGCGTACTGCATCGCCACCGGGTTGGTGCAGTTCTTTGCCGGCACGCTGCCACCGCGCTTGGCGTTGGTCAGTGCCTGGCGGCGATCAGCCGCACACCAGACCGAGATCATGTCGGTGTAGTCCTTGCTGCCGAGGCCCATGCGCGGGAATGCCAGGTACTCGACGGAGATGCCGTTGCGGTTGAGCTCGGCGATGTCCTGGTGCAGCTTGCGGCAGTAGCCGCATTCGATGTCGGTGAACACGCTGATGGTGTACTTGGCGTTCGGTGTGGCAAACACGATGCGGTCGCCATGGTTGGCCTTGGCCAGCAGATCGCGGCGGTAGCCGAGCAGGCCTTCGCTGTTGGCCGGGCCCTTGGCACGGGTGTCGTAAGGCTGCGACTGGAACAGGTAACGGCCATCATCGGACACGTACAGGAGCTGGCCGGAGACCACCACTTCACGGAAGCCCGGGAACGGTGCGGCACCGATGTAATCCACCTGGAAACCGGGATTGAGCGCGGTCAACGCGGCACGTACCGCCTGGTCGGCCGACGCGTTGGCGGCGGGGGCGGCCTTGGCCGCAGCGGCAGCAGCAGGCGCCTTGGCGGCCGGCGGGGCCGGCTGGGCGCAGGCGGTCAGGCTGAGCGCACCGAACACGGCGGCGATGGCAAATCGGAGCATGGAACGATCCGGACAGAAGAAGACCCTGGATTCTGACACAGCCGGCGGTACCGGACAGCGGCACCGCCCATGGTTTGTGGCCGGGATTCAGGGGCCTGCTCAGCCGCGCGGATGGTGGCGGGCGTGCAGCTTCTGCAGGTGCTCGCGCGCTACCAGGGTGTAGATCTGGGTGGTGGACAGCGAGCTGTGGCCGAGCAGCATCTGCAACGCGCGCAGGTCGGCACCACGGTTGAGCAGATGGGTGGCGAAGCTGTGGCGCAGGCCGTGCGGGCTGATCCGCGCCGGGTCGATGCCGGCCACCTGCGCATGGCGCTTGACCAGCTGCCAGAACGCCTGCCGGGTCAGCGCATGCAGCGACGGCTCGATGAACAAAGGCGTCTGCCCATCGGCCAGCGCCTGCACCTTGCCCTTCCCGACCAGCTGCGGCCGCGAGTGCTGCAGGTAGCGCTCCAGCCAGTGCTGGGATTCCTCGCCCAACGGCACCAGCCGTTCCTTGCTGCCCTTGCCGGTGACCCGCAGCACGCCTTGGCGCAGGTTGACCGCAGTCGCGGGCAGCAGCACCAGCTCGCTCACGCGCAGGCCGGCGGCGTACATCAGTTCCAGCATGGCGCGATCGCGCAGGCCCAATGCGCTGTCGGTATCGGGCGCTGCCAGCAGCGCGTCGATCTGGCTTTCGGCCAGCGCCTTGGGCAGCAGCCGTGGCAACTTCGGCGGGTCGAGCAGCGCGCTGGGATCCTCGCTGCGTTCGGCGCGGCGCACGCCATCGGCGAAGAACGCCCGCAACGCCGACAGCAGGCGCGCATTGCTGCGCGGCGACCAGCCATGCCGGGTGCGCCAGGCCAGATACTCGAACAGTCCGGGGCGCTCGATGCCGGCCAGGCCACCGTCGCGCCCATCCATCCAGCGCGCCAGCCCTTCCAGATCGCGCCGGTAGCTGTCGAGGGTGGCGCGGGCCAGGCCGTTCTCGGCCCAGATCGCATCAAGGAAGCGCTGGATGCGTGCGCTGTCGTCGGCGCGCAGTTCGGGCAGTTGCTGGACCAGCTGGCGGCGTTCGGCGGGGGTGGAAACATGGGCCATGCGTGCAGGATACGGGGGCCACTGCGGGCACGGCCAGCTTTGCGTATGCTCGACGCATGTCCCAGCCTGCCACCGACACGGCCTCTGCCGCTGCTACCGAAATGCCCCATCCGCGCGCATTGTTGCTGTGGCGCATGCTGGCAATGGTCTACGACGCACTGCCGGTGCTGGCACTGTGGATGCTCGCCGGCACGCTGTTCACCCTCGCCTACACCCTCAGCGGCCACGCGCAACGCGAGAACATCGCGCCATTCAGTGCCTGGCAGTGGCTGCTGTGGGGGGTGTGCTGGGCGATCACGGGGTGGTACGCCACGGCCAGCTGGCGCCGCGGCGGACAGACGCTGGGCATGCGTCCATGGCGGCTGAAAGTGCAATCGAGCGATGGCACGCCACTGCGGCGCAACCAGCTGTGGCTGCGCTTTGCGGTAGGTACGCTGTCACTGCTGCTGGGCGGGCTGGGATTCTGGTGGGCGTGGGTCGACCGTCAACGCCTGACCTGGCACGACCGCGCCAGCGGCACCCGTCTGGTGCGCATGCTGAAACGGTGATGCACGACCTGTAGAGCCGAGCCCATGCTCGGCTGGCAGGCGGTGCGCAAAAAGCAGCCGAGCATGGGCTCGGCTCTACAGAATCCAGCACGCTGGGCCGGGATGCTGGTGGTCCTGGCACGGATGCCGAAGCGGTGGATTGCCCCGGTAGCGCCGGGCATGGCCCCGCGCTACCAGAATCAGCCCGACTTGCGCCGGAACAACAGTCCGGACACCGCCAGCATCACGATCGGCGGCAACGCATAGGCAATGCGGTAGTCGAACTTCAACGCGCCGGCCATGCGCCCGAAGAACAGCTGCAGCAGCCAGAAGCCAAGCGCGAACAGGATGCCCAGGAACAGGCGCTTGCCCATGCCGCCGCTGCGCAGCGAACCAAACGCGAACGGCACCGCCGCCAGGCACAGTGCCAGCACGTTCACCGGGTAGAACCAGCGGCTCCAGTAGACATCCTCGAAATCGCGCGCATCCAGCCCGTTGCGCTGGCGGTAGGCAATGCTGGTGCTCAGCTCGGCAACGCTCAGGTTGCGCGGCTTGGCGATGCCGGTAGCCAGTGCCGCCGCATCGAGATTCGAGTTCCACGGCTCGCGCGCAACTTCCTGGCGGGTCGCCGAACGCTCGCCGAAGGTGTCGCGACGCACCCCGGTCAGCACCCAGCCGTCCTTGTCGTGCTCGGCGGTGGCGGCATGGGTCAACGAGGCGATCCCTCCGTTCCCGGCAATGCGGTAGAGACGCACGTCGCGCAGGATCAGGCGGGTGCCCTTGTCACCGACCAGCTGCTCCTCGCCGCTCTGCGCGTTGAGGAAGGTATCGCCTTCGCGTGCCCACAGGCCGGAGTAGCGGCTGGTCGCGATATCCCGGCCCCACTTGGCGCTGGACTTCAGCGCATCGGCGCGGTCCTGGCCCCAGGGGCCCAGCGTCTCGGCGCTGAGCACCATCACCGCGGTCAGCAGCGACAGCGCGATCGCCACCGAAACGCTCAGGCGCTTGCGCGACAGGCCCAGTGCACGCAGCGCGGTCAGTTCAGAGGTCGCTGCCAGCTGGCCCAGGCCCATCAGTGCGCCGATCACCGCGGCCGTGGGGAACATGGTGTAGGCGCGGCGCGGCACCGTGTACAGCACCCAGGCGGCGGCATGGCCAAGCGTATAGCCGTTCTTGCCGATGTCCTTGAACTCGCCGGAGAAGGCCATCACCACGTCCAGGCCGACCAGCACCGCCCAGGTCAGCAGCACCGTGGTGAACACCGACCGGCCCAGGTACAGGTCGAAACGCATCGGGCGCAGCCTCATGCGCGGGCTCCCTTCGGGTGGCCCAGGCGGCCATCACGTGCATACATCCAGATCGCCAGCGCCAGCAGCGGCACCGTCAACCACCACAGGCCCAGCGCGGCCGGAATCTTGCCGTTGGCAATCCAGCCACTGCCGATGAACATCAGGTTGGTACCCACCATGTAGGCCATCAGGGCCAGCATCATGCGGCCATAGCGCTGCTGTCGCGGCGAACTGCGGCCCAGCGGCACGGTCAGCAGGGCGAACGCCAGCGCGATCAGCGGCGGTGCGATGCGACGGTGCAGCTGCGCCTGCGCCTGCGGGCGCGCATCGCCGATCAGCTTCAGGGTCGGCATCAGTTCCGGGTCGTCCTCGGTGCGGGTCTGTGCGCCGTCGGGCAGGGCCACGTCATTGCGGGCGAAGGTCGCCAGCCGGTAGTCGAGCCCACCGGCCACGGGCCCTTCCACCTGGTGGCCATCATCCAGTTCCAGGAAGCGCTGGCGGGTGCCCTCGAAGTACATGCGGCCACTGTTGGCCGACACCACTTCCAGGCGATCATCCTTCTGCCGCTGCAGGAACACCTTGCCCAGCTGGGTGCCGTCGGGCGAGATCGAGGACAGGTAGACCACGCCGCCGTTGGGCAGCGGCGTGAAACGGCCCGGCTCCAGGCCGGCCATCAGCACGCTGCGGTTGGCCTCGATGACCATCTGCTCTGCCACCCGGCCGGCCCACGGGCCCAGCCACAGCGAGCAGGCGCCGACCAGCAGCACCACCGGCACCACCAGCATCAGCAGCGGCCGCAGCAGCCGCTTTGGGCCTACCCCGATCGCGGTGATGACCGCCATCTCCGAGTCGCGGTACAGGCGGGCGATGGCCAGCAGCAGGCCCAGCATCAGCGCCAGCGGCAGGATCAGCGGCAGGTAGGCGATGAACTGCAGGCCCAGCTGCGAGAACAGCAGCTTGGCCGGCAGGCGCCCGTCGGCGATGTTGCCGAGGATGTCCACCAGCACGCCGCCCACGCTGACCACCAGCAGGACGATCAGGGTAGCCAGGAAACTCTGGACGAAATCGCCCAGCAGGTATCGGTCGAGCTTCAGCATGGGGCGGTGGTTTAAACTCTGGGGTTCGTTCGCGGTGCCGCCCAGTCTACTGTCTGGGCGTAAACGGCCTGCGATTGTACGGACTCGCCAATGGAATCTGCTCAATGGCCCTCGAATTCACCCTGAACCACGTTGCTCCGGCCGCCGCCACCGTTGATTGCCTGGTGGTCGGCGCGTATGCCGACCATACCCTGACCCCGGCCGCGCAGGCGCTGGATGCCGCCAGCGGTGGCCGCCTGGCCGCCCTGGCTCAGCGTGGCGACCTGTCCGGCAAGACCGGCGCCACCACCCTGCTGCACGACCTGCCGGGCGTGAGCGCGCCGCGCGTGCTGGTGGTCGGCCTCGGCGACGCCGCCCGCTTCGGCGTGCCGCAGTACCTGAAGGCCGTGGGCGACGCCGTGCGTGCTTTGAAGGCCGGCGCTGCCCGCAGCGCACTGTTCACCCTGTCCGAAGTGGCGGTGAAGGACCGCGACGCGGCCTGGGCGATCCGCCAGGCGGTGATCGCCGCCGATCACGCCGCCTACCGCTACACCGCCACCCTGGGCAAGAAGAAGGCCGACGACGCCGGCCTGGCCCAGCTGGCCATCGCCGGTGACGACGCGCAGGCCCTGGCCCAGGGCCAGGCCATCGCCGCCGGTGTCGAGTTCGCCCGCGAACTGGGCAACCTGCCGCCGAACTACTGCACCCCGGCCTATCTGGCCGAGGTGGGCGTGAAGTTCGCCGCCGAGCACGAAGGCGCCGAAGCCGAGATCCTCGACGAGCACCAGATGGAAGCGCTGGGCATGGGCTCGCTGCTGGCGGTGGCCCGCGGTTCGGCCAACCGCCCGCGCCTGGTCGTGCTGAAGTGGAACAATGGCGGTGACGCCAAGCCGTACGTGCTGGTCGGCAAGGGCATCACCTTCGATACCGGTGGCGTCAACCTGAAGACCCAGGGCGGCATTGAAGAGATGAAGTACGACATGTGCGGTGGCGCAAACGTCATCGGCACCTTCGTCGCAGCGGTCAAGGCCAAGCTGCCGCTGAACCTGGTGGTGGTGGTGCCGGCGGTGGAAAACGCCATTGACGGCAATGCCTACCGCCCGTCCGACGTGATCACCTCGATGTCGGGCAAAACCATTGAAGTGGGCAACACCGACGCCGAAGGCCGCCTGATCCTGTGCGATGCGCTGACCTACGCGCAGCGCTTCGAACCGGCGGCGCTGGTCGATGTCGCCACCCTGACCGGTGCCTGCATGGTCGCCCTGGGCCACCAGACCGCCGGCCTGATGAGCAAGCACGACGACCTGGCCAACGAGTTGCTGGCCGCCGGCGAGCAGGTATTCGACCGCGCCTGGCGCCTGCCGCTGTGGGACGAATACCAGCCGATGCTGGATTCGACCTTCGCCGACGTCTACAACATCGGCGGCCGCTGGGCCGGTGCGATCACCGCCGGCTGCTTCCTGTCGCGCTTCGCCGAAGGCCAGCGCTGGGCCCACCTGGACATCGCCGGCGTGGCCAGCGATGAAGGCAAGCGCGGCATGGCCACCGGCCGCCCGGTGGGCCTGCTGAGCCAGTGGCTGCTGGACCAGGCCGCCCGCGCCTGATGCCGTACCCGACCCTGGCCGGCAGACGCCGGCCCGGGCCTCGCCCGGCACCGCCGGAACCCTGCCTGACCCGGACCCTGCCATGCCCCGCGCCGACTTCTACCTGATCGCCAAGCCCCGTTTCCTGACCGAGCCCCTGCGCCTGGTCTGCGAGCTGGCGCGCAAGGCCAACGATGCCGGGCTGTTCACCCTGGTACTGGCCCGCGACCAGGCCCAGGCCGAGGAGCTGGACGAACTGCTGTGGGCGTTCGACAACGATGCCTACATCCCGCACCAGATTGCCGGCGAAGACATGGACGAGGAAGAAGCCCTGGTGCTGATCGCCGTGCCCGGCACCGAGGCACCGGTGCGTCCGCTGGTGATCAACCTGCGCGACGAGCCCTGGCTGGGCCAGTGCGAGCGCGTGCTGGAAGTGGTTCCGGCCGACCCGGAAGCGCGCGAACCGCTGCGCGAACGCTGGCGCCAGTACAAGGCCGCCGGTTACGACCTGAACAAGCACGACATGTAAGCGCGCCCCGGTCCCTTGATGGGCCGCCGCCGCGCCCTGATCCTTCAACGATTACCTCCTGGTTCCCCCGCATGACCCAACTCGCCTCCAGCTACGACCCGACGTCCTTCGAGACCGACCTCTACGAGGCCTGGGAGAAGGCCGGCCACTTCAAGCCGTCCGGCAAGGGCGAGCCCTACACCATCCTGCTGCCGCCGCCGAACGTGACCGGCACCCTGCACATGGGCCACGCGTTCCAGCAGACCCTGATGGACGCGCTGGTGCGCTACCACCGCATGCGCGGCTACGACACGCTGTGGCAGGTCGGTACCGACCACGCCGGCATAGCGACCGAAATGGTGGTCAGCCGCAATCTGGCGCTGGAGGGCAAGGGCGAGACGCGCGATTCGCTGGGCCGCGAAGGCTTCATCGGCAAGGTCTGGGAGTGGAAGCAGCAGTCCGGCGACACCATCGAGCGCCAGATGCGCCGACTTGGCACTTCCGCCGACTGGTCGCGCAGCACCTTCACCATGGACCCGCAGCCGTCGGCGGCGGTCAACGAAGCCTTCGTGCGCTGGTACGAGCAGGGCCTGATCTACCGTGGCCAGCGCCTGGTGAACTGGGACCCGGTGCTGAAGACCGCCATTTCCGACCTGGAAGTGGAGAGTGCCGAGGAAGACGGCTTCCTGTGGTCGATCGCCTACACGTTGGATGAAGGCCTGAGCTACGAGCACGTCGAGCGCGATGCCGATGGCGTGGAAACCCTGCGCGAAATCCGCGACTACCTGGTCGTCGCCACCACCCGTCCGGAAACCCTGCTGGGCGATACCGCAGTGATGGTGCACCCGGAAGACGAACGCTACGCGCACCTGATCGGCAGGAACGTGGTGCTGCCGTTGACCGGCCGCCGCGTGCCGGTGATCGCCGATGATTACGTGGACCGCGCGTTCGGCACCGGCGTGGTCAAGGTCACCCCGGCGCATGATTTCAACGACTACGAAGTGGGCGTGCGCCACAGCCTGCCGATGATCAACCTGTTCACGCCGGTGGCAGCGCTGAACGAAAACGCGCCGGAGCGCTTCCAGGGCCTGGACCGCTATGAAGCGCGCAAGGCCGTGCTGGCCGAACTGGAAGACCTGGGCATCCTGATCGAGACAAAGGCGCACAAGCTGCAGGTGCCGCGCGGTGACCGTACCGGCCAGGTGATCGAGCCGTACCTGACCGACCAGTGGTTCGTGAAGATGGACGACCTGGCCAAGCGTGGCCTGGAACTGGTCGAGGACGGTTCGATCTCCTTCGTGCCGCCGAACTGGATCAACACCTACCGCCACTGGATGAACAACATCCAGGACTGGTGCATCAGCCGCCAGCTGTGGTGGGGCCACCGCATCCCGGCGTGGTTCGATGCCGCCACCGGCAGCTGCTATGTCGGTCGCAGCGAAGAGGAAGTGCGCGCCAAGAACAACCTCGGCAGCGACGTGGTGCTGAACCAGGAAAGCGACGTGCTGGAGACCTGGTTCTCCTCGCAGCTGTGGCCGTTCTCCACCCTGGGCTGGCCGAATGAGCAGGCCATGGCCGAGCGCGGCTTCGACCGCTACCTGCCATCGTCGGTGCTGATCACCGGCTTCGACATCATCTTCTTCTGGGTGGCGCGCATGATCATGGCCACCGACAACCTGGTCGGAAAGATCCCGTTCAAGGACGTCTACTTCACCGGCCTGATCCGCGACGGCCAGGGCCAGAAGATGTCCAAGAGCAAGGGCAACGTGCTCGACCCGCTGGACATCATCGACGGCATCACCATCGACGACCTGGTCGCCAAGCGTACCGGCGGCCTGATGCAGCCGAAGATGGTGGAGAAGATCGAAAAGGCCACCCGCAAGGAATTCCCGGACGGCATTGCTGCCCACGGTGCCGATGCGCTGCGCTTCACCATCGCCGCGCTGGCCACCCACGGCCGCGACATCAAGTTCGACATGAACCGCGCCGAGGGCTACAAGAACTTCTGCAACAAGCTGTGGAACGCCAGCCGCTTCGCCCTGATGAACACCGAAGGCGCTGCGTTCACCGGCGTGCCGAAGCCGCGTACCGATGCCGAGCGCTGGATCCTCGCGCGCCTGGCCGCCACCACCGCCGAAGCGCAGGGCCATTTCGCCGCCTACCGCTTCGACCTGCTGGCGCAGTGCCTGTACGAGTTCGCCTGGAACGCGTTCTGCGACTGGTTCCTGGAACTGAGCAAGCCGGCACTGAACGGTGCAGACGCCGCCGACGCCGAAAGCACCCGCCACACCCTGCTGTACGTGCTGGAAGCGCTGCTGCGCCTGCTGCACCCGCTCACGCCGTTCATCACCGAACAGCTGTGGCAGCAGCTGGCCCCGCGCCTGGGCCTGACCGAAACCACGCTGTCGCTGCGCCCGTACCCGACCGCCGCCGAGTTCGAAGGCGATTTCGCCCAGGCCGAGGCCGACGTGGAATGGCTGAAGGCGGTGATCAGTGCCGTGCGCCGCGTGCGCAGTGAGCTGAACGTCGCGCCGTCCAAGCTGGTGCCGCTCCGCCTGCAGGCCGGCCTGGCGCAGGACCGCGTGCGTATTGAACGCTTCAGCGCCTCGCTGTCGTTCCTGCTGAAGCTGGACAGCGTCCAGTGGCTGGCCGAAGGCGAAAGCGCACCGCCGGCGGCCGCCGCGATCGTGGGCGAGCTGAAGCTGCTGGTGCCGCTGGAAGGCCTGGTCGATCTGGACGCCGAGCGCGCACGCCTGGACAAGGAGATCAAGCGCGTGGAAGGCGAGCAGGAAAAGAGCGAAACCAAGCTGGCCAGGTTCACCGACAAGGTTCCACCGGCGGTGGTCGAGCAGGAGCGCGTGCGATTGGCCGACTGGAACACCCAGCTGGCCGGCCTGCGCGAACAGCGCGCGAAGCTGTAACACCTCGCCCTGGTGGGTGCCAACCAAGGTTGGCACCCACCAAACCCGGAACATTTTCCCGGCATGGCATCATCACCGGATGCCGCTTTCCATCTTCCTGCTGGTCCTCGCCGCTGCGGCACTGCATGCCAGCTGGAATGCGATCGTCAAACGCGGGCCGGACAAGTTCCTCGGCACCGTGCTGGTGACCGGCAGCGCTGCGCTGCTGTCGGCGGCGGCCCTGCCCTTCCTGCCGTTCCCGGCCGCGCAAAGCTGGCCCTGGCTGGCTGCATCCGTACTGCTGCAGGTGACCTACTACGGGCTGGTCGCACGCTGCTACCAGCGGGTCGACATGAGCCTGGCCTATCCGCTGATGCGTGGCAGCGCGCCGATCCTGGTTGCACTGGCGGGCTCCCTGCTGGGCGAGCAACTGCCCCCGGCGGCGTGGCTGGGCGTGGTGCTGGTGAGCACCGGCATCCTGTGCATGGCACTGGGTGCACGTGGCGGCCAGCTGCGCCTGCCGCTGCTGACTGCGGCGATGATCGCCACCTACACCCTGGTCGATGCGCACGGCGCGCGCGAGTCCGGCAGCGCGCTCAGCTACACGCTGTGGTTGTTCCTGCTGTCGGGCATTCCGCTGCCGCTGTGGGCGTTGTACACCCGCGGCGGCGCGGTATTGGACTATGCGCGGCAGCATTGGCCACTGGGCCTGGCCGGTGGCGTCGGCACCACCGCCTCCTACGCGATGGCGTTGTGGGCCATGACCCAGGCACCGGTGGCGATGGTCTCGGCGCTGCGCGAATCCTCGATCCTGTTCGCGTTGCTGATCTCGGTATTCGTGCTGCGCGAGCGGATTCCGCGTGCGCGCTGGCTGGCAGCGGCGTTGATTGTGGGTGGCGTGCTCGCACTGCGGATGGCGTGAGAGAAGC
This sequence comes from Stenotrophomonas hibiscicola ATCC 19867, assembly GCF_000382065.1. Lineage (GTDB taxonomy): Bacteria > Pseudomonadota > Gammaproteobacteria > Xanthomonadales > Xanthomonadaceae > Stenotrophomonas > Stenotrophomonas hibiscicola. Next base: position 167,864 of record NZ_KB907501.1, on the reverse strand, counting down.
GTGCCAACCAAGGTTGGCGGCTAGCGGTAGTGCCGGCCGCTGGCCGGCACCCTTCTCCGTCACAACGGCGGCATCGCCTGCAGGTCACCATCGACCAGCTCGATCGCCATCACCACCGCGTCCTCGCGGCCCTGTGCGGCCGGGTAGTAGCGCGGGCGGCGGCCGATCTCGTTGAAGCCTTCGCTGTGGTACAGCGCCAGCGCCGGCGTATTGGACGGACGCACTTCGAGGAACACACGCTGTGCCCCCCGGTCGCCAGCCAGCTGTACCAGCGCGCGCAGCAGTTGACGACCCAGCCCACGCGACTGCGCCAGCGGATCGATGCAGATGTTCAATACATGTGCCTCATCGGCCGCGATGCTGAGCACCCCATAGCCGATCAACTGACCATCGCGCTCCATGGCCAGGCCGGGATAGCCCGCACGCAGGCAATCGACGAAGATGCCGCGGGTCCACGGAAACGGATACCCGCGTACTTCAATCGCCATCACCGCGTTGAGGTCACTCTCGCGCAGCGCGCGCAGGCTGACCGGACCAGGCTGGCTGACCGCACTCACGGTGCGCCCCGCTTGCGCAGGGCACGCAGCTGCGGCCACAGCGCGCGCTTGGCGGCGGGATCCTGGCGCAGCTGGTCCAACGGCCAGCTGTCCATCAGCGCCTGCGTGGCCGGATCATTGGGATTGCAGCCGGACGCGCGCAGCAAGGCGATCTGCAGGCGATCCGGCAGCCGCACCACCGGCTGCCGGGCATTGCCGCCGGGCAGCGGGCGGGCCGCCGCCGGCGCGGTATTCGGTGCGTTGACTGGGGTCTGGCGACGTGGTGGCGCCTGGCGTTCCTGCCGGGAAACCGGTGTTGGCGCAGCCAGAGGTTCGCGCGCGGGCGCGGTGGGTGCCCGCGCCTGCTCCACCGCTGGCGCGGCAGCCGCCTCGGCTTCGGCCACGCTCAGCTGCAGCGCGGCGTCCAGCTCGGCGGCCAGCTGGCCGTCGTGATAGACGGTGTAGCCCATGGCCTGCAGCCAGGCCTGCTGGGCCGGTGACCACAGCACGGGCAGGTCCTGGCTCACGCGGCCTCGGGCTTCTTGCGCAGGCGCTGCACGGCCCACATCACCGGGCCGGACAGGGCGTACAGGATGCCCACCGCGAACAGCACGCGCGGCAGATCGATGACCGCGATGGCGATGGCCACCGGCACCAGGGCCAGCACCAGGAACGGCACGCGGTCGGAACGGGTACCCTTGGCGCCGCCGCCCTTGAAGCTCCAGAAGCGGATGCGGCTGACCATCAGCAGCGCCGCGATGATCGTCACCGCCAGCGCCACGTAGCGCAGCTGGTTGCCGTCCCAGCCCAGGTTGCCATCTGCGAACGCCCAGACGAAGGACATCATCAGGCCGGCCGCAGCCGGGCTGGCCAGGCCGACGAACCAGCGTTTGTCGACCACCGCCACCTGGGTATTGAAGCGGGCCAGGCGCAGTGCCGCGCAGGCCGCGTACAGGAACGCTACGGCCCAGCCAACGCGGCCGAGCAGCGGATCGTCGAACTTCAGCCACGACAGCGACCAGTGATACATCACCAGCGCCGGAGCCATGCCGAAGCTGACCAGGTCGGCCAGCGAGTCGTACTGCACGCCGAATTCGCTGCTGGTGCCGGTCAGGCGCGCCACGCGCCCATCCAGCCCATCCATCACCGCCGCCACGAACACGGCGATGCTGGCGTTGACGAAATCCCCATTGGCCGCGGCGATGATCGCGTAGAAGCCGGCGAACAGTCCGGCAGTGGTGAACAGGTTGGGCAGCAGGTAAATCGTGCGCGAACGCGGCGGCGGTGTGATCGGGTCCATGGAATCCAGTTTAATCGACTTGCCAGTGCTCGGCGCCAATGCTGCAATCGGCGTTCTACGCCCATTCCGCGGAGTTTGCCATGCGTGCCCTGTCCTGCCTTGGATGCCTGCTGCTGCTGGCCAGTGCCAGCGCCGTGGCTGGCCCGGTCTATAAATGGAAGGACGCCCATGGCGTGACCCAGTACTCGGAGACCCCGCCGGCGGGCAAAAAGTACGAGACCCGGGAGCAGGCGCGCAGCCCGCAGACTGCAGCCAGCACCCAGACTCCGGCTGCACCGGTGCCCGAGCAGTGCAGCACCGCCCGTGCCAACCTGGCCTTGCTGGATGGTGGCGGCCAGGTGATGCAGGACACCGATGGTGATGGCAAGGCCGATACCCCGTTGAGCCCGGAGCAGCGCACCGCGCAGAAGGGGCTGGCGGAGGCCGCGATCAAGGCGTACTGCCCACCGGCAAGTTAAGGGGGTCGGCAGGGCTGCGCCCTGCACCTGCAGAGGCTGCATGCAACGGCAACGGCAACGTCAAAAGCGGGCATTCCGTGGAATGGCGGGGCGGTGTCGGATTGCGGGGACGCCGCAAGTACGTCCATGTAGGCCTGGCCGCGGCATCCATGCGGCTGACACCCCGCAATCCGACACCGCCCCACCCCCGACAGATTCCCGGTGGCCAATAGATCCACGCCATGCGTGGATGAAATCTGTCGGATCTCGAATTGAATCCGGGGTCAGATCCGTTTTCCTGCGGAAAACGGATCTGACCCCAGGAGCCATTCCGACAGCTCGCAGGAAACTGTCGAAGGCGGGGTGGGTCCGTTTGCGGGAGTGTCCGCGGCATGGATGCCGCGGCCAAGCCCCCAGGGATGGGTTTACGGCGTCTCCCGCAACCTGACCCACCCCGCCATCCCACGGGAAGCCCGCTGTTGCTGTTGCTGTTGCTGTTGCAGCTGACGTTGCTTGAGGCGGGTGCAGGGCGCAGCCCTGCCGATACCCCTCCCCCCGGCCGGGCTGGCAGAATAGGCGTCTCTGCCGTTATCCGAAGCCGACGATGCGCCTCTCCCAGTTCCACCTGCACACCACCAAGGAAACCCCCAGCGACGCCGAGCTCACCAGCCACCGGCTGATGCTGCGCGCGGGCATGATCCGCAAGCTGGCATCGGGCCTGTACACCTGGTCGCCGCTGGGCCTGCGCGTGCTGCGCAAGGTCGAGCGCATCGTGCGCGAGGAAATGGACCGCGCCGGTGCCGTGGAATTCCAGATCCCGACCATCCAGCCGAAGGAACTGTGGGAGCAGACCGGGCGCTGGCAGAAGTTCGGCCCGCAGCTGCTGAAGATCAAGGACCGCAAGGACCAGGTGTTCTGCTACAGCCCGACCGCCGAGGAAGCAGCCTGCGACTTCGCGCGCAGCGAGCTGTCCAGCTACAAGCAATTGCCGGTGAACTTCTACCAGGTACAGACCAAGTTCCGCGACGAGATCCGCCCGCGTTTCGGCGTGATGCGTTCGCGCGAGTTCCTGATGAAGGACGCCTATTCGTTCCACCTGCACGACGAGTGCCTGGTGCGCGAATACGAGAACATGAAGTCGGCCTACAGCCGCATCTTCACCCGCCTCGGCCTGGACTTCCGCATGGTGCAGGCCGACTCCGGCGCAATCGGCGGCGATGCGTCGCAGGAATTCCACGTGATCGCCGATTCCGGTGAAGACGCGCTGGTGTTCTCCACCGGCTCGGACTACGCGGCCAACATGGAAGCGGCGATTGCCGCCGATCCGGCGCCGCGTGCGGCCGCCAGCGAAGCCATGCGCAAGGTCGACACCCCCAGCCAGAAGACCTGCGAGGAGGTCGCGGCCCTGCTCGGCATCGACCTGCAGCGCACGGTGAAGTCGGTGGCGCTGATCGCGGGTGAAGGAAAGGCACAGCAGTTCGTGCTGGTACTGGTGCGCGGTGACCATGAAGTCAACGAGATCAAGCTGGCCAAGGTTGCCGGCCTGGACGAACAGCGCTTCGCCAGCGAGGCGGAGATCGCCGAGCATCTGGGCAGCGTGCCGGGCTTCCTCGGCCCGGTCGCCCCGGCCAAGCCCATCCGCGTGGTCGCCGATCGCGAAGTGGCGGCGATGTCGGACTTCGTCGTCGGCGCCAACGAAACCGGCTTCCACCTGGCCGGCGTCAACTGGGGCCGCGACCTGCCGGAACCGGAAGTGGCGGACATCCGCAACGTGCGTGCCGGTGACCGCGCAGTGGACGGTGGCGAACTGAAGATCGCCCGTGGCATCGAAGTCGGCCACGTGTTCCAGCTCGGTCGCAAGTACGCCGAAGCGCTGGATGCCACCGTGCTGGATGAAAACGGCAAGGCGGCGGTGATGGCGATGGGCTGCTATGGCATCGGTATCTCGCGCGTGGTAGCTGCCGCGATCGAACAGAACCATGACGATGCCGGCATCATCTGGCCGGACGCGATGGCGCCGTGGCAGGTGGTGGTGTGCGTGATCAACCCGAAGGGCGATGCTGCCGTGGCCGACGCTGCGGCCAACCTGTTGCAGGAACTGCGCGATGCCGGCCTGGACGCGGCGCTTGACGATCGCGGCCTGCGCCCGGGCGCGATGTTCGCCGACATGGAACTGATCGGCATCCCGCACCGCGTGGTGGTCAGCGAACGCGGCCTGGCCGCCGGTACCTACGAATACCGCTCGCGCCGCGCCAGCGAAGCAGAAAGCCTGGACAAGGCCTCCCTGCTGCAGCGTCTGCAGGGCTGATCAGGAAAAAGACCGGGCCCTGCCCCGGTCTTTTTTTTCTGCCGCGGTCTTCCCCGATATTGCAGCGGACATAATCCGGTCAAAATCACCGCGACGGCGCCTGCATGCCGCCACGCCATGACCCGCCTGCATTTGTGCTGTGATTAATTCATCTCTATTCTGTCCGCCGACGCCATGGACTGGCTTGTCCCGTCCACACATTAGTTTCCGGAGTAACCGTAAATGAGCATTGACCTGACCGGCCTGTCAGCACGCGAGCTGGGCGCCCTGATCCGTACCGCCAAGAAGCAGCAGACCATCGTCGCCAAGCGCCGGCCGATCACCAAGGTCCGGGCCCAGCTGACCAAGCTGGCCAAGACCGAGGGTTACACCATCGAAGAACTGTTCGGCAGCGCCCCGGCCACGCGTGCCCGCAAGGCCGCTCCGGCCGCCAAGGCCCCGTCGAAGACCGCCGGCCGCAAGCTGGGCAAGGTTGCCCCGAAGTACCGCAACCCGGCCAACCCCAAGGAAACCTGGACCGGCCGTGGCAAGCAGCCGCGCTGGATGGCTGAGCTGACTGCCAAGGGCAACAAGAAGCCGGAAGATTTCCTGATCAAGAAGGCCTGAGGCCGGATCGGGATGCAATGGAAAACGCCGGCGAAAGCCGGCGTTTTTTGTTTGTAGAGCCGAGCCCACGCTCGGCTATCCATATCCGAAGCCGAGCATGGGCTCGGCTCTACAGAGTCTTGCGGGCGGGCATCAGCAGATTGCCGAACAGCAGGCCGGCCACCAGTGCCATCACCACGTTGAGCACGGTAAGGAACACGCTCTGGCCGGCGCCCACGTCCTGCTGCTGGACCAGGGTCAGCACGCCGCGCAGGCTGGTGCTGCCGGGCACCATCATGATGATGCCGGGCAGGCGGATGATCGCGCCCGGACGCCCGACCAGACGACCGAACAGATTGCCACCGGCCGTCAGCAGCATCGCCGACAGGAAGATGCCGGCCGGCGCGCCCCAGGCGTGGCCGCCAAACTTGGAGATCGCATAACCGGCCACCGAGGCGGCAATCACCCACGGATAGTCGCGACGATTGGCCTTGAACAGCATCGCGAACGCGAATGCCGCGGTCAGCAGCGAGCCCCACTCCACCCACGGCCCCTGCGGCCGAGCCGCGCGGATCACCGGGTCCAGGCCGAGCACGTCGGCCAGGGTCACCGCGATCATCGCGCCGACGCTGAGCTTCATGATGGTGGTCAGCGCGCCGGCAAAGCGCGCGGTGCCCGATACCCAGTGCTGGCTGGCCAGTTCGTTGACCGCATTGGTCAGCGACATGCCGGGCAGCAGCACTACCAGCGAGGCGATGATCACCGTGTTGAGGTTGAGCGCACCAATAAAGGACGCAACCAGCGTGGCGACCAGGCCGGCCAACAGCGCGGCCAGTGCCTCGGCGGCTTCCCGGGTGGCCGGGCGACGGTCGGTGACCATGCCGAGCAGGCCGATCATCAGGCCGATGACACCGGCGGTCGCAATGTCCAGCCACGGCAGCTTCCACATGCCGGCCACGCCGGCCGCGCCAAGGGTGAACGAGAGGATCGTGCGCAGCTTGCCGCGCCGGCCCGGATCCTTGTCCAGCTGGCGCAGCGCGGTGTGGCCCTGGGCGATGCTCATCCGGCCGTTGGCCACTTCTTCGGCAATATGGTCGGCGACGCTGAGCTTGTGCAGGTCGTTCTCGCCGGGCGCCAGGCGGATCACCCGGGTGATGTCACTGGAGCCGATCGCCTGCGCCGGATCGCTGAAGCTGAGGATGATGCCGGTGGGGTTCGACCACGGTTCACAATCCAGGTCGAGCTGGCGAGCCAGTGCCACCACCGCCGTTTCCAGGCGCTGGGCCGTGGTGCCATAGCTGTGCAGGCGTCCGGCGATCTCGGAAACGAAGGCCACCCGCTGCGCGTAGGTGGCCTGGGGCGTGGGGATCGTGTGAGCATCTGCGGACATGCGCCGTAGTATTACCTAGGCGGGGCCTGACCGGAGAAATTCATCCGAGTTCGACGCGATGGCCAATACAGAACGGTTATGCTGCGACCGGAATGGCCCAAGTGACCCCGAACCACGCCCCCCAGCTCGAACAGGACGCCCATGATCCGGGCGTGATCCGCCTGTCCGGCACCTGGACCTTGAAGACCGCGCTGGCCGCGGCCGAGGTCCTGCGTGGCGTTCCTGACACGCTGACCGGCATCGATGCCACCGCCATCGAGAAGATGGATTCGGCCGGCGTGCTGCAGGTGCTGCGCGTGGCCCATCGCGCCGACCTCGGCGAAGACGCACTGAAGTTCCGCGCGGATCACCAGGCGCTGGTGTGCACCATCGAGGAAGTCGCCGACGACCGGCCCAAGCCCAAGCGCGACTTCGGCGTGCTGGCGGCACTGGAGCGGCTGGGTGTCAGCGTCCATGCCACAGGCCACAACATCAAGGCGCTGTGCAGTTTCCTCGGCGAGAACCTGGTCAAGGCGGCCCGCCTGGTCAAGGAACCGCGCCGCTTCCGCCTTACCGCCACCGTGCACCAGATGGAGCAGGTCGGGCTGGATGCGGTGCCGCTGGTGGCACTGCTGTCCTACCTGGTCGGTGCGGTGATCGCCTTCCTCGGCTCGACCATCCTGCGCGACTTCGGCGCCGAGATCTACGTGGTCGAACTGGTCAACATCGCCTTCCTGCGCGAGTTCGCGGTGCTGCTGACCGCGATCGTGCTGGCCGGCCGTACCGCCAGCGCCTTCACCGCACAGATCGGCGCGATGAAGGCGCGCGAGGAAATCGATGCGATGCGCACGCTGGGCCTGGACCCGGTCGACCTGCTGGTGCTGCCTCGCTTGCTGGCGTTGCTGGTCACCCTGCCCCTGCTGACCTTCATCGCGATGATCGCCGGCCTGGCCGGCGGCGTCACCGTCGGTGCGTTCGACCTCGACATCCCGCCGCAGATGTACATCGCGCGCATGCACGAGACCATGGAGGTGCGGCACATGCTGGTCGGCCTGTCGAAGGCGCCGGTGTTCGCGCTGGTGATCGGCCTGATCGGCTGCCTGGAAGGCCTGAAGGTCGAAGGCACGGCACAGTCGGTAGGCGAACGCACTACTTCCAGCGTGGTGCAGACGATCTCGCTGGTGATCATCATCGACGCCTTCGCGGCGTTGTGGTTCATGCACATGGGCTGGTGACATGAGCACGCATCCGACGCCCGAAGACATTCCCATGCAGGACGACGACGGCCACGAGCTGGCCATCCGCGTGCGCGGCCTGGTCAACCGTTTCGGCAGCCAGACCGTGCACGAAGACCTGGACCTGGACGTGCGTCGCGGCGAGATCCTGGGCGTGGTCGGTGGCTCCGGCACCGGCAAGTCGGTGCTGATGCGCTCCATCCTGGGCCTGCGCACGCCCGACGAAGGCCAGATCGAAGTGCTGGGCCGCGACGCGCGTGCCGACGACGCCGAGAGCCGCCTGCACATCGAACGCAACACCGGCGTGCTGTTCCAGGACGGCGCACTGTTTTCGTCACTGACCGTGGGCGAGAACGTGCAGGTGCCGCTGAAGGAACACTACCGCGAACTGCCCGAGCGCTGGCATTACGAGCTGGCACTGCTGAAGGTGAAGCTGGCCGGCCTGCCCGCCGACGCGATCAACAAGCTGCCCTCGCAGCTGTCCGGCGGCATGCGCAAGCGCGCCGGCCTGGCCCGGGCGCTGGCGCTGGACCCGCCGCTGCTGTTCCTGGACGAACCCACCGCCGGCCTCGACCCGATCGGCGCGGCCGCGTTCGACCGACTGATCAAGACCCTGCAGGAAGCGCTGGGGCTGACCGTGTTCCTGATCACCCACGACCTGGACACCCTGTACGCCATCTGCGACCGCGTGGCCGTGCTGGCCGACCGCAGGGTCGTTGCCAACGCCCCCCTCCCGGAAATCGAGAAACTGGATCATCCGTGGATCCAGGAATACTTCCACGGACCCCGCGCGCGCGCCGCGCGTGGCGAACAGATCGAGAGTGCCTGAGCCATGGAAACCAAAGCCAACTACGTGCTGATCGGCGCGTTCACCCTGATCACCGGCCTGGCCCTGCTGGCGTTCGGCCTGTGGGCGGCCAAGTACTCTTCCGACCGCACCTGGCAGGAATACCGCGTGGTGTTCCGCGAGGCGGTGACCGGCCTGTCGGTGGGCAGCCCGGTGCAGTACAACGGCATCGCGGTCGGGTCGATCGTCGAACTGAACCTGGTGCCGGACGACCCGCGCCAGGTGGTCGCACGCATCCGCCTGAACTCGACCACGCCGGTCAAGACCGATACCCGCGCCAAGCTGGCGATCACCAGCCTCACCGGCCCGTCGATCATCCAGCTCAGCGGCGGTACGCCGCAGTCGCCGGCGCTGACCACGGTCAACAAGGATCCGGCACCGATCATACCGACCACGCCGTCGGCGCTGCAGAACATCACTGATGTTGCCAACCGCATCGTCGAGCGCATGGACCAGATCCTCAGCGACCGCAATGTAGCCTCGATCAACGCCACGCTGGCCAACCTGGAGACCATCAGCGGTGGCCTGGCCGACCGCGACCAGGGTACCCAGGCGCTGCTGCTCAGCGCGCGCGATGCCGCCCGCAGCCTGGACACCACGCTGAAGACCACCAACGGCACCATCGAGCGCCTGGACAGGAACCTGGTGCAGCAGCTGCCGGGCATCATCGACAAGCTCGATGCCACCCTGGCCAAGCTCGACTCGGCCGCCGGCAACGCCGATTCGATCCTTGGCGAGAACCGCGCCGCGATCAACAGCTTCGCCAATGATGGCCTCGGCCAGCTCGGCCCGACGCTGACCGAACTGCGCGGCCTGATCCGCGACCTGCGCCGGGTCAGCGACCGCCTCGAGAACAACCCCGCGCGCTACCTGCTGGGCCGCGACGCACCGAAGGAGTTCGAACCCAAATGAGCCCGATGCCCCTTCCGCGCCTGCTGCTGGCCGCTTCGCTGGTCACCCTGCTGGGCGGCTGCTCCATCCTTGGCAGCAGCGAGAAAACCGCAGTGACGCTGTACTCGCCCGCCGTGCAGGTGAAGGCCGACCCGGCGTGGCCGCAGGCCAGCTGGCAGCTGGTACTGGCCAAGCCGAGCGCCGCGCGCCTGGTCGACAGCCCGCGCATCAATGTGCGGCCGACGCCTTCGCAGATGGAAATCTACAAGGGCGCCAGCTGGGCACAGCCGGCCACCGACATGATCGAGGACACCCTGCTGCGCGGCTTCGAGGATTCCGGGCGCATCCGCGGCGTGGCGCGCAGCACCGCCGGCATCCGTGCCGACTACAAGCTGTCCACCGACGTGCGCCGCTTCGAATCGGATTACCAGGGCCAGGCCACGCCGACCGTGGTGATCGAGGTCAACGCCAAGCTGATCCACGTCGCCGACCAGCGCGTGGTGGCCGACCGTACGTTCCGCCAGGCGCAGCCGGTCGGCAGCACCGACGTACCGGCGGTGACCGCGGCGTTCGAACGTGGCCTGCAGCAGCTGGCGCAGGATGTGGTGGGGTGGACACTGGTGAGCGGGCAGGCCGACCAGCCTAACGTCGCGCGCTGATCGATCAGCGCGGCGCAATCCAGCGGAACGTCAGGTTGATCCGCTCACCCTGCACCCGCGCCATCTTCGGAAGCGCGTGCTGGTAGAACCTCTGCGTCTGCCCCGCCATTACCAGCAGATCGCCATGGCCGAGCAGGTACTCGGCCTTGCGCGCCGGATCATCGCGCCGGCGCAGCAGGAATCGACGCGATGCGCCCAGACTCAGCGACGCAATCACCGGGGCCGGACCCAACTCCGGCTCGTCATCGCTGTGCCATCCCATGTAGTCGCCGCCGCCGCGATAGCGGTTCAGCAGCACGCTGTTGAAGCGGCCGAAGCCATCGTCCTGCAGGCGCTCGCGCATGCCCTGCAGGGACGGCGGCCACGGGTGCGGCACGAATTCTGCCCCCGAGTAGCGATAGCGCGCCTGCGGATCACCTATCCAGCAGCTCAACCGTGGCGAATCCACCCAGCTGCCGAACATGCGGATGCGATGCACCTCCCACGGCACGCCGGCTTGCAGATCGCGCTGCAAGGCATCGGCCTCGGCGGGAGACAGCCAGGCCGGGAGGTGGCGGACGTCGGCATCGGGAAGGTCGTGGGGGAACAGCATGGGCGCCCCAAGGGAAAGGGGGGGCGACCGAAGGCCGCCCCGGAACGTCAGCGGCGCGCGAACGCCACGCCCGTTTTTTCCTTCAGTTCGTCATCACTGACACCCGGCGCGGCCTCCACCAGCAGCAGGCCCTTGTCAGTCACGTCGAACACCGCCAGGTCGGTGATGATGCGGTCGACCACGCCCACGCCGGTCAGCGGCAGCGTGCATTCGGCCAGGATCTTGTGCTCGCCGTTCTTGGCGGTGTGCTCCATCAGTACCACCACGCGCTGCACGCCGGCCACCAGGTCCATCGCGCCGCCCATGCCCTTGACCATCTTGCCGGGCACCATCCAGTTGGCCAGGTCGCCCTTGTCGGTGACCTGCATGGCGCCGAGGATGGCCAGGTTGACGTGGCCACCACGGATCATCGCGAAGCTGTCGTGGCTGCCGAAGTAGCTGGCGCCCGCACGTGCGGTGACCGTCTGCTTGCCGGCGTTGATCAGGTCGGCGTCGACCTCGGCGTCGGTCGGGAACGGGCCAATGCCGAGCAGGCCGTTCTCCGACTGCAGCCACACATCCACGCCGTCGGGAATGTGGTTGGCGACCAGGGTCGGCAGGCCGATGCCAAGGTTCACGTAGGCGCCATCGGTCAGTTCCTGGGCGGCACGGGCCGCCATTTCATCGCGGGTCCACGCCATGTCAGTTGCCCTCCGCGCGGATGGTGCGCTGTTCGATTCGCTTCTCAGGATGCGCGTTGTGCACGATGCGGTGCACATAGATGCCCGGCAAGTGAACCTGGTCCGGATCAATCGCACCGACCGGCACCACCTCTTCCACTTCCACGATGCAGACCTTGCCGGCCATCGCGCAGGCCGGGTTGAAGTTGCGCGCGGTCTTGCGGAACACCAGGTTGCCAGCCTCGTCGGCCTTCCAGGCCTTGACCAGTGCCACATCGGCGCGCAGCGCGGTTTCCATCACGTAGTGCTTGCCATCGAACTCGCGGGTTTCCTTGCCTTCGGCCACCACTGTGCCATAGCCGGTGGCGGTGAAGAACGCCGGAATGCCTGCGCCGCCAGCACGCAGGCGTTCGGCCAGGGTGCCCTGCGGGTTGAATTCCAGCTCGAGCTCGCCGGCCAGGAACTGCCGCTCGAACTCCTTGTTCTCGCCCACATAGGACGAAATCATCTTCTTGATCTGCCGGGTTTCCAGCAGCTGGCCCAGACCGAAACCATCGACCCCGGCATTGTTGGAGATCACGGTCAGGCCCTTGGCGCCACTGTCGCGCAGCGCGGCGATCAGGGCCTCGGGAATGCCACACAGGCCGAAGCCGCCCACGGCCAGCGTCTGGCCATCGGCGACCACCCCTTGCAGGGCCTCCGCCGCACTGGCGAAACGCTTGCTGCGCTTGCCGGTGGAAGTCGATTGCTGCATTGCTGTACTACCCTGCACGTTGAGGATGACCGCATTCTAGCTGGAGGGCGGCGAAGGGCCTGGATGCGCCGCAGCATTGCACGGGCATCGCACTGGGTTCCGTAGAATGCTTGGTTCCCCTGCCAATGGCCGGCCCCATGCCCGGCCCACCCTCGTTGATGGCCCATACCTACACCGAAGAAGACCTGCTCCGCTGGATGGACGCGTGGACACTGGAAAAGAGCGAACGTTGCCTGTCCGGCGTCCGCAACATGCATCTGACCAGTGGAATGCTCATCGCCGAAGTGAAAGGCTCGGCCAGATATCCCTACAGGGTGGAAATCGATCTGGAAGCCAGCCTGCGCCATCCTCGCAGCCGCCTGCAAAGTGAATGCTCGTGCCCTGTCGGCCATCACTGCAAGCACGTGGCGGCCGTGCTGATCGCCCACATGCTGGATGCAGCAGACCTGGGCGATGACGATCCAGCGTCGGAGCACGAACCGGTCCAGTCGCCACGCCGCGAACTGCTGGAACAGCTGTCACGCTGGCAGTCCGTCAGAGCCCAGCCTCCCCGGTCACGTAGAAACGGCATCATCTTCGAGCTGTCCACGTTCAATCACCGGCCTTCCATCCTGCTCCGTCGCGTCAAGTACGCCCTCGACGACACGATCGAGTTCGACAAGTGGCAGGAAATCACCCCTCAGCTGTTGCTGGAACCGCCCGCCTACCTGACGCAGGCCGACCTGGCCGCGGTGGCGCAGCTGTGGGCCCTGCATCAGTCGGTGAAACCGCCGGAGTGGTTCGACGTCGGCACGATCCTGCAGTCGATCGTGTCCAGCGGGCATGGCTGGGTGTCATGTGGCATGCATGATCGCGTGCCAGCCAGGCCCGGCACACCACGTCGCGGTACGTTGGGGTGGAGCGCAGAGACGACTCACGGCAGGTTGCTGCTGGCGCCGGCACTGAGCGTGGAAGGCGATGCGGAAGGCCTCGTACTGGGATCTAGTGCCGGTTACCTGGATCCGGTCTCCGGTGAAGTCGGCCTTCTCCTGCTGGACGTCAAGCCAGAGGACGCGGACGCGTTCCTCGCCCTTCCCCACCTGCTCCCCGATGAGGAACCGATCGTGGCGCAACTGCTGCAACAGATCGACCCCGCGCTGCCGCGCCCCGGTGCAGGCGACACACTGCCTACGCTGCAGATCAGCGCCATGACCCCCGTGCTGCGCCTGCATACGATCGAGTTCCGCCCGGCATGGCTTGGCCACCGCGACGCTTCGCAATGGGCCGATATCGCCACCGTGGCCTTCGAATACGACGAGCACGTGCGGTTCCTGGATGATCCGAGCCTGTTCGCCCACGATCCGGAGGGCCAGCTTGCGCTGCTGCCCCGCGACCTGGCCGAGGAATCACGGCGCGAGGCCGAGCTGCGCACGGTGGGACTGCATCGCGACACGGCGCCGCGGGCGCCATTGGAGGGCGCAGGACCTCAGTTCCAGCTGCGCACCCATGACTGGACACGGTTCCTGCTGGACGACGTACCGCGCCTGGAAGCCTTGGGCTGGAAGGTAGAGACCGACGACGATTTCCGCCATCGCATCACCCGGGTGGATGAGATCGACCTGGACATCCAGGCGGACCCGGCGGATGCGGGCTGGTTCAACCTGGGCCTGGACATCCAGGTGGAAGGCCGCAACGTGTCGATGGTTCCGCTGCTGCAGCAGGTGCTGCAGTCCGATCCCCGCTGGATGCGTGGCCAGCTGGACGCCATCGGCGATGATGAGAACATTCTGTTGACGGCGGGCGACAACACGCGCCTGGCATTGCGGGCCGCACGACTGAAACCGATCATGGCCCTGTTGACGGACCTGTTCGCCCAGCGTGGCGCGCCGCTGCGCCTGTCTGTGCTTGACCGTGGCCGCCTGCAGGCGCTGCAGGACACGGCGCGCCTGCAGTTCCGCGGGCGCAAGGACACCCAGGCACTGGTGCAGCGGCTGATGCAGGCACCCGCATTGGGCGAAGTGCCGCCGCCGGCAGGGCTGGTGGCAACGCTGCGTCCCTATCAGCGCGAAGGCCTGTCGTGGCTGCAGTACCTGCGCCAGCAGGGCCTGGGGGGCGTGCTGGCCGATGACATGGGCCTGGGCAAAACCGTGCAGACGCTGGCGCATGTGCTGGTCGAGAAGGAAGCCGGTCGCCTGGACCGTCCGGCGCTGCTGGTGGTGCCCACTTCGCTGCTGCACAACTGGCAGAGCGAAGCGGCACGCTTCACCCCGGGCCTGCGCGTGCTGACCCTGCACGGGCCGGCACGTGAAACGCTGTTCGAGGCGATTCCCGGGCACGACCTTGTACTGACCACCTACCCTCTGCTGTGGCGCGACGAGCAGGCGCTGCAGGCACATACCTACCATCTGCTGATTCTGGATGAAGCCCAGCAGGTGAAGAATCCGAAGTCACGCGCGGCCATCGCCCTGCGCACGCTGCAGGCGCGCCACCGGCTGTGCCTGACCGGCACGCCGCTGGAAAACCACCTGGGCGAGCTGTGGACGCAGTTCGACTTCCTGCTGCCCGGCCTGATAGGCAGCGAGAAACAGTTCAACCAGCATTGGCGCCATCCGATCGAACGTGGCAGCGACCACCGCCGCGCCACCTTGCTGGCGCAACGGCTGCGTCCGTTCATACTGCGCCGGCGCAAGGACCAGGTGGCTTCAGAGCTTCCGCCCAAGACCGTCATTACCCGCGCGGTGGAAATGGAAGGCGGCCAGCGTGATCTCTATGAAACCGTGCGCGCAGCGATGGAAAAGCAGGTGCGCGAAGCCATCAGCGGCAGCGGGCTGGCGCGCAGCCACATCGTGGTACTGGATGCGTTGCTGAAGCTGCGCCAGGTCTGCTGCGATCCGCGCCTGCTGCCGGGCGACATCCCCGCCCGCAATGCCGGTTCGGCAAAGCTCGAGCTGCTGCGCGAGATGCTTCCGTCGATGGTCGAGGAGGGCCGGCGCATCCTGTTGTTCTCGCAGTTCACCGGCATGCTCGCGCTGATCGCGCAGGCACTGGATCAGTTGGGCTTGGCCTATGTGACCCTGACCGGCGACACCCAGGACCGGGCCACGCCGGTGCAGCGCTTCATGCAGGGCGAGGTGCCGGTATTCCTGATCAGCCTGAAGGCAGGTGGCGTCGGGTTGAACCTGACCGCCGCCGATACCGTCATCCACTTCGACCCGTGGTGGAATCCGGCGGCCGAAAACCAGGCCAGCGATCGCGCCCATCGCATCGGCCAGCAGCAGCCGGTGTTCGTTTACCGGCTGATCGCCGCAGGCAGCATCGAAGAACGGATTGCCGAGCTGCAGGAGCGCAAGGCCACGCTGGCCGACGCCATTCTCGAAAGCGGCGGCGCTACGGGGCCACGCTTCAGCGAAGAAGACGTGCAGGCGCTGCTGGCGCCGTTGCCGGGCCTGCCCGGCAAGCGTTTGCGCAAAGCGGGCAAGCGGTCGACGCGAAGCTGACCTCCGGACGCCAGTCAGGTGGCGTTCCCCGATGGAAACGATTCCCATACATGACTGGGACTACAATTGGGGACTGAGCTCACAAAGGAACTGATCGATGCCCCTGCCCGCCTTCAAGGCCTACGATATCCGCGGCCGTGTGCCGGAAGAACTGAACGAAGACCTGGCCCGCCGCATCGGCGTCGCCTTGGCCGCGCAGCTCGCTCCCGGTCCAGTGGTCCTCGGCCACGATGTGCGCCTGACCAGCCCGGCGCTGCAGGATGCACTGGCCACCGGCCTGCGTGGTACCGGGCGCGAGGTGATCGACATCGGCCTGTGCGGCACGGAAGAAGTCTATTTCCAGACCGACCATCTGGGCGCGGCCGGCGGCGTGATGGTCACCGCCAGCCACAACCCGATGGATTACAACGGCATGAAGCTGGTCAAGGAGAATGCCCGGCCGATCAGCTCCGATACCGGCCTGTTCGCAATCTCCGACGCGGTTTCCGCCGATACGTCCGAGGCCCAGCCGCCGCGTGCCGGGCAGGTTGCCCAGCACGACAAGAGCGCCTACATCCAGCACCTGCTCAGCTATGTCGATGCCAGCAGGCTCAAGCCGCTGAAGCTGGTGGTGAATGCCGGTAACGGCGGCGCGGGCGCGATCGTCGACCTGCTGGCCCCGCACCTGCCGTTCGAGTTCATCCGCATCTGCCACGAACCGGACGGCAGCTTCCCCAACGGCATTCCCAACCCGCTGCTGCCGGAGAACCGCGCCGCCACCGCCGATGCGGTGCGTGAACACGGTGCCGATTTCGGCATTGCCTGGGACGGTGACTTCGACCGCTGCTTCTTCTTCGACCACACCGGCCGCTTCATCGAGGGCTACTACCTGGTCGGTCTGCTGGCCAAGGCGATCCTGGCACGCAATCCCGGCGGCAAGGTCGTGCATGACCCGCGCCTGGTCTGGAACACCGTGGATATGGTCGAACAGGCGGGCGGTGTGCCGGTGCAGTGCAAGAGCGGCCACGCCTTCATCAAGGAAAAGATGCGCGCCGAAGACGCCGTGTACGGTGGCGAGATGAGCGCCCACCACTATTTCCGCGAGTTCGCCTATGCCGACTCCGGCATGATCCCGTGGCTGCTGATCGCGCAGCTGATCTCCGAGAGCGGCCGCTCACTGGCCGAGTGGGTCGAAGACCGCATGGCGGCCTATCCGTGCAGTGGCGAGATCAACTTCAAGGTGGCCGATGCCAAGGCTGCCGTGGCCCGCGTGATGGAGCACTTCGCGGCGCAATCACCGGTACTGGATCACACCGACGGCATCAGTGCCGACTTCGGCGGCTGGCGCTTCAACCTGCGCAGCTCCAACACCGAACCGCTGCTGCGCCTGAATGTCGAAGCCCGTGGTGACGCCGCGCTGATGCAGGCGCGTACCGACGAAATTTCCCGCCTAATCCAGCAGTAATCAAGGACGACCATGAGCATCATCCAGCCCGTCATTCTGTCCGGTGGCTCCGGCACCCGCCTGTGGCCGCTGTCGCGCGAGTCCTACCCCAAGCAGTTTCTACCCTTGGCCAGCGAGCTGACGATGCTGCAGGCCACTTGGAAGCGGGTGGCGCCGATCGCCGCGCATGGCCCGCTGGTGATCGCCAACGAGGAGCACCGCTTTGTCGCTGCCGAGCAGCTGCAGCAGGTCGGCGCCGAGCCGGCGGCCATCATCCTGGAACCGGTTGGCCGCAACACGGCGCCGGCAATCGCGGTCGCAGCCCTGGAAGCCACCCGCGACGGCGCCGATGCGCTGCTGCTGGTGCTGCCCTCGGACCATGTGATCACCGACGAAGCCGCCTTCCGCAGCGCCGTGCAGGCCGCCGCCAGTGCCGCCGAAACCGGCAAGCTGGTGACCTTCGGCATCGTGCCGACCGGCCCGGAAACCGGCTACGGCTATATCAAGGCCGCCGATGGGCAGGGCCTGCGTGCGGTCGAGCGCTTTGTCGAAAAGCCCGACCTCGAGACCGCCAGCGGTTACGTCAGCAGCGGCCAGTATTACTGGAACAGCGGCATGTTCCTGTTCAAGGCCTCGCGCTACCTGCAGGAACTGGAGCGCTTCCAGCCCGGCATGCTGGCCGGCAGCCGCCAGGCCTGGCAGCAGGCCCGCCGCGATTCGGATTTCACCCGCCTGGACAAGGACGCCTTCGCCGCCGTTCCCTCTGATTCCATCGACTATGCCGTGATGGAAAAAACCGCCGACGCCGTGGTGATTCCGTTGGACGCCGGCTGGAACGATGTCGGCTCGTGGACAGCCCTGCGCGATGTCTCGCAGCAGGACGGCGATGGCAACGCCCACCAGGGCGATGTGATCGCCATCGACTGCCGCAACACCTATGCCTATGCACAGCGCCTGGTGGCACTGGTCGGCCTGGATGACGTGATTGTCGTCGAGACCGACGACGCGGTGCTGGTCGGCAGGGCCGACCGCATGCAGGAGGTCAAGACCGTTGTCGGTCAGCTGAAGTCCGAAGGCCGCAGCGAGGCCACGTGGCATCGCAAGGTCTACCGCCCGTGGGGCGCGTACGATTCAATCGACAATGGTGCACGCTTCCAGGTCAAGCGCATCACGGTCAAGCCCGGCGGCACACTCAGCCTGCAGATGCATCATCACCGCGCCGAGCACTGGATCGTGGTCAGCGGCACCGCAGAAGTGACCCGCGGCGACGAAGTGATCCTGCTCAGCGAAAACCAGAGCACGTACATCCCGCTGGGAGTGACCCATCGCCTGCGCAACCCGGGCAAGCTGCCGCTGGAACTGATCGAAGTGCAGTCCGGCAGCTACCTTGGCGAGGACGACATCGTGCGCTTCGAGGATACCTACGGGCGCAGCTGACCCGGCGCCCGCTGGAGGCGACCGACCGTTGGTTGGGGTGGGTGCCGACCGTTGGTCGGGGTGGGTGCCGACCGTTGGTCGGGGTGGGTGCCGACCGTTGGTCGGCACGCCGCCTGCCGGGTCAGGCAATCTCCGCCATCACCCGCTTCAGGCCATCCTGCCAACTCGGCAGTACGATACTGAAATCCTGCTGCAGCTTGCGGTTGTCCAGCACCGACCAGGCCGGGCGCTTGGCCGGGGTCGGATACTCGGAACTGGGAATCGCCTCGACCGCCGGCACCTTCGCCAACACGCCGGTAACCAGCGCTTCGGCGAAGATCGCTTCGGCGAACCCATGCCAGCTGGTCTGGCCGCTGGCGGTCAGGTGCCAGGTACCGGACAGTTGGCCCGGATGCCGCAGCGCCTGCGCAGTAACATCAGCGATCAGCGCGGCCGGCGTCGGCGTACCGACCTGGTCGGCCACCACACGCAGCTGGTCGCGCTCGGCGCCGACGCGCAACATGGTGCGCAGGAAATTTGCCCCATGCGAGGCATACACCCAGGCCGTGCGGAAGATCAGGTGGCGACCGCCGGCCGCGCGTACCGCATCCTCACCATCGCGCTTGCTGGTGCCATACACACCCAGCGGCGCGGTCGGCTCGTCCTCGCGGTACGGCGCGGTGCCCTGGCCATCGAACACGTAGTCGGTGGAGTAATGCACGAACGGCACGCCATGGGCCGCACACCAACGCGCGATCATGCCAGGCGCCTGCGCGTTGGCCGCAAACGCAGCTTCCACATCCTGCTCGGCACGATCAACGGCGGTATAGGCCGCAGCATTCACCACCACCGACGGCTGAAGACGGTCCAGCAGGGCCGGCAGGCTTTCAGGTTGGCCGAAATCGGCGGTTTCGCAGGCGCTGCCATCCGGCAGAGTGCCGCTGCGGGTGGTCGCGACCACCTTGCCCAGCGGCGCCAGCGCGCGCAGCAGCTCCTGGCCGACCTGGCCGTTGCCACCGAACACCAGCACGGTCATGGCGCGCCCTGGGCGGCGGTGTAGACCGGCAGGCGGTCTTCGGCGATGTCCTTCAGGAACGGCGCGTTCTCGTCCTTGGCCGACAACGTCGGTGCACTGACTGGCCAGTCCACGGCGATATCCGCATCGTTCCAGCGCACGCCGGCATCGAAGTCCTTCAGGTAGACCTCGGTGCACAGATAGCTGAACACCGCGCGCTCGGACAGGACGGCGAAACCGTGGGCGAAGCCTTCCGGAATCCAGAACTGCTTCTTGTTCTCCGCGCTCAGCACCACCGCTTCCCACTGGCCGAAGGTCGGCGAACCCCGACGGATGTCGACGGCCACGTCATAGACCTCGCCTTCCAGCACGCTGACCAGCTTGCCCTGCGGCCGCGGCCACTGGTAATGCAGGCCACGCAGCACGCCCTGCGCCGAGGTGGAGACATTGCTCTGCACGAAGCGGTCCGGCAAGCCCAGTGTGGCAAAGCGTTCGGCGTTCCAGGTTTCGAAGAAGTAGCCGCGTGCGTCGCCGAACACCGCCGGCTCGATCACCACGCAGCCAGGCAACTTGGTTTCAATCACTTTCACGGAACAACTCCACGCAGGGCGAGCTTGTGCAGGTACTGGCCGTAGCCATTCTTGATCAGCGGCGCGGCGAGTGCCTCCAGCTGTTCGGCGGTGATCCAGCCCTGGCCAAACGAGATTTCTTCCGGGCAGCAGACCTGCAGGCCCTGCCGGGTCTGGATGGTCTCGATGAAGTTGGAGGCTTCCAGCAGCGACTGGTGGGTGCCGGTATCGAGCCAGGCATAGCCACGGCCGAGCGCTTCCAGGTGCAGGTTTCTCTCGCCCAGATAGCGCTTGTTGAGATCGGTGATCTCCAGCTCGCCGCGCGGCGACGGCTTCAGCTCGGACGCGTAATCGCTTGCCTTGCCGTCATAGAAGTACAGGCCAGTCACCGCATAGTTCGAACGCGGGTTTTCCGGCTTCTCCACCAGATCGATGACCTTGCCGCTCTTGTCGAACTCGGCCACGCCATAGCGCTCCGGATCATTCACCCAGTAGCCGAACACGGTGGCACCGTCGGTGCGCTCATCGGCGCGCTTGAGCACGTCGCGCAGGCCGTGGCCGTGGAAGATGTTGTCACCCAGCACCAGGCAGCTCGGTTTGCCGGCCACGAAGTCGCGGCCGATCAGGTAGGCCTGGGCCAGGCCATCGGGGCTGGGCTGCACCGCGTACTGGATGTCCATGCCCCACTGCGAACCATCGCCCAGCAGCTGCTGGAACAGGGCCTGCTCGTGCGGGGTGTTGATGATCAGCACCTCGCGGATGCCCGCCAGCATCAGCACGCTGAGCGGGTAGTAGATCATCGGCTTGTCGTACACCGGCAGCAGCTGCTTGCTGACGCCCTTGGTGATCGGATACAGCCGGGTGCCGGAGCCGCCGGCGAGGATGATGCCCTTGCGCTGCGTCATGGTGTCTCCCGGGTTCAGGCTGCGGTGCCGATGCGCTGCAGGCGGTAGCTGCCGTCCAGCACGCCGTTGACCCATTCCTGGTTGTCCAGGTACCAGTCGACGGTGAAGGTGATGCCCTGCTCGAAGGTGTAGGCCGGTTCCCAGCCCAGGTCGTTCTTCAGCTTGGACGCATCGATCGCATAGCGGCGGTCATGGCCGGGGCGGTCGGTGACGTAGGTGATCTGGCTGCTGCGCGGCTGGCCATCCGCACGCGGGCGGCGCTGGTCCAGCAGTGCGCAGATGGCCTGCACCACTTCGATGTTCTGTTTTTCCGAATTGCCACCGACGTTGTAGGTCTCGCCAACCTGGCCCTTGGCCAGCACGGTGCGGATCGCCTCGCAGTGATCGGACACGAACAGCCAGTCGCGCACCTGCTTGCCGTCGCCGTACACCGGCAGCGGCTCGCCGGCCAGCGCCTTGGCGATCACCAGCGGGATAAGCTTCTCGGGGAAGTGGTACGGGCCGTAGTTGTTGGAGCAGTTGGTGGTCAGCACCGGCAGCCCGTAGGTGTGGTGGAACGCACGCACCAGGTGGTCCGAGGCGGCCTTCGACGCCGAGTACGGGGAATTCGGAGCATACGGCGTGGTTTCGCTGAACTTGCCGGTCTCACCCAGCGTGCCGTACACCTCGTCAGTGGATACGTGCAGGAAGCGGAAGGCCGCGCCCTGCTCGGCCGGCAGCGCCTTCCAGTAGTCACGGACCGCCTCCAGCAGGCCCAGGGTGCCCACCACGTTGGTCTGGATGAAGGCGCCAGGACCGTCGATGGAGCGATCCACGTGGCTCTCGGCAGCAAAGTTGAGCACGGCGTCCGGCCGGTGCTCGGCCAGCAGGCGGGTGACCAGCGCCTGATCGCCGATGTCGCCCTGCACGAACACGTGATTCGGGTTGCCGTCCAGGCTGGACAGGGTCTTCAGATTGCCGGCGTAGGTCAGCGCATCGAGGTTGATGACTTTGACGCCGCGCGCGACGGCCTCGAGAACGAAGTTACCGCCAATGAATCCGGCGCCGCCGGTGACAAGCCATGTGGGCACTACCTGTTCTCCTGATCGAAATTCATCCAAGGGGCGCTATGAAGCGCCCGACACAGCGGCACAGGATACATGTGGTTCGTCTTCACGACTGCCTGCGTGACGTGAACGACGCACGATACTCACGCGAGCCATGCCGCATCGCAACATGACCATACGCGTTCGCATGGTCGTCCCAAGCCAGCTAGAATCGGGATCCCACCCCCGAACCGGTTGCTGTGCGAGGACCGGACGTTCTCCCCAGTTATTGAAGGACCCCGTACCAGATGAAAATCCTCGTCGCGTACAAGCGCGTGGTGGACTACAACGTCCGCATTCAGGTCAAGCCGGACGGTTCCGGCGTGGTCACCGACGGCGTCAAGCTGTCACCCAATCCCTTCGATGAAATCGCCCTGGAAGAAGCCCTGCGCCTGCGCGACAAGGGCATTGCCAGCGAAGTGGTGGTCGCCACCATTGCCCCGGCCGATGCCCAGGCGCACCTGCGCAACGGCCTGGCCATGGGCGCCAACCGTGCCATCCACGTCGTTACCGACCAGGCCATCCAGCCGCTGACAGCCGCACGCACCCTGCTCAAGCTGATCGAGAAGGAACAGCCGGACCTGGTGATCCTGGGCAAGCAGGCCATCGACGACGACGCCAACCAGACTGGCCAGATGCTGGCCACGCTGTGGGGCCGCCCGCAGGCGACCTTCGCCAGCAAGCTGGAGATTGCTGATGGCAAGGCCACGGTGACCCGCGAAGTCGACGCCGGCCTGGAAACGCTGGAAGTGGACCTGCCGGCGGTGGTCACCACCGATCTGCGCCTGAACGAGCCGCGCTTCATCAAGCTGCCGGACATCATGAAGGCCAAGGCCAAGCCGCTGGAGACCCTGCAGCTGGCCGATCTGGGCGTTGAAGCCGCCGATACCTTCAAGACCACCCAGTATGCCGCGCCGTCCAAGCGCAGCAAGGGTGTGATGGTCAAGGACGCGGCTGAACTGGTGGCCGCACTCAAGCAGAAGGGGTTGCTGTAATGAGCAGGATTCTCGTCATCGCCGAACACCACGACGGCAAGCTCAACGCCGCCACCGCCAAGACCGTAAGCGCTGCTGCCGCCATCAGCGGTGCCAGCATCGACGTGCTGGTGCTGGCCGCCGACCCGGCCGCCGTTGCCGCTGAGGCCGCGAAGATCGCTGGCGTCGCCAAGGTTCTGACCGTGGCCAACGCTGCCAACGCGCAGGCCATCGCCCAGGTGCTGGCGCCGCAGATCGCGCAGCTGGCCAAGGGCTACACCCACGTGTTCGGCCCGTCCACCACCTTCGGCAAGGACCTGATGCCCTGCGTGGCCGCCCTGCTGGGCGTCAACCAGGTCTCCGACCTGATGACCGTCGAAGGCAGCCACACCTTCAAGCGCCCGATCTACGCCGGCAACGCGATCATCACCGTGGAAGCCCCCGCCGACCAGATCGTGGTCGCCACCGTACGCGCCGCGTCGTGGCCGGAAGCCGCCCAGGGCGGCAGTGCCACCATTGAAGCGGCCAGCGTCGATGCTGCCCTGCCGAGCCACACCCGCTTCATCGGCCTGGCCGCCGGTGCCAGCGACCGCCCGGACCTGCAGAGCGCCAAGCGCGTGGTCTCCGGTGGCCGCGGCGTCGGTTCGGAAGAGAACTTCAAGGTCATCTTCCAGCTGGCCGACAAGCTCGGCGCCGCCGTCGGTGCCTCGCGCGCCGCGGTCGATGCCGGCTACGTGCCCAGCGACCTGCAGGTGGGCCAGACCGGCAAGATCATCGCCCCGGAGCTGTATGTGGCGGTGGGCATCAGCGGTGCGATCCAGCATCTGACCGGCATCAAGGACGCCGGTACGATCGTGGCGATCAACAAGGATCCGGATTCGCCGATCTTTGAGATTGCCGATATCGGCTTGGTTGGGGATCTGTTCGCGATCCTGCCGGATCTGGAAAAGGCCTTGGCCTGATGCCCGGCGATGTGATCGGAGCGGCTGGGCCGCTCCGGTCCATCCTCTCCTCAGCCAATGCGCCAGCTGGCGTATGCTTTCCTGCCACTGGCCCCGTGGGCCTGAACCTCATGGACGCGCCATAGACATGTACACAAGCTTCCTGCCCCATCGTCCTTCGGCCCCTTCCCGATGATTGTCGGTTCCGGACTGGTGGCGCGCGCTTTCGCGCAGCGCTATGCCGAGGACGATTCGACCATCATTTTCGCTTCGGGTGTCTCCAACTCGAACGAAACCGACCCGGAAGCGTTCGCCCGCGAACGCTCCATGCTCACCGGGTATTTGGCCGAAGGCCAGCAGCGGCTGGTCTATTTCGGCAGCTGCAACGTAGTCAATGCCAAAGAGCACTCGGCCTATTTCCAGCACAAGCGCGCCATGGAAGCGCTGGTGATCGGCTCTGGCCGTGGCACTGTGCTGCGTCTGCCGCAGGTGGTAGGGCGTACACGCAACCCCAATACCCTCACCAACTTCCTGCGCGACTGCATCCTGCAGGAACGGCAGTTGACCTTGTGGACACGCGCACAACGCAATCTGATCGACATCGACGATGTCGCAGCCATCGCTACCCGCATTCTCGAGGGCGGTGCAGCGCCGTCGGTGGTGGCCATCGCTTCACCTTGGTCACTGCCGATGCCCCGTATCGTCGACCTGTTCGAGCAGGTGCTCGGCCGCCGTGCGCATCGCGTGCTGATGGAACGTGGAGAAGCGATGGCCATCGACAGCAGCCTCTCCGAGCAGGTCGCTCGCGACATCGGGGTGGATTTTGGGCCAGACTATCCACTCCGTGTGATCCAGAAATATTATGGCCCCCGCCATGAAGCCTGAACTCTCCGTCGTCATTCCCGTCTACGGCAGCGCCTCGATCCTGCCCAACCTTGTCCGCCGCCTGGAGGAAGTGCTGGTGCCGGCGCTGGGCGCTGATGGCTTCGAGGTCGTACTGGTGCACGATTCCGGCCCGGACAATGCCTGGGAAGTCATCCGCGGTGAGGCTCGCACGCGGCCGTGGCTGGTTGGCGTGGATCTGCGCCGCAATGCCGGCCAGCACAATGCAATCATGGCCGGCCTCGGCTTTGCGCGGGGCCGCTATATCGTCACGATGGACGATGATCTGCAGCACGACCCGGCCGACATCCCTCGCATCCTGCAGACGCTGCGCGACGGTGCCGACCTGTGCTACGTGCAGTTCGAAGGCCGCAAGCATGCACTGTGGAAGCGCGCCGGCAGCCGCTTCAACGATATGGTGGCCGCACGCCTGCTGAAGAAGCCCGAGGGTCTGTACCTTTCGCCCTTCCGCGGTTTCGTGCGTGAACTGGGTGAGGAAGCCCGGCGCTACCAAGGCCCGTTTGTGTATCTCGACGGACTGCTGGTACAGAGCACCAGCCCCAAGCGCATCGCGACCATCTCCGGCCAGCACCACGCGCGCAGCGATGGCCGCTCGGGCTACAGCCTGAGCAAATCGATTTCACTCTGGCTGCAGATGGCCACCAGCTTCTCGATCGTGCCGCTGCGCTTCGTCTCGCTGGCCGGGGTATTGGCCTCATGCGTGGCATTCGTGATGGCGGTGGTGGTGCTCTGGCAGAAACTGCACAGCCCGCAGATGGCGGTCGGCTGGCCGTCACTGATCATTACCATCCTGTTCATGGGCGGCCTGCAGCTGCTGGCGCTCGGTGTCATCGGCGAATACACCGGCCGCGTTCTGCTGAACATCAACAACCGCCCGCAGTACATCATCGGGCGTACCACCAACGTGGCAGGCCGGGACGAAGACGATCGCCCCTGAGTTCCTTGGCTGCGGCCTCAGGCCGCGCCCATCCGGCGCCCGAGCCAGAGGTAGGTCAGGCGCCGCGCCTGCGCCATCAGGCGGGCCTTGAGGTTGCCCACGCGCAAGGTCATCGGCGACAGCAGCTGCGGATGCGCTGCGGCCAAGGCGTTATGGAAATCGATGGCCTGCTGCGCCTGGTCGTTCATCAGCCTCACGCTCCACTGCCCTGCGTTGATGCGGAAACTGGCCAGGCTCTCGCGCAGCGCGACCATGTCGCCCTGCAGCATGATCGCCGAATAGCTGGCCTGGTCGATAAGGTAGGGGTGGGAGTTGTCCCAGCCCCCCGCCTGCACCAGCAGCTCGCGTCGGAACATCACGCAGCCCGGCTCACCGAAAAGGTTGGTGCCGGCAAGCACCGATGCCCGTACCGCATCGCGCCCCCTTACCAGCCCCTTCAGCGGACCCAGGCCACGGCCGGCGATCACCACCTTGCCGTGCGCATCCACGAGGTCACGCTTGCTGGCCACCAGTACTGCCGAGGGGTGTGCATCCAGCGCCGCGACCTGCCGGCTGAGGGCATCGGGTGCGATCAGATCATCGCCGCAGACCAGCTTTAGCAGCTCGCCGTGGGCTGCAATGCTGACCCGGTCCCAATTGGCCTTGGCACCGCCGCCGGCGGGTGTCGGGTCGAGTACCCGGACCTTGGGATGACCGGCATAGCGGGCCAGCAGTTCAGTGGTGCCGTCGTTGGAGGAATGATCAGCCACGACCAGCTCGAAATCATCGTAGTCCTGCGCGAGGATCGAATCGAGCGTCTGCGCAAGGTACTCGACGTTCCTGTAGGCCGGCACCACGACCGAGACACGTGGGTTCATTCCTTTTTCTCCGCGGTAGGTGGTTCCGGTCGTCGCCGGAAAGAGAAATGCTTGTGGCCAACATAATTGAAGATCACCACCAGAACGGTAATGACGATCTGCGTCGGAATGGCCGGAAGGCCGAGCACGTCGGCCAGCAGGGCCAGTGCCCCCATGTTCAACAGCAGGCTGCCGACATTGACGCTGGTGAAGCGCAGGAAATCGCGCCAGCCATTGCCGCTGACCCGGAACACCAGCCGTCGGTAGATGAAGAACACCAGCACCAGCGAGACCACCCAGGCGATGCCCAGGCTCACGACCGACGGCACCTTGGGGCCCAGCAGCAGCACCAGCCCGGCGAACAATGCCGTACTGAAGGCGGTGTTGGCGCCACCGACCAGCAGGAACAGGACGCGCTGGTCCTTGATCAGGCGCTGCAGCGGACCGGGCGGGCCGGAGCGCGGCAACGCGTCGTTGTCCTTCCTGGTCATGCTCACGGTACCTCGCAGCTCACCGAGAAACCGGTAAGCAGTACACCCAGTTCTCGGGCATCGCTGCTGCCGGGCTGGTCACGGCTGGGGATGCTCACCGGACTGACTGTCAGTTCGGCATGCTCATTGCCCACGCGCGCGCGCGCGGCCTGACCTGGCCGCACGGTCAGCACATCCTCGTTGCCCCCGCCGGTGTTGATGCGCACGTGGCGCTCGGATTGCCCGGGCGGCACGTACAGCTCGGCGAAGTACGCGCAACCACAGGGAGGAAGCGCGAGTGACGCGTGCGCGCCACTCCAGCGCACGGCGCCTTCGGGCGGATGCCAGCCCTGGGTATACCCGATCCTGCGCGTGGAACAATCGCTGGCCGTGCTGTCGGCGTACAGCGCCAGACGGCGCTCCCGCATGACGTTGGCGCCTTTGCGCGCATAATCCAGCTGCGCCTGCAGCAACCCTGCGGCAGCCTCGTCGGGCACGGCCCGCAACAATGCCTTGTTCATGGACGCGAAGATGGCTTCGCGGAAAGGACTGGCTCTCCACTCGTGGACATAGGTGAGCAGCTGGGTCAGCATCACGGCCGACAGCAGGCCACCCACCAGCGCGTTCCACCCTGATGCCCGGGGCGCGGCCTGCAGCTCGCGGGCCGCCAGCCAGATCACACCCGCCAGTCCGAGCACAAGGTCCATGTAGTAGCGCGACGCCATCACCGCGAACGGCCCCTCAGCACCGCGTGCCAGTGTCAGCGAAGCGGCGATCAGAACACCATAGAGCGCCAGCAGCAGTGGCAACCGCGACCCGGGAGCGCCGCGGCGCAGCCAGGCGACAGCAGCGACCACGCCGACCAGAAGCAGGATGCCACCAACCACCGCAATGGCCTCCAGCGGCAGCCTTCCGCCCATCAGCACGGCTTCGGGATACCCCATCGTGGAGCCCACCGCGTACAGCAGCAGCGCCGGCAGATCCAACCCGATATTCAGGCCGTTGCGGGTAGACGCGTCGGTGACCGAGCCGCTGAGCAGATACACAACCATCGACAGCGCGACCGCCGCGCTCGGCAGGATGCCGGTCCAGCGCCCCTCGGCCCGCCAGCGCGGCAGGAACGAAAACACCTGCACGATCACCACGGCGCCGACGAAGGCGTAGTTCCAGCCCATGCCACAGACCAGCACGATCAGCGGCGCGGCAAGCACCAGTGCCACCACCCACAGCGCCGGTCGGCGTGAACGCCCTGACAGCAGGTGGGCATGGCCACAGAAGAACGCCACGAAGGCCAGGTTCTTCGTCCACAGCGGCAGGCCCAGATCCAGAGTCAACAATTCATAGCCGGCCCAGCTGAAGCACAGGGCCGCCAAGGTCACCATCACCACCACATTCAGCCACGGGCGCTGCGCGCCGGGCTGGCGTCGCATGTCGGCCAGCCAAGCGATGCACAAGCACACCGCGACCGTGGAGATCACCGCGCCGGTCAACCGATTAGCCAGCAGCACGTCAAGGTCGAAAAGGCTGACATTCGCCCACAGGAACAGTTGGTTGACGAATCCGCGGTGCGAGGATCCGCCCCAGAACTCGAACGTGGACAGCTGGCCCGCCTGCCATTGGTCAAGCTGGAACAGCAGGCGCAGCGAATCCATGTACAGCGCGTCGGGGTGCGCGCGGTTGAGGATGACCTGATGGATGGCCGCGAACACCGCCACCACGGCCAATACCAGGGCAACACTGCGCCAAGGGAGTACCTGTGCACCGCTGGTGCCTGCGCCGGCAGTCGGACGCTGTGCTGCGTGTCCCCTCATCGGCTGCCTCATGCTGCCTGCTCATCGCGCTGCATTGATGACGACAACACACGCCACAGCGCCTCACGCGAGTATTCCTGATCGATGAATGCCTGCTCCGCCATCGACACGCGCTGCCAGAGCGCGTCATCGCGCAGCAACGAGACAATATGTGCCGCCATCGCCTGTGGTTCGTCCGCCACAAGCATGAACGCGCTGGCGCCGCTCAGGCCCTGCATGCCCACTGACGTGGTCACGCATGGAACACCGTGACGCAGCGCTTCGAGCACCTTGCCTTTCACGCCGCCGCCGAATCGCAGCGGTGCGACGGCAACCCGCGCGCGGGCATAGAAGGTTTCCAGACGCGCATCGCTGACATAGCCGGTCACCTCGATCCGCTCGGACGCCAGAGCCTGTACCTCCGGACGGGGGTTGGATCCCACCAGGCTCACCCGAACCCCGGGCACTTCGCGCTCGACCAGCGGCAGCACCTCGCTGACGAACCACAGAGCAGCATCAACGTTGGGCGCATGGGCAAAGCCGGCCACCAGCAGGATGTCCTGTCGGCCCTGCGGTGATGGCACCAGTTCCGACTGTTCGAAAGCATACAGCGGGATGGTTGCAGCGCGGCTGGTCGCGGCCGGCGCGTGTTCGGCCAACCACTGCCGCACGTGGCGCGTTTCATCCTCCGATGGATAGAGCACGACGTCGGCCTGCTGCCAGAGTGCATGCTCGAACTGGCGGTAGCGCTCGGTTTCCCGCTTCAGTTCATCGTCGGGCTTCACGTGAAGCTGCTGCTGCATGCGCAGATGATGGATGTCGTGCCCGTAGTACACCAGCGTTGCCTTGCTGTGCCGGCGGACGCTGGCCACCAGCTCGATGGAAATATGCGGACGATTGAGGATCACCACATCCAGGTAGCGACCGTTGGCCTCCATCCAGGCGTCAAAGCCGTCCGTGCCCACGCATGCGGCTCCATGCATCACCTCGATGCCCGATCGCTGCAGCGGCGGTGCGTACTCGGCGTCGTAGTAAGCGTTGGCTGGCCAGAACGTGACCTGGCATCCTTCCTGCACCAGCGTCTGCAGCACCTGGCAGGTCGCACGTGATCCCGCGTCACGGTCCGGTTGCGGAACGTAATGATCGACCACAAGCACGTGGCGCTTGCTGCGCGAACGATCGCGGGCGAGAAAGACATTCTCGGCATTGGCGAACTGCGTTTCCTGCAACGTCGGGCCCCAGCGCTCAAGGAACTTGTCGCGGTTGACCGCCTGCCACGCCTTTACGCCACTGCTCTCATCGGTACCGCTGGAGACGCCCTCGTAATGCACGACCACCGAATCCGGCTGCATGTACACCTTGAGGCCGCGTGCACGCACCCGGAAGGCAATGTCCGTGTCTTCGTAGTAGGCCGGAGCGAAATGTTCGTCGAACCCGCCAAGTTCGCGGAACAGGTCCAACGGCAACATGATCGATGCGCCGGACACATAGTCGGCTTCCTTGAGATAGCTGTAGGCGGGGCGCGAGGGATCCTCAAGCCGCCCGAAGTTCCAGGCGCTGCCATCGGCCCATACGATACCGCCCGCTTCCTGCAGCCGGCCATCGGGGTAAACGAGCTTGGAGCCGACCAAGCCGGCATCCGGATGCGACTGGAACACCGCGACAAGGGCATCCAGCCAGCCCGGCCGGACCTCGGTGTCGTTGTTGAGGAGATACACGTAGCGGCCCTGGGCCAAGGTCAAAGCCTGGTTGCAGGAACGCAGGAAACCCAGATTCTTCGGATTGGCGTGATAGCGCAGCCCCGGAATTGCTGCCAGGCCGCCGATCCGCGTATCGCCGGAGGCATCCTCCAGCACCAACACCTCGAACGGTACACGCGCACCGGCACGGGCAATGGATGCCACGCACGCCAGGCTCTGCTCGAAATTACCGTAAGTCGGGATGACAATGCTGACCAACGGCTCCGCCACCTCGGCGAAGCGTACGCTCTCCAGGATGGCCTGCGGGTCGTTCCTGACGTCCTCCAGCAACAGTCCGTCCAGCGCAGCCGGCGCGGATTCGTCCTGCTTCAGCAGCATCCGCTTTGCCATCGGCACCATCGGCTTGAGCAGTGGATGCCGCGCCAGCCCGGACGCACGCAGCGATTGCAGAACCACACGCCACTCGCCGCGTAGCACGCGACCAGCGAAACGCAGAGGCTTGGTGATGCGCCAGGAACGTGAACCGATCAGCGAGCCGGTCAGATCCTGCAACGACTGCAGTTCCTCGCGATAGGACGCCAGAAGCGCCGATACCTCGCTGCCATCGCTCTCCTCCGCCAGCTGCCTACCCGGCAGGCTGACACCTGACTGGTGGAGGAGCTGATCGATCTGCTCGTGGCGCTTGCGCAATTCGGCGCGTGCCGCACTGGTCAGGCCGGACACTGCGGTCATCTGTGCCTGCAGCTGGCTGCGGACCTCCCATACCTCGGCCATCGCCGACTCGAGGTGCTGGGCCCGCGCCTTCTCATGCTCCAGTTGCTGCTGGAGGCGTGCGACCGTCGCGCGCTGATCCTGCTCCAACTGCTGCAGCCGTTCGGCGGCGGCCAGCCCGGCCTGCTCAAGCTGACGATGCAGCTCTGCCACCACGCTCTGCTCGCGTACCACATGGCCTCGCAGCGAACCGATCTCCGCGTCCTGCGCCTGGGCCCAGCGCGCGACTTCATGGTGATGGGCGTACAGATCCTCCGCCTCGGTGTACAGCACCGACGCTGGCAGCTGCGGCAGCAGCAATGGGTCCGCCGCGGCCACCACTACGAAATAGACAGCGTCGGGAATGACTGCGGCACGCTCCTGCACGCCCTCGCCAGTATCGGTCAGCGCCTGGTAGACAGGCTGCGCCGGTCCTCCATCCAGCCCTGTGATGGTCGAACAGACCGACATGCGGTGGCCGCACAGGTACATCGCCGGGAAATACCGCTCCACAAGCGTGCGGAACTCTTCCAGGTAGAGTTCCTTGACATGGTATTCGTTGTGGTAGCCGGCGCGATCGGAGTAGACCTCCTTGTTGGGCGAGGACATGATCATCACGCCATCCGGCCGCAGTACGCGACGGATTTCGGACATCATCTCCTCCTGCTCGTACAGGTGTTCGATGGTCTCGAAGGAGACCACCACATCGACGCTGTCGTCTGGAAGTGGAATTGCCGCGGCCGAACCCTGCAGGTATTGCAGATTCGCTACGCCGGCATAGCGCTCCCGCGCATGCCCAACGGCATCCTGCGAGATGTCGACACCGCGGACAGAACGCGCGCGCCCGGCAAGCATCGCGCTGCCGTAGCCTTCACCACTGGCCACGTCGAGCACGTCCTTGCCTTCCACCAGGGGCAGGCACCACGCATAGCGATGCAGATGTTCCTGGCGGATGACACCGTGTTCGGTAGGGACGAAACGTTCGCCGGTGAACTCGATCATCAGGATTCCTTGGTGACTTCGATGGCAAGCATGGGCAGTCCCACCAGGCCAAACCGCATGGTCTCGTCGATCGCGCGGAACTCCAGCGCGTCATGGATCCAATGCTGCTGGGTGTGGTCGTGCTGGTCGCCGGAGGCAACCGCTGCATCGATCATGTAAGAGCCGGACGGCATCACCGGCATGCGGAACAGAAACGAAGCCACGACAGACTCGCCGGCGCGCCCGCCCACCGGCGCGTCCTTGCAGGCGAAATAGCTGTTGTCGCCAAACAACCTCTGGCCCAGTCGATCCTTCACGTAGAAGCCGACGATCAGGCTGTCCAGCGACTGCATGAGCTCAACCCGGACGCGCAGCCGGACCAGCTCGCCGCCTTCGGCCATGCCCAGCGGCGAGCCGTCCTGGTCGGTCAGTGCGACATCGACAATTCTCGCACCTTGCGCACCGAACTCCTGGCCCACATTCTCCGGGTCGAATTCGAACAGGGCGATCCGGTTTCTGACGCCCGCTTCGCGCAGGGCATCGTGGCGGAAGTCCGGACCGTCGGACGCCAGCCTGCGCGACTTCCTTTCCACCTTGACGTCTTCGACACCAGCTTCGCGGCGACCGACCACATGCTGCTCCGTCATATACGCTTCGATCACCTCCTGCGAGGTACCGGACAGGCGCATCTGGCCATTCTGGAGCCATACCGCACTTTCGCAGAGGTTGGTCACCGCCGCTGCATCATGACTGACGAACAGCAGCGTTCCGTTCTTCTGGAACTCGCGCAGGAAACGCATGCACTTTTGCGAGAAGAAGGCGTCGCCTACGGCCAACGCCTCGTCGATGATCAGGATGTCGGCATCGACATGGGCAATCACCGCGAAGGCCAACCGTACAGACATGCCACTGGAGTAGCTGCGTACCGGTTGGTCGATGAACTCACCGATGTCGGCGAAGGCCAGGATGCTCTCCATGCGCGCCTCGATCTGGGGCCGGTTCAATCCCAGGATCGTAGCGTTGAGGTAGACGTTCTCGCGCCCCGTGAATTCCGGGTTGAAGCCACTACCCAGTTCCAGCAGCGCCGCCACCCGCCCCTTGACCGTAATATGGCCTTCGGTCGGGTTGAGGGTACCGGCGATCATCTGCAGCAGGGTGGACTTGCCCGAGCCGTTGCGGCCGACAATACCCACCGTCTGCCCGCGGCGGATCGAGAAACTGACGCCGCGCAGCGCCCAGAAATCCTTGTAGAAGGATTTGCGCTTGCCGGCCAGGGCCTGCAACAGCCGGTGCGAGGGGCGTTCGTACATGTGGTACGCCTTGCCCACGCCCTGCACATCGATGACGATGTCGCCGTCGGTCAGCTCAGAGGACATCGGCAAACCCCACGCGCAACTTGTTGAACATCCGATGGCCCAGCAGAGCCACCGCACAGGCGATCAGGGTGTAGAGACCCAGGCCGGCCCAGTCGGGCAGCCGGCCCCAGATCACCACTTCGCGTACCTGGTCGATGATGAAGGTCAGCGGGTTCAACTCGAACACGATGCGATAGCTTTCCGGTACCGATTCGACCGGCACGATGGCAGAGGACAGGAACAGCATCGCCGCCGCCATCACGCCGGCAATCTGGCCGATGTCACGCAGGTACACGCCCAGCGACGAGACGATCCAGCCCACGCCCGCTGTGAGGATCACCAGCGGGATGATCACCACCGGCAGCAGGATGGCCGTGGCCGGAATGCTGCCCTTGATCGCCAACTGCAACAGAAGCAGTACCACCATGTTCATCAGCAGGTGAAACAGCGCCGAGAAGGTCATGCTCCACACCAGGATATCCAGCGGGAACACCACCCGCTTGACGAAGCCGGTGTTGGCTACGATCAGCTGTGGGGCGCGGGTGAAGCACTCAGCGAAGAACCCGTGCACGGTCAGGCCCGCGAACAGGATCAGGGCAAAGTCGGTGGTCGATCCTGTCGATCCCGGCCAGCGGCCTTTCATCACGAAGCCGAAGGCAAGGGTGTACACCAGCAGCATCAGGAACGGACTGATCAACGACCACAGCAGCCCGAAACTGGCCCCGCGGTAGCGGCCCAGGACTTCGCGCTGGCTCAGTTCGAACGTCAGCGAACGATGCTTGCCGATAACCGAGAGAATTCCCATCAGCCAGCCTGCTGCACCAATGCCCGCTCCAGATCCACCTGCAGATCCCCCAACTCCTCAACACCCACGCTCAGCCGCACCAGCGCATCGCTGATTCCCAGCTGCTCCCGGCGTGCGACCGGGATCGAGGCATGCGTCATCACCGCCGGGTGGTTGACCAGGCTTTCCACACCGCCCAGCGACTCGGCCAGGGTGAACAGCTCGGTCTTCTCGCAGAAGCGCTTGGCCGCCTCGAACCCACCCTTGAGTACGATCGAGACGATGCCGCCGTAGCCGGCCATCTGCTTGCCGGCCAGCTCATGCTGCGGGTGCGAGGCCAGGCCGGGGTAGATCACCTTCTCCACCGCCGGGTGCTTTTCCAGCCACTGGGCCAGGGCCAGCGCGTTGGCGCAATGTGCCCTCATGCGCAGCGGCAGGGTCTTCAGGCCGCGCAGGGCCAGGAAGCTGTCAAACGGGCCCTGCACGCCACCCACCGAGTTCTGCAGGAACGCCATCTGCTCGGCCAGTTCGGCGTTGTCGCCAACCACCACCATGCCGCCGACCATGTCCGAGTGACCGTTGAGGTACTTGGTGGCCGAATGCAGGACCAGGTCCGCGCCCAGTTCCAGCGGGCGCTGCAGCATCGGCGAGGCGAAGGTGTTGTCGACCACCACGATCAGGCCATGGCGCTTGGCGATGGCAGCGACCGCGGCGATGTCCACGATCTTCAGCATCGGGTTGGTCGGGGTCTCGATCCACACCATCTTCGTCTTCGGCGTGATCGAGGCTTCGAACGCCGCCAGATCGGTCAGGTCGACGAAACTGAAATCCAGCCCGGCGGTGCGGCGACGCACGCGCTCGAACAGGCGGAAGCTGCCGCCGTAGATATCGTCCATCGCCACCACGTGGCTGCCGGCGTCCAGCAGCTCGATCACCGTCGAGCTGGCCGCCATGCCCGAAGCGAACGCAAAGCCACGGGTACCGCCTTCCAGCGACGCCACGCAACGCTCATAGGCGAAACGGGTCGGGTTGTGCGTGCGCGAGTACTCGAAGCCCTGGTGCTCGCCCGGGCTGGACTGGGCGTAGGTCGAGGTGGCGTAGATCGGCGGCATCACCGCACCGGTACTGGGGTCGGGCGACTGGCCACCGTGGATGGCCAGCGTGGCCAGGGCCAGCGCACGGTCGGGCGAAGAGGAGTTGGACATGTCGTTTCCTGAATGGCGCCGACGTGCGGCGCCGTCAAAGGATCGGGAGTCTATCAGCGCAGCCTTAACGAGCTTTGACGCGAATAAACCGGAATTCAGCGGTGAACTGCCGTGATCGGCGGCTTACTGCACGCGACGGCGCAGATAGTTCAGCAGGTCGATACGGGTGATCAGGCCCAGGAAAGCATCGCCGTCCATCACGATCGCCACCTGGCCGCGGTCGAACACCGGCAGCAGGGCCTCGATCGGCGACTTCACGTCCAGCCGGTCCAGCTTGCTGACCATCGCCGTGGCAACCGTGTCGCGGAAGCGCGCTTCGTCGCCATAGACATGCAGCAGGACGTCGCTTTCATCGACGATGCCGACCAGCTGGTCACCGTCCATCACCGGCAGCTGCGACACGTCATACAGCTTCATGCGCTGGTAGGCGGTGGTCAGCAGGTCGTTCGGGCCAATAACGACAGTGTCGCGCTGGCCGTACGGACGCAGGATCAGGTCGCGCAGGTCGCCGTGCTGCGGGCGCTGCAGGAAGCCGTTGTCCAGCATCCAGTAGTCGTTGTACATCTTCGACAGGTACTTGTTGCCGGTATCGCAGACCAGTACGAGCACCTTCTTCGGCGTGGTCTGCTCCTTGCAGTACTTCAGCGCTGCGGCCAGCAGGGTGCCGGTGGACGAACCGCCGAGGATGCCTTCCTTGCCCAGCAGCTCGCGCGCGGTGTGGAAGCTCTCGGCGTCGCTGATTGCATAGGCTTTCTTGACACGGCTGAAATCGGAGATCGACGGCAGGAAGTCCTCGCCGATGCCCTCCACCAGCCAGCTGCCCGACTTGTCGTTGAGCACGCCGTCGTTGATGTATTCGGCCAGGATCGAGCCGACCGGATCGGCCAGCACCAGCTCGGTCTTGGGCGACAGCTTGGCGAACGCTCGCGACAGGCCGGTCATGGTGCCGGAGCTGCCGCAGCCGAACACGATGGCGTCGAGGTCACCCCCCATCTGCTCCAGGATCTCCGGGCCGGTACCGAATTCGTGCGCTGCCGGATTGTCCGGGTTGCCGAACTGGTTGATGAAGTAGGCGCCCGGGGTCTGCTCGGCGATGGTCTTGGCCAGGTCCTGGTAGTACTCCGGATGGCCCTTGGCCACGTCCGAGCGGGTCAGGCGGACTTCGGCGCCCATCGCCTTCAGGTTGAAGATCTTCTCGCGGCTCATCTTGTCGGGAACGACGAGGATCAGCTTGTAGCTCTTCTGCTGTGCCACCAGCGCCAGGCCCAGGCCGGTGTTGCCGGCGGTACCTTCAACCAGGGTCGCGCCCGGCTTCAGGTCGCCACGCTGCTCCGCCGCCTCGATCATCGACAGGCCGATGCGATCCTTGATCGATCCGCCCGGGTTGGCGCTCTCCAGCTTCAGGTAGAGCTCGCAGACGCCGGTGTCCAGGCGCTGGGCCTTGACGATCGGGGTCTGGCCGATGAGTTCGAGGACGGAAGAATGAATGGGCATTCGGAGGACTTTCGATTCGCGCCGCGCAGGGCCGGACCGATGATTATCCGTCGGATGGCGATGAATGTCAGGTCGTTGCGCCGCGGGGCCGGAAGCCCGCAAAAAAGGGATGCGGACGGCCCCGGATCGACGAGGAGACCGGTGCCGCCCGCATCGGTGAGTTGTGCCTGAAGGCCAAGGCACCACCGCCTGTGGTGCCTTGGCGCGGCCGCCTCATCGGCGCGGCCGCGATGCCAGGGCAGGAGCCCCCGGCAGGGCCATCGATGGCCGGGTCACGCCGTTCCGGGCGCGACGATGTGCGTCAAAGCGTGGGGGACGTCGTTGGGAGCGGTGTTTCGTACATTCGCAGAAGACGTTGCTTGGCCAGCAGCTTCTCGCGCTTCATGCGACCCAGGGTGACATCATCGATCGGGAGTACACCCAACTCCGCGTCCATGCACTTCTTGTTCAACTTGCGGTGCTGGTCATGGAGTGCCCTGAACTCCGGATCACGCGCGCGACGTGCGTCGATCTCGCTCTGGGGCTGATCTTCAAACATGATGGACCTCCTTCGACAGATACACGAACGCCCCGGCCGAAAGGCACGGGGCGTTGTTCATGGAGGAGCGCCGGTCGATGGCCACCTGGACGCCTGCAACGACCTGCGGCACTGGCCTGCGCACGTCGATCTGCTGCGGTTCGCGCCCTGCTTGCATCGGCCCGGCCCTCCCATCGTCCGGTCCGCGGCATTGCGTCCCGGACGATTGACCCTACGCCTGCTCAAGGCGGGGTACAAGACCCCTGCGTCAAAAAGACCGAACCCCGCCGAGGCGGGGTTCAGGCTGAATGCTCATCACAACGAAAAACAAACAATATCAATGCATTACGGGGCAATGATGACCTCGGCCGAGCGCGCCCGGGTGGACGCAGCCTTCTTGCCGCTGACCTGGATGCGGTTGCTGGCGACACCACCCGCGACCAGGGCGTCGCGCAGCGCTTCGGCACGCTTTTGGCCCACGCCGTTGGCACTGTCGTAGGCCTCGATGCGCAGGCGGCCCTTCTTGCCGATGTTCAGGTACTCGGCCAGGGCCTTGGCCTGATTGCGGGCCCCACTGGACAGGCTTGACGCGCCGACGGCGAATGCGTCACCAGCGAAGGTGAAAACTTCGCCACGGCCATCGAACTTCGAGCCCGGCAGTTTCTGCCCGGACACCAGTTCGGCTTCCTCGCGGGCCAGCTTGGCGGCGTTCTGCTGTGCGGCGCTCAGACGCTGCTGCTGCTTGCCGGCCACGCTGGTCAGGGCGTTCTCGGCGTCCTGGCGGGCCAGGGTCTCGGCTTCGGCGGCCTGGCGCAACCGTTCGGCCTCCTCGGCCTGCATCTGCGCCTGCATGCGCAGCTGCTCGGCTTCCTGGCGGGCACGGGCCGCATCGCGGCGGCTGGCCTCGATCAGCAGGTCGCTGCGGGTCCGATCCAGGCGGTCCACCTCGCGCGCGGCCAGTGCGGTGCGCACGGCGGTCTCGGCGATCTCGACCCGGCGCTCGGCCAGGTAGGTGGCCAGCTCCTGATCGCGGCGCTTGGCCTTGTCCAGGGTGGCGATGGCCTGCTGGGCCTGCATGCGCTCGAACGCGCCCAGCTCAGCGGTATCCGGGTTGGCCTGGATGGCCATCAGGCGCTGGCTCAGCTGCGCCACCATCGGGTTGTCGGCGGCCATGGCCAGGGTCGGCAGCGCCAGCAGCGCGGCCAGGGTTGCGGCGGTCATCGGCTTCACCGGCGGTCCTCCCCGGTCGACAGCTGGCGTTGCAGCTGGTTGACCTCGTTGCGGCGCAGCTGCAGCTGCGCGCTGACGGTGGCTTCCTCGCTGCGGACGCGGGCCAGGTCGGCATCGGCGGCGGCGCGCAGGGCCATTGCCGGCGCATTCTTGCGCTCGCGGCGGTCGCCTGCGGCGCGCTGGGCCTGCTCCAGCCCCTGCCGGGCCAGCCCGATCAGGTCCGGGGCGTACTGGTCGGCATCGGCCTGGGTGGCCTTGTCGACCGCCTGCCGGGCCTGCGCCAGTTCCAAGGCGGCGTCCTGCGCCCAGGCGGGGGCAGACAGTGCGAATGCAAACGCCATCACATACAGGCCATGGCGCATTCGTGCGAAGCTAAGTCGTTTCATTGGGGAGGCCGTACCGGTTGTCGGTTCACGGCCATTGTCGTCAAGCCGACACCGTGCTGGCAACGGGCGTCGGCCGTTTCGTTGGGGAAAATTCGCAATGGATATCGGCTACTTCCTGAAGCTGATGACCGAAAAGAACGCTTCGGACATGTTTTTGACCACCGGGGCACCGGTCTACATCAAGATCGAGGGGAAGCTCTATCCGCTGGGCAACACCGGCCTGCCGCCGGGCATGGTGAAGAAGATTGCCTACTCGCTGATGGACGAGGGCCAGGTGCCGCAGTTCGAGCGCGAACTCGAGCTCAACATGGCCATCGCCCTGCCCGACGCCGGGCGCTTCCGCGTCAACGTGTTCAAGCAGCGGGGTGAGGTCGGCATGGTCATCCGCGCCATCCGCAGCCGCATCCCGAGCATCGAGGAGCTGAACCTTCCGCAGGTGCTGAAGGACGTCATCATGACCCCGCGCGGGCTGGTGCTGGTGGTGGGGTCCACCGGCTCCGGCAAGTCCACCTCGCTGGCGTCGATGATCGACCACCGCAACAGCACCACCACCGGTCACATCCTCACCATCGAGGACCCGATCGAGTACCTGCACAAGCACAAGATGTCGATCGTCAACCAGCGCGAGGTCGGCCTGGACACCCATGCCTTCCACAACGCGCTGAAGAACGCGATGCGTGAAGCGCCGGACGTGATCCTGATCGGCGAGATCCTGGATGCGGAAACGATGGAGGCGGCGATCGCCTTCGCCGAGACCGGCCACCTGTGCCTGGCCACCCTGCACTCCAACAACGCCGACCAGACCATCGAGC
Organism: Stenotrophomonas hibiscicola ATCC 19867; assembly: GCF_000382065.1. Lineage (GTDB taxonomy): Bacteria > Pseudomonadota > Gammaproteobacteria > Xanthomonadales > Xanthomonadaceae > Stenotrophomonas > Stenotrophomonas hibiscicola. Next base: position 127,738 of record NZ_KB907501.1, on the reverse strand, counting down.
GCATCCTCAACTTCTTCCCGGAAAGCGCGCACAAGAACGTGCTGATGAACCTGGCGCTGAACTTGCGCGCGGTGATCAGCCAGCGCCTGGTGAAGAACAAGGAGGGCCGACGCCTGCCGGCCACCGAGGTGCTGATCAACACGCCGATGATCCGCGACCTGCTGCGCCGCGGCCAGGTGCACGAAATCAAGGCGGCGATGGAAGCCTCGCTGGAGGAAGGCATGGAGAGCTTTGACCAGTGCCTGTTCCGGCTGGCCAAGGCCGGCATCATCGAGCACGAAGAAGCGCTGCGCGCGGCCGACTCGCGCGATGGCCTGGCCCTGAAGTTCCGCCTGTCCGAAGGTAGCAGTGGCGAGCATGACCCGTACGCCGATTTCTCGGCGGGCGCGCCCAGCATCACCCACGGCTTCTGATCGCACGAAAAAGGGGACGGAGGGGATTAAGTCGTTTGTGCACTTGCGACTTGATCCCCTCCGTCCCTTTTCTGAAGAGTTCAGGGGCCATCTCATCCAATGAGACCCCTCATCCGTAGGTTTCCTCAATGGAAACCATCCGCAAGCTGGCCATTCTGGCTGATGCCGCCAAGTACGATGCCTCCTGCGCCTCCAGCGGCTCGGGCAAGCGCGATTCGCGCGCCAGTGGCGGTATCGGCAGCACCGAGGGCATGGGCATCTGCCACAGCTACACGCCCGATGGCCGCTGTGTTTCGTTGCTGAAGATCCTGCTGACCAACTTCTGCGTCTACGACTGCGCCTACTGCGTGAACCGGGTCTCCAGCAACGTGCCCCGTGCACGTTTCAGCGTGGATGAGGTGGTCACGCTCACCCTGGACTTCTACAAGCGCAACTACATCGAGGGCCTGTTCCTGTCCAGCGGCATCATCCGCAATGCGGACTACACCATGGAACAGATGGTGGAAGTAGCCCGGCAACTGCGCGAAGAACACCGCTACGCCGGCTACATCCACCTCAAGACCATTCCCGAGGCCTCGCCGGACCTGCTGGCCAGTGCCGGGCGCTATGCCGACCGCCTGTCCATCAACGTGGAACTGCCGACCGAAGCCGGCCTGAGCGCCTTGGCGCCGGAGAAGACGGTTCATTCCATCCGTGGCGCGATGGGCGAACTGCGTTGGCGCATCGAGGAAGCCAAGGAGGCGCGCAAGGCCCCCGCAGCGGTGGCCCCGACGGCCAGCCGCAGCGCACGCCCGCGCCCTCCCCGTTTCGCCCCGGCCGGGCAGAGCACGCAGATGATCGTCGGCGCGGACGGGGCCAACGACCAGCAGATCCTGGCCAGCGCCGACAGCCTGTACGGCAGTTACCGGATGCGCCGGGTCTACTACTCCGCGTTCAGCCCGATTCCGGACGCCAGCCGGCAGCTGCCACTGCAGCCGCCACCGCTGCAGCGCGAACATCGCCTTTACCAGGCCGACTGGCTGCTGCGCTTCTACGGCTACGGCGTGGATGAGATTACCGATACCACCCAGGACGGCATGCTCGACCTGGATATCGACCCGAAGATGGCCTGGGCGATCCGCCATCCCGAGCGCTTTCCGGTCGATCTGAACCGGGCACCGAAGGAAATGCTGCTGCGCGTGCCCGGCCTCGGCGTGCGCAACGTCAAGCGCGTGCTGATGGCGCGCCGTCACGGGCGGCTGCGCGTGGCCGACATCGCGCGCCTGAAAGCACCGATGAGCAAGCTGCTGCCGTTCGTGCTGCTGGCCGACCATCACCCGCGCAAAGCACTGGATGATCCGGCGGCGCTGCGCGCGCAGCTGGCCCCGCCGCCGCGCCAGGGTTCGCTGTTCGATGCCCCGTCCGCGGCCTGACGCGCAGCGCTGGTCGCTGCGGGTGGATCCGCCGTGGTCGCTGCAGGCCTGGCGCGATGCTGCGCGCGAAGCGTTGCTGCGCGGCGTTGCCCCGCCGCAGCTGGACTGGCTGGAAGGGAGCGAAACGTCGCTGCTGGATGCACCGGCCGTGCAGCAGGCGCCGATGCTTGCCGAGGCCGGTGCACCCAACGTTCCACGTGACTTCCTGGAGCTGGCGGCCACCTGCCTGTGCCATCGCGATCCCCAGCGCCTGGCCTTGCTGTATCGCCTGCTGTGGCGCATCGCCCATGGCGAGCGTGCGGTGCTGGGCAACCCCGCCGACGCCGATGTGCTGCGCGCAACGGCTCTGGCCCAGGCCGTCCGCCGTGACACGCACAAGATGAAGGCGTTCGTGCGCTTCCGGGAAGTGCCCGGCCAACCTGACGCGTTCATCGCCTGGTTCGAGCCACAGCACCACATCGTCGACCGGGTAGCGCCGTTCTTCGCGCGCCGCTTCACCGGCATGCGCTGGGCCATCCTCACGCCCCAACGCAGCGTCGCCTGGGATGGGCAGGCGCTTGCCTTTGGCCCCGGTGCACGGCGCGAAGATGCCCCGGCCGAGGATGCACGCGAGTCGCTGTGGCAGACCTACTACGCCAGCATCTTCAATCCGGCGCGGCTCAACACACGGATGATGATGCAGGAAATGCCGGCCAAGTACTGGCGCCACCTGCCTGAAGCCCGGTTGCTGCCACGCCTGGTGCGCGACGCGGCCGACCGCGTGCAGGAAATGCATGACCGGCCGGCACAGGCACCGCAACGCAGGATTCCCCCGCGTGCGAACGCTGCGACGCCGGCAGCCGATGCCAGCAGCCTGGACAATCTGCGCGGACAGGCCAGTGCCTGCCGCCAGTGCCCGCTATGGGAGCAGGCCACGCAGACCGTGTTCGGGCAGGGGCCTGCCGATGCGCGGGTGATGGTGATCGGCGAGCAGCCCGGTGATACCGAGGATCTGCGCGGGCAGCCGTTCGCAGGACCTGCCGGCCAGGTGCTGGACCGCGCACTGGCGGAACTGGGAATCGATCGCGCCCAGCTGTACCTCACCAACGCGGTGAAGCACTTCCACCATGAGCGGCGCGGCAAGGTGCGGCTGCACAAGCGGCCGGAAAGCCGCCACATCCAGGCCTGCCGCCCCTGGCTGATGGGTGAGATCGCACGCGTGCGGCCCCAGGTGATCGTATGCCTGGGCGCGACAGCGGCAGCCTCGGTATTCGGTCGTGACTTCGACCTCTCACGCGACCGCGGACGCTGGCACACCCTCGAAGATGGCACGCGCGGCTACGCCACGGTGCACCCGGCGTGGGTGTTGCGGCAGACCGACGATGCACGCCGCGAGGCCGGCTATCGGCTGTTCCGGGAAGACCTTCGGCAGATGTTGCGAGGGGATGGGGCATCCGCCGGGCATGGCCCGGCGCTACCACGGGCCGGGGACCGGTAGCGCCGGGCCGCGCCCGGCGAGCGAAGCGGCCCGTCAGGCGGCGTCGGGCTGGTGTTCCGGACGCGCGCGGTCGAAGGCATCCACTGCCTGGCAGGCCGCCTCGATGCGGCGCAAGGTCGGGTACGGCGCCAGGTCCAGGCCGAAGCGGTGGGCGTTGTACAGCTGCGGCAGCAGGCAGATGTCGGCCAGGCCGGGACGGTCGCCGTGGCAGAAGGTGCCGGTGTCGCGGCTGTTGGCCAACAGCGTTTCCATCGCCGCAAAGCCCTCGGCGATCCAGTGCAGCGTCCACTGCGTGCGTGCGTCGGCAGGCACCTGCAGCGTGCGCTCCAGGTACTGCATCACCCGCAGGTTGTTGATCGGGTGGATATCACAGGCCACCAACTGGGCCAGCGCCCGCACCCGCGCACGGCCGGCGGCGTCGGCCGGCAGCAGCGGTACCTGCGGAAAGCGCTCGTCCAGGTATTCGAGGATCGCCAGCGACTGGGTCAGCACATGCCCCTCATGCAGCAGCGTCGGCACCTGCTGCTGCGGATTGAGCGCGCGATAGGCATCCCGGTGCTGCTCGCCACCGTCGCGCACCAGATGCACCGGCCGCGCCTCCCAGGCCAGGCCCTTCAGCTCCAGGCCGATGCGCACGCGGTAGGCGGCGCTGGATCGCCAGTAGGTGTACAGCACGATGCCGTCGTCGACCGGGATCTCCATGGCCGCCTCCATGCTCAGGGCCTGGCCGCCTGTTCGATGCGCTGCTCGATCGCACCGAAGATGCTGTTGCCGGCAGCATCAAGCATCTCGATGCGGACCACGTCGCCGAAGGACATGAACGGCGTGCTCGGCTTGCCGTCGCGCAGGGTCTCGACCACGCGCTGCTCGGCAAAGCACGAGGCGCCCTTGCTGGTGTCTTCGTTGGCGATGGTGCCCGAACCGACAATGGTGCCGGCACCCAGCGGACGGGTCTTGGCCGCATGCGCGACCAGCTGGGCGAAGTTGAACTGCATGTCCACGCCCGCCTCCGGCGCACCGAACCACTGGCCGTTGATGTGGGTCAGCAGCGGCAGGTGCACCTTGCTGTCCTGCCACGCAGCACCCAGCTCATCGGGGGTGACGAACACCGGCGACAGCGCCGAACGCGGCTTGGACTGCAGGAAGCCGAAGCCCTTGGCCAGCTCGCCCGGGATCAGGTTGCGCAGCGAGACATCGTTGACCAGGCCGACCAGCTGGATGTGGCTGGCGGCCTGTTCCGGGGTGGCCGCCATCGGCACGTCGTCGGTGATCACCACGATCTCCGCTTCCAGGTCGATGCCGTAGTCCTCGCTGACCACCTTGACCGCATCGCGCGGACCGTAGAAGCCCGCACTGGTGGCCTGGTACATCAGCGGGTCGGTGTAGAAGCTCTCGGGCACCTCGGCACCGCGGGCGCGGCGCACGCGCTCGACGTGCGGCAGGTAGGCGCTGCCATCGACGAACTCATAGGCACGCGGCATCGGTGCGGCCAGCGCCTGCGGATCGAGGTCGAACACGCCATCGGCGTCGCCAGCGTTGAGCGATTCGTACAGGGCGTTCAGGCGCGGCGCGATGTGGCTCCAGTCCTCCAGGGCCTGCTGTAGGGTGGCGGCAATGCCGGTGGCGCGCACGCCGTGGCGCAGGTCACGCGAGACGACGATAAGGGTGCCGTCGCGGCCGCCTTCCTTCAAGGAACCAAGCTTCATGGTGGGTGTCCGGAGTCGTGGGCAAACAAGTTTCAAGTGTAATCAAATCTGCGACGACGCCAAGCTGCAGCGCGGCATCGGCCCACCCTACCGTAGTGGGGGCTTCGGCAGGGCTTGCAGCCCTGCACCTGCTCAATGCAACGGCAACGGCAACAGCTGGCTTTCCGTGGGTTGCCGGGGCGGTGTCGGATTGCGGGGACGCCGCAAGTACGTCCCTGTAGGCTTGGCCGCGGCATCCATGCCGCGGACACCCCGCAATCCGACACCGCCCGCCCTCGACACATTCCGGCGACTGCTGGTGGATGTCGACCTTGGTCGACACATTGGTCAGATATCGAATGGAATTCCGGGGGACAGATCCGTTTTCCAAAGGAAAGCGGATCTGACACCAAGAGACGTCCCAGCAGCTCGCGGGAAACTGTCGAAGGCGGGGTGGGCCCGGTGGCGGGAGTGTCCGCGGCATGGATGCTGCGGCCAAGCCCCCATGGACGGGTTTACGGCGTCTCCCGCCACCGGACCCACCCCGCCATCCCTCAGGAAACCCGCTTTTGACGTTGACGTCGCTTTGGCCTCTGCGGGTGCAGGGCGCAGCCCTGCAGAGAGAACCCCTTACCTGAACAGGCCTTTTTGCGCGAGGTCTCAGCCATCGGTTAGACTAGGCAGGTCTGCAGCGGCCGTCCGTTTCCCTCCGGGACCGCCGGCGACCAGGGTCCGCCCTCTTCGCCCGCCCCCACTCCGACGCCGTTCGTCACGCATTCCAGCCGGCGCTTCGTGCCGGCTGCACCCAACTTCTCGCAGCGCGGTTCACGGGAACGCTCCGAGTCAGCCGATCACTTTGATCTGCCCCCGTCTGTCCGTTCGGACAGGCGTTTCTTGTACCTGGAGCAATCTCAATGTCTTTTGAATCGCTGGGCCTGGCGCCCTTCCTGCTGCGTGCGCTTGCCGAGCAGGGCTACGAAAACCCGACCCCGATCCAGCAGCAGGCGATCCCGCTGGCGCTGGCCGGTCGCGACCTGCTGGCCGGCGCACAGACCGGTACCGGCAAAACTGCCGCATTCGGCCTGCCGTTGCTGCAGCACCTGGGCACCGCCTCGCAGGAAGTGCGTGCCGGCCCGCGCAAGCCGCGTGCGCTGATCCTGGCCCCGACCCGCGAACTGGCCACCCAGGTGCATGACAGCCTGCGCGGCTACAGCAAGTACCTGCGCATTCCCAGCGCCTGCATCTACGGCGGTGTCGGCATGGGCAACCAGCTGGACATCCTGCGCCGTGGCGTGGACCTGCTGGTGGCCTGCCCGGGCCGCCTGATCGACCACCTGGAGCGTCGCAGCGTCGACCTGTCCGGCATTGAACTGCTGGTGCTGGACGAAGCCGACCGCATGCTCGACATGGGCTTCCTGCCGTCGATCAAGCGCATCCTGGCCAAGCTGCCGAAGCAGAACCGCCAGACCCTGCTGTTCTCGGCCACCTTCGAGGACAACATCCGCCAGCTGGCGCTGGAGTTCATGCGCAACCCGGAACAGATCCAGGTGACGCCGAAGAACACCGTGGCCGAAACCATCACCCACCGCGTGCACCCGGTCGATGCCGGCCGCAAGCGCGACCTGCTGCTGCACCTGCTGGCGCAGGACAGCCGCGAGCAGACCCTGGTGTTCGCCCGTACCAAGCACGGCAGCGACAAACTGGCCACGTTCCTGGAAAAGTCGGGCATCAAGACTGCGGCGATCCATGGCAACAAGAGCCAGGGCCAGCGCCTGCGTGCGCTGGGCGACTTCAAGGCCGGCCGCGTGACCGTGCTGGTGGCCACCGACATCGCTGCGCGCGGCATCGACATCAACGAGCTGCCGAAGGTGATCAACTTCGACCTGCCGATGGTGGCCGAGGACTACGTGCACCGCATCGGTCGTACCGGCCGCAACGGCGCGACCGGCCAGGCGATTTCGCTGGTGGCGCAGGATGAAGTGAAGCTGCTGCGCGCGATCGTGCGCCTGCTGGGCCGCGACATGGACATCCGCGATGTACCGGGCTTCGAACTGCAGGTTCCGATCCGCTGGGGCAACAGTGCGCCGGGCAAGGCCGAGCACGATACCGGTGAGCGCGCACCGCGCAAGAGCCACGCGCGCCGTCCGCACGGTGATGCGCCGCGCCATGCGCATGCCGGCCCGAAGAAGGCCGGCGGTGGCCGCCGCGAAGGCGGTGGAAATGGCCAGCAGCGTGCAGGTGCCGGCCAGGGCCAGCGCCGTGGCGGTGGTGGCAATGGTGGCGGCCGTGGTCGTGGCCAGGGTGGCGGCGGTGGTCGCGCTGGCTGATCCCAGCTGACATGGAGGGTGCTTCCCGCTGCGCGGGGGGCTATCGAAGGACGGCGCTGACGCGCCGTCCTTTTTTGTTGTTGGCTACCGTGAGTAGAAGCCGGCGGTGTGCTGCGCTGAGGGCGGATGGGCGTGGGGCCAGCGCAAAACACGCCGTAAACCCATCCATGGGGGCTCGGTCGGCGCATCCATGCGCCTCACGGTTTTGCGCTGGCCCCACGCCCATCCGCTTCAAGCATTGCCCGCGCCTTCTTCTCCCGCCGGGTAGCCGGGAGAAGAAAGATCAAATTCAAATTCAAAGTCAAATTCAAAGTCAAAAGCCGAAGCCGCAATTCCTAGCTTTGCCTTTGCCTTTGCTTTTGCTTTTGCCCTTGCTCCCGCCTTGGGGTCTGATGCGTCCGCGCCCGCAGGAAACTGTCATGGGAGGCAGGGGGCCTCAGCCAGGACCGTTGGCGCCAAGGGTGGCGCCATCGAGCCCCCATGGATGGGTTCACGGCGTGTCCTGGCTGAGGCCCCCTGCCTCCCAAGCACAACAACGACTCGGCGCCAAACGCCTCAACCCCGCGCTTTACTCGGATTCACCAGATTCCCGAAGAAGATCGCGTTGATCAGCAGCCGATCCGTCCCGTGCCAGTACTTGCGGTGCGCCGGGTCATCGGCAAACAGCACCACGTTGCCCTGCCCCTGCGCCGACACCAGCACCCACGCGCTGCCCGCCACCCGCGCACGGTTGCGCTCGGAAAGATAGCCATTCACCCGCGGCGGTGTGTCGATGCGTACCACCGTCGAGAACGGATTCGTGCTCGGCTGCAGCGTCACCGTGCTCTCCTTGTTGATCGCCAGTTGCCGGCGCGGCACGCCAAACGCCAGCGGATGACTGGTGTCCACATCGGCGCTCAGGATGTTGCCGCTGACCCGCTCGATCGCGGCGATGTCGCGCTGGTCACCGAATGCACGGCGGCTCTCGTCGGCAGTCTCTTCTTCCTTGCCGAGCTTCTCGCCGTCGGCCAACTTCTGCTCGATCGCCCACTTCGATGCACTGCCGTAGGTAACCAGCGAGCCACCCGCCTGCACCCAGCGCTTCAGCGCAGCCACCGCTGTGGTATCGACGCCGGTGTAGGTCCCCCCGGACAGCACGATCGTGGTGTAGCGGTCCAGGGACACTTTGCCCAGCTGCTGCGGGTCCAGCTTGCTTGCAGGCAAATGCAACTGCTGGTCGAGCAGGAACCAGGCCGAGCCGATCTCGGTGGCGGCCACGCCCTCACCCATCACCAGCGCAACCGCGGGTTTGCGCAGTGCCTTGACGCCGTCACTGCCCAGATCGATGCCTTCGCGGCTGCGGCCACTGGACAGCGCGTGCACCTGCACACCTGCCTCGCGCGCGGCCGATGTCACAGCCTCAAGCAGCGCCGCGCCCTGCAGCGCTTGCCCGGCAACCGGAATCACCAGGCTGCCGGCGGCGAAGCTGACGTCGCCCTGCGCGGTCGCGGTGGTGAACGGCTGGAATGCCGCACGTGCGCTCACGCCCTTGCCCTGCAGCGCGGCCAGCGCGCGCCCGGCGTTGTAGTCGCGCCAGTCGATCGCGTAGGCGAACCCGGCCTGGCCACCCAGCACCGCGCCCTGCTGCGCCGGCAACGCAGTCACCCGCGCGCCGCCTTCGATACGGCTGCGGCTACCGGCGAAGGCCACGCCGTAGGCCGGTGCGATTGCATAGCTGGTGCTGCCGTAGAACACGTCGCCCTTGATCGGCGGCGTCTCGGCAAAGATCGAATGCACCAGGCGGAACTGCGCCTGCTGCACCTGCACCACGTAGGTGCTGCCGGCATCGAAGCGCTGCCCATCGACGGTGACTGCACGCTCCAGCGCACGTACCTCGATGCGATGCAGCAGCAACAGTTCCAGCAGGCGGCGGGTCAGTGCCGGATCGTGCGCGTCGCCGAACACGAAGCTCTTCACCGGCTGCTGTGCGGCCTGCTTCAGCGCGCTCTGGAAGAACTGCTTCTGCAGGTCGAACAGGCCACTACGCTCGGCCACTGCACCACGCACCGTGCCCAGCCCGGTGGCGACCTGGTTGCGGATGGTGAACGGGAAGGTCAGCAGGCCATTGACCGATTCCTGCACGCGGCCACGCGAACTGGCCTGCTCGACGGTGACGCCGACCGCGCCGTGGAAGTCCGGATAGGTCGAGCCGTACACCGGCGAGAAGTTGTCGAAATTCTCGCCGGTGTAGTACAGCGAACCCAAGGCATCCAGCGCCTGCGCGTGGTACTTGGCCAGGGTCTTGTTGAACTCGTACGACGGCGCCGGAATCAACGGGCTGTGCATGCTCTTCGGCGAAGGCTCGAAGTAGTACGTGCTGTCCTTGCCCATTTCGTGGAAGTCGATCTGCACGTTCGGGTACCACTGGTGGAACACCTCCACCTTCGGCCGCGAGTCCTGCTGGGTCAGGGCCAGCCAGTCGCGGTTGAGATCGGTGAAGTAGTGGTTGGTGCGGCCCTGCGGGAACGGCTCGACGTGCTCCTTGTCAGCCGGGTCGGCCGAAGCCGGATCGGAGGCCCACGCGTTGTGCCAGTTGGCGGCGCGATCGCGACCGTCCGGATTCTGCGCCGGGTCGAACAGCACCACCGCCTGCTGCAGCCATTGCTGGGTCTCGGCACTGCGGTTGGCCACCAGGTAGTAGGCGGTCAGCATCGCCGCCTCGGCGCTGGAGGTCTCGTTGCCATGCACGCTGTAACCCAGCCACACCACCACCGGGCTGTCGCCCGCCGCACTGCGCGGCTGCGCCGGATCGACCAGGGTCGCGTGCTGCTGGCGCAGCTGTTCCAACCGCGCGTGGTTGCCGGCAGCGGTTACCGTGGCGATCAGCAACGGGCGGCCCTCGTAACTGCGGCCGATCTCGCGCACGCTGATCTTGTCCGAGCGTTTCGCCAGTTCCTGGAAGTACGCCACCAGCTGGTCGTGCCGGGTGTAACGGCTGCCGATCGGGTAGCCGAGGAACTGCTCGGGTGTGGGAATGGACGTATCGAACGCGGCCGCGTCGACGGCCTGCGGGAAGAAGTACGCACTCTGTGCCTGCGCTGGCTGCGGGCAGGACAGTGCGGTGGCGGCGGCGATCAGCAACGGAAGAACGGCACGACGATGCAAGGACACGGTGACTCCCCAGGACACAACGGCAGACGGTCGCGCGGCCGGCTCCCTGAAGAAACCGGCCGCAGCGGATGGATCAGAAGCGGTAATCGAAGCCCAGCGTGAAGTAGCGGCCGCGCAGGTCGTACTGGCTGAAGTCGTATGGCGCGCGGATGCCCGGGAACGAAGCGTCGTACGGCGGCGTCTTGTCAGCCAGGTTCTGCACCTTGGCATACAGCGTCAGCTTGTCGATGCCGGTGTAGCCCAGGTACAGGTCGTACTGGCTATAGCTGCCGACGCGCTGCTGCACGGCCTTGGCTGCGGTGCTGGCTTCCTGGCGGTAGCTGCTGGTGTAGTACCAGGTTACTGCGGCGTTGAAATCACCGTACTTCCAGTCCAGCGTGGTGGTGGCCTTGTCCTTGGGCAGGGTCGCGCCCAGGTTGCTGCCGGCGTAGTCCACCAGCGGGCCACCGACCACGGTCGGGCGACGGTAGTCGCGCACGTGGGTATAGGCCGAGGACACGGTGAAGTCACCCAGCGCCGCGGTCGGGATGCGCTGGCGCAGTTCGACGTCGATACCCGAGGTCTTCAGCTCGCTCAGGTTCTGGTAGCGGTTGTAGACCGCCTGCAGCTTGCCGCGCTCATCGCGCTGCACCGCGCCAGCCACGTTGTCGTTGACCAGGGTCTGGGTATTGTTGGTGCCGACCAGGTTGTCCAGCTGGATGCGGTAATAGTCCACGCTCAGGTTGGTGTTGGCCCACGGTGACAGCACCACGCCGAAGTTCACGCTCTTGGTTCGCTCCGGCTTCAGTGCGTTGTTACCGACGGTGAAGAAGGTCGGGTTCTGGCGCGAGCCCGGCACGTCCGGATCACGCGGATCAACCACGCTGCCGTAGGCGATGCTGGTGCTGTTGGAGTTTTCCGACAGCGACGGTGCGCGGAAGCCCTTGGAAGCGGACGCACGCACCAGCAGGACATCCAGGGGCTGCCAGCGCAGGCCGATCTTCGGCGAGAACGCATCGCCGAAATCGTCGTAGTGGTCGGCGCGCGCGGCGGCGGACAGCTCCAGCGTCGAGGCCAGCGGCACGTTCACTTCGGCGTAGGCCGCACTGACCTGGCGCTTGCCGTGTACTTCGGCAATGGCCGGGCGCACCTGCAGGCCGGCATCGATCTGCCACGGGTTGTTGGAGTCGAGCTTTTCGCGGCGCCACTCGGCACCGGCCGCGAAGCCGATCTCACCCGCCCAGGTATGGCCCAGGCTGCCGGAAATCTTCGCATCGATACCCTGCAGCTTGGATTCGGCCGGACGCAGCGTGGCGATGTTGATCGAATCGCGCACCGACTGCGGCGTGGCCGCCGGGTTGAGCAGGTTGTAGCTGCCGGTGGCCAGCGCGTCGGCCAGCGCCCAGCGATTGGCGAAGCCGCCGGACACGCTCTCGCGCTCGCTGCTGCGTGCGCCGAACGCGGCCACTTCCCAATCCCACGACGCGGTGGTGCCACGCAGGCCGAACACGCCGCGGTAGGCGGTGGAACGGTTGGTCTTGATCGTGCCGCCGAGGTCGAAGAAGGTGTACTCGATCGGGATCGCGCGGCCGTACGGGTTGTACGGATTGTTGGCCGGCAGCAGCGACGACACCGGCTCGGCCAGGCCGCTGTTGGCGTTCAACGCGAAGCGGCCGCTTTCCAGGGTGAAGAACGGGCTGCTGCCGAACCAGGCGGCGCTCTTGATCTGGCTGTACAGCACTTCGCCAAAGGCCTCGACGTTGTCGTTCAGGCGGAAGGTACCGTTGGCATAGGCCTGGTAGCGCTTGGTCGAGGGAATCAGCGTGGTGAACGGCGCCTGGTTGAAGCCGCAGGTATCACCGGACAGGCCATCGATCGGCGCGCTGGCAACGCGGGTGGTGCCGGCCGGGCAGTTGCCGTTGGCATCGAGCATCGGCACCGAGACGCCGTTGACCAGGTAGCGCGCGCCCTTGGCCGACCAGCCGTTCCAGCGGCCACCCGGCTTGTCGGTGTAGATGCCGCTCCTGGTCAGGTTGCGTTCGTCCTGGTCCAGGCGCTCACGGTTGTACCCCTGCAGGCTGAAGAGGATGTTGTAGCCATCGGTGTCCAGATCACCGAGGCCGCCGACGAACTTCAGGTTCTGCTCGTGCAGGCCGCCCTGGTCGGCACCGCCGAAGCTGCCGCCGATCTCGGCGCCTTCGAAGTTCTGCCGGGTGATGATGTTGACCACGCCGGCCACGGCGTCGGAGCCGTACACCGCCGAGGCGCCGTCCTTGAGCACCTCAATGCGCTCGACCGCGACCAGCGGCAGCGCATTGAGATCGACGAAGGTGTCGGACAGGCCACCGGCCGGGAAGCCGTAGTTGGCCAGCCGGCGGCCATTGAGCAGCACCAGCGTGTTCTTCTGCGACAGGCCACGCAGGCCGATGCCGGCCGAGCCGGACGCCCAGCCGTTATTGGTGGTTTCGTTGGCAGCGTTGCCGGTGTTGGCCGAGATCGAGCGCAGCACGTCGGCGACGGTGGCCTTGCCGGTCTGTTCCAACTGCTGGCGGCCGATCACCTGCACCGGGTTGGAGGCCTCGGTATCGGTGCGCTTGATGTTGGAACCGGTGACGCGCACGGCGGCCAGGGTGCTGGCTTCGCCACTGGCGTCGGCGGAGGTTTCGGCGGCGGCGGACAAAGGCGCGGCCAGAGCGACGGCCAGGGCCGCCACGAGCAGGGTGTGCTTGGGCATGACGATGTGGGGAGGTGGAAAGGGCGACGTAGTTCCGCAGTAGTCCATGCCTGGCCGGGGCCCGGCCAATAACATCTCTTCATACGGATATAAGAGAAACTATCATCTCTTCATCCGGATGGAAAGAATTACCTCACGAAAGTCCAACAACCGCTCAGGATGGCCGGCCACCTGCGGCGTACAATCGCGCCATGGAAATCTTCAAAGTCTTCATGCTCGAGGCGGCGCACCGCCTCCCCAACGTGCCGCCGGGGCACAAGTGCGCGCGCCTGCATGGCCACTCGTTCCGGGTGGAACTGAAGGTCGAGGGCGAGCCCGGCGCGCAGACCGGCTGGATCATGGACTTCGGCGACGTGAAGGCGGCTTTCCAGCCGATCTATGACCGCCTGGACCATCACTACCTCAACGACATCCCCGGCCTGGAGAACCCGACCAGCGAGAACCTGGCGGTGTGGATCTGGAACGAACTCAAGCCCAGCCTGCCGGCGCTGAGCGAGATCACCGTGCACGAAACCTGCACCTCCGGCTGTCGCTACCGCGGCCCGACGGCCTGATCAACCCATTGATCTGAAAGGCTTTTCAAAGGCGCCCTGAGCGCCTTGGTTATTTTTGTTGCATTGCCGCATCAACGGCGTATGCTGCAATGCATCAAGCCACTCCCTGATGCCCCCTATGGCTGCCGCCTTCAGCGATCGCTTCAGTGATGCCACCCGCCAGTTCGCCGCCGCCGCAACGCGCGCAAACCGATTGGCGTTGGAGAACGCGGAAAGCATGTTCGGCGTGCAGTTGAAGGTGATGGAGCGCAACCTGACCGCGACCGGCGGCTGGCTGGGCGAACTGGCCCGCAGCGACGACGCGGCCGGGATGCTCAACAAGGGCGCACAGCTGTGGCAGGACAACCTGCAGCGGCTGGGCCAGGCCCAGCAGGACGTGGTCGGTCTCGGCCTGGTGGCCAGCAAGGCGTGGTCCGAACTGGTGCAGGGTTACAACGAATCAACGGCGGACGCGAGCAACCACTGACGCGACGCAACGCTCATTGCGTGGGTCCCTCCCCCCATGCAATCCGGACCCGGCAGATCCCTCCCTCTGCCGGGTCTTTTTTTGCCTGGCGTCCGGATTCCGGAGTGCGTCTTCGTCCGATGTCTCTGCGAACTGAGGGGCCCCGCCGGGACAGGCAGGGGCCTGGGCAAATGTCCCCCGGCGCCGGCCGTTGGCCGCCACCTCCTCCTTTACTTTGCCCAGCCCCCCGCCCGCCCCGACGAGGCTCGGCTTACGGCAGGTAAAGCGCAGCGCTCGTGGCGCCTTTCAACGAGGCGCCGACGAACTCCGAACGCAGAGCGGATGCCCTTGCGTACGAAGTAAAGGGGGAGGTGACGGCCAACGGCCGGCGCCGGAGGACATTCGTACGCAAGGGCCTCCGCCCTGCGCCGCGCAGGACAACCCGCGAAGGAACCTCAGCGCCCGCGACCACCATGCCAATGCTGGTGCCACGCCTGGAACATCAGCACGTTCCACAGGTGCGTGTGCCACTTGCGCTCGCCGCGCAGGAACGCTTCCCAGATGCCGCGCACGCGTGCCGCATCGAAGCAGCCCTGGTTGCGAAGCAGCTGCGGGTCCAGCAGCGCCTCCGCCCAATCGCGCAACGGACCGGCCAGCCAGCGCGCCATGGGCGGGCCAAAGCCACGCTTGGGACGGTACACCAGCGGCTCGGGCAGGTAGCGTGCCAACAGATTCTTCAGAATGAGTTTGTGTTCGCCATCGTGGTACTTCAGGTGCTGCGGCAGGCGCCAGGCCAGGCGCACCACCTCCATGTCCAGCAATGGCGCACGGGTTTCAACGCCCGCCGCCATGCCCGCGCGATCAACCTTGGCAAGGATGCCCTCGGCCAGGTCCATGCGGAAATCCAGCAGCTGGATGCGCGCCTCGGCCGGCAGCGCGGTGTCCTGCTGCTGGAAGATCGTCATCGGCTCGCGTGCACCCAGCACCACCTGCGCCGGCTGCCGCCAGCGCGTCACGCGCTGCAGGTAGTGGCCTTCCACGTCGTTGGCGGCGACTTCCGCCACCAGCGCACGCCAGCCGCCGAGGCGGCCTCGCTCCACGTTCATCCGGTTGCCGCTGCGCCGTGCCAGGTCACGCACCCAGTCCGGCAGGCCGCCGCACAGGCGTGCATTGCGCAGCGCGCGGCCGTAGCTGGGGTGACCGAAGAACAGCTCATCGCCGCCGTCACCGGTCAGCGCGACCGGCTTGCGCGCCCCCAGCAGTTCACTGGCCAGCAACGTCGGCAGCTGCGAGGCGTCGGCGAACGGCTCGCACCAGACCTGCGGCAGCCGCTGAAGCAGGTCCAGTCCCTGGCGCGCGTCCATCCGGTGCAGGTGGTGCTGCACGCCGAGATGCCGCGCGACCTGCGAGGCCCAGTCGCTCTCATCATGGCCGGGATCATCGAAACCGACCGTCCATGCCTCGATCGGGAGGGTCGACTGCGCCTGCATCATCGCGGTCACCAGCGACGAGTCGGTGCCACCGGACAGGAACGCGCCGCAGGCCAGTGGCGAATGCATGCGTGCGGCAATGGCCTTCTGCAGTACCGTCTCCAGCTGGTCGGTAGCCTGTTCCAGGCTGGGTGCCGGCTGCAGGGATTCCTGCAGTGCGCTGTGCATCGCATCGCGTGCGCACCAGTAGCGTGAGCCGCCCTGGGCGGCCTGGCTGGAACCGCCAGCCGCATGGTCATTCAGATCGATGCGCAGCATCGCGCCGGCCACCAGCTTGTGGATACCGCGGTAGATGGTGTGTGGTGCCGGCACATAGTCATGGCGCAGCAGCAGGCTCAGCGCATCCTGGTCGATGCCAGGGGCAAATCCGGCGAAGGCCTGAAGCGCCTTCAACTCCGAGGCAAACAGGAACTGGCCCTGGTACCAACCGTAGTACAGCGGCCGCTCGCCGACCCGGTCGCGGGCCAGCCACAGTTCGCGCGCCTCCCGGTCCCACACACTGAAACCGAACGCGCCCTCGATGCGCGACAGCGCCCGCTCCACGCCCCATTCGACGATCGCCTGCAGCAGCAGCCGCGCATCGCTGCAACTGCGTGGCAGGTCGCGCAGCTGCGCCTGCAGGTCACTGCGGTTGTACAGGCGGCCGTCCAGGCACAGCACGTAGCGACCGCAGTCCGAGCTCAGCGGCTGTAACGGCGTATCGGTGGGCGCCCGGCAGTGGCCCAGTGCCAGGCCGGCCCCGGCGTCGGTCCAGTAGCCAATGCGGCCCCGGCCGCGCTGCTGCAGGGCGCGCAGCATCGGTGCCAGGCGCTGCAGCAGGTGTTCGTCCTCGGCAGGTGGCAGCCAGGCCCCGACCACGCCACTCATCGGGCACCTCTGCAGCGGCAGCGGCGGGACGGGTTCAGCAGGTAGAGGGCGGGCGACATGGGAACGGCACGCGGAGCGGAGGAGACTCCATGCTCTGCGCCCTGACGGCCCCGCGTCAGTCGCGTTGCTGTCAGCGATGGTCACCAGACGTATCACGAAGGTAACGCTTTGTAACAACCTCAGGCTATGCTCAACGCCAAGCTGTTGCCAGGCCTGGAGTGCGGCCCCAGCGCCAGCAACCCCGGCTGAATGGCGCCCACCCGCTGGACCCGGGCGGCCCGCAGGCTGGGATAGCATCGCCGCGCTCGTGCCGTGGCGGTACGTTTGCGTCCACGGAGGCCTTGGAAATGCTGGATATCGTACTGGTCGAAGACGATGCCCGCCTGGGAACGATGGTCAGTGACTACCTGCAGCGGCATGGCTACCAGGTCGCCCATGAACGCAGCGGCGAGCGGGCAGTGGCCCGGATCCTGGCGGAAAAGCCGGCGCTGGTCCTGCTCGATGTCGGCCTGCCCGACCAGGATGGTTTCGAAGTGTGTCGGCAGATCCGGCCCCACTATGACGGCATCATCTGCGTGCTGACCGCCCGCACCGACAACATCGACCAGGTGCTGGGCCTGGAACTGGGGGCCGACGATTACATCGGCAAACCGATCGAACCGAGGGTGCTGCTGGCCCGGCTGCGTGCCCACCTGCGCCGCCATCGCCGGGTCGAGCCACGTGACGGCAGCCTGCGCTTCGGCGAGCTGAACATCGACCCTTCCACCCGCAACGTACACCTGCAGGGCGGCCTGCTGGAGCTCACCACGGCCGAGTTCGACCTGCTGTTCCTGCTGGCCAGCAACGCCGGCCAGATCCTGGACCGCGATGCGCTGCTGCGCGGCCTGCGCGGGATCGCCTTCGACGGCCTGGACCGCTCGATCGATGCCCGCATCTCGCGCCTGCGCCGCAAGCTGGGCGACAACCCGGAGCAGCCAGAACGGATCAAGACCGTTCGCGGCCGCGGCTACCTGTTCAGCCGCTCGGCATGGGGATGACGCGCACGCCGTCGGCGATGCGCGGCCACGCCTTCCACTTCCTGCGCTACGGCATCGGCTTCCTGCTCGCCCATCTGTTGCTGATCGTGCTGGGCCTGTGGGCCTGGGATGCCCTGCTGGAAGACCGCACCGAAGCCGGCCTGCAGGCCGAGATGCGCGGCACGCACGCGCTGCTGCAGCATCGCTTCGCCGAAACCCCGCGTGAACAGTGGCCGGCGCTGGCCCGCGAACTCGACGCTGATTTCGCCTATGCCCTACGCCTGGTTCCTTTGGCCGAGGCGGTGAAGGCGCTGCAGTCCAGCCAGCGACCGCCATTCAACAACGGCCGGGTGCAGATCGACCTGGAGCACATGCGCAGCCTGCAGCGCATCGGTGACAGCGGCTACGCGCTGATGCTGGGGCCGCTGGACGAAGCGCTGCCTGACGAAAGCTGGCAGGACAGCGAAGTCTCCGGCGTGGCGATCCTGCTGCTGATCCTGATGGTGGCGGTGGCACTGCCGATGTACGTGATGGTCTACCGGCTGTGGCGCGACGTCTCGCAGCTGGCCCAGGCGGCGCGGCGGATGCGCGACGGCCAGCTGGACACGCGTGCGCCGCGCGCCGGCACCGCACTGGTGCGGCCGCTGGCCAATGCCTTCAACCACATGGCCGAGCAGCTGCAGCAACTGCTGGAAAGCCAGCGGGTGCTCGCGCAGGCGGTGGCGCACGAAGTCCGCACGCCATTGGCACGGATGCGTTTCGGCCTGGCCGAGCTGGAAGACAGCGCACTCGACGACGTGCAGCGCGATGCGCTGGGCGGCCTGCGCACCGATGTGGATCGGCTGCAGCACCTGACCGACGCCGGCGTCGAGTACGCCGCACTGGGTCGCTGCCATCAGCTGACCCGCCAGCGCCTGCAGCTGGCGGCGCTGGCGCGCGGCGTGGTCGCCCAGTTCGCGCCGCTGCCGGTGCCGGTGCAGCAGGCGCTGTCGCCGGTGGGCCTGGTCAACGTCAACCGGCACATGCTGGAGCTGGCACTGCGCAACCTGCTCGGCAATGCACTGCGTTACGCGCGCCGGCAGATCCGTATTGCCAGCACCGTCAATGACGGCTGGCTGTGCCTGCAGGTGGAGGACGACGGCCCCGGCATCGCACCCGAACTGCGCGGCCAGGTACTGCAACCCTATGTGCGGCTGGATCCGGGCAGCCCCGGCTTCGGCCTCGGCCTGGCGCTGGTGCAGGTGGTGGCCGACAAGCATGGCGGCCACGTTGAAGTGACCGACTCCGAACTGGGAGGTGCGTGCATCCGCCTGAAACTGCCGCTGGAAAGCGGCGGTGCGGTGACGGGCGACCCGGCCTGCTAGGCCGCCGGTTCGGCGCGTGGCAGGGCAAACACGAACAACGCGCCGCTCGCGCTGTCACGCAGTTCGATCCTGCGCCCATGCAGCTGCACGATGCGCTGCACGATCAGCAGGCCCAGCCCGCCGTTCTCGCCGCGCCGTGCCCCCAGCGCAGCCGGTGCCTGGAACAGCTGGGTGCGCAGCGCTGGCGCAACCCCGGGGCCGTCGTCGGCCACGCTCACCTCCACGCTGTCATCGGTTGCGCGCAGGCGCACCTCGATCTGCCCACCCTCGGGTGCATGCCGCAGCGCGTTGTCGAGCAGGTTGGTCAGCACCCGCTCGACCAGGCCCAGATCGGCACGCACCAGCGGCAGGCCGGGCGGGAACTCTGCGTGCAGGTGCTGGTTGCGCGCCTGCGCCGCCAGCTCGAATTTCTGCAGCACATCCTGCAGCAGTTCCGGCAGCGCGAACACTTCCCACTCCAGGCGCACTTCGCCATGTTCCAGCCGCGCCAGCTCGAACAGCGCGCGTGCCAGCCGGCCGACCTTGGCACTCTGTGCCAGCGCGATGCCGAGATAACGGCGCCGCTCGTCCGGCGACAGCGTGGCGTCCTTCAACGCCAGTGTTTCCAGGTAGCCATGCAGCGACGACAACGGCGTACGCAGGTCATGCGAGATGTTGGCGACCAGCTCGCGGCGCTGCAGATCCTGCTGGCGCAGCTGCTGCCACTGCTCGCCCAACCGTTGCGCCATCTGCGCATGCGCATGTTCGAGGATCACCAGTTCATCGCGCTCACCCGGGCGCAGCGGCTCCGCCGGCGGCAGTCGCGTGGGTGCATCGATGTCGAAGGCCTGGATGCGCCGGGTCAGCCGCCGCAGCGGGCGTGTCACCCAGTAGAAGGCCACCAGCCCGGCCAGCAGGCCGAGGCCACCAACGAGTGCCACCGACCACAGCGTAGTGTTCCACTGGCTGCCGGCGGCGAGGTCGTCGGCCAGCATCTGCCGGTGCTCGCCCACCAGCACCACGTACACATAGCCGGCCTGGCGGCCCTGCACGATCAACGGTGCAGCACTGAACACCTTGCGGCCATCGGCGCTGCGCGGATCATCACCGAGGATCGGCAACGGTGCTCCCGCCAGCAGGCGGCGCAGCGGCGCCACGTCCACCCGGGTGCGCACCAGGTGCCCACTGGGCGCATCGTGGCCAAGGATGCGGCCCTGGTCGTCCAGCAGGTAGACCTCGACGCTGGGGTTGACCGCCATCAGCTGGCCGAACAGCGCGCGCACGGCGGCATCGCGCATGCCGCTGGTATCCATCAGCTCGCTGCGCTGGGCAATGTGCTCGGCCAGGCCCAGCGACAGCCGCTGTACCACCTCCTGCTCGTGGCGGGTGTTGGCCCGCATCTGCAGTGCAAGCAGCGCCATGCAGCACGCCAGCATCAGCGCAGCGGTCACCACCGCCAGCTTCTGCCACAGGTTCGGCTTGATCATGCCGCCGCCCCGGCCGGATCGACCAGCTTGTAGCCACGGCCCCACACCGTCAGCAACCGCCGCGGGTTGGCCGGGTCCGGCTCGATCTTGCTGCGCAGGCGATTGATATGGGTGTTGACCGTGTGTTCGTAGCCATCGTGCTGGTAGCCCCAGACCTGGTTGAGCAGTTCCATGCGCGCGAACACCTGGTCCGGATGACGGGCGAAGAACAGCAGCAGGTCGAACTCGCGCGGGGTCAGCTCCAGCGCGTTGCCATCCACCGAGGCGGTGCGCGCGACCGGATCCAGCTGCAGGCCGCCCAGTTCGATCGCGCCGGCATCGATGCGTGCGCTCTGCGCCATCGCCTCGGCGCGGCGCAGCAATGCGCGCACCCGCGCTACCAGTTCCGGCATCGAGAAGGGCTTTGCCAGATAATCGTCCGCGCCCAGTTCCAGGCCGACGATGCGCTGGGTTTCGCTGCCGCGCGCGCTGATGATGATGATCGGCACATAGCGCGCCATCGCGCGTGCACGCTGGCAGACCTGCAGGCCATCCACGCCGGGCAGCATCACGTCCAGCACCAATGCATCCCACGGACCTTCCTGCTCCAGCAGGCGCAGGCCGGCATCGCCGCTGGCGGCATGGGCCACGTCGTAGCCCTCATCGCCCAGGTGCATGCGCAGCAGGTCGGCGATGTGGGCATCGTCTTCAACGATCAGCACGCGTTTGGTCGACATCGGCAGCTCGGGGCCAGTGGGGAGGCTGGCAGCATTGTGGCGCGGGGCGGCCGCCGATACCTCACGAAAAATTGAATCCTGCGTGAGGATTCGTTGACCCGGGCGGGCGCAGCATGGCCCCGTCGCCCCTTCCCGGAGTCCGCCATGTCCCTGTCCCGCCGCCATCTGCTGGGCCTGGGTGGTGTTGCCACCGCTGCCGGCCTGCTCGGTCTGGGGGCCTGCAGCCGCGCCGCCCCGGCGGCCGCTGAAGCGCGCCCGCCGCGACAGTTCGAGGTCATGCACAGCGATGCGCAATGGCGCCAGCGGTTGACCCCGGCGCAGTACGCGGTGCTGCGCCAGCAGGGCACCGAACGCCCCTGGAGCAGCCCGCTCAACAATGAACACCGGCAAGGCACCTTCGCCTGCGCCGGCTGTGCACTGCCGCTGTTCTCCTCCTCCACCAAGTTCGAGAGCGGCACCGGCTGGCCCAGCTTCTGGGCACCGCTGCACAACGCCATCGGCGAAGACCGCGACGTGACCTTTGGGATGCTGCGGGTAGAGGTGCACTGCCGCCGCTGTGGTGGCCACCTTGGCCACGTGTTCAACGACGGCCCGCGCCCGACGGGGCTGCGCTACTGCATGAACGGTGCGGCGATGGTGTTCGTTCCCGGCGCCACGGACGGTACCGCCGACGGCTGGCGGGTGCCGGTCGGTTCTTCCCCTGCTTCCGGAGCCTGACGATGCTGCTGTTGCTGCTTGCCTACCTCGGCGGCGCGCTGACCCTGCTCAGCCCGTGCATCCTGCCGGTGCTGCCGTTCGTGTTCGCGCGTGCCGACCGCCCCTTCCTGCGCAGCACGCTGCCGTTGCTGCTGGGCATGGCGCTCACCTTCACCGTGGTCGCCAGCCTGGCTGCGGTGGGCAGCCAATGGGTGGCCCAGGCCAACCAGGTCGGACGCTGGGTCGCCCTGCTGCTGATGGCGCTGTTCGCGCTGGCACTGTTGTGGCCGCGACTGGCCGACCATCTGCTGGCGCCATTCCAGCGCGTCGGCGCACGGCTGAGCGCGCGTGCCGATGCGGCGGATGCCGCGGGGCACGGCGGCGCGTGGACCTCGCTGCTGATCGGCGTCGCCACCGGCCTGCTGTGGGCGCCCTGCGCGGGGCCGATCCTCGGCCTGGTGCTGACCGGTGCCGCCCTGCATGGCGCCAGTGCCGGTACCAGTGCGCTGCTGCTCGCGTATGCGCTGGGTGCGATCAGCGCGCTGGCGCTGGCGGTATGGGTAGGTGGCCGCGTGTTCCGCGCGCTGCAGGCGCGGCTTGGGCTGGGCGACGTACTGCGCAAGGTGCTGGGCGTGGCCGCGCTGCTGGCGGTGGTGGCGATTGGTCTGGGCTGGGATACCGGCCTGCTCACCCGTCTTTCGACGGTCAGCACCGCACGCATCGAGCAGGGCCTGCTGGATGCGGTACCCGGTGCGCAGCCGGCGGCACCGCCGATGATGATGATGGCCGGTGCCAACGCCGCAGCCGATGCACCGCTACCGGTGGAAGGCACCCTGCCCGCGCTGGACGGCGCCACCGGCTGGCTCAACAGCCCACCGCTGACGGCCCAGCAGCTGCGCGGCAAGGTGGTACTGGTCGATTTCTGGACGTACTCCTGCATCAACTGCCTGCGCGCGATGCCGTTCGTGCACGAATGGGAACGCCGCTACCGTGACCACGGCCTGGTGGTGGTCGGCGTGCACACGCCGGAGTTCGCCTTCGAGCGTGACCCACGCAACGTGATGAAGGCGGTGCAGCAGCTGAAGGTCGAGTACCCGGTGGCGCTCGACAACCAGTACACGATCTGGCGCGCGTTCAACAACCGCTACTGGCCGGCGCAGTACTTCGTCGATGTGCAGGGCAACATCCGCGGCCACCAGTTCGGCGAAGGCAACTACGCGCGCTCGGAACAGGTGATCCGTCGCCTGCTGGCCGAAGCCGGGCAGACGAACCTGCCGCCACCCGCCGATCCCGCTGCCGCCGACCTGAAGGGCGTGGCCGTGCAGGCCGACATGGGCAACCTGCGCTCGCCGGAAACCTACCTCGGCCACGCCCGTGCCGAGCAGTTCGCCTCACCCGGCGGACAGCGCAGCGACAGCGCGTTCGACTACACGCTGCCGACCACCCTGGCGTTGAACCAGTGGGGACTGTCCGGCCACTGGACCATTACCGACGAGACCGCAGAGCTGCAGCGGGCCGGTGGCCGCATTGCCTTCCAGTTCCATGCGCGCGACCTGCACCTGGTGCTGGCACCGACCCGCGACGGCACGCCGGTGCGCTTTCGCGTCTGGCTGGACGGCAAGCCGCTGCCCGCCGCCGATGCCGGCAGCGATGTCGATGCCGATGGCAGTGGCGTGGTCGACGAGCACCGCCTGTACCAGCTGGTGCGCCAGCGCGGCACGGTCGGTCCGCACCGCTTCGAGATCGAATTCCTCGATGCGGGCGTGCAGGCCTATGCCTTCACTTTTGGTTGAAACGGGAGGACATGATGAAACTCTCCTTTGAACAGGGCATCGCCGCCGGTGTCGCCGGACTGGTGGCCACCGCATTGATCGCCGGTGTGCTGCTGGTCGACCACGGCGCGGCTGCGGCGCCGGTCGAAGCCAGCGCGCAGACCCAGGCAGTACCGGCACCCACGGGCGATGCGGCGTTCCGCGATGACGCGACCCACGCCAGCGTGGTGTTCGCCGGCGGTTGCTTCTGGGGCGTGCAGGGCGTGTTCCAGCACGTCAAGGGCGTGAGCAATGCGGTGTCCGGCTACATCGGCGGCAGCGCCGCCGACGCGCGTTACGAGCGGGTCAGCAGCGGCCAGACCGGCCACGCCGAAGCAGTGAAGATTGACTACGACCCGCGCCAGGTCAGCTACGGGCAGTTGATGCAGGTGTTCTTCTCGGTGGCACACGACCCGACCCAGCTCAACCGCCAGGGGCCGGACCACGGCAGCCAGTATCGATCGGCAATCTTCACCGATGACGCCCGCCAACGGGCAGCCAGCCGCGCCTACATCGCCCAGCTCGGCCAGGCCGGCAGCTACCGCGCACCGATCGTCACCCAGCTGGTCAGCGGCCAGCGCTTCTACCCGGCCGAAAGCTACCACCAGAATTACATGGCGAACTACCCGCAGGCCGCCTACATCCGCTACTACGACGCACCGAAGCTTGCGGCGCTGGGCAAGCAGTTCCCGGCGCTGTACCGGCGCGAGGCGGCGCTGGTGCCGATGCGGTAGCCGGCATTCCCCCTTGGGCTGACCGACGCTCGGCGGTGCTCTCTGTAGAGCCGAGCCCACGCTCGGCTGCTGTTGGCGGAAGTGCAGCCGAGCATGGGCTCGGCTCTACACACAAAAAAAGACGCACGGCCATCCAGCCGTGCGTTTGGGAAGTATCGGCCGTGCCCCGATCAGGCCAGGCCGACAACGACATGCTAGGCTCGCCATCATCATGGGTACAGCACCAGATGGCGGGATATTCGATGGATACAGATGACCAGGCCTCGATGATTCCCCCCCGCTATCAACGGCTGTCGGATGAGTTGGCCGAAGCCATTCATGGTGGCCGCCTTCCGGTCGGCAGCCGCCTGCCTTCGCTGCGGCAGATGGCCCTGCAGCGCAGGCTCAGCCTGAACACGGTGATTGCCGCCTATCGCCAGCTCGAAGATGCCGGACTGGTGATTCCGCGGCCGAAGGCGGGCTTCGAAGTCGCGCCGCGGCTGTCGGTGCCGGAGCGTTCGCTGCGCGACACCCCATCCGCGCCCACCGCGCCGCTGCAGCAGGTGCTGATGGCCCGGGTACTGGAAGCACAGCGCCGCCCGGGTGTGGTCGATCTGGCCTTCGCCGGCCCACGTGGTCGCCAGTTCTATCCCGGCGCGCAGCTGGCCCGGCATACCGCGCAGGTGCTGCGCCACGGCCAGCAGACGGTGGAGACCTATGCGAGACCCAACGGCTCCCCCCGGCTGCTGGCACAGATCGTGCGCCGCAGTCCGCGCATGGGACTGCACACCCACGCCGAGCGACTCCTGCTGACCCATGGTGCGATGGAAGCCCTGCAGCTGGCGTTGCGCGCGGTCACCCAGCCCGGTGACGCGGTGGGCATCGAGGCGCCGTCCTACTTCAACCTGTATCCGTTGCTGGCCAACCTCGGCCTGCAGGCCATCGAGTTGCCCACCCACCCGCAGCACGGACTGGACGTGGATGCACTGGATGCGCTGCTGGAGCACAGGCCGCTGGCCGCACTGGTGGTGATGCCGACCGTGCACAACCCGCTCGGCTGCACCATGCCGACCGCCGCCAAACAACACCTGGCCGAGCTGGTCAACGCACGGCAGCTGCCGCTGATCGAGGATGCGGTGTACGCCGAGCTGCAGTTCTGCGAACCGCCGGCACCCTTGCTGAAAGCCTTCGATCGCGATGGCTGGGTGATGGTGGTCGGTGGCTTCTCAAAGACACTGGCGCCGGATTACCGCATCGGCTGGCTGGATGGCGGCCGCTTCGCAGAGCGCATCGCACTGCTGAAGTTCCAGTCCACCGGCGGCGAGCCGCAGCTGCTCGGCGATGCGGTGGCCGCGTATCTGGAAGCAGGCAGCTACGAGCACCATCTGCACCGCATGCGCCGCCTGTACCGCGAACAGGTCGGGCGGCTGCGCCAGCTGGTGGCCGAACACTTCCCGGCCGGCACCCGCGCCACCGAACCGCAGGGCGGCTTCCTGCTGTGGCTGGAACTGCCGGGCGTGGACACGCGCGAGCTGTTCGAGCGAGCGCTGCTGGAGGACATCGTGTTCATGCCGGGCCAGGTGTACTCGCGCGGCGCACGCTACCGCCACTGCCTGCGGCTGTCGTGCTGCCAGAGCCTGGATGCGCGCTTCATCGGTGCGGTGGAGCGGCTGGGTGCGATCGCACGGGAGCTGGCAGTGCGCCAGCTCCTGTAGAGCCGAGCCTACGCTCGGCTGCCCTTCGCTGACGGTCCCCGCTGAGCCGAGCATGGGCTCGGCTCTACAGGAAGCAGGTCAGTCGAGCAGGTGCGTACTCAGGATCTGACCATCCGCCCCCGGCAGATGCGGCAGCCGTCCCCAGCACGGCATCGGCAGGCGCTGCTGCAGCGTGGCGATGTTCTCGTCCTGGCGCTGCATCGCACGATCAATGTGGTTGCCGATCCAGCCCAGGCGGTCCACGCCGCTGGCCTGCAGTGATTGCGCAGTCAACCGCGCATGGTTGACGCAGCCAAGTCGCATGCCCACCACCAGCAGCACCGGCAGCTGCAGCGCACGCACCAGGTCGAGCTGGTCCAGCGTGGCCGAAACCGGCGCCAGCCAACCGCCAACCCCCTCCACCACCACGATATCGGCCTGCGCGCGCAGTCGCGCGAACGCGGCCACGATCGGCGCCAGTTCCACCTGCACGCCGTCCTCGGCCGCCGCCAGCTCCGGTGCCAGCGGCTGCCGCAGCGCATATGGGTTCAGGTCGGCATAGTCCGGCACCGGCCAGCTGGCCGCCTGCAGTGCCAGCGCGTCCTCGTTGCGCAGGCCCTGCCCCAGGTCTTCGCTGCCACTGGCCACCGGCTTCATGCCGACTGCACGCAGGCCGCGCCGGCGCAGCGCATGCAGCAGCGCAGTGCTGGCCGCGGTCTTGCCGATTTCGGTGTCGGTGCCGGTAACGAACAGGGCGGGCGGCAGCGTGGCAGGCAACGGCATCGATTGGCTCCAACAGGGCAACAGAGCGTGCATTATCGCCGGCCCGTCGCGCTTGCTAGACTGCGGGCATGTTCGCCAATGCCTCGCTCACCGGCAGCAAGCCGGAACAATACGCCCAGCTGCTGGAACAGGCCCGTGGCCTGGTCTACGCCGAGTCCGACCGCATCGCCAACGCGGCCAACCTCTCCGCACTGGTCTACCACGCCCTGCCCGACCTGAACTGGGTGGGTTTCTACCTGTACGATGGCAAGGAACTGGTGGTCGGCCCGTTCCAGGGCCTGCCGGCCTGCGTGCGCATCCCGCTGGACAAGGGCGTGTGCGGTGCCGCCGCCAGCCAGCGGGTCACCCAGCGCGTGGAGGATGTCGACGCCTTCCCCGGCCACATCGCCTGTGATTCGGCCTCGCGTTCGGAGCTGGTGGTGCCGCTGCTGCGCGGCGATGAACTGATCGGCGTGTTCGACATCGACAGCCCGAAGGTGGGCCGCTTCGATGCCGACGACCAGGCCGGCCTGGAAGCCATTGCGCGCGTGTTCGTCGAGGCGCTGGGATGAACGCACCCAAGCTGCGCAACATTGGCCCCAAGAGCGCGGCCTGGCTGCGCCAGGTCGGCCTGCGCAGCCGCGACGACCTGGTCGCGATCGGAGCGGTCGGTGCCTTCGTCAAGGTCAAGCGTGCCGGCTTCAAGCCCAGCCTGAACCTGCTGTACTCGCTGGAAGGTGCGTTGCTGGACTGCCACTGGCAGGAACTGAGCGAGCCGCAGCGCGATGCGCTGGTACAGGACTATGAAGCGCGCATCGCCGCGCATCCGCTGAAGGCGGCCGGCCCGGCGTCGGGCCCGGTGCATGAGCAGCGCTTCGATGCCGACGATGACGCTGACAGCGTTGCCGAGGGCGCGGACGAGGATTGAGCCGCGCCCTTCTGTAGAGCCGAGCCCACGCTCGGCTGGCTTTTCTGATCGAAGTGCAGCCGAGCATGGCTCGGCTCTACAAGAGCAGATCAGGGCTGCTGCAGCTCCAGCAATTCGCCCACCAGCCCGACCTCACCGCGCTCCAGCCACACACGCAGGCGCGTGCCATGGTCGATGCGCAGCGCCCAGCACAGCGACATCGGCAGGCCGCAGACCTTCGACAGCACCATGCGCAGCGGGCCGCCATGGCTGACCACCAGCGTCGGCACCGGATCGTCATCATCGAGCAGGCGATCCAGCGCGCGCGCGATGCGCCGCTCGAAGTGGCCCCAGCTTTCGCCGTTCGGCGGCGGGAACGCATGCGGGTCAGCATGGAAGGCAGCCAGTGCATCCTCCGGCAGGTCGAACAGCGACTGCCCGTCCCAATCGCCGAAATCCAGTTCTTCCCATTCCTCGTCCGCTTCCACGTCCAGCCCACGCGGCGTGGCCAGCGCCATTGCCGTGTGCAGCGCGCGCAGCCGCGGCGAACTGATCACCCGCTCCCAGGGCTGCGCGGCGTAGGCGTCGACCAGTTCCTGCGGCAGGCGGGCCAGCTGCGGCGGGTCGCTGCGGCCATCGAGGAACTCATCGCGACCGTTGCCGGCATGGCGGACCAGGTCGAGGATCATGCGTGCGTTCCGTACAGGCAACGCGGGGACAGCGGAAAACGGGCGGACATCGGCAACGGCACCACGGGATCGAGGGACCATTCTAAGTGACAGCAAAGGCAGTCGAGCAGGCGCGACGCAACGGGACTGCCTGCGATGCCGTAGACTGCGCGCACTTCCAGGTGACCTGCGGCCACGGCCGGCAGGTTGAAACGGGAAGCCGGTGACGCGTGATTCCACGCCAGGCCGGCGCTGCCCCCGCAACGGTAAGCACGTCAGTTCCGGGCAACACTGCCACTGTGCCTCAGGCATGGGAAGGCGCCTGGACGGTGGCCTCGCGCCGCCCGGCGGCAAGCCCGGAGACCGGCCCGGAAGCCTCAGGTCGCGATGCGGTGGGCATGGCGCTGGATGACCGTGGCGTGCGCTGCGGCATCGGCGCGCGCCTGCCTTCGCGGCTCCTCCCCTTCGCCACGCGGGCGTGCGTGGCACCTGGAGTCCCCCATGAAGCTGCAGTCCCGAATGTTGTCCCTGGCCGTGCTGGCCGCCCTGCCCGCGCTGGCCCAGGCCGCCAATGACACCACCGCGCTCGACCAGATCCTGGTCACTGCGACCCGCACCCCGATCGCCCTGCAGGACAGCATCGCGCCGGCCCAGGTGATCGACCGCGCGCAGATCGAATCCAGCCAGGCCACCTCGCTGCAGGAACTGCTGCGCGGCCGCGCCGGCATCAACCTGACCAATGCCGGCGGCTTGGGCAAGCAGAGCTCGCTGTTCCTGCGCGGCACCAACTCCGGCCACACCGTGGTGCTGGTCGATGGCGTGCGCATCAACAGCGCCGACCTCGGCCTGGCGATGTACCAGGACCTGCCGCTGGCACAGATCGAGCGCGTGGAGATCGTGCGTGGCCCGCAGTCCAGCCTGTACGGCGCGGACGCCATCGGTGGCGTGATCCAGATCTTCACCCGCCGCAGCCAGGGTGACTTCGCCCCGCATTTCCAGCTCGGTGGCGGCAGCAATGGACTGCGCGAGGCCAGTGGCGGCATCGGCGGCGGCACCGAACGCGGCTGGTTCGGCGCTGACATCGCCTACCAGCATTCCGATGGCATCGATGCCTGCCGCGGCTCCTCCTCGGTGTTCACCGCGGGCTGCTTTGCCGACGAGCATGACCGCGACGGCTACCGCAACCTGTCCAAGAGCCTGCGCGGTGGCTACACCTTCAACGACCAATGGAACGTGGAAGGCAGTGCATTGCGTGCCGACGGAAAGAACCATTACGACGGCTACTACAACTATTCGGAAACCCGCCAGCAGGTGCTGTCCGGCAAGCTGCGCTACACCCCGTCCGAACGCCTGGCGTTCACCGCCAATGTCGGCCGCAGTGACAACGAGTCGGACAACTTCGGCGACTTCGATGCCCGTGGCAGCGCCCAGACCCATCGTGACAGTGCCTCGCTGCAGGGCGACTTCGGCATGGCCGAAGGCCAGCTGCTGAGCACCGGCGTGGACTGGAGCGAAGACAAACTGGATGGCAGCAGCGCCGGGTACCTCGTCGACAGCCGTCGCAACACCGGCGTGTTCGTGCAGTACCAGGGCCGCTTCGGCCGCCACCAGCTGCAGGTCAGCGCACGCAACGACGACAACCAGCAGTTCGGCAACCACGCCACCGGCAGCGCCGGCTGGGCGATGGAACTGGGCCACGGCCTGCGCCTCAACGCCAGCTATGGCACCGCGTTCAAGGCGCCGACCTTCAGCGATCTGTACGACCCGTGGAGCGGCGTGCCGACGTTGAACCCGGAGAAGTCCAAGAGCGCCAACCTGGGCGTTTCGCAGCAGGGACAGGGCTGGCACTGGGGCCTGGACGTATATGAAACCCGCATCGATGATCTGATTACCTACGATGCGGCGACCTTCAGGATGCAGCAAGTGGAGAAGGCCCGCATCCGCGGCGCCGAACTGACCGGTGGCGTGTTGCTGGCCGGCTTCGACATCAACGCACAGCTCAGCTACACCGACCCGCGCAACCGTACCCATGGCAGCAGCCAGTTCGACAACTGGCTGCCGCGCCGCGCGCAGCAGACCGCACGCCTGGACATCGACCGCCGCTTCGGCGACTTCCGCGCCGGCCTGACGGTTCAGGGTTCAGGCAAGCGTTATGACAATGCGGCCAACACGATAAAGGTCGGCGGTTACGGTACGCTGGACCTGCGCGCCGAGTACGCGCTGACGCCGTCGTGGACGCTGCTGGCGCGTGCCGCCAATGTGTTCGATCGCCGCTACGAGACCGTGGCGTGGTTCAACCAGCCCGGCCGCGAGTACCAGCTGAGCGTGCGTTACCAGCCGAAATGAAGGCGCGCGCCGGGCATCGCCCGGCGCCTCCTGATGCCATCGACGCATGGCGTCGATCTACTGTAGAGCCGAGCCCATGCTCGGCTCACGCAATGAAGCAGCCGAGCGTGGGCTCGGCTCTACGCCCGAACGCCCGCGGCCAACCCCGGCAACTCACGCAGGTCGTCGATCACTGCCACCGCGTGCGCGCTGCCCAGGTCCAGGCCGCGCGGATAGCCGTAGCGCACCAGCGCGATCGGCATGCCCGCATCTTCGGCGGCGCGGTAGTCGGTCAACGAATCTCCCACCATCAGGCACGCCTCCACCGGCAGCGCGAAATGCGCGGCGATGTGCCGCAGCGGTTCGCCACTGGGCTTGCGCTGCGGCAGCGAATCACCGCCCAGTATCAGCGCGAACGCATCACCAATGCCCAGGTGCTGCAGCAGCGGCGGCACCAGTGCTTCGGGCTTGTTGGTGCAGATCGCCAGTGGCACGTCGCGCGCGCGCAGCTGCGCCAGTGCGTCGGCCACGCCATCGAACAGGCGCGGGCTGCGCAGCAGGCATTCACGGTAGTGAACCATGAACACCGGCATCACTTCGGCCAGGTCGACCTCGCGGCCTGCCGCATGCACGGCCTGTTCGACCAGGCGGCGCACACCGTCGCCGATCCAGCCGAGCACGGTGGCTTCCGGCACGCGTGCCATGCCTATGTCCTCCAGCGTGCGGTTCAGCGCTTCGGCGATATCAGCTGCGCTGTCGACCAGCGTGCCATCAAGGTCGAACACGACCAGTGGATAGGGATACGACAAGGAACGGCACCTGCACGACGTGGGCCCCCCATTGTACGCCGCTGGTTTCCGCGCCGATTCGCCTCAACCGATCCGGCGCGCTCGGGTGGCCAGGAAGGTGGGAAGATAACGGTCGATCAGGAAGCGCGGCCGCGGCTGCCAGTCTTCCATGAAGCGATCGATGACGAAGCCGGCATCCAGCTGGCCACCAATCAGCTCGGTCAGGCTGTGGCCAAAGGTCAATGCGTCGCCACGGGCCAGCTTCGCCTCGCGTTCGGCTTGCGGCAGGTCTTCCAGGTCCGAATAGGGAATGGCGTACTGCGGACGGATCAGGCCCTGTGCATCCAGCTGCGGATCGCGCGCACCCACGAACAGCACCGGATTGTAGAAACTGGCCATCAGCATGCCATCGCGCGCCAGCACGCGGCGGCATTCAGTCCATACCGGGCGCACGTCAGGGACGTAGAGGTTCGAGATCGGGTGGAACACCACATCGAAACTGTCATTGGCAAACACGTGCAGGTCGCGCATGTCACCCTGCACGGTGCGCAGCTGCAGGCCATCGCGCGCGGCGACCGCGCGGTCCTGTTCAAGCTGCCCGTCGGAGAGGTCGAACACGGTGACATCGGCGCCAGCGGCAGCAAGCACCGGTGCCTGTTGGCCACCACCCGAGGCCAGGCACAGGATGCGACGGCCGCGCACGTCGCCCATCCAGTCCAGCGGCAACGCGCGCGGCGTCAAGTGCACCTGCCAGCGGCCTGCGCGCGCGGCAGCAATCGTTGAGCTTTCCACCGGGCGCGACCATTCGCGCGCTTCACTGGCCTGGCGGTCCCAGGCAGCACGGTTGTGGTCGATCAAGGCCTGTCCATGGTTCATGTGTCCTCCGTGCCCGGCGGGCGCCAATCCAGATCCTGGAAGGCCGGGCCGGCGAAGCACTCGCCCAGGAAGTCCAGGAATCGCCGCATGATAGCGGGCTGCTGTCGCCGTGATGCGTACACGGCATGAATGCCGAGCTCGTCCAGACTGAATTCGGGCAGCAGTTCGACCAGTTCGCCACTGCGCAGCATCGGCGCCACCTGGTAGGTCGGCAGCATGGCGATACCGGCACCGGCCCGCACCGCCTCCAGCAGCAGCGATGCCTCGTTGGCACTGATGTTGCCGCCCACAGCCACCGACAGCGAACGGCCATCGCGGTGCAGCTGCCACAGGCTCTTGCCGACGTAGTGGTGGGTCAGGCAGTTGTGCGCGGCCAGGTGTTCGGGAGCGGTTGGCGTACCGCGCGCCTCCAGGTAGGACGGCGTCGCGCACAGCACCGAGCGGCAGGTCGCCAGCCGCCGTGCGATCAGGCTGGGATCGATCTGGCGCGCGATGCGCACGGCCAGGTCCACCCGTTCTTCCACCAGGTTCACGGTGCGGTCGACCAGCAGCAGTTCGATGCGCGCGGCAGGATGGCGCGCGACGAAACCGGCCACCGCTCGTGCCAGGTGGCTCTGCCCGAACGACACGCTGGCGGTCACCCGCAGCGTGCCGTGCGGTTCGGGATCATCGCTGGCCAGCTCGCCCTGCAGTTCCTCACTTATCGCCAGCATCTGCCGGAAGCGCGCCAGCGCCGCTTCGCCGGGGCCGGTCAGGCTGACCCGCCGTGTGGTCCGGTGCAGCAGGCGCGCGCCCAGCCAACCCTCGACCTCGGCCAGGTAACGGCTGACCATCGCCCGTGACATGTCCAGCACCTCTGCCGCTGCGGTCAGGCTGCCGCGCTCGGCCACCTCGACGAACACGGTCATGGCGGTCAATCGGTCCATATGCTCGCTCCATGCAACAAACAAGCGCGTTATACGCTGTTTTTCGAGCGACTGCAGCGGCCTACAGTGGCCGCGTCCCCCCCACACCGCCCCACGGAGTCCTGCCATGAAGATCGCCCTCGTCGGTTCCACCGGCAACATCGGCCGCCAGATCGCCCGCCACGCGCTGGCGAACGGCCACGAACTCACTGTCATCGTGCGCAGCGCGCAGGATCTTCCGGCCGAACTGACCGGCGCCCATCCGGTGGTCGCCTCGCTGAATGACCAGGACGCGCTGGTCGCCGCCATCGCCGGCCACGACGTGCTGGCCAGCGCCTACGGCCCACGCCCGGGCGATGACATCGGCCGCGTCGGCGAGGTGGCCGCACAGCTGGCCGCGGCCGCGCGCAAGGCAGGTGTACCGCGCCTGGTGGTGGTCGGCGGTGCCGGCAGCCTGGAAGTCGCACCCGGCGTGCAGCTGGTCGATACCCCCACCTTCCCGGAGGCCTACAAGCCATACGCGCTGGCCCATCGAGAAGCCTTCAATCGACTGCAGGTGGTGGACGACCTGGACTGGACCTTCTTCTCGCCGGCCGCCGAAATCGGCCCGGGCGAAGAGCGTGGCCATTACCGCGTGCAGCCCAGGGCCTTCCTGGCCGACGCCAGCGGCCACAGCCGCATCAGTTATGCCGACTACGGCGCCGCGTTCGTCGCCGAGCTGGAAGCGCACAAGTACCCGAAGCAGATCATCACGGCAGCGTATTGATCATGCCGTCCGCCGGGCATGGCCCGGCGCTACCTCCCTGTAGAGCCGAAGGCAACGGCAGGAGCCGTTGCCAACATCGCTTGCGACGGCCCGTAGGGGGCCGGGCAAGGACGCCCGGCATAGCCCGCGCTCGGCTCTACGCGAACATGCAGCCGGGCATTGGCCCGGCTCTAGACAAGGAATTCCCATGCGTACCGCTGCCCTGCTGCTTCCCCTCGCCCTGGCCGCCACTTTCACCAGTGCGCCGCTGCTGGCCGCACCGGCCACCGCGGCGCCGACCACCGCGACGAAATCCCAACTGCACCTGCAGACCTTCCATCCCGGCCCGCAGGCAATGTTCCCGGTGTCCTCGGTGCTGATCGAAGGCCGCCACGACGCGATCCTGGTCAATGCGCAGTTCGGTGCCAGCGACGCGCGCAAACTGGTCGAGCTGATCCGCGCCAGCGGCAAGCAGTTGACCACGATCTATATCAGCCACGGCGATCCGGACTACTACTTCGGCCTGGCCACGCTGCAGGATGCGTTCCCGCAGGCGCGCATCGTCGCTACCGCGCAGACCGTTGCCCACATCCAGCAGACACAGGCCGGCAAGCTGGCCTACTGGGGCCCGAAGATGGCTGCCGACGTGCCCGCGCGCATCGTGCTGCCGCAGGTGCTGGAGGGCGATGCCCTGCAACTGGAAGGCCAGCGCCTGCCGCTGATCGGCCTGGACGGACCGACCCCGGACCGCACCGTGCTGTGGGTGCCGTCGCTGCGCGCGATCGTCGGTGGCATTCCGGTGGTGGCGGGCGAGCACGTGTGGATGGCCGACACGCAGACGCCGAAGTCACATGCCGACTGGCTGCAGACCCTGCAGCAGCTGCAGGCGCTGAAGCCGAAGGTGGTGGTGCCGGGGCACTACGCGCCAGGTGCGGCGCTGGATGCCAGTGCACTGCGCTTCACTGCGGACTACATCCGCACGTTCGATATCGAAGCGGCAAAGGCGAAGGACAGTGCGGCGCTGGTGCAGGCAATGCAGTCGCGCTACCCGAAGCTGGATGGCGTCGCATCGCTGGAGCTGAGCGCGAAGGTGGCCAAGGGCGAGATGCAGTGGCCATGAGGTAGGGAGTTTTCTTTTGCAGGGCTGCGCCCTGCACCTGCTCAATGCAACGGCAACAGCCGAAGCAACAGCAACAGCTGGCTATCCGTGGGATGGCGAGGTGGGTCCGGTTGCGGGGGACGCTGCAAGTACGTCCATGTAAGCTCGGTCGCCGCATCCATGCGGCTCACGCCCCCGCAACCGGCCCCACCCCGCCTTCGACAGTTTCCTGCTGCTGATGGAACCTGCTGCTGTTGGTGGGTGCCGACCGTTGGTCGGCACGGCAATGATCAGTGCTCGAACAATTCCCCCTGCACCACCGGTTCCTTTTCGCGGAAGCCACCCAAGCCGACGCCGACCAGGCGGTAACGGGTCTCCGCCGGCAGGTCGACGCGGGCGCGCAGGGCCAGCGCGATGTCGCGCAGTTCTTCCATCGATTCCGGCGGGCGCTCCGGGGTGAAGCTGCGGGTGAGGATGCGGAACTGCGCGGTCTTCAGCTTCAGCACCACGGTGTGGCCGACGCGCTCGGTCTTGCGCGTGGCATTCCAGGTCTTCTCCGCCAGTTGCACGATCGCCTCGCCCAGGTCTTCCAGCAGCAGGTCCTCGGCAAAGGTGTCCTCCGAGGAGATCGACTGTACCTGCTGGTCCGGTTCCACCGGCCGCTCGTCGACGCCGCGTGCACGGTTGTACAGGCTGCGGCCGAAACTGCCGAACGCCTCTTCCAGGTCGACCAGGGACCACTGCCGCAGGTCGCCGCAGGTGACAATGCCACGCGCGGCAAGTTTGCCTTCCATCACCTTGCCGACGCCGGGCACCCGGTTCACCGGCAGCGGCAGCAGGAACGCGTCCACCCGCTGCGGTGGAATCACGAACTGGCCATCGGGCTTGCGCCAGTCCGAAGCGATCTTGGCCAGGAACTTGTTCGGCGCGATCCCGGCTGAAGCGGTCAGGTTCGTCTCCTCACGGATCTGCGCACGGATGGTGCGGGCGATGTCGGTGGCCAGTTCGATGCCGCTCTTCGGCTCGGTCACGTCCAGGTAGGCCTCGTCCAGCGACAACGGCTCGACCAGGTCGGTGTGGCGCAGGAAGATCTCGCGCACCTGGCGTGACACCGCCTTGTAACGTGCAAAGTCAGGCGGCACGAAGATCGCGTCCGGACACAGGCGTTCGGCGCGCAGCGCCGGCATCGCCGAACGCACGCCGAACACGCGTGCCTCGTAGGACGCCGCACACACCACCGAGCGCGCGCCGCGCCATGCCACAACCACCGGCTTGCCGCGCAGTGACGGATCGTCGCGCTGCTCCACCGACGCGTAGAACGCGTCCATGTCGACGTGGATGATCTTGCGCAGTCCGGTCATGTCAGGCGGAAAGGGCGGGGGCGTGCCGAACGGGCCACACGCCGAAGTATGGTCGTTGCACATCAACAGGATGCGCGTATTCCATTGAAAACACTACGGTTGCGTACGGTTGAAATGTTTGATCGGCGCAGTTTCCACGGGCATCCTCGAACGCTTGTTTCCCTGTTTCCCCGCTTCCAGGATTGTGCTTCATGACCCGTCTCCACGCGTTCAACCGCGAACAGCTGCTGGCCAGCGCACGCGGTGAACTGTTCGGCACCGCCGCCGGCCGTTTGCCCAACGATCCGATGCTGATGTTCGACCGCATCACCGACATCCACGAGGACGGCGGACCGCACGGCAAGGGCATGGTACGCGCCGAGCTGGATATCCGCCCGGACCTGTGGTTCTTCGGCTGCCACTTCATCGGCGACCCGGTGATGCCCGGCTGCCTGGGCCTGGATGCCATGTGGCAGCTGACCGGCTTCTTCCTGACCTGGCTGGGCGCCCCCGGCAAGGGCCGCGCGCTGGGCTGTGGCGAGGTGAAGTTCACCGGCCAGGTACTGCCGGACGCCAAGCTCGTACGCTACGAGATCGACATCAGCCGGGTCATCAACCGCAAGCTGGTGATGGCCCAGTCCGATGCCCGCATGTACGTGGATGATCGCGAAATCTACAGCGCCCGCGACCTGCGCGTCGGCCTGTTCACCGAAACCGGGAGCTTCTGATGCGTCGCGTCGTCATCACCGGCATGGGCATCACCTCCTGCCTCGGCAATGATCTGGATACCGTTTCGGCCGCGCTGCGCGAAGGGCGCTCGGGCATCACCGCCCTGGCCGACCACGCCGAAGCGGGCCTGCGCAGCCAGGTCGGCGGTCGTGTCGACCTCGATCTGGAGGCGCTGATCGACCGCAAGCAGAAGCGCTTCATGAGCGACGCGGCGGCCT
Source organism: Stenotrophomonas hibiscicola ATCC 19867 (assembly GCF_000382065.1). Lineage (GTDB taxonomy): Bacteria > Pseudomonadota > Gammaproteobacteria > Xanthomonadales > Xanthomonadaceae > Stenotrophomonas > Stenotrophomonas hibiscicola. Next base: position 90,367 of record NZ_KB907501.1, on the reverse strand, counting down.
TCGCCTACCTGGCCATGCGCGATGCCATCGCCGATGCCGGGCTCAGCGCCGAGCAGGTCAGCAGCCTGCGCACCGGCCTGATCGCCGGTTCCGGTGGCGGCTCCAGCGAATGGCAGATCGGCGCGGTCGACCTGCTGCGCGAACGTGGTGTGCGCAAGGTCGGCCCGTACATGGTGCCGCGCACGATGTGCTCGACGGTCTCGGCCTGCCTGGCCACCGCCTACCAGATCAAGGGCGTCAGCTATTCGTTGTCGGCCGCCTGCGCGACCTCGGCGCACTGCATCGGCGCCGCCGCGGACATGATCCGCCATGGCGCGCAGGACATCATGTTCGCCGGTGGCGGCGAAGACCTGCACTGGTCGATGAGCGTGATGTTCGATGCGATGGGCGCGCTGTCGACCAGCTTCAACGAGACCCCGGCCAGCGCCTCGCGCCCGTACGACAAGGACCGCGACGGCTTCGTCATCGCCGGCGGTGGTGGCATGCTGGTGCTGGAGGACTACGACCACGCCGTTGCGCGCGGCGCGCGCATCCATGCCGAACTGATCGGCTATGGCGTGACCTCCGACGGCGCCGACATGGTCGCCCCGTCCGGTGAAGGCGCGGTGCGCTGCATGAAGATGGCACTGCAGGGCGTCGATCGCCCGCTGGATTACCTCAACACCCACGGCACCTCCACGCCGCTGGGCGACGTCACCGAGCTCAACGCCATCCGCGAAGTGTTCGGCGATGCGGTGCCGCCGCTGTCCTCGACCAAGGCGCTGTCCGGCCATTCGCTGGGTGCGGCCAGCGTGCACGAGGCGATCTACTGCCTGCTGATGATGCGCGATGGCTTCGTTGCCGGTTCGGCCAACATCGGCGAACTGGACCCGAAGGTGGAGAGCTTCCCGATCCTGCGCGAAAGCCGCGCGCAGACGCTGGACACGGTGATGTCCAACAGCTTCGGCTTCGGTGGCACCAACGCCGCGCTGGTGTTCGGGCGGGTGTGATGGGGGCAGGCGTGCCGACCAACGGTCGGCACCCACCGTCAGGGGCGGTCGGCACCCACCGCTACTTCGGCAGCAGCGGCAGCAGCAACGCGTGCGCATCCACCAGCGAACCGACAATGCGATGGCCAAGCGCGCGCAGCTCTTCGTCAGGATGCACCAGGTCCGGTACCTGGATCACGGTCATGCCAGCGGCCAATGCCGCGCGCGTGCCAGCGGGTGAGTCTTCCAGCGCCAGGCAGCGCCCAGGCACCTGGCCCAGTCGCTGCGCGGCCAGCAGGTAGATGTCCGGCGCCGGTTTCGGCCGCGCCACGTCGCCACTGGTGATCACCGCGTCGAAATACGGCAGCAGTCCGGCCGCCGCCAGCTTGCGGTTGGCACGCGGCTGCCGCGTGGTGGTGGCCACCGCGCGCGGTACCGCGTGCGCCTTCAGCAGCTCCAGCAGTTCCAGGATGCCCGGACGCAACGGCAGGCCGGTCTGTGTGCGTCCTTCGTACAGTTCGTGGCAGCGTGCAGCGACCGCCTCGATCACGCTGTCCTCGATACCCTGCGTACGCAGCAGCGCGTGCGAATCCCGGTCGCCGAGGCCGACCATGCGCAGGAACACTGCCTCGTCCAGGCCCAGTGCGAATTCGTCGGCGGCCTCGCTCCAGCAGGCCAGCGAGACGCGCTCGCTGTCGATCATCAGGCCGTCCATGTCGAAGATGACGGCGTCGGGGAGGAACGGCAGCGCAGCAATGGTGGTCATGGAGCGAACAGCGTATCCAGGTCGGTGGAAGTGAGCTGCCGCCATTGCCCCTCGTCCAGTCCCTGCAGGTCCAGCCCGCCAACACGACTGCGGTGCAGGGCCTGCACGTGGTTGCCGGTGGCGGCGAACATGCGGCGTACCTGATGGTAGCGGCCTTCGTGCAGCACCAGGCGCGCGCGACGCGCATCCAGCACTTCCAGTTCAGCCGGCAGCAGGGGCGTCTTCTCGGACTCCAGCATCAGCGTGCCGCTGGCGAACAGCGCCACCTCGTCGCCGCGCAGGTCCTCGCTCAATTCGACCTCATAGACTTTCGGCAGCTTCGACTTCGGCGAGATGATCCGGTGCAGCAGGCTGCCATCGTCGGTCAGCAGCAGCAGGCCGCTGGTCTCGCGGTCGAGGCGGCCCACCGTGGACAGCACCGGATCGCGGTCGCGGAAGCGCGGCGGCAACAGGTCGTAGATCAGGCGGCCGGTATCCTTGGTCGAACAGGTGTAGCCAGCCGGCTTGTGCAGCGCGATCGACAGGCCCACCGGCGGGTCCAGCGGCTCGCCATCAACCCGGATCACCTCGTGCGGCACCTGGTCGTCGGCGTACAGTACCTCGCCGTCGGCGTCGGTGATGCGGCCTTCGCGGAACATCCACTGCACCTGCTTGCGGCTGCCATAGCCCAGATTGGCAATGTGCTTGACCAGTTTCACTTGCCTTTCCCCTTCACCGCTTCAACCAGCTTGAAGCCGTCGCGCTCGGCGACCACGCGCACCGCGCCGAAGCTGTCGTTGAGGGTGTGCTCGTACGGCAGGTGGCGATTGGCCACCACGTACAGGCGCCCGCCCGGGCGCAGCGCCTGCGCAGCCACGGCAATGAAGCGCTGGCCGATGTCCGGGCGGTCGGCACGCGATGGGGTGTGGAACGGCGGGTTGCTGATGATGACGTCGTAGCCCGGCTCGATGCCGGCGGTGACGTCGCGCCACAGGAAGCGCAGCGGCAGCGGGCGCGGCGGCGGCGCCAGGTTCAGCTCGGCCAGCGCCAGTGCGCGCTGCTCGGCTTCGTACAGGTCCAGCGCGGTGATCTTCGGGCAACGCTCCAGCAGTTCGCGTGACAGGTAACCGTAGCCAGCGCCCAGGTCGGCAGCACGCCCGGCCAGCTCGGCCGGCAGGTGCTCGGCCAACAGTGCCGAGGCCGGGTCGATGCGATCCCAGGCGAACACGCCCGGACGACTGAGGAAACGGCCGCCGACGATCGGGCGCACCGCGTCCAGTGCCGACCAGCGCTTGGCCAGGTCAGCGTCGTGCTGGCCCTGCAGTGGGGCGGTCCAGTACACGCGGCAATGGTTCTTGGTCAGGCTGCCGCCGAGGCCGGCCAACTGCTTGAGGTCGCCTTCGCCGGAGCGCGCGCCTTCGTTGTTGGACTGGCAGGCGACGATGCGGCCACCGTCGGCGACCAGCGCCAGCGCGCGCGCAAACAACGCACGAGCCTCTTCGCGCTGGCGCGGCGGCAGCACCAGCACCAACGGGTAGCGGCCCTTGCCGGCCACATCATCCAGCTGGCCGCTGACGGTCCAGCCGGCGGCCTGCTGCAGCGGCTGCGCGAACGGGGCGAAGCTCTGTTCACAGTGCACCTCGCGGTTGCCGGCCGCTTCGCGCAGCGGCCAGCCGTCGCGGGCCCGCAGGAAGGCCACCGGACCTTCCGGCCAGCGCAGGGCACCTTGTGAAAACGGCAGGAACAGGGTCTGCAGGGGGGCGTCGTCGCTGGAGGCCATCGGCGCGGGTACTTCAAGCGTGAGGGCCGTCCATTGTACCGGCTTGACCGGGCCGGCCCCGGCAGCCGCTTTGCGAAACCCGAACGGGGCTTTGATCTGCCAGCAACATTGAAACGTTCAGGGTAGAGGCTCCCCCGGAAACCCAGGAGAACCTGCATGCGAGCCTTGTTCGTCGGTGGCGTGGTCGACAACAGTGAAATGGACCTGGAAGGCAGCCATCCGCCCGTGCATTACCCCGAGGACACCGGCGGCGGCCACTCGCGCTACCGGCTCCACCAGGTCGGTCATGGCGCCGACGGCAGCGTTGCCTACGCCGTCTATGGGGCACCGGACCTGGCCGATGACGAGGTGGCGAGGGTTGCAGAGGAGCGGGCGTACGCACGCCGGTTCGAGGCGACGCCGACCCTGTTCGAGCACTGACACATCTGTAGCGCCCGAGCCCACGCTCGGGCGGCGGCAGAGCCGAGCGTGGGCTCGGCTCTACATCGGATCAAGGCGCCTTGGGTGGCAGGCGGTTGATACTGGCGATCTCATCCAGCCACACATGGTGCTGCTGCACCGGCGTGTCGTAGTCATCCAGGCGCAACTGGCCGTTGCTGCCTTCATCACCCGCGGCGTTGCGGTATTGCTGCACAGTTGGCCTCACGGCCACCGTGCCGAGCAGGCGGCGGCCATCGTGCAGAATCAGTTCCACCTGCGTTTCGCCATCCAGCTGCGGCAGCAGGGCTTCCAGGCGCGCGATCTGCGCCGGATCGGTGTGGATACGTGGAGCTATGCGGGACATCGGCGACCTCCTGACTGCAGGGTCGCCGATCGGCCGTGAATGCTCAGTGCAGCGCGCTGTCCGCGCGCGCCACCTGCACCTTGCGCACGGCAGCCACCAGCTGCGCCACCGAGTACGGCTTGGCGACGTGCTCCTGGAAGCCCGAGGCCAGCGCGCGGCGGCGGTCGTCGGCACGCGCCAGTGCAGTCACCGCCACCGCAGGCAAGGTCGCCGCGTCCACGCCCATGTCCTCGCGCAAGGTGCGCACCAGCCCATAGCCATCCATGCCCGGCATGCCGATGTCGGTCAGCAGCACGTGGTACTGCAGGTGGCCGGTGTCGGCCAGCAGTGCCAGCGCTTCGCCGGCCGAGCTGGCCGCCGATACGGTGGCGCCCTGCTCTTCCAGCATGCGGCGCAGGTATTCCAGCACTTCCGGCTGATCCTCCACCGCCAGCACGTGCATGCCGCGCAGCGGATAGGGTTCGACGACCACCGGCTCCAGGATCGGCCCACTGATCACTTCGCGCAGCGGTCGGCGCTCTGCATCCGGCAGGTGCTGGGGCAGGCGCACGGTGAAGGTGGCGCCGTGGCCATGCCCTTCGCTGGCGGCAGTGACCGTGCCGCCATGCAGTTCGACCAGCTGTTGCACGATCGCCAGGCCCAGGCCGAGACCGCCATGACGGCGCGTGGTGGTGCCATCAGCCTGCCGGAAGCGGCTGAACAGATGGTTGAGGAATTCGGGCGCGATGCCGTCGCCGGTGTCGCGCACGGTGATCACCCAGTGGTTGCCATCGGCCTGCAGCTGCAGGTCGACGCGGCCTTCGGCCGGGGTGAACTTGATCGCATTCGACAGCAGGTTCCACAACACCTGCTGCAGGCGGGTGGCGTCGCCCAGCACCAGGCACGGCTGTTCCGGCAGCAGCAGGCTCACATCCAGCGCCTTGCCTTCGGCGACCAGCTCCTGCGCGCCGATGGCTTCGCTCAGCAGGTCGCGCAGGTCCAGTATCTCCACCTCCAGCTGCACCTTGCCCAGCAGCATGCTGCTCAGGTCGAGCATGTCCGAGATCAGCCGCTTCTGCGCACCGGCGCTGTTGGCGATCACGTTCAGGCCCTTGTACAGCGGACTGGTGTTGTCCACGCGCTGCAGCAGCAGTTCGCTCCAGCCCAGGATGGTGGTCAGCGGCGTACGCAGTTCATGCGACAGCGTGGCCAGGAACTCGTCCTTCAGCCGCGCCATGTTCTCCGCAGCGCTGCGCGCGGCACGCTCGGACTGCAGCAGCTCCTCGCGGGCCAGTTCAATTTCGCGTCGTTCGGTGACATCCGGACTGCTGCCGGCCAGGCCGATGAAGCGGCCCATCCGCGAAAAACGCGGGCGGGCGTTCATCTCCAGCCAGCGCCACTGGCCATCCGCGCGCCGCGCACGCACCAGCGCGTGCATCGAACGCTGCGCCTTCAGCGCTTCCTGCAGTTCGTATTCGAACACGGACGCGTCATCCGGATGCACGAGACCGCGCCAGACATCTTCCGGCACACGCGTTTCATCACCACCGAAGAACTCGCTGAAGGCACTGTTGACGAAACGCGCATGGCCGCGCTCATCGAGCACCCACACCGGCATCGGCAGGCCGTCTGCCAGCGCGCTGAAACGGGCTTCGCTTTCGCCCAGCTCCACTTCCATCTGCTTGCGCGCGGTGATGTCGAAGAACAGGATGCCGACCTTGTCTTCTCCCGGCCGCCCCACCCGCACCGCGTCGACCGCGAACGAGCGGCCCAGCGCACGGGCTTCCATCTCGAACTGAGCGGGGCGGCCGCTGCGTGCGACTTCGCCATAGATACGGAACCAGTCCTGCTCGTGGTTGGGTTCCAGCGCAGTCATGCACTTGCCACGCGCGTCCTTCAGCCCAGTGTGGCGCTCGAACGCGTCGTTGACTTCGATGAAACAATAGTCGACCGCACGATCACCCTCGAACAGCACCTGGATCACGCAGAAGCCGGCGTTGATGCGCTCAAGCACGCCACGATGCAGGTCGGGTTCTGGCGCCGGCACCAGCATCGGTGGGCGCTCCACGAGGGGCGGCAGTGTGGACAAGGGGGTCTTTGCAGGCCAGGTTGGGAGCACAGCATCTTCCAAAGGGCGTATTCACAGCGTCAAGCGCCGTCAGTCATGGTTGACGTCGATGAATTGGCGGCAACCGCTCTTGCCCACGACGCAATCGGCCATTGCGGTCGTCCGGCAGCAGGCTCACACTCGATCCGTGATCAACACCCCCCCCCAGCGCGGGGACGCAGGAGACCGTCATGAAACGCTCACTCGCGATTGCCCTGCTGGCAGGCGCCCTGGCGGCCGGTGGCGCCAATGCTGCGCCACGCACCGTGACCGACGCAGACGCGCCGCGTGCGTTGCAGGCCGATGGACCGGTCAGCGTGAAATGGGAAGATCCGGCCAAGTTCACCGAAATACGCCAGAGCAGCAACCGCTTCGAGGCCGAACGCGGTGACTGGGTGCAGCAGCTGGCCCGCTACCTGCAGACCACCGCAGCCAAGCCGCTGCAGCCTGGACAGACCCTCGATGTGACCCTCGTCGACATCAAGCGTGCCGGTGACTACGAGCCTTGGCACGGTCCGCGTGGCCGCGACATCCGGATCATGCGCGACATCTACCCGCCACGGATCACCCTGCAGTACACGCTGAAGGATGCCAGCGGCCGTATTGTCAGCGAGGGCGATGCGCGTCTCAGCGATACCGGCTACCTGCACAACGTGGGACTGAAGAGCGACAGCGATCCACTGCGCTACGAGAAGCGCCTGATCGATGACTGGGTGAAGCGCCAGCTGGCCAGTCAGGCGACCGCCGCGCGTTAGGTCCCCCGGCAGGTGTCGACCTTGGTCGACACGCATTCACGGCGCCGATCGAGGTCGGCCGCTACCGGTGCCGAGCGCGGGCTCGGCGCTACACGTACACCTTCGCCACGCGCTTGACCGCGCACGGCAGCTGGTAGGCGCTCACGCCACAGCGCGGCGCCAGCTCCGACAGGGTCGGCGCAGAACCCCACAGTTCCACCACGCTGCCGATGCCGGCCTGCGCATGCGCGGTCAGGTCCACCGTCAGCATGTCCATCGACACGCGCCCGATCAGCGCACCGGGCTGGCCGTCGATCAGCACCGGAGTGCCGTTTGGAGCGAACTGCGGATAACCGTCGGCATAGCCGAGTGCAACCACACCCACGCGGGTGCGCGCCTTGGCCACGAAACGCGCGCCATACCCCACCGGTTCACCGGCTTCGATCCAGCGCTCGGCAATCACCTTCGACTGCATCGTCATCACCGGGCGCAGCCGCTCGGTCAACACGGTGTTGTCCGGCAGCGGGTTGGCGCCGTACAGCATCAGGCCCGGGCGCACCCAATCACTGCGCACATCCGGCCAGCCCAGCAGCGCAGGCGAGTTGCACACGCTGGTCTCGCCTGCCAGTCCATCAATGGCGCGGGCGAAGGTCGCCGCCTGTTCGTGGGTGCGTTCGCTGTCCAGCTCGTCGGCACGCGCCAGGTGGGTCATCAGCACGACGCGTTCGACGTGCGGCAGCGCCGACAGGCGCGCGTGCGCCGCGCGGAAGCTGTCCACGTCCAGGCCGAGGCGGTGCATGCCGCTGTCCAGCTTCAGCCACACCGTCAACGGGCGCGGGCTGTCGAACGCCGCCAGTGCCTCCACTTGCCACGGTGAACCGACGGCGAACCAGAAGTCATGCTCGGCCACCAGCGTCATGTCGCTCGGCTCGAAGATGCCTTCCAGCAGCAGGATCGGCGCACGGATGCCGGCCTGGCGCAGCTCCAATGCCTCTTCGATGGTGGCCACGCCGAAGCCATCGGCCTCGCCTTCCAGCGCCTGCGCACAGCGCACCGCGCCATGCCCATAGGCATCGGCCTTGATGATCGCCAGCGCCTTGCCACCGCCCAGTTCACGGGCGAGGCGGTAGTTGCTGCGCAGGGCGCCCAGATCGATCAGCGCGCGGGCAGGACGCATGTGCGGTTCTCGTGTTGCGGCGCGTGACCGTACTGGCCGTAGCGGAAAATATCCAGCCCTTCGGTGCTGATCTGCGGCTGTCGCGCGCTCATCAGGTCGGCCAGGTAGCGGCCCGAGCCGCAGGCCATGGTCCAGCCCAGCGTGCCGTGTCCGGTGTTGAGGTACAGGTTGCGGAACGGCGTGGCGCCGATCACCGGCGTACCGTCCGGCGTAGCCGGGCGCAGGCCGGTCCAGAACTGCGCGCGCGACAGGTCGCCGCCCTTCGGATAGAGATCCCTGACCACAAGTTCCAGGGTCTCGCGGCGGCGCTGCGACAGCGACAGGTCGAAGCCGGCCACTTCGGCCATGCCACCGACACGGATGCGGTCGTCGAAGCGGGTCACCGCCACCTTGTAGCTCTCATCGAGGATGGTCGAGGTCGGTGCCATCGCCGGGTCGGTGATCGGCAGGGTCAGCGAATAGCCCTTCAGCGGGTACACCGGCAGGCGCATCCCCAGCGGTGCGACCAGCGCTGGCGAGTGGCTGCCAAGCGCGACCACGAAGCGGTCGGCGGTTTCCAGCTTGCCGTCGATGCGCACGCCGGTGATGCGGTCGCCATCGAACTCCAGGCCGGTGATGTCCTGGTCGAAACGGAATTCAACGCCGGCATCCATGCACAACTGCGACAGCCGGCGGGTGAACAACTGGCAGTCGCCGGTCTGGTCACGCGGCAGGCGCAGCGCGCCGACCAGGCCATCGACATGGGCCAGGGCCGGTTCGGCCTGGATGATGCCGGCGCGGTCCAGCACCTCGTACGGCACGCCGTACTGGGCCAGGATCTCGATGTCCTGCGCCGAAGCATCCAGCTGCTGCTGGGTGCGGAACAGCTGGGTGGTGCCAAGGTCGCGGCCTTCGAATTCGATGCCGATCTGCGCGCGCAGCTCGTTCAGGCAGTCGCGGCTGTACTCGGACATGCGCACCATGCGCGCCTTGTTGATCGCATAACGCTCGTGGGTGCAGTTGCGCAGCATCTGCCACAGCCAGCGGTACTGGGCCAGGTCCATGCCCGGGCGGATCGCCAGCGGCGCGTGCTTCTCGAACAGCCAGCCGATGGCCTTCTTCGGCACGCCCGGGGCCGCCCACGGCGAGGTGTAGCCGAACGACAGCTGGCCGGCATTGGCGAAGCTGGTTTCCAGCGCCGGGCCGGGTTGGCGGTCGATGACCGTGACTTCAAACCCGGCCTGTCGCAGGTACCAGGCACTGGTGGTACCGATCACGCCGCTGCCGAGAACTAGGACTCGCATGGGACTTCTCCAACCCGATCATTCCCTGCACTGGAGCGCACAGGGACCATAATTGGGGAAGTATAGACAGCCATTTCCAGTTGATTTGCCTGTTTTGAAATCAACCGGCAGGATGTTCCACTTCAATTCACTCCCGAAGGTTGACGGTCATGGCCACCCGGATCCGCGAACTGGACAAGATCGACCGCAAGATCCTGCGCATCCTGCAGGCCGAGGGCCGCATCTCCTTCACCGAACTGGGCGAGCGGGTGGGCCTGTCGACCACCCCGTGCACAGAGCGCGTGCGCCGGCTGGAGCGCGAAGGGGTGATCACCGGCTACCACGCCCACCTCGACCCGGCCGCAGTTAAAGCGAGCCTGCTGGTGTTCGTGGAGATCAGCCTGGCGTACAAATCCGGCGACATCTTCGAGGAGTTCCGGCGCGCCGCGCTGAAGCTGCCCAACGTACTGGAATGCCATCTTGTATCGGGCGACTTCGATTACCTGCTGAAGGCGCGGATCAGCGAGATGGCCTCCTACCGCAAGCTGCTCGGCAGCACGCTGCTGACACTGCCGCATGTACGTGAGTCGAAGAGCTACATCGTGATGGAAGAAGTGAAGGAAACACTGAGCCTGCCGATTCCGGACTGAGGCTGCTGCAGGGTGGGGCCAGATCCCGTACAGCGGGGTCTGACCCCGATCATGGCGACAGTCAGCGCTGCTGCGGATGCTTCTGCGGGCGCTGTTCCTGCTGCCTGCCGCCCTTGTGCTGCTGCGGCTCCATCTGCTGTTGCTGCTGCTGTTGCTGCTGCGGGTTGCGGCCCTGCGGTTCCTTGCCGGGATGACGGTTCTGCTGGTTTTTCATGGTCGCGATCCAGTGGACGAAGGACATGCGGCGGCGGGATGCCGGCGCAGGGCCACGGTGGCCCCGGAACGGTTAATCGCAGGCGAAAAAGCAGTGATCGGCTGGACGCTGTTTTCGCGCGTTCAGCCCGCTCAGCGCCAGCCAGCAGCCAACCTTGGTGGCACCAGGGTTCAGCGCTTGATCTGCTGGCCATCGCCGGCCGGCACGCTGTCGTAGTAGCGGCCGGTGCGCGAGTCGAACACGCGGTTCGGGCCGGCCGGTCGCACGCCGGGTACGATGCGGCTATTGCGGTCATAGACCTTGTCGGCCGGCCTCGGTGCTGACGGCGGCGCGACCTGGGCCGGACCGGTGGACTTGATTGGTTGCGCCGGTTGCGGCGTAGGCAGCAACTGCGGCTGCGGCCGGGCCGCCTGTGGCGGTGGCGCCACCGGCTGCGGCGCCACGGTGGTCCCGCTGCGGGTGGCCGTGGGGTCGGGGGTGGGCACCTGGGCCAGCGCCAGTGCCGGCAACAGGGCGATCAACAGCAGGGGAAGGGTCGGCTTCATGGCACGCTCCGGCGTCTATGACACCCACCTTGCTCCCGCACCCGTGTGCCACCCATGAACGGCCATCACACTTGCAAGCGCGCGCCGGCACCCCCACGTTTTCCGGCATCCCCAGGCCATCGACCCACGGAGCGCCGCCATGACCGCCTTCGATCTGACGCCCCCCACTGCCACCCAGACCGAGGCGCTGGTCGCCGGCCTCAGCAGCGAGGAACGCCGCGTGCTGTTGCAGCACGGCACCGAAGCGCCGTTCTGCGGCGTGTTCCTCGACAACAAGCGCGAGGGCGTCTACTGCTGCCGGCTGTGCGCGCTGCCGCTGTTCCGCTCCAGCACCAAGTTCGATTCCGGCACCGGCTGGCCCAGCTTCTTCGCCCCGTTCGACCCGGCGCACGTGCGCGAGATCCGCGACACCAGCCACGGCATGGTCCGCACCGAGATCACCTGCGCGCGCTGCGGCAGCCATCTGGGCCACGTGTTCCCCGACGGTCCGCCGCCCACCTACGAGCGCCACTGCCTGAACTCCGTCTCACTTTCCTTCGTCGGCAATGGCGAGCCCTGGCCCGATCCGTTGCAGCGTGGCGGCGCGGAAAGCGGCGTGGCCGGCTGAAACACCCCGCTGACCGATTTCACAGAATTCCCTCTTCAGAAACCCGGGCGACGGGCCGACAAGGAGATATCCCCTCTCCCTGCGTCGCCCCATGCTCATCATCGTTGGATTCCTGGTCGTCATCATCAGCGTGATCGGGGGCTACCTCGGTGCCCACGGCCGCCTGGGTGCCCTCTGGCAGCCCTACGAGCTGGTCATCATCGGCGGCGCCGCGCTCGGCGCGTTCCTGGTCGGTACCCCGGCCAAGACGGTCAAGCAGACCCTGCAGGCCATGGTCGGCGTGTTCAAGGGCCCGCGCTACAAGCAGCAGGATTACATCGATGTCCTCAGCCTGCTCTATGAACTGCTCAACAAGGCGCGCCGCGAAGGCTTCATGGCACTGGAAGACCATGTCGAACGCCCGGCCGAGAGCGCCTTGTTCAGCAATTACCCCAAGGTGCAGGCCGACCACCACCTGATCGACTTCATCACCGACTGCCTGCGCCTGATGATCGGCAGCAACATCGAGCCGCACGAGCTGGAACCGCTGCTGGAACTGGAGCTGGAAAAGCACCACGCTGAAGCCATGGCGCCGTCGCAGGTGCTGACCAAGGTCGCCGACGGACTGCCCGGTTTCGGCATCGTGGCTGCGGTGCTGGGCATCGTCATCACCATGGGTTCGATCGGCGGCGACATCGTCGAGGTCGGTGGCCACGTGGCCGGTGCGCTGGTCGGCACCTTCCTCGGCATCCTGCTGGGCTATGGCTTCGTCGGCCCGATGGCCGCCGCCATGGAAGCGCGCGCCGAGCAGGACAGCCGTATCTACGAATCGGTCAAGACCGCCCTGCTGGCCTGCCTGCGCGGCTACAACCCGAAGATCGCGCTGGAATTTGCCCGCAAGACGCTGCCGTCGAACGTGCGCCCGGCCTTCTCCGATTTCGAGCAGCACCTGAAGACGGTCAAGTAAGCCATGGCCGAGAACAAGCCCACCGTCATCGTCCGCCGGGTCAGGAAGGCCGGCCACGCCGCTCACCACGGAGGGTCGTGGAAGGTGGCCTATGCCGACTTCGTGACCGCGATGATGGCCTTCTTCCTGGTGCTGTGGCTGATGGCCACCACCAACAAGAACGACCGTGCGGCCATTTCCGAGTACTTCCGCAACCCGAGCCCGCTGAGCGGGCAGAGTGCCACGCCGGCACCCGGCATGGCCGGCCCGGGCGGCGCCAGCACATCGATGATCAAGCTGGGCGGCGCCACCGACATCTCGCGGGGCAGCAGCAACGATCCCTTCCAGAACCAGAAGGAAGCAGTGCCGCAACCGGTGGACCAACAGCAGCGCGACAAGCAGCAGCTGGAAGCACTGATGAAGGAGCTGCAGGAAGCGATCAGCCGGAGCCAGGCACTGGAACCCTTCAAGGACCAGCTGCTGCTGGACCTGACTCCGGAAGGCCTGCGCATCCAGATCGTGGACAAGCAGAACCGGCCGATGTTCGACCTCGGCAGCGCTACGCTGAAGCCGTACACGCAACAGATCCTGCACGAGCTGGCCAACTACCTGAACCACGTGCCGAACCGGATCAGCCTGACCGGCCACACCGACATCACCGCCTATTCGGCCGCACGCGGCTACGGCAACTGGGAACTGAGCGCCGACCGCGCCAACGCTGCACGCCGTGCACTGGTGGACGGCGGCCTGGAGGACAGCAAGATCACCCGCGTGGTCGGCCTGTCTTCATCGGTGCTGTTCGATAAAGCCGACCCGCAGAACCCGATCAACCGCCGCATCAGCATCGTGGTGATGACCAAGGCCGCCGAGGAGGCAGCGCTGGCGGGTGCCGGCCCCCAGGTGGGGCTGTCGGCGCCCACCGCCGACCCGGACGTGCAGGCCGCGCAGGGGCAAGCGGAATAAGCTGTGGGTGCGCGCCTTGGTCCGAATCCACAGGGCCATGCCGGGCGAGCGCACCACGCCGCACCCGCTACAATGGCGGTCTTTCCGTTTCCAGGTGATTTCACCCCCATGTCCCAGAACTCCAAGGCCAAGCGCGACAAGCGCAAGAAGCAGCAGGGCAAGCGCCCGTTCCTCCGCCTGAACGCGCAGCAGCAGGTGCAGAACCATGCCGTGCTGACCAACGAAGACGGCCAGGTGGTGGCGGCAATCGGCCTGCAGGGCCGTGAGTGGCTGCTGGCCATCGGCGGCCAGACCATGGGCAACGCCGAGAACCCGGTGCCGATGCTGGCCATGCTCAAGCACCTGGCCAACGTGCAGGAGAAGGAAGGCCGCAAGGTCAACCTGGAGTACTCCGAACTGCTGCAGAAGCTGCTGGACACCCTGGCGGCCGAATCCGAGCAGACCGCCGACGAATACCTGGACAAGCTGGTGTCCGAGTTCGAAGGCGTCGACGCTGCTGAAGGCGAAGAAGGCGAAGCCGTCGAGGGCGACGCGGCCGAAGAAGCCGCTGCCGAGGCCGCCCCGGCCGCTGACAGCGACAGCAAGCCGCAGGCCTGAACCGGCCGCGGCGGTGACGGTCTACGTCGATGACGCGGTGCATCCCTGGCGCGGACAGCGCTGGGCGCACCTGATGGCCGACACCCTGGCCGAGCTGCACGCAATGGCCGCGCAGCTCGGCATCCCACCGCGCGCCTTCCAGAACAAGGCCAGCGGCGCCCACTACGATGTCACTGCCGGGCTGCGCGCACAGGCCATCGCGCTCGGCGCCCGGGCGATCTCACGGCACACCGACCGCGAGCTGGTCAAGGCGGTGATTGCCAACGCCCGGGCGCAGTACCGGCCGTAGGCTCGGCTGCCGTGTGCCTCCTGTAGTGCCGAGCCGATGCTCGGCTGCTCTACGCGAAATGCAGCCAAGCGTGGGCTCGGCTCTACAGGCCCGATCAGAACGGGTCGCTGCCCAGCCGGATTTCCACGTTCAGCAGCGAGCACAGCGCAAGCATCGCGTCATCGTCGCGGGTCAGCGCCATCACCCCGGTAAAGCCATCACTGCCGGCATCCACGCTCCACAGCGTGTAGTTGTGCTCGCGCAGGCGGTCGAAGGCGGTGGCCATCAGCTGCACGCCGTCCAGGCCTTCGGCAAAGTCCTCGTCGTCCAGGTCGCCACCCCAGTCCAGCTGCAGGTTGAAGCGCGCCGAAAGCTCGTTCACCGCCGACTGCAGCGACTCCAGGTCCTCACGCTCCACATCGAAACCGGACTGCCAGGCGATGGCGGTGAACAGCGCCGGCAGCCAGTCGCTGTCCGCTTCCAGCGGCTGACCGTCCTCGGCCAGGTGCTCGCGCCAGCGGTTGAACTGCTGCAGGGCCAACTCTTCGTCACCCGGGTTGATCAGCACCAGCAGGTTCCAGACCCGCGCCTCGAAGCCCTCCTCGTCGAAGTCGTGGATGTCTTCCTCGAAGTCGAAATAGTCGCTGTTGTCGGGCATGGCGGAACGTCCTCTGGGGCAGGTCGGCATTCTACGGTTTATCCTGTGCCGCTGAAGCCGGCCTTGGTGGCCGTCACTGTGAATGAAGCGATGAGCGATACCCCTCCCGACCACCTGGCGATCAACCCGGCCAGCCCCTTCCATGATGCGCAGGCGCTGGAGCGCGGCGTTGGCGTGCGTTTCAACGACATCGAGCGCGACAACGTCGAGGAATACTCGGTCAGCGAAGGCTGGATCCGCGTGCAGGCCGGCAAGGCCCGTGACCGCCGCGGCAACCCGATGACGATCAAGGTCAAGGGCAAGGTCGAGGTGTATTTCCTGGACCAGAAACCGGAATAACCGGCACCGGCATGTAGAGCCGAGCCTGTGCTCGGCTGCTTTTCGTTCCGGGTTCATGACGCCTGAAGCAAGCGTAGCCGAGCATGGGCTCGGCTCTACATGCCAGGGCGGAATCCGCGTCAGCGTCAGCAACGCCCGGTCCCAGGCATCATTCGCGCTTGCGCGATTCCAGCAGGTCCAGGTTGCGGATCAGGCGCCGCGAGATCTCATCGGAGATCACCCCGCGCCGGGTCAGCCGGAACAGTTCCTCGCGCTCGGCGTTGAGGCCGGCGCTGCGCAGCTGGCGGTAGCCCAGCTCCATGCGCCGCACCTTCTCCGGGTCTACGTCGGGCCCGTCGTTGTCCTTCTCCAGGTGCCGCTGGTACAGCAGGCTCACCCGCGAGGCGGCATCGTTGTACAGCTGCACGTTCTCGGTGTTCTGGTTCATCACCAGCTGCTGGCGCATGCGCTCGACCCCGGCCAGCGCCGCCTTCGACGACAGCCGGCGCGCCAGGTCCTCTTCCTTGCGTTCACCCGAATCGGCCGGCAGCTGCAGGCCCTTCAGCAGCTGCGGCAGCGCGATGCTGGCGCCGAGCAGCGAGAACAGGATCACCGAGGCGGCCAGGAAGATCACCAGGTCACGTGCCGGGAACGCACTGCCATCAGGCAGGAACAGCGGCAGGGTCAACACGCCGGCCAGGGTGATCGCACCACGCACGCCGGCCACCGAGGTCGCCACCACGATGCGCCAGTTCGGCGCTTCGCCCCGCTCCAGTCCGCGGCGACGCGCGCGCAGCAGGTTCCAGCGCAGCGACAGCCACACCCACAGCAGGCGCAGCACGACCAGCGCCAGGTTGATCACCACTACGTACACCAGCAGCCACCACGCGCTCTGGTGGCCGGTCTCGTTCATGGTGGTGGTGGCACGTTCGACAATACCGGGCAGCTGCTCGCCCAGCAGCACGAACATGATGCCGTTGAAGCTGAACTGCAGCATGTTCCAGACCCCGGCACGCTGCACGCGCATGCTGCCGGAGACGCGGCCGGTCAGCTCGACGTAGCTCATCGCGATACCGGCGGCGACCGCGGCGAGGATGCCGGAGGCGTGGATCTCTTCGGCCAGCAGGTAGGCCGCGAACGGAATGAGCAGGTTGACCAGCATCGCCGCGCCCGGCTCCTCGCCGAAGCGGCGCCACAGCCAGCGCTGGAAGGTCGACACACCAAGGGTGACCGCCACGCCCACCGCAAGGCCGGCCACGGCCACCCACACGAAGGTCAGCGAGGCCGTGGCCAGCGAGAACGTGCCGGTCATCACCGCAGCCACCGCGAAGCGGAAGCAGACCAGGCCCGATGCATCGTTGAGCAGCGACTCGCCTTCCAGGATGTGCATCAGGCGCTTGGGAATCGGCGCCTTGGAGGCGATCGCCCCCACTGCCACAGGATCGGTCGGCGACACGATCGCCGCCAGCGCGAAGCACACCGCCAGCGGCATCACCGGAATCAGCCAGTGGATCAGGAAGCCTGCGCCGATGACGGTGAACACCACCAGGCCGAACGCCAGTTCGAGGATCGCGCCCTTGTCGCGGAACAGGCCCTGCTTGGGGATGCGCCAGCCATCAAGGAACAGCAGCGGCGGCAGGAACAGCAGGAAGAACACTTCCGGCTCCAGCGCGTGGCCGCGGTTGAACACCCCGGCGATGACCGCGCCCAGGCCGATCTGCACCAGCGGCAGCGGCAACGAGAACGGCAGGACGCGAACCAGGTAGCCGCTGGCGACAACGGCCACCAGCATCGCCAGGACGACTTCAATGGTATGCATGCTTCTTCCAGGAAGCGGCGCGCGGGGAGGCTCGAAGGCCAGCGCCGGAAACCCGGAAAAAACTACCACATGCGGCCATGAGCGCGACGGCCGGGGCGGTCGCGCGTCAGCCCCGGCTCATGCCCCGTCGAAGCGGTACAGGTCCATGGCGAGGAAGCCGGCGTCGATGCCGGCATCGATGCGCCGCGCACCGAAGCTGTCCTCGCCGGCTGCGCCCATCGCGAAGAACAGCGGCAGCAGGTGCTCGTCGGTCGGGTGCGCGCGTTCGGCGAACGGCGCCTGCCGGCGGTAGTCGAACAGGGCCTGGCGATCATCGGCGGCCAGGCGCTGCTCCACCCACTCGATGAAGGGCCGCACGTATGGCGCTTCCTTGCCGTCCTGGTAGTCGCCCCAGTCGTGCAGGTTGTGGGTGATGCTGCCCGAGCCGACCAGCAGCACGCCTTGTTCGCGCAGTGGTGCCAGCGCGCGGCCCAGCGCGAACTGATGCTCGGGGCCGAGCAGCGGCTGGATCGACACCGGCACCACCGGGATGTCGGCCTGCGGGCGCAACAGCCGCAGCGGTACCCACGCGCCGTGGTCGAGGCCACGCTGCGGGTCGATGGCCACTGGCAGTCCTGCGGCGGCGATGCGGCCGGCCACTTCTTCGGCCAGTGCCGGGTCACCCGGCGCCGGGTACTGCAGTTCGAACAGCGCGCGCGGGAAGCCGCCGAAATCGTGGATGGTTGGCGGCTGCGGATGCGCCCCGACCAGCGGCTGCCGGCCCAGCCAGTGCGCCGAGGCCATCACGATGGCGCGCGGCGTGGGCAGGTCGCGCGCCAGCTCGGCCAGGCGCACACCAACCTGGCCCGGATGCAGGGCAGTCATCGGCGAACCATGGGAGATGTACAGCGAAGGCAGGCGGGACATGGAATTCTCCAGTTGCAGGATCAGGCGGCGATCAGCGCGAACGCAGGGTCCACTTGCCATCGCCGACCAGGAACAGCACCACCAGCGCCAGCGCCCAGAACGCCGGGTATTCCCAGCCGCCGCCGGCATTGGCGAAACCGAAGCCGTTGGCGCCGTGCACGGTGACGATGGTGCCCAGCAGCAGCGGCACGCCGACCAGGCCCACCCAGCGCGCATAGATGCCCAGCAGCAGCGCGACAGTGATCACCAGCTCGACGCCGATGGTGAGGTAGCCGAGCACGCCGGGCAGGCCCAGCGACTCGAAGAACGCTGCCGTGCCGGCCGGGGTGAATACCAGCAGCTTGGTCAGCGCATGGACCAGGAACAGCACGCCCAGGGCCAGGCGCAGCAGGGCGGCGCCATACGGGGCCAGCGGCGAATCAGGAGCGGTCGTGGCGTGCATCGGAAAGCACCTTGAAGGGAGTGGGCTCAGGTTATTGCGCCTTCACGGGCCGATAAATACGATCGATTGACCGTATTTATTTCAGAAGGCGCAACAATGGACACCCTCGAGGCGATGCGCGTGTTCGTGGCGGTGGTCGAGCGCAACGGCTTCAGCGCCGCCGCCCAGGCCCTGGACATGTCCACCGCCGGCGTTACCCGCCAGGTCGCCGCGCTGGAAAAGCGCTTGTCCACCCGCCTGCTCCATCGCACCACGCGGCGGGTCAGCCCCACCAGCACCGGCGCCGCCTACTACGCCCAATGCGTGCGCCTGCTGGCCGAGTTCGACGCGCTGGAGGCCAGCATCGGCGCGCAGGCGCTGGAGCCCTCCGGCACGCTGCGCATCAACGCGCCGGTCAGCTGGGGCATTGCCCGCCTCGGTCCGTTGCTGGCCAGCTACCGCGAACGCTTCCCGCAGGTGGAACTGGACCTGGCCCTGTCCGACCGCCTGGTGGACATGGTCGAGGAAGGCTACGACGTGGCCATCCGCATCACCCGCGAGCCGGGCCCCACCCTGATCGCCCGCCGCCTGGGCGAATCGCGGGTGAGCCTGTGCGCCGCGCCGGCCTACCTGGCCGCACGCGGCGCCCCGCAGACCCCGCAGGACCTGCAGGCGCACGCGTGCCTGGGCTACAGCTACTGGGCCGCTGGCGACCACTGGCCGTTGCAGGGGCCCGCAGGCGAAGTAAAGGTCGCGGTGAACAGCCTGCTGCACGCCAACAACGGCGACGTGCTGCGCGAAGCGGCGATTGCCGGCATGGGCGTGATCCTGCAGCCGGATTTCCTGCTGGAAGACGCGTTGGCCGATGGCCGGCTGGTGCGCGTGCTGCCCGAATGGGAGGCCGCCCCGATCGGCATCTTCGCGGTCTATACCAGCCGCAGCCACCTGGCACCGAAGGTGCGCAGTTTCATCGACCATCTGGTCGAAGCCGGGGTGTAGCCGAACCTGGTGCTTGCCGGCCTGCGGCCGGCACTACCGTCATGCTTCGGCCGGGTAGTGCCGGCCGCTGGCCGGCCAATACGAACCCGATCAGGCGGGGACTTCATCCAACGCGTCGATGATCCGCTCCAGCGGTGCCGGCCGCCCCAGCAGGTAACCCTGCACCTGGTCACAGCCGTGCGCGGCCAGCCAGTCCAGCTGCCCCGGTGTTTCCACGCCTTCGGCAATGATGGTCAGGCCCATGCTGTGGCCCAGCGACAGCAGCGCGCGACAGATCGAGGCGTTGCGTGGATTGGTTTCCACGTCCGCCACGAAGCTGCGGTCGATCTTCAGGATGTCCAGCGGCAGGTGCTGCAGGTAGGACATGCTGGAATAGCCGGTGCCGAAATCATCCAGCGACACGCTGATGCCCTGCTCATGCAGGCGCTGCATGGTCTGCATCGCCTGCGCCGGCTTGCGCATCAGGCTGCTCTCGGTCAGCTCCACGTGCAGCGCACCGCGGGCCAGGCCGAATTCCTGCTGGGCGCGGGTGAACTCGGCCACCAGGTCGCTGTTGAAGAACTGCACCGCAGACACGTTGACCGCGATCGGCAGCTCGCCCCACCCGGCGTCGACCAGACGGCGCTGCGCCTTCGCCGCGGCGCGGATCACCCAGCGGCCCAGCGCCAGGATCAACCCGGTGTCCTCGCACAGCTGGATGAACTCGTTGGGCGGGATGAAGCTGCCATCGGCCTGCGGCCAGCGCAGCAGGGCCTCCAGCGCGGCCGGGCTGCCATCACCGGCATGCCGGATCGGCTGGAAGTACAGCTGGAACTCGTTGTCGATGGCGGCATGGATGCGCCCGGCCAGGCGCAACCGATCGGCCAGCCGCGTGGTCACCGCCGCATCGAACCAGACCACCACGTTGCCCTCGGCACGCGCCGCGTGCGCGGCCTGCGCAGCCATGCCGATCACCTGTTCGGCGCCATGGCCGTCACCGGCGACATGCACGGCCACGCCGATACGCGGCTCGAACTGGTGCAGCGAGTCCTTGCCGCGCATCGGCGCCGACACGATCTGCAGCAGGTCGTCCAGCACGCGCTGGGTATCGTGCCCGGCACCAATGGCCAAGACGAAATCTTCGGCCGGCTGGAACGCCAGCGTGCCATAGCGCGCGCCCAGGCCCCCGAGCCGGGTCGCCATCGACTGCAGTACCGCATCGCCGATCTCGCGGCCAAGCGTATCGGCCACCAGCTGCAGGCCGCGCAGCTGCACGAAGGCGATGGTGTAACCCTGTTCCTGCTCATCCAGCTGTTCGGTCAACGCACGCACGTTGAGCAGGCCCGTGGCCGGGTTGTGCCGCGCCTGGTAGGCCAGGTCGCGCTCGTAGGCCAGCCGTTCGCTCACATCCTCGGCCAGCACCAGGCAGGCCGGCTGTCCGTCGAAATCGAGTTTGGACAGGTGTGCGCGCACCTCGAACACGCTGCCGTCCTTGCGCCGGTGCAGGCGCACGGTCGCGTCCGGAGGATCGCCCACCTGTGCGCGCTGGATGGCACCACGCACCTCGTCCCAGCCCTCGCGCGGGCGGATGTCGAGGATGCTCATCGCCAGGAACTCGTCGCGGCTGTAGCCGTACTGGCGCACGGCGGCATCGTTGACCTCGATGAAGCGCAGCGTGTCCGGGTCGAATACCCAGAACGGCGCCGGATTGCGGTCAAACAGCAGGCGGAAGCGGCGTTCCACTTCGCTCATCTGCTCGCGCGCCTGATAGCGTTCGCTCAGGTCGGTCAGCGCACCGATCATGCGCCGCTCGCTGTCGGCCACTTCCACCCGCTGCCCACGTGCCCCGACCCAGCGCACCTCGCCTCCGGGCAGCACCAGGCGGAATACCTGGTCGAGCACCGCGCCGCCGGCGAAGGCCTGGTCGAAGGCCTGCTGCAGGCGTGCGCCGTCGTCGCGGTGCACGCGTGCGAAGAAATCGGCCACCGGCAGGGCATCGGTCTGCACGCCGAAGATCTCGCGCGCCAGGGGTGACCAGCGCAGCAGCGCGGCATCCTCGTCCACGTACCAGGTGCAGACACGCCCGACCTGGTGCGCAAGGCGCAGCTCGGCGTGGCCGGCCTTCAGCTCTTCGGCCATCGACTGCTGGCTGCGGGTGGTTCGGCGCACCGCATACAGCAGCACCAGCAGCACCACGATGTAGGCCAGTACGATCGCCACCGATGCCTGCAGGTAGGGCCACCACGGTGCCAGCACGTCTTCGTCGGCCAGGCCCACCTGCACCGCCAGCGGACTGCGTTCGAGCGTGCTGATGGTGAGGATGCGCGGTACGCCATCCACCACGCCCGGCATGCTGCCCAGCTCGACCACTGCCTGCGTGCCGAGCAGGTCACGGCGTGGCAGGCCGTAGCGGTGGCCCACCGTGCCATGCGGGTCAGGCACGCGGGCCAGCATGTAGCCTTCGGCATCGCTGATCGAGACCAGTCCCTTGGGGCCGACGTCGAGGCCACCGACGATGCGCTGCAGTTCGCCGCAGCGCAGCCGTGCCAGCAGCCAGCGTTCGCCGGCCATCGGCAGCGCCAGCGGGACCACCCAACCGCCATCGCTGGCCCGCTGCGGCGGGCCGATGTACAGCGCGCTGCCCTGGCCACGACGCTGCGGGTCGGTCCACAGCGGCAGCTGCAGGTCGCCCTCGCCGGCCGTCAGCGGTCGGCCATGGCGGTCGAGCACGGCGATGCTGTGCAGTTCGGCATGCCGGCCCAGCACCCCGCCGATGGATGCATCCAGCAGGGCCGGCGCCTGCGCCGGCACGCTGCGGAACAGCTCGGCGGCGTCGGCGGCGATGCCGGACATGGCCCGCTCCAGGTTGCGCAGTTCCAGCGCCAGCAGGCGCTCGCTGCCCACCGCCAGCGCGCGGCTCTGGCGCTGCGCCGCTTCCAGGCGGCGGTGGTAGTCATTGACCAGCATGAGGGTCAGCCCGGTGACCAGCAGCACGCCCAGCAGCACTCCGCCCCAGGTAATGGCGCGCAGCGGCCGGGCCAACGCGCGTTTCAGCGCGGGCATCGGCGGGTGTTCCTTGTGCAGTCGGCTGGCTTCATGCGCGAACGAATCCTCCACGTCCCCGACCTCAACGGCCGGTGGACGCCATTCTTGACGCCTGACCCGCCCCCGCATGGCCACCTCCCCGTGTCCGCGCAGGGTTCCAGGGTCCAGCATGCACCACGTCGCTCACGGCGTGAAGGTCGGTTCCACGTGTTCAGCCAGATCCTGCACAGCACAGGACGCAGCACAGGGCCGCCAGGCGGGCCGGCGCAGATTAGACTTGGCGTTTTCCGCCGCAAGAGAAGTCCATGTCCAAGCTGCGCCGTCCCACCCTGGCGCTGGCCATCGTTGCCAGCCTGTCCCTGGCCGCCTGTGACCGCCCGGCCGAGCCGGCCGCCACGGCCACCGCGCCGGCCGATGCCACCCCCGCTGCGGCCAAGCCGATGCTGGGCAGCTTCGGCTTCGATGCCAGCGGTATGGACCGTAGCATTGCCGCCGGCGATGACTTCTTTGGCTTCGCCAACGGCACCTGGGTCAAGAACACCGAGATTCCGGCCGACCGGTCGCGCTTCGGCAGCTTCAACGTCATTGCCGAGAAGACCCTGGCCGACACCCGCGCCATTCTCGAAGGGGCCGCCGGCAACACCCAGGCCAGCGGTGACGACAAGCTGATCGGCGATTACTACGCCGCTTACATGGACGAGGCCGGCATCGAGCAGCGCGGCGTTGCACCCGTGGAACCGCAGCTGAAGGCGATCGATGCCATCACCGACAAGGCCGGCCTGGCACGTGCCCTGGGCGGCGATGTGCGCGCCGACGTCGACCTGCTCAATGCGACCAACTTCTACACCGACCGCCTGTTCGGCCTGTGGGTGTCGGTGGACCTGCTGCAGCCCGACCGCAATGCGCCGTACCTGGTGCAGGGCGGCCTGGGCATGCCCGACCGCGATTTCTACCTGGGCGGCGGCCGCATGGCCGAACTGCGCAAGCAATACCAGGCCTACATCGCACAGATGCTGCAGCTGGCCGGCGTCGCCGATCCGGCCGGCAAGGCACAACGCATTCTCGCGCTGGAGACGAAGATCGCGCAGGCACATGCCACCCAGGAAGAAACCAATGATGTGACCAAGGGTGCCAATCCCTGGACCCAGGCCGACTTCAATGCCAAGGCGCCCGGCATGGACTGGAACGCCTTCCTCGACGCGGCCGCGCTGGGCAAGCAGCAGGACTTCATCGTCTGGCAGCCCAAGGCCGTGGCCGGCCTGTCCAGGCTGGTCGCCACCGAGCCACTGGAGGTGTGGAAGGACTACCTGGCCTTCCACGCGCTGGACCGTGCCGCCGCCTACCTGCCGAAGAAATTCGCCGATGCCCGCTTCGCCTTCCACGGCACCGCGCTGAGCGGCACCCCGCAGCAGAGCGATCGCTGGAAGCGCGCGGTGGACGACGCCAACCACGCAGTGGGCGAAGCGATCGGCAAGCGTTACGTCGAAAAGCACTTCGACGCGAAGACCAAGGAACGCGCGGACGAGATGGCCAAGAACATCATTGCCGCCTTCGCCAAGCGCATCGACGCGCTGGCGTGGATGTCGCCGCAGACCAAGGCGAGCGCCAAGGCGAAGGTGGCCGGCCTGACCGTGGGCATGGGCTATCCGGAAAAGTGGCGCGACTACACCGGCCTGGAGATCCGCCGTGATGACGCGCTGGGCAATGCACAGCGCGCCGAGCTGTTCGAGTACCAGCGCAACATCGCCAAGCTGGGCAAGCCGGTCGACCACGGCGAGTGGGCGATGCTGCCGCAGACCATCAACGCGATGAATGTGCCGCTGGAAAACCGCCTGGTGTTCCCGGCCGCGATCCTGCAGCCGCCGTTCTTCGACGGCGCCGCCGACGACGCCGTGAACTATGGTGCGATCGGCGCCGTGATCGGCCACGAGATCAGCCACGGTTTCGACAACGCGGGCGCACTGTTCGATGAAACCGGCAAGCTGCACAACTGGTGGACCGCCGAGGACCTGAAGCAGTTCAACGCCGCCGGCGATGCGCTGGCCGCGCAGTTCAGCAGCTACGAGCCGTTCCCGGGCGTGCATGTGAACGGCAAGCTGACCCTGGGCGAGAACATCGCCGACGTGGCCGGCCTGGGTACCGCCTACGACGCCTACCAGCTGTCGCTGCAGGGCAAGCCGGGCCAGACCCTGGAGGGCTTCACCCCGGACCAGCGCTTCTTCCTCGGCTTCGCCCAGGCGTGGCGCAGCAAGAGCCGCGAACAGGCGCTGCGCAACTCGCTGCTGACCGATGTGCATGCACCGGGCCAGTTCCGCGCACTGACCGTGCGCAACATCGACGCCTGGTACCCGGCGTTCGAGGTGAAGGAAGGCCAGAAGCTGTACCTGGCGCCGGACAAGCGGGTCAAGGTGTGGTGATGTAACCGGAACGGGCGCCGCAAGGCGCCCGTTTCACTTGCGGGTAGCTGCCAACCTTGGTTGGCGCTTCCGCGGCACCGCGAAAAGCGTGCCAACCAAGGTTGGCACCTACCAGGCAACCACGGGCCACTCGCGCAGGATCTCCACCGGCGCGCCCATGCGTGCACAGGCGCGGCTGGCGAGGCCGTCGGGCAGCGCACGGCGGAACAGCGGCGCCATACCCTGCATCAGCTTCGCAGACGCCGCAGCCTGGGCGCGCTGACGGCCACTGCGTGCAAGCATGCCTTCGGCCCAGTCCGGCAGCAGCGCCGCGCCCGCACCGAGGAACACCTCGCGCGACAGCCCCGGCACCGGTACCGGCAGGCGCACGCCGGACAGCACCTCCAGCACCTCGCGCGAGCGCTCATCCACACGCAGCTCCGGCTGACGTGCACAGAAGTACGCCGCCACTTCCGCTTCGCTGCGCGGCACATCCACCGCGCCCAGTGCCTCGGCCACGCAACGGTACTCGTCGTAATAGCGATCGGCGATGTGCGCCGGCACCTCGCGCCCGTAGCGTCGGAACCCCTGCAGGAAACCGAAGGCTTCGGTCACGTGCACCCACGTCAGCAACTGCGGATCGTCGGCGGCGTAGGGCTCGCCCTGCGCGGTCTGGCCGCGGATCTGCGCATGGATGCGGCGCACCCTGGCCACCAGCGCCTCCACCTCGCCGCTGGGCGCATAGCTGGTGCCGGCAACGAAGGCCGTGGTGCGGCGCAGCCGACCCACCAGGTCCTGGCGGAAATTGGAGTGGTCATAGACACCGGCCAGCGCGCGTGGGTGCAGGGTCTGCAGCATCAGCGCGCACAGGCCACCGGCGAGCATCGAGGGAAATTCGGCGTGCAGCCGCCAGGTGACGCTGTCCGGGCCGAACCAGCCCGGATCGCCCTGCGGATGGTCGTAGTCGATACCACTCTGGCCGCGCGGGAAGGCGTCCAGTACCCAGCGTCGGATCGGCGCCGTGACGGGGCGGGAGAGTCGCTGCAGCAAAGCCGGCATCACAGGTCCAGGAGAGGCGGAAGAACAGTCGCGTCTTGCGCGGTTGGCTCCGATTCTCGGCGATCACGCCTCCGGCGGCGAGCCTCCCCGCTCAGCGACGGTTTCATGTGCGGTCGCAGCACGTTTCACCCTGCGACATCCTGTCGCAGGCCGCGACTGCGATGCTGCATCGCATCAATTTTCACTCCCACCGGTCAAACCCTTGCGCCGCTTGGCATTGCCCCCATTGCACGGCTCGCTGGAAGTGCTAGAACTGGATCCGCCACACCGTCCAATGCTGATCGACGCACGTTCCACAAGGAGCCAGCCATGATTGCCTTGTTCAAGGGTTTGGGAATTCTGCTTCGCGACAACGAGCTCTACAGCAGCCCGTTCGACAAACAGGTGGCGCACTGGCGCAACCTCAGCGAGCAGCAGATCCGCGATGAAGTGGCTGTGCTGGCCCAGGCCAAGTGCCAGTGGCTGATCGCCTCGATCGTCGGCTGGCAGGCGGCCTCGCTGCTGATCCTGGGCCTGATCGCCAACTACCTGTGGCGCGACGACTTCCATATCACCTTCACCCGCGTGGTAATCGTGTTCGGCTCGTGGGTGTCGATCCTGTTCGTGATCTGGTTCATGGCCAACATGTTCGATCAGCAGGCCGGCTTCGAGCGCTGGATGAAGGCGTTCAACAGCCGCGCCCGCATCAGTTCCAAGGCCGACAGCGTGGAGCACGTGGCCGAGGCGCTGGACCTGGCCGAGCACTACCCGGAAGTGCTGGACTACAAGCAGGCGGTCACCGCCAAGCGCGAGCTGCGCCACGAGGACATCCGCATCATGACCGAGATCGGGCGCATGAAGCAGCACTCCGAACTGGTCGGCCGCCTGAACCATGTGGGCGAGAACGAGCACCACCACGACCTGACACTGCAGCCTGCCTACTGACCCTTCAGGGAAGCGGGGGGACCCACACTGCCACCGTGATCACTCACGGTGGCAGTGTTCTATCCGGTCCTGGCTGACGCACTGGTGGAAGCCCTTGGGCAGGTCACGCATCGCCTCGGTCTTCCCCACCGCCACGGCAAACCGGCGCAATGGTGGCGTCGCACACGCGGCGTCGGTACTGCACGCTGGGTCCAGCACCAGGTAGTGGCATTGGCCACTACTGCTGGCGATGCACTGGAACCGTGCCTCGCCGTCGACCACGCTGCCCTTGCTGTAAAGCGTGTCCACGCCGTTGGCACGGGTGCGGGTGATCGAAGTATTGCTGGATTTCTCACAGCCAGCCAACGACAACGCAGCGATGCAGGCAAACAGGAACAGGCGCATGGTGCCTCCAGGATGCGGCTACATGCCGCGGAACAGGCTCATGAACGGCTGGCTGACCACCAGCGTCTCCGTGCGCCCACGCAGGCGCAGCACGCCGCGCCCGGTATCGTCGCGGCTGACCGCCGCCACCGCCTTCATGTTGACGATGGTCGAGCGATGGATCTGGCGGAAATGCTGCGGGTCGAGCACTTCCAGCAGTTCGCGCAGCGGCGTGCGCAACAGGCTCTCGCCGGCAGCGGTCACCACGGTGGTGTACTTGTTGTCGGCACGGAAGTAGGCCACGTCTTCCAGCATGATCAGCTGCGTCTCGCGGCCGTTGCTGGCGGTGATCCAGGCCAATGGCGGGCGCTCTGCCGCACCCTGCGATGGCCCCAGGCGCCGCAGCAGGCGCTCGAGTACGGCATCGTCCTGGCGCGTTGATGGCAGCCGCGACAGGATGCGTTCACGGGTGGCCAGCAGGCGCTCGTCGCTGACCGGCTTCAGCAGGTAATCCATCGCGCCCTGCTCGAACGCGTCGATGGCGTACTGGTCGTAGGCGGTGACGAACACCACCTGGGTGCGCGGGCTCAGCTCGGACAGCGAACGGGCTACTTCAATGCCACTGATGCCGGGCATGCGAATATCGAGGAAGGCGATGTCCGGCTGCTTCTCGGCCAGCTGCTCCAGTGCACTGGCGCCATCCTCGCACTCGGCCACCAGCTTCAGGTCCGGCCACAACCGGCCCAGCTGCTCGACCAGCGACTGCCGCAGCAGTTCCTCGTCTTCGGCAATGAGCGCCTCAAGCGGCATGGCTGCGCTCCTTGCTCGACTGCGGCAGGGTCATGGTTGCGGCCACGCCGCTGGGGAAGTTGGCGACGATCGCCACGCCGGCCTGCTCACCGCAGGTCAGGCGCAGGCGCTCGCGCAGGTTCTTCAGGCCGATGCCGGTACCGCTGGTGCCCTGGCCGAAGCCGAGGCCATCATCGGCCACCGTCACCGTCACATGGTCATCGAAGCCACGGGCCAGGATCCAGATCGTGCCACCGCCGGGCTTGGGTTCCAGGCCATGCTTGATCGCGTTCTCCACCAGCGTCTGCAGCGCCATCGCCGGCAGCTGCACGCCGTGCAGCTCGTTCGGCACCTGCACCTCCACCCCCAGCCGTGCGCCCATGCGGATACGCAGGATCTCCAGGTAGGCACGGGTGCGCTCCAGCTCCACGCCCAGCGTGGACAGCGATTCGTCCACCTGTGGCAACGAGCTGCGCAGGTACTGGATCAGGTGGCCCAGCATCTGGTCGGCACGTGCCGGGTCGGTGCGGGTCAGCACCTGCGCGTTGGCCAGCGTGTTGTAGAGGAAGTGCGGTTCCACCTGCGCATGCAGCAGATTCAACCGGGCCACCGACAGTTCCTTTTCCACCTGGGTCTGCTCGGCCGCGGCCTGCTCGTCGCGACGTTGGTCGGCAACACGGCGGCTGATCGCGCGGGTGACCGCTTCGGCGTTCTCGAAGTTGCTGCCCTCATCCAGCGCCAGCAGGTCGGCCCACCAGCCGGCATCCGGTTCAAACAGCAGGGTGACGGTACTGGTGCCCTGCCCCGGCGTGACCGTCGCCAGCACGCTGTTGCGCTTGATCGCCAGCCGAGCCGGCAGATTCCAGCGCGACGGCTGGCGGCCGTTCCAGGCATCCACGCGGCGCACGTAGGCCCGTACCTGCAGGCTGCCGGCCGAACTTTCCACGTCTTCAACGCGCGGCAGTTCGGCGATGGCCGCTTCCACCACCGAGAATGCCTGGCCGGCATCCATCGGCAGTTCCACCTGGCGGCGCTGGCGGCCGGAGAGCGTGGTCGAATCCAGCCGGCCGGCGACCAGCCAGACGCGGCGTACATGGGTAATCGCGCTGCCCAGCGCGGAAATCATCAGGAACATCGCCAGCAGGCCGAAGATCCAGCCCGGGCCATCGTTCATGCCACTGAAGATGCCGCTCCAGACCATGCCTGCGACGAACAGCGCCGCAGCCCAGGCCAGCAGGTGACGAAGCAGGAGAGAGAGGCTGGCGAACACGGCGGCGCCTTGGAGGAAGGGGGTGAGCCGAGCATAGGGCGGCCCGCCGGGCAAACAAGCGGGCTGCGACGAAGGGCCGGAATCCGGGGATGGAAGCCGTAACTGAAACGCCGGGCATGGCCCGGCGTTTCCGGGCGGGGGCAATGCCGGCCAGCGGCCGGCACTACCGAACGCCGTTATTTGCGCTGGTCGGCGCTGGCGTCACGCACGGCGCGGAACGACTCGTCCCTGCTCCAGTTCGGCCAGCTGCGCGAATTGGCCAGCTGGTTGCCCAGCGTGTACAGCACTTCCAGGTCGCGGGCGGCACCGGCGAACACCCAGTCCGGCTGCCATTCGTCGCCCTGCTGGTGGTAGCGCTTGGCGGTGTAGTCTTCCGAGGCCTTCTTGCCCGCAGCCACGCCACCGTCCACCCAGTCCTGGCCGGCCGACCACGACAGTGCCGGCACGCCACGCTTGGCGAACGGGAAGTGATCGGAGCGGAAGAACAGGCCCGCTTCCGGCTTCGGGTCCGGCGTGTAGCGGATATCCCAGCCCTTGGCCACGTCCTTCAGCTGATCCAGCAGCTCGAAGCGCGCGGCGCCGTAGATGCCGAAATCGCGCGACGGACCGAACGGCGCCATGCCATCCATGTTGATCACCGCCACGGTCTTTTCCAGCGGGTACAGCGGATGGGTGGCGTAGTACTCCGAACCCAGCAGGCCCTTTTCCTCGGCGGTGACCGCCAGGAACAGCACCGAGCGCTCGGGGCGCTTGCCCTTGGCGAAGCCGCGTGCCAGTTCGATCAGCGAGGCGGTACCGCTGGCGTTGTCCAGCGCGCCGTTGAAGATGCGGTCGCCGCGTGCGTCAGGTTCGCCTACGCCGATGTGGTCCCAATGCGCGCTGTAGATGATGGTCTCATCCGCATGCGTGCTGCCTTCCAGGCGCGCGGCCACATTGTGCGAGGTGATCACTTCGGTCTTCACCGCGTACTTCGCGTCCAGGCTGGCGCCGGTCAGCGGCACCGGGGCGAAGTCGCGCTGCTGCGCCTTCTTCTTCAATGCTTCGAAATCCTGCCCGGCCGCGCGGAACAGCTCCACGGCCAGGTCGCGCTGGATCCAGCCTTCCAGCAGCGGGTGGCTGTCGGCCGGGTTGTCACGCACCACGTCGAACATGGTGTTGGTGTTGGAGCCGGCCACGGTGGCCCAGCCGTACGACGCCGGTGCGGTCTCGTGCACGATCAGCACGCCCAGCGCGCCCTGGCGGGCACCTTCTTCATACTTGTAGGTCCAACGGCCGTAGTAGGTCATGCCCTTGCCGTCGAAGTCGCCCTGGCCGGTCTCGAAGTCCGGGTCGTTGATCAGCACGACGGCGATCTTGCCCTTCAGGTCCACGCCCTTGAAGTCGTCCCAGTTGCGCTCCGGGGCCTTCACGCCGTACCCGAGGAACACCAGCGGGGCCTTGCTGATGTCGACGTTGCTGGCGCCGTTCATGGCGGCGCGCACGGCGATCTGCTTGCCCTGCTCCAGCGGCACGGTCTTGCCGCCCTGGTGCAACGCCAGCTGCGGTGCGCCGACGATGTCGCCCTTGCGCAGCGGCACGGCCTGGGTCCACAGGCGCTTGCCATCCTTGAGGTCACCGCCCGGCTGCAGGCCGGCATCGGCGAACTGCTTGCTGAGGAAGGCGATGGTCTTCTCTTCGCCGGCGGTGGCCGGGGAGCGGCCTTCGTAGGCGTCGGAGGCCAGTTCCTTGACGTCGGCGGAGATCCGCGCGCCGTCGAATTTCGGGGTGGCGGCCATCAGTGCGCTCGACACTGACAGGGCCAGCACGCCCAGTGCTACTCGCTTCATTGCTCTCTCCAGCAGGGAAATCTCTCTGGAGTGTAATGGGATTCGGCAGGGCTGCGCCCTGCACCTGCCGAAGCCAGGGCAGCAGCAACAGCTGGAGCAACAGCAACAGCAGAAGCAGGCATTCGGTGGGATGGCGGGGTGGGTCCGGTTGCGGGGGACGCCGTAAACCCCCAGACCGGCCCAGCCGCTGGCGGCTGTGCGTTCAGGCGCTTGCGAAGCAGTGCTTCGCAAGCAAAGCGCCCTCACCCCTGGGGGCTTGGCCGCGGCATCCATGCCGCGGACACCCCCGCAACCGGACCCACCCCGCCTTCGACACATTTCTGCTGCTGTTGGTGGGCGTCAACCTTGGTCGACACGCCGCTGTTGGTAGGTGTCGACCTTGGTCGACACGGACGGAAACAAGAAGGGGTCAGAGTCCTTTCCCTGCGGGAAAGGGCTCTGACCCCATCTGTGTGTTGCTTCAGCCTGTTACCAGTTCGGGTCTTCGGCGGGGACCGCCGCGGCCTTGGGCTTCGGCTTGGCCGCCGGGCGTGCGGCAGCTGCGGGAGCGGCCGAGGCGGTCGCGCCTGCGGCGGCCGTTGCCGGCTTGCTGCCCAGTATCTGGCGCAGTTCGATCTGGCCCGGGCGGAAGCCGCCGCGCATCGCGTCGACGCCGTCTTCGATGGTGCCGTAGGACGTCTGTGCAGCCACGCGATCGATGCGGATGGTGCAGCACGGGTGTTCGCTGCGGCCCAGCGAGCGGCCGGTCTGCGGGTCCTTCAGTTCTTCGCCAAGGCGCACGGCCTGCCAGCGCTGGCCAGCCTGCAGCGTTTCGCCGCCCTGACTCAGTACCACCTGGTCGCCGTCCACCGAGACCACCGACACCGGGAACAGCGTGGTGACGATGGTGGTGCCGATCTGGCCGGACAGCGACTCCATCATCGCCGCCGCCATGTTGCGACCGTTGACCACGCGCGGCAGGGTGCTGGGGCCGGTCGAGGCCAGCTGGTGGTCGAAGCTGTCGGACATCACCACCTGGCCGGTGGTGGCGTTGATCAGGCGCAGCGTGATGCGCCCGCCACCGGAGTACGAGGTCACCTGGCGGTCGGACATGCGCAGGTTGCGCACGCTGCGCGGGTACTCGAAACGCTCGATGGTCGGGATCAGGATCAGGTCGGTCGCCAGCTGCTGGCCCACGCGTGCGGTGTCCTGCAGGCGCACGTTGCCGCTGTTGATGTGGTCGATCTCGGCCTGCAGCTCGTCACCAAACTCGCGGTCCAGCACGATGAAGCGCTGGGTCTGGGTCAGCGTGTCGGACAGGCGTGCGCGGATCGCGTCGGCCACTTCGTCCGCGTCCACGCGGCCGTCGCCCACGGCGTAGCTGCCGGCCTTGGTGCGCGGCAGTGCAACCACGATCTTCGGCTTGCCCTGCTCGTCCGGTGCACGGTACTGGGCGATCTGTGCGCGCACGCGCACCTTCCAGTAGCTGCGCATGCTGCGATGGGTCACATCGGAATCGTAGGAGCTGGCGCCACGCTTGGCATCAACACTCACCTTCTCGTCGTAGCTTTGCTTGACACTGGCCGAGGCCGAACCGCCCTTGGCCGAGGCTTCGCCGGACGCACTGGCCGACGCCGAGCCCTTGAAGCTCCAGCCTTCGTCGCTGGCGCGCACACGGGCGATCGTCTCCTCGTCCAGCTGCCGCACTTCGTCCTGCGACAGGATTTCATAGCCCAGCACCGCGCCCTGCGAGCCGGCGATCATCTGCTGGGTGAACGCGTCGGCGCGGATATCGCCGACGTGTTCGTCATCCACATCCACATGCAGGCCTGCACGCAGGCTC
The DNA here is from genome assembly GCF_000382065.1 of Stenotrophomonas hibiscicola ATCC 19867. Lineage (GTDB taxonomy): Bacteria > Pseudomonadota > Gammaproteobacteria > Xanthomonadales > Xanthomonadaceae > Stenotrophomonas > Stenotrophomonas hibiscicola. The sequence continues at coordinate 57,468 of NZ_KB907501.1, read as the reverse complement.
TGCATCTGGCTGGCCACGCGTACGCCGTTGACCTGCGCCACCGCCGACTGCAATGCCGCCAGCACCGCCAGTTCCGGGGTGCTGCCGATGCCGTCGGCTTCGCGCGCGACCTGGGTGGTGCCGCCGAAATCCGGCGTGCCACGCAGGGGCGCTGCTTCCACGGGCGCATTGCTGGCCAGTGCACTGGTTGCCTTGTCCTTGGCGGGCGCGGCGGCCGGGGTGTCCTGCTTGCCACAGGCTGCAAGCAGCGTGGCAGCCAGGCCCAGGCCGATCAAACGGTAGGTCATACGCATGGAGATTCGCCTCGGATCAGAGCTTGTCGAGCATCGAATCGGCGTTGGACGGCACCTTCACCTTGCTCTTCCTGGCGAAGGTCACGGCCGACTTGGTCGAGCCGTACAGGCCCTGGATGAAGCCCGGCGATTCCTTGGCCACCCATGCACCTGCCGCCAGCTTGCGGCCGACGGTGGCCAGCTGGGTCGCGCCCAGGTTCTTCATGCCGGCGGTGAAGTTGCTGGCTTCGCCGCCCAGCTTCTGTGCTTCGGCCGCCGAGGACAGCAGCGAGACCAGGCCTTCGGCGTAGTGCTGCTTGGATTCAGCGTTCAGTTCCGGCTGTGCGGCCTGGCGCTCGTTGATCGCCGCCTGCGCCGCTTCGCTGACCGACACCGACTTCTTCATCGCATCGACGCTGACCGAACCCGACGACAGCGCCTGGCGCTCGGCTTCCAGCAGCTGCACCTGCTCGGCCAGGCCGAAGGCGCGGGCGAACGAGGTCTGGGCCTGCAGCGAGTGCGACTGCGAGGTAACGAAACGACGCACCAGCGCTTCCTGCGCGGCTTCGTCCGGAGCGGCGGCGCTGGAGGCGCTGCTGCTGGAGGTGCCGGTGGCGGCACCGGCCAGGTCCTTCAGCTTGCCCAGGCCAGCGTGGGCCGGCATCGACAGGGTGGCGGCAGCGATGGCCACGACAAGAGCGGTATTGCGGATCATATGAGTGTCCTTTGGGAGAGACGGCCGCGAAGCGGCACGTGGGAATCGGTAATCCAGGGTGATGCCGAGCGGGCTCGGCACCCACCGGGGTGGCGGATCAGCGGACCGCCTTGACGTTCAGTTCGTTGATCATCTGCTGGGCAGCCTTTTCAGCCGCCAGCTGCAGCGCATTGGTACGGGCGACGGTTTCGTTCGGACCGGTACCGGAGAACTGCACCGGGCCCACCGACGACACGGTGCGCGGGAAACGACCGGTCACGTCCAGCACCTTGCCGGTGACCGTGACGAACACGCGGGTGTTGCCGCTGGCCGGATCGCGGTCGCGCATGCCGACGTCGAGGGTGCCGACGGCGATGTACGGAATGTTGGCCGCACGAATGCCGTTGGCGGTATCACGCAGGGTGGCCGGAGCCAGGTCGTTGCCGGTGCTGAAGTCCTTGCGGATGCGCTCGATGCTGAGCAGGCCGCGCGACTCGCCTTCCACGTATTCGGCTTCGACCACTTCGTAGCCGGCGGCGCTGAAGGCACCGGTCATCGCGGTGTTCACTTCGGCCGCGTTGGCCACCTTCCAGCTGATGTTGTCGCTGCGCTGGGTGGTGCTGCCACCGCTGGTGACCGACATCGAACCGTTCTGGTTGATGCTGCCGTTGGTGCTGACCGAGTTGCCGCGGAAGCTGTCGCCCTCGCGGGTGTTCTCGTTGTAGCTGCTGCTGGCGTCGACGCGGCGGTATTCCTTGTCCTGGAACGACTGCACGGTGTCCTGCGAGCGCGCCATGAACAGGAAGGTCAGCAGCGAACGCTGGGCGGCGGTGGCACCGGCCACGGCCGAACCTGCATCCAGCTTGGTCTGCAGCAGGGTGGTGTTGATCTCGGCGCGGACGGTGACGGTGTAGGTCTTGGCCTTCTTGTCTTCGGTGTCCGACAGCTGCACGGCACTGAGCACGTAGCGGTCGATCTCGCCGATGAACTCGGCGCGGCGCGCTTCGAACAGGCGCAGCTTGGCCGCACCGGTTTCGGCGATGTACGCCTCCAGTGCATTGACCTTGGCCTTGTTCAGGGCCTGGGCACGGGTGTCGGCACTCAGGCGCAGGCCGTAGCTGGCCGAACCAGTACCGCGCGAACTGGCGGTCTGCGCAGCGACCGGCGAGGCCACCACCAGGGCGATGAGGATGAGCAGGATGGTACGCATCAACGACATGACTTGATCAACTCCTGGAGGGCTTGGGTCTGCTGCTGCAACGGGCGGCCGCCCGGCTTCTGTTCGTCCAGCCAGCCGCGCGAATCGGCGCGCTTGGCGGCGGCGCCGGCGAAGGCATCGAGGCCCGCCAGCAGGGTTTCGTAGCTGGCCGACCACTGGTCGACCTGCCACTGCGTGACCGGCACCACCTTGGTGGCCCCCTTGCGCAGCGGCTGTTCGAAATAGACCTTGCCGGAGAACGGCTCGGTCACCTTGGCGGTGAAGAACGCGCCGAACAGCATCGTCTTCATCGCCGGGGTTTCTTCGATCACGCCGTTCTTCAACGCATCCACCTGCAGGTTGATGACGTAGTCCGGCTCGGGAATCTTCAGCTGGTAGACCTTGCCGTCGGCAAAGCGCGCCGCCATCGCACCACCGATCGCCTGGCCCGAGGCCGGCGGCAGCAGGCCGACGCCGGTATTGGACGACAGCGTCTTGGACAGTTCGTGGGCCAGCGTGGCACGCAGCGGGGCGTCCCACTTCGGGTCGGGCAGCTTGGCGCGGACCGCGTCGGACAGGGTTACGCCACCGACCTGCAGGCGACGCACGGCGGCATCGGGCAGCTTGGCCTGGGCGAGGCTGGCGGCCAGCACCTGCGACAGGCTGGTATCGGCACTGCCGTACAGGAGATCGGCAACGATCGCGTCGATATCGTCGTTGTCCGGCCGGTAATCCTGCACATCGATGCGCTGCAGGGTCAGCGGATAGGACGCGATCACCTGGCGCTCGCGGAAGTCGAAGAACAGCGCCTGCAGCGCCACTTCCACCAGCACCTTGTACTGGTCACCGATCGGCTCGACCGAGACCAGTTCGCGGTCCAGTGCCGCGGCCAGCACGGTCGCGCTGGTCGTGCCGTCGAGCATCGCCACCGGCTGGTCAATCAGCTGCAGGTGGGCCGGGGCGCGGCGCTTGAGCGACTGTGCCAGCGCCTGGTTCAACGGAATCAGGCCGCGCTGTTCCAGCACCGCATGCGCATGCGGCGTGGTCGCCTGCACGGCGGCGGCATCAGCGGTGTAGGCAAAACCGGCCCAATAGGCCTGCTGTGATTTGTCTGCCGCCTGCACGGCCATCGGCCATACGGCCAGGCACAGGGCACAGGCAAGCAGGCGCGCAAAAGCGCGCGATGCGCTCTTCGTCCTTGAATACATCCAACCGCTCCTCGGTCAATACGCATGGAAAGTGGACGCTGACGCGTCCGCTGGGCGCGAAACATAACGGCTCGCGGGGCTGCCGACAAGTGCTGCCTTCGTCGGGGTCACTCCGCGGGAGGCAGACCAGCCCGTTGCCGCAGCAGGCCGCGCTCTGCCTGGTTCTGGCTGAGTCTGGCGGCTTCCGCAAAAGCGTGACGTGCGTCCAAGTCGCGTCCCAACGCCTGTAGTAGTTCCCCGTGCACCACCTGCAGCGGCGCGTACTCGCGCAGTCGCGCGTCCACCAGCAACGGCTGCAGCTGCGCCCAGGCCGCGAAGGCACCGTCGCTGCGCAGTATCGCCACCACGCGGTTCAATGCGACAACTGGCGAGGGCTGCACCTGCAACAGCTGCGTATAGAGCGTTGCGATGCGCGGCCAGTCGGTATCTTCGGGACGCCGCGCCGCCGCATGGCACGCTGCGATGCGCGCCTGCAGCACATAGGGATCGTCACCGCCACCGGCGGCCAGCGCGCGCGCCAGCACCTGCTGCCCGCGTTCAATCTGCAGCCAGTCCCAGCGCGCGCGGTTCTGTTGGTCCAGCAGCACCGGCACGCCCTGCGCATCGGTCCGTGCTGCGGCACGCGAGGCCTGCAGCTCCATCAGCGCCAGCAGGCCCAGCACCGGCGGCACCGGCAGCCGGTGCGCCAGAATGCGCGCGAGTCGCAGTGCCTCGTCGCACAGCGCCGGACGCATCCAGTCGTCACCGGCACTGGCCGCATAGCCTTCGTTGAAGACCAGGTAGATCGCCTCCAGCACCGATCCGAGCCGCTCAGGCATCGCGTCAGCACGCGGGACCTCGTAGGGCACCTGCTTCTGCGCCAGGGTGCGCTTGGCGCGAACGATGCGTTGGGCGATGGTTGGCTCCGGCTGCAGGAACGCACGTGCGATCTCGACGGTGGTCAGGCCACCGAGCAGGCGCAGGGTCAGTGCCACCCGCGCATCGGCCGGCAGCACCGGATGGCAGGTCACGAACATCAGCCGCAGCAGATCGTCACCCAGGTCATCCTCCAGCGCCTGGCTGTCATCCGGCGCTGGCAGGGGTGCCGGATGCAGTTCCTCACCCCATTGCGCATGCTGCTGCGCCACGCGCTGGTGCTGGCGCAGCACATCGATGGCGCGGTTGCGCGCGGTGGTCATCAGCCAGGCTCCGGGGTTGTCCGGGATGCCCTGTTCCGGCCAGCGCTCCAGCGCGGCCAGCCAGGTGTCCTGGGCCAGCTCCTCGGCACGGCCGACATCACCGCCGAGCAGCCGCGCCAGGCGCGCGATCAACACTGGCGACTCCATCCGCCAGAGGGCTTCCAGACGCTGCGTCAGTGCGGGATCGAGCATGCGCCGATCACAACACGCACGCCCGGCCCGCACAAGCGCCGCAGCTCACGCTTCAACAATCGGCTTGAAGCCGCCCCAGAACATGCGCTTGGTATCGAACGGCATGTCCTTCGGGCCCAGCGACGCCAGCCGCGGGTCGGCCATCACCCTGGCGTTGATGCGGTCGCGTGCCGCACGCGAGCGGAACACCACGAATGCGACGATCACCGTTTCACCGGGCCTGGCTTTCACCGCGCGCGGGAATGACGTGCTTTTGCCCGGTTCCACGTCGTCGGCCACGCACTCCATGTACTGCAGCGCGCCATGGTCCTTCCACACCGCGCCGGCCTTGCGGGCAAGGCGGCGGTAGGCCGCCACCTTGTCCTGCGGGCACGGCAGCACGTAAGCATCCACGTAAGCCATGAGGGTTCTCCCTTGCGGCGGCCGTCAGCCCGGCTCGCCGTCCATGTGTGCGATTTCCCAGAGATGGCCATCCAGGTCCTGGAAGCCACGCTGGTACATGAAGCCCAGGTCGCGCGCCGGCTGCGGCTCGCTGGCGCCGGCGGCCAGTGCCTTGTCCACCAGCACATCAACGGCCTCGCGACTGGGTGCCGAGAGCGCATTGATCACTTCCGTGTGGGTGCGCGCATCGGCAATCGGCTTGTTGGTGAACTGCTGGAAAAAAGGTTGGGTCAGCAGCATCACGTAGATGCTCTCGCTGATGACCATGCCAGCCGCATCGTCATTGGTATAGGTTGGATTGAAGCTGTAGCCCAGCGCGGTGAAGAACGCCTTGGACTTCTCCAGATCCTGCACGGGCAGGTTGACGAAGATCATCTGCGGTTGTGGTGCACTCATTGGTAACGCTCCTTGTGGATGAAGAGGAAAGAGGGAGGGATCAGGGCTGCTTCATGCAATTGACCATCCACGGCTTGCCGTAGCGATCAATCAGCATGCCCCAGCGGTGCGCCCAGAACGTTTCGGCGATCGGCATCTGCACCTGGCCACCTTCGGCCAGCGCAGCGAACACGCGTTCGGCTTCTTCGATGCTGTCGACGTCGACATTGATGGTGGTCGAGCCGCCCTCGCCACCGCCGGGGCCATCGGCCGCCATCACGATGGCGCTGCCGATTTCCAGCTGGCTGTGCGCGACGTGGTCGAGGGTTTCCGGCGGCATCTCGTTGCAGCCGGGCGAGCCATCGGAGGGCGGCATGTCGCGGTATTTCATTTCCGACGTGACCTGGCCACCGAGTGCCTTGGCGTAGAACGCCATCGCCTCATGGGCCTGGCCGCTGAAGCCGAGGAAGGGAATCAGTTTCATGGCAATACTCCGTTGTGCGGTTCAGGGCAGTAGTGCCGGGTCCTGCCCCGGCAGGGAGAGGAATCGGGTCAGCCTTCCAGCTGTGCACGCAGACGCTGTTCCTGCTGCTGTAATTCGGGGGTGAAGGCTTCACCAAAGTCTTCTGCGGAGATCAGGGGACGCAGTTCCAGCGTGCCGCCCTCGCCGAACGGCGCACGGCTGGCCCATTCAACGGCCTCGTCCAGCGACCGCACCTCCCACAACCAGAAGCCGGCGATCTGTTCGCTGGCAGGACCGAATGGACCGGCCTCGACCTTGGGTACCCCGCCGCCGAAATGAATGCGACGGCCGCGCTGGGTGGCGTGCAGGCCTTCACCGGCCAGCATGATGCCGGCGGCCACCAGTTGTTCGTTGAAGGCGCCCATTTCGGACAGTTCCTGTTCGCTGGGCATGCGGCCGGCTTCGGAGTCGGCGTTGGCCTTCACGATCACCATCACTTTCATTGCGGTCTCCCGTGGGGACGCGTGGTGCGTGCCCTTCACTGGGTACAACGAACCAGGGGGCTGGGAATCGACACGTCTGTTGGAAATTTTTTTCTTGCGCGGAAAGCGCGCCTTCGGCGAGGGTCGGCGAACGGCGGAGCCCCTCCGTGGTGGGTTGGGTTGGTCGCTGAAAGCTGGGTTCATGGGCTTGGCCGGGTGGGTAGACGGGTCGGGGGACGCCGTAAACCCGTCCCTGGGGGCTTGACTGCGGCTTGCTCGTGTGCGCTGTCCTGCGCACACGGCAAGACCGGGGTTGGGCATCGTGCCCAACCCGCCCGAGGCTTGCCTCGGGCCCATGCCGCGGACACCCCCGCCCCGCCTACCCACCCGGCCTTTGACAGTTTCCTGTCACCGTCGCACACCACGGGAAGATCAAGAGAAAAGGCAGAAGCAAAGGCAACAGCAACGGCGGTTGGCTGGCGGCCTCGGCTTTGCGAGCGAAGCGACCCGCTTTTGCTCTTGCTTGTGATTTCCCGTGGTGGATCGGCAACCGGAATCTGTCTGGGGCCGGGCGGGTGGGGTTGGCGGGGTATCCGCGCCATGGATGGCGCGGCTAAGCCTCCAGGGATGGATTCACGGCGTCCCCGCCAATCCCACCCGCCCGGCCCACCGCAGGAAGCCAGCTTTCAGCGACCAACCCAACCCACCACGGAGGGGCTCCGCCGTTCGCCGATCCCCGCCGAAGGCGCGCCTCCCGCGCTGCAACATGCCCACGCGCAGACCTGCGCCATCATGGGCACCCCGCCCCCGCCAGGACCGCGCCATGCAGCAGTACCTGCTTCTGATCTACATCGAGCCTGCCCTGCTGCAGGCCCTGCCCATCGAAGAATTCAACGCGCTGATGCGCGACTGCCTGGCCCATGCCGACAAGCTGCAGGCCGAAGGCACGCTGCTGGCCGCGCAGAAGCTGCAGCCGGTCGACACCGCGCAGACCCTGCGCGTGCGTGATGGCCACAGCCGCGTACTGGATGGCCCGTTCGCCGAAACCCGTGAACTGCTGGCCGGCTTCAACCTGATCGTCGCCCGCGACCGCGACGAAGCCATGCGCATCGCCCGCGACTTCCCTTGGGCACGCTTCGGCAGCATCGAAGTGCGGCCGCTGGAAGACATGGACGCCGAGCGCGAACGCTGCGGCGCCCCGGCTGCCGCTATGGCAGCAGCCGTACCCTGACCTCGCGCAGGCCGATGCCGTCGTTGCCGCTGTAGTCGCGCACGCTGGCGCGTACGATGTACTCACCCGGCGGCAGCGCCGATGGCTGCCAACGCCCGGTTTCCATCAGGCCGTCACGCACGGTGTTGGTGGCCAGATAACGGAAACGGGTCACCGCGCTGCCATGCACGGTGATCCCACTGTCGGGGGCGTAGGCCACGCGCACCGCTTCCTTCTGCGGCGGCATGCGGTTGAACACGATGTTCCAGCGCGGCTGCTCGTAACCCTGCAGCGGCTGCCCAGCCGCATCGAGGATCTGGTAGCCCACCTGGTACATGCCCAGGCGTCGACGCGGCAGGTTGTTGTCAACCTGGTCCCAGGCCTCGATCACGATCTGCACGCCACGCCCCTGCCGCGCCACCATCACCACGCCGTCGCTGCCGGCGGCCATGGGCTGGTCGGTGTCGTCCAGCAGCGCCACATCGGTGATGCGCGGTGCGAAGTGGTCGGCGTAGTTCTGGAAGCCCAGCGCCACGGCATTGGTCTCGAAGCCACCAGTACCCACGGCCAGGTGCACATGCGCCTGGTTGTTGATGCTGCCCAGGCGATCGCCGACGTGGATGCGCATGCCGCGCCGCACGCGCATCCGCTCCAGCTTGCCCTGCTCGTCGTACAGCGCCTGCCAGCGCGCATCGAACGGTTCATTGCGTGGGGTGCGGCCCACCCGCATGTGGATGTACTTGAGGCGATCCACGGCCAGGCCCTCGGCCTGCTCGCCCAGGCTCCAGGCCGCCATCGGGCTGCTGATCTTGCCATCGGCGATCGCCAGCACGGTCTGGCCCACATCACCGCGCACGTCGAAGCCACCGTGCAGGTGATGGCGACTCTCGCCCTTGAAGTTGCCGCGCACTTCACCCAGTGTGCCGACTACTTCGTGCCAGCCATCCTGCGGCGCCAACGGCCAGCGCCCGCCGGTATCGGGCAGGGCGGCATCGGCGGCCGGCCCGACCAGTGCCGGCGCGGGCAGGTCGCCTACCGGCAGTGGGCGCAGGCGATGCAGACGGTAGCTGGCGGCGTCGGCCACCAGCACGCTGCCATCGGCATCCATCGCCAATCCGCTGGGGCGGGCCAGGCGCGGCAGACGACCATTGCCGACCAGCGCGATCTGGTGGCCCTGCGGCGTCACCTGCACGATGCGGCCATCAAGATCACCCACGTACAGCACGCCGTCGTGGGTGGTGGCCAGCGACAGCGGCCCATTGATCACGCCACCGGCGGCGACCACGGTGCTGACCGTGCCATCAGCGCCTATGCGGCGTACCGCGTTGTTGAACAGATCGGCCACCAGCAGCGCGCCCTGCGCATCGAAGGCCAGTGCCACCGGCGTATCGAAGCGCGCCGCAGCGCCCACGCCATCGGCCATTCCCGGGCGCTCACCGCCGGCAAGGGTGCGCACGTTGCCATCAGTACCGATCACCCGGATGCGGTCGTTGTAGGTATCGGCCACGTAGACCTGGCCCTGCGCGTCCACCGCGATGCCCATCGGCGCATCAAAGCGCGCCTGCGCGGCCGGCCCATCGGCATAGCCCTGTTCACCACCCGCCAGCGTGGTCACCTGCCCATCGGTGCCGATCCGGCGGATCGCATGGTTGCCGGTGTCGGCCACATACAGGTTGCCCTGCGCGTCGGCGGCAATGCCCGAAGGCGTGTTGAAACTGGCCTGCAGTGCCGGGCCATCAACGCGCCCCTCGCCCTGCCCGGCCACCGTTTCGACGCGGCCATCGGGCAGGCGGCGACGGATCCGGTTGTTATCACCGGCATCAGTGAAATAGACACTGCCATCGGCACTGCGCAGCAACGCATAGGGATCGGCGAAGCGTGCCTGCGCGGACGCGCCGTCGCGGTCACCGGGGTGGCCATCGCCGGCCAGCGGCTCGATCTGTGCGGTCCACGCCAGTGGCGTTGGAGCCGGGCCCGCCGGTTCAGCCAACGTGTGCAGCGGTGTCTCCCACCAGGTCGCGGCCAGTGCCACTGCCGTTGCCAACGCCACACCTGCCGCCATCCATTGCCACCGTGCCATCGCGCTGCGCTGCCTGCCTGCTGCCTGAAGAGGCACCGACAATAGACGCTGGGCACCGCATGCGCCAAGGCCAATCGTACTGCCGGATACCAGAGTTCCATGCACCACGCTTGTTCTCACCAGCCCCAGCAGGTTCAATGCGGTTCCCACGGATGGAGATCCTCCATGCCCCGCATCCTCCCCCTTGCTGCCCTGCTGGCCGCCGCATTGGCCAGCACATCCGCCACCGCTTCGATCACGGTGGCGCCGCAGAAGCCGTCAATCACCGCCGATGTGATGCACATGGCCTATGCCACGCGCTGGGATGAGGCCATCCAGCAGTCACGCAGTGGCAACACGCTGGGCGCGCTGATCGCGATGGAACGGCTGATGGAAGATCCGATGCTGGATGACTTCGATGCCGAACATCGCGGCCGCGCCGCGCAGGTGGCCGGCTGGACCGCGATGGTGCAGAAGAAGCCCGACCAGGCCCGCCGCTACCTGCAGCGCGCTCAGGAAGCACTGCCGGACGATGCGCAGATCCTGCTGACCCTGGTCTCGGTGGAACTGTCCGAGAACCAACCAGCGCCCGCCACGAAGCACCTGGTGCAGGCACTGAAGCATGCCGACGCGCCGTTGCCGGTGGACCACCACGCGATCAACTACCTGCAGTTCCGCCTGCGGGACCAGCCCCAGCAGCGCATGGAACTGCTGCAGGCGCTGTTTGACAACGGCTGGAAGAGCGGCGGCCTGGAACCCACCGGACTGTGGCTGGCACTGGCAACACTGCAGGCCGACAATGGCCGGGGCGACGACATCCCGGCCACGTTGGCGCGCATCACCGGCCCCGCCGAGATCATCCGCCTGCGCAGTGACAAGCGGTTTGATCGCTATGTCGACCGCGACGATGCCCGCTTCGACCCAGTGCAGGCTGCACAGAAGCACCTCGACGAACTGCGGGTTTCCGGCCTGCTCGACCGGGCGCTGGACGCACGCATGGCCGAGTTCAGCAGCACGCTGCTGATGCTGGACCGCAACGAGGAAGTGCTTGCGCTGACCGATGGCATGGCCGGTGTGGCGGCCGAAGGTGAGTCGCCCTCGGCGACGGAAGCCGAATGGGTGGCGTGGCTGCTCAACAGCCGGCTTATGGCGCTGCGCCGGTTGGGCCGTAACGATGATGCGCTGGCCACAGCCAGGCTGGCCGCACGCATCGGTGCGCTGGGCCCGGATGGTGCCGAGCACCAGTTCAACGTCGGCTTCTTGCTCAGTTCGCTGGGCCGCATGCAGGACGCTGCTGTCGCGGTGAATGACATGCCGGGCCTGGCCGGTTACGGCAAGGCGGCCCAGGCACTGCTGCAGTTCGTTGCCGCCCGTGAACGTGGCGATGCCAAGACCGAACAGGCCGCGCGCGCAGCCATCCTGGCCCAGGGCGATGACGCGCGCCTGTTCCAGCGCGAGATGCTGCTGGAGGAAGGCAACCTGGACGGTGCCGCCGCCGTGCTGATCGAACAGCTGCGCTCGCCGGTCGAGCGTGGTGAAACCCTGGCCAGCCTGCAGGACATGCGCACCTATCCGTCCTTGCCGGGCGATGTGCGCATCGATGCCGCGTGGCGTGCACTCAAGCAGCGTGCCGACGTGCAGGCCGAGGTGGCACGCGTCGGCCGCATCGAGCGCTACGACCTGGTCAGCACCTCCACCTCGCGCTGAGGAGCTTTTGTGTAGAGCCGAGCCCATGCTCGGCTGCAATTGGCGCAGCCGAGCATGGGCTCGGCGCTACACCGCGCGTACAGCGCCACTGGCCTAGCGCGCCGGCACCTCGGTGCGGATGCCCATCGCTTCGCGGTAGCGCGCGTACAGCGCCATCACCTTGTCCACATAGGCCAGGGTTTCGGCGTAGGGCGGCACGCCCTTGTAGCGGGTGACTGCACCGATGCCCGCGTTGTAGGCAGCCGCCGCCAACGGGCGATCGCCGTTGTAACGGCGCAGCAGCGCGCGCATGTAGCGCGCGCCGCCCTCGATCGACTGCTGCGGCGAAAACGGATCGCGCACGCCATATTCCTGTGCGGTCTCCGGCATCAACTGCATCACGCCCTGTGCGCCCTTGCTGGACACCGCCAGCGGATCGAAATTGCTTTCGGCATGGGCGATTGCGCGCAGCCAGGCATCGTCGACGCCCGTGGCCTTGGCCGCGGCCTTGAACTGCCTGGCGTGCTGCGCCAGCTGCGGCTTGCCCACCTTGCCCAGGCCTTCGTGGGCAGGCTCGCCCGGCGGCGTGGCCACGGTGAACTTCAGGAATACCCGCGAGCCGGGCAGGTTGCGGGTGGAGTAGACAAGCACGCCATCCTGCTCGCGCTCGTACAGTACGCCGCTGAACACGCCCATGTTGCCCCACAGGTTCGGGGTCTGGATGGCGTTGTCGTCGATTTCCTTCGGGCTACAGCGCGAACCCGGTTCCGGCGCGGTGGCCAGGCTGACGGTGTTGCCCTGCACACAGCGGTAGACGGTGCGTGCGGCGGCCAGCCCGGGCCACAGGCTGGGCAGCAGCAACAGCACAAGCAGGAGAGGGCGACGGGACATGGCGGCCGGATCATCCGGCCGCGCCCGCGAATGTTGGGTGAATGGGGGTCGGCAGGGCTGCGCCCCGCACCTGCGCCGGCGCCCGCAGCGGTAGAGTCGACTGTCAGTCGACTATCGCGCGCAGCGCGGGGTTTTCCGGAAGCCCATGGAAGAGCAGTCGACTAACAGTCGACTCTACCGATTTCCGACGTTCTCGATTTCCGGCGTTGCCGAAACCCCGCATTCCCGGTCATTTCACCGTTCTGAGACGCACCCGGTACCCCGCGCCCAGCAGCACGAACCACACCGGGCTGGCGATCAGCGCCTGGCGGGTGTCAGCCTGCAGGCTCAGCAGCACCAGCACTGCGGCGAAGAACACCAGGCAGGCCCAGCACATGGCGACGCCGCCGGGCATCTTGAAGATCGACGCAGCGTGGCGTTCCGGGTAGCGGCGGCGATAGGCCATGTAGGCCACCAGGATCAGCGACCACACGAAGATGAACAGCACCGTCGCCAGCGTGGTCACCAGGGTGAAAGCAGTCACCAGGTTCGGAATCAGGTAGATCAGCAGCGTGCCACCCAGCAGGCACAGGCACGAGAACAACAGGCCACGGGCCGGCACGGCGGCGCGTGACAGTTTCGACAACCCGCGCGGGGCGTGGCCCTCTTCGGCCAGGCCGTACAGCATGCGGCTGGTGGAGAAGATGCCGCTGTTGGCCGAGGACGTGGCAGAGGTCAGCACCACGAAGTTGATCAGGCTGGCCGCGGCCGGAATACCGGCCAGCACGAACAACTGCACGAACGGGCTCTTGTCCGGCACCACCTGGCGCCACGGGGTGACGGCCATGATCGCGATCAGCGCCAGTACGTAGAAGATGATGATGCGCACCGGAATCGAATTGATCGCCTTGGGCAGGTTGCGCTCGGGGTCGGCGGTTTCGGCGGCGGTGGTGCCGACCAGCTCGATGCCGACGAAGGCGAACACCGCAATCTGGAAACCGGCGAAGAAGCCGACCAGGCCCATCGGGAACATGCCGCCGTCATTCCACAGGTTCGACAGCGCCGCGGTGTGGCCACTGGGCGAGGTGAAGCCCCAGGCCACCAGCCCGGCGCCGGTGATGATCAGCGCGCAGATCGCCACGATCTTGATCAGCGCGAACCAGAATTCCATCTCGCCAAACAGCTTCACCGTCACCAGGTTCAACGACAGCAGCAGCATCACGCACGCCAGCGCCGGCTTCCAGGCTTCAAGCCCGGGGAACCAGAACTGCGCATAGGCGGCAATGGCGATCACATCGGCGATGGCGGTCACGATCCAGCAGAACCAGTATGTCCATCCACAGAAGAACCCGGCCCATGGGCCGAGCAGATCCGTGGAGAAATCGATGAAGGACTTGTACTGCAGATTCGACAGCAGCAGCTCGCCCATCGCACGCATCACGAAGAACAGCATCGCGCCGATGATCAGGTAGACGAAGACGATGGAGGGTCCGGCCAGGCTGATGGTCTTGCCCGAGCCCATGAACAGGCCGGTGCCGATGGCACCGCCGATGGCGATCAGTTGCAGGTGGCGGTTGGAAAGGCTGCGGCGCAGGTGCTCGGGGGGCGTTGCGGGCTCGGTCATGGGCGCGGGCAAGAGGGCGGCGAAGCGTTCGACGGTAGTCCTCCAGCGCCCGGAGCGCCAGCATCATACGGGTCAATCACGTCAAATTTGGCCGCTTTCATCACAATGTGACCGAATACCGGATTGATCCCATTCCGCCCGGCCCTGCGCCATGCTCAGATAGCCGTTCCTGCCCAAGGATCGGCCCGCCCATGTGCCCTGCCCTGCCCACCCCGCTGGAGCCCCGGCCATGAGCCGGCTGCGCGTGATCATCGGTGGCACGGCGCTGGCGATTCTGGCCGCAGCCGTGCCGATCGCGGTGATGGCCTATGCCACCTGGGACCGGGCCGTCAGTGTCGAGCAGCAGCGCCTGCGCGATATCGCCGGTCGTACCCTGCGCCGTGCCGACCAGTCCTACCGGGAAGCACTGGCGGCGCTGCAGTCGGCCGAGGCCGGCGCCCAGGACGCCTGCGGGCCGGACCATATCCGGCGCATGCAGACGCTGGTGATGACCTCGCCGTCGGTTGACCAGATGGGCTACTTCGAGGGTGGCAAGCTGCGCTGCACGTCGTGGGGGCCGTTTCTGTCCGACGTGAACCAGCCCAGGGCCGACCACGTCACCAGTGATGGCGCCGGCATTGCCGTGGATGTGCGCCCCGAGGCAAGCGGACGGCGCCAGGTGCTGTCGATCCTGTATGGCAACTACGACGTCCTGGTCGATCCGCGCCGGTTTGTCGATGTCATCGCCGACCCGAACGTGCGCCTTGCCCTGGCCAGCCCGGATGGCCGCCTCCTGGCCAGGCAGAGCGGCATGGATCCCGCGTTGCTGGAGACCCTGCTGCGTGCGCCCGAGGAAGGCCTGGACCACAACACCCTGTACGCCACCGCCCGCAATGAAGAGTGGCTGGCGATCGCAACCACGCCGCGTACCGCGCTGGCTGCAACCTTCCGCCAGCAGGCGTGGCTGTTCGTGCCGATCGGTGTTCTGCTGGCCGCTGCCGGTGCCGGCCTGGTGGTGTGGCTGTCGCGTCGCCGCCTGTCCCTGCGCGGCGAACTGGCCACGGCGATCCGCCGCCGCGAGCTGTACCTGCACTACCAGCCGATCATCGAGCTGGATACCGGCATCTGCGTCGGCGCCGAGGCCTTGGTGCGCTGGCAGCGCCCGGATGGCACGCAGGTACGGCCGGACCTGTTCATTCCGCTGGCCGAAGAGGCCGGCATGATCGGCGCGATCACCGATCTGGTGATCGAGAACGTCGTGCGCGACATGCGCGATCTGTTGGTCGCCGACCGCAGCGCACACATCGCGATCAACCTGGCCGCCGAAGACATCAGCAGCGGCCGTGCGCTGAAGATGATCTCCAAGCACATGACCGGCAGCGGCATCCTGCCGCAGCAGATCTGGATGGAAGCCACCGAGCGCGGCTTCCTCGATCTGGACCGCGCCCGCACGATGCTGGCGCAGGCACGTCGCGCCGGCCACAGCGTGGCCATCGATGATTTCGGAGTCGGCTTCTCCAGCCTGCAGTACCTGGAGCAGCTGCCGCTGGACGCGCTGAAGATCGACAAGTCGTTCATCGATGCGATCGACACCGAGAGCGCGACGAGCCCGGTGACGCCGCACATCATCGACATGGCCAAGGAGCTGGGCCTGTGGGTGGTGGCCGAGGGCGTGGAGACCGAGGCGCAGTTGGCATATCTGCATGCGCGCAAGGTCGAGTTCGCGCAGGGCTGGCTGTTCTCGCGGCCGCTGCCACGGGACGAGTTCGTGGTGTTCCACCACAAGCGGCAGCAGCGCTATGGCGCGGCGCGGGAGCACATGCAGAATCCGCGCAGCGTGCCGATCGAGCGTGAGGGCGTGGAGTAGGGCGGCGAACGGCAAAGCCCCTCGTGGTGGGTCGCGTACTGCTATCCCAGGGCTGGCCGGGACGGTCGGGTTCGCGGGGGACGCCGTAAACCCGTCCATGGGGGCTTGGCCGCGGCTTGCTCGTGTGCGCTGTCCTGCGCATACGGCAAGACCGGGGTTGGGCGTCCTGCCCAACCCGCCCGAGGCATGCCTCGGGCCCATGCCGCGGACACCCCCGCGAACCCGACCGCCCCGGCCTCTGACAGGTTCCTGCAGCGTCCCACCACGGAATCAACGGGAAAAGGCAAAAGCAAACGCGGGGCGCTGCGCTCGGTAGATCCACGCCGCGTGGATGGCGGGGACCACGGTAGTGCCGGCCGCTGGCCGGCACCGCGCCATCACTGACTCGCCGCCTACGCCCAGGCCTTCGGCCGTGCCAACAGCCACGCCACGCTCACCGCCAGCAGCAGCAACGGCAGCCATCCCAACTGGTTCGGGCCGCCCGCCTGCAGCAGCAAACCCCCTGCAACGCCACCGGCAGCAATGGCCAGGTTCCAGCCGGTCACCAGCATCGACTGCGCCAGATCCGCGGCGGCACCGGCACGCCGCGCCAATGCGGTCTGGAACAACGTAGGTACCGCGCCAAAGGCAACGCCCCACAGGATCGTCGCCAGCAGCAGCGCGATCGCGTCGCCCGGCCACAACAGCAGGGTCAGCACCGGCACGATGAAGCCGATCACCGCGGCCCACACCAGCGTGCGCAGATGACGGTCCACACCCCAGCCGGCAATGACGATGCCGGCGATGGCGGCCAGGCCGAAGGCCAGCAGCAGGCGGTCCAGCCACGGGCCGGCACCGGCCTCCACCGCCAGCGGTTCGATGTAGGTGTAGAGCACGTTGTGCGCCAGCACGTACAGCACCATCACCGCCAACGCACTGCGCACGCCCGGCATGCGCCACACCGTAGCCAACGACGTACGCTGACCGGCCGCCGCCGCCGGCAACGCGGGCAATGCCCAGCGCGCGTAGGCCAGCAGCACGACTGCCAGCACGCTCATCAGCGCGAATGCCCAGCGCCAGCCGATCTGCTGGCCCAGCAACGTGCCGGCCGGTACGCCCAGCGACAGTGCCAGCGGCGATCCGACCATCGCCACCGCAATCGCCCGGCCCTGCAGCGAGGGCACCACCATGCGCGCGGCGTAGCCGGCCACCAGCGACCACAGCAGGCCACCACACACGCCGGCCAGGAAGCGCGCGGCCAGGATCAGCGGGTAGCTGCTGCTCAATGCGGTCAGCGTATTGACCACCACGAAGCCGGCAATCGCGGCGAGCAGCAAGGGACGTCGCGGCAGGCGCTGGGTCAGTGCGGTCATCGGCAGTGCGGCCATCACCGAGCCGAGCGCGTACACGCTGACCAGCTGGCCAACCGCCGCGTCGCTCACACCGAGGCTTTCGCCCATCGGCCGCAGGACGCCGGCCGGCAGGGTCTCGGTCAGCAGAGTGATGAAGCCGCCACCGGCCAGCGCCAGCAGTCCCGCCCACGGCAGGCGCGTGGCTTCACCGGCCGGGCCAGCCGCATCGATGGCATGGCCGCTCATCGCGCGGTCTCCAGATCAGCATAGACCGCATCGCGCAGCTCATCGACGAAGGCACCGTCCATGCCTTCGTACAGGGTGTTGGTCAGCGCCACCACGCTGAGCCCACGCGCAGGATCGACAAACCAGCTGTGCCCGTAGGCGCCGCCCCAACGCCATGTACCTACGTTCTGCGGCGTACCGCTGGCGGCCGCATCGCGCAGCACCGCAAAGCCAAGGCCAAAACCCCAGCCGGCCGGTTCCGGCGGCCCCTGTTCGCCCACCTGCGGGCTGGCCATCTCCGCTGCCAGTGCGGGCGGCAACAGGCCTGAACGCTGCACATCACGCAAGGCCTCCAGCACCGCCATCACTTCATCGGCGCTACCGACCAGGCCGGCCCCGGCCGAGGGGAAACGGCTGGCATCGGTGGCGCGCGCGAGGCTGTACTCGATACCGACGGTACCCTCGAACGGAACGACCACCTCGCCTTCGCGCAGGCGGTGCGGCTGCGGTGTGTCGGTGACGTAGGGCGTGGCAAGCCGAGCCGCATCGTGGGTGGCGAAGGCGGTATCGCGCAGGCCCAGGGGTGCGGCCAGCAAGCGCTCGAACAGTGCCTGCAGGGATTCACCGGTCGCTGCTTCAGCCACGGCACCGGCAACGTCCACGCCCAGCGAGTACAGCCACTGGCTGCCCGGCGCGAACAGCAGGGGTGCCTGCGCGATGCGGCGCACGTTGTCGGCCAGAGAGAGCGGGTTCGCGTCCATGCCATCGCTGACGCCAGCGCGTGCGTAGGGACCCTTCGCATCGGCTTCGAGAAAGCGATAGCCCAGCCCGCTGCTGTGGCTGAGCAGCTGGCGCAGGCTGATCGCTGGCGTGCTGCCATCAGCCAGCGCCGGGCGGAAGTCCCGCAGCCAGCGCTGCACCGGTGCATCCAGGTCGAGCACGCCCTCGGCCACCAGGCCCAGGATCACCGTGCTCAGCAGCGGCTTGCTCACCGAGGCCAGCCGGAACAGCTGGTCGCGCTGCATCGGCGTGGCCGACTCGCGATCCGCCAGGCCCGTGGCGCTGGCATGGCGCAGCGCGCCGTGCTCGCGCACCAGCACCACCGCACCGACCAGGCGCTGCGGGTGGACCTGCTGCAGCAGCCGCTGCACCGAAGGAAGTGTCGGCGCAGGTTCGAAGGAAGGAGCGGCATTCATCGCGGTGATCCGTGGGGAGAGGCCGCCACGTTAGGCAGCGGGCGTCCGCGCAAAAAGCCGGTTGCCGCTCCGGGCATCATGGACCGTGTAGTCCGCAATCGGCATGATGGCCGGAACCGCAAGGCCGCAACGGTCTCCACGCCACCCCGCACCACAGTGTTGCGATGGCGGAGCCGCCCGCTACAGCCGCGCCGGCCTACCCTGCCGCTTTCATTGCCCGCACGCCCATGTCAGTCCTGGACAACCTCGCCAACCTGCAGACCTTCGTGCATGCCGCCGACACCCGCAGCTTTGTCGAGACCGGGCGCCTGCAGGGCATATCCGCCTCGGCAGCGGGCAAGTGCGTGGCGCGGCTGGAGCACGCACTGGGCGTGCGCCTGTTCCACCGCAGCACGCGCAGCATCACGCTCACCGCCGAGGGTCAGCTGTTCCTGGCGCGTTGCCGGCGCATCCTCGACGAGCGCGATGCCGCCCGCACCGAACTGGCACAGCCGCACGCCTCGCCCCGTGGCACCCTGCGCATCAGCCTGCCGCTGGTGGGCGACCTCACCCTGCCGTTGATGGCCGAATTCATGGCCGCGTATCCGGATATCCGCCTGGACCTGGACTTCAGTGACCGCCTGGTTGATGTCATCGAGGAGGGCTTCGATGCGGTGCTGCGCGTCGGCGAACCCAGCGACTCGCGGATGAACGCACGCCGGCTGGGGGTATTCCCGCGGCGTGTCGTTGCCTCGCCGGGCTACCTGCAGCGCTGCGGCGTTCCGCGCACGCCGGCAGGCTTGATGCAGCACACGCTGCTGCACTATCGCTTCCCCACCACCGGCAAGCTGGAACCGTGGCCGATCCACTGGCCCGACGATGAAACGCCGCAGGAGCTTCCGGTGCACATGGTGGCCAACACCATCGAAGCGCGGGTAGCGCTCGCACTGCGCGATATCGGCCTGGCCTTCGTGCCGGTGCACTCGGTGCGCGATGCCCTGGCCGACGGCCGCCTGGTCACGGTGCTGGACGAACACGTGCATTCCTGCGGCACCTTCCATCTGCTGTGGCCGTCGGGCCGACACGTACTGCCGAAGCTGCGGGTGTTCATCGACTTCGTCGGCGCCCGCCTGGGTACCGTGCCGTAGATCCACGCCATGCGTGGATGCGTCTCGCGGCGAAAGGAAGCCGAGCATCGGCTCGGCTCTACAGAACCGCCCGATCATCGGTAGCGCCGGGCCATGCCCGGCGGCCGCGCACCCGACCATTCAGCCACTGCCGCTATACTGGCCGCTCATTCCTCCAAGAGGCTCGCGACCAATGCGCCATTGATGCCGCCGTCTTCCCACTAGACGGCCTGACTCTTCCCGCCCCTGCGCGCAGGGGAGAACCCGGCATCCATGGAGGTCGCATGACCCCGCATTCCCTCACGCTCGATCGCGTGTCGTATCGATTGGCCGACGGCCGCCCGCTGTTTTCCGATCTGACGTTTTCCTTCGAACCGGTCGCCACCGGCCTCGTCGGTGCCAATGGCGCCGGCAAGAGCGTGCTCGCACGCCTGCTGGCCGGCCGGCTGCTGCCCGACAACGGCCAGGTTCGCGGCAGTGGCCGCGTGTTCCTGTTGCCGACGCCCGGCTATCCACCCGCCGGCACGGTCGGTGAACTGGCCGGTGTCGGCGCGGAACTGGCCGCACTGCAACGCATCGAAGCCGGCAGCGTGGACGAGGCCGACTTCGCCCGCGTCGGCGACCGCTGGGATCTGCGCGAACGCCTGCAGCAGCAATGGCGTACGCTGCAGCTACCCGACGATCTCGATCCGGCCCGGCCGGCCGCGCGCCTCAGTGGTGGCCAGGCCATGCAGGTGGCGCTGTCCGGTGCCTGGGCCAGCGGTGCCGACTGGCTGATCCTGGACGAACCCAGCAACCACCTCGACGCACGCCATCGCCAACAGTTGTATGAACAGTTGCAGCAGTGGCGCGGCGGCCTGCTGGCGATCAGCCATGATCGCGAACTGCTGGCGCACATGCAGCAGATCGTCGAGCTCGACGCGCGCGGGCTGCATCGCTATGGCGGACCGTGGCAGCACTACGCCGACGCGCGCGCCTCCGAACGTGAAGCCGCCGCCGCCCAGCTTGACCATGCACGTGCACAGCACCGGCAGCAGCAACGCAGCGCGCGCGAACAACACGAACGCCAGCAGCAGCGCCAGGCACGTGGCAACCGTGATGCGAAGCAGGCCAACCAGGCCCCGATCCTGCTCGGCCGGCAGAAGCAGCGCGCCGAGGCCAGCCACGGCCGCGCACAGCAGGTGCAGGCCGAGCGCCTGCAGGCCAGCGCAGAGCAGCTGCGCGCAGCTGCATCCGCGGTGCATGCGGCGCCGGAACTGGCGCTGTTTGCCGGTGCGGGCGAGCGTGGCAGCGCGCGTCTGCTGGAGGCCGAGGCGCTGGTGCTGCCACATGGCTGCAGCGCCCCGCTGCAGCTGGAGATCCGCCGGGGGCAGCGCATCGCCGTGGTCGGTGACAACGGCAGCGGCAAATCGACCCTGCTGCGTGTGTTGGCCGGCCAGCTGCCTGCATGCAGTGGCACCGTGCAACGGCATGCACCACTGGCCCTGCTCGACCAGCAGTTGCTGGGGCTGTCCGGCGCGCGCAGCATCCTTGACACCGTGCAGGCCGCCAACCCGCGCGCGGACCCAGGCGAGCTGCGCACGCGGCTGGCCCTGCTCGGGCTGGATGCACAGCGCATCCAGCGGGCGGCCCACAGCCTCAGTGATGGCGAGCGGGTGAAGGGTGCGCT
Organism: Stenotrophomonas hibiscicola ATCC 19867; assembly: GCF_000382065.1. GTDB lineage: Bacteria > Pseudomonadota > Gammaproteobacteria > Xanthomonadales > Xanthomonadaceae > Stenotrophomonas > Stenotrophomonas hibiscicola. Next base: position 36,143 of record NZ_KB907501.1, on the reverse strand, counting down.
GGCCAGCGTGCTGTATGCCGATCCCGCGCCCCAACTGTTGCTGCTGGACGAACCCGGTAATGCGCTGGATCTGAGCGCATTGCAGGCGCTGGAGGAACTGCTTGCGGCGTGGCCGGGCGCGCTGGGGATGGTCAGCCACGACCGGCACCTGCTGCAGGCATTGCGACCGACACAGGTACTGCGAGTCACCTCCGACGCTTGGCAATGGCGCGACGCCTTGTAGATCCACGCCATGCGTGGATGGAATGATCCGCCAGCCGAGCGTGGGCTCGGCTCTACAAGGCGAGCAAAGACCGGTTGAACCGCCATCCACGCATGGCGTGGATCTACAGGAGCCGTTAGCTCAGCGCTTCCACACCGGGAATGCCTGCGGCATCTGCTGCCACAGCAGCGGTCCCGCACGCAGCTCCTGGTCGTTGAGCAGGCACGCATCCAGCTCTGCGCGCACCGCACGCTCATCCATGTGCACCCCAATCACCACCAGTTCCTGGCGGCGATCCCCCCACAACGGGTGCCACAGCCGCTGCATCGCCGTGTACGCGGCCGAGTCCGGAAATTCCTCAAGCCCCGGCAACGGCGCGCTCCAGCAGTCGGCCTGCTGCCGTGCCCAGCCGAGGTCGCTGTACGGCAGCGGCGTGGGCGGCAGCAATGGCGCGGTGTCCTCCAGCCCAGCGCGCACGCGATCGCGCGCGGCGTACCAGAAGCCCGCCGCCTGCGTCCGCGTCGCGGCACCCACGGTGTTCAGCTCGCCCACCCAGTCCATGCGGTTGGCCAGCCAGAACCAGCCCTTGCTGCGGATCACGCCAGGCATCCCCGACTGCAGCGCGCGTGCGAATCGCGCGGGATGGAACGGACGTCGCGAGCGGTAGACGAAGCTACCGATGCCGTACTCCTCGGTTTCCGGTGTGTGCTCGCCCCGCAGTTCCTTGACCCAGCCCGGCGCACGTTGCGCACGCTCCATGTCGAAGCGACCGGTATCCAGCAGCTCGGCCAGCGGCACATCGCCGAAACTGGACAGCAGCAGCTTCGCGTCGCGGTTCAGGCCACGCAGCACGGCCAGCGTGTCCTGCAGCACTTCGTCATCCACCTGGTCCACCTTGCTGACCACGATCACGTCGGCAAACTCCACCTGCCCGCACAGCAGGTCAACCACGCCGCGATCGTCCTCCGGGCCGGCCTGCTGGCCGCGCTCGGCCAGTCGCGACGTCGAGCCGAAGTCGGCAAGGAACGCGCTGCCGTCGACCACCGTCACCATCGTGTCCAGCCGCGCGATGTCACTCAGGCTGAAGCCGTGCTCGTCGCGCACCGCGAAGGTGGCCGCCACCGGCATCGGCTCGCCGATGCCCGTCGATTCGATCAGCAGATAGTCATAGCGGCCCGCATCGGCCAGACGGCGCACTTCCTGCAGCAGGTCATCGCGCAGCGTGCAGCAGATGCAGCCGTTGCTGAACTCCACCAGCGTCTCTTCGGTGCGGCGCAGTTCGGCCCCACCTTCGCGCACCAGCTGCGCATCGATGTTGACCTCGCTCATGTCGTTGACGATGACCGCTACACGCAGACCCTCGCGGTTGCGCAGGATCTGGTTGAGCAGGGTGGTCTTGCCGGCCCCCAGGAAGCCGGACAGCACGGTGACCGGAAGGCGACGGTCGGCGCGGGAAACAGTGTTCATGTCGGAGCGGGTTGGCTGCGGAACGGAAATGTTACTATATAACATCTGTCGCGCAAGGAGCCTCCCCCGATGAAGTCGCCGTCTGCCGCCCTGCTCGATGCCGGCGCTGTCGCCCTGTCCAGCCTGTGCCTGCTGCACTGCCTGGCGCTGCCGCTGCTGGCCGCCGCGTTGCCGCTGTTCGGCGCGTGGGCCGAGGCGGAATGGGTGCACTTGCTGTTCGTGGCCATCGCCCTGCCGCTGACCGGCTACGCGCTGTGGCGGGCCGAGCGTCGCCATCGCCTCCCCGTGCTGGCCTGGGCCACCGCCGGCGCCGGGCTCGGCCTGCTGCTGGCCGGCGCGCTTGCGCTGCCCTCGCACGACTGGGAAACACCGATGACGGTCACCGGCAGCCTGCTGCTGGCCGCCACGCACATCTGGAACGCACGGCACCGGCACGCAGGGTAGAGTCGACTGTTAGTCGACTCTCGCGCGAAGCGCGGGATCTCATGCCGCCTGGGCGAAGAGCAGTCGACTAACAGTCGACTCTACCGCCCCTCGGCCTATTTGCCGTAGCGGCGCAGCAGCTCGACCAGCACCGCGGCCTCGTCCGCCCGCTGCTGCGGGTCGTCGGCAGCCACCACATGTTCCTGCAGGTGCTCGTGCAGCAGCTCCATCAGCAGGCTGTGGGCTGCACCGCGCACGGCGGCGACCTGCACCAGCACGTCCGCACAGTCGCCGGCTTTACCCTCGGGCTGGTCCAGCGCCTGCTCCAACGCCGCCACCTGACCCGCGATACGGCGCACCCGGGTCAGCAGCTGCTTTCGATTCTTGTGTACATGGGCCATGACCGGATCATATACCCTATGGGGGTATCCACTCCACCCCCCCTTGGTTCCCCATGCACCTGGACGCCCTCGCCGCCGCCCGCCGCCACGAACACCGCTTCGACGACGGCAATCCGCTGGCCGAACGCAATACCCGCCGCGCCCTGTGGCTCACCGTCGGCATGATGCTGGTGGAGATCATCGGCGGCTGGTGGTTCAACTCCATGGCCGTGCTCGCCGATGGCTGGCACATGAGTTCGCACGCGCTGGCGCTGGGCCTGGCGGTGTTCGCGTACCGCTGCGCGCGCCGCTACGCGCACGATCCGCGCTTCGCCTTTGGCACCTGGAAGATCGAGATCCTGGCCGGCTACACGAGCGCCATCGCCCTGCTCGGCGTCGCCGCGCTGATGGCCGTGCAGTCTCTGGAGCGGCTGTGGGTACCGGCGCCGATCCACTACAACGAAGCCACCGCCATCGCTGCGGTGGGCCTGGGCGTGAACCTGCTCTGCGCATGGTGGCTGCACGACAGCCCGGGCCACGCGCATCACCACCACGGGCATGACCATGGCCATCATCACGCGCATGACCACGAACACCACGATCACGGCCGTGCGCACGGTCACGACCTCAACCTGCGCTCGGCCTACGTGCACGTGCTGGCCGACGCCGCCACCTCGGTGCTGGCCATCGTCGCCCTGCTCGGCGGCAAGCTGCTGGGCCTGACCTGGCTGGACCCGGTGATGGGGCTGGTCGGCGCCGCGCTGGTCACGGTGTGGGCTGTAGGCCTGCTACGCGACAGCGGCCGCATCCTGCTCGACGCGCAGATGGACGCACCGGTGGTGGCCGAAGTTCGCGAAGTGATCGAACAGGGTCCCTGGCCGGCGCGCCTGGCCGACCTGCACGTCTGGCAGGTGGGTCGCGGCAAGTACGCGGTCAGCGCCAGCGTGGTCACCAGCGACGCCACGCTGGATGCCGATACCCTGCACAACGCGCTGGCGATCCATGAAGAGCTGGTGCACGTGACGGTGGAGATACACCGCAGCTGATCCTGCGCGACTGCGGACGAATCTGTAGAGCCGAGCCCATGCTCGGCTTGCCGTTGCCTTTGCAGCGCCGAGCCATGCTCGGCTGTCGCAGGCCATCAGCCGAGCACGGGCTCGGCTCTACAGTCAGAGCTTCAGCATCATCCGCAGCAGGTACATCAGCAGCGGCAGCGCACTCAGCACCGCACCACCGATGCCGATCCACGGCCAACGCTCACCGCGCACGCGCGAAGCCACCGCCAGACCGCCGCCCACCAGTGCCGCACCCAGCACGCCCACGCCCAGCCCGGCGGCCATGCCATTGCCGCCTGCGGCCACCGCCGCCTGCGCAGCCAACGTGCCCGCGCCCCAACCCACAGCGATCCCCAGCCAACTGGCCATGCCGCACCACGGTGCCTTGCCCTGCGCCATCCGAAAACCCCTTTGTTCTTGCCGAATTTCTGTACGGGCCGTGCCCGCATGCTGCCTACACTAGCCGCACCTGCCCCGTAGGGACATCCCATGCGCATGCTCCGCCTGCTGCTGCCCGGTGCTCTCCTGCTGCTCACCGCCTGCGGTGGTGATGCCGGGCTTCCTTTCAGCGCCGACCCGTTGCAGGGCTGCTTCGCCACCGGCGCGCGCAAACCGGCCGACTTCCGCATCGACAAGGAAGGCGGCCAGTACTTCGTCTCCTTCAGCCGCGGCGACCAGTGGCAGCGCGAGCCGAATGCCCTGCACAAGGCCACCCGCAGCGAGATCAGCCGCTACTTCCGCGATGACGCCGAACAGATCGACAGCGCGCTGATCCGCATGGCCGGCGGCTTCGGCATCTTCCACTTCAACAAGGACGCGACATTGAAGGGCAAGGCCAGTGATAGTGACTACATGGCGCTGATGCTGATCGGGGCCGGGCCGGTGTATGCAGTGAATTGCCCGTAGGACGCAATGATTCTGATGGCGGCTCAGGGCAATATGGGTACATCCTGTCTTCTTTGAGGAGCGATGCCAATGCTGCTGTTTCTGCTGCTTGCAGTAAGCGCGCCGAAGACGCAGGGTGCCTATGACGAAGTCCGGCAGCTGCCCGATGGCCAGACCCTGATCATGCGCACCCTGGACTGGGATCTCGGTGATGCTCGCCACGAGCGCGTTACCGTGCATTGGCTGATCCAGGAAGACGGCAGCCTACGCTACGACTTCGATCGGCAGCCACCGGAAACCCAGGAGGTCCATCGTCGAGCGTGCGCACTGCAGGGCATGCAGCCATCGCGTGGCGTCGGCATGATCTCAGGAGAAGGAGCCACGCACGGCTTCAGCTGCACCCGCCAGCGGTAGCGCCGAGGGTGGACTCGGCGCTACAACAGCTGCGGTACCATGCCCTCCCCCGAACCGCCCCGGTACCCGCCGTGCCCCACTACACCGGCCCCCTGCTGACCCGCGACAGCGCCGATACCCTGCGCCGTGCCCATGACAAGGGCGCTGCCGACTGGCAGGGCTCGCTCGACCTCGGCCGCAGCGAGGACAGCGTGGCGCTGGATGCCGACGGCTTCCACTTCCGTGGCCAGGCCTACCCGTGGCCGGGCAAGCTGAAGGACCGCACGCTGTACTACTGGGATGGCGAGGAGTTCGCGCCGATCTCGCGCTACAGCGGCTCGCTGATCAAGCTGGTGCCGACCGAATGGGGCGCACCGACCTTCGAGATCGACGGCATCAAGATGCTGCCGACCTCCAAGCTGTCACCGTTCGAGGACGCGCGTCGCAAGGTGGAGCTGGTCGCCCCGGCCGGCAAGGTCATCCTCGATACCTGCGGCGGCCTGGGCTACTTCGCCGCCTGCGCGCTGGAGGCCGGTGTCGGCCAGATCCGCTCATTCGAGAAGAATGCCGACGTGATGTGGCTGCGCACGCTCAACCCGTGGTCGCCGGATCCAGACTCGGCTGCCGCAGGTGGCCGTCTGCAGTTCAGCCACGGCGATGTCTCGCAGCAGATCGAGCAGGTGGCAAGCAACAGTGTCGACGCGATCCTGCACGACCCGCCGCGCTTTGGCATCGCCGGCGAACTGTATTCACAGGTGTTCTACGACCACCTCGCCCGCGTCATCCGCAAGGGCGGCCGGCTGTTCCATTACACCGGCGCGCCGAACAAGCTGACCAGCGGCCGCGACGTGCCACGTGAAGTGGCCAAGCGCCTGGAAAAGGCCGGCTTCAAGGCCGAGCTGGCGCTTGACGGCGTGCTGGCCGTCAAGCGCTGAGCCTCACTCCGAACCGACCTTGGCCAGCTTCATCACCCACGCCGGCACTTCCGGTTCTCCGGCGTAGAAGTCCTTCGGTTTCTTCTCCGCCATCGCCCAGCGGTGCAGCCAGCTCGGGCCGTAACGGCCACTGTAGCCTTCGGCACCGCGTGCATAGGCCGGGTCACGCATCGCCTCATCCAGTGAGATGAAGCGATAGCCGCGGCGCTTCGTCGCCGCCACCAGTTCGGCGAACGTGGCCGCATTGAGTTCGTTGGCGTGCATCAGCCAGACCTGTGGCAGCGCGTAGCCCAGCAGTGCCTGCGACTGCTTCTCGTAGTAGTCCAGCTTGTTCAGCATGTAGGGCACATAGCCTTTGCGCAGCTGCGCCAACGTCGCCTCGCGTGCCGGGGAATCGAGCTGCTCGTTCATCACGTTGGCATAGGCGAACGCCCACACCTACTCGCCGTTGTCCACCGTCACCGGTGCCACGCGGTAGCCATGCTGCCTGAAGAACGCGTCCATCTCCGCGCGTTCTTCCGGCGTGCGCCCGGCACGCAGATAGGGGTGACGCATCCACTGAGGCTTGAGCCCGCGCTCGGCCAGCAACGGCCGCAGCACCGCCTCGCCACGCAGGAAATCCTGCTGGAACGCAGGCACGCCCTTGGCGTTCAGATCCATGTGCGAGTAGGTGTGGTTGCCCAGCACATAACCGGCGTCCAGCCAGTCGCGCAGCATCTGCACCCGCGCCGGCTGCACCTGCCCGCCGATCTCAAGCTTGTTCCCGTTGACGAAGCCAACCACCGGCACACCCGCCTGGCGCAGCTGCGCCATCAGCGCTTCATGCCGCGACTGCAGGTCCGGCGGAACGATCTCGTCCACCCGCGCCCAGGGCAGGTCGTCGATGGTCACCGCGATCCGACGATCCACTTCGGCGGCGTGCACCGCCAGCGAGCACAGCAGCAACGGCACAGCACGCAGCAACCAACGCATCAGCACTTCCTTGCAGGGGCGAAGTACGGACTTTAGCGTGATTGAGAACGCCTGGTCGGGCATGCAGCTGCTATGGGCTGGGCGACTGCACCTCCCGCTCGCGCACGATCGCCCGCCACAACATGAATCCTGCAGCCATCGCCATCAGCATCACTGCGACCAGCACCAGGGCCAGATCATCGGGATTGCGCAGCAGAGGGGCATGCTCGTGGGTGAGGATCTCGAACACCACCTCCTGCGCCTGTGCCAGCGGCAAACTGCCCTGTTCCCCCAGTTCCATCAGGCAGGTTGTCGGCGCCAGCTTGGCCACACTGGTCCATGCCATGTCGTACAGATGCAATGCCCGCACCGCCAGCACCAGCAACGCGCCATGCAGCATCATCAAGACCCGGTTGGCCCGCCGCAGCCGTCCGGACAACCGCCCCAGCCGATAGACGCTGATCGACATCGCGCCCAGCAGCGCCAGCACCACGCCCGCCATCGGAATCCACTGCAACGGTTGCCACGGTGCAAGCGCAGTGGATCGCGCCAGCAGCTGTTCGGCCACCTGTATGCGTGCGGCCGCGTCGGGCCCACCGCATGCGTCATCCACCGGCTCCAGCAGCAGTCCCACACGGTAGTGGAAGAAGCCGGCTGCAAGGCCTACCGCCAGCAGCGCCACCACCTGCAGCGCCAGCAGGATCGGGCCGGGACCACAGATGCGACAGAAGCGGGCAGCGGCAGAGACCATCGGTTCATCCATGACAACAAAGGACCATCCTAACCAAGCATCCTGTGCCTGTCGGCTGGCGTATACGACAACCACCGCGTGGTCCCGGTAGGATGTAGACGAGCATGGATGGTCGTCTGTAGAGGTGTTGTGGATGGTCACGCTGTATCTGTGGGTGCGAACCCTGCTCCCGCTGCTGGCGTTCGTGATCGCGTGGATGCTGCTCTCGCGCCTGATCCAGGCCCGCGTGGCGCGCCTTCCGCGCTTTCCCTTGAACCTGCCTGAGCACAGCAGCAGCCCGCGCAGGAAGGACCGGCGCATTTACGCGCGCAAGCTGCGGCGCAAACCGGGGCTGCGCAACGCGACTCGACCGGCCACCGCGCCGCGCAGCTGGATCCTGGCGGCGGTATTCGTTTCGCTGTGCGTATTGATCGCCGCCGTGCTGGCCGTACCAGATGGCGCGCGCTTCCAGGTCATGGTCGAGAGCCTCACCGGCTACCCAGCCACGATTGCTGAAGTACATGTTCCCGCTGCCGGGCAGCCCCTCGTGCTGCAGGCGTGGCAGCCCGCACTGGCGCAGCTGTCACGGCCGGTAACAATGCGCTACCCGATCGGGCGCACCGGCGGCCAGCAGGACGCGCGTGCCACGCTACCGGTACAGGTGAGACATCAGGGTGATCGGCTGCAGGTGGCTACGGCCGTGCCGGTGGATTCCGAGCAGCTGCGTGCAGAGCTTGCGCGCCTGGCTGGGGTACCAGTTGAGGCCATCACCGTCGGCCAGAACAAGATCGCGCCCTGGCTGGAACCCGGCTGGAAGCCGCTGGCCAAGCTGTAGAGCCAAGCCCACGCTCGGCTGCTTTTGCCCGCCGACCAAAGGCACGCGCTGGGCGCGTATGCCGAGCATGGCTCGGCTCTACAGATCAGGATCCCCGCGGTAGCTTCGCCGCCCACATGTTGTCCACCAGATTCGGATAGCGCCGACCATTCTCTTCCGCCCGCTGTCGCGCCGCCTCTTTCTGCGCAGGCGACAGCGGCTGCGAGGTCTGGCCCTTGGGGTTGGGCTTCTTCCACGGGGGTGTCTTGGTCTGGCGCATGGCCGCAGCTTACCGCTTCAGGAAGTTCAGCAGCGCCAGATTGAAGTGGTCCGCATGGCTGGTGTTGCAGCCGTGCGGCGCGCCTTCAAGGATCACCACTTCGCTGCCCGGAATGGCCTGGTGCGTGCGCTGGCCCGAGCCTTCAAACGGCACGATGGCATCGCTGTCGCCGTGCAGGATCAGGGTGGGCACTGTGATCTTCTTCAGATCATCGCGGAAGTCCGTGGTGGCAAACGCTTTCATGCAGCCCAGCGCTGCCGTCTGGTCGGACTGATGACACAGCGCGATCGCCGCCTGGCGCGCTTCCTCGGTGACCATCAGCTTGCCGTTGGCGCTGAAGAAATCGCGGGTGAAGCCGTCGAAGAACGCTTCGCGATCCTTCTCCAGACCACTGCGCATTTCGTCAGCCTTGTCCTGGGTCAGCGGGCCTTCCGGGTTGTCATCACTGCGCAGCAGGTACGGCGGCACGGCGGCAGCAAACACCACGCTGTGCAGGCGCTCCTGCCCGTGGTTGGCCACATAGCGCGCCACCTCACCGCCGCCCATCGAGAAGCCGACCAGGGTGGCGTCGCGCAGGTCACGTTCCTCGATCAACCCCGCCAGGTCCGCCGCCAGCGTGTCGTAGTCATAACCTTCGGCCGGCTTGTCGGAGCGGCCGAAGCCGCGCCGGTCGTAGCTGATCACCCGGTGCTGCGCGTCGCGCAGAATCGTCACCTGCGTCCTCCAGGCATCGGCGGACAGCGGCCAGCCGTGGATCAGGATGACCGGGCGGCCGTGGCCCCCTGTGTCTTCAACGTGCAGGCGGATGCGGGAAGCAGGCATGGGCGCTCCTGTGGAAAGGGAGGCGTTCAGGCTAGTGGCCGTGCCCTGTGGCGGCCGTGAGGGAATCCCGGCCGCTCATGACATCGCCTGCACAGCCAGGGCCCCGGCGCTGGCGCCGGGCCGCCAATGCGGGCGTTCACTCCGTGGAAGGGCCGTTTCGTCGGACGCCGGCTGCAGTGGCCCAAACGCCATGCGAGCCTGCGTGAACCCTCCCTGGAGCCTCACCATGCTGCTGCCCACCCTGCCCTTGCTGGCCGCCGGCCTCGTTGCCGCGCCAGCGCCCGCCGACTCCCTGCGCGAGCAGATCCGCCAGGCCGACACCCAGCTGTTCGCCGCCGCCTTCGAGGCCTGCAATGCCGACAGGGCCGCCGCGATGACGACCGACGACATGGAGTTCTTCCATGACAAGGACGGCAAGTCGGCCAGCAGCCGCGAGGACTTCCGTCGCAGCGTGGCCACCCTGTGCAGCAGCGCGCGCAAGGGTGGCTGGCAGCTGCGCCGCGAGCTGGTGGAATCTTCGCTGCAGGTCTTCCCGCTGCACGATGAGCGGGCGCTCGAAATCGGCAACCACCGCTTCCATGAACGCGGCAAGGATGGCGTGGAACGCTGGACCGGCCAGGCCCGCTTCATCCAGGTCTGGCGCCGCGTGGACGGGCGCTGGTTGGCCGAACGGGTGATCAGCTACGACCATCGGCCGGCGGACTGACCTTTCCGGCGCCCTTCACCGGCCGGATTTATACTGAAGGGGTTCACCCCGACCCACCGCTACCGTTCGATCGCCATGGCAGAACTCACCCCCAACCACCCCGACTACGGCCTCAACCAGCAGGTCCGCCAAGGCGTGGCCGCTCTGGATGCCCAGCATGGCCGTGCGTTCGACCAGACCAGCGAACGCCTGACCGCCAGCCTGACCGTGCTGGCCCGCGAGCAGGGCCTGCAGCAGGTCGACCATGTGCTGGTCAGCAACGCCACGGCCCAGCACCCGGCCGGGCACAACGTCTTCGTGGTGCAGGGCGACCCGGCCAATCCGGCGCACCTGCGCGCGATGATGCCGACCGCGGTGGCGGCGCAGACGCCGGTGGAGCAATCGATGCAGAAGCTGGGGTTGGCCCCGCAGCAGCCGGCCGTGGGGCTAGTGCCCGAACAGCAGGCCCGTGAGCAGGAGCAGCAGCAGAACCCGGCACACCGTCTGGGCTGAGCCGCCTCCAGCGTTACTGGCGGCCCAGCGCGAGTACGGCGGCTCGCCGTGGCGCTTGCTGCGCTAGGCCATGCGCGGACCGGACTGCTCCTGCACCTGGCGCTGCTGCAGCTCATCCTGCGTACGCACCTGTGCAGACTGCGACAGCTGCTCGGCACGCTCGAACGAAGTTTCTGCCGGTGTCTGCGCAGCCACCGCTGTTGGCATGCTGGCGCGCAGCTGTGCCGGATCGTTGCGCTCGCCCTGCACGATGAAGATGTTCTGCGCAGCGTCGGGCTGCGCGGTGCGATCGCTCAACAGCACATGGTCAACCTGGGTCAGGCCATTGGCTTTGGCCAGCGCGTACAGGCTGGCACTGATGTTCTCGCTGGTGGCATCGAAGGCACGGCCCCGCTCTGCATCGAGCCGGGCCACGCCCTGGTGGATCTGCGAGAGCAGCGGGTCGTTGCTGTGCCGGGCCAGAAGATCACCGCTTCGTTCGCCCATGCTCTCGGCATCACTCAGCATGTGTTGCTTGAGACTGCGCTCCGGCAGGGGATTGGTTTTCCTCTGGTTGAGCTCGCTGTCCGGAAACGGCGGATCAATGCTATCCACACCGTGGATGTTGCGCAGCGGTCGGAATGCGTCCTTGCCCGCCCCCTTGATGTCAAGAGGAATGCGAACATCCGGAAGAAGCTGGCCAGCGGGACCTCCCAACGCGTTCACGTCGATGCTGCTTTTCCGCTGGATGCCTGCGTGGTTCAAGGCTTCCCAGGTGAAGTCCACGCAGTTGTTGCGCACGTCCTTGTATTGAAGATCGAAGCCGTACTTATCCGGGTGCGCACCGAAGGCCTCAAGCTTTCTGTACTGTTGCTCGCTGATCTCGAGCGTGCGGCTGTAATGCGGGTTCCTGTACTCGACCGCATCGGTCTTCATGACCTCGCCCGGCCCGTTCATGCTTCCATGCTCCGTAGGCGCGAAGCCGAAACTCCGCGTGGTCTTGTCCGGCCCATGGAGCACGTAGAACATGTGTCCGGGCCCGGATGTCTGCGGAACCCCGTCCACAACTTTCTGTACACCTCTCTCGTCCACCAACGGCGTACCAGGTGCGGCAATGACGATTTCTACGGTGTAGCGCGCCTTATCCATAAGAAAAATCCTTCAGTTCCTTCCAGCAGTGGGATGACGTCTATTTTCCAGAGAGTGGGTCGGCATGAACCCGCAGCTGCGCCGGGTAATGCTGGAGCGCAGCGGTGGGCTGCACCGTGCGCACATCCAGGCGGTAGCGGGCACCCATTTCTATCGGCAGCGTGACGATGCTCAACCTGTATCGGCTGGCGTCCATCGATACCTGCTGCGCGTAACGCCAGTCTGCCGACTCATGCCATTCGGGGAGCGGCTCACCCAGATTGCGCGCCCGTGCCTGATAGACATCAGACGTTGCAACGTCCTGCCAGGCACCTGCGACCCAGCGCTGCAGGGACAGCTGAAAGGGAACATGAACATTGTCCATGTCAGGCTCACTGTCAGGCCCGGGTCCATGTCGCTGCACTTCAAGATCCAGAACATAGGGACGACCCGGATAGAAGTTGCGGGCATTCGTCTCGAACTCGAACCGCACCGCTTGGCCGGACCCGGCCACGTCGATCGGCTTGACCAGATCCAGCGGCTCCGGCGCATCCGGTACGCGGCTGCTACAGGCGCCGAGTGCGCCCGCCAGCGTGAAGATCAGGCCGGCGCGCAGCCAGCGGTGGATACCCAGCATGATTCAGATCCTTTGGCTCCCTGCCATAGGCCTCAACCCTAGCGGGTGACCAACGGCGTCGCAACCAGGCGATTGATTACTTTCCAGCGGGTCGGGCGGCATGGATCCGAAAACGGGCCGAGTAGCCCTGCAGTGCCTCTGTCCTCTGCACCGTGCGCACGTCCACGCGGTAGCGGGAGTCAATTTCCACTGGCAGAGCAACCAGGCTCATCGTGTACTGGCCATCACTGCCCATGTGCGGCGACGTATACCGCCATTCGCTGGATGCATGCCATTCCGGAAGCTGCTCACCGGCATTGAGCACCCCGGCTTGAAAGCTGTCGTAGGTGGGAACATCCTTCCAGGCATCAGCACGCCATTGCTGCAGGGTCACCTCGAACGGGATCCTCATTGTGCCCACGTCAGGCTCGTCGGGCTTTCGCGTCCCTTGGTGCTGCAACTCCAGCTCCAGCGCATACGTGCGACCCGGCTTGAAGTTGCGGGCATTCGTCTCGAACTCGAACCGCACCGCCTGGCCAGGCTCGGCAACGATAGTTGGCTTGACCAGATCCAGTGGCTCCGGCGCATCCGGTACGCGGCTGCTGCAGGCGCCGAGTGCGCCCGCCAGCGTGAAGACCAGGCCGGCGCGCAGCCAGCGGTGGATACCCAGCATGATTCAGATCCTTTGGCTCCCTGCCCTAGGGTTCAACCCTAGCGGGTTGGCGCTGGGCACTGCAACCAGGCAAAGAAAAAGGCAGGGCCTGCACCCTGCCTTCTTCACGCGGCGCGTCGCCGGGCGGGACCCGGCGTCAGCGCATCACAGCTGGATGCGCGCCACGCTCTCGTCAGCGCCCTTGTCATCCTTCTCGCCGTTCTTGATGCTGACGAACAGCACGTTGTTCTTCGCATCCAGCGCCAGGCTGTTCGGGTGGGTCGGCACGGTGTAGGTGGCCACCTTCTGGTAGCTGTCACTGTTGTAGGCGGTCACCGTACCGGCTTCGCGGTTGGTCACGTACAGGCGCTTGCGCGGTGCATCCAGCAGGATGCCCAGCGGGCCGGCGTCGGTCGGAATGCTGGCCAGTTCCTTGCCGGTGCTGCGGTCGAGCACCAGCACGCGCTGGCCCGGGTGCTTGCTGACCAGGCCGCTGCTCTTGGCCTGGTAACCACGCAGGAATTCCGAGCCCTGGTCGGTCACGAACAGGCGCTTGCCGGCCGGATCCAGCGCGATGTTCATCGGCTGCTCGGCGGCGATCCTGTGCTGCGCCACTACCTTGTTCGAATCGGTGCCCACCACCACCAGGTCGGCCAGCAGGTTGCTGGTGTAGACGCGCTTGTTGGCCGCATCCAGCGCCAGGCCCGGCGCCTTGGCATTGCCCAGGCCGTCGATGGTGTTGATCACCTTCAGCGTGGTGGTATCGATCACGAACAGCACGCTGCTCACGTCCGGCTGGCTGCTGTGGCCGGTCACGTACAGGCGGTTGGTCGCGCTGTCGACCACCAGCTCGCGCAGGTCGTGGGTGTAGGCGGCCTTGCCGTCCTTGCCGGTCTTTTTCTCCATCAGCTGGATGGTGCCGACGGCCTTGTTCTGTGCGGTGTCGACCACCGTCACCGACAGGTCCACGGTGTTGCCCACGTACAGGCGGTCGTGGGCGTCATCCAGCACCACACCGAACGCCTTGCGCTCCAGCGGGATGCGGGTTTCCACCGCCAGCGTGGCCGGGTTCAGGCGCAGCACCTGGGCCGGGCCGGCGTCATCGCCGAAGCCGCCGGAGGAGGCCACGAACACGGCGTTCTGCTTCGGGCTGTAGGCCAGCTCGTACAGGCCCTTGGCCACGGCCTGGCGCTGCACAGCGGCGGTGGTAGCACTGGCAGCGGGTGCGTTGTCGGCGAACGCGGAGGGCGCGCCGAGGCTGAGCGAAACGGCAACGGCCAGGGCGGCCGAGCGGAAGAGAGGAGTACGGAACATGCGAGCGTCCTTGAATGGGCACGGGAGGGTGTCCTGGCTCGCTGGGCCGTGCTGCGACGGCCCGCCCCGCATCTGTCTGCGCGGGGTGGGCTGGCTGGGGTTGCGGGGGAATGGTAGCAGGTGGGGGGCGTGACGTGCGCCGGCGCGGGCATGGCCGACGCTCGACCTCGATGCTGCGCCCGCGGCTATGCCATCCGTGGACCGTGGCTCTGCTGAAGCTGCTGCTCCTCCTGCAGGCGCTGCGCGTCTCGCTGCGGCTCGTTCTGCTGCAACTGCGCGACGCGATCGAACGAGGCCTCCACCGGTGCCTGCGCAGCCAAATCCGCCGGCATGCTGGCGCGCTGGTGTGCCGGGTCACTGCGGTCACCCTGCACGATGAACAGCTTCGGTGCGGTATCACCGCGCTGCTCGCCCAGCACCACTTCGTCCACGCGCGAGAATTGCTGCTCCTTCGACAGCGCGAGCAGGCTGGCACTGACATTGCCGTTGCGCGCACCGAAAGCGCCGAGGTCGGCCACCTGCTGGTGGATCTGGTTGAGGCGGGCATGATCGTCGTGCGCCGGGTCTGCGGGCGTGCCGCTTGCCGCGAGCACGCTGTTGCCGCGCCACTGCTCGCCGTTCTCGGTGAACATCCACTCGCGGAACGTCTGCTTCGGCATCGGGTTCCACTGCACCTTGTCCAGCTCGCTGCCCTTCACCTGCTGCGGAATGGCATTGACGGCGCGGATGTTGTCCAGGACCCTGGTAGCGCCCTCGTAGTTGGTGATCTCCCCGGCCAGCCCCACCGGGCGCAGCCCAGCGTGGTTCAGGGCACCCCACGCGAAATCGGTGCAGGCGTTGGAGAAGAAGTCGTAGTTCATGTCGAAGCCGTGTTTCTTCGGGTCTGCGGAGAACTCGAGGATGCGGTCGTACTGCTCCTTGCTGATCTCGATCGTGCGCTCGAAGCGGGGCTTGTCGTAGACCCGCAGATCCGTGTCATCGACTTTGCCCAGCGAGGGATTCGCACGGTCGCTCCCCATCGTGAATCCCCTGCTCACGGGTACCGGGTCACTTGATCGCGTCAGCGAAAGAAACATGTGCCCAGCAAATGACGGATCCAACAATCTCTTCTGGCCCGCGTCACCCACATCGACTCTCGGCGTGCCGGGTGCAGCGAGATGAATCGTGACCGTATAGCGCTCTGCTTCCTTGCTCATGTCTTACTTCCCTAGCGATTGATATCCAACAATAAGTTCGGCTTGGAGCCCTTCCAGCTGCGGACGGTCCTCCATCAGACCGACTGTCAACCGATACCGGCCCGGCTCCAGCCAACCGACATCCGCGACCTGAAGTACCTGATACAGCATCTCACGCGAGTGCAGACCGGCTTGGATCAGTGCGCCCTCATCCAAGCTTGTATCGGACAGGTATCGCACAACTTCATCTTCTGGAATTCTCTGTGAGTCGCGCCCGTCAGGAGTGCTCTGCCATAGCTGTACAGGACCAGGTGCGCCGCCATCAATCCGCTCCAGGCGCAATTGCATGGGTGGCCTTCCCAGCCTGATCTTCTCCCACGCATCCAGCAGCCGCCGGGCATCGGTATCCTGCAGCCGCAACCCGATGTTCAGGATCGGAATGGCCGGCTTCTGGGGCGCCGGCAAATCAAACGTGACCTCGGCAATCCGACCGGCCTTCTGCAACTGCACGGCCCGCGTGAACGGCACAACCGTGCGCGCCTCGGCCTGTGCGCGCGTCAGCAGGGGCGGCGCAACCTCCGGCGCTGGTGACGCACGGCATGCCGCCAGCGCGCCCAGCACCGCCAGTACCACCAGCCCCCGCCGCAGTGGCCGCATCATTGCTCCTTCAACCGCAGCGAATCGGCCACATCGGTCTTGGCCGCCACCTCGGTGGCGATGCTGGCGCGGCGGTGCCCCGGGTCGTTGCGGTCCCCCTGCACGATGAAGATGCTCTCCGCCGCATGGCTGCTTTGGGTCGGCCTGCTGAGCAGCACGTGGTCCACGCGCGAGAGATTGTTCTGCTTGGCCAGCACCAGCAGGCTGGCGCTGATGCGCTGGCTGGCCGCATCGAACGGGCGGCCGTGCGCGGCATCCAGTTCGGCCACTTTCTGGATCAGCTGCGAGAACAGGCGATGGTCCGGATGTGAGGGGTCCAGCAGCGTGCCGGCCACTTCGATCGGCGTCGGTGGCGGTTCATCGATCGCGCGGTCGCCCTGGCGATGATGTTCGGCCTCGCGCTCGGGCATCGCGTGGTGGGTTTCGGCATTCAGATCGCTGCCCGGGAACGGCGCGGCAATGCACTGGATTTCCGGCAGGTTGAACAGCACCGCGAACTCGCCCAGGTTGCTGCTTCCGTCCAGCGGGGCCGGCAGCGGATGCAGGCCCGCATAGTGCAGCGCAGCCCAGACAAAATCGCTGCAGCGGTTGATGGTGGCCGGGCGATCCACGTCGAATTCGAACTCGGCCGGTTCCTCGGCGAAATCACGCAGGCAGCCGTAATGCTCCTCAGTGATTTCCAGGGTGCGGCTGTAGTACGGGTCCAGATGTTCGTCGGCATCATCGTGGCGCACCTGCGCGTACTGCACGCCGGTGCGGGCTTCGCCCGGCGCGTGGCGCGGTGGTGCGAAGCCATAGCTGTGGGCCTCGTCGCCCGCAGCGACCTGCAGGTACATGTGGCCGCGCGGCGAGATGCCCCCACTCTTCAGCGGGGTGCCGGGGGCGGCCAGATAAAGGGTTACCGTGTAGCGTGTTGCCTGCTCCATGCCTGTTCAGCCTTGATGGGTGCTGCGGTCCTGGCCGGATGATGGCATAGGTGGGATGGGGGGCAGGTGGAGGGATAGAAGGCGTCGATCGCGACTTGCTGAATATGTGAGCCAGCATGCAGTAATGGACCCGGGCGCGAGCAAGGTCCCGGCAGCGACTGGAGCTTGCCATTCCACCGTTCTATAGTCGTTTCGATCATGCAAGGGAATCGCCCATGAGCAGAGCACCGGCTTGCCGGCTTGCCTCCTTCGCCCTGGTGGCCGTGTTGAGCACCACCGCCTGCGCGAAGGCCCCATCCACGGAAAAGGACCCGAACGGAACCCCCATGTCCGAAACCGCAACCAGCCCACGTACGGTGGGCGGACAGACCTACACGACGCAGCCGGTGGAAGCTCGGCTTGGCCCGCACCGCTTCATGTTCCCGGCCAACCTCTACTACAACCAGACGGGCCCCCTGGCCGATGGAGGCGTCATGCTCACGGTGTTCTGGCCGGATTTCGATGCAGCGCCCCCCGGTGATCGCCCGGTGCGCAGCACGCAGGACAGCCGGCGGCAGGTGCTGGTCGAGCTTAGATACATCGATCGCGTTCCCATCCAGAACTATCTGGCGCGTCGGTCCAGTAGTGAAGCCACCAGCGCGCCGGGATCACTGGAGCGGAGGGACCCGGTAGAGAACCTCGCGCTGCGCGTTGCACAACCCGAACGCTGGGGTCTGACGCCCTATGCGACTGACCCATCGTTGATGGAAGCCTATGCAAAGGAGTCAGAGGCTGCGCTGGACAGGCCTTACGTGCACAACCCAGGAATGGAACCAGACTGGTATGTGACCCGCTCGACGGAGGGCCAACTGACAACGTTCATCAGCTGCGACCCGGCAGACCGCATTCCTGACGGACTTGTCGTTCAGGGAAAGACACTTGAACGCGCCGGCGAAGGCCAGATCGCAATGTGCCGCCATTCCATCGTGGATGTGGGCGACAGCATCGCCATCGAGATGAACTATGCACGCGTCATGCTGAGCGACTGGCAGCGCCTGGAAACCAGCGTGCGTGATCTTCTGAGCCGCTATCGCGTTCAGTCGTAAACGCTGAGATCCGGGCGCTCGGCTTCAACCCAGACAGGCACCCGCCGAGGGTCATCACAGCCAAGGACACTTCGGCCCTGCTCTCCTCCATCATGAGCCTGCGTCTACGCGATCCAGTTCGGAGGGGGAGACAGATAAGTACGATCCCCCTCTATCGGCAGATTGTCGCGCTCACTTACCCGTGACACTCAGCGTGCCGGCGGTGGCGAGGCTGCCTTATTTGGGCCTGCGCAGGTAAGCAACCAGCAGTTCCGGGTGGAACGGCTCAAGCTGCGGCAAGGGCGAGTGCAGTTGCACTTCAACCCGGTATCGGCCCGGCGAGGGATTGCGTGCCCATGCGAAGGCCAGCTGTGCGTAGGTATCACCGGGTCGTTCCAGCCCAGCATTCTGCAGCGCCAGTACGTCAGCATCGTCCAGCCACGCGCTGGTTATTCGACCATCGGCGGGGATGGGGATCGTCCGGGCAGGTTCCCCGATGATCGACTCCAGCCGGAGCAACGGCACGTCCTTCCATCCACCCGATTCCAGGCGCGCCATGGAGACGTTGGCCTGGAGCCCGGATGCCTGAACATCGATCAGTGCCTCCAGTGCCGGGACGTCGTCCGTACGATTGACCCGAATGCCGATCATGCGCGTTGGAGAGGAATTCCTGCTGGGAACATCCACATCGAATTCCACTGCCAATGGTTCATCCATTGACGAGGTGGGCATGGCGCGCACAAGCGGCACCAGATCCGGACGATGGGCCTCTGCTATCGAGCCTGCGTCGCGAGCCGCCTCGGGTCGGCACCCCGTAGCCAGAAGAACGAGCAGTCCAGCGAGCATGCAGATCCGGCGCTTTCCTTGTGGCTTCATCTTCGGTCCTTTTCGCAGGTCGCCCAGTGCAGCTCACACGTTGATCATCCCCCGCTGGCCGCACGAATCTGGATGTCGTGCTGCACCCGCTGGTCTTCCAGCTGCTGGTCCATCTGATTCGCAAGCGCACGCTGATGCGCTTCACGGCTGACAGAGTCGAACTGTTGCAGTGACTCTTCAACTGATGTCTGCGCCGCCAGCTCCGTCGGCATCGCAGCGCGCTGATGGGCCGGATTGCTGGGCTCACCCTGCACCACGAACAGCGTGTGCCCGGCCGGGTGTTCGCACGTAGCGTTGCTCACCAGCACATGGTCCACCCGCTCCAGGTCGTTGTCCTTGGCCAGTACCAGAAGGCTGGCCGTCATGCGTTCGCTGACTTCATCGAAGCTGCGGCCGTGCTTGGCGTCCAGCGCTTCCACGCCCTCGCGGATCTGCTGATACAGCGCGTGATCGGGGTGGCCGGGCTGCGTGGGGTCCTGCAGCGCCCTGTTCGGGCTCGATGCCTCATCCGGTGCGGGCGCGGCTGGCTCAAGGCTTGGCGCTATTGTGGGCTGGGCAGGAACATTGACAGCCGCAGTGACAGGCTGGAGGTCATCCGATGTAGCCAGCTCGGGCTCTGGCACGTGTTGTGCCGCTTCCTGCTCCAAAGGCCATGGATCGCGCGCAGGCTCAGCAGGCAGCGGCTCCTTGAACGGCACCGGCTCGACCTCCTGCACTGCCATGTCGTGCTTTGGAGTGGGAGCGACCGCAGGCATCGGGGCCATCTTCTCCGGTTCCGCTGCCTGCTCTGTGCGCTGCGTGGGCATCGCCTGCGTTGCCGCTGCCAGAGGCGCGGCAGAGTGTGGCGTCGCACGCTCGGATTCGACCGGGTGCGCCTGCATCGGCCCAGCGGGCTCCGGCGTCTGTGAGGCGGTACGGTTCTCGGTGGGCGCCTCGCTGTTTGGATGGGGCTGAGGTTGCGGCTCCGCCTCACGCCGCGGCGGATCGCGCTGCTCGGCGTACCGCTGTGGCTCGGGCTTATCCCGCGGCGCGGGCGTAGGCGGTGACGTGACCGCTACCGCTGGCGGCGCTGCCGCAACCGTCGCAGGCGCGATGGGTTGCGCAGTCGCCGGCTCTTCAGGCAGCACTTCCACGTTCCCATCCTGCTCGGATGGCTTGTCGCCATGTGCCAGCTGTGCGGCTGCTCGTGCAACCTGTCCTGCATCTACCTGCGCAGCACCAAGCCGATTTGCCTCCTGCAGTGCCTGCCGGTACACCTCCTGCTCACCCGCCGACAGCGCTGCAATGCGTAGCTCGGGCGAGTCGGGCAACGGTGCCTGCTCATTGGCACGCGCGCGCATCTCATTCCATGCGGCCTGCAGCTCCTGCGTGCTGGTAGTCGCGACGGCACGCGCCACGCCATCCTGGCCTACCTGGTAATGGGTGATGGGCCGGGACGCGCCCGCGTTGCCTTCGGCTACAGGCCCCAGTTCCTGCAGCGTGGGACCCGCAATGCCGTGCTGCTCGCGCGTGCGTGCCGTGGCCAGGGCAATGGCCTGCTCCCACGCCGGGGTCAGCGCGATGCCCGCAGCGTAGTAGCTGTGGCGCAGCTCGTTCTGGTTCACTTCCGCCGCAGATGGCAACGGTCGCGCGTCCAATGCGGCAATGGTCTGGTTGAACTGATCGAGCGACGGCTGCTGGATGGTGCGGGTCAGCTCCAACTCCAGCGCCATGTTGCCCTGCGCGATCTGGCCAGCGTGGTGCCATTGTCCTGCGTCATCGCGCTGGTAAAGCTGGTTGTCCGAGCCCTGGATGGCGTCGGGCCTGGCACGCGCCTGCTCCACCGCTTCCGGCACCAGCGGCACGAAGTCGCTGGCGCGGGTAGCGACGTAAGTCTCCAGGTAGCTGGCGGCAATCGCGGCCTTGCCGTTGGCGATGTTGTTCTCGATGCGTTGCACCGCCTCACGATTCAACTCGTTGGCGCGTTCGGGGCTGGCGGTCTGCGTCTCATACACCCCCCGATCGTTGGCGCCGGTCAGGCCGATCTTGACCTGCCGCGTCCACTGTTCGGTCTGCGCATCGCGGTGCCAGTTGGGATTGTCCAGACGGCCCTCGCCGTCCTTCGCCGGGATGCTGAAAGGATCCTGCGGCGCCGGTGCCTTGCCCAGCGCCAGCTCTACCGCTCTTACATGGGCGTATGCGCCCAGCTCGCGGGCTTTCTCGTAACTGGCACCCACACTGCGCTCAGCCGGATTGCCCACGCCGTCGCCCGCACTGTCCATGACCGCCTGGCGCTGCCAGTTGCGGCCATCGAACTGCCATGTGACATCGGCCTTGTCGGTCTGCCGGTAGATGGCGCGGTTGTCGAGCAGATCGGCGCCCTTGTCGAATGCCTTGCTCAT
The DNA here is from genome assembly GCF_000382065.1 of Stenotrophomonas hibiscicola ATCC 19867. GTDB lineage: Bacteria > Pseudomonadota > Gammaproteobacteria > Xanthomonadales > Xanthomonadaceae > Stenotrophomonas > Stenotrophomonas hibiscicola. The sequence goes on along the minus strand of NZ_KB907501.1, from coordinate 14,840 downwards.
CAGCAGTGCATCGCCCGCGACGATGGCCGCAGGGACGAAGCTGGACGTGCCGATCACCGACGCGGTAGCCATGCCACCGACCCAGCCACCGCCGTTGCGCGCCAGAGCGTGGGTGAGCTCGGACTGGGCGGCGGTGCCGTTGCCTTCTTCCAGCAGCTGTGAGGTGCGGCGGGCGGTGATGACGGCGTCGGCGCCGGAGGCGAGCAGGCCGCCGGAGCGGATCAGTTGGCTGGTGGAGGCTTCGCCGAGGAGGAGGTCCATAGTGATGCCGCCTTGCTGCAAGCGAGGCGCACGAATGCGATAGGCAGCCTCCTCACCTAGCACTCTCTCCACTTTCAGGATGCCGGGCTCCGACATGACAATCCGACCGGACTGTTGCGCATCGGAGATTGCCGCCGACAAGCTGTTCTTCTGAAGCTCAAGATCACTTCCTTTAGTCAGCTTGGTGCCGAACTGATCATGGACATCCAGCAAGGCCACAATGCGCGATTCAGTCCTGGTCACTAGAAGATGCATTCGCTCGTCTGGACGCATGCCAGTCAACGCACCGTACTGCAAGGAGTGGACCTGCGCGTAGTGATCGACACTCCCGAAGAATGCCTGCGTTCGCGGCCTGATGGCATCTGAATCCATGCCAAGAGGGGCGTTCGTGTAAAGATCACCATTGACCAGGCCAATCGTCATTGTGTCGCGAAGGCCGTTGACCTGAGCTGCCACGCGCTGCATCGCAGCCACGTCACCGCGAAGCGCAGCTTGGCCGTCTGGTGATGCCTCGATCAGCTCCAGAGAAAAGGTGATTCCGTTCTGATAGTCCTTGATCGGCCCCCCGCCATGAGGGGAAACACCCATGGCAGCAGCGAGCTTCTTGTCTGCCGGCATGTAGAGCAGGTTCTCGAACACGTCCTTCTCAACGAGCTCTGCGTCCACCAATGCCTGCAGAAAATCGTTGTTATTGAAGGTTTGTTGCTCAAGCACATGGTGCTTCTGAAGAATCGGACTGTTGCGCGGCATAGAGCGACCTCTTCCTTGAGTTCAATCAGCGGACTCAGATATCAGCTGCGTCCGTAAACGATAGTCCTCGCGACTCGCCCCTACCACCGATGCCGGCGGCCAGAACCGCATCGCGCAAAGCGCTGTCACAGAAAACCAGGTTCCCTGAGTAAGGCGTTCTGAATATGTGCGCCTGGCTGATGACATCCTTTCGGAACGCCAGGGAACTCCCACCCCTGAGGTCGTAAAACTTGCCTCCGGGATAGCCCTCGTCGCGAACAATGCGGAGCTTTGACGCAGCTTCATCGACCGCATCGATCACTCGGGTCACATCGCAGAGGAAGTAGCGCGGCCCTTCAGATCCATTGGCGAGGCGGTATTCGCTCTCCGCAAACTCGAATCCGTTGGGATCGACAGAGACGAACGCGTTGCGCAAGCGCTCCGAGACGAGCCAGTAACCGCTCATTCCTCCTTCAAGATCTTCCGGAAGCCCCCCCTTCTTGGGCGAGTGAACCAACAGTGGTTTCTCTGCCAAAGGTGGAAATCCCCCCCCTTCAGGACGCAGGATCAACCGTGGAGGTGTGCGAAGTTTCTTCATATTCTCGAACACTACCCCGTGCCCCTTTCCCCCTCGCGTGGTATCCGGCATCAAGAGGAAGAATTCCCCATGTCTGGGCTGAGTTGACTCCATTTGCTCCATGATATTCATCCCTTACAAAATCCTAATTGCTAGCCTAGAGCCAACCTGAAGGAGAGGAAAGTGACCTCCTTTCATTTAAGTGAAAGCTGGCGCCACGCTGCCGCACGTTGCCCTGCGTGACATAGCTGTCGTACGTTCCCAACGCACCGAAGCTCCAAGAGCTGGCACTCCCCAGCTTCAGCTCCGCTAGGCCAACACCAGATCCCCATTGATCAGCGCCACCTTCACCGTGTCCTGCAGCACCCTCACGGCCTCCACTGCCCGAACGATAGAACCTAGGTCGCCTTCAAGCGCCCCTTGCCCGTCCGGCGAGGCCTCGATGGTAGCCAACTGCCGCAACATGCCCTGTGAGTAGGCATCAATCGGCTCCTGCACATAGCGCGAGCATCCCAGCTCATCTGCGAACGCCTGCTCAATGGGCAGGTACAGCCAATTGTTTGCAGAGTTGATGTCGAACTCACCCGCCGCCTGCAGATGGCGAAGCAGGTTGCTTCCCGCAACGATCGTGGGACCGATGATCAACTGAGAATCGAACAGCGCGTCATTGTCTTCGATGGCAGCCATGGGTCTCCTTTCCTATGGGTGTTGCGATGGGTAACTACGGTCCTCTTTTACTCTGGCATGCATTGGTACGCAATCGGACCACAATCAAATTTTTCGGACCGCCGACGGCGCGTCCCGCCGTGTGAGACCCATCGCAGCCACACTCCTCTTCTCACTGGAGGATGCCCATGATCAGAATCGACCCCACATGGCTGGAAGCCTTCGACAACCAGCTCCTCCACCTGTTCGCCATCGACCATCGCGATGCCGGCATGGATGAGTACCTGCTGGGTTGCTACGCAGATCTGCCTCCGCACGAGGCCGCACTGGCGTTCGGCAACGACTACGACCTGGAGCGCGACGATGCGCTGTGGCCACGGCCTGGCATGCCAGTGTGAACCGTGCAGCCGTCCGGCGCGCCGGCATTCAAGGCAAGCCATGCCAGAGGATGGCCGCTATGCTGGCAGCGCACCGGAATGGAAACCACGTATGCCCCGTTTGAACACCACCCTGGCACTGAACCTCGTTCTGATGCTGCTGGGCGCTACACCTGCCATGGCCATGGCGGCAGACCCGCAGGTTTCCACTGAAGTGTTCGTAGAGCGCGGTGACAACCCCACCTTCGAGCTGCAGCAGGCGCCTGCCGTTGTGTATTCAACGGCCCCTGCCACCCCGCCCGATACCTTGCTGCAGATGCCCATGGCGGTGCTGTTGGTTGCTCAGCTGGATGAGCTGGGCCAGGTTTCCAACGTGATGGTGGTGCGGTCCAGCGGACTGCGGGAGCTTGATCGTGCGGCCTTTACCGCAGTGGACCAGTGGCGCTTCGAACCGGTCGTGGTTGAGGGCGTCGCGCGGCATGCGCGGGTTCGGGTGCGTTTGAGCTTCGTGCCTCCGGCCGAGGCGCCGCCCGGCTGAACCGCTGGTTCAATCTGTCGCGATTGGCCCTACGCCATGGCCCAGACTGCGAGCAGTTCTGCACTTGGGGCCAATAACGCCAAGCCCTCCAAGACCGTTGCGGCGCAATCGCTTGCCGGCTTAACACCGTGTGCGACAATGCCGAAAGCGTCAGGACTGGCAATCGCCGGTTCTGCAGTTTCTTGGCATTTGGTAGCTGTACGGGTATCTCTTGGCGTGCCACCGGAAAAGGGTGGCGCGGGACTCGAAAACCCGTCTGAATACCCAGTGCTTTACGCTTGCCAGTCGGCGTCATCTTCGGATGGCGCCGGCTGGCAATCCGTTCGCGTTCCATGGCGGGCGGTGCGTGGGGGCCTTCGGGCCCGCCGGCTTGGGTATTCACCGGTTTTCGAGCCCGCACCGTCCGCCACCTTTATCGGTGGCGCTGCTATCTGTCCTGTACGGAGCATTGCCATGAACACATCGGACTTCCGTTCCCTGCACGCGCACTACGATCCGGACAACGCCGTGACCGAGCGCGAACCCTCACCCGATCCAAACTCCTTCGTCGCCACGCTGCACCGCATCGGCACCGGTGCGGCGGCGGATGGCCAGCCGTGGCCGGAGCGGCATCAACTGCCTGGGCGCTGCCTTCAGTTGGCAGATGCAGATTGCGCGCTGGCGGGGCTGCGCGTGGTGGCGGAGCTGATGCTGGCTGCGGAGCGGACTCGGCAGAACGGCGCGCCCGAGGAGTACCTGGGGGATCGGGTGATGGAGGGGTTGAAGATGGCTTGTGTGGCGTTGACTGCGCAGGTGAGTGAGCGGTTGCACGTGCGGGAGTAGCACGTGTGCATGAGCGGCCGGCTCCGATAGTTCAGGGAACCCAGCTACTGAGCTCGCTGCTATGCGCAGCGGGTGGGTTCACTTGAGGAGGGATGTTGCCATTCGGCCGCCAGTGTTCCGGCGTCACCAGCAATCCACGCTCTAAATCAAAGGGCAACACCCAAAGCTGTAGTTCGGCGCTGAAATCAAATGCGGGAAGGGGCTGCGTGAATCCCGCGTGCTGCGGATAGACCAGCGCCAACTGCCCTGCTCCACCCAGGTAGCGCTGCCCGTAGGCAAACATCTGGTAGAAGTCGGATTGTTTGAGCCCATACTTCTCACGCGCATCGCTGGCCGTCGCATCCAGCACCTTCCACTTCGTATCAAGTACGCGGAGCTCATCGCCTCGTCGCAGCAGAAAATCTGGAATCAGATTGAACCAGCTTGCCCCGCCATGGCTGCACAGGTACTCCGACGCTGCACCGCCAACCCGCCACTCCGGCGCGAACTGGCGCGCTAGGCAAGCGCCCACGTAGCGCTCAAACAGCCGCTCCATGGGGAACATCATGCTTGGGCTGCGCCAATCGCCCGCCAATGCCAAGGGGCTCTGGCCCGACAAGATCAGCTCGCATAGCGGACGGACTTCACGATAGTGGGCCATCAGCCGGTCGCTGCCCCAAGCGCGCAGATCGTTAGCCACCTGGGTACTTCGTGGCACGCTGGCCATACGCGTAGACAACTCCTGGGCAAGTCTCCAGGTTCCCGCGTTGCGCGTACGTGCACACACGCGATCCAGGGCGACGCGCAGTAGCCGGTTCTCAGGCCTGTCCTCGCTAAACACATCGTGCTCGATGTTGAAGACGTGGGCACGAGTGGGCGACTGACGGAGCTGACGCGAAATATCCAAGCGACCACGCAGGAACAACTGCTCCTCGCGGACCCGTGTGTAGTCGAAGCGAAGTCCGCGCTTTAGTAGTTCATCCAGCGCGCCGATGAATCGCCCCATGACCCATTCATTTAATGGCGTATCGAATAGAGTCACGTCGGCAGGACTACCGTCCCTCGGTGAGATGTCTAGCACGGTGCATAGCATGCGGCGCAGCAACCGCCTCGCGCCGAGCGCATCATCTACATGTGCAACGTGCTTCGGCAGCACCTCCAATGTGGTGCCGTCGGGACATTCCACTACACCTACATACTGGTCCAGACGCAGCCAGCGTGCGCCATCGCGCTGCATGAGCGCCGCTCCGCCCGCGCGCAAGCGCTCGAACTCACCACAGAGCCAGTCAAAGGACGCCTGCGGGAAGAAGGCGGCATCCAGCCCCTCCTGCTGCGGACCGCCTTCTGAAACGCCGATCCGCGCATACTCGCGCACAGTCAGCACAGCCATCGGTCAGTCTGCCTGGCCGACGAGAATTCCCCTGTAACTGGCTGCCTGCTCGAACGCTGACTCATGGATATACCAATTGGCGGTGTCAGGTGCGAGCTGTGCCTCCGGGGCAAACAGGCGGTTCAACTGCAGCTCGCGCTGGCGCAAGAAGCGCTCACCCTGCGGCTTAGCATCATCGTTCAGCACCCAAGCGATACGACGCCAGTCTTCGAAGAAGTACTCCTGCAGCAACGGCAGAATGCGCAGGCGGAACGCCTCAGCCAGCCCAGGCAGATCTTTGGCGCCCATCAAGTACGCATGGCCGATGAGGTGATCCCGGCCGAGCAGAACTTCGATGCGACTGTTTAGGGTGCTTAACAGTTCACCCATGCGAATACCGTCGACGTCCCAATCAAGCAGCTCCGGCTGGGGCGGCATTTCGATGAACCGGAAGCGTCGGCGCAGTGCTACGTCCATCGCAGCCAGCGAGCGGTCCGCAGTATTCATTGTGCCAATGATGTGCAAGTTGGCTGGCACCGCAAAATCTTGCTTGGAGTACGGCAAGCGAACGGACAACGCTTCATCCATCCCCTGCCGCTTGCTGGGCTCAATGAGGGTAATGAGCTCGCCGAAGATGCGGGCGATGTTTCCCCGATTAATCTCGTCGATGATGAGTACGTATGGCAGGTCGCTGTGCTGCGCATCGATGCAAAGCTCGAGGAAGACACCGTTCTCAACGCCATACTCGAGCGCACCGCTTGCACCTGCACGAGCCTTCAGGCCCTCCACGAAGTCCTCATAAGCGAAGCTCTGGTGGAAGGTGACGAAGCGGATGCGTCCTTCTTCATGCAGCGCATCGAAGCGTTGCTTGAGCACGGCTCGCGCACCAGCCCCCTGACCCTTGATGGCGGCCAGCAACTCCGGATCGAGGATCTCCAGAGCCTTATCCACCACACCATAGGTCTTGCCGGTACCGGGTGGGCCATAGAGGATGGTGTTGGAGGGAGCGTGCATCACCTGCATATCGTCATCCTGTTCCACAGCTTCATCTTCTTGCTCCTCAGCCTCTGCACCGTCGCCCTGCTCATAGGCGATGGCCACCCAGAGGAAGGACTGAACGTCGATCATGTCTGAGGGCGGCCAGCCGTCATCTGACAGTCGATCGGCGAGGCGGCTCGAGAGCGCACGAATGCGCTCCCATTCTTCGACGGTCATGCCGCCCTTGCGGAAGTCGAAGGTCGGGTCGAGCAGACCCAAGGCACGGCGCATCTGGCCGGTCTTGATGAAAAAGTAGCGAGTCGGATCTTTTAGAGTAAGCAGAAGGCTTGAAAGCGACCGTTGGCCGGCAGGCTGTAGCGGTGCGCTCAGCTTGTACAAGGACTCATTGAAGGCCTCAAGTGCAACGTTGTCGTCCCGCCTCCTAAGCAGTGAGAGGACCGCCCTACCCAGCGCTACTCGATCGTCCTCTGGCAACTCGGCCAATTGCGCGACAATTCGCCAACCAACAATGTTCTGAGGTTGCACGTTCTCTACGCCAACGCGAACCTTAAGCAGCTTGAGCAGCGCAGACCAAATTTCCTCTGGCTGTCCGCTCCTGAGCGCCGGACGCATGATCGCGGGGTACTGCTCTACCAACTGCCGCTTGTAGCTGGTTTCCCGCAACAAGCGCTGATCTTTAGAGAAGCCGGTGAATCCGGGGAATCGTGCGAGGAAGCGTTCGCGCAGACGTACGTAGCCGAGCTCAAACGTGTCTCGGCTGCCCTTGCGTGCCTCAATTCGATACTGCCCGTTTGTCTCTTGAATGATGAGCAGCGAATCGCCCGCTGTTACCCCAAGGCGCCTAAACGCGGGCGCAACACGTGCGCGGATGCGAGCTGAGCCTGGTCCATTGGGCCGCAAATCGGAGGTGATCTGATAGCCATTCGGGAACGTAAAGGTAGCTTCTCTTCCTGACGCTACGTCTGGAAGGCCCAGCATGGCTGCATCGAAGCCTGACCAACTGGGGTCAACTGAGATGTAGCCGTTGCGTATGGCGCCATCGGTGAGCACGACTTCCCAGATCAACGGGCCACTCGCCACAGCGGGCGTAGGAGTAGCGAAGGACTTTGTGGTTGCTGGCGGCAGAATCTTTCCGTCACCCTTCAGTCGCAGCTGGCGCGCAGAGAACTCGGTTGGGGAGACGCTAGGACGCCACTGCAGGATCTCAGCCAGGCTGTCGCTATGACCGGTTCCAATGTCGACCGCATCGAACAGGCACGTAACAGGGTGCTCCCCGTCCATCGCCACGAAGTCGAGCTTGCCGCAGTAGATGAATGGGACCGCATTGGAGGCGCCGCGAAACTTTGCCCTCATCCGCGCGAACAGATAGGTGGGCGAACCGCCTGAGATCCTGCGGATGATCGGGGAGCTTTGACTGTTCCTATTCTGGCTTTCCCAGTAGAAGTCGGTGCCGTCGAAAACGTCGAGGTAGTCGGCTTCCCCTTCCTTCTCGAGTGTTACGAACAGCAACACAGCGTTCTCGAGTTCTAGGATGCCGTCGGCCCAGGCAGTGCCATAAATTTCCGTTGGAACAGGCAATCCGCCCAGATGTGCGACATCTTGACGAGAGTACTCGGAACCGATCCGAAACCCATCCAGTCCGATCGGTGAGTTGATGCGTCCCATGCATGACTCATAAAAATTGGCCCAGTACTAATCCTAATGGAACAATGCCAATTACGTCACCAAGTAGCGGTTGGCAGCTTGACTGCTCTCACGTAGAGACAATCAAGCCTCACAGTCCCTCAGACCAGAACATTCCAGGAGAGTCATCGACTCCTCTCTTGTAATACCTCAATGAATCCGCGTACCACGAGATCCTTCTCGCTCGTCATTCAGCCCAATTCGAAAGAAAACGCAAGGAAGATCGCATGCGATTGGGAGAAAAGGCGTCGTCAAAAACGCCAGCCCCATCGAAGCCGATCATAGAAGCAGGCAAGCTTTCTATAGTAGCTCACGTAGCCAGTCGATCCCGCCTTGAAAATATCAAAATTGTCTTCAAGAAAACCTCGAAGAACTTCGAGATCGATCTTGTCGGCAGAAAGGAATGGAATGTATGCGGCCGCGACCTCCGGGGTAAATTCATCGATCACATCCTGAATATCCATATCCTTACACTTCTTAGCGAAAGACTTCTTGTAAACGTTGGAACGGAACTCATCGATCCTCCGCTCAACCCATTTCTTAAGATCATACTCCGACTTGTTAAAATCAGCCTTTGTCGTAATTCCGGCAGCATTCAAATACTTGAAAACCGGAACATTACTGGTATTTCTTCCGACACTCTTAATGACACTCTTGAGTATCATATCAGCGCTGTACTGACGATCCTGAATTACCAGATCAGAGAGCAAATCCACTAACTGGATCGACTCATAACCGACCGCGGAGAGGCCCTTAGCAATTACTCCAACGCCTACCAAGAATTCAACATCATCCGTTTTAGTGATGTTCTCGATGTCGATGACGCTTATTTTCTTATCCGGGTCACCGCTCTTGACAATTTCATACATCTGATCCTTACAAAAACGCAATATACGGGCAGGAACTTTTCTCTTGGTTTTCTCAAGCGCAGCATAAACCTTCGAGAAATCTTGTGTTTTTACGAGAACAATTGGAATCTGCTCTGCATCCAAAGCGTAATAGGATTCCGAAATTGAATCACCCTCTTCTTCCTCAGGCCTCTGCAAGAATATTAAGTTCTTTCTCAACTTGCTAACATTCTTACTGCCTATGCATGAGCTAATAGATCTAAGTATCGACTGAATATTCGGATCAGATAGCGAATACCCAATAAACACGACGGGATGTTCAACAAATACCGTAATTAGCTTGGCAGCCAAGTACGGATTCCGGCTTGCGAATAGTGCGTAGTCGTCAGAGGTCAGGACCAGCGATTCAGGATCCGAGCACCCGCCGTGGATTTTATATATCTCACCAACCTCTTGCGGGTTAGCGAACAGCAAGTCCCCCTGTCCTACGTAGACCTTATAATCAGGGAAAAGATGCTCGGCAAAACAATCCCAATTAGTGGTAATAACACCATCGACATTGAGCCTGCGAACTATCTCAACCTCTTCACCAAGAAGCACACCATCCGGGAATTTATCAGTAAGTGAGGACAGATATCTGCAGATCTCAACCCTTAGGGCTGATGAACTGGTAGATACGCTCTGACCATAATGAGCGCGACTTTCCTCAAACTCGGGATCGGACCACCATCTTTCGTTAAAATCGACAGACAGGAGCTTTGCCGCTTCTGGATAGTCGCCATCAACTCGGGAAAGATAGTATTCGAACTTCTTCCCTGGAGCACAGAAGCGCTGCAAAAGCCCCTTCCAGTCTTCCAAGCCGATGTAGCGCCTGGAAAAACCGGAGCCAAGGAACAGAAAAGCTCCGGATGTCTTCTCTTTGAATAGATCGGTCAGATAGCCTTCAATATCCATATTCAAGCCCTAAAAAATGGGCGACCCACGGGTCGCCCATTTAATGAAAGATAACTACCTAATCAAACCCCAACAGGATTAGCCTTCTCCGGATCAATCTTGTACTGCTTGATCGCCCGGGCCACATCCTTCGCGGTCATCTTCCCTTCCTTCGCCAACGCCGCAATCGCGGCATGCGCGATGTAGTACCGGTCAACCTCAAAGAACCGGCGCAGGTTCGCACGCGTATCCGAACGACCAAACCCATCCGTACCAAGCACGGTGTACGACATCGGCACGAACGCACGGATCTGGTCCGCATACGCACGCACGTAGTCGGTGGCGGCAATTGCCGGGCCCTGGCGGCCTTCCAGCAGTTCGGTCACGTAGGCCTTGCGCTGCTCACCTTCCGGATGCAGGCGGTTGGCACGTTCCACGTCGAAACCATCGCGACGCAGTTCGTTGAAGCTCGGGCAGCTCCAGATATCGGCGGTCACGCCGAAGTCCTTGTCCAGCAGCTCGGCGGCAGCAATGGCTTCGCGCAGGATGGTGCCGGAGCCCAGAAGCTGCACGCGCAGCTCGCCCTTCTTCGGCTTGCCGGCGTCGGTCAGCAGGTACATGCCCTTGACGATGCCTTCGGCCGCGCCTTCCGGCATTTCCGGGTGGGTGTAGTTCTCGTTCATCAGGGTGACGTAGTAATACTCGTCCACCTGGTCTTCCATCATGCGCTTGGTGCCGTGCTGCAGGATCACCGTCACTTCGAAGCCGAAGGTCGGGTCGTAGCTACGCACGTTCGGGATGCCACCGGCCACCAGATGGCTGAAGCCATCCTCGTGCTGCAGGCCTTCACCGTTCAGCGTGGTGCGGCCGGCGGTGCCACCCAGCAGGAAGCCGCGGGTACGCATGTCGGCGGCCTGCCAGGCGATGTCGCCCACGCGCTGGAAGCCGAACATCGAGTAGTAGATGTAGAACGGCAGCATCGGCACGTTGCTGACCGAGTAGCTGGTACCGGCGGCCATCCACGAGCTGATCGCACCCGGCTCGCTGATGCCCTGCTGCAGCACCTGGCCGCTCTGGTCTTCACGGTAGAACATCAGCTGGTCGGCATCGACCGGCTTGTACTTCTGGCCAAACGGCGCGTAGATGCCGATCTGGCGGAACAGGCCTTCCATACCAAAGGTACGGGCTTCGTCGGCCACGATCGGCACGATGTGCGGGCCCAGTTCCTTGTCACGCAGGGTGATGTTCAGGCTCTGCACGAAGGCCATGGTGGTGGAGTAGCTGCGCTCGCCGCTGCTCTTCAGCAGGCGCTCGTAGGCTTCCAGCTTCGGCGCCACGAAGGTCTTGTCGGCCTTGCGGCGGCGCTGCGGCAGGTAACCGCCCAGGGCAGCACGGCGTTCCTGCAGGTACTGCACTTCCGGCGAATCCGGGCCCGGGTGGTAGAACGGCACCTGGCCGTCGGCCAGCTGCGCGTCGGTCACCGGAATGTTGAAGCGGTCGCGGAAGTGGCGCACCGCTTCGTCGTCCAGCTTCTTGGTCTGGTGGGTCGGGTTCAGTGCCTCACCGGCGCTGCCCATGCCGTAGCCCTTCACGGTCTTGGCCAGGATGACGGTCGGCATGCCCTTGGTGTTCACGGCCTGGTGGTAGGCGGCGTACACCTTGTGCGGGTCGTGGCCACCACGGTTCAGGCGCCAGATGTCGTCGTCGCTCAGGCCGGCCACCATCGCAGCGGTTTCCGGGTACTTGCCGAAGAAATGCTCGCGGGTATACGCGCCGCCGAAGGCCTTGCAGTTCTGGTATTCGCCGTCGACGGTTTCCATCATCAGCTTCTTCAGGACGCCGTTGGTGTCCTTGGCCAGCAGGGCATCCCAGTAACCGCCCCACAGCAGCTTGATCACGTTCCAGCCGCCGCCACGGAACACGCCTTCCAGTTCCTGGATGATCTTGCCATTGCCGCGCACCGGGCCGTCCAGGCGCTGCAGGTTGCAGTTCACCACGAAGATCAGGTTGTCCAGGCCTTCACGGCCGGCCAGGGCGATGGCACCCAGGGTTTCCGGCTCGTCGCTCTCGCCGTCGCCGATGAAGCACCAGACCTTGCGGTCGGACTTCTCGATCAGGCCACGGTTTTCCAGGTAGCGCATGAACTGCGCCTGGTAGATGGCGGCCAGCGGGCCCAGGCCCATCGACACGGTCGGGGTCTGCCAATAGTCCGGCATCAGCCACGGGTGCGGGTACGAGGACAGGCCACCGCCGTCCACTTCCATGCGGAACTTGTCCAGCTGCTCTTCGCTGATGCGGCCTTCCAGGAAGGAACGCGCGTAGATGCCCGGGGCGCTGTGGCCCTGGATGAACAGCAGGTCGCCCGGGTGGTTCTCGCTGGGGGCGCGCCAGAAGTGGTTGAAGCCCACGTCGTACAGGGTGGCGCCGGAGGCGAACGAGGCGATGTGGCCGCCCAGGTCACCCGGCTTGCGGTTGGCGCGCACCACGGTGGCCATCGCGTTCCAGCGGATGATCGAACGGATGCGCCATTCCAGCTCGGCATTGCCCGGGCTCTTGGCCTCGAGCTGCGGCTCGATGGTGTTGACGTACTCGGTGGTGGGAGAGAACGGCAGGTAGGCGCCCGAACGACGGGTCAGTTCCACCATGCCTTCCAGCAGCTGATGCGCGCGCTCGGAGCCCTCGACATCAATAACGGCCTTCAACGACTCGATCCACTCCTGGGTTTCCACAGGATTCGGGTCGTTGTTCAGCACCTCGTTCAACCAGTTCATTAGCGCTCCCATAACCGCACGCACGCGCGCGACTGTTGTATAGATTTCTAGACCGCAAAGTGTAGCGCACCAAGGGCTTTCGTCACTTGGCTACGCTGGCGTATGGATGCATGCGGCCAGTGTCCGCAAGGCATGTCCCGCCCTGTCCAGCAGCAGGACAGGCCCCTGTTTCCGGCCGCTACGGCCTCTTGCGGCCGGCGCCCCGCTGTCGCATCAGGCCCGCTGCGTCCATGCGCAGGACGCAGTGTTACTACTGCCGATGACGCTTCTGGGGCAGGTTGGGTGTCGGGGGCGGCCGCTTCCGGCGCCGGGCACTGAACCAGCGGCAACATGCCGCATCCGGCACTGGAAGTGCGCCGCTGGCGGCCGCAGGGTAGAGACCGAGTGCTGGCCCCAAGGCCCCGCTCCCTTCCACAGTTGCTGCCGGGGCGCCCTGCAAAGGGCGCCCCGTTTCTACGCGCGCCGCCCGCCGTGGCCCAAAACAGACCCGCTTGTGGCCGGATCGAGTGTTGTCGCGTTCGACATATCGATATATCGTTTGCACACTCGTTTACCGATATATCGAAATGAGCCGTTCCCCTTCTCCCCGAGCCCGTTCCACCGATCCGGCGGTGCCCCGCCGCAACGGCCAGCCACGCGTGCTGAGCCGCGGTGACCTGCGCCTGCTGGTGCTGGCCCTGATCGGCGAGCAGCCGCGCCATGGCTACGAGCTGATGCAGCTGATCAGCAACCAGTTCATGCAGGCCTATACGCCCAGCGCCGGCACCATGTACCCGCTGCTGGCCAGCTTCGAGCAGGCCGGCTGGATCGAGGCCGAGGAAGTGGACGGCAAGCGGATCTTCCGCATCACCGCTGCTGGCGAGTTCGAGCTGAAGGTGCAGCGCACCCAGGTACGCCTGGCGCAGCGGCGTGCCTTCGACCGTGCCCGCGAGATCACCAAGGCTTCGCTGCCGCCGCCGCTGGCCACTGCCCTGCGCGAGTTCAAGCGGGCGCTGGTGCATCACCACGGCCGCTGGGCCGAGGGTGAGGCGGACGAAGTGGCGGCGCTGCTGACGCGGGCCTCGGCCCTGCTCAACGGTACCGCCGGTAGCGAGCAACCACCGATTTCAACGACCCAGCCAGACTGAATCCAGCCAGGTCTCCCCATGCCGCGCGCCCCCGCGCGACACCTTTACAGGTAACCCCCATGACCGAACACAACAACACGCGCCTGCGCCTGGATGTGCGCTTCCGTGAATTGACCGTGCTGCGCACTGAAGAGGTCACCCCGCACATGCGCCGCATCGTGCTGGGTGGCGCAGAGCTGGCCGGTTTCGATTCGCCCGGCGCCGACGACCACATCAAGCTGTTCTTCCCCAACGCTGCGGGCGAGATGGTGCTGCCGGTGCTGACCGCCGAAGGCCGCAGCTACCCGGACGGCAAGGTGCCTTCGCCCTCGCGCGACTACACCCCGCGCTGGTGGGACCATGAAGCCGGCGAGCTGGCCATCGACTTCGTGCTGCACGACCAGGGCGTGGCCGGGCCGTGGGCCGAGCGCGCACAGCCCGGCGATACGCTGGTGATCGGCGGCCCGCGCGGCTCGTTCGTGGTGGCCGACAGCTACGACGCCTATGTGCTGATCGGCGATGAAACCGCGCTGCCGGCCATCGCCCGCTGGCTGGACGTGCTGCCGGACGGTGCCGAGGTGCAGGCCTTCATTGAAGTGCGCGACGAGGACGAGCGCCAGGACCTGCCGCAGTACGAGAACGTGCGCATCCACTGGCTGGAGCGCAACGGCTTCCCGGCGGCCAGCAGTACGCTGCTGGAAGACATGCTGACCGACTTCGAGGCCCCGGACGGCGATGTCTTCTACTGGATCGCCACCGAATCGCGCCGCGCGCGGATGATGCGCAAGTTCATCGAAGGCCACCTGGGCGTGCCGCGGGACTGGATTCGTTCCACCGGCTACTGGAAGGCCCACCCGGACGAAACCGACGGCGATTGACCGGGCGGCCGGTGGGTGCGGACCCTGCTTGGTGGGTGCGGACCGTTGGTCCGCACGCCTTTGACGCACCTTCCTGGGTGGGTGCGGACCGTTGGTCCGCACGCCCTTGACCATGTAGAGCCGAGCCCACGCTCGGCTGCTTTTCGATTCACCCTCGCGCTACGCGCGATGAGCCGAGCGTGGGCTCGGCTCTACAGGGGTCATCGGCAGCCATGCACATTCCCTGGTGGGTGCGGACCGTTGGTCCGCACGCCTTTGACTGTGTAGAGCCGAGCCCATGCTCGGCTGCTCTTCGTTCCGCGAT
>NZ_KB907500.1:531000-805881 GCF_000382065.1 Stenotrophomonas hibiscicola ATCC 19867 | reverse complement strand
CATACCGTCCTGGCTCATTTTTTCCAGGACAGCCAACTTGAACGGGAGGTCATAGAACCGGGCCTGGCGATGAAATCCGCGCCAACCATACAGCCGATAGGTCGCCACCCAGCGCCTGACCGTGGAGGCCTCCAGGCTGTGGCGACGAGCAACGGCTTTGACTGATGTGGAGGTCTTGCAGGCCTCTTTGGCGACCTGCAGTTTGAAACGAGCGTCGTATCTGTTCATGTATCCCTCGGGGTTGGATCTGGCGTCCAACTCCCGGGGGTCACTTCAAGGACGGGTTTACGGCGTCCCCCGACCCGCCTGCCCACCCGGCCAAGCCGATAGACCGCCTTTCGCGATCATCCCAATACAACCACCACGGAGGGGCTCCGCCGTTGGCCGGCCAGGCCGAAGGCCCGCCCTCCGCGCGATACAATGCCCCCCATGAACACCCCACAGGATTCCAGCCTCGGTCGCGAGGTCAGTTACCCGTCGCAGTACGATCCCGGCCTGCTGTTTCCGATCCCGCGCAGCGGCGCCCGCGCCGAGATCGGTCTCGATGACGGCGCGCTGCCGTTCGTCGGCCACGACCGCTGGCACGCCTTCGAGCTGAGCTGGCTCGACCCGCGTGGCAAGCCGCAGGTCGCCGTCGCCACCGTCCAGGTGCCGTGCACCTCGCCGCGGTTGATCGAATCGAAGTCGTTCAAGCTGTACCTGAACTCCCTCAACAGCACCCGCATCGACAGCGCCGAGGCGCTGCGCGCGCGCATCGTGGCGGATCTGTCGGCCTGCGCCGGTGCGCCGGTCCAGGTGGAGTTCGGCCTGCCGGAGCTGCAAGAGACGCCGCTTGGCGAATCCATCGACGGGCTGGACGTGGAGATCGACTGCTACGGCCCGCCGCAGGCGGACTTCCTCGCCGCCGATGCGGGCGAGGTGGTGGAGGAGACTCTGGTCTCGGCGCTGCTGAAGTCCAACTGCCCGGTCACCGGCCAGCCGGACTGGGCCACGGTCAGCCTGCGTTACCGTGGGCCGAAGATCGACCGCGCCGGCCTGCTGCGCTACTTGGTCAGCTACCGCGAGCATGCCGAGTTCCACGAGCAGTGTGTTGAGCGGATCTTCAGCGAGGTGTCAGCGCGCTGCCAGCCGCACTGGCTGGAAGTGGAGGCCCGCTATACCCGCCGCGGTGGCCTGGACATCAATCCCTGGCGTGCCAGCCCGGGCATCGTCGCCCCGGCCGCGACCTACCGCGAGCTGCGGCAGTAACCGCCGCAGGCGGTTACCGGTAGTGCCGGCCGCTGGCCGGCAATCGGCCAAGGCCGGATCCCGTGGCACTACCGGGTGTCCATTCCCCCGATTGTTCAGCCGCCCCCGGGGGCGGCTTCACATCTGCACCATCCCCATTTAACAACCGCCATGGCACCGTGCCAATCACGTAGTCATGCAGACGGGAGTTGTGGATGAGTACCGAGAAGAAAGCCGATTTCTCCGGCGTCAGTGGCAGTGTCGACAGTACCGCCGAGCAGGTGCCGAAGGCGGACTTCTCCGGCGTCAGCGCTTCGGTGGACAGCACCGCAGACGTTGTCAGCGGCGGCACCTATACCGTGCAGAAGGGTGACTCGCTGTCGAAGATCGCCAAGCAGCATCTGGGCGACGCCAATGCCTGGAAGAAGATCTTCGAAGCCAACCGCGATGTGCTTGATGACCCGGACAAGATCTTCCCGGGCCAGACCCTGAAACTGCCGCCGAAGTAAGCCGGCCAGAACGCCGTCCGACAATCCCTGGGAGGAACCCCGAATGATCAAGACCACCCCGCTCCAGACCGCCCTGATCGCCGCCCTGCTGGGCAGCGTCGCCCTGGTCGGTTGCAAGAAGAAAGAAGAGTCGACCGACAACAATGCCGCTCCGGCAGCGACCGCTCCGGCCGAACCGGCAGCACCGGCCCCGATGACCGGCGCGCCGCCGCCGATGGCCGAAGCCGCTGCTGTCAGCGTCTCGTCGGTCACGGTCGGAAAGACCGCCGCCGCCGACAAGTCGGTTGCGACGACGGCTCTGTTCGCACCGAAGGACGACATCATCGTCTCGGTCAAGACCGACGGTGCGGCAAACAATGTCAACGTTGGCGCGAAGCTGACCTATCAGGACGGCCAGGTGGCCGGCGAACAGACCGCCACCCTGAACACCAGTGGTGCGGAAACCACCAACGTCACGTTCAAGAATGCAAAGGGCTGGCCGGCCGGCAAGTACCGCGCCGAGGTCACCGTCGATGGCAAGGCGGCCGGAACGCCGCAGGAGTTCGAGGTCAAGTAAGTCCTGCCGACTCTCTCCCGGCAGGGCTCACGATGGACGCAGCCGCGAGGCTGCGTCCTTTTTTATTGAGCGATGTCCGCTTTGGGGCCTAGCGGGATACGCTGAACGGACCACGGACAGATCGGGGGACAGGATGCTCAGCTGGATTGCGCTCACACTCGCAATGGGACCTGCGAATCTCTGGAGCTACAGTTGCGACCACTTCCTATACGGCGCCTGTGTGCGGGTGCCGACAGGAATGTCTGTGACCTACGAGGCACCTGTTGACTCTGGTCTGCACCTTATCAGGCACGATAGTAAGGAAGTCGCCCTGATCTACGAGGGCGACGCCCCCGAAAAGCCTGCAGGAAGCACGCCGGATCTGCGTTTCACGGACGGCGGATATGCCGTGTCGGGATACGTAAGGTCGGAAGGACCTTCCACCCGGTACGACGTCTACGTTCGGCCCGGATCGTCTGGCGCCGGTTCGCTGCACATCCGAGGTTCTGCAGCGACGGCGGATGAACTCGCCAGCCTGGCCGCCGTCGTCGGGGGATTCCGTGTCTGCAACCTCCAGCAAAGCAAGCGCGCACAGACGTTGACCTGTCCAAGGCGTGCCGAGTGGGGGCAGCGATTGTCGGAGTGGGTCATGCGTGCCTCAACGAGCGGGAAGTCGAACTAGCCATCAAGCCTCAGCTTCCTGACCGGAAGCGAGCCAACGACGAAACACAGCGGTCCAGTACCGCCGCGTATGGCGCGGCTTTGCCCCGCGCGGCTGAAAACGCGACAATGCAGGGGTTTCCCCGCCGCGCGCCCACCCTGACGGCGACGGGGAAAGCGTGGGGCTCCGCCCCGCGCGCGACACGGTTGCACGTGGCCCGGCGCTGGCGCCGGCCTTCCCCTGAGCACTGCTACAGAGTCCAAGTCCCCCATGTCCAAGATTCTCTACACGCTGACCGACGAAGCCCCGTTCCTGGCCACCCAGTCGCTGCTGCCGATCGTTGACGCCTACACCGGTACGGCCGGCATCGTGGTGGAAACCCGTGACATCTCGCTGTCCGGCCGCATCCTGTCGCAGTTCCCGGAACTGCTCAGTGACGCGCAGAAGGTCAGCGACGACCTGGCCGAGCTGGGCCAGCTGGCGACCACCCCGGACGCCAACATCATCAAGCTGCCGAACATTTCCGCCTCGGTGCCGCAGCTGAAGGCGGCCATCAAGGAACTGCAGGACCAGGGCTATCCGCTGCCGGATTACCCGGAAACCCCGGCCGACGACCAGCAGCGCGACTACAAGGCGCGCTACGACAAGGTCAAGGGCAGCGCGGTGAACCCGGTGCTGCGCGAAGGCAACTCCGACCGCCGTGCACCGCTGTCGGTGAAGAACTACGCGCGCAAGCACCCACACCGCATGGGCGCCTGGGCGCCGGATTCGAAGTCGCATGTCGCGCACATGGCCGCCGGTGATTTCTACGGCAGCGAGAAGTCGGCCACCCTGGCCAATGCCGGTTCGCTGAAGATCACCTTCCACGGCAATGACGGCAGCACCGCTGTGCTGAAGGAAAAGACCGCGGTCAAGGCCGGCGAGATCGTCGATGCCGCCGTGATGAGCCGCAAGGCACTGGCCGCGTTCATCGGCGAGCAGATTGCCGATGCCAAGGCCCAGGGCGTGCTGTTCTCGCTGCACCTGAAGGCGACCATGATGAAGGTCTCCGACCCGATCATGTTCGGCGTGGCGGTGAACGAGTTCTACAAGGACGTGCTGGCCAAGCACGCCGACGTGCTGAAGCAGGCCGGTTTCGATGCCAACAACGGCATCGGTGACCTGGCTGCGCGCCTGCCGTCGCTGCCGGAAGCCACCCGTGCTGCGATCGAAGCCGACCTGGCTGCCGAGTACGCACAGCGCCCGGGCGTGGCCATGGTCAACTCGGACAAGGGCATCACCAACCTGCACGTGCCGAGCGACGTGATCGTCGACGCCTCGATGCCGGCGATGATCCGCGACTCCGGCAAGATGTGGAATGCCGAAGGCAAGCTGCAGGACACCAAGGCCGTCATTCCGGACCGCTGCTACGCCGGCGTGTACCAGGCCGTCATCGACGACTGCAAGGCGCACGGTGCCTTCGATCCGGCCACCATGGGTTCGGTGCCGAACGTCGGCCTGATGGCGCAGAAGGCCGAGGAGTACGGCTCGCACGACAAGACCTTCCAGATCGCCGCCGATGGCGTGGTCAAGGTCACCGACGATGCTGGCACCGTGGTGTTCGAGCATGCCGTCGAAGCCGGTGACATCTGGCGCATGTGCCAGACCAAGGACGCGCCGATCCAGGACTGGGTGAAGCTGGCCGTCGAGCGCGCCCGCCTGAGCAGCACCCCGGCCGTGTTCTGGCTGGATGCCGCCCGTGCCCACGACGCGCAGGTCATCGCCAAGGTCGAGCAGTACCTCAAGGACCACGATACTGCCGGTCTGGACATCCGCATCCTGCCGCCGGTGGAAGCCACCGCGTTCTCGCTGGACCGCATCCGCAAGGGCGAGGACACCATCTCGGTGACCGGCAACGTGCTGCGTGACTACCTGACCGACCTGTTCCCGATCATGGAGCTGGGCACCAGCGCCAAGATGCTGTCGATCGTGCCGCTGATGGCCGGTGGCGGCCTGTTCGAGACCGGTGCCGGTGGTTCGGCTCCGAAGCACGTGCAGCAGTTCGTCGAGGAAGACTACCTGCGCTGGGATTCGCTGGGTGAATTCCTGGCCCTGGCCGCGTCGCTGGAACACCTGGGCAACCGCTACGACAACGCCGCTGCCCGTGTGCTGGCCAAGGCGCTGGACGAAGCCAACGGCCAGTTCCTGGACAACGACAAGTCGCCGTCGCGCAAGCTGGGTGGCATCGACAACCGTGGCAGCCACTTCTACATCGCGCTGTACTGGGCCCAGGCCCTGGCCGCGCAGGACGAAGACGCCGCCCTGAAGGCGCGCTTCGCCCCGCTGGCCAAGGCGCTGACCGACAACGAGCAGAAGATCGTCGAAGAGCTGGTCGCGGTGCAGGGCAAGGCCGTGGACATCGGCGGCTACTACCGTCCGGACGTGGCCAAGGCCAGCAAGGCGATGCGCCCGAGCGCGACCTTCAATGCCGCGCTGGAGCAGCTGCGCGGCTGATCCGTCGCCGTTCGGTCGTGACCCCGGAACCCGCGCTTCGGCGCGGGTTTCTTTTTGGGCGGCCCCATTCGACCCGCGTCCAGAACCGTGACATCCGTTGGCCGTCGGAATGCCGTCAAAGCGGCATGAAACTTGCCCGCGATGGCCGTCGCAGAACCGATCGGACACCGTCTGCAACCGCTCCCGATCTGAGCAGTCGATCACGACGGCTGCCGCTGGCGATGTCCTAGCCTTGGCGACGCGAGGCCACCGGGGAGGTGGCCGCACGGGGAACACGGATGGCACGCGTGCTGGTAGTGGGAACCGACATCCAGGGCGAGCAGGCCCTGCTGCAGCGGCTACGCGTAGCATCGGCGCTGCCGGACGGCCAGATCCGCCGCAGCCAGGATCTGGACGATTGCGACCTGCTGGTCATCCGCGATACGCCGGCGCTGCGCAACGCGGCCCTGCGCATGCGCCAGCAACGCCCGCGACTGCAGTGCTGGATCGAGGATCTGGGGGGCCAGCTGCGCGACGGCGATGGCCCTCAGGACATACTTGATGACGGTGCCATCGGCCGCGCCCTGCGCGGGATGCAGTTGGCAGTGGAGCCCCTGACCATGCACGCACCCGCACCGATCCGTCTTGCCGATGGTGCACACGCCATCACCCGCCTGCTGCGCGAGCGGCTGCCCCTGCGCCAGGGGCAGGCACTGCTGAGTGACGCGGGTGACCCCGTCCTGCTGATGGACCTCGAGCATGACCAGGCTGTGCTGTTGCAGGAGCCCGCGAGCGCGCTGGTAGAGCGCCTGGCCGATGCCTTCGAACGCCTGCAGCTGGACGCGCTCACGCCGGCTCGCCTGCAGGCCCTGGCCGGTGAGCGGCCGCGCCAGCCACTGCGGCCCCTGCTGTGGCAGTGGGCACAGCGCAGCCGACATTGGCAGGCACTGGACGAACGCCTGCGTGGCGCCTCGGTGAAGGTGCTGCGCTGGCCGGATTTCCGCGTGCTGGGTCACGACCACGATGGCTTCCGCCTGTGTTCGCTGCTGCTCAAGCGCGCGTGCACGGTTGAAGAATGCGCGATGCTGCTCGAGTTGCCGGCTGCGGCGGTGCGTGATTTCATCCATGCCGCCTATCTCTGCGGTTACGCGCAGTTGCAGAGCGCCCCGGCGGCACCGATGACGGCCCTACGCGGCAATGGCACCGACAACGGCCTGCTTGCCCGCCTGTGGCGCCACCTGCGTGGGAGCGAGCGCAATGCGTGAGCACAAGGTGGTCGTGCTCGGTGGCATGGGCAGCGGCAAGTCCACACTCGTGCGCAGCATCGCGGCCGGCGCGGTGATCGACACCGATGTGGCCAACAGTGATCGCCTCGGTGCCGACAAGGCCTCCACCACCGTCGCGCTGGACTACGCAGACATCGACCTGCCCAACGGCGAACGCCTGCGGCTTTACGGGACACCCGGCCAGCAGCGCTTTGATTTCCTGTGGCCGATCCTGCTGCAGGGGGCACGTGGTGCGGTGCTGCTGCTGGACGCGCGCCGTGCCGGGTTGGCCGGCGAGCTGGAGGACTACCTGCAGGTGCTGCAGCCGTTCGCAGCGTCATTGGCGCTGGTGGTGGCGGTCACCCATCTCGACCAGGCGCCGCACGCTGCGCTGGACGACTGGGCTGCACGCGCCAGCCTGGATGATCAACCGCTGCCTTTGCTGGCGGTGGATGCCCGCGACCGCGAACAGGGATTGCTGCTGATGGATGTACTGATGAGCGAAATGGAAGTGCACGCACTGGTGGCCGCGCATGGCTGACGGGCAGATGGCGGTGCTGCCCGATGCCGGCCAGCGTGCGCGCCTGCAGCCGCTGCTGCAGGACCTGCAGCAGCGGGTGGAAGGCGTGCGCACGGTAGTGCTGGCCAGTGTCGATGGCTTTGCCCTGGTCAGCGCTGGTGCCGAAGGGCGCGGCGAACGGCTGGCGGCAATGACCAGCGCGATGCTGGCGCTGGCCGCGGCGGTCGGGCGCGAACTGCTGCTGGGGGATCTGCAGACGCTGATGCTGGAAGCGATGGGCGGGAAGGTGCTGATGCTGGCGATCCAGGCCGAGGGACGTGCACCGCTGCTGCTGATGGCGGCCTGCGACCAGCGCAGCGTGATCGGCCAGGTGCTGTGGCAGAGCAGGGAATGTGGCCAGGCGATCCTGGCCGAACTCGGCGGATCGTGAGCCCGGCCGCAGGGGAACGAGGGGCTCGAACCAACATCGACAAGGGGTGCGACGTGGCTGGATTGAATGAATCGTTGAACGCACTGATGGGCATCGACGGCGCGCAGGCAGTGGCGCTGGTCGACTACGAAAGCGGCATGCTGCTGGGCGAAGCCGGTGCCGGCATGGACATGGAGGTGGCCGCTGCCGGCAACACCGAAGTGATCCGGGCCAAGATGAAGACCGCCGCCTCGTTGAACCTCAATGACAGCATCGAGGATATCCTGATCTCGCTGGGCAAGGCGTACCACATCATGCGACCGGTCGCGAAGAAGAAGGGACTGTTCTTCTACATCGTGCTGGACCGGACCAAGTCCAACCTTGCACTGGCCCGACGCAAGGTGCAGGACGTGGAGGCCGAACTGGCGATCTGAGCCATTGGCTTCGGTAGAGTCGAGCCCGCCCGACTGCTCTTTGCAACTGTAGAGCCGAGCCATGCTCGGCTGCTTCTGCCTGGATCAGCCGAGCATGGGCTCGGCTCTACACAAGCAACCCCACGCCAGCGTATGGTGAAGCCGGTCCTCCCCGGGTTAGCTACGCATGTCCAAGCCTGACATCGCTACCGAGCTGGCGCCGCGTATCGCCGGTGCCATCCGCGATGGTTTCGAGCAGTACCATGCCCGCTTCGCGGCGATCACCGCGCGGGCGCGGCAGCGCTTCGAGCAGCGCGACTGGGCCGGTGCGCGACAGGATGCAGTCGAGCGCATCGCCCTCTACGATCTGTGCATCGCCGAGCAGATGGATGCGTTGCGCCGCCTCGCCGGTGACGCGATCGGCGAGCGCGCGCTGTGGCTGCAGGTGCACGCCGGCTACAGCGCGTTACTGCAGGGCCTGATCGACGCCGAGCTGTACAAGACCTTCTACAACACGCTGTCGCGGCGCCTGTTCGCTACCCGCGGCGTGGACCCGGCGCTGGAATTCATTGCTTTCGACGTCGAGCCGTCCGATGCGATCACCCATCCCGTCGCGCGGCATACCTATGCCGTCTCGCCGACGCGGCCGGTGGAGGCCCTGCAACGCGTGTTGGCCGACTATCGTTTCGACATTCCGTACGCGCACCAGCTGCGCTGCGCGGCGGCCATCGCCGTTCGCCTGCAGGACGACCTCGCCCATTGGGGGGACACGCCGGTACGCAGCATCGAACTGCTCGACACCGTGTTCTACCGCGAGCGCCGCGCCTATCTGGTTGGACGTGTATTCGGCGAGCACCGCTTCTCACCCTGCGTGATTGCCCTGGTCAACGATGAGCGCGGCCTGCGTGCCGATGCGGTGCTGACCCGGCGCCGTGATGTTGCCCATCTGTTTGGCGTGTCGCGCAGCTACTTCCAGGCCGATCTGGGTACGGTGGGCGATGCCGTGGTGTTCCTGCGCAGCCTGCTGCCGGGCAAGCCCATCGATGAGATCTACACGGTGCTGGGACGTGCCAAGCAGGGCAAGACCGAGCGCTACCGCACGTTCTTCCGCCACTTCAACGAGCACCCGCAGGAGCGGCTGGTCCCCGCCGAAGGCACGCCGGGCATGGTCATGGCGGTGTTTACCCTGCCCAGTTACCCGCTGGTGTTCAAGCTGATCCGCGACCGCTTCGCGTGGCCCAAGGCGATGTCGCGACAGCAGGTGGAAGAGAAGTACGCGCTGGTGTTCAACCTCGATCGTGTCGGCCGCCTGCTCGATGCACAGCCCTATCGTCATCTGCGCTTTCCGCGCGCGCGTTTCGCGCCGGCCCTGCTGGACGAACTGCTGCAGCAGTGCGCGCAGAGCGTACGCGTTGATGGCGATGAGGTGGAGATCGCACTGTGCTACGTGCAGCGCCGTTTCCGTCCATTGAACCTGTACCTGCGCGAGCAGGGCGGTGAGGCGGTGCGCGCGGCGGTACTCGACTACGCGCAGGCGATCACCGACATGGCGCGCAACAACATCTTCCCCGGTGACATGCTACCGAAGAATTTCGGCGTATCACGGCATGGGCGGGCCGTATTCTACGACTACGACGAGCTGTGCCTGGTCAGCGACTGCGTGTTCCGTGCGTGGCCGCAGCCGCGTACGCCGGAGGAAGCCATGGCCGACGAGCCCTGGTTCCATGTTGGTCCGCGCGACGTGTTTCCCGAGCGCTTCGGCCCGTTCATGGGCCTGCCCGCTGCAGAGCTGGCAGCGGTGCGCGAGCACTACCGGCACCTGTTCGACCCGGGCTGGTGGCAGGGCCTGCAGGAACGCTTCGGCCGAGGTGACTATCCGGACACGCCGCCCTATGCGGGTGCACACCGGCTGGCCTGAGCCGGCTGTCCTGGGCGCTTGGGCTGAGGTACTCTCGCCGATCATCACCAAGGATCCGGCAATGATGCGTTCTCCACTGTTTCTCGCCCTCGCGCTGGCCGTCGGTGCCGGCGCCCCCCTGCTTGCAGGTGATGCCACTGCGCAGACCGCACGCGCCGTACGTGCGACTGCGGAAATGAGCATGGTGCTGTCCGGTCATATCGAGGTCACGCCGGAGGGCGCGGTCAGTTCGCTGGTGCTGGACCAGAAAGCCATGGTCGCCCCGAGCATCGCCTCCTTCGTCGAAGGCACCATCGGGGGCTGGCGCTTCGAGCCCACGCTGCGCGCTGGCCAGGCGGTGGCCACGCGGGCCCCTTTGCGCGTTCGCCTGCGCGGCAAGGCTGCGGCCGATGGCGGTTATGAAATCAGCATGACCAGTGTCGACTTCAGCGAGTACGATCCGAAGGCCACTGGTTCGGTGACCCCGCTGCACATGACACCGCCGCGCTACCCGGAGGCGGCCTACCGTAACGGTGGCCAGGGTGAGGTGCTGCTGCTGGTCAAGGTGGCGCGTGACGGAACAGTGGCCGATGTGGCCGCCGAGCAGGTGAACATGGCTGTGGTCGCGTCCGAGCGGACCCTGGCCAAGATGCGCGACATCCTGGCCAGAGCCAGCGTCAGCACCGCCCGCACCTGGACCTTCAAGCCACCGACCACCGGCGAGGACAGCACCCGGGACAGCTGGACGGTTCGCATCCCGGTGAACTTCGCCCTGAACCATGATCCCAATGCAGAGGCGGAACGCTATGGCCGCTGGCGCGCTTTCATTCCGGGGCCGCGGCAGAGCGTGCCGTGGCACGAGGCCGACCCGGTCGAGCAGGCCGGCAGCGATCTGCTGCCGGAAGGCGGCGTCTACATGGTGGACGGCGCCAAGCGCGGCCTGCGCCTGCTGACCCCGCTGCAACAGAGCTGAGGACCTTGGGGAGCTGGCCAGTCCGGCTCCGCGTCAGTCGGCGTAAGGGTAAATCACCACCCGGTTGCGGCCTTGTTCCTTGGCCATGTACAGCGCCT
Organism: Stenotrophomonas hibiscicola ATCC 19867; assembly: GCF_000382065.1. Lineage (GTDB taxonomy): Bacteria > Pseudomonadota > Gammaproteobacteria > Xanthomonadales > Xanthomonadaceae > Stenotrophomonas > Stenotrophomonas hibiscicola. Next base: position 794,902 of record NZ_KB907500.1, on the reverse strand, counting down.
TGTCGGCCAGCCGCAATGCCTGCTCGGCGTCGACATGGAAGCTGGGGAAGTGAGCCACGCCCAAGGACACTGTGATGGTGCCGACCGGTTCGAATGGGTGATCGGCGATGTGCTGGCGCAGGCGTTCACCGGCCTGGCGGGCCGAGTCGGTACTGATGCCCGGCAGCAGCAGCAGGAATTCCTCGCCGCCGGCGCGGCAGAGGATGTCGCTGTCGCGCGAATAGCGGCGCATCTGGTCGGCGATGTGGACGATGGCGGCGTCGCCGACGTCGTGGCCATGGCTGTCGTTGATCGACTTGAAGCGGTCGATGTCCAGCGCCAGGATCGCGAACGGGATGCCCTGCACCTGCAGCGCGTCCAGCGCCTGCTGCAGGCCGCGGCGGTTGAGCAGGCCGGTCAGCGGGTCGGTACGGCTGGCACGGTTGAGCGTACCGATACGGTCCTGCAGGGCATTGAAGCTGTGCAGCACTGCCTGCTTGAGTTGGGCGACCTCGAAGTACCACGCGCGGATGCCGCTGACGTGGCTGATCGCATTGCCGGTGTCTTCGCCGCCCTGCACGTTGCGTGCGAGCTGCCACAGTGGCAGCGAGATGCGGCGGGCGAACCACCAGGTGACCAGCAGTGACAGCAGGCCGAGCGGGATCGCGTTCCAGATCACCGCGGTCATCAACCGCGACAATGGCTGCAGCGTGGCCTCGGTCGGCCGCTGGGCGACGATGCCCCAGCCGGTGGCCGGTACCGGCGCATAGCCGGCCAGCATCGACACGCCCAGGTTGTTGCGGACCTGCTGCGCACCGCGTTCACCGCGCACGACTGCCTTCACCGCCGGGTTGCCGACCACGTAGTCGCCGACCCGCTTGCCATCGGCGTGGTACAGCAGGCGGCCATTGCGGTCCACCACGTACAGGTACGAGCCGTCGCGGTAGTAGTGCTTGCCCAGCAGCGTGTGCAGCGCACTGCGCTGGCGCAGGTAGAGGGTGCCGCTGACGTAGCCGCGATAGCGGCCCTGGCGGTCGAAGATCGGGTGCGACAGCGAGACCAGCAGCTTGCCGGTGGCCGACTGGTACGGGTCACTGATCATCGGCTGGCGCGCGGCCAGTGCCGCGTTGTTGCCGACGCTGTGCAGGATCTCGCCCTGCAACTGCAGGGTCTGTGGCGAGGTGGCGATCACCAGGCCATCGGCATCGACCACCAGCGAGGAATTGAAGCTGTTGGTCTGCAACTGCAGGCGGCTGGCTTCGTCCTGCGCCTGTGCCGGATCGAGATTGCTCTGGCCCAGGCGGGTGGCCGCATACGCCAACTCCTGCTGCGCGGCCAGCAGGAAGTTCTGGGTGGTCTCGGCCAGCTTGGTGGCATAGACGCGGTTGGCTTCCAGGGTATTGCCGACCAGCTGGTCGCGCTGCACCCGGTAGCTGGCCAGCAGGGTATTGGCCAGGGCGATGATGGCGCTGAGCAGGGCCAGGGCGAGGATCAGCTTGCCCAGGTTGAGGCGGGGAGACAGCGTTCGCATGCGTCGACGGATCCGGCAGGAGGCTGGACCCGACCGGTTCTCCGGAAGGGGCGACAGCGGGAATCGGTGGCCACGCCCTTGGGGCCGGGCAGGGTATAGGGCGAATTATCGCCAAAAGTCGGAGGCGGCAAAGTGAAACAGGTCGCCCTGCAGGCAAAAAAAAACCTGCCGCAGCGAGCGGCAGGCTTCTTCCGATGCAACGCCGGATCAGCGCTTCATCGAACCGAAGAACTCGTCGTTGGACTTGGTGTTCTTCATCTTGTCCAGCAGGAATTCCATCGCGGCCATTTCGTCCATCGGATGCAGCAGCTTGCGCAGGATCCAGATCTTCTGCAGCAGTTCCGGCTCGATCAGCAGGTCTTCGCGGCGGGTGCCGGAACGGTTGATGTCGATGGCCGGGAACACGCGCTTTTCAGCAATACGACGGCTCAGGTGCACTTCGCTGTTGCCGGTGCCCTTGAACTCTTCGTAGATCACCTCGTCCATCTTCGAGCCGGTGTCGACCAGCGCGGTGGCGATGATGGTCAGGCTGCCGCCTTCTTCCACGTTGCGCGCGGCACCGAAGAAGCGCTTCGGGCGGTGCAGGGCGTTGGCGTCCACGCCACCGGTCAGCACCTTGCCCGAGCTCGGCACCACGTTGTTGTAGGCACGGGCCAGGCGGGTGATCGAGTCGAGCAGGATCACTACGTCCTTCTTGTGCTCGACCAGGCGCTTGGCGCGCTCGATGACCATTTCGGCCACCTGCACGTGGCGCGCGGCCGGCTCGTCGAAGGTCGAGCTGATGACCTCGCCGCGCACGGTGCGCTGCATTTCGGTCACTTCTTCCGGGCGCTCGTCGATCAGCAGCACGATCAGGTGCACGTCCGGGTGGTTGGTGGTGATGGCAGTAGCGACCTGCTGCATCATCATGGTCTTGCCGGCCTTCGGCTGCGACACGATGAGCGAGCGCTGGCCCTTGCCCTGCGGGGCCATCAGGTCGAGGATGCGGCCGGTGATGTCTTCCGACGAACCGTTGCCACGCTCCAGGGTGAAGCGGCGGCGCGGGAACAGGGCGGTCAGGTTCTCGAACAGCACCTTGTTCTTCGACGCTTCGATCGGCTCACCGTTGATGGTGTCGACGATGTTCAGCGCGAAGTAGCGCTCGCCGTCCTTCGGGAAGCGGATGCGGCCGGAGATGTGGTCGCCGGTGCGCAGGTTGAAGCGGCGGATCTGGCTGGGCGAGATGTAGGTGTCGTCCGGGCCGGCCAGGTAGCTGGCTTCAGCCGCGCGCAGGAAGCCAAAGCCATCCGGCAGGATTTCCAGCACACCGTCGGCGGCAACGCCATCGCCGTGGCGGGTCAGCACCTTCAGCAGGGCGAAGATCACATCCTGCTTGCGGGCGCGGGCCACGCCTTCGGAGATCTGCAGCTGCTCGGCGATTTCCAGCAGCTTCTGTGCCGGCATGCGCTTGAGGTCGCTCAGTGAATAGACCGGGAAGCCCTCGGGCACGTTGGCGTGCGGGCGCGGCACGAACGGCTGCTGCTCGCCGCCGTCGTTGGGCATGCCCTCGTCGCGGAAGCGGTTGTTGCGGTCACGGTCGCGGCGGTTGCGGAAGCGGTCGCGGCGGTTGCCCTGCCCCTGGCCCTGCTGGCCATTCTGGTTGTATGGGTTCTGGCCCTGGTTCTGGCCGCCCCCCTGATGGTTGTGCTGCTGGCGCGGCTGGCCGGATTCGCGGCCTTCGCTGCCTTCGCCACCGCCACTGCTGGCAGGGGCCTCGGCGGCGGGCGCGCTCGGTGCAGGTGCTGCGGCAGGCGCCGGCGCGGGAGCTTCGGGCGCGGAGGCCAACGGCAGCGTCGGCTGCGCCGGAGCGGCGCTGGTTTCGGCGGCTGCCGGGGCGGCGGCCTTGCTCACGCGGGGCTTGCGCACACGCTTTTCGGCGGGCGCATCGGCGCTGCCGGTTTCGGAAGTGTTATCGGACAAGAGCGTTATTCCTCGCTTGAAGGTGCGAGCGCCCGGCTGGGGCGGCGAACGTTGGGAATGGGTCTGGAAGAAACTGCGTCCAGAGGGTGCGGCACGCGAACGCGGCCGGATATGCCGACACTATCATCGGCCTGCGGCGCCATGCAAGGGTCGCCGGGAACAGCATTCATCATGGGCGCAGGGGCGCCGCCGGCAGCCGCGTTCGGCGGCTGCCGGAGAACCGCAGGATCAGGCCAGGGCCTTGTCCAGCAGGCCGGCCAGCTGGGCCTTGCCCACCGCACCGATCTGCTCGCCGACCTTCTCGCCGTCCTTGAACACGACCAGGTACGGAATCGAACGCACGTGGTATTTGGCGGCCAGCGCACGGTTGTGGTCAACGTTGACCTTGGCGATCTTGGCGCGGCCCTGGTAGGCATCGGCCAGTTCGTCCAGCGCCGGGGCGATCATCTTGCACGGGCCACACCACTCGGCCCAGAAATCGACCAGCACCGGTTCCTTGGAATTCAGCACTGCGCTATCAAAGTCGGCATCGCCGACATGTACAACCTTGTCGCTCATCTTGGTTTCTCGTCTTGGATTGCACCCGGCCATGCCGGAGGTGGGTGAACTGGGCCATGCCCGGTGGCGCGACCCTCGTCGTTGCCTCGCGGCGCACTGCCGCGGTGCGTTCGGCGGGATGCCTGGACGCTCACGGCCGGCAGTGTACCCCTATCGCAGGGCAGGGACAGGCGCCGGTTGGAACCCAGCGTATCGTGATCGCTTCGATGGCCGGTATGTGTCGGATTTCACTGTCTTCCTGTACATGGGGCTGGCAGTGGGCGACACCAGCGAACCCGGGCAGGCCGTTCAAGTCCGGTGTGGCTGGGTGAAGGTAGCGTCTCTGGATGCCATGAGACGCCGCATTCCGGTTTGCCTGCCCGAGTGCGGTAAACTGGGGCATTGTGCGGCGCGCGGACCAGGTGGTCCCAGCCTGCCAACCCGCCGCAGGGGCCGCAGTTTGCGACGGTGCCCCCAGACGCTGAAGTGCCAGCCGCCCCACGGGCCGGCGGCCATACCAAGACGGACTCATGAGCGACAAACCGCTGACCGATTTGACCTTCTCCTCCTTCGAGCTGCATCCGGCCCTGCAGGCCGGCCTTGAAGGAGCCGGATTCACCCGTTGCACCCCGATCCAGGCGCTGACCCTGCCGGTCGCGCTGCCCGGTGGTGACGTTGCCGGCCAGGCCCAGACCGGCACCGGCAAGACCCTGGCCTTCCTGGTCGCTGTCGTGAACCGCCTGCTGACGCGTCCGGCCCTGGCCGACCGCAAGCCGGAAGATCCGCGCGCGCTGATCCTCGCCCCGACCCGCGAACTGGCCATCCAGATCCACAAGGATGCGGTGAAGTTCGGTTCCGACCTGGGCCTGCGCTTCGCCCTGGTCTACGGCGGCGTGGATTACGACAAGCAGCGCGAACTGCTGCAGCAGGGCGTGGACGTGATCATCGCCACCCCGGGCCGGTTGATCGACTATGTGAAGCAGCACAAGGTGGTGTCGCTGCACGCCTGCGAGATCTGCGTGCTGGACGAAGCCGACCGCATGTTCGACCTGGGCTTCATCAAGGACATCCGCTTCCTGCTCCGCCGCATGCCCGAGCGCACCACCCGCCAGACCCTGCTGTTCAGTGCCACCCTCAGCCATCGCGTGCTGGAGCTGGCCTACGAGCACATGAACGAACCGCAGAAGCTGGTGGTCGAAGCCGAGACCATCACCGCCGCGCGCGTGCGCCAGCGCATCTACTTCCCGGCCGACGACGAAAAGATTCCGCTGCTGCTGGGCCTGCTGTCGCGCAGCGAAGGCGCGCGCACCATGGTCTTCGTCAACACCAAGGTGTTCGTCGAGCGCGTGGCGCGTTCGCTGGAAAAGGCCGGCTACCGTGTCGGCGTGCTGTCCGGTGATGTGCCGCAGAAGAAGCGCGAGAGCCTGCTCAACCGCTTCCAGAAGGGCCAGCTGGAAATCCTGGTGGCCACCGACGTGGCTGCGCGCGGCCTGCACATCGACGGCATCAAGTACGTCTACAACTACGACCTGCCGTTCGACGCCGAAGACTACGTGCATCGCATCGGCCGCACCGCGCGCCTGGGTGAGGAGGGCGACGCGATCAGCTTCGCCTGCGAGCGCTACGCCATGGGCCTGCCGGACATCGAGGCCTATATCGAGCAGAAGATTCCGTCCGAGCCGGTCACCAAGGAACTGCTGACCCCGCTGCCGCGCCCGGAACGCCCGGCTCCGGCGGCAGGCGAGGAAGGCGAGGACAACGAAAGCGTCGGCCAGATCTTCCGCGAAGCGCGCGAAGCCCGCGCCGCCGAGGAAGAGCGTCGGGGCGGTGGCCGCAGCGGCGGCCGCTCAGGCAGTGGTGGTGGCCGCGGTAGTCGCGACGGTGAACGCAGCGGCGAACGCCGTGCGCGTGGCCCGCGCAAGCCGCGCGTGGAAGGCGAGCAGGGCGCTGCCGCCGCGGTTGCCGGTGCCGAAGGCGCCGCCGCCCAGGCCCCGCGTCCGCCGCGCCCGCCGCGTGCCGAAGGCGCACCGGCAGCCACGGTGGACGGTGAGCACAAGCCGCGCAAGCGCCGTCGTCGTCGCCACGGCCGTCCGGTCGAAGGTACCGAGGGTGTACAGGCCAACGCCGGCAACGGCGCCAGCCCGGTGACCCCGGTGCAGGTGGTGGCCAAGCCGGTGCGTACCGCCGCCGATACCGGTGACTCGTTCCTGACCCGCATCGGCCGCAAGATCCGCCGGATGCTGTCGGGCAGCTGATCGGCGCTGCCGATCAGCGGGTAGCACCCGACCGTTGGTCGGGTGGCTTTGAAAGGTGTGCCGACCAACGGTCGGCACCCACCAGGCGGGGCCGGTGGCACCCACCGTCTCCACGACGTCGCGCCGGTCCTGCATAATCGGGGCATGAGTGTCCTGCGCTTCGACAATGTCAGCAAACAGTACGCCGGTGGCCACGAGGCGCTGACCGATGTCAGCTTCGAGGTTGCGCCGGGCGAGATGCTGTTCGTCACCGGCCATTCCGGTGCGGGTAAAAGTACGCTGCTCAAGTTGATCCACCTCGACGAGCGGCCCAGCCGCGGCGCGGTGGTGTTCGACGAGCGCAACCTGCTGAAGGTGCGCGGCGGCGACGTGCCGCGCCACCGACGCGCGGTGGGGGCGGTCTACCAGGACCACCGGCTGCTGATGGACCGCTCGATCGCCGAGAACGTGGCGCTGCCGCTGATCCTGCGCGGCACCCGCCGTGGCGACATCAGCAAGCGCGTGCGCTCGGTGCTGGAGCGGATGGGCCTGGGCCATCGCGAGAAGGCGCTGCCCTCGCAGCTGTCGGCCGGCGAGCAGCAGCGCGTCGGCATCGCCCGCGCGATCGTCGGCGAGCCCAAGCTGCTGGTGGCCGATGAGCCGACCGGCAATCTCGACCCCACCCTGGCAGCGGAGATCATGGCTCTGTTCGCCGAGCTGCCCGCGCGCGGCACCAGCGTGCTGGTGGTCAGTCACGACCTGCCGCTGCTGCGCCGCATGCGCAAGCGCGTGCTGATCCTTGACCACGGCCGGCTGGTGGATGACATCTCGCCGCAGGACCTGGCGGAGTAACCATGGCGAAGAACGAAAACAGCGAAGCCGCCGCCCCCTCGCGCGTGGGCGTCTGGTTCCAGCACCACGTGCACAGCGTGGTGTTCAGCCTCGGCCGCGCCTGCCGCAAGCCGTGGGCGACCCTGCTGACGGTGATGGTCATGGCGCTGGCGCTGGCACTGCCACTGGGCCTGTCGATCGCGCTGGACAACCTCAAGCAGTTCGCCGGCAGCGTGCAGCAATCGCGCGACATCAACGTGTTCCTCAAGGGCAACGTCGATGGCCCCGGCGCGCTGCGCCTGGCCGGCCAGCTGCGCGACCGCGACGACGTGGCCGAAGTGAACGTGCGCACGCCCGAGCAGGGCCTGCAGGAACTGCGCGATGCCGGCCTCGGTGAGGCGATCGATGCGCTCAACGACAATCCGCTGCCCTCGCTGCTGGTGATCACCCCCGGCCAGGGCAAGGACGACGCACGCCTGGCGCGCGCGCTGGAAAGCCTGCCCGAGGCCGACCTGGTGCAGCACGATGCGCTGTGGCGCCAGCGCCTGGATGCCTGGCTGGCGTTCGGCGCGCGGCTGGTGCAGGTGCTGTCGGTGCTGCTCGGCGCGGGTGCCGCGCTGGTGGTCGGCAACACGGTGCGCCTGGACATCCAGGCGCGCCGCGAAGAGATCGGCGTGCTGCAGCTGCTTGGCGCCAGCGATGGCTTCATCCGCCGCCCCTTCCTGTATCTGGGTGCGTGGTATGGCCTGGGCGCAGGCGCGGTTGCACTGGCCCTGATCGGCGCCGCCGGTGCCGCGCTGCGCGTGCCGCTGGCCGAACTCTCGCGCAGCTATGGCAGCCCGTTCGTGCTGCATGGCCTGGACCTGCTGCATGGTGGCCTGGTCCTGCTCGGCACGCTGCTGCTGGGCTGGCTGGGTGCCTGGCTGGTGACCGGCCACTTCCTCCGCCAGACCCGCCCGACCGATACCTGAGACCGGCATGCAACCGCAAGCGCTGAAGCACCTTGAAGGGCCCGCGACGCGGGTGATGGTGGTCGATGGCTCGAAGCTGGTCCGCAAGCTGATCGCCGACGTCCTGCAGCGCGACCTGCCGGGCGTGGAGGTGATTGGCTGCGACAGCATCGAAGACGCGCAGCAGGCGCTGGCGCAGGGCCCGGTGGACCTGGTGACGACCTCGCTGACCTTGCGTGATGGCGACGGCCTGGCGCTGGCGCGCATGGTCCGCGAAGCGGCCGGACAGGCCTATGTGCCGGTGATCGTGGTTTCCGGCGACGCCCAGCAGCACCTGGAGCAGCGCCGCTTCACCGAGTACGTCACCGACTATTTCGACAAATCCCTGGGCCATGAAGCGCTGGCGACCTTCATCCGTGGCTATGTGCAGCCGCAGACCATCCCCGGCGCCACCATCCTCTATATCGAGGACAGCCGCGTAGTGGCCGAGGCCACCAAGCGCATGCTCGAGCGGCAGCAGTTGAACGTGCTGCACGTGGTCAGCGCCGAAGAGGCCTTCACCCTGCTCACCGCCGAGTCGCTGGGCCGCAGCCGCCACCGCATCGACCTGGTGCTGACCGACGTCACCCTGAAGGGCGAGCTGAGCGGCCGCGACGTGGTGCAGCGCGTGCGCGTGGACTTCGGCTACGGCAAGCGCCGCCTGCCCGTGCTGGTGATGACCGGCGACGGCAACCCCCACAACCAGACCGGGCTGCTGCAGTCCGGTGCCAACGACCTGGTGCTCAAGCCGATCGAAGAGCGGCTGCTGGTCACCAAGGTGCTGTTCCAGCTGCGCCTGGCTCGATTGAATGATGGACCTTTGTTGCGATGACCGATGAAGTAACCGACACCCCGACGATCCAGCTGGAACCGAGCTGGAAGCAGCACGTCGGTGAGTACCTGTTGCAGCCGCAGATGCGCGAGCTGTCGGCCTTCCTGCGCCAGCGCAAGGCCAGCGGTGCGGCGGTGTTCCCGCCCGGGCCGCAGATCTTCGCAGCGTTTGACGCCACGCCGTTCGAGCAGGTGAAGGTGGTGATCCTCGGCCAGGACCCGTACCACGGGCGCGGCCAGGCCCATGGCCTGAGTTTCTCGGTACCGCCCGGCGTGCCGGTGCCGCCGTCGCTGCTGAACATCTATAAGGAGATCGAGACCGATCTCGGTATCCCGCGCCCGGACCACGGCTGCCTGATCCCCTGGGCGCAACGTGGCGTGCTGCTGCTCAATGCCGTGCTGACGGTGGAGGAGGGCAAGGCCGGCGCGCACCAGGGCCGTGGCTGGGAAGGCTTCACCGATCATGTGGTGGACGTGCTCAACCGCGAGCGCGAAGGCCTGGTGTTCATGCTCTGGGGCGCCTACGCGCAGCAGAAGGGCAAGGTCATCGACACCCGCCGCCATCGCGTGCTGAAGGCCCCGCATCCGTCGCCGCTGTCGGCCCATCGTGGCTTCCTCGGCTGCCGCCATTTCTCCATGGCCAACGAGTACCTGCAGCGCCGCGGCCAGGCCCCGATCGACTGGTCGCTGCCGCCGCGCTCGGCGCTCTGAGCGCCGGCGAGTGGCCGGGCCTGAACGCCGGACAACGTTCCCCGTCCTGAATGGGCCTCCGGAACGGCGCGTTCAGCTCCGCTTGACCGGAATCGGCAGGTTTTCAGTGGGTAATTGCTTGAATTCCAAGGGATTGTGAATCCCGAAAAGCGTGCTCGCCACTGTCATCAAATCGCGCTACGGTAGGGTTCTGTTTGGGACCAGTGTTGCATCAATGGGATGCTGGAACTTTTTCCTCCTTTAGCAGTCCAAATCCCGGACTGCTAAGATGGGTGCCTATGAGCCAGAACACCTCTACTGCCCTTGTGGCAAACAATCTCCCGATTCCCAGTGCGCTCGGTTCGCTGGACGCCTACATCGGTGCCGTGCACCAGATTCCGGTGCTGTCGGTCGATGACGAACAGGACCTGGCCCGTCGCTTCCGCGACGGCAACGATCTGGACGCCGCCCGCGAGCTGGTGCATTCGCACCTGCGCTTCGTGGTGCACGTGGCCCGCGGCTACAACGGCTACGGCCTCGCCCTGGGCGACCTGATCCAGGAAGGCAACATCGGCCTGATGAAGGCGGTCAAGCGCTTCGACCCGGACATGGGCGTGCGCCTGGTCTCCTTCGCCGTGCACTGGATCCGTGCCGAAATGCACGAGTTCATCCTGAAGAACTGGCGCATCGTGAAGGTCGCCACCACCAAGGCGCAGCGCAAGCTGTTCTTCAACCTGCGCAAGTCGAAGACGCGCCTGGGCTGGATGAACGCGGCGGAAGTCAGCGCGGTGGCCAAGGACCTGAACGTGTCCGAGCGCGAGGTCATGGAAATGGAGTCGCGCCTGTCCGGCCGCGATATCGGTTTCGATGCGCCGTCCGACGAGGACAACGAACATGCACCGCCGTCGCCGGCTGCGTTCCTGGTTGCCGATGATGAAGACCCGTCGATGGCCTACGAGCGCGAGGACAGCGAAGACAACCAGATGCAGCTGCTGCGCGAAGGCCTGGCCGAATTGGATGCGCGTTCGCGTGACATCATCCGCCGCCGTTGGCTGGATGCCGACAGCAAGGTGACGCTGCAGGAACTGGCAGACGAGTACGGCGTGTCGGCCGAACGCATCCGCCAGGTCGAGGCGAATGCCCTGAAGAAGATGAAGGCGCTGTTCACCGCGTAAGGCATAGATCTTTGGTTCGGTTCCTGTTTCCGGCCCCCGTTCTGATGAAAAGCCCCGGCGTTGGTCGGGGCTTTTCGTTTGACCGGCATGGCTGTTGGTAATGCGGGCCGCTGATCGGCTGCTTCAGTAGTACCAGCCCATGGCGGGCAGTCATGCGCTTCCGGTAGCCGTTCAATCCCTCGAGAGGTTTATAGCCAAGGGCCTGGTCCAATTCAGAATGGTCCCTCTGGCCTCAGTCCTGGAGTTGGACTCCGATGACTGCCTTCCTGTGCTATGAATGCCAAGCCTTGCTTCAAGGCTCTTTCATGGATTGGAATGATGCGCAGGTTCGGGGGAACTGCAGGCGGTGTGTCGACCCGCCTCGGGGGATTTGAAGATCGAACTCGCAAGCTGGGTGCCATAGGCGTCTGGCTGTGCTGCGTGCTGCTAATGGGCCTTGGCCTGTCACCATCCGCAATCGCCCAGACAACGATCACATACATTCACACTGATGCCCTCGGCTCGGTTGTGGCGGAAAGCGATGCCAACGGCAACGTCATCAAGCGATATGACTACGAGCCCTACGGGGCCGTGGTAGGCGGTCAGGTCACGGATGGACCTGGGTACGCCGGACATGTGAGCGACTCGGCTACAGGGCTGAGCTACATGCAACAGCGCTACATGGATCCACAATTGGGCGTGTTTCTGTCGGTAGACCCAGTCACCGCTCACCAAATGCCAGTTGAGCAGTTCAATCGGTATCGGTACGCGAACGGGAATCCGTACAGGTTGGTCGATGCGGATGGAAGGCAGGCCGCAGAGCGATTCGTTGAGCAGCATCGGAGAGATATTGCTGCCGGAAATGGCGCCGTATACGAGCCGATGAGACCGGCCGCAATCGCCGTTACAGCGGCAATGGCTGCCCCAGTGCTGATCGAAGCTGGCATGGTTGCGATGGCCAATCCAAGTGTCGTATCGGCAGCTACCAGTATCGCTGCTGATATCGCAGGAGTTACAGGTGCCGGTGGAGCAGGTGTTGCGGCATCCAAAGCTCTGAGTGCAGAAGGTCGGGCACTTTTGAATTCCCGGCCTGTTGGAAGTGCACTCAAAGCGGACGCTGGGCACAATTCAGCGACCTTTATGCGAGAGACCGCTGCAGAAGCAGGTGTTCATACTCCATTGACAGGAGGCGACGGCGTGGTTCGCACTCTGACTCAGCTACCCGGTGAACTCAATGGAAAGGCTGGTCGGTTTGAATACATAGTCGACAAGGCTGGCGACTTGACCCATCAAAGATTTGTGGAAGGTGGCAGCATGAACGGAATACCAAACAAGAAGTGAGTGTCTACATGAGAACGTATGACTGTATTCAACCCTATGGGCCCTGGAGTCAGACCGAGGTGGCGTGGGCACTGGGGCGCCATCTGATTGACTTTGAGGTTGCGAAGCACTGCGCGTCGGAGCAGAAGGGACTGGAAGAGAAGTTCAATCTGAACTCCTTGATTGAAAGACTTGAAGGGGCTTTTCCCGATGAGCGTAATAGCGTAGCTGCGCAGTTGGCGGCATTCGACAAGAACTCAAACGAGGATGAGATTTTCAGAAGATGGCTGGTTGCATTTCTCGCGGACGCTTACGCTAAGCGCGATGAGATTGCTGATCCGCTCGGAGAGGTTGAGAGGATCTACGCTGATTTTGATTACCCGGAGTCTCTGGAGAGCTTTGTCAGGTACATGCCAGCTTCTGATGGGTATGATCCGGCTGCGCACTCACATGAGCAGAATGTTGCGCGGCTCTTCGAGAACTGGAAGCGTTATCTTGACTCGGCGAAGTAGCAGATTCACTCAGCGTAATTTCCTTCGCTTGACGTGCGTCGCTTCTTCCCGAAGCGCACCGTCCCGGCTTCCATGCCGAGGACGGTGAAGACTCCCAGAATCCGTGATCTGGTTCCATGCAGGAAGCTGTGTAGTGGATCTACCAGGTCTCACCCCTCGCGTGCGATCGCGCGCCAGCCGATGTCGGTGCGATGGAACTCATTGGCCCAGCTCACCTTCGCCACGCCTGCATAGGCGTTCGCCTGAGCGTCGCGCACGCTGCCACCCAGTGCAGCCACGCACAGCACGCGGCCGCCGGCGCTGAGCACCTGGCCCTGCGCGTCCAGCGTCGTGCCTGCATGGAACACCTTGGCCGTTGCCGGCACCTCATCCAGGCCGGAGATCACGTCACCGGTGATGGGCGCTTCCGGATATGGCTTGGCCGCCAGCACCACGCCCAGTGACGGGCGCGGATCCCACTGCGCGTCGACCTGGTCCAGGCGACCATCGATCGCCGCTTCCACCAGCTCCACCAGGTCCGACTGCAGGCGCAGCATCACCGGCTGGGTTTCCGGGTCGCCGAAACGTACGTTGAACTCGATCACCTTCGGCGCGCCGCTGGCATCGATCATCAGGCCTGCGTAGAGGAAACCGGTGAACGGGATACCGTCGGCGATCATGCCCTGCACGGTCGGGTTCACCACCTCGCGCATCACGCGTGCATGCACCTCCGGCGTCACTACCGGCGCGGGCGAATAGGCGCCCATGCCACCGGTGTTCGGGCCGGTGTCGCCGTCGCCGACGCGCTTGTGGTCCTGCGAGGTGGCCATCGGCAGCGCATGCACGCCGTCCACCATCGAAATGAAGCTGGCTTCCTCACCATCGAGGAACTCTTCGATCACCACGCGCGCACCGGCATCGCCGAACGCGTTGCCCGACAGCATGTCACGCACGGCATCTTCGGCTTCGGCCAGGGTCATCGCCACGATCACGCCCTTGCCGGCAGCCAGACCATCGGCCTTGACCACGATCGGCGCGCCCTTCTCGCGGATGTAGGCCAGGGCGGCATCCACCTCGGTGTGCACGGCATAGAACGCGGTGGGGATGTTGTGGCGGGCCAGGAAGTCCTTGGCGTAGGCCTTGCTGCCTTCCAGCTGCGCGGCGGCGGCAGTCGGCCCGAAGATGCGCAGGCCGGCGGCGCGGAAGCGGTCGACCACGCCGGCCACCAGCGGTACTTCCGGGCCGACCACGGTCAGCGCCACGCCTTCGGCCTGGGCCAGCGCCAGCAGGCCGTCGATGTCGGTCACTTTCACCGCCACGTTGCGGCACTTGTCTTCGCTGGCGGTGCCGGCGTTGCCGGGCGCCACGATCACTTCGGTGACACGGGAGGACTGGGCCAGCTTCCATGCCAGGGCGTGTTCGCGGCCGCCAGAGCCGATGACAAGTACGTTCATCACGAGATTCCAGATTGCGTGGGAAGGGAAGATCGATATCCCCGGCGGCGCGCGTGGCTCACTCGCAGCCTTCGCGTCGCAGTGATTCGGGGAAGGAATAGGCCCAGGTCTTCGGGTCCAGGGTAAAGCGGTGTTCCTGCCGGACCTGCTTGCCACCGCAGGTGGTGCCGGTTTCCTCGATCAGCAGCGGCCAGATGCGCGCGCTGCGATCGCTGTCGTCGAAACGCAGGGCGAAATCGATGCTGAAGCGACGGGTACGGCAGTCCTCGACAGTCTCCGGGTCGCTGCTGGCGCCCAGGTTGTCGCACTCGTACTGGGCGTCATTGTCGATATGGCTGCGCACGCTGCCACTGGACACCAGGCCGTTCGGGCCTGGCAGGATCAGCGACTGCGAGAGCAGCGAGAAGCCCTGCCCGAACCAGCCGTCCTCGACGCGGAAACCATAGAAGTCGCTGCCTGCGCGGATGATGCTGGCGGTGCCGGGCTGGCCGCCGCTGCCAAAGCGTTCGCCAGTCAGTTCACTGGTCACGTCGAAGCCCTCGCCCTTCGGATGCAGCACGAAGAAGTCGATCATGCCTGCGTCGATGTGCGCGCCTTCGGACAAAGCACCGCAGACCGCCAGCAACTGCTGCCAGCTGTCACCGCTCACCACCGGTTGCTCGGCGCAGACGTGCCAGTCCATCGGGCGGGTTTCGCCGTCGTCGTTCCAGCTGCCGTGCCATTCACCGGAGAGCCTGGCGTTCTTGCCGTAGCGCTGGACCAGGAAGGCCTGCAGTCGCGCGGTGCGGCTCACGTGCGCCGTCGGCTCGGCAGGGGCCGACGTGGCGGCCTGCGGCGACGACGCAGGCACCGGGGCGGCCGCAGGCTTGCAGCCGGCCAGCGCGGCCGCGCCCGCGAGGGCGAGCAAGGCCAGCGATTTCAGTGAGACTGCGGACATCCGTGTCGCTCCAGTATCAGTGGCGGAAGTGGCGCACGCCGGTGAACACCATGGCCAGGCCGTGTTCGTCGGCGGCGGCGATCACTTCGGCATCGCGCATCGAACCGCCCGGCTGGATGACCGCCTTGATGCCGGCGGCAGCAGCGGCATCGATGCCGTCGCGGAACGGGAAGAACGCATCGGAAGCCATCACCGAACCCTCGACCACCAGGTTTGCATCGGCGGCCTTGATGCCGGCGATGCGCGCCGAGTACACGCGGCTCATCTGGCCGGCGCCGACACCGATGGTGCGGTTGTCCTTCGCATAGACGATCGCGTTGGACTTCACGAACTTGGCCACCTTCCAGGCAAACAGCAGGTCGGCGAACTGCTTGTCGGTCGGTGCCAGCTTGCTGACCACCTTCAGCTCGTCGCGGGTCATGCCGCGGTTGTCCGAGGACTGCAGCAACAGGCCCGAGCCGACGCGCTTGCTGTCGAAGTTGTTCAGGCCATCACCATGCGGGATGCGCAGCACGCGCACGTTGGCCTTCTTCTGCGCGTATTCCAGCGCGGCTGGCTCGTAATCCGGGGCGATCAGCACTTCCACGAACTGGCGGTCCAGGATGACCTTGGCGGTGGCAGCGTCCAGCGGCGTGTTGAAGGCGATGATGCCGCCGAAGGCGCTGGTCGGGTCGGTGGCGTAGGCCAGCTCGTAGGCATCGCCGTTGCCGGCACCGACGGCCACGCCGCACGGGTTGGCGTGCTTGACGATGACGCAGGCCGGCGCGTCGAACTGGCGCACGCACTCCCACGCCGCATCGGCATCGGCCAGGTTGTTGTAACTCAGTTCCTTGCCCTGCAGCTGCTGGAACGTGGCCAGGGTGCCCGGCACCGGGTACAGGTCGCGGTAGAACGCGCCGCTCTGGTGCGGGTTCTCGCCGTAGCGCAGGTCCATCACCTTGACGAAGGTGGAGTTCATCTGCGCCGGGTACTCGGCGCGGGCCGGCACGGCGGCGTCGGTGGCGGTGACCGCCGACAGGTAGTTGCTGATCGCCGCGTCGTACTGGGCGACGCGGTTGAACGCGGCCACCGAGAACGCGAAGCGGGTGGCGGCCGACAGCTGGCCGTCGTTGGCCGCCAGCGAGGCCAGCAGTTCGGCGTACTGCGACGGATCGGTGGCCACCGCCACGCGGGCGAAGTTCTTGGCCGCCGAGCGCAGCATGGCCGGGCCGCCGATGTCGATGTTCTCGACCGCGTCGGCCAGGGTGCAGTCGGCCTTGGCGGTGACCGACTCGAACGGGTACAGGTTCAGCACCAGCAGGTCGATGGCACCGATGCCATGCTCGGCCATCACCGCATCATCCAGGCCCGAACGGCCCAGCAGGCCACCGTGCACCATCGGGTGCAGGGTCTTGACGCGGCCGTCCATCATTTCCGGGAAACCGGTGACCTCGGCCACGTCCTTCACGGCCAGGCCCGCATCGCGGATCGCCTTGGCGGTGCCGCCGGTGGACAGCAGCTCCACGCCGCGTGCCGCCAGCGCAGTGGCCAGCTCGACCAGACCGGTCTTGTCGGAAACGGAGAGGAGGGCCCGGCGGACGGGCAACAGATCAGCAGTCATGGGACAGAATCGGCAGCGGAGCGGGGTCGATATTGTAGGCGGTGGGGGCCCGTGGCGGGCGCTGGAAGGGGTAATTTGCCGTGGCAATCGGCGTAAGGCCGGGTCGGGCACACCGATCCGGCCCGATCCGGAGTCTGGGCTGCGGACCAGAGCCGGGTTGTCGGAATCTGCCAACGATGGGGTAGGCTGTGCCCGCACTGCCAAGGATCAGCGGGTACGGATCATGTCGATCTATGCATTGAAGGGACGTTTCCAGGACCTGTTGCGTCCAGCCGTACGCGGTCTGTTCCGCATGGGGATCACTGCCAATACGGTGACCGTGGCCGCTGCCTTGGTCTCGCTGCTGGTGGCCGCGGCCGTGTGGTGCTGCGCGCCTGCCCAGCCTCTGCTGTACCTGCTGCTGCCGTTGTGGATGCTGCTGCGCATGGCGCTCAACGCGGTGGACGGCATGCTGGCGCGCGAATTCGGCCAGCAATCGCGGCTGGGCGCCTATCTGAACGAATTGTGCGATGTGATCGCCGATGCGGCGCTGTACCTGAGCCTGCTCAGCGTACCCGGCGTGCGCCCGGAGGCGCTGTGGCTGCTGGCCTGGACGGCGGCGCTGAGCGAGTACGCCGGCGTGCTGGGGCTGATGGTCGGTGCCAGCCGCCGCTATGACGGCCCGATGGGCAAGAGCGACCGCGCCTTCGTGATCGGTGCGCTGGGCTTGCTGCTGGCCTTCGGCTGGGGCGGTGCACTGACGGCCAGCGGCGTGGCTGCAGCCATGGCATTGTTGTGCGTGCTGACGATGATCAACCGCGTCCGTCGCGGACTGCGGGAAGCGGCGGTTTCGCCGAATTAATCAAGCAGATACAAAAAGACAATCAGGAGATTGCATGCGTCAGGCGCAGGAACGGGAATTCCACAGCTTCGACCAGGTACCGCTGTTCTACCGGTACTGGGCGGGCACCACCGCAACCCCGGCCACCAAGGCCATCGTGCTGCTGCACCGCGGCCACGAGCACTCCGGCCGGGTCACCCACCTGGTCGATGAGCTGGACCTGCCCGACACCGCCTTCTTCGCCTGGGATGCGCGCGGCAATGGCCGTTCGCCGGGCGCGCGTGGCGATGCACCGGGCTTCCCGGCGCTGGTGCGCGACCTCGATAGCTTCATTGCCCACATCGGTGCCGAGCACGGCATCGCGGTGGAAAATATCGTGGTGATCGCGCAGAGCGTGGGCGCGGTGGTCGCCGCGACCTGGGTGCACGATTACGCGCCGCGCCTGCGTGCGCTGGTGATGGCTTCGCCGGCGTTCAAGGTGAAGCTGTACGTGCCGTTCGCGCGCCCGGGCCTGGCCTTGATGCAGAAGCTGCGCGGCAACTTCTTCGTCAACAGCTATGTCAAGCCGCAGTGGCTGACCCATGATCCGGCGCGGGTGGAAAGCTACCGTACCGATCCGCTGATCACCCGGCCGATCTCGGTGCGCGTGCTGCTGGGCCTGTACGAAGCGGCTGACCGCATCGTCGCCGATGCGCAGGCCATCAGCGTGCCGGTGCAGCTGCTGGTGTCCGGTTCGGACTTCGTGGTGCACCGTGGCCCGCAGGATCGCTTCTATGAACGCCTGTCCAGCCCGATCAAGGAGCGGGTGCATCTGCCGGGCTTCTTCCACGACACGCTGGGCGAGCGCGATCGGGCACCAGCACTGGCGCGCATCCGCAGCTTCATCCAGGCGCGTTTTGCCGAGCCGCTGCGCGAACTGCCGCGGCGTGACGCGCACCGTCATGGACCGACCTTCGAGGAATCAGAGATCCTGGCCTGGCCACCCGAACGCAACAGCCTGGCCGACCTGCGCTGGCGCGTGGTGCGCGGCGGCCTGCGCTTCGGTGGCACGCTGTCCGAAGGCATTGCGCTGGGCCTGCAGACCGGTTTCGATTCCGGCAGCACGCTCGACTACATCTATCGCAACGAAGCGCGCGGCAAGGGCCCGCTGGGCCGCATGGTCGACCGCAATTACCTGGACGCAATCGGCTGGCGCGGCATCCGCATCCGTGGCCAGCACCTGCAGGAACTGCTGCGCGATGCTGCCCAGCGCCTGCGCTGGCAGGGCACGCCGGTGCGCGTGCTGGACGTGGCCGCCGGCCATGGCCGCTATGTGCTGGAAGCGCTGGGCCAGGGCGAACAGCGCGCCGACCGCATCGTGCTGCGTGATTTCAGCGATCTGAACGTGACCCAGGGCCAGGCCTTGATCGAGCGCCTCGGTGCAGCCGACATCGCCCACTTCGAGCAGGGCGATGCGTTCGATCCGGCGCAACTGGCGGCGGTGGACCCGGCGCCTACGCTGGCGGTGATATCGGGCCTGTACGAACTATTCCCCGACAACGACGCCGTGCTGCGCTCGCTGCAGGGCATCGCCGCAACCGTACCGGTGGGCGGCTACCTGGCCTACACCGGCCAGCCCTGGCACCCGCAGCTGGAATTCATCGCCCGCGCGCTGACCAGCCATCGAGGCGGCGCCGCGTGGGTGATGCGCCGCCGTACCCAGCAGGAGATGGATGAGCTGGTGCGCCTGGCCGGGTTCGAGAAGGTGGCGCAGCGCATCGATGACTTCGGCATCTTCACCGTGTCGCTGGCGCGCCGGACCGCGTGATGGCGACGCTGGCCGCAACCCCACTGGCCGCGGAAGGGCGCCCCTGGCGGCGCGCGCTGCTGTGGCTGGCGCTGCTGGGTCCGTTCTTCTTTGCCAGCTACGGCTTCGCCAACTGGATGGCCGGCCGCCACGCTACGCTGCCGGTGATGGCGTTCGCCTGGGAGACGCGCATTCCCTTCGTGCCGTGGACGATCGTGCCGTACTGGTCGATCGACCTGTTCTATGCGGTCTCGTTCTTCCTGTGCCGGCAACGTCTGGAACTGGACCGGCATGCGCTGCGGCTGTTCAGTGCACAGCTGATCGCGGTCACCTGCTTCCTGCTGTGGCCGCTGCGCTTCAGTTTCGAGCGGCCGGAGATCGGCGGCGTGTTCGGTTGGCTGTTCGATGTGCTGCTGGGCTTCGACAAGCCGTTCAACCAGGCGCCATCGCTGCACATCGTGCTGCTGATCGTGCTGTGGGTGAAGTTCGCGCAGTACCTGCACGGCGTGTGGCGTTGGGTGCTGCATGTGTGGGCACTGCTGATCGGTGTCTCGGTGCTGACCACGTTCCAGCACCATTTCATCGACATCCCGACCGGGCTGCTGGCCGGCTGGCTGTGCGTATGGCTGTGGCCGGAGCAGGGCACGCCGCCGCTGCGGGCCTGGCGCACGGCGCGTGATCCAAAGCGCTGGCGCCTGGCCTCGTTCTATCTGCTAGGCGCGGGGGTGCTGCTGGTGCCGGTGGTGGTGCTGGGGGGCACGGCGCTTTGGCTGCTGTGGCCGGTGGTGTCGCTGCTGCTGGTGGCGCTGGCCTATGCCGGGCTGGGTACGGCGGTGTTCCAGAAGCGTGCCGATGGTCGCCTGACCATGGCGGCACGCTGGCTGCTGGCGCCGTACCTGGGCGCGGCCTGGATCAATTCGCGGTTGTGGACGCGACGCGTGCCGCAGCCGTTGCCGGTGCTGGACGGCGTGTGGCTGGGCCGGATTCCCTGCGCGGCATTGCCGACACCTTTGGTGGGCGTGGTCGATGCCTGTGCCGAGCTGTCCTGCTGCGCGCCGGGTGCGGCGTACGCCGGTGTGCCGATGCTGGACCTGGTGGTGCCAGAACCGGAGCAGCTGCGCGAGGCAGCCGAGGCCATCGAGCGCCTTCGCATGCACGGGCCGGTGCTGGTGTGCTGCGCGCTGGGTTACTCGCGCAGTGCGGCCAGCGTGGCCACCTGGCTGCTGCGCAGCGGTCGTGCGGCGGGTGCCGATGCGGCGGTGGCGATCGTGCGTGCCGCGCGTCCGGGCATCGTGCTGGGCAAGGCGCACCTGCGTGCGATCACCGTTGCCGCCGGAGACCCTGCATGAGCACCACGCCTGATATTTCGACCATGCAGCTGCTGCTGCGGCAGGGGCGTTGGCCGGCAGGCCTGTCGCTGGGGCTGCTGCTGGTGGCGTTGCTGCTGCTCGGCATCGAGCCCGGGCTGGCGATGCTTGCCGCCGGACTGATGCTGCTCAGCGTGGTGGCAGGCGTCGCCCAGGCCTATCACGCGTGGCGGGTGGCACTCGATGCCAGCCTGCTGCAGCTGCTGCGCGATGAAGGCTTGAATGATGAGGCCGCGGCGCAACGCATCGACCGGCTGCTGCATGACAGTGGCCTGCGCCGCACACCGGGCGCGGAACCGTCGCGGGGATGGGATCTGCGATGGGCCGGCATGCGCCGCCTGCTGCTGCGTCAGTACCTGCTGACGGCGGTGCAGCTGGTGCTGGTGCTGCTGGCCGTGCTGTGGCCGCAGACGTGAACGGGAGGGATGGATGTTCGCCGAACTGATTGCCCGCGCCTGCAGTGGCGCGATCCATGTGGTGACCGGCGCGCGCGCGCTGTGGATCGGCTGCGCGCCGTCCAGCGAGCACCGCGTCTACTACGGCAACCACGCCAGCCACGGTGACTTCGTGCTGATCTGGTCGTCGATGCCACTGGCCCTGCGCCGCCAGGTGCGTCCGGTGGCGGCGGCGGAGTACTGGCAGCGCGACGGCCTGCGCCGCTACCTGATCGACGCGGTGTTCAACGGCGTGCTGGTCGAGCGCGAGGCCGGGCATCGCCAGCAGGACCCGTTGCAGGTGCTGCGCGAAGCGGTCGATGAAGGCTGTTCGCTGATCCTGTTCCCGGAAGGCACGCGCAATGTCGGCGACGAGCCGCTGCTGCCGTTCAAGAGCGGCATCTACCATCTGGCGCGGCAGCGGCCGGAACTGGAGTTCGTGCCGGTGTGGATCGACAACCTGAAGCGGGTGATGCCCAAGGGCCGCTTCCTGCCGCTGCCCTTGTTGTGCACGGCTACCTTCGGCACGCCGCTGCGACTGCAGGCCGACGAGGACAAGGCCGCCTTCCTGGCCCGCAGCCGGCAGGCGCTGCTGGACTTGGCGCCGAATGGAGGTCGTGCATGAGTTTCGTGTTGGATGCATCTGGCGATCTGGCAACGCAGAGTGTCGGCCAGCAGACCGGCCTGCTGTTTGCTGGTGTCGGCGCGGTGCTGGTGCTGGCCACGCTGGTGGCCGAGACCCTGCGCTGGCGCCAGCGCGGCCGGCCCAGCGCGGTGATCGCCAACCTGGTGTCGCGCATCCGCGCGTGGTGGGTGATGGCGATCGTGGTCGGGCTGGCACTGTTCTTCGGCCGTGCCGGGGTGATCGTGCTGTTCGCGATCATCTCGCTGTTCGCGCTGCGTGAGTTCATCACCCTGGCGCCGACCCGCTCGGGCGATTACTACGCGCTGCTGGCCGCGTTCTACATCGTCCTGCCGTGGCAGTACTACCTGGTGTGGATCGACTGGTACGGCATGTACACGCTGCTGATTCCGGTCTATGCGTTCCTGTTCCTGCCGATCCTGTCGACCATCGGCGGTGACACCACGCACTACCTGGAGCGGACCGCGAAGGTGCAGTGGGGCCTGATGATCTGCGTGTTCTGCATCTCGCACGTGCCGCTGCTGCTGAACCTGCACGTGCCGGGCTACGATCCGGCGCGCAACGTATTGCTGTTCGCTTTCCTGGTGATCGTGGTGCAGTCCTCGGACGTGCTGCAGTACATCTGGGGCAAGCTGCTGGGCAAGCATCTGATTGCGCCGAAGCTGTCGCCATCGAAGACGGTGGAGGGCTTCGTCGGTGGCGTGTTGAGTGCCAGCGCGCTGGGCGCAGCGCTGTGGTGGATCACCCCGTTCACGCCGCTGCAGGCGTTCGGCCTGTCGCTGCTGATCAACCTGATGGGGTTCTGGGGCGGCCTGGTGATGTCGGCGATCAAGCGCGACCGTGGCATCAAGGACTGGGGCCACATGATCGAGGGCCATGGTGGCATGCTCGACCGGCTGGATTCGGTGTGCTTTGCCGCGCCGGTGTTCTTCCACGTGGTGCGGTATTACTGGAAGGCGGGCGGCGGCGGTTGATTCTGCCGGCTTCCATCCACGCATGGCGTGGATCTACCGGTAGTGCCGGCCGCTGGCCGGCAACTGCAACATCGTGCCATCGTGCATCATTGGGTTGCCCGCCAGCGGCTGGCGCCACCCACGCGCGCGCTTACGCGCTGATGCCGTATTCCTTCAGCTTCTTGCGCAGGGTGGCACGGTGGATGCCCAGCATCGCCGCGGCGCGGCTCTGGTTGCCTTCGCAGTGGTTGAGCACTTCCACGAACAGCGGGATCTCCATCTCGCGCAGCACGATCTCGTAGACATCGTCCGCATCGCAGCCATCAAGGTCACGCAGGTAGCGGCGCACGGACTGGGCGACGTGTTCACGCAGCGGTGGCCGGGGAGCGCCACGACTGTTGTCAGGACGAGAAAGGACAGCGTTCAAGGGGGTTCCCGATTCGGTTGGCCCGTGCGCGCGGAGCGCGCGGCCGGACGAGGTGGTGGCGGCCAGTCTAGCGCGAGCGTGCCCGGCCTGCCACGGCTGGTCGCCTGCCCCCGGTCAGAGAAAGTCGAAGGTGAATGCGACGGTGGACGCAGCGGGCTCCTGTACCCGGAACGCGACGCGCGCGCTCTGGCCCGGTTCCAGCAGGGCTGCGCCGGGGTTCTCACCCAGGTATTGCGCGGGCGTGAACACGCCGCTGCCGATCACCCGGCCATCGGCATCGGACAATGACAGCCGCAGGTCCGGCCACGCCTGTGCCCAGCGCGCATCATTGCGGATGCTGGCCTGCACCTGCAGCACGCCGGCCTGGCCTGGCAAGGGGCGGATCTCGCGGCTGGTCATGGTGAACGCAGCGGGCTCGTGCCAGGCGGGCAGGCTGCAGCGCAGCACGCCACACAGTGCCCCCAGCCATACGCGGTTGCCGGCGTCGGCAGCCAGCCGCGCACGGTCGGCCAGCACACTCTGCAGGACCAGCAACAACGCCAGCCCGGCGACCAGCAGCCAGTGCCAGCGGGGGGCTGGCAGCGTGCGCTGGCGTGCGCTGCCGAGGAAGCTGGGGGCATCGCTGGTGACCGCCGTTGCCTGCACCGCGGCCAGCGCCGGTTCGATGGCTGCAGCTTCAGCAACGATGACAGCGTCATCGTCGTGTCGCATTTGTGTGGCCGGCGGTTGCGCCAGATTGCTGGGCTCGGCCTGCACCTGCTCCACAGGCGTTGTCTGCCCGGTTTGATCCTGCATGCGCGGATCGGACGCAGGCGCAACCTCACCTTCCGGGGTCTTGCGCAGGAAGGTGGCCAGGGGGCGGCGGGGTGGGTTCGGCTCGGACATGCTCAGGGCGCGGGCTCGGATCCAGCGGTCATTCAACCACGATCAGGCGCGGCGCACGCCAGTGATGCGCATCCAGTCGCCGTCCTGGGTGGCCTGCAGATCATCGAACCAGGCCGCGTAGCGCTGCAGCAGTTCGCCTTCCTGGCCATGCAGGATGCCGGACAGGGCGATGCGGCCGCCGGCGGCGACGCGTGCGGCCAGCAGTTCGGCCAGCGCATCCAGCGCCGAGGCGAGGATGTTGGCGACCACGATCGGATAGGTCGCGGCCGGTTCGTCCTGCGGCAGGTACACGTGCATGCGGGCCTGTTCTCCGTTGCGCTCGGCATTGTCGGCGGTGGCGACCAGCGCCTGCGGATCGTTGTCCACGCCGATGGCTTCAGCGGCGCCCAGCTTCAGCGCGGCCAGTGCAAGGATGCCCGAGCCGCAACCGAAGTCGAGCACGCGCTGGCCCTGCAGCAGGCCATCCACGGCCAACTGGTCCAGCCAGCGCAGGCACAGTGCGGTGGTCGGGTGGGTACCCGAACCGAACGCCAGGCCCGGGTCCAGCCGTACCACGGCGGCGTCGGCGGCCTGTGCGGCGTCGGGCAGTTCGTGATTCCACGGCACGATCCAGGTACGGCTGCCGAAATCCATCGGCTGGAACTGGTCCAGCCAGGCGCGTTCCCAGTCTTCATCCTCGACCGCGCGGAAGCTGCCGCTGCTCCAGTCCAGTTCCGGATCGAAGGATTCCAGTGCGGCCAGCAGCAACAGCGCGTTGCTGTCGGCGGGGAACAGCGCGCTCAGCACCAGGGTGTCCCACAGCGGGGTCTCGCCCACGCCTGGTTCGAGAATGGCCTGTTCGTTGCTGGTATCGGCCTCGGCATCGAGCAGGGTCACGGCCAGTGCACCCACGTCCTCCAGCGCATTTTCATAGCGGGGCTGGGTGGCTTCGGTGCAGCGCAGGGTCAGTTCCAGGAACGGCATGGTGGTGGGGGCAATCGCGGGAAAGGGGGCCATGCTAGACCATCGGAGCGTCTCCGTATTGCCTGAGATGCTGTGCCTGGATGAACGAAGCCCGTTCAGACAGGCCCGTCGGGCCTTGCTAAACTTCGTGCTTTCCTGTGTGCCGTATCGCCCGCCGCCGCCGATGGCCTTCGCTCCTACCCTGAAAACCTGGTTGCTCGTGCTGCCGGCCGTGGCCGTGCTGGGCGTGGCCGGTTATCGGGCCAGCGGCCATGCTCCGGCTTCTTCGGTAGCCTCGGCGGATCTGGCGGTTGGGGGGGCGGCCACTGACAGTGCGGCACCGCTGCCGGTGATGCCGGAGGCGCTCGCGCGCCGGCTGGCACCCTTCGAGCGTGGCGGTGCATTGCCGTCCGGGCTGCCCCTGGATATCCGCGCTGATCTCGAAGAGGCCACCGACCTCTACGCCTATGCGCAGCGTTTGCGTGCGCAGGCGGACGAAGGCAATCACGAGGCGCGCTGGATGCTCAGCCGTGTCTACGACTATTGCGCGCAGTATGCGGTCGATCCGGGTGGCTACCGCCTGGACAACAACGTGCTGGCCGGATTGGGCCTGACTGCCGCACCGGCGATGGTGCAGGCGCGCGAACGCGTCGCGCAGCGTTGCGGCGGGTTCGTGCCGGGCGACAAGCTGGGCACGGCCCTGGTGCTGTCCGAACGGCGCAAGGCGGCTGCACAGGGCAACCTGGCTGCCGAGGCTGCGCTGTTCGCCGAGGGCCAACCGCTGCAGGACAGTCCCGAGTACCGCCGTGACCTGGTTGAACGGGTGCGCACCTCGCGCGACCCGGAGGCCTTCATGGCCATCGCTCCGGGGATGGGCGTGCGTGCCTCGGGTGACCGCGCGCTCAGCGGGCTGGTGGCGGGCGAGCAGCTGAGTGAACTCGCATGGCGGCTCGCGGCCTGCGAACTCGGTCTACCGTGTGGGGCAGACAGTGTGCTGGTCAACAGTTTTTGTGCGAACGGAGGGATCTGTTCGCAGGATGGTACGCAGGATTTCCGGGATTTCGTGTATGACGCTGCGGTATCGCGGCAGGGCGCTGGGAAGATGAAGGAATGGATCAAGCGATTGGTTGGAAAGAGGAACGAGCAATGAACTACCGCCGATTCCTGCACGGGGCCAAGTTCTGGTTCTGGGTGGCCCTGTTCGTGGCCTACTCGGCCGGCGCCGTTGGCCTGTTGATGATCGATACCTATGAAGATCGCTACCGGCATCTGTCGAAGGTGGAACTGACTACTGTGAAGGCGCAGGAAGACGTGCGCCGTGCCGGTGCCAGCCAGGTGGCTGCGGTCTATCGGGCGCAGAGCGGCATGCCGTTTGCGTCGCTGCCGGCGGGCAGCACCTTCCAGGTGGTGTGGCCGGATGGTTCGACCGAGACCATGGTGATCGTCGACCCGACCTCGCCCAACGGCGTGCGTCCGCTGGCGAACTCGCAGATCCCGGCCGAAGCTGCCGACAAGCGCTGATGCGCCTGCTGTAGCACCGGGCATGGGCTCGGCGCTGCAGCAACGGAAAAGGGCGGGGATATCCCCGCCCTTTTCATGTCCAGCACGCGGCGCCGATCAGGTCAGTGCGATCGGCTTGTTCTTGCGCTCGGCAAGACGCTTTTCCAGGTAGTGGATGTTCTGGCCACCGGCCTGGAAGCCCTTGTCGCGCATGATCCGCTGCTGCAGCGCGACGTTGGTCTTGATGCCATCGACCACCATTTCGCTCAGTGCCACGCGCATGCGGGCAATGGCGGTTTCGCGGTCCGGGCCGTGCACGATCAGCTTGCCGATCATCGAGTCGTAGTTCGACGGCACGCGGTAGCCACTGTAGATGTGGGTGTCCACGCGCACGCCGGGACCGCCCGGCGGATGGAAGCCGGTGATGGTGCCCGGGCTCGGCACGAAGGTTTCTGCATCCTCGGCGTTGATACGGCATTCGATGGCATGGCCGGTCAGCACCACGTCACTCTGCTTGATCGACAGCTTCTGGCCGGCGGCGATCTTCAGCTGCTCGGCCACCAGGTCGATGCCGGTGACCATTTCGGTGACCGGATGCTCCACCTGGATGCGGGTGTTCATCTCGATGAAGTAGAAGCGGCCGTCCTCGTACAGGAACTCGAAGGTGCCGGCGCCGCGGTAGCCGATGCGGATGCAGGCTTCCACGCACACCTTGCCGATCTGCTCGCGCTGCTCGGCGGTGATGCCCGGTGCCGGCGCTTCTTCCACCACCTTCTGGTGGCGGCGCTGCATCGAGCAGTCACGCTCGCCCAGGTGGATGGCGTTGCCCTGGCCGTCGGCCAGCACCTGGATTTCCACGTGGCGCGGATTCTCCAGGAACTTCTCCATGTAGACCTCGCCATTGCCGAACGCGGCCTTGGCTTCGCTCTTGGTGGTTTCGATCGAGGTCTTCAGCGAGGCTTCGGCGTGCACCACGCGCATGCCGCGACCACCGCCACCGCCGGCCGCCTTGATGATGACCGGGTAACCGATCTCGCGGGCGATCTTGGTGTTGGCGACGATGTCCTCACCCAGCGGGCCGCCCGAGCCGGGAACGCACGGCACGCCGGCGGCCTTCATCGCGCGGATGGCCTCGACCTTGTCACCCATCATGCGGATGGTGTCGGCCTTGGGGCCGATGAAGATGAAGCCGGACTCCTCCACGCGTTCGGCGAAGTCGGCGTTCTCCGACAGGAAGCCGTAGCCCGGGTGAATGGCCTGGGCGTCGGTGACTTCCGCCGCGGCGATCAGGGCCGGGATGTTGAGGTAGCTCTGCGGCGACGGCGCCGGACCGATGCAGACCGACTCGTCGGCCATGGCCACGTGCTTGAGGTTGCGGTCGACCGTGGAGTGCACGGCCACCGTGCGAATGCCGAGGGTGTGGCACGCGCGCAGGATGCGCAGCGCGATCTCCCCTCGGTTGGCGATGACGACTTTGTCGAGCATGGCGTGCCCCTCAGCCGATCACGAACAGCGGCTGGTCGAATTCGACCGGCTGGCCGTTCTCGCCGAGGATGGCGACGATGGTGCCGGACGTGTCGGCTTCGATCGGGTTGAACATCTTCATCGCTTCGATGATGGCCAGGGTCTCGCCTTCCTTGACCTGCTGGCCAACGGTGACGAAGGCCGGCTTGTCCGGGGCGGACGAGGCGTAGAACGTGCCGACCATCGGCGAGCGCAGCACGTGGCCTTCCGGCAGTGCCGGGCCCGGCTTGGCGGTGCCGCCGGTGGAGGCTTCGGTCGGCGACTGCATCGGCATCGCCTGCGCCGCCGGAGCGGCCGGAGCGGCATACACCGGGGCGGCGACCGGGGCGGCGTAGCCGGCCACCGGCGCGCGCGACAGGCGCACCGACTCTTCGCCTTCCTTGATTTCGATCTCAGCCAGGTTCGACTCTTCCAGCAGGTCGATCAGCTTCTTGATTTTGCGCAGATCCATGAGGGCCTCTTTGGTTTCTTCTAGGTGAGGAGAGCGCCGTGGGCGCCCGGGTCGACAATCAGGTGGCGGATACCCGCAGCAGCGCCGCGTCCATCGCGTAGCGGTAGCTGTCGGCACCGAAGCCGCACACCACGCCCATCGCCTTGTCGCTGAAGTAGCTGTGCTGGCGGAACGGTTCGCGGGTATGCGGGTTGGACAGGTGGATTTCGATGAACGGCACCGCCACCGCCGCCAGCGCATCGCGCAAGGCCACTGAGGTGTGGGTGAACGCGGCGGGGTTGATCAGGATGAAGGCAGTGCCGTCGTTGCGTGCGGCCTGCACGCGGTCCACCAGTACATGCTCGGCGTTGGACTGCAGGCTCTCTACGGCGTGCCCGGCGGCCGAGGCCTGGGCAACCAGGGCCTGGTCGATGTCGGCCAGCGTAGTGTGGCCGTAGACCTCCGGCTCGCGGGTGCCGAGCAGGTTGAGGTTGGGGCCGTGCAGGACCAGCAGCTTCGCCATGGGATCCGGAAGACGGGAAAGGGCGGCAGTCTGGCGGAACCGGCGGATGCTGTCCAGTTCGGCGAAGTTTGCAGCGTTTCAATCGACCGTTTGAAATCTGCGGAAGCGCTTGCGGCCCTATGCGGGGCGGCGGATCAAGGCGCGCTGAATGCCGTGCGGGCGGGGGATGGATGCACGTAGGCCGACGATGGCGGCAAGGGCCACGCCGGGGGATCCGCGCCAAGCGCGGGCGACGGGCTGCCGGTCAGTAGATCCACGCCATGCGTGGATGAAGGAAGTTCCATGTGCAGCAAGCTACGTACGCACCGAAGGGCAGGCCCAGGTTGCGCAGCAAGCTACGCACCCACCGGCAAGGCGGGTCAGGTCTCCAGCGGCACCGTCGGCACCACGTTCGGGAACACCTCTTCCAGCGGTTCCGGCTGCCCGGGCTTCGGCGCCGGCCAGTTGTAGGCATTGACCGGCTGCGCGCGGTTCACCCACAACGCGTAATACAGATGATCGGCGCGGCCGTCCCCGGTGTTGGGATGGATCAGGATGGTCAGGCCCAGGCTGTTGAGCTGCAGCCAGGGCACCAGCACGGGGAGCAGGTCGTTGGTGAAGCCGAAATAGAACGAGGGCGTGACATGCGGCCCACGCGGCTCAAGGTTCCAGTTGCCCAGCTCCACCGGGAACCGCTCGGCGGCCCAGCGCCGTAGCAGCGCGGCCTTTTCGAAGCTGTCCTCATCGAAGTAGATGTGAGCGTTGTAGCTCTTGATGTCGGTGTAGGCGCGCGGGCGCGTGGGAAGCGTGGCCTCGCCGGGACGCACGCTGGCCGGGCGCGGGGTAGGCTCGCTGGCCGTGGCCTGGCCCCAGGGGCTGCGGCCCTCGGGCGCCGGCGGAACGATGGCGCGGAAGCCGGGTCGCCCGGGTTCGGTGGTGTTCACAGCGTTGTCGCTGCGCGCGGCTGCGGTGGCAGCCGACGCGCTGGCCAGGCCACCAGCGGCCAGCCCGGCCGACGCGATCAGGCGACGGCGCGCGGGTGAAAGCAGGTCGGCCCAATGGGCGTCATCGTCGCCGGCATCGATCAGGGTCTGCGGGTCCGGGCGCATCTGGGGCTCCGTGGGGCACTGTGTGGCAGGCAAGCACGCTCGGGCAGCGTGCACGGTGGTGTCCAATAAGCAGCCGGCATCACCTCATGCACGTTGGCCCACGCCGTGATTGAGTGCCGCCGCGGGGCGGGCTAGGGTGCAGGTCCGCCGCCCGGGAACCCGCCATGACCTCGCTTGATGCCGACACCCAGCGCAAGCGCGCGCGTTTCCGCCAGCTGCATGCGCGCGGTTGTTTCGTGCTGCCCAATCCGTGGGACGTGGGCAGCGCCCGCTACCTGCAGCGGCAGGGCTTCCAGGCACTGGCCACGACCAGTGCCGGCTGCGCCTGGAGTGAAGGGCGGCCGGATGGGGCGGTTTCGCTACAGGCCACACTGGAACATCTGCGGCTGATGGCGGCAGCGACCCCATTGCCGTTGAATGCCGACTTCGGTGATGGCTTCGGCGCCACGCCACAGGCAGTGGGCGAGGCGGTGGCGGCGGCCATCGACACCGGTATCGCGGCGCTGTCGATCGAGGACGCCAGCGGCGTGGCCGATGCGCCGCTGCGGCCGATCGGGCAGGCGGTCGAGCGACTGTGTGCAGCACGTGCGGCCATCGACCGCGCGGGGGTCGATGTGCTGCTGGTCGCGCGGGCCGAGAATTTCTTCGTTGGCGTGCCGGATCTGGAGGACACCCTGCAGCGCCTGCGCGCCTATGCCGAGGCCGGCGCCGATGTGCTGTATGCACCGGGCGTCAGCACGCGCGAACAGATCAGCGCGGTGGTTGCCGCTGCGGGGGCGAAGCCGGTGAACCTGCTGGTGGGTGGACCGACACCGCTGAGCCTGCAGGACATCGCCGCACTCGGCGTGCGACGGGTCAGCCTGGGCGGTGCGCTGGCGCGAGCTGCGTGGGGTGGGTTGATGCAGGCGACCCAGCCGATCGTGCAGGACGGACGCTTCGATGGCCTGCAGCAGGCGGCTTCGGGCGCGGCGTTGAACGCGCTGTTCCGCTGACACACACCCAGGCCTGCGATGGATCCAGCCCGGGCGTGGATGGACGCGCGCCTGCGACTACAGCGCTTCCATCCCACCCCTGGGCAGCGTCACGCCCGGCTCCAGCGCCGGCAGCAGTTGCCGCAGCAGTGCCGGGTTGTCCAGCATCGCCGCGCCGTCCAGATAGCGCCATTGCGTTGTACCGACGCGTCGCACAGCAACCATGAATGACGTGCTGCGCATCGGCGCTTCGCGCACGCGCAGCAGTGACTGGCGCGGTACGAAGCAGACTTCCTCGTCACCGGCCGCATAGGTGCGGCCCGGCACGCCTGCCTCGTCGCTGATGATGGTGACGCCGGCCTTGCGCAGCGCCTTCACCGTGTCGCGGGTCGCCCGCGCATAGGCCTCGTCGCCACCGGCCAGCTGCTTCAGGCTGGGATGGGTACGCGCGATGATCAGCTCGGTATCGCCACGGCGAAGGCGCCCATCATCGCCTGCACCTCCTTGCGCAATGCGGCCGAGTCTTCCGGACTGAGTTCACCGGCCAGCGCGGGCGTAACGTCCATTGCCATCGGCAGGGCCAGCAGAAGGGCAAGCAGATACCGGTGCATCGTCGGGCAGCTCAGCGGGAACCGCCGCACTATACGTTGGACGCGAAAACAGCGTCCCATCGGTGGCGCTGGTTTCCCCGGAATCGATACTTACCATTGGTAGGTATTGACGCCTGGAGATCCCCATGCACAGCCTCATTGTCATCGCCCACCCTGAGCCCGGTTCACTGACCCACGCGATGGCGCGTCGCATCGGTGATGCCATTGCCGCGGCCGACACCGGCAACACCGTGGCCTATGCCGACCTGATGGCCGAAGGCTTCGATCCGCGCTTCAACCCGCAGGACCAGGCGTTGTTCCGCAGCACCGGCGCGGTACCCGCCGATGTCGCTGCCGAGCACGCGAGGCTGGATGCCACCGATACGCTGGTGCTGGTGTTCCCGTTGTACTGGTGGTCGTTCCCGGCGCTGCTGAAAGGCTGGATCGACCGTGTGTTCACCAACGACTGGGCCTACGCGCAGGACGCGCAGGGCAGGCTGGTGAAGAAGCTGCAGCGCCTGAATGTGCATCTGGTGGCGCTGGGCGGCGCCGACGCAGCCATGGTCGAACGTCGTGGCTACGACGCGGCAATGAGGACGCAGATCGACATGGGCATCTTCGACTATTGCGGCGCACGCGTGCTGTCGTCCGACCTGCTGTTGGACGCCGATACCGGTGCCGCTGAAGCGCATCTGCAGACCGCGCTGGCGATCGGCCGTAAAATCGGTGTTCCGATGCGCTGATCGCCGTGCTCCGCCGATGCCCGCCAACGCCACCCCCACGCGCCGCCGAATGACCCGGGAGCAACGCACCCGCCAGTTGCTGGATGTGGCCTGGGCACTGGTTCGCGGAGAAGGTACCGGAGCGTTGACGCTGGGGCGGCTGGCCGAGGCGGCGGGCGTGACCAAGCCTGTGGCCTACGATCACTTCGTGACCCGCAATGGCTTGCTGGCGGCGCTCTACGATGACTATGACGGACGCCAGACCGTGGTCTTCCACGAGCGCATCGGCCGCGCCCGGTCGCAACTGGTCGATCGGGCGGCGGCCATCGCCTCCGGCTACATCGACTGCGTCCTCAGCCAGGGGAGCGAAGTGCAAGGCATCCTCGCCGCGCTGGTGGGGGCGCCGGAACTGTATGAGGTGCGACGGCGCTACCAGCAGGATTTCATCGACAACTGCCAGGTCTGGCTGGGCCCGTTCGCAACCGGCGGCACGGTGTCGCTGGCGGGGCGCTGGGCCATCCTCGGTGCGGCTGAAGCCCTTTCAGAGGGTGTTGTTGCCGGCGCGTTGGACAAGGCCGGTGCCGTGGCCGAGCTGCAGCGGCTGATCGTGGCGACGGTCAAGCGGCGCTGAGCCGCACGAGCGGTCAGCCGCCGGCCAGAGCGGCGAATCCCGCGGCCAGCCGGTCGCGCACCAGTGCGTCGCGCGCGTCGCGGCTTGCAGAGCCCAGCACCACGGTGATCAGCCGTACCGGCTGGTCCCGTCCGGGTACTGGCCGGCACGCGGTGGCGGCCAGGCAGAAGCCTGCGGCCTGGGTGTAGCCGGTCTTCAAGCCGTCCACGCCGTCTTCGCCGAGCAGGGCGTTCTGGTTGCTGCGGTTGAAGCTGCCATGGGCGAACGCGCGCTGCGCGGTGATCGCCAGGATCTGCGGATGATCGTTCAACAGGCGGGCGGCCAGCACCGCCATGTCGCGCGCGCTGGAGGCATGGTGCGGTGTGGTGATGCCCGACACGCTGGCAAAACAGGTGCTGCCCAGCCCGAGCTGGCGTGCGTGCCGGTTCATGCGTTCCAGGAATGCCGCCTGCGATCCGTCCAGGTGGCGCGCGATCGCCAATGCAGCGTCATTGCCGGAAACCACCATCAACCCTTCCAGCAGGCGCGCCAGGGAGATTGTCTCGCCGGGCACCAGGCCCATGCGCGTTTCATCGTCGGCGACCGCATGCACGTCGTCGGCGGCGATGGGGACTTCGTCGTCCCACGAACGCCCGCGCTCTTCCACACATTCGTAAGCCGCATAGGCGGTCATCAGCTTGGTCAGCGAAGCCGGTTGCCTGGCGATGTCCGCGTTGTACTGGTGAATCACCGCAAAGGTGGCCGCTTCCAGAGTGATGGACGAGGCCGGTAGGGGGGCAGGTGCAGCAGAGGGCATGGCGGCGGTGATGACAGCGACAGCCAGCAAGGATAGTCCGCAGCGGCATGAAGCCGCACTGCCCAAGCGCCGCAGTGCACACGGTAACGCCCGGTTGCGCCCGGGCTGTTGACGAGGCAGCCTGCGCACATGCAATCGGATATCCGCATCGACGGTCGTGTCTTTGCCTATGTCTTCCCCTGTGCGTGGGAAGACTACGCGAAGATCGGCTTTTCACGTGATCCGCTCGGACGCATCAGCGCATTGCACCGGCGCTGGTTCGAGTTCTTCGACCTCGACGCCGGTGCACTGGTGGAAGCGGAAAGCGAGCGCGATGCGCGGGATCTGGAGCTGCAGCTGCGTTCGCCGTTCAAGGCGCACCGCGCACCGGCGCCGATGACGGTCCAGGACAAGGCCGGAGGCCACACCGAGTGGGTACGTGGTGCCAACCGGGCGTTGTTGCTCGCGGTTGATGCGTTGGGCGAACAGGGCTATCGCTGTTTCCCGCTGAAGGCATGGCTGCGGGCTGCGCTGCGCGTGCGCATGGACCGGTTGCACGACTGGGCGGCGGTGCAGCTTCCGGAAGAGGAAGGCCTGCGGATGCCGGGCGGCCCCGGCGAGGGTGTGCTGCGGGACACCCTCGACGGTTGTCGGGCATTGGATATCGATCCAATGCCGTGGCTGCCTGAACACGTCCAACGCTGGTATGCAGGTTGAAGAGCGTTCAACGGGTTCGCGGCCGCTGAACCGGCGTGGCCGGTTGCGGCGCGCGCGGCGGAGCCGGTGTGGACGGGCCGGCCAGCTGGCGTGCCAGCTCGGCGCTGGCCACGTGGCCGTGCAGGAACAACAAACCGCCGAAGATGTTCATGAGCGCGCCTCCACTTGAGTGGATTGCACGATACGGGCAGCATGAAGCGGCAAGAAGCGACATTTCCGCAAGCGTGACGTGAGAGGATTTCAAGCCTGATGCCCCGTGCTCCGCTCCATGCCCTGCAGGGCTTCGTGGCTGCCGCCCGGCTGGGCAACCTGTCGCGTGCGGCAGCGTCGATGAACCTGACCGTCAGCGCGCTCAGCCATCAGATGCGGCAACTGGAAGAGCGGCTCGGGCAGCCGCTGCTGATCCGCCAGCCGCGTGGTGTCTCGCTCACCCTGGAGGGACAGCGCCTGCTCGACCAGGTGGGGCCGCACCTGGATGCGATCAACGAGGCCTTCCAGCCCTATGCCGCACGCGCCGAGCACGTGCTGACGATCAGCGCGGTACCGTCGATGGCGTCGGCGTGGCTGGTGCCGCGCTTGGGGCACTTCGTTGCTGAGCATCCACAGATCGAGATCAACCTGCAGTCGAGTGAACGCCTGATTGACTTCGAGCGACAGCGCCAGTTCGACGCCGCGCTGCGGCTGGGCAGCGGGCAGTGGCCGGGCCTGGTGGTGGAGCCGCTGTTCGACGAGTGGCTGCTGCCCATGGCCAGCCCGGCGCTGATCGAACGCATGGGAGGGATCGAGCGCGTGCCGCTGAACCAGTGGCCGCTGCTGGGTGATCCGGACGGCGCCTGGGGCGCGTGGTTTGCATTGAGTGGGCAGAGTGCGCCGGCGCGGTTCGTGGCGGTGCTGGATGATTCGGAGGCGCACCATCGCGCCGCTCTGGACGGCGTGGGCGTGGCCCTCGGCCGAGTGACGCGGGCGAGGCTGCTGCTCGACTCCGGCCAGCTGGTCGCACTGTCCAGCCAGCGCCTGAAGACGGCGTGGCCGCATTGGTTGGTGTACCCGCAGCGCTCGGCCAGCCATCGCGGCTTCCTCGCCTTCCGCGACTGGTTGCACGCGCAGGCTGCTGAGCATGTGCGACACATGGCAGACGCGCATTTATAGCGTCGAGCCATGCTCGACTGCGTGTGTCCCGCAGTCACCGTACCAACGTAACCGCCTGCCCGGCACGGGCGAAGGCTTCGCCCAGCAACGAGCCTGCCTTGATCGCCTCCACTTCCTCGAACAGCGCCTGCAATGCATCGGCCGGGCGCGAGGCCGGCGCCGCGACCGCCTGCTGGATCACGGTGAAACGGTCGGCCAGCACGCGGTGGCCGGGATGCGCCTGCGCCCAGGCGGCCAGCGGCTGGCGCACGCCGGCAGCGGCATCCAGGCGCTGCAGATCGAACAGGGTGATGGCAGCGGCCGACGTCTCAGCTCGCTCGATCATCGCGTGGCGCAGTTCACGGCTGAGAAACAGGTCGTAGGCTGCACCGCGGCCCACCGCGATGCGCAGCCCCTCGCGGTCGAGGTCGGCCACCTGTTGCGCAGGGCTGTCCTCGCGCACCAGGTAGGTGCCTTCGATCTCCACATAGGGGGCGCTGAAGGCGATGCGGTCGGCACGCGCCGGATCGATCGCTAGGAAGGCCAGATCCCAGGCATCTTCGGCGGCCGCGGCAACCACCGAGGCTGCGGCGTCGTGGCAGGTGAAGCGGGCCTGCACGCCCATCCGTTGCGCCAACGCGGTCGCCAGTTCCAGTGATGGACCGCGCGGTGAGCGCGCATCGCCCTGTGCCAGCACAGGGTTGCCCAGGTTGATCGCCACGCGCAGGAAGCCCAGCGGTGCCAGCGCACCACGATGATCGGCCAGGGACATGCAGGACTCCGCGGGGAAAGGGCGGTTCAGCATGCCAGTACGGACCTGCAAGGCAGTGTCAGTATCCGGTTATCCTGCGGACATGAACCCCATCCTGCACGTCGAGATGCCGGTCACTGACCTGGCCCGGGCCATCACGTTCTACCAGCACTGGCTGCAGGTGGCGGTGGACGAACCGATCCTGCAGCACGACTGCCGGATGGCCTACCTGCCGTTTTCCGATGAGGCCGCCGGTGCCAGCATGGCGCTGGTGCGGGGGGCCGACTATCTGCCCTCCGTCCACGGTGCGCGCATCTACATCGGCGTCGATGACCTGGAGGTGAGCCTGGAGCGTGCACTGCAAGCGGGCGCTGCGCTGCGCTTCGGACCGGCCGACGCGGGCGACTGGCGCGTGGCCGAGATCTTCGACAGTGAAGGCAACCGTATCGCGCTGCAGGCGCGCGCGGTTGCGTAGAGCCGAGCCCATGCTCGGCTGCTGTTGACCCAGCAGCCCAAGCTCAGCCGAGCATGGGCTCGGCGCTACAAGGTTGCGGCGCGTGAGCGCTGCAGCCAGTCATTGATCGCTGGGTCAAGCCGCGGGTCTCCGGGCAACTGCATGCCGAAGCGTTGCTGCAGTACCCCGCGCACGTCGGCAACATCGTGCAGCGGACGCTTGTCCGGTACCTGGCCGGGGCGGTACTCGGTGTAGTTGCCGCTGCCGATCGTGCGGCGCCAGTCCGGCGCGGTCAGCGATGCGCGCAGCTGGCCGGGGAAGCTGGAATCGGGATGGGTGCACACGTACCAGTTGCCCACCACGTTGTCGATTGGTGCCGGCGCCTGCAGGTCGAACCGATACATCGCCCGCCAGCCATCGTGGGACTCGGCCGACAGCACGAAATCACCGTTGCCAGGCAGTCGGCGCAGCAGGTAGCGCTCGTGCGGCGTGGCCTGTGGCTGCGGATCATGCAGGCGCAGCGGCACGGTCGGGGTCAGGCTGCCGAAACCGGCATCCACCAGCCAGTCATCACCGTCCACCTGCACGCGCAGCAGGTGGGTGCGTGCGGTCAGTTCGCCGTCCTGGGCGGCCAGCAGCACGCGCGCGCTCAACGGCTGTGCATCGAAGCCCAGCGCCTGCAGCAGTGCCAGCAGGCCGCCATTGAGTTCGAAGCAGTAGCCGCCACGACGGTCGTCGAGCAGCTTGCGCTGCACGCTGTCCAGGTCGATCGGTACTGCATCGCGCAGCAGGCAGCTGAGGGTTTCGAACGGCAGCAGTGCGTTGTGGTGCTGCTGCAGCAGGGTCAGGCCCGCCAGCGTCAGCGGTGGCGGTGCATCCAGCTGCAGGCGTTGCAGGTAGCGGGGGACATCGAGCGTCGTCATGCGCGCGCCGGGCGGGGGAGGGAGATCTACTGTGCTCCCCCAACCGGGGTTGAGGTCAAGCATTGCGCGGGTGTCATCCCCCTGTCGCCTGTGCCGGGTACAAAGGCCGCGTCCGCCAGCAATCGGTGGGAGTGGACCAGGAGCGCCCTAAAGTTGTCCTGAGTCAGGCCGATACAGATGCGTCTTTCCGCCTGGAGTCTGTCATGTCGGCCGTTGTCCCCCACCTCCGGTGCCTGCGCACGCGCCTTGCTGCGTTGCACTCGGCGTCCCCCGGGCTGCTGCGCTGGCTGCAGCCACATCGGCTCAGCGTGGCCAACAAGCTCAAGGCCACACTGTGGATCTGCGGCCTGGGCCTGGTGGCGATCGCTGCTGTCTACGCCTGGACTGGCCATGCCAACGCACTGGCTGCGCGCAGCCAGGCCAGCTACCAGCGCGGCAGCGATCTGGCTGCCAGCCTGTCCACGCGGGTGGCCGAAGCGCGTCGCCTGCAGGCCCAGTATGCACGCAGTTTCGATGATGCCGACCGCGCGCAGCTGTTGGCCACGCAGAAGGCGTTGCAGACCGATCTGCAGGCGCTGCGCGCGATGCCGATGGATGCTGGCCGGCGCAAGGCTCTGCAGGCGCTGACCGAAGCCGCCGACGCGTTCTCGCAGGGTGTGGCCGCCCTGTTCGAACGGGTCGACGAGATGGGCCGTGGTGATGCCGGCCTCGCTGCGCAGCTGCAGCAGGCCGCCGACACCCTGCAGGCGCAGGTGGATGTGCAGCAGCGGCCCGCGCTGGCGCTGTCCCTGCAGAAGATGCGAAGGCAGGAGGCACTGCTGCTGCTCGACGGTGATTCCACCCACGCCGACCGCGCCAGCGAGGAGAAGCTGCCGTTCGACCTCGCGCTGGCGGGCCTGCCTGCGGATGTGCAGGACACCCTGCGCACCGGGATGGAGGCGTATCAGGCCGCATTGCTGGGGTATGCCGCTGCCCGCGTCGGCCTGGATGTGGAAGCGCAGTCGCTGCTGGATACCGCCGCGGGCGTAGCGCCGGCGTTGGCCGCATTCCAGCAGGCACAGGTGGCGGCGCTGGCCACGGCGCAGGCACGCCAGCAGGCCGGCGCGCGCACCATGAGCGTGCTGTTCGCACTGACCCTGCTGCTGGTGGCCGGCGTGCTGATCACCAGCCTGGCGCTGGTGCTGCGTGCGGTGCGCCGGCCGATCCAGGACACCCTGCGCTTCGCCAGCGACATCGCCGACGACCGCCTCGACACCACCCTGCGCGTCTACAACGCCAACGACGAGATCGGCCAACTGGCCCAGCGCCTGGTCGACATGCAGCAGCGCCTGCGCGCGCGCATCGAGATCGAGCGTGCGGTGGCCCGCGGCAACACCCGCGTGCGCCAGGCATTGGACAGCGCGCAGACCGGCCTGATGGTGATCGATGCGGAAGGGCAGGTCGCCTACGCCAACCCGGCATTGCTGCAGC
Source organism: Stenotrophomonas hibiscicola ATCC 19867 (assembly GCF_000382065.1). Taxonomy (GTDB): domain Bacteria; phylum Pseudomonadota; class Gammaproteobacteria; order Xanthomonadales; family Xanthomonadaceae; genus Stenotrophomonas; species Stenotrophomonas hibiscicola. The sequence continues at coordinate 755,911 of NZ_KB907500.1, read as the reverse complement.
TGCTTGAACTGACGAACGAAGCGCTGGTGGGCAGCGACGCGGTACGCCTGCATCCGGCGTTGGCCAGCCTGGCCGGCGTACGCCAGAGCGAGGAGCGCGAGATCGGCCATGCCGGCGTGCGCTACCAGCTGATCGCCAATGCCATCACCGACGAAGGGCATTTCCTCGGCGTGGCAGTGGAGTGGCGCAGCCGCGCGCTGGAAACGCTGCTGGAAACCGAAGTGGCAGCACTGGTCGACGCCGCCGCACATGGCGACCTGCACGGCCGCATCGCGCTGGAGGGAAAACAGGGCTTCGTGCGTACGTTGTCGACCAGCATCAACCGCCTGCTGGCGACCTTCGAGACCAACCTCGGCGATCTGCAGGCGCTTCTGGCGGCGCTGGCCCGTGGTGACCTCAGCGTGCGCATGGAAGGTGAGCTGCAGGGCGTGTTCGCACGCATGCGTGACGATGCCAACGCCACGGTCGCGCAACTGGGCCGCATCGTCACCCGCATCCAGCAGGCGACGTCCAGCCTCGACACCGGTGTGGGTGAGATCGTTGCCGGTCACCATGATCTGTCGCAGCGTACCGAACAGCAGGCGGCCAACCTGGAAGAGACGGCAGCGTCGATGCACGAGTTGACCGACACCGTTGGCCGCAATGCCGATGCCGCGGGCCGCGCCGATGCCCTGGTGCAGGGGGCGGCCGCGGTGGCCCAGCGCGGTGGCGAGGCCGTCGGCCAGGTGGTCGCAACCATGCATGGCATCAGCGAGGCCTCGCGGCGGATCGGCGACATCACCCAGCTGATCGATGGCATCGCTTTCCAGACCAACATCCTCGCGCTGAATGCCGCGGTGGAAGCTGCGCGCGCAGGTGAGCAGGGCCGCAGCTTCGCCGTGGTGGCTGCGGAAGTGCGCCTGCTGGCCCAGCGCAGTGCCGAAGCGGCCAAGCAGATCAAAGGACTGATCGAGGATTCGGTGGCGCGTGTTGGCCAGGGCAACCAGCAGGCCGAGCAGGCGGGCATCACGATGGGCGAGATCGTTGGCAGCGTGCAGCAGCTGGCCGAACTGCTGGCCGGTATCCGCAGTGCATCGCAGGACCAGCATGCCGGCATCGCGCAGGTGAAGCAGACCATCGTGCAGATGGAAGCCAGCACCCAGCGCAACGCCAGCCTGGTGGAAGAGGCTGGTGCCTCCACCGCGCAGATGCAGGCGCAGGTACACGCGCTGACCGAAGCGGTGGGCGCGTTCCAGTTGCAGTCGATGCCACAGGCGCGCGCTGCGGCCTGATCGTGCTCCGGTAGTGCCGGCCGCTGGCCGGCACGCCCCTGATCATGCCGGCCGGCGGCCGGTACTACCCTTGTGGCTCAATACACGTCGCGACGGTAGCGCCCGGTCTCCAGCAGCGTTTCCACTTCTTCATCACCCAGCGCTTCGCGCAGCACCTGGTCCACGCCTTCGGCCATGCCCAGCAGCGAACCGCAGACGTGGATGACCGCACCACGCTGCATCCAGTCGCGCAGGGCATCGGCTGCTGCACGCAGGCGATCCTGCACATAGCCGCCCTTACCATCGCGCGAGAACGCCAGGTCCACCCGCGCGAGATGGCCATCGCCCTGCCACGCTTCGATCTCATCGGCGAACAGGAAGTCGTTCGCGCGCTGGCGTTCGCCGAACAGCAGCCAGTGCCCGTGCTCACCTGCATGCGCGGCTTCGCGCAGCAGGCTGCGCAGGCCCGCGATGCCGGTGCCATTGCCGATCAGCACCATCGGCGCACCGCCAATGCGATGGAAACCGGGGTTGCGGTGCACGCGGGCCACGATGCTGGCACCGACCGGCGCATGCAGCGACAGCCAGCCAGAACCCAGGCCGGTGCGTCCGGTTTCGTCATGGACCAGCCGTACCACCAGTTCGACCGCACCGTCATCCGTACAGGATGCGATGGAGTACTCGCGCCCCGGCAGCAGTGGCAGCCCTGCCAGCCAGAGGCAGGCATCCTGCACCGCCAGCGCAGCATCGGCATCGGGCAGTTCGCGCTCGCTGGCCAGCGCCAACAGCGTGCGCGGCTGGCCGTCAATCAGCAGCGGCTGCTGGGGATCCAGCCCATGTGCCTTCAGCACCGCAACGGCGTGCCGCGCGTTGTGGCGGGGCGCGATGTGCAGGATGTCGCCCGCCTGCCACTGCACATCGGCCGGTGGCGCAAGACGGATGCGCCAGATGGCGCCGCCCACGCTGCCTGGATTGAGGCGGTCACGGCCGAGCAGGCGCCACTCGTGCATCTGCGTGGCCGCCGGCAGCACGCTGTCATCGGTGGCGATGCCGGTCAGCGCGCCTAGATGTTGCTGCCACTGGCGCAGCGCCGGTATCGCAGCGGCATCGACATCGATGCGCTCGAACAGCGCACGTGCCCCGTTGCCCAGCAGCCAGCCATCGAATTGGCGGCCAAAGGCGCAGTAATGCGGGTACTGGCGGTCACCCAGGGCGAGCAGGCCGAACTGCAGGCCCGACAGATCCGGCGCTTGTGCCAGCAGCCGTCGCGCAGCGCCCCGCGCCGCATCCGGAGGTTCGCCATCACCAAAGGTGCTCAGCACGAACAATGCCTGTGCGGTGCGTGCCAGCCGCGCGGCATCGACGCGGGCCAGCGGCAGAACCTGCACTGCATGGCCGGTTGCTTGCAGCTGCGCGGCAGCGCGCCATGCGAGTTGTTCGCCCAGTCCGCTCTGGCTGGCATGCACCACCAGCCACGGCGTGCCATCGCCATCTGCAGGTGTTGCTGGTAGCGACTTGCGCAGCCCGCGCGCATCGCGCTGGCTGCGGCGCCGGTCCAGGTACAGCAACCAGCCAGTGATGAAGAACAGGCTCATGCCCAGGCTGCTGAGCATCACCACCACCCGCCCGGGCATGCCGAAGTAACTGCCCGAGTGCAATGCGAACACGCTGGTGGCCAGCTGTCCCCCGGTGCCCTGGCGCGCGTAGGGGCGTGAATCGAGGATGGCCCCGCTGGCCGGATCCAGCTGCAGCAGATCGTGCGCGCGGTCATGCCGCCCACCGCGCTGCGACGGGTCACCGGCCATCACGCGCACATTCAGTACCTGCCCCGGTTTCTCCGGCAGACGCAGGTCGATGTAGCCGGTGCGCACGCCGGGCAGCGCATACAGCGTGGCTTCGATGCGCTCCAGGTCCAGGGTGGCGTCGGCGGCGACCTTGTGTTTGGCGGCCGGTGCGACGCCCAGCAGGGTGTTGGCGGCGCTGCGGTACCAGTCGAAGGACCACCACAGGCCGGTCAGCGCACTCATCAGGTAGATCAACAGCACCCAGGTGCCGGCCACGGAGTGCAGGCTCCACAGGAAGCCGCGTCCACTGCGCTTCCACTCCACTGCCAGCCAGCTGCGCCAGTGCCACCAGCGTCGTGGCCAGCGCAGGTAGAGCCCGGACAAGGTGAAGAACAGCAGGGCGATGGCGCAGCTGCCGGTGATCCATTTGCCGCGCTCACCGGCGGCAAGATGCCGATGCAGGTCCTCGACGAAGTCAAAGAGCGCCTGCCCGCGCAGGGCGCTGAAGCGCTCACCGCTGTAGGGGTCGAAGTACACCCAGTGTTCCTTGCCGCCAGCAAAGCGCGCCACCGACGGTCGCTGGCCGGTGGCATCCACGCGCAGGCGCTGCAGGGGGCGATCACCGCCGGCCTGCAGCAGCGTTGCCAGTTCGCTGAGTTCGAGCGGAAGCTGGCCATCAGCATGGTGTTCAGCGATCTCGGCGAAGCCGGGGTTGGCCGCTCGCAGCAGCTCATCCTCGAAGGACAGCACGGCGCCGCTGAGGCCCATCACGGCCAGTACGGCGCCGGCGGTGATGCCCAGCAGCCAGTGCAGTTGGAACAGGACGTTCTTGAACATCGAAGGAGGGGGCCCCGAAGGCTGCCGCCCGCATCCTGCGCAACAGCAAATGAGAATTAATCGCGGAATTCTCCGTGGCGGACGGGCTACGGTCAAGGAGGGTTTTGTTGCAGGGCTTTGCAGCCCTGCACCCGCTACAAGCCGGAGCAACGTCAACGTCAAAAGCTGGCTTTCCGTGGGTTGGCGGGGTGGGTCCGGTTGAGGGGGACGCTGCAGGTACGTCCATGTAAGCTCGGTCGCCGCATCCATGCGGCTCACGCCCCCTCAACCGGACCCACCCCGCCTTCGACAGATTTCCGCGATCTGTCGGAAATACTCTTGGGGTCAGATCCGTTTTCCGTAGGAAAACGGATCTGACCCCGGAATTTCATTCGATATCTGACAGATGTGTCGACCAAGGTCGACACCTACCAACAGCCGGCGGAATCTGTCGAAGGTGGGGCGGTGTGGCTGTGCAGGACCGTTGGCGCCATGGATGGCGCCATCGAGCCCCCATGGACGGGTTTACGGCGTGTCCTGCACAGCCACAGCGCCCCGCCATCCCACGGAAAGCCCGCTTTGGCTTTGGCTCTGGCCGTTGCCGTTGCATTGAGCAGGGTGCAGGGCTGCAAGCCCTGCAAAAAAACACCCTCACTTCACCCAGCTGTCGATCTCGCCGTGGGCGAACGGCCCCAGCTTCGCTTTCACCAGCCGCCCCTGTGCATCGAACAGCACGCTGTAGGGCAGCAGGCCCTGTGTATTGCCCAGCTGCACGCTGGCATCGCGCGGCCCCGGGGTCTCGATCACGATCGGGTAATCCACCGGTACCCGCTGCAGGAAACGGCGCACGTCCTCCGGCGTATCCAGCGCCAGTCCCAGCACCTGCACACCGTGCTCGCCCTGGACATGTGCGAAACGCGCCAGTTCGGGCATTTCTTCAACGCAGGGCGCGCACCAGCTGGCCCAGACATTGATCAACAGCGGGCGACCGCCAGCGTGCTGGCGCAGGTCCAGCGGCCGGCCTTCAAGATCCGGCAGCGACAGTGCGGGCAGGCTGTCGCCGACCTGCAGGGTGGGTGCGGCAGCCGCCACAGCAGGCGCTCCCGGCACGGCCTCAGGCGCCACCGGCGCCGGTGTCAATCGATGGCCGGCCCACAGGCCAAGGCCGGCGGCCAGCACCGCTGTCCACAGCAGCGCTGGCCGTTGCCACTTCATCGTGCGGTGCGCAGCAGCGCTTCCTCCACCACCGCCAGGGTCAGCAGGGTCGGCAGCACGGTCGGCGGCGCGCCGGGGCCGTACACGACGTACAGTGGCACGCCGACGGCCTTGTGCTCTTCCAGGAACGTGGTGATCTGCGGGTCGACATTGGTGTAGTCGCCGCGCATGTACACCGCGTTGGTGCGCTTGAGCAGTTCCTTGAATTCCGGCCGCGACAGCACCGCGCGCTCGTTGGCCTTGCAGCTTACGCACCAGTCGGCGGTCATGTTGACGAACACCACGCGGTTGTCGGCGCGCAGGCGGTCCAGCAACTGCGGTGAATACTCGACCACGTTGTCGCTGGCGGCCTGTGCGGCCCGCGCCGGCGGTGCGAGCTGGGTCACACCCCAGGCCGGCACCAGCGCGCCGATCGCCAGCAGTACGCCCAGCAGTGTCACCGCACGCGAGCCGGTCCAGCGGTTGCGCTCGAACAGCCACAGGCCGAACGCCAGCAGCAGCAGGCCACCCAGCACCAGCGCCATGCCATCCACGCCACGCTGCTTGCCCAGCACCCACAGCAGCCACAGCGCGGTGGCATACATCGGGAAGGCCAGCACGTGCTTGAGCGTTTCCATCCACGGGCCCGGCTTGGGCAGGCGGCGTGCGAGCGCCGGCACGAAGCCGATCAGCAGGAACGGCAGCGCCAGGCCCAGGCCGAGGAACAGGAACACGGTCATCGCCTTCAGCGGCGGGGCAATGAACGCGTAGGCGATCGCGCCACCCATGAACGGGCCGACGCAGGCACTGCCGACCACGCAGGCCAGCGCACCGGTGAAGAAGTCACCGGCCGGGCCGCTGCGGCTGGCCAGCGACTGGCCCAGATTGCCGATGCCGCCGCCCAGGGTGAACACGCCGGACAGGCTCAGGCCTACCGCGAACATGATGTAGGCCAGCGCCGCCACCACACCCGGGTGCTGCAGCTGGAAGCCGATGCCGACGGCATTGCCGATCGCGCGCAGGCCGACCATCAACGCGCCGATCACGGCGAACGCGACCAGCACGCCCAGCGTGTACCAGAGCGCGTGGCTGCGTGCGCGCTGCGCGCTTTCGCCGCTCTGCGCTAGGCTCAGCACCTTCAGCGAGAGGATCGGCAGCACGCAGGGCATCAGGTTCAGTACCAGGCCACCGGCCAGCGCCAGCAGCAGGACCCAGACGAACGAACGATCAGGATTCGGCGTCGTCACCGGCGGACGCGTGCGCAGCGCATTGTCGCCCTGTGCATCGGTGGCGAATTCACTGCTGGCGGTGGCGCCACCTGCGGCGGCCGGTGCCGCTGCATCCGTGTTGGGCACGGTTGGCAGCAGGCGCAGCGGGGCGCCGTTGGCGGCTTCGCGCGGTGCACCGTTGGCAGCAGGCAGCGGGTTGATCACGTCATTGCGCGCTGGCGCCTGGTCGGCGCTGGCGCTGACCTTGCCGGCCGGAATCGACAGCTTCACCCGGCGGGTCATCGGCGGGTAGCAGATGCCATCGGTCTGGCAGCCCTGGAAGGTCACCACCAGGGTGCTGTCGACGGCATCAGTGACAGCGCGGCGCAGCGGCAGCGGTACTTCCACCTGGTTGAAGTAGACCGAGACATCGCCGAAGTGCTCGTCGCGATGCGATTGCGCGGCTGGCCAGCGCGGCTTGCCGGCCAGCACGCCGGCGCTGCCTTCCAGCTTCAGCGAGGTGCGGTCGCGATACAGGTAATAGCCGGGCGCTGGGCTGAAGCGCAGCAGCAGGGTGTTGCCGTCGCTGGCGATGGCATCGAAGCCGAACGCCTGTTCCGACGGCAGCGGCAGGGCCTGGCTGTTGTTGGCCGCGCCCGGCAGGCGCAGGCCACCGCTGTTGCCGGCACCGGCCAGCGGGTTATTGAACGGGCTGGCCGCACCGGCACGCGCGGCAGGCACCGCCGCCGCCGCACCGGCGCCCGGCAGGGTGACCTGCACCACGCGCTTCTGCGGCGGGTAGCAGACACCGGCATCGGCGCAGCCCTGATAACGCACTTCCAGGCTGATGGTGCCGGCAGCGTCGGTCGGCGTGCCGGGCAGGGTGGCCAGCAGGCGCTCGCGATAGGTCTCGACCTCGCCGAAGAAATCGTCGTGGTGCTTGTCGCCCTTGGGCATCTGCAGCGCGCCGGCATTGAAGGCCGGGTCGGCTTTGACGCTGGTGCGGTGGCGATACAGGTAATAGCCTGGCGCGATCTTGAACTGCAGCTGCACCTGGCCACGTTCGGGGGCAGTGGCGGTCAATGCGAACGCCTGGTCCACCGGCAGCAGGTCTTTCTCATCCAGGGCGAAGGCGGGCAGCGAAAGGCACAACAGGGCGCACAAGGCAGCGCCACGCGCAAACAGAGTCTTCAATCAGTGTCCTCCCGGGTCTGTGCCCGGATCCAATCCAGATACGCCGGCAGGCCGGCCCGGGTTTCGACCGCGATGCACTCCGGGAGTTCATACGGATGCAGTTCGACGATCCGGGCGATTGCGTCATCGACGCGGCTCGAGGTGGTTTTCACCAGCAGCTGCAGCTCCGCGTCGGTGGTCACCTCGCCCTGCCAGCGGTAGGTCGACTGTGCGCCGTCGAGACGGGTCACGCACGCCGCCAAGCGCTCGCCTACCAGCGCGTGCGCGATGCGCTCGGCACTGGCCCGGTCCGGGCAGGTGGTCAACAGCAGCAGGACGGGATCGACGGTCGACATGACCGTCGAGTATAGGGCCGCCGCCGGGTCAGGGCCCGGCGGCGGCAGTGGACCGCAGCGTTGCGCGGTCAGTTGGCCAGCTGGCAGGTGGCTGGCTTGGCCGAGGTGAACAGGGCCGGGGTCGCCCACTCGGGGTGGTCGATGAACGGGTTGCGATTGCCCTGGAAGCTGTAGACCACGTCATTGCGGGCACGCTCGGCATCATCCGGCGGATCGGACAGGTGCCAGTCGATCAGCGTCGACAGCAGGCCCATGTAGGCCGGCGAACTGCTGGTCTTGACGATCCTGCTGCGGTCGTCGGTCAGCTCCAGGTCCGGCTCGGACTGACCGGTGGCCGCATCCTTGCCACCCTCATAGCGGATCGCCATGTACATCACCGCGCGCGCCATGTCGCCCTTGCGCTTGCCCCACACCTCGAACGTGCCGGTGTTGCCGTCCGGCGTGCGCACCCAGTTGGAGTTGCCCGGATAGCCACCACTGCCGCCGCCCTGCCCATTGTTGGCTTCGGTGGCACGCTCACCGCAGCTGGCATCGCACCTGCCGAACGGCTTGTTGCCGCGGTCGGCGTTCCACTGCGCGTCGGTCAGGTACAGCATGTGGGTATCGGTGTACGGCGCGTAGGGCAGGCCCTTGTCGCCGGTGGTGCTGGCAAAGCCCAGCGAGTTCGGCCAGGTGTGCTCGCGGTTGTAGGTCAGGCCGCTGCCGGTGCCCGCACGATCACTGACCTTGGCGTAGCTGCGGTTGCGGTAGGCATCGAGGATGCGGTTCGGGTTGTTCGGATCCTCGTCGGCGATTTCCAGGATGGTCCAGGTATTGGTGCCCGAGCCGCTGTACGGGTAGGCGGTATGGCCCTTGATGGTGGCGTGCAGCGAGCAGCGCAGCTGGCTGGGGCTGCTGGTGTTGACCCTGGAGTAGTAGCCGGCCGGCACGCCCGGGTTGCCCGGGTCCGGATTGCCGCCGGTGCTGGCCACGGTGAAGGCGATGCGGCTGTCGGCGGCCGGGTGCGCGCCCAGCAGGTCGGTGATGCGCGCGGCGCGGATGTCGAAGCGGCAGGCTTCACCGGCCACCAGCGCGGTGTTGGTGGACAGCTTCACGCTGCGGCCGCTGGCCGGGAAGGTCAGCGGCACGCTGCCGGAGGTGCCGCAGCTCAGCGCGAACGCGCCGCTGGCCAGGTTCACGGTTTCGCTGAACACCACTTCCAGATCGGCCGCAGCCGGGAAGGTGCTGCTGCCCTGCGCCGGGGTGGTGGTGGACACCGACGGCGGCGTGTTCGGGCCTGGCGTGCCACCGCCGCTGAAAGTCTGGCCGTTGTTGCAGCTGCCGAAGGTCTGGCCGGCCGATTCGGCCCAGGTGAAGTGGGTGTACTGGCTGCCGCTGCCGGTCAGCTGCAACGAGGTGCCCGGCGCGGTGCTGTTGGTCTCGGCTACCGGGATGTTCTGGCTGGTCATGCCGGCGGCAGGGCCACCGGAGGCGGTGATGGCGCCCTCATAGCTGAGGAACTGGACCACTTTGCCACTGGCATCGACCAGGGCGATGCCGTCGGTCGGGCCGTTCTGGATCCCGTTGGTCGGGTAACTGACCACGGCGATGGTGGCGCTGCCGCAGCCGGCGGCGGTGCCGGCCGGGACCGGGTTGTTGGCATAGACGGTGGCGGCGGACGGATTGCTGCCGTTGTAGAGGTACAGGCGGTAGCCGGACAGGTCCTCACCGGCAGTGGCTACGACCTCGATCGCTTCGCCGACGTCACCGGCGGCGGTGCTGTCGTCGTAGTGCAGTTCGTTGATGAAGACCTCGGCCTGGGCCGGCGCAGCGGCCAGCGCCAGCAGGCAGGCAGCGGCAAGCGGGGACAGCAATCGCATCGACTCCTCCTTGTGATTGGGAATGCCGGACCGAGCCTAAGGCCGATCCAGTGACACTTTGTCGTAAATGAACGTCAGATGTCTGACAGTGCGACGCTTGTCACCGAAATTGATCTGGACCGACGCCCTGGCCGAGGCGCGCGGGTGGAAAAATTTTTTTCATTCGGCCCTTGAAAGGGGGCGGCGGGGCTCCATCTCTGCCCTGCTCCCGACGTTGTCGGGTTTCTTCACGTGCGGTTCTGGCACTCGCCTGGGGCGAGTGCTAACATCGCCGGACTTTTTTAGACCAATCAATCACTTAAGAGGTCTCCTATGAGCATCAAGCCGCTGCACGACCGCGTTGTGGTCAAGCCGATCGAAGCCGACGAAATCTCCGCCGGTGGCATCGTCATCCCCGACTCGGCCAAGGAAAAGTCCACCAAGGGTGAGGTCGTGGCCGTCGGCCCGGGCAAGCCGCTGGACAACGGCAACGTGCGCGCGCCGTCGCTGAAGGTCGGCGACAAGGTCATCTACGGCCAGTACGCCGGCAGCTCGTACAAGAGCGAAGGCGTCGAATACAAGGTCCTGCGCGAAGACGACGTGCTCGCCGTCATCGGCTGAGCCCCGGCGCGACCTGTTCCATCCCCTGATTCCAACACCCAGCCGCCGGGCATGGCCCGGCGCTACCAGATGAGGTAACTGCACATGGCTGCCAAGGATATCCGTTTCGGTGAAGATGCCCGTTCGCGCATGGTGCGCGGCGTCAACGTTCTCGCCAATGCCGTCAAGGCCACCCTGGGCCCGAAGGGCCGCAACGTCGTGCTGGAAAAGAGCTTCGGCGCCCCGACCATCACCAAGGACGGCGTCTCCGTCGCCAAGGAAATCGAACTGGCTGACAAGTTCGAGAACATGGGCGCGCAGATGGTGAAGGAAGTTGCTTCGCGCACCAACGACGACGCCGGCGACGGCACCACCACCGCCACCGTGCTGGCCCAGGCCCTGATCCGCGAAGGTGCCAAGGCCGTGGCCGCCGGCATGAACCCGATGGACCTCAAGCGCGGTATCGACAAGGCCGTGTCGGCCGCCGTCGCCGAGCTGAAGAACATCTCCAAGCCGACCGCCGACGACAAGGCGATTGCCCAGGTCGGTACCATCTCGGCCAACTCGGACGAGTCGATCGGCCAGATCATCGCTGACGCGATGAAGGAAGTCGGCAAGGAAGGCGTCATCACCGTTGAAGAAGGCTCGGGCCTGGACAACGAGCTGGACGTGGTCAAGGGCATGCAGTTCGACCGCGGCTACCTGTCGCCGTACTTCATCAACAACCAGCAGTCGCAGACCGCTGACCTGGATGACCCGTTCATCCTGCTGCACGACAAGAAGATCTCCAACGTCCGTGACCTGCTGCCGGTGCTGGAAGGCGTCGCCAAGGCCGGCAAGCCGCTGCTGATCGTGGCCGAGGAAGTCGAAGGCGAAGCGCTGGCGACCCTGGTGGTCAACACCATCCGTGGCATCGTCAAGGTCGTGGCCGTCAAGGCCCCGGGCTTCGGCGACCGTCGCAAGGCGATGCTGGAAGACATGGCCGTGCTGACCGGCGGCACCGTGATCTCCGAAGAAGTCGGCCTGTCGCTGGAAAAGGCCACCATCAAGGACCTGGGCCGCGCCAAGAAGGTGCAGGTCTCCAAGGAGAACACCACCATCATCGACGGCGTCGGCGACAAGGCCAACGTTGATGCACGCGTGGCGCAGATCAAGACCCAGATCCAGGACACCTCCTCCGATTACGACCGCGAGAAGCTGCAGGAACGCGTGGCCAAGCTGGCCGGCGGTGTTGCCGTGATCAAGGTCGGCGCCTCGACCGAAATCGAGATGAAGGAAAAGAAGGACCGCGTCGACGACGCCCTGCACGCCACCCGTGCAGCCGTTGAAGAAGGCGTGGTCCCGGGAGGCGGTGTTGCCCTGGTCCGCGCGATCACCGCGCTGGCCGGTCTGAAGGGCGCCAACGAAGACCAGAACCACGGCATCCAGATTGCCCTGCGTGCGATGGAAGCCCCGCTGCGCGAGATCGTTGCCAACGCCGGTGACGAGCCGTCGGTCATCATCAACAAGGTCAAGGAAGGCACCGGCAGCTTCGGCTACAACGCGGCCACCGGCGAGTTCGGCGACATGCTGCAGTTCGGCATCCTGGACCCGACCAAGGTGACCCGTTCGGCGCTGCAGAACGCCGCCTCGATCGCTGGCCTGATGATCACCACCGAAGCCATGGTGGCCGAAGCTCCGAAGAAGGACGAGCCGGCCATGGGCGGCGCCGGTGGCATGGGCGGCATGGGTGGCATGGGCGGCATGGACTTCTAAGTCCTCGCCCTGGCATTGGGATGCCGGCCCTGGGTCGGCATACCTTCCCGTTGTAGAGAAGAACCCTGCCGCAAGGCGGGGTTTTTCTTTTTGGGTGATGCGCGGACTTGGCCGGACCCGGCCCCGCATGCTCCGCACAGCGTGGTTCCATGGGCGAAAATCGATTATGATTAGGCGCCTAATCACATGGTGGCCGGCATGCTGGAAGCAAAACACACCGCTCTGCTCAAGGAAGCTGCGCGCCGCGGCGAGGTAAACCTGGCCCAGCTGCGCCTGTGCTTCCAACTGCTGTCACTGTCTGCCGCCATCGACCACGACTGTGCCGCACGGCTGGCACCGCATGGCCTCAGCGAAGGCCGCTTCATCGTGTTGTTCCTGCTGCACGGGGCCGGTGGCTCGCTGCCGCCGCATGAGCTGGCCGAGCGTGCCGGCGTGACCCGCGCCACCATCAGTGGCCTGCTCGACGGCCTGCAGCGCGAAGGCCTGCTGCAGCGCCACGGCGATGCCGAAGATGGCCGCCGCCTGCGGATCGTGTTGACCGCACAGGGGACACGCCTCGCCGAGGCGCTGTTCGAGCAGCACACGCAGTGGATCGGGGGCCTGTTCAACGGGTTGGAGGCCGACGAACAGCAGCAGCTTTCACGGTTGCTGCACAAGGTCTGGCAGCACACCGATGCCGGGCGGGAATCCGCTGCATGAGCGCGCCCATTGCGGCCGAACGCCTGCGTGCGCTCAGCACCGGTCGCGTCGCCGCCACCCACCTGGCCGAGTGCCTGGCGGTGGATTTCGCCGAACTGCTGCACGTCGTGGCACCTGTGCTCGAACCGGACGCAATGCAACGCATGCGCGACGCCGCAGGCAAGGGCATCACCCAGCGCATGGCATTGGCCGCCCGCCTGCTGCGCGACAGCGGACAGGGCGATCCCGCGCAGTGGCGGGGCCACGCCTCCGATACGGTGCGTGGCTGGGCCTGCTACCTGATCGGCAGTGACGCCGGCACGACCCTGGCAGGGAAGCTGCAGGCGATACGAACGCTGGCCGATGACCCGCACTTCGGCGTGCGCGAATGGGCCTGGCTGGCACTGCGCGCGGACATAGTTGCTGCACCGCTGCAGGCGCTTGGGTACCTGCAACCGTGGACGCAGGAAGTATCGCCGTACCTGCGCCGTTTCGCCTGCGAGGCGCTGCGTCCCCGGGGCGTCTGGGCTACGCATATCGCGCTGTTCAAGCAGCAGCCCCAACACGCAATGCCGTTGCTGGACGCGCTGGCCGACGACCCCGAGCGCTATGTGCAGGACTCCGTCGGCAATTGGCTCAACGATGCCGGCAAGACGCAGCCGCAATGGCTGCGTGGGCTGTGCGCAGGTTGGCAACGCGAGCACCACAGCGATGCCAACGCCTACATCCGCAAACGCGCCATGCGATCACTGCGGTAATGGCGGCCGCTGGCCGGCAATCCCATGAACCTCAAGGAAGATCCGCAATGGCCCACACCTTCATCGAGCTCTACACCGCCACCCCCGCGTGGACGGCGCTCTCGCCCGGACAACGCACCGCCTTCTTCGCCCGCATCGGTGAGGGCATGCAGCGTTTCGACCTGGAATGCATCAGGCCGGTGGCCATGGGCCGCATCGCTACGGCCGTGCCGCGTGGCAGCGGCGAGCAGTTCTATGCGGTCTGGCACTGCGCCAGCCGCGAAGCGGCCGACACACTGGTGGCCGGGATCGCCGCCACCGGCTGGCATGATTACTTCACCACCACCCATGCCATCGGTGAGGTGGACAGCATGGGCCAGCATCTGGCCGACCTGGCCGCGCTGTAGTGGTACGGCGGCGGCCTGCGATCCCCGGCATGGGCGGCACATGCGCCTGTCACCGATACACGGTAAACAGTGCATTGCCCATGTCCATCCGCAGGGAAGTCGATCATGCAGAGCACGCTCCAGGTCACGCTGTTCGGCCCTCTTGGCGACAGCCCGGCGTTGCAGTTGCCGGGGCTGGAGGGGCCGTCGGTGGCCATCCGGGAATCGGCCCTGCGGCGGTTGGTTTCCGACCTCTACACCGCGCGTTCCCTGCTCAACCCCGAGCAGCTGGACGAGGCCCGGCAGGAACTGGATCGTGTGCTGGAACGCTGGGCCGACATCCATGAAGGCCTGCTGCTGGACGTGGAAGTGCATGGCAAATGAGCGACGTTGCGTGGTTGCCGCCGCGTAGGCCGGGCCGGCGCGCACCTCGCTGAACCGCGTCCCCAGTTGCGGATGAAACAGTTTGCACTGCGCAAAAGCTGTGCTATCAATAGATCCCATGAACGCAGCCCCCACCAGCTTTTACTGGTATTACTTTCCGAAGCCACTGGCGGAGGAAGGACTGCGCTCACCCTGAAGAAAGCTTCAGACGCATTCCCGAAAGCCGCCAGCGAACCTGGCGGCTTTTTTCATGCCGCCACGCTGGGGACCCCCAACGTTCCGGAGATCTCCCGCAATGCCCCCGCACACCGACGACCTGCGTATCCGCACCATCGAACCGCTGACACCGCCTGCCCAGCTGCTGGCGATGCTGCCCTGCGATGACGAAGCCTCCGACACCGTCAGCGCCTCGCGCGCGGCCCTGCACCAGATCCTGCACGGCCGCGACGACCGTCTGGCGGTGGTGGTTGGCCCGTGCTCGATCCACGACCCGAAAGCCGCCATCGAGTACGCGCATCGCCTGAAGCCGTTGCGCGATGCGCTGGCCGGCGAGCTGGAAATCGTCATGCGCGTGTACTTCGAGAAGCCGCGCACCACGGTGGGCTGGAAGGGCCTGATCAACGATCCGGACCTGGACGGCAGCTTCAGGATCGACAAGGGCCTGCGCATCGCACGCGGCCTGCTGCGCGACATCAACAAGCTGGGCCTGCCGGCCGGTGTCGAGTTCCTTGACGTGATCTCGCCGCAGTACATCGCCGACCTGGTGGCATGGGGCGCGATCGGCGCACGCACCACTGAAAGCCAGGTGCATCGCGAGCTGGCCTCGGGGTTGTCGTGCCCGGTCGGCTTCAAGAATGGCACCGATGGCAACGTGAAGATCGCCGCTGACGCGGTGGGTGCTGCGTCCAATCCGCATCACTTCCTGTCGGTCACCAAGCAGGGCGGCACCGCCATCGTGTCGACCACCGGCAACCCCGACTGCCATGTGATCCTGCGCGGCGGCAAGCAGCCGAACTACGACGCAGGCAGTGTTGCCGAGGCCTGCCAGGTGCTGGCCAAGGCCAAGCTGCCAGCGCGCCTGATGATCGACGCCAGCCATGCCAACAGCCTGAAGAATCCGGAGAACCAGCCGAAGGTGATCGACGACATCGCCGTTCAGCTGGAAGACGGCGAACAGCGCATCGTTGGCGTGATGATCGAGAGCCATCTGGTCGGTGGCCGCCAGGAACTGGTGGAAGGCCAGCCGCTGGTCTACGGGCAGAGCATCACCGATGGCTGCATCGACTGGGACACCACCGTGACGGTGGTGGAGCGACTGGCCGCGGCCGTGCGTGCCCGTCGCGACGTAAAGGTGTCCGAAGCCGCTTGAGTGCGGCACGTGTGTGGATGGCGGCCAGCGCCTGCGGGGGTGCGGCCGCGATCAGGGCCGGTCGGAGTTGGAGACCGGCCCATCTGCACCGGCGATGCGCCTGGCGCTGCGCATGAGCGACAGCGCCAGGTACATCGCCGGGGTGGTGAGAACGATGGATGGGGCCTTCATGTAGCGTCGAGCCCGCGAAGCGCGGGGCTTTGTAGAAGATCCGCTCCACGTACGCTCCAGGTCACGTCACAATGCCACTTCCTGTTTGGTGGCCGCAGCCATGAAAGAACTGATCATTCCAGAAGCCGCACAGCGCGATGAG
Source organism: Stenotrophomonas hibiscicola ATCC 19867 (assembly GCF_000382065.1). Lineage (GTDB taxonomy): Bacteria > Pseudomonadota > Gammaproteobacteria > Xanthomonadales > Xanthomonadaceae > Stenotrophomonas > Stenotrophomonas hibiscicola. The sequence continues at coordinate 740,070 of NZ_KB907500.1, read as the reverse complement.
GATTCCATCGAGATGATCCGCGTGTGGATTGCCGAACGGGGATTGCATGCTTCGCTGAACGTTGGCCTGTATGGCGATCGTCCTGGCATTCGAGAGGAGCATGCGTGGGGACGCATCCTGGCAGACGTCGCCCAGCATGTCGCAGATGCTCTGGTCGTGAGTGGCGGGATGGAGCGCGGCGCGGCGATCAACGCGATCAAGGATGCATTCGATGAAGAGCTGCGGGCGCCGTCCAGTGGGCGCTCGGGGGGATTCGTGGTCCGCCACTGAGGGACCAGATGGGCGCCGCGGCGCTGGAGACAGCGTCCCAACGCAACACGGCAACAAGCGCTGGGCGACGTGGAGAACGCGAACTTCAATGCACTTCGTCGTGGTACACGAACTTCGGCATTTCCCAGCGGTAGTGGATCGCCAGCAGGCGCAGCGCGAAGCCGCCGCCGAGGCAGCACAGGATTGCGGTGGCATCGGCCACGCCCCAGTGCAGCAGCAACAGGTAGGCCGCGCCGGTCAGCAGCGCGATGATCGCGTACAGCTCCTTCTGGAAGATGAGTGGTACCTCGTTGCAGAGGATGTCGCGCAGCACGCCGCCGAACGCGCCGGTCAGCATGCCGGCGATCAGCACGATCGGCATCGCATGGCCGGCTTCGCGCGCGATCGAGCAGCCGATCAGGGTGAAGGCGATCAGGCCCAGGCCGTCGAGTACCAGGAAGGTGCGGCGGAAGTGGTGCATCCAACGTGCCACCCAGGTGGCGATCAGCGCCGCGCATACGGTGAAGCCCAGGTACTCGGGATGCTTCACCCAGCCCAGCGGATAGTGGCCGAGCAGGATGTCGCGCAGTGATCCGCCGCCGAGGGCGGTGACGCAGGCGATCATGACCACACCGAACAGGTCCATGCGGCGGCGGCCCGCGGACAGTGCGCCGGTCATGGCTTCGGCGGAAATGGCGATAAGGTAGATGATGGACAGCAGCATGGGACAGGCTCCGGACGCGGTGGGGCCGACCATGCGCGACCACCGCCACTGCCTACGCAATGACGGGATGACGATGACCGGTGCCGCTCCCGCTGTCCTTTTGCCTGAGAGTTCAGCGGCATGGGCCGCGTGCCCCTTCGGCGGATCGCCCCGGGCGTGCCCGGTGACCTCTCTCCAGCTCGGCGAGTCGAATGCATGGTTGGTGGGATTCCAGCCCACCGGCCTGAGCGATCATGGGAGCCTGCGCCTTCGGCGGGCGCCAGCGCGGCGCCTCTCTCCTGCATTCGGGCGCCAGTATATCCGCTGCAGTGCAGCACGGCATAATCCGGGCATGGCCCCGTCCCTCCGCCCCTGGTTCCTGTATCTGCTCGAATGCCGCGACGGGAGCTACTACGCGGGCATCAGCACAGATGTGGATGCGCGTTTCGCCGCCCACCAGGCCGGCAAGGGCGCGCGCTACACCCGGGCCCGCCCGCCGCTGCGCGTGCTGGCCGTGCGCCAGTACCCGGACCGGGCCGCCGCGTCACGGGCCGAATGGCAGCTCAAGCAGCAGCCGCGCGAACGCAAGCTGGCCTGGCTGCAGGCCCCGGATCCTGCGCTTCTGTAGAGCCGAGCCCACGCTCGGCTCCGGGTTCTGTAGATTCACGCCATGCGTGGATGGGCTGCCGGGCCATGCGATGATCGCTCCGCGCCAAGCGCTGGAGACCCGGATGTCCACCTTTGCTTTTCAGCACGACCGTCGGTCATTGTCGTCGCTGTGGTACCCGAAACCGAAGGCGCCGTGAACGATGCGCGCCGCCGGCAAAGCATGGATCTCCGTCGTCGTGCTGGTCGCCGGCATCGCGCTGTTGCCTGGCCTGCTGTACCTGCTCGGGCTGGCATTGGCAGGCGGTCGGCCGAAGCCGGCCGACCGTGTGCCCAGTGGTGTGGCTGCGTGCAGCAGTGAGCCACGGGCGGGATACCACGCGATGAACCCCTGGCGCTTCACCGCCCAGTTCTTCGACAAGGACGTGATGAAGAAGGTGCCTGAAGTTGAGCGTGAGGCCTTCTGGATTGCCCGGCGCCACCTGTGGCGGCAACCGCAGCGCGGCATGCTGCGCTGGCATCTCAGTAGTACCGCATTGACGATCTGGATCACCCGGCATTGGAGTACCGCGCAGATTGCCGACACCGCGAGGAAGGAGGACTTCTGCCGGACCGGGTCGAAACGGTGGGTGTCCGGTGCCCCGATGAACCGGTAGATCCGACGCCATGCGTGGAGGGTGTTGACGGGGTCAGAGTCCTTTCCTGCGGAAAGGGATCCGACCCCGCTGCGTGCAGCCCTACCGCTTCGGCCGCCGGTCGTCGCGGTCATCACCGAAGATGATGCGCGCGCTGCGCTGGTAGCTCCAGTACGCCACGGCCCAGTTCAGCAGCACCACGATGCGGTTGCGGAAGCCGATCAGGAAGAACACGTGCGCGGCCAGCCAGAACCACCACGCCAGCACGCCCGACAGCTGCAGTCGGCCCAGGTGCACGATCGCGGCCATGCGGCCGATGGTGGCTAGGTTGCCGTAGTCCGCGTACTTGAACGGGCCGGGTTCGGGCTTGCCGTGCAGGCGCGCGCGGATCACCTCGGCCACGTACTTGCCCATCTGCTTGGCGGCAGGGGCAACGCCGGGCACCGGCTTGCCATTGGCCTGGTTCAGCGCGGCCAGATCGCCAGCCACGAACAGTTCCGGGTGGCCAGACAGGGTGAGGTCGGGTTGCACCTGCACGCGCCCGGCGCGGTCCAGCGGCACCTCCAGCGTGCGCGCCAGCGGTGAAGCGGCCACACCGGCGGCCCACACCACCGTGCGTGCCGGCACGAACTGGTCACCGAGCGTGAAGCCCTGGCTGTCGATGTCGCTCACCGGGGTGCCGGTCAGCACTTCCACGCCCAGCTTTTCCAGCTGCCGGCGCGCCTTCAGCGAAAGCACTTCCGGGAACGAGGACAGCACGCGCGGCCCGGCCTCGATCAGCCGCACTTTCGCACTGGCCGGATCAATGTGGCGGAACTCGTTGCGCAGCGTGTGGCGCGCGATCTCGGCCAGCGTGCCGGCCAGTTCGACGCCGGTGGGACCACCACCGACGACGGCGAAACTCAGCCACGCCGCCTTCTTTGCCGGGTCCGGTTCGGCCTCGGCACGCTCGAACGCCAGCAGCAGCTTGCGGCGCAGCGCGATGGCATCGTCCAGCGTCTTCAGGCCGGGCGCATCATCGGCCCATTGGTCGTTGCCGAAGTAGGCGTGGGTGGCACCGGTGGCCAGCAGCAGGCTGTCGTAGTCCAGCGTGCTGCCATCGGCCACGCGGATCTGCCGCGCCTGCTTGTCGATGGCCACCACTTCGCCGAGGCGGACTTCCACATTGCGCTGGTGGCCGAGGATGTGGCGCAGCGGTGCGGCGATATCCGGTGCGGACAGGCCGGCGGTGGCCACCTGGTACAGCAGCGGCTGGAACAGGTGATGGTTGCGGCGGTCGACCAGGGTGATGCGTATGCGCTCGCGGGCCAGGGCACGGGTGGCCCAGAGACCGGCAAAACCGCCGCCGACAACGACCAGGTGGGGAACGCGCTCGCGACTCATCGACTCACTCCAGTGGGGGCATCGGGGGAAGCGCCTGGCATCTTCGCACGGCGGCCACCTGTCACGTCAGCGCCTGCCCGGATCGGCGATACTCGGGTTCAGGCAACCGCCCGTGAGGAGCCCATGAGCGAACCGGAAAAGCGCATCGCCCTGTTGATCGACGCCGACAATGCGCCGGCCTCGAAGATCGACGAGGTCCTGGCCGAAGTCGCCCGCTACGGCGTGGCCAACGTGCGCCGTGCCTACGGCAACTGGAAGAGCCCGCGGTTGAAGGGCTGGGAAGCGGTGCTGCACGAATATGCGATCCGCCCGATCCAGCAGTTTGCCTACAGCAAGGGCAAGAATGCCTCGGACATGGCGATGGTGATCGATGCCATGGACCTGCTCTACGCACGCAATCTGGATGGCTTCGCCATCGTCTCCAGCGATGCCGATTTCACTCCGATGGTGATGCGCCTGCTGACCGATGGCGTGAAGGTGTACGGCTTCGGCGAGAAGAAAACGCCCGAGCCGTTCGTCAACGCGTGCTCGAAATTCACCTACCTGGAAGCACTGGGCCAGACCCATGCCAGCGTGCCGGATACCGAACAGGCGTCCAGCGAACAGGCATCGAACGAGCCTGTGGCCAACGACGATGCCCGGCCACGCAAGAGCGGTGCGGAAATGCGCAGCGATACCCGGCTGGTGAAGATGCTGCGCCGCGCGGTGTCCTCGGCCGAGGGCGAGGACGGCTGGTCGCATCTGGGGCCGGTTGGCAGCCAGATCGGCAACCAGGCGTCGTTCGATCCGCGCAACTACGGTTACGGCAAGCTCAGTGATCTGCTGGCAGCGATCGGGCTGTTCGAGCTGAAGAAGGACGGCAAGTCATCCTACGTGCGCGCGCTGCCGAAGAAGAACCGGTAGTGCCGGCCGCTGGCCGGCAACGCTGGATGCAAGATCCCGCATCCGGCACGCACACACCCCACCCGATCAGGCGTATCGTTGCCGCTCGCATTGCCAGCAAGGAAAAACCCGCATGTTGAAGATCTGGGGCCGCCGCAATTCCAGTAACGTCCGCAAGGTGCTGTGGTGCGCCGAGGAGATCGGCCTGCCGTATGAATCCATCGAAGTCGGTGGCAGCCACGGCGGCACGCAGACGCCGGAGTACCAGGCGATGAATCCCAATAGCCTGGTGCCGGTGATCGAAGACCATGGCCTGCCGCTGTGGGAATCGAACGCCATCGTGCGCTATCTGAGCGCACGCTACGCATTGGGCACGCTGTACGCCGAAGACCCGATGGAGCGTGCCCAGGCCGAGAAGTGGATGGACTGGAGCACCTCGCGGATGGCGCCGCTGTACAGCGACCTGATCTGGGGCATCATGCGCACCGCCCCGGCCGACCGGGACGAATCGCGGATCAATGCCGCGATCGTGCGCGCCGGCGATTACCTGGCGATGGCCGATGCCACGCTGGCCAAACAGCCGTGGCTGTCGGGCGACAAGTTCGCGATGGGTGACATTCCGCTGGGCTCGCTGATCTACGCCTGGTACGAGCTGCCGATCCAGCGGCCGGAACTGCCGCACCTGGCCGAGTGGTACGCCCGCCTGCGAGAGCGGCCGGCCTACCAGCGCGGCGTGATGTCGCCGCTGACGTAAGCACTGCCCGGTGCTGAAACGCAGCCGAGCATGGCTCGGCTCTACGGTAGTGCCGAGCCATGCTCGGCAGTGCTCTACGGGATCAATACAGGTCCGTTGGATCCACATCCAGCGACCAGCGCACCTTGCGTGCTTCCGGCAGCGCGTACAGCTGTGGCACCAGCTGCGAAAGCACGCCATGCAGTGGCGGCCGCTGCATGGCAGACAGCAGCAGCTGCGTACGCTGGTAGCCAGCGCGGCGTGGCATCGGTGCTGGCATCGGCCCGTAGGCCTCGACCACGTCCTGCTCGCCCAGCAACTGTCGTGCGGCCAGCAGGAACGCATTGGCATGCTCCACGTGCTGCGCTTCGGCGCGCATCAGCGCCAGGTGCGCGAATGGCGGGAATCCTGCGGCTTCCCGCTGGTTCAACTCCGCCTGTGCGAACGGGTGGTAACCACCGCTGACCAGGGTTTCCAGCAACGGATGCCCGGGGTGATGGGTCTGCAGCCAGACCTCGCCGGGGTCACGTGCGCGCCCGGCGCGACCGGCCACCTGGATCAGCTGTTGCGCGAGTTTCTCGCTGGCGCGGAAGTCAGCGGAGAACAGGCCTTCGTCGATGCCCACCACCACCACCAGGGTCAGCTTCGGCAGGTCGTGGCCCTTGGCCAGTATCTGCGTGCCGACCAGGATGCCGGGCTGGTCGCCCAGTCTCGCCAGCTGCTGTTCCAGTGCATCGCGACGTGACGTGGTGCCGCGGTCGATGCGCACCACAGGGACGTCGGCGAAGGCCGCGGTGAGATGCTCTTCCAGGCGTTCGGTGCCGATGCCCTGCGGTTGCAGCGCCAGGCTGCCGCAGGCCGGGCATGCCAGCGGTGCCGGTTGTCGCGCGCCGCAGTGATGGCACTGCAGGCGGCGGCCGCCGCCATGCACGGTCATCGGTGCATCGCAGCGGTTGCACGGTGCGGTCCAGCCGCAGTCGTGGCACAGCAGTACCGGCGCGTAGCCACGCCGGTTCTTGAACACCAGCACCTGCTGGCCGCGCTGCAGGTGCTCGTCGATGCCGGCCAGCACATCAGCCGAGAGGCCATCGTGCAGCGGCCGCTTGCGCACATCGAGGATGCGCACACGCGGTGGCCGCGCATCACCGGCACGCTGCTTCAGGCGCAGGTGGGTGTAGCGCCCGGCGTAGGCGTTATGCAGCGTTTCCAGCGAAGGCGTGGCACTGCCGAGCAGCACCGGAATGCCGAGCGCCTTGGCCCGGACCAGAGCGAAATCGCGCGCGTGATAGCGGATGCCGTCCTGCTGCTTGTAGCTGCCGTCGTGTTCCTCGTCGATGATCAGCAGCCCGGCCTGCGGCAATGGCGTGAACACCGCCGAGCGGGTGCCGACGATGACCCGTGCCTCGCCGCGCGAAGCCGCAGCCCAGACGCGCGCGCGCTCGTTGTCGTTCAACCCCGAATGCAATGCGTGCACGGCGATGCCAAGGCGGCCGCGGAAGCGTGCCAGGGTCTGCGGGGTCAGACCGATTTCCGGCACCAGCACCAGCGCCTGCCTGCCCTGCGCCAGGCAGTGGATGATGGCCTGCAGGTACACCTCGGTCTTGCCGCTGCCGGTCACGCCATCCAGCAGGAAGGGCTGGAAGCCTTCGGCGGCGTTGATGGCGGCCACCGCTTCGGCCTGGTCCGGGTTGAGGGTGGGGCCGGGCAGCGGCTGCGCATGCTGCGGTGCCACCGTCATCGCCACGCGCTCTGCCAGCGCACGCTTGGCCAGGCTGCGCGCGGCGGTGCGCCAGTCCTCCATGCGTTCGCCCAGTACATCCTCATCCACCACGGCCCCGGCCAGCAGTTCGGCCAACTGCCGCGGGCGGCTGCCGGCGCGCAGCTTCCCGCGCTGGGCATGGCCTTCGGGGGTCAACTGCCAGCCCCAGTGGTGGGTGTCGGGCAGGGCTTCGCCATGACGCAGCGGTCCTGGCAGGGCGGTGCTCAGTACCTCGCCCAGCGGTGCGTGGGTGTAACGCGCCAGCCATTGCAGGCTCTGCCACAGCTCCCCCTGCAGCAGCGGCTGCGGGTCGCACCAGGCCAACGCCTGGCGCAGTCCCTGGCCGTCGTCGGTCTGGCCGTGCCCCACCACCACCCCGACCAGCTCGCGGTTGCCGAACGGCACCTTCAGGCGGCAGCCGACCGCAACCGTGGGGCCATCGCCCTCCGGCGACAGGTAGTCGAACAGACGGGGCAGGGGGACGGGCAGGGCGACCTGCAGGGTCGGAATCGGTGAAAGCATCGGGCCAGTGTACCGGGCCATGCGCGCGCGAATGGCGGGGTGGGAGACGGCGGAGCGGCGCCCGTTGAATCATAAATGTCACCTAAATATCGGTGTCCATTGGAGATTCAGGCTTATCCACATGTTCTGTGGATAACGTTGTGCGTTACCGGTCGACGGGAACGCAGGAGGCCGATGGCGACGAGCTCACGCTTGGGTTGGTCAAAAAATAGCCACACTTAAAAACTATTCAAAATCAACAGTTTAAGTGTGAAACATTGCTGAAACAGAGTGAATTCAGCTGCTTGCCGCAGTTTCCCGCGCCGGGAGCGTGGTGCTGTGCACAACCTGCAGCACGAAGTATCCGTGGGCGCAAGTCCTACGGGCGTCGATTGCCTGCCGCTATCATTCCCCCAGACCTTTGGAGTGACCGATGACGGCTGTGCCCGCCCCTGTTTCCTCGACCGCGGCCGGCGCGCTGTCGGCGTTCCTGCGTGGCGTCGAGCGCCGCGCCCTGGTGGTGGCTGAGCTGCAGTGCGGCGATGCCGCGCGCGCCGAACAGACCCTGGTGGCAGTGATGCGCGCGTTCGCGGCCGTTGCCAGCGACCTGCCGATGGCGCAGTGGCCGACCCGCTTCTGGACCCTGCTGGGCCAGCGCCAGGCCCTGCGCGAGCCGGTGGGTGGCCAATGGGCGCCACCGTTGGCCGCGCTGGCTGCGATGTCGCCGCTGCCGCGCCTGGCGCTGCTGCTGCGGGTAGGCGGCAGCCTGGACGAGAGCATCGCCACGCGCGTGCTCGACCAGGACGAGGCCGGCTACCAGCACCTGCTGGCCGATGCCTGCCCGCGCGATGCCCAGGGCCAGCCCGATGCCGCGGCCTGGCGCCAGTTGGCCGAACAGGTACAGGCGCGTATCCGTGAACTGCCGGCCACTCGCCTGCAGCAGCTTCAGCAGCCGGCGGCACCCGCCGCCCACAATGAAGCGCCGACCTCCAGCTGGCGAGCACCGCAGCGGGACGAGCGCGCGGCCGCCCATGGCAAGCGCCGTCGTACGGGCGCCAAGCCGCGCTGGCGTGGTCCGCTGATCCTGCTGGTAACCGTGGCGGTGCTGCTGGCCGCTGCGCTGGGTTGGCGCTACCTGCAGGGACGTTCCTTCGGCAACGATGCGCCGCTGCCGGAAGGCGTCGTGGGCGAGGCCGGTCCGGTGACGGTGGAAGCCCTGCCACCGAGCAAGGTCGACGCCACGCCGGATGCAACGCATGCCCAAGCCAATGACGACGCAGCGATGCTGGCCGATCGCGACTACCCGCTGGTTGCCGATGCTGACCTGTACGCATGGACCGCCGCGGGCGGTCCGCTGCCGGTGGACGAATCGCAAGCCAAGCCGAGCCGACCGGAGCCGGCCAGTGCCACGCTGGAAACCGCCGCCGCCGATGAATAAGTCCGTGTTCGCCAGCCTGTTGCTGGCCTTGCCGCTGTCCCTGTCTGCGGCGCCGCAATCGTTGAACGTGCCATTGCCGCCGCCATCGCCGGCCACCCCGGCCGTGCCGCCGGCTTCGACCGCGGCACCGGCTGGCTTTGCCCAGCTCGATCCGCAGCAGCAGCGCCAGCGCCGTGCCGACTACGCCGCCTGGCGCGCGTTGCCGGAAGGAGAGCGCGAGCGCATCCGCCAGGCCGCTGCGCGATTCAATGCGCTGCCCGCGGACCAGCAGCAGCGTCTGCGACAGCAGTTCGGCGATCAGGACCAGGCGTTCCGCGACGGGTGGCGGCTGGGCCCGCAACTGGGCCTGGAATTCCCAAAGCTGCATGGCTTGTTCGGCTTCGTGCCTCCGGAGCAGCGCGAGACCGCGCTGGCCGTGCTGCGTCAGCTCAGCCCGGCGCAGCTGGCCCAGCTGGCCCTGGTCGCGCAGCGTACGCCGCCGCAGGAGCGCGACGCCGTGCGCAGCGCCTTCCTTGCGGTGCCGGCCGCCGAACGCGACAGCTGGCTCAAGCGCCAAGCGGGCCAGTAAAAAAGGGGACGGAGGGGATTAAGTCGCATTCGGCACTGACTGGCCAGATACGACTTAATCCCCTCCGTCCCCTTTTTGCTTGGGGCAGCCGGAACCCAGCATTCACCCCATGTCATGGGAATGCGCGCGCCGGGCGCGTAAGATGACCGGCCGCAACCCGGTGCCTGTGCCCTTCGCGCGCAACCGTAGTTCGCGTCAAGCACCTTATGTCTACTGCAACCTCCACGCCGCGCTTCAGCAAGGAAGTCGGCGCTACCGGTCTGCTCGCCCTGCCGCTTGTGCTGGGCCATGTGTCCACCGGTCTGATCTCCTTCGTCGACAACGTGATTGCCGGCCACCACGCCACCGCGACGCTGGCTGCGGTGACCATCGGTACCGCCCTGCTGTGGCTGCCGATGCTGATCCCGATCGGCACCCTGATCTCGCTCACCGCCTCGGTGTCGCAGCTGCACGGCGCTGGCCGCGAGCGCGAGATCGGCCCGCTGTTCCGACAGGCGCTGTGGCTGGCGTTGGGCCTGGGCCTGATCATGTTCACCTTCCTTACGGTGGTGCCGCCGCTGCTGCCGGCCTTCGGCATCGCACCGGACATCGTGCCGGGGGCGACTGCGTTCCTGCATGCGGTGCGCTGGGGCGGCCCGGCGCTGACCCTGTACTTCTGCATGCGCTACCTCAGCGAAGGCATGCACTGGACACTGCCCACCATGCTGCTTGGCTTCGGTGGCCTGCTGGTGCTGGCGCCGCTGGGCTATGTGCTGGCCAATGGCAAGCTCGGTTTCCCGGAACTGGGCGCCGAAGGCCTGGGGATCGCCTCGGCGGTGATGATGTGGCTGCAGGCAACCGCATTCGCCCTGTATCTGCGGCGGACCAGGCGCTTTGCCCATATGCAGCTGTTCTCGCACTTCGAAGGGCCGCGCTGGAAGGCGATCTGGGACCTGCTGCGCACCGGCCTGCCGATCGGCATCACCGTGCTGATGGAAGGCGGCCTGTTCATCGTCACCGCGCTGCTGATCGGCCGCCTCGGTGCCAATGAAGCGGCTGCGCACCAGATCGCGATCAACGTCGCCCAGCTGTGCTTCATGATTCCGATGGGCGTGGCCGAGGCCACTACCGTGCGTGTCGGCCATGCGGTCGGCCGCGGCGATGGCTTCGGCGTGCGGCGCGCGGCCTGGGCCGGCTACGCGATCATCATGGGTACGCAGACATTGTCGGCGGCGGTACTGCTGTTCGGCCACGATGCCATCGTCGGTGTCTACACCAACGACCTGGCGGTGGCCGGCTTGGCCTCGACGCTGCTGCTGTACGCGGCCACCTTCCAGTTCCCGGATGGCATCCAGGTGCTGTCGGCCGGCGCGCTGCGCGGCCTGAAGGACACCCGTGTGCCGATGTTCATCGCCATGTTCGCGTACTGGGGCCTGGGCATGCCGCTGGGCGCCGGGCTCGGCCTGGGGCTGGGCATGGGCCCGCAGGGTATGTGGATCGGCCTGATCGTGGGCCTCACCGCCGCTGCCATCCTGATGGGCTGGCGCCTGCGGCGCAGCAGCCTGCGCATCGGCCAGTCGATGCTGTCCTGAACTTCCGCCCCGCCCCGGCCACCCGTGGCGGGCGATCCCCTGACTTGTGTCCGATGCCGCATCACGCGGCACCGGCTATGCTGGCACCACGGCAAGAAGCCATCCGGAGCGTTCCATGAATCACCCCGTGCCCCCGCTGCCCCCGGCGCGTCGCAACCCCGTCGCCAGTTTCTTCATCGGGCTGTGGGACGTCATGAACTTCACCCGCCGGTTGATCCTCAACCTGGTGTTCTTCGGCCTGCTGTTCCTGCTGCTGGTGATGTTCGTCATCGCCGCAGGCATGGGCGCCGGTGCCAGCAAGTCGCTGCAGGACCGCACCACCCTGGTGATCGCGCCGGAAGGCCGGCTGGTCGAGCAGTTCAGCGCCGATCCGGTCAGCCGCGCGCTGGCCAAGGCGGTGGGCGACAACGGTGCCGAAGAGATCCAGCTGCGCGACCTGCTGCGGGTGATCGAGTCGGCCAAGGAAGACAAGAAGATCGAGCGCGTGGTGCTGGAGCTGGACAAGCTGCAGCCCTCGGGCTTCGCCTCGCTGCGTGAAGTGGCTGCGGCACTGCAGGACCTGCGTGCGTCCGGCAAGCAGCTGGTGGCCTACAGCGAGAGCATGGGCCAGTCGCAGTACCTGCTGGCCGCACAGGCCGACGAGGTCTACCTGGACCCGATGGGTTCGGTGGTGCTTGAGGGCCTGGGCCGCTACCGCCAGTACTTCCGCACCGGCCTGCAGGACAAGCTGGGCGTGGACGTGCACCTGTTCAAGGTGGGTGAGTACAAGTCCGCAGCCGAGCCGTACGTGCTCGACGCGGCGTCGCCGGCCTCCAAGGAAGCCGACCTGTTCTGGATGAACGACGTATGGCAGCGCTACCTGGGCGACATCGCCAAGGCCCGTCGCCTGGATCCGGCACAGCTGGCTGCCGGCATCGATACGCTGCCGGAAGGCATCGCTGCTGCTGGTGGTGATCTGGCCAAGTTCGCCCTGCAGCAGAAGCTGGTGACCGCGCTGAAGACCCGCGAAGAGTTCGAGGACCTGATGATCGAGCGCGGCGTGGCCGACGAAGATGCCGACGGTGGCTTCCGCAACGTCGACTTCGGCACCTACCTGGGCCAGCTTGATGCGCGCCGCAACCCGGTCGACAACCGTCCGCAGGTGGCAGTGGTGGTGGCGTCCGGCGAGATCAGCGGCGGTGACCTGCCGGCCGGCCGCATCGGTGGCGAATCGACGTCGGCGCTGCTGCGTGCCGCGCGCGACGACGACGATGTCAAGGCGGTCGTGCTGCGCGTGGATTCGCCGGGCGGAGAAGTGTTCGCTTCCGAGCAGATCCGCCGTGAAGTGGTCGCCCTGCAGGCCGCCGGCAAGCCGGTGGTGGTATCGATGGGCGACCTGGCCGCCTCCGGTGGCTACTGGATCAGCATGAACGCCGATCGCATCTACGCCGATCCGTCGACGATCACCGGTTCGATCGGCATCTTCGGCATGGTGCCGAACTTCAGCCGCGCGCTGGACAAGATCGGCGTGCACACCGATGGCGTCGGCACCACCCGCTTCGCCGGTGCGTTCGATGTCACCCGGCCGATGGATCCGGCCGTGGGCCAGGTCATCCAGTCGGTGATCAACAAGGGCTACGCCGACTTCACCGGTCGCGTCGCCGACGCCCGCAAGAAGCCTGTCGAGGCCGTCGACGAAGTGGCCCGTGGCCGCGTGTGGAGCGGTGCGCAGGCCAAGGAACGTGGCCTGGTCGATGCCTTCGGTGGGCTGAAGGATGCCGTGGCCGACGCCGCCAGCCGTGCCAAGCTGGGCAAGGCCGACGCTTATCGCGTGCGCTACATCGAGAAGGCGGCCACGCCGTTCGCGCAGTTCGTCAGCGGTTTCGCCGGCAGCCGCGCTGGTGCCTGGATGCTGTCCGATTCGGGCATGGCGCGGATGGTGCTGGCGCGCACGATGCCGGAAGTGGATACGCAGCTGCGCTTTGTCGAGAACGCGGCCCGCGAAAAGGGCAATGGCGCACCGGTGAAGGCGCTGGCGTACTGCTTCTGCGGGTTCTGACCGGAGCACATCCACGCATGGCGTGGATCTACTGTAAACGCCCGGCTTCGGCCGGGCGTTCTCGTTGGTGGGGTCGGATCCCTTTGCCCGCAAAGGGTTCTGACCCCACAGGTCACTGCGTCGCGTCGGCCTTGGCCTTGCGCTCGCCCGCAGCGGCGTCATCGACTGATTTCTGCGCGCCCTTGGCGCGGTCCAGCGGCTCCTGCATCGCGCGCGCCATCGCCTTGGGCACCGGTGGCTTCTCCGGGTTCGGCGTTGGCGGGCGCTGGCAGGCGGACAGCAGCACGGTGGCCAGCAGGGACGTGGACAGGACCAGGGTGCGCATGGCGGCACTCCGTGATGGGCGTGCGGGCAGTGTCGCATCCTCGGCAGGGGGCGGCCGTGAGCGCGTATCCTTGTTGCATCGAAACACAGCGGGCGCGGCCCCGGAGGACTCATGACCCAGCAACGGTGGCGGCTGGACGGCCAGACCGCCCTGATCACCGGCGCCAGTGCCGGCATCGGCTTGGCCATCGCGCATGAACTGGCCGGGTTCGGTGCCGACCTGATGATCGTCGGCCGCGATATCGACATGCTGGAGACCGCGCGCGACGAGTTGCTGGATGTGTATCCGCAGATGCAGGTGCATGCGCTGGCCGCCGATGTTTCCGACGACGAGGACCGCCGCCAGATCCTGGACTGGGTGGAGGACCACAGCGATGGCCTGCATATCCTGGTCAACAACGCCGGCGGCAACGTCACCAAGGCGGCCACCGAGTACTCCGAAGACGAGTGGCGCAAGATCTTCGAGACCAACCTGTTCTCGGCGTTCGAGCTGTCGCGCTACGCACATCCGCTGCTGGCACGCCACGCGTCGTCGTCCATCGTCAACGTCGGCAGCGTGTCCGGCCTGACCCATGTGCGCAGTGGCGTGGTCTACGGCATGACCAAGGCGGCGATGCACCAGATGACCCGCAACCTGGCCGTCGAGTGGGCCGAAGACGGCATCCGCGTCAACGCAGTTGCACCGTGGTACATCCGTACCCGGCGCACGTCCGGCCCGTTGTCGGACCCGGATTACTACGAGGAAGTCATCAATCGCACGCCGATGCGTCGTATCGGCGAGCCGGAGGAAGTGGCTGCAGCCGTGGGCTTCCTGTGCCTGCCGGCGGCCAGCTATGTCACCGGCGAGTGCATCGCGGTGGATGGTGGATTCCTGCGCTACGGGTTCTGATCGCTCTGCTGTAGAGCCGAGCCCTTGCTCGGCTGCACTCCGCCAACGGCAGCCGAGCATGGCTCGGCTCTACAACAGATCCACCCCATGGGCAGGTGCGGCCATGCCGCCGCTATCACCCCGGCACCGGGCAGTTGCTGGCCTCCAGCACACCCTGCAACCGCTCGCGCTCCTTGCGCGCGCTGTCGCGGTTCTCGGGCGCGGCGAAGCGCTCCCGGCCGCGGGCATCGCGGAAGCGCTGCTGCCAGGCACCGCAGCGCTGCGCTTCGGGAAGCGCTTCGCACTGATCGCGCACCACTTCACAGCTGGCGGCATTCACCGGCGTCACTCCGCCAAGGCCCTGTACTGTCATCAGCTCGCAGCGACCTGGCGCAGCCTCGTACTCGTACAGGTAGCCGCCGCCCTGGCTGTCGGTGCACTGGAAGATAGGAGGAAGCGGCGGCTTCGGTGAACCGTCACTTCCAGCAGCACGGGCCTCGGCATCGCGACGCAGCGTCGCGCTGTCAAGGATCTGGTCGTCTCCTTCGTGTTCGACCATGCCTGCTTCCATGATCGTGCGTCCTTCGTCCGCGCGTCGTGCCTTCGCTGGGGCCGCAGGCGCAACACCCGGGTTGGCCGGCAGCGGCGCGGGTGTTTCCACCGGGGTGGGGGCAGGTTCAGCGGCCACAGGGGCAGCGGCGGCCGGCTGCGCGTTGCCCTTGCCGGGTATGCGCAGCACCTGCTGCTTGCTGCCAGTGGGGCATGGCGTGCGCTGCAGGGTAGGGATGTCACTGCTGCTGGAGGTACAGCGGTAGATCACGCCCTCTTCGGCCAATGCGCTTCCAGGCAGCAGCACCAGGAGCAGCCAGATCACTCGGTTCATGCGTACAGCGTACAGGCTGCGGCGGCTTGCTGCGGTCAGCGTTCGCAATCGCGCGACAGGCGCGCATCGATGCCGCGCTGTTCGTTGCTGATGGCGGTGCGTTCACTCTGCAGCGCACTGTTGTACCGGCGATCCAGTTCCCAGCGGCGATCACGCAGTCGCGCACAGACTTCCTGCGGCGGCAACGCATGGCAGCTGTCGCGGACCAGCACGCTGCCGGCCGGAACCTGCACGCCCATGCCGATCGAGGGGGGACGATAACCCGCGCCTTCGCCGATCGGCGTGCCGGTGGCCGGGCGCGGTCCGGGGTAGGCCGGGCCGTGATGGGCGTGTGGCAGCCAGACACTGGTCCACAACGGCACCCAGCGCGGATTGCCTTCGTTTTTGTCGCTGGTATAGCGTCGGCCATCATCGCTCACGCATTCGTACATCGGCTGCGGCGGCTGGATGTAGACGTGGCGGACTTCGCGCTCGCGGATGACCGGGGTTTCGCCGGGCGGCGGAGGCGGGGCATCACTGCGCACCACCCGTGGAGCGGGATCGCGCGGGCGCTGCAGGTCGCGAACCTGCTGGCGGCCGCTGTTGCAGGGCGTGTCCTGCAGGGCCACGGCCCCGTTGCTGGAAACGCAGCGGTACACCCGCACGTCTTCGGCTGCGGACGCCGTCCACGGCAGCAGCAGGCACAGGCTGAAGGTGGCGCGCAGCAGGCTCATGGCGGCAGCGTGTGTGATTGTCCGCGGCAGTGCAATCGGCGGCTCAGGAGCGCAGCACGTTGCCGCTGAGCGCGTCGCGTATGGGGGTGGGTTGGGCCAGGCCACCGGTCTGTCCGTCAAGGATGCCGTCGAGCAGGCGCAGCAGGCGCGGATCCAGCTCTTCGCGGCTGCGCGCCGGTGGTTCGCCGGCCAGATTGGCGCTGGTGGAGACCAGCGGGCCGCCCCAGGCACGGCAGAGTTCGGCCACCAGCGGGTGCGCGCTGATGCGCACCGCAATGCCGCTGTGTTCGCCGGTGACCCAGGGCTGCGCGCGCGGGCCAGCGGGCAGGATCCAGGTGTTGGCGCCGGGCCAGCTGGCCAGTACCGCGCGCTGGCGGGCGTCGGGCAGCGCCTGCAGGCGCACCCAGCCTTCCAGCTGCGCCAGCTCGGCCGCGACCAGGATCATGCCTTTCTCGATCGGTCGCTGCTTCAGCCGCAGCACCATGTGCACTGCCGCTTCCTGCGAGGGATCACAGCCCAGGCCCCAGACCGCTTCGGTCGGGTAGGCGATCACGCCGCCGGCGCGGAGCGTGGCGACAGCAGAGTCCAGGGTGAGTTCTTTCATGGCGGCGACCGGCCCGGCGTGGGCCTCCATTATCCCCCTGCTGCGTGCAGAAGGGGTGGTCGGCGTGGACGGTAGGTGCGGACCGTTGGTCCGCACACCTTGCCCCTCATCCACGCATGGCGTGGATCTACTTCTTCGCAGCGGCCTTCTTGACGGCTTTCTTCGCCGGGGCCTTCTTTGCGGCGGCCTTCTTCACCGCCTTCTTTGCCGGCGCCTTCTTGGCAGCAGCCTTCTTCGGCGCCGCTTCCTTCTCCACTGCCGCCTTCTTGGCCGGTGCCTTTTTCGCTGCCGCCTTCTTGGCGCCGAAGCCCTTGCGCACCGGCTTGCCGGTTTCTTCCATCAGCTGCTGCACTTCGGCCAGGGTCAGCGATGCCGGCTCGCGGTCCTTGGGGATCTTGCCGTTCATCTTGCCGTCGCTGATATACGGGCCGAAGCGGCCGTTCAGCACCTGGATGTCGCTGCCCTCGAATTCCTTGATGATCCGGTTGCGCGCGATCTCTTCCTTCTCTTCGATCAGGAACACGGCACGGGCCAGGTCGATGGTGTACGGGTCGTCTTCCTTCTTCAGCGAGGCGTAGGTGCTGCCACGCTTGGCGAACGGCCCGAAGCGGCCGATCCCGACGCTGACCGGCTCGCCCTTGTCCTCACCCAGCGCGCGCGGCATCAGGAACAGCTCCAGCGCGTCTTCCAGGGAGATGGTGTGCATCGACTGGCCGGGGCGCAGCGAGGCGAACTTCGGCTTCTCCTCGGCGTCCTCGGCGGTGCTGCCGATGGCGGCATACGGCCCGAAGCGGCCCAGACGCACGCTGACCGGCTTGCCTGTCTTCGGATCGGTGCCAAGCTCGCGCGCGCCACTGGCCTCGGCGCGGTCGACCGATTCCTTCTTGTCTTCCACCAGTTCCTTGAACGGCTCCCAGAAGCGAGCCATCAGCGGAATCCACTCTTCTTCGCCACGCGAAACGGCATCAAGCTCGTCTTCGAGCTTGGCCGTGAAGTCGTAGTCCACGTACTGGGTGAAGTGGCTGGACAGGAACTTGGACACCGCGCGGCCGACGTCGGACGGGCGGAAGCTGCGGCCTTCCATTTCCACGTACTTGCGGAACAGCAGGGTCTGGATGATCGAGGCGTAGGTCGAGGGACGACCGATGCCGTACTCTTCCAGCGCCTTCACCAGCGCCGCTTCGGTGTAGCGCGGCGGCGGCTGGGTGAAATGCTGTTCGGCCTGGATGCGTTCCAGCGGCACGCGGTCGCCCGGCTTCATCGCCGGCAGCTTGCGGCCTTCGTCCTCGTCCTCGGCGCTCTTGCTGTCCTTGCCTTCCTCGTACACGGCCAGGAAGCCGGGCACCACCACCGTGGTGCCGCTGGCACGGAACACGTGCTCGCTGCCGGCCGACAGGTCGACGCTGACGGTATTGAGCGTGGCCGGGATCATCTGGCAGGCGACGGCGCGCTTCCAGATCAGTTCGTACAGGCGGCGCTCGTCGTCGGTGAGGAAGCGTGCGACCTGGGCCGGGGTGCGCAGGGCCGAGGTCGGGCGCACCGCTTCGTGCGCTTCCTGGGCGTTCTTCGACTTGGTCTGGTAGGTGTTGGGCTGGTCCGGCAGCGAGGCGATGCCGTAGTCGCGGGCGATCACGTCGCGGATTTCCGCCAGCGCGTCCTGCGACAGGTTCACCGAGTCGGTACGCATGTACGAAATCAGGCCGACGGTGCCTTCGTCGCCGATGGCCACGCCCTCATACAGCTTCTGCGCAACCTGCATGGTCTTGCGGGTGGTGAAGCCGAGCTTGCGCGAGGCTTCCTGCTGCAGGGTCGAGGTGGTGAACGGTGGCGCCGGGCGGCGCTTGCGCTCCTTGCTGGCCACATCGGTGACATGCAGCGAGCCCTGCGCGGCCTGCTGGATACGCAGGCGGGCGGCTTCGGCGGTGTCACCGTCGGTGATGGTGAACTGCTCGAACTTCTGCCCGTCCAGCTTGACCAGCTTGGCGTTGAAGTGCTGCGACGGGTGCGCGCATTCGGCCGCGATCGACCAGTATTCGCGGGCGACGAAGGCTTCGATCTCTTCCTCACGCTCGACGATCATGCGCAGCGCCGGGCTCTGCACGCGGCCTGCGGACAGGCCGCGCTGGACCTTGCGCCACAGCACCGGCGACAGGTTGAAGCCGACCAGGTAGTCCAGCGCGCGGCGCGCCTGCTGGGCATCGACCAGGTCGCTGGCGATCGCGCGCGGCTGGCTGATCGCTTCCTTGATGGCGCGCGGGGTGATCTCGGTGAACACCACGCGCTGCATCGGCTTGTCCTTGACCAGCCCGCGTTCCTTCAGGATCTCGGCGATGTGCCAGCTGATCGCTTCACCTTCGCGATCCGGGTCGGTTGCCAGCAGGATGTCGTCGGCACCCTTGGCGGCCTTGGCGATCGCATCGACATGCTTTTCGTTCTTGTCGATCACGTCGTAGTGCATGGCGAACCCGTTGTCCGGGTCGACCGCGCCTTCCTTCGGGATCAGGTCACGCACATGCCCATACGAGGCCAGGACGGTGTAGTCCTTGCCGAGGTATTTGTTGATCGTCTTGGCCTTGGCTGGCGATTCGACGATGAGCAGGTGCTTGGGCATGTCGGGAGAGGTCTGTGGGCGGACCGGGAGAAGGGGCCGCTAGGGTGGAGCAAACGGCCGCATTAGTGAAGCGGCCACGGGCAAATCCATAAACTGAACGCCCGGTAATGTGCCGGGCGTTCAGGTTTCACCTTATTAGAGGAATCACGCCCGGCCGGCCCGTGTCAAGCAGCCAGGCGTGAGGATGGCCGTTCACGAGGCCATCTTGGCGATGAAGCCTACCGCGAACACCAGCAGGGCCAGGCCGACCAGAGACAGCAGGCCGGTCAGCACGAGCACCAGTACGGTTACCGTGCCCAGCTCCCGGCGCTGCAGCTGCGGCTGGTCGGTGTAGGCCCAGCGGTCGACCACGAGGGTGTCGCAGACCATGTCGTGCAGGCCCTGCTTGCGTTCGGTGAAGGCGGCCATCAGGAAACCGATGCCGAGCGTGAAGCTGCTCAGCAGCATGGCCCAGTAGCGACCAAATGCGCGGGCCTTGGTCAGGCGTTCGCCGTTGCCGCGCACCACCTTGATACCGACTGCCATCTTGCCCAGCGTGGCGCCGCCCTGCGAGGCATGGAACCAGGTGTAGTAGGCCATGCCGATGCCGAGGTTGATCAGGGCGCTGGCCAGCTGGGCAACGATCTCGATGGCCGATTCGCCGCTGCCCACCGCGCCCATGCTGGCGCCGAGTATCGCACCAAGAATGGCACCGATGATGCTGCCGGGGACGACCAGCACGAAGTAATCGATCATGTAGGCCGCCACACGCTTCCAGAAGCCTGCGTAGACCACTTCACCGCCAACCACCGGCTGCGCGTGGCCACCGCTGCTGGTGGCCGCTGGAGCGCTGTAAGGCGAGCTGCTGAGCGCGCCGGTGCCGGGCAGCGGTGCGGTGCCGCTGTCGATGGCGGCGTAGTCGCTGCGCAGGTCGAACCCGCCGCTGCTGCTGGCAGTGCTGGCATCGGCCAGCGTCTGCAGGCCGAGCTCGTCGACCATCTGCCGCAGCGCAGCCCACTGGGCCATGCCCTCCCGCCAGACCAGGGTGTCCAGGTTGAGCTGGCCGCGCTGGAAGCGCTGGCGGATCTCCTGGACCGGCAGCGGGCCCTGGCGTTGCTGCCCTTCGGCGTAGTACCACTCAGTCATTGCATGTTCCCTGTTGAATCATCCTTGGAGGTGCTGGCGTGCGCGCGGTTCAGCCGCGGCACGACGGCGGCAGGTACTTGTCGTTGCTCTCGCCGCTGCATTCCCAGCGGCCGCTGTCGCGATCGTATTCCAGCCACAGCAGATCGCCATCGAGGCTCTTGCCGGGCAGCGCCAGGGTGGCTTCGATGCCGCAGTGGCCGTTGTTGAAGCGACCGATGTTCACCGCTGACAGCCCTGCATGGCCGAAATCACCCGGGGCCGGGAAGCCGGCGTCGTTGCCACCCGGGCAGCGGCCTTCGTCATCGGCGAAATGCTGCACCTGGTCCTTCAGCGGCTGCAGTGCGGTCACTGCGCCGGCGACCTTGGCGCGAAGGGTGTAGTCGTTGTAGGCGGGCAGCGCGATGGCGGCCAGGATGGCCACGATCGGTACCAGCACCAGCAGCAGGCCGCCGCCGATGATGGCGGTCAGGGCGCAGCCGGACAGCTTCTTCTTCGGCGTCGGCAGGGCGCTGGCCGCTGCGCTGGTGGCGTAGGGCGTGGACGGTGGCAGCACCGGTGGCTGCGGCGGAGGCGGTGCTGCCGGCTCCGGTTCGGGTTCCACGGGCGGTGCAGCGGCGTCCAGCGCCGGCACGATCAGGCCGAGCTCGTCGACCACGGTGCGCAACGGCTGCCATTGCGGCAGGCCGTCGCGCCAGACCAGGGTGTCCAGGGAGATCTGGTTGTTGCGGAACAATTCGACCAACTGTTCCGCCGGCAGCGGGCCTTGCTGCCGGTTGCCTTCTGCATGGAACCACTCGCTCACGGGGACGCTCCTGAATGCGCTATGCCCCCAAGTGTACGGTCAGTGCAGGGGTTCTGGCTCGTCCATGAACATCTGCGTCTCCATCCAGGCATACGCCGCCTCGGAGCCGGGCTGGTTGAACAGCACCATCAGCACGACCCACTTCAGGTCGTCCAGGTCCAGTTCGTCCTGGTCCAGGGCCATTGCCCGGTCCAGCACCAGCTCGCGCTGGTCGGCATCGAGGATGCCGTGCTGTTCCAGGTACAGCAGGAACCCGCGGCATTCCACGTCCAGCTTGTCCAGCTCGGGGCCGTGGTACACGCGAACGGGGCCATCGACCCGAGCCTGGGCCACGCTCGGCCGCTGCGCGGCCAGGGCATCGAGCCAGTCGAACGCCTTGTTGATCTCGGTTGGGCTGAAACCGGCCTGGATCAGGCCGTTCTGGAGCGAATCGCGGTCACGGATCAGGTCCGCATCTTCGCTGAAATAGTGTTCAAACAGGTACAGCAGTACATCCAGGATGCTCTCTTTCATTGCCCCTCGGCCTGCGTCGCGCGACGCTGTGGAGGTGAAGAAACTAGGGAGTTCGACAGTAGCGGCCGTGTACGCACACCACGATTCCCGCCAGTTCCATGGCCAGCAGCATGGAGGACACCTGGGGCGCCGTCAATCCACAGCGTGTGATCAGTGAATCCATACTGCTTGGGTTGTGCTCCAGCGCCCGCCACAAGCACTGGTAGTCAGGGTCGTCGGCCCAGTGCGCCGGCAGGCGTGCAGGCGGTGCCTGTTCAGTGGGGGTGGCCAGCCGTGATTGCAAGCCCGGCAGCTGCTGGCGGAGGGCGGGGGCCAGCAGTTCGAGGACCTCCTCCGGGCGCTCGACCAGTGCGGCACCCTCGCGGATCAGCCTGTGGCAGCCCGCAGCGCGCGGATTGAGCACCGAGCCGGGCAGGGCGCAGACCTCGCGGCCGGCCTCGGCGGCCAGGCGTGCGGTGATCAGGGCACCCGAGCGTTGGGCGGCCTCGACCACCACCGTGGCCAGGGCCAGCCCGGCTACCAGCCGGTTGCGGGCAGGAAAGTGGCCGGGGCGTGCGGGCGTGCCGGGCAGGTACTCGCTGAGCACCACGCCTTCGGCGGCGATGCGCGCCTGCAGCCGGGCGTGGCTGTCCGGATAGGCGCGGTCCGGTCCGGTGCCGATCACCGCCACGGTGCAGCCCCCCGCGTCCAGCGTGGCCTGGTGGGCGGCGGCATCGATGCCCGCCGCCAGGCCGCTGGTCACCGCCAGCCCGGCGTCGACGAAGCAGCCGGCAAACCGGGCTGCCAGCGCGCGTCCGCCCGGCGTTGGCGAGCGGCTGCCGACCAGCGCAACCGATGGGCGCCAGGCCCGGCTGGGGTCGCCGGCGATGAACAGCGCAAGGGGGGGATTGGGGACATCCAGCAGGGGCGGGGGGAAGGCCGGATCGGTGAAGGCCAGCAGGTGCTGGTTGTCGTCTTCCAGCCAGCGCCGTGCTACGGCCAAGGCCCGGGCGTCGGGGCGGTCCAGTGCGGCGCACTGCTCTGGCGTGCAACCGTGCGCGCGCCAGTTCGCGGCACCCTGCGCGATCGCGGTTTCCGCCCTGCCTGCGGCCTGCAGCAGGGCCCGCCGTGGTGCCAGCGCGCCGCCTGCCATCAACAGGCGCAGCAGCGCCTCGTCAGCTTGGTTGGTCATCCCCCCACTATCGAGCGCATGCAACAAAGGCGCCCTAGGGCGCCTTCGCATGTGGCTGTCAGACTTTGCCGGAGACCGCCCCTGTAGAGTCGACTGTCAGTCGACTACCGCGCGCAGCGCGGGCGCTTTCGGGGGGCGGTGAAGAGCAGTCGACTAACAGTCGACTCTACCGCGCATCCGGGTGCAGTGCGTTGTATCCAACGCGCACCGGCTTCACGCCCTGCATCACCAGTGCGTAGCTGACGTTGTCGAAGGTACGGAACACCATGGCGTGTGCGGCGTATTCGTCCGGCAGCGAGACGCGGCCGGCGCCGGTGCTGAGCGAATCATCCATGCGCGAGGAGTTCGGGTACTTCATGCGGTGCGCCACGTGGCGGCCCGGGCGCCACAGCGAGAACACGGTGCCGTTGTCCACGCCCTGCGCGCGGCCTGCGGAGATCGCGATCACGTCGCGCGGCCCACCAGCGGTGAACATGTCGGCAACGGCCAGCACGCGCACGTCGACGCCCTCGACACCGGCGGCCGGGACATGGGGGATGAACTGCAGGTCGTAGGGCCTGGCCTCGACCGGGACCAGGCGGTCGCCCGCACGTACCTCGCGGCCGCCCTCGTTCTTGTCCAGCACCAGGGTGGACGCCTCGACCTTGCCGCCGGCGACGTGGGTGATGGTGCCGGTGGCGACCTGGGCCAGCTCATAGCCAAGCACGCCGCGGCGGTGGTTGGGGGCGTTGTAGGCCCGCCACAGGTTGCCGCTGCCCGGGGTGACGTCGCCGTTGGCGGTCAGGTCCTCGGTGGGCTTGGGCTGGGCGTAGCGCACGGTCGGGCGGACCACGGCCCAGCGCTGGCCCAGCTGGGCGTCGGCCAGGCGCACGTACACCGCGCTGCCGCTGGTGACGCGCAGGCGCTCTTCTTCCAGGCCGGCCACGTAGGGCAGCTGGTCGATGCTGTCGACCACGCTCAGCTGCTTCAGGAACGGCTCGACCTGGGCCAGCGGAATGGCATCGATCGGGGCTTCCTGGCGCGGGCCGGGCTTGGCAGCGACGGTCACCCGGTCCAGGTAGGCCAGGCTGAGCACGTCACCGGGATAGATCAGGTGCGGATTGGCGATCTGTGGATTGGCCTGCCAGATCTCCGGCCACAGCCAGGGCTTCTGCAGGAAACGTGCGGCGATATCCCACAACGTATCCCCTTTTCGGACCACATAGGTGTCCGGGTGCCCGCCATTCACTTCCACGGCGGTAGCATAGGCAGCCACGGTCAGCATCGCCGCGGCGACGACCGTACGAAAACGAAGCAACATAGGTGTGAAGCCCTGATTCCCCAACAGGTCCGCGCACTATAGTCCAGAAACCGGGGCGCAAGGCAAGCGTTGGAGCTAGAATCTGCGACGTATGCCGGCGTGCCGGCCCATTACCCGGAAACAGCCATGGCCCTTCTCCCCATTCTCGAGTTCCCCGATCCGCGCCTGCGTACCAAGGCCGCGTTGATCGACGCCGCTGAAGTCACCACGCCGGCCTTCCAGGAACTGATCGACAACATGTTCCAGACCATGTACGACGCGCCGGGCATCGGCCTGGCTGCCACCCAGGTGGACGTGCACAAGCGCTTCATGGTCATCGATGTCAGCGAAGAAAAGAATGAACCGCAGGTGTTCATCAACCCGGAAATCGTCGCCAGGGAAGGGGGCCGGGTGTACCAGGAAGGTTGCCTGTCGGTTCCGGGCATCTTCGCCGACGTGACCCGTGCCGATACCATCACCGTGAAATACCTGGACCGCAACGGCAAGGAACAGCAGCTGGAGGCTGGCGAAGTGCTGGCCACCTGCATCCAGCACGAGATGGACCACCTGGACGGCAAGCTGTTCATCGATTATCTGTCGCCGCTCAAGCGCGAGATGGTGCGCAAGAAGCTGGCCAAGCAGCGCAAGCACGTGGCGTGATCGCCAATCCGGGCCACCCTTCGGGTGGCCCGTGCCTGCGCGACGCGCGCGGGCTGTACGGCGCCGGCCGACGGCGCCGTTTTCTTTCCTGCACGAATCCATCCTGCAAGTGGGGTAGCCATGAGGATTGTCTTTGCCGGTACGCCGGAATTCGCGGTGTCGTCGCTGCGCGCTGCGGCGCGCCACCACGAGGTCGTGGCCGTCTATACCCAGCCTGACCGCCCGGCCGGCCGTGGCCGTGGCCTGGCGCCGTCGCCGGTCAAGCTCGAAGCCGTGGCCCGTGGCATTCCGGTCTACCAGCCCGAATCTCTGAAGGATGAAGCTGCCCAGCGGCAGCTGCGCGACCTGCAGCCGGACCTGATGGTGGTGGTCGCCTACGGCCTGATCCTGCCCAAGGCGGTGCTGGCCATTCCGACCCATGGCTGCTGGAACGTGCATGCCTCGCTGCTGCCGCGCTGGCGCGGTGCCGCGCCGATCCAGCGTGCGATCCAGGCCGGCGATGCGAAGACCGGCGTCTGCCTCATGCAGATGGAGGCCGGCCTGGATACCGGCCCGGTGCTGCTGCACCAGGAGCTGCCGATCGCGGCCACCGATACCGGCGGCCAGCTGCATGACAAGCTCGCCGAGCTTGGTGCCCAGGTGTTGTCCGATGGCCTGGGCCTGCTGCGCGCGGGCATCAAGCCGATCGCGCGGCCGCAGCCGGAACAGGGCGTGACGTATGCGCACAAGCTGGACAAGGCCGAAGCCAGGCTGGACTGGGCGCAGGACGCCAGCGCGCTGGCGCGTACCGTGCGCGCGTTCAATCCGTGGCCGATCGCCGAGGCAACGCTGGCCGGCGAACGCGTGCGCATCCATGGCGCGGTGGCACTGGAGGCAGACCACGGCCAGGCGCCGGGCACGGTGCTGGCCGCCGGCCGTGATGGCATCGACATCGCCTGTGGCCAGGGCGCACTGCGCCTGCGTGTACTGCAGCGGGAAGGTGGCAAGGCGATTACTGCGGCCGACTACCTCAACGCCCGCCGCGATCTGCGCGTGGGAGCATAAGCGGTGTCGAAGCAGAACGATTTCTCCGTCGCCAAGGCGGCGCCGGGAGCGGCCACGCGCATGCTGGCCGCACGCGTGCTGGCACAGGTGTTCACCCGTGGCCGGTCGCTGAAGGCCGAACTGGCCTGGGCGCTGCCGAAGCTGGCCGACAGCCGCGACCGCGCGCTGCTGGAAGCGCTGTGCTTCGCCGTCCTGCGCCGCCGCAGTACCTATGACGCGGCGCTGCAGTCGTGGATGCAGAAGCCGCTGTCGGCGCGTGATGCCGACCTGCGCACGCTGCTGATGGTCGGGTTCGCCCAACTGGACGTGCTGGCGTTGCCGGCGCACGCGGCGTTGTCGGCCACGGTCGATGCCGCGCGTGCCCTTGGTCGTGAGCGCCAGGCGGGCCTGGTCAATGCGATCCTGCGCCGCGCGCAGCGCGAAGGTTTCCCGGAACAGCCTGCGCGCGATGCCTTCCCGGCGTGGCTGGCCGATGCCGTCGAGCGCGACTGGCCGGCCCAGGCCGAGGCGATCTTTGCCGCCAGCCTGCAGCCGGCGCCGTTGTGGTTGCGCGCCAACCGCCAGCAGGGCGGCCGCGACAAGGCACTGGCGACGCTGGCCGAAGCTGGCATTACCGCGCAAGCCAGTCCGCTCAGCGCCGACGCGTTGCGCCTGGCCTCGCCGGTTGCCGTGAATCAGCTGCCCGGCTTCGCCGAAGGCGCCATCTCGGTGCAGGACCTGTCGGCGCAGTGTGCGGCCGACGCGCTGGCCCCGGCGGCCGGTGCCCGCGTGCTGGACGCCTGTGCGGCCCCCGGTGGCAAGTCGGCGCACCTGCTGGAGCGCGACCCCGGCCTGCGCCTGCTGGCGCTGGATATCGACGTGCGCCGCCTGGCCCGTGCACGTGACACCTACGTTCGCACTGGCGTGGGCGAGCATGCGCAGACCCTGGCTGCCGATGCCAGTGATCCGGGTGCCTGGTGGGATGGCGTGCCGTTCGACGCGATCCTGCTCGATGCCCCGTGCTCGGCCACCGGCGTGATCCGGCGGCAGCCGGATGTGATGTTCCACCGACGTGCCGAGGATATCGATGCGCTGGTCGGTGTGCAGGCCCGCCTGCTGGAGGCCTGCTGGTCGATGCTGCGTCCGGGCGGCGTGCTGCTGTATGCCACCTGCTCGATCCTGCGTGCGGAGAACATCGACCAGGTGCGGGCGTTCCTGAAATGGCACCCGGACGCGGTGGCAGAGCCGCTGGATGACCGATTCGGCCTGGACTGCGAGGGAATCGCGCGCCAGCGACTGCCGGGTGACAGCGATGCTGACGGATTCTTTTACGCGCGTCTGCTAAAAACAGCCTGACCCCCCGCTGACGTTCCGAGTCCCATGCTGAATTCCCGCGCGTCGCGCGAGACGTGGTTGTTCGTGGCGATGGCCCTGCTGCTGCTGGGGGCCGGGCTGGGCCTTCGTGATCCGTGGCCATCGGACGAGCCGCGCTTTGCGCTGGTGGCCAAGCAGATGGTCGACAGCGGCCACTGGCTGTTCCCGCACCGCGGTACCGAGTTGTATTCGGACAAGCCGCCGATGCTGATGTGGTGGCAGGCTACGCTGTACGGCCTGGTCGGGCAGTGGCGCGTGGCCTTCCTGCTGCCGTCGCTGCTGGCGGCACTGGGTACGCTGTGGTGCGTGGTCGACCTCGGGCGGCGGCTGTGGACACGGCGGGTGGGGCTTTACGCCGGCTGGGCGCTGCTGTTCGCGCTGCAGTTCACCTTCCAGGCGAAGAAGGCGCAGATCGATCCACTGCTGCTGCTGTTCATCACCCTGGCCAACTACGGCCTGCTGCGCCACCTGTTGCTGGGACCAGGCTGGCGCTGGTGGTGGCTGGGCTGGTTCTTCGCTGGCATCGGCGTGATCACCAAGGGCGTGGGCATGCTGGCGCTGCTGATGATCGTGCCGGCGGTGACCGCTGCGGTACTGCAATGGCCACGGGTGGCACTGCACGCGCGCGATGCCCGCTTCTGGCTGGCGCCGCTGGCCTTCCTGCTGGCGGTGTCGTTGTGGCTGGCGCCGATGCTGCTGGCCGGTTTTGCCACCGGTTCGGACGAATACCGCGCGTACATGGACGACATCCTGTTCCAGCAGACGGCGCGTCGCTATACGCACTCGTGGGACCACCACCAGCCCTGGTGGTACTTCCTGGCGATCATGCCGTCGATGTGGATCCCCGCGTTCCTGCTGCTGCCGTGGGCGCTTCCGGCTTGGTTGCGGCGGCTGCGCCGGCGCGATCCGCGCTATCTGCTGCCGCTGTCCTGGTGGTTGATGGTGGTGCTGTTCTTCTCGATCCCCGACGGCAAGCGCGATGTCTACATCCTGCCGGCGCTGCCGATGTTCTGCCTGGCGCTGGCGCCGTTGCTGCCGGGGCTGCTGAAGCGGCGCGATGTGCAGGCCGTGGTGGGAGTGTTCACCGGCCTGCTGTCACTGGGCCTGG
The DNA here is from genome assembly GCF_000382065.1 of Stenotrophomonas hibiscicola ATCC 19867. Lineage (GTDB taxonomy): Bacteria > Pseudomonadota > Gammaproteobacteria > Xanthomonadales > Xanthomonadaceae > Stenotrophomonas > Stenotrophomonas hibiscicola. Next base: position 711,946 of record NZ_KB907500.1, on the reverse strand, counting down.
TCCTGGCTGGCGCGATGGCGGTGCTGGGCGACCCGGCCTTCGAGCTGCGCCTGACCCACAGCCGCGGACTGGCGCCCGGCGCCGTCGACGCGCTGGCCTGGACGATCCTGGCGATGGGCGTGTGGGGCGCATTGAGCCTGCTGGCCTGCGGTCGTCGCCGGCATCTGGCGCTGGTGTCGACCCTGGCGATGGTCTGGGTGCTGTACAGCCTGGTCGGCTACCCGCTGCTGAACGATTCCAGTTCCGCCCGCGGCCTGATGCGCACGGTTGGTACACGCCTGGGCCCGGATGCCGAGCTTGGGCTGGTGGCCTGGAAGGAGCAGCATCTGCTGCTGGCCGACCGCCCCGCAGCGACCTTCGGTTTCGAGGCGGACTGGGACGAGCAGCTGATTGCGGCCACGCGCTGGCAGCGGCTTGCGCCCGAACGCCGTTGGTTGCTGGTCCACGAGTACGCAATGCTGTCGTGCGTCGACCGCAGCCGCTCTGAACTGGCCGGCGTAGCCAACCGGCGGCGCTGGTGGCTGGTGCCGGCGACGGCGGTGAAGGTGCCCTGCGTGGTCACCGCAGAGGAGCGGGAGCGTGAACGGCGTCTGCAGGAACATGACTAGTCCCCCCCTTCCTGCTTGTCCAGTCTGCCCAAGCGGGACCAAAGGCAGTAAAACAGCAGGCCGGGATGGCCTGCACCGCCCCTTCCCGTTCTTTCCAGCCGATTGCAGCGATACTTCCCGACGTGCCAGCTTCACCGGACAACCTGAACCTCATGGCCGGCGATCCGCTGGGCGCTCCCGCCGGCGGACGTCAGCGGGTGGCGCATGGGCTGGCCCAACTGGGCCTGTTCTGCCTGCCGGCACTGGTGCTGACCGTGCCCATCAACCTGTTGCCGTATGGCCTGCTGCTGCTGCTGAGCACGCTGCTGGCGCCGGAGCTGCTGTGGCGCGCGCGCGGGATGGCCGGCCAGCCGGTGAAAGTGCTGGCCTGGCTGATGCTGGCGGTGCTGGCGCTCGGCCTAATGTCGGTAGTGTTGTTCGAGCAGGGCCTGCGTGACGTCGACAACCGGTCGCGGTTCGTGGTGATCCCGTGGATCGCGCTGTGGGTCTGCGCGCTGCGTCCCGACGTGCGGTGGCTCTGGTACGGATCATTGACCGGCCTGCTCGCCGCCTTCGCGATGTCACTGTGGCAGGTGCTGGGTGGCGCCCCGCGCGCAGAGTTGTTCACCAACGCCATCGTGCTGGCCGACATCGTGATGGTTTTGATGGTGCTGCTGGTGTTCTGTCGCCCGTCGCGGCGCTGGTCGCTGGTGATCCTCGGCATGGCGGCCGGCTGCGGCACCATCGTGCTGACCGGCAGCCGCGGTGTGTTCGCCGCCTTGCTGGCGCTGCTGGTGGTGCTGACGTTGAGCCTGCGCTGGCGTACCGGCGCGGCGCGCCTGTCGGTGCTGGCAGGCATGCTGGCAATCGGTGCGACCCTGCTGCTGTCGGTACCGGAACTGCGCCACCAGGTCCGCCTGAGCGAGCTGCACAGTGACGTGCAGCGGATGGAGTTGGGCGACAGTGATTCTTCCGCCGGTGCCCGCGTGGAACGCCTGCAGGTGGCCTGGGAGACCTTCCTCGACCACCCGCTGGTGGGTGTTGGCATCGGTCATTTCGACAGCGCGATGCTGCGCGTGCCGGTCTGCCGTGAGAACCCGGAAGAGTTGCGTTGCCACCTGGGGCATGCGCACAACGATGTTGCCGAATGGGCAGCGACCCAGGGCGTACCGGGCCTGCTGCTGTTGCTGGCGGTGTATGGCATCCCGCTCTGGTTGTTCGTGCGCCTGCATCGCCGCAGCGGACGGTCGACCTTCCGGGGGCCGGCCGCAGCCGGCATCATGCTGGTGATCACCTACGCACTGTGCGGCTTGACCCAGTCGATGTTCGCGCACCAGATGACAGCCAGTTTCTACGTGACCCTGGTCGGCCTGCTGACCGGCCTGTCGATCGTCGAGGGCGCGCGCCACCGGGCAATCACCGGGGCGTGATCCAGCGGCGCCCCGGACAGGGCCGGGCGATCAGGGGTCCGGCGGGTCAGCCACGGCCTGGCCGTTGCCCAGCATCCACAGCATGATGGTTTTCTGCCGCACGTAGTTGGCGCGTACGTAGGCATAGACCAGTCCATGCCAGCCGTCGCGGAAGCCGCCACGGAACAGGAAGCCGCGCCAGAACCGCCAGGCCGGCGCCAGCACCAGCTTGCCCAGCGTGGCCCGCTTGCCGCGTGCGAACTCGTGCTCGGCCATCATCCGCGCGTATTTCTCGGTCTTGGCCAGCTGCTGCTGCAAGGAGCGGTACGGATAGTGGACCAGGTCGCCACGCAGTGTACCGACGCTGCCGTCGACGCTGGCAGCCTCGTGGATCTCGCGCTTGCCGCGCCAGCCGCCCTGGCGGCGGTCGAACAGGCGCAACACTCGGTCCGGGTAGGCATTGCCATGGCGCAGGAACCTGCCGAAATACTCCGACAGGCGGGCGAAACGGTAGCCGGCATGGCCGCTGAAGCCACTGTCGCGGGCCTGTTCGATGGCCGCGCGCAGTTCTGGACTGATCCGTTCGTCGGCATCCAGGCACAGTACCCAGTCGTGGCGGGCCTGCTCGACGCAGAATGCCTTCTGGCTGCGGAAACCGTCGAACCGGCGCTGCAGAACACGGGCGCCGGCAGCTTCAGCGATGGCGACGGTGGCATCGGTGGAGTACGAGTCCACCACCACGATCTCATCGCAGAACGCCAGCGAGGCCAGGCAGTCGCCGATGCGCCCGGCCTCGTTGAACGCGATAATGCACGCCGAGATGCGAGGCCGTTCGATGGGAGCGGTCGTGGAGGACATGATGGCCGGGTACCTGTTGTTTGCGACGGAGCGCTATGCGCTGCCTATTCTCGCCCCGTTGGCGCAGGCCTTGCACGCATCCGGGCAGGAGGTGGCGGCCTGGTTCGAGGACGGCGCGGCCGGCAGCAGCCTGCCGGGGGTGCCCAACGTGGGCCTGAAGCAGGCCCTGGCCCTGCGTCCGCGGGCGGTGTTCAGCGCGGCCAACTGGGTGCCGACGTTCCTTTCGGGCGCCAAGGTGCAGCTCTTCCATGGCTTCAACGTGGAGAAGCGGGACAGCGCGCGCGGCCACTTCCGGGTGCGCGGCATGTTCGACCTGTACTGCACGCAGGGGCCGGCCACCACCGCGCCGTTTCGTGAGATCGCGGCCCTGCAGGGCCACTTCGCGGTGGCCGAGACGGGCTGGCCGAAGCTGGATCCGCTGTTCCGCGACGATGGTGGCGAGAGCGCCGCGCTGCGCGCCGCCGCTGGAGGACGCCCGGTGATCCTGTTCGGTTCGACCTTCACCGAGCGCCTGAGCGCAGCGCCGCACCTGCACCCGCAGATCGCCGCCGATATCGCCGCCGGTGACCATTACTGGCTTCTCACCCTGCACCCGAAGTGCCCGCAGGACCTGTTCGAACGCTACCGCGCGCTGGCCGGCGCCAATGCCCGCTTCATCGAGCCGGAGCAGGTGATGTCCGCGCAGCGCGCCGCCGACGTGCTGGTGTCGGATACCTCGTCGATCGTTTCGGAGTTCATCGTGCAGCACAAGCCGGTGGTGACCTTCCGCAACCGCGTGCCCAAGCCACACATGATCGACTTCAATGATCCTGCGCAGCTGCAGGCGATGCTGACGCGTGCGCTGCACCCGGACGCGGCGCTGCAGGCGGAGATCGTGCGCTATGCCGACGCCATCCATCCGTACCGCGACGGCCTGTCCAGCGAGCGGGTAATCGCGGCCACCGAGGATTTCCTGTCCGGTGAAATGGGTGCGCTGCGGCGCAAGCCGTTCGGCAGCTGGATGCGTGATCTGCAGATCCGCAGGGACCTGGGCTATTGGGGCCCGTCGCAGCGGTAAGCCGAGCATTGGCTCGGCTCTAGAGTAGATCCATGCCGTGCGTGGATGCGCGCCCCCGCTCGCGGTAGTGCCGGCCGCTGGCCGGCAAGCTCGGGGATGTCTGCGGTTGCCGGCCAGCGGCCGGCACTACCTACCAGCGCAGCTTGCGCCGCGCCAGCGCCGCAGCCAGCTGATCCATCACCTGCTGCGCCTGTGCCTGCGGCAGATGGTGCAGGGTCAATGCCACATCGCCATGCGCGCCGGCAGTATCCAGCTGCAGGCTGCTGGTGCCCAACAGCTTGTCCAGCGGCGAGCGCAGCAGGCGCAGGCCCTGCACCTTGTCCAGTTCGGCCCAGCGCCACCAGCGCTTCCACCAACCGCCACGCACTGCCACGTAGTGCTCGTCCAGGTGCCAGGCCATGCGTGCCATCTGCCGATGAGCGACCAGCAGCGCCACCGGCAGCCACGCCAGCACCAGCAGGCCCCATGGCCCCCAGCGCCAGTACGCGGCTGCGGCCAACAGGGGTACCAGCAGCAGCGTTCCCAGGCACAGCCGCCACCAGCCACGCTGCGGAATGGAGTGCCATTGCGTCGGCGGCCACTGCAGCTGAGGCAACAGGTGCTGCACCAGCTGCTCGCAGCGCGTCGCCTGGGCCAGTGGTGCCAGCTCGCGCAGGGCGCGGTCCTCATCGCGCGAAGGGCCACCGGCAGCGCTGTCGATGCGCAGCTGGCGCAGGCCGAACCAGCGATGCAGGGTGGTTTCGCGCAGCGTCCAGGCCTGGATGCGGCGACGCGCGACACTGCTGCGGGTGCGGCTGAGCAGACCGGCCGAGACGGTCAGGCGGCGATCCTGCTCGCTGAGGGTAAAGCCGTGATAGCGCAGCAGGGTCAGTACCACCGACAGCACGCGCAGCGCCAGCCAGCCCAGCAGCAGTGCGGCGGCCAGCAGCAGGAAAGCGCCTGCTACGCCGGGGTGCAGGTGGCTGGCGTAACCGAAAGCCTCGCGGCCACCACGTTGGATGGCTTCGTCCATCACCGGCCGCGGCACGGTCTGGAACAGCACGCCGAAGGCGGCAACCGCCAGTGCCCAGCCCCGATTGGAGAGCAGGCCCATGCGCATCACGTCCCAGCTGGACAGGCGCAGCAGGACGTGTTCGGTGTCGGCCACGGTGACCGCAGGCGCGGGGACAGCGTCGGCGGCCTGTGGTGCCTGCCCGCGCTGGCGCACGAGACGTTCCAGCGCCAGCGCCTGGTCCAGCTTCAGCACTCGCATTTCCGCTTCGGGGCGCACGCCACCGGCCGACTCCAGGCGCAGCTCGGCCACGCCGAACAGCCGGTGCAGCGGATTCTGCCGCACTTCCACGTTGTGGATGCGGGCGAACGGAATCTCGCGCCGGTTGCGCGCAAGCAGACCGCTGCGCACGGTGATCGCATCGCTGCCGATGCGGTAACGGTAGCTGAGGTACTGCAGCACCGAGACCAGGACCAGCGCGGCGATCGCCGACAGTGGGATCAACTGCGCCCACATCGGATCGCGGTCGCCGCGCTGACCGAATACCAGCAGTGCGACCAGCGGCAGGAAGTAGTGGCGCAGCTGCATCAGCAGCACGAACAGCCATGACCACGGGTGCAGGCGGTGGTCCTCGCTACCGGCGCGCAGTGCTGCAGGCAGAGGCGGTGGCAGGCTCACAGGGCGTCAGCGTCCTGGTCGAGCTGGTGCGAAAGGGTGTCGCGCAGACGCTCGGCGTCGGTTTCATCCAGGCCGCTCACGGTTACCGCGCTCATGCGGGTGCCGGCGGTATGCACGATCAGCGTGGCAAGTCCTGCACGGCGTTCCAGCGGGCCCCTGCGCAGGTCCAGGTGTTGTACGCGCGAAATGGGAATACGGGTTTCCAGCTGCCACATCAGGTCTCGCCGCAGGCCGAGGCCCTGTGCGTCCAGCCGCCAACGGGTGCGGACCAGGCGGCGGTGGCTGAGAAATGCGCCACATGCAGCCCCTGCCAGCAGCCCGAGGGCGGCGACCCACGCGCCGCCGGGTAGATCGAAGAACCACCATGCGGCCGCCAGCGGCAGGCCTGGCACAAACAGGCCGCCGAAAGCGCCTTCCAATGCCGCCAGCCGCGCGGCGCGGCGCGGCAGCGACTGCCACGCGTCGGCGGGCGGAGCGGTCAGGGAGATGTCGGTCACGCGGGCTCCGTCAGGTGGCAGGGCGAGCGGTGGCGGCGGTAGCCGCACCGCGCAGACGGTAGCAGGTCGGCTGCGTTACTGGGCAGCCTGGATCAGCGCATCCACGTCCAGCAGATGTCCTGCGCGATCGGCCTTGGTGCGCAGGTAGTGCTCGTTCTCGGCGGTGATCTCGCCGGTGACCGGAATGCAGTCCAGTACCTCGATGCCGGCATTGCGCAGGCGCTGTGCCTTGGTCGGGTTGTTGCTGAGCAGCGCCACGCGCGAAATGCCAAGGCCGTGCAGCATGGCCACCGCACTGCCGTAGCGGCGCTCGTCGGCGCCGAAGCCGAGCTGCGCATCGGCGTCGATGGTGTCCAGGCCGTCGTGCTGGTAGCCGTAGGCACGCATCTTGGCTGCGATGCCGGTGCCACGGCCTTCCTGGTCCAGGTACAGCAACACGCCGCCGCCCAGCTCCTTCAGCTTGCGCAGGCCGCGCCGCAGCTGGTCACCACAGTCGCACTTGAGCGAACCGAACAGGTCGCCGGTCAGGCATGAGGAGTGCACGCGCACCGGCACCACCGCCGACAGGTCCGGTTCGCCGACGATGATCGCGACCTGGTCGCGCTGGGCCACGCCGCCGCGGAACACCGCGAAGGTGGTCATGCCGACGTCGCGCAGCGGCACCGGCGAACGCGCCACCAGTTCGTAGTCGTGGGCCGCATGTGCTGCGCCTTCGGCCAGGTCGCACAGGGCCACCTCGGCGGCGCCCTCGAAGGTGCGGTCATCAACGTCCAGGCGTACCGCCACCATCGCCGGCAGCAACAGGCCCAGGCGGGCCAGCTCCACCGCGCCGGCATCGAAGGCATCGCCCGCCGTCCAGCCGTCGGGCATCGGGCCCGGCTCGCGCAGGTAGCCCAGCGAGGGGAGGGCATCGAAGGCAACGCCGGCCAGCGGCAGGCGTGCGCCTTGCGGGGCCTCCACGCCGAGCACGCGGGCGCGGGTGGCGGTCAGGAACAGGTAATGCCGCTCGCGGGCGGCATTGGCGAAGGCAGCGAAGCTGCTGGCCGTGGCGCTGTCCAGCGCGATCACCGCCAGGCGCTGGCCGTGGCCATCGTGGAGCAGCACCGGGCGACCGGCGCGCAGTTCGGCCACCGCGCGCTCACAGCGGATCGCGGCCGGATCGCCGAACAGGGAAGAAGCAGCAGGCATGGCAGGACCGGGGGAGGCGGACATCGCAGTCTCTATGGGGGCGACGGCGTCGTATTCAACGTGGTGCGGCCAGTGGTCGCAGGCGGCCGTCAGTGGGGGTGTTCCTCAGTTGCGTACGGGTCTTCCTCGCCGCTGCCCGGCGGCCGCAACGTATAGCGCTTGTAGGTCCACTGGTACTGCGCCGGGTCGCGGCGGGCGATGCGTTCGATGCCGGCGTTGAGCGCGGTGGCGGCCACCTGCGGGTCCGGGTCGGCCACGGCCGGGTCGGTCGGTTCGATGTGCAGGGCGAATTGCATGTCCGGCCCGATGCGCTCGCACCAGCCGTACAGCACGGTGGCGCCGGTGCGCTCGGCCAGTCGGTTGACCAGGGTCATGGTCAGCGCCTGCACGCCGAAGAACGGCACGAACACGCCGTCGCCGGCCTTGGGCTGCTGATCGGGCAGGATGCCGGTGGCACCGCCGTCCTTGAGCACCTTGAACAGCTGGCGCACGGCCGGACCCTCGGCGCGCACCTGCTGCACGTTCTGGCCGCCGCGCACCAGCTGCAGGAAGGCATCGCTGGCCTCGTCCTCCGGCGGCTTGTAGACGATGGCGATCTGCCCGCGCGAGGCCAGCCACTGGTTCAGCAGCTCCCAGTTGCCGAAGTGCGGCGCGGCCACGATCACGCCCTTGCCGCTGGCCAGGGCTGCGTCGTACAGGGCCTCGCCGTGGCGCTGCTTCAGATGCAGGCGCAGGTTGTCGGCCGGCCTCTGGCTCCACAGCCGCAGGGTCTCGATGGCCTGCAGGGCGGTCGAGCGCAGCAGATCGCGATGCAGGCGGTCCCGCGCGGCACTGTCCAGGTCGGGGTAGGCCAGTTCGAGGTTGCGCCGGGTGACACGGCTCTCACGGGCATTGAGACGGATCCAGGCCCACGCCAGGGTGCGCGCGAACGCCCGCAGCAGCGGCCAGGGCAGGCGGGCGAACAGGGTGGTGGCGCGGTGGACCAGCCGGGCTTTGCGTTGCGGATTCATTGGCGCCAGTTTAGCCAAGGGCGCTGCTATCGTGGCCGGCCCTGTTCATTGGAAGCCCAGATGCTCGTCCTGATCCAGCGTGTCAGCCAGGCTGCTGTCCATGTAGATGATGAAACCGTGGGCCAGATCGGACCAGGCCTGCTGGCGCTGGTGGGCATGGAGCCGGGCGATACCGAGGCCCAGCTGCGACGGATGGCCGAGCGCCTGCTGGGCTACCGGGTGTTCGCCGACGAGGCCGGGAAAATGAACCGGTCGCTGCGTGACACCGGCGGCGGCCTGTTGCTGGTCAGCCAGTTCACCCTGGCCGCTGACACCCGTTCGGGCATGCGGCCGAGCTTCACCAGCGCCGCAGCGCCGGAGGAGGCTGAACGCGGGTTCAATCAATTTGTCGAGATCTGCCGTGAAAATCACGCGCCAGGGGTGGAAACAGGCCGGTTTGGTGCCCATATGGTCGTCAGCCTGGTCAATGACGGTCCTGTGACCTTCCTTCTCCGGCCCTGAGCCTGCGGGACCACCGCCCGGCAGGCGGGGCCCCGGGCTGGTATAATGCTACGTTCCCTATTTCCTACCCAGCCGGTGGCGCGAGCACTACATGGCCAACGAACGTCCTGCCCAATCCGAAATCAAGCAACTGATCAGCAAGGGCCTGGAACAGGGCTACCTGACCTACGCCGAAGTCAATGACCATCTGCCGGACGACATGGTCGACCCGGAACAGATCGAAGACATCATCGGCATGATCAACGGCATGGGCATCGATGTCCATGAAGTTGCGCCGGATGTGGAAACCCTGCTTCTCAACGACGGCAACACCGGCAACCGCGAAGTCGATGACACCGCGGCCGAAGAAGCTGCCGCCGCGCTGAGCGCGCTCGACACCGAAGGTGGCCGTACCACCGACCCGGTGCGCATGTACATGCGCGAAATGGGCACCGTCGAGCTGCTGACCCGCGAAGGCGAAATCGCCATCGCCAAGCGCATCGAGGAAGGCCTCTCCCAGGTCCAGGCCGCGCTCGGCCAGTTCCCGGTGTCGGTCGAGTCGCTGCTGAACGACTACGAAGCCCACAAGGAAGGCAAGAAGCGCCTGGCCGAAGTGATCGTCGGCTTCAATGACCTGGTCGACGAAGAGCCGGCGCCGCCGGCGGTCGCTGCCGATGACAGCAGCGATGCCGACGCCGAAGGCGACGAGGACGAGGACGATGATGTCGAGGGTGGCGAGGAAGAAGCCGCACCGACCGGTCCGGACCCGGAGGAAGTCGCCGCGCGCATGCAGGCGCTGAGCGATGCCTTCAATGCGTTCAAGAAGGCCGCGACCAAGGGCGACAAGAAGAACCTGCCGCGCCTGCGCGAAGAGATGTCGGCGGTGTTCGTCACCCTGAAACTGCCGCTGCCGCTGACCGACGTGCTGACCAAGCAGCTGCGCGACACCATGGCCGACATCAAGTCGCATGAGCGCCGTGTGCTGAACCTGGCCACCGTCACCGCGCGCATGCCGCGCAAGGACTTCATCCGTTCCTGGGAAGGCAACCAGACCAACCTGGAATGGGTGGAAGACGCACTGAAGCGCAAGCAGAAGTGGTCGTCGGCCCTGCGCGAAGTGAAGGACCAGATCATTGCCGAACAGCAGGCGACGATCGACATCGAGAAGCTGACCCAGCTGGACCTGGAAGAGCTGAAGGAAATCAGCCGTGCCATGGCCTACGGTGAAGCCAAGGCGCGCAAGGCCAAGAAGGAAATGGTCGAGGCCAACCTGCGCCTGGTGATCTCGATTGCCAAGAAGTACACCAACCGCGGCCTGCAGTTCCTGGATCTGATCCAGGAAGGCAACATCGGCCTGATGAAGGCGGTGGACAAGTTCGAATACCGCCGCGGCTACAAGTTCTCGACCTACGCCACCTGGTGGATCCGCCAGGCGATCACCCGCTCGATCGCCGACCAGGCGCGCACCATCCGTATCCCGGTGCACATGATCGAGACGATCAACAAGTTGAACCGCATTTCCCGCCAGATGCTCCAGCAGTACGGCCGCGAGGCCACGCCGGAGGAGCTGGCCAAGGAAATGGACATGCCGGAAGACAAGATCCGCAAGGTGATGAAGATCGCCAAGGAGCCGATCTCGATGGAAACCCCGATCGGTGACGACGAGGATTCCCATCTGGGCGACTTCATCGAGGACACCAACGTGGAGTCCCCGATCGAGAACACCACCAACATCAACTTGTCTGAAACCGTGCGCGACGTGCTGGCCGGCCTCACCCCGAGGGAAGCCAAGGTGCTGCGCATGCGCTTCGGCATCGACATGAACACCGACCACACGCTGGAAGAGGTCGGCAAGCAGTTCGACGTGACCCGCGAGCGCATCCGCCAGATCGAAGCGAAGGCCCTGCGCAAGCTGCGTCACCCGAGCCGCTCGGAGCAGTTGCGCAGCTTCCTGGATATCGATTGATATCCGGCGATGGCTGATGTGTTGAGAGAAACCCCGCTTCGGCGGGGTTTTTCTTTGCCCACCACATCCCTGTAACGCCCCGCCTGTGCTCTGCTGAGCCATATAATTACGTAACAAATAATGTAACAAAGATCCGCGTCGAAGCTGGCTCTTCGTGGATATGTCCATTATTTTCAAGCTCATAGACGCAAGATCGTGCTTGCAGTCCCGTTTTTTTGATGCTAATTACGTAACAAGCTTCGTATTACGTAATGCACATGCCACGCGCTCAACGCCCACAGGTATTGGATCTGATCGCTCAGCTGGCCCCCGGCCAGCCGCTACCAGCCGCGGCGCTGGCCGAGCGTCTGGGGGTGGACCGGATGGCGCTCAGCCGGCTGGTGGCCGCCAGTGGCCCGCAGGTGGTGCGCATGGGCAGAACGCGGGCAACCGCCTATGCGCTGCGGCGGCCCACCCGGGCAGGCAGCGAATGGCCGCTGTACCGGCTGCGCGAAGATGCGACGCTGGAGGAGCTGGGGCGGGTAATTGCGCTGGTAGGAGGCGGCTTCCATGTCGACGCCGGGCCTGACTGCCCGAACCTGCGACGCGCGCCCGAAGGTGGCGTTGCTGCCTTCTTTCCTGACTTACCGTGGTACCTGGATGACCTGCGACCGCAGGGATTTCTTGGTCGCAGCTTCGCCCATGGCCGTGGGCAGGCGCTCGGCCTGCCGAAGGACCTCAAGGGCTGGCAACCGGACGATGTGTTGATGGCCCTGGTAACCGCTGGCGGGACTGAAGCGGGCGATCTGCTGCTCGGTATCGCTGCTGTGGAGGCGGCGATGGAGACGTTGCAGGCGCCGATCGATCGGGTTGCGGCCGACGATCGTCTTGCACAGTATCGCGAGCGTGCGCGTGCTGCGCTGGACGGAGAGGACGTGGGCTCCTCGCCGGGTGGCGAGCAACCCAAGTTCACCGCCACCGTGGAGGTCCACGGCAGGCGCCGCTCGGTGCTGGTCAAGTTCGCGCAGCCCGATGAAGGCGCCGCCGCCCAGCGCTGGAGCGATCTGCTGGTCTGCGAACATCTGGCGCTTGAGGCCCTGCGCCAGTCCGGACAAGCCGCGGCGTCCAGTGAACTGCTGCAGTCGCCCACGCACACCTTCCTGGAAATCGAGCGCTTCGACCGCACGCCCGATCTGCTGGGGCGGCGAGGCCTGGTCTCGCTGCTGTCGCTATCGTCTGCGTTCACCGGCGAGGTCACCCCAGCGTGGCCGGTTGCAGGCGCCGAACTGCGTGATCAAGGCTGGCTGACGGCCGACACCGTGCAGGCGATGGGCCGACGCCACGCGTTCGGGCGGCTGATCGGCAACAGCGACATGCACCACGGCAACATCGCCTTCCACTTCGTTGATCGCGGCCCGCTGCCGTTGGCGCCGGTCTACGACATGCTGCCGATGTCGCTGGCGCCGTCAAAGCTGGGCGTGTTGCGCGCGGACGAGCCGCTGTCGCCGGTCGCACCGCTGGGCAGTGGTGATCTGCAACATCTGCGCTGGGCGGCACCGGTGGCTGAAGCATTCTGGCAGTGCGTGGCTGTTGACGGGCGGATCCAGTCGCCAGCAATGCGGTCATTGGCGGGGGCGAACGCCGAGCGGGTGCGGGAGATGGGCGCGCGGTTTGGGTGAGCCAGCTGTTGCGCAAGCCTGGGCGCGCGGCGTTGCGCAGCGATGGCTGAGGGTTTTTCAGTGTGTCTTGGCGCCGGCGGGTAGCCGGTTGAGCGCAGGCTCCACTACACTGTGGCGCTGCGCCGGGCCTATAGCTCAACGGTTAGAGCAGGGGACTCATAATCCCTTGGTTCCAGGTTCGAATCCTGGTGGGCCCACCAATTGAACGTCCAGCAAAGTCCAGTGACGACGCCCCGATGGCGTCTGGCTGGTGCGTCAGGGGCGCCAAGGGCAGCACCTTGCGGCGATGCCCTTTCATTGTGGTGCCCTCAGGATCGTGGCAGATTCTCGATAGGACCAACGCGACCGGGCGGCGGCGGCTGACAGTTGCCGAAGCACCCGCCACCACCGGGGACCCAGCCGCCGATCCCGCCACCACCGCCAGTGCTGCCACCACCACCACCGCCAGACGGGGGTGTCGAGGCGAAGCTGTCCTCGGTGCCGCCTGACTCTTCTGCCGACTTCCCGCACGGCTTGCTGACGGTGATCATGCTTGAGCCGGTCATCATCATGATTTTTGTTTTGTACATGACGTTGCCGACGAAGGACGTGTTGCGCCATGCATCCGCACCGAACGTCCTTTCAGCGGTCTCATCCAGCTTCTTCAGGAATGCCCGGTTGGGCGCATCTGCGGATGAGGCACCGGCTTGCTTGGCCGCCGCGATATCCTTCAGGTCGACCGATATCGAGAACGGGAGCATTGGAAGAACGGTGCAGGCCAGAGCAACACCGGTAACGGTGAAAGCAGCGGTGGCCAGGACGAATTTACTTGCAGGTTTCATTGCCATCCTTGCGAGTTGTCAACGGGGAACGGGCGGTAATCGGGAACGAACGGGACGCCGGTTCGTTCCTGGTAGAGCTGGTTGAATGTGGCATTCAGACGAAGCGCTTCGGCCTCCCCCTGCATCCGCTCTTCGATAGTGAGCGGTGCAGAGAACATGATTTCCCTGCCAAGCGCGGCGGAAGGGTCTGCGCGCATCTCCAGGACGCGCGAAACCGCGTATGCGTTGATGTTTCCGGCTCGACCGGTGGATGCGAAATGAGTCGCAAGCAGTTGCAGTGCAAAGTAGTTGCCGTCCACTGCGGACGACATCATCCGGTCCAAGGCGGTTCGATCGGGCAGCTTTCGCGAGTCCAGCATGGTGCGCGCAAGCTTGTCGCCGCCGTGGGCGGCTTGTTCCAGCAACGCATCGGGCGCGCTGGAATAGGAAGCCCACTGCGCGGTATTCGGATAGCCATGTTCATCCAGCCAGCGTTGCTCCTCGCGGCTACGCCCATCAAATGGATCATCGTCCTTGGGTTCCATTCCATCGCGATTCTGCGGAACACCAGGAAACAGCATGCTCGTGCTGTTGGCAGGCCGTAACGCGGGTGACGCAGCCGAGGGTGTCGGCGCAGAAGGATCCTTGCGCTGCCCGCCCGCCTGTTCAACGTTCGGTGCCGTTTGCGAGGACTGTGGCGTGGGGCGAAGGAGGAGAAGGGCCGCCACCGCTCCCGTGGCGAGTACGGCAACGACGAGTGCTGCAGCGAATTTCTGCGATGAACTTCTGTATTCCATGAGGGTGGTGCAGTTTCCTTGCGATTAACACTGGGTCGGGTAGGCGACGCAACAACGTTGGAGCTGCTCGCGCAACTGAAACGGAGTGCATGCAAGTCCCCAGAGATGGACTCGATCGTCTTGTGCACATCTGCATCGCCCGCAGAGAACGGAAAAGTGGTGCAGCCTCCCCCGGTCCGCCTTGGTTCGTATTCAGTCCTTGTTTACGTTCTGGTCCTTCACGCGCTTCGGACCCGGTGCCGGGCGACCCGTTGCACATCACCGACGACTGGTCACGACCAGAGCTCCGGGCACCGCCACAGGCCTATTGGAGCGAGTGCCGCGCCTTTGTTGCGGCGCAGGGAATCCGCTTGCCGCTCTCTCCGGGCTGAGGCCTGCGCAGCCGGCGAAGGTGCAGCACTGTCGATCACCGCACTCTGTGCCGAATGACACATGCCCCGCCATTTCTGCTGGCGGGAAGATGGCGGCATCCCGAAGTGGAGTGATCTGATGCCTGGTACGCTCAGTCGTCGCGCCTTCCTGGCCAACGCTGCTGCCGTTCCGGCGGCCACGCTCATGGCCACCGGCGTTGCTGCGGTGGCGCAGCCAACCGTCACCACCGGGAGCCTGATCGACGCGGAACGCGGCGTGGTCCGCTCGGCCATGGACGGCAGCGGCATCGGTGCCGCTGCCGTCTGCCTGGTCGAAGGCGGACAGGTGCGCTGGACTGAAGGCTTCGGTCACGTATCAGGCCAGGGCAGCGCGGCCGTAGACGCCAGCACGATGTTCAGCATCCAGTCCACCTCGAAGAATTTCGCGGCGGTGGCGGTGCTGTTGGCCGTGCAGGACGGCATCCTTGATCTGGACGCGCCCATTACCCGCTATCTGCCGTCGTTCACGGTGCGCAGCCGCTTCGAGCATGCTCCACAGGAGCGCATCAGCCTGCGCCTGCTGCTTGCCAATCGCGCGGGATTCACGCACGAGGCGCCACTGGGCAACAACTACGAACCGGCGTCGCCGGGCTTTGATGCGCACGTCCGCAGCATCTCTCAGACATGGCTGCGCTTTCCAGTGGGTACGCGCTATCGCTACTCCAACCTGGGCTTCGACCTTGCCGGTCATGTCATTGAGCAGGTTGCGGGCATCAGCTATCCGGCCTGGCTGCAGCGCCGGATCTTCGAGCCGCTGGGAATGCACGACAGTACGGCCGATGCCTCGATCTACCTGGCAAGCAAGGGGCGGGCACTGGGAACCCAGGAAGGCCATGCGCAGGTACCGCCGGTGACGCCGCTGGTGGTGTCGGGAGGCGTCTGGACCAGTGCCGCCGACATGGCGAAGTATCTTGGCTTCCTGCTCGGTGGCGGTCGATCCGGTGCGCAGCAACTGCTCGAGCCTCACCTTTGGGACGAGATGCATGGTTTCGGCCTGGGCGGTGACTACGGGCTCGGTGTCATGCGCAGCGAACGCCTCTACGGCAGTACATCGGTGAGGCTGCTGCACCACCGCGGCGGGGGCTTCGGATTCGGGTGCGTGTTCACCTACTGCAGGCAGGCAAACGCTGGATTTGCCGCGATGTTCAATCGCGCGACGTCTGCGGGGTACGGCATTGGCCAGCGTCTGCTCGATCAGCTGTTGTCGGCGCGTTTCGGGCCTCGTCAGCCGCGTGTGCCCCTGTCTTCCCTGGCGCCGATCAGGTTGAACCAGGACCAGGTGCAGCGGATGGCGGGGAGCTGGATCGGGCGCAGCGGCAAGGCGAAGATCGTGGTTGCCGGAAGCGGTGAACTGCAACTGCATCGTGGGGCGCAAGCTGTGGGCGGCCGTTTTGCGGCCATCGACGGCGACCAACTGTTCACCGTGGACACCGATGGAGAAGTTGCGACGTACCGCTACCATGCGGCGACGGACATGCTGCCGGCGCACCTGGAATGCAGCAACGGCGAGGACGGCCTGGACCAGAACGATCCCATCGATGGGCCCACCGGGCCGCAGGCGCCCCATTGGCAACCCTGGCTGGGGCGCTATCGCATCGACCAGTGGGGAAAACCGTCGATGTCCGTTGTGCTGGAGCAGCGACAGGGCTGGCTGTACATCGATGGCATCCGCCTGGTCACTGAAGTGGAGCCAGGCTTGTTGTTCACCAGCGATGGCGAAGCGGTGGATTTCCGCAGCTCCCAGCCGACATGGCGAAACCTGCGTCTGCAGCGCGTCCCGCCCGTGGGCCAGGGGTGATGGCGGCATGCCGCCTGCTTATCCGCGCCGCCCACGCCCATCAATGCTGTAGCGCCCGGCTCCGGTGCAGGCCAGCAGCAGGAAGCCACCGGCCAGGCCCAGGTTCTTCAGGAACATGATCTGCTGGGTCTGATCGGCGAAGTTGTGGTGGAAGATGAAAGCGGTGACCAGGCTGAAACCTGCCAGTACGACCGCCACCAGCCGGGTCTGGAAGCCGAGCAGGATGCACAGGCCGCTGCCGATTTCGAAAGCGATGGTCGGCCAGAGCAGGATGCCGGGAACTCCCATTGCCTCCATGTAGCCCTGGGTACCACTGAGATCACCGAGCTTGCCCAGCCCGGAGACCAGGAACAGGGCCATCAGCAGGATGCGTGCAAGCAGGTAGGCGAGCGAATGCGATGAAGTGCTCACGTCGAGGTCCTCGGAGATGGCCGACGCAGCCGATCGGAGCCCACCGGCGGTGAAGCCCGTGTCTACGCGCCGGGCAGGGCGCCTTGACAGCTGCCGCGCTGCAGTAGACCTTTCCCGCATGACGATCGATATTGAATCGCTCAGCCTTCGCGAGCTGGGTGCCCTGGTGGTTGCCGCTGAACGGCGGAAACAGCTGATTTCCAGCCGCCGTCCGGCCAGTGCGGTGCGCCGGATGCTGAAGGCCGCCGCCGCCGAAGCCGGATACACCATCGAAGAACTCTTTGGCGGCCAAGCCTCGGAAACACCTGCGCCCGCCCGCAAACCCGCCCGCCGTAAATCCGGCAAAGTCGCGCCCAAGTATCGCGACCCGGAATACAAGCGCCTGACCTGGACCGGTCGCGGGCGCATGCCGCGCTGGTTGGCGTCCAAGGTGTCGATGGGCCACAAGGTCACCGATTTCCTGATTCCTGGCTTGGCCAGGCCGACCGCTGGCAAGACCAGCACCATCGGCAAGCGGACCGTCATCAAGAAGGGATGAGGCTGCAGCACTGCTACCCTGCCTAGGTCTTTCAACCAAGGGGCACGGGATGGCACACGAGAGTGGCATGATGATCACGCCGAAAGTCCTGCACGCCGCGGCAGGCGCGGCCGTGCTGGTCAGCCTGCTGGCCTGGGCGGTGGAATGGAGCGGGATGGCCTATGTCTGCCCGTACTGCCGCGTGCAGCGCACGGTCATCGGCGTGCTCGGCCTGCTCACGCTGTTCGCGCGCCCGGGGAGCCTCATCGTGCCCTGGTTGTCGTACACAGCCGGTGGCTTCGCGTTCGTGGTCGCAGCGATGCAGCACTTCAACGGCTGGAAGCGCATTTCCGCCGGTGATTTCAGTTTCAACGCGCAGTGGTACATCGATCCGTGGCTGCTGTCCGGCTGCGCGATGCTGATCCTGGTGGCGCAGCTGATGCTGGTGCAGGCCGCCTGCCGGCGCAGCTTGCGCTGAGTATTTCCACGCATGGCGCGGAACTACCCGTTCTGGAATACCGCCAGCTGCGCAGCAAACGCGCGCTGATAGGCGGGACGCTGCGTTGCCCGTGCCACATAGGCCACCAGCAGCGGATACTCGTCAAGCAGCCCGCTGCTCTTCAGACGCAGCAGCACCGAAACCATCATCAGGTCGCCCGCGCTGAAATCGCCGTCCAGCCACGGCGCGTTGGCCAGCCATGTTGACAGTTGCGCCAATCGCGCCCGAACCCGCTCATCCAGCATCGGCAGCCGCTGTGCGTACCACGGCTGCTCGCGCTCCAGCACCCAGGCCATGGAGCGCTCGACAATCGGCGGCTCTACCGTGTTCAGTGCGGCAAACAGCCACATGACCGCGCGCATGCGGGCATCCGGATCAACCGGGAGCAGGCCGGAATGTTGTTCGGCCAGGTGCAGGACGATCGCGCCGGATTCAAACAGGACCTGGTGGCCCTCCTGCCAGGTGGGAATCTGCCCGAACGGATTGCGTGCCAGGTGCGCGGGCTGCTTCAGCTCGGCAAAGCTGAGCAGCTGCACGTCATAGGGCACGTCCAGCTCTTCCAGCGCCCAGCGAACGCGCATGTCACGGGCCAGGCCCTGGCCGCGGTCGGGAGAGGTGGCGAAGGCGGTGAGGATGGCGGTCATGGCAGCAGTCCGCGTGGTGAGGGAAGGGCTTTGATGATCTGACGAGCGGGCGTCCCGGAAATCGACATCGATGGCGGCGCCCTGCACGTCACCTGCACGCGTCCTGCACGCACGTACCGCCGCCGATCCATCAGTCTGCCGGGGGCATCCGCAGAGACAGGTAGCAGGCATGAATACCCCCGGAAAACCGAAGCCCAGTTGGCGCCAGAGAAACGTACTGATGGGAGCGCTCGCCGCGGTCGTGGTGATCGTGCTGATCATCCTGTTCGTTCCCTGGTGAGGCTGGCCAGCACCGCTCGATGTGAGCCACGCGCCACTGTGGCGTGAAGCAGTCAGTGCGGGTTGGGTGAAGTGATGTGCATATCAATCGCTGCTCACCCGCGAACCACACGAGCATGTCCACAGTGGATCCGCAGGCAGCGCAGTCGAGGCTGCTTTTCTCCCCCTGAAACGAAGATACAGGAGCAAGGCCATGAGCACCCAGTCCACCATCGAACACCGCCTCAACGACCTGATCGAGATCGCCCGCGACGGCAAGTCGTTCTACGAAGAGGCCGCAACCAAGGTGAAGGATGCCGAGCTGTCGGCCTTGTTCACCCGTATCGCCGGCGTCAAGGGCCGCATCGTCGCGGCGCTGAGCGGTTCGGTGGCTGCCAGCGGCGGCAAGCCGGCCGAGCATGGCACCGTGGTGGGTTCGATGCAGCAGTTCTACGGCAAGGTCCGCGCCGCGTTCGGAGATACCAACTATGGCTACGTGGCCGAGCTGGAAGAGTCCGAGGATCGCCTGCTGGGCGCGTTCAAGGATGTGCTGAAGGACAATGAACTGCCGCCGGCGGTGCGCCAGGAAGTCACTCAGCTGTTGCCCGAAGTGCAGGAGTGCCACAACGTGATGCGCGCGCGCAAGCATGCGATGAAGGCGGCCTGACGATCAACGGCGGCCCACTCCCCAGGGTCGCCGCGGCCGGGGCGGCACCGCTGCCCCGGCCACCCTGAACCGGTCGCTGCTACACTTGCACCGGTTCCGCACCGCCAACGATCAACACCATGAGCAACGGGAACGGTCCGCAGACAGTTCGCTGAGCCGCAACAACGATGCAGACGTTGTTGCGGTGATCATCCCTGCGATGCACGCGAAGTGGATGGATCGCCGCCGGATCACTCCGGGCGGAGACTCCCCATGTTCAATCGAAAGGCCCCGCGTTGGGCCCACCCGTTGCCGTCGGCCATTGTGCTGATGGCGCCGTTCGACCTCCTGGCCTCGCTGGCCATGGACATCTATCTTCCTGTGGTGCCGGTGATGCCGCAGGCACTGCAGACATCCCCGACGCTGGTGCAGCTCACGTTGAGCAGTTACCTGCTGGCGCTCGGGCTGGGCCAGTTGCTGTTTGGCCCATTGTCCGACCGCATCGGGCGACGCCCGGTCCTGTTGCTGGGGGCGTTGCTGTTCGCGCTTTCGTCGTTTGCGCTGGCCTTGTCCGGCAGCGGCGCCGCTTTTCTGGCCTGGCGAACCGTACAGGCGGTGGGAGCGTCGGCGGCATTGGTGGCGACCTTCGCCACGGTCCGTGACGTCTATGCCGATACACCCGAAGGCGCCTCGCTGTATGGGTTGTTCGCTTCGATGCTGGCCTTCGTGCCGGCGCTGGGGCCTGTTCTGGGCGCACTGCTGGCTGGTGCCGTCGGCTGGCGCGCGATCTTCGTTCTGCTCGGTGTACTGGGCACGATCGCCGGCCTGCGCGCGGTGCGGCATTGGCACGAAACCCGCCCGCAGTGCCATGACGGGGCGCGACCGGCGGCACGACGCATCCTCGGCAGCGGCGCGTTCTGGGTCTACACGCTGGGCTTCAGCGCGGGCATGGGCACATTCTTCGTGTTCTTCTCAGTCGCGCCCCGGTTGCTGGTCGGGCGCATGCAGTACTCGCCGCTGTCGTTCAGCCTGGCCTTCGCGACGGTGGCACTGGTGATGATCGTCACGGCACGGATGGCGAACGCGTGCATTGGGCGCTGGAACGTGCGCGGTACCTTCCTGCGCGGCCTGTGGGTGATGTTGGCCGGGGCGCTGCTGATGGCGTCGGCCGCCGCGTGGCGTCCCTCGTTGATCGGCGTGGTGCTGCCCATGTGGGGCATCGCGGTGGGGCTGGTGATGGTGGTTTCAGTGGCTGCCAACGGTGCGCTGCGTGATTTCGCCGATGCGTCGGGTGCGGCGGTGGCCCTGTACTACGCAGTGCAGAGCATTATCGTGGCAGGCATCGGCACGCTGGTGATCCTTGTGCTACCCGGCGATACCGTGTGGCCGCTGGTGGCCTATGGGTTGCTGCTGCCACTTGCCAGCCTGGCAGGTGCCGCCGCCCTGCGCCGTCGCGCATAGCGCTGGGGGGGGGCAAAAAAGGGGCGGCCGCAAGGCCGCCCCAACCCGTCAAGAGAACACGTGTTTAGAAGCGGATGGACCAGCGAGCACTGGCCCCATGGTCGCGGCTTTCACTGCCGAACTGGCCGCTGTAGCCCAGCTCCAGCTGCTGCCGCGGCGTCAGCCACGCCGACAGGCCCAGCTCGGCCACGACAGCGTTCTCGGCAATCGGTGCGCCTTCGACTGCAAAGGGCGTGCTGCTGTTGGCAAAGGCCAGGTTGGCCACCTGGCTGCGGTCTCCGAAGGCGCGGCGATAGCCCAGACCACCGCGCAGATGCAGCCAGCTGTCCTGCTGGAATGATGCCTTCAGGCCCTTGTCGAAGCGCAGCCCTGCGGTAGCGGTGGTGGTGCCGGTGTCGTCCACCTTGCCGTGCAGCGCCGCCGCGCCACCGCGCTCGTTGATCTGCTTGAGGTCCACTTCCACGCGAGCCACCTGCAGGTAGGGCTCCAACCCGCCTTCCGCGTTGCCGAAGCGATAGCCCGCTTCGATGAACGCTTGGCGCGCATGCGCGTTGTAGCGCGCGCTCAGGCTGTCACTGAAGCCGGCGAAGCCGACATCGCGCGTGCTCTTCACCTTGTGCTTGCTCCATGCCACGCCACCGCGCAGGCCGAAGCCGCCCCAGGCGTGGCTGGCATAGGCGCCGACGTGCGTGTTGTCGATCTTCGACTTGGCACGGCGCTCCAGCTGCTTCACGTCGGTGCGGCCGGTACCGGCCAGCACGCCGACCTGCCAGCCATCGAACTCGCGGTCGATGCCCACCAGCAGGCCATTGCTGTTGGCATCGGTGCGCGCGGTGTTGCTGTTGCCATCCAGCCTGCTGTTGCCGCCCAGTGCCTGCACCCAGGCACCGGTGGCGTCACCCGTATCGGATCCCGGTGCGGTTGCGCCGGCACGGCGTGACAACGCAGCGTCACGGACATGACGGCTGCCTTCCACCAGCGCCAGCGAGGTGGCTGCGTGCAGCTCGCCGCTGAGGCCATCGAGTACGGCACCGACCTGCTGCGGGAACAGCTGTGTCAGCGGCTTGGGCAGGCCCTGGTTGATCGCCAGGCCATCGGCCGCCGCCGCAACCGCATGCTGGTTGGGCGTAGTGGCCGCACTGGCCAGCGATGCACCACGGGCCACGTCGATGCGTGCTCCGTTGGCACCGTACGCCAGGCTGAACTGCAGGAACGGCGAGAACGCGCTGAAGTCGGTCTTCGCGAACTGCCCGTTGAGACCGCCGTCGGCGCGGATGAAATTGAACTGCTCGCCGAGGTAATAGGTGCCCGGCTCCGGCAGCGCGAGCAGGGTACCGCCCAGGGTGGCGGTGCCGGTCACGTGCAACTGGTCACTGCGCCCGCCTGGAGCAAGTTCGGCGGCATAGACGCCGGTTGCGCCCTGCACGTAGTTACCGTTGATGGTGAGCGTGCCGATTGAATTGCCGGGCGCGATGATGCCGTCGACTTGGGTGGTGCCGAGCGTACCGACACCCTTCAGCAGGCCGTTGGCACCGACCGTGGTGGTGCCGCCGGTCTGCGTGCCGTTGAAGGACACCACGCCGCCGTTGACGCTCAGGTTGCTGTCCTTCAGCACGGCGCTGGCGCTGACCGTACTCACGCCACCGGTAGTGGTCAGTGCGGTGGAGAACAGGCTGCCGTTAAGCAGGAACTGGCCGCCCTGCACTTCGACCGCCGCGGTAAGCGCGTTGGCGCCGTTCAGTTCCAGCGTACCGTCCTGCAGTACCGCGCCGTTGAAGCTGTTGTCACCGCTCAGGCGCAACCAGCCGATGCCGGACTTGTTCAGCTTGCCGGGGCCGCCGATGTCATTGGTCCAGTCATCCCAGGCGTCGCCTTCCCACACCTTCAGGCCACCGGCCTTCTGGTTCATCACCACGTTGGTATCCACGCGCAGCGAGCCGTAGCCTTCGATGGCCTTGCGCAGGTCCATCAGTCCCCAGCCGTAGATCTCGTCGATGCCGGGTGCGCCAAGATCACGCGCGGTGGTCAGCAGCACGTCGCGGACCTGCGCGCTGTCCAGATAGGGGAAGCGTTCGAACAACAGGCCCAGCGCACCGGTGACGTGCGGTGCGGCCATCGACGTGCCGCTGAGCAGCCCGTAGCTGTAGGTTGGCACGCGCTGGGTGACGTCGAGCGACAGGTTGCCGTTGGCATCAACGCCCAACGACGCCGCAACGGCGGAGTCATCGCCGTAGACCGTGGAGTTGATGTTGGAACCCGGGGCCGCCAGGCACCAGTTGGCGCTGAGCCCGCACTTGTTGGAGGTCAGGCTGAGGGTGAAATCCTGTCCAACGTTGACGACGCTGAGCCAGTATTTTTCGATGTCGGCGAAGGCACGCGGCAGGGTGGCGTACATGCCGGCGATCGGGCTGGCCGATACAGGAGCCGCAGCACCGCGCGCCGGCGAATTGCCTGCCGCCCAGACCTGGATCATTCCCCTGGCGCGTGATCCGTCTGCATAAGTGGCAAGGTAGTCGCGATAATCGGGATCGTTGTAGATCCGGTCCATCAGCACCGCATCGGGTTCCTTGCTCAGGCCCCAGCTGTGGTTGACCGCGCGCACGCCCTGGGCATTCATCTGCGCATACATGTCGACCACGGCGGACGAATCCGGCCCGACGCTGCCCAGCGAGACTACCGAATACCCGGTCGCCGTACGCTGCCATTCGCTGGCGCTGTTGAAGAACAGGCGGGCCACACTGAGATCGGCGCCGAAGGCCACGCCATGCATGCCGTTGCCATCACGGTTGGCAGCGATGGTGCCGGCAACATGGGTGCCGTGCACTTCGTAGCCGATACCGGGCTGTACATAGGGCCCCGCCAGGATCAGATCGCGGATGTTCTGCGGGACGTTTGCGTTGAACCCGACGTAGCTGACCTGCACGTCGTCGCCGTCACTTGAGAAGCAGGCGCCGGGGCCAGTGAGCTGTGCAGTGTTGGTGCAGCGCGTGCCATCGGCGAGCACGTCGGCGATGTGGATGCTGCGATGGTTCTTGCCAGCGAATTCCGGATGGTCCAGGCCGGTGCCACTGTCGAACACGCCAAGGCGGATGCCGGTGCCCGTCAGGCCACGCGCATAGGCGTCGTCGGCGTGGGTCGCCGCCAGGCCCCAGTCGGCGTTGAATTCCTCCGTGTGCCAACTGGCCGGATCACCTGCGTTACCGAGGAGCGACGTGCTGCTGGCTGCTGCCGTGGGTGTTGCGGCCGCTGCATTGGCGCCGGCCGACGCGCTCGCCATCGACGTGGGCTGCGCCCATGCGGCCTGCAGGTGGCGCTGCTGCTGCCAAGCGTCGAGTGACTCGCTGGCCATGGCGGGAAGCGCTGCAGCCAGCAACAGCGAACTGGCCACGGCCAACGCCAGGCGGCTGTGCAGCGGGAAGCGGGAGTGGGACGAACAGCCGTGCTGCGGGTGATTCATCGGACAACATTCCTTGGTTGACGGACAACAACGCCGTTAACCCCGCAGCGCGCCAATCACCCCCAGTAGTGTGAAGGAATTTTTATGAACGCGTTAAGGTGGCGTGACGCCGGTGTTCACGTTGCCTCGCGGCTCCCCCGCTACCGTGAGCCGGCCTGGGCTCACCAGGCTTATCAGGGAGTGATGGTGATGCGTACTGTCAGGAAAGTGATCGTGGCGGCGCTGTTCGCGCTGGTGTGTACCGGTTCGGTGGCGGTGGCGGGCCCTGTCGAGCCTTGCGACGCGCCCTGCTGGCGGGCCTACCAGATGTGCCTGGCCAGTGGGGCCGACGCTGGGGAATGCCAGCAGGCGTACAATACCTGCGTGGTCGATCTGTGCATGGGCGTGTGAGTCGCGCCGATTGAGCCGTGTGGGAGCCCCGTCACTGACGGGGCTCTTCTGTTTCCGTGGAAGGTCGGGCAGTCTGGATGGGCCCTGTCCAACGGAAGCATGCCATGGCCGTCAAACGCGTCGTCGCCAACATCGCCACGGCTGAGCCGGAACGGGCCGCTGCCTTCTATGGCGAGCTGCTTGGCATGCCCGTGGTGATGGACCATGGCTGGATCGTCACCCATGGCGGGCAGGGCAGTGCGCTGGCGCAGGTCAGCTTTGCCAGTGAAGGCGGTTCCGGCACTGCGGTGCCGGACCTGTCGATCGAGGTGGACGACCTGCAGCAGGTGCTGGAGCGCATGCGTAAGGCCGGCATCGCGCTGGAGTATGGGCCGGTCGATGAACCCTGGGGCGTGCGCCGCTTCTTTGTCCGCGATCCATTCGGGCGGCTGTTGAACATCCTCGTGCACACCTGAGCAGGACGGTTCCAACGCCGCCTGCTACCCCGTGACAGGCCGACCCTGCGTGGCAATCGACATCACAGGGGCTGGCAGGACACGCGCGTGCGCTCATCGCGCAACCGGGCGCAATGCACGCCGCGCCGCGGATGCTTACGTGGTACCGCAGTGGCACGGCCGTCGGCGTCGGCTGGGCGATGGCATCGGCCGGTACCCTCCTGGCCCAGCTTGTGGCTGCAGGACGGCACCGCCGACGGGAAACGGCCTGGCCGCGTGATGATCACTTCTGCTGGCGGTGCGGAGCCTCTCCACCATGCTCGATCTGCTGCTGCTGCTGCTGCTGCTGCTGGCGCGCGTTGGCGTGGCGCGCGTGCCCACCCTCGCGCCCGATCGCGGCCATGTGCTGCCGATCACGGCTGATCGCCTCGCCGCCCTTGCGGCCTGCCGCACGTGCCTCATCGCGGCTGAACTCATGCGCATTGCCGGAGGCATGCGCCGCACGTCCGCCTTTGGCAGCGATCGCGCGCTGCTTGGCCTGGTCCATCGAGGCGAAGCCCCGGTTGGAGCGGTGATTCTGCTCAGTCATGGGAAGTATCCTTCTGCATGGGCGGCGCCGTGGTCGGCGACAGCGCCAATGCTTGGCCAGTGCGTGCTAAGCCGAGGTCGCCATCCCCGCCGTGGTCTTCACCCGGCATGCGCACGTGGTTGATGAGTCCGCCATTCAGGCGAATGCCAGGACCACCACCACCGGCGAACACGCGGGGTGTCGCCGACGCACTGCATCAGCGCAGGCGGGCGTCGCGCAGGCGTTGCGCGAACGGTCGTTGCTCCAGCACCTTCAATGCCTCACGCAGCACCTGTTCCAACGACTGTCCAAGATCGGCGTCGAGACTGCGGGCCGCTAGCGCCGTAGCCTGCCACTGCGCCTGCAGCGCCGGCAATGCCTGCAGGGCGTGCGGGCTCAACTGCAGGATGCGTTCGCGGCTGTCCTCGCCCACCGCAGCGTGCAGCCAGCCGTCGCGCACCATCGCTGAAACCGTCTGGCTGAGCGCGGAGTGGCTGAGCCCGCAGGCCAGTGCCAGATCCTTGATGCGGCAGGGGCCCTGCACCATCAGCGTGCGCAGCACCGGGGTGTAGCGCGGCCGGTAGTCCAGTTGCAGATCCCGGTAGGCCTGCTCGACCGCCGGGTCGAGCTGGTCGAGCAGGGCACGCAGCAGCGTTCCCAGAGTTGCACGTTGGAGATCCATGATGACAATGATATATAAGCACTTATATATTATCAAGGCGACGGAGGCGATCATGACGGTTTCGTGGATGCTTGGCGCGTTGCTGGCGGCCGCCTGCCCGGCGCAGGACGCCGTGCTGCTGGCAGCGGCCACGGCGATAGAGGCGCAGTACCTGGATGCGGCCGAAGGCGCACGCATTGCCGAAGCCGTGCGCGGCTGGTCCACCCAGCAGCGCTATGTGGACAGCTGCTCGGATCCGAAGGCTTTCAGCGCACGCCTGAACCAGGACCTGGACACGTTCGATGGCCACTTCCATGTAGAGCGCGTGGACGCAACGGCCGGCCAGGACGACTGGCTGATGGCATGGCGCGCGGATGCGCGCAGCAATGGCGCTGGCATGCGCGAGGTACGGGTGCTGGAGGGCAACATCGGTTACCTGCGGCTGAGTACATTCTATCCGCTGGATCTGGCCCGGCCGAAACTCGCCGCCGCCCTCGAGCTGCTGGCCGACACCGATGGCCTGGTGCTGGATCTGCGCCAGAACGGCGGCGGGGATGACGGCAGTGCCGACCTGCTGGTGCGCACGCTGTTGGACGCGAAGATCGACGCGGTGCAGCAGTTGGACCAGCGCGGGCGGCGCACGCTGGTACCACTGCCGCCGGCAAGCCTGCCCACTTACCTGAAGCCGCTGGTCGTGCTGATCGATCGCCGCACCGCGTCGGCTGCCGAGTTCGTCGCCTACTCGCTGCAGGCGCTGGGCCGTGCACGCATTGTCGGCACGCGCAGCGGCGGCGCTGCACACATGATCGATGATCCTGTGCTGCTGCCGGATGGCTATCAGATCAGCATTCCCGATCGGCAGCCGATCAATCTACATACCGGAACCAACTGGGAACGCACCGGTGTCACGCCTGACGCGGCAGGCGGTGACGATCCGCTGTTCGTCGCGCGGCAGCTGCTGGCCCGATCGGCCTCGCGGGAATGAACGCACAATTGCAATTGCGCCCTATCGCAGACGACATGCAGCGTGCCTAGAATCGAAGCATCCCGGTAGTTCCCGGGCGCTTCGAGTGAATGGACTCAATGAAGATTCTGCTGACCGGCAGTTCCGGGCGGATCGGGCGCGCGATCTTCGGCGCATTGGCGGCCTCCCACGAAGTGGTGGGGCTGGATCGCAGCCCATTCGCCACCACCCGCATCATTGCCGATGTCACCGATCACCAGGCTGTCGCACGGGCGGTGCAGGGCGTTGACGCCGTGATCCATACCGCCGCCCTGCACGCACCCCATGTCGGCCTGGTGCCGGACGGGGTGTTCCACCAGATCAACGTGGAGGCGACCGCGCACCTGCTGCAGGCCGCACGCGAAGCCGGGGCGCGGCGATTCGTGCTGACCAGTACAACCGCGCTGTACGGCCACGCCGTGGTCGCCGGTGGCTGCCGTTGGATCGATGAAGACACCGAGCCGTTGCCGCGCACGATCTACCACCGCACCAAGCTGCAGGCCGAAGCACTGGCCGAAGCCGCTGCGGCGCCGGCCTTCAGCGTGCGCGTGCTGCGCATGGCCCGCTGCTTCCCCGAGCCGCCCGAACGCATGGCGATGTTCCGCCTGCACCGCGGTATCGACGCACGTGATGTAGCCAGCGCGCATGCTGCGCTGCTGCTGGACGAAGGCGCCGCTTTCGCGCGTTACATCGCGTGCGCTCCGACGCCGTTCCGGCGTGAGGATTGCCTGGAGCTGGCCACCCACCCGCGCAGCGTGCTGGCACGCCGCGCGCCACAGCTGCTGGCCGAGTTCGAACGACGGGGCTGGCCGCTGCCGTTGAGCATCGATCGCGTCTACGACAGTGCCCGCCTGCGCAGCGTGCTGGGCTGGCAGCCGCGCTTCGGCCCGGACGACGTGCTGCAGCAGTACGCCGCCGGCAGCATTGAGGTGCTGCCAAGGGCGGAGTGGATCAAGGATCGGGTCGCCGAATGAGATGGTCGCAGGGGGCGGGGCACCGAGCCCACCCTGAGCAGGTTCAGGAATGTGCAAGCCGCTGGCCTCAATCTCGATGGCGGCCGGCCGCTAAACCCGGTGTGCCTCGTGCACCGGGCGCGGCCCGGCGGCCGGTGGCCTGCGCGACGGATCGCGCGCCTGCGCGGTGTCCTCGTGACGCCGGTCGTCCTGAATTGCCTTGCGGACCCTCCCATGCCTTCTTCCCGCTCCGCCACTGCCCAACGCCCGGGCAGCATCGCCCACAAGCTGATGCTGGGCACCGCTGTGATCGCGCTGCTGTGCTTCGGCCTGACCGCGTTCCTGATCTACCGGCAGGCCAGCGCCAGTCTGATCAGCGCCTCGCGCCAGACAATGACCAGCGAGGCCAACGCCGAGGCGCGCCAGGTGGCGGCTGACCTGGGCACCGCCTTTGCCAGCAACGATGCCATGGTTGAAAGCGTGCTGGCCCAGCGTGCCCGTGGCGACGTGCCCGACCGCGCCAGCCTGGCGGCGGTGCTCGGCGAACAGCTGCGTGCTCATCCGCAATGGCTCGGCAAGAGCACCATGTGGGAGGCCGATGCCTTCGACGGCAAGGATGCGGAGTTCGTCAATACCGAAGCACACGATGCCACCGGCCGTTACATGAGCTACTGGGCCTGGCAGGACGGCAAGCCGCAGCAGTCGGTGATGACCGATTACACCGAGACCGCCAGCGGATCGGGCGACTGGTACATGGGGCCCAGCCGCGACAAGCTGCCCAAGGTCAGCGAACCCTACGCCTATGACATCGCCGGCCAGAAAGTGCTCATGAGCACCCTGAGCACGCCGATCATCGAGAACGGCAGATTCCTGGGCGTGTTCACCGTGGACTTCTCGCTGGCGGCGTTGCAGAAGCACCTGGCCACGCTGAAGCCGATGGGGGCCGGTCGTGTCGAACTGCTGTCGCCGAAGGGTGTGGTGCTGGCCTCGGCCAATGCCGCCGAGATCGGCAAGCCGCGCAGCGACGCGCAGACCCGCAGCATGCTGGCCGACATTGCCGCCGACCGTCCGTTCGAGGCCTTCACTCCGGATGCGGCCGGCAATGTGCGGGTGTATGTACCGCTGCGGGTCGGCGATGCGCCGCAGCGTTTTGCCCTGGGCGTGGTGATGCCGCACGCGGTGATCGTGGCTGAGGCACGCCAGCTGCTGTGGCTGACCCTGCTGGTCGGCGTGATCGCCGCGCTGAGCCTCAGCGCCGGTGTCCATGTACTGCTGCGCCGCCTGGCGATCCGCCCGTTGGCCGAAGCGGTGCGCGTGGCCGGTGATGTCGCCGCCGGCAAGCTGGACAGCACGCTGCCGGCGCGCAGCAACGACGAAGTGGGGCGCCTGCTGGACGCGATGCAGGGCATGCGTGGGCAGTTGCAGTCAGTGATGGCTGCGCAGGCCGAAATGGCGCGCCGCCACGATGCCGGGGAACTCAGCTACCGCATGGATGCTGCGGCGTTCCCGGGCGAGTACGGCCGCATGGTGGCCGACAGCAACCAGCTGGTGGCCTCCAGCAATGCGGTCACCCAGCGCCTGGTCGAGGTGATGCAGCGCTACGCCGTGGGCGACCTCAGCGTGGACATGGAAGCGCTGCCGGGCGAGAAGGCGGCATTCACCGCCGCGATGGCAACCACCAAGGGCAACCTGGCTGCGATCAACGAGCAGATCCAGCAGCTGGCCGCCGCCGCCGCTGCCGGTGATTTCGCCGTGCGCGGTGATGCGCTGCGCTTCGAGCATGATTTCCGCCGCATGGTGGAGACCTTGAACACAATGATGCAGGTCAGCGACCACAACCTGGCTGCACTGTCTACGCTGCTGCGGGCGATCGCCGCCGGCGACCTCACTGCGCGCATGCAGGGTGAGTTCCACGGGGTGTTCGCGGTGATGCGCGACGATGCCAACAGCACCGTGCAGCAGCTGACTCAGATCGTCGGACAGATCCAGCAGTCGGCGGCCAGCATCCGCCTGGCCGCTGGCGAGATCGCGGCCGGCAACAGCGACCTGTCGCGCCGCACCGAACAGCAGGCCGCCAATCTGGAAGAAACCGCCGCGTCGATGGAGGAACTGACCTCCACCGTGCGCCAGAATGCCGACCACGCGCTGCAGGCCAACATGCTGGCCGGTTCCGCAGCGGGCGTGGCCAGCGAAGGGGGCGAGGTGGTCAGCCAGGTGGTGCAGACGATGCAGCAGATCGAAGCCTCGTCGCAGCGCATCGCCGAGATCATCTCGGTGATCGATGGCATTGCGTTCCAGACCAACATCCTGGCATTGAACGCGGCGGTGGAAGCCGCGCGCGCCGGCGAGCAGGGCCGTGGCTTCGCCGTGGTCGCCAGCGAAGTCCGTGCGCTGGCGCAGCGCTCAGCGGGTGCCGCCAAGGAGATCAAGGAGCTGATCGACGCTTCGGTGGCACAGGTCGGAGCCGGTGCGCAGCTGGTGCACGGTGCCGGACGCACCATGCAGGACATCGTCGGTCAGGTCGGCCGCGTGAATGAGATCATGGCCGAGATCTCGGCCGCCTCGCGCGAACAGTCGGCCGGCATCGAGCAGGTCAACCAGACCGTGGTGCAGATGGACGAAACCACCCAGCAGAATGCTGCACTGGTGGAGGAAGCCAGTGCAGCAGCCCGCTCGATGGAGGAGCAGGCCGAGCAGCTGGCGGTGGCGGTGTCGCGCTTCCGCCTGCAGGCCGGGCCGATGGCCACGGCACGCCGCGCGGCCTGAGCCAGAAAACGAAGACGCCCGGCGGAGGCCGGGCGTCGCTTGCATCCTTGCCGCGCATCCCTGCGCAGGTCTGATGGCTCAGAACATGCCTTCAAACGGGTTCCAGCTGGTGCGCCCTTCCACCTTCTCCAGGTAGTAGCTGTAGTTGGTGCTGGAGGCGACCAGCAGGTTCATGGCGATGAACAGCATGCGCCCGACAACGTCGGGAAGGAACATGGTGATGATGGCCAGTACGATG
This sequence comes from Stenotrophomonas hibiscicola ATCC 19867, assembly GCF_000382065.1. Taxonomy (GTDB): domain Bacteria; phylum Pseudomonadota; class Gammaproteobacteria; order Xanthomonadales; family Xanthomonadaceae; genus Stenotrophomonas; species Stenotrophomonas hibiscicola. The sequence continues at coordinate 680,856 of NZ_KB907500.1, read as the reverse complement.
TTGATGCCGATCACCACCAGTGCCTTGCGCCACATGCCAAGGATCAGCAGGTAGATGGCGCCGAAGAACAGCGCGAAGAAGTTCAGGTTGATCTTCAGGCGATCACCAAAGGACAGCGCCTTCCAGGCCTGCTTGAAGCCGGGGTTCTTGGGGGCGCCGTGCTGGCGGAAGAAGTTGAAGCGGAACTGCCACTTCGGGCTGAACTGGGACAGGTCAGTGGTATTCATTGGGGAAACATCCCTGTGAGAAAACGTTTTCATGATAGGACAAGTCCTATTCAGGATCCAAGCGCTGCCGTCAAAAATGTGACGCCTGCCTTGTTCCGACGGCTGCGGCCCGGCGCCGCACCGTCACCCGCCCGCCTTGTTTTTAGGTTAGGGTGCGCAGTTCCGCTGCCGCCGCGGTTGACCCCGGCGGCGGCGGGATGTCCATGGAGGTTGCATGACTACAGCTGCTACACCGGAAAACGCACCGGGGCCGGTGCTCCTGCCGACACCTGAAGTGGTGCAGGCACAACAACTGCTCGCGCGCCAGCAACTGGCGGTGGCGATGGACCGTGCGCGCACGGCCGCCACGCGGGACGCGGCGCCGGCCGCGCTGGAAAGCGAGTAATCCGCCACCGTTGATCGCGCTGGCATCACGCCAGCGCGATCACGGCGCGCGCGGGGCTCAGAACCGTGCGGTCATGCTGAGGAAGTAGCTGCGCCCAGCGACGAAGTAGTCGGTGGAGCCTTCGGCATACAGCGTCTTGTCGGCCAGGTTGCTGATGCCACCGCGCAGGGTCAGCACCTCGTTGACGTTAAGCGCTGCGGTCAGGTCATACAGCGTGTAGGCCTTGAGGAAGGTCGTCGCCGTGCCGGTCTGCTTGCCGGTGTACTGCGCCGACAGGCTGCTGGAAAACACCGTACTGGGCGTCCAGTCCAGCGACGAATAGCCAGAGAATTCCGGAGTATCGATCAGGTTGCGGCCGGTGGTCAGGTTCTTGGCTTCCTTCATCCAGGTCGCCGAGGTGCGCCAGCGCCAGTGCTCGCCGAAGCGGAAATTGAGGTTGCCTTCCATGCCGCTGGTGCGTGCGCGCTGCACGTTGCTCATCCGTGTCCACCAGATGCCGTTGAACCTGCCCAGCGGTGCGTACTCGATCTTGTTCCTGAAGTCGGTGTGGAAGTAGGTCAGGCCGGCATCGACCAGGTCGTTGTCGAAGCTGATGCCGATCTCGCGGTTGGTGCTGGTTTCCGGGTCCAGGTCCGGGTTTCCGGCCATGTAGCAGCCGCCGCGGGTATAGCCCAGCGGGATCAGCGAGGTGCAGCCACGGCCCCCGGACTGGGTGGCGGCGCTGGGCGAGTTCTCGGTCAGGCTGGGCGCGCGGAAGCCCTTGGAAACGCCACCGCGGATGGTCCATTGCTCGGCCGGATGCCAGACCAGGTAGGCGCGCGGGCTGACGTGGCCACCGAACTTCTCATGGTGGTCCAGGCGCGCGCCCAGGGTCAGTGCCAGGGTGCGGTGCAGCTTCAGTTCGTCTTCTACGAACAGGGCCCAGGCATCCACTTCCAGATCGGAACCGCTGACGGCATTGCCGGCATAGTCGATCGGCGCGCGGCCGATGGTATCGGTGTTGGTCAGTTCCTGGCGCTTCCACTGGCCGCCCACGGCAAACTGGTGTTCAACGCCGAGGGTGAACGGCGTGGTCAGGTTGCCCTCGATGATCGTATCTGTTGCTTCGGAACGGCCGGTAGCACCGATGTTGTTCCTGTACTCGGTCCAGTACGCACTGATCTTCGAATTGCCGAAGCTCCACTTGCCATCGTGGTTGAGCGCCAGCGAGCTGCGCTTGAGCTCACTGGCACCCCACGCGCTTTCATCCTGCTTTTCCAGCGACGCATCGATGAAGGCCTGCTGCACGCCATGGCCGGCTTCCAGCGACAGCGCCTGTGCGTCGCTCAGGTTCCACTGCAGCAGCGCGTCGACATTGCGGTCCTTCTCGCCCGCATAGGCATTGCCGTAGACACCGCCGTTGGAGCGGTCCGAATCGCGGCGCATGCTGTTGGCGCCGATGCGCAGGCCAAAGCGCTCGCCGAGCGGGCCGGAGAACGTTGCGCCGATCTGCCGGGTATCGCCGCGCTTGCCGTCAGCGGGGCGGGTGTAGCTGTGGGTGGCGCTGCCGCTCCAGTCATCACCGATGCGCTTGGTGATGATGTTGATCACCCCGCCCATGGCATCGGAGCCATACAGCGACGACATCGGCCCGCGCACCACTTCGATGCGTTCGATCTGCTCCGGCGAGATCCAGTTCAGATCCTGACGGCCGAGGTCGGGGCGGTAGTTGGTCGACGCCGAGCTGCCCATGCGCTTGCCGTCCACCAGCACCAGCGTGTAGTTCGACGGCATGCCGCGCAGCTTGATCTTGGACTGCTCGCCGACCGCGCTGAGGCCACCGGTCACGCCCGGCACACGGCTGAGCAGGGTGGCCAGGTCGTGCACCGGCTGACGTTCGATGTCCTCGCGGCTGATTACGCTGATGCTGGCCGGGGCATCCTTGATCCATTGCTGGTTGCCCGAGGCGGTAACCACCACGGTATCCAGATTCGTGGTGGAGGCATCGGCGCTGGCCTCTGCGGCAGCCATGCCGGGCAGGCCAAGCAGGCAGGCGGCGGCCAGGGCGCTGGCCAAGCGGGTGCGCGGCGGGCGCGCGGGACGGGAACGGGACAGGGGCATGATGGCTTCCATCGGAGGAGGGAGACCCGATGGAGGCAGCAGGCGCACGCAGACAGCGGGCAGCTCCCTTCCATGGGTCATACGGCGCCGGGGCTGGAACCGGCGCAGCTGGGTGGGTTTTGACCGTGCGGACGACGGCAACCTGCCTGGTTCATGAAATGATAACCGTTCGCATTTGTTACGATCCAGCACGGGAGGCGACGAGGTGACATCCGATACCTGGCTGCCAGACTCGCCTGCTGTTTGCTGAATGGGGATAAATCCCGGCGTAGGCCTTCGCACCCGGCTTACATCCGGCGCCCTAGACTGGGCCGCATTTTCGATTCCGCCCTGTTGGAGATCGTGTGGGTTCCGGTAGTGACAGACAGCGACTGCGCGGCGTGAGGCCGACGCAGCCAGGACAAGTGCGGGCGCCGGGAAAGCGCGCCGGGAACCTTGGTGCATGCAGCCCGGCCGGGATGGCCGGCCGTGCCGACCGCGCGGAGTAGGCGGCAATGGGGGTGCAGACCATCCATGCGGAAGCGGATACGCCCCGGCTTGATGCCGGCTGGGCGCTGCTGCCGGTGGAATCGCCGTTGCAGATGCCCGAGCAGACCCTGCGCGAGGGCCATCTGAAGGTTCGACGCCACCGCACCTCGCCGCGGCTGATCGGCCTGCGCCGGTTCTACATCTTCGGCGGCACGCTGGCGATGACCGCCATCGCTACCCGGATGATGTGGCGGGTGCTGTCGGCCAACGGCATCAGCGTGCTTGAAGCCTGCCTGCTGGTGCTGTTCGTCGGCCTGTTCGCCTGGATTGCGCTGTCGTTCGCCAGTGCCGTGGCCGGCTTCCTGACGGCGGTGTTCGACCGGGGTTACCGGCTGGGCATCGATCCGGACAAGCCGCTGCCTACGGTACACAGCCGCACCGCGCTGCTGATGCCAACCTACAACGAAGACCCGCGCCGCCTGCTGGCGGGCCTGCAGGCGATCTACGAGTCGGTGGCGGCCACCGGCCAGCTCGACCGCTTCGACTTCTTCGTGCTCAGCGACACCCGCCGCGAGGACATCGCCGGTGCCGAGGAACAGGTGTTTGCCGAACTGCGCGAGCGTGTACCTGATGGCCGGGTGCGGCTGTTCTACCGCCGCCGTGGCGACAACAGCGGGCGCAAGGCCGGCAACATCGCCGACTGGGTGCGCCGCTTCGGCGGCGCCTACCCGCAGATGCTGATCCTGGACGCCGACAGCCTGATGACCGGCGACAGCATCGTGCGCCTGGTGGCCGGCATGGAACACAACGCCGACGTCGGCCTGATCCAGACCCTGCCGTCGGTGATCGGTGGCCGTACCCTGTTCGCGCGCATGCAGCAGTTCGGTGGCCGCGTGTACGGGCCGGTGATTGCGCGTGGCGTGGCCTGGTGGCATGGCGCCGAGAGCAACTATTGGGGCCACAATGCCATCATCCGCACCCGCGCCTTCGCAGACCACGCCGGCCTGCCAGCGCTACCAGGACGCAAGCCGTTCGGCGGCCATGTGCTCAGCCATGACTTCGTCGAAGCGGCGCTGATGCGGCGTGGTGGCTGGGCCGCGCACATGGTGCCCTACCTGGGTGGCAGCTACGAAGAAGGCCCTCCGACACTGACTGACCTGCTGGTGCGCGACCGCCGCTGGTGCCAGGGCAACCTGCAACACGGCAAGGTGGTCGGCAGCCGTGGGCTGCACTGGATCAGCCGCACGCACATGCTGATCGGCATCGGCCATTACTTCACCGCGCCGATGTGGGCGATGCTGATGCTGATCGGCATCGCCATTCCATTGTTCCAGGAAGGCATTGATTTCAACGCCCTGCTGCACCTGTCGCCCAGCGTTTACTGGCGCGCACAGGACGAAGAACAGGTGGTTCGCCTGTTCGCTGCCACCATGGCCGTGCTGCTGCTGCCCAAGGTGCTGGGGTACCTGGCAATGCTTCTGGAGCCGGTCGACCGTCGTGGCTGTGGTGGCGCGATCCGCGCGTTCGTTTCGATGCTGGTGGAAACCGTGCTGGCCGCGCTGATGGCGCCGGTGGTGATGTACGTGCAGTCGCGCGGCGTCGCCGAAGTGCTGTCCGGACGCGATTCCGGCTGGGACGCGCAGCAGCGTGACGACGGTGGTATCTCGTGGCTGGCGCTGATCCGCGGCTATGGCGGCCTCGGCGTATTCGGTGCCTTCATGGGCGTGCTGGCCTGGGCCGTATCGCCGTCGCTGGCCGCGTGGATGGCGCCGGTGGTGATCGGCATGGTGCTGGCGGTCCCGGTGGTGGCGCTGACGTCATCGCGCGGGCCGGGTACCTTCCTGCATCGGCTTGGCCTGCTCGATATCCCCGAAGAGAACATCCCGCCGCCGGTGCTGGTACGCGCTGCACAGCTGCGCCGGGAAGCGGCCGAACAACCGCCGCTGTACTGATCGCCCTGCGGCAGCGGCATAATGCGGCTCGAACTTGAAGGAGCCACATCATGCTGCAAACGGTGGAACAGGAAACCGGCGCCTCGCCGCAGTGGTCGGTGATCTGGCTGCACGGCCTTGGCGCCGACGGTCACGACTTCGCGCCGATCGTGCCGGAGCTGGTGCGTCCGCACTGGCCAGCGCTGCGCTTCGTGTTCCCGCATGCGCCGGTGCGGCCGATCACGATCAACAACGGCGTGCCGATGCGCGGCTGGTACGACATCGTCGGCATGGATTTCCGCTCGCGCGCCGACATGGCCGGCGTGCAGGACTCGGTACTGCAGCTGGATGCGCTGATCGCGCGTGAGATCGAGCGCGGCATCGCTCCGGAGAAGATCTTCCTGGCCGGTTTCTCGCAGGGTGGCGCGATCATCCTGACCGCCGCACTGTCACGCACGGCGCCACTGGCCGGCCTGATTGCACTGTCCACCTACCTGCCCGAGGCCGAGAGCGCCAAGCGCGCTGACGGTGCGGTGCAGGTGCCGGTGTTCATGGCCCATGGCAGCAGCGACCCGGTGATTCCGCAGGCGGTGGCCGTACACAGCGCGCAGGCCCTGCAGGCGATGGGCCTGGAGGTGGAGTGGCACAGCTATCCGATGGCCCACCAGGTCTGCGCCGAAGAAATCCAGGCGCTGGGTGACTGGTTGCAGGAACGCCTGGGCGCTGCCTGAGCCATGTCACCGGCCAGCGCCCCGCCGTGGATGCCGGAACTGTGCCGCCTGCCGCGGCTGGCGGCGATGCTCGGCCTGGCCGAGCTGGTGGTGGTGGTACTGGCGCTGGCGCCCGACGGTAGCCGTCACTGGACCTTCGGCGAACTGCTGTCGGCCAGCGGCTTCGCGTTGTGGCTTGCGCTGGCGGTGACCGCCAGCCTGTGCCTGCTGCGGCAGGCGCTGTCGAGGCTGCCGCAGGTGCTGGGGGCTGTGGCGGCCATCGCACTGGCGACACTGATCGCGGTGATCTGCGCCGGCATCGTGCATGCGCTGTACGCGGTGCTGGGCGACAACTTCGCCCGCGGCATCAGCTTCTGGCGCTTCACGCTGGGCAGCGCGGCCACCACCGCGCTGATCACCGCGCTGGCCCTGCGCTATTTCTACGTGAGTGACCGCTGGGCCGCGCAGGTGCAGGCCAACGCACGCGCACAGGCCGATGCGCTGCAGGCGCGGATCCGCCCCCATTTCCTGTTCAACAGCATGAACCTGATCGCCAGCCTGCTGCATCGCGATCCGGCGGTGGCCGAGCGTGCGGTGCTGGACCTGTCCGATCTGTTCCGTGCGGCGCTGGGGGCGGGCGAGGGCGATTCCACCCTGCGTGACGAATGCGAGCTGGCCGAGCGCTACCTGTCGATTGAATCACTGCGCCTGGGCGAGCGTCTGCAGGTGCGCTGGCAGCGCGATGAGCCGCTGCCCTGGAATCTTCCCCTGCCTCGCCTGGTACTGCAGCCGCTGGTGGAGAACGCCGTGCTGCATGGCATCTCGCGGCTGCCCGAGGGCGGCACCATCGAGCTGCAGCTGGTGCGCGAGGGCAACGAGCTGCAGATCCGCGTGCGCAACCCGGCGCCCGACCCGCAGGCGCCCGGACTGGCCCTGGCGCGCGGTGCCGGCCATGCCCAGCACAGCATCGGCCATCGGCTGGCCTGGCGTTTCGGCAGCGCCGCGCGGATGACGGCTGGCTGGAGCGAGGGCTACTATGCCTGCCAGGTGACAGTGCCGATCCAGTGAGGGAGCGATCGTGAGGGTAGTCATCGCCGATGACGAACCGCTGGCGCGCGAGCGCCTGCGCAGCCTGTTGTCCGCGCAGGACGGCGTGGTCGTGGTGGCCGAGGCCGGTAACGGCGAGCAGGCCCTGCACGCGTGCGCGGAGCTGCAGCCGGACCTGGTCCTGCTGGATATCGCCATGCCCGGGCTGGATGGCCTGGAAGCGGCCCGTCATCTGGCCAGCTTCGAACCCCGGCCGGCGGTGGTGTTCTGCACCGCCTACGATGCGCATGCGCTGTCGGCGTTCGAGGCTGCGGCGATCGACTATCTGATGAAACCAGTGCGCGCCGAACGCCTGGCGGCGGCGATTGCACGCGCACGCACGTTCCTGGCCGGCCGTGATGGCCAGCCGCAGGACCATCGTGGGCAACAGGCACGGAGCATGCTGTGCGCACGCCTGCGCGGCAGCCTGCGGCTGATCCCGCTGGACGACATCCACTACCTGCAGGCCGAAGAGAAGTACGTGGTGGTGCACCACGCACGTGGAGAAGACTTGATCGAAGAGTCACTGAAGTCGCTGGAAGAGGAGTTCGCCAGCCGCTTCATCCGCATCCATCGCAACTGCCTGGTGGCACGCCATGAGCTGGTGGAGCTGCGTCGTGGCACGGGCGGCCAGGTGCAGGCGATGCTGCGCCATGGCAAGCAACCGCTGGAAGTCAGCCGCCGCTGCGTGGCGACGCTGAAGCAGGAACTGCGGCATCTGTGAGGTTTCCGCGCGGCCTGCGGCCGCGACTGCTTTCAGATCAACAGCAACAGCAACAGCAACAGCAACGGCGGGTTGGTCGGCTCGTTGGTGCTACGTACTGGGTCGGGCCGAGGTGGGGTGGCGGGACACGCTGCAAGTACATCCCTGTAAGCTCGATGGCGCCTTGCTCGTGTGCGCTGTCCTGCGCACACGGCAAGACCGGGGTTGGGCGTCCTGCCCAACCCGCCCGAGGCATGCCTCGCGCCCATGGCGCCAACGGTCCCGCCACCCCACCCCGGCCCAACCCTCTCGTTTTTCCCGCGTCGGACGGCAAAGGCATTGTTGTTATCGGGTGGGGAAAGAGGGGTCAGATCCCTTTTCCTGCGGAAAAGGGATCTGACCCCGGAAGCCGTCGGCTGTTGCTTTTGCTTCTGCTTTTTTCTTTTGATCTTCCGTGGCTGACGCGCACGGAAGCTGTCAGAGGCCGGGCGGGGTGGGGGCGCGGGGGTGTCCGCGGCATGGATGCCGCGGCCAAGCCTCCACGGACGGATTCACGGCGTCCCCCGCGACCCCACCCCGCCCGGCCAAGCGCGGCTGTTGCTTTCACGACCCCTCCGCCAGCCACGAGGGGCTCCGCCGTTGGCCGTATCCGCGCCGGAGGCGCGATAATGACCGGATGGAAACCGTCCGCATCGCCACCCGCAAGAGCCCGCTCGCCCTCTGGCAGAGCGAACACGTCGCTGACCGCCTGCGCCAGGCCCATCCCGGCCTGCATGTGGAACTGGTGCCGATGAGCACCCGCGGTGACGAGGTGCTCGACCGCTCGCTGGCCGCGATCGGTGGCAAGGGCTTGTTCCTGAAGGAACTGGAGCTGGCCATGCTGCGCGGTGAGGCCGACTGCGCCGTGCATTCTTTGAAGGACGTGCCGATGGAACTGGACGAGCCGTTCGCGCTGCCGGCAATCCTGCCCCGACACGATCCGGCCGATGGCTTCGTCTCCAACCTGTACGCCTCGCTGGACGCGCTGCCGATCGGTGCGCGGGTCGGGACCTCGTCGCTGCGCCGCCAGGCGCAGCTGCGCGCGCTGCGCCCGGACCTGGAACTGCTCGACCTGCGCGGTAACGTCAACACCCGGCTGGCCAAGCTCGACAACGGCGGCTACGACGCCATCGTGCTGGCCGTGGCCGGCCTGGAGCGCCTGGGCCTGGGTGAGCGCATCGTCGCGCGCCTGCAACCGCCGCAGTGGTTGCCGGCCCCGGCGCAGGGCGCGGTGGCGGTGGAGTGCGATGGCGGCAATGCGCACCTGAGGGCGCTGTTCGGCCAGCTTGATGACGCGGCTACCCGTGCCTGCGTGGAAGCCGAGCGGGCAATGAACCGTGCGCTGCATGGCAGCTGCCATGTGCCGGTGGCGGCCATCGCGCAGTGGCAGGGCGACGACCTGCACCTGCAGGGGCTGGTTGGCAGCGCCAGCGATGGCCGTGCGGTGCGTGCCGAGGCGGTGGGCCCGGCCAATGCCCCGGAAGCGCTGGGCCAGCGCGTGGCGAACATGCTGCTGGACGATGGCGCCGGCGAACTGCTGAACGTCTGAGCCCCGATGTCTGTAGAGCCGAGCCATGCTCGGCTGCTCTTCGCCGGGAAAATCCCGGGCTTCGCGCTCAAGTCGAGCATGGCTCGACTCTACAAAAACGAAACGGGCGCCCTCGGCGCCCGTTCTGCTTATTTGAACTTGTAGACCACGTTCATCGTGGTCAGCGTATCGGTCTTGCGCTTGTCGACAGCGACGTCGCTGTTGTAACGCGCCTGCCAGCCGGCCTTCAGCGCCAAGTGCTCGTTCATGCTCACCGACACGCCGAAGTCGTTCTGGCCGAAGGTGTTGTACGAACCGGATTCGACCAGCAGCGTGTTGACCAGGTCGGTGTTGTCGGTCAGCGAGTACTTCATGTCGAACAGGCCGCGGCCGATCATGCCGGTGCGGGTGCGGTCGTCCTCGGTGCTGTGGGTGCGGCGCACACCGGGACCGATCTGCGCGTCGAACGAGAAGCGCTCGGTGTTCCACAGGCGGGTGCCGTAACCCAGGCCGAACGAGCTCTGGCGGTCGTAGGTGGCGAAGTCGTCGCGCTCGGTACGCACCGTGGCCGTCAGCTGGCGGTGCTCGCCCAGCTGCAGCGCGCTGCCGGCACTGCCGGTGTAGCGATTGGCCGTGGTGTTGTTGCGGCGGGTGGTGGTGCCGTCATCGCGGGTCTCGGTCACCTTGGAGCTGGAGCGCAGGCCGGCCAGGTCCATGCTGTGAACCCAGTCGCCGTCGGTGTAGCGAAGGCGCAGGCGGCCGTTGAAGCTCTCGGTGCTGCTGTTGCCGCGTGCCGAAGCGAAGCCGAGCTCGCCGCCACTGCCGCTCCACGGCGAAGACATCGCCGCCAGTTCGGAGGCATCCTGTGCGTACGCGAGCGGCGCGCACAGCAGCAGGGGGATCAGCAGGGACACGCGCAGGAACATCGGGACTACTCCGAAGCGGTTGACAGCCGGTGATGATACTGGAAGCGTGATGGCGGTCCGAATCGATCCAAACGCCCGCTTCAGCAGACGTTGCCGCGACCGCCCATTCAGGGCAGATCGACGCGCACCGCCGGGTCGTTGAAGCGCGAATAGCGCAGCCGCAGCTGGAAACTGCGGCCATTGCTGCGGCCGCTGCGCACGATCTGGCGTGGCAGGCCCTGGGTATCCACCCAGTACTCCAGGCGTTCGCCGGGCTGGCTGCCGCGCAGCCGGTAGTGACGGGTCTCGACCCCGTCCAGCGCCTGGCTGCCGAGGTCCTCGGCCTGCAGGTCGGCGGGCAGGGCGTCGGCCGGCAGCGGGTTGCGCCACTGCTCGAGCAGGCCGGGCGGGGCCGGCACCTGGCGGATCGCACCGTCGGCCTGCAGGAACAGGGTGTCGCCGATGATGGTCTGCGGACCGGCCGGCGTCTCCACCCGAAAGCGGTCGGGGGCGACGAAGTCCATGGCGCTGCGTACCCGCTGCGGCGCGCCCAGCACCTCCAGTTCGGCGTGGAAGCTGCGCAGGGCCGCAAAGCGTTGGCTGGCGCCCAGTACGACCTGGGCCGGATCGGCCGCGGGCACGGGGGCTTCGGTACTGGCCGGCGCCGGTGCGCGATCGCAGGCAGCCAGCAGCAGGCAGGCCAGCAGGGACAGGGCAGGCAACCGGCGCATCGGGCATTCCATGGGGTGGGGGCGACCACGATAGCCCAAACGTCCCACACAAGACCCGCGACTCGGACATAATCGGGGGCATGGACCGATACGAACGCATCACCGCCCTGCATCGTCTGCTCAAGTCCGCGCGCTATCCGGTGACGGTGGCGACCCTGCAGGACAAGCTCGGTTGTTCCCGTGCCACCGTCTACCGCGACCTGGCCTTCCTGCGCGATGCGCTGATGGCACCGATCGAGGGCGACGGCGAAGCAGGCTTCCGTTACCAGGCCGACGAGAGCGACCGCTTCGAACTGCCTGGCCTATGGCTCAGCTCGGAGGAGCTGCATGCCCTGCTGGCTTCGCAACACCTGCTGGCGCGCACCGGCGGTGGCGTGCTGTCTTCGGTGCTGGCGCCGCTGCAGCAGCGCATCGAGAGCCTGCTGGCGGCCCAGGCGGGCGTGTCCAGCTGGCCGGTGGACCGCGTGCGGGTGATTCCGCACCGTGGCCGCAAGTTCGACGAGGGCAGCTTCCGCAGCGTTGCCTCGGCCGTGCTGGAGCGTCGCCAGCTGGCGTTCGAGTACCGTGCCCGTTCCACCGACGAGCCGACCAAGCGTACCGTCTCGCCGCAGCGCCTGACCCATTATCGCGACAACTGGTACCTGGATGCCTGGGACCATGACCGCGAGGCGCTGCGCAGTTTCGCCGTGGACCGCATCCACAAGGCACGGGTGATCGACAGCACCGCCCGCGATGTCGCCGACAGCGAGCTGGACGAGCAGCTCGGCGCCAGCTATGGCATTTTTTCTGGTGCGCCGAAGGGCTGGGCGACCATCCTGTTCAGCGCCAAGGCCGCGCGCTGGGTGGCCGACGAGCACTGGCATTCCAAGCAGCAGGGCCGCTTCCTGGCCGATGGCCGCTACGAACTGAAGGTGCCGTACAGCGTCTCGCGCGAGCTGCTGATGGACGTGCTGCACTATGGTTCGGATGCCGAGATCATCGAGCCGGTGATGCTGCGCGAGCAGGCCAAGGCGCTGCTCGAGCTGGCCCTGAGCAACTACGAAAAATCCTGACACTCCCCCCGAGAACCCTTCCGCCCATGAAGAAGACCCTGTTGCTGCCCCTGCTCGCCGCTGCGCTGGCCCTGACCGCCTGCGGCACGTCCGGCGAGCCCTCGCAGAAGCTGGTGGTGGCCGCCACGGCCGTGCCGCATGCCGAGATCCTTGAAGTGGTCAAGCCGATCCTCAAGCAGGAAGGCGTGGACCTGGACGTGCGCGTGTTCAACGACTACGTGCAGCCCAACGACCAGCTGGTGCAGAAGCAGGTGGACGCCAACTACTTCCAGACCGAGCCGTACCTGGATGCCTACAACCGCGATCGCAAGACCGATCTGGTGAAGGTGATCGGCGTGCATATCGAGCCGTTCGGTGCCTATTCGCGCAAGGTCAAGTCGCTGGCCGAGCTGCGCGACGGTGCCGACGTGGTGATCCCGAACGACCCGAGCAACAACAGCCGCGCGCTGATCCTGCTGCACAAGGCCGGCGTGATCGAGCTGAAGGATCCGGCCAACGCGCTGTCGACCCTGCGTGACATCACCGCCAACCCGAAGAACCTGAAGTTCCGCGAACTCGACTCGGCGATGCTGCCGCGCGTGCTGGACCAGGTGGACCTGGCACTGATCAACACCAACTACGCGCTGGATGCCGGCCTCAACCCGACCAAGGACGCTCTGGCGATCGAGAGCAAGGATTCGCCTTACGTGAACTTCCTGGTCGCGCGCCCGGACAACAAGGACGACGCCCGTGTGCAGAAACTGGCCAAGGCCCTGACCAGTCCGCAGGTGAAGGCCTTCATCGAGACCAAGTACAAGGGCGCGGTGCTGCCGGCGTTCTGATTGCCGGCGCCAATGTCCCTGTAGAGCCGAGCCCATGCTCGGCTCTGCGTTTTTTGCGGCGCCCCACCAACGGCAGCCGAGCATGGCTCGGCTCTACAGTGTCACTCCACGTGTGCCGCAGCAGGGCAGGGCATTGCAGTTTCAATCCACGTGGAAGGCGAGGGTGGCGGCAACCGCCTGCTGCCATCCTGCATACAGCTTCTCGCGCCGGGACACCTCCATCTGTGGCTCGAAGCGCCGGTCCAGGCCCCACTGCGCCGCGATCTGTTCGCGGCTGGACCAGAACCCGACGGCCAGGCCGGCCAGATAGGCCGCACCGAGCGCGGTGGTTTCGGTCAACCGCGGCCGCAGCAGCGGCACACCGAGGATGTCTGCCTGGAAGCTGGCCAGGAAGTCGTTGCCGATCGCACCGCCATCGGCGCGCAGTTCGGTCAGCGCGATACCGGCATCGGACTGCATTGCATCGAGCACGTCGCGGGTCTGGTAGGCCATCGCTTCCAGCGCGGCGCGCACGAAATGCGCCTTGCGGGTACCGCGGGTCAGGCCGAACATCGCGCCGCGCACATCGCTGCGCCAATAGGGCGCGCCGAGGCCGACAAACGCCGGCACCAGGTAGGCGCCGCCACTGTCGGGTACCTGTGCGGCCAGCGCCTGGCTGTCGCTGGCGCGTTCGATCATGCGCAGTCCGTCGCGCAGCCACTGCACCACCGAGCCGGCGATGAAGATCGACCCCTCCAGCGCATACTCCACGCGCCCGTCCAGGCCCCAGGCGATGGTGGTCAGCAGCCCGTTGCGCGAGCGTACCGCCTGCGTGCCGGTGTGCATCAGCATGAAGCAACCGGTGCCGTAGGTGTTCTTGACCATGCCCGGCTGGAAGCAGGCCTGGCCGAACAGCGCCGCCTGCTGGTCACCGGCGATGCCGGCGATCGGGATCGGGTGGTCGAAGAAGAACTGCGGCCGGGTGTGTGCGTACACCGCACTGGAGTCGCGCACCTGCGGCAGCATCGCGCGCGGGATGTCCAGCAGCGCCAGCAGGTCTTCATCCCAGTCCAGCGTGTGGATGTTGAACAGCAGGGTGCGCGCGGCATTGCTGTAATCGGTCACGTGCGCCTGGCCACCGCTGAGGTTCCACACCAGCCAGCTGTCGATGGTGCCGAACAGGAGCTCGCCACGCTCGGCGCGCTGCTGCGCACCTTCCACGTGGTCAAGGATCCAGCGCACCTTGGTCGCGGAGAAATAGGCGTCGATCAGCAGGCCGGTCCGCTCGCGGACCAGCGCTTCATGCCCATCGGACTTCAGCCGCTCGCAGATGGCGTGGCTCTGCCGCGATTGCCAGACGATCGCGTTATGGATGGGCTGGCCGCTGGCGCGGTCCCAGACCACGGTGGTTTCGCGCTGGTTGGTGATGCCCAGCGCAGCGATATGGCGCGGATCGATCTGTTCGCGGCTGAGCAGTTCGGTCAGCGTGGCATAGACGCTGGTAAGGATCTCGCGCGGGTCATGCTCGACCCAGCCGGGCTTGGGGAAGATCTGTGCGAATTCGCGCTGTGCACTGCCGACGATGTCGCCGGCACGGTCGAACAGGATCGCGCGCGAACTGGTGGTGCCCTGGTCGATGGCCAGCACGTAGCGGGGCGTCATGCAGCGTCTCCGGTAGAGCGGTCGGGGTAAGGTACCTCAGCTTCCTGCAGAGCCGGGCCATGCTCGGCTGCGTTGTGCGGATGCAACCGAGCATGGCCCGGCTCTACACGCTGGCTTGCTCCATCCACGCCTGCAGCCGTGCCACCTGCGCCGCGTCCAGCCGCAACCCCAGCTTGCTCCGCCGCCACAGCACGTCCTCGGCATTCGAGGCCCATTCGTGCTCACGCAGGAAAGCGACTTCCCGCGCGTGCAGGCCGCCGCCAAAGTCCTCGCCAAGATCGTTCACACCCTGCAGGCCATGCAGCAGCTCCGCGCTGCGGCTGCCGTAGGCGTCGGCCCAGCGGCGTGCGATTTCCTCGGGCAACCACGGTGCCAGCAACTGCAGGCGCGAGCACGCCTGCGCGGCGTCGCCCCAGTCGCTGCCAGGCAGCGGGTCTCCGCCTGCCGTCCACGCCGGGCCCATCTGCGGCAGCGCCGGCCGCAGCAGCTCCAGCGCTTCCTCGGCCAGCACCCTGTAGGTGGTGAGCTTGCCTCCCAGCACGTGCAGCGCCGGTGCCGGGTGGGACTGCAACTGCAGGCGGTAATCACGGCTGAGTCGTGCCTCACGCGGATCGGGATCGGCCAGCAACGGGCGTACGCCAGCGAACCGCCAGGCCACCTCCTCCGCTGCGATGGGATCACGCAGGTAGCGATTGGCCGCATCACACAGGTACGTCACCTCCGCAGGGAGCACGCTGCAGCGCGCCGGGTCACCGCGATAGTCGGTGTCGGTGGTGCCGACCAGCAGGTGGTCGTGGGCGAAGGGCAGAAGGAACACCACGCGCCCATCGGGCTGCTGCAGCAGGCAGGCGCTGTCGCTGGGCCAGGGGCGGCGCAGCACGATGTGGCTGCCCTGCACCAGGCGCAGCGCGGGGCCATCGCCGCGCCCCTGCATCTGTTCCAGCAGGCCGCCGGCCCACGGACCAGCCGCATTGGCAACGGCGCGCGCAGTCACCGGGTGCGGCTGGCCATCGGCGGATTCCAGAACGGCCTGCCATCGGCCGTGAACGGGGCGCAGGTCGATGCAGCGGCTGCGGACCCGCACCTGTGCGCCGCGCTGCGCGGCATCCAGGGCGTTGAGCAGCACCAGCCGCGCGTCATCGACCTGCGCATCGGCGTAGCTGAAGCCGATGCGCAGCGAGGGGGAGAGCCAGCGACCCAGCGGATCGCGTTGCAGGTCCAGTGCGTGCGATGCGGGAAACGCAGGGCTGCGCCGGCCCAGATGGTCGTACAGCCACAGTCCCGCGCGCAGCATCCAGCGCGGGCGCAGGTGCGGTTCCCAGGGCAGGACGAAACGCAGAGGATGGACCAGGTGAGGGGCTTGCCGGCGTACCGTCTCACGCTCACCCAGCGCTTTGCGCACCAGGCCGAATTCGCCCTGTTCGAGGTAGCGAAGGCCGCCGTGGACCAGTTTGCTGCTGGCACTGGAGGTATGCGCGGCCAGGTCATGCTGTTCGCACAGCAGGACGCGCAGTCCGCGTCCGCTGGCATCACGGGCGATGCCGGCGCCGTTGATGCCGCCACCGATCACCAGCAGGTCGACTTCCTCCATCGCGCCTTCGCACCCTGTTTGTCTAGAGCCGAGCCCATGCTCGGCTGCTTTCCCGATAGTCGAGCATGGGCTCGACTCTACAAAAAGGCAGTCGAGCATGGGCTCGACTCTACATAAAAGCAGCCGAGCATGGGCTCGGCTCTACAGGTGGAACGCGGGTGACGGAAACGACGACGGGCCCAGAAGGGCCCGTCGCGTTACATCAGTGAAGCAGGTGCAGCCTGGATCAGAAGCGGGCGCCGATGCCGAAGCCGACGGTCCACGGATCCATCTTGGCTTCGCCGATCTTTTCGCCGCCAACCTTCACGTCCGGGCGGGCGCGCATGTAGCGGGCGTCGGCACGGGCGAACCAGGTGGAGTTGATGTTCATGTCCACGCCGACGGTACCGATCACGCCCTTGGCATCCTTGAAGCGGATGTCGGTGTCAGCGCCGTTGCCCAGCTTCTCGTTGCTGAAGCTCGACTGGTAGTAGCCCACGCCCACGAACGGGCGGAACACGTTGTCAGCCTGGCCGAAGTGGTACTGGCCGCTCAGCGCGACCGGCTGCTGCTCGACCGAGCCCAGGCGGGCGTTGTTCGGGCCCTTGAACTTGTTTTCGAACTTGTCGGCAGCGCCCCACAGTTCAACGGCCCAGTTGTCGTTGATGTAGTAGCTGAAGCTGACGGTCGGCGCCGGGCCGCCATCGGTCTTCTTCACGCCGGTGATCGGGTCGTTCTTCGGTTCCAGCAGCGAGATGCCGCCAACCACGGCAAAATGCTTGCCCGAGGCAGTGTCGGTGCTGCTGCTGTCCTGGGCGAAAGCGGCCGGTGCAAAGGCGGCGGAGGTCAGCAGGGCGAGACTGAGGATACGGATGGAGCGCATGGGGGTATCTCCTAATGTTTCTTGTTTTGGGCCCCCGGTTGCGGGGCGAGCACACCGTAGTCGCCCCAACATGAATCGAATCCGACGCACGTTAAAAAATAGTTTTCCTTGTTCAGCGACGGGTGCGGAATGCCTGTATTCATGGGGTTTTCGGCCCTCGCTGACATTCATGCAGTTGGAGAAGATGTGAGCGAAGCAACGCTGTGCATTGGCCTGCAAGCGCAGGTGAACGTGCAGTGCCGCGTGCTGCTGCTGGGCTCGATGCCAGGCGTGGCGTCGCTGCAGGAGCAGCGTTACTACGCGCATCCGCGCAACCGCTTCTGGCCGTTGATGGCCGATATCTGTGGCTTCAGTGCGGATCTGCCCTATGCAGCGCGGCTGCAGGCGTTGAACGCCGCAGGCATCGGCCTGTGGGATGTGATCGGCCGCTGTGAGCGCCGGGGCAGTCTGGATGCGGACATCGTGCGTGGCACGGAAGTGCCCAATGCACTGCCGGAACTGATCGCCGCGTTGCCCGAGCTGAAGCTGGTCGGCTGCAATGGCGCCGCGTCAGTGCAGGCATTCCAGCGTTGGGTGCTGCCCTGCCTGGAGACTCCGCCAAGGCTGCTGGCACTGCCGTCCACCAGCCCGGCCAACGCGGCCTGGTCGCTGCCGCGGCTGCGCCAGGCCTGGCAGCCGGTAGCCGACGCACTGGCGACATGAAGCGGACATCGTCCGGACAATACGCTACCGACTGGTCGCGGCCGCAACCCATGAGCAACAGCGTGTCCCGGCTGCGTGAGTACTGAAAACACCTGTAACGGTTGGCGCTGGCCCCCGCTGGCCGCACAATAGACGTTTCCCTACACCAGATTGCCGGAGTTATCCCCATGGCCGAAATCAAGGAAGCACTTGTCCCCGATATCGGTGACTACAGCGATATCCCGGTAATCGAGGTGCTTGTCGCCGTCGGCGACACGGTCAAGAAGGACCAGGGGCTGGTGACGCTGGAAAGCGACAAGGCGACCATGGAAGTGCCGTCCTCGGTGGCTGGCGTGGTCAAGGAGCTGAAGGTCAAGGTGGGCGACAGCCTGTCCGAAGGCAAGGTCGTGGCCCTGATCGAAGTGGCTGAAGGCGAAGCGGAAGCCGCCAAGCCGGCGGCTGCCGCGCCGGCGCCGGCCAAGGCCGCTGCCCCGGCTGCCGCTACCCAGAGCGCGCCGGCCCCGGCCGCAGCTGCCCCGGCTGCTCCGGCTGCCAGCGGTGGTGCCGTTGAAGCGCTGGTGCCGGACATCGGCGACTACGCCGGCATTCCGGTCATCGAAGTCCTGGTCGCCGTTGGCGACACGGTCAAGAAGGACCAGGGCCTGGTCACGCTGGAAAGCGACAAGGCCACCATGGAAGTGCCGTCCTCGGTGGCCGGTGTGGTCAAGGAGATCAAGGTCAAGGTCGGCGACAACCTGTCGCAGGGCGATGTGGTTGCGATCATCGAGGCCGAGGGCGCTGCCGCGCCGGCACCGACCAAGGCCGCCGCTGCCGCCGCGCCTGCAGCCGCTGAGACAGCCACCAAGGTCGAGCCGGTCGCCGTGCCGGCGCAGCCGGACAAGCTGGCGGCCCGCGAGATCGCCTCGGCCGGTACCCCGTCCAGCCCGCCGGTGCAGTTCAACGCTGATGGCGTGCTGCCGGCCAAGGTGCCGTATGCCACCCCGGCGGTGCGTGTGTTCGCCCGCGAACTGGGCGTGGACCTGCTGCAGATCAACGGCACCGAGAAGGGCGGCCGCATCACCAAGGCTGACGTGCAGAAGTTCGTCAAGGCCGCGCTCAGCGGTGGCGTGCCGGCTGCCGGCGGTGCTGCCGTCGCTGCCGGTGGTGGCCTGAACCTGCTGCCGTGGCCGAAGGTCGACTTCAGCAAGTTCGGCGAGACCGAAGTCCAGCCGCTGTCGCGCATCAAGAATATCTCCGGCGCGAACCTGGCCCGCAACTGGGCGATGATCCCGCACGTCACCCAGTTCGACCAGGCCGACATCACCGACCTGGAAGCGCTGCGCGTGGCGCTGAACAAGGAGAACGAGAAGGCCGGCATCAAGCTGACCATGCTTGCTTTCCTGATCAAGGCCAGCGCCGCAGCGCTGAAGAAGTTCCCGGAATTCAACGCCTCGCTCGATGCCAGCGGCGAAAACCTGACCCTGAAGAAATACTTCCACATCGGGTTTGCCGCCGACACGCCGAACGGCCTGGTCGTGCCGGTGATCCGCGACGTGGACAAGAAGGGCGTGGTGCAGATCGCGCAGGAAACCGGCGAACTGGCCAAGAAGGCGCGCGACGGCAAGCTCGGCCCGGCCGACATGAGCGGCGGCTGCTTCTCGATCAGCTCGCTGGGCGGCATCGGCGGCACCGCGTTCACCCCGATCGTCAATGCACCGGAAGTGGCCATCCTCGGTGTCTCCAAGTCGTCCATCCAGCCGGTCTGGAACGGCAAGGAGTTCGCGCCGAAGCTGATGCTGCCGCTGTCGCTGAGCTACGACCACCGCGTCATCGACGGCGCCCTGGCCGCACGCTTCACCACGTACCTGTCGCAGGTACTGGCCGACATGCGCCGCGTGCTGCTGTAAAGCACCGCTTCGCCCCCACCGTGCGGCCGCAGCCCCTGGCGCGGCCGCGTGAACAGATGCAGTGACAGCCCACCGGCCATGCCGGTCGGGCACGAGGAAAACCCACCATGGCCACGATTGAAGTCAAGGTTCCCGACATCGGCGATTACAGCGATGTGCCGGTGATCGAAGTGTTGGTCGCCGTCGGCGACACGGTGAAGAAGGATCAGGGTCTGGTGACCCTGGAATCGGACAAGGCCACCCTGGAAGTGCCGTCCTCGGCTGCCGGCGTGGTCAAGGAAATCAAGGTCAAGCTGGGCGACACCCTGTCCGAAGGCGCCGTGGTCGTGGTGCTGGACGCTGAAGGCGCCGCCGAAGCCCCGGCCAAGGCCGCTGCGCCGACTCCGGCTGCGGCCGCTCCGGCCAGCAAGCCGCCGGTGACCCCATCGCACCGCGCCCCGGCTGAACCGGCTGCGCCGAAGCCGGCGCTGTCCAGCGGCAAGCCGGCCGACATCGAATGCGAAATGGTCGTGCTGGGCTCCGGCCCGGGCGGCTACACCGCCGCCTTCCGCGCCGCCGACGTCGGCCTGGATACGGTGCTGGTCGAGCGCTACGCCAGCCTCGGCGGCGTCTGCCTCAACGTCGGTTGCATTCCGTCCAAGGCGCTGCTGCACGCCGCTGCGGTAATCGACGAAGTGGCCCATGCCGGTGATTTCGGCGTCGAGTTCGGCAAGCCGACCATCACCTTGGACAAGCTGCGCCAGTACAAGGAAAAGGTCGTCAACCAGCTGACCAAGGGCCTGGCCGGCATGGCCAAGCAGCGCAAGGTCCGCAACGTGCAGGGCGTCGGCAGGTTCATCTCGGCCAACGAGATGGAGATCACCGCCGCTGACGGCAGCACCCAGTTGCTGCGCTTCCAGAAGTGCATCATCGCTGCCGGTTCGCAGGCGGTGAAGCTGCCGAACTTCCCGTGGGACGACGCGCGCGTGATGGACTCCACCGATGCGCTGGAGCTGGCCGAAGTGCCGGGCTCGCTGCTGGTCGTCGGCGGCGGCATCATCGGCCTGGAAATGGCCACCGTGTACAGCGCGCTGGGCAGCAAGGTCACTGTGGTCGAGTTCATGGACCAGCTGATGCCGGGCGCCGACAAGGACCTGGTCAAGCCGCTGGCCGATCGCCTGAAGAAGCAGGGCATCGAAGTCCACCTGAAGACCAAGGCCTCGGGCGTCACCGCCGATGCCAAGGGCATCACCGTGACCTTTGAAGCTGCCGAGGAAGGCCAGGCGCCTGCGCTGGCGCAGGGCACCTTCGACCGCGTGCTGGTGGCCGTCGGGCGTTCGCCGAACGGCAAGAAGATCGATGCCGAGAAGGCCGGCGTGCAGGTCACCGAGCGTGGCTTCATCCCGGTGGATCGCCAGATGCGCACCAACGTGCCGCACATCTTTGCCATCGGCGACATCGTCGGCAACCCGATGCTGGCCCACAAGGCCACGCACGAAGGCAAGCTGGCCGCCGAAGTGGCTGCCGGCCACAAGAAGGAGTGGGTGGCCCGTGTGATTCCGTCGGTGGCCTACACCAACCCGGAAATCGCCTGGGTCGGCGTGACCGAGACCGAAGCCAAGGCCAAGGGCCTGAAGGTCGGCGTGGCCAAGTTCCCGTGGGCTGCCAGTGGCCGCGCGATCGGCATCGGCCGTACCGAGGGCTTCACCAAGCTGATCTTCGACGAAGAGACCCACCGCATCATCGGTGGTGCGATCGTCGGCGTGCATGCCGGTGACCTGCTGGCCGAGATCGGCCTGGCGATCGAGATGGGTGCCGAAGCCGAAGACATCGGCCACACCATCCATGCGCACCCGACACTGAGCGAATCGGTGGCAATGGCCTCGGAAATCTACGACGGCACGATCACCGATCTGTACATGCCGAAGAAGAAGTAAGGCGCCTGCGCCGTTCCAAATGAAAAGCCCCGGCATTTGCCGGGGTTTTTTTGTTGAGCCTCGATCACTCTCATTGCGAGCGTTCGGGCCGCAGCGCGGGTGGCAGGCATTTGGACAAATGTCCCCCGTCGCCCGCCTGTGGCGGTCGCCTCCTCCTTTACTTTGTCCAAACGCCTGCCACCCACGCAGCGGCTCGGCTTGCGGATAGTAAGAGCCAGTGCCAAAGCCGCCCGGATGCCTGACACGCGGGGGGAGAGGGCTTGCGTGCGAAGTAAAGGAGGAGGTGACGGCCGCAGGCCGGCGCCGGGGGACATTCGCTCGCAAGCCCCTCTCCCCCCGCGCTCGACCAACCCGCTTCTGCTTGACCGTGCAAACAAAAAAGCGCGGCCCCGATGTTCCGGAGGCCGCGCCAGGAGAGAGAATGCCGTGGAAGGGGCGGGTGTCAGAACACGAAGCTGATACCGGCCACCGGGCCCTTGAATTCCTGCTTCAGGCCGATGGTGCCATCGCTGCCCTTCTTGTCCGCATCAAGCTTGAACCAGTCGTAGCCGGCGAACACGCCGAAGTTCCTGGTGAAGCGGTAGTCGACGATGGCGTTGGCGCGGCTCAGGTCGCCCTTGTAGTCATCGAAGCTGCCCCAGCGCGTGTTGAGGTACTGGCCCTGCAGGGTGATCATCCACTTCTCGGACGGGGTAAAGCTCAAGCGTGCACCGACCACCGGCGCCACGCCGTCGGTTTTCTCGTTGAGGAACTGGCCTTCATAGACAGTGCCCAGATCGGCGTAGGCCTTGGTGCTGACCTTGGCGTACTCGGCACCCAGCTGCAGGCCGAGGTCGAAGGTGTCGGTGTCCACCACCGAGTAGTCATAGACCAGGCTGGCCACCTGGTACTTCAGTTCGCCCTTGACGAAGCTGCCGGACGGCACGCTGACGTCACCGAAGGAGATGTCCTGGCCGAGGGTCTCGCGGCGGTCCTTGTCGTACTTGAAGTAGTTGAACAGCAGGCGCTGGCGGTTGCTGATGCGGAACATGCCGTCAATGCGCGGCTCCCACTCCTTGCCACCCAGCTTGAAGTCCTCGGAGAAACCGATGTCCTGGCCGGCCACGTTGGTGTTGCCGCGGAGGGTGTTGTCCGAGTCGATGTTCATCGCACCCAGGCGCAGGGCAAAACGGTCGTCGCCTTCGGCGGCGTGGGCGGCATTGGCGAACGAGGCGCCGGCAGCGAGCAGGGAGAGGGCGAGCAGGGTGGGTACGGGGCGCATCGAAGAGTCCTTGCAGTGGTTCATCAGAATGAAGACCACTGTGCGGGACAGGCCCGTCCACCATCCGTGAACGTATGGTCCACGGCGTGTGCACGGTTCAGCGCTGTCACGACGATGCAAAAAGATGGCCCCGGAGACGGGCTTCGGGGCCATCGTGGGACCTGCGGGGTGGAGCCGACGAGGATGCTGCAGGCAGGTCGAGTAATCGGACCGGCGCATCCGGTGAAAGTTCCGTCGACTGCGACCAAAGTTCAATACTGCGGTGCAACATCGTGCGGACGTCATTGTCCCCCCGGTGGTACGCAAAAATGTAACCGTTACCGCAACTTGCGCCTTCCCGGGATGAACAGGCAGCGGTTGTCTCGCAAATTGTCCCATTGCTATAATTTGGCGGCTCGATGAGGCCCCCCCTGCTGTAGCCGCCTCAACCCTCCACATGCAACCACGCGGGACGTCCTGTGCTGAACTCCGTTGACGCGGGTCGGCGACTGATGCTGCGCGCCGCGGTCTACCCGCTGGCCGCGGTCGCTGTCCTGGCCCTGGCCTTCCTGCTGGTGGGTCCGAAATATGCCTTCGGCGCGCTGGCGTCTGGTGTGGCCATTTCGGCCGGTGGCTGGGTTGCAGCACGGATGGCGCTGGGCGGAGGTGCGGTGGCCGCAGGATCGGCGATGGCTCGCCTGATCATTGCGATCGTGGCCAAGTGGGTCGTGGTTTTCGGCGTCCTGCTGGTGGGGTTCCTGGTCTTCAAGCTGCCTGCGTTGGCGCTGTTGGCCGGTATCGCCGTCGGCTTGATGTTCCAGGTCCTGGCCATGGCCAGGCGTTGACAGAATTCAATTAACTGAAGGTTCCGGACACATGGCGGGCGAGGCTCTAACCCCTACCAGCTACATCCAGCATCACCTGCACAACCTGACCGCGCCGGTCGGCAAGGGTGAGGGTATGTTCTGGCATATCCACGTCGATACCTTCCTCACCGCCGTCCTGATGGGCCTGGTGATCGTGGTCGCGTTCTGGCTGGGGACCCGCAAGGCCACCGCCGGCGTGCCGGGCAAGTGGCAGGCCTTCGTCGAGATCTGCCTGGAGTTCGTCGACCGCCAGGCCAAGGACACCTACCACGGCAAGAGCAAGCTGGTCACGCCGATCGCCATCACGATCTTCTTCTGGATTCTGCTGATGAATCTGCTGAAGATGATCCCGGCCGATTTCATCGCCAAGCCGCTGGAATGGGCGGGCGTGCACTACTGGAAGCCGGTCCCGACCGCTGACGTCAACGCCACCCTGGGCATGGCCATCAGCGTGTTCTTCCTGATGCTGTTCTTCGCGCTCAAGTCCAAGGGCCTGGGCGGCTTCATCAAGGAATTCCTGACGGCGCCGTTCGGCAAGTGGATGATGCCGTTCAACCTGATCCTCAACATCGTCGAGTGGCTGAGCAAGCCGATCTCGCTGGCGATGCGACTGTTCGGCAACATGTTCGGCGGCGAAATCGTGTTCCTGCTGATCTGGGTGCTGGGTGGTGCCGGTTTCTTCGGTGCCATTGCCGGTGGTGTGTTCGGCCTTGGCTGGATGCTGTTCCACCTGCTGGTGATCCCGCTGCAGGCCTTCATCTTCATGATGCTGTCGATCGTGTACCTGAGCCTGTCGGAAGACGCTCACTGAGTTTCAAGCTTCAACGCGTTTCAACCTTCATCCGTTTCATCACCCTTAGCAACTTAAGTTCCTGGAGATAACCATGTACTTCGCCGTCCTGACCAACTTCGCGCAGATTCAGAGCTCCACCGCCCTTGCCGTCGGCATCATGATCGGCCTGGCCGCGCTGGGCGCCGGTCTGGGTCTGGCCATCATGGCTGGTAAGTTCCTGGAGTCGGCCGCCCGCCAGCCGGAACTGATCCCGGTCCTGCAGGTCCGCATGTTCATCACCGCCGGCCTGATCGACGCCGCGTTCATCATCTCGGTCGCCGTTGGCCTGCTGCTGGCCTTCGCCAACCCGCTGTCGGCTGCCTTCGCTGGCGCCGTCACCAAGGCTCTGGCCGGCTGATACAGCGGTTTGAGACGACCGGGTGCTGATGCACCCGGTTTCGGATGAAGGCCGGATGTGCCGCTTCGGCGGCGCGTCCACCCTGAAACCAGCGATCGAGCTAACCATGAATATCAATTTCACCCTTCTTGCGCAGGCGCTGGCCTTCGCTGGTCTGATCTGGATCATCGCGACCAAGATCTGGCCGCCGCTGATGAACGCGATCGAGGAGCGCCAGCAGAAGATTGCTGAGGGCCTCGCTGCTGCCGACCGCAGCCAGAAAGATCTGGCCCAGGCGCAGGAGAAGGTCAACGAAGCGCTGAAGGAAGCCCGCACCAAGGCCAACGAGATCATCGATCAGGCCCACGCGCGTGCCAACCAGATCGTTGATGCTGCCCGTAACGAAGCGATCACCGAAGCCACCCGTCAGAAGGAACTGGCCCAGGCTGAAATCGACGCCGCCGCCAACCGTGCCCGTGAAGACCTGCGCAAGCAGGTGTCCGCGCTGGCCGTGACCGGTGCCGAAAAGCTGCTCAAGCGCGAAATCGACGCCAACGCCCACAAGGCGCTGCTCGACGAGCTGGCCTCGGAGATCTAAGGATGAGCCAGGCCCTCACGCTTGCCCGCCCGTACGCCCGCGCCGCGTTCGCGACCGCGCGCGACGAAGGCGCGTTCGCGCCGTGGTCGGACGCCCTGGCGTTCTCCGCCCACGTCGCCGCCGACCCGCGCGTGGCGGCCCTGCTCGCCAACCCGGAGCTGGGTCGTGACGACGCCGTCGCCCTGCTGGCGCCGGTGTCGCACGGCGAGACCTACTCGCGCTTCCTGGCCGTCCTGGCCGAGTCGCACCGTCTGCCGCTGCTGCCGGAAATCGCCGGCATGTTCGACGCCCTGCGCGCCGAAGCCGAGCACGTGGTCAAGGCCACCGTCACCTCGGCCGCCGAACTGTCGGCCGCTGAGCTGGATGCGATCAAGGTCGCGCTGCGCAAGCGCTTCAACCGCGAGGTCGACGTGACCACCGCGGTCGATGCCTCGCTGATCGGCGGCGCCGTGATCGACGCCGGCGACGTGGTCATCGATGGTTCGCTGAAGGGCAAGCTGGCCCGTCTGCAGACCGCGCTCGCTAACTGAATTCATTTAACGTCCGGCCCCGCTGCCGGCACTAGGACTTGACGATGGCAACCACGCTCAACCCCTCCGAAATCAGCGAACTGATCAAGAACCGCATCGAGAAGGTCAAGCTGGCCGCGGAATCGCGCAACGAAGGCACCGTGACCAGCGTGTCCGACGGCATCGTGCGCATCTTCGGTCTGGCCGACGTGATGCAGGGCGAAATGATCGAACTGCCGAACAACACCTTCGCACTGGCCCTGAACCTGGAGCGCGACTCGGTCGGCGCCGTGGTCCTGGGTGACTACGAGCACCTGCGCGAAGGCGACGTCGCCAAGACCACCGGTCGCATCCTGGAAGTGCCGGTCGGTCCGGAACTGCTGGGCCGCGTCGTGAACGCGCTGGGCGAGCCGATCGACGGCAAGGGCCCGCTGGGCACCGACCTGACCGCTCCGGTGGAGCGCGTTGCTCCGGGCGTGATCTGGCGCAAGTCGGTCGACCAGCCGGTGCAGACCGGTTACAAGTCGGTCGACTCGATGATCCCGATCGGCCGTGGCCAGCGCGAGCTGATCATCGGTGACCGCCAGACCGGCAAGACCGCCATGGCGATCGATGCGGTGATCAACCAGAAGGGCACCGGCATCAAGTGCGTGTACGTTGCGATCGGCCAGAAGGCGTCGACCATCGCCAACATCGTGCGCAAGCTGGAAGAGAACGGCGCGCTGGCCCACACCATCGTGGTGGCCGCGACCGCTTCCGAATCGGCTGCCATGCAGTACATCAGCGCCTACTCGGGCTGCACCATGGGTGAGTACTTCATGGACCGCGGTGAAGACGCGCTGATCGTGTACGACGATCTGTCCAAGCAGGCCGTCGCCTACCGCCAGATCTCGCTGCTGCTGAAGCGTCCGCCGGGCCGTGAAGCCTACCCGGGTGACGTGTTCTACCTGCACTCCCGTCTGCTCGAGCGCGCTGCCCGCGTGTCCGAGGAGTACGTCGAGAAGTTCACCGAAGGCAAGGTCACCGGCAAGACCGGTTCGCTGACCGCGCTGCCGATCATCGAAACCCAGGCCGGCGACGTGTCCGCGTTCGTTCCGACCAACGTGATCTCGATCACCGACGGCCAGATCTTCCTGGAAACCGACCTGTTCAACGCCGGCATCCGCCCGGCCGTGAACGCCGGTATCTCGGTATCGCGCGTCGGTGGCTCGGCCCAGACCAAGATCATCAAGAAGCTGTCGGGCGGTATCCGTATCTCGCTGGCCCAGTACCGTGAGCTGGCTGCCTTCGCGCAGTTCGCCTCGGACCTGGACGAAGCGACCCGCAAGCAGCTGGAGCGTGGCCAGCGCGTCACCGAGCTGATGAAGCAGAAGCAGTACGCGCCGATGTCGATCGCCAACCAGGCGCTGTCGATCTACGCCGTCAACGAGGGTTACCTGGACGACGTGCCGGTCAACAAGCTGCTGGCGTTCGAAGAAGGCCTGCACGCCCACTTCGCCAACACCCAGGGCGAGCTGATCAGCAAGGTCAACGCCACCGGCGGTTGGGACAACGACATCGAAGGTGCCTTCAAGAAGGGCATCGCCGAGTTCAAGACCACCGGCAGCTGGTAATCGCGGTCCTGTAGAGCGGAGCCTCCGGCTCCGCTGGACCAGATGACAAACGGTTGAACAACGCGGGGCATCAGCCCCGCGCCACGGGAAACAAGAGATGGCAAGCGGACGCGAAATCAAAACCAAGATCAAGAGCGTGCAGAACACCCGCAAGGTGACGCGCGCCCTGGAAATGGTCTCGGCCTCCAAGATCCGCAAGGCGCAGGATCGGATGAAGACCTCGCGTCCGTACGCGCAGGCGATGAAGCAGGTGATCGGTCATCTGGCCCAGGCCAGCACCGACTACCAGCATCCGTTCCTGGTCGAGCGCGAGCAGGTCAAGCGGGTCGGTTTCATCGTGATCTCCTCCGATCGCGGCCTGGCCGGCGGCCTGAACAACAACCTGTTCCGCAAGATGCTGGGCGAAGCCAAAGCATGGCAGGACAAGGGTGCCGAAGTGGACCTGGTGACCATCGGCCAGAAGGCTTCGACCTTCTTCCGCCGCGTGAAGGTCAACATGGTCGGCAGCGTGACCCACATCGGCGACGTGCCGAAGCTGGAATCGCTGATCGGTGTGATCAAGGTCATGCTCGACGCTTTCACCGAAGGCAAGATCGACCGCGTGTACCTGGTGTACAACCGCTTCGTGAACACCATGGTGCAGAAGGCCAGCTTCGATCAGCTGCTGCCGCTGCCGCCGGCTGAGAAGCAGGTCGCTCACCACGACTGGGATTACCTGTACGAACCCGATGCCGCGACCGTGCTGGAGCACGTGATGACGCGTTACATCGAGTCGCTGGTGTACCAGGCACTGCTGGAAAACGTCGCCTCCGAGCATGCCGCACGCATGGTTGCGATGAAGGCGGCGAGCGACAACGCCAACAAGCTGATCGGCACCCTGCAGCTCGTCTACAACAAGGCGCGCCAGGCAGCGATCACCCAGGAAATCTCCGAAATCGTCGGCGGCGCGGCAGCAGTCTGACCGCGTTCGTTCAAAGCACACATTAGAGGATGCAGCAATGAGTCAGGGCAAGATCGTTCAGATCATCGGCGCGGTCGTCGACGTCGAATTCCCGCGTGAATCGGTGCCGAAGGTGTACGACGCACTGAAGGTGGAAAACACCGAGATCACCCTCGAAGTCCAGCAGCAGCTGGGTGACGGCGTGGTGCGTACCATCGCCCTCGGTTCCACCGACGGCCTGAAGCGCAACCTGGTTGCCGTCAACACCGGCCGTGGCATCTCGGTGCCGGTCGGCGCCGGCACCTTGGGCCGCATCATGGACGTGCTGGGCCGTCCGATCGACGAAGCCGGCCCGGTCGCTGCCAGCGACAACTGGGAAATCCACCGCGCTGCGCCGTCGTATGAAGACCAGTCCCCGGCCACCGAGCTGCTGGAAACCGGCATCAAGGTCATCGACCTGATGTGCCCGTTCGCCAAGGGCGGCAAGGTCGGCCTGTTCGGCGGCGCCGGCGTCGGCAAGACCGTCAACATGATGGAGCTGATCAACAACATCGCCAAGGCGCACAGCGGTCTGTCCGTGTTCGCCGGCGTGGGTGAGCGTACCCGTGAGGGCAACGACTTCTACCACGAAATGAAGGACTCCAACGTCCTGGACAAGGTGGCGATGGTGTACGGCCAGATGAACGAGCCGCCGGGCAACCGTCTGCGCGTCGCCCTGACCGGCCTGACCATGGCCGAGTACTTCCGCGACGAGAAGGACGAAAACGGCAAGGGCAAGGACGTCCTGCTGTTCGTCGACAACATCTACCGCTACACCCTGGCCGGTACCGAAGTGTCGGCACTGCTGGGCCGTATGCCGTCCGCCGTGGGTTACCAGCCGACCCTGGCCGAGGAAATGGGCGTCCTGCAGGAGCGCATCACCTCGACCAAGAACGGTTCGATCACCTCGATCCAGGCCGTCTACGTTCCCGCGGACGACCTGACCGACCCGTCGCCGGCGACCACCTTCGCCCACCTGGACTCGACCGTCACCCTGTCGCGTTCGATCGCCTCGCTGGGTATCTACCCGGCCGTCGATCCGCTGGACTCCACCAGCCGCCAGATGGATCCGCTGGTCATCGGCCACGAGCACTACGACACCGCCCAGCGTGTCCAGCAGACCCTGCAGAAGTACAAGGAACTGAAGGACATCATCGCGATCCTGGGCATGGACGAACTGTCCGAAGAGGACAAGCAGGCCGTGTCGCGCGCCCGTAAGATCGAGCGCTTCTTCAGCCAGCCGTTCCACGTGGCCGAAGTGTTCACCGGTTCGCCGGGCAAGTACGTGCCGCTGAAGGACACCATCCGTGGCTTCAAGGCCATCGTCGATGGCGAGTACGACCACCTGCCGGAGCAGGCGTTCTACATGGTCGGCGGCATCGAAGAAGCGGTCGAGAAGGCCAAGAAGATGGCCGAGAAGGCCTGATCCGGGACGGGCGGGAGCGATCCTGCCCGACCTGACGCCGGCGCCGGGCAACCGCCCGCGCCGGTGGACCCCCACGGTGGCATTGCGCCGCCGCGAACAGCGAAGAGATTTGCATGAGCACGATCCGTTGCGACATCGTCAGCGCCGAGCAGGAAATCTTCCGTGGCGAAGCGACCCTGGTCGTGGCCACCGGTGAGCTGGGCGAACTGGGCATCGCGCCCAAGCACGCGCCGCTGATCACCCGCCTGAAGCCGGGCAAGGTGGTGGTGACCACGCCGAATGGCGAGCAGCTGGATTTCGCCATTTCCGGCGGCATCCTGGAAGTGCAGCCGCAGGTGGTGACCGTGCTGGCCGACACCGCGATCCGCGCGCAGGACATCGACGAAGCCTCGGTCCGCAAGGCCAAGGAAGAAGCCGAACGCATCCTGGCCAACCGCGGCGAAGCGATGGAAGTGGCTGAAGCCCAGCAGAAGCTGGCCGAGGCCGTCGTCCAGCTGCAGGCACTGGAACGCCTGCGCAAGAATCTCAAGCACTGAGGTTCGCGCTGCACCCACGAGAACGCCGGCCCTGTGCCGGCGTTCTTGTTTGTGCTGGCGGGGCAGCGCCGACTGGGTAGAGTCGACTCTACCGATGCCGATGCCGATGCCGATGCCGATCCCGATCCGGCATCCCGGATCCCGCCCCGTCTCAGCGATACACCACGTAGCGCATCAACAGGAACGACACGCAGGCCAGCCCACCTTCCACCAGCGGCTTGGCCAGCCACGTGTACTGCAGGCCCAACGCCTGGTCGACCAGGCTGACCAGCAGCGTGCTCGCTGCCGTCAGCAGCAGCCACAGCCCGAAGAAGCGTGCGAATCGCTTCCATCCCAGCTTGCGGGCACCGGCCTCGGCAAAGGTGTAGCGGCCGTTGAGCCAGAAGCCCAGCAGCATGCCGGCCAAGCGGCCGGTGATATTGGCCGGCGCGACCGGCATGCCCAGCGCACTGGCGGCCACGAACACCAGCCAATCGACCAGCAGCTGCACGAGCCCGATGACGAGATAGGTGCTTCCCTGGCGGACGAGGCCCATCAGCGTGGTGAAGGAGGCGGGATGCCCATGTTAACGGCCCACGCTCTAGAATCATCTGCAACGAACCACGGACCGCCTTTTCCATGACCCAACCCCTGCACGTCATCATCCTCGCCGCTGGCGCGGGCAAGCGCATGAAGTCGGTGCTGCCGAAAGTGCTGCAGCCGATCGCCGGCCAGCCGATGCTGGCGCATGTGATCGATGTGGCCCGCGAGTTGCAGCCTACGGCGATCCACGTGGTCCATGGCCATGGTGGCGAGGCGGTGCGGCAGTATTTCGCCGACCAGCCCGACCTGCAGTGGGCCGAACAGGCGCAGCAGCTCGGCACCGGCCACGCCGTGGCGCAGGCGATGCCGCAGGTGCCCGATGCGGCGCAGGTGCTGGTGTTGTACGGCGACGTGCCGCTGATCCGCGCGGACACGTTGCGCCACCTGCTGGCCCAGCCAGGCCGCTTGTCCGTGCTGGTGGCCGAGCTCGATGACCCAACCGGTTACGGCCGCGTGCTGCGCGATGCGGAGGGCAAGGTCGGCTCCATCGTCGAGCAGAAGGACGCCACTGACGACCAGCTGCGCGTGCGCACGATCAATACCGGCATCATCGCCGCCGAGTCGACCGCGCTGCGCCGCTGGCTGTCGCAGCTGTCCAACAGCAACGCCCAGGGCGAGTATTACCTCACTGACGTGTTCGCGTTCGCCGCGAACGAGTACACCCCGGCCGAGATGGCGCTGGTCGCCGATGTGCAGGAGGCCGAGGGGGCAAATGATCCCTGGCAGCTGTCGCAGCTGGAGCGCGCCTGGCAGCGCCGTGCGGTGCGTGCACTGTGCGCACAGGGCGCGCGCGTGCGCGACCCGGCACGCCTGGATATCCGTGGCACCGTCACCGTGGGCAGCGATGTGCTGATCGATGTCGACGTTGTCCTTGAAGGCAACATCGTGCTCGGTGACGGCGTCACCGTAGGCCCGTTCAACAGGCTGAAGGACGTCAACCTGGGGCCAGGCACCGAAGTGCGTGCGCACTGTGATCTGGACGGCGTGGTCACCGAAGGCGCTGCGCAGATTGGCCCGTTCGCACGGCTGCGCCCGGGCACCGTGCTGGCCGATGGCGTGCACGTCGGCAACTTCGTCGAGACCAAGAAGGTCACCCTCGGTGTGGGCAGCAAGGCCAACCACCTCACCTATCTGGGCGACGCGGTGATCGGCAGCAAGGTCAACATCGGTGCAGGAACCATCACCTGCAACTATGACGGCGTAAACAAGTCGACCACCACCATCGGCGACAACGCATTCATTGGCTCCAACAGTTCGCTGGTCGCGCCGGTACTGATCGGCGAAGGCGCGACCATCGCCGCCGGCTCGGTCATTACCCGCAACGCGCCTGATGGCAAGTTGACACTGGCACGTGCACGGCAGGAAACCATCGATGGCTGGAAGCGCCCGCTCAAGAAGGCCTGAGGCACGCATTCCGCACGCCGACGAGCTCGGCCTGCTGCCGGGCATTGAACAGCGCGCTGGCGAACTGCTCAGGGACCACGAAGCCTATCGGGTGTTCACCGGCCACGGCCTGGACCTGGCGACACTGCAGTACGGCCTTGAGCGCGGGCAGTTGTGGGTGGTGGATGCGGCCGGCGGCGGCATTGCCGGCTACGTGCTGGCGGGAGAATTGGCAGGCGAGTTCCATGTGCTGCAGATGGATGTGGATCCTGCACACGGGCGGCAAGGCCATGGCCGCGCGTTGTTGCGCCATGCGTTGGCACAGGCCAGGGCCGACGGCTACGCGTCAGCGGTGCTGACAACGTTGATCGACGTACCGTGGAATGCGCCTTTCTATGCCAGCGAAGGATTCGTTGAAGTGCCGGAGGCGGAGTGGGATGCCGGGCTGCAGTCGGTTATGGCCGAAGAGGCTGCGCTCGGGTTTCCGATGCACCTGCGGGTGGCGATGCGGCGGGTCTGGTAGGTGCCGACCCTGGTCGGCACATCCACGCATGGCGTGGATCTACTGGCAGACCGAGCCAAGTCGGCAACTCACCCCACCGGCAGCAGGATCGAGACGCACAACCCGCCATCGCCACGATTCTGCAGTGACACACGCCCGCCGTGCGCCTCCACGATCTCGCGGGTCAACGCCAGCCCCAGCCCGGTGCCGTTGCGCTTGGTGGAATAGAACGGCATCAGCGCGTTCTGCAGCACCTGCTCGTTCATGCCCTTGCCACGGTCCAGCACATCCAGGCGCAGCCATTGTGGCAACCGCGTCAGCTGCACCTGCACGTCATCATTGGGCGGATCGGCTTCGGCGCCGGCCTCATGCGCGTTCTTCAACAGGTTCAACAACGCCTGCCCGAACTGCGCGATGTCGATGCGGCTGCTCAGTTCCTCGTCCGGCTCGCGCTCCATGGTGAACGGAATCTGCTGGCGCAGGCTGGACAGGAAGGGGGCCCAGTGCACGGTCTGCAACTGCGGCTGCGGCAGCTTGGCAAAACGCGCATAGCCGCGAATGAAACCTTCCAGATGGCGCGCCCGGTCTTCGATGGTGGTGAAGATCTCCGGCAGCCGATCGAAGCGCTCGCGCTGCACCAGCACTCCGCCGGAGTGTGCCAGCGAAGCGATCGGTGCCAGCGAGTTGTTCAGCTCATGGCTGATCACCCGGATCACCTTCTTCCACGTCTGCACTTCCTGGCGGCGCAGCTCGGCGGTGAGCAGGCGTACCAGCAACAGGTCGTGCGGACGGCCATTGAGGTGGAAAGAACGACGTGAGAGGTGATAGACCTGTTCGTCATCCTCGTCGCTGTCTTCGCCTTCCGCATGCACCGCGAACAGGCTGTCGCCGCCGCGGGCGATGGCATCGCGCAGTTCCACCGGCACCTGTTCCAGCACGTCCTCCAGGCGCTGTCCTTCCAGCTTCCAGCCGCCATGCAGCAACTTGCGCGCGGCCAAGTTGGAGAACACCACGCGGGCGATGCCATCGCCGCCGGAGGCGATCAGCAGCATCGCCACCGGCGTGTTCTGCACCATTGTGTCCAGCAGCAGCTCGCGTTGCACCAGGCCCTGCCGCTGTGCACGCAGTACATCACCCAGTTCGCGGTGTGCCTGCACCAGGTCGCCGAGCTCGTCATTGCCGGGCCAGTGCACGCCGAAGTTGTATTCGCCGTCGCGATAGCTGCTGGTGGTGCCCGCCAGGGCCCGCATCAGTGACCGCACGGGGGCGGTGGCACGGCGCAGCGTCCACCACATCAGCGACAGCAGGATCAGTGCCGACACGGTGGTCACAACCCAGCCGTGGTCCATCCAGTACGCCAGCAGCCACGGCAACGCGGCGGCCAGCGCCAGCACCGGCAGCAGGCGCAGGAACAGACGGAAGGTGAACGAACGCCGCTTCATTCGCGTGGGATGCCGTGCCGGTCCATGCGCCGGTACAGCGCCTGGCGGCTCAGGCCAAGTTCGGCGGCGGCCTGGGCGATGACGCCGTGGTTGCGCGCCAGCACATCCTCGATGCGAGCACGGTCAGGATCATTGCCGGCACTGGGCGCCGGTCGCGAAGCAGGTGCGGCACGCGGCAGGTTCAGGTCGGCCACTTCGATGCGGTTGCCGGTCGCCAGCAGCTCGGCGCGCTGGATAACGTTGCGCAGTTCGCGCACGTTGCCGGGCCAGGGGTGCCGTTGCAGGGCCGCGGTGGCGGCGCTGGACAGCGGCTT
Source organism: Stenotrophomonas hibiscicola ATCC 19867 (assembly GCF_000382065.1). Classification (GTDB taxonomy): domain Bacteria; phylum Pseudomonadota; class Gammaproteobacteria; order Xanthomonadales; family Xanthomonadaceae; genus Stenotrophomonas; species Stenotrophomonas hibiscicola. The sequence goes on along the minus strand of NZ_KB907500.1, from coordinate 646,413 downwards.
GCCGGCGGTCAGGAAGCGCTCGGCCAGCGGCACGATGTCGCCCGGGCGTTCGGCCAATGGTGGCAGTACCAGTTCCACCGTATTGAGGCGGTAGTACAGGTCTTCGCGGAAGGTGCCGTCGCGGATCATCGCCGGCAGGTCGGCATTGGTCGCACTGACCACGCGGACTTTGACCTGGCGCTCGCGATTGGAGCCAAGACGCTCGAAGCGGCCGGTTTCCAGCACACGCAGCAGCTTCATCTGCCCGCCCAGCGACAGGTTGCCGATCTCATCCAGGAACAGGGTGCCACCATCGGCGGCCTCGAACTTGCCTTCGCGTGCCTTGTTGGCGCCGGTGTACGCACCGGCCTCGGCACCGAACAGTTCGGCTTCGATCAGTTCCGACGGCAATGCGCCGCAGTTGACCGTGATGAACGGGCCCTTGGCCACCAGCGAGTTGGCCTGGATGATCTGCGCGATCTTCTCCTTGCCAGCGCCGTTGGGACCGGTGATCAGCACCGGCAGTTCGGAGCGCGCGACCTGGCAGGCGAGCGCGATGACGCGCTCGCTGGCCGGATCTGCAAAGACCGCGCCACAGAGCTTGTACTTCTCTTCCAGCGCGTTGCGCTGCCGCAGCTCACGCGCGCGCCGCCGGTCCAGCTCGCGGCGTGCCTCGGACAGCTCGAGCAGGTTGTTGACCGTGGTCAGCAGCTTGCGGTCGTCCCAGGGCTTGGCCAGGTAGTCGGCGGCACCGGCCTTGACCAGGTCCACCGCGCTGCTCAGGTGGGTCCAGGCGGTGAGCAGGATCACCGGCAGGTCCGGGTGGCGCGCGCGGATCTGTGCGAACAGCGCTTCGCCCTCCTCGCCGGAGGTGGTGTCCTCGCTGAAATTCATGTCCTGGATCACCAGATCAACCGGCTGCGACTCGAGCAGGGCCAGCCCTTCGGCCGGGCTCTGCGCCTGCAGGGTGTCGATGTCATGCAGGGAGAACAGCACGTCCAGCGCGGTGCCCACGCTGGCGTTGTCGTCGATGATCAGGATCGCAGGCATCAAACGGTTCTGCAGAAAGGGATGGGCGGCGCCGTTGGAGCCGTTCGTGTCCACGCACCGGGAGAGCCCGGCGCCACCCATCAAGCATAGCCAAACCCGTGGCTGTGCAGGAGCGGCCCCTGCTCAGCGCCGGGGAGGCGCCGGGGGCGCTGGCGGCGCAGGTGGCGGCGGCACTTCCAGTGCCTGGCGCCAGGCTGCGGCGTCGACCGCCACCGTCAGTTCGCGTCTGTCGCGGCGCAGCAACAGATAGGCGGTGGCGGCGTGGGAATGGCGCAGTGCCTCGGCCAGATGTTCGACCCGGCGCACCGCCGTGTCGTCCACGCGGAGGATGCGATCACCGCTGCGCACGCCGAAGCGTGCTTCCGGGCTGGCAGCCCCCACGCGCACTTGGCCCTCGGTCGAGCGCAGTGACAGCCGCGCGGCATCCTGGCGCCATTCCAGCGTCTGCGAGCTGCCACCGCCGGCCAGCGCCGGCAGTGGCAGCAGTGCCATCAACAGCATCCGGCAGGCACGCATCTCACGCGCCCCGCGTGGCAACTGCGGGCGGGACCGCTGCCGCGCGCCGGGCCGGCCCGAACACCGCGACCTGGCCCAGCACCCACAGCAGCAGCGCGCCCAGCGGCAGGTAGTACAGGGGCATGCGTGGCAGCTCGTACAGGTTCATCAGTGCCAGATTGATCGCGTAGGCCGCCAGCATGCCCAGCACGATGCCCAGCGAGGCCAGCAGGAAGTTCTCGGTCTGGAAGTAGCGCAGGATCTGCCCGCGGGTGGCACCGAGTGCGCGGCGAATGCCGATCTGCTTGCTGCGCTGCTGCACCCAGAAGCTGGCCAGGCCGATGATGCCCAGTGCGGTGACCACCAGCAGCGAGACGCTGACGGTGATCAGCAGGCCAACCATCGCGCGGTCGTTCTTGAAGAAGTCCTTGCGCTGGTCTTCATAGGTCAGCTTGTCGCGCATCAGCCGGTTGGGGTCGTTGCGCTCCAGTACAGCAGCCCCCGCATCAAGCACCTCCTGGCGGCGTTCCGGCGAAGTGCGCAGCACATAGGTGCCACCCTCGTCGAAGGTGCGCCGCATGGGCAGCAGCATCGAGTTGGTCCAGTTGTCATTCCAGCCGTTGGGCGTGCTGAGCGTGTCGACGATGCCGACCACGTGCAGCGGCTGCTTGCCCATGTAGTAGGTCTTGCCCAGCGCGCTGCCGTTGGGTTCCATCTTGGCGGCGGTGGCCTGGGTGAGGATGACCGGGATGGCGTTTTCCTTGGCGCCCCCCTTGCTGGCGTCTTCGAAGTTCTGGTACTCGCCGGGCAGGAAATCGCGGCCGGCGATCAGGTTGATGCCCATCGTGGCCAGCCCGTTCTCGGACAGGGTGTACATCGAAGCGTTGGTGGTCGGCCGTTCCTGGTCGATCTCCCGCGAGATGCTGCTGCTGGACGAGCCGTTGCGGAAAGGCACCTGGTTGATGATGGTGACGTTGCTGACGCCGGGAAGCGCACGCAATGACGCCAGGTCCTCACGGGTGCGGGCCATGGCATCGGTCTGCTTGCCGATGCCGCTGACGCGGAGCATCACCAGTTCGTTCTCGGCGATGCCGCTGGGCATGCTGATCTTCTCCACGCGCTGGCTGACCAGGAACAGCGCGTTGCAGACGATGGCGCAGGTCAGTGCGACTTCCAGCACGATCAGGGCAGCGGCAGTCTTGTGCCGGCGCAGCGTGCTGAGGATGGGGCGGATGTCCATGGGAGTCCTCGTTCGGTTGCTTACTGCGACTTGAGCTGGATGGCCGGAGTGACCTGCATGGCGCGCCAGGCAGGCAGGAAACCGGCGGCAAGGCTGGCGAACAGGGTCAGGCCCAGCGCGAGCAGCAGCATGTTGCCGTCAAGGTGGGCCAGCTTTGCGTACTCCACCGGTTGCTGGCGCACCGCGAACAGGCCGAGCAGGGCCAGGCCGATGCCCAGCACGCCCCCGACCACGCCGACCGCGCCGGCTTCCACCAGGCACTGCAGGAAGATCTGGCCACGGCTGGCACCGAGTGCGCGGCGCACGCCGATCTCTCCGCTGCGGCGCAGGAACTTGGCCAGCAGCAGGCCCACCGTGTTGACCAGGCAGACACCCAGGAAACCCAGTGCCAGCCACAGCTGCAGGCGCACGTCGCTGGGCACCGCGCCGTTGAAGTCCAGCCATTCCATCACGGTGCGCAGGCGCACGTTCGGCGGGTGCTTGAAGCGGCCGGCCTGGCGCTGCTGGCTCGAATAGTTCTCCAGGTAGCGGCGGTAGTCGGTGGCCTTGGCCGGGTCCATCTCCACCCAGTACTGCAGCCACGCGCAGGGTGCGTTGAGCGAGTAGCTGTTGCCATCGGGATTCTCGCCGAAGCAGTTCATGTTGCCGTTGCTGCCCAGCTTCAGGTCGAACGAGGTGGAGATCGGCAGCAGCAGGTCCTCGTTCTTGCCGTAGCTGCCGGTGGTCAGGTCGTAGAAGTGCGGCTCCGGGCTCCATTCCTTCATCACGCCGACGATGCGGTAACTCTGGCCTTCCATGCGCAGGTCGCGGCCCACGCTGTTGGCGCCCTGGTACAGCTTGTCGTTGAGCGCCTTGGAGATGACCACCACGCGTGCGCGGCCTTCATCGTCCTCGCGCGTCCAGGGGCGGCCGTACTGCATCGGCACCTCGAACATCGGGAAGAAATCGGCCGAGGTCCAGCGAGTGTCGATGCTGAAGGGCTTGAGGGTGCTGTTGTCCGGTTCGATGGTGCCGCCGCCGCCGCTCATCAGCGCCTGGCGCTCGCCCTTGGCCTCGCGCAGCAGCGCTTCACCGTCGAAGCGGGTCAACTGGGTTTCCGGTTCCTCGCCCGCGACATAGGCGCCGGTCGCGGCATCGAGCTGCACGTAGAACAGCCGGTCGCTCTTGCCGGGAATCGGGTCACCGGACAGCACATGGAACACGGTCAGGGTGGTCATCGAGGCACCGATGCCGAGGGCGATGGCCACCACCATCAGCGCGGTCAGGACCTTGTTGCGGCGGAAACTGCGCACCGCCAGTCGGGCGTAGTAGGCGAACATGGCCGGCCCCTCACTCGTTGACGGCGACGATGTGGCGCGGCGGGGTGGCCAGCACCGGCTCGCGCACCAGGTCGGTGACCTGGCCATCGACGATGTGCACGTTGCGCTGCGCACGCGCGGCCAGTTCCGGATCATGGGTGACCATCACGATGGTGGTGCCGGCGGCGTTGATCTCCTCCAGCAGTTCCATCACACCGCGCGCCATCTGCGTATCCAGGTTGCCGGTCGGTTCGTCGGCCAGCAGCAGGCGAGGGCTGCCGGCCAGGGCGCGTGCGATGGCCGCGCGCTGCTGCTGGCCGCCGGACAGCTCATTCGGGTAGTGCTTCATGCGCGAACCCAGGCCGACCTGGGTCAGCGCCTTCTCGATGCGCTCGCGGCGCTCGTTGGCGCTCATCTTCCGATAGCGCAACGGTACGTCGACGTTGTCGAACAGATTCAGATCGGGAATCAGGTTGAAGCCCTGGAAGATGAAGCCGATCTTCTGGTTGCGCAGGCGGCTGCGTGCGTCGTCGCCCAGCGTGCTCACATCCTGCCCGTCCAGCAGGTAGGTACCGCTGGTGAAGGTTTCCAGCAGGCCGGCGATGTTGAGGAACGTGGTCTTGCCGGAACCGGACGGGCCGGTGACGGCGACGAACTCGCCTTCCTTGACCTGCAGTTCCAGCGAGCGCAGAGCGTGGGTCTCCACCTGTTCGGTACGGAAGACCTTGGCGACCGAACGCATTTCGAGCATGTACATGGGGTGTCCTCTCTCCAGGATTCAGGTATCAGGTGTCAGTTGACGGAGACGCGTTCGGCGTCCTTGAACAGGTCGCTGCCGGAGACCACGATGCGGTCGCCTGGCTGCACACCGGACTTGATTTCCACTTCGCCCAGGCTGCTGACGCCCAGTTCCACCGGACGGCGCACGGCGGTGCGGCCATCCATCACGTAGGCCATGCCGTTGCCCTGTTCGACGAACGGGCCGCGCTCGACCTTCAGCACGTCCTTGCGGGTATCGAGCAGCACGCGCACCGACATCCGCTGGCTCTGGCGCAGGCCTTCCGGCTGCGCGCTGGCAAAGCGCACGCGGGCGTTGACCTCGCCGTTGACCACTTCCGGTGATACCGCGCTGATCTCGCCCGGGAACGGCTGGCCGTTGCCACCGGTCAGCTGGGCCGGCATGCCGATCGCCAGGTCGCGGGCGAAGCTCTCCGGCACCTTGATCTCAACCTCGAACTTGGACAGGTCGACTACGCCCAGCACCGGCGCGTTGGCGGCCAGGTTGGTGGACTGCACGGCCTGCACCTGGCCAACCTGGCCATCGAAGGGCGCGCGCAGCGTCAGCGCATCGACCTGGCGCTGCACTTCGGCCACCACCGCTTTCTGGCGGTCGGCCAGCAGGCGCTTGTTGCGGGCATCCAGGTCGGCGCCCTGGCTCTGCAGGCGCGCATCGGTGGTGGCGTTGGCGAGGGCGATGTCGGCTTTCTTCAGCGAATCCTTGGCCTTGGCCAGGTCGATCTGCGGTACCGCGCCGCCGTCGTAGCCGCGCTGGTAGCGCTGCAGGTCACGGTCGGCGGCCTGACGCTCGATGGTGGCCTGGTCGGTTTCCTTGCGGGACTTGGCGCGGGCCAGGGTCGCGTCCAGCGCGGCGCGGCTGGCCTCGGCTTCCAGCCCGGCCAGCGTTGCCTGTTCCTGGGCCAGCTTGCTGCGCAGTTCCGGGCTGTCGATGATCGCCAGCTCCTGGCCCTTCTTGACCACGTCACCGGCGACCACCTTCAGGTCCACGGTACCGGCCGAGATGGCATACAGGATCGGGCTGTTGGCGGCGATCACGCGGCCGTCGGCGGCGATGTCGCGCACCAGGTCGCCGCGCTTCACTTCGGCGATGCGCACGCGGCTGTTGTCGAAGGAGCGGCTGGCATTGGACCAGGCATGTACCGCCCAGCCGATGCCGGCCAGCAGCGCGATGGCACCCAGCGCCGGCCAGCGATAGCGGTGCCAGGCCACGCGGGAGGTGCCGGCCGGGGCGGTGGAAACGATCTGGTCCTGTGCGGAGGTGTCGCGGATCATCGGATGCGTGCCTGACGGTGGTAACCAGTACCAAGCAGGTTGCGTGCCAACCTTATTTCCTTTTGGTTCAACAGGTTGGATGAGGAGGCGAAGTGTCCGGGTGTCCGCGGACACCTTTCCGGACACTTTCATTAAGCGGACAGGAGGGCGACGCCGGACGCGCGGGCTAGAATGCGCCGATCGTCTTCAAGGAAACGCGTGACATGTGTGGAATCGTGGGTGCGATCGCTGATCGCGACGTGGTGCCGGTACTGATCGAGGGGCTGAAGCGTCTTGAATACCGTGGTTACGATTCCTCGGGTATTGCGGTAGTCGACCAGGGTGAGCGCCGCGATGTACGCCGCGTGCGTCGTACCGGTCGTGTGTCGGAAATGGCCACCGCGGCCGAGGCAGAGGGCTTCAATGCGGTGCTGGGCATCGGCCACACCCGCTGGGCCACCCACGGTGGTGTCACCGAGGCCAACGCGCATCCGCATATCAGCCATGGCGTGGCGCTGGTGCACAACGGCATCATCGAGAACCATGAGGAGCAGCGCGAGAAGCTGCGTGCGCTGGGCTACACCTTCGAGTCGCAGACCGATACCGAAGTCATCGCCCACCTCATCCACCACCACCTGAAGGACGGCGATGACCTGCTGGTGGCGCTGCAGCACACGGTGAAAGAGCTGACCGGTGCCTATGCGCTGGCCGTGGTCAGCCGCGCCGAGCCGGAGCGCTTCGTCTGCGCGCGCATGGGCTGCCCGCTGCTGATCGGCCTGGGCGAGGGCGAGAATTTCGTCGCCTCCGACGTCTCGGCGGTGATCTCGGCCACCCGCAAGGTGATCTTCCTGGAAGAGGGCGACACCGCCGAGATCCGTCGCGATGGCGTGCGCATCTTCGACGAGCATGACCAGCCGGTCGAGCGCGACGTGCATCTGTCCGATGTGTCGCTGGCCTCGCTGGAGCTGGGTCCGTACCGCCATTTCATGCAGAAGGAAATCCACGAACAGCCGCGTGCGCTGGGCGACACCATCGAAGCGGCGATCGACGCCGGTGGCTTCCCGGCCGAGCTGTTCGGCAAGAACGCCGAGGCGGTGCTGTCGGGCATCGAGGGCGTGCAGATCATTGCCTGCGGCACCAGCTACTACGCAGGCCTGACCGCGCGCTACTGGATCGAAGCCATCGCCGGCCTGCCGTGCAGCGTGGAGATTGCCAGCGAGTACCGCTACCGCGCCGCTTATGCGAACCCGAAGCATCTGGTCGTGACCATTTCCCAGTCCGGCGAAACGCTGGATACGATGGAGGCACTGAAGTACGCCAAGGCGCTTGGCCACAAGCACACGCTGTCGATCTGCAACGTGCCGGAAAGCGCGATTCCGCGCGCCAGCGAGCTGGTCTGCTACACCCGTGCCGGCGCCGAGATCGGCGTGGCTTCGACCAAGGCCTTCACCACCCAGCTGGCCGCGCTGTTCCAGTTGACCGTGGTGCTGGGCAAGCTGCATGGCCGCATCGACGCGGCGCAGGAAGCGGATTACCTGGAGCAGCTGCGCTTCCTGCCGGGCAGCGTGCAGCACGCGCTGAACCTGGAACCGCAGATCGCGGCGTGGGCCGAACGCTTTGCGCGCAAGTCCAATGCGCTGTTCCTGGGCCGTGGCCTGCATTACCCGATCGCGCTGGAGGGCGCGCTCAAGCTCAAGGAGATTTCCTACATCCACGCCGAGGCCTACCCGGCAGGTGAGCTGAAGCATGGTCCGCTGGCGCTGGTGGACGAGGACATGCCGGTGGTGGTGATCGCCCCCAACGACAGCCTGCTGGAAAAGGTGAAGTCGAACATGCAGGAAGTGCGCGCGCGTGGCGGCGAGCTGTTCGTGTTCGCCGACCAGGACAGCAACTTCAACGCGTCCGAAGGCGTGCACGTGATTCGCACCCCGCGCCACGCCGGCGTGCTCAGCCCGATCGTGCACACCATCCCGGTGCAGCTGCTGGCCTACCACACTGCGCTGGCACGCGGCACCGACGTGGACAAGCCGCGCAACCTGGCCAAGAGCGTGACGGTGGAGTAATACCCATCGCTCCGGTTGGATGCTGCAAGCGAAGGGGCCCCGCGTGGGCCCTTTCGTTTGGCCGGACAGTGCGAAGTGGGATTGCCGCCGGGTGTTCTGTCCGCTGTCGGCAGCGGGCAATCAATCTTTAATGCGCAACTGCGCTTGTATTCAGCGGCGGTTTCAGCCGCGGTGCCATTCTCTGGATCGTCAGCTGGTTCCCACGACGAACTGTCCTATCGATGCCGGTAGTGACCGATGGTCGCAGTCGTAGAATCGATTTGACCGAGGTCCGGGTTGAGCGGTTGAACCCACACCTCGTTCGCGTTGCAGCACGTCGTCTGCCGATGCCTCCCATGCGGCAGACGGGTGCGCCAGACGTGCGCTGAAAGGTCTGTTCCCGGGGAGGGGGCGTATCGGAAGAGCACACTTTTTTGACTTCAGTGACCTGCACCAGGAAACAAGAATGAACGTCCGCGAACTCCTGCAATCCAAGAAAGAAGCTGTCATCACCATCGATGCCGAAGACACCATCGGTGCCGCCGCCCACAAGATGAGCGCGAACAGGATCGCTGCGCTGGTGGTGATGAAGGACGATGCCCCGGTCGGCATCATCTCCGAGAAGGACATCGTGCGCACCCTGGCCGACGATGGCCCGCAGGCCGGCCGCCGGGTGATTTCCAGCCTGCCGTCCACGGGCCTGGAGGGCATTGCGCCGGACGCCACGCTGAAGCAGGCCATGTCGCTGATGACGTACTCGCGTCGCCGTCACCTGATGGTGACCGACGGCAACCAGCTGGTCGGCATCCTCAGCCTGGGCGATATCGTGAAGAACCTGCTGGGCGAGCTGGAACTGGAAAAGGCCGTGCTGCAGGACATCTACATGGCCGCCCACTGAGGGCTGCAGCGCTGGAAACAGAGAAGCCGGGCATTGCCCGGCTTCTTCGTTCACGGCGTCGGTGAAGTCAGAACGTCACCTTCACCGAGTCGGCACTGTAGTTCGCCGGGCCGTGGTAGACCACTTCGATGTTGTTGCCATCGGGGTCGAGCACGAAGGCGCCGTAGTAGCCCGGGTGGTAGGGGCGCTCGCCCGGTGCGCCGTTGTCTGTGCCACCGGCGGCGATAGCAGCGGTGTGGAAGGCATCGACCGTGGCGCTGTCGCGGGCCTGGAAGGCTAGATGATGGCGGCCGGTCAGCTGGCCGGCGGCGGCACGGCTGCTGGCGCTGGAAATGAACAGCTCGTCGGCCCAGAAGAAGTCCGGCCCTTCGCCGCCGAGTGGGATGCCGATCGTATCGAACACTGCCTGGTAGAAGCGGCGGCTGGCGGCCAGGTCGCGCACCACCAGCTGGATGTGGTCGATCAGGCGGCCACGGTGCAGTTCCATCGTTTCCATACGAACCTCTTCAAAAAGGGGACGGAGTCGGTAGCGCCGGGCCGTGCCCGGCGAGCGCGCAGCGCGGCCTGCTCAAGGCCGCCGGGCATGGCCCGGCGCTACCGGAATTGTGCCCCTTTCCGGGTCAGACGTTGGCGATGATCTCGACCCAGTAGCCGTCCGGGTCCTTGATGAAGGCCAGGTTCTTCATGCGGCCGTCGGTCAGCCGCTTCTGGAAGGTTACCCCGAGGTCCTCGAAGCGCTGGCAGGCCGCCTCGATGTCCGGCACCGACACGCAGATGTGGCCGAAGCCGCGCGGGTCGCTGTTGCCGTCGTGGTAGACCGCGCCGTCCTGGGTTTCGGTGCCGTGGTTGTGGGTCAGTTCCAGCACGCCCGGCAGGCCGGCCATCCACAGGCGGCGCTGGCTGTCGTCTTCCGGTACCACCACGCCGGCCGGGAGGTAGGCCAGGAAGTACAGGCTGAACTGGGCCTCCGGGAAGTCGCGCTTGTCGATCAGCTGGTAGCCGAGCACGCGGGTGTAGAAGTCCAGCGAGGCGGTGATGTCCTTCACCCGCAGCATGGTGTGGTTGAACACGAAGCCGGTGGTTTCGGCCGGGGCCTGGGCGGCGACGCCGGGGACATCGCGCAGGGCGGGAATGGTCATGGGGGGAGGTCCTTCAGACAGGGCCGTTGCCGGCCGGATGGGGGCATTCTACCGGCCAGCACCTGACGGTACCGCGACGTACAATGGCCGGATCGCACCGTTCCGTCCTGACAACGATTGCCCGCCATGTCGCAGCGTGAATGGGTGGCCGCCGCCATCCGCAAGATTGAAGCCGATTTCAACCGCTCCGCCGATACCCACCTGATCCCGCTGGCGCTGCCCGGGTTCGAGGGCATCGATGTGTACCTGAAGGATGAGTCGAGCCATCCCACCGGCAGCCTCAAGCACCGGCTGGCGCGCTCGCTGTTCCTGTATGCGCTGGCCAATGGCTGGCTGCGCGAAGGGCGACCGGTGATCGAAGCGTCCAGCGGCTCGACGGCGGTGTCCGAAGCCTATTTCGCGCGCCTGCTCGGCCTGCCGTTCATTGCGGTGATCCCGGCCACCACCTCGCCTGAAAAGATCGCCGCGATCGAGTTCCAAGGCGGCCGCTGCCACCTGGTCGAACGCGCCTGCGACCTCAACTGTGATTCGGAAAAGCTGGCCCGTGAAACCGGTGGCCACTTCATGGACCAGTTCACATACGCTGAGCGCGCGACCGACTGGCGTGCCAACAACAACATCGCCGAGTCCATCTTCAAGCAGATGGCCGAAGAGCCCAGCCCGGTTCCGGAATGGATCGTGTGCAGCCCCGGCACCGGCGGCACCGCCGCCACCCTGGGCCGCTATGTCAGCTACCGCCGCCACGACACCCGCATCCTGTGCGCGGACCCGGAAGTGTCGGTGTTCTTCGACGGCTACCGGGCCGCCGTGGCCGGTGAACAGGACTGGCGCGACCTGACCTGCAGTGGTGGTTCGCGCGTGGAAGGCATCGGCCGGCCAAGGGTGGAGCCGAGCTTCATCCCGACCAGCGTCGATGCGATGGTCAAGGTACCCGACGCGCTGAGCCTGGCTGCGATGCGCCATGTCAGCCGCCAGCTCGGCCGACGCGTCGGTGGCTCCACCGGCACCAACTTCATCGGCGTGCTGCAGGCGGCGCAGTGGATGCGCGAGGCGGGCCACCAGGGCAGCATCGTCAGCATCCTGTGCGACAGCGGCGAGCGCTATGCGCAGAGCTACTACGATCCGGCGTGGTACGCGCGCCAGGGCATTGATGTCGACGGCGCCGACGCACAGCTGGCCGCTGCGGTGGCCGGGCAGGGACTGCCCGAATTGCCGTGGTGCAGCCTGGAAGCGTTGTAGGACGGCCGACGTTGTCGCCGGGCCATGTCGGCGTCCGCGACGGTGTCTCAGTAACCCGCTGCGGTGAAGGCGTCGAGCACCGCGTCGCGCAGTGCATCGGGCAAGGCCTCGATGTCCATCGCGCGGTCATCCAGGTGCAGGGTGGGATCCAGGATGCTGGCGCGGCCCTGGGCCAATGCCTGCAACCACAGCAGCACGCAGATCACGAACTCGCGCTCATGGCCCAGCTGCAGCTGGCTGGCGCCGCGCTCGACCACTTCGAACGGGTACCACTCCTGGCTTTCATTGAACGTGCCGCCCTGCTGCAGCACCGCCTGCAACTGCTGCAGGTGGCGCGGGGCGTCGTCGCCGGCATCGCACAGCGCGGCGATCCAGGCCAGTTCGGCCGCGCTGGCAGACAGTGCCAGCGACCGCGCCGGTGAGGCGGATGCAACTGCAGCCAGACCTTCCATGTGGGGCCTCGTTCGGTACGTGCCGCTGCGGACTCCCCCGCATCCAGAGCTTCGGGGGGCGCGCGTAAGGCCGATGTGAATGCCGTGCCCCCTTGTCAGCCGCGCCCGGCAGCGCCATATCTGGAGGGCTGCCCGGGTGCCGGGCCCGTATCCTGGAGATCTGCCGTGACCGTTGCCAACCCCCTGCTCGATTTTTCCGGCCTGCCGCGCTTCGAGGCGATCCGCCCCGAGCACGTCGCGCCGGCGCTGGATGTGCTGCTGGCCGAGGCCGAAGCCGCCGTCAGCGCGGCCGAGCAGGTGCAGCCGGTGCGTTGGGAGACCTTCGTCACCCCGTTGGACGACGCGACCGAGCGACTGTGGCGCGCCTGGGGCCTGGTCGGCCACCTGCAGGGCGTGGTCAACACCCCGGAACTGCGCGAGGCCTACAACAGCAACCTGCCGCGGATGACCCGCTTCGCCAGTGCGCTGGGGCAGAACCTGGCGCTGTATCGGCAGTACCAGGCGCTGGCCGCCAGCCCGGAGGCGGCGCATTTCGATGAAGCCCAGCGCAAGGTGCTGGACAACACCCTGCGCGACTTCCGCCTGGGCGGCGCCGAGCTGGCGCCCGAGGCCCAGCAGCGTTTTGCTGCGATCAAGGAAGAACTGTCGGCGCTGTCGGCGAAGTTCTCGCAGAACGTGCTCGACGCTACCGATGCCTGGTCGCTGATCATCGAAGACGAAGCGCGGCTGAAGGGCCTGCCGGAAGACGTGAAGGCCACCGCGCATGCCGCAGCACAGAAGGACGGCAAGGCCGGCTGGAAACTGACCCTGCAGATGCCGTGCTACCTGCCAGTGCAGACCTGGGGCGAGGACCGCGACCTGCGCGAGATCCTGTACCGCGCCAGCGCCCAGCGTGCGTCCGAATTCGGCGATGACGCATTGGACAACAGCGGCAACATCGACCGCATCCTGGCCCTGCGCGCCGAACTGGCTGCGTTGCTCGGCTTCGATTCGTACGGCCATTACTCGGTGGCGACCAAGATGGCGCAGGACCCGGCCGAAGTGCTCGGTTTCCTGCGTGACTTGGCCTCGCGCGCCAAGCCGTTCGCCGCCAGGGACCGCGCCGAGCTGGAGCAGTTCGCGCGCGAGCAGCTGGGCATCGATGCCCTGCAGGCCTGGGACCTGGCGTTCGCCGCCGACCGCCTGAAGCAGGCGCGTTACAGCTATTCCGAGCAGGAAGTGAAGCAGTATTTCACCGAACCGAAGGTACTGGGCGGCCTGTTCTCGGTGATCGAGCAGCTGTACGGCCTGCGCGTGCAGGAGGACAGCGCGCCGGTCTGGCACGAAGACGTGCGCTTCTTCCGCCTGGTCGATGCGCAGGGCGCGCTGGTCGGCCAGTTCTACCTGGACCTGTACGCACGCGAGGGCAAGCGCGGCGGGGCGTGGATGGATGATTGCCGCAACCGTCGCGTGCGCGCCGACGGCAGCGTGCAGACGCCGCTGGTCTACCTGGTGTGCAACTTCGGCCGGGGTGCCAACGGCAAGCCGGCCACCTTCAGCCACAACGAAGTGACCACGCTGTTCCATGAGATGGGCCACGGACTGCACCAGCTGCTGACCCGCATCGGCGAACTGGGCGTGGCCGGCATCAACGGCGTGGAATGGGATGCGGTTGAGCTGCCCAGCCAGTTCATGGAGAACTTCTGCTGGGAATGGGACCACCTGCAGGCGATGACCGCGCACGTGGACAGTGGCGAGCCGCTGCCGCGCACGCTGTACGAGCGCATGCTGGCCGCGCGCAACTTCCACAGCGGCATGGCCACCGTCCGCCAGCTGGAGTTCGGCCTGTTCGACATGCTGCTGCACAGCCAGTTCGAGCCAGCGCAGGACAGCGTGCTGGCGCTGCTCGACCGCGTGCGCGCGGAAGTGGCGGTGAACCACCCGCCGGCCTGGAACCGCTTCCCGCACCAGTTCAGCCACATCTTTGCGGGCGGTTACGCCGCGGGCTACTACAGCTACAAGTGGGCCGAGGTGCTCAGCGCCGACGCCTATGCCGCGTTCGAGGAAGCGCCGCAGGCACTGGCGGAAACCGGTGCACGCTTCCGTGATGAGATCCTGTCGCGCGGTGGCAGCCGCCCGGCGGCGGAGAACTTCAAGGCTTTCCGCGGCCGTGCACCGCAGATCGACGCGCTGCTGCGTCACTCGGGCATGGCGTAAGGCGTCGGGTAGGTGCCAACCTTGGTTGGCACTTCACCGCCCTCCACGCATGGCGTGGATCTACCGGAACGCCGGCCAACGGCCGGCACTACCGGTGGTGGGTCATTCGGCGTAGATCATCTTCCGGGTCATGCCGCCGTCGACGATGAAATCCTGGCCGGTGCTGAAGCCGGACAGCGACGACAGCAGGTATACCGCGAGCGCGCCGATGTCCTCGGGGTGGCCGACCCGGCCGACCGGATGCTGTGCGTGGTCGATGGCCGAGTACTCCGGCTCGTGTCGCCGTGAGGGTGCCTGCCACTCGCTGGTGCCGATCCAGCCCGGGCTGATGCTGTTCACCCGCACCGCCGGGCCGGCGCTGATCGCCAGCGCATGGGTGAAGGCCACCAGGCCACCCTTGGCCGCCGCATAGGCCTCGCTGTGCGCTTCGGATTGCCAGGCGCGGGTCGAGGCGATGTTGATGATGGCGCCGGCGGCGCTGGCTGTCAGCGCCGGCAACGCGTGCTTGCTGCACAGGAAAGCGCCGTGCAGCGACGACAGGCGGCGCTGCCATTCATCCCAGTCCATGTCCTGCAGCCGCGAGCCGTGCGCACCGGCGATGCCCGCGTTGTTGACCAGCCCGTCGATGCGACCAAAACGCTGCAGGGCCGTGGCAATGAAGTCGCGCACACTGGCTTCGTCGGTAATGTCCAGGTGCTGGAATGCGGCGTCCTCACCGCGTTGCCACTCGCGCAGGCAGGCCTGGCCGGCTTCCACGTCCAGGTCGCCGATCAACACGCGGCCACCTGCACCTAGCACGCACTGGGCGATGCCACGGCCGATGCCGTTGGCGCCGCCGGTGACCAGCACCACCTTGCCCGACAGCGGCGCGGCCGGCCAAGCGGCAATCGGCGGCACCGTGCTCACGACAGGTCTTCGCCACGCAGGCGGCGATGCCAGCCGTCCACGCCGATACGGTCCAAGGTCTGGATGTTGCGCTCGACGATCACGTCCGGATCAGGGAACGCGTCCACCGCGCGCGCCACGCTGTCTTCGCGCAGCAGGTGCAGGGTGGGGAAGGGCGCACGGTTGGTGTAGTTGCTGGCATCGCCCGGCGCCACGCCTTCGAACTGGTAGTCCGGATGGAAGCTGGCCACCTGCAGGATGCCCTGCAGGTCCAGCGCCTCGATCGCCGCATCGGCGTTGTCGAGGAAGTCGTTGTAGTCGAGGAAATCGGTCAGCACCTGCGGATGCACGATCAGCGTGGTATCGATCTGCTCGGCCGGCGTATCGCGCAGCAGGACCAGTTCCTCGGCCAGCTGCTCAACCAGGGCTTCCGTCGTGGTCGCATCGCTGAGCACGATGCGGACCTGGTCCTTCACATACACCGCCTTGGCGAACGGGCACAGGTTCAGGCCGATGACGATGCGTTCCAGCCACAGGCGGGTGGCGGCGATCGGGTCCTCGGTGGGCAGTTGGGCGTCGGTCATGGCGGGCACGTCGGCTGGCGGGGCGGACATTGTAGGCGCGTCGCTTGCAACGCGCCGTCGCACCGCAGGTGCCGGCGCCGGGCCATGCCCGGCGGCCAGATCAATCGCGGAAATTGTTGAACTGCAGCGGCAGCTCGAACTTGCCGGCCTTGAGCACGGAGATGGCGTCCTGCAGGTCATCGCGCTTCTTGCCCTGCACGCGCAGCTTGTCGCCATTGATCTGGCTTTCAACCTTCAGCTTGGCCTCCTTCAGCGCAGCGGCGATCTTCTTGGCGACCTTCTGCTCGATGCCCTGCTTGACGGTGATCTTCTGCCGGGCCTGGGCCAGGTTGGTCTCGATGTCGCCGAATTCGAGGCTGAGCACATCGATGCCGCGCGCGGCCAGGCGTGCACGCAGGATGTCGTTCATCTGCTTGAGCTGGAACTCGGTCGGCGCGAACTGGTTGATCACATCGCCATCGCGCTCGAACTTGGCATCCACGCCCTTGAAATCGAAGCGGGTGGCCAGTTCGCGGTTGGCCTGGTCGATGGCGTTGGTCAGTTCGTGGGTGTCGACTTCGGACACGACGTCGAAGGAAGGCATGGCGATGCTCCGCAGGATTCAGTGGCAGCCATTCTATCGCGAGGGCCCTATGCCCGCCCTTTGTAGCGCCGAGCCCACGTTCGGCTGCTTTGTGAAGAGCAGCCGAGCGTGGGCTCGGCTCTACAGAAAGCGACGACCGGGCGATAATGGGCCATGAACGTGCAACGCTCTCCCTCGCGCGCAGTGGCCTGGATGGTCGCTGCGGTCGCCTGCTTCTCGCTGATGGACGCCGGCATGAAGCAGCTGTCGGCCAGCTACCCCACCCTGGAAGTGACCTTCCTGCGCGGCGCGGCCTCGTTGCCGTTCGTGCTGGTCTGGGTGCTGGCCAGCGCCGGGCCGCGTTCACTGGTGCCGCGCCGCTGGGGGCTGCACCTGCTGCGTGGTGCGCTGGGCATGGCGATGATCGGCTGCTTCGTGTTCGCCCTGCGCGACCTGCCGCTGTCCACTGCCTACACCATCTATTTCGTCGCCCCGCTGCTGATCGCTGCGCTGTCGGTGCCGCTGCTGGGCGAACGGGTCGGGCCGCGGCGCTGGGTGGCCATCGGCATCGGCCTGGTCGGCGTGCTGGTCGTGCTGCGGCCGGGCGTGGACGGCTTCATTTCGGTGCCTGGGCTGATGGTGCTGGCCGCGGCCACCGCCTATGCCGTAGCCGCGATCACGGTCAGCCTGCTGACCCGCACCGATACCTCGCAGTCGATGGTGGTCTGGTTCCTGGTGATCATGGCCATCGGTGCCGGCCTGCTGGCCCTTCCCGGCTGGGTGCCACTGCAACTGGCACATGCGCCGCTGATCGGCGGCATGGGCCTGGCCGGAGCGCTGGGCCAGATCGCCCTGACCAGGGCCTTCCAGCTGGGCGAGGCCTCGATGATCGCGCCGCTGGAGTACAGCGGGCTGGTCTGGGTGATCGGCTGGGACCTGGCGTTCTGGGGCCAGCTGCCCGATGGCTATACCTGGGTGGGGGCGGCGATCATCGTTGCGTCCGGCCTGTACCTGCTGCATCGCGAGCGGGTGAACCGGCAGGAGCCGCCGAAGCCGTTGGACCACCCCTGAGCCGGGGTAGGGCCGGCCGGCGGCCGGCAACCCCTCGCGCCGGAGGGACCGCTGCAGGTGCCGGCCAGCGGCCGGCGCTACCGTGGGCAGCGGCTTAGAACCAAAAGGAATAACATTCTGGCCCATGGCGCGGGCGCGCGACCGCCTGCGCTGGTAGGCTGCACGCCCCCTTCCGTCACCCAGCCGGTGAGCCACGCCCGTGATCGAGTTCCAGCGCCTGCACAAATCCTATGCCGTTGCCGGCCGCGCAGTGAGCGCGCTGCAGCCGCTGGACCTGACCATCGAGGCCGGTGAGGTATTCGGCATCATCGGCCATTCCGGCGCCGGCAAGTCGACGCTGATCCGCATGATCAACCGCCTGGAAGAACCCAGTGGTGGGCGTCTGCTGATCGGTGGCGAGGATGTCACCGCACTGGACGCGGACGGCCTGCGCTCGCTGCGCCGGCGCATCGGCATGATCTTCCAGCACTTCAACCTGCTGTCTTCGCGCACGGTGGCCGGCAACGTCGCCTTCCCGCTGGAGCTGGCCGGCACGCCGAAGGCGGAGATCGACGCACGCGTGGTCGAGCTGCTGCAGACCGTTGGCCTGGAAGCGCATGCGCAGAAGTATCCGGCGCAGCTGTCCGGTGGCCAGAAGCAGCGCGTCGGCATTGCCCGCGCACTTGCAACGCGTCCGCAGATCCTGTTGTGCGACGAGGCCACCAGTGCGCTCGATCCGCAGACCACGGCATCGGTGCTGTCGCTGCTGTCGAAGATCAATCGCGAGCTGGGCCTGACCATCGTGCTGATCACCCACGAGATGGACGTGATCCGCCGCGTCTGCGACCGCGTCGCCGTGCTCGACGCCGGCCAGATGGTCGAGACCGGGCCGGTCACCCGGGTGTTCCTGCATCCACAGCATCCGACCACGCGCCGTTTCGTCAGCGAATCGGAGCACATGGACGAAGGTGCGCTGCATCGCGATTTCGATGCCGTCGGTGGCCGCATCGTGCGGCTGACGTTCCTCGGTGGCGACACCTACGAACCCCTGCTCGGCAGCGTCGCGCGGCAGACCGGGGTCGACTACAACATCCTGTCCGGCCGTATCGACCGGATCAAGGACACCCCGTATGGCCAGCTGGTCGTCGCCCTGGTGGGCGGTGACCAGTCCGCCGCGCAGGCCGCGTTCGTGGCCGCCGGCGTGCACGTTGAGGAACTGCGTCGATGATCATCGCTACTGCCGGCGGCTTCTTCCGCCACCTGGATGCGGACAAGTGGGTGGATATCGGCAAGGCCACCCTCGAGACGCTGCTGATGATGGCCGGCTCGCTGCCGCTTACCCTGGCCATCGGCCTGCCGATGGGCGTGCTGCTGTACGTGTTCGGCGCGCCGCAGATGAAGCGCCGGCCACTGGTCTATGGCGCGCTGGCGATCGTGGTGAACCTGCTGCGTTCGGTACCCTTCATCATCCTGATGGTGGTGTTGATCCCGGTGTCGCTGTGGTTGATGGGCCAGTCGATCGGCGTGCTCGGCACGTTGCCGGCGCTGGTCATCGGTGCGGCGCCGTTCTACGCGCGCCTGGTGGAAACCGCGCTGCGCGAAGTGGACCGCGGCGTGGTCGAGGCCGCGCAGTCGATGGGTGCCACCACCTGGCAACTGGTCACCCGGGTGCTGCTTCCCGAGGCGCGGCCGGGCCTGATTGCCGCCGCCACGGTCACTACCGTTGCTCTGGTTGGCTTCACTGCCATGGGCGGCGCGATCGGTTCCGGCGGCCTGGGCGACCTGGCGCTGCGCGAAGGCTACCAGCGCAACCGCACCGACGTGGCCCTGGTTACCGTGGTGGTGCTGCTGATCCTGGTGCAGCTGCTGCAGATGCTCGGCGACCGTCTGGTCGCGCACTACACCCGCAAGTAGCCCGCCTCAGATAGTGCCGGCCGCTGGCCGGCAACGATGCGCTGCTCCAAGTGTGCCGGAGCTGCCGGCCAGCGGCCGGCACTACATCTGCGCCCGGCGCTCTCTCAACGCACGTTGGGTACTTCGTAACCCAGCTTGCCGACCTGCTCCGGGCGCTGTGGCACACGCTTGAGCTTGTCGGTGTTCACCCCGTATTCGTCACGCAGGCGCTCGGCCAGTTCCTTGTAGAGGCCCTTGTCCATGTCCGGTGTGCGCGAGAAGATCCAGGCCATCTCGCGGCCCGGGTAGCCGATCAGTGCCCAGGAATAATCCGGTGCTACTTCCAGCACCCGTGAATGGGTGGGCACCACGCGATAGAACCAGGTGCGCCAGCCGTGATTGCCGCTGTCCGGGTCGACACTGGCGCGTGCGCGGATCTCCTGCAGGGGTTCGCCGAAGCCATCACGATAGCGGTAGGTGATGCCGACCTTGTGCGCGTCGCGCAGTTCGTACTCGTTGACGCTGGCCACATGGCCGCGCTCGACGAAGTTCGGCACGCGGCCAATCACGTACCAGGTACCCATGAAGCGCTTCAGGTCGATCGGCGCATCCGGGTCGGCGACGCGTGGGGCGCTGGCACGGGGCGATGGCGGCTCGCTGGCGGCCACGGCGGGGCCCGCCAGGGACAGGGCCAAGAGCATGGCGCAGAGCGGGCGGATCGAAGTCATGCGGGAGCGGGCTCAGGAGGGCTTTGCGTGAGCATGGTCGACTGAGCGTGCGCGATCCGTCAATGGTGTCGCAGCCTTTGAGAAGGGCATTGACCAAGCTGTGTTGCACTGTCTACCGGAGAAGCCCCATGAACGCACGTTCCGTCCGTCGCCCTGCAGCTGAACGCGTCAGCCTTGAATGTGCCGACCCGCGCCTGCTGCGCAGCGTGCGGCAGTTGGCCCTGGCCGGTGTGGCACTGGTCCTGGTCTGGCCGGCCGCGCGTGGTAGCAGCGCGTGGCTGGGCTGGTTGCCGATGTGGCTGGTGGGCATGCCGCTGGTGGCCTGGTGGGCGCTGCTGCGCTTCCCGTTGCCGCGCCTGTCGTGGCTGCGGCGGGCGCGTCACACCGGTGGACAGGCGGACCGACGCGGTGGCGGTGCGGCCCGCCGCCGTCGCGGCGCCACCGCCGCGGCCTGACCTTCGACACGGGGGCGACAGCGGTGATCCATGCTAGCGTTCCAAGGCTTATGACTGCCTGGAGCTGCAATGTCACGATTCGCTTCCGCCTGCCTGTTGGCTGGCATGATGACCGCTGCCTCGGTGGGGACCGCCGTGGCCGCTGAAGACACCGACCGTTACGCCTGGCTCGAAGACGTAACCGGCGACAAGCCGCTGGCCTGGGTCAAGGAACAGAACGCCAAGTCCGAGGCGCGCCTTGCGCAGACCCCGGCCTTCAAGCAGATGGAAGCCAGCATCCGCGAGGTGCTCGACTCCGATGCCAAGATTCCCGCCGTGCAGAAGATCGGCGACTACTACTACAACTTCTGGAAGGACCAGCAGCACGAGCGTGGCCTGTGGCGACGCACCACCCTGGCCGAATACCGCAAGGCCTCGCCGCAGTGGGAAACCGTGCTCGACCTGGATGCACTGAACAAGGCCGAGGGTGAGAACTGGGTCTGGCACGGCGCCGATTGCCTGCGCCCGGACTACAGCCGTTGCCTGATCGCGTTGTCGCGCGGCGGCGCCGATGCCGACGTCACCCGCGAATTCGACCTGGCCAACAAGACCTGGATCAAGGATGGCTTCTTCCGTCCGGAGTCGAAGGGCGGCCTCAACTGGATCGACCGCGATACCGTGTTCGTCTACACCGACTTCGGTGCCGGCTCGATGACCACCTCCGGCTACCCGCGCGTGGCCAAGCTGTGGAAGCGTGGCACTCCGATGGCCTCGGCCACGACGGTGTACGAAGGCAAGCCGGAAGACATGTACATCGCGGCGACGCACGATGACACTCCGGGCTTCGAACGCAACCTGGTCAGCCGCACGCTCGCCTTCTACAACAACGAGATCTACCTGCGCGGTGACGATGGCACGCTGACCAAGATCGACGCGCCGAATTCGGCCGAGAAGGGCCTGCACAAGCAATGGCTGACCCTGGAGCTGCGTGATCCGTGGACTGTCGGGGGCAAGACCTATGCGTCCGGTTCGTTGCTGGCCACCAAGCTGGATGACTTCCTGGCCGGCAAGCGCGAGTTCGACGTGCTGTTCACCCCGACCGCGACCACCTCGCTGGCCAGCGCCACCTGGACCAGGAACCATCTGGTGCTGAACGTGCTGGACGACGTCAAGAACCGCCTGTCGGTGCTGACGCCGGGCGCCAATGGCTGGCAGACCAGCCGCTTCGTTGGTGCACCGGCTTTCGGCACGCTGGGCGTGGCTGCGGTCGACAGCAATGACAGCGACGCGGTGTGGCTGACGGCCACCGACTATCTGACCCCGACCACGCTGGCGCTGGCCGAGATCGGCCAGGCCCCGGAAACGCTGAAGACCATGCCGGCCTTCTTCGATGCCAAGGGCAAGGCGATCGAGCAGCACTTCGCCACCAGCAAGGATGGCACCCGCGTGCCGTACTTCGTTGTGCACGATCGGGCGATGAAGCTGGACGGTTCCAATCCGACCCTGCTGTACGGCTACGGTGGCTTCGAGATCTCGCTGACCCCGAGCTATTCCGGTGGCATGGGCCGCGCCTGGCTGGAAAAGGGCGGCGTGTACGTGGTCGCCAACATCCGTGGCGGTGGCGAGTATGGGCCGCGCTGGCACCAGGCGGCACTGAAGCAGAACCGCCACAAGGCCTATGAAGACATGGCCGCGGTGGCGCGCGATCTGGTCAAGCGCAAGATCACCAGCGCCAGGCACCTGGGCGTGCAGGGCGGCAGCAATGGTGGCCTGCTGACCGGCAACATGCTGACCCAGTACCCGGAGCTGTTCGGTGCGGTGGTGGTGCAGGTGCCGCTGCTGGACATGAAGCGCTACAACCACCTGCTGGCAGGCGCATCGTGGATGGCCGAGTACGGCAACCCGGATACCAGCGACTGGGAGTTCATCAAGACCTTCTCGCCGTACCATCTGTTCGATGCGAAGAAGAAGTACCCGCCGGTGCTGTTCACGACCTCGACGCGCGATGACCGCGTGCATCCGGGCCATGCCCGCAAGATGGCGGCGAAGATGATCGACGCCGGCAAGGACGTGACCTACTACGAGAACATCGAAGGTGGCCACGGCGGCGCCGCCAACAACGCGCAGGCCGCACACATGTCGGCGCTGGCCTACAGCTTCCTGTGGGAGCGGTTGGGCGGCAAGTAAGCAGAACGGAAAACGCCGCCCCAGGGCGGCGTTTTTCTTTATCCGGTAGTGCCGGCCGCTGGCCGGCAAACCGGGAATGCGTGGATGATGCCGTTGCCGGCCAGCGGCCGGCACTACCGTCAACGTGATCCCTGCCAACGCTTCAATCCGCGCGCAATCCGCGCCACCGCCTCCTGCAATCGCGGCACCTCCTGGGTATAGGCCAGGCGCACGTGCTGGTTGGCACGATGGAAGCCGAAATCCAGCCCGGGCGTGAATGCCACATGCTCGGTTTCCAGGAAGTGGGCGCAGAACGCCTGCGCATCGTCGGTGAACGCGCTGACGTCTGCGTACAGGTAGAACGCGCCCTGCGGCTCGACCTCGATACGGAAGCCCAGCTCACGCAGTGCGGGCAGCAGGAAGTCGCGACGCTGGCGGAACGCTTCGCGGCGCTGTTCGAAGATCGCCATCGATTCCTCGCTGAAACAGGCGAGGGCGGCATGCTGGGCGATGCTCGAGGCGCTGATGTACAGGTTCTGCGCCAGCTTCTCCAGGTCCGGTACCGCGGCCGGCGGTGCCACCAGCCAGCCCAGCCGCCAGCCGGTCATGCCGAAATACTTGGAGAAGCTGTTCAGCACGAACGCGCTGTCATCCACCTGCAGCACGCTGGGCGCATCCAGGCCATAGGTGAGGCCGTGGTAGATCTCGTCCACCACCAGGTGGCCGCCCCGCGCGTGCAGGGCCTGCGACAGTGCGGCCAGATCGTCGGCGGAAAGCACGGTGCCGGTCGGGTTGGCCGGTGAGGCGACCAGCGCGCCGACGCTGTCGGCATCCCAGTGCTGTTCCACCAGTGACGGGGTCAGCTGGTAGGCGGTCTCCGGCCCGACCGGTACCAGTTGCGCACCGCCTTCCACCAGGCGCAGGAAGTGGCGGTTGCACGGATAGCCGGGGTCCGCCAGCAGCCAGTGGCGGCCGGGATCGACCAGCAGGCTGCTGGCCAGCAGCAGCGCACCGGACCCACCCGGTGTGACCAGGATGCGTTCAGGGTCGATATCCAGCCCGTAATGGCTGCGATAGAAGCCGCTGATGGCCTCACGCAGAGCCGGCAGGCCACGTGCGGCGGTGTAGCGGGTATGACCGGCGGCCAATGCGGCCTGGCCGGCGCGCACGACAGGTTCGGCGGTGGTGAAGTCCGGTTCGCCGATTTCCAGGTGGATCACATCGTGGCCGGCCTGCTCCAGCGCCTGTGCGCGGGCCAGCAGGGACATCACGTGGAATGGAGCGATTTCATGGCTGCGCCGGCTGTAGCCCGGCGTGTGGGGCAGGGTGCTCATGTGCCCATGGTACGCCGCGCGTCTGGGTCATGCGTTCTGGTAGTGCCGGCCGCCGGCCGGCATTCCGACCGTCTCCGGGTTCGTGAGGTTGCTGGCCAGCGGCCGGCACTCCCCATGACGATCCGCAGGGTTGCCCGCAGCCCTCCTGCAACCCAGACTCGGGCACAAGGACGCCATTGCATTGCAGTTCAAGGAACCCCACTACATGAAATCCACTCTCTGCCTGTTGCTCGCCAGCCTGATGACCACTACTGCCACCGCCGCCACTCCGCCTGTTCCGCCGGATGCCGCCAAGCATCCGCATGTGGTCAAGGCGCCGTTCGGCGCGACCCGCAACGATGACTATTACTGGCTGCGCGACGACAAGCGCGAGAACAAGGACATGCTGGCCTACCTGCAGGCCGAGAATGCCTACGCGGACCAGGTGCTGGCGCCGCTCAAGCCGCTCGAAGACACCCTGTACAAGGAGATCGTCGGCCGCATCAAGCAGGATGATTCCAGCGTGCCGGCGCGTGAGCGCGGCTATTGGTACTACAGCCGCTTCGAGACCGGCCAGGACTATCCGATCCACGCGCGCCGCAAGGGCAGCATGGAGGCCGCCGAGGAGATCCTGCTGGACGTCAACGCCATGGCCGCCGGCAAGGGCTATTTCAGCGTCGGCTCGATGGAAGTGAGCCAGGACAACCAGCTGCTGGCCTGGGCCGAGGATGATGTGGGCCGCCGCCAGTACACGATCCGCTTCAAGGATCTGGCCACCGGCAAGGTGCTGCCCGATGTGATCACCGGCAGCTCCGGCGACCTGGTCTGGGCCGACGACAACCGCACCGTGCTGTATGTCGAGAACGATCCGGAAACGCTGCTGACCGTGCGCGTGAAGAAGCACGTGCTGGGCACTCCAGCCAGCGCCGACACCGTCGTCTACGAAGAGAAGGACGACAGCTTCTACATGGGCATCGGCCGCACCCGCGATGATCGCTTCATCACCATCGGCGTGCACAGCACCGTGTCCTCGGAAGAGCGCTACGCACCGGCCGGCGACCCGACCACGTTCACCGTGCTGGCCCCTCGCCAGCGTGACGTCGAGTACGATGCCGACCACTACGACGGCCGCTGGGTGATCCGCACCAACGACGGCGCGAAGAACTTCAAGCTGGTCACCGCGCCGACCGATGCCACTTCGCGTGCGCAGTGGAAGGACTGGATCGCGCACGACGATGCGGTGTTCATCGAAGGCTTCGAACTGTTCGATGGCTACACCGCCATCGCCGAACGCTCCGAGGGCCTGGAACGCATCCGCCTGCTGTTCAAGGATGGCCGCAGCGACTACGTGAAGGCTGATGAGCCAGCGTACTCGATGAGCCTGGGCGACAACACCGAGGCCGATACGCCCTGGCTGCGCTACGTCTACACCTCGATGACCACCCCCACCACCGTGTTCGAACTGAACACCGCCACCGGTGAGCGCCGCCAGCTGAAGGTGCAGCCGGTGATCGGCTATGACGCGTCGAAGTACGAAACCGACCGCGTCTGGATCACCGCGCGCGATGGCGTGAAGGTGCCGGTGTCGCTGGTCTACCGCAAGGGCTACCAGAAGGATGGCAAGGGCGCGCTGTTCCAGTACGCCTATGGCAGCTACGGGATGTCGATGGACCCGTACTTCAATCAGACCGCGGTAAGCCTGCTCGACCGCGGCGTGGTGTATGCCATCGCCCACATCCGCGGCGGCCAGGAAATGGGCCGCGACTGGTACGAGAACGGCAAGCTGCTGCACAAGCAGAACACCTTCAACGACTTCATCGACGTCACCCGCGGCCTGGTCGCACAGGGCTGGGCGGCGAAGGATCGCGTGGCCGCGTCCGGTGGCAGCGCCGGCGGCCTGCTGATGGGCGCGGTGGCCAACCAGGCCCCGCAGGATTACCGGGTGATGGTGGCGCAGGTCCCGTTCGTCGACGTGGTCACCACCATGCTCGACCCGACCATTCCGCTGACCACCAATGAGTACGACGAGTGGGGCAACCCGGAACAGAAACAGTATTACGACTACATGCTGTCCTACTCGCCCTACGACAACGTGAAGCGGCAGGCGTACCCGGCGCTGTTCGTGGGTACCGGCCTGTGGGATTCGCAGGTGCAGTACTGGGAGCCGGCCAAGTGGGTGGCCAAGCTGCGTGACGACAACACCGGCCACTACCCGATCCTGTTCCGCACCAACATGGAAGCCGGCCACGGCGGCAAGTCGGGGCGCTTCCAGCGCTACCGCGAGCTGTCCGAGTCGTACGCGTTCGTGCTGCAGCAGCTGGGCATCGCCCAGCCGTGATCGCGACAGGGTGCCGGGCGCTGCCTGGCACCCTGAACCGGTATCCTTGCGGCCATGAGCGCGCCAGATCCTTCCGCCCCTCGCGATGCCGCCACGCCTCCGCGCGTGGTGCGTTTCCGCTGGGCGTGGTGGCTGCTGGCGTATGTCAGCCTCGGCACCGGCATCGTCGGCATCTTCGTGCCGGGCCTGCCGACCACCGTATTCATCCTGATTTCGGCCTGGGCCGCCTCGCGTGGCTCCGAGCGCCTGCACAACTGGCTGCTGCAGCATCCACGCTTCGGCCCGGCCATCGCCAACTGGCAGGCACACGGGGCGGTCAGCCGCTACGGCAAGTGGATGGCCACGATCACCATGGCGGTATGCGCCGCCATCATGCTGTGGTGCGTACCGATTGCCTGGGTGAAGTGGTTCTCGATCGGCAGCATGACCGTGGTGGCGATCTGGCTGTGGACGCGGCCGCTTCCGCCTCCCGAGGATTGAGCGCCTGCGGTAGTGCCGGCCGCTGGCCGGCAACCCGATTCCCTGCACCAACCGCTCAGCCGCCAATGGCTATACTCGGGCCATGAAGATCCCCCATCGAAACGCCATCCTGATTCCGCTGGCAGCGGCCCCGCTGCTGCTCCTCGCCGCCTGCGGCAACAAGGGCCCGCTGGTACTGCCGCAGAAGCCGGTGCCGGTGGAAGAAACCGTCGAACCCGCTGCCGAGCCCGCCACCGAGGCGACCCCGGCGGAGGCCCAGGGCGCCGTTGCCCCCGCCACGACCGTCGACCCGGCTGCAACGACCACTCAGCCGGCACCCGCGCCAGCGAAGAAGGCGGGCAGCGGGGATGAGTAAGGCCAGTTCCACGGCGCTGCGCTTCAGCAAGATGCACGGCGCGGGCAATGATTTTGTAGTGATCGACCTGCGTGACGGCACCGCGCCGCCTACGCCCGAACTGGCCGCGCGCCTTGCCGACCGCCACACCGGCGTCGGCTGCGACCAGATCCTGACCATCGAAGCGCCGCGTGCGGAAGGCTCGGTGGCCTCGTACCGCATCTGGAATGCCGACGGTTCCAATTCCGAGCAGTGCGGCAATGGCGCGCGCTGCATCGCGGCCTGGCTGGTGCGCCAAGGGAGTGCGCAGGGCGATGCGTTCGTCATCGACAGCCCGCTGGCCAGCCATGAAGTGAAGGTGCTCGGTGACGGACAGTTCGCCGTAACCATGGGCGTGCCTGCCTTTGAGCCGGCCAACGTGCCGCTGATGGGCTTCGCCCATCCGCGCGAGGAATACCTGCTGCCGCTGCAGGGCGAAAGCGTGCGCTTCGCCGCAGTGTCGATGGGCAACCCGCATGCGGTGATCGAAGTCGGCCTGATCGATGCTGCGCCGGTCGAGCGCGTCGGTGCGCTGCTGCAGCAGCATGCCTCGTTCCCGCGCTCGGTGAACGTGGGCTTCGCCCAGGTGATGGGCCCGGCGCACGCCCGCCTGCGCGTGTTCGAGCGCGGCGTCGGCGAAACCTTGGCCTGTGGCAGTGGCGCCTGCGCCGCTGCGGTGACCCTGATGCAGCGCGGCCGCCTGCAGCGCGATGCCCGCATCAGCCTGCCCGGTGGTGACCTGCGCATCCAGTGGCCGGGGGATGGCCAGCCTGTGGTGATGGCCGGCCCGACCGCATTCGTCTTCGAAGGGGAGTGGATGGCATGAGCGAAACCGTCGACAAGCTCGGGGCCCACGAAGTCGCTGCCTGGTTGCGGCGTCATCCCGGCTTCCTCAAACAGTTCCCGGACCTGGCCCTGACCCTGGTGGTGCCGCGCGATGACGGCCCGACCGCATCGCTGGCCAGCTACCAGCTGGAAGTGCTGCGCGAGAAGAACCGCGAGCTGGCGCGACGGTTGGCCGACCTGGGCGCGACCGCCCAGGTCAACGAGCGGCTGGCGGTGCGCACGCATCAGCTGACCCTGGCACTGATGAAGCAGGACAATGCGGCCGACACTCTGCGTGCGATGGCCGCTTCGTTGCAGGAAGACTTCGCCGGCGACCTGGTGCGGCTGGTGGTGCATGCGCCGGTGGCCGGGCTGGAACAGGCCGACTGGCTGCAGGTGATCGCCGCCGATGATCCGCAACTGGGCCCGTTCCGCGACTGCCTGAAGGACGGCGAGCCGATCTGCGGCCGCCTGCAGCCGGAGAAGAACGCCGTGCTGTACGGCGCGCGCAGCGAGGAGGTGCAGACCACCGCGCTGCTGCCGCTGCCGGGGGTTGGCCTGATCGCGGTCGGCAGCCATGATCCGAACCGTTTCTACCCGGGCATGGGCACGTTGTTCCTGCGCATGATGGGCGACGCCCTGGCCACTGGCCTGAAGCGCTTCCCGAGCTGAGCAGGGCACGACGGCGATGAGCGCGGTACAGGCGTTCCTGCAGCATCTGCAGGTGGAGCGGCGGATGTCGGCGCACACACTCGACGCCTACCGCCGCGACCTGGACGCGCTGTCGGCCTGGGCCGAGCCGCGTGGCGTAGCCGTGGAGGCACTCGATGCCGAAGCGTTGCGCCAGTTCGTGGCCGATGAGCATCGCCGCGGCCTGTCGGCCAAGAGCCTGCAGCGCCGCCTGTCGGCCTGCCGAAGCTTCTACGCCTGGCTGCTCAAGCACGGACGCATCGAGGCCAGCCCGGCAGCGACGTTGAAGGCCCCGCGCGCGCCGCGCCGCTTGCCGCAGGTTCTCGATGCCGATGAGGCCGTGCAGCTGGTCGAGCTGGAGCCGGACGGCGACCTCGGCCGGCGTGACCGCGCGCTGCTGGAGCTGTTCTATTCCTCGGGCCTGCGCCTGAGCGAAGTCTGCGCGCTGACTTGGCGCGATCTGGATTTCGACAGCGGCTTGGTCAACGTGCTGGGCAAGGGCAACCGCCAGCGCAGGGTGCCGTTCGGCCGGCCGGCGCGCGAAGCGCTGCAGGCGTGGCGCGCGGAAAGTGGTGGCGGCCCGTCTTCGCCGGTATTCCCCGGCCGCAACGGGCCGATCAGCCCGCGTGCGGTACAGATCCGCATCCGCCAGCTGGCGCAGCGCCAGGGCCTGTTCAAGCAGGTGCACCCGCACATGCTGCGGCACAGTTTTGCCAGCCACATCCTGGAGTCGTCCGGTGACCTGCGCGGCGTGCAGGAACTGCTCGGCCACGCCGACATCGCTACCACGCAGATCTACACCCACCTCGATTTCCAGCACCTGGCCAAGGTCTACGACGCCGCGCACCCGCGCGCGAAGCGCCGACGCAGCAACGACGGCAGCGGAGAAAGCTGAACGTTGCCCCTGCGGCGGCCGGTCGCGGGTGGCTTGAAGGGCGCAGCGCAGTCCCCACCTCTGGTTCTGTCACCCCGGAGGCATCATGGACCCCAGTCAGAACCCCAACGTTTTCCACGCCACCACCATCGTCTGCGTCCGTCGCGGCGAGCACGTGGCCATTGCCGGCGACGGCCAGGTCACGCTGGGCCACACCGTGATGAAGGGCAACGCGCGCAAGGTGCGCCGCCTTGGCCGCGACGGCCAGGTGCTGGCCGGATTCGCCGGCGCCGCGGCCGATGCCTTCACCCTGTTCGAGCTGTTCGAGGCCAAGCTGGAAAAGCACGGCCAGCTGCAGCGCGCCGCGGTCGAGCTGGCCAAGGATTGGCGCACCGAGCGCCGCCTCGGAAAGCTTGAAGCCCTGTTGGCCGTGGCTGACAAGGAAACCTCGCTGATCATCAGCGGCACCGGCGATGTGATCGAACCGGAGGACGGCATCATCGCCATCGGCTCCGGTGGCTCGTATGCACTGTCGGCTGCGCGCGCGCTGATGGCACATACCGAACTGGATGCGCGCACGATTGCCAGTGAAGCGATCGGCATCGCCGGCGACATCTGCATCTACACCAACCGCAACGTGGTGGTCGAGGAGCTGTGACGGGGAACCCGTCACAGACATTCCAGATTCGCCGGGCATGGCCCGGCGCTACCGTCCGGGGCCGTTCGGTTCCGGCATCGTAGACAACGAATTCGTGAGCACATCCATGTCGAAGATCGAAGTATCCTCCGCCACCATGACCCCGCGCGAGATCGTGCAGGAACTGGACCGGCATATCGTGGGCCAGCACGACGCCAAGCGTGCCGTGGCCATCGCCCTGCGCAACCGCTGGCGCCGCATGCAGCTGGCGCCGGAGCTTCGCAATGAAGTGATGCCCAAGAACATCCTGATGATCGGCCCGACCGGCGTCGGCAAGACCGAGATCGCGCGCCGCCTGGCTACGTTGGCCAACGCGCCGTTCGTGAAGGTCGAAGCCACGCGCTTCACCGAAGTGGGCTACGTCGGCAAGGACGTCGAGCAGATCATCCGCGACCTGGCCGACACCGCGGTCAAGCTCTATCGCGAACAGGCCAAGGTGCGCGTGCGTACCCAGGCCGAAGAACGCGCCGAAGACCGCATCCTCGATGCGCTGCTGCCGCGTCGTAGCGGCGGCATCGGTTTCGATCCTGAAGTCGCCCGCAACGAACCGTCGGCGCAGGACAACGAGACCCGCATCAAGTTCCGCAAGATGCTGCGCAACGGTGAGCTGGACGAGCGTGAGATCGAGCTCGACCTGGCGGCCAATGTCAGCATGGACATCATGACCCCGCCGGGCATGGAGGAAATGGGCCAGCAGCTGAAGTCGATGTTCGCCAACCTGGGTGGCGGCGCGAAGGCGCACAAGCGCACGCTGACCATCAAGGCCGCGCGTCCGCTGCTGATCGAGGAAGAGGCCGGCAAGCTGGTCAACGAGGACGATATCCGCACTGCGGCAATCGAGGCCTGCGAGCAGCACGGCATCGTCTTCATCGACGAGATCGACAAGGTTGCCAAGCGCGGCGACAACGTGGGCGGTGGCGATGTCTCCCGCGAAGGCGTGCAGCGCGACCTGCTGCCGCTGGTGGAAGGCTCCAACGTGTCCACCAAGTACGGCACGATCAAGACCGACCACATCCTGTTCATCGCGTCGGGCGCGTTCCACCTGGCCAAGCCCAGCGACCTGATTCCGGAGCTGCAGGGCCGTTTCCCGATCCGCGTTGAGCTGGGCGCGTTGAGCAAGGGCGACTTCGTGCGCATCCTGACCGAACCGAAGGCGGCGCTGACCAAGCAGTACGAAGCACTGCTGGCCACCGAAGGCGTCAAGGTCAGTTTCACTGCCGATGCCATCGAGCGCCTGGCCGAGATCGCGTTCCAGGTGAACGAGCGCCAGGAAAACATCGGCGCGCGCCGCCTGCATACGGTGCTGGAGCGCCTGCTGGATTCGCTCAGCTACGAGGCACCGGACCGCGATGGAGAAACCCTGGCCATCGACAGCGCCTACGTCGATGCACACCTGGGTGAGCTGGTGCAGGACCCGGACCTGAGCCGCTACATCCTGTAGTGCGCATCGAGGTCGGATCCTTCGCCGTGGCGAGGGCCCTGACTCCATCCGCTGCAACAGAAAAGGCCGCCGCAGGGCGGCCTTTTGCGTTGGCGCTCAGCGCGATTGCCGGGCGCGGTAGGCCTGCAGTACCTGGTCGATCACTGCACTGGTGCGGGCGGCGCTGATGCCGTTCGAGGGCGAGTGCCCGTGGCCGCGCAGTTCGTCCACGACGGAGGCGATCAACGGCTGCTGGACCGATGGCGGGTTCGGGATATCGAATACCTGCACGCCCGCTTCGGTCTCCAGCACCACCGGAACGTCCTCGAAGGTGGCAAAGCGCAGCTGCCCCAGGTCGCCGGTGATCTCGACCTCGTCCTGTCGGCGGAACGCGCAGAAGCTCCATTGCGCGATGCCGTGCGCCCCCACCCCGGTGCGGAAGCACATCGAGACGCTGTCTTCGGCGGCGTAGGCGCCGGTCAACGAACTGGCCAGGCCGCGCACGTCGCTCAGGGGCCCCAGCAGATGGTCGAGCAGGTCCAGCGTGTGTGAGCCCAGGTCGACGAACAGCCCGCCGCCGGCGATGGCGGGGTTGGTTCGCCAGAAGCCCGGCGATGCGGCAGCCGCCGAATGTGGCCGATGCAGGGTGGCGCGCACGCTGCGCGGCGTACCGATCGCGCCGCTGTCCAGCAGCTGCTTCACCTGTGCGAAGCGGGGCAGGGCACGGCGGTAGTAGGCCACGAACACGGGCACGCCGCTGCGGGCGCTGGCCGCGATGATGCGCTGGCACTCGTCGTGGTTCATGGCCATCGGCTTTTCGATGTAGACCGGCTTGCCTGCAGCAATCGCCTGCAATGCGTAGTGCATGTGCGTGGAGGGCGGTGTTGCAACGTAGACCGCGTTCACCTCCGGATCGGCGATGAGTGCATCGGCGTCCGCGTACCAGCGCGGAATCGCGTGGCGGCGTGCATAGTCTTCGGCCAATGCGGCATTGCGGCGCATGACCGCCACTACCCGTGAGCCCGGCGTGTTGGCCAGGGCCGGCCCGCTCTTCTTCTCGGTGACGCTGCCACACCCGATGAAGCCCCACACCACGTTGTCCAGGATCATCGATCTGCCCTTGCAGGGGGTGCCGCAGTGATGGGAGCAGCCTCGTTCACGCCTCGG
Source organism: Stenotrophomonas hibiscicola ATCC 19867 (assembly GCF_000382065.1). GTDB lineage: Bacteria > Pseudomonadota > Gammaproteobacteria > Xanthomonadales > Xanthomonadaceae > Stenotrophomonas > Stenotrophomonas hibiscicola. The sequence continues at coordinate 613,857 of NZ_KB907500.1, read as the reverse complement.
GCAGCGGCTCGGGGACGGTGCCGGGAACGAACACACCATCCTTCACGTAGGCGGCCAGGGTCATGTCCAGCGCGAGCATGCCATCGCGCTTGAGGTCCATCAGTTCCGGTTCGACCATCGCGCCGTGCAGCACGCCCAGCACGGTGGCGTGCAGCATGCGTGCGGCGATCTTCGGGTCGGCGCCCTCGCGCAGCTGGCCCAGGTCCTTGGCGCGGCGCAGGGCGCGCTCCATCCGGTCCAGCGCATCGCGGAAGCCGGCCTGCTGCATTTCGGTCAGGACCCTGGTGTCGGCCGACGCATCGCTGCGCAGCATGATTTCCATGGTCTTGCGCAGGCGTTCGTCCTCGGACAGCTCGATGAACGAGTGGATCATCACCGCGCGCAGGTCGTGCACCGGGGTGTCGCGCTGGTCGGTGGAGGTGCGCTCCAGTTCCTGCATGAAGGGCAGGTGCACCCGCTCGACGATCGCGGCCAGCACCTCGCTCTTGTTCTTGAAGTGCCAGTACACCGCGCCACGGGTATAGCCGGCGCGGGCGCCGATCATCTCCAGCGTGGTACGGGCCACGCCGTGTTCATGGAAGCAGGCTTCGGCGGCGTCAAGGATGCCTTCCCGGGTTGCCTGGGTGTCCTCTTTGGTCTTGCGGGCCATGGGTAGGTACGAGTGCGGGTGAAACGTGGCTGAATTGTACCGGTTTACAAACAAACAAGCATGTATGTATATTTCGCTCCCATCATTCCCGTCGTGTGCGTGGCAGGCCGGTCCGGCTCCCACTCCCCGCTGGTGCGCGTTGCCTGCTGGCGCTTTCGGCCTGTATCAGCGCGATTTGAGATTCCTTGCCCTAAGAGCCTTTCCGTCATGTTGCTGAGCCGAATCCGACCCTTTGCACTGTCGCTGGCCATCGCCGCAGCCGTGGCTGCCTGCGGTGGCCAACCCCAGGCCCCCGAGCAGGGCCCGGGTGACGTCACCGTGGTCACGCTGAAGTCCGAAACCGTGGGCCTGACCCGCGAACTGCCGGGCCGTACCAACGCCTTCCTGGTCGCCGAAGTGCGCCCGCAGGTCAACGGCATCGTTGCCAAGCGCCTGTTCACCGAAGGCGGCATGGTCAAGGCCGGCGAGCCGCTGTACCAGATCGAGGACGCCAGCTACCGCGCCCAGGCCAACAGCGCCCGCGCCCAGCTGGCCCGCGCCGAAGCCACGGCCAACGCCGCGCGCCTGAGCGCCAAGCGCATCACCGAGCTGGCCAAGGTCGACGCGGTCAGCCAGCAGGACCTGGAAAACGCCGTGGCCGCGCAGAAGCAGGCCGAGGCCGATGTCGGTGCCGCCAGGGCCTCGCTGGACGCGGCCAACGTCACCCTCGGCTATGCCCGCATCACCGCGCCGATCAGCGGCCGCATCGGCAAGTCCAGCGTTACCCAGGGTGCGCTGGTCAGCGCCGGCCAGGCCAATGCACTGGCCACCGTGCAGCAGCTGGACCCGATCTACGTCGACCTGACCCAGTCCTCGGCCGAGCTGCTGCAGCTGCGCCGTGAGCTGGCCGCTGGCCGCCTGCAGGATAACCAGGCGCTGCCGGTCAGCATCCTGATGGAAGACGGCAGCACCTTCGAGCACAAGGGCACGCTGGAGTTCTCCGAAGTCAGCGTCGATCCGGCCACCGGCAGCTTCGGCCTGCGCGTGAAGGTGGACAACCCGGATGGCCTGCTGATGCCGGGCATGTACGTGCGCGCAGTGATCGGCGGCGGCGTGCGCAGTGATGCAGTGCTGGTGCCGATGCAGGGCATCGCCCGCGATCCGAAGGGCGACACCACCGCGATGGTGGTCGGCAAGGACAACAAGGTCGAAGTACGCCCGGTCAAGGTCAGCCGCACGGTCGGCGACAAGTGGCTGGTCGAGGAGGGTCTGAAGGCCGGTGACAAGGTCATCGTCGAAGGCCTGCAGAAGATCGGCCCCGGCATGCCGGTCAGGGCCACCGAAAAGGGCGACGCACCGGCCAAGCCGGCGGCAGCCGCCCAGCCTGCCGCCCCGGCCGGCGACGCGAAGTAAGCGGAGAACCCCATGGCACGCTTTTTCATCGATCGACCCATCTTCGCGTGGGTGATCGCCATCATCATCATGCTCGCCGGCGGCCTGGCCCTGTTCAAGCTGCCGGTCTCGATGTACCCCAACGTCGCGCCGCCGGCGGTGGAAATCAGCGCCACCTACCCGGGTGCATCGGCCAAGGTGGTCGAGGACTCGGTGACGCAGATCATCGAGCAGAACATGAAGGGCCTTGATGGCCTGATCTACTTCTCCTCCAACAGCTCGTCCAACGGCCAGGCCACCATCACCCTGACCTTCGAGAGCGGCACCAACCCGGACATCGCCCAGGTGCAGGTGCAGAACAAGCTGCAGCTGGCCATGCCGCTGCTGCCGCAGGAAGTGCAGCGGCAGGGCATCAACGTGGCCAAGTCCAGCTCGGGCTTCCTGAACGTCATCGCGTTCGTGTCCGAGAACGGCAGCATGGACGCCAACGACATCGCCGACTACGTCGGTTCCAATGTCGTCGATCGCCTGAGCCGCGTGCCAGGCGTGGGCAACATCCAGGTATTCGGTGGCAAGTACGCCATGCGCATCTGGCTGGACCCGAACAAGCTGCATACCTATGGCCTGTCCGTCGCGGAAGTGACTGCGGCAATCAAGGCACAGAATGCCCAGGTGGCGATCGGCCAGCTCGGCGGTGCGCCGTCGGTGAAGGGCCAGCAGCTCAACGCCACCATCAACGCGCAGTCGCGCCTGCAGACCCCGGAACAGTTCCGCAACATCATCGTGCGCGGCGCGCAGGACGGTGCCGAGCTGCGCCTGGGTGATGTCGCCCGCGTCGAACTGGGGGCTGAGTCCTACGACTTCGTCACCCGCTACAACGGCCAGCCGGCCAGCGGCCTGGCGGTCACCCTGGCCACCGGCGCCAACGCGCTGGATACTGCGGCCGGCGTGGACGCTGCGCTGGAAGACATGAAGAGCTTCTTCCCGGCCGGACTGAAGGCCGAGATCCCGTACGACACCACCCCGTTCGTGCGCGTGTCGATCAAGGGCGTGGTGCAGACCCTGCTCGAAGCGATCGTGCTGGTGTTCGTGGTGATGTACCTGTTCCTGCAGAACTTCCGCGCCACCCTGATCCCGACCATCGCCGTGCCGGTGGTGCTGCTGGGTACCTTCGGCGTGCTGGCGATGCTGGGCTTCTCGGTGAACATGCTGACCATGTTCGCGATGGTGCTGGCGATCGGTCTGCTGGTGGACGATGCCATCGTGGTGGTGGAGAACGTCGAGCGCATCATGTCCGAGGAAGGACTGTCGCCGCTTGAAGCGACCCGCAAGTCGATGGGCCAGATCACCGGTGCGCTGGTGGGTATCGGCCTGGTGCTGTCGGCGGTGTTCGTGCCGATGGCCTTCATGAGCGGATCCACCGGCGTGATCTACCGGCAGTTCTCGGCCACGATTGTCTCTGCAATGGCGTTGTCGGTGCTGGTGGCGATCGTGCTGACGCCGGCACTGTGCGCGACCATGCTCAAGCCGCTGAAGAAGGGTGAGCATCATGTTGCCCACCGCGGCCTGGTCGGTCGCTTCTTCAACGGTTTCAACCGTGGCTTCGACCGCACCAGCGAAAGTTACCAGCGTGGTGTGCGCGGCATCATCCATCGTCCGTGGCGCTTCATGGGCATCGTGGCGGCACTGTTCGTGCTGATGGGCGTGCTGTTCGTGCGCCTGCCCAGCTCGTTCCTGCCCAACGAAGACCAGGGCGTGCTGATGGCGCTGGTGCAGGCCCCGGTCGGCGCCACCCAGGAGCGCACGCTGGAATCGATCGCGGCATTGGAGAACCACTTCCTGCAGAACGAGAAGGATGCGGTGGATTCGGTGTTCTCCGTGCAGGGCTTCAGCTTCGCCGGCATGGGCCAGAACGCCGGCATGGCGTTCGTCAAGCTGAAGGACTGGAGCGAGCGTGACGCCGACAATGGCGTGATGCCGATCACCGGTCGTGCGATGGCGGCCCTGGGCCAGATCAAGGATGCCTTCATCTTTGCCTTCCCGCCGCCGGCCATTCCGGAACTGGGTACTGCCTCGGGCTATACCTTCTTCCTGAAGGACAACAGCGGCCAGGGCCACGAGGCACTGGTCGCCGCACGCAACCAGCTGCTCGGCCTGGCCGCCGGCAGCAAGAAGCTGGCCAACGTGCGCCCGAACGGCCAGGAGGACACGCCGCAGTTCCGCATCGACATCGACGCGGCCAAGGCGACCTCGCTGGGGTTGTCGATCGACCAGATCAACGGCACGCTGGCCGCTGCGTGGGGCAGCTCGTACATCGATGACTTCGTCGATCGTGGCCGCGTCAAGCGCGTGTTCGTGCAGGCCGACCAGCCGTTCCGCATGGTCCCGGAGGACTTCGACCTCTGGTCCGTGAAGAACGACAAGGGCGAGATGGTGCCGTTCAGTGCATTCGCCACCAAGCACTGGGATTACGGTTCGCCGCGCCTGGAGCGCTACAACGGTGTGTCGGCGATGGAGATCCAGGGCGAACCGGCCCCGGGTGTCGCCTCCGGCGATGCCATGGCCGAGATCGAGCAGCTGGCCAAGCAGCTTCCGGCGGGCTTCGGCATCGAGTGGACGGCGATGTCCTACCAGGAACGCCAGGCCGGCTCGCAGACGCCACTGCTGTACACACTGTCGCTGATGATCGTGTTCCTGTGCCTGGCCGCGATGTATGAAAGCTGGAGCGTACCGACCGCGGTGCTGCTGGCGGCCCCGCTGGGTATCCTCGGCGCGGTGCTGGCCAACACCTTCAAGGGCCTGGAGCGCGACATCTATTTCCAGGTGGCGATGCTGACCACGGTGGGCCTGACCAGCAAGAACGCGATCCTGATCGTCGAGTTCGCCAAGGAAAACCTGGAAAAGGGCGCCAGCCTGATCGAGTCGATCATGCACGCCGTGCGCGACCGCCTGCGCCCGATCGTGATGACCTCGCTCGCCTTCGGCATGGGCGTGGTACCGCTGGCGATCTCCACCGGCGCCGGCTCCGGTGCCAAGCAGGCGATCGGCACCGGCGTGCTCGGCGGCATGATCGTCGGCACCGTGCTCGGCGTGTTCTTCGTGCCGCTGTTCTTCGTGGTGGTGCAGCGCGTGTTCAAGCGCAAGACCGCCGAGTGATGAAATCCGGTAGCGCCGGACCATGCCCGGCGGATGCCTCACCGCGTAGCCGCCGGGCATGGCCCGGCGCTACCACCGTGACCCCCAAGGTGTCGCCATGAAATTCTCTTCTCTTGCTGTATCCCTGGCCGCCGCGCTCGCGCTGGCAGGTTGCTCCACCCTGGTGCCGAAGAACACCGCTGTCGCCCCGGCGATCCCGGCGCAGTGGCCGGCCGAGGCCGCGCAGGGCGAGGTGGCCGATGCCGCCGCCGTCGGCTGGCGCGACTTCTTCACCGATGCGCGCCTGCAGCAGGTGATCGAGCAGTCGCTGCAGAACAATCGCGATCTGCGCGTGGCCGTGCTCAACGTTGAACGCGCGCGCGGCCAGTACCGCGTGCAGCGCGCTGATCGCGTGCCTGGCGTGGCCGTCACCGGCCAGATGGACCGTCGCGGTACCGATGCCGGTGTCAGCGAGCAGTTCACCGCCGGCGTTGGCGTGGCCGAGTTCGAGCTGGACCTGTTCGGCCGCGTGCGCAATCTCAGTGAAGCCGCGCTGCAGCAGTACTTCGCGGTGGCCGCCAACCGCCGCAACGCGCAGTTGAGCCTGGTTGCCGAGACCGCAACTGCGTGGCTGACGTATGGTGCCGACGCGCAGCGCCTGGAGATCGCCGAGGCCACGCTGAAGACCTACGAAGATTCGTTGCGCCTGGCCGAGGCCCGCCACGAGCGTGGCGGCAGTTCGGCACTGGAACTGACCCAGACCCGCACGCTGGTCGAGACCGCGCGCACCGATGCTGCGCGCCTGCGTGGCCAGCTGGCCCAGGACCGCAACGCGCTGGCGCTGCTGGCCGGTGGCCAGCTCGATCCGGCACTGCTGCCGGACGGCATCGAACCGCAGCTGCTGGCACTGGCACCGCCGCCGGCAGGCCTGCCCAGCGACGTGCTGCTGCAGCGCCCGGACATCATGGCCGCCGAACACCAGCTGCTGGCGGCCAACGCCAATATCGGTGCGGCACGCGCGGCGTTCTTCCCGAGCATCTCGCTGACCGGCAGCATCGGCAGTGGTTCGAGCGAACTGTCCAACCTGTTCGACAGCGGTACGCGCGTGTGGAGCTTCCTGCCGAAGATCACGCTGCCGATCTTCCAGGGCGGCAAGCTGCGCGCCAACCTGGCCATCGCCAACGCCGATCGTGATATCGCTCTGGCGCAGTACGAGAAGTCGATCCAGGTGGGCTTCCGCGAAACCGCCGATGCGCTGGCGTTGAATGTCAGCCTGGACGAGCAGGTGCGTTCACAGCAGCGCCTGGTGGAAGCGGCCGAACAGGCCAACCGCCTGTCGCAGGCGCGCTACGACGCGGGCCTGGACAGCTTCGTGACCCTGCTGGATGCGCGACGTACCGCCTACAACGCACAACAGACCCAGCTGCAGGCGCAGCTGGCGCAGCAGGTCAACCGCATCACGCTGTACAAGGTGCTGGGCGGTGGCTGGCACGAGCGCAGCTGAGCAGCAATTCGATACCGGTAGCGCCGGGCCACGCCCGGCGGCTTTTCGTTCCTGCATGCCTGACGTCTGGGCGGACCGCACTTCGTGCTCGCCGGGCATGGCCGGGCGCTACCGCATGGGCCAACGGCACCATGCAAACGGATATTCATCGAGATGCAGGGTCAACCCTGCTCGGATGGGGTTGCCCAGGATGTACAACGCATGGCGCCTCAAGGCTTCCTCGCTGCGTACCGCGTGATCGAAATAGCTCGGCTGCCACAAAGGCGTCTGTATGCCGAACTGCTGCCCCAGCAACCGGCTGCTGCGGGATTTCACCGTTCCCATCATGCGCGCCAGTGATCCGTCGCGCAGCTGCATCAGCCAGTGCAGATGGTCAGGCATGACGACCCAAGCAAAGGACCGACTGAGGCCCATGCGTTCAACATACCTCAATGCATCCACAAGACACGTTGCACAACGTGGATCTTCAAAGACCGGACGCCGGTGGCGTACGACCGTGGTGAGGACGTAGTAGCCCCCGATACGGGAGTGGAGGCTGCGTTCCAGGTGACGGCTGGACATGGCGCCAGTCTGCACTGATGGGATGTCCGCCGTTATCAGCCGAGGGCGATGGCCCGTGTGGGATTCTTCCGGGTATCGCGCTCGCCGGGCATGGCCCGGCGCTACCGTCAGATCGCTTCATCGTCGCGCCGCGCTGCATGGCAGGCGCGCACCCGCGCGAGCGCATCGCCGGCTTCGCGCGCCATCTGCTCGTACTCGGCGCGGATCTCTTCCAGGCGTGCCTCGTCCAGTTCTTCCAGATCGAGCAGCTCGTTGTTGGCCTCGGCGGTTGCCCGGATCAGCTCGTCCAGCTTGATCTGCATCGCGGCGGTGTCCGCGTTCTGCGTGTGCTGGATCAGGAACACCATCAGGAAGGTGATGATGGTGGTGCCGGTGTTGATCACCAGCTGCCAGGTGTCGTTGAAGCCGAACACCGGGCCACTGATGCCCCAGATCACCACGATCGCCACTGCAGCCAGGAAGGTCCACGGCGAGCCCGTGGCGGCCGCGGCCTTCTTGGCGATCGTATTGAACAGGTTTCGTGCTTTCATCGTCGTCGTCCCACTCAGGTGACGAGGATGATCGGCAGTGGCGCGTGGAGGCGCCGTGCAGCGGCCGTCAGGCGCGCATGCGTTGCAGTCGTGGCGCCTGCAGGCTGCGCACCGGGCTGCTCTGATAGACGTGCTGCCAGCAGAGGTCGACGAACTCGCGGGCCTGTGCTTCGCTCAGCCGCGGCATGATCTGCAGGGCGTACTGGGTCTGGAACATTTCGTCACGTTCGGCCTCGCTGGCGCGCGGCTGGGTGATCAGCGAATCACAGGCGAACTTGATCCACGGCACGTAGGAGCCGAACGAGTTGTGCGGCAGTGCGCCCTCGGCATGCTGGCGGCGCCAGTGGTCAAGCTCGGCGTCTACGTTGATGACCGGAGGAATGGTGGGGAATTCAGCGTGCATGACAATCCAGTTCGGTTGAGTGGAAAGGGAGTGGGGGTTCATCGGAGTGTGGCGTATCTGCCGGTGCATGCCGCGTCAGCGGGATGTGGAGCCGGTGTGGCGATTGCTGATCAGTTGCGCGTGCTCGACCGCCCCCATCTGCTCGGCCATGGTGGCCATCGCGTTGCACAGTCGCTCGTGATCGCGTGGCTGGCCGCGCACCAGTTCCAGCTGCAGGCCCTGGTAGGCACTCCAGAACGACGCACTGCGCCGGTGCAGCGCAAAGTGCTGCTGCAGGCGTTCGCGGATGGATTCGAGGATCGGGTCGGGCGTAAGTCGTACGGCGTGCGCGCACATGGCTGGCTCCGCCGGGGAAACGAGCCCCGGTAACCCCACCCTAGGCGTGTCAGCCGGGTGGGGTGTTACCGCAGTGTGTGCACGCAGTCCAGCTGACTGTGCGCGCGGTCACTTCAATGGCCGCAAACGCTGTCCGCACTAAGAGGTGGCGGCACTGAAGCGTTCATTAAACGGGTTCAACGGATGACGGTGTGTGGCTCATTCACCGATGTCTTCGTTCCAGATGTCCGGATGGCGGCTGATGAAATCGCCGAGCAGGTCGACGCATTCCTGGTTGTCGAGGTCGATCACGTTGACGCCGTTTTCCCGCAACCAGTCGATGCCGCCCTGGAAGGTGCGCGATTCGCCCACCACCACGGTGCCGATGTTGAACTGGCGCACCAGGCCAGAGCAGTACCAGCACGGTGCCAGGGTGGTGACCATGATCGTGTCCTGGTAACGGCGCTGGCGGCCGGCCTTGCGGAACGCATCGGTCTCGCCGTGCACCGACGGGTCGCCTTCCTGCACGCGGCGGTTGTGGCCGCAGCCAAGCAGGCGGCCGTCGTTGTGGTACAGGGCCGCGCCGATCGGCACGCCGCCCTCGGCCAGGCCTTGGCGGGCTTCGGCGATGGCGGTCTGCAGCAGGGCCTGGTAGTCGGGCGTGGTGATCATGCGGGGCTCCGGTAAGTCGTGGCCCGCCATGATACGGGCAGGGGGTGCCGCTGGCCCCCGGCGGTGCGATAATCGGGGCCATGAGCGAATCCCCCTACAAAGCCGGTACCACCCATTTCGGGTTCCGCGACGTCGCCGCCAAGGACAAGCAGAAGCTGGTCGGCCAGGTGTTCACCTCGGTCGCGCGCAACTACGACCTGATGAACGACCTGATGAGCCTGGGCGTGCACCGGGCGTGGAAGCGCTACTACGTGGCGACCGCGCAGGTGAAGCCGGGCGACCGCGTGCTCGACCTGGCCGGCGGCACCGGCGACATCGCCGCCCTGCTGAAGGAGCGCGTCGGCGCCGAGGGCTCGGTGGTGCTGGGCGACATCAACGCCGGCATGCTGTCGGTCGGCCGTGACCGCCTGACCAACCGCGGCCTGGTGCTCGGCCTGGACTACGTGCAGTGCAACGCCGAAGCCCTGCCGTTCCCGGACAACAGCTTCGATCTGGTCACCATTGCCTTCGGCCTGCGCAACGTGACCGACAAGGACGCTGGCCTGCGCGAGATGTACCGCGTGCTGAAAGTGGGCGGCCAGGCCCGCGTGCTGGAGTTCTCCGAAGTCACCGCGGACTGGTTCAAGCCCATCTACGACTTCCACTCGTTCAAGATCCTGCCGAAGCTGGGCAAGCTGTTCGCCAACGATTCGGACAGCTACCAGTACTTGGCCGAGAGCATCCGCAAGCACCCGCCGCAGGACGAACTGAAGGCGATGATGGCGCAGGCCGGCTTCGAGCGCTGCCACTACAAGAACCTGACCGGCGGCATCGTCTCGATCCACTCGGGCTACAAGCTGTAAGCCCGGTGTCCGGGTAGTGCCGACCGCTGGCCGGCATCCCCGTGCCCGGTCATCGTCCGTGCGGATGCCGGCCAGCGGCCGGCACTACCGGTGCTGTGGGCCGCCATTACCCCGCACCGCGCAACGCCTGCGCGGCCGGAGGGAGTTACCATTGGGGTTTGATCCCCGTAACGGTCCCGATTCATGCGTAATCCGCTGATGCTCCTTCCGCTGGCCGTGGCCCTGGCCGCCGGCTGCTCCCAGGAGGCGGCCGCGCCCGCCGCCGCCCCGACTGCCGCAAAGGCCCCTGCCGCCCCCGTGAACGCCGAGAACCGCAGCCACGACGAAAGCTCGTACGCCGAGCCGGACAAGGTCGTCATCAAGGACATCGCGCTGGATCTGAAGCTGGACTTCGACCAGAAGCAGATCGGCGGTACCGCCACCTACACCCTGGAATGGAAACAGAAGGACGCCAGGCAACTGGTGCTCGACACCCGCGAGCTGACCGTGTCCAAGGTCGAGGCCGTTGCCGCCGACGGCGCGCGCAGCCCGCTGAAGTTCGAACTGGCCCCGGCCGACAAGGTGTTCGGCAGCAAGCTGACCATCGAGGCCCCGGAACAGCCGGCCAAGGTGGAAGTGACCTACCACACCGCACCGACCGCCTCGGGCCTGCAGTGGCTGGCACCGTCGATGACCGAGGGCAAGAAGCTGCCCTTCATGTTCAGCCAGTCGCAGGCCATCCACGCCCGTTCGTGGGTGCCGCTGCAGGACACCCCGAGCGTGCGTTTCACCTACAGCGCGCACGTGGTCTCGCGCCCGGACGTGATGGTGCTGATGAGCGCCGACAACGATCCGAAGGCCGCGCGTGACGGTGACTACACCTTCAAGATGCCGCAGCCGATTCCGTCCTACCTGCTGGCCATCGCGGCCGGCGACCTGGTGTTCGAGCCGATCTCCGGCCGCTCCGGCGTCTGGGCCGAGCCGACCATGGTCAACAAGGCCGCCAAGGAATTCGAGGACACCGAGAAGATGATCGGTGCCGCCGAGAAGCTGTACGGCGAATACCGCTGGGGCCGCTACGACATGCTGGTGCTGCCGCCGTCGTTCCCGTTCGGCGGCATGGAGAACCCGCGCCTGACCTTCGCCACCCCGACCGTGATCGTCGGCGACAAGTCGCTGGTCTCGCTGGTCGCCCATGAACTGGCGCACAGCTGGTCGGGCAACCTGGTGACCAACGCCAGCTGGAAGGACATCTGGCTCAATGAAGGCTTCACTACCTACGTCCAGGGCCGCATCACCGAAGCCCTGTACGGCAAGGAGATGGCCGAGATGGAGAAGCAGATCGACCAGACCGACCTGCTGGCCGAAGTGAAGGACATGAGCCCGGCCGACCAGGCGCTGGCGCTGCCGCCGCTGAACGAGCGCGACCCCGACGAAGCGCTCAGCCAGGTCGCCTACGTCAAGGGTGCATGGTTCCTGGAGTTCCTGGAGCAGCGCTTCGGCCGCGAGACCTTCGATCCGTTCCTGCGCGGCTGGTTCGATGACCATGCTTTCCAGAGCGCGAACACCGACCAGTTCGTCGACTACATGAAGAAGAACCTGCTGCCGAAGAATCCGTCGGCAGTGACCGAGGCCGAACTGAAGGCATGGCTGGACGAGCCGGGTATCCCGGCGTTTGCGGCCAAGGCGCAGTCGCGCAACTTCAGCAGCGTCGATACCGCACGCATCGCCTTTGCCAGCGCCGGCACCGTGCCCAGCAGCCAGGTCATCGCCGACTGGAGCACCCAGGAATGGGTGCGCTTCATCGACGGCCTGGGCGCGACCCAGCCGCTGGACAAGCTGGCCACGCTGGACAAGGCCTTCCACTTCACCGGCACCCCGAATGGCGAAATCGCCATGCGCTGGTACCCGCTGGCGATCCGCAGCGGCTACGAGCAGGCCAATGAAGGCGCGGCGGCATTCATCGAGCGCGTCGGCCGTCGCAAGCTGATCCTGCCGATCTACGCCGAACTGGTGAAGACCCCGAAGGGGCTGGAGCTGGCCAAGCAGGCCTTCGAAAGGGCCAAGCCGGGCTACCACCCGATCACCACCGCCTCGGTCCAGGACATGCTGGCCAAGGCTGAAGCCAAGTAAGCGGTAGTGCCGGCCGCTGGCCGGCAACCGGTCACTGCTTCACCACCAACGGCGGGGAAACCCGCCGTTGGTGTATCCGCTTTTCGCTGCCGATAGAATCGGGATGCACTCGCAAAGGACCTCCGCCATGAAACGACTGATCCTGCTCACCGCCTGCACGCTGGCGCTGGCCGCCTGCAGCAACCCCGAGGAAGAACGCAAGGCGCAGGAAGCCGCCGCAGCCGCCGTGCAGGCGCAGAAGGAGGCCAAGGCCGAAGACGTGGCCAAGCAGTACGACATGGCCGTGGCCGCGCAGGACTGGGAGCGCGCGCGCCTGCACGGCGCCTCGCTGCTGGACCAGTACAAGGACACCGCGGCCGCCGAGCGCATCGCCGCAGGCTTCGACGAGGTCAAGGCCAAGGGCGATGCCGCGCGCGACCTGCGCCGCATGCAGGCGCTGTGGCAGTACAACCAGATCCCGGTGGGCAACAAGGGCAACCAGGTTTCGGCGCAGATCTACAGCAAGGAACGGGTGGACGTGGATGGCAGCGGCGCCAAGCCGGTGCAGCTGGTGTTCCGCGATCATCCGGAGTGGAAGCGGCATGCGTACCTGGTGCTGCAGGCCGGCGATTTCCGTTGCCCGCAGTGCACGGTGAAAGTGACCGTGGACGACGGCAAGCCGATTTCCATGGCCGCGTGGCGCCCGAAGACCGATGAAGCCATCGCCCTGTTCATCACCGATCAGAAGGCGCTGTGGAAGCTGGCGCGCAAGGGCAAATCGATCAGCATCGAGTTCCCGGTCAAGGCCGGTGGCACCCGCACCGCTGTGTTCGAAACCGGTGGCGTCGACGCCAGCCGCATGCCGCAGTGGTGGCAGTAAGGGTTGCGGCGGGCAGCGCAGTGCACGCGTTGTCCGCGATCCGGCACTGGGTGTTCGACCTGGATGGCACGCTGACCGTCGCCGTGCATGATTTCGCCGCGATCCGCCGCGCGCTGCAGATTGCCGCCGAGGAAGACATCCTTGACCATATTGCGGCCTTGCCGGACGCACCGGCGCAGGCCAAGCGCGCGTGGCTGCTGGATCATGAGCGCGCGCTGGCCCAGGATGCACTGCCGGCACCGGGTGCGGTGAAGCTGCTGCGCGCACTGTCGGCGGCGGGCTGCCGGCTGGGCATCCTGACCCGCAACGATCATGCATTGGCGAAGCTGACGCTGGAGGCGATCGGGGTCGGGGCGTTGTTCGATGACGCCGACATCATCGGCCGCGATGAGGCGGTGCCCAAGCCCTCGCCGGATGGACTGCGGCAGCATCTGCGGCGCTGGGGGACCGGGGCTGAGGAGGCGGTGATGGTCGGCGACCACGCCTATGACCTGGAGTGCGGCCGTGCCGCAGGCACGCACACCGTGCTGGTCAATCTGCCGGAAAATCCGTGGCCGGGCCGTGCCGACTGGCATTTCGCCGATTGCCGCGCCTTGTTGGCTGCCTGGCAGGGCGCCTGATGATGTAGAGCCGAGCCCACGCTCGGCTGCTCTCCGGTCAGATCGCGCTGGCGCGCGCAAGCCGAGCATGGCTCGGCTCTACAGGAATCAAACAGTGTGTCGACCAAGGTCGACACCTACCAACAGCATTCCCAGCAGCGCATCGGCTGGAAAGCCCCCTTGTTGTTCAAGGGGGCGCGCCGAAGGCGCGGGGATAAGGTGGAATGCGCGAGCAATTTGGTTACGCGCTAAGCGCGTAGCCAAATTGCTGCTTGAACTGCTCGTTGAACTCATCGAAGGTGAAGCGCTGGTTCTGCGTGCCCGGGTGTTCGACCTTCAGCGCGCCCATCAGGTTGCCCATGCGGCCGATGGTCAGCCAGTCGTAGCCCTTCTGGATGCCGTAGATCAGGCCGGCGCGGAAGGCGTCGCCACAGCCGGTCGGGTCGACCACGCGGCGCTCGTGCGCCGGCGGGATGTCGTAGCTCTTTTCCGGGGTGTGGATGACCGCACCCTTCGGGCCACGGGTGGTGATGTAGGCCTTGACCCGGCTGACGATCTCCTTTTCGTCCCAGCCGGTGCGCTCCTGCAGCAGGTTCGACTCGTAGTCGTTGACCACCACGTAGTCGGCCTGATCGATGAACGCGCGCAGCTCCGGGCCGTTGAACAGCGGCATGGCCTGGCCCGGGTCGAAGATGAACGGGATGCCGTCCTCGTGGAATTCCTGCGCGTTCTGGATCATGCCTTCGCGGCCGTCCGGGCCGACCAGGCCCAGGGTCACGCCCGGCACGCCACGCACGTGGTTCTCGTAGGAACGCATCATCGCGCCCGGGTGGAAGGCGGTGATCTGGTTGTTGTCGTGATCGGTGGTGATGAACGCCTGCGGGGTGAACAGCTCATCGATCACGCGCACGCGCGACAGGTCGATGCCCAGGCCTTCGAAGTACTCGCGGTACGGGCCGAAGTCCGATCCCACCGTGCCCATCGGGATCGGCTGGCCACCCAGCAGGTGCAGGTTGTAGGCGATGTTGCCGGCGCAGCCGCCGAACTCGCGGCGCATGCGTGGGACCAGGAACGACACGTTCAGGATGTGCACCTTGTCCGGCAGGATGTGATTCTTGAACTGGTCCGGGAACACCATGATGGTGTCGAAGGCAAGAGAACCACAGATCAGAGCGGACATCGATGTAAGCCTATGCGGTGAATTTTGGGGTGGGCCGGCCCGGTTCAGCGGGCAAGCAAACGGCGCCCTTGGGCGCCCGACGGCGCAAAGGTTACCCGCTGGTGCCGCTCAGGGCCAGAACCGGGTGAGACCTGATCAGGCCGAAAGCCTGTGAAGACGCGGGTTCAGCTAGTTTTTTCCTTGCTCGGCGGCAGGCGGGTTGCTAGGCTTGTCGGCCTCGATTTCTGCCCATTTTTTCGCCATCCCGCGGCGGGCACGACACCCCTCAGGACTCCTTCCTCAGATGTTCAAGAAACTCCGTGGCATGTTCTCCAACGACCTGTCCATCGACCTGGGCACGGCCAACACCCTCATCTACGTGCGCGGGCAGGGGATCGTACTGAACGAGCCATCGGTCGTGGCCGTGCGCCAGGACCGTGCCATCGGTGGCACCCGCTCGGTGGCAGCCGTAGGCGCCGAAGCCAAGCAGATGCTGGGCCGTACCCCGGGCCACATCACCACCATCCGCCCGATGAAGGACGGCGTCATCGCCGACTTCACCTACACCGAGGCGATGCTCAAGCACTTCATCAAGAAGGTGCACAAGTCGCGCGTGCTGCGCCCGAGCCCGCGCGTGCTGGTCTGCGTGCCGGCCGGTTCGACCCAGGTCGAGCGCCGCGCGATCAAGGAATCGGCCGAGGAAGCCGGTGCCCGTGACGTGTTCCTGATCGAAGAGCCGATGGCCGCCGCGATCGGCGCCGGCATGCCGGTCACCGAAGCCCGTGGCTCGATGGTCATCGACATCGGCGGCGGCACCACCGAAGTGGCGGTGATCTCGCTCAACGGCATCGTCTATTCGGCCTCGGTCCGCATCGGCGGCGACCGCTTCGACGAGTCCATCACCAACTACGTGCGCCGCAACCACGGCATGCTGATCGGTGAAGCCACCGCCGAGCGCATCAAGGTCGAGCTGGGCTGCGCCTACCCGCAGGCGGAAGTGATCGAGATGGAAATCTCCGGCCGCAACCTCGCCGAGGGCGTGCCGAAGATGATCAAGATCAGCTCCAACGAGGTGCTCGAGGCCCTGCACGAACCGCTGTCGGGCATCGTCAGCGCGGTGAAGCTGGCGCTGGAGCAGACCCCGCCGGAACTGTGCGCCGACGTCGCCGAGCGCGGCATCGTGCTGACCGGTGGCGGCGCCCTGCTGCGCGACCTGGACCGCCTGATCTCCGAGGAAACCGGCCTGCACGTGCAGGTGGCCGACGATCCGCTGACCTGCGTGGCCCGCGGCGGCGGTCGTGCGCTGGAGCTGGTGGACATGCACGGCAACGAGTTCTTTGCGCCGGAATAAGCCGTCCCGGCCGTTCCTGCCCGCCGCGCCCTTCCGGGGTGCGGCCCGCCGTGATGGCGGGCCGGCACCGGCGGGGCGCCCGCGTGTTTCCCTTCCGCCTTCTGCCAGTTGAATCGTTGCCGTGCCGCCCTACGCCGGTCCTCCCGTCGCCTCCCGATCCGGTGATGCCGCCAGCCCCCTGCGGTTGCTGGCCTATCTCGCGTTGGCCATCACGCTGATCGTGCTCGATGACCAGGCCGGCTGGCTGGCGCGCCTGCGCGAGCAGGCCAACAGCCTGGTGCAGCCGGTCTGGGCACTGGCCGGCCTGCCCGGCAAGCTCGGCAACCAGGTCAAGGATTCTGCCGCCAGCCACAGCCAGCTGGTCGCCGAGAACCGCGAACTGCGCAACCAGCTGCTGCTGGCCAACGCGCGCCTGACCCGCCTGCAGACCGCCGCACTGGACAATGCCCAGCTGCGCGAACTGCTGAACGTGGCCGAGCGCAGTGGCCTGGACGTGCAGCTGGCGCCGATCCTGGACATCGACCTGGACCCGGTCAAACAGCGCCTGGTACTCGATGCCGGCAGCCGCGAGGGCGTGCATGTCGGCCAGGCGGTGATCGACGCCGGCGGCCTGATGGGCCAGGTGATCAGCGTCACCGGCGGCACCTCTACCGTGCTGTTGCTGACCGACCCTGACCATGCCGTGCCGGTCACCGTGGCCCGCAACGGCGTTCGCCTGATCGTCTATGGCCGCGGCGACACGCTGGAACTGCGCGATATTCCGCTCAGCGCCGGGGTGGAAGTGGGCGATGAGATCGTCACCTCCGGTCTTGGCGGTCGTTTCCCGGCCGGCTTCCCGGTCGGCACCATCACCGGCCTGCGACCGGACGACACCCATGCGTTCCTGGTCGGCGAACTGAAGCCGGCGGCGCAGCTCGACCGCGGCCGCGACGTGCTGCTGCTGCGCCCGGGCGCGGCGATCCGCATTCCGCCGGAGCTGCGCCTGCAGCTGGAAGAAACCGCCCCGGGTGGCCCGGCCACCGGCGCCACCGTGCCCATGGGAACCGCGCCAGCGGCAACGACGCCAGCTCCGGTCAGCGCCCCGGTAGTGCCGGCCGCTGGCCGGCAACAGCCCTCGTCGCAAACGAGGTCTGTTGCCCCCGCATCCTCCCCTGATCCTGCTGCTCCGGTAGTGCCGGCCGCTGGCCGGCAACCGACCACGCCGGAGGCGCAGCGATGAGCCGCCTGCGCGACAAGCCATGGGTGCTGCCGGCCAGCCTGGTGGTGGCGCTGCTGCTGGGCCTGCTGCCGTTGCCGGCGCTGCTGCAGCCGCTGCGCCCGTACTGGCTGGCGCTGGTGCTGGCGTACTGGGTCATCGAAGCGCCCGAGCGCGTCGGCCTGGGCATCGCCTTCGCCAGCGGCGTCATCGCCGACCTGCTGTACGGCGGTGTCCTCGGCGAGCAGGCACTGCGGCTGGTGATGCTGGCTTTCATCCTGCAGCGCTTCCGCGCGCGCATCCGCTTCTTCCCGATGTCGCAGCAGATGCTGGCCATCGGCGGCCTGCTGTTCAACGACCGCATCGTCAGCGCACTGGTGCACATCCTGGTGGGCGAACCGACCCTGCCGTGGTCGTACTGGTGGGCCCCGCTGCTGGGCATGGGCCTGTGGCCGCTGGTGTTCGTGCTGCTGGACGCGGTGCGCTTCGGCAAGCGCGGGCGCTGAGCCATGATTCCGCGCCGCCAGGTCAAGAATCCACACGCCGAAGCCGAGCAGTTCCGCCGTCGCGCGGCGCTCGGTTTCCTGGGCGTGCTGGTCTGCCTGCTGGGGCTGGGCGGCTGGTACTTCAAGCTGCAGGTGCTTGACCACGACGTCTATGCCACGCGCTCGGAAGCCAACCGCATCAAGCCGCGGCCGGTGGTGCCCGGGCGCGGCATGATCTACGACCGCAATGGCCGCCTGCTGGCCGAGAACGTGCCGGCGTTCCGCCTGGACGTGACCCCGGACAAGGTCAAGGACATGGACGCCACCCTGGAAGGGCTGGCGAAGATCATCAACATCAGCCCGGAAGAGCTGGAAGCGTTCAACAAGTCGCGCAAGGCGCGCCGCAAGTTCCTGCCGGTCACGCTGAAGCTGCGCATGAGCGACGAGGAGATGGCGCGCTTTGCCGTCGACCGCTGGCGTTTCCCGGGGGTCGAGCTGGAACCCTACCTGACCCGGCGCTACCCGTATGGCGATCTGTTCGCGCACATCATCGGCTACGTCGGTCGCGTCGATGACAAGGATCTGGAAATCCTCGGCGAAGGTAATGCCGCGCTGACCCACATCGGCAAATCCGGCCTGGAGCGCTATTACGAGCAGCAGCTGCGTGGCCGGGTCGGCTATGAACAGGTCGAGACCAACGTGCAGGGCCGCGCGATCCGCACCATCGGCCGGGTGGCCGCGCAGTCCGGTGCGGACCTGCGGCTGTCGATCGACGCCGACCTGCAGCGCGCGATGGTGGCTGCCTTCGGCGACCAGGAAGGCTCGGCGGTGGCGATGGACCCGCGTACCGGCGAAGTGCTGGCGATGGTCAGCCTGCCGTCCTACGACCCCAACCTGTTCGTCAACGGCATTTCCCATGCCGACTTCAAGGCATTGAACGAAAACCCGTCGCGGCCGCAGTTCAACCGCCTGGTGCTCGGTGGCGTCGCCCCCGGTTCCACGCTGAAACCCCTGATCGGCCTGGCCGGCCTGGATTCGGGCGTGCGCCGCCCGGAAGACAAGGTGCTGTCCACCGGCATGTTCTACCTGCCCGGCACTTCACGTGGCTGGGGTGATGCGCATCGCGGCGGCCACGGCTGGACCGACCTGCGCAAGTCGATCGCCGAATCGGTCAATACCTATTACTACAAGCTGGCGCTGGACCTGGGCATCGAGCGCTTCGACCATTACATGGAGTACTACGGCTTCGGCCAGCCGACCGGCATCGACCTCACCGGCGAAATCGGCGGCATCCTGCCGTCGCCGGCCTACAAGCGGAAGACCCGCAAGGAAGCCTGGTTCCCGGGCGACACGGTCAACATCAGCATCGGCCAGGGCGACTGGAAGGTCACCCCGCTGCAGCTGGCGCGCGGCGTCAGCGCGCTGGCCGACGGCCAGCTGCGCACCCCGCACCTGGTGATCCAGCAGCGCGAAGGATTCGACAGCGACTGGACGGCAATGCCGGCCGGCGAAAGCAAGCCGATCAGCCCCAACCCCAACAACGTGCAGGCCGTGCGCGAGGGCATGATGGCGACCATGCGGCCCGGCGGCAGCGGCTGGCGCGTGGCGGTGGGTGCGCCGTACGTGATGGCCGGCAAGACCGGTACCGCACAGGTCATCAGCCGCAAGGGCACTGCTGCAGTGAACCCGAAGAGCCTGCCGATGCACCTGCGCCACCGCGCGCTGTTCGTTGGCTTCGCGCCGGTCGAAAACCCGGTGATCGCGATTGCGGTGGCGGTGGAAGGCGGTGGCTACGGTGGTTCAGCCGCGGCGCCGATCGCCCGCAAGGTGTTCGATGCCTACCTGCTGGGCAAGATGCCCGAAGGCATGCAGCCGCTGGACAGCGAGCGCGGCACCACTGCCATCGGCGCCACCGCGTTCGACAACGAAGACGCGAGCGCGCGCCAGGCCGGCGACCTTGCCGCTGCACAGGTGGGAGAACATCCGGTGCTGATCGGCGTGCCTGCACCGGCGCCTGCACCCGCGCCGCAGCCGGATGCGCAGGCCGCCGCGTTGCCGGCCACGCCACGGCTGACCCCTGCGGAGCCCGCACGATGAGAGTGTTCCTGCGTTGGGCCGGCGACATGCTGCGCCGCTTCTTCAGTACGCTGGACTGGGTGCTGTGCCTGGCCCTCGGCGCGCTGATGGTGATCGGCCTGGCGACCCTGAAGAGTGCCGGAGGCGACAGCCTGGTGATGGCCCAGGGCGCGCGCTTCGCGGTGGGCATGGCGGCGCTGTGGGGCATCTCGCGCGTGCCTATCCTGCGCATCCGCTCGGCCACGCCGATGATCTATGCGATCTCGATGATTCCGTTGCTGGCGGTGTTCGTGCTCGGCACCGGCAAGTATGGCCGGCAGTGGCTGGACCTGAAGTTCTTCTACCTGCAGCCGGCCGAGCTGCTGAAGGTGAGCCTGCCGATGATGGTGGCCTGGTACCTGCACAGGATGCCGCTGCCACCGCGCTTCAATACCGTGCTCGTGGCCTTGGTCATCATCGGCGTACCGACCGGCCTGGTGATGCTGCAGCCGGACTTCGGCACCGGTGTGCTGATCGCCGCCAGTGGCGTGTTCGTGCTGCTGCTGGCAGGCCTGCCGTGGTGGTGGGTCGGGCTGGGCGTAGGCGGCGTGGCCGCGGTCGCGCCGGTGGCCTGGTTCTGGCTGCTGCGGCCGTACCAGAAGGACCGCATCATGATGTTCCTGGACCCGGAAATGGACGCGCTTGGCGCCGGCTGGAACATCATCCAGTCGAAGATCGCGATCGGTTCCGGGGGCTTCGATGGCAAGGGCTGGGGCGAGGGCTCGCAGTCGCACCTGAACTTCATTCCCGAGCAGACCACCGACTTCGCGTTCTCGGTGCTGAGCGAGGAATTCGGCTGGATCGGCGTGGCCACCGTGCTGGCGCTGTACCTGCTGGTGATCGGGCGTTGCCTGTGGATTGCCAGCCAATCGCGCGATTCCTATTCGCGCCTGCTTGCCGGGGCCACCGGACTGGCATTCTTCGTCTACGTACTGGTCAACGGCGGGATGATTTCCGGCCTGCTGCCGGTGGTGGGCGTGCCGATGCCGCTGATCAGTTACGGCGGTACCTCGGCGGTGTCACTGCTGGCCGGCTTCGGCCTGGTGATGGCGGTGCGCAGCCACAACCCGGTGCACGGCGGCTACGGCTAGCCGCCGCGCTTCCTGCTCCTGATTCTTGTAGAGCCGAGCCATGCTCGGCTGCTTCTGCTGTATGAAAGGCAGTCGGGCATGGCTCGACTCTACAAATGCGGCACCGCGCTGACAGCTTCACGCAAGCACGCATTGCTACCGTGGCCGTGTGGAATGGAAACGACTGCTTGGCGGCTGCCGTGAGGCGGTGCGCACGATCGATCTGCCGTTGCTGGTTGCGTTGTTGATCCTGATGGGCGTCGGCCTGGCGGTGCTGCACAGCGTGTCCGGCCCCGTGGCCGGGCAGGCGGCGCGCTTTGCCGGTGGCCTGGTGGCGATGTGGCTGCTGTCGCGTGTTTCGCTGCTGCGCCTGCGGGCGTGGACACCAGCGTTGTATGCGTTGTCGATGCTGCCGCTGATGGCGGTCTACGTGGTCGGCACCGGCAAATACGGGCAGCGCTGGCTCAACCTCGGCGTGTTCTACCTGCAACCGTCCGAACTGCTCAAGCTCAGCCTGCCGCTGATGATGGCCTGGTACCTGCATCGCCAACCGCTGCCGCCGTCGCCACGCACGGTACTGACGGCTGCGGTGCTGATCGGCATGCCTGCAGTACTGATCCTGATGCAGCCCAACCTCGGTACCGCAACGCTGGTCACCGCCAGCGGCGTGTTCGCCTTGTTGCTGGCGGGCCTGCACTGGGGATGGGTGGCGACCGGGGCAACAGGGCTTGCGGTGGCCGCACCCCTGGCATGGTTCGGTCTGTTGCGTCAGTACCAGAAGGATCGCGTGCTGACCTTCCTCGATCCGGCGGCAGACCCGCTCGGCACCGGCTGGAACATCCTGCAGTCACGCATCGCGATCGGTTCCGGTGGCTGGCAGGGTCGTGGCTGGGGGCAGGGCACCCAGGCCACGCTGGACTTCCTGCCTGAGTACACCACGGACTTCGCGTTCTCGGTGCTGGCCGAAGAGTTCGGCTGGATCGGCGTGGCCACCGTGTTTGCGCTGTACCTGTTCGTGGTCGGCCGCTGCCTGTGGATCGCGGTGCACGCCCGCGACACGCACGCAAGGTTGCTGGCCGGCAGCCTGGGGTTGGCGTTCTTCGTGTACGTACTGGTGAACGGCGGGATGATTTCCGGCCTGCTGCCGGTGGTGGGCATTCCGATGCCGTTGATCAGTTATGGCGGTACCTCGGCGGTGTCGCTGCTGGCGGGTATCGGGCTGGTGATGGCGGTGCGCGGGCACCGACCCGTGCACGGGGGATAGGGTTTCCAGCCAACGGCGCAGCCCCTCGTGGATGACCGCGCAAAGCAGTTCATGGGTGGGGCCGGGTAGATGGGCCGCGCAGGGGACGCTGCAAGTACATCCATGTAAGCTCGGTCGCCGCATCCATGCGGCTCACGCCCCTGCGCAGCCCATCTACCCGGCCACGGACAGGTCGGCCTGGCGGGTCGCTTCATTGCCTTGTGTAGAGCCGATCCATGCTCGGGTCACGAGCAAGCGCAGCGTCGCGATCTTTTGATCTTCTTTTTCTTCTCCGTGGGTGGCAGACCTCCGAAATCTGTCAGAGGCCGGTCGGGTTGGGTACGCGGGGGTGTCAGCCGCATGGATGCGGCTGCCAAGCCTCCAGGGACGGATTCACGGCGTCCCCCGCGCACCCAACCCGACCGGCCCACCCGCGGCTTCTCCTTTCCGCGACCACCCAGACACCACCCACGAGGGGCTGAGCCGACGGCTGGAAACTTCCTGACTCTGCGCAACGCCGGTTATGGAAGCGTTCTCACAACGCTGCACGACAGCACACCCGCTGACCAAAGTCCGCAAAAAACGTTAGCTGGTTCACATTTTTACGCCGCGTTGATCTTGATCAATGGACTTGTCGTAATCGGCCTGCACAATGGCGGCCCGTTCGGCACGGCGCGCCGTCAATCGATGCAGCGCGAGGGGGCGTCGGGCGGGAGCAGTACTGATCCAACGGGTACAGGGAGCGCGGGGAACTGTCACTGGGGAGCGGCAGCCGCGCAGGTACCGACCGGATCCGGTCGCCGGTTGCGTCTGCGGGGATGGGGACGCAACCGGCCACCTCTATCTGAATGGGGAAGCCCGATCACGACGTCTTCACATTTCCCGCTGAACGGGGGCAAATCGTTGTGATTCATGGTGTTAGGGGTTTTAATTCATCCATGACCTGCTAACCTGCGACGATGATTCGACGCACTCTGGCCTGCATGCTCACCCTCGGCCTGGTCGCCTGCGCGACCCAGCCGAAGTCCCCACCGTCTTCGCCGCAGGCCAGCAGCACGCCGCGCCAGCCGTCCGCCAAGGCCCATGGTCCGGCCGAGGCCGCGCCTGAAGCCGCTGCCGCCACCGCACCGCCGGTCGATCTCACCCCGGTGCCGTTCGAGGTTGCACGGGCCCGCTTCATTGCCGATACCGCCAAGCGCTATGGCCTGAGGCCGGAGCAGATCAGCAGCGTGCTCGACCAGGCGCAGGTGCGCCAGCCGATCATCGCCGCCATGTCGCGTCCGGCCGAACGGGTCAAACCGTGGAACGAATACCGGCCGATGTTCATCAGCAAGGCACGCATCGATGGCGGCCGCGCGTTCCTGGCCCAGCATCGTGTCGAACTGGATCGCGTGCAGCAGCGCACCGGCGTGCCGGCCGAGGTGATCGTGGCGATCATCGGCGTGGAGACCAGTTACGGGAAAAATGCCGGCAACCACCGCGTGCTCGATGCGCTGTACACGCTGGCGTTCTACTACCCGCGCAGTGGCGACCCGGCCAAGCTGGAACGCGAAGTGCGCCGCGAGCTGTTCTTCCGCGATGAGCTGGCCAAGCTGTTCGAGCTGGGCCGTGAGGAAAAGCTGGACATCACCACGCTCAAGGGCAGCTATGCCGGTGCGATGGGCATGGGCCAGTTCATGCCGTCCAGCTATCTCGATTACGCCGTGGACGGTAATGGCGATGGCCGTCGCGACCTGTTCACCAGCTACGACGATGTGTTCTCGTCCATCGCCAATTATTTCGTGAAGAAGGGCGGCTGGGTCCGTGGTGGCCAGGTGGCCGTACCGGCCACGCTGGCGCCGGGTCGCGAGGAGTTCAACCCGACCGAATGGATGCCGACCTGGTCGCTGGCCGACCTGGCCCAGCGCGGCTACCAGCCCAGCGCTGCGGTGCAGCCGGGCGCCACCGCAACGCCGATCACGCTTGAGGGCAGCACCGGCAAGCAGTACTGGCTGGGCTTCCAGAACTACTACGCGATCACCCGCTACAACCTCTCGAAGATGTACGCGATGGCCGTGTTCCAGTTGTCGCAGGCCATCGCCGGACAGGAGCTGCCCCCGGCATGAACATCAGATGGCTGGTCCCGAGCTTGATCGTCCTCGCGCTGGCTGCCTGCAGCAGTGCGCCGAAGAAGCCGGCCACGGCCGGCCACGGTGGCAAGCCCAGCGGCACGGTGGTGCAGGGTCGGGGCTCGCGCCCGGCGCATTGCCCGGAAGGCTCGCCCTATGCCGCGGCCAAGGAAGACCCGAACACGCGCGGCAACTACACCGCCGGGGGGCTGTACAAGCCAGGCGTGCGCGACAGCACCCCGGACTACATTCCCAACGTCGCCTGCATTCCCGAGCCGGAAGTGACCGCCGAAGAGCGTTCGGCCATCGGCAACAAGTCGCCGTACGTGGTGCTGGGCAAGTCGTACAAGGTGCTCGACGACACCCGCAACTATGTCGAGCGCGGTACCGCGTCGTACTACGGCGCCAAGTTCCACGGCCGCCTGACCTCCAACCGCGAGGTCTACGACATGTACCAGTTCACCGCCGCGCACAAGACGCTGCCGCTGCCCAGCTTCGCCCGTGTGACCAACCTGGACAACGGCGAGTCGGTGATTGTGCGCGTCAACGACCGTGGCCCGTTCCATGATGGCCGTGTGGTCGACCTCAGTTATGCCGCCGCAGTGCGGCTGGGCATCACCCAGCGCGGTACCGGCAATGTGGAGGTGCGCGCGTTGCAGCCGGGCGAGGGCAACCTGCTAGCGCAGAAGCCGTCGCGCCGCGAGCGCCGTGCCGCCGAAACGGCTGTCGCGGCGGCCAGTACGCGCCCGGTAACGGCTGCGCGTGCCACCGCCGACAGCGACATCGATCGCCTGGTCAAGCGCCTTCCGGCCGACGCCACGCCTGCGCGTGGCCAGCCGGCCACCACACAGGGCGTGGCCAGCGCGGTGCCGGACGTGGCGGTCAGCAGCCTGCCGCCGAGCGCACCGCCGGTGCGCAGCCCCACAATGGCGCCGGTTGCAGTCGCCAGCGCCGCGCCGCGCACGGTCGCGCCGGCCGCAGTGCGTACGGTGCCCGCCACCGCAGCAGCCCCCAGCCTGTCGCAGCAGGTGGTCGGCGCGGTGATGGTGCAGGTCGCCAGCTTCTCCAGCCGCGACAATGCCAACCGCGCGATGGGCCAGCTCAACGCGGCCGGCATTGTCGGCGCGACCATCAGCGACATCGCCGCCGGTGGCCGCACCCTGTTCCGGCTGCGCGTTCCCGCCAGCGACCATGCCAGTGCCGCGGAACTTGTCGGCCGCATCGCCGGTCTGGGCTTGGGTTCGCCGCAGATCGTCAAGGATTGACCCGCCTGGGCTGGTGCTGCCGGCCCAGGCTCGCCCGGCCTTACAATGGCCGCTTCGTTCCACCCTCCATTCCTGGCCGTCCCCTGGAGCCTGCTGTCCAATGAATTTCCGTTCCGCCGCCACCGCCCTGGCCGCCACCCTGGTGGTGGGCCTGGCTTCCGCCCAGACGCCGCTTCCGACCCCGGCTACGCCTGCGCCTGCCGCCGCCGCTGCCGCCCCGGCCACCGTTGCCACCCCCCCGGCGCCGGTGCCGAGCGTATCCAAGGCCTGGGTGCTGATGGACTACGCCACCGGCCAGGTGCTGGCTGGCGAAAACATCCACGAGCAGCTGGCCCCGGCCAGCATCACCAAGGTGATGACGTCCTACGTGGTTGCCGCCGAGGTCAAGAACGGCAAGGTCCGTGCGGATGACCAGGTGATGATGAGCGAGCGCGCCTGGCGCGAAGGCGGCGCCGGCACCGATGGCAGCTACAGCGGCTTCCCGGTCAACCAGACCGCACGCCTGGAAGACATGGAAAAGGGCATGGCGATCCAGTCCGGCAATGACGCCGCGATCGCCCTGGCCGAGCACGTGGCCGGCAGCGAAGAAGCCTTCGCGTCGCTGATGAACAGCTACGCCGCCAAGATCGGCATGAAGAACTCGCACTTCGTCAACGCCCACGGCCTGACCGCCGAAGGCCACCACAGCACCGCCTATGACCTGGCACTGCTGGGCCGCGCGATGGTGCGTGATTACCCGGAAACCTACGCGTACAACAAGATCAAGGAATTCCAGGTCGGCAACATCAAGCAGCCGAACCGCAACCTGCTGCTGTGGCGAGATGGCAGCGTCGACGGCATCAAGACCGGCCACACCTCCGAAGCCGGTTACTGCCTGATGAGTTCGGCGCAGCGCGGCGACCAGCGCCTGATCGCCGTGGTATTGGGTGGTGCGTCGGAAAAGCAGCGCGCTGATGACAGCCTGGCCCTGCTGAACTGGGGTTTCCGCTTCTTCGAGACCCACCGCCTGTACGAGCCGGGCAAGCCCGTGGCCGAGCACAAGGTCTGGAAGGGCACCGCCGACAAGGTGCAGCTGGGCGTGGCGCAGCCGATGCTGGTCAGCGTGCCGCGCGGCCGCTACAACGACCTGAAGCCGAGCATCGACGTGCCCAAGACCCTGGAGGCACCGTTCACTGCCGGCCAGCAGATCGGCACCGTGAAGGTCACGCTGGACGGCAAGGTCGTCGCCGAAGCGCCGCTGGTCGCCGTGACTGCCGTCGAACAGGCCGGCTTCTTCAAGCGCCTGTGGGACAGCTTCTGGATGTGGTGGGAATCGGAATGATCCACGCCCCGGCGTGGTGAATGAAAAGGCCGGCGTATGCCGGCCTTTTCGTTCCGGGATGTCGGATGCGGATGGGGGGAGTGCCGGCCGCTGGCCGGCTCCCCATGAATCCATCCGGAAATGCGAGAGCCGGCCAGCGGCCGGCACTACCGGCAGCGCCTCACTTGCAGCGAGCGATGCAGTAACCGGTGTGCCGACCAACGGTCGGCACCTACCCGCTTCACCCTCAGCCCCTCGCCTACAGCGAGCGGCTGATGGTGAAGCTGCCGAACACCGGCGATTGGCGCTGGCCGTTGAATTCGCGCGTGCTGTGGTAGCGCGCGGCAGCGAACTTCCAGCGGCCGTACATCACCGCCACGCCGTACCCGCCGTAGGCCACCACATGGCGCTTGTCCACGCTGTGGCTGTTGCGGAAGGTGTTGCCATCTAGCGTGATGTCGCGGATCACCCAGGCAGCGTCGGAGGTCGCGAACAGGTGCCAGGACCACCCGCTTGGGCGGCCGCCGCGGGTCGGCGCCGTGTTCTCACCTGCCGGGCGCAACGGCGTGCTGCCGAAGTCATCCGGCAGCTTCCAGCCGAAGCGCACTTCACCGCCCAAATTGGCCTTGGTTTCCAGGTTGCCGATCGACCCGCCGTAGTGGCTGATCGCGTCCCAACCCCAACCGTCGGCATTGACGCTGGCATCGCCCGGCCAGCGGCGCATGCGCTCATGGGTCAGCATGAACAGTGGTTCGTTGTGCAGCTGGTTGTCCCAACCCTTGAATTTCTCGTCGCCCAACACTTCATGCACGGCATTCTGCACCTGCTTGCCCTGCGCCCACGGGCCGACCACGCCCAGTGTCAGCTGGGTGGTCTGCAGGCGGTTGCCGCTGCGCGCATTGAAACCGAAGTTTGCGATCAGCACGCCGGCGTAAGGGCGGTCGTCCTCGATCAGGTCCCTGCGGCTGAAATCGGTTGGGGTGAAAATCCCCTGGCCGATGCTGAAGATCATGTTCTGCTGTTCGAACCTGCCCGGATGCAGCCCTTCCAGGTACCGGTTCACCCAGCGCGCCATGCGTGGCAGGCAGGGGTCGTCGGTGTAATCGACCAGATTGGGGGAGACCAGGGTCAACAGCGCACCGTTGGTATAGCCCTGATCCTGGTGGCGGCCGCCGAACAGGTCGTTGTCGACGCGGAAATTGACCTGCGGCGGATGGTCGCGCATCGCGTCCGGGCCACATTGTTCGGCCGCCTGGGCGGCAAGCGGGAGGGCAGCAGCCAGCAGGCCGTACAGGCCGAGGGCCGCAAGGCGGCGGTGGGAAGGGGGACTCATTGGGAGGGCTTTGTTCTGTCTGTCGTTATATGCCGCGACACGGTACTCGCGGGGACGTGACGGAACGAGCGCGTTCGAATCACTTGTCTGTTCCGAAAACGACATTGTCTCGTGAGGACAATTCTGAACCCTCCTGTAGCGGGCTTCGGGGCAATGACCAATGCTGAACGTCTGTTCAGCTGCAACGCAGCGACTCACCAGTGCGCCCTTTGACGTTGATGAATACTCTTGGGTTTGTTGCCCTGCGGCCCGATAATGGCTCCATGGAAATCAAGTCCGACAACCCCGACCACGGCTTCCAGTTCCCCGGCCAGTTCGAGCTCAGCGCCATGGGCCCGGCCAACCGCGGCCTGGAACATGAGCTCCCCCGCCTGCTGCTGGCTGCCGGCATCGATGTGGTCAACGAACGCATCAGCTGGAAGCACTCCTCCAACGGCAAGTACGTCTCCGTCCGCATCGTGTTCAAGGCCGAAAGCCGCGAGCAGTACGACCTGGCGCACCAGGCGCTGCGCGACCACCCGGAAGTGAAGTGGACGCTGTAGCCGACAGCTGCCCGGCCGAAGCCGCCCCGGAACACCGCGCGCCGCGTCCGGCGGTGGTCCGTGACCTCGGCCGCCAGGCCTACGAGCCGGTATGGCGCGCCATGCAGCGCTTCACCGACCAGCGCAGCGACAACGATGCCGACGAGCTGTGGGTGGTCGAGCACGACCCGGTGTTCACCCTGGGCCAGGCCGGCAAGGACGAGCACGTGCTGGCACCGGGTGAGATCCCGGTGCTGCACGTGGACCGAGGTGGCCAGGTGACCTACCACGGTCCCGGCCAGATCGTGGTCTATCCGCTGCTGCGCCTGCCGCGGCTGGGGATCGGGGTCCGCGACTACGTGTGCCGCATCGAGCAGGCCCTCATCGATACGCTGGCCGAGTGGAACATCGGTGCCGAACGCCGCGAGGGCGCCCCGGGCGTCTACGTCGGTGGTGCCAAGATCGCTGCGCTCGGCATCCGTGTGCGGCGCGGCTGCACCTTCCATGGACTGGCCTTCAACGTGGCCATGGACCTGGAACCCTTCCACCGCATCAATCCCTGTGGCTATCAGGGGTTGCAGGTGACCTCGGTAGTAGACTTGGGCGGGCCCTCCGGCATGGAGGCCGTCAAGCCGGTACTGCTGGAGCACCTGGCCCGCCAGTTCGGCCTGCTGCTCCAGCCCACGCACGAACTGCCCGATCTTTCTGCGGCCGCCTGACCGCTCCCGGAACTGCCATGACTGAAACCACCGCCCGTTCCATTCCCCTGCAGATCGTGCAGGGCGACTCCCCATCCGCCGCGCCGTTGCAGGCCGGGGTCAAGCAGCTGGGCGGTGACAAGATCAACCGCTCGCCGGTGCAGTTCGCCGACGCGCCGGTGCTGCGCAAGCCGTCATGGATCCGCGTGCGCATTCCCTCGGGAAATGCCGTGCAGAACCTGAAGGCCAAGCTGCGCGAAAACCGCCTGGTGACCGTATGCGAGGAAGCCAGCTGCCCGAACATCCACGAATGCTTCGGCCATGGCACCGCCACCTTCATGATCCTCGGCGAGGTCTGCACCCGCCGCTGCTCGTTCTGCGACGTGGCCCATGGCCGCCCGAAGCCGCCGGATGCCAACGAACCGGCCAGCCTCGGCCAGACCGTGGCCGACATGGGCCTGAAGTACGTGGTGGTGACCAGCGTCGACCGCGATGACCTGCGTGACGGCGGTGCCCAGCACTTCGTCGACTGCATCACCGCCATCCGCGAAAAGTCGCCGGGTACCCGCATCGAAGTGCTGACGCCGGACTTCCGTGGCAAGGGCCGCATGGAGCGCGCGCTGGAGATCCTGGCGCAGAACCCGCCGGATGTGTTCAACCACAACATCGAAACCGTACCGGACCTGTACCGCAATGTGCGCCCGGGTGCGGACTACCAGTGGTCGCTGAACCTGCTGAAGAACTTCAAGGCGCAGCACCCGGGCGTGCCGACCAAGAGCGGCATCATGCTGGGTCTGGGCGAAGACTTCGAACAGATCAAGGCCACCATGCGCGACCTGCGCGCGCACGATGTGGACATGATCACCATCGGCCAGTACCTGCAGCCGACCGCGCATCACCACCCGGTACTGAAGTACTGGACTCCCGAGGACTACAAGGCGCTGGAGGACTACGGCTACGAGCTGGGATTCAGCCACGTGGCCTCCGGCCCGATGGTGCGCTCGTCGTACCACGCCGACGTCCAGGCCAAGGGCGCCGGCATTTCCTGACACCCTGCCGGTGGGTGGGAGCTACTTCTCCTGTGGGTGCGGACCCTTGATCCGCACACCTCTGCCTGCCGTGGAGCCGAGCCCATGCTCGGCTGCTTGCTGCCGGCCAGCCGAGCATGGGCTCGGCTCTACATGCATTCACAATTTGCTACACCGGCCCGGCTAGGCTGGTTTTCCACCGAGCGCGGCCGGGTGACAAACCCGGCAACTTTCGGCACTGTCGTGGTGTCTTAACACCCCGCAGTCTCCCCCTTGGCAAGGCGCCTTCGAGCACGTCAATGAAATTCAAAGCCCCCGCATTCCTGATGGCCCTGGCGCTGGTGGCGCCGCTGGCGCTGGCGGCCAAGGCCGACTCGCCGGCATTGCCCGCTGCGGTAACCGCCGATCAGGTGACCACCTCCAAGCTGGTGTACGGCCTGCTGTCCGACAGCCGTTATGCCTACCGCCCGCGCGCGCTGGACGAGGCCACGTCCAAGGACGTGTTCAAGCGCTACCTGGAGACGCTGGACGGCGGCAAGCAGTACTTCACCCAGGCCGACGTGGCGCGCTTTGCGCCGTTCGAAGCCAACATTTCCTCCGCCATTCGCGGCGGCGAGCTGGAGCCGGCATTCCAGGTGTTTGCGGTCTACAAGCAGCGCGTCGGCGAGCGCGTGGCCTACGCGCGCAAGCTGCTCAAGCAGGAACCGGACTTCACCACCGACGAGCGCTTCGAGTACGACCGCAAGAAGGTGCCGTGGGCCGCCAGCAGCGCCGAGCTGGATGAGCTGTGGCGCAAGTCGGTGAAGAATGACTGGCTGCGCCTTAAGCTGGCCGGCAAGAAGCCCGATGACATCCGCAAGACGCTGGACAAGCGCTATGCCACGCTTGAAAAGTCGGTCAACGAGCTGAAGGGTGAGGATGTCTTCCAGTTCTTCATGAACGCCTACACCAGCGCTGTCGATCCGCACACCGACTACTTCACCCCGCGCACCGCCGAGAACTTCAACCAGGCGATGTCGCTTTCGCTGGAAGGCATCGGTGCGCAGCTGCAGCGGCAGGACGACATGGTGGTGATCCGCGAGATCATCGCCGGTGGCCCGGCTGCAGTGGATGGCACGCTGAAGCCGGGTGACCGCATCGTCGGCGTCGGCCAGGGCAAGTCCGGCCTGGTCGAGGACGTGATCGGCTGGCGCATCGACGACGTCGTGGCCAAGATCCGCGGTGCCAAGGATACCCAGGTGAAGCTGGAATTCATTCCGGCCGCCGAGGGTGCCGACGGCAAGCACCACACCCTGGTGCTGACCCGCCAGAAGGTGCGCCTGGCCGAACAGGCCGCGAAGGGAGAGACCATGACCATCCCGGCCGCCAATGGCGAGCCGGCACGCAGGATCGGCGTGATCAAGCTGCCGACCTTCTACCAGGACTTCGAAGGCCGTCGCCGCAATGCGGCCGACTACGCCTCGGCCACCCGCGACGTGGCCAAGCTGCTGGCCGGCTTCAAGAACGACAAGCTGGACGGCGTGGTGCTGGACCTGCGCAACAACGGCGGCGGTTCGCTGGATGAAGCCATCGAACTGACCGGCCTGTTCATCGAGCAGGGCCCGGTGGTGCAGGTGCGCGAGTCTGGTGGCCGCGTCACCGTCAACAGCGACCGCAACCAGGGCGTGGCGTGGGATGGCCCGCTGGCGGTGCTGATCAACCGCGGTTCGGCCTCGGCCTCGGAAATTTTTGCTGGTGCCATCCAAGACTACGGTCGTGGCCTGGTGATCGGTGAAACCAGCTTCGGCAAGGGCACCGTTCAGAACATCGTCGACCTCGACCGTTGGCCGAGCGGCGAGACCCAGCGCTTTGGCCAGGTCAAGCTGACCATCGCCCAGTTCTTCCGCATCAGCGGCAGCAGCACCCAGCACAAGGGCGTGGTGCCCGACCTGGCCTTCCCGGCCAGTGTCGACGCCACCGAGTTCGGCGAGAGCACCTACGACAACGCCCTGCCGTGGACCCGCATCGCCGCCGTGCCGCACACCCAGTACGGCAACTTCGCGCCGCTGCTGCCGAAGCTGGAAACCCGCCACGACGCACGCATCGCCACCGACAAGGAGTTCCAGTGGTGGAACGAGGACGTGGAACAGTTCCGCACCGAGGCGGCCAAGAAGTACATCTCGCTCAACGAGGCCACGCGCCGCGCCGAGCGTGAGCGCCAGGATGCCCAGCGCAAGGAACGCCAGCTGCAGCGCAAGGAGCTGGGCCTGGCCCTGGACCCGCTGGCCGATGACAGCAGCGATGACGGCCTGACGGGCAACGAGCGCGACATCGTCAAGGACGCCGCGCGCGAGAAGGCGGCCGAGAAGCGCCCGGACCCGCTGCTGCGCGAGTCGGCGTCCATCCTGGCCGATGCGGTGAACCTGCTGGCCAACGACCGCCCGCTGTCGGCACAGGTGCTGCCGCAGTCGACCGGCGCCGGTCGCTGGGCGGACTGAGCCGGACACGGTATGTGATACCCGAGGGCCGGCATTGCCGGCCCTTCTGCTTTTTTCGTGCATGAACCGGCTGCAAACGGGGCCGCCTGACGCGGGTGCTTTCGACCTGCCGCACACAGCAACGGGGCTACCCTTGCCGGTACCGTCCTCGCAGGAGCACCCATGCGGTCCTCCCTCGTTTCCAGTGCTGTTGTGGCGCTTGGCAGCGCCCTGATCCTGTCGGCCTGTGGTGGCCGTGCCGCCGACAGCACGCTGCTGCGCGAATCCTTCGATTCCGGCGACACGTTCTCGCGTACCGTCGATGGCCGCCCCGGCGATGCCTGTGAAGCGGCGCGACGCACCCTGCTCAGCCAGGGGTACGCCATCGCCCGTGCCGATGACGCACAGGTGGAAGGCAACAAGAACTTCCAGCCGCGCGAAGACGACCATGAGCAGCTGGTGCTGCGCATCTCCTGTGCGCCCCGGGGCGATCAGGCGTTGGTGTTCGTAAGCGCCGTGCAGGACCGTTATGCGTTGAAGAAGAGCCCGACGTCCGCCAGTGTCGGCGTCGGTGCACTGGGCTCGGTATCACTGCCGTTCGGCAGCAATGACGATTCGCTGGTGAAAGTGGCGAGCAGCACGGTTACCGACGCCGATTTCTATCGCCGTTTCTTCCAGCGCCTGCAGCAGTACCTGCCACAGGCTGCGGGCACGCCACCGCCGCCACCACCCGCAGCAGTTCCTGAGCCCGCGCCGGTCCGCACGGACCAAGGGTGAACGTGCACGGCTGGCTGATGGGCGCGGCCCTGTTGCTCGCGCCTGTGATGGGCGTGGCGGCCACAGCCGGCGACTGCGCCCAGGGGCTGCTGCTGCAGCTGGGCTGGCGCTTCGACGAGGCCGCGCTGAAGGAGCCGCAGGTGCATGGTGGCGCGGTGTGCACCCGTGCGTCGCTGGCCGAGGCGCAGGCAGCAGGCGATCTGCACGTGCGCTGGCCGGCGCACATGCCCACTGCTGCACGCCAGGCGCTGCTGCAGCAGTTGCTGGACGATCCGGCCACGATCTGCGCCTATGCGTTCCAGCTGGGGGCGGCCACGCAACGCGCCGCCTCGGCATTGCAGGCCAACACCCGCTTCCGCTTCTCCGGCCTGCAGATGGGCTGGATCGGTTTCGGCCTGCAGGGCCCGCGCGCTCAAGGCTGGCAGCGTACGCACAGTCTTGGCCGCGGTTTCGTTCCCAGCGCGGGCAACAGCAAGGCGCTGCAGGCGTTCTACAACGGTGCCGTGCGTGCCGAATGCGGTGTCGGCCGCCAGGTCGCGCAGCTGGCCACCCAGCGCGAGCTGTATGGCGATGCTGCCTTCGATACGGAGTTCTCTGCGGATGAGCTGTCGATCGGCACCTTTCTCGCCCTGCATGGGACCGACAGCATCCTGCTTGGCGCGCATGCCGGCGATTTCTTCGCCGATGGCAAGGCAGTGCGTACCTCGACGATGGGGCGCCAGGCGTTCGTCGGTGTGCCTGGTTTCATCGAGCATGCATACGACAAGGGCACGCTGGATGACCTGAGCAACCAGGCCGAGAACTTCGTGGTGGTCGACGTGGGCGAGGACGCTGCGCGGGCGCTGGCCACGCATGGCGGCCTGGCCTGGTACGACCAGCGCAACGTCGAACTATGGAAACTCGCGCAGGACATCCCGCGCACCGGCCAGCGCTACTTCGAACGCCTGCTGTTCGAGCGCGACCCTGAGGTGCGCGCGGCGCTTGCGCCGCGCTACCACGCCACGCTGGCACGCATGGACCGCCTGCTGGACGATCCGTTCTACCAGCAGTTCGTGATCTATGTGCATCCGCGCGGTATACGTCCCATCGGCTACCACATCGCCCGCCTGCTTGACCGCAACCCGCGAACCCCCTTTTCGATCGACCTGGCGGTGCACAATCTGCATACCACGCTCTACCGGCGTTGGCGCGAGGCGCAGCTGCGCCACTGCGCGGCTACCGGCAGGCCAGGCAGCCTGACCCTAGACCCCAACTGAAGGTGAAACAATGGATATTGCAATGATCGGCCTCGGCCGCATGGGCGCCAACATGGCCCAGCGCCTGCATCGCGGCGGCCACCGCGTGGTCGGCTACGACCCGGGCGAAGGCGCCCGCCAGCGCGCCGCCGAGGCCGGCCTGGAGGTGGTTGATTCGCTGGCCGCCGCGGTGGCCGCGCTGCCGGTGCCGCGCGTGGTGTGGCTGATGGTACCGGCCGGCGAAACCGTCGACCAGACGCTGGGCCAGCTGACCCCGCACCTGGCCGAGGGTGACATCGTCATCGACGGCGGCAACTCCAACTATCAGGACTCGATCCGCCGCGCCAAGGCGCTGGCCGAGGACGGCCTGGGCTACGTCGACTGCGGCACCAGCGGAGGCGTGTGGGGCCTGCAGGAAGGCTACAGCCTGATGGTCGGTGGCAAAGCGCCGGTGGTGGAGCAGATCGCGCCGCTGCTGCGTACGCTGGCACCGGCCGAGGACCGCGGCTGGGCGCGTGTCGGCCCATCCGGCGCTGGCCACTTCACCAAAATGGTGCACAACGGTATCGAGTACGGAATGATGCAGGCTTACGCCGAAGGCTTCGCGCTGATGGAGCGCAAGCAGGAGATGGAGCTGGACCTTGCCCAGGTGGCCGAAGTCTGGCGGCACGGCAGCGTGGTGCGTTCGTGGCTGCTGGACCTGAGTACCGAAGCACTCAAGCGCAATCCGTCGCTGGATGGCATCGCGCCGTATGTGGAGGATTCCGGTGAAGGCCGCTGGACCGTCGCCGAAGCCATCGCGCTGGACGTGCCGGCCCCGGTGATCACCTTGTCGCTGCTGGAACGCCTGCGTTCGCGCGAATCCAACTCGTTCACCGACCGCCTGCTGTCGGCGATGCGCAACGAGTTCGGTGGGCACGCCATCAAGAAGTCGTAAGCAATCGGGGTCGGACCCCTTTCCGCAGGAAAGGGCGCTGACCCCCATGGCGCCAGGGGCAGTCGAGCATGGCTCGACTCTGCAAAAGCATTTTCCGATTGTTTGCACGTCATCCACGCATGGCGTGGATCTACTGGCAGATCGCGGGAAAGTGCCGAAGGCCAGGTGGGGGCGGTTGCGGGGGTGTCTGCGGCATGGATGCCGCGGCCAAGCCTCCAGGGACGGATTTACGGCGTCCCCCGCAACCCGACCCACCCCGCCATCCCACGGATAGCCGGCTTTTGCTGTTGAGGTTGCCGGCCAGCGGCCGGCACTACCGCTTCTGCGGGTGCAGGGCGCAGCCCTGCCGATCACCCCAACGCGATTCGCCGCCCTTCGCGCGCACTGTCCATGCCCGCCTGCAGCAACCGCATCAACTGCAGTGCCTGCACCGGGCTGACCGTAGCTTCGCCGTCGCCGTGCATCGCCGCGGCGAACTGCGCATACAGCCGCCGGTAGTCGCCAGGCAGGTTGTCCACCGTCGTGCGCTGCACGTTGTCTTCGGCATCGCAGCGCACCAGCTCACCATGCCGCGGATCGATACCCCAGCCTGGCGCACCGGGTGCCACACCGCGGCGCAGCTGCGCCTCCTGCACGTCCAGGCCGTGCTTGATCCAGCTTGCCTTGCTGCCATGCACGCTGAAGTGCGGGGTCTGTGCCGCGACCAATGAACCGGAATGGAGGATCGCGCGATGCCGCGGGTAGTGCAGCACGGCGTGGAAGTAATCGATGCCGCTGCCGCCTTGGCGCAGCACGGCAAGATCCGCATCGATCGCCTTGGGCCAGCCGAACAGCACCAGCATCTGGTCCAGCACATGCGGACCCAGGTCGTACCACAGGCCACTACCGGGCCCGTCCTGCTCGCGCCAGCGATCGCGCACCTGCGGCCGGTAACGGTCGAAATGCGCATGGCACTCGACCACGTCGCCCAGTGCGCCTTCGGCCAGCAGTGCCTGCAGGGTGAGGAAATCCGCATCGAAGCGCCGGTTCTGGAACACGGTGGCGATGCGGCCGGCGCTGCGTGCCGCAGCCAGTACCGCTTCGGCTTCAGCGACATCCAGTGCAAACGGCTTGTCGACCAGCACGTGCTTGCCGGCGGCCAGCGCCGCGATTGCAAGCGCCGCGTGCTGCGCGTTCGGTGTGGCAATCACCACTGCGTCCACGGCCGGATCGTCGAACACGTCCTGCGGCATCGCACGCACGTGCACGTCGCTGAACGCGCGCAGCAATGTGTCGCGCTGCGAACTGACGATGCTGTGCAGCGCCAGCCCGGGTGTGTGCTGGATCAGCGGCGCATGGAAGACGCGGCCGGCGACGCCGTAGCCGATCAGGGCCAGTTGCAGGTCGGGGCGCATGGCAGAGCTCCGGCTGTGGGAAGGGCAGGGTATACGACGGGTGGTGGCAGGCCAAACTGAACCGTTGCCCCAGGGAACAGTCCGATTCACGGCGGCATGACCGCAGCGCCACGCCTGCTCTACGGCGGCTTGTCCAGACTGGCAGCACATCCCGAAGGAGTACGACACGATGAGCAATACCTCCCGCACACTGATTGCTTCTGCCTTGACGCTGGGCCTGGCGCTGTCCTCCTCGGCTGCATTTGCCAAGGATCCCGCTGCCAAGAGCCCGCCGACCAGCAGCCATCCGGCCACGCATGCTGATCGCCATGACTCCAATGAGCCTGTGACCGATACCTGGATCACCACCAAGGTGAAGGCCGACCTGCTGGCCAGCAGCAACGTTCCGGGCACGGAGATCAAGGTGGAAACCGTGAACGGCGTTGTCAGCCTGAGCGGCGCGGTGGCCTCCCAGGCCGAGAAGGACAAGGCGGTTGCCACTGCCAAGGGCATCAAGGGCGTGACCCGCGTCGATGCCGCTGCACTGAAGGTCAGCACTGCTGCCAAGCGCTGACCTGGCGGAGTGGGCGCCCCGGTATGGGGCGCCCACTCCCGCGTGAAGCCGAGCCGTGCTCGGCTGCCGTTGGGTTCCAGTCGACCGTGGGCTCGGCCGTACAGCGCCGAAGTACCAGCCGTTCAGCCAGCGGCGCTGGAAACTCCAGAGTTTTGACCCGCCTGCGCTATATTGCCGGTTCCGCCGCACTGGGGCCGGGTACGGCCCATGCATTGCGGCCGTGTTGATGAGGAACTATGGCGCTGGTTTTCAGTGATGACATCTGGGACCGCTGGCGGATGCCCGCCCTGGCGCTGGCCGCCGCAGCGATCATCGTGGTGCCGTGGTTGACACTGCGCCACCTGCAGCAGGACAGCGAAGATGCGATGGCCTGGGTCAATCATACCCAGGCTGTCGGCGTGGCCTTGCAGCAGCTGCAGGCCGATGTACGCGAT
This sequence comes from Stenotrophomonas hibiscicola ATCC 19867, assembly GCF_000382065.1. Taxonomy (GTDB): domain Bacteria; phylum Pseudomonadota; class Gammaproteobacteria; order Xanthomonadales; family Xanthomonadaceae; genus Stenotrophomonas; species Stenotrophomonas hibiscicola. The sequence goes on along the minus strand of NZ_KB907500.1, from coordinate 575,648 downwards.
GTCGAATCGGCCGCGCTGACCCTGTCCAAGGGCGTGGACGCGCCTGGCCTGCGCGAGCGCATGGCCAAAGCCAATGAACTTCCCGGTCGCCTGGCTGAACTGGGCCGGATGACCCGCGACAATCCTGAGCAGCTGATCCGCATCGGCCGCATCGAGTCGATGCTGGAAGGGCGCATGGCGCTTGCCCGCGAACTGGCAAAGTCAGAGCCCAACAGTGACCAGCGCGAGCTGGTGCAGGACCTGAGCACGCGTTATCCGATCCGCGGGCTGGTGGAGGAACTGCAGGCCAGCGAGCAGAAGCTGCTGGCACAGCGCGCCGAGCAGGCCGCCCGCCAGCGCAAGCAGACCGAGTTGGTGTCGTGGAGTTCGCTGGTGGTCCAGCTGGCGTTGCTCGGCCTGGTGCTGTGGCTGCTGCAGCGGCAGATCGGCCGCCGCCTGCACGCCGAGCGGCAGTCATTGCGTTCGGCCGCGCGTGCAGCGTCGGTGCTGCAGACGGTGCGCGAGCCGATCGTGCTGCTCGACCGCGATCTGCGCGTGCAGCTGCACAATCCTGCTTTCGCCGAGCTGTATGGTCTGCAGGATGAGCGCGCCGAGGGCCTGGTGCTGGATAACGTCGGCAACGGTGCGTGGCAAGACCCGGTGATGCGCCAGCGACTGTCCGATGTGCTGCTGCGCGGCCGGGAACTCTGGGACTTCGAGCATGAACAGCGCACCGCCGATGGCTTGGTGCGCTACATGCTGCTCAACGCGCGGCGCATGCCGCTGCCGGACACCGATGACGAAGTGGTGTTGCTCACGGTCAGCGACGTCACCGTGCAGCGTGCGGTGCAGCTGCGTGTGGAGGAACTGAACCGCCAGCTGGAAGGCAAGGTTGCACAGGTGTCCGAGGTCAACAGGGAACTGGAAGCCTTCAGTTACTCGGTCTCGCACGATCTGCGGGCGCCGCTGCGCCACGTGGCTGGATTCTCCGACAAGCTGTCGCGCCATCTCGGCGATGCGGCCGATGACAAGAGCCGCCATTACCTGGAAGTGATCTCCAGTTCGGCGCGGCGCATGGCCGCGCTGATCGACGACCTGCTGGTCTATTCGCGGCTGGGCCGTGCGGCAATGCGGCACCAGGCGGTGGACATGCAGTCGCTGGTGGCCGATACCCGCGCCATGCTCGATTCCAATCTGCAGGCCGAGGCTGAGGCCAGCGGCCACGTGCACCAGGTGGAGTGGAACATCGCGCCGCTGCCGATCGTGGTGGGTGACGAGAACATGATCCGCCAGGTCTGGCTGAACCTGCTTGGCAACGCGGTGAAGTACTCGGGCAACCGCGAACCGGCGAAGATCCGCGTGGATTACCAGCCCCAGCCCGACGGCGGCCATCAGTTCACGGTCAGCGACAATGGTGCAGGCTTTGACATGGCCTATGCCGGAAAGCTGTTCGGTGTGTTCCAGCGCCTGCACAAGGCCAGCGACTACCCCGGAACCGGTATCGGCCTGGCCAGCGTCCGTCGCGTGCTCACCCGCCATGGCGGCCGTATCTGGGCCGAGGCCGAACCGGACGTCGGCGCCACCTTCCACTTCTACCTGCCCCCCGCGACCGACGCGGACAAACAAGGTCCCTCTGCATGACGACTCTGCGCACCATTCTTCTCGCCGAAGACAGCCCGGCCGATGCCGAAATGGCGATCGACGCCCTGGAAGAGGCGCGTCTGGCCAATCCCATCGTGCACGTCGAGGATGGCGTGGAAGTGATGGACTACCTGCTGCGCCGCGGCGCCTTCGCCAACCGCGAGGAAGGCCTGCCGGCGGTGCTGCTGCTGGACATCAAGATGCCGCGCATGGACGGCCTGGAAGTGCTGCGGCAGATCCGCGAGCACGAAGAACTCAAGCGCCTGCCGGTGGTGATCCTGTCGTCCTCGCGCGAGGAAAGTGATTTGGCCCGCAGCTGGGACATGGGGGTCAATGCCTACGTGGTCAAGCCGGTGGACGTGGACCAGTTCTTCGGTGCGGTGCAGACCCTGGGCAAGTTCTGGGCGTTGATCAACCAGGCACCGGAACTCGAGTGAGCCCATGCCCCTGACCGGTCCTGCCCTGGGGGCGCTGCGCATCCTGCTGGTGGAGGACTCACCGGAAGATGCCGAGCTGATGTCCGAACAGATGCTCGATGCGGGCCTGGACGCTCGTTTCGAGCGCGTCGAGAGCGAGGCGGAGCTGCGCCAGGCACTGGCCGCGTTCCAGCCGGACATCGTGCTGTCCGACCTGAGCATGCCGGGGTTTTCCGGTGATGATGCGCTGCGCATCGTGCGCGAGACGGCGCCGGAAGTCCCTTTCATCTTCGTCTCCGGCACCATGGGTGAGGAGAACGCGGTGGCGGCGCTGCAGAAAGGCGCCAACGATTACATCATCAAGCACCAGCCGGCGCGCCTGCCGTCGGCGGTGGCGCGTGCGATCCGCGATGCCCGCAGCGCCGTAGAGCGCGCACGGGTGGAGACCGAACTGATGCGCGCGCAGCGCCTGGAAAGCCTGTCGCTGCTCGCCGCCGGCCTCAGCCATGACCTGCGCAACATCCTGCAGCCGCTGCTGATCATGCCGGACCTGTTGAAGGCGCGTACCGACGATCCGCAGTTGCACCACCTGGCCGACGTAATTGCCGAGTGTGGCCGCCGCGGCCACGAGATGGCCGAATCGATGCTGTCGTTCGTGCGCGGTTCGCGCAAGCCGAGCGAGCGTATCGAGATCAAGGGCCTGTTCGATGCGGTGGCCCTGCTGTTGCGCAGCAACGTGCCCGATGCCGTGCGCCTGGAACTGCAGGTGCAGGACGAAGGCCTGGTAGTGGATGCGAACTACACCGAACTGCAGCAGGTCATGCTGAACCTGGCACTCAATGCGATCCAGGCGATGCCCAACGGCGGCCGACTGAGCCTGACCGCCAGCCATGCCGGCCAGCGCGATGGCGTGGACTGGATGCGTATCTGCGTTGCCGATGAAGGCATTGGCATGGATGCGGACACGCTGTCGCACCTGTTCAATCCATTCTTCACCACCAAGGCAGATGGCACTGGCCTGGGCCTGATCTCCTGCAAGCGCATTGTTGAGGGCGCTGGTGGCAGCATCCATGTCAGCAGCCAGCCGGGACAGGGCACCTGCTTCGAACTGCGCCTGCCGATGCACGAGATCATCGACGGCAGCGAGCCGATCGAACAGCTGGTGGCCTTGGGTAGCGGCCAGTCGATCCTGGTGGTCGATGGGGAAGCCACGCGCCTGTCGCTGCTCGGCAACGCGCTGTCCAGCCAGGGCTACCAGCTGCAGTTGGCCTCCGATGGCCCGGCGGCGCTGCGCTGGATGCAGCAGGAGGCAATGCCGGCGCTGGTGATTGCCGATGCCGGCTCCAAGCTGCTGCCGGCCAGCCAGCTGCTGGGCGAGATGGCTGCGCTCGGTTACCGCGGCCCGGCGCTGGTGCTGGAAGACCCTGCGGTGCCGGTCTCGGCCGACGCCTTCCCGGCCGGAGTGGAGGTGCATGTACTGCACAAGCCGCTGCAGATGCAGCAGGTATTCCGCGCCGTGGCAGAAGCGCTGGGCTGATGCCCCGGTAGCGCCGGCCGCTGGCCGGCATCCCTGTGTGCTGGTATCAACGCGGTCGCCGGCCAGCGGCCGGCACTACCGTTCGTCGGTTTCCCAGGGGAACCGCGGCAGGGCGTCCACCGCCTGTTCCAGGCGCCGTGACCAGTTCTGGTGGATATCGGCATACAGCGCTGAATCCGCGCCCAGCCGCAGTTGCCGACCGATACGCAGTTCACCGTCGCGCAGCAGCGCCAGGTCGATCGGCAGGCCCACCGACAGGTTGGACCGGATGGTGGAGTCCAGCGAGACGATGGCCGTGCGCGCGGCGTCCTCCAGCCGCGTGGTCGGGCTGAGGATGCGATCCAGGATCGGCTTGCCGTACTTGGATTCACCGATCTGCAGGTAGGGCGTCTCCGGCGAGGCGGCAATGGCGTTGCCGAGCGGGTAGATCATGTACAGCCCGGGCCGCTCGCCGGCGATCTGGCCGCCGAAGATCAGCGTGGCCTGGGTGTTGACCCCGTCATGGCCGTGTTCGCTGTGGCTGCTGTGCACCTGGCTGTCCACCAGCAGCTGACCCACATACGCGGCGGCTTCGAACAGGTGAGTCATGTCGCGCAGGTTGGGCACGCGCCGCTCTGCGGCGTCGCGGCCCAGGCGCGACACCAGCAGCTGGGTGGTGGCCAGGTTGCCAGCCGCCATCAGCACGTAGGCTGCCTGGCCGGGATATTCGAACACGTGCAGCTTGCGATGCACGCGCACATCGTCCAGCGAGGCATTGGTCCGGGTGTCGGCAGCGAAGACCAGGCCCTCGTCCACCTCGATTCCAACGCAATAGGTCATGTCGGTGCCCTATCATGTGCGTCCCGGATTGTAGGCAGGCCGCCGTGACGACGGCATGTCCACGCCCCCATCGCTGCCACCTGAACCGCATGACGACCGTGCTCCTGAGCCTGGGCAGCAACGTCCAGCCCCGCCGCTACCTCCACGCCGCGGTGACGGCCCTGCGCGAGCGCTTCGGCGCGCTGCAGGTCTCGCCGGCCTACCGTACTGCCGCGGTCGGCTTCGATGGCCCGGCCTTCCTCAACAATGCGGCGGCGATCGAGACCGATCTGCCGCTGCAGGAACTGGACGACTGGCTGCATGCGCTGGAAGACGCGCACGGCCGCGATCGCAGCGGGCCGCGCTTCTCCGACCGGACCCTGGACATCGACGTGGTGTTCTACGGCGACCTGGTGGTGGAAGGCCCCGGCCACCTGCGCATTCCGCGCCCGGAACTGAAGCATGCCTTCGTGCTGAAGCCGCTGGCGGACATCGCGCCGGGCTTCATCGACCCGGTCAGCGGGCAGGACCTGGCCACGCTGTGGCGGGCGCACGCGCAGTTTGGCGAGGCGTTCGAGGTGGTGGACCTGGAATGATCGGTTGTTGTTGCCGCTGCGCTCGCCGGGCATGGCCCGGCGCTACCGGTGGTGCCGGCCGCTGGCCGGCAACATTTCAGCTGACGGTGCGCCCACCATCCACGCGCAGGGTGTGGCCGGTGACGAAGCTGGCTTCGGCCACCAGCCAGTACACCGCTTCGGCGATCTCCTCGACCGTGCCGATCCGCGCCAGCGGCGTGCGCGCCAGCAGCGCCTCGCGCGCGAAATCGTCCTTGCCCTGTTCCGGCCACAGGATCGCACCCGGCGCCACCGCGTTGACCCGCACCTTCGGCGCCAGCTCCAGTGCCAGTGCGCGGGTGGCCATCTCCAGCGCGGCCTTGGCCATGGTGTAGGCGATGTGGTCGCGCATCGGATCGGTGCCGTGCAGGTCGGTCAGGTTGACGATGCAGCCCTGCTGGCGGCGCAGGTAGGGCGCCGCCGCTTGTGACAGCAGCAGCGGCGCACGTGCATTGACTGCATACAGTGCGTCCATCGCCTCGGCGGTGACCTGGCCGAGCGGGGTGGGGAAGAAGTTGGAGGCGTTGTTGACCAGCGCGTCCAGGCGGCCGAAGTGGGTGACGGCCTGTTCCACCAGGTCGGGCAGGGCGTCGGCGTCACGCAGGTCGGCCTGCAGGGCCAGCACGCTGCCCGGCCGCACATTGTCGAAATCGAACGCGGCCTGCTGCAGTTCGGCGCTGGAGGTGTTGGCATGCAGTACCACCGACCAGCCACAGGCGTGGAACTGGCGGGCGATGGCCGCGCCGATCCGGCGCGCGCTGCCGGTGATCAGGACCACGGGGTGGGTATCGCTCATCGAGGGTCCTCCAAGGCTCAGCTATCCTGTGCACATTGTCACCGCATTCGAACACGCCATGCAGCCCACCTTCCCCCTGCCCGAAGCCGATGCCCTGGCCCACAGCGACCAGCTGGCGGCCGCCCTGCGTGCTGAAATCCTCGCGCAGGGCGGGGCCATGCCCTTCTCGCGCTTCATGGAGCTGTGCCTGTACACCCCGGGCTGGGGCTATTACAGCGCCGGCGCCAGCAAGTTCGGTGGCGGCGGTGACTTCACCACCGCGCCCGAGCTCGGCAGCCTGTTTGCCGGCAGCGTGGCCAATGCGCTGGCACCGGTGTTCGCCCAGCTCGGCGCGCAGGCGCGGATGCTGGAGCTGGGCGGCGGCACCGGCGCCTTCGCCGAGGCAGTGCTGCTGCGCCTGGCCGAGCTGGATGCGCTGCCGTCGCGCTACGCCATCCTCGAACCCAGTGCCGATCTGCGCGAGCGCCAGCAGCAGCGTCTGCAGCAGAACCTGCCGGCCGAGCTGGCCGCGCGCGTGGACTGGGTCGACCGCCCGTTCGACGAGGACTGGGAAGGCGTGGTGTTCGCCAACGAGGTGATCGACGCGCTGCCGACCCCGCGCTTCCTGATCCGCGATGGCGAGGTCTACGAGGAAACCGTCGAGCTGGACGCCGAAGGCAATTTCATCCGTGGCGCGCAGCCGGCCGACATCCTGCTCAACGGTGCGGTGCGCCATATCGAGCGCTACCTGGAAAAGCCTTTCGCCGAGGGCTACCGTTCCGAAGTGTTGCCGCAGCTGCCGTACTGGCTGCAGGCGGTGGCTGGTGGCATGCAGCGTGGTGCGATGCTGTTCGTCGACTACGGCTACAGTCGCAGCGAGTTCTACCAGCACGACCGCGACGAGGGCACCGTGCGTGCGTTCTACCGCCATCACGTGCACAACGACGTGCACCGCTGGCCGGGCCTGCAGGACATCACCGCGTCGGTGGATTTCACCGCGATGGCCGAGGCCGGCATGCACGGCGGTTTCGAGCTGGCCGGCTACTGCAGCCAGGCCAGCTTCCTGCTCGGTAACGGCCTGGACCAGGTGCTGCTGCTGGCCGAGGAGCGTACCGACGAGGTCGGCCGCATCCAGCTGCGCGACCAGGTAAAGAAGCTGACCCTGCCGACCGAGATGGGCGAGCGCTTCCAGGCCATCGGCCTGCAGCGTGGCGTCGACTTCGAACCGGCCTTCGAGCTGGGTGACCTGAGCTGGCGCCTGTGAGCGAGGCGTTGCCGGCGATCAAGCCGCTGCGGCGGCCGCGGTTGTGGGCCGGGCTGTGGGCGACGGCAGTACTGCTGGTGATCGTGGTCTGCCTGATTCCACCGCCGCCGATTCCGTTGCCGGAAAACAGCGACAAGGGCGAGCACTTCGTCGCCTACTTCATCCTGGCCGGCAGCGCCGTGCAGCTGTTCCGCCGCGGCAGGCCGCTGCTGTGGGTGGGCGTGGCCCTGGTGTTGATGGGCATCGGCATCGAGTTCGCGCAGGGCGCACTGACCAGCAACCGCATGGCCGACCCGATGGACGCCATCGCCAACACGGTGGGCGTGCTGGTCGGCATGGCCACGGCCCTGACCCCGCTGCGCGACGTGCTGCTGCGCTGGCGCGGGTGAGGTTCCTGTAGAGCCGAGCCCATGCTCGGCTGCCTTTCAACCGGAAAGCCGAGCATGGGCTCGGCTCTACAGTAGATCCACGCCATGCGTGGATCCGGCCGCAAAGCGCCAACCAAGGTTGGCACCTACCTGAGTGTGACCTCATCCAGCACCCACATCGCCGGGCGCGTGTCGCCGGTGAAGTTGATGCACAGGTCACCGGTGCCCTGCGTCCCCTTCGGCAGCGCCGCACGCAGCGTCACGAAGCCATCGGCATCGGGCGTGGCCGGCAGCGGTACTTCGGCCAGCACCTTGCCGCTGCAATCTCCGCGACGCACCTGCATCTCGCCATGCGCGCGCCTCGCTTTTTCGAAGCGACGCTTCGGCTCGTCGTGGGCCAGCTGGAAGTAATAGGGGATGCGCCCGGCACGGACTTCCACGCTGCCGACGCCGTCCAGCTGCGCCTGCGGCCAGCGCCAGCAGGGCTGGAAGATATCCACGTTGAACACCGCGCGGTTTCCTTCGCGCGGGCCATCGTCCTCCAGGCGCAGCACCAGCCCCTTCTTGCCCACGCAGCTGAGCAGCTCATCGCTGCGGCGGCTGAGCAGCGATTGTGCGCTGAACGCGGCGACCGTCGGCTTCGCCGCCAGCGTCTGGCCCTGGTAGAACGCGGCGGCCTGCACGGTAGCGGGCAGCTGCGCGGTCAGCGGCTGCTGGTACAGCGGCGACTGCGCCGTCACCGGCTGGCCATCGGTGCTGTAGCGCACTTCATAGCCCAGCGGATTGGCCAGCGACACGGTCACCGTGTTGGCGGCGCGGTTGTTGGTGTAGTCCACGCCCACTTCGAACGGGGTCTGCGCGTAGGCCAGGCCCCAGGCGCGGTAGCGCTGCAGCTGCGCGGGCAGGCGCGCGAGGAAATCGCGGAAGTCGCGATGTTCCGGCGTGCTCCAGCCGGTCTCGGCCACTGCCGCCAGGCGCGGGAACAGGTTGTGCTGCAGGCGTGCGTAGGTGCGCGTGTGCTCGGTGAACATGTTGGCCTGCAGACCGAGAATGTGCTGGCGCTTGTCGGCCGCCAGCTGGGCCGGCACCGGCTCGTAGTTGTACAACTTGCCGAGGTTGACCTGGGCCGGGCGGCCCGGCGGTTCGTTCGGCGAGGCCGTCTGCAGGTAATCCAGATAGAGGTAGCCCACCGGCGACATGACCACGTCATGGCCAGCACTGGCCGCGGCCAGGCCACCTTCGGTGCCCTGCCACGACATCACTGTGGCCTGCGGTGGCAGGCCGCCTTCGAGGATTTCATCCCACCCGATCAGGCGCCGGTCGTGCTTCTCCAGGAAGGTCTCCAAGCGCTTGATGATGTGGCTCTGCATGGCCATTTCATCCTTGATGCCCAGCGCACGCATGCGCTGCTGCACCTGCTTCGACGCTTCCCACTGGTCCTTCACCGCCTCGTCGCCACCGACGTGCACGTACCTGGCCGGGAACAGCGCGATCACTTCTTCCAGCACGTTCTCGAGGAAGGTGACGGTGCTGTCTTCCACGTTGAACAGGTTCGGGAACACGCCCCATTCGCTGATCGGCTTCAGCGGCGTATCGATGGTGCCCAGCTCCGGATACGCGGCAATCGCAGCCGTCGCGTGGCCCGGTACATCGATTTCCGGAATCACCTGGATATGCAGCTTGGCGGCATAGGTGATCACTTCGCGGATCTGCTCCTGGGTGTAGAAGCCGCAGTACGGATGCTCCTGGCCGCTGACCGGATCGATGCCGCCATCACCGGCCGGCAGGCGGCAGCTGCCCATGTCGGTCAGCTTCGGGTAGCGCTTGATCTCCATGCGCCAGCCCTGGTCATCGGTCAGGTGCCAATGGAAGGTATTGAGCTTGTGCGCGGCCATCGCATCGAGCACGCGCTTGATCTCGTCCAGGCTCTGGAAATGCCGTGCCGAGTCGAGCATGAAACCGCGCCAGCTGAAGCGCGGCGCGTCCTGGATCTGCACTGCGGGAAGCACGCCGTTGCTTCCGCCCGTGGCCAGCTGGGCAAGCGTGGTTGCGCCGTAGAACAGGCCGGTTTCGTTGCCGGCCTGGATCACCACGCCCTGCGCGGTGCTTTCCAGCGTGTAGCTCTCGCCGCTGTCACGGAAGGTGGGCACGATCTGGAAGCGGATGCCGCCCGGGGCGGCTGCCGTCTTGCCCTTGGCCGGCGTAAGGCGCGGACCGCCACTGCGCGCCAGCAGGTCGGCGAACTGGGTGGCGACGCGCTGCGCGGCTTCGCCTTCGGCGTGCAGCGCGGTATCGGCGCGTACGGTGATGCCGCTGCCCTGGCCGCGCTGCACGGTGGCTGGCGCGGGAATCAGCATCAGGCTGCCGGTGCGTAGCTGCGGGCCGGGTGCTTCGGTGGCCGGCGTGGGATCGGCGGCCAGCGCCGGCAGTGCCGGCAGCAGGGCAATCAGGCTGCCCAGCAGCGCGCTGCGCATCCGGGCGCGGGAAGGCTTGACCATCGGAACGACTCCTTGGAACGGTGCGATGAACGCTATACATGAAAAACGCCGGGCCCGGAATGACCCAGGCCCGGCGTGCGTGCACGACTCGGCGATGATGCCGCCGCTGGATCAGTACTTGAAGCGGAAGTTGAGGTAGTACTGGCGACCGTTCTCATAGAACGCGCTCGGGATCGAGGCGCTCTGGTAGTACTTCAGGGTCGGGTTGTTGAGGTTCAGCGCATCGAAGCTCACGCTCATCCAGTCGGTCGCCTTGTAGCTGAGCGACAGCGACAGTGTGCCGAAATCATCCTGGTAGTACGGGCTCGCGCCCTTTAGACCGATCAGGAACGAGGACCGGTAGGTGTAGCTGACGCGCGCACCGAAGGTATCATTCTCGAAGTAGGCACCCACGTTGTAGGTGTTCTTCGAGGTACCCAGCAGGTTGTTGCTGCCGTCTTCCCAGGTGTGGGAGGTGCTGCCGTCGGCGTAGGTGTAGTTGGCGTTCAGGCCGAAGTTCTCACCCAGCGGCTGTTCGTAGGCGAACTCCATGCCGTAGACCTTGCCGTCGGCGTTGACCGGCACGGCGACCTGATAGGCCTCCAGCTGGTTGCTCAGCTCGCTGTACAGCATCTGGGTCTGGGTGCCGAAGGCCACGTAGTCCTTCAGGTTCATCGAGTACGCGCCCAGCGACACCAGGCCGCGCGGCATGAAGTACCACTCCAGGTTGGCGTCGAAGTTGGTCGACAGCACCGGCTTCAGCTTCGGGTTGCCGCCACCGCCGACCTTGGTCAGGTCCGAACCCCAGGACGATGCGCCCAGTGCCGAGAAGTCCGGCAGGGTCTGGGTCTGCGACGCGGCGAAGCGGAACACCAGGTCATCGGCCAGATCGAACTTCAGGTTCGCGCTGGGCAGGATGCGGTCGTGCTTGTTTTCGAACGACAGCGCCTTCCATTTGCCGAACAGGCTGCTGACGTCGGCGTTGGCGATATCGCTGACCGCCTGGTAGGTGTCGATGTCCTGCTTGATGTTGACGTAGCGCAGGCCGACGTTGCCGCTCCAACGGTCGCCGCTGAAGTTGGCCTGGACATAGCCGGCGAAGTTCTTTTCGGCCACCTTCCACTCGGCGCCATAGTTGTGGCGACCGGTCGGGCCGTCATTGCCGGCCAGCCAGGTGGAGTTGTTGAGCACTGCGTCCTTCAGCGCACCGGGGGTGTAGTACCAGATGTTGCGCGGGAAATTGCCGCCGATGCCGCCGGCGAAGCCACCCGGGAAGCTGCCGGTGGGGGCGCCCTTCAGTGCGTCCCAGATCGCGCCCGGCGTTGCGCCTTCCGGCGACAGCGCCTCGCGCTTGTGGTCGGCATAGCGCACGCCGAAGTCGAGCGAGTTCAGCACGCCGCCATCGTTGAAGTACTGATTGAAGTCCGCCGTGAACCACTTTTCCTTGTCTTCGGCAGTGACTTCCTGGTTGCCCCAGGTGCCGAAGCTGGTCACGCCGTTCGGGCTGATGTCGCCGCCGACGTTCCAGTCCACCGGCGAACCGTTGCCGTGGGTGGTCCAGTTGGCGCCGCCGCCGTCAGCCACGGTCACTTCCGCGATGAACTGGCGCGGCGTGGTGCCGGTGCCCTTGGTGCTGCCGGCCTGGATCTTGGCGTTGAGGCTGTCGTTGATCTGCCAGTCGGCATCGAGGGTGATGTAGTTGCTCTTGGCGGTGGCCTCGCGATAGATCATGTCGTACACCGCGTACGGCGTACCGGCGACGCCTGCGAAGTTGGCGTTGGTCAGCACGCCATCCTTGACCACATAGCCTGGCAGCGGGGCCTGGCCCGGGCGGGTGATCACGCCGGCGTCGTCCTTGTCGTCGCCCATGATCTTGCTACCCCACAACATGAAGTTGCGGTTGTAGTTGTTGGCTTCCATCTTGGAACTGAAGCCTTCCAGGCCCAGCGTCAGATTGTCGGCCGGCTTGAACTGCAGTGAGATCAGGCCACCCTTGCGCTCGCGGGTCTGCTCGAACAGGGTCGAGCCGAGCAGGGCGGGCGCATAGACACCGGCCAGGTCCGGGTTGGACTTGGCTACGGTGCCGTTCGGGTCGATCTTGAAGAAGCCCGACGGGATTTCCTGCGCTTCACGACGCAGTTCACGCTTCTGGCTGAACCCCTGCACCATCACGCCGAAGGTGCCGTCGTCGTTCTTGTAGTTGAACAGGCCCGACAGCTGCGGGTCGGTCGACTTGGCCTGGTCCGAGCGCACCGCGCCGATCGAGGCTTCAGCGGTGATCTGCTTGGAAAATTCCAGCGGCTTGCGGGTGAGGATGTTGACGGTGCCGGTGGTGCCGCCGTCCTGCAGCTTGGCCTGCGAGGACTTGTTCACCTCCACCGAGCGCACCAGTTCCGACGGCAGCAGGGTGTAGCTGACGCTGCGGCCGACATTGCTACCTTGGCTGAGCACGAACCAGTCGGCCGAGCCGACGCTGTGGCCGTTGATCAGGGTCTGGGTCAGGCTCGGGCTGGTGCCGCGCAGGCTGACACGGTCGGCTTCGTCGAAACCGCCTTCATCGGCGCTGGACGAGCTGATGTTCACGCCCGGCAGGCGCTGCAGGGTATCGGCCACGTTATGCGCGGGCAGCTTGCCCACGTCTTCGGCAGTGACCACTTCCACGCGCGCATTGGCTTCGCGCTTGGTGTCCAGCGACTTTTCCATCGAGCCACGGATGCCGGTAACGGTCACGGTGTCCAGATCGGTGGCGGTCGGGGCCGCCTGCTGCGCGTGCACACTGAAGGCGATGCAGCTGACGATGGCGGCCGAAAGCAGGGTCTTGCGGGTGTTCATGATGTCTCTCCTCATCATTCGATTGGGTGCCGGCGGCGGTGTTCGGTTACGGTTGCCTTGACATGCGCGGGGCGGCGGCGAAGTCCCGCGTTGGCGTGCCACGTACTGCGTGCTGCGATTGCGTTGAAGCCTGTTGCGGTGTCAGGCGGCCGATTGCTGCAGGTACCAGCTGGCAGCGCCGACCACGCCCAGCTGGCCGTGTTCGACGACCTTCACCGGGATGCGTGCCAGCGCTTCGCCCATCGGCCCCTTCTGCAGGTAGCGTTCGACGAAGGTGCTGGCGTGCAGGTATTCGCGGATCTGCGGCAGGATGCCGCCGGCCAGGTAGACGCCACCGTGGGCGCCGTAGAACAGCGCCATGTCGCCGATGGTGCTGCCGAGCAGGCCACAGAACACGTCCAGCGCCTGGCGCGCATGCGCATCGGTATCGGCCATGGCGGCGGCGGTGACTGCGTCGGGGCTTGCCAGGGTCGGCGCCTGCCCCTGCAGTGCACACACGGCTCGGTACAGGTTCATCAGGCCGGGGCCGGAGATCGCATGCTCGATCGACACGTGCGCGCGGTCGCGCTGCATGTGGCGGACGATGGCCATTTCCAGTTCGGTGCTGGCCGCCAGAGTCGGCTGGCCGGCCTCGGTGGGCAGAACCACTGGGCCGTGCGCGGTGGGGATCCACAGCGCGGCGCCCAGACCGGTACCGGGGCCGACCACCAGGGTCGGACCGCGTGCGGCGCTTTCCGGCCCGCACAGGTGCAGCACGCCACTGGCGTCCACCTGCGCGGCGGCGTAGGCCACTGCTTCGAAGTCGTTGACGATGTAGACCCGCTGCAGGCCGACGTCGGCTTCCACCTGGCGCGCCGACAGCGGCCACGGCAGGTTGGCGGTGATCACGGTGCCGTCCTCGCGGGCGTAGCCGGCGCTGGCGACCACGCAGTGCGTGGGCCGCGGGCCTTCGCCCAGGAAGTCGGACAGGATCGCGCTGAGACCGGCATGGTCGGCGTTGCGGTACTTGCGGTACTCCAGCACCTGCACCGGGTGGGCGGCATCGCCGCTGGCCTGGACCCGGGCCACGCGCACATGGGTGCCACCGACGTCGGCGGCCAGGAACGAGCGCGCAACGCGGGACAGGACATGGGCCGGGGCGGGGTGGCTGGCGGTCACGCGGGCTCCTGCTGTCAGGTGGGGCCGGCCCGGAACCGGGGCGGCGATTGTGGCGGAGTCTGTAACCGCGCTGACAACGATGTCAACGAGTTCGTGACACTTTCGTTGCTGCGTTGCAACGAACGCGGCGTGCAGTAAACGTTTACATGGTGTGAGTGCGGGTTTCACGTGGGAACCATTGCCGCACGTGGCTCTAGGACTGCCGCGCAATCAGCGGCGCGTACCGCGGCGGACTTGCGCAGTGCAGCACGAGGTTCACAGGGCTGCGCGTGGAAGTTGACAAACCGCGGCTGTCCATCGAAAGAATGTGACAACGTTGTTCCCAGCCACTCTTCGACGCCGCGTTCTGCGGCCGTCGCCGCAGGAGCCCTCCTGATGTCCGCCGTCCCCGCTGCAAGCGCGCGCCCGAACGTGGCCACCTCCATCGCCATCGTTGGCGTGTTGTTCTTCCTGATCGGCTTCTTCACCTGGCTCAACGGCCCGCTGATCACCTTCGTCAAGTTGGCCTTCGAACTCAGCGAGGTCGGTGCCTTCCTGGTGCTGATGGTGTTCTACCTGTCCTATTTCTTCCTGGCCCTGCCGGCGTCCTGGATCCTGCGCCGCACCGGCATGAAGAAGGGCCTGAGCCTGAGCCTGCTGGTGATGGCCGGGGGGGCCGCGCTGTTCGGTGAGTTCGCGACCCAGCGCTGGTACCCGGGTGCGCTCGGCGGCCTGTTCGTGATCGGCAGCGGGCTGGCCCTGCTGCAGACGGCGATCAATCCCTACATCTCCATCCTCGGCCCGATTGAAACTGCGGCACGCCGCATCGCGCTGATGGGCATCTGCAACAAGATCGCCGGCATGCTCGCACCGGTGCTGATCGGCACCCTGGTACTGCATGGCATCGGTGACCTGGACAAGCAGGTACAGGCGGCCGACGCGGTCACCAAAGTGGCCCTGCTCAATGAGTTCGCCGCCAAGATCCATGCGCCGTACCTGGCCATGGCGGGCCTGCTGGTGCTGCTGGCCGTCGCCGTATTGTTCTCGCCGCTGCCGGAGATCAAGTCCTCCGAGGCCAACGCCACCCCGACGGCCGCCGGCGCAGCCGAGCGCAGCAGCATCTTCCAGTTCCCGCACCTGTGGCTGGGCGTGCTCTGCCTGTTCGTCTACGTCGGCGTGGAAGTGATGGCCGGTGATGCGATCGGTACCTACGGTCATGGTTTCGACCTGCCGCTGGACCAGACCAAGATGTTCACCTCGCTCACCCTCGGCGCGATGCTCATCGGCTACGTGGTCGGCCTGCTGGTGATCCCCAAGGTGGTTTCGCAGTCGCGCTACCTGACCATTTCGGCGGTGCTGGGCGTGGTGTTCTGCCTCGGCGCCTGGGCCACCCACGGCTACGTATCGGTGGCCTTCGTGGCCCTGCTGGGCTTCGCCAATGCCATGATGTGGCCGGCGATCTTCCCGCTGGCGATCCGCGGCCTGGGCCGCTTCACCGAGACCGGCTCGGCCCTGCTGGTGATGGGCATCGCCGGCGGTGCGATCATTCCGCAGCTGTTCGCCGTGCTCAAGCAGCACATCGACTTCCAGCTGGTGTTCGTGCTGCTGATGGTGCCGTGCTACCTGTACATCCTGTTCTATTCGGTGGTCGGCCACCGCGCCGGCCTGCCGCAGGATAAGGTCTGATCGGCGATGATGGACGGCAGCCAACCCCAGGGAAAACCCATGCGCAGAGCGACCATCAAGGACGTTGCGGAGAAAGCCAAGGTCTCGCTGAAGACGGTCTCGCGCGTGATCAACAACGAGCCCTCGGTGATGCAGGCCACCCGCGCGCGGGTGCTGCGTGCCATTGCCGAGCTCGACTATGAACCCGATCCGTCCGCGCGCAACCTGCGCAGCGGCACTACCTTCGTGATCGGGCTGGTCTACGACAACCCGAACCCGTACCACATCATCGGCGTGCAGAACGGCGTACTGGCCGCGTGCCGCGAGACCGGTTTCGGCCTGCAGATCCATCCCTGTGATTCGAGCTCGCCGTTGCTGGCCGATGAACTGGCCGACTGGGTGCAGCGCTCGCGGCTGGCGGGGCTGGTGCTGACCGCGCCGATGTCCGAGCGCCGCGACCTGATCCAGGCGCTGAGCGCGCGTGGCATCAAGCTGGTGCGCATCATCGCCGCCACTGAAGACCCGGCCGACGGCGCCTGCGTGTTCGTCGACGACCGCGAGGCGGCCTACGAGATCACCGAGCACCTGATCCAGCTGGGCCACCAGCGCATCGGCTTCCTCTGGGGCGGCAGCTCGCACCGCTCCTCGGGCGAACGCTACGCCGGTTACGAAGCCGCGCTGAAGGACTACGGCATGACCGTGGACAAGCATCTGGTGGTGCAGGGCGACTACACCTTCGACGATGGTTTCCGCGGCGCGCGCCGCCTGCTGGCGCTGCGCGAGCCGCCCACCGCCATCTTCGGTTCCAACGACGAAATCGCTGCCGGCGTGCTGGCCGCCGCCAAGTCGGCCGGCATGAACGTGCCCTACGACCTGTCCATTGCCGGCTTCGAGGACAGCCCGTTCTCGCGCCAGTCGTGGCCGCCGCTGACCACCGCCAAGCAGGCCACCGAGGACATCGCCCGCCATGCCGCGCGCCTGCTGATCGCGCAGCTGCGCAGCGACGCCTACGACGATGCGCCGGCACCGCTGCACAACCAGGGCTTCGTGCCGCAGCTGGTGGTGCGCGGTTCGACCGCGCCGATGCGCCCGGCCGGCGCACGCCCCCTTCCTTCCGATCCTGCCTGAGCCTGCCATGTCGCTGTCAGACCCCACGTCCACCCTGATGTTCGCCGAGGCCGCTGAAGCGGCTGACGTGGTTGCCCGCCAGTTCTCGCGCAACCACGCCACCCTGGAATCCCTGGCCGCCAGCCTGCGTGCTGCGCCGCCCCCGTTCGTGGTCACCTGCGCACGCGGCAGTTCCGATCATGCCGCCACCTATGGCAAGTACCTGCTGGAAACCCAGCTGGGCCTGGTGGTCGCATCGGCCTCGCCGTCGGTGGGGTCGGTCTATGCCGCACCCCTGCAGCTGCGCGGCGCACTGTTCATCGTCATCTCGCAGTCGGGCAAGAGCCCGGACCTGCTGCGCAACGCCGAGGCCGCCAAGGCCGCCGGTGCGCGCGTGATCGCGCTGGTCAACGTCGAGGATTCGCCGCTGGCGCTGCTGGCCGATACGGTCATTCCGCTGCATGCCGGTGCCGAAAAGAGCGTGGCGGCGACCAAGAGCTACCTGGCGTCGCTGGCCGCACTGCTGCAGCTGGCTGCGTACTGGAAGCAGGACAGCAGCCTTCGCGCCGCACTGGACCTGCTGCCGGACGCGATGCGCGAGGCCTGGCAGTGCGACTGGAGTGCGGTGACCGAAGGCCTGGTCGAGGCCACCAACCTGTTCGTGCTCGGCCGTGGCCTGGGCCTGGGCGCGGCCCAGGAAGCGGCGCTGAAGTTCAAGGAAACCTGCAGCCTGCATGCCGAAGCCTACAGCTCGGCCGAGGTCAAGCACGGCCCGATGGCGCTGGTTGACCGTGGATTCCCCGTGCTGGCCTTCGCGCAGCCCGATGAAACCGGCGCCGGCACCCGCGCGGTGGTCGAGGAATTTTCTGCCCGGGGCGCGCAGGTGTGGCTGGCCGGGGCCGGCGGCAACCTGCCGGTGGCTGCAGCGCCGCATCCGTTGTGCGCACCGTTGTTGACCGTGCAGAGCTTCTACCGCGCAATCAATGCGCTGGCATTGCGTCGTGGCTTCAACCCGGACCTGCCGCCGCACCTGAACAAGGTGACGGAGACGGTGTGATGGCAACCGTGCTGCGCAATGCCCGCATCCTGGCGGAAGATGAGTTCCGCGACGATCTGGCAGTGGTGATCGAAGATGGCCGCATCAGCGCGCTGCTGCCCGATGCCGCGCCGCAGCTCGGCCACGCTGCCGAGCAAGTAGACCTGGGCGGTGGCTGGCTGCTGCCCGGCTTCATCGACGTGCAGGTCAATGGTGGTGGCGGCGCGCTGTTCAACAACACGCCGGACGTGGCGGCGCTGCGCACCATTGCGCAGGCGCATCGTCGTTTCGGTACCACCGCGATGCTGCCGACGCTGATCAGCGATGACGTGGCGGTGATGCGCGAAGCCATCGCTGCGATGCGCGAGGCCATCGCGCAGGGCGTGCCGGGCGTGATCGGCATCCACCTGGAAGGCCCGTACATCGCGCCGGCGCGCAAGGGCACGCACGATGCCAGCAAGTTCCGCGTGCCGGATGAAGACGAGATCGCGCTGGCGGCATCGCTCGACAACGGCGTGACCCTGCTGACGCTGGCGCCGGAACGCGTGCCGCTGGAGACGATCCGCGCGCTGGTCGAGCGTGGCGTGATCGTTGCCGCTGGCCACACTGCAGGCACCTACGAGGAGATCCGCGCCGGCCTGGATTCCGGTGTGCGTGGCTTTACCCATCTGTACAACGCGATGTCGCCGCTGCAGGGCCGCGAGCCGGGCGCGGTGGGTGCTGCACTGGAAGACCGCGATAGCTGGATCGGCATCATCGTAGATGGCGTGCATGTGCACCCGGCCAGCCTGCGCGTGGCGCTGGCTGCCAAGCCGCGCGGTCGCCTACTGCTGGTGACCGATGCGATGCCGCCGGTCGGTGCCGACGATCCCAGTTACGTGCTGTATGGCGAAACCATTACCGCCATTGATGGCGTGGTGCGCAATGCCGCCGGTTCGCTGGCGGGCTCGGCGCTGGACATGGCCACGGCGGTGCGCAACACCGTGCAGCTGCTTGGCCAGTCACTGGCCGAAGCGGCACGCATGGCCTCGACCTACCCGGCGCAGTTCCTCAACGTCGATGATCGCCTGGGCCACATCGCCGAGGGCTACCAGGCCGACCTGGTGCTGCTGGATGATGCCCTGCAGGTGCGTGGCACCTGGATTGCCGGACAGTACGAGGCCGCCTGATGAACGCGACGCCGCCACGCCGACTGGGCTCGATCGACGCCCTGCGTGGCATCACCGTGGCGGCGATGCTGCTGGTCAACAACCCGGGCGACTGGAGTGCGGTGTTCGCACCGCTGCGCCATTCGGAATGGCATGGCTGCACGCCCACCGATCTGGTGTTCCCGTTCTTCCTGTTCCTGGTGGGCGTGTCGATGGCGTTCAGCGTAGCGCCGCGCGCGCTGGACGTGTCGGCGCGACCTGCACTGGCGCGCGGCGTGCTGGAGCGCGCGCTGCGCATCGTGCTGGCCGGTGCGCTGCTGCACCTGCTGATCTGGTGGGCGTTGGATACCCATCACTTCCGCATCTGGGGCGTGCTGCAACGCATCGCGGTGTGTGCGGCGTTGGTGGGCGTGCTGGCGGTCTACGCGCGGCCGCGCGTGCAGGTGGGCGCTCTGATCGCGCTGCTGGTGGGGTACACCGTGTTGCTGCTGGGCATCGGTGACCTGGCGCCATGGACCAACCCGGCCAGCCGCCTGGATACCGCGTTGTTCGCGCCGTGGATCTATCAATGGCACGCCGATGCCGGGCTGGGCCATGACCCGGAAGGATTGCTGAGC
Organism: Stenotrophomonas hibiscicola ATCC 19867; assembly: GCF_000382065.1. Taxonomy (GTDB): domain Bacteria; phylum Pseudomonadota; class Gammaproteobacteria; order Xanthomonadales; family Xanthomonadaceae; genus Stenotrophomonas; species Stenotrophomonas hibiscicola. The sequence continues at coordinate 556,237 of NZ_KB907500.1, read as the reverse complement.
ACGCTGGGCGCGCTGGCCAGTACCGTGCTCGGGCTGTTGGCCGGAGGCCTGCTGCGCAGCGGACGTGCCGCGGCGCTGGCTGGGCTGGGTGTGGCGACTGCGGTGTTGGGCCTGCTGCTGGCGGTGGTGCTGCCGTTGAACAAGCAGCTGTGGACGCCCAGCTACGTGCTGTGGACCGGTGGCCTGGCGGCGCTGGCGCTGTGGCTGGGCCACCTGTTGATCGACCAGAAGGGCTGGCCGGCGCTGGGCCGGCGCTTCGGCGTCAATGCGATCACGGCGTATCTGGGCGCATCGGTGATGTCGGTGGTGCTGATGGCTACCGGGGTTTGGGGGTGGGTCTGGCAGCGACTGGCCACCGCAATGCCGCAGGCGCTGGAGCTGGCGTCCATGCTGCAGGCGCTGGTGTTTGTCGCGCTGTGGTGGGGCGTAGCATGGTGGCTGGACCGGCGGAAGATCTATCTGAAGATCTGATGGCACCTCATCCACGCCATGCGTGGATGCTCTCCGCGCGGCCTGTGACCGCTGCAAAGATGAATAATTTCAGCCACGTGGAGGTGGGGTGATGGCCGATCAAGTTCGCAACTGAACTGTGATGGCCGCCACGCAATTTCACCTATCGAAACCGTTCACCACACGGCAGACTGCCTGCGCAGTACCGCATATCCGCAGTTCCTGATCCCTTGTCCAGGAGTGCTGTATGTCCCGTGCCGTTCCGCGCGCTTTCCGTCCGCGCCGCCTCACCGTTTCCGTGCTGCAGGCCCTGGCTGTCCCGTCCGTCATGCTGCTGAGTGCCAGCGTCGCCTGGGCCGGCTGTGACAGCGCCGCCCCCGTCGCCGGCCAGACGGTCACCTGCGATGCCAATGCGCCGAACCCGCAGACTGTTCCCATCACGGCCAATGGCGCGGCCGGCATCACCATCAATATCGCCAACACGGCACAACTGCAGCAGAGCGGTGGCAGCAGCGCGATTTCGCTTGTTGGTGCCGGTGGGCATCTGTTGTCCAACCTGGGCACGATCAGTTCGGTGGGCGGTGTGGCGGTCCAGCTCGGTGGCGGCAGCCGTGTCGAAAATGCGGGCAGCATCAGCACCGGCAACAACACCGCCCTGCAGTTCGTCGGTGCGGGCGACAGCGTGCTGGTCAACCGCGGTACGATCAGCGGGCGCACCGGCGTACAGTTCGATTCAGGCAACGACCGCCTGGACATGCAGGCCGGCAGCATCAGCGGCGGCGTCCTGCAAGGGGATGGCAACGATGTGCTGCTGCTGGGCAATGGCACCATCGACAGCGTCGACCAGGGCAACGGCGATGACCAGATGACCGTCACCGGCGGCACCGTCACCGGCGTGGTAGCGCAAGGCAGTGGCCGCGATGATTTCGTCATGAGTGGCGGCACGATCGGCGCGCTGCAGCAGGGCGACAACATCGATACCTTCCGCATGAGTGGTGGCCGCATCATCGGCGCGTTCGAGGATGGCGACCAGGCGTGGATGACTGGTGGCCGCATCGGCCGTGTCAACATGAAGCTGGACAAGAACCTGTGGGACCAGTCCGGCGGCACCGTGGATGGCAATGTGGTGACCGGTTTCGACACCGATACCATCATCATCTCGGGTACCGCCTACATCGGCGGCAACATAAGCGTCAGCGGCGGCAACGACAGCGTGACCATTACCGACGGCACCGTGCGCGGGCAGGTACTGCTCAGTACCGGCGATGACACCTTCAACTGGAATGGCGGCGGCATCGTCTACGGCGCGATCGACATGGGCCCGGACAACGACGTGGCCAACCTCAGCAACCTCAACCAGGGCAACCTAGGTGCGGTGCCGCTGTTCGACGGCGGCAGTGGCATCGACCAGCTCAACCTCAGCAACGTCAAGACCACGGGCGTGGGCCGCTTCCAGAACTGGGAGACGATCAGCCTGACCAACAGCACCGAGCTGAGCTTCGATGGCGACCTGGTGCTGGGCGACAGCGCAACCGACACCGGCACGCTCACCGTTGATGACACCAGTACCGTGTATGCGGGCAGTGGCGGCCATGCCATCCGTCCGTTCAACAGTGGCGCACTGGTGGAGATGGTCAATGCCGGGCGCATCGACCTGAACGGTACCGGCGCGGGCGACGTGTTCACCGTGCGTGGCAACTACCGCGGAGACGGTGGTGGCCTGTACCTGCGTACCGTGCTGGGCGCGGACAACTCCACCAGCGACCGTCTGGTGATCGACGGCGGTACTGCCACCGGGACCACCGGCATCGGCGTGCTCAATGCCGGCGGCAGCGGCGCCGCCACGCTGGCCGATGGCATCCTGGTGGTGCAGGCCTTGAATGGCGGCCGCACCGCGCCGGGTGCGTTTTCGCTGTTCGCACCGGTTGCGGCCGGTGCCTACGAGTACTTCCTGTTCAAGGGCGGTGTCAGTGCCGGTACCGCCGAGAACTGGTACCTGCGTTCGACGCTGGTGACCGGGCCGACGCCGGCACCCAACGGTGGCGGCAGCGCGACACCGCCACCGCTGACGCCTCCAGTGGCCCCACCGCCGCCGATCACCCCGGCACCGCCGCCGCCGCCCGAAGGCGCCACCGATCCGGATCTGACCGCGGGCGAGACCGCGCCGCCACCACCGCCACCGGAACCCGCGCCGGTGGCGCCACCCAGCGATCCGGCCGTGCCGGACGTGCCAGTGGCCGGCGGTGCGCTGCCCGGAACCGGTGCGCCGCCGCCGCCGGGTGCACGCCCCGCCGAGGGCGCAGTGGTGCCGCTGTACCGCGTGGAGACTGCCACCTATGCCGTGGTGCCGCCGCTCCTGCGCGAGACCTCGCTGGCCAGCCTGGGTACCTTCCACGAGCGCCAGGGCGAGCAGCGCCTGCTGTACAACCAGGGCGCATTCCGCACCGCCTGGGGCCGGTTGGTGGGGCAGAGCAGCGAGATCCACTGGAAGGGGGATGCGCAGCCCGGCTTCGATGGCGATGTGATGGGCCTGCAGGCCGGCCTCGACGTGTGGGCTGCGGCGCCTGACAACCACCGCAACCAGATCGGCGTATTCGTTGGCCGCACCCGCGCGCAGGGCAAGACCACCGGCCTGGCACTGGGCTGGGAGAACGTGCAGGTGGGCCAGAACCGCCTGGACGACAAGCACGTGGGCTTGTACTGGACCTTCACCGACAGCAGCGGTGGCTACATCGACGCCGTGGCGATGCAGAGCCGTTACGACGGCCGCGTGCGTTCCTCGCGCGGGCTTGGCTTCGGCTTGAGCGGTGATGGCACCAGCGTGTCGGTGGAGGCCGGCAAGCCGCTGCTGCGGTTTGGGCAGTCGGCGTGGTGGTTGGAGCCACAGGTACAGGTGATCTGGCAGCGCACCTCGCTGGACGACCGCCGCGATGAGGTATCGAGCGTGCGCTTCGACAACGACAACGCCTGGACCGGCCGCATCGGCCTGCGTCTGGCCGGCGACTACCAGCTGGCCGACAACGGCTGGCAGCCGTATTTCAAGCTGAATTACTGGCATGGTCGTTCCGGCGAGGACCGCATCCGCTTCGACGACGACACGATCATCAATTCGCAGCGCTCACGCGCGCTCGAAGCCGGTGTCGGCGTGGTAGGGCGCTTCAACCGCACCATCAGCGCGTACGCGGTGGCCGACTACACGCGCGAGCTGGGCGGTGACCGCAACGAGAAGCGCCGCATCATCGAAGGCAACATCGGCCTGCGCGCGGACTGGTAGCGCGCGGTACGGATGTCATGACTCGTTCTGGTGGGTGTCGACCTTGGTCGACACGACTCTCTCCGCTGCCATGCCTTGCTCTGGTAGGTGCCGACCTTGGTCGGCACGAATCCCGCCGACGCCATGACGTTGCTCTGGTAGGTGCCGACCTTGGTCGGCACGAATCCCACCGACGCCATGACGTTGCTCTGGTAGGTGCCGACCTTGGTCGGCACGAATCCCACCGACACCACGACGTTGCTCTGGTAGGTGCCGACCTTGGTCGGCACGAATCCCACCGACGCCATGACCTCCGCGCAGCCGAGCATAGGCGCGGTTCTACAACAGTGGTGCGCACGCATCCGGTTCCACCAGCGCCCCGGCATGATCGGCCAGCACCACCACCGCATGCAGCAACCCTTCCTCCACCTGTGGCGGACACTGCGCCTGCAAATCATCCATCTCGCGCGCCGACTGCGCCGCCAGCAACACGCCCCCACACGCAGACACTGCCGCCAGGCAGCGCGTCGCTTCGGCCAGTTCCCGACCGCGCGCCCCGCTGAGTTGCCGTTCGCGCCACACCTGATCATCGGCTGCGTGGCCACGCGCCATGCCGCGCAACCGCGCGAAGAACGAGGAGGGCGGCGCCTGTTCGTGGGCTTCGGTGAGCGCATCTTCCAGCGCTTCGGCTGCCGTAGTGGACAGCTGCAGGCCGGGCAGTGCAGCACCGAGCAGTGCATGCAGGCGTGGATAGGTGGGGAAGGGTTTGTTCATGGCGGCAACCTCACGGAGCAAGGCCACCTGCGGCATGCAAGGTGGCGGGCGGTGCGGGTTGGCGTGCCGGTCAAAATCAAAGAGAAAAAAAGCCGACGGATCACGAGGATCCCCACGCACCGCCCGCCATAGGCGAGCCGGTGCATTGTCGTGATTGCCGCAACGACGGCAACCCGTTCTCTTTGATGTTTGATTCAGGACGCCAATCCCGGCCAGCGCAGGAGGCGCCGACGGAGGCAACCTTCTCGCGTTCTACATGGCAATGACATGGGCAAAGTTGCAATTTACTGATCGCGTGCACGCTGTCTTGCTGCAACCCGCGGCGGGGCCAGATACGACAGTTCGCGCATGGCGAAAGCCATCACCTGCGGGCTATGCTGTGCGCCTGCCTCAACGACAAGGAAACGTCACATGCAGGTTCGCAAGGGAGTGCGTCGCATTGGTGCGCTGGTGATCGCGCTGGTGGCTGCCAACGCCATGGCCGATACGCCCAAGGCAATCGAAGTGCCCTCACCGGAGGCGGAGGCCGAGATCCTCGACCTGCTTGAACGGCAGGCGCTGTATCGCGACCGGGTGGACTGGCCTGGAACCCGCACACGACTGCAATCGGTGCAGGGCGACCCCGTGAAGCGGCTGGCGTTACTGCGCGAAGCCATTGCGGTCAGCACGGGCAATCATGGCGTATGGACGACGACCCAGCGCCAGAGCGAATCCCTTGCGCGCGCGCAGCAGGTCGGCGCCGCCGCCGTGGAAAGGGCCAAGGCCGCCGATGCGGTGGATGCGCGCATCGGCTGGCTGGTCATCGAGGGATATGCCTCCACGCCCGGCGCGACGCCACAGGAAGCGTTCCGCCAGAACATCCAGCGCGCCGCGCGGTGGCAGCAGGTCATCCGTAGCAAGGACGACGGCATGCGCTGTGGCTGGATCGTCGACCTGCGTGACAACAGCGGTGGCAACATGTGGCCGATGCTGCTGGGCATGGCACCGCTGCTGCGCACCTCGGTGGTGAACAACGAAGATGTGGGGGCGTTCGAAACCGCACAGGGGCCGGAGCGCTGGACGTTGACCGCGACCGCCGTGCAGCGTGCAGGCAAGTCGGTGCTGGACTTCGGCCAGTCCGGGTATGTGCTGCGGCAGCCCGGCGCGCCGGTGGCAGTGCTGTTCGGACCGCGCACCGGCAGTTCGGGCGAGGCCTCGGCGCTGGCGTGGCGTGGTCGTCCGCAGACGCGGAGTTTCGGTCAGCCCACTGCGGGTGTCTCCACTGGCAATGTCGTGCACACGCTTGCCGATGGCAGCCGCCTGCTGCTGACCACCAGCGTGATGCGGGACCGCAATGATCGTGGCGACGGCTTGAAGATCGAGCCCGACCAGCGCGTCGAGGGTGACGCCGCCACCGTGGCCGCCGCCCAAGCCTGGCTGCTGGCCCAGCCCGCCTGCCAGGGCACCCGGTCATGATCCTGATCGGCCAACAGGAACGGGTGCTGATCGTCGGCCCCACCGAAGCCCACCACTGCCTGCGCTGCCAGACGGAAACCGAATTCGCCCCGCAGCTGCGCTACAAAATGGCGCGCATCGATCTGCTGTTCGGCTTCACCTACCATCGCCGCTACGAGCTGGCCTGCACCCGGTGCGGGCACGGCTGGGTGCTGGACACCGACACCATGGACCAGCAGCTGGGTGGGGTGCCGATCCCGTGGCGGCACCGCTTCGGCCTGCCACTGATGCTGGTGGTGGTGGCCGGTCTGGCGGCGTTGGGCTGGCTGTGGCGGCACGGATTCCTCGGTTGAGGACAGGGCCTGTTAAAGTCTGCCCTGCAATCACGTACCGGAACCGACCATGGACCACGACACCCCGTTCGAACCCCTCAACGACCTCGAGGAGCGCCTGCTGCAGGCCCAGGACGGCACGCTGACCGCGTCGCAGTTCCTCGACGGCCTGCTGACCTCGACGGCGTTCGTGCTGCTGGACAAGGCCATTGGCGAAGATGGCGCCTGGGACGAGAGCATCTCGCCGCTGGTGCTGACCAGCGAGGGCGGCGAGCCGATGTTCGCGGTGTTCACCGCCCCCGAGCGCGCGGGCCTGTGGCACGAGCAGCTGCCGCAGTTTGCGCATGCCATGCCGATCGCGGTGCACGCGCTGCTGGCCGGTATCGGCGACGGCGTCGGCCTGGTGCTGAACCCGGGCCTGGACGTGGGCATGGAGATGATTCCCGATGCGGTGGCGCAGCTGAAGCAGCGGGCTGCGGCGATCACCCGTGGGATGGCGCACTGATCCCGCGAGTGTCTGGTTGCCGGCCAGCGGCCGGCACTACCCGTGGTGCCGGACGGCGGCGATGGCTTGCAAGTGCGTCCTGTTCAATGGAGAGGAGCATCGTGGGCAGGCGTTCTAACCGATCGCTGTGGGTCTATGAGGTCGGCCTTGTTGCGGGTTTGGCACTGGTAGCTGCGTTCATCACCCGGTTCAATCCGGTGGAGACACTCCGGCTGGGTGGATGGCTGTTCCTCTTGATGCAACCCATCTTGTTGGGTGCTCATGCTGTCGACCACTTCTCGCGTAAGCGTCGTCGATAGACGGGCGATCGGTGCCGGCCAGCAGCCGGCATCACCAGGTGCTTCAGCGGGCGGAGGCGATGGCTTTCACCCGCGCCTTGGCCAGCGCTTCGCCGATGGCCGGCCCCTTCAGGTGTGTCGTATCCAGATCCCGTGCCTGCACTGACAGCGCCGCCTGGTGCAGGCGCTTGAGCGTTTCGCCCTGTGGGTAGTCGGCGTCCTCGAAGCCGAGCCGGCCGCGCTTGTCGGCCTCGCAGCACAGTGCGATGCGGGCCACGCGTTCCGGCCGGCGCAGCGCATCACAGCGGCCCAGCAGTTCCAGCACGGTGGCATCGCGCAGTTCATCGATGCGGTGCACGTTCAAGTGCTCGCGGCACACCGCTTCGGCCAGCTGCTGGTGTTCGGTGGGAATCTTCAACCGCGCACACAGTGCCTTCAACGGCTTGATGCCGCGCTGCTCGTGCATGATGTGGCGCGGCCATTCCTCCGGCGGGGTCAGGCCCTTGCCGAGATCGTGGGTGAGGGCAGCGAAGCCGACCAGGTCATCGCCGGGGGCGAGCTTCGCGGCCATGTCGCTGACCATTTCCTGGTGGATGCCGGTGTCGACTTCCGGGTGGAATTCAGCACGCTGCGGTACGCCGTACAGTGCTTCCAGTTCGGGCAGGATTGGGCCCAGTGCCTGCGCATCGTGCAGCGTGCGCAGGAAGGCGGAGGGCCGTTCACTGACCAGCGCCTTGCGCAGTTCCTGCCAGACGCGTTCCGGCACCAGCGCGTCCAGTTCACCGCTGGCGGCGACCTCGCGCATCAGTGCCATGGTCTCTTCGGCGACGCTGAAGCCCAGTGGTGCAAAACGGGCCATGAAGCGCGCCGCGCGCAGCACGCGCAGCGGATCCTCGACGAAGGCCGGCCCGACATGGCGCAGCACGCGCTGTTCCAGGTCGCGGACACCGCCATAGGGATCGACCAGCGTGCCGGTGTCTTCGTCGCAGGCAATCGCATTGATGGTGAAGTCGCGGCGCTGCAGGTCTTCTTCCAGCGTCACCGCCGGATCGGCATCGACCACGAAGCCGCGATAGCCGCGGCCGGATTTGCGCTCGGTGCGCGCCAGCGCGTATTCCTCACCCGTCTTCGGATGCAGGAACACCGGGAAATCGCGGCCGACGGCGGTGTAGCCCTGCGCTTCCATCTGCGCGGGCGTGGCGCCAACCACCACCCAGTCGCGGTCGCCGGCAGGGCGCTGCAGCAGGCGGTCGCGCACGGCGCCGCCGACAAGATAGATCTTCATGGGGGGATGATCGCACGGTAGTGCCGGCCGCTGGCCGGCGGGACACATCATGGCGTCCGCCGGGCATGGCCCGGCGCTACCGTCATCGGGTGATCAATCGCCGCCCTGCTCGGCGTTGGCCGCGCAGCTGAAGCTCTTGCGCTTGTCCACCAGGCGGCCCATCAGGCGGTCGCTCAGCGGCAGCGCATCACCATTGAGGCGCCAGTCGTAGATCACGCTGAAGGCCAGCACGCGGGCCACGTACTCGCGGGTTTCCTTGTAGCTGATGGTCTCGATCCACAGGTCCGGATCAAAGCCCGGGCGCTGGCCCTGCCATCGTGCGGTCGGGGTCGGGCCGGCGTTGTAGGCGGCGATGGTCACGTACGGCAGGCCGTCGTACTTGTTCATCAGCTGGCGCAGGTAGGCGGTGCCGATGGCGATGTTGGTGTCCGGGTCGTACAGGCTGTCGGCGCCGCCGTAGCCGGTCAGGCCGATCGACTTGGCCACACCGGCACCGGTGGCCGGCAGCACCTGCATCAGGCCCATGGCGTTGGCAGGCGAGCGCGCACGCGGAGTGAAGGTGCTTTCGGCTCGGATCTCCGCAGCCACCCAGGCCGGGTCGATGGCATTGCGTGCCGACTCGCGGCGTATGGTGGCGTCGTGGTGCAGCGGGAAACGCAGGTCGTACAGGCGCTGTTCCTGCGGCTGCTTGCCGAGCGCGAACACGGCGCGGTCGAACCAGCCGTTGTCCTGCGCAACGCGTACCGCCAGGCGGCGCTGGGTGTCATCGAAGCGCGACAGCGCGCTGTTCCATTCGGCCACGGCCCAGCCGGCACGGTCGATCTGGTACAGCGCCATCGCGCGCTGGATGGCCGGATCGCGCGCGACCGCTGCCTGTGCCTGCGCGCTGTCATTCGGCTTCCACGGGCACAGCGTGTAGCCCTGCTGCAGCTTGTCGGCGGCCAGGAAACCGTGGAAGGTCGGTGCGCGTGCGGCCTCGCGGAACAACGGCTGCGCCTGCTGGGCCTGGCCGGTCTTCTCCAGCATGCGGCCTTCGAAGTAGCGCCAACGCGGGTCGCTGCGCTGCTTGCTGGCCATCTTGCGGATCGCTGTCAGTGCCGCTGGCCAATCGCCGCGCGACATCGCTTCGCGCACGCGCCATTCGTGCAGGCGTTCGTCATACGCCGATTCCGGCACCGCATTGAGGCGGCGCGCCGAATCGGGCAGGTAGGAAGCCACCGTCCACAGTGCGATCTGGTACAGCACCTGGCCCTGCTGCTCGGCACTCAGGCCCAGCGCCTGGGCGTACTGCGGCAGCTGCTGTTCGGTGGCGGCCGGGTCGGCCTTGGCCAGCTTGGCCAGGCCATCGGTGGCGATGCGCCGGCTGCGTTCGTTGCGCGGCCAGTTCAACGCGCTGGCATTGGGCTTGTCGACAAAGGCAGCGTAATTGTTCGCCAGCGCCAGGTCGGTGGCAGGCAGGCCACGTGCGGCACTGCGCATCACGGCCGGCTGCTGGGCGTCGGCGGCGGCATCGATGCGTTCCCAGCGCAGGGCGTCGCTCAGGCCACCCTGCGCCTGCAGCACGGCGAAAACGGCATCACAGCTGTCCGGCAGCGACTTGCCGTTCTTGCGCCACAGGTCCTGCGCCTCGCTGATCCACTGCGGATCGACCTTGCCGGTCACCTGACGCGCGGTCAGCTGCGCACAGCGCAGGCCGGCGTTGTCGGTGGGCACCCAGTTGGCGAGCAGGGTGGGCCAGTCCTGGCGGCGTGCGACCGAGGGCAGCCACACGCTGCGGAACGTGTTGGCCACGGCCTGGCCGTCATAGCGCTTGAGGAAGGCCTGTGCCTGCGCGGTATCGACGGTGTCGATGTTGCGGCGCAGGTTGGCGTACTCCAGCCATCCGTAAGCCGGATGGCGGCTGAGTGCAGCGGCCTGGCCGGGATCGAACTGGCCGCGTTCGGCGGCAGCGATCGCAGCCTTCAGCTGCGCGTTCTGGGCGTCGAGGGACTGGGCGTTGGCGCAGCCGATCAGCAGCGTGGTGGCCAAGGGCAGCAGGGACAGGGCAGTTGAAGTGCGTCGGGTCATGGCGACCAGCATAGCGGGCGATGGCTGAATTCAGTTTCGCATTGCGTGCACGCCGAGCGTCGGCAACGACAGCTGAATGACCCCGCGCAGGCCACTGCCGCAGCGGATGGGAGGCGTCGTAACGTCGGCCTTGGGCGAACGGCCCGGCTGCAGGGAGCGGCACATGGCGTTCAGTAGCGCAGGAAGAAGCGGCCCGCTGGCGGACATCAATGTCACGCCACTGGTGGATGTGATGCTGGTGCTGTTGATCATCTTCATCGTGACCGCGCCGATCGTGGCCCGGCCGATTGCCGTGCAATTGCCGCAGGCCACCGATCGGGTGGTCGACCGTCCCGAACCGCCACCGCCGATCGAGCTGCGCCTGGACGCTGCCAACCAGCTCAGCTGGAACGGCCAGCCGATGGCGATCGGCGAACTGCAGGCGCGCCTGCAGGCACAGGCGGGCGAACATGCCGGCAACCGGCCGGAGCTGCGCATCGCCACCGATCCGGCGGCCGAGTACGAAGGCATGGCGCGGATATTGGCTGCGGCCGAGGCGACCGGCATGGAGCGGATTGCTTTCGTGCGGTGAGATGGGTGGGGCGCTGTTGGGGGGCGGTGTGCCTCAACAGCGTCCACCTTTAGTCAGTATTGCTGGCAATAGACTGTGCGGCCGTCCCAGCTGCAGGAAATTCGACTGCTGGACCCGCGTTGGACCGGCACACCATACATCTGAGCAGAGCGGGCCCATTTATCGACATCGCCGTCGTGGCGGAAGTAATACTGTCCAGCGTAAGAAGGAGCCGTGACAGGATCTGCAATGGTCTCATCTGGGACTTTGTTTCCAGTGCCGTCCCGGCTCTCACCTTTCTGGTATTTGGCCTCTGCTACGTTATCAGGGGTGATTCGATAGAGGGTTTTTGATCCGTCTCTCCAAGTAATTACTATATTGACTGATCCGCCCCCTTTTATGCTTGCCCAGTTGAGCGAAAATTGCTGTATGGAAAGCGCGAAGCTGTTCCACGCTGGGTTGCTTGTATTGGCTCCTGCGATTTCTAGGGCCAAATACTGGCCTAGTCGCGTCCTCATGGTCGCAGAGCTGACGATCTCGAACGCGTCGGACGATTTGTACGACTCTGGAAATCGCATCCCATTGGAATTCCCCGGATTGTCGGGGTGGAGGGGAACCATTGCGCCTCCCCCCGCATTTGGAAAAGCGCGGCTCGGCTGATCACTAACGCCAGATACACTTTCCACAATCCGGAGAAATGCCATTTGGATCTGGCTGGGTACAGGGGTCGGAAGGGCTCTCCATTTTCTCATTTCCCGGTCATATTCAACATCGAATGCGGTCAGTTGTGCTTTTTCGAAGTCAATTATCACTGTGAGGCCAGATCCAGACTGTAGAGCGACGGATTTGGGCGATACGCAATTGTTGCACTCGATGAGGCCGCCTGCTTCGGATTCACCTGCAAATGAAAAGAAGACAAGTGCGATGATCGCTGCTTGCAGTCTGGCAGTAGTTGCTTTCACGATTGAACCTCGCTTTGAGCGTCGGAGGTCTGAGTCTCTGCCGGATTCGTGGTTCAAGCTGGCAAAATTCTGGAATTTAAAATAATTCCTAGATACTGAACTAATTGCGGATGCCGACGGTTCATTCGTCAGGATTGCGTGAAAAGGTGTCGCCGGTCACGCCGCGATTTTTACCACTTGTTTACAAAGGAGACGGCGCCGCCATGCAGGGAGGGAGTGCGGCAGCCTATGTCCCGACATTCCTTTGGAGAGAGAGCGAATGAATCACCTGCACCACCGCCCTTTGGCGGTTGCCGTCGCGCTGTGCGTGATGACCCTGGCACCGTTGGGTGCCGCTGCACAATCCACCACCAACCTGGATGCGGTGGAAGTCACCGGTACCCGCATCAAGCGCGCTGAGGTGGAAGGCCAGGTGCCGATCCAGACGCTGACGCGCGGCGATATCGAACGCACCGGCCTGACCTCGATCGGCGAAGTGCTGCAGCAGCTCACCGGTTCCGGTTCGGCGCTCAACGCCAAGTTCAACTCGTCCGGCAACTTCGGCTTCCCGCCCGATGGCAGTGGTGTAGGTGCCGGTTCGGCGCAGGTGGACCTGCGCCACCTGGGCGCCAAGCGCGTGCTGGTGCTGGTCGACGGCATCCGCTGGGTCAATGAGTCATCCGCATCCGGCGTCGGCTCGGCCACCGATCTCAATACCATTCCGCTGGCCATCGTCGAGCGCATCGAAGTGCTGGAAGATGGCGCGTCGTCGCTGTACGGTTCCGACGCCATTGCCGGCGTGGTCAACATCATCACCCGCCGTGACTTCGATGGCGGCCAGGTGACCCTGAATTATGGCGAGTACAGCAAGGGCGATGGCACGCAGAAGGGCGTGGACCTGGCCTGGGGCAAGAGCGGCGACCGCTTCAGCCTGTTCCTGGGCGCCAGCTGGACCAAGCAGGATCCGGTGTTTGCCAAGGACCGCGAGCAGTCGCGCTTCCCGATTCCCGGCACCGGGCTGGCGTTCGGCAGCGGTGGCATTCCGCAGGGTCGTTTCATGTTCACCGACCCGAACACCGGCGCGGTGCAGAACATCGTGCCCAATACCGGCGTGAGCAACCCGCGCTACGACGGCAGCGCCGGCTGCGCGCGCACCGATGACTATCACTGCTTCACCAGCGCCGACCGGTTCAATTTCGCCGAGTACAACATGGTGCTGACGCCCTCGGAGCGTAAGGGCCTGTTCGGTCAGTTCCGCTTCGACATCACCGACAACGTGCAGTGGTACGTCAAGGCACTGGGCAACCGTCGTGAGTCGACCAACCAGGCCGGCCCGGAGCCGCTGTTCTTCGGCCCCGATGGCGCCACCGGCAATCCGCTGGCCGACAACATCACCGTGTCCGCGCTCAATCCGTACAACCCGTTCGGCTTCGACCTGGTCTCGGGTGACAACCTGAGCCTGATCGGCCGCCGCCCGGTGGAAGGCGGCGCGCGCGTGTTCAAGCAGGAAGTGGACACCACCTATTTCGCCACCGGCTTCGTCGGCAACTTCCAGGCGGCTGACCGCAGCTGGTACTGGGACGTCAACGGCATGTACAGCAAGAACAAGGCCGAACAGACCAACTACGGCAGCTACAACATCTACAACGTCAACATGGCGTTGGGCGATCCGTCGGTCTGTGCGGCGACGCCGGGCTGCGTGCCGCTGAACATCTTCGGCGGTGTCGGTTCGATCACCCCGGACATGCTGAAGTGGATCCAGCCGGTGGTGCGTGACCGCAGCCAGAACGAACTGAGCCTGTTCACCGCCAACCTGTCCAGCGACCTGTTCACGCTGCCGGCCGGCCCGGTGTCGTTCGCTACCGGCTTCGAGTATCGCAAGTACGAGGGTTCGTACCAGCCCGATCCGCTGACGGTGGCCGGCCACTACAACGGCGTGCCGTCGCAGCCGACCTCGGGCTCCTATGACGTCAACGAGGCGTATCTGGAGTTGAGCGTGCCGATCTTCGCCGATTCGACCTTCGGCAAGAAGCTGGACCTGAGCCTGGCCGGGCGCTACTCGGACTACTCCACCTTCGGTGGTGAATTCACGCCCAAGTACGGCCTGCGCTGGCAGGTGACCGATGACTTCGTGCTGCGCACGACCTATGCCGAAGGCTTCCGTGCACCATCGATCGGTGAGCTGTACGGCTCGGCCGCGCGTGCCGACCTGCAGCTGTTCGATCCGTGCTCGGTGGGCCTGGGCGGTACGCCGCCGCGTGGCAGCGCGGCCAACTGTGCTGCGCTGGGCGTACCGGCCGGGTTCCAGCAGGCCAACTCGCAGATCTCGGTGACCACTGGCGGCAACCGCGAGCTGGATCCGGAACGCTCGCGCAGCTTCAGCGCAGGCTTCGTGTGGAGCCCATGGTTTGGCAGCAACAGTTCGTGGTCGGAACGCTTCGATGTGGAAGTGACCTTCTACCGCCATGCCATCGACGGCGCGATCCAGGCAATCAACGCGCAGACCCAGCTGGACCTGTGCGTGGACACGCTGGACCCGATCTACTGCAACGGCATCACCCGTGCCAGCACCGGCGCGGTCAGCAGCTTCAACAACCGCCTGACCAATCTGGGTTCGATCAAGACCGATGGCTGGGATGTGGATCTGTTCTGGACGTTGCCGCAGAGCTCGATCGGTCAGTTCAAGCTGGGCTGGAAGAACACCTTCGTGGGTCGCTACGAAGCCACCGGTGCGGCGGGCCAGAAGCAGCCGCAGAAGCCGGGCGTGGAAGTGGCCGACAGCTCGATTCCGGAATGGACCAGCAATGCCAGTATCGGCTGGACGCTGGATCGCTGGAGCGCCAACTGGACCGTGCGGCATATCTCCGAACTGACCGAAAACTGCGGTGACGCTTCCGTGTTTCCGGTCTGCAGCAACCAGGCTGCGGGCACCAATACGCTGTCGGCCACCACCTTCCATGACATGCAGGTGGGCTACAAGATCGACTGGATGAAGGGGCTGCAGCTGACGGCCGGCCTGAACAACGTGTTCGACAAGGATCCGCCGATCTGCCTGTCGTGCTCGTTGAACGGTTACGACGCTTCGACCTATGACATCCCGCGTGGCCGCTACTGGTACCTGCGCGCGGACCTGCGCTTCTGATGTAACGGTGGCAGTGCCGGTCAGTTCCGGCGCTGCCTTGCTGGTGTAGAGCCGAGCCCACGCTCGGCTCAGAGAATCAGCCGAGCGTGGGCTCGGCTCTACAGGTGCGGGGCGATCGTGCCCCGCGCCTGATCAGAACGCCCAGGTGAACGTCAGCGAGCCATTCCGGCCATCGCCGTACGCACCGTAGCCGGTGATCTGCGAGTAGTACTTCTTGTCCAGCAGGTTGTTGAGGTTGGCCTGCACGCTGAACTTCGGCGAGATGCGGTAGCGCACGAAGGCACTGACCAGCGCATACCCTTCCTGTTCGAAGCGGCCCACCACCGGTGCGGCGTAGTAGATGCGGTTCTGCCAGTTGGCACCGCCGCCGACGGTCAATTCCTGCAGCGATTGCGGGGTGTAGCTGGTGAACAGCTTCAGCGCGGTCTGCGGCAGGTTGGTGTTGATGTCGGCACCGTTGATGTCCTTGGCCACATAGCGCGAAGCACCGAAGGTCGCATTCCAGCCCGGGGCCAGTTCGCCGTTCACTTCGAACTCGAAGCCACGGCTCACGGTGCCGCGCGCAGCGATCGAGGCGAACTCGCCCGGGCGGCCGATGATCGGTTCGCTGGTGACCTGGGCGACGTTGTCCTGCTCGATGCGGAACACCGCCAACGAGGCGTTCAGACGGTTGTCGAACCAGGCGCCCTTGACGCCCACCTCGTAGCTCTTGCCGTCTACCGGATCGAGATAACGGTCGTTGCGGTCGCGCGCGGTCTGCGGCTGGAAGATCTCGGTGTAGCTGGCGTACGCGGAGTAGGTGTCGTTGATGTCATACACCAGGCCGGCGTACGGGGTGGTCACCTTGTGTTCGCGGTCGTCGTTCTCGCCTTCGCTCTTCCAGTGGGTGTAGCGCGCACCGAGGATCAGCTTCAGCGGATCAGCCAGCGACAGGCGCGCGGCGGCATAGCCGGCCTTCTGGGTGATGGTGCCCTGGCTGGCCAGCGCCAGCGGGTTCCAGTTCGGCTGGGCGATGTTGCCGGTCCAGTCGAGATAGGAGCTGAAGGGATTCCAGCCGGTGCCGGGACCGCCCATCTGGAAGTCACCGTAGTTGGCGAATTCGCGCTTGTTGTAGCTCAGGCCGGCCATGAACTGGTGTTCGCGGCCCAACAGCTGGAACGGACCGTCGATGTAGCCATCAATGCCGTCGACCTTGCGCTCGGTGTTGTAGAAGCCGGCCATCGGCGTGATGCCGGCGCCCGTGGTCTTGTTGAATGCGGTATAGGCCGGATAGAACAGCTTGTCGTCGGCCTTGGTGCGGTCGTGGGTGGCGCCGATCTTGAACTTCCAGCCGTTGCTGAAGGCGTGCTGCAGGGTGGCGAACGCACGCTTGCTGGTGGTGTCCCAGTAGGTCCAGTCCGGCGACGGATTGAACGAGGTCGGATAGTTCGTCGGGCTGCCATCGGCGTACCACATCGGGAAGCCGCCCCAGGTCGCGCCATTGGCGCGCTTCTGCTGGTAGTCGTAGCCCACGCTCAGCTGCGTGTCCGGGGTCAGGTCGGCGTCGATGACGGCATAGCCCAGCGTCTTGCGCTGGTTGTAGCGGTCCATCTGGCCATCGGTGTCCAGGTAGCTGCCGATTACGCGGCCGCGCACCGTGCCACTGGCGTTGAGCGCGCTGCCTACGTCCACGGTGGTGCGGGTGCGGCCCCAGCTGCCGACGTTCACCGACACGCTGCCGGCCAGCTCGGCACTGTCGGCATGCTTGCGGATCAGGTTCACCGACGCGGACGGATTGCCGGCACCACTGAGCAGGCCGGTGGCGCCACGCACCACTTCCACGCGGTCGTACAGCGCAAGGTCCAGGCCGGAATCACCGTAGCTCCAGTTCTGCACCATCTGCGTGGGCAGGCCATCGAACTGGTAGGCGTCGATGTAGAACCCACGTGCGTAGAACTCGGTGCGCTCGCTGTCGGACTGGGTACTGGTCACGCCGGTGGTGTTGGCCAGCACGTCGATGATGTCGTCCAGGTTCTGATCTTCGATGCGCTGGTGGCTGATGATGCTGAGCGACTGCGGGATCTCGCGCGGTGCCAGGTCGAAGCGGGTACCGGCCGAGGTGCGGCGCACCGAATAGCCTTCGGCGCGTTCGCCCTTGACCACCACCTTGTCGAGGGTGGTCGGATCGGCGGCGGTGTCGGCGAAGGCGGCCGGGGCCACGGCGCAGAGAACGGCGAGCACGGCAACGGACAGCCGTTGCGGCTGCGGGGTACGGAAGGCGGAACGGGTCATGGGGGTCCTGGACGAGCACGCGCGCTCGGCCGGCATCCAGAAGGCGAGGCGCTACGGGTAGGGGGAGGGCGGGCAGGCCGTCCTGGCGCCACCGGAAACGAAAGAAATGGTAATACGAACTATTCCTATTTACAAACCATGAACAGATCGATGCGCGGGTGCGCAATGGCGGTCAGCGCAGCAGTGGCAGCGGGTCGCGGGCGCCGTCTGCGCCGTAGATGCCCCAGTGCAGGTGCGGGGGCGTGCCCTTGGCGTTGCCGCTGTCGCCCACATGGCCGAGCAGGTCGCCGGGCTGGACCACCTGGCCACGCGCCAGGCCATCGGCCCAGCTTTCCAGGTGCGCGTAGTAGTAGCGCTCGCGTCCGGGCCCGATCACCCACACCTGGCGCCCGCCGAGCCCACGTTCGCTGACATCCGCGATGACACCGACCGTGGCGCTGCGCACTGGCGTACCACGGCTGGCGAAGATGTCGATGCCGGCGTGCGAGCGGTCACGGCCTCGCGGCGCACCGAAGGTATCGGCAATCTGGCGTGGCCGCACGCCGTCCACTGGCACCGGCAGTTCGGCGGCTGGCGGCATCCGTGAGATTGCCCACAGCATCTTCGGTGCGGCGGCCCAGGGACTGTTCCACAACGCCATCATCGCAACGACGGCAATGGCCAGCCACAGGCGCAGCAACCAGCGGCGCAGGCGGTGGGCGGGGGAGGGCGATGTGCTCATGGTTTCGGAGTGTAGAGTCCAGCCATGCTCGACTGCTTCAGTTTTGCGGTCAAAAGGCAGTCGAGCATGGCTCGACGCTACAGGACCGGCAGCAGCGGAACCTCGAAACTCCGCTTCAGCGTGCCCAGTGCTACCGAGGTGCGGAAGCGCTCGATGTTGTCATCGCCACCGAACAGCCGCTCGGTGATCGCCTCGTACTCTTCCATCGACGCGGCCGACACCAGCAGCAGGAAATCGCCGTCGCCGGTGATCGAGTAGCACTGCTGCACCGCCGGGTCGTCCTGCACGCGGCGCTTGAACGGCGCCACGCGTTCGCGCTGCTCGCTGACCACGCGCACCTCGACGATGATGGTCAGCGGTCGCCCGACCTTGGCTGCGGCGACTACCGCCACGTTGGCGGCGATCACGCCACTGTCCTGCAGGCGCTTGATGCGGCGTTGCACGGCCGGGGTGGACAGGTGCACGGCCTCGGCGATTTCGCGCTGCGGCAGGGTGTTATTCCGCTGCAGGAGGTCGAGGATGGCGCGGTCGAAGCTGTCGAGCACGGGAGCGATGGCCATGGCGAGCAGAAGTTGCACGAACAGGCTGTCAATTGAGCCAAGTGCTCGGCGCCGGCGCAATAGACTTTGCGCATGCAGACCTCACGACTCGCGCCGATGTTGCCGGCGCTGGCGTTGCTCGGCTCGGTCACCTCGTTGGCCATCGGCACCTCCTACGCAAAACACCTGTTCCCGCTGATCGGCGCCCAGGGCACCAGCGCGCTGCGCGTGGGCTTCTCGGCACTGTTGCTGCTGATGTTCTGGCGGCCATGGCGCTGGAAGACCAGCCGCGTGGACGCGATCACCATCCTGCGCTACGGGCTCACCCTGGGCCTGATGAACCTGCTGTTCTACATGGCGCTGCGCACGATTCCCTTCGGCATCGCGGTGGCCATCGAGTTCACCGGGCCGCTGACGGTGGCGATGTTGTCATCACGACGCCCCATCGACTTCGTCTGGGTGGGCTGCGCGGTGGTGGGTTTGTTGCTGCTGCTGCCGCTGGGCGGTGGCCCGGCGCTGGATCCGGCTGGCGTGCTGTATGCGATGGGCGCAGCGGCGTGCTGGGGCCTGTACATCGTGTTCGGCAAGCGTGCCGGTCATCTGCACGCTGGGCACTCGGTGTCGCTGGGGCTGCTGGCCGCGTCGCTGGTGGTGGTGCCGGTGGGCGTGGTGCATGCCGGTGCCGCGCTGCTCGACCCGAAGATCCTGGCGGCGGGCCTGCTGGTGGCACTGGTGTCCAGCGCGATCCCGATGTCGCTGGAAATGATGGCGCTCAAGCGCCTGCCGAAGGAGACCTTTGGCATCCTGATCAGCATGGAGCCGGCGGTGGCCGCGCTGTGGGCGATGCTGCTGCTGCACGAGCACCTGCATGGATTGCAGTGGCTGGCGATCGGTTGCACGGTGCTGGCCTCGGTGGGCAGCACGATGACCGCGCGGCGGTTGAAGGCACCCGTCACCGCCTGAAAAAAAGGGGACGGAGGGGATTAAGTCGTTTATGCCCCGATTTAGGGGGCGCCGGGCGGCGCCCGGCGCAGAGCGTGCGGACCAACGGTCCGCACCTACCGTAACGGCGAGTCAGCGCAGGGCGTCGGCCGGGACGTCGATCTGCATCGCCAGGGCGAGGTGATCGGAGAACGCGGCTGGTACGGCTTCCACGGTGCGGGTCTGCAGGCCACTGCTGACCAGGATGTGGTCGATGGCGCGGTCGGGGCGCCAGCTGGGGAAAGTCGGCACGATGCAGCCCGGGGGCTGCAGCCGGGTCTTCTGGTACAGCACCTGCATTTCCGGGCGTTCGGCCAGGCAGTTGAAGTCACCCATCAACACCGCGTTGGGGTGGTCGGACAACAGCTCGGCGATGAAGCCCAGCTGCGACATCCGCGAGCCCGCGCCCAGCGACAGATGCGCCACTGCCACCGCCAGGCCATCGGCGCCGTCGCCGAACTTGGCCAGCAGCACGCCGCGCCCGCCGATGCGGCCGGGCAGGGCGTGATCCTGCACTTCAACCGGTTCCAGCTTGCTCAGCAGGCCATTGGCGCTGGATGCGACCCCGCCCATGCGCCGGTTCGGCTGGTGACTCCAGTAGTTGAAGCCGGCGCGTTGGGCCAGGTAGTGGGTCTGGTTGGTGAAGCCCGAACGCAGGCTGCCCGGGTCGGCCTCCTGCAGGCCGACGATGTCATGGTCGCGCGCCAGCGTGGCGATCGCGTCCAGGCTGCTGCGCTTGCGACCCGCCGGCAGCGCATGTGACCAGCTGCGGGTCACATAGTCGCTGTAGCGGCGGGTACTTGAGCCGGCCTGGATGTTGGCCGTCAGCAAACGCAGGGTCCGTGTGCGGGGGGAATTCACGGCCGGGAACAACGTCCTTTGGATCAGTGAGCCTGGGCCGCACCGCGTTCGCGGGCGATCAGGTGGTCGGCAATGCGCAGCATGTCCGGGAAGCTCTTGCCCTTCACCAGGTACTTGCCGTTGACGATGATCGACGGGGTGCCGCTGATCTGGCTGCGCTGGGCGAACTGCTTGGCCGAGTTGGTCTTGGCATTCACCGCGAAGCTGCCCATGGTGGCGGCGAACTGCTTCGGATCGACGCCGTAGGCGGCGTAGAACTTGGCGATGTCTTCCACCGAGTCACGGCCGCGCTCGCCCTTCAGGGTCTTCTGCGAGTGGATGGCGGCGTACAGCGCTTCGTGGGTCTTTTCCTGCACGCCCAGGGTCTGCGCGGCGTAGAAGGCACGGGCGTAGTCATCCCAGGTGCCGCCGAACATGGCCGGCACGTAGACGAAGTTCACGTCGCTGGGCAGGCCGGCCTTCCACGGGCCGACCAGCGGCTGGAATGCGGCGCAGGCCGGGCAGACGTAGCCGAAGATCTCGGTCACTTCGATCTTGCCGGCAGCCGGCTGGAACGGCTGGCCGTTCGGGATCACCTGGTAATCGGCGCCTTCCACCGGGGCCGGGCCGGTCAGCGCGGCAGTGGTCGGGGCCGGCGCCGCGGCGGGGGCGGCTTCGGCCGGGGCCTTTTCACCTTCGGCGGCAGCCGGAGCGGTGCCTTCGCTGCCCGCGGTCGGAGCGGCCGGTTCGGTGGCCGCCGGAGCTGCAGCCGGTTCGGCCGGCGCCGCGGTGGTGTTGGTGCTGCCGTCGTCGGCCTTGCAGGCCGCCAGGATCGGCAGCAGCGCTGCGAGGGCGAGGGCGTAACGGATCTTCATGGAAACGTCTCCAGCATCTGGAAAGGTGGGGGCCGGCGCCAGGCGCCAGCCAGGGGGAAATGATGACATGCGGCGGCGACAGCGCCGTGTCGATGGTGTGTGTTGGTTCAGCGGCCGCGGGCGGCGCGGGCCTGGGCGATCAGGGCCGAGGCGATGCGCAGCTGGTCGTCGAAGCTGTTGCCGCGCACCAGATACTGGCCATTGATGATCAGCGCCGGGGTACCCGGGATCCTGGTGCGCTGGGCGAACGCGCGGGCGGCATCGACCTTCTTCTGTACGGCATCGCCGCGCAGGGCCTGCAGATAACGGTCCGGGGTCACCCCGTAGGCCTTGTAGAAGGTGGCAAGCTCATCGGCCGAAACGTTCTGCATCGGCAGCGAGCCATCCTGGTGCAGGGCCTTG
The DNA here is from genome assembly GCF_000382065.1 of Stenotrophomonas hibiscicola ATCC 19867. Lineage (GTDB taxonomy): Bacteria > Pseudomonadota > Gammaproteobacteria > Xanthomonadales > Xanthomonadaceae > Stenotrophomonas > Stenotrophomonas hibiscicola. Next base: position 534,597 of record NZ_KB907500.1, on the reverse strand, counting down.
AAGACCGCCGCGTGGCTGCGCTTGGCCACGCCGACTTCGTCGGCGGCGTAGTAGGCCAGGGCCCATGCATCCCAGGCGCCACCGAAGGCGGCCGGGACCGGGGTGAAGCGCACGTCGGCCGGCAGCTTGGCCGCCCAGGCTTCCAGTTGCGGTTCAAAGTGGGCGCAATGCGGGCAGGTGTAGCCGAAGACCTCGACCACCTCGATCTTGCCGGCCAACGGCTGGAACGGGCCCGGCTGCGCGATGCGCTCGTAGTCTTTGCCCTCGACCAGCGGGGCATTGGCGGGGGTGGCGGCGCAGGCTGCCAGCGGCAGCAGTACCAGCACGGACAACAGCAGGCGGGAAATCAACCTCATCGACACGCATCTCCGTTGAAAAAAGCAACGCCGGCGCAGCCGCCGGCGTGAAGGAACATACCGCAGCCGTGGGCCGACGTGGCGGCCCAGGCCGACCAGTGGTGGTCAGGGGGCGGCAGCCGGTTGCGTCGGCGTAGCTGCAGCGGCCACGTCGTCGGCCTTGTTGTGCAGGCCCTGCAGGTAGCTCGACAGCGCCTGCACCTCCTGCTCGCTCAGCTTCTGCGCGACCGTGGCCATGATCTGGAAGTGTGCCTTGTCGGTCTCGTTGGTCTGGCCGGCCTGATACTCCTGCAGGCGGCGCGCGACATAGCTGGCGTGCTGGCCACCGAGATGCGGATAGGCCGGGCCGGGATTGCCGGCACCGCTGGGGCCATGGCAGGCCATGCAGGCCGGCAGGCCGCGCTTGGCATCGCCGCCGCGGTACAGCTGCTGGCCGATCTCGTAGAACTTCATGCCCTTGTAGGGGCCCTCGGTGACCGCCGTGTCATCGGCGATGCCGGCGTTGGCTTTCTGCGTGGCGAAGTAGGCGCCGATATCACGCATGTCCTGCGGGGTGAGGTTCTGCACGAACGGCACCATCGCCACTGCTGCGCCGGAACTGCGCTGGCCATTGGCGATCAGCGCCATCTGCTGGGCCACGTAGCGTTCGCTCTGGCCGGCAATGGACGGATACATCTCCACCGTGGAATTGCCGTCGACGCCATGACAGGCCGCGCAGGCCGAGGCCTTGGCCTGGCCGGCCTTGGCATCGCCCCAGTGGGTCTTGCTGAAATCCACCTCCAGCGAGGCGGTATTGATCGGCCCGTTGTCGGGCAGCGGGGTCAACGTGGTCTGCGCGAACGCAGCAGCGGCAACGACTACAGCAGTGGCAAGGGCGGATACGGCAAGAACGCGAGCGTGGCGCATGCTGAAGCTCCGTATGGACCGGGCCGGGCGGCGGCCGCCGGCATCGCCCGGATTATCAACGCCGTTTCAGCACACGGTCAACGCAGCAGTGCAGCAAAATGCCCGCAACGGCCGCCGGCACGGGCGCGCGGCGTCGCAACATGCGATCCTAGGCATATGTCATTGCTCATCGAACGCGCCCGTTACCACCTTTCGGCCCACAACGTGCGGCAGCTGCCGCCCGACGAAGGGGCTGAAGTGGCCTTCGCCGGCCGCTCCAACGCTGGCAAGTCCAGTGCGCTCAACGCGCTGACCCGCCAGAACGCCTTGGCCCGTGTCTCCAAGACCCCTGGCCGCACCCAGCAGCTGGTGTTCTTCCAGGTCACCCCGGAAGCGCATCTGGTCGACCTGCCCGGTTACGGCTACGCCAAGGTGCCGCTGGACCTGCAGGCGCACTGGCAGGCCTTCATCGACAAGTACTTCCGCACCCGCGAAGCCCTGAAGGGGCTGGTGGTGGTGATGGACATCCGCCATCCGCTGAAGGACTACGACCGGCAGATGCTGTCCTACGCCGTGCAGCGCGGCCTGCCGGCGCACGCGTTGCTGACCAAGGCGGACAAGCTCAGCCGCAGCCAGCAGATGCAGTCCCTGCAGAAGGTGCGCAAGGAGCTGCAATCGGCCTACGGTGACAGCGTCAGCGTGCAGGTGTTCTCCGGCGAAGACCGTACCGGCGTGGACGAAGCCCGTGGCGTGATCGGCGGCTGGCTGGGGCTGGAGTAAGGCATCCCCTGCCTTCCTGTAGAGCCGAGCCTACGCTCGGCTGTGGAATCCCGGCACGCTGAGCGCGGTAGCCGAGCATGGGCTCGGCTCTACACGGGTCATTTCAACGGCGAATACTCCGCCGGCACCCACGCATAGGCCTTGCCCTCGCCACGCACATGGCCCAGGCCCGGGAACGGCAGGTGCGCACCGGCCACCCACCAACCGTTGGCGGTGGCCTGCTGCAGCAGCCCGCGACGGCTGGCGATGGCCGCCTTGCGGTCCGAATCCGCCTCAAATGCCGCTTCCGGATGCGCGAACTGCACCGCGTGGAAGTGCAGCACATCGCCCCATACCAGCAGTGACTGGCCCTGGCTGTGGAACCGGTAGGAGACATGGCCGGGGGTGTGGCCATGGGTGTCCATCGCCACCGCGCCGCCGGGCAGGGCATCGCCGGGGCTGAAGGTGCGCAGGTGGCCGCTGGCCTGATACGGCGCCACCGCGTTGCGTGCCAGTGGGAAGGCGAAGCGCACGCCCTTCGGCGCGGTGGCCTCGCTGGCGGGGTTGAGCCAGTAATCGGCATCGGCCTTGGACAGCCACACCGTGGCATTGGGATAGGCCGGCTTGCCCTGTGCATCGAGCACGCCACACAGGTGGTCCGGATGGGCGTGGGTCAGCAGCACCTCATCCACCTCGGTCGGGTCGACGCCGGAGGCGCGCAGATTGCCCAGCACCTGGCCCAGGCCGGGGCCAAAGCACTGCGCGGTGCCGGTGTCGACCAAAGTCAGGTGGTTGCCCTGGCGCACCAGGAAGGCGTTGATCGCGGTCTGCAGGCCTTTCTTGTCTTCGGGCACGTAGCGGCCTTCCAGCAGGCGGCTGACCAGGGTGGGCGGCACGTCCACCACTTCCTGCCGGCCCAGCGCGACCACGCCATCGAACAGGGCGGTGACCTGCAGCGCACCGACGCGCTGGTGGTAGACGCCGGGCACCTGCTGGGTGGGGGCGGGCGAGGTGGCTTCGGCCAGGGCGGCCAGTGGCAACGAGGACAGGGCCAGCAGCAGGGTGGCGTGCAGTGGCAGGCGACGCAGGGTCATGAGGGGTCTCGGTGGATGACGGGCGGTTCCGTTGGCCTAGCGTGCCGTGGCTGGCGTGTGCGCGGCGCTCAAACCACTGCGCGGAATGCTCAGGGAAGGGGGGGCTGCAGGGCTGCGCCCTGCACACGCAGAGGCAACGGCAACAGCCGAAGCAACAGCAACAGCGACAGCGGGCTATCCGTGGGATGGCGGGGTGGGTCCGGTTGCGGGGGCCGCTGCAAGTACGTCCCTGTAAGCTCGGTCGCCGCATCCATGCGGCTCACGCCCCCGCAACCGGACCCACCCCGCCTTCGACAGTTTTCCGCGATCTGTTGGAACGACGTATTGCCTCGGTGGGTGTCGACCTTGGTCGATACAGTAGATCCACGCCATGCGTGGATGACTCATTCGATATCTGACAGATGTGTCGACCAAGGTCGACACCTACCAACAGCCGCGCGGAACAAAGCCGCAGTTGCCAACAGCCGAGTGAACCTGTCGAAGGTGGGGCGGTGTGGGTGGGC